>CAWIGL010000002.1:0-2972084 GCA_963835595.1 uncultured delta proteobacterium | reverse complement strand
ACGCGGCGCGCCGACGGGAAGAAAGTCGCCATCGTCGGCGCCGGTCCGGCGGGCCTTGCTTGCGCGCATGCGCTGGCGGTCGAGGGAATCGAGTCGACGATTTTCGAGGCGCGCCGAAACCCGGGCGGCCTCAACGAATATGGCATCGCCGCCTATAAGGCGACCGACGATTTCGCGGCGCGCGAGGCGGCCTTCATTCTCTCGATCGGCGGAATCACGGTTCGGTTACGGCGTCGCGCTCGGCCGCGACGTGAAGCTCGCGGATTTGCGCCGCGATTTCGACGCCGTCTTCCTCGGCATGGGCCTTGGCGGCGTCAACAAGCTCGGCCTGCCGGGCGAAGACCGACCGACAATGTGATCGACGCGGTCGACTATATCGCCGAGCTTCGGCAAGCCAAGGATCTCGCCGAGCTTGCCGGTCGGCCGCCGCGTGGTGGTGATCGGCGGCGGCATGACCGCGATCGACATCGCGGTGCAATCGAAGCGGCTCGGCGCGGAGATGGTGACGATCGTCTATCGCCGCGGCCCCGAACAGATGAAGGCGAGCCGCTACGAACAGGAACTGGCGCAGACCAGCGGCGTGCTGATCCGCTCCTGGGCGCGCCCGGTTTCGATCGAGAGCCACGCCGGCACGCTTAAGCGCGATCGTGTTCGAGCGCACGCGCGACGACAACGGCGCGCTCGCCTCGACCGGCGAGCCTTTCGCATCGAGGCCGACGTCGCTTTCGCCGCCGTCGGCCAGCTCGCGACGCCGGAGCCTTGCGAGGGCGCCGACCTTCGAGTGGCGCGACCGGCGCATCGTCGTCGATGCCGAGCGGCGCACGAGCGTTCCGGAGTCTGGGCCGGCGGCGACTGCGTCCACGGCGGCCAGGATCTGACGGTCAGCGCGGTCGAGGACGGCAAGCAGGCGGCGAGATCGATCGCCGCGGCGCTGAAGGCGGGCCGCTGAGCGGCAAAGGAGGAAGCGATGGTCGATCTCCGCACGAATTTCCTCGGCGTCAAATCGCCCAACCCGTTCTGGCTCGCCTCCGCGCCGCCGACCGACCGCAAGGTCAATGTCGAGCGCGCGTTCCGCGCCGGCTGGGGCGGCGTCGTCTGGAAGACGCTGGGCGAAGCCGGGCCGCCGGTCGTCAATGTCTCGGGCGCGCGCTACGGCGCGATCCACGGCCCCGATCGCCGCGTGCTGGCGATGAACAACATCGAGCTCATCACCGACCGCGATCTCGAGATCAACCTGCGCGAAATCAAGGAAGTGAAAAGGCGCCTGGCCCGATCGCGCGATGATCGTATCGTTGATGGTGCCTTGCGACGAGCCGTCCTGGCAAAAATTCTCGCGCGCGTCGAAGAGACCGAATGCGACGCCGTCGAACTCAATTTCGGCTGCCCGCACGGCATGAGCGAACGGGGCATGGGATCGGCGGTCGGCCAGGTGCCGGAATATATCGAGATGGTCGCGCGCTGGTGCAAAGCGCACACGCGCATGCCGGTCATCGTCAAGCTGACGCCCAACATCACCGACATCCGCCGGCCGGCGCGCGCCGCCAAGGCGGGCGGCGCCGACGCGGTGTCGCTCATCAACACCGTCAACGCCATCATGGGCGTCGACCTCGACGCGCTGACGATCAAGCCGGCCATCGACGGCAAAGGCACGCACGGGGGCATGTGCGGCCCCGGCGTCAAGCCGATGGCGCTCGCCATGGTGGCGGAGATCGCCAGGGATCCCGAGACGGCCGGCCTGCCGATCTCGGGGATCGGCGGCGTGACGACCTGGCGCGACGCGGCCGAATTCCTCGCGCTCGGCGCGGGAACGGTGCAAGTCTGCACGGCCGCGATGACTTACGGGTTCAAAATCGTCCAGGAAATGATCTCGGGCCTCGAGACCTATATGACCGCCAAGGGCTACGCGACGCTCGACGATTTTCGCGGCCGCGCGGTCTCCAGCGTCACCGACTGGCAGTATCTCAATCTCAATTATGTCGCCAAGGCCGAGATCGACCAGAGCAAATGCATCAAATGCGGGCGCTGCCACATCGTCTGCGAAGACACGTCCCATCAGGCGATCTTCGCGACGGTCAACGGCAAGCGCCAGTTCGTCGTCAACGAAGCCGAATGCGTCGGCTGCAATCTCTGCGTGCTGGTCTGCCCGGTCGAGGATTGCATCACGCTCGTCCACAAGACGTCGGGCGTCGATCCGCGCACCGGTCTCGACTATGCGCCGTCGGCCGGCGAACTGGACAACCCATCCCAACAACCCGAACGCCGTCCTTGCGGCGGAATGAGCGTCTCGGCGGTCGCGGAGGCGGCTGGCGCCTGCTTTTCTGGCGGCGTCGAAAAAATGTAACAGTTTTGGGTGCGATATCCCGACGGGACCCGGTCGGCCGGCCCGGTCGATTCGGCCCGCCCGCGACCGACAGGCTTGTGCGCCGCGGAATCAAAAGACTTGCAACGGAAGCGGAAATTCCCATAGTTGGCCGTGGTAGCCTTTGAGATCGCTTCGCGGGGGAGCGCGTGCGCCAAGCGATGTTCGGGGCGGGATGAGTCGGGTTCGCGCAGCCGCGGGAGGATTGCGGTCGGCATCATCGCCGTCAGCATGGCGTCAGCGGCGAGGGCGTAGGGTTCGCGTAAGGGGCTGAGGAAGCCGCTGGTTTTCGACCCGTAAGACGAATCCGCGCGAGTGACGCGGATTAGGGGATTGGATTCGATGTCATTGTCGTCCCCGGACGGCCCAATTATCCTGATGCAAGGGCCGGTCAGCGGATTCTTTGGCGCGTTGGCGCGAGAAATCGAGGCGATGGGTTTCCCCGCGCTCAAAGTCGATTTCAATTTCGGCGATCGCGTTTGCGACCGCTGCCGCGACCGGGTCTCCTACCGCGGCGACATGGAGAGTCTTTCCGCCTGGTATCACGCGCTTTTTCGAAAACGGCGGCCGCGCGCGGTCGTGGTCTTCGGCGATCAACGCCCGGTGCATCGCGTCGCCCGCGCCGTCTGCGCCAGAGCGAACATCCCCTTCTATTCGTTCGAGGAGGGCTATATTCGTCCCGACTATGTGACTTTGGAGGTCGGCGGAGCCAATGCGCTTTCGACCCTCTTCCGGCGTCACGTCGACATTCCCGAAACGCCGCAGCCGACGCCGCCTTTGTCTTGGGGACGAAATTTCGTTCCGATGGCGGCGCGCGCTGTTTATTACTATATCATGCTGTGGCTGGGATTGCCGTTCTTCGCCCGCACCGTGCATCATCGCGACACCAACATTTTCCGGGAAACCAAGGTTTGGATCAAAGCCTTCGCGCAGAAAGCGCGAAAGCGCGATTTCGAGAATCGCTTCGCCGAGACATTCGCCCGGGAGAATTCGGGTAATTACTTTCTGCTCGCGCTGCAAAAGGCGGACGACAGTCAAATCCACACCCACGGAAGGGGCTGGACAGGACAGAAGCTGGTCGATGTCGGGGTCGAGACGTTTGCCCGCGCCGCCCCATCGGACTGCCTGCTGCTCGTCAAGCAGCATCCGCTCGACGTCGGCTATTGCTCCTATGTCGGCCATATCGCCGACGCCGCGAGCCGACACGGCGTCTCGAACCGGGTGGTCTTCTTGCGCAACGGGCGTCCAAACTCGCTGCTGGCCAACGCCCGCGGCGTCGTCACCATCAACTCCACGATGGGGCTCGCGGCGCTCGAAGTGAAGCGGCCGGTTCTGACGCTTGGCAACGCCTTTTATGCGCGGCCCGGGCTTGCGGTCGACGGCCGTGACGGCGTTCGCGCGCTGGAGGAGTTCTGGGGCAATCCGGCGCCGGTCGACGCCGCGGTCGAGGACCGCTTCCGCCGGTACGTCGTCAATTCGACGCAAGTCAATGGGGATTTCTATATCCGCCGCTCATGGCCGACCTTGATGGCGAAGGCGATCCGCGTCCTCTCCCGGGGCGGCAGGCCGGCCTTCGTCGATTCGGAGCGCGCGCAGGCGCAATCGGTTCCTCGGACCGCCTGAGGCCGACAAGTCCTCCCGACTTCGTTGCAGTAGCGCTCGGCCGCGACGCGCCGGGGAGCGCTCGCAGGCGACTGGCGGGGAAAAGCATAGGCCCCCAAGCAGTCTCGGTCGGGGATTCCCATTCATGTTGATCGACATCACCCGCCTGATGCGCCGCATGCTGTCGACGGCGCTAAGCGGCGTCGACCGGGTCGAACTCGCCTACGCCCGTCGCTACATCGTCGAGGGCGACGCGGAGGCGTGCGTCCGGTTTCGCTCTCATTTCGCCGTGATCGCACGGCCGGCGACGCTTCGCTTTCTCAGCGACGTCGATGCGCTATGGACGGATGCCGGACGACGGCGCTCCGACCAGGCGCTGTTACGCTTCGAGGCCGCGATCGGAGCTTCGCCATCCGGCAATGACCTCGGCCGCGAACGAACCGCCCGCCTCCGGCGCGCCGTTTTCCGGATACCGTTTCCTGGCCAGCGCGGCGACCGCCGCGTTGCGCCAGGGGGCGAGGCTTTCCCGCCAAGCGCGCGAAAGCGCGCGTCTACGTCAATGTCGCCCATTCCGGCCTCGAGCGACCCCGGATTCTCGGGCGCTTGATCGAACGCAACGGCTTGAAGCCGGTGATCTTCGTCCATGATCTCATTCCGATCACCCATGCCGAATACGCCCGGCCCGGGCACGACAAGCTCCATCAGGAACGCATAAGGACCGCCTTGAATTGCGCAACGCGGCTGATCGTCAACTCGAGAACGACCGGCGCCGAATTGGATCGTTGGGCCGGGTCGATCGGTCTGAGCGCGCCGCCGACGACCGTCGCTCCGCTCGGCATCGAGGACAGTTTTTATCGGCCCTGCGAGCCGTTGGCGGCTCAGCGACCCTATTTCGTATGCGTGGGCACGATCGAGGCTCGGAAGAACCACTTGCTCCTGCTCAATATTTGGCGAGCGATGGCGGAGCGCATGGGCGAATCGACGCCGCTTCTCGCCCTTGTCGGACGACGGGGATGGGAGAGCGAGCAGGTCCACGACATGATCGAACGCTGTCGTCCGATCGCAGACCATGTGTTCGAACTCTCCAATCTCGGCGACGATTATCTCAGCCGCCTCATCAAGGGGGCGCGCGCCCTGCTGTTTCCGTCATTTGTCGAGGGCTACGGTCTTCCGCTGCTGGAGGCGGCCGCGCTCGGCGCGCCGGCGATCGCCTCGGACATTCCGGCCTTCCGCGAAATCGCCGGCGGGGCGGCCGAAATGATCGATCCCTTGGACGGAATCGGGTGGCGCGCCGCGATCGAGGCTTACGCGGAGGCCAATTCTGCGCGTCGAGACCGTCAAATCGCGGCGCTGCGCCAAATCGCGGCGCCCCCCCGCTGGAGCGGCCATTTCGCCATTGTCGACCCGGTCTTGGCCGATCTCGCCCGCGAGGTCGGATAGCGCGACGATCCCGGAAATGCGCCCGACCCCAGGCGCGGTCCGCGCCGACCGGCCGGCGGCGCAACGCCCAAGGCCGCGGCGGATCAAGCGAGCGCGGGAGTATTCATTCTGTTAATTGAAGCCGTCGAAATTTCGTGAATTTCGAAAGAAATTGGCCACCTTGGGGCGCCCCTGGGAGCAGTGTTGCGCTAATGCTACAGAGCGAGGCCAAAGCGAGGCCGAGGAGGCGATCTTCTCGGCGCGAGGTTCCCCGGTCGATTGCCGCAACCTATAATCGAGATTGAACAAAAGGGCAGATTCGGTGCACATCGGAAGACGTGGATTTGTGGCGTCCCTTTTGGCCTCGGCGGTCACCGGATGTTCCCAGTTGCCAAACGCCGGCCCGACCGCGCTGGCGATTTCCAACGACGCAGGCAAGGCGGATACGAGCCGGATTCGAGATCTTCGACGTCGACGCGAAGACCGCTCAAATCTTGCGCGAATCGCCCAATCGCGGACTGGAAGCGACTTTCGGCAACACCCCGCCGGCGGAGCGACAGGTCGTGCACCCCGGCGACGAACTGGCGATCTCGGTCTGGGAAGCCTCGACCGGCGGCCTTTTCGGCGCGAGCGTCAACACGACAGGCGCGCCGGTTTCGACGCTGCCGGGCCAGATCGTCGGGTCCGACGGCAACATCACGATCCCCTTCGGCGGCGAGATCTACGCCGCAGGCGTCACGCCGGAACAACTCGCAAACCTGATCAAGCAGCGACTTGTCGGGCAAGGCGATCGATCCTCAGGTTCTGGTGACGGTCGTCAAATCGGTCGGCGATTCGGCGACGGTCGTTGGCGACGTCACCGGGGCCGGTCGCGTGCCCTTGAGCCCGAAGGGGGATCGGCTGCTCGAAGTGATCGCCCAGGCCGGCGGCGTACGCGCCGGACCCCAGGAAACCTTCATCCGGGTGACGCGCGGCCAACGCACGTCCGCAGTGATGCTCGCCTCCGTCGTCGAGCGGCCGGCGGAAAACATCTTCGTCCGCCCCGCCGACCTCATCTATGTCTACAAAGAGCCGCAGACCTTCACCGCCCTTGGCGCGGTGACGCATTCGGGCGAGCACCCGATCGATCGCATGGAATTCACGCTCGCCGAAGCGCTCGGCGCGGCGGGCGGGCTGAACGACGCGATCGCCGACACCGGCGGCGTTTTTCTCTTCCGCTTCGAAAGCCCCGAGATCGTGCGCAAGTTGCGGCCGACGTCCCCGCTGCTCTCCGGCAACGCCAGCGTGCCGGTCATTTACAGCTTGAGCTTCCTCAACGCGCAGGGCTTCTTTCTGGCCAAGCTGATCACCGTCCACTCGCGCGATGTCGTCTACGTCGCCAATTCGCCGGCGACCGAGCTTGCGAAGTTCCTCGGCGTCGTGCGCGGGGTCGCGGGCACGGTCAAACTCATCGGCGCGTCGAGCGTGTCCGTGCAGGGCTTCTGATCGCGCGGCTTTTTGAGCGCCGCGGCGAATTTTCTCCGGACCTTATCGATCCTCGGGCGTTTCCACGCGCCGGCCGCGGCGCTCGCCCGTTTGCGGCGCTCGCGTCGCCGAGACCGAGCAGACCCTCGGTAAACCGAACCTTGCATTAGCTCGGCGAGTCTTCAATCCAAGTTTAGGCTCTTCGGCAAGTCATTGTTTATCCTGTGTGGAATATCGAGGGTAAACCGGCGATTCATCGTATTGCTTAAGGCAGATTTCAGGCCGGCCTCTTAAATTCCCCAACGTCAGTCAAGAAGCATTCCTTCTGTCGCGTTGCGTTGGGGCCCGGCCGAAAATGACGTTTATACAAGAAGAGGCAAATGATATTCTGACTTTGCCCGGGTCAGACGGCCCCGCCAAATTAGCCTCAATTCGGGAAGCCCAAGACAACTCAAGATCCCGATCGAGCGGAAACGTTGGAATCGACTTATGCGCGCGGCCCGAGCGCGCCCGCCTGACGCGCGCGATGTTTTCGATCATGGCCGCTCTTTTGGATTTGGCGCTGATCTTGTGGTCGGCGATCGGCGTCGAGACGACTTACAACAAGCTGGTCTACGGCTGGAACGGCCTCGCACAAAGCAACATCCAACTCTGCTTTTTCGTCGCCCTTCTCTTTGTCGCGCTCAATGTCGTGCGTCGCGGCTATTCGATCTCGGCCTTTCTCGAGATGTCCGGACACGCGCGGCGCGTGGTGGTCTTCTGGAATATGGCGTTTCTCTTCTCGATCTTCCTCGGCTTCATCGGCCGGGCAAGCGATGAAACGTCGCGCGTCGCCTTCGTCTCTTTCTACTTCGTCGGGCTTGCCGCTCTCTATGTGGGACGCGCAATTCTCGTCCTTCTCGTGCGTAACAGCGCGCAGGGCGGCGGGGTTCTCGCGGCGCGCGTCATGCTCGTCGGCGCGGCGCAAGACCTGCAAAATTTTCGCCGTCAGAATTTCCTTAACAACTCCGGCAAGGACGCGATCGCGAGCTGCGCGCTCGGCCCCGACGAGGCTTCACGCCAGGCCGACCTCAATCAGGCGGTGCGCCTGGCGCGGCGGTTGCGGCCCGATGAAATCCTGATCGTCGCCCCCTTGGGCCAGGCGGCTCTCATTGACCGTTGCATTGCGGCCTTCTTGAGCGTTCCCGCTGCGATCAGCATCCATGTTCTGCCCGGCGACGATCTCAATCGCTTCGCCGGCGCGATGGCGAGCGGATTGTCCTCCGCGGCGGCTTTGCGTCTCCCCGGGACCGCCATGAGTTCGGCCGACACGATCGTCAAGCGCGGCTTCGATATCGCCGTATCCGCGCTCGCGCTGCTGTTGCTGTCGCCGGTCTTCGCGGCTGTCGCCCTCGCGATCAAACTCGACACGCCGGGCCCGGTCTTCTTCTTCCAGACCCGGCACGGCTTCAACAAGCGGCCGTTCCGGATCGCGAAATTCCGTTCCATGACGTCCGCCGAGAACGGTCGGGCCGTCAAGCAGGCGAAAAGCGGCGACATGCGCGTCACGCGAACCGGCCGTTTCATCCGCAAATACAACCTCGACGAGCTCCCCCAACTTCTCAACGTGCTGCGCGGCGAAATGTCGTTGGTCGGTCCGCGTCCGCACGCCATCGTCCACGACCGCAGCTTTGAGCGCGCGGTCGCCCTTTACTCACGTCGGCACAATGTCAAACCGGGAATCACCGGCTGGGCGCAGGTTAACGGATTGCGTGGACCAACCGACACGCCCGAAAAGATCGGCCGCCGGGTCCAGCACGACCTCTATTACGTCGACCACTGGTCGCTTCTCCTCGACCTGTGGATCCTGCTGCTGACCCTCTTTTCCCGCAAAGCATACCAAAACGCCTTCTGAGCCAGACGCCCCGGCGGCCTTTCCGGAGCTGCGCTGACTTCGCGCGCGTTTTCTCCCGTGCGCGCGTTCATCGACGCCTAACCATTTCATCGTCTTATGGAGCAATTGAAACGGGTTTTATTCATAGTCCCGTGGTGTAGTCGCACAAACGGTTGGGATCGCTGGATTCCGACATTCGTACAATTCTCAATCGTGTAACGGCGAACGGGTTGTGACGCGCGAGGCCTCGGAAAAGTTGACTGCGGGCCCTGGTGAGCCGTCGCCCGGCGCCAGCCCGTGGGCGCCGGCTTTTCGTCTTCTCAGGCTTCAGATTGTCCAGCAGCGCTATTGGATCATCGCCTTTGCGATCGCCGGGGTGTTGGTCGGGGCGGCGATGAAGATGATGACGCCGGTGAGCAACGTCGCCACGGCGCAGATCCTGTTCAAACCGGAAGGCGTCAAGATCTTTTCCAACGATCTGACGCCCGAACGTTTCGACGCCAACGCGCAGATCGATTTCGTCGAAAGCCAAATGGGCGTTTTGCTGTCGGAGCGAGTCCTTTCGCGCGCGCTCGCAAATCAGTGCGCGCTGGGCGATGCCGACGCCGCGACGAACGCGCCGCCGCGGGCGGACGCGCCGCCAGCGGACTTCCTGCGTCTTTGTCCGGACCCGCCGGGAGGCGCCGAATCGGCGAGCGCCATCGACGCCCTGCGGCGTATGGTGTCCGTCAAGCGGGCGGAGCGCAGTTTTCTCGTCGACATCACGGCGACGACGCGTTCGACGCAGTTTTCAGCCCAGCTCGCCAATGCGGTCGTCAACGCCTATATCGATCAAGAAGCCGCCGAACGCGCGCAAACGGCGAGCCGCGTCGCCGCCGAAATCCACGGTCGGCTGGACGCGCTTCGCCGCGATCTGGCGGGGGCGGAAGCCAAGGCGCAAGTCTATCGAAACGACAAGAACCTGATCGAGGTCGGCGACAAGCTGATCGTCGAGCAGCGACTTTCGGATCTGAATGGCGCTCTGAACACGGCCGAGGCCAATGTCGAGCGCGCCCGCGCCCGCCTCACCGAGCTTCAGTCGACGCCCTCTTCGTCAACCAGCCTTGCGGGCATGGATGACGAGGCGAATTCGCGCGCCCTCGTGCTCATGCTCGATCGGCGAGCCCAGGCCGAGGCCGATTTGGCGCCGCTCCAGGCGCGCCTCGGCGCGCGCCATCCCGATCTGATCAGAGCGCGCAGCCGGGTCGCGGAAGCCGACCGCGCGGTGAACGCCGAGTTGAAGTCGATCCGCGGCTCCGTGCAGGGCAATCTCAACCGCGCCGTGGCCGAGCGCGACAATCTCGCGCGGCAGGTCGCCCAACTCTCCATCGAGGCGACGAGCGCGCGCCAAAGCCAGGTCGCCCTGCGGGCGCTCGAGCAGACGGTCGACGCCGACCGCAAACTTGTCGAGACCTTCGAAACGCGCGCTCAAGAAGCCGAGCAGTTCGGCAAGATCAACCCGACGGACTTGCGCGTCGCCTCGCTCGCCCGCGCGCCTGAGCCGCATTCGGCGCTTTTCGGTCGTTTGGCCTGGGGCGGCCTTGGCTTCGTCATCTTCGCCGTTCTGGCGATCAGCATACTGGCGCTGCAGATCGTCCTGCGCCGCGACCTTTCCGCCGACGGGAGCCAAGCGGATGCGGATTGGGAAGCCTGGGAGCAAGACGAGAGCGGCGACGAAGAACCATCCGAGACGGACGGCGCGCCGCGGAAATCGTCCCGGCGGCCGCTGCCGCTGCGGCGTTACGCCTGACCGCCGATGCGAGAGGCGAACGTCTTCGTCATCGGCCGATTAACCGTCCGGCCACGCTCTCGCGCTACCTTCGCCAGCGCTGAACGAGGATGGCGCCCGAGTTGATCACGATTTCAAGGCCGCGCACTGAGCCGCGACTGCTCGGTTGGATCGGTTGGGCCGGGCTTGACGCGATCGGCCGGCTCGCCATGCTGACCGCGTGCACCGCGGCGCTGTCGCGCCTTCTGACGCCGCACGATTTCGGCGTATCCGCCCTTTCGCTGACCTTCGTCGCCGTCGCCGCCGTCTTCGTCGGCATGCCTTTCGAGGAACCGCTCGCGCAGCGGCGCAGCCTGCGGATGATCCATTTGCAAGCGGCGCTCGGCGCGTCGTGGCTGATCGCCTGCGTCATCCTGCTCATCTCCGTTGGCGTCGGCTGGGCGCTCGCCCGCGCCTATGGCGAGCCGGAACTCATCGCCTTGCTGCCGGTTTCCACGCTATCGATCTTCTTCACCGGCCAGATCGCCATTTTGATCGCGCTCGCCCGACGTCATCGGCGCTTCAACGAAGTCGCGCGGGCGTCCTTGTTCGGCAATGCGATCGGCATCGTCCTCTCGCTCGCCGTCGCCTTTCTCGGCGGCGGCGTATGGGCGCTGGTGGCGAACCGGCTGCTGATCGCCGCCGCAACGGCGCTGATCCTGCAATGGCGGCTCGGCTTCCTCGTCACCCCGCGCTGGGCGCCCGCGCAGATCGGCGGATTTGGCCGATTTGCGGGCGTGTCGTTCCTCGATCAGCTCACCGACGGCCTCACCTACCTCATCTTCAACAACGTGGTCGAAGTCATCTACGGCGCGTCGGTGCTCGGCTACGTCAACATGGCGATGCGGGTCATCGAACCGATTCGCGGCGCGATCGCCGCGACGGGACATAATCTCTCGTTCTCCTTCTTCGCGCGCGCAAGCAACGATCCGGCCAAGCTCGATCACATGGCCAGGCAGATCGTCTCGCAATCGGCTCTCACCGTCGCGCCGATATTCGTCGGCATGGCGGCCGTGACTCCCGTGTTGCTGCCGTTGATCGCCGGGCCGGGCTGGGACGAAGCGATCGGCATTTCGATCGGGCTGGCGATCGGTTGCGCGCTCGCGCTGCCGCCGCGCCTCATCTATACCGCGCTCTCGGCGAGCGCCGAGCCGGAATACTCCCTGTTTGCAACGCTGGCGGGCTTCGCCGTGACGATGCTGCTGCTGGTGGCGTTCAGCGCGGCGGGTCCGATCAGCGTCGGCTTGGCGCGCGTGGGGGGCGATGGGATGCGCGCCCTCATCGCCATCGGCTTGACGTCGAAACGGCTGACGTGGTCGCGTCGCGGCCGTCTGGCCGCGCTTCTTCCCGCCTGGTCGCTCTCCGCGGCGATGGGCCTGGTGGTGGCGAACGCCGAGCGGCTTCTGCCCCAAATGAGCAGGCTGTCGAACTCGCGCTGCTGATCGGCCTGGGGGTCGCGGTCTATGCCGGGCTGGTTTTCATCCTCGCTCGTCCGACCTTCGAGCTGATGGCGGATCACTTGCGCGCCGGCAAACGACAGAGCGCCCTGGTCGCCGCCCCATGATCGCCGGGGCCAGCGCTCCGGCGATCCTGGTCACGGGCGCCGGCGGCTTCATCGGCGGCGCAACGGCCGCCGCGCTCGCCGCAGCGGGTTTCCCCGTGCGAGCGGGCGCGCGCAACCTCAAAGATCGGACCGCCGCAGGCGCGAATCCGGCGCCGACCGCCTGCGATCTCGACAATCCCCAGGACTTGCGCGCCGCCGCGGCGGGCGCCGGCGCGATCGTCCATTGCGCCTACGGCGACGTCGCCGCCATGGCCGATCAATGCGGCCGGCTCCTGAGCGCGATGACCGAAGCGAAGGCCTGCAACCTCATCCTTTTGAGTTCGATCGCCGTCTATGGCGATCGCGAGGGAATTGTGGACGAGGCGGCCGAACCGCTCGGCGAGCTCGACGCCTACGCACGCGCGAAAATCGCCTGCGAAGCGTTGACGCGCGCGTGGGCCGGCGACAGAAGCGCGGGTAAGCGCAGAGTCCTCGCGTTGCGCCCTGGCATCGTCTACGGCCAGGGCAGCCGGTTCTGGGTCGACAAGCTCGCGGCGCGCATCCTTGCCGGGGCCTGGGGCGATTTCGGTCCGCTCGGCGAGGGGCGCGCGGCGCTCATTCATATCGACGATCTCACAAGTGAAATCGTCGCCGCCGTGAGGTTGATGGCGTCCGACGCCAGCGCGACGTGGGCGCCGTGGATGGCGGTGAACGCGATCGGCCCGGAGACGCCGACGTGGAACGCCTATTTTCACGCGCTCGCCGCCCGTCTCGACGCGTCGCCGCTCGCCAAGGTCGACGCGGCCGCCATCGCCCGGCGTCAAATTCTCGCGGCGCCGGCCAAGGCGTGGCGGCGGCTCGGTCTTCCCGGCGGCGGCGCGGCGGCGCTGGCGCCCACGCGGGGCGAAATCCTCTTGTTTTCCCGCTCGGCGACTTACGCGACCGATCGCGCGCGCGCCTTGCTCGGCGCGACGCCCGCGATCACGCTCGACGACGGCTTGTCGCGCATAGCCTGGCCGCGAATTCTCGGGGACGATCGTCAGGCGAACGCATAGCGCCGGGCCGATCGCCCGGGCAGGAGACAGCGGACCGCGCCGTCCCGGACGCTCGCGTCGACGGGCAAGTCCCTGGCGGCCGGATTTTCTCCGTCGAACCCGAACGCCGAAATCGGCGCTTTCGCGGAGCGACGCGCGAAGGCGACATCGACCGCGGTCGCCGCGAGCCCCTTGTTGATGAGGACGACGCGCGCCTCGCCCGCCCTGGTTTGCGAGGCGTAGGTCGAGATCGCCGGATCGCTGGCGCCCGCGATGGCGAGCGCCAAGTCGCCATAGCGCGCGCCAGACGAATCGGGTCGGCGGTAAAGACGATAGGCTTCGCCGAGCCAGCGATCGAGGGCGCCCCAGTGGGCGGCGAAGGAGACGCCGCTTTGACCGAACCGGCCGAGCGCGTCCGCGACCGCCAGACCCGCCGCAAGCCGGCCGGCGCCGCCGAAATTGAATTCGGTGACCGCCAGCCTGGTTCCCGGAAACCATCGCTGCGTGAGGCGATCGAGGCTCGGCAGGATGGGCAGGCCCAAGCCGTCGCCGGAATCGCCCGGCAGAGCTTTCGCGACCCAGCTCTCTTCGCGAAAGCCGACTTCGCTCAGCGAGCGCGGGGCGTCGAGCAGCGCCGAATCGAGTTGCGGATCTTCGCTGCGGAAGAGATCGCCAAGCCGGCTGAAGGGGTACCAGTGAATGTCGAGCGCATCGAGCAGGCGTCGCCCGTCGCGCTCGGAGGCGGCGCGAAACGCATCGAGATAGGCGGCGAGCGCGCTGCCGTAATGGCGATAGTCCTGCCAATCCGGCGCGGCCTGGAAGCTCGCCATCTCGGTCGCGCCCCAGCTCACCGGACCGAAGACGGCGGCGCCCGCGTCGATCGACTTGATGACGCGCGCCGCGGCGAGCGAGCGCTCGATGTGATCGCGGATCGAAACCGGCGCTCGAACCAGGCGGGGATGGGTATGCGGCCAGAGCGCGGGCTCGTTGTCGAGCGCGAAAGCGCTGAAACCCCGGCCCGATGCGGCGTCGCCGTAACGCCTGACCAACCGGCGCAAGAGCTGCGCGACGTCCGCGATCCTGGATCGATGGGATCGTCGGCGCCGGCCGAACTCATCCAGCGCGTTGCGACGAATCGCGCCGACGGCGCCGCCTGGTCGGCTCTGCACGGTTGTCGAAATCGGCGGCGACGAAGCCCGCGAGCGGCAACGTCGCGAAACTCGCGGCGCCCATCGCGAGACTGGCCTCGTGCATCCGCTCGATGACGATCGCCGGACGCTTGCGATCGGCGCCTTCGATCTTCAGCGCGTCGAGGAGAAAGGCGCCGTTGGCATTGTTGAAGGCGACGCCCGGATTGGAGGCGTTATTGACCCAGTTGTAGGTCGTCATGAGATTGCCGCCGAGCCGGCGCCACGTCACGCCGGCGGCGCGGTCGAGTTCGGCCGACGGCGCGCCGCCGTCCATGATTCCGATCTCGTTCGAGCCGTAGATACGAGGGCTGATCGGGCGCCCGGGAAAATCGTCGGCGACGAGGATCGCATGAGGCGTTTGGGCGCGCGCCAGGGATGGCAGGACGCTCAGCCCAACCCGGAAAGAGCGCCTTTGAGGATCGCGCGCCGAATTCGGCGCGCCGTCTTTGCGGCGCGGCCTCAAGAGACGAGCCCGACCCCATAGAGCGCCGGACGGAAACGCGGCAGCCACAGCACTTTGCCCAGCCCGCCATAGGCGGCGGCCAGAGCTTTCGCGGCGCGTTCGCGATTGAGCGGCCGCAGCGCGATCGAGGCCGCCCCGGCGAGAACGAATTGCGTCAGGCCGACCGCCATCCAGATCGCGATGCGATGCCATTGGACAGGGCGGATCATATGGAGAGTGAAAATCCGGATCTGTCCGCTGAGGAACCTGCGCTTGCAAACATAGGCCCAGGTCAGGCGCGCCGGAGGCACCCACTCGACGACGCCCGCTTGCCGCGCGTAGACGAAGCGACGCCCGTTCATCGCCAGCCGCTTGATCAGGAGACTATCCTCGCCGCCCAATTCGTTGAGGGAGGGGTCGAAGGGCTGCGCATCGGCCAGGCAGCGCCGGCGATCGAACAGGGAATTGTTGGTGCCGAGATAGGCCGCGAGATCGGTGACGTCGGCGCCGTCGGCGCGATCGAGCCGCCGCGAAAAATAGGCGGCGAAACCGGCGATCGAGCATCCCCCTTCCGCCCGCGCCTCGACCGGGCCAAAGACCGCGTCGACGCCTCCCGCCGCGCCGCGGCGATGAGATGGGCGATCCAGGTCGGCGGCGCCTCTTCGTCGTCGTCGAGAAAGGCGACCCAGCGGCCCCGCGCGGCTTTCACCCCCGCGTTGCGGGCGTTGGCGACGCCGGGTCTGGGCTCGTTGATATAGCGGACGGCGGAACTCCAGGGCGCAAAGGCGGCGATCGCCGCGCGCGCGTTGCCGTCGGCCGAATTGTCGACGACGATGATCTCGATCTCGAGATCGCCGAGATCGCGTTGAACAAGCGCGCTCTCGACCGCCCGAACGACGCAGCTCAGCCGATTGTAGGTCGGGATGACGATCGATACGCAGTCCATGCCGCAGGCTCCGCGCGCGCCCTGCCTCTACGTCAGGCGCAAGAGTTTCCTTAACCCTTCTCGGGTCATCATTATCGGCGACGCGTAACCATTCAGCTAAGACGAGCAACGGAAGTGACCCCATCCGCGCGGCCCGGCCGCCTTTCGCCCGCGAGGTCGAACGATCGTCGCGCCGGGCGGAAGGCGCTGGCGTGAGCGCCTTCGCTCTTGCCGTTGCGAGCGCCCGGCTCTGCGGTCGCTCGTTGACGCCCTGCGGCGGCTCGACGTTCATCAGCTGCTGTTCGTCGGGTTGCTCTATTATACGTTCGTCGGCACCCATCCCCTGTCCGACACATCGGTCGCCGACCGCGCGGACGGCAGCCCGCTCGACCGGGTCTTCGTCTTCGGGCTTTTCGCAATCGCGCTGGTCGAGTTGTGGCGCAGGCGGGCGACGACGCTTCTGATGGCGCGCGGCGCCTGGCTGCTTCTCGCCGTCAACGCCTTCTGTCTGCTCAGCCTCGTCTGGTCGGATTATCCCGATCTCACTTTGCGCCGCAGTCTGCTGCTCGCCCTTCTCACCATGATCGCGCTCGGCGTCGCCGTCGGCGTGACCGATCTGAGGCGGTTTCACACGACGCTCTTCGCCTTCTTCGTCGCGATCATCCTCTTCAACATCGTGATGATCGGCGCGGCGCCGGGATCGGCGATCAGCCCGATCGGCGTGAAGGGCATCTACGCCCAGAAGAATGTCGCCGGCATGGTGGCGATGCTCGCCGTGGTGATCGCCGCGACCTGGACCATCGGCGCGCAGCGGCGAAAAGAGGTCGTCGCCGGTCTCGCGGCGATCCTGGTCATGTTCGGTTTTCTCGTCGTCACGCGAAGCAAGACTTCGCTGGGCTTGACCCTGCTGGCGGTCGCGATCGCCGCCATGTTCGCGCTCGCCGAGAAATGGGGCTTGCGCTTCGCGCTCTTCGCTCTCGCCGGACTCTTCGCGCTTTCGGCGATTGCGATCGGTCTTTTCGCGGCGATCGACTTCGACTTCAATCGGGCGTTCGACATTCTTCTCGGGCGATTCCTCCTTCACCGGGCGCGACGAAATCTGGAGTTTCGCGTGGCGCAATATCCTCGATCGTCCGTGGCTCGGCCACGGCTATGGCGCCTTTTGGGACGTCGGGCTCATCAACGACCCGATCGCCAAGCTCGACAAGGGCACGTGGCTCGGCGACGTCGAAGTCGGCCTCATCAACGAGGCGCACAACGGCTATCTCGAGCTCTGTTTGCATGTCGGCATTCCCGCGACCGTGGTCGCTACGCTCATCGTGATCTTCGTCGCCTTTTTCGCCGCGCATAGGGCGATCGCCGGTCGAGCGCCGCGCGCCGATCGCGCCGCGATCGCCGCCATGGCGGCGATACTCTTTCTTTACCTTGTTCACAATTACACCGAGGCGACCTTCTTCATGCGCGGCTCGCCCCTGTCCAACCTCGCGACGATCGCGCTCTTCATCGCGACAGGCGCCGACGCGCTTTTCGGGCGCGCCGGCCTGCGCCGATCCGAAACCCGGTTGCCGAACGTCCATGACCGACGCCCCCGTTTGCGAACTGACGATCGTCATCTGCACCTTCCGACGCGAGGAGCTGCTCGCGCGGGCGATCGCGAGTCTCACCGCGCAGCGGCGCCCGGAGGGCCTCAGTTTCGAGCTTCTCGTCGTCGACAACAGCGACGACGGATCGGCGGCGGCGGTCGTTGAGAGCGCGGCGGGCGCGGCGTCCTTCCCCGTCCGGAGGGTCGAGGCGCATCCGCCCAACATCTCGGTCGCGCGCAACGCCGGCGTGCGATCGAGCCAATCGCCGTTCGTCCTCTTCATCGACGACGACGAGGAACTCGATCCCGACTGGCTGGAGACGGTCGCCAGGGCCATCCGCACGCTTCCTCACGACATCATCATCGGCGGCGTCGAACCGAGTTTCGAGCGCCCGGAACGGGCGACGCCGTTCGTGCAGCAATTGTTCTCGCGCCGGCTCGATTGCGCGATGGGCGAAGACCTCTACGCTTTCGGGCCGAAGCGGACCGCCGGCGTCGCCCTGGCGATCGCCAACGCGATCTTCCGCCGAGCGACGACGTTCACCGAGCCGGAACCCTTCGACGTCACTTTCGGCAATTGCGGCGGCGAGGACTACGACCTCCTCTGCCGCCTGCAGAGCCGGGGACGCCGCATCGGCTGGATGCCGGGGGCGATCGTGCGGGAATTTGTTCCCGCCTCGCGCTGCGAACCCGCCTATCTCAGACGCCGCTTTTTCGCCGGCGGGCAGGCCTACGCCGCCGCGGTCGCCGGCGTCAGCCGCAATCCCCGCGCGATGCGCTGGTGGCTGCGCGTCAAAGCGTTCGTCCAGGCCGTGATTCTGGCCCTGCGGGCGCCCCTCAACGCGCTCGCCTCGCCCGAGCAGCGTCTCGACTACAGCTACGTCTGGGCGGGCGTGCTCGGCAAGCTTTCGCTGGGCGGGCTCTATCCCGTCTACCGCGCCTCGCACGCCGGCCGCCGCCCCGACGTCGGTTAAGGCGGCGCGAGCCGCGGCCGCCCGGAAAATGGAAGCCAGGCCTTAAGCGAAGCAAGCCTTAACCGAAGCAAGCCTTAACCGAAATTTGAGACCGCTGACGTAGCGTCGTCTCAGTCCTGTTGGCCAGCGTTGCGTAAGGTCGTGCCGATGAGCGCCGTCGAGTTCGAATCTCGTGGGAGCCTTCCCGCCGCTACGGACCTTCGAATCAATATCGCGAATCTGCGGCAGGCCGTGAAGACGATCGTCGCGCGGTCGAAGGCCGGGCGAGGATATACGTTCTTCACGTTCAATCTCGATCACCTCGTCAAGCTCGATCAGGATCGTCGCTTCAGCGAGGCCTACGACCGCGCCGACTTCGTCACCGCCGACGGATGGCCGATCGTCTGGCGCGTCGGCCAGACGCTCGAGCGAACGACGGGCGCCGATCTGCTCGAACCCGTTTGCGCTCAGGCGGCGGCGCACGACATTCCGCTCTATTTCGTTGGTCCGAGCCCGCGCTCCCAGGCGACCGCGCTGAAATCCTGCGCGCGCGCTATCCCCTTATCCCGATCGTCGGGGCGGAGGCGCCCGATATTCCCGCGCGCTTCGGCGAGGACGTCGTGGACGCGCTCGCCCAGCGCATCAACGCTTCGGGCGCGCGCCTGTGCGTGCTCTCGCTCGGCGCGCCCAAACAGGAATTGTTGGCCGACGCGCTGCACGAGCGCTGCCCGGAAGTCGGTTTTCTCTGTTTCGGCGCGGCGCTCGATTTCATCTCCGGCCATTCATTGCGCGCGCCGCTGTGGATGCAGCGGTCGGGTCTCGAATGGGCTTGGCGGCTTGCGAGCGCGCCGCGCCGCATGTCCGGCCGATATTTCCAATGCGCCGTCGCCTTGTTCAAGCTTGCCTGTCCGGCCCTGTTCCCGCGAAGTCTCCAGCTCACCCTGGTCGAGTCGAATGACGCCGAGGAGGTGAGCGCCGTCCGCCGCAAGTCTCGCGCATTGAGAGCCGCCGCGTAGCGACCCCGACGCTGCGTGATTTCAAACCCCGTCCCGATCGGCGCGCCATGTCCAAAATCCGCAAAGGTCTCTCGAGCGTCTTGATCGTCGCGGCGCTCGGCCTCGGTCTCGGCGGTTGCGACAATCTTTCGAGCCTGGTCGACAACGGCCCGAAAGCCGCGACGGCCGCGGCGCCGGCGAAAGTCGAAACCCGTTTCCAATCGGGCGACAAGATCAAGATCGTCGTCATCGACGAAGACAAGATCACCGGCGAATACGAGGTCGACGCCAATGGCGCGATCTCGCTGCCGCTGGCGGGCACGATCCGCGCCGCCGGCGAAACGAAGATCGAACTCGAGACGCTGATCCGTCACAAGTTGCAAGAGACGCAGATCCTGCGCGATCCGCTGGTGACCGTGGACATTTCGACGTTGCGCCCCTTCTACGTGATGGGAGAGGTCGAGAAGCCGGGCGAATATCCCTATCGCACCGGCCTCAACGTCATGAGCGCGGTCGCCGTCGCCGGCGGCGACACCTATCGCGCCAGCCACTCCCGCGCCCAGGTCCAACGCGCGGGCGAGCAAACCTTCACCGACGTTCCCTTCTCGCCCGACGTTCCGATCTACCCGGGCGACCTCATCAATATTCCCGAGCGATATTTCTAACTGCGGACGGCCCAATCCCTTGCGCGCTGACCTCCCCAACGCGGCCCCTCGCCGGGCCGACGACCAAACGCGGCCGCGCGCCCGAACTCGGAGCGCAAGACTTCGGGGAATCGCGATTTTCTTTCGCCGCCGCGGCCGCCGCGGCCGTCTGGGCATCATCGGCCCGCGCCCAGATCTTTGTGCCCTCGCTCGAGAGCGATTCGACCGACATCATCTCGCCGCTGACCCCCGAGCCGCAGCAACCCGACAACGTTCTGCAAAGACCGGAACGGCCCGACAACGGGATGAACATCGGCGACTGGATGTTCTATCCCAAAATGTCGGCCGGCGCGATTTACAACGACAACCTGCTCGGAACGGAGCTCTACAAACAGGCCGCCCTGGGAACGCGTCTTCGTCCCGATCTCTATATCCAGCGCGACAACGGAAGCTCGAACACCATCGTCGACGTCAGCATGGACGCGCAGATCTATCCCTCGCGCTCCGCCGACAGCGCCTACAACGGCCAAGCCATCCTGCAGCAGACCTGGCGGGTGCAACACGATCTGACGATCGACGCGGGACTCGAATACGATCACCAGACCTATCTCATCAATGGCGGTCAAATCGTCGCGCCGAACGGCTCATTCGCCTATCTCACCAGCCCGGAGACCTATCAACAGCTTCAGGCGCGGGCCGCCGTGCGCAAGGATTTCAATCGACTATTCGTCGGATTGTCGGTGAACGGCGTCGAGACCCTCAACGGGCCCATCAATACGGTCTATGGGCCTTTCTCGGAAAACTATCGCGACAGCTTTGTCACAACGGTCACGGCGCGGGCGGGCTACTGGGCGGTGCCGGCGCTCTATCTCTATACCGAGGCCGCAGGCAATCAACGCAATATCGTCAACCAGCAGCTCAATTCCGACGGCTATCGCTTTCTCGCCGGAATCGGACCGACCGGATCAGCCTTTTCCGCGGTGAAATCTATGCCGGATATCAGAAGCAGATCTACAGCGCGATCATCCCTGGCGGCGCGGAGAGTCCGGTCTTCGGGGGCAAGATCTTCTGGTACCCGACGCGCACCCTGACATTGAGCGGATCGCTCGACGAGACCTTCACCGATTCGAACGCGCCGACGCCCGGCAATCCGCTCGGCTATCCCGCGCGCGACACGGCCGCGCAATTCAACGTCGACTACAAGCTGCCGCTCGCCTGGACGGCGACCCTGCACAATCGCTTCGACAATCTCGTCTATCTCGACACCACGCGGGTCGACGAAGACTGGCAGACGGGCCTCAAACTCGGCTACCAGACTCAACCGCGGACTCGGATTGTCGCTCGACTACAGCTACATTCGGGCCGACACCAACGTTCCCTACTCGAGCTTCGTCGACAACGTCGTCACGCTGGGCGGCGACTACAAGTTCTGAAACGCGGAGCGCCCGGCACCCTCAATGCGCGCCTAACGATTCGCCAAGTCCTGCTCGCGCGCCGCCGCCGTCAGCCGATCGAACAATCGCCGCCGATCGGGGATCGAAAGCGCGATCGAGGATTGCACGAGGCAGCTCACGTGCTCGGGCCGCAGCGCCGCGACGAAGGCGTCTTCATCGGCGGCGCCCTGAAACGCGCCCTCCCATCGGGAGTGGCAGAGCGACCGCGGCTCGGCATAGAGACCGGCGGCCTCGAGGCCGAGGACGCGATCGGCGAAGACCCCGTAGAGGATATATTCGGCGAAATGCGGCGTGCGGGCGAGCGTCGCCCGCCAGTCGCGTCCGCCGACGTCTTCGATTCTGGCCACCAGCGCCTTCGCGACCGAGCGCCGCCAGACCACGAGCTGGTCGATATATTCCGCGCCGTAGAAGTCGCTCGGCGGCAATCCCAGCAGCGCCCCGGCCGCCTGGTGCCAGAGCCGATGGCTCGCGAGCTCGACTCGCGTCGGGCTGCGGTAGAGGCGCACGCGCCCGTCTTTCTCGAACCGATCGATCGTCAAGGGCCGAATGAACACATTGTCGCTGTCGAGATGAACGACGATGTCGCTCGCCGCCGAGGCGGCGGCGGAAATCTTCATGATCTGCTGCGCGATCCAGCCGCGCACCGGAGGGCTGAAAGGCGTGAGATAGACGTTGCGCCGGGGAAGCCGCAGGAGCGCGCGCCAACGCGGGCCGGGCAACGGAACTTTCCACATCCAGCTCGGCAGGAGGCTCTCCTGCGTCTCGATCGTCCGATTCGACGTCGCGAGAGGCGCGAACAGGCCGAGATCGCGCTCCGGCACGAAGAGGCTATGGCCGATCGAGCGCGGCGCGAAGCGGTCGACGCTCTCGCACAGCATTTTGCACAATTCGAAATCGCCGCTGTAGGAGCAGGTGACGAGGCGCGCGCTCAGCGGCGCGGCCGACTCTGGTGGGGATGGGCTCGTCGCGATCGTCATGACGCCCAATCCATCGGCGCGATCGGCGCGAAGCTCGATTTAACGCTTGCCTCGCCCGCGAAACGCTCGGGATATTGCAGGCGTTCGGTGACCTCCGTCACATGGTGGGCGAAGTCCGCGTCGAGACGACAGCGCCGTCCCATCCTGACGGCGTCGGCGAGTTCCGCGACGCCGCGCATGAAATCCATCGGCGGCTGGCCGCCGCCGGCGCGAAACGGCGTCGCGCGCACCGGTTTCACGCGCTTGCCCGGCAGGCCGCCCCAACGCCGCTCGAGGAATCGCTCGAGACGATTGCGCGGCGGACGACGCAGGCGAACCGGGCAGGCGTAGTCCCAGATCTCGCGGATCTCGAGAACGCCGTCCTCGCCGATGATGCGCAGGCGATGATCGTAGGGCGCGACGATCGAATTGGTGAGCCGCGCGACGATTCCGCCGTCGAAACTCAGCAGGCCGACCGAGAAATCCGGCGCGGGTTGGTCGAGCGGCGGCCGGAGCCGCTTGTCGGGAATTTGCAGCGAGGCAAAGGCTCGCACTTCGCGGACAGGTCCGAACATCGCGGCGAGCACGGTGAGGGCGTAACCGGCGTGCTCGAAGGTGCAGCCGGTGGCGAATTCCTCGCGCGCCGGCCATGCGCGTCCGCTGCGGCTCACCCATTGTTGGTAGTTCGCGCGATGAACCATGCCGTCGTCGATTTCGGCATAGACGAGGACAGGGCGCCCGATGGCGCCGGCGCGGATCGCGGCCCAGGCCGTCTGCGCGGATTCGCCGAGCGCGTTGCAGGGGGCGGCGGCGATCTCCCGGCCCTTCAATCGCGCGAGATCGGCGAGCGCCGCCGCTTCACGCCCGGTCGTCGCGAGCGGCTTTTCGGTATAGACGTGCTTGCCCGCCTCGAGCGCCGCCCGGGTCACTTCGGCGTGGCTCTCCGGCGTCGTCAGATTGACGACGATCGCGACGTCGGGATCGCCGATCAGGGCATCAAGATCGGAATAGACGCGATCGCCCCAGCAGGCGGCGAAGGCCTTGAGACGGTCGCGGTCGCGGTCGAAGACGCCCGTCAACCGAAGCTCGGAAGCGTGGAGGGTCAGACATTGCCGGTAATAATCGGCGACGAAGCCGCAGCCCACGATCGCAACGCCCGTAACGCTCGTCGTCGTCACCGCCGGTCCCGTCTCGCTCAAGGATAAGCAGGCGGACTCTAGAAGACAGAGGTTAACGAGGACGCCGCCTCCCGCGACGGCGCGCCGGAGATCGGCGCAATGCGAACGAAATTCTTAAGTCCCCTCCCACCACAAGACCCGAAACGGGCGTTAACCACCCGGCTCTATCAACTTTTAGGGATTGTCTGCAGAACCGGCCAAGGTCTCGTTAGCAAAATCGGATCGCTCGCGAAAAGCGCGTGGGGAATCCGATGAGCGCGGCTCCGGTCAGCGTGATTATTCCAGCCTTTCGCGCCGGACGAACCATCGCCACGGCGATCGCTGGCTGCATGAGCCAATCCAACGTCGAGGAGGCGATCGTCGTCGTCGACGGCCCGGACGAGACGTCATGGCCGGCGCTTGGCGCCTCTCAGCGCCTGCGCGTCGTTTCCCATCCGGTCTGGCGAGGCGCCTCGGCATGTCGCAACGAGGGCCTGAGTTTGGCGCGCGCCCCTTATGTGATGTTTCTCGACGCCGACGACTACCTCGAAGGCGACCTCTGCGCCTCGGCGGCCGCAGCCGCCGAGCGCCTCGACGCCGACATTGTCTTTGGTCGATTCTCGGTGGAGAGATCGGGAGAAAAGCGCGCCGACTTCACGCCGCGCGCACTCTATGGCGACCTCGACGCGGAATCGATTCTGCGCGCTTGGCTCCTTGAATCCTACACTCCGCCCTGCGCGCTCGTCTGGCGCAAGTCCTTCGTCGAACGAATCGGGCGCTGGGACGAATTGCTCGCCAAGAACCAGGACGGCGATCTCATGTATCGCGCGCTGATCGCCAATCCCCGCATCGCCAGTTGCGACGATGGTCGCGGCGTCTACGTGCAAAGCGACAATGCCGACCGCATCAGCCACCAATTCTCCCGGCGCGCGGTGAGTTCGCAATTTCGCGTCCTGGAGAAGATCGAACTCGCGGCGCGCCGAACTCATCTTCGATTCCGAGCCGGGAACTCGCGCGCGCTTATTACAATCTCGCCCGGCTGGCTTATTCCCTCGCCTTCGACGACATCGGCGAGGCGGCCGAGCGGCGCGCGCGCGAACTCGGCCTCGTCGGCGAGCCCGGCTCCCTCGCTCACGCGATCTCGGCGCGTTCCCTGGGGCTGCGCCGCAAACAACGCCTGATCCAACGTCTCAAGGCTTCCCGCATCGTCAGGAACAGCCCTCTCGGCGCACTGGTCCCGGAACCGCTGCAGGGCGCGCTGACGTAAACGGAGGCGCTTGCCTCAGCCGTCCGTCTTCAGGGTCTTGAGCTTGCCGAACACCGAGGCGCACGTCGACGCGCTCTTCGCTCGGCTTCGGCTTGGGCGCAGGGGCGCCGAACACCTCCGCGTGGCTCGAGGGCCGCCGGGCGCGCGTCGTGATCTCGGCGGAAACCAGGGTCTGGCTGCGGTCTTCTTCGGTCTTCGGGCGATCCTTGGCGGCGCGATTGACCTCGAAATCGAGATCGATCTGCGAACACAGGCCAAGCGTCACCGGATCCATCGGCTGCAGATTGGCGGAATTCCAGTGGCTGCGCTCGCGGATCGCCTCGAGCGTGTGTTTGGTCGTGCCGACGAGGCGCATGATCTGGGCGTCCTTGAGCTCGGCATGATTGCGCACAGCGCAAGTACGGCGTTGGGCTCGATCCTGCCGGCGCGACAGCGGGGATAGCGGGCGCCGCGCGGCTCGAACTCGGGCGCGCGAACTTTCGTCGTCGCCAATTGCAGGCGATGATCGCCGTCCTTCTCGGCGGCCGCGATTTCTTCGCGGGTCAGCTGGCCGGTGGCGATCGGATCGTAGCCCTTGATGCCCGTCGCAACTTCGCCGTCCGCGATGCCCTTCACTTCCAAAGGGTGAAGTTTGCAGAATTCGGCGATCTGATCGAAGGTCAGCGAAGTATTTCTCGACAAGCCAGACCGCAGTCGCCTTGGGCATCAACGGGGCGTCGCTCATAGGCCAAACTCCTTGACTTTATGAAAAGGCGCGCCTGCTCGGTCTCGGCCCGGAGCAGAGGCTGCCCATTCTCTACATTCTCGAGGGGATACCGCTTTTATAGGGATCGCAACGGCCGATTGCAATCGCCACGGGCCTCGGCGTTGGCGAATTATCGGCGATTTTGCGGGCTTCGGTCGTCGTGAGGCGGCCGATCACGCCTTGCCGTTGGGCGCGCGCTCGGATTTCGAATCGAGGGGCCAGCGAGGGCGGGCCGGCGCGTCCAGCGTGTCGACCATGCCCCGGCGCAGGCGCTCGATGCCCGCCCAGGCGATCATCGCGCCATTGTCGGTGCAAAGCGCCTGCGGCGGCGCGACCAGCGGCAGACCGGCCTGCGAGGAAAGACCGGCCAAGGCCTGCCGAATGGCGAGGTTGGCGGCGACCCCGCCGGCGGCGACGATCGCCTGCGGCGATGTCCCGACCTTTTGCCGGAACAATTTGAGGCCGACCCTCATGCGATCCTCGATGACGTCGACGATCGCCGCCTGGAACGACGCGCAGAGGTCCGCGACATCGCGGGGGCGCAACGGCGCCGCCGCCAGGGCGGCCGCCCTCACCGCCGTCTTCAGTCCCGACAGCGACGAAAATTCGGCGTCGGGGCGGCCGAGCAACGGCCGCGGGAAGCGCGAATTGATGGGGATCCCGTCGCGGGCCGCCTTCTCCACCGCCGGACCGCCGGGATAGGGCAGGCCAGAGCTTCGCCCTCTTTGTCGAAGGCCTCGCCGATCACATCGTCCATCGTCGCGCCGAGCCGATCGTAATCTCCGACGCCCTTGACGGCGAGAATTTGCGTGTGCCCGCCCGAGGCCAGGAGAATGAGATAGGGGAAGCGGAGGCTCGACGAGACGCGCCGCTCAGCGCGTGCGCTTCCAAACGGTCGACGGCGACGAACGGCTTGCCAGGCGCCGGCGCGAGGCCTTTTGCGACATCAAACCGACGAGCACGCCGCCGATCAGCCCGGGCCCGCCGCCGCGGCGACGCCGTCGATGTCCTCGGGGTGATCCCGCGCGCATGAAGGCGCGGGCGACCAGGCTGTCGACGATCTCGACGTGGGCGCGGGCGGCGATCTCGGGGACCATGCTGCCATAGGCGGCATGGGCGGCGATCTGGCTCATCAGCTCGTCGGCGAGGATTTCGCCGCCGCCGTCCGGCCGCAGCCGCACGATCGCCGCGGCGGTCTCGTCGAGGTCGTTTCAATGCCAGGTCGCGGATCGCTCTCCGTTTTCGCGCTGCTGGCTCGTCGCGAATTTGCGCCGCGCGGCGCGGTTTAGCCCATCGGCGGCGGTCGAGCGACCCTCTATTTGGCCGAGGCGGCGATTTTGCCGACTGACGCGCGCAGACGCATTCGCCCGCCGATGGCGCTCAGACTCTGGGAAAATCAATCAGGTTAAGATCTTATATACGAATAAATCGTTGACATTCGGACCGGTTCGAATCAGCGTTAGGCTATCCTTGAAAGGCCCCGCCGTATAGATCGCGATATCCTGGCGGATGCCCGCTCCACCGCATCTTAATTTCGCTATTCCATCGCCACATTTCCCATCCAAAGCGACACTCGAAATCGGTCGCCCCCGTGGGATATCTCTCGAAATCGACGACGGTCCACCCGTTGCCCTTGAACCACTTATCCATCAACTGCCCGGTCCCCGCGGCCCACAGGACGTCCTGCGTCGCTATAAAGACCTTCTTGAAGCCAAACTGCTTGCCTATGTGCGACATGAGGCCCTGTATATAGCCGGCCAGGTATTTCGAGTCGAGGCAGTGCCGGAACGAATACTTGTACTTCTCCTTGTCGGAGAGCACCTTCTCCTGGAACTTGGGCGTCATGGCTATCGTGCCGATGTTGACGATCTTGTACTTCGAGTAGATGTCCATAGCGGCCAGGAGCGCCTCCGACCTGAAATTGCCCACGACCGCCGCGTCGATCTTCTTGTCGAGGATCAATTTCTCGATGCCGAGGAGCGCCTCGGAGACGGGGACGCCCGGCTCCCCGTCCCTGATGTCGAGGGATTCGAGCCTGAGCAGCTTCTTTTCCTTCCCCACCTTTACGCCGCCTTTGGCGTTGATCTCCTCCACCGCCACCTGCGCGGCCCTGTTCGCCTCGTAGCCTTCGATCAGCTTGAGCGATGTGGGAACGCCTATCGTTATGTGCTGCTGTGCGTATGCCGGGTGCGTAAAGCAGACAAGCAGACATGCACCCAGGAAGAGCGCTGCGGTCCGTCTCATGGTCCCCCCTTTTTTCGTGCCCCCTGCCGGCCGGTTTCCGCGCCATGCGAAGCCGCCTGCGCTTATGTTCGGCAGGCAGGACGGTCGTGCACTTACCTATGTTACATTACGTATCTATGACGATGCAAGAAAAAAGCTAAAAAGCGCCGGCTGAGGCCCGGCGACGCCGGTTCCGTAAATACGAAACGGTCGTTGGGGGGCCCGGGCGGGCCTCAATCAGGCAAGGGGCAGCCTGCCATGCTTCTCGATGATGTCCACTACCCTGCGAAGCCGGTTTATATCGGCGTCCACGGGCAGGTTGTCGCCCATGCCGATAATAAAGGCGCGGCCGGGCCGCATCTCGTCGATGAGGGCCTTCACGTAGCCGTCGAACTCCGCGTCGCTCACTGAAGGCTCGAACAGTATGGACGGGATCCCGCCCCAGAGCGTTACGTGGTCCCCCATGCGCCTGAAGTCCGTCATCGTGCACTTCGTCTGCGGCGCGGGCGTCACCGCCTCGGCGATGTCTAGCATCGTCTCCGCGTAAAGGGGGATGAGCCTCTTCATCTCGCCATCGACGTGGGCCATCGAAAACTTTCCGGCCTTGTGGACCTTCTCGCTCGCCTCCCTGAACCAGGGCGTGAAATACTGCCTGAAGACGGGCGTGTGGATGTCGTCGCTCCAGTTGGCGCATAGGTTGACGATCTCCAGGTCCGCCGCGATGCAGATGTCGAGCTTCTTCCTTTCCAGGCTCACCATCGTTTCCATGAGGCCGTCGATCTCTTCCGGGCGGTCCATATACTCATTGTAGAAAAGCTCGTACCCCATGATCTCGCGCATGACGCGCTGCGACGGCCCCCAGAGGCCGGTTCCCGTCATCACGATGCCCCTGTCGCCCATGTCGGCGTACTCTTTGGCGTACTCTTCGTTGAAAACGGGGACCGTATGGTCGAGGATATACTTGATGACCGGGTAGTCCTTCTTGCTCTTGAAGAGCTTCTCGTGCTCGTAGGCGAGCCACGGGCCTTCCGCGACCGACCACAGGAGCTTGATCGAGCACGCGCCGATGGGCGTGGTGAACTCGGTCACCTCGTATGGCGGATCCTGCCGCTTCACCACCTCCATGTCGCGGTACTCTTCCCTGCAAACGGAAAAGAACCTTTTCTGCGCGGCCGCGCCCTGGTCGGCCATGATGTCCGTCTGCGGCCACCCTTTATACCTGTCGGGCAGCGAGTTGTGGGCTAAGTGATAATTGTACCAGACGTCGATGCGCGCCCCGAAGGGTATCTTGTCAACCTGTTTGCCGGCCACGACGTCGAGTATTCTTTGTTTTTGCGTAAGCGCCATCGGAAGACCTCCTGCTGTCTCGTCTTTTTAGCCCTGCATAAGACCCTTGCAGACTTTTATGGCCTGGCCGCCGTCCCCCGCGTAGGCGTCGGCCCCCATCCGCATGACAAACTCCTCGGTGACGGGCGCGCCCCCCGCCACGACCTTCACCTTCGAGCGCAGTCCTTTCGCCTCAAGGGCCTTGACGACCGCGCCTATCTCGTGCATGGTCGTCGTGAGGAGGGTGGACAGACCGAGTATATCGGGCTTCTCCTTCTCGACCGCCTCGCAGAACCTCTCCGCGGAGACGTCCGTGCCTATGTCGATGACCTCGAAGCCTACCCCTTTCAGGAAGCTGACCACGATATTCTTGCCTATATCGTGCATGTCGTTCTTCACCGTGCCGATCACGATCCTGCCCAGGCTGGCGGCCTGCGCCCCCTTCATCGCGTCCTTCAGCACCTCGAACGCGAGGTTCATGCACCGGGCAGATTTCATCATGTCGGGCAGAAAATACTCGCCGGTAGTATATTTCTCCCCGACGACCTCCATCCCGCCCTGAAGCCGGCGGACTACCTCTTCCGGCTTCACCCCGGAATCGAGAACGTCCCTGGTCAAGGCGGCTATCTCTTTCCAGTCGCCTGCGATTACCTTGCCTACTACCTCCTCAAGCTGCGCCATCACTCAACCTCCAAAAGAAAAGTGAAAGATGCGACGGGTGCGCCGCTGTCAACTTGTTGATTCCCTGCAGCTCGCTGCAGGGGTATTATTACCCTCTCCCCATGAAAGCCGTCTCGTGCCTTTCCATCCCCGCGCTTTTTGCATCCGACTATCATCCTTGGAGCTCTTGCACACCTTACCACAGGCAATCATTGGGGCTCAGCGCCCCCTCCACGAGCTTTGCTCGCCGGGGTACCCGCTTGCGGGTCGTCCCCCCTCACGAAAAGCGTTCAGTGGATACCCTGCTGTTTGCAGCAGGGTCATTTATTAATAGGGCCGCTCCATTACGGCCTCACTTGCTTCCTATCACTTTTTACCACGTGAGAGGAAGCGGCGCAACAATAAAAACCACGTTGCCGCTCAAAAACCGGGGTAACGGCGCAAGACCCGCCTAAAAAGATAATTTTCACTATCCCGCTTCGGCGCATTTTATTTGTTGACATATTTTGCAGCCGTACTAGGATATGAGAATAGAGCGCGATACGGGCGTTCGATCCTGAAAAAGGAGGGCCTCAATGGAAAGCAGCGTGTATAAGATCATTGAAATCGTCGGCACGAGCGCGGTCTCATGGGAAGATGCCGCAAAGACAGCCGTAGAGACAGCCTCTAAGTCGCTCGAAGACCTGCGGGTAGCCGAGGTGGTCAAGCAGGACGTAACCATCGAGCAGGGAAAGGTGACGGAATATCGCGTGCGCCTCACCATATCGTTCAAGTTTCACCCGTCGAAGGAGTAATTGGAGGCGGCGCCGAGGGGTGGGCCGGCGGGGGCAGGCAGGGCAAGGCGTTTTCGAGCGCGAAGAGTGCCTGCTCCCAAAATGGGGAGACCGGCGCGAAGCCGACTTTTCCGTAAAGCCCTCTTTCCCTCGGACGACTCACGCCTTCGGCATGTGATTCTTCGTAAAGTATGTATACGCCTTCCGCGTCTCTTCGTCCGTCTTTACCAGCTTGATCGCCTCCTGCCATTCAGGGGAGTCCCATGAGCCTACGGCCGTGTGCGATGCCCAGAAGTTGGCGTCGATCGGGTGGGTCCCCATGACTACCTTCAAGCCGTAAGATTTTTCGGCCAGGTCCCGGATGAACGTCAGGTTCGGGCAGGGCGGATACCCGCAGTGAAAACCCGTTGAAAGGAAGACGAGCTCTATGCCCGCTTTTTTCCATTCGACGAAGATCCTGTTGCCGAGGGACCCGTTGCAGCCGGTGCAGTTACCATATGATAACAGCTCAAGGTCCGTATCCTTGTAAGGAGCGAACCCTCCTTCCCTGTCATTCAAAGCCCTGAAGCACTTTAGACCATGACACTTGTGGCAGTGATGCTCGCAAAGCAGAATGGCTATCTTCTTCTTATCCCGCATCTCTTGCACCTCCTTAGTTTTCGTTGAGATATGACTCTTGTACACTCTCTGTCAAAGACAACCGGCTTGTCAAACTTCATGCCGGCGACCCCGGCCGGCAATGCGCCGGCCCTTCACTACGCCGCCTTCGGGTTCTTCTCAAGGAGGAAAGACATGCCGTCGGCGAGCTGCGACATGCGGCCGAGGAACAGGCTGCCTTTCGCCACGAACATCACGCTCGACAACTCTCCTTTCTTTAGCGGCTCAAGGGCATGGCCGATGAACGGCACCGCGGCCGGTATATGCCCCTGCGTAGGGCTGTAGCCCGGCATACCGCGCTCCAGCACGAACTTATCGATCTCCGTCCTGTCGATCTCCCCGTTGCGGGCCGCTAACGCCGCTATTATCCTGTAGTTCGTCAGCGGCGTGTTCCCGCTTCCCGCGGGCAGGGTTATCTCCGGGTTGTGCAACTCCGTTGAAAACCTCTCTATATCGGTGATCTTCCGGCCTATATGCGAAAGGGGCTTCAGCACCAGCGACGTCATGATCGACTCCTGCGAAGAGCCGGCGGCGATGTCATGCTTCCCGATGCAATCCAGCCTGATAACGGGGCTTACGCCGTCATCCGGCGCAACGAGGAAGGCTATGCCGGCCAGCATGTCTTCGAGTATGGGCATGTCGTGCTTGACGTGCGCCGCATACTTCATGCCTATCTTGCTGAGGCAGCCTCCCCCGACGACCGCAACTTTCCCGAATATGCCCGATCCGACCAGGCCCGCCGCCATGATAAGGGCATGGATGGGGGCGGCGCAGAACGCCTTGATATCGCACCCGGTCGCGTTCCTGCAGCCTGCCATCTCGCCTATCGCCTTGGAGAGGCTTCCCCCTCCCCGGTTATAGCGATCGCCGACTGCGGTTTCCGAACAGTCCAGGATGAAATCGACGTCGCCCGCGACTATCCCCGACCGTCTGAACAGGTGGTGCATAGTGAGGGCGGCCGATGCCTTCGACAGGAGGTTTTCCATGAGCACGTGGGCCTTGAGGCTGTCGTCCTTATCGTGGTCGCGCCTCAGCGAGCCTATGATCCTGTTCTCGTACAGAAGCGGCAGGGCGGAGTCCTGCTCGATCTTATTCATGATCTTGTCCATCGGCACGCCCTGGCCCATGCGCTCAATGTCCTTTTCGGACACGTTGGGGTGGCGGCCTGCCGCTTCCCTGACCATGCTCAGGAAGTCCGGCTCAAGCCACACCAGGTCGAACTCGTCGGCCATCTTGAGCCATCCGTAAAACTCCTCTTCGGGCATGATCTCGCCGAAGGGGCCCGTTCGCGGGGCCTCGCTCAGACAGTTTTCATACCAGGGCTTCGGCACGGAGTTGAGCCAGTCGGGGTGCCGGTTGCCGATGAACACCTGGTTGGGCGGGTAACCGCAGGCCTGCGTATAGGTGCGGATATGCGCCCGGATCTCCGGCTCCAGGGAAGGCGTCTCCTCTATGTCGCGTATCGGCTTCGACCCGAACCGCACGAAGTCGGGCACGTGGACCATGGTATAGGCGCAGTCGCTTATCACAACGGACATTACTTTTCCTCCCTAATCTTCCAGCAAAGCCTGCAAGGACTTTTCGATGTCCTGCGCCTTCACTTCTCCCGTCAGGCGGGCCGCCTCCCTGCCGCCCTTGTAGAAAAGGAACGTCGGGAGGTTGAGGACCCTCAGCCTCAGACAAAGCCGCTTATTCTCCGAGGCGTTGAGCTTCCTGATCTTTATCTTGCCCTGATATTTCTCTTCAAGCCCGTCCACGAACGGTGAAAGGGCGAGGCAGGGACCGCACTGGGGGCCCCAGAAATCAACCATCACCGGCACGGACGGGTCGTTGGTCTCCGCGTCGTAGTTATCGCTGTTCAGATCGGCAGTCATGTGCCATCCCTCCATAGAGCCTTAAGACAGGTTCCGTTTCTCCCGCGTCGCGCTACTCCACCCCGGACAATGTGAAGGTCTGCTTGGAATCCCCTTCCGTCCGGAGCAATTCGAGCGCGCGGAGCACGTATCTCCGCCGCAGGCTTTTTTCCTCATTCCGATTCAGTTGCGCGTTCCCCAGTATATTGGCTACGCTCTCGCCCCGCAGCACGCGCGACAGCCCTACCATCTGGCTGACGGACGGCACTGCCGTAATGTTGACTACCGGGAAGCCCGCCTGTTCTATTGCTGCTCCGATCGTTGCGCCGCAACGAGTGCTCGTCCCTCAGGTCGAGGTGAGGATGGCGCCGTCCACCCCCTTCTCCTGTAACTGCTTCGCGATCTCCGTGCCCATCTCCCAGCACCTGTTCCGCACCGTCCCGTTGCCGGAAGTGGAGTAGAACAAAGGATGGAGCTTGCCTATGACGCCTTCCCGCTGAAGCTCCCGCATGGTGTCTGCCGGCACCATCCTGTGGGGGTCTTCGAGCACGTATACCGGGTAGTAACCCGTATGGGCGATGTAGTAATCACCGGAGGCAAAGTCATCCGGCAGGAACGTGTCGAGCTCGTAGGCGGCCCACACCAGATTGCCCCTGCCGCGCATCCCGTGGGGGTTCTCCTTCGGCACCAGGCCCCCGTCGCTCACCAGCGCGATCTCGCAGCGGGAAAGGGGCTTGCTGATCGGCGGGGCGGGCGTGAGGCCGGGGTCGGCGGGCAGCGGAAGCTCCGTCTCGAACGGGCGGCCTGCCAGTTTCGCAAGCAGCATCTCCACCCCCCGCACCGCGGCCGTCTTTTCAGTGTACTCGTTCTTGACGACCCCCCGTGGGAAGTAACCGTCCTCCGACGGCCTGCCTATCGCTTCCCGCGCGACGAGCCGCGTCCCTTCGCCGCGCGACAGCATCTTGATGGCGAGCTCCGCCATAACGCGCAGGTTCTCTGCAACCTTCAGCGCGCTCCGCTGCGTCCTGACGATGTATACGTCGCGCTTGTAAAGCTCGACGCCGGGGTTTTCCTCGGCCATGCCCGTTACGACCGGGATGCCGCACCTGCGCGCCACGCTTTTGGAGATCGCGCCGCAGGCGATGCCGTAGCGGCCCGCCTCGAAAGCGGGACCGGCAATGAAGACGTCCGGCTTGAACTCCGCTGCGAGGGCCGCCCCGTCCTCGGCCGCCCGGTCGATGTTCTCCGCAAAGTAATTGTCGCCGCAGATCACCGTGCCGACGACTTTGCCCCTCGGCCCGAGGATGCGCTCCAGCGCGATGCCCGGTCCGACCGGGCCCTCTTTGACTGTAAAGGCCATCCCTGCCATCTCTTCCCCGCCCTGCTGCCCGAAGAACTGGTTGACGTAGTGGACAACCCTGATCTCCCTGCCCATCATAGAACCTCCCGGCACAAGCCAGTTTCGTTGATTTCGCTCACTATGTTAGTCGACCTAGTAATCGACGGCCGCCACCCGGCTGCTGCCAAGGTGGTCGTGCAATCCGGCAAGCAGGAACTCTTCGATGTCGAGCGCGGCGCTTCCCGCCGTCTGCTTGATATCGGGATTGAAAACGCGCGTGCCCGGATCGCCTCCGAGGATCTTCTCCGCCTGGGGCAGGACGATCCTCTCCAGCAACTGTCCCACGTTGACGATGGCGTCCAGCTTGGGGGAGCTAGCCAGGGCGCTTTCCGCCAGGGAGCTTCCGCTGTGGACGAGATGGACGAACATGGTCGTCCTGATGCCCATATCCTCGCACGCCTCGGCTACGAGGGCCTCATCGACGTGGGGCATGCCGCCGTAACACTTGGTCAGTATCATACCGTCCGCGGCAAGGACGTTACGGGCCAGAGACGCCGCGAGCATCGCGTTCCTCTGCCTCCTTTGCGGCTCCATAGTCGCGGAGTAGACGATCATCCCGGCAAATATGAGGTCGCGGCCGTGCCTCTTGTAAAGCTCCCTTATGAGCGCGTGGTTCTGTATCGAATAGGTCTCCATGCCCCTGACGGTCAACTGGTTGACGAGCGCTCCGTCGAGAATCTCGTTCGGGTGGACGACGGTCGGGAGTATCTCGGTCGCCTGCCCCCCGTAAAATATGGGGTCGGCTATCCCCTGGTAGTCGTGCTGCGGCGTATAAAGCATGTAGCAATAGCCCACCCTCGGCAGCTTCCCTTTTTTCCCCGGCGACGGCTTCAGATCGAATACCTCCGTGCCGGCCCGCTTCGCGCCCGACCCTGCCGCGCCCAGGTAGACGGCCGCCCTTAAGCCGGCCGCCCTGGCCGCAAGCTCGAACTCCCGCTCGCTCACGTGCTCGGCAGGCGCGGGGTCTATGACGACGTTCGGCATCTTCCCGTACTTGCTCAGCTCGGCGTCCCAGCCGAACATGTCGAGGACCGCCGCGTACGACCTGTGGGAGAACCGGTTGCAAACTGTCACTACGACGCCTTCCAGCGAGACCGTCCTGCCGCTCCCCGCGACGCCCAGCTTCGTAAGCCAGCCGGGAAAATCCGTGCCTTCCGGCTCTACCTTGCACCTCGGCTGCAAGACGTCGATCACGTTCACGACGCGCACGGACGCGCCGGGATGCACGATATCGACCTTGACCGACGCGATCCTCTTGTCGCCCAAAAGGGCCTTTTCCAGGTCGCCCGTATCGATGTAAAGGACCTTCCCGTCGATGCAGGTTTTCTGTCCCGGCCTTACGTCTTCGACTTTTACGCTGTCTATCTGAAGTCTCATGGCCTTATTCCCCCGTCTCCTGCAACTGCGCCTTCTTCCGTATCTCTTGGAAGCGCCTTCCTATCTCTTCGACATCTACCGTGTACATCCAGATACCGACGTTCTTCTCGTAGATATCCTTGGGGACTACCGCCGCCATCTTAGGCTCCAGGATATGGTATACGGGGAGTCTCAACGAGACCCCTGCCAATGGACCCGTAAAGCTCGGATCGCCCATCGTGACCGTTTCCGCCGAGATCTCGGCCCCTTCGAGGTCGCTCGCGCCCAGCACGACCACGAACTCTTCCGTACGGTTGCCGTTTTCCTCGACGAGCTTTTGCACGTTGGCCTGGCTTTTCGCGTCCATTGTACCAGCCGCCGTTCAGACGAAACACTCCGTCACTGCAAACATCACCTTAGCGCCGGCCGCTGTCAGACACTCGGCGATAGACGGGCCCTGGACCCCATCCCTCTCGCCGATAATCACGGCCTTTTTCCCTTCGAGCCAATTTCCCATAACACACCTCCGTTTCAAACGCGCATATGACCGGCGGACGCTCATCCGCCGGCATCTTCCACAACCATAGTGATCGCGCCCTTCGGGCACATGGCCGAGCAAATCCCGCATCCCTTGCAGTAATCGAGGTCTATATAAATATCGCCGGTCGCCGGGTCCCTCGTTATGGCAAGGTCCGGGCAGAGGAGCCGGCACAAATCGCACGAGCGGCAATCCGCCATCCCCAGGCAATACGAGGCCCGATCTTCGACCGCCGGGCCGTCATGCTTAAGAGAGGCGCACGCGGGTACAGGCGGTTCGGCCGGCGGGCGGCGCCGGGGCGCGGGCTTCATGCTTCCGCTCATCTGCCCTTCTCCTTTTCGAGATACCCGATGACGTTGGCTGCGGCCGCCTTTCCCGATGCCATCGCCTGGACGACGGTCGAAGGGCCGGTGACCGCGTCGCCTGCTGCGAAAACCGCGCCGTACGGCTGCACAAGTCCGGACTGCGCGCACCTGATGGTCTTATTCCGGGTGACCGCCTTTCTGTCGATAAAGGAAAGGTCCGGCCGCTGCCCGATGGCCATGATAACTGTATCGGCTTCCTGCACAACGATGCTTCCGGGCACGGCCACGGGCCGCCTCCGCCCGCTGTTGTCTTTTTTGCCGAGCGCCATCTCTTGCAGCTCCACCCCCCTGATCTTTCCCGCTTCCGCGATCACCCGCAGCGGCGAGACGAGATAGGATATCTCGACGCCCTCGGCCAGGGCCGCCTCTATCTCTTCGGAGAGGGCCGGCATCTCCTCCCTGCCCCTGCGGTAGGCGATGACCGCCCGGCTTGCGCCTACCCTCAGACAGGTGCGCGCTGCATCGACCGCCGCGTTGCCGCCGCCGACCACGACCGCCACGCCTCGAAGCTCGATCTGTCCTGCGTTTGCAGCCTTCAAAAAGTCGAGACACGCATAAAAGCCGGGATTGTCCTCCCCCGGTATGCCGGGCAGCAGGTCGGACCAGGCCCCGGTGGCAAGCACCACGGCGTCCGCCCCGCCGGCTTGCAGTCCCTCGATGCTCGTCTCACGGCCGAGCCTGCACGAGCATACGAATTCGACGCCCAGGGTGGCGAGCATCGCGATGTCGTGCCGGAGCACGTGGCGAGGGAGACGGAACATCGGGATAGCCGCGCTCAACATGCCCCCAGGCTCTGCCAGCGCGTCGAAGACCGTAACCCGGCAGCCCTTCATCGCAAGCGCGCTCGCGCACGCCAACCCGGCCGGGCCTGCGCCGACTATCGAGACGTACCTGCCCAGGTCCGCCTCTCTCTGCTCCAGCAGCACCCCCGCGATCTCGTCCCTGTGCTCCATCTCGTATTCGATTGCCCTTCGCTTGAGGTCGCGTATAGCTACGGCCGGCCCTGTTTCCGCGCGCGTGCAGGCAGGCTGGCACGGGTGGTGGCATATATAGGCGCAGACGCCCGGCAGGGGGTTGTCCCTGCGGATGAGAAGCGCGGCCTCCCCGGCCTGTCCCCGGCCGAGAAGCCTTATATAGTCCCGGACCTGCTGGCCCAAAGGACAAGCGAGGACGCAGGGCGCGGGGTCGAGGGAAGCGCGCGGCGCGGCGGCCCCTTCGCCTTCGATGCCGTTGTAGCGCAGCCCGTAAAGGAAATTCCCGGGACAGGCGCCAAGGCAGAGGACGCACTGCTCGCACAACGCCCTGTTGATGACGGGTCTATGAGTTCTCACCGGGCCGGACAACGCTCGCTCCCTATCTTGAAGCCCTGTTCCAGGGCCTTCATCGTCATTGGGCGATGCTGCGGCGCCATATATTCGCGGACCGCCTCGAGGCAGGGCCCGTTTTTCCACGACCTTCGCGATCTCGACCGTCGCCCCCAGCATCACCATGTTCGCCGCCTGCTTCTGGTTGAGCTTGCCGATGGCGATTGCCGTAGCGGGTATCCCCACCTGGGCCGCGCCGCCGAGCGGCCTTGGCTGCACGAATTGGTCTTCATACAATACAAGGGCCTCCGGCGCAAGCTCGCCGATATACTTGTCGTACGCGTCCTGAGAGAAAGCCACCAGGACGTCCGCCTGCAGGACGTGGGGATAGACTATGGGAAGATCGGACAGGACGATGTCGGAGCGGCAATAGCCCCCGCGCGCCTGGACGCCGTAAGAGTCGGAGCCCGCTACCCATTTCCCGTCCACCACCCCTGCATAGCCGAGGACGGCGCCTACCAGGATCACCCCCTGGCCGCCGAACCCGCAGACGCGCACCTGTTTATACATCGCCATTTACGAACTCTCCCGTCACGATCAGGTCCTTCAGCTTCTCAGGGGCTATCCGGTCCAGGTCCTCCTTCCGCACGCACTGCCTGCGCAGCATTTCGAGGACTGCCGCCGGGCTTTCGAGACTGTTCCTCCTCCCATACTGGGCCGGGCAGGAGGAAAGGACCTCCACGAAGCTGAAACCGTTGATGCCTATCGCCTTCTTTATAGCGTCGATGACTGCGAGGGGCTGAACGACCGCGTACCTGCACGAATAGGCCGCCCCCGCCGCCTTCATGAGCGCCTGGAGGTCGAAGGGGCGGTACGGGTTCCCGCCTATGGACGTGGCGGTCTTCTTCCCCACGGGGGTGGTCGATGCCAGTTGGCCCCCCGTCATGCCGTAGATCATGTTGTTGGCGCAGATAACCGTCATGTCGATGTTCCTGCGGGCTGCGTGGATCAGGTGGTTGCCGCCGATGGAGGTAAGGTCCCCGTCCCCGCTGACGACTATCGTCGTGAGCTTCGGGTTGGCCAGCTTGACCCCCGTCGCGAAGGGTATCGCCCGGCCGTGGAGCGTGTGAAGGGTATCCGCCCTGAAATGGGGACTCGGGATCCAGGCTGCGCAGCCGATGCCTGAGACGAAAACGATGTCCCGCCAGTCGAGGTCAAGGTCGTCGACGGCCCGCAGGATCAGTCCCATCAGGATCCCGTGGCCGCACCCCGCGCAGAAAGGGGTGATCTTGATTTCGGGTCTCAGGTGCTTCTCAAGGTCGCGCGCCATGATATATCCTTCGAAGCCCTTCCGCTATGGCCGCCGGGTTTATTGTCTCCCCGTCGGTCTGGCAATACGGCACGACCTCGCCCCTTACGTATTTCATCGCCTCCCCCGCGACCTGCCCCATGTTCATCTCGGGGACGAAAATCTTCCCGGCGTGCGCGCCCGCCTCCCGCACGGCCTCATCCGGGAACGGCCACAGCGTCTTAAGCCTGAGCAGGCCGACGCGCAGCCCTTCGGAGCGGAGCTTCCCGACCGCGAAGAGGGCGCTGCGGGCAGTGAAGCCGTAGCATAGCGCCACGACCTCCGGCTCGTCTTCCATGTAGTGCTTCTCGACATCGACTATCGCGCTGCGATGGTCCGTTATCTTGGCGTTGAGCCTCGATACGAGCTGCGCGTGCGCTTCGGGGCTGTCCGATTTTCGGAACCCGTACCCGTCGTGGGTGGAGCCGGTAACCAGCAGGCACTCCCCCTCCCCGAAGGCGGGCATGGGGGGGACCCCGTCAGGGTCCGTTGTATGGAAAGGCTGGGCGCCCGGCTTTTTCTTCCGGTTGGCGACCACGACGCTTTCCGGGATAAATATCTTTTCCCTCACGTGCCCCACGGCTTCGTCCGCGAGGACGAACGCGGGGACACGGTATTTTTCCGCCATGTTGAAGGCCCGCACGGTGAAGTCGAACATCTCCTGGACGGACCAGGGCGCATACGCGATGACCTGGTAATCGCCGTGAGAGCCCCATTTTGCCTGCATGATGTCGCCGCTGCCCACCCTCGTGGCCTGCCCGGTCGCCGGCCCGGCCCTCTGGACATCGACGATGACCATAGGCGTCTCGGTGAAAGCGGCGTATCCCACGGCCTCCATCATCAGGCTGAAGCCGGGGCCCGAAGTGGCGGTCATCGCCTTTTGGCCCGCCCACGATGCGCCTATCACGGAACAGATCGAAGCGATCTCGTCCTCCATCTGGATGAAGACGCCCCCGACCTCCGGCAGCCGGAACGCCATCCTCTCCATGATATCGCTCGAAGGGGTAATGGGATAGCCCGCGTAGTAGCGGCAGCCCGCGGCGAGCGCCCCCTCCGCTGCGGCCTCGTTGCCGGAGAAATAGCGGACGCCCGACGGCAGGCGGAATGTCTCTTCCTTACCTTTCATAACCCGCTCCGGAGACGGCATAACATAAGTGAAGGGAAGCCGGCGCTTGCGTCACGCGGACGCCTCCACGTTGGCCGCTTCGTACAGCACCTCTCCCATGTCCCTGACGCGCAGGCCCATCTCCTTCTCGTAACGGTAAAGGTTCATGAGGCAGACAGGGCACGCCACGAGGATGTCCGTAGAGACCTTTGCTAGCTCCCGGATGCGCAGGCCGGAAACGCTCTTGCTCAGCTCGGGAAAGGCGTATTCGATGGGGCCGCCGCAGCACATCGTGTTCTGCTTCGTGTTCTCCGGCTCTATCACGGTAATCCCGAGGGCCTCGCCCACGCTCCTTATCTGGTCTACGATCCCCAGGTTCCTGGCCATCATGCAGGGGTCGTGCATCACGTATCTCCTGCGCAGCGCCGGGGCGACGGGCTTCAGCCTGTCTTTCCTCTCTGCGAGAATTTCCAGGTAATGGCGCGCCGGGATGCCGGAATCCCCCACAAGCTGCGGGGCGACATCCCGCAGCATGAGCAGGGTGTGGGGGTCGGTCACTATGACCTCTTTTGCCCCGCTTTTCTTGAAGGTCTCGTATGCCTTCGACAATTGCTGCTGCGCGTACCGGCTGAGGCCCAGGTCGTAAAGGAGCGCGCCGCTGTAATGGTCCTCCTCGAAAAGGTAGCCGGGCGTCACGCCCACGGCCTTAAGGCCCGACACGGCGCCCCGCAGCGCCCTGACGCCCCTTTCCGTTATCTCCGTATCGCCTTTCGCCTTCCAGCGGATCAATGTCTCGCCCGCGATCCTCTGACCGACGCTGAGAAGCTTCCCCATGCCTTCGATCCCCTGTATCGGCTTAGCCTTGGAGATCATTTCGGTCATCTTCATGACGTAGGGGAGCATCTGGTACATCCGCGAGGTCATCAGCACGGCGTCCCCGTTCCTGGGCAGGCCCATACCCTCGGCCCAGCCCGTCCAGTAATCGTTCTTGAAGCCCATAGGGTCGCCGGTCCTATCCATGTTCCCCTTCAGCGTATCGAGGGCCTGGGCAATCAGTCGTCTGGATGCCTTCATCCTTCCTCCCCCTTAAGCAGCCGGTCCGAGAGGAGCGACCTTCCCATCTGGATGAGGGAGGTGATCTCAAGGCCCTGCCCTTTGCTCTTGCACATAATCTCACACCTCTTGCAGTCAAGGCAACTGTACAGAATGTACGCGAGGGAGTCGTCGAATTTGAGCATCCCCATCAGCAGGTAGCGGAGCGTTTGGAGCCTCCCGCATGAAGAGAGCGTCTCCAGCCCAACCCCCGCCTTGTATGTAGGGCAGGTGTCCAGGCAGAAGCGGCACGCCCTGCATTTCCCAAGCTCGGTCAAAAGCATATCGCGGGTCTCTTCGGCGGTTTTCATGTCGCCACCCCTATGTTGCCCCGGTTCAATATATTCTTCGGGTCAAGCGTCCTCTTGAGCTGGAGAAGCAGATTGTAGTAAGCCGCGTTGTACCGCTTCCGCAGAAAGGGCTCTCTCTGCCCGGTCACCCCCCATTCGCCCCCGCATCCGGCGTACTTCACGTTGATGTCCTCCGTTTTCTGCCTCACCTCCATCATGATCGCCTTCTTGACGTCGTTCGGGAGGTCCTTCTTCTCTACGAACGCGTAAGCGTGTATGCTCGGCGCGCCGATATGGCCGAAGGCATGGAACATGACGTCCTTGTAAGACTCAAGTCCCAGGATGGCCGCCTTCGCCTCGTGGTAGGCTTCCTTCAGCTTGTCGATCCTCGGGGTGACTTCGCTCCCGAAGGTCGAGCCGAGGCGGTAGACGTAATTGCCCGCCTCCGCGCGGCTGCCCCAGATCTTCTCCCACTCCTGCTTGTCGTCTACGACCCTCGCCTCCCTCGGCTTCCCCGATTTCAGGAATGCAACGAAATTGTCGGCCAGCTCCCTGCACCCCGTTTTGCTCCAACAGTGGATTGTCATCATACCTACAGGACCGCCGGGGTCCGCGAGGCCCACCGCCTTGAAGCCTATGCCTGCGGACCTGGCGTCGAGGAACTCGAAGAACATGGGAGGCGGGACGTTCTGCCTGTACATGGCCATGACCGCATCCAGGATGTCGTCCACGTCGTCGTAATAGGCGACTATGTTCTCGAAGTAAGGGAGCGGGATAAGGCGCATCCTGAGCTTGGTAATGACGCAGAGAAGGCCCTCGGAGCCGACGAGGAGCTTTGTGTGCTCGATGCCCGCCGGCCTCCGGGTAGACTCCGTCCCTGTATCGAGGACCTCTCCCGTCGGCAGCACCGCCTCAAGCCCGAGCACGTAGTCGCCGGGCTTGCCGAGGGCCGCATCGACGACGTGGGCGCTCGTGTTGACGGCGACTATCCCCCCGATGGTAGCGATCCATTCGCTGCCGGGAAAGACAGGGAGCATCGCCCCGTTCCTTGCCAGCTCTTTCCTCAAGAGATGTATGTGCGCACCCGCGCCCGCCTCGAAATAGCCCCGTTCCGGGTAGACAGCGATCTCCGTCATCCTCCCCATGTCCAGAATGATGGCCCTCGTCTTCGGCCGGGCCAGCCCTATCAGGGAGGTGCCCGCGCCGTGAATGTGCACGGGGATCGATTGCTCGTTGGCGTAGCGGAGCACTGCGGAAACGTCGGCTGCGCCGGCCGGCCGGGCAACCGCGTAAGGCATGTACTGCTCCTCGACGTCCCACGGCATTATGTCCTTCGCGTACAGCAGGCTCGTGGGCTTATCAACGAAAACGTACTCTTTTCCGATAAGCCTGCCGAGATCAGCGGACAGCTTGTTGATGTCGAGCTCCATTCATCTTCCTCCTCGCCTCGCGCCCCGGATATCGATAACTTCCCCTTATGGTTGTCCCTTGCCCGTTGCCTGTGCGGCCCGTGACCCGCTCACGCCCTGAAGACTCAACTGCAGGAAGGCGTCGGCGGAAGCGGCGGCTATAGCCCCGTCCGCCACGGCCGTAGAGATCTGTCTCAGGGCCTTGCTCCTGACGTCCCCGGCCGCGAAAATCCCCGGTATGGACGTCCCGCAGTCCTCGTCCGTAATGATGAAGCCTGCCTCGTCCCGGTCCAAAAGGCCGCCGAGATACCCAACGTTCGGCGACTGCCCGATGGCCACAAACAGACCGCTGACCGCCAGCGCAGTCCTTTCGCCCGTCCGGGTGTCTTCCAGCATCAGCTTTTCGACCAGCTCTCCCCCGCCGACCTCACGGACGACGCTGTTCCAGACGAACTCTATGACCGGGTTCCCGAGGGCGGCGTGCTGGAGGACCTTCTGCGCCCGGAGCTCCCCGCGCCTGTGGATAACGAATACCTTCCGGGCCATGCGGGAGAGGTAAAGGGCGTCGCTCAGCGCAGTATCGCCCCCGCCGACCACCGCCACGTCCAGGCCCTCGAAGAAGGCCCCGTCGCAGGTGGCGCAATACGAGACACCCCGGCCGGCAAACGCCTCTTCTCCCTCGACCATCATTTTCCGCCACGTCGTGCCTGTCGCAAGGATGAGGGCCTGCGCTGAGAAGTCACCCTGCGGGGTAGTTATAAGTTTCTTCCCGTCTTCTACGCCGATCTTTTCGACGGGGCAGAATTCCCGGATCGGGAGGCCGATCCTCCCTGCCTGCTCTTCGAACAGGCGGATAAGCTCGGCGCCGGAGACGCCCCCCGGGAAGCCCATGTAATTCTCTATCTTTTCGGCAGTCGCAACCGGACCGCTCGGCGCAGCCGCTTCGAGTAATACCGTCCGCAGGTGCGCCCTGCAGGCGTTCAGCCCGGCGCTAAGGCCCGCCGGTCCGCCGCCTATGACGACGACCTCGTAATCCTCCATCTCAGTCGCTCTCCCGGAATGTTACGGTCCCGCTCTCGCTAACGGACAACATCTGTCCCGACCTGATGGCCTTCACTGGGCTTTCGGCAAAGCCGTCGAGGATCGGTATGTCCATAACCAGGGCGCATTCGCAAATGATAGGCTCCATCTTCTCGCAGAGGATGGCTACCGGGGCGTTTCCTTTCCGGGCGGCCTGGTACGCCGTAAAGGGCGCTATCGTCCCTCCCTTTCCCGTAACGCAGACGAGTACCTTCTTTGCGAGGCTCTTTCCATCGAGCGAGTGGCCCTTGATCGTCAGCTCACCCGTTTTCGGGTCGAAATCCCCTATAAAGGAGAACGGCCGGTCCAGGACCAGCGCTTCGGCCTCGACGTTCTTTCCGTTGACCACTCTGCCCGTAAGCTCCATAGTCGCTTTCCTTTCGCTCCCGTTCCTAAAAGCCGGGGTCACTGCCGGAAGACCCCTCCCGTCACGGCCTCTATGCACGCCTCCGGCTCGCCGACGTACACCCTGACCCGTCCGTTCGTAAGTCTGGAAATATAATGGGCTGCCTTGAAAGAATTGGTCGCCACCGCCTTTACAGAGTCGGGGAACGGGGCGTCGGGGATGGCAGCCATGCACGAGCTTGTAATGACGCCTCCCGCATCTTCGATCTCGCCGGTATAACCCATCGCCTGGCCAAGCTGGTATGTCTGATAGGGGAGTCCTACCCAGAGCCTCTTGCCCGGGGCCAATGCCTTTCCCTTCAACAGAGCAGCCATCATTTTCAGGTCGGAGACAGTGCAGTGGGGGCACCCGAAGATGGCAAGGTCCACTTGCCCCGTTCCCCCGAAAAGGGCTTTCATCGCAGCCACGTCCTCTTTTCCGACCGATATGCGCTCGCACGATTTATCGCTCACGTCGCTGACGTTGGCGGCTTCGGGCGTAACGCCCGGAATGTGGCAGAGGTTGACCGCCCCCGACGCGGGCAGCGGCGCAAGCAGCGCGAGGGTGCGAGAGAGGTCGAGGTCCAGCGGCAGCCCATCGATGACTATGTTCCGGTCTCTCGCCTTTTCCCCGACGTAATATCCGATTGCGCCCAGGTCCGTATAAGAGAGGCCGCCCTTCATCTGATCGACCTCGACGAGAAGCTGCGCGCGGCGGTTCTCGTCCAAAAAGTTCCCGATGTAAGGCGCCCTTCCCGTGACGGCGACCGCCAGGTTGGTCACGGCGCCGTCGCGGTTCGTCCGCGCCCCGAGCAGGGAGTTGACGAAGAGCTGCGCGCAGGAGCCGATCCACGATATGCACTCCCCCTTGCGCGGGAGGTTGCCGACGAGCATAGGCAGGCACGTGTAAGTCTGGTAGATGCCGAGCCGCCGGTATATCGCGAGCCTCTCATTGAAGACGGGCAGCTCCTGCGAAGCAAACGCCTCGGGGATGCCCATGACCTTCCACTTCTCCGGGTCGAAGGCGGACATGAACGGATGGAGCGTGCAAAACGTCGCCGCGCCCTCGACGCCCTCCGTGAATTCTTCGAGAAGGTCTATAGGCCCCTTCGGCATGATGTGGGCGCTCGACACCCGCACCATGCGGTCGGCGCCGAAGGCCTGGCCGAATTTGACAAGCAGGTCCATGCACCGCTTGACGCCCTTCCCGAGCTCGCCGGACGCCATCGCGCGTTCTTCTTCCGTCAGATGCATATAATCCGTCCTTCCATGCTTACCTGTCCGTGTCACGATATGGGCAGCGCCGCAAGGCAGCCTTTCAGCCGGGCGGTTCCCCGTCCCTTCAGCCGTCCTGTCCGGGGAGCGGCTTTCCGTCCTTGCCGATGACCTTGTAGTCGTCCTTGACGTTGTGGATGTGGACCCAGTCGCCCTTCTTGATATCCGCAGTCGCAATGCCGATGGGCCTGCCGTACTTGACGACCGGCCTGCCGCGCCCGATGTCCTCTATCGCGACCTTATGCCCGAAGGGGACGGACTGGTTGCACCTGCACGCGTCGTCCCTGCCCCTCACTCTAACTTCCTCTCCCGAATCGAGGTCGGCGAGCGCCGTTGCCACGTTATCTTCCGGGGACAGCAGCTTTGCATACTTCGCCATCGTCTCCTCCTTCACCTACATTACCGGTCCCTTTATCAGTATCTCCATGCCGCCGTCGAAATTGAGGATCTCCGCCTTCGTCAGCCTCCCGTTCGCCACCTTCACCGCGTACTCGTAAGCCCGCCGGCCCGCCTCCCCGACGGTCTCGGTCTCCTCGATCACCGAAGAGACATCGACGTCGATATGCTCGCTCAAGGTGACGTTGGTCTTCGAGTTGCCGCATATCTTCACGGTCGGCATGATCGGGTTCCCGTTCGGCGCGCCCCTTCCGGTAGTGAAGACGTGCACCACGGCGCCGCCCGCGGCGGCCCCGGCGAGGTTTTCGAACCCGTGCCCGGGGATGTTCATGATGTGCCGTCCGGGCCCCTTCGCCATCTGGCCGTAATCGAGCGTCCCCTGGATGGGGACGTCGGCCCCTTTCGCGTTCGCGCCGAGGGCCTTCTCGACCAGGGTCGTCAGGCCGCCGGCAACGTTCCCCGCAGTCATCTGGCAGCCCCTCGTATCTGCCCCCACCGCAACGCCCCTCATGTAAAGGTCGCGGACGTAATCGACGATCCTCTCCCCGGCGGCCTTATCGACGCACAACTGCTGCAGCGCGTACTCGCCGCCCATGATGTCGCATATCTCGCCCTGGATGAAGATGCCCCCGTCCCGGACGAGCTGCCTGCATATCTCGCCGACGACGAGGTTCGACGACAACCCGGAGGTCGTGTCGGACGAGCCGCATTTCGTCGCAAAGACCAGCTTGTCCAGACCGAAGGGCGCCCTGCCGATATCGCTGACGTCGAGGACGAAATTCGCGGCGATGCGCGCCCCCCTGGCGATGGTCTCTATCATACCGCCCAGCTTGTGGACGGCGACGGCGTCGACGGGCTTGCCCGATGCCTTTATCCCCTCGAACACCTCTTCGAGCGCGACCATCTCGCAGCCCAGCCCTATAAGGAGCACCGCGCCGACGTTCGGGTTCTTCCCCAGGTTGATGAGCGTCCGGGTCACCTGCTCCGTGTCCGCAGGGGGGTGCAGGCACCCCTGGTGGTGGGTTACGGCCTTGGTCCCTCTTACCAGCTTCTCGATCTGATAGGCAACCGCGTTGACGCAGCCGGTAGTCGGGATCAAAGCGACGTAGTTCCGCGCGCCTACCTTCCCATCCGGCCTAGGATAACCGTAGAAGTTCATTCCTGCCCTCCCCGCTCGCGGTCGAGACTCTCCGTGCCTTCATAGCTTTCCCCCGCCGAGCCTTGTTTTTGTCGAGCAAGAATGATGCCACCGCGATTCCTGCCGGTAAGGGCGGGAAATCAAGGCCGTTCGGGTATCTCCGGCCGTTTGCCGGAAAAAGCGAAACCCCCTTTGACATGAGGGGATCATAATGGTACATTGTGCAACAACACAGTATGCGACACTTTCATACAATGGCGATCCACACAAATGAAGACCGGCGGGTTTTCATCCGGGAGGCAGCTTCATGGACCGAATACGCATAGGCTTTCTCTGTTCGTTCAACGCGCAAAAAGCGCTTATAAAAGAAGTGGCGCGCTCCATGTCCGACACAGTGGACGTGTCGGTCGAGCTAGGCGTCATGGACGAGGCAATACAGCCTGCCAAAAACCTGGAAGCAATGGGGATGGAAGTCCTGACCGCGTGGGACGCGACGGCCGCGATCATCGAGAAGCACGTATCGATACCCGTCATGGCGATACAGATCAGCGACCTCGACCTCATGCGGGCGCTCAACCAGGCCAAGCAGTTCGGGAGGAACATCGCGCTGCTTTACTCGGAGCCGCTTGGGGGCATCGAGCTGCTGGAAGAGACTCCTCAGCGTCAAGATAAGACAAATCCCCTTCAAGACGGTCAACGACTTCAAGTACGGGCTGATGAACGCCTTCAACGAAGGCTTCGAGGTCGTCATAGGGAAAAGCTACATTACCCTTGATGTCGCAAAGGAATACAAGAAAAAAGCGGTCCTCATCACCTTCACGAGCGAGATGGTCCTCAAATCGATACGACAGCTTATAAAGATAGCCGAGATAAGGCGCCGTGAAAGGGAAGAGTTCGTCCGCCTTCAGACGATCTTCAATTCGCTGGCGGACGGGGTCGTGGTCACCGATAGAAGCGGCAATACCACCCTGGTAAACCCGGCGGCGGAGCGCATGTTCAATATCCAGGGGCCGGAGGTGCTCGGGCGGCCGGTTTCCCGCTTTCTGCCGTCCAGCCATATAATGGAGACCCTCAGCAAGAAGAAGCGCTTCGACTACGATATCATCGATTTCGGAGAGTCGAGCCTGATAGCCGGCCACGAGCCCGTCTTTTGCGGCGAGCGGATAATCGGCGTTGCCTCCACCTTCCGGACGGCCTCCGAGATCCAGAAGATCGACCACAAGATCCGCGACAAGGCGATGTCGCGCGGGTTTACCGCTAAGTACGGCTTCCAGGACTTTTTCGGGAAAAGCCAGGCCATGAAAGAAGTGATCGAGCAGGCTAAGGTCTTTGCAGAGACGGACTCGACGATACTCATAACAGGGGAGACGGGCACGGGCAAAGAGGTCATGGCGCAGAGCATCCACAACTTCAGCCCCAGGAAAAACAAGCCCTTCGTGGCCATAAACTGCACTGCAATTGCGGAGAGCCTCCTGGAGAGCGAGCTTTTCGGCTACGATGAGGGGGCCTTCACCGGCGCAAGAAAGGGCGGGAAGATGGGCCTCTTCGAGCTCGCCCATGAAGGCACCATCTTCCTCGACGAGATCGGCTCCATGCCCGTGTCGCTCCAATCGAGGCTGCTCAGGGTGCTTCAGGAGAGAAAGGTCATGCGCATCGGCGGCGAGCGGCTCATCCCCATCGACGTGCGCGTAATAGCCGCCACCAACAAGGACCTTCTGCTCCAGGTCAAGGAGCGGATTTTCCGGGAGGACCTCTATTACAGGCTCAATGTGCTCTCTTTGCACATGCCCCCGCTCAGGGAGAGGCAGCTCGACCTCCCGGACCTGATCGACAACCTGACGGACAGGTTCTCGCAAAAATACAAGCGCAAGAAGGTGAAGATCCCTGAAGGACGTCGTCAAGGTCCTCACGTCGTATCCGTGGCCGGGCAACATCAGGGAGCTTGAGAACGTGACGGAAAGACTGGTGCTCCTCTTCGGAAGCGGCAAGCCGATCCACCAACTGGTCTATTCCGTCCTCATGATGGGCGGCGGAAACGGCGCGAAGACAGGCGCCCTTGCCGAGGAAACCCCCAGGAGGGATTATACGCCCTCTTCTGCGAGGGAAGAGCCGGCCGCGCTGGACGAGCTGAAGAAGAAAAAAATCACGGACGTGCTGGAGCAGGCGAACTTCAATATCTCGAAGGCGTCGTCGTTCCTGGGGATCAGCCGGAGCACCCTTTACAGAAAAATGAAGCGGTTCGGATTATTGGGCCAATGATCCGTCACTCCTGAAAGGTCTCCTCGCGCTTGGCCCTGACGGCAGGCGCGACGATCATGACGAGGAGGAGCGCCGATATGACGAGCATGGCAAGGCTTATCTTGTGGGTGAAGAAGACCGTGATGTCGCCGCGCGACAGGAGCATCGCCCGCCGCAGGTTCTCCTCGATCATCGGGCTAAGAATGAAGCCGAGAAGGAGGGGGGCAGGCTCGCAGTCGAGCTTCGTGAAAACGTAGCCGAGAAGTCCGAACACGGCGACGAGGATGACGTCGAGCGGGTTGTTGTTCAGGCTGTAAACGCCGATGCAGCAGAACATGAGGATCGACGGATAGAGCAGCCTGTACGGCACCTTCAGCAGCTTCACCCAGATGCCGATAGCGGGCAGGTTGAGCACCACGAGCATCAGGTTGCCGACCCACATGCTCGCCAGCATGCCCCAGAAAAGCTCCGGGCGCGACGTTATCACCTGGGGACCGGGCGCGATGCCCTGGATCATCATTGCGCCGATCATGAGCGCCATGACCGAGTTCGGTGGTATGCCGAGGGTCAGCATCGGGATGAACGACATCTGGGCGGCCGCGTTGTTGGCAGACTCCGGGCCTGCGACCCCTTCGATGGCCCCTTTCCCGAACCTGGACGGGTCACGAGCGACCTTCTTTTCGAGCGTATATGCAGCGAACGAGCTGAGCGTCGCCGTGCCGCCTGGCAATATTCCCAGCACGGAACCCAGGGCTGTGCCCCGGAGGACGGCCCCCCTGGACCTGCGGAAGTCCTCCCAGGTAAGCCACAGCCTCGTGAGGCCCGAAGTCATCACAATCCTCTTCTCCCCTCCTTCCAGGGAGTTGATGATCTCCGTGTACCCGAAAAGGCCCATCGCGACGACGACGAAGTCGATGCCGTCGGCGAGGGTGCGAAGGCCCATGTTGAGCCTGGCTATGCCCGACGTCACGTCGGTCCCGACGAGTCCCAGGAGCAGCCCGAGGACGACCATCGCGACGGCCTTCAGGACAGACCCTCGGGCAAGGATCACGGCGGCGAGCAGGCCGAGGAGCATCATGGAGAAATATTCGACGGGGCCGAACTCGAGGGCAAGGCCCGCAAGGACAGGCGCAAAAAGCACTATAAGGACAGTGGTGACGCAGCCGGCGAAAAACGACCCCAGCGCTGCAATCGCGAGGGCGGCCCCGGCCCGCCCCTGGCGGGCCATCGCGTGACCGTCGAGGCACGTCACTACGGACGAAGCCTCGCCGGGCAGATTAACCAGGATCGCAGTCGTCGAGCCCCCGTATTGGGCGCCGTAGTATATGCCGGCCAGCATGATGAGGGCGGAGACGGCGGGGAGCTTGAAGGTGATGGGGAGGAGCATCGCGATGGTCGCAGTCGGGCCGATCCCCGGAAGGACGCCGATGAGCGTGCCAAGGAGGACCCCGGCGAAACAATAGGTCAGGTTGGCCAGGCTGAGGGCCACGCTGAACCCAAGGCTTAGATGCTGTAATAGCTCGCTCACACCGGCCACACTTTGAAGGGGAGCCTTAGGCCGAAGACAAAGACAGCCAGGGCCAGGACCGTCAGCGCGGCCCAGAGCACGGCCGCCTCCCGGAAGCGGAACTCGCTGCCTGCGAAGGCGCTCACGAATATAAGGCCCGCCAGGGCGGCGACCAGCCCGAAGGGCTCAAGCGCCAGGGCGAAGATAACGGCCCCGGCAACGATGAAGAGAAGCGGCCTCAGCGAGAGCCTGATGCGGGACGGGTCGTCCACCGTCAAGCCCCTGAGGAGAACGAGGACGCCCAGAGCAGTCAGGAGCAGCCCGAGGACGAAGGGGAAATAGGCAGGTCCCATGTGCTGCAAAGTCCCCATAGGGTAGCTTCTCGACGCCCATGCGAACCCGGCGCCGAAGGCGACGAAGAGCGCCCCGGCGTATATGTCCTTCCGGCTGCGAATGCGGACCTTCACTCTCTACCTTCCGCGAACGTTATTCCAGGTGGATGTCGGCCGCCTTGATGACCTTGTCCCAGCGCTTCATCTCCGACTCCTGGAGGCGGAGCAGGTCTTCCGGCGTCCCTCCGACGGCGTGCGCGCCGAGGCCCGAGAGGCGCTCCTTCACGTCGCTCATTTTGAGTACCTTGTTGGTCTCCCGGTTCAGCTTGTCGATGATCGCCTTGGGCGTGTGGGCCGGGGCGAAAATGCCGAACCATCCGAAGGATTTATAGCCTGGAACGCCCGATTCGGCTACCGTGGGGATGTCGGGCATCTCGGGCAGGCGCTTCTCGTCGCACACGGCGATCGGCCTTAACTTGCCCGCTTTAACCTGGGCGATGGCTGCCGGCAGGTCGGCGAACATGAGCTGCGTCCGGCCCCCCAGCAGATCGGGAAGCGCTTGCCCGGTGCCCTTATAAGGGATATGGACCATATTTACCTTCGTCATGTACATGAAAAGCTCGGCGGGCAGATGCTGAGATGTGGCGATGCCCCCGGAGGCGAAGTTCAATTTGCCGGGGTGCGCCCTGGCGTATTCGATCAGCTCCTTTACGGAATGGACCGGGAGGGAGGGATTGACGACGAGCATAGTCGTAACGTTCGCAAAGTGTACGACCGGCGCGAAGTCTTTCAGGGTGTCATAAGGCATCTTCTTGTACAGGCTGGCATTGACCGCATGGGGACCGATAGGACCCATAGTGAGCGTATAGCCGTCGGGCGCGGACTTCGCCACGAAATCGGCCCCTATCAGCCCACTCGCGCCGGGCTTGTTTTCCACTATTACGGGCTGCTTCAACACCTCGCTCAGTTTTTGCGCAGCCGTGCGCGCCAGGACATCCGTGGAGCCGCTGGGGGAGAAGCCGACTACGATCCGTATGGGCTTCGAGGGGTAGCTGTCCCCATGAGAGACGAGGGCCGGCCCCAGAAGCACCACGAGAAAAACGACGAAGGGAAAGAAGCGTTTCATGTTCATCTGACTTCTCCTTTATCAATGCTTACTGCCTGCTGCTCAAGGCGCATCTCCGGCATCCCTCTCGCACAGGCCCTAATGGGCAAGGCCGACGAGGGGCAGCATGATCCTCAGCCCCACCCAGAGGAGGAGCCCGCCCAGGATATCGAAAAACACGCCCGCGCGCAGCATCGTTGTGATCCTGACCATTCCCGAGCCATAAACGATTGCGTTGGAAGGGTTGGAGATAGGCATCATGAAACCCCAGTTTGAGCCCAGGGTAGCGCCTATCGCAGCCGGCACCGGATCGACGCCTGCCGCTTTCGACAGGGCGATCATAACAGGCACCAGCATATTGGCAGTCGCAACGTTCGATGAGAATTCGCTGAGCAGTATAGACAGGAATATGGCAACGAACGTTATGCCCCAGACGGAGGAGACTCCCGGTCAGTTGGAGGAGCTTCATTCCCGTCACTTCTGCGAGCTTAGTCTCCAGCATCAGGTTGCCGAGGGTAAGGCCGGCCCCGAAGAAAATAAGGATCCCCCAATCTATATTCGTCGCCTGCTTCCACGTTATGGTGAACTCACGCTTCTTCCAGTTGGTCGGCAGAATGAACAGGAGCGAGGCCCCGGCAAGGGCGGCCATCGCCTCAGGCATCCTGCCCCCATACCAGCTCGATACGGAATGGTGGGTGCCGTACAGGATCGCCAGGAAGCCGGGCGTGATCCAGAGAACGACCGTCGTGCAAAAGGCGATGGTTGCGTTCCTTTCCCCCGGCGTCCACTTTCCGAGCTTCTTCAGCTCCTTTTTCACATATTCATGGCTGCCTTCGACTTTGGCGATTTCCGGTTTATGCAGGTAGTACATCAAAACATAGAGAAGGAGGAACATGACGATGAGGATAGGCACACAAAAGAGCATCCACTGGAAGAAAGAGATTTTTACGCCGCAGAATCTGTCTATCATGGCAATGCCGATGAGGTTCGGAGGCGTGCCGACGGGCGACCCGATGCCTCCCGCAGAAGACGCGTAAGCGACCATGAGCATCATCCCGCAGCCGTACCGCAGCTTCAGAGGATCGACCGTTTTTCCCGTCTTCTCGGCGATTATGTCGGACACGGCGTAAATGATCCCGAGGCCGATGGGGAACATCATCATCGTCGCGGCCGTATTGCTGATCCACATCGAGAGGAAGGCGGCTATCGCGCCGTAGGCGGCCATGAGCCGGCCCGTGCTGTTGCCCACCAGCTTCATGGACATGATCCAGTAGGCCACACGCTTATGGACCCCGTGGTTTCTCATCGCCTCGGCAAGGATAAAGCTGCCGACGAAGAGATAGATAAGCGGATCGGCAAACGGGGCCAGGACGGTTTTTGCGGGCGCCACGTTCAGGGCTACGCAGAGAACGGCCGATGCAAGCGCGGAGACGGGAAGAGGCACAGGCTCGCATATGAACCATATCCACATCCAGCCAAGGATGCCCGTGAGCGTGTGCGCCTTGTACGAAAGCACGGGCATGGGCGTGAGCCACAGAATGATCGCCGCCACGGGACCGAGAAAGAGACCGATGGTGTTCCGGGCCTTTTCAAAGGCCTCTTCCTTGGGCGACAGCGTCTCCTCGAGTTTTATTGTCTGGGACGTCCCTTCACCTTGCGCCATGGCCTTGCCTCCTTTTCCGAGCTTGCATCAACGCTTCTTTGCCCCGTGCCCGTCTTTGAGCCCGCCCTTTTTTTAGGACTTGAGCTTCCCCCCGGACAGGTCCTGCATGATCTCGTCCGGACGCCGGTTCTCCAGATCGACCAGCTTCTCCCATACGCCCTTCAGCCTGTTCTCATCCGGCCTCCTAAGGGCGGATTCCGAGCAGCGCCAGAGCTTATCCTTGACTTCGCCCACGGAGAGAGGGTTGTCCGGGTGCCCTTTTCTGATCTTTACCGTGCGATGGAAGCGCCTTCCGTCCTTGAGCACGACCTCGACTGTGGCAGGCGTTATGTCTTTGGCCGCAGTCGCCTCGAATTCGGGCGATATCTTCGAGTCGACCAGGGCCGCGAAGCGCAGCCTCTCGGGATCAACGATGGTCTTATCCGTAAAATCATCGAGGAAAACAGACCCCTTTGCGACAAGGTTGCCCAGCACGAAGGCAGTGCTGAACTGCGCCTCTGGGATCGACGCCGGCCTTCTTTTCTGGTCCTTGCCCAGGCATGTGAGGTTGTAGCCCTGCTGGTTGACCTGCACGTTGATGGCCGTTATGTCGTTCTTGGGGACCTTGTCCTCTTTCATGATGAGGTCGAGCGCGTAGATGGCCGAGTGCGTATGCATGCAGCACGGGTATATCTTCATGGTGGTCATTGCGTTATTGAACGTCTTGCCCAGGCCGTCGAGGAGGACTTTCCGGTCATACTTGTGCTGCTGGTAGACCGGGAAGTAGCCGAACTTGCCTTCGAGGACCTCTTTCACGCCGGTCAGCCCCTTTTTAGAGAGGAAAGCGGAGAAGACCCCGTTCCTCGCGGCAACGCCGCCCGAGAATCTCGTCGTCATGACCCCTTCCGTGAGACATTGCGAATTTCCGCAAAGCTGGGCATAGGCGATGCCCATAGCGTTGATCATCCCGTCCCTGTCCAGGCCGAGCAGCTTGCCGGCGGTCGCAACGGCGCCGAAATTGGCAAGCTGGTACGACGCGTTCATGCCGCTGACCGCCGTCGGTACGGTGTTCGCCAGTCCTATGCGGAGCATAACGTCGCCGCCGAGGATAACGGCAGTGAGGAAGTCCTTCCCCGTGACGTTCCCGAGCACCTCCGCTACGGCAAAGGCCACCGGCACGGTAAAGACATGGACGTGCATCGAGCTTAGCTCGTGCACGTCGTCGAAATCGAGGCAGCGGGCCATGGTAGAGTTGATGAGCGCGGCCTCCTCGACAGGCACTTTGACGCCGAGATTGAAGACAGTGCTTTCCCCCCGTCCGAAGCGCCCCGCGAAATAGTCCATAAGTATCCGGGTCTCTATGGCCGTGCTGCCCGGAAAAAGGGCCGCGACCGTATCGGCAACCCTCATCTTCGTAGCCTCTATAACGGGCCTCGGGATGTCGCCGTAAGAGGTCCCGACGATATAATCCGCGAATGTCGATATTGCATCCTTTTCCATCTTGCCTCCCCGCTTCGCCGCCCCGTCTTTCGGCGATTTACCGCCGGGCTTCTCGTCTTTCTTTTCCCCCGCGAATCCGTTGTTGACCAGAGGCCCGACGCCCGCCGCGACCGTAATGGCTGCGCCCGCAGTCACAATGTCCTTCAGGAATTCCCGTCGCTTCATGTAGCTCCCCCTTTTCGGTTTTTGTTGCGCTTCCGGGCCATGCGCGGTCCCGGGTCCGCAACGCTTTACGTCACTCAGCCAGCTTTTCGAAGGCCTTCGATATATGCTCCACGGCCTTGCGCCTCCTCTTCGCGGCATCCTCGTCGAGGGTGACGAAGCTAAGCGTCCCGTAGCCGCAAGCCTTTACGCAGGCAGGGTCTCCTCCGCAGAGGTCGCATTTCATCGACTTGCCGAGCTCGTAGTCTATTGAGATCGCGCCCAAGGGGCAGACCACCGTGCACATGCGGCAGCCTATGCAGGCACGGCTGTCCGCCGTGACTATGCCCGTCGCCTCGTCCCGCGAGATCGCCTCCACCGGGCATACGTCTACGCAGAGCGGCTCCGTGCAATGGGCGCACGTGATCGGGATCTTGAGGCACATCGCGTGGAGGTTCAGAATGGCGATGCGCGACTGCGCCGGGCTTAGGGTCCCGTTATGGGCGAGGGAGCAGGCCATCATGCAATTCCTGCACGCCACGCACCGCTCAGGCTCGCTCATAATGACTTTTCGCACGTCCATGAAATTCTCCTCCTCTATAGGCGCAGTTCACCCGCGCAGGTATCTGACGGCCCGCTGCATCCAGGGGTTGGCCGCGGCCGCCCTCGCGTCGCGGCCCATTCTCAACAAATCGGGGATGCTGCCTTTCTTTTGCATGACCGTGAAAAGAATCCCCAGCTCCTCGTAAGGACCGATATATTGCGCCCCCCGGACGACCCCTTCCGTATGAACTATCCGGTAATATCCCGGCCCGCTCTCCCTTTCTATCGTCTCGTAAGCGCCCTCTTCCATGCCTGCCCCCGGAACGCCTATCGAGACCGCGTGCGTGCCGAAGACGTCAACGCCCGCTATGGTGAAGGCGCCCCTGTATTCCCGGTCGATCCCCAGCGCGTTATGGGCGGCCACGACCCCTTGCTGCTTCGCGTTGTGCCACAGCATGTTCAACTGGACCCTACCCGTGAAGACCTCGCGGGTGGCCGCGCAATCCCCGCAGGCAAAAACGCCTTTGACGCTCGTCTCCATCCTGCCGTCCACCGCGAGCCCTTTCTCACGGGTCAGGGAGAGCCCGGCAGCGCCCGCCAGCCCGGTATCCGGGAACATGCCGGCCGCGACGATAACGGTGTCGCACTCGATGTCGCCCCCGGCGGTGCTGACCGCCCGGACCGCAGGCTCGCCCTGGAAGGCGGTCACCCTTCTGCCCGTATGCACGGCTACGCCGTTTGCCTCAAGCATGGACTGCACGATCCGCGACGGCCGCGTGTCGAACAGCCTCGGCAGGATACGGTCGAGGAGCTCGACTATATGGACCTCGGCCCCGTTCTTCCTAAGCGCGACGGCCGCCTCGATGCCTACCGGCCCGGAGCCGAGCACGACCGCCTTGCGCGGCCGGTGGCCTTTGATGCGGTCCGCGTCGTCAAGGGTTTTCAGGGGGAAGACCCCGCGAGGCAGGGTCGGGCTGAAGGCGGGCAGCCAGGGGAAGCTCCCCGTCGCTATTATCAGCTTGTCGTAGGCCAACTCCCCCCGGTCGAAGAAAACTCTCCTCCCTTCGACGTCGATGCCCCTGACGGTGGCCCCGAAGAGCGTATCGATGCGGCGTTTTTCGTAATATTCCTGCGAGCCTATGAACACCCCGGACCGGTCGACGTCTCCCGACAGGTAATTACCGAGGTTGCAGGCGGAGTAGGCAGGCCCCGGCTCGCTCGATATCAGCGTTATCTCCGCGTCGCCGCTCAGCCTGCGCATCGTCGAGGCTGCGCTGAAGCCTGCTATCCCGTTGCCTATGATTACGGCCTTCATCGGTTCTTCCTGCGCCTCACCCTGCCGTCTTTTCCCGTCCTTACCGTTCCGTAGCAGGCGACGCGCGCAGGCCGCCCATGCCCAGCTCCTCCATCTTCTCCGGCCGGGGTACGCCCGTCTTTGCGTCAAACCCCCTCTCGTCGTAATAGTCCCGGAGGAGCTTCAGGAAGTCCTGCCGCGTCAGGGGCTTGCCGTAATAGTCCGCTACGAACTGCTCCTTCCCCTGGACATATATAGGCTCGAACCAGCGGTCCGGCGGGGTGTCGTCTTTCGCGTCGAAACCGGCCCTGGAGTTGAGGAACCTCAGCAGGACGAAGGCCCTCTCGCCTATCTGCTTGATCTGCTGGAAGGAGACTTCACGGCCCGTAGCCGCCCGGTAAAGCTCTTGATAGACGTTCAGGTTGAAGAAATTGCGCACCCTCCCTTCCATGCAGGGCGCACCGATGGTGTCCGCCAGGTAGCAATAGTCCTCGGCGTATCGCGTCAGCCTCCCGACGTTGAAAGTCCCCGGCTCGGCGAATATCCTGTCCCTCGCTTCCTTCGGCACACCCGTCTCCTCGCACCACGAGACGAACTCATGGAGGGGGCGGTCCTTCTGTATGTAAGCGGCGCTCCTACCCCTGGAGCCCCAGCCGCCCCTCGGGTTGGTAAGCTGGTAGAACTCGACCGTGCCCAGCCTGTGGAGCCTGGGGTCGAAAAGTGGCTCCGTGCCTTTGATCTGAATGGCGTAACTCCCGCAGTTCCTGCCGATGGTCTTTATCGCGCCTTTCCATCCTTCGGCGAGGACCGCGCCGAAGCCCTCCCTTTTCGTCGTCAGCTCCATAAGCTGCAGGGTCGGCTCCAGCCCTCTTTTAAGCTCCAGACCGCCCGTATCGCTTTTCGTGATGACCCCGTGCTCGTAGAGGTCTACCGCCCAGTCCATCAACGAAGTGAAGGAATGGACGCAAAGGCCCGTGCGGTTGCACGTGTCCTGGCATTTCATCGCATTCTCGTAGCCGCCTACCTCGCAGCGGGACCCCCAGTTCATGATGCGGCCGTACAGGGAAGAGACGTAGGGGTTGACACCCTTGAACTGCCCGCGCTTTATCATTACGTGGTCTTTGCAGGCCGTCACGCAAGTAGGGCACGACTCCCTCTGGAACAGCACCTCATCGACGTACCGGTCCGCCTTGAAGAGGTCGGTTATCTCCTTCGGGGCCTTCATCCTCAGGTTGTGATGGGGCCAGCCCAGCACCTCGGCCCAGTTCTCGAACCTGCTCATGCGTCCCAGCCGGACGTAGAGGTCGTGGTTCGGGTCCGCCTTCATCTGGGCTATCAGGTCGAGGGCCGCCTTTTCGAAGGCGCCGGGGTCTTTTACCTTGAAGCCCTTCGTTCCCCTTACGACTACAGCCTTGAGGTTCTTGTAGCCCATGAGGGCGCCAAGCCCTCCCTTCCCTATCGTGCTGCCCTTGTCCACGAGGGCTATCGATATCTTTACCTGGTTCTCGCCCGCCGGTCCTATGGCCAGAACGGAGCATTCGTCGCCGTGCTTCTCCCAGAGGGTGTCCGTCGCAGACTGGATGTCCTGCCCCCACAGGGCCTTTGCATCGCAAAGGGTGACCGTCTCATTTTGTATCAGCAGGTAGACAGGGTGGTCCGATTTGCCCCTGATTATGAGGAAGTCGTAGCCGGACCATTTGAGGTTCGGCCCCAGGGTGCTGCCGACGCTTCCGGCCTCTATGATGCCGGTCGCCGGGAATTTAGTGACCATAGGCACCTTCGACGAGCCGGGAACAAGCGTGCCGGTGAAGAGCGACGTCCCTATAATGATGGGGTTCTCGGCCGAGAGCGGCTCCAGGGAAGGCGGTATCAGGTCGTAGGCTATACGGGCGGACGCCGCGACCCCCCCGACATAAAGTCCGATGAACGCAGGGTCGAGGGGCTCACGTGCTATTTCCCCGGTCGAAAGGTCTACTTTCAAGATATTCCCTGCATATCCAAAGGTATCCACTCGTGCGCCTCCTATTATCTTTTTCGTATCCTTAACGGCCTACCAATCCCGCCGACTCACGGCCTTTCATTATAGACTTTTTCTCGATAGCAAACCGAGAGATAGATCCAATCATTTCTTTCAGAGATTTCCCTGGACCAAGGTGTGGCGCTGTAAGTGCAGGCAGGTTTCGACGATGTCCGAGATTTTCCTTCATGCAGGGGTTGCCGTTCGGGAAATTTTCCATTCCTTCCAACGGATGGGTGCTTGCCCGGCCTTCCGTTTGATGCCCGTCCCGGGTGCACCGCTCCTATTTTTTATGTGATGAGGCTTTGCAATTCATATGCCGTTGATCGTGCATCGCTCCATACAAAAAGGAGGGTTTCAAAAGCTAATAACCTCGGCGCAATGCCGGGAGGCGGGGCCATCGACCATGACGTTACCCGATGGACAGGCTGCGCAAGACATCGCGACAGAGCACGAACCTGCGCCGGATAATCAGCTTTTTCGCCAGGTTACCGGTGACCGCGTAAGATTGAAATCATTCCATTATCTCTCGACCGGTCCTGTCGCTTTGTTTAAGCAAATGGCACATAACGATTCAATAAGGTGACATAATAAAACATTGCATCCACTCGGCCAGGTGCTTGGCATCCTATAGGATAATTAACCCGGCCGCACGCGCAACCCTAGCCCAGGAACGCGCCTGCGTGCTTAAGGTCGCCTTGCAAAAGCCCTACGTCCAGCATCCTCGGCGCGACGTTTTCCTTGAGGGAGCGCGCGGCGGCGGTCCCTGCCGCCTGCCCCATGACTGCGGCCGGTCCCATCACCCGCACGGACGCCTGGGCCTCGTGCGTGCAACTGATGAAGCGTCCTGCCATCAAGAGGTTGTCCACCTGCTTCGGGATCAGGCACCTGTAAGGGATCAGGTAAAAATCTTCATCCTTCAGGTTGATGAACTTGCGCCCCTTGACCGGGTCTACGATCTCGATGGGCCAGGCGCACGCCCCGATCCCGTCCTCGAATTTGGCCCCTTGCAGCACCTGGTCGCCGGTCAGGACGTACTCGCCTGCGACCCGCCGCGTCTCCCTCAAGCCTATCTTCGCGGCCGTAGCGATGATGTCCGCGTTTTTGGCGCCCCGTACTTTGTCCCGGAGGAACCTCAACAGCTCATAAACCAGCTTCCTGCCTTCGATGGTGGCCCGGCTGAGGTCGTAAGGGTTCGTACCGTTCACCACCGACGGCACACCGGCCCAGTTGACCCAGTAAGCGCCGGGGATCGCGATGTTCTGTATGATGACCTGGGGCCTCGTTATGCCGTATTCTCCCGATTTCATGGCCTCAGCCGCGAGAGGGCCTACGGCGGCGGGATCGAAATCGTCACCCACGTTCACGAGCTGGAAGGCCATGTCGCATCCCTGGAAGCCGCCTTTCCCATCGCCCATCTCGAAAGGGACGCCGGCCGACGCGCACACGTCGCCGTCCCCTGTACAATCTATCACCCTCGCGGCCCGGATCGCCTGCCGCCCTCCCTTGTTCTCGACAACCACCCCTCCGACGGCATTTTTTTCCATCAGGGGCGCGACCATCTGCGTATAGAACAGGCATTCGACGCCCGCTTCGGCCATTTCGCCGTCGAGGACCACCTTGAGTATTTCGGGGTTGAACGTAAAGCTCTTTATCGATTTGACCCCGTGGCGGGCCAGCAGCTTTTCGTGTATCCTTCCGCCGGTCCCTTTAACGATTTGTATGCGGCCTCTCCCCATGGTGGTGTAGCCGCAGAAGTTGTTGACCATACCGGTTGTTGCGTTCCCGCCAAGGCACCCGAAATATTCCACGAGGAGCGTCTTTGCGCCCATGCGCCCGGCCGCCGAGGCCGCGCAAACGCCGGCCATCCCCCCGCCTACCACGAGGACATCGACATCCCTGGCTACGGGGATGTCCCGTGCAGGCTCCCTGTAGTATCCCCCGGCGCCGCTTCCGGCGGCCGTCCGCGCCGGCTTGCCCGCCCCTACCTGCGGCTCGGCCGCTATCCCGCGCCTGACGCCCAGGACCTCCCTTGCGCCGAGGCCTAGGGCCAGCCCTCCCGCACCTTTCAACAGGTCTCTTCTCGAAAAGCTCATGGCATCGATCTCCTTCTCGTTGGCGCTCTATATCGAAATCCCGGCGATCTTTTATGTCCCACGGACAGGTCCCGAAAGGTGGGCTTTTAAATATGTGCAGAGTATATGCAAGAGGCCGTAAGTCTGTCAATCATCCGGTCAACGCCGGAACACGGGTGCATCTACCGCGCAAGGTGCGGTAAATTGGCGTAAGTGTTATAATGTACTTGACGCCGGCGCAGCCGATTAATTACATTTTTAGGTTGATTCTCGGCGCATTGAATGACCCTGCTGCAAGCAGCAGGGTATCCGCTGGACGCTTTTGGTGAGGGAGGAGGCTCCGCGAGCTTTGCTCGTGGAGGGGGGCGCGGAAGCCCCAATGATTGCCTGTTATAAGGCGTGCCAAAGCTCCAAGGGTGATAGTCGGATGCAAAAAGCGCGGGGACGACAGGGCGCGCAAAAAGGCTCTTATCGTGGGAAGCTGATGATATCCCTGTAGCAAGCTACAGGGAATGAACAAGTTGATGCCCGAAGCATTCAATTCTGCGCATCGGATCGGGGAGAAGGCGTGGCAGCAAAGGCAGGGACGGACAATAAGCAGCAGGAAGGGGAGGACCGGAGCCGCGCCGCATACCAGGGCCTGCGCCGGATGCTGTACAGGAAAGAGCTCGTGCCGGGGCAGAAGATCGCCTACCGCGAGCTTGCCGAGCGGCTCCAGATGAGCCCCACGCCGATCATCCAGGCATTGAAATGGCTTGAGCTCCAGGGGTTCGTGCGCCACGAGGCGAACAGGGGCTACGTGATGGCCCCTTTCAGCACGAAGGAGATAGAGGAGATTTACGAGCTGCGGGAGCTGTTGGAGACTTCCCTCGTCAAGCCCGCGGTCGAGCGGATGGATGCGGCTGCGCTCGCCCAATTGAAGTCGGCCTTGGAGGCCCACAGGTCAGCGCAGCGCGAGTCGTACCTGAAGGAGAGGCTCTTCAAGAACATGGAGTTCCACCTGACCCTCGCGTCGATATCGGGGAAAGAGACGCAGATGCGCATCCTCCAGAACCTCTTCGACATACTCTTCCTGAAGTACGGCGGCAATTACCTGCCCGTGTCGTCCCTCAAGTCGGTCGATGAGGAGCACCAGCAGATATACGACTGCATGGTGCGCAAGGACGCGGATACGGCGCGGGCGATCATCGCGGAGCACGTGTCGAGCGTCAAGCGGCAGGTCCTTGAGGCCGTCCGGCAGATGCTCGCTGAGCAGGAACGTTCGGAATTCTAGTTCCCGTGTTATCACACTTGTAAGGAGGTAAGGAATAATGGGACTCAAGACAAAAGACGAATACATAGAGTCGCTGAGGGCGCTCAAGCCCACGGCCTATATGTTCGGCGAGCGGCTCGACAATATCGTGGACAACCCGCGCCTGCGGGCCGGCATCGAGGCGACGGGCGCGACCTACGAGATAGCGGGCATCGACGAGTACAAGCAGTACGTCGTGACGCAGTCGCCCCTCATCAACGAGCCGGTCAACCGCTTCACCCTGCCCCCTTCGAGCATCGAGGACCTGGTGGCGCGGGTGAAGGTCAACCGGAAGCTGGGCAACTTCGTCGGGACGTGCCACCAGCGCTGCACGGGGCTCGACTGCCTCTCGACGCTCGCCATCGTCACCTACGACATCGACCGGAAGTACGGGACGGAGTACAACGCCCGCTACACCGAGTTCCTCAAACACGTGCAGAAGAACGACCTGACCGCAAACGCGGGCGTGACGGACGTGAAGGGCGACCGCTCTCTCGGGCCGACAGACCAGCCGGACAAAGACATGTACCTCCACGTCGTCGAGAAGAAGAAGGACGGGATCGTGGTGCGCGGCGCGAAGGCCCACCAGACGGGATCCCTTTCGTGCCACGAGATCATAGTCCTGCCGACGCGGGCGATGGGCAAGGCGGACAAGGACTACGCAGTCGCCTTCGCGGTCCCGGCAGACACGAAGGGCCTGATCCACGTCGTCGGCAGATCGACCCTCGACACGCGGGAGATCGGCGGCTGCGACATCGGCAATACGCGCTATTCGAAGTACTGCCCGACGATCATCTTCAACGACGTCTTCGTTCCGTGGGAGCGCGTCTTCATGTGCGGCGAGACAGAGTTCGCTGCTGATATGGTCGTCAAGTTCTCGTCCCTCCACAGACAGAGCCACGGCGGGTGCAAGTCGGGCAAGATCGACTGCATGATAGGCGCCGCCCTGACACTGATGGATTACAACGGCACCGCCAAGGTAAGCCACCACAAGCAGAAGATCATCGACATGATCCACCGGGCGGAGACGCTCTACGCCTGCTGCCTCGCCGCCTCGTACGAGGGGCAGAAGCAGCCTTCGGGGAACTACTACATAGACACGGTCCTCGCCAACGCCTCGAAGATCCACGAGGGCAAGGAGGTGGCCGAGGCGATCCGGCTGATGGTCGATATCTGCGGCGGCTTCGTCTCGGACCTGCCTTCCGACAGGGACTTCGACAACCCGGAGGTCGGGCCGCTCCTGAAGAAGTACCTGAGCGCTGCGGCCGGCCATTCTGTGGAGGACAGGGTCAAGATGTACAGGTTCGTCGAGAAGATGGCGCTGGAGAGCGCGGACACGATCTCCGACATCCACGGCGGCGGCTCGCCGGAGGCGCACAGGGTAACGATCTACCGGGAGACCGACCTGGAGAGCAAGAAGCGCGCGGCCAAGAGGCTGGCAGGCGTCAAGATGTAAGCATAGTCCATTACAATGACCGGCGGCGCTCCGGTCCCGGGAAGAAGACGCGTCTCCTCGTTACGCCGCTTATGGCGTCGAACAGGACCGGCGGCGCCGGGGTTCTGGTCTTTTACCAGGCCCCACAACTCCCGGCCTTCCTTTCAATCGATGTATTTCACCTCGCCCTTTTTCGTGCGCTCGCCGAGGACAAACTTGTTCTGCGCCGCCGCGTACCCGACGATCACCGCGCAGCAGACCGTATGCCCCTCCGGCACGCCCGCCTCCCGCGCTAGGTCTTTGTTGGCCTCCCCGTTCAGGACCCGCGTGGGGGAGACGAGGAAGCACGACCCGAGCCCCAGGCCGCAGGCCGCGAGCAGCATGTTCTCCGCAGCGAGGGCCGTGTTGACCGCGCCGAAAGGCCCGTCGGGGGAAGCGGAAAGGAGGATCAGGACCGGCGCGCCGTAGAGCGGCTGGTACCCCGGCAGGGCCGCCCGCTGCCGCATGAACGGGACGTCGGAATGGACCATGAAGTCGAGCGTCCGGTCGTTGATCGTCTGCCTGAGACCCGCGCTTCTTATTACGGTGATCTGAAAAGGCCCCGCGTTGGGCGCCCATCGGCCCGCCTCGACGACCTTCGACACGAGGTCGGCAGGCACAGGCCTGTCGTCGTAAGCCCTCACGCTCTTCCTGCTCGCTATCGCCTCCGCAACATCCATCATCGTCATCCTCCGCATAGTATTTATTACCGTAATTATAGGGTGCGGCCGCGTGAAAGTACAGGACGGCGAGTGATGAGGCGAAGGGCGAAAAGCGCATCGATAAGGCGCAAGACTTTGACATCGTCGAAGCCGGGACATATATGATGTTAAAGGCGTGCCCAAAAGCCCAATCACAGGAGACAAGAATGGCTAAAAATCCAGGATCGTTACGCGTTGCGCCGACGGCTGGAGCCCTTGCGCTCATCCTTGCCGCCCTGCTCGTTCTTGCGCCGGCTGCCGGGGCCGGGCCCAAAGAAGCCGGACCGGAGCAGGGCGTGCTGAGGGCGACGCTGCAAAACGGCATGAGGGTCGTCATCGTGCGCAACACGCTGGCGCCCGTCGTCACCACGATGGTCAACTACCTCGTCGGCTCGGTCGAGGCCCCGCCCGGCTTCCCAGGCATGGCGCACGCGCAGGAGCACATGATGTTCAGGGGAAGCCCCGGCCTTTCGGCAGACCAGTTGGCCGGCATCATCGCAGCTATGGGAGGGAAGTTCAACGCCGACACCCAGCAGACGATCACGCAATATTTCCTGACCGTCCCATCGGCAGACCTCGACGTGGCCCTCCACATAGAGGCCATCAGGATGAGGGGCGTCCTCGACAGCGAAAAACTCTGGGGCCGGGAGAGGGGCGCCATCGAGCAGGAGGTGGCGCAGGACTATTCGAGTCCCGAGTTCATCTTCTACACGAAGCTGCTCGCGGACATGTTCAAGGGGACCCCTTACGAGGAAAGCCCCCTCGGGAGCGTCGCGTCCTTCGATAAGACGACGGGGCAGATGCTGAAAAAATTCCACGAGACGTGGTACGCGCCGAACAACGCCATTCTCGTAGTTGTGGGCGACGTGGAGCCGGAAAAGGCCCTCGCCGCCATCAAGGGCCATTTCGGCCGCATCCCCCCGAAGAAGCTCCCTGCCAGGCCCGCCTTCCACTTGTCGCCCGTCAAGGCGGAGACGATACGCCTCAGGACGGACGAGTCCTACGGGCTGGCCGTTATCGCCTTCCGCCTGCCGGGCTACGACAGCCCCGACCACCCCGCCTGCCGCGTCCTCGCCGACGCCCTGAGCAGCCAGCGGGGCGCGCTCTTCGGGCTTGTGCCTGAAGGAAAGGCCCTATATGCGGGGTTCAGCCTCGATACGATGCCGCAGGGAGGCCTCGGGTACGCGCTGGCCGCCTTCCCGAAGGGGGCAGACGCGGAGGCCCTCGTGAAGGAGATGCGGGCGATACTGGCGGAAAGTCTTAAGAAAGGCCTGCCCGCCGATCTCGTCGAAGCAGCGAAAAAGACGAGGCGGACGAAGGCGGAGCTGAGGAAGAATTCAGTCCTGGGCCTCGCCGACACATGGTCCGATGCCCTGGCGTTACAGGGGAAAGAATCGCCGGAAGATGTCGTGCGAGCCATCGAGAAGGTATCCCCCGAGGACGTGAACGCAGCAGCAAGGAGATACCTCGACATGGAGCACTCCGTCGTCTCGATCCTCACGCCGGAATCGTCGGGCAAGGCGATGCCGGGGAGGGCCGGCGGGCCGAAGGTCGAGTCCTTCACGCCCGCCCACGTAAAGCCGGTCAAGCTGCCCGGTTGGGCGGAAAAGGCGCTCAAGCGCTTGGAGATACCGAAGTCTGCCGTCAACCCCACCGTGACGGTTCTTCCCAACGGCCTCAAGCTCATCGTGCAGCCGGAGTCCGTCAGCGACACGGTCAGCGTTTACGGCCACGTCAGGAGCAACTCCGACATGGAGACGCCGAAAGGGAAAAAGGGCGTGGACGAAGTGCTGGAGCAGTTGTTCTCTTACGGCAGCGCGACCCTCGACCGCGTCGCCTTCCAGAAGGCCCTCGACGGGATAGGCGCACAGGAGTCGGCCGGGGCCGATTTCAGCCTGAAGGCGCTCGCCGGCCACTTCGACAGGGGTGTACGGCTCCTCGCCGACAATGAGCTGAACCCCGGCCTGCCGGAAGCGGCCTTCGAGGTCGTCAGGCGGCAGGTCGCGGCCACTGCCGCAGGCAGGCTCGAAAGCCCCGATTATCTCACGAAAAAGGCGCTGGCCGAAGCGCTATTCCCGAAGGGCGACCCATCCTTACGGGAGGCGACGCCGCAGAGCATCTCTTCGCTTTCGCTCGACGACGTTAAGGCCTATTTCAGGAAGGTCTTCCGGCCCGATCTGACGACCGTCGTCGTCATGGGGAAGGTGACGCCGGAAGGCGCGAGAGAGGTCATCGAAAAATACTTCGGCGCGTGGAAGGCCGAGGGGCCGCAGCCCGAGACCTTCCTGCCGGCCGTCCCGCCGAACGGCCCTTCCTCCGCCGGTGTGCCGGACCGCAGCAGGGTGCAGGCGGAGGTCGCCCTCGCGCAGACCCTCGGCCTTACGCGGTCGGACCCGGAATACTACGCCCTTGAGCTGGGGAACCACGTCCTCGGCGGGGCCTTCTACGCTACCCGGCTCTTCCGCGACCTGAGGGAGGAGACCGGCCTCGTCTACACAGTATCGTCAAGCTTCGACATGGGGGTGACGCGCTCGATCTACGGCGTCACCTTCGGCTGCGACCCGAAGAACGTGGATAAAGCCTCGGCTATCGTGCTGCGCGACCTGGGGCAGATGCAGACAACGCCCGTGCCGCCCGAAGAGCTCGGCCGGGCCAAGGCCCTCCTTTTGCGGGAGATACCGCTGTCGCAATCGAGCGTAGACCTGATCGCCGAGAAGCTCATCTACCTCTCGACCCATTTCCTGCCCCTCGACGAGCCGGTCCTCGCTGCCTATAAATACGTCGCCCTTTCGGCAGGCGAGGTGCAGACGGCCTACGCCAAGTGGCTCCGGCCGGGCGACCTCGTCCGGGTGGTCGAAGACCCCCCGCCGAAATAGAGGGCCCACGGCGCGGGACTCATGCCCCGAAGGCGCGCCAGGGAAGGTTTTCTTGCGGTTTTGCAGCGGATATTCCCTTTTGGCAGTGCCCTACCATGACCCTTGCCTGCCCGCGCTTCAGGGCACGGCCCGCGCCTTCCGCGAACGAGGCTTAATGTTGCAAAATCACCTAATTTTTTTTCTAACTTTTCTATTGACATTCTGCCGTGATCTTGACATATGTATAGCTGCTCACTACCTAACATACGAAAGGAGGTCGGGATAATGCCTGCAAAAGTTGACGAGGAAACCTGTTCGGCTTGCGGCGCCTGCGCTGAGGTATGTCCGGCGGATGCCATATCCGTCGATGAGGCGGCAAAAGTCGATGCCGAGCTGTGTACCGAGTGCGGGGCATGCGTCGAAGAATGTCCCCTGGAAGCCATCACGCTCGAAGAATAATCCGAAGTGAAAAACAATATGGGGGGATGAGCTTACCCATCCCCCCATCTGCATTCCATCGTCCGGCGCTCTAGATGCCCCTGGCCACCGCCTCGGAGATGTCGAGGGCCTTCATCGTCTCCGATTTCTCCTTGTCCTTGATGGCGTCTTCCATCATGATGAGGCAGTAAGGACAGGCGGTGATGACCGTATTGGCCTTCACGCCTATGGCCTCGTCCATGCGCAGGTGGCATATCCTGCCGTGGTGCTCTTCCATCCATATCCTGCCGCCGCCGCCGCCGCAGCAGAAACCTTCGTCTCTGTTGCGGGGAAGCTCGACGAAGGGGCCTTTCTTGACTGCGCCGAGGACCTCGCGGGGAGCATCGAACACCCTGTTCACCCTGCCCAGGTAGCAGGGGTCGTGGTAGGTGGTGACGCCTTCGAGGGCCGGGTTTATCTTTATCTTGCCGTCCTTCGCCAGCATCCGTATGAACTCCGTGTGGTGGTAAACCTCGAACGTAGCGCCGAGCTGCGCGTAGTCGTTCTTGAGGGTATTGTAGCAGTGCGGGCAGGCGGTGACGATCTTCTTCACGCCCAGCTCTTTCAGGAACTCCACGTTGCCCTGGGCGATCTCCTGGTACTGGTATTCGTTCCCCGTCCTGCGCAGCGGGTCGCCGCAGCATTTCTCGTCCGGCCCCAGAACGCCGAAGGAAACGCCCGCCTTCTGCATGATCGCAGAGAGCGATTTGGCGACCTTCCTGTTCCGCTCGTCGAGGGAGGCGACGCAGCCGACCCAGTACAGGACATCGACCTCGTTTTCCGTCGCCTTCTTTATATCGAGCCCCTCGGTCCATTCGAGCCTCTTGCTCTTGCCCATGCCGTAAGGGTCGAAGCGCGTTTGCAGGTTCTTGTAAAGCAGCTTCAGCTCCGGCGACACTTTGCTCAGCGTCATGATCAGGTACCTGCGGAGCTCAAGGGTCTTGTCGAAGGTGGGGATCGAGACCGGGCAGTTGACCTGGCACGACAGGCAGGCCGTGCACGACCAGCAGGTCTCCTCCTGGATTACCTTATCGAGAAGCCCTTCCTCATTCTTCACGCCTGCGGCCGCACGAAGCCACTCGCCCTTCAGGTCCTGTATCAGCTTCTTCGGCGAGAGCGGCTTCTGGCTCAGGTGGGCGGGGCACCTGTCCTGGCACCTGCCGCAGCGCGTGCAGGCGTCCAGGTCGAAGATCTGCCTCCAGGTGAAGCCGTCTATCCGGTTGACGCCGAACTCCTCGGCAGTCTCGAAATCGGCGATAGGGGCGATTGCGCCCCTCGGGGTCTCCTCGACGCCCCTGAACATCATGTTGAGGGAGGATGTGAGGATGTGGAGCAGCCTGCCGGAGAAGACTACATAGGCGATCAGGCCGAAGGAGATGAACATGTGCACGTAGTAGATGACCGCGTGGAAAGCCTTGATGCCGTCCGGCGACAGGCCGAGGAAGAGGCCGGAAAGGCCCCACCCGACGAAGCTCCACACCTCGTAAGGGGGCCTGTTGAACGCGATCCTCGCCGCCTCGACGAAGAAGCCCGTCACGAGGACGGCCAGTATCCAGACGAGGGCTATAAGGTCGTCCCTCTGGTTGTCGAGCCGCTCGGGCCGCGAGACGTACCGTCTTATCATCGCCATCACGATGCCTACGACGGCGGCCAGCCCGGCAAGGTCAAGGAGGAACGAAAAGATCAGGTAGAAATCGCCGTGCACGTAAGTGATGCCGAAGAGCGGCCTGAAAAAGTCATCCTCGAAGGCGATGAGGCCCGAGCCTACGGCAAGGACCAGAAACCCCCAGAAGATGAAAAGGTGCATGAACCCCGGATACGATTCGCGGGAGCGCAGGATCATCCTGTGAAAAATGGCGCTCTTGATGTAATAGATGATCCGCTCCGCCAATCGATGGGTAAAGACAAAGGCTTCCGCCTTACCTATCTTCCACATCCGGTACCGCGCCTTGATGCCATATATAATCAAAATGAACGATATGACCATCAGGGCATAGGCAAACCAGCGCGCGGTCTGCCCCACGTTCCAGAAGATCTCCCTCCCTACGTGCTCCATCGTTTTCCCTCCTCGATCCGTTGCGTACATAATGTTATGTGAAAAAAAGGACAAAAGCAATAATAAATAATTGCTTCTCTCCGCCCTCAGTTTTTCTGCTGATTGGCGGGGTTTTTATAGACCCTGGAGGCCGGGGTGGGCCGTGAAGCATCGCACGGCTCACTTTGCGTACTTATCAGTTCGCTATCCGGAAAGGCTTGTTCGTAAGCGGCTCTGGGGTGGACCGTGAAGCATCGCACGGCTCACTTTGCGTACTTATCAGTTCGCTATCCGGAAAGGCTTGTTCGTAAGCGGCTCCGGGGTGGGCCGGAGAGATTTTCGATGATAGGCGCCGTGATCGAGAAGCCGCCGCGCGGAGCGTACTTCTTTGGTACGTGAGCACGTGCGGCTTTGAGAGACAGGCGCATAGCGCGAAAAGATCCCGGTCCGCCTCGGCCTCAGTGACAACGAAAGACATTGACAACACAAGGCCAATGTCTATAAGATGTTCGCATGAAAGCCTTCTTCCGCGACATGGCCCTCGACCTCTGGGACAATTTCGCGGAAGTCTTCTTCAACATCCTCCTCATGATCGGCGTTATGATCGCCGGCTTCATCGTAAGCTGGGTGCTGCGCAAGTTCATCGAAAAGCTGCTCATCCTCTTCCGCTTCGACAAATGGGCGGCCGACGTGGGCATAGTCACCTTCCTCGAGCGGGGCGGCGTGAACGCAAAGCCCTCGGCGATCATAAGCCGCATCGTCTTCTGGGTCCTTGTCATCACCTTTTTCTCGTTCGGCCTCAGCCTCGTCGGCATAACGCAGTTCACTGAATATGCATCGCGCATAACGAGCGCCCTGCCCTACATCGTCATCTCCATGATTATCCTGATCGTCGGCATCATCTTCAGCACGTTCATAAGCAGGGTGATCTACATGGCGTGCGAGAACGCCAACATCGGCTACGGGGACATCATCTCCAAGGGTGTGCGGATACTCCTCGTAGTCATCACCTTCGGCATCGTCTTCGAATACTTAGGCGTCGGGAGCACCATCATCAGCATCAGCTTCCTCATCATCTTCGGGGGCATCATCATGGCCCTCTCGCTCGCCCTCGGCATCGGCCTGAGCACTATCATCACCGATTTCATCAAGGATAGGGTGTCGGGGAGCAGGACAGGAAAGAAATAGACGCGGAGCTTACGGCAGGAACCGCCTGAACCAGTCGAGGGAGAGGGTGATCGCCCGCGCCCTGTGAGCAGGGTACGGAGAGGACGTGGTCGCCGCCCTTGATAAGCTCTAATTTCTTCGGCTTTTTCAGCCGCCTGTAAATTGCCTTGCCTTCGCCGGACGGGACGACCTCGTCCTTCTCCCCGTGGACGACGAGGGCGCAGGTGACTTTTTCCGCCTCCGCGAGCAGGTCGTACCTCGCGAAGTCGGCGTAGAGGATGTCGCCGAACTCGATCTCGGAGACGGTCTCTTCCTTCTTTTCGATGCATATGGGGCGTCGCCCAGAGCGACACGCACCTGACGCGCCCGTCGCGAGCCGCCTTCACGAGCGACGTGCAGCCGCCGAAGCTTGAGCCGAGGAGGCCGACCCTCTCTGCGTCGACCGACGGGTGCGCGAGCACCCACTCGAAGACGGCGTCGAGGCTCCCGATGCGTCCGCTCAGGGTCGTCTCCTCGATGCGGCCGTCACTTTCCCCGCATCCCGCGTAGTCGAACCTGCACGCCGCGATGCCGGCCGCCCGGAACGCCTCCGAGAGGGCGGCGTACTTCGAGCTTTCCTTCGAGCTTATCAGGCCGTGGGAGAGGATGACGCAGGGCGACCTGCCGCCGGAGCCCGGCAAGGCCAGCAGCCCCCTTATCCTGCGGCCGGCCTGCCCTACCTCAAACCGCTGTTCCACCGTTCTGCGCATCTCCTTGAGCTGCCGTGCAGAATATCTCTTCGAGCGTGATGAGGTTTATCACGTCTTCCTTGTTGTACTCCAAAAGCAGCCTCAACGCCCCCATCTGCCCCTTGTGCACGTATTTCTCCCACAGGAGTATCGCCTTGTAGCCGTTCATCCCGGCGGTCTTCCTCTTTATGCCGTACATCTTCTCCAGCTCTTTGAGTCCCCCGCGCAGGCCGAGGCTCTTCTTCACCTTCAAGAGGTCGAGGGAACAGCAGGCGCCTTTCAGGTCTAAGTTGAAATGCCTCTCCAAGCGTCGGCAGGTCGAAGCTGTCGCCGTTGAACGTGACGATCGTCTCCGCCCTGCCGAGTATGCCCTCAAGGTTCCCGGCGGTCACGTCGTCGCCGTAGAACTGGACGAAGCCGCCCGGCTGGCAGAATATGCCGATGACGCAGACATTGCCCTGCCTGTCCGTTTCGATGTCGAGATACGCCTTCATGCCACAAAAATCTCCTTTCCGCCTGACGCCCCGAAGGTCTCCAAGGGCGCCCGGCCTTTATGCGCCGGAAAATCCGCGAGTCGTCCGTCAGGTCCTGACCGTCACTATTCCTATAATACCGAAAGAGAAAAAAAGCAGGTTGGAGAGCCACGCCGCGAACAGGGGCGGAAAGGCCTCCTTATAGCCGAAGGAGAGGGCTATCGAATGGAACCCCCAGTAGGAGATGCCGACGCAGATGCCCGAAAATATCCCCTTCGACACGTTCTTCGTCTTCGAATACCGCAGGCCCACCGAGAAGGCGGCGAGCACCATGATGACGTTGATGAACGGGAAGGAGATCTTGTTGTCCAGGTCTACCATGTATCTCCTTGCGTCATGTCCGTTCCGCCTGAGCCTCGTCGATATAACTCTCGAGCTCCTTGTAGCTCATCTCCTCCGGGTTCTTGTCGACGATCTTGAAGACCGACGGGGGCTCGGAGATAAGCCCGGTCATGGTCTTGTGCGTCTTCCGCGACTCTATCCCGTCGTCCCTGAACGTCCTCTCCGTGACGTCCGTAAGAGCCACTGGCCCTTTTTGTCGTCCCCATGCCACGCGCCGAACCTCGCGTCGTACCGCTTCCTTATCGCGTAGTCGTCCGAGAGCTCCAGGACGGTCAGCCCCTTGATCTCTCCTTCTTCACGTCGTAGAAGTCGATGTTGCAGACCTGGTTCCCGCGCTTGAACCATATCTTGTCGTTCTTGAAGACGACGTATGTCTGGTCTTCCTTGATCTTCACCCGCAGGATGTATTCGGCCGAGGAGGAGGTGTAGGGTATGATCCACTCCGAAAGGCAGAACGAGAGGACCACCAGGACCAGCGAGAAGACGAGGAGGGGCTTCATGAGGGAGAACGTGCTGATGCCTGCCGTCCTCACGACGATCACCTCGTTCCCCCGTATCATCATGATGATGAGGACGAGTATGGAGACGAGGAACGCCAGGGGCAGGAGCAGGTTGAAGTTGTTCGGGATGTTGAGCGCCACGTAGGATAGCCCCAGGAGGAACTTCCTGAAGCTCTGGGTGAAGATGTCCAGGTGGTCGAAGAAATCGATCATCGTGAAGATGATGATCCCCGCCAGCTCGCTGATGAGCAGGAGCTTGATCGTATTGCCTATAAGGTATTTATTCAGCCTTCGCAAAGCGCCGGCCCCATATCCGTCTCAATCGGTCGATTATCCTTCCCTGGTCCTCGTTGTTCAACTGCGTGATGAGGTAAAGGCCGGCCAGGGAAAATATGATGTTCGGGGCGAAGCAGACGAGGAACGGCGGCGCCTCGTAGACCCGTCCTATGTTCTCCATTATGGCGGCCAGGATGTAATAGCAGATGAAGATGAGGAGGCTGTAGACGACGCCCGAGAACTTCCCCTCCGTCTTCCTCTTGACGCCCAGCGGGACGGTCAGCAGCACGAAGGCGACGATGGAGAAGGGGACGCTCAGCTTCTTGTATATCTCGACGGCGTACTCGTACCTGTCCTCGCCCTTCGCCGCCTTGAACGCCTTCCTCAGCTCGTTGATGTCCATCTCGAAGGGCCTCTTGCGCCATTCCCTGTTGGGCATGACGCTGGCCAGGTTGAGAGAGAACGTGTAGTCCTTGAAGGAGAGGCTCCGTAGGCGTCGAGCTGCTTTTCCCATCGCTGCAGGCTGCCGTTCCTCAGCTTGAAGGAAAGGTCGACGAGCTCGTGTCGATGTTGACTGTCCCCTTTTGGGCCGCCACGGTCTGGCGCACCCCCTCGTCCCTGTCGTCCGATATGATTATGCCGTTGAGGACCTTGTTCCGCGCGTCCACCTTGTCGATATAAATGACTACGCCGGGTATGGAGTCGTTGAATATCCCCTCCTTGTCCTCGATGGAGATGCCTTTTTTCGCGATATTGGCCAGCGTGTTCCTGAAGGCGTCGCTGCTCTTGCTGAGGAGCAGGCTGTTATTGAGGAAGCCGGCGAAGAAGACGACGAGGCCGAGCGCCGCGATGGGCACGAAAAGATACATCAGGTTGACGCCGCTCGCTTTGAGGGCGAGTATCTCGTTCTCGCTCGAAAGCCTGCCGAGGACGACGACCGCGGAAAGCAGAAACGCCATCGGGAGGGTGAACGTAAGGAAGGGAGGGCAGGAGTAAGCGACGAGCATGATTATGTCTTTCAGGTCTACGCCCTTGTTGATGACGAGGTCGGCCATCTTCCCGAGGCGGCTCATTACGAGGATGAAAGTGAATACGGCGAGCGACAAAAGGAAGAGAAGGACAAGCTCCTTGAGCAGGTAAAGATAGAATCTGCGGCGGAGGAACCTTATCCATTTCATGCCTTAATCTATCATCCGTTCGGCCATTAGTCAATTTGGCCGGCAATGGCGGGCGGGCCGCCCGCAGCTCCTGCGGCGTCCCGGCCGCCGCCCGTTACTTGCCCGGTCGGGCGCGACTTTTGAGCGTTTTTCGCCCTATCCGGGCGAGGAGCCGGTGTAAGGCCGGGTAGACGACTTTATCTCGCGCTCCTCTTCCCCCTCCAGCTTCTTTATATCACGGATCCGCAGGTGCTCCCGCAGGGAAAGCCCGAAGCCCACAATCGTATAGGGGATATACCAGGACGCGTGATAGAGTATGGAAATCGTGAAGCCCTCATATTTGGGAACGCCGAAAATGGAGAGCAGGTAGACGAGGAGGAACTGGTAGAGGCCCACGTAGCCGGGCGAGGACGGGATGGTGATGCCGACGTTGAGCAGGGCGCAGACGAATACGACGTGCCTGATGTCAACGGGGACGTGCAGGGCGCGGCTGACGAACCAGAGCGCCACGCTCATCGAGAGCCAGATGCAGAAGGAGACGGCGACGAAATAGACGATCTTGAGGGGCGAGCCGATCCGCGAGAGGTTTTCCTGTATCTCGATGATCCTTTTGCCGAACTTCGACAGAAAGGAGCGCTCCAGTGACGAAAGCCGCGCTGCGAGACGGCCGGCTAAGGACGGCCGGGAGAAAAGGATAATCAGCGTAACGCAGAGCACAACCATGCCGATGACCATCCATATGGCCTCGGAGATCCTGGGAGGAAGGCCCGACCGGGGGAAGAAGATCAGCATCATGAGGAGCAGCCCGGTCAGGTCGAAGAACCGGTCGAGAAGGACCGTGGAGAAGCCGTAAGTGAAGGAGAGGCCCTTTTTATGGGCCAGGACGTAGCCTCGGGCGACCTCGCCCATCCGGGCAGGCATGACGTTGTTTACGAACATGCCGATGAGCAGGGCGGTGAACGTCTCCCTGAAGCGCACGTTCGCCCCCGCGACCTTCGACCACCGCCACGAGGAGAGGCAGATTGCCGTGCCGATGAAGACGAGCGGCAGAAAGGCCAGGGCCGGGCTGGTCTTCTTCAATAGCTCCCATATTTGCCTGAATTCGATGCCCCGCAGGGAGAAATAAAGAAGGACTATGCTGACGGCGAAGCCGATAATGGTGATGAAGGTGCGCTTTTTCATCGGACAAGGCATTATAGAGTATCCGCTCCCATTTTTCCAGTGTGTAAGGAGCGGCTGCGTCTGAGGCGCATCTTTGGCCTCGCGCTGCGGGCCGAGCGCTCCGACGTACCAAAAAGTACGCCTCCGCGCATCGACCCTTGCGCTCAACCAAATCTACATCCTCATACTTGCCGCTCTCAAAAAAAGCGCGTGACATTTGAGACCCCGCCGCCGCCGTTTCGCATGTCATGTTGCGAAACCCCGTCGCACAACAACATCACGCCTTATTACCTATTGTCATACTGCCGGCCAATGAACCTTACCTGGTAGGCATTCCCGCGCGGAAGAACGGCGTACACGAAATAGGACTACCGGATGAAAGTCTATGGTAGACGAAGCACGGTAAAAGCCAGCCAGCAAATGATCGCACCTACGACAGACATCGAGAGGCCCCATATCAGCATGTTGCGGAAGAGCCTGGTTTTGTCCGCCTTTGGTCCGGCGTTCGCGATAAAAACCGCACCGGTCGTAGAGAGAGGGCTTAAATCTACCAGGAAGCCGCAAACAATTATTGAGGATATAAGGGCCATTAGATCCGTTCCTCCAACCTTGGCAAGAAGGTTCGGCGCGAGGGGAAGGAAAGCCGGCAGGATGACGCCCGTCGTGCTTGCATAAGCGGAAACAAGGCCCGACACGAAGCCCGCGACGGCCGTAACCGTGTGCGGTGTAGAGACCTTGGCCATGATCGAGGCGAAGAGGTCCATGCCCCCCACCGTGCTCATAAGCTGAACAAGCACAGTCACGCCCGTAACCATCATTATGGTCCCCCAGGGCATGGCCTTTATTGCCTGTCCTTCGTCCACGGCCTTTATGAGGGCGAGGATGGCGCCTATCATGAAAGCCGCGAAGCCGATGTCCAGCTTGAAAAACACAGCCCCGATTATCAACACCCCGATACCTGCGATCGTCGCCAGCTGCTGCCAGGTGAAGGGCTCCACCTGCACGTTTCTGAGGGTCTCGCGCTGCACCGAGTCTTTTGACCGGAGAAGTTTCAGACCACCGAAGAGAAAGTATGCGAGGATGGACACGGCCACGTGGGCAATAAGCATATTGAGCCACAGAATGCCGCTCACGCCCGTAATGCCCATCTTCCCGAGGATCGCCGCAGAAATGATGCCCGGCGGCGCGATGGGCGACATGGCGCCCGCCTGTGCGCCGTTGCCCACGACGAGCGCCATGAGGAGCGGCGAGATGCCCACCTGCTCGGCGAGGAGCATTGCCGGCGCCGCAAGGAGCGCCGAGATGGTTATCTGCCCCGGGCCCATCGACGAAAGACCGAAGGCAAGAAAGAAAAGCACTATGGGCAAGAGCGCGATATTGCCCCTTACAGCCTTGATCGCATATTTCGAGATCTTCTCCAGCGTGCCGTTTGTCTGGGCTATCGCAAACAGGTAGGTTACGCCGGCAAGCATGATGAAGAGAGTTATGGGAAAACCCTTGACGATTTCCGCAATTTTCACCCCGCCAAAATAGTACCCCGCGACAAGGGAGAGCCCGATGGCAAGGGTGCCGATGTTAAGTGATGTGGTAACACTGACCACGATTGCGATTAGTAGAGCTATGAGCGATATGGCCGGAACATTTAAGTCCATTTCCCCTTCTCCTTATTCTCTGCCCCTCAAGAGAGAGGTTGAGTGGATACCCTGCTGCAGGCAGCAGGGTCACTTATCCCCCCAGCTCATTCCCGTTATACGTGATAACTGGATGGTATGGAAAAAGAGAGGGGATGTCAAGGGTTTTTGGGAAGGCCTTCGGTCAGCTATAGCGGGTTCGCACCCACTCATGAAGCGGGTTTTGAACATCCTATCAATTATTCGGACTGCCATCGGTAATCGTGATTCATTCTGGACGACGGCGCGTCGCGCTAACAGGAAGGAGGTCGCGGGTGCGAAACGCTTCTTCTAAGCACAACATTTTAGGAAGAAAGCGGCCTTCACGTCCTTTATCGGAAAATGTGATTGACAAAGCGCATCGATTACGATGATATAGTTGCATATGTAAACGAAGAAGGGGGTGTAAAGATGAAAAAAGCAATTGTATGCGTGATGACCGTTGTCGCTTTCCTGACTTTGACGGTATTGGCAATGGCGGATCAGAAGGGCCAGCCGCCGAAGGCAAGCAGCCCACCTCCGCAAAGGAGTATACAGCCCAGCCCTGCTCCTGCTCCACAGAGGAGCAATCCGAGCGTACAGCCGAGCACGGGGACCGCGCGGGGCTTAGCTACACCGACCGGACAGGCGCTCAAGGACCTGTCGTCAGGCGCCAAGACGCCCGGACAGGTGTACGACGGCAGTCGTGGTCCCACCACGGCACCTGCAGTAAACGCCTCAACAGGAACCGCTCGCACGCCACAGCAGGCAATCGACCAATACAAGGCCTCAGGACCACAGAATCCAGGTCCCAAGACACTCAAGATCAAGGAACCGCCTCCACCTGCACCGGCGAAATGAGGTTGAGGCTTCGCCTTTAGGCCTTCGAGGGGCGGGCGATAGGGCCTGCCCCTTTTGCATGTTTTATGCGTCTATCAGTTTAATTGACGTTCTCAGCAGCGGGTGCGCGCATGGAGGAACAATCAGCGGATGGATCGATCGGCGACTTCCGTATAAAAGATTATATAGAACAATAATATGGAACAACCGAGATAACAGGAAGAAGCTGATACCGTAGGTCAGCCGGCCCATCCCGGCAAGCCCACCATGTTTTTTTACTAGCGGCAAGTATGAGGATGCAGATTTGGGTGAGCGCAAGCCCGAGGAACGGAGGCGCGGGGCACCCGCTTCAGCGGGTCGCTTGTACGTCGGAGTCCCGTAGGGCGCAGCGCCACGCCGCCTTTGCTTTCTATGAGGGGGAAGGCTCCATGCGGCTTTGCCGCTGGAGGGGGCGCTGAGCCCCTATGACTGTGCGCCTCAGACGCCGCCGCCAGCGAATACTCTTGAGTACCGCCGGTTAAAGTGGTGTAATAAATCACGGTGGAGGTAATGCTTATGTGTCAGACTGCGGCCTATCTGGTCCGGGAAGGCAAGGAGGTCCTCGTGCTTGAGGATGTCATCAGCGTCATGCCCGAAGGGCCGACCGTAAAGATGGTCAACCTTTTCGGCGAGGAGAAGGTGGTCGAGGGCAAGATAAGGCAGATCGACCTCCTTGCGCACCGGATCACCATCCATGCGGCGTGAGCCGTCGCGGCGCATGGCTCACCCCGCAACGATGATCGCGTCGTCTCATCTCATCGCGTCTTGACAATCGGGTGTCCTATCTGTTGTATTAGTGGCAGCAAATCAGTGCACATCGAATAAGGGGTGCGAATGAACAATACAGGCATTATAGGGACCGGCTCGTACGTGCCGGAAAAGGTGCTGACGAACAGCGACATCGAAAAGTTCCTCGATACCTCCGACGAGTGGATATATACGCGCACCGGCATAAGGGAGAGGCGTGTCGCGGCGAAGGACCAGGCGACGTCCGACCTGGCGAAGATCGCCTGCGAGCGCGCCATGCAGGCGGCGGGCGTCAAGCCTGACGACATCGACCTTATCGTGCTTGCGACCATAACGCCCGACACGCACTGCCCGGCAGGGGCGAACTGGCTGGAATCGAAGCTCAACTGCCGCAAGGCGGTCTCTTTCGACGTCACCGCCGCCTGCTCCGGGTTCATCTTCGGGCTTCACGTGGCCGACAGGTTCATAAAAAGCGGCTCGAACAAGATGGCCCTGGTGTGCGCAGGCGAGATCATGACGAGGACCCTCAACTGGGAGGAGAGGGAAAGCTGCATCCTCTGGGGCGACGGGGCGGGCGCGGTGGTGCTGGCCGAGACGGACGGGGGCCACCGGCTCGTATCGACGACGTCCATACGGACGGTGCGGGAGGCGAGACGCTGCTGATGCCGGGCGGCGGCTCCATGACAACGCCCATCTCCCACGAAAGCGTCGATAAGAAGCTCCATTTCCTCAGAATGATCGAGGCGAACAAATCGTTCAAGGTGGCGGTCAACAGGTTCGCGGAGGCGGCGGAGGAGGCGGCTGCCTCGAAGGGCTACACCATGAAGGATATCGACGTCATCATCCCCCACCAGGCCAACATAAGGATCATCCAGGCTATGGCGAAGAAGCTGCAAGTGCCGATGGAGAAGGTCTACATGACCATCGAGCGGTACGGCAACATCTCTTCGGCCACCGTCCCCATAGCGCTCGACGAGGCCGTCAGGGACGGCACGGTAAGCCCCGGCAAGCACGTCGTCCTGACCGCTTTCGGCGGCGGGCTCACCTGGGCGGGCAGCCTCATCGAGTGGTAGGGTAAGGCCATAAGGCAAGAAGCGCCTGCCCGTAAGCCATATTGACATTTCCCACTAAAATCTATACTATTAAGTCTATACTACCGGAGGTCCATATGCATACTGCTAAAATATTCATCAACGGGAAGAGTCAGGCCGTGCGGCTGCCCAAAGAGTACAGGTTCGAGGGCACTGAGGTCTACGTAAACAAGATAGGAGGCACGGTAATCCTCTTCTCGAAGCGGGACCCGTGGGGGGCGTTCCTCAACAGCCTGGGCAATTTCTCCGATGACTATATGACCTACCGCGAGCAGCCTCCCCTGGAAGGCAGGAAATACTGATGCGCTTCATGCTCGATACGGACATATGCATCTACATTATCAAGAAACATCCCGCCCGGGTGGTGCAGCGCTTCAGGGCGCTGAAGCCCTTCGAGGTGGGGATATCGGCGATCACCCTCGCCGAGCTTGAATTCGGGGCGGCGAAAAGCAACAGGCCGGAGCGGAACAGGGACGCCCTCTCCGGCTTTCTGGCCCCCCTGGAGATAGCCCCCTTTGACGATGCGGCCGCGCTCCATTATGGAGAGGTTAGGGCCGCGCTCGAAAAGGAGGGGAGCCCGATAGGCTCGATGGACCTGATGATCGCCTCCCATGCACGCAGTCTTTCGGTCCCTCTCGTCACCAACAACGAGCGGGAGTTCAGAAAGGTCCCAGGATTGAAAGTCGAGAACTGGACGTAGCGGCAATCCCGCGCGCCCGCTCTATCGGCCTGCCCCTTTCACGGCAGTCCCTCACCTGCCCGATGGGACTTTCTTCCGGCGCAATGAGACCGGCTTCCTCGAAAAATATATCAGAATGTACATTTTTATCTTGACAAATATATAGTTACCGATACAAAATGGCCGAATGGAGATAGGCAACCGCATACGGGAGATCAGAAAGAAACAGGGTATGAGCATGAAGGAGCTGGCGGGCAAGGTCGGGGTGAGCTACCTTACCATCCAGCGGATCGAGACCGGGGAGGTCAGCCCGTCGGTCGCCGTCCTCTCAGATATCGCCTGCTCCCTGAATTACCCCATCACCGGTTTCTTCGACAGGACGATGGGCCTGCGCCTCATAAAATCGAACGACCAGCCGGAGATAGAGTCCTCGACGCTCCTGCTCAAATTGCTCGTGCCGAAGGGCATCATCAACGACAGCATATCCGTCAGCCTCGGGTAAGGGCGCCGCGGGAAAGTGCATCGACCTGCATAAAAACAGCGGCTTCGAGATCACCTATCTTCTCAAGGGCAGGTGCATAATGGGCTATGACGGCGGGATACACGAAATGGCGGCGGGGGACGTCGTCCTTTTCGACTCCGGAAGGTCCCATCACGTGGAGGCTTTAGAGCCGATAGAATTCATAAATTTTTACCTGAGGCAGGTGCCCTGAAATACAGGGCCGGATAGTTTCCATCTCAAAAAAGGGAGGGTATCTCGATGTTGAAGAGGTCATCGGTTCTTCTCGTTCTTTCAATCGCGTTTTTCGTCGCAGCGGCCTGTCCGTCGTTCTCCGCGACGGCAGCCAAAGGCGCCCCTATCGTTATAGGCGTGCCGAGCTCGTTCAAGAGCATCGAGGCGTCGGAGGGGCTGAAGGCGATCATCCTCGCCGTCGAGGAGATCAACGCGGCGGGCGGCGTCAGGGTGGGCGGCCAGATGCGGCCGTTCAAGGTCGAATCGATCGAGACGAGGGACATGGAGCCCGGCGTGCAGATCGCCGAGGCCCTGCTGGCGATAGAGAAGCTGATCCTGGAGAAAAAGCCGGACGTCATCATCCAGGGGCCGACGCGGTCGGAGGTGCTCCTCGCCGCGATGGACATTTACGCCCAGTACAGGATACCGAGCATCAACAACGCGGTCGCCTCCAAGTTCGTGGAGGTGTACAAGTCCAACCCGGAGAAATACCGCCACTGCTTCAGGATGTTCGACGGCAAGTACGTCGTCCAGTACATGGGAAAGACGGTGGACAAGATAGGCGTCAACAAGAAGGCGTACATAGTCGTGCAGGACGCGATCTGGGCGGTCGGCATCGCGAACGGGATGAACTCCTGGTTCAAGTCGAACGGATGGGAGGTCACGGGCTTCGACAAGTATCCCACCGGCGCCTCAGACTTTTCGAGCAGCCTGATAAAGGTCAAGCAGTCGGGCGCCCAGGTGATCTTCGCCATTTTCGATATGCCTCAAAGCGGCGTCCTCGTTCAGCAGTGGAAAGACATGAGGGTGCCTGCGGTCTTCGCGGGGTTCATCTCGCCGCTCATGCCGGCCAGCGCGTGGAAGACCTTCGGCCCCAAGATAGAGGGCGTGATAAACGTCGTCTTCGACGGCGGCAACCTTCCGTTAACCAAATATCCGCCTGCGAAGAAATTCTACGACGCCTACGTGAAGAGATGGAAAGAGATGCAGTGCGGCCACAAGCCCGCGGTTGACTATGACGGCGTCTACGCGATGAAGGCGGCGATTGAGAAGGCGGGGTCCCTCGACCCGGACAAGATCGCAAAAGAGCTCGAGCACCTGAGCATGGTGGGATGCACGGGGAGGATCCATTTCGCGGACCACGAGTATGTATTCGGCCTCGACCCGAACGTGGACGCCATCTCCGCAGTCTACCAGTGGCAGAAGGGCAAGAGGGTGCCGGTCTTCCCCGACAGTATAGCCGAAGGGACCATCGAGAAGCCGGTGTGGATGAAGTAGGCGCATCCGGCAAGGAGGCGGCGTGCTCGTCTACGGCTTCATCAACGGCGTTATCCTGGCACTTATAGCCCTGGGCTTCAGCATCACCTTCGGCATCAGCCGCGTCGCCAATTTCGCGTACGGCGGCTTCTATATCCTGGGCGGCGTGCTCACCTGGTTCTTCCTCATGAAGCTGGGCCTGCCCTACCCGCTCGCCGCAGCCCTGGCCGTCCTGGTCGTCGGCGCCATTGGCCTCCTCATGTACAAGGTGCTCCTCGTGCGGCTCCGGGGCCTTGAGATGTCGGAGGTTATCACCACGTTCGCCGTCGGGATCGTCATCCTTGAGCTGCTGCGGAGCCTGGGCATCATGGGCTTCGAATACCGGACCCCCGTCTTCATCGACGAATCGGTAGAGGTCCTCGGCGTGTTCCTCGGCATCCAGCGGATCATCATCGTGGGGGCGGGCGTGGTGCTCCTCGCCGCCCTCCACTTCTTCGTCCATCACACAAAGATCGGCCTCGCCTTCAGGGGCGTGGCGCAGGAGGAGCACACGTCGCTCGCGGTGGGCATCAACCCGGACCGGATATCGATGCTCAGCCTCGCCCTCGGCTCGATGATCTGCACCATAGCCGCGGTCCTCATACTGCCCCTCGGCGTCATCTCGGTGGACGAGGGCTACGACATACTGATAAAGGCGCTCGCCGTCTGCATCATCGGGGGGCTGGAGAGCACGCTGGGCGTCCTCGTGGCGAGCTTCATAATCGGGTACATCGAGGTGCTCACCTCGATGTACGTCTCGTCTTCCCTCGTCTCGGTCGTCCCCCTGGCCGCAATGCTTGCGATCCTCCTGGTGCGCCCTTCGGGTCTCTTCGGCAAATCGAAGGAGATCGAGGAGCGCGTATGACGGCGCTGCGAAGAAAAGAGAGGATCGACAGGCCCATCAAGGCCGTTACGGACGATATCTTCTGCCTCTCCTCGGTGCGCGAGATGTCGTATCTGGTGATCCCGCGCATCCTTCCCATCGTGGGCATACTGTTTTTGGCCTTCATAGTCCCGCCATACTGGAAAAAGGTGATGGTAATCACCTTCATCATGGCGATGATGGCCTTGAGCTGGGACTTTCTGGCCTCCTGCGGGCTTACGTCTTTGGGCCAGGCCCTCTTCTTCGCCCTGGGCGCCTACAGCACGGGCGCGGCCAACCATTACCTGGGGCTGCCGCCCTATCTCTCGATCCCGGTGGGGACGCTCGCGGGCGCGTTCCTATCGACCGTCTGCATCTTCCCTGCCCTGCGGCTGCGGGGCATCTATTTCTCGATGGTGACGCTCATCATACCGCTCATGCTGATGCGGGTCGTCGAGACAACGGGCATACTCGGCGGCACGGAAGGCACAAGGGGGCTTACGCCGCTGCCCGGCATCTACTTCACGATGGCCGTCAGCATGGCGGCGCTCTGGGCCGTCTTCTTCTGCCTGAGGCGGCTGATAAACTCGGACTACGGGCTTATCTTCCTCGCCCTCAAGGACAACGACAGGGCGGTCGAGGCGTCCGGCCTCTCCATCCTCTGGTTCAAGGTGCAGGCGATCTTCATCGGGAGCGCCATATGCTCCTTCTCCGGCGCCTTCATGACGCACTATTATATGAGCGTCGGCATGTCCGCCTTCGCCCTCGATCTTTCCGTCTTTCCGATGGCGGCGAGCGTCGTCGGGGGGATGGGGACGCTTGCAGGCCCCTTGCTCGGCGCAATCATTCTCGGTCCTCTTTCTGAGGCCCTGAGGAGCTTCGGCTCCTTCAGGATCGTCATTTACGCGGCCCTCCTCGGCGGCTTCGTCGCCGCCCTTCCTGAGGGGCTTTTCCATTACCTGGCAAGGAAATACCAGCAAATCGAGCGATGGGTGGAGGCGCCGGGTGGCATTTCTGAAGATTGAGGACCTGACGAAGACGTTCGGAGGGGTGACGGCCGTCAACAAGGTGAGCTTCGAGACGGGTCAGGGGACGCTCGTCGGGATCATCGGCCCGAACGGGTCGGGGAAGACGACGACGGTCAACCTCATCACCGGCTTCCTCAAGCCGGACTCCGGCAGGGTGATCTTTAAAGACAGGGACATAACGGGCCTGCGGGCGTCGAAGATCACGAACCTCGGCATCGGCAGGACGTTCCAGATGGTCAAGCCCTTTTACCGCCTGCCCGCCTACAAAAACCTCGTTGTGCCCCTTTTCTCGTCGAGGGTGAAGAAGATGGGCGGCCACTTCGGGGAAAACGACTCTTTGGCCCTCGACATCCTCGAAGACATAGGCTTCGAGAGGGACTCGGCCGTGCCCTACAAGCCCGCGAGCGTCCTGCCCCACGGCTACCTGAAGCGGCTGGAGATGGCAAGGGTGATCGCCCTCCAGAGCGAGGTCATCGTCTTCGACGAGCTTTACTCCGGCCTGACCCTCGCCGAGGTTGCGAGCATATCCCCCATGATCGAAAGGCTCGTCGATGAGGGCAAGACGATCATCATGGTCGAGCACCGCCTGAAGGAGCTTTTCAAGATCGCCCACAAGGTGATAGTCCTCGACCAGGGCGTGAAGATCGCGGAAGGGGCGCCAAGGGAGATCATGAAGGAGCCGGGCGTCAGGAAGGCATACCTGGGGGTCGAGCTGTGACGATGCTCTCCGTCAAGGACCTTACCGTATTTTACGAGAACGCCATCGCCATAAACAAGATCTCCATACACGTGGACGCAGACGAGATAGTGGGCGTCATCGGCCCGAACAGCGCGGGCAAGACAACGCTTATGAACACCATATCGGGGCTTCTCCTTGACACGAAGGTAAAGGAAGACCGCAGGGGCGGCGTCCGCATCAACATCTTCGGGAGGGTCGAGTTCCAGAGCGAGAACATCAGCCGGACGTGGCCGGACGCGAGGGTGCGCAAAGGCATCGCCCTATGCCGGGAGCGCCACCCCGTATTCGGCGAGAGCGACGTCGAGGAGAACCTGAAGATCGCGGGCTACCTCCATTCGAAGAGCGAGGTCGCAGAATCCCTCTCCCTGGTGTACGAGACGTTCCCGAAGCTCCTCGCGATGAGGCGCAGGAAGGCGGGGCTGATGAGCGGAGGGGAGCAGCAGATGGTGGCGATAGGCATCGCCCTCATGACGCGGCCCAGGCTTTTGCTGCTCGACGAGCCGCTCCTCGGCCTCAGCCCCAACATCCAGGCACAGCTCGTCCAGGCCATCGTGAGGATCAAGGAGAAGACGAGGCTGACCGTCCTTATCACGGAGCAGTTCGCAAGGCCCCTCATCCCGATCATCGACAGGGGCTACGTCATCGAGAACGGCATGTTCGCCTTCGGCGGGAGCAAGGACGAGCTTTACAACAACCCCGACGTGCGGAAGGCATATTTCGGAGTCGATTATGACGACGAATGAGAACATCTACGACGCCTTCATAAGGACCACAGGCGTCTATAAGGACAAGACAGCCCTCGTCTTTTTGGGCGAGAAATATTCCTTCACGAGGCTCAAGGCGCTGGCGGAGCGCGTCGGCGCGGGCTTCCACAGCCTCGGCGTGCGGCCCGGGGACAGGGTCGTCCTTTACATACCGAACTCGCCCCAATGGGTGCTCGCCTGGCTGGGCCTCCAGTACATCGGCGCCGTCGCCGTGCCCGTAAGCCCGATCTACACGGCCCACGACATGGCATACATCGCGGCGGACTGCGGGGCCGAGGTCATTCTCTGCGCGGATACGAATTTCGGCCACGTCAAGCGGGTAAAGGCTGCGGGCGTGCCCCTTAAGACCGTGATAGCGACGAACATCGCGGACATGCTGCCGTGGTGGAAAAGGTACATAGGCGTCGCCTTCGACAGGATACCCGATGGGAACGTCGAGGACAAGGGTGTCTACGGCTGGGAAAGGCTCATCGGGACGCAGGCCGACCCTGCGTGCAGGGCCGCGCGGGCGGCCGATGAGATCATGCAGATCCTCTACACGGGTGGCACAACGAAGTTCCCCAAAGGCGTGCCTTTCAACCACGCCGTCTTCATCGAGGGCCTTATGGCCCAGCTCAAGGTGAGCGAGCCGCTTATACCGCTGGACGCGAACCGGATCGTCCAGGGCGCGCCCCTTTTCCATATACAGGGCGAGATATTCAGCCTCGGTCCCATCTGCCTGACGGGCTCGACGGTCATCCTCATGCCGAAGGTGAACCTCGACGCGATCTTCCTATACGTGAAACGATACAGGGCGACCACGCTGTTCGGCGTCCCTGCCCTCTACCGCATGTTCCTGGACCACGACCGCATCGATTATTACGACCTGTCCTCCCTGAAATACTGCTTTACGGGCGGGGACGTCATACCCGTGGAGGTGATGCGGCGATGGAAGCAGAAGTTCGGCGTCCCCATCTCGCAAGGCTACGGCACGACGGAGACGGTCGGCGGCGTGACGATGGTCCCGGTCGTCGGGGAGGCCCCGGAGGATACGATAGGGACCGTCCTGCCGATCAAGAAGGTAATGATCGTCGAGCCTGATACGCTGACGCCCGTCCCGGTCGGACAGCCCGGCGAGCTGCTTGTCCATTCCAGCCCCATGATAGACCGATACTGGAACAAGGAAGAAGAGACGAGGGAGTGCTACGTGGAGATCGACGGCCGCCTTTGGTACCGCACGGGCGACATCGTGCGCGCCGACGACGCCGGATACCTCTATTTCGTGGACAGGACGGCAGACATCATCAAGCACAAGGGGTATCGCGTATCCGCGTCAGAGGTCGAGGCGGTCCTGAAAGACAACGAGGCCGTCATCGCCGCCATCGTCGTCGGGGTCCCGGACAAGCGCGTCGGCGAGCGGATAAAAGCCTTTTGCGTGCTCAAGGAAGACGCGGAGGGCGTCACAGGCTACGACCTGATCCGCTGGTGCAAGGAACGGCTTACCTCTTACAAGGTGCCTGAGTACATCGAGTTCCGGGACATGCTGCCTAAATCGAAGGTCGGGAAGTACCTCCGCAGGGAGCTGCGCCAGCAGGAAAGGAAGCGGGAAGAGGGATAGCAGACAGGGCTATCGCACCCAGGCTAACGGGGCTTGAGGGGACAGTATCAGAAAGGGATGCCGAGGGCCGGCTTCAGGACTACGGCCATCGCAAGGCCGACATCGGCTTTCTGCCACAGCGTCAGGCCGGTCGTATCGATCCTCGCAAGCCTGAAGACGAATATGGCGACGGTCGCGAAGACAGAACCGATCAGCGCCCAGGCGGGAACCGATACGAGGCTGAGGGCCAGCCCGCGCCAGATGTCGCCGGGCATCGGCATGTTGGTCATGCACGTGTTGATGAACCATACCGCAGCGCAGAGACTGATGAACAGGCCCTTGTCACGCATTGCTCGCCTCCCCGGAAATACCGTTCTTACTTTCAATGCCTGATCCTGTAAAAGCAAGAACCATGCCGCGAGCCTGGCAGCCGCGAAGGGCCTGTTTTCAGCCAAATACGGGCGAAAAGGCACCCTCGGAGAGACGGATGAGGCGTCGAAAAACAGGACCGCCGTCCTGAAAACAGGACTGACGTTCCTACCCTTTGCTAGCCCTACCCGAACCTGTGGCTCACGCCGCAGCCGCCCGTGGGGAAGCGCCATTCGATGTTGAGGTGGGGGCAGCCTATCCTGCACGAGCCGCATTCGACACACCCCTCCCAGGCGACTACGATGCGGTCCTTCTCCAGCTTGTATACGTTCGCCGGGCAGAAGTAAAGGCACGGCTGCTCCCTGCACAGCTTTCCGCAGACCTCGCCGTCTACGATCCTGATGTGGGGCTCGTCGGCTACGCGGAAACGGTCGAGGAACAGCTTGTCTTCGATCCTGGCGCTCATTCGACGCTCCTCCATCCGTCCCACGCGATACGGAGCAATCTGAGGGGAGAGATATCGTGGAAAACCCTCCTTCGGATGGCCTTCTGTTTGAGCTTTTTGGGCGTCCCGTCAACGGTGATCATCTGCCGCGCCGCGTATGCGGCAGTTTGCGGCAGCGTGGAGAAAAGCTCGTGATGGCGGAGGCGGAACCCGTTGAAGCCGCGATATTTTTTAAGGTCGGCCATCACGTAGGACTCCCGCAGCCGCGACGGGTAGCCGTCCAGGCCGTGGCGGCTAAAATCGCCCTTTTCCAGGGCCTCGAGGATCGCCTCGGCGGCGAAGCGGCCCGAAGCCATCGCCATGTTCGACCCTTCCCTGTGAAGGGCGTTGAAGAGCATCCCCGAATCGCCCGCGATGAGATAGCCGTCGCCCGTCAGGCCCGGGGACTGCGTCATAGCCTGCCTCGGCTATCCAGTGGGCCATATACTCCTTCGGCTTGCCGCCTGCGATCAGCGGCGCTACGCGGGGGTGCCCCTTGAAGTCTTCCAGCATCTCATAGGGCCTTACCAGGCGCTTCCTGAAGTCGGAAAGGTTGGCGCCGATGGCGACGGAGAGGGAGGTCCTGTTCGTGTAGATTATGGCAATGCCGTCCATGCCCTTCGTCACAGTGCCGACCGCCTCGACGGTTACGCCCGACCCCGCTGCCACGTGGAACCGCTCGTCGATCGTTTCTTCGGAGAGCTCGATGACCTCCTTGACCGCCAGGGCTACCTGCTCCGGCTTTACCTCCGGCCTGAAGCCCGTCTTTGCGGCCAGCGGCGAATTGACGCCGTCGGCCAGGAGCACGACCTTCGCCCGGATATCGCCGTCGGGGCGGTCCGTCCGTACGCCTGCGACTCGGCCGCCTTCCCTCAGCAGGTCGGTCACAACCGTGGCGGGCACAACGAGGGCGCCCCTCGATGCGGCTGCTTCCGCGAGCCAGCGGTCGAATTTGGCCCTGCCCACGGTAAAGCTGTTGAACTTAAGGTCCCCCTCGAAGGCCCGGTCGAGGAAGCTCAGGGCGTAGCCGCCGTCTTCGGAGAGATACCAGATTTGCGCTTCCACGATGTTCCGCTCGACGGGGCAATGCTTCGCCGCGAAATCGGGCACGATCTGCGCGAGGTCATGGCCGTAGAGCACGCCCCCCGACATGTTCTTGGCGCCTGGGTATTCCCCCCGCTCGAAGACTACGGTCTTCACGCCCTTTTCGGCGAGGACAGCCGCAGCCGAGCTCCCGGCAGGTCCCGCCCCCACGACAGCTACGTCGAACGCTTCCGCCATGCGCTTTAAGCCCCTTTCGCCGTCCCTTTCATCCTGCGCTCAAGCTCGTCTATGAAAAGAGGCACCACTTCCTTGTAGTCCCCGATGATGCCTGCGTCGGCAACGCCGAATATGGGCGCATGGGGGTCCGAGTTGATGGCAACGATCCGCTCGGAGCCCTGCATGCCGACGAGGTGCTGCACCGCGCCCGGAGACGCCTACGGCCACGTACAGCCTCGGGGCGACCGTCTTTCCCGTCTGGCCCACCTGGCGCTCGTAGGGCAAAAGACCCGACTCGACGACCGGCCTGGAGCAGGCGACCGTCCCGCCCAGAAGGTCGGCGAGCCGCTCCAGCATCGGCATCGATTCCGGGTCGCACGCCCCTTTTCCAGCGACGATGAGGGCGGGGAACCGGGTGATGTCAACCCTGCCTTCCGTCTCCATGTCCCTGACAAGCTTGACCACGGACGGGAGCTCGCCGGGCGGCGGCCCGAACGGGTAATGGTGGACCTTCCCTTTCCTTTCCGCGTCTTTTTCTGGCAGCCTGAAGACCTTCGGCCTCACCGTGCTCATCTGCGGCCTGTGCCGCTCGCAGAAGATAGTCGCCATGATGTTCCCGCCGAAGGTCGGTCTCGTCATGAGGAGGATGCGCTTTTCCTCATCCACGTCGAGGCCCGTGCAGTCGGCGGTAAGCCCCGTCTCCAGGATGGTCGCCACGACGCCGGAGAGGTCGCGGCCCGTCAGCGTCGCCCCCATAAGCAGCACCTCCGGCCTGACGGCCGCGCAAAGGTCGCTGAGGGCCTTCCCGTAAGACCGGGAGAAATAGGCGGCCAGCATGGGATCGTCGACCACGTGCACTTCGTCGCAGCCGTAAGCTATGGCCTCCGCTGCAACGTCCTCCACCCCGTGGCCTAAGACGAAGCCCATCACGGTCGTTCCGAGCTTGCCTGCAAGCTCCCTTGCCTTGCCCACGAGCTCCCAGGAGACGGTCGCGCCCCGGCCGTCGATGACCTCCACGAAGACGGCCACCCCCGCGTATCCGGGGACGCCGGCCGGCGCCTGCCCCTTTTTCGCGGCTGCGGCCTTGCGCCTATTCCCCTCGAACTTTATCGAATCGACGGGGCAGACATCGAAGCACTTGCCGCAGCCTATGCAGATTTCCGGGTCGATGCGGGCCACGCCGTCGACCATCTCGATGGCGCCGACCGGGCAGACCCCTACGCACGCCTGGCAGCCGATGCACTTGTCCGGTATCACCTCGGCGAGCTCGATCCCCTTTTTGTTCCTCGCCATCCCTATCCCCTAACTCTCCCAGCGCGTCAAAAGCTTCCCCGCGAACGCCGCGTCCTCAAGGAGGGCGGCCACGCACGCCTCGACCGCCTGCCCGGCGTCCGCCCGCGCATCGAAGCTGGGCCCGCCTTTCTTCGCAGGTGGAGAGAATATCCTCCTTACCCACGTGGGCGAGCCTTTCAAGCCGAGCCGCCCGGCCTCGGCCTGCAGGGACGCGGCATCCCACACCTCGACCGGCGCGCGCAGCGCGCCGATCAGGCGGGGAAGGGAAGCCCTCCTGACCTTGACCATCTCCAGCTCGACGGTGAGCAGCGCCGGGAGGCGGCCGGCGATCACCTCCGAGCCGCCTTGCGCCTTTCGTCTGACCGTAATGCGGCCGCCGGCAGCGTCGATGGCGACGACCTCGGTCACGTAGGTGAGCTGCGTGAACCCGAGCCGGGTGGCGATGCCCGGTCCCACCTGGGCGGTGTCGCCGTCGATGGCCTGCTTTCCGCATATCACGAGATCGACCGGGGCCGTCCCGCCCAAGCTCGCTCTATTGCCCGCGATAGGGTATAGCTCGTGGCGAGGGTATCGGCGCCCGCGAAGGCCCGGTCGGAGAGCAGGACGGCCCTGTCCGCGCCGACGGAGAGCGCCTCCCTCAGCGCTGCTTCCGCCTGGGGCGGCCCCATGCGTGATGACGGTTACCTTCCCGCCGTAGCTTTCTTTCACGTCGACGGCCGCCTGCACGGCCACGAGGTCGTAGGGGTTGGTGATCGACTCGACCCCCGAGCGGATGAGGGTATTCGTCTCCGGGTCTATCTTCACGTCGGCGGTGTCGGGCACCTGCTTGATGCAGCAGACGAGGTTCATGCCGCCGCCCAAGAGAGCGCATACGCTGCATTCCGCATAACTACGAATATAAGACGCAGACCGCCTGTTTTCAGGCGATAACCACAACGGGAGGGGCTTGCAGCCTCGGTGCTATAACACGCAGGGAAGGCTCAGGGCTTGCCGAACTCGTGGCACCGGCCGCAAAACGCAGGGGAATGATGATCCTTTTTATCGTCATGGCATGAAAGGCAGGTTTCACGGGAAGAGACCTTCCATGCATGGGGGGAATGGCAGGTCGTGCAGTCCGTACCGGCGTGGGCGTCCGTCTTATGCAACCCGCCAGGCTGCTCATGGCAGGACGTGCAGCTTGCCGCCGGCTTGACCTCTCCCTCCTTCAGATGGCAGATATCGCAGCCGGAGGACATCATCGGCGCGGATTCAGGAAGTCTGTGGCAGGAGGCGCAGCCGGCCGGAGGCCGGTACCCCGCCCGGTGGCAGAGGCTACAGAGGATCCGGTCGTGCTTGCCCTTCAGTGGAATAGGGTGCCAGGGCTCTTTAGCAGACAAGACGGTAGTTCCAAGAGGCAGGAGAGGGCCGCGCTGGGGCATCGTGTGGCAGACAGTGCAGGACTTGACGAGGGTTTCGCCGGCCTCGTTACGGTGGAAGCCGTCGTGACACCTGAAGCAACCCGGCCAGTTGCGATGGCCGACGTTGTTGGGATAGGTGGTCCAGTTGACGTTCATCCACGGGAAAACGTTCTGATCGTAAATCTTCGCAACGACCCCGGCCGCCTGATCGGCCTGTTCCTTCAGTTTCCCGCCTCCCGGATAGGTTTTAGCGTAATACACCCCTATCGATTCCAGGATATCCCGGTGGATATCCTTCGCCTTGCTGTAATCCTTCGTCAGGGCATCTACGGCGAGCTTCTTTATCCACGGGAGGCTGGGAGAGATATTACCCCCCTCCATAGCCAGGTCAACGGCGGCCTCAGGGGGAAGAAAGACATGGGAAGGCCGGTTGTGGCAGTCCATGCAGTCCATCAGCCGGGTGGGTAGGCTCTCTATCTTCCCTGCGGCCGCGCCCGTGCGCGAATCCCTGTATACCGCGCTCGATCCGTCGCTTCGCATCACCCTGACCCATGGGATCTGTTGCTGCTCCCGGTCCGTTGCCCTGAAATAGACCTTCATGTTTATAATCATGTGCCAGTGGATTCCGGCGTTGACCCCCAGGTTCGGGGTGCCTCCCCCCGTCCTCAGCAGAAGGCTGATCTGTTCGCGAGTGTTCTTCTCGTCGTAACGAAAGTGGGGGTTCTGCATCAACTGAGCGCCGTAGAATTTCTCCGGCCAGTGGCATCCTTCGCAGATTTCTCTGGCCGGCCTGAGGTTCTTTACCGGCACGGGTATAGGTTTCGAGTATGTATTGAACAGGGTGGCAAAGACCTGGGGGACGCCCGAGATCTTCGATTTCACATACCAGGGCACCCCATTTCCGACGTGACAGTTGACGCAGGCTACCTTTGCATGGGGACCGTTCCGGTAGGCCGTATATTCCGGTTTCATCACCCTGTGGCACAACCCCCCGCAGAAAGTTACGGAGTCGGTAAAAAGGTAGGCGTTATATCCCAGGAAACAAAGCAGGATGCCCAGGAGACTTCCGCCGGCCAGGACGATGGTGAAGAGCCTGCGCTGGTGCACGTCGTTCAGATCGAGCCTCGGGTAAGGCGGCGCCTCTTCGGACCCGACCCTGCGCCTCCTCTTGCTTTCCCTGCGCGTGCCGTAGAGGAATATGAGGATGCCCATGGTCATGATGCCGGGGGCGACCATGTAGAGGAGTATGCCGAAATACGGACTCGGTGTTTTTACACTGACATTGATCGCGAAGAGGAGCAGCGTCATCAGGACGGCGATCAGGACGATCAGGCCGCCGAAGTAGCTGACAGTATTGCGGTAAAGCCTGGCCCTCTCTACCTTCTCGCCCAAATAGATTTCCCTTTCTTATGCAATCCGCCGGCCTGATTCAACTCCGTTATCCGTTCCAATTTTCCGGCATCCGCGCGGCGACTTTCTCCACGCTTTTATCATCATGTCGTGAACATAAGGTCAAGGGCGACCTTTCAGATGAATTATAGTGCTTGCTCCCCACCGACGCAATTGACAGGCCGTTTGTTCGCGTTTTGGCAAAGCGAGCAATGGGGGAGCTACATTTTTGCAACGGCCATTGGCAATGCTTAAAATAGAAAGGATGCTTCCTGCCTCTTTCGGCCACCCAATCCGGCGGCATCGGTCGTCCTTTATCCGTCGGTTGCCCCTTGTCGGCCGGAGTCGACCCCTTGCCGCGTCCTTTGTGTTCCTCGCCGTGATCGCCCTGGCCTGTCTTATCCTCGGTACCGGCGCTGTTTGCTCGACAGGGGAGCTCCCGGTTGCCCCTCCTCCTCTGACGCCCGGCATCTTCCCCTGCAGTTCCTGCCATGCGGGGATGGAAGCCGACACCACAAGGAGGAAGCTGTCCATGCACGGCGAGATCGAGCTCCGGCACGCGCCGGGGGTGGTGCAATGGTGTTTTGCCTGCCACGATGCGAAGAACAGAGACAAGCTGCATCTCGTGAATGGAGACCTTGTAGACTTCAATGAGTCGTACAGGCTTTGCGGCCAGTGCCACGGGACCAACTATCGCGACTGGAAGGCCGGCATCCACGGCAAAAGGGTAGGCTATTTTGCGAACGGCAAGCGTACTTACATGCTGTGCGTGAGCTGCCACAACCCGCACGACCCCAAGTTCAAGCCTCTTAAGCCGGAGCCCCCACCTTTCAAACCCGGGGATAAAGAAAATGGCTGAGAGCAGGCTGACACGCAGGCAGTTCCTGGATTTAGTCGTTCGGGCCGGCCTGTCGGCGTCCGCCTTTTCCCTGGCCGCGTGCAGCAAAAACGAGAGGGAGTCCTTCTTTCAGAAACACTTTCTGGAGATGACGGAGGCAGAAAAGAAGGACGTAATTGCCAGGCTTGAAAATCGCTACCTAGCCAAGTACGGGCGGTCCTTCAAGGTCAGCGTCAAGGGAGCGGTGAAGAACACCCTTTGGGGATACGGCCTCGATCTCTCGCGCTGCATAGGCTGCAGGCGGTGTGTTTACGCTTGCGTCTCCGAGAACAATCTTTCGCGCCACAACCCGCAGACGCAGTGGATAAGAGTTCTACGCTTGAGAAAGGGGAACCTTTCCGATCTCGATAAGGCAGACCACTTCTACAATCCGCCCCAGGTTCCGGAGCCCGACTACTTTTATATGCCTGTGCAGTGTCAGCACTGCGAGAACCCGCCGTGTGTCAAGGTCTGCCCGGTGCACGCTACCTGGAAGGAGCCGGACGGTATCGTGGTGGTCGACTACAACTGGTGCATTGGCTGTCGGTACTGCATGGCGGCATGTCCGTATCGCGGCAGGACGTTCAACTGGTCCGAGCCGAAGGTTGAAAAGGAAGAATGGAACACCGAGGTACATTATTTAGGCAACCGGCCTCGATTCAAGAATGTCGTGGACAAATGCACCTTTTGCGTCCAGCGCGTTAGAAACGGCAGGTATCCGGCCTGCGTGGAGGCATGTCCGACGGGGACGAGGAAGTTCGGCAACCTCCTTGACCCCGAGAGCGAGATGCGCTATTTGATAGCCAACAAGAGGGTCTTCAGGCTCAAGGAGGAGCTGAACACGGAGCCTAAGTTCTATTACTTCTTTTCGGAGTAGGTGACGAAGTGGAGGCATGGCGGTTTTACAAGAAGACGTTGAGGCTTGTCGTATCGGGAGGGCCGGTATATTATGGCTGGTGCCTTTTCCTGATCTGCATTATCGCCATCGGCCTGAGGTACTTCCTTATGCAGATCGACCACGGCCTCATCGTGACCCACATGCGCAACGAGGTATCGTGGGGGATGTACATAGCGAATTTCACGTACCTCGTGGGGGTGGCTGCGGCCGCGGTGCTGCTGGTCATACCGGCATACGTCTATCACTTCCGGCCCATCAAGGAGATAGTAGTCCTGGGCGAGCTATGGGCAGCGTCGTCCATCATAATGGCTCTCCTTTTCGTCTTCGTCGATCTGGGCCGGCCGGACCGCTTCTGGCACCTCATACCGCGCGTCGGCTGGCTCAGCTTTCCCGCTTCGCTGCTTGCCTGGGATGTTCTCGTTCTAAACGGCTACCTCGTCCTCAACATAGTGGTCCCCGTTTATATGCTCGTAAAGCTCTATTACGGAAAGGAGCCAAACAAAAAGCTTGTGGTGCCCCTCATTCTCATCTCGATCCCATGGGCAGTGGGCATCCACACGGTGACCGCTTTCCTCTATAATGGGCTTGCGGCGCGTCCGTTCTGGAACGCATCGATCCTTGCGCCGAGATTCCTCGCCTCTGCCTTCTGTTCGGGCCCTGCGATGGTGATCCTCATCTTCCAGGTCATAAGACGGATTTCCTATATCAAGATCGAGGACGCGGCCCTGTTCAAGATTGCAGAGCTGATCGCTTACGCAATGTTCCTCAACCTGTTCCTCCTTTCCGCCGAGGCCTTCAAAGAATATTACTCCGATACTCTAAGTCTCGCCTCCCTCCGGTATCTTTATCAGGGCCTCGACGGCCACCGCGTTCTCGTACCGTGGATATGGACTGCCCTTAGTTTCAACGTAGCGGCCTTTCTGATCTTCCTCTTGAGGTGGACACGGAAATGGCTGCCCACGCTAAATCTGGGCTGCCTGCTCATCATCGTGGGCGTCTGGATCGAGAAGGGCCCGGGCTTTATTCTGCCCGGCTTCGTGCCCGGCACCCTTGGAGAGATTTACGACTACGTGCCCAACGAACTGGAGCTTTTCGTCTCCTTTGGGGTCTGGGCCACAGGACTTCTGGTCTTCACTCTCTTCATGAAAGTCGCCATACCGATAGAGCGGGGGGACTTCGTGCACACGAGATACCATAAGGATGCGGAACCCATCACTCCCGGCGGCTCTTGAGAATCTGCCGAAGACGAGGGAGGGACTTTTCACGACGGGGAAAAGGCTCAGAACCTGTACACAGCCCGAATGTAGTAAACGCTCGCCTTGTACGACTGGTCTATATACGCCCCACTAAGGTAGCTCGCGCCCGCTGCCGTTCCCGGCAGGGCAACATACTGGTAGCCTAAGTACTCGCCGTCGTTCGTCCTGAACTGCGTATATAGGTAGCCGAAGCTGAAGGCGAGGTGTTCATTACAGTCGAAGATCAGCCGGGCGGAGATGTTCTGCCGCGTGTAGCCGTCCCAGAAGGGGTTGTTTATGTTGCTGTTATTGATCCCCAGGGCCGTCTGGGCCGCCGTAAAGCTCTGGGACGTAAAGCTCGCCCAGCCGTTGTTCTTTTCGAAGTCGTACTGGAGGACGAGGGAGACCTTCTTCACGACCGGCAGCGACGTGCCAAAGCCGTAAGCGTAGTTCTGGTTGCGCAGCTCTGCGTTCCAGTTGAAGCCCGCGGGACTGGGAGGGCTGTTCGGGTCGCCGTTGCCGCCCGAGCCTTGCCTCTGCATCTGAGAGGTACGAGAGAAGTCGTAGTCGAAGAAGCCGAATAGCTTCACCCCCTTAACGACATAGTTGGCGTCGAGGATGATCTCGTTCTCCTCCATCTGCTGGGCTCCCAGGGCGCTGTCGTGGTAGTTGTCGCGCTTATACGCATACTCCAGGGCCACCACGAGGGCATCCGTCGGCATGATGTCGGTTGTGAGCTTTATCATATCCTGGGTTTTTTCCTGGGCGTCAAAGCGGAGATCGTTGTTCTGGAGGACCGTGCCGGCGTCAGTTCCCGGCTGATACGCTATGCGGGTATTCTGGTAAAGCCTCTGGTATCTCAGCCTGCCCCCGAGCCAGTCGGCAGGGCTGTAGACGAGCTGGGCATTGTACGTATGAACCCACGTGTCCGGGATATTGTTGAAAACGTTCGCGGTAATAGGCAGGTCCTCGCGCCTCGTGTCGGTAAAGTCGTATCCCATGATGCCCTTCAGGCTCTTCATGAACCGGTAGCCGGCCTCCCCGCCCACGCTCGTCTTGTTGAAACTGTAAAGGGAGTTGCTGACCGGCGCCGCAGTGCCCGCCGGGTTCGCGAAGGTGACGATGTCTGAGTTATCCCTGCGGTCCAGATACCTGAAGTAGAGCTTCGTCGTCAGGTCTTTCACGGGGCTCGACGTTAGGGTGCTGTTTACGTGCCAGTACTCCACGTTGCCATTGAAGACAGGTGAGCTGAGCCGCAGGGGCGCGATGACCGGAGAGGCCTGCGTGCCTGTCTCTATGGAGTTAAGGAGCGTTGTGTGAGAAGTGTTCCTCTGGTAGTCGGCGTTCAAAGAGAAGACGGAGGCGTAAGGGAGCTTTGCCGTCCCCAAGAATCTCATGCTCCATGACCTGTTGTCCGGGGGACCTACGATGGCGCCCACGGCTGGGGTGCCGGGGCCGGCGCCCGTCGGCGGGAAGAAAGGCTCCTGGAAGCGGGTGAACTCTGCGGAATTGCCGTACTCGCTGAAACCACCCCCGAAGGCAGCATAGAACTGCTTGTTCTTCCAGCCGACCATGGCGTTAGCGTTTGTGGTGTGATCGTCTACGGGCTGGGCAACATCCGCCATCCTGTTCGTGAAGGCGCCCGCCGAAGCCGCGCTCGATGTGCCGCTCGTACCGAGGGCATCGACCGCGCCGAACACCTTCTGCCCCTCCCTTTGGAGCCGGTTTGCCTCCACGTTGAAGAAGAAGGGACTTATTGCCGTTACCTCCATCGAGCCGCCGACATCCTTTCTCCTGATTTTCTCGTCGAACGACCGGCTCGGCCATGTGCTTACATTGCCTAGGGACTGATATGTGGCCCCAGGGGGCAGCGTCTGGAACCGCGAGCCCGTGTTGATGAAGACGCTCTTGTCCCCGAAGGAGTAGTTGTGAGGAAATTCTGTGTAAAAGAGGGAATACTTGAAGCTGCCCCATTTGCCTCCCTTGAGCTTCAGGTACATATCGTCCTGCCCGAGGTAGGCGACTTCCGCGTTCAGGTAGTATTTGTTGTTGTCGTAATTCCCGTTGCCGCCGCCCACCATACCGGGACCTATGGCCTTGTATTCGTTAAACTTACCGCTCTTATGGTCGAGGCTTACGGCATTGCCGCCCAGGAAGAGGCTGCCTGAGAAAATGTCACTCTGGTCAGCGTAGGAGGCGGACACGATGGCGAGGGTCATAACCATGTTCACGGCCAATATCCTCTTCACGCCGTCCTCCTATCGCAGGAAATATGTACCTGTGTTGTGGGGGTTCGCCGGATTCGCGGGGGCATTGCTGCCATGTATGTTGCTGTGGCAGTTGAGGCACGACCGGGCGACCGATTGGATGGCAGGCGACGCCCCCCTGAACAGCGACTGCCTGCTGTACATCGTGCCGGGATGGCTCGTGCTGTCGTGGCACGACTGGCACAGATTGGGTATCTTCTCATTCAGGAGCCATTGGTGGACGCTGCCGTGGGGCGAATGGCAGGTCGCGCAGTTTTCGTCAACCGGCGGATGTTGCCACATGAAAGGCCCCCTCTTCTCGGCGTGGCACTTGTAACAAAGCTGATTGACGCTGGGCGCTTTTAACATCGAAGGGTACGTCGAGCCGTGCGGCTGGTGGCAGCTCGAGCAAGTAATCCTGCCTTCTACGATAGGGTGGTGGGACCTCCTGTTCAGCCTGGCCTTTACATCCAGATGGCACTTTCCGCATACCATGTACTCCCATGAGGGTGAATAGCCGAGGCCGGCCAGGGTGGTGCCGTAGCCGGCAGGGGTCTTCGGGGGGGCGTGGAGGGTATGGCAGTCGTTGCAGGCCACGTCCTTTGTCCTGTGCGTGCCGGAATCCCAATTGACGAGTTGCGTGCTGTGCTCGTGACAGTTGAGGCAAACCGCAGACCTTGTGTCCGCTCGCTCTTTCTTGCCGAAGGTAACGAGGCCGCCCACGCCTTTGCCGCCCCCCGCCTCCGCGTGGGCGGCGCCGGGGCCGTGGCACGACTCGCATCCTTCCCGGTTGATAGGCGAGCCGGGGACGGCCTTTTTCCAGTGCGCGCTTCTCGACATGACCTTGGCCCGGTCGCTGTGACAGCCCAGGCATGTCTCCGCGCCTACGTAGTCACCGGGCGCGGCAGCCCATGCGCGGCAAAAAAGAAAAAGGACGAAAAGTATCAGCAGGCAGGCGAGTACCGATCTCATGTTCCCCCTCTTCTCTTGTTCGCCTTATCCAGTTGTTCTCGGATTCTTTTATAGAATAATACGGGCTTTTTGTGTCCGCATGGGCCGGTGTAAGAATTTTCCAAAAAATCCCATGCGCCCGCCGGCCCAGCCTTCCTTCAGAACCCCTCCAGCGATGAGAGGCCTTCCCTGCCGGCACGTTCCCGGCCTTCCGCCATTCCCGCCTTTTCCAGGCGGGGCCGGGAGCTATACCCTATTCTTTGTCCTCTTATCAACTTGTTGATTCCCTGTAGCAAGCTACAGGGATACTATCAGCTTCCCACGCTAAGAGCCTTTTTGTGCGCCCCGTCGTCCTTGCATCCGACTATCATCCTTGGAGCTTTTGCACGCCTTATAACAGGCAGTTATTGGGGCTCAGCGCCCCCTCGCCGGGCTTTGCCCGGCGAGCCTCCCCGCTCACCAGAAGCGTTCAGCGGATACCCTGCTGCTTGCAGCAGGGTCATTTATTCCGAAGCTGTTGTGGGAAGTAATGACCGGTAGTTACTTCTATTTTGCCATATAATCAGCGCATCTCAAGCGGATTCTCGGAACCCGTCTGAAAGTCCGGCCCGATCCAGGCCGGGCATACGGGAACCTCGTTGGGGAACGGCAGAATCGAAGACGCCCGGAGTCCACCCGGGCGGCTTATTTCTTGTGACATTCCATGCATTTCGTCGGCGCATTCAGGCCTTTTGCCGCCTCTTCCTTGTGGCAGCCCTGACACCTCTTGTGGAAGGCGTCTTTCGCCGCAGGCTGTGCTCCTTTTGCCTCCTTCCCGTGACATGCGGTACACGCCTTCGGGTCCTGGGGATCTTTGTGATGGCACTTCTCACAGCCTATCTTCTGCTTCTCGACATGATTCTCGTGTGGGAAGACAACGGGGGGCATTTTCCCGCCCTCCAACTTTATTGTGATGGGAGTCTTCGGGTACTCGGCTGCCTTCGCCGGTAAAGTTACAGAAATGACCAAAAACAGGAAAAAGAACAGGACAACAAACGCAAATCGGGGTTTCATAGAATGCACCTCCCGGCGTATTGGACCCTTGTGGCAAATACTTTATGGTTCGAATTGTTAGCCAAGCCGGTTCTTAAAACATGGGGGGCGTCACCCGGCGGGGCAGGCTTCCAGAGAAGGCCCAAAGACAAAAAAAGCTCCCCGGGCAGGACTCGAACCTGCAACCTACTGGTTAACAGCCAGCCGCTACTGCCGGTTGAGCTACCGGGGAACATGCCTAAAGTAAACATAAAAAACGGCTTGAAGTCAACAAAGGCATTCGGTTTGCCGCGCCGGTCAAGCCTTCCCGGCCATGCGCTCCCGGACCGTGCCGCCTGCGCAAAGATACCCCCTCTCCCAAACGGGATCGATGAACTCCGCGTATCTTTGCGCGTACGTGTCGAGCTCGGCCGCCCGCAGCGTATAGATCTCCTCCGCGCCCGGATGGGTGAAGCGCGGCCTGGTCTTCTGTATGATCTCCCTGGCGACCTCCGGGTTGTCGATAATCATGCAGGGCCGCAGGTGGTTTTCGTTGTGCGGCTGCCTGTCCCTGATCGCCTTGAATAGCGGGCTGCCGAGGGCTTCCGCGAGCGGAGGCTGCCGGGCTTGTTCCGAGGCGTGTCGAGATCGTACCGAAGACGATGCTGCACAAAGGCAGGGAAGGACTGGCGGGCTGGGTGCGGACGACCTGGATGCCTTACATCAGGATGGCGCCGGATGCCATGCGGGAGCGGTTCGTGGAAGAGATAGTCTCCGCCTACGAGAGGCAGCACGGCCCCGACGCCGAAGGCTTCTTTGCCGTCTCGATGGCTAGGCTCGAGGCGGAAGGCGCAAGCCCGTGACCGCCCCGCGCCAAAGGGTCGTGCGTTTCGGTAAGGAACACGGGCGGCGCGACTGCGCTTGCGGCCGCAAGACGCGGGAAGAAAGGTTTGAATTTCGGCCGCCGCTGTGCTATAAAACTTACTCAACCTCGAAGCGTGGGCCGCTAGCTCAGTCCGGTAGAGCAGCTGACTCTTAATCAGGAGGTCGTAGGTTCGAATCCTACGCGGCCCACCAATAATTCAGGGATTTAAAGGGGTTTTGGGGATTTCCTCAAAACCCCTTGCTTGTGAAAACTCCCTCCCCCTGGTGAGGCGAGGGTGAGGGCACATTTCTTCACACGTTCTACCCCACCGACCCAACCGCGCAACAAATTCCTTTGTATTCTCTCCATTCTTTTGTAGAATAAGGAAGTCACCAATTGCAGTTCGCAAGGAGGGAATCATGAGCACGAAGGGTTCAAGGATCGCAATGGCCGTTTCCGTCCTCGCAGCGGGCCTGCTTCTCGCTGCCGGCGCCCTGTGGGCCGCCGACTTCCCGACAGGCCCCATCACCCTCATCGTCCCATATCCTGCGGGAGGGGCGACCGACATCGCCTGCCGCGCCCTCGCGGAGGGGGCCAAGAAGTACCTGGGCCAGCCTGTCCTCATCGAGAACAGGTCCGGAGGGGGAGGCGCCGTCGGCGTAGGCGCCATGTTGACCAAGAAGCCGGACGGCTATACCCTTAGCGAGGCCGTGAACAGCCTTCACCGCAACTCGTTCTTAAACAAGCTCCCCTTCGATACGGTGAAGGACGTGACGCCCATCATGATGTACGGCGGCCACCTGTACGGCATCCTTGTCCGGCCTGACTCCCCCTTCAAGACGCTCCCCGAGCTGATCGCCTATGCAAAGGCCAACCCATACAAATTGACGTATATGGCCTCCGGCGTCGCAACGGGCGGCCACATCGCCTGGGAGGAGGCCGCGTACAACGCGGGCGGAGTGAAGCTTACGCACATCCCCTCGAAGGGAGACCCCGAATCGACTGCCGCCCTTCTCGGCGGCCACGTGGACATGATCGCAACGACGGCCGGCTGGATACCCCTGGCCCAGGCCGGGAAGCTCCGGTTTCTTGCCCATTTCGGGGAAAAGCGGTCCAAGCAGTTCCCCAACGTGCCGACTGTGAAGGAGCTGGGCTACAAGGTCGTCCACGACAGTCCGATGGGCATATTCGGGCCGAAGGGGATGGACCCGAAGGTCGTCAAGATACTCCACGACGCCTTCCACAAGGCCCAGTCGGAGCCGGTCTTCATCACGGCCATGGCAACGTACGATATGCCCATAAAGTACATGGGGACGGCCGAGTTCACGAAGTACTGGGCCGCGGCGTACGTGGAGGCCGGGGAGCAGATGAGAAAGTTCATATTGAACAAATGAGCCGCCTGAAGGCTTACCGGGATGAAGAAAACCTACATCGTCGCGAACCTGTTCTGGCTGGCCCTTGCCGTGACAGTCTGCATCCTGTCGTGGAGCTACAACGTCGGGGGGCTCCGTAACCCGGGGCCGGGCTTCCTGCCCTTTTACACGTCGATCCTCTTGGGCTGCCTCGCCCTCATCTCTCTTGTGCAGACGCTGAAAGGCGCATCGGGTCCGGCGTCCGAGATCTGGGGAGGGATAGGCTTCCGCAAGCTCGGCCTGCTGCTGGGGGTCCTTTTCCTGTACGTAGTCGTTTTCGACCTCCTGGGCTTTCTCCTCGCCACTTTTCTCCTGCTCCTCGTCCTTTTCAGGATAATGGAGCCTTACGGCTGGAAGACGGTCCTTGCCTCGGCGCTCATTACGATTGCCTCGGTTTACTGCGTCTTCGAGTTCCTCCTGGAGAGCCGGCTGCCGAAGGGGTTCCTGGGGTTTTAGCGATGCATACTGTCGGCCAGCTCATGACGGGATTCGCGGTTGCCTTGCAGCCCGCCAACCTTTTGTATTGTTTCATGGGCTGTCTCATCGGCACCCTCGTGGGCGTCCTGCCAGGCTTGGGGCCTGCGGCCGCGATGTCCCTGCTGCTGCCCGCCACCCTCCACGTGGCGCCCGTTTCCGCCATCATCATGCTCGCGGGCATCTATTACGGGGCGATGTACGGCGGCTCGACGACGTCCATCCTCGTGAACATCCCCGGCGAGGCGGCCTCCGCAGTCACCTGCCTGGACGGATACAAGATGGCCCGCCAGGGCAAGGCGGGGCGCGCCCTCGGCATATCCGCCTTCGGCTCCTTCATCGCAGGCACTTTCGGCATCATCGGGCTTACCCTCCTGGCCCTGCCCCTGGCCGGTTTCGCGCTGCGGTTCGGACCGCCCGAATACTTTTCCCTCATGTGCCTCGGCATGGTGGTCCTCACGTTCCTCTCCTCGACGTCGATGGTGACGGCGCTCATGATGGCCTGCTTCGGCATCCTCGTGGGCTGCGTAGGGACCGACATCGTCTCAGGGACGGCCCGCTTCTCCTTCGGCATCACCGACCTGATGGACGGGGTGGGCCTCGTGCCCGTCGTCATGGGCCTTTTCGGCATCTCGGAGATGCTCCTCAACATCGAGACGAAGATCAACCGCGACATCTTCAAGACCCGCGTCAAGGGGCTGCTGCCGACCTTGCAGGACTGGGCAAGGTCTGCCGGGGCGATCCTCCGGGGGAGCGTCCTCGGCTTCTTCCTGGGCATCCTTCCGGGGGGCGGGGCGGTTCTTGCCTCCTTCGTCTCCTACGCGGTCGAGAAGAAGGTCTCGAAGACGCCTGAGAAGTTCGGCACCGGCGTCATCGAAGGCGTCGCCGCGCCGGAATCGGCAAACAACGCGGCGGCCCAGGGCGCCTTTATCCCCCTTCTCACCCTCGGCATCCCGTCGAACGTCGTCATGGCCATGCTGCTCGGCGCACTCGTGCTTCACGGGGTCACGCCGGGCCCGCTCCTTCTGACCGAGCACCCGCAGGTCTTCTGGGGGGTGGTCGGCAGCATGTACATAGGCAATATCATGCTCCTCGTCCTCAACCTCCCCCTGATCGGCGTCTGGGTCCAGCTCCTCAAGGTCCCCTACCCCGTCCTCATGCCGCTCATCATCGTCTTCTGCATCATCGGGGCATATACGATCGCGAACAGCATCATGGACGTCTTTTTTATGCTCGTCTTCGGCGTCATCGGCTATTTCATGAAGAAGCTCAGGTACGAGGCGCCGCCGTTCATACTCGCCTATGTGCTCGGTCCCATGATGGAGTATTCCCTGAAGCAATCCCTCATGGTCTCGAGGGGCAGCTTCGCGATCTTTTTCGAGAGCCCCATCTCGGCGACGTGCCTCGCCATCGCCTTCATCCTCGTGGCCCTCCCGATCATCCCCAGGCTGAGCAGGAAGCGGCCGGGGGTGATTATCCCTGAAGAAGAATGAAGTTGGGGCGAAGCTGATCGCCCCAACTTCATTATCAACATGGGGCCGGGTTAATTTCGCGCCATACGCCTGTCTCTCAGGGCCGCAACATCCTCACGTACCCAACTACGTACGCTCCGGTGTGCGGCCCTTCGATCACGGCGTTCGACCCACCCTCCTCACGTCGGGTGGGTGCCCCGTCGAAATTTCCTCCGGCCCACCCCAGAGCCGCTTACGAACGAGCCTTGCCGGATAGCGAATTGACAAGTACGCAAAGTGAACTGTGCGATGCTTTCACGGCCCATCCCGGCCCCCGGTTCGTATAACACGCCCATATCCTGCCGGAGAACAATGCTTATGTAGTACTCCCTGAAAGAGAGCGGACCAATGTTTTTCTTGCAATAAACCATTACTGACGGCTATTATTAACTCATATGCTCGAAGCGTGGAAGGCGAGCGCCGACTGAAAACGTGGACTGTCTCCTTTTTCTCTCGGGGAGCCGGGGCTATTTACTTATTTACGGTAGTCCCCTCGCTGCTCTGTCTTTCGCTTAATGAAAGGAGGAGAGAAATCATATGGACTTCTACGAATGCCTCACGAGCCGGAGAAGCATACGGGCCTTTACCGACAGGAAGGTTAGCAAAGAGACGCTCCAAAAGGTCCTTGAGGCCGCAAACCGGAGCCCCTCCTACATGAACACCCAGCCGTGGGAGGTTTTCGTCGCATCCGGGAGTAAGAAGGAGGCGCTGGCTGAAGCGCTTTACAGGACAGCCTCTTCCGGGACTGCCCCCAACCCGGACCTCCCCTCTCCAAAAGAATGGCCGGAAGCATTGACGAAGAGGTTCATGGACCACCGGCTGCGCCGCTTCAAGGTCCTCGGCATCGACCCGAGCGACCAGGAAGCGATGCGTAAGAGCTACCTTGCAAATTTCCAGTTCTATGGGGCGCCCTGCGCCCTCTTTGTCGGCCTCGACAAATCCCTGGCTTCCTGGTCTATTTTCGACCTGGGACTATTCACCGCGAGCCTGCTTCTCGCTATCCACGACCAGGATTGGGCGGCGTGCCCCAGGCAGCGTCCATGGCCTATCCCGACGTCATACGGAAGGAGACTCGATATCCCTTCCAATATAAGCCTTATCCTGTCCGTTTCTATAGGATACCCGGACCGGGAATCGCTGATAAACCGGTACCAGTCCACCCGGAAAGGGCCGGATGAATACGTTCGCTGGCACATGGATTGACGGTTCGGATGCTATTTTTTGCGGTTCCCGGACCGCTGACCAAGAGGACCGCTTGAAAGGAGGCGTATGGAACAGCCGCTGATCCTTGAAGTCTTCTCCGACTACGTCTGACCGTGGTGCTATTTCAGTACGGTCCGTACTGATCGCCTGGCCAAAGAATACGGCGTCGAGGTAAGATGGCTTGCCTTTCCCCTGCATCCTGAGACGCCGGAAAGCGGACTCACCCTGGAGGAGCTCTTCGCGGGCAGGGACGTGAATATCCCCGCTATCCAGAAACGCCTCAAGAAAGTGGCCGATTCCCTCTCCCTGCCTTTTTCCGACCGCACGATGACCTACAACAGCCGCCTGGCCCAGGAGCTTGCAAAATGGGCGGAATCGGAAGGAAAAGGCGAGGAGTTCCACCGAGCGGTTTTCAGGGCCTATTTCGTCGAGACAAAGAACATCGCCCTGGCGGACGAGCTTGTGCGCCTGGCCGAATCCATCGGTCTCCCCGCCGACGAAGCCGGACAGGTGATTCTATCCAGGAGGTTCCGGCAGGCGGTCGATGCCGACTGGGCGCGCTCCCATGCCCTGGGCATCGACGCGGTCCCGACCTTCATCTTCGGCAGCCGGAGGCTCGTCGGCTTTCAGCCCTACAACGCGCTTGCGGAGCTTATCAGCCGTTCCTAGCGCATCGGCGCAGGGGATATCTTGCGCAGTGCTTCCTCCTACCAAACGAAAAGGGATATTCTCGAAAAGTACATACTTTCCTGTGGCAATCAGCGGCGCGGCTGAATGTTTTTACCGGCATTTTCGATTGCAATAGCTACCCGACTGTGATAGAGACTATCAAGCGGCGAAGATAAGGCGCCGAACGCTCACATTGTAGGGACAGGGGGTCCGTACAGTGAAGAAGGAAGGGATGTTCAAAGCATTGCGCGAGCGGACCAGGCCACATCTCGAAAAAGCCCTGCGTCTGCATCACTACTTAGACTATCGACGGTGGGAAAATCAAAAGCAGCGGTCCTTCATCATCAACGTAATCGTCGGAATCATTATAGCGATAGCCTTTTTCCCCCTGCTTCGCCTTCAGTTGATGGAAAAGACCTTCAACCGGACGATGGATTGGATGATCAGGAAAGAGGCGACCGCGATCCTGAAATGCAGCGATCCGTTTTCGAATAATGCCGGCTGCGAAAGGTTGAAAGCAAGCCTCTCGAAACAGATTGTCTTTATCGATATAGACAGCGGCACATATGAAGGCTGGGGGGAGCCCTTATTCATACCGAGAAATGAAATAGCCCGCTTCTTGCGATTGGCGGACAGAAATGGCGCAAGGATCGTAGCCCTCGACACCATGTTCGACTACCCCTCGCCAAATCCCGGTGAAGACGCGGGGCTGAGAAGGACCCTGAGCGACCTAACCGAGAGAAAATCGAAGCTCAAAATCATTTTCCCGACGATCCAGCGGTCCACCGACGGCAAGATCAGGAGAAACATCTTCGACGATTTGATAGACAAAAATCCCAACTTTTACCGAGGTCTTCCCTACGGGTCATTTTCCCGGTCGGACAGGGTGGTCCGCTATATACGTTACTATGATATCGGAAAGGGGGCGGGCGGCAGCGAAACGGTGCTCTGGACGGTCCCTGTCTTGTCCGCCGCGCTCTTCGCGGACGACTTTCCCAAGCTGAAAGCGCTGGAGCCGAAGCTCCTCGATGACTTCAGGGCTCACAGGGCTAAAAGGTATCGCATAGAATTGTCGAATAAGACGCGGCTGGACGTAGGGAATAACGAGCTTTTTTCAAACCGGATCCGCTTCGCTTTTTTGCCGCCTGCTGTTTTGAACAAAGAGGGCAACCTGTTTCTTGAACGCATGAAGCCGGATGAGGTGGATGCACAGCAGCAGGAACTGAGAGACAAAGTCGTCATTATAGGCACGTCGTGCCCGGACAAAGAGGGCTGGTACCGGACGCCGGTCGGCGATATGCCGGGCATGTATATTATCGGCAATGCGGCGAACGTCCTGCTGCTGAACAGGCAGGTCCGCGACACGCCGCTCTGGGTCGTCCTGCTGGTAGACCTGACGGTTATCCTGTTCGCGTGTTACATGTTCGTCCATTGGCGGCCGGTCGTGGCGAGGACGATTGCCATGGTTTTCGGGACCCTCCTGCTGCTTCCCGCGACGTACTATTTTTATCTGCACTACGGGATCGTCATAAACGCACTCTTTCTCTTCGTGAACCTGCTCGTTCCCATAATGGCTATGGGCTGGTACGGGATCCACACCAACGTCAAAAGGGTTGTCCTGAGCATTGTACGAAGGCTCTTCGGCGCCCGTTATTGACGGCCGGATGGCTGCCCGCGATATCCCCTATTGCGTCCTCCCGATAGCGGTAACTATCCCGACGGGGGCCGGTAGATCGGCGGCCGTCTGCTTCGAGGTGAGGAGCGAGACAAGGGAGAGCACATAGGTGGACGCGCTCTCAGGGCAAGCACTGTCGGAATCTATTCTCGGTATTACGTACGTGCTTCCCTCGTAACCGACGGCTGCGAACGGGTTCTCATCCCCGGCCGCGGCTTCGCGGGCCACGAACAGCCGAGTCTCGCAGCTCTTGTCCCTGCTTCCCCTCAGTATTGGAGGTTTGGCTATCTTCCGGTCGGCCACCCTCTCCGCCCGGACTATCTCGCCCAGGTAGTAGAGGACAGATTCCGGGGACCTTAAGAATATCCTGCCGCCTTCCTTCTTGCCCCTTAAAGCGTGCGCCTGGGTGTCGGGCAGGATCAGGTATCGCTCGGAAGGAGACGCACCTCTGCCGGCCCTGCACTCGATGGTGTATTCGCCCTGCCTGATCGACTTGAGCTGATAGGTATCGACCTTCCCATCCGTTGTTTTCGCAGGAGCGAGCATCAGGCCCGCTTTGTGGAGCTCGACAAGTTTTTGCAGGTCGGCCGCCGCAACTTCCGCCTTTATCTCGGGCCCGACAAGATCGGCCGGCAGCTCGGAAACCGTCAGCTCGCACTCGTTATCCACTATGCGGTGGACCTCTTTCTCGAAATCACCGAAATCTCCACGGAAAGGATTGTTGCTGTACGTGCGCCCCCCGACTTCCAGGCGATGGACGAACAAGTAGAGGAGCATCTCTTTAGACCATCCCTGCTGCCAGAAGTGGTCGAATGTCTGCGGCTGCACGGGCTCCAGCATGCCTCGCACGAATTCCTTGCTGTTTAGGAGGGCCACGTCGAAAAGCGGGTTTGCGGTATATGCCATGCTCGGGGCTATCGTGTACAGGCCGCTGCCTGCCGTGTTCGACCCGAACTTCCCGAGGGGCAAATACATGCCCGCCTGTACCGTGTAAACCATGCTTGCCTTGACGTCGTTGAGAACTGTGAAGTACATGGGATGGCGCTTGCTCGCCCGTATAATATTGAGCAGGAGCATCTCGTTCTGCGCTTTTTCAACGGCCAGATTGTAATCGGTAGCCCCACCGGAGATCTGCCCCTTGGGGATCGGGGCGCACGCCGCAAGCATACCCGCCACGAGCACCAAACATGCATAGAAAAGAACACTTGCCCGTCTCATCGTGCCACCTCCGCATTTATTTGAACTTCTGCTTGCGCTTTGGAACTAGGCATCGAGCCTGTCCTTCGAGGCGTGCCCGCCTGTCCTGCGCCGCCCCTTCCGCCGGAGACTGCGGGCCGGCCGCTGCGACATCGGCACGAACGTATAGATTGTCCGGATTCCGCGAAGGATACCGCGCCCCACAAACATCTGTCAAGCATAATCTTGCAAATACGTGCGCGAAAAGACGCGAAACGTTTCTGCCCGCGTGCTGTCTGTCTTTCGACGAGATAACGCTTGACATGCACCCTTGCCGGCAGTACGATTGGCAAATGACGGCACCCCCCGGGTCCGGGATGCGCCCTGGCATCGGTCCGGCATCGGCTGCGAGCAAGGCGGGACGTCGTGCGGCAGCGGGGCGACTTTTCTTGTTTTTAGATAAAATGAAGGCGGGGGGTATCAGGATGAAGACCGTTACGGCAGCAGTTTCCGTCTTGATCTCGATTTTCGCGGCAGGGCCGGTTTTTGCCCAAAATTATGTGGGCATCATACTCGGCGGATACGAGAAAGACTGCGAGGTTGCCCATCAGGGTAAGACATTCCCCTGCGGGGACAGAAGGCAGATTTACCTGGGCGATATCGTCACCAAAAAACCCTCGGTGACGCTGTTGAAGATCAAATGGGCCCCGTACGTCAAGGGCGCCGTCAAGACCGGGACGTCGCTGGAAGCAGCGTCGAGCCGGCCGGAGAAGCTTACGGGCAAGATGTATGCGGAAGCGGTGAAAGGGTATGTCGCCGATTTTGTCAAACCCGCGGAACATGCGCCCATCCCTCTGGTTACAAGGGGCAAGAAGACGGACGCGCAATGGCCCGCATACGCAACGTTGATGCAAGATTTTCCCTTGCAGCTTGCGGGACCGGATGGGGTTGCCGCGTCTGTTACAATTGCGGATGCAAAGGGGCGGAAGGTTTATGAAAAGCGGGTCAAAGTTGGAGAGCCGGTCTCCCTCGTCCCGGCCGACATAGGGATGAAGCCCCTCGAGGCCTGCACGGTTTACGTTAGCAAGGGCCCCGCAAAAAGGAAGCTCGGTATCGTTTTACTCAATGCTGAGACCCAGGGGGAGGTCCTTGCGGGGCTCGGCGACATAGATGCGAAGAAGCTCCCCGGCCCGGAAGGGCCTATCGAGAAGGCGGCCTATCTGCAGCTTATAAGCGACGCCTTCCCGGACAAGTTAGACCTCTACTGGCTGGCCGACCAGTTGCTCGAACAAAACAAGGACCGGTTTACGGACGCGCAGTCGGACATCGTCCGGGAGCTGAAGAGAAGGTATCGCGAGCATAATAAGAATAAGTGATGAGGCGGGCTGTCTTACCGCCGCTCGTCCTGCGGCGGCCTGCCACCGTCCCCGACGAGGACGAAGGGCGCCCAGAAGAATGGGTGCGCGAAGCTCGCTACGGCCTTTTTCGAGGAAGGGTCTATATAGCCGGGGGCATCGATAAGGGCCAGCATTGCCTGCCGCAGCGCCTGGGCGCGGGTGTGCCGCTCGTTTTCGGTCTGATCGCGGAAAAGCAGGGTGATCAATTTCTCTGCGGATGTAGTCTCGATGGAATACATCGTCGCAAGGACCGCGCGCGTCCCCGCGTAGAAGAACGCCCGCCCGAGGCCTGAGAGCGCCTCGTCCGAGCCTTCCGCGCCGCCCGTCTCACAGGCAGAAAGGACAACCCAGTCCGCATTTAGCTTCAGCTTCATGATCTCGCTCGTCGTGAGCAGCCCGTCCTCTTTGTTGCCCGTGACGGTGGGGGACGACAGGGCGAGGGCCGGCTGGTCGAGGCCGTCTAAGTCTCCGGGCATCAGCGCATGGGTGGCGAACGCGACGACCTGCCGGTCGGAGAGGTCCGTCGACTTTACCCGCGTCTCCGAGGCGTCCTTGCCCAGAAAGATGTCACGGCCCATGTCCGCCTTGAGCGTCGCGGCGATGCCCCTGATTTCGTCCGCCGTGTCGGGGAGGCGGTCAAGGTTTTCCAGGCGCTCCGAGGCGGCGTTCGCTGCGTCGATCCTTCCCCTGCTCGTTATGCGCACGCCCCTCACCTGGACGCCGCTCTCTTTCGCAACGATCTTCAACTGCTCGGGGCTGAAGATGGGGTCGCCAAAGCCGGCAAAAGCCTTCCTGTTGGACGGACCGGCGGGCAAGCTGCGTAAGGAGATGAGAGAGGATGCCGAAGGGACCATCGTAATAGAGACCTGCCCTATGAGCCAGGGGGCCTTCCTGTAACTGTCGAAAAGGAGCTTCTCGTCCGCCGGCCGCTTGAAGGGGGCGGTCGTAAGGACATCGAGGGGCAGCCGGCTCACCGGCCCGTTCGCGATCACCAGGAGGTCGGACGCGTCCTTCCATCCTTCCCTTACCGGCAAAAGGAGCTTTTCGTACAATGCGTATGCCCTATCGGTGTCGTACGGAGGTATGTCGCTCATAGTGGATGGCTTCGGGTCGAGGGAGGAGCGAAGCCGGCCGATGATTGCGCCGAGCTCCTCCTTGGGCACGGCGATGGAAGCGAATACGATCTTCCCCTTGTGGGGTATGGCCCAGACATATGTGCGGTCTTCCAGGCTGAAGATCGAGACAAGCGACTCGTGGGGATAGAGGCGCTCCTGCACTGCGGAAGGCAGCGGCGGCTGGGGGCTGACGAAGCGTGCGTACTTGGGAGAGCGCCTTTGTATCTCTTCCAGCATGGCGGCCCTCGCCTTCCGCAGGTGGTCAAATCTCGCGTTGAGGCGCTTGATAAGCTGCGAGTCCTGCTGGTCAAGCGGCGCCGAGACGATCTCCAGGATCGAGGCTTCCATGACGTCTATCTCTTGCAGGGTGTCCTGCTCTTGCCGGATAAGGCTTACGGTCTCGGGGTCGCGCTCTGCCGCCCTTGCGCTATTCGCGAGAAGGGCGCTCTGCACCGTCTGTCCGCGGGTCAGCTCCGCGAGCCTGAAAACCATAGCCGGAGCGTTTGCGGCGACGGCAGTCTCGAGGGGCGTCCCACGGATGCGGTCCAAGAACCTCATGTAGTCCTGGATGATGATCTTTATGCGCTCGCGCCTGATGTAGCCGCCCCTGTCAGAAACGTGGCGCATCAGCACCTTCATCGAGCCGGAGAAGTCCTCGCCGGCCTGCTTGAAATTGTCCATGCGGGCATGCGCCATGGCGCGCAGCGCCAGCATCTCGGCGGTCCTCGTGTGGTCGTCGCCGAAAAGCTTCCTGAAGCTCTCGTAGTTCTCTTTTATGAGGCCGAGGGCCTCTTGGCTTCGGCCCGTGAATATGAGGGAGATCAAAAGAGACTCGTTCCTCGCGTATTCTTTCTCGTAGAGTAACCTGTTGCTCTGCGTGCCTGCCTTGACGAGGTCAAACTGCTCCATCGCGCGCTTGAAGTCCCTCTGGGCTGCAAGGAGGCCGCCGTAGCTTACCCTTACCTGGGCGGCCATGGAGGAATCGTGCGATACCCCCGATGCCTCAAGGATCCTGATGGCTGCTGAGAGCAGCTTTTCCGCGTCCTTGGTCCTCCCCTGCGCTGCGAGGTTAGAAGAGATTACCAGGATCGCCGAAAAGCTCTGGGCGGACTCCTGTCCGCCGTGGGCTAAGGACTCCTTCAGAATGTCACGGGCATAGACTTCGGACTCGAAGAAACGGCCCTGCCTGTAAAGATTGCGGGCGAGCCACAGCTTCCTCCGGAGTACTACTCCGGGCGCGACGTGCGCGGTTCCCCGACGGGCGGCGAAATCGACTGTTGAGCGTATGGGTTGTTCCGCTGCCACGTATTTGCCCTGTGCTTCGAGAATGGAGGCTTCCGCCTGGGCCTCCATTATTTTACAGTCGGCGGCCCTCCTGCCGCCACCCCCCCTCCCCTTTCTGATATCCGCCGCGCTGCACTCATTTCTCCCTTCCTGTGCAGTCCTTTTTGCATTATCTATGTCCCCTATCCGCGTATACGCGGATACCAGGTTCTGGTAGCTGTGAATGTGATTCGACTTCTTTATATTTTCCTTGAGGATTTCTACACCGCGCCGAAAATTGCCGGCGTCCAGCTCGGCGACTGCAAGCCTCATCATAAACTCGGGATCAGCAAATCCGGATTCTCCGGCATAATCCCGTGCCTTCTCGAAGTCGCTCAGCGTCTGCTTATACCGGCCGAGATGCCATGCTGCAAGGGCCCTCTCCTTGTAAAATGCGGCCAGGCTTTCTTTGCTCGCGCCTGCGGGAGGGGAGGCATCAGCCTTTTTCTTATATGATTCAGTCTCTCCCTCAAATTTTCCGCGCTCGTCCAGTATCTTGATGATGTCGTCGGCGCGCCTCGGCGGGGGCGAAAACGCTTCTTCCTCCGCTTGGGAAGCCGTGGCCGGTTGGGGTTGGCGGGCAGCGATGGCCGGCGCCGCAGCCCATGTCTGAAGCACGGCCGAAAGCAATAGGAGTATGACGAGGCTCCTGTTCAAAGGCATTTGTAACTATAGCATAAGAAAAGGAAAAAGACTATTACAACTGCTAACACTGTATGAATCCAGGAACATACTGAACACGTGCGCCGGCGCACGTGGGCCGGACGCGAAAAGACCCCGGCCGCCCCGCCCTACCCGGCGTAGCCGACCAGTTCCACGTACCCCAAGCAGGTTACGGGTGCGCCGCGCGCCGTGCCCCTCCCTTTTGCTGCCCCTTCCCAGTAGGTCACGCCTGTCGGGCCTGTGGTGACAAGCTCCTGGCCGGCAAGGAGCGGCGCAACGGCGAGGTCGATCCCTTCGGAGACGACGCGCAGCCGCCACCTGGCCGGGTAAGTCGCGCCGCTCTTCGGGCTTTTCCAGCGGTCGAGGACATCGATCTTTATGTCGGATAGGGGAACGTGGCGGGCCCTGCCGGACGCGTCAACGAGCGTGCCCGACGAGGCGGGCTCGACTGCGCCGTCCTTGCGCCTCAGCATATAGACCATCAGGTCGCGGCCGTCGGAGAGGTGCAGGCCGAACCAGTCCCAACCTGCCTGGGCAGCGCTCAACTGGTTCGAGCCGAATTCGTGGTCGAACCAGCTCACCCCCCGCACGGTGCGCGCCGGGCCGCCCGCTACGCTCACCGAGCCTGCCGTTGCGAGCGCCGTACAGGAGACATAATAGGACGCCTGGCCGGGAAGCGGCCCTTTTTTGCTCACCCCTGCCTCGCCGTTGATGACTGGCGGCTTGTCGAAGACGAGGCGCAGGTCCAGGGCCATGCGGCCGGACCGCGCGCGAAGGCGAACCGCCCCGCCTTCCATGCGGGCAGACCAGCCGAGGAGCTTGACGTCGAGGCGGTCCGTACCAGCATGCGCAAGGTCAGGGCCGCGCCTCGACGCACGCTCGTCGAAGAGGAAGCGGCCTGCCGCTATGTCCGTCACCGTGAAATGGGCAAGGTAGACGTCGCGCACCGACCAGGCGTTCGCGTCTGCCTCCGGCGCAAAGCGCACGCCGTGCCTGAAGAACGTAAGCTCGTAGCCGAAGGGGCGGCCCGCATCGTCCGTAAGGTTGCCCGTGAAATACCACCATTCGGTCTTGTACGCAGGGTGCGCCCCGTGGTCCTTCGGGAAGGACCACGTCCTGGGCGCAAGGGCCTGGCGCCAGGGGGCGGCTGCATCCTGCCAGGCCGTGCCGGCGACTGCGGCGGCCGCAGCCGCCAATATCAGCGCAAACGCCGGAAAGCACCGCCGCGCGCCCCCTGCCATCACTCCTCCCTCAACTGCATATGGGGATAGGTGCGCAGCACCTTCCAGACGGGATACAGGGCGGCCGCGCCGCTCGCGAGGAGCGCCGTGGCCGCCGCAGTCAGGTACGGCCCCCATTCGGGGTAGATGAATATCGTCCAGTTAAAGCTCTGGAGGTTTATGACCTTTATCAGTATAACGGCAAGGACGGTGCCCGAAATGGCCGCAAGGCCAAGGCTTACGACGCCCATAGCGAGCCCTTCCAAAAGCGTCATCGCCGCCACCTGCCCAACGGAGAAGCCCAGGGCGCGCAGGATGCCGAACTCGCGCTGCCGCTCGACGAAGAGCGTGAGGAGCGCCCCCGCGACGCCGAGGAAGGCGACGACGATGGCGAGCAGCCGCATCGACCGCGTGACTGCGAACGTCGAGTCGAATACTGAAAGTATCCTTCCGTGCATCTCGGCGCGGCTGAAGGCGGGCAGGCCGGCGGCTGCGGCCCGGCGGCGCACGTCGTCGAGGATGCGCGGGCCGTCCGGGTTTCCGGGGTCGATGAAGACGCCGAGGCTGTTCACCGTGTCGTCCCCGAAGACGGCCGCGTAGGTGGACCAGTCCATCATGACGAGGCCGTGCTCCGTCGTATAGTCGTAGAATGCGGCAGCAATCCTGATGGGCACCGGTCCCGCCTTACCGGGAAGCTCGATGGTGTCGCCGGGCGCGACGTGGAAGTTCCGGCAGAAGCTCTCCGATACGGCCGCCTCCCCGCGCTTCACGGGATCCCAGTTCTCGTTGGCCCCTTTGAGCCAGCCGAAGTGCGTATACCGCTGGAGCACGGCCGCCCGGACCGCGGCCACCGTTATCGCCTCGCCCCTGTACGCGACGGGCGCGTTCCTGTACGGGTCGATCCCGCCGATGCCAGGGATGGCGTCAATCTCCCGGCAGAAAGCCTGCGGCACCTCGATGCCTTCCGACGTGCTGCCGATATAGAGGTCCGCCTGAAGCTGGGTGTCCATCCACCAGATGAGGGACTGCCTGAAGCTGCCGATCATCGACCCCAGGCCCACGGACATCGAGAGGGCCACCATGAAGGCTGCTATGGCGACCGCAGTGCGCCCCAGGTTCTGCCTTATGCTGCCCGCTGCCATGCGTCCCGGAAGGCCGCCCGCGATGCCGAAGACGTGCTTCAGGAGCGGGCCTATCCGCACGAGGACCGCACCCGTCATGAGGCTCGCCGCGAAGAGGAAGGTAAAGGCCGAGGCGAAGCCCACGTAGACGTGCATGGGCGACATGACGAGGAGCGCGGCAGTCAGGGCGAGGACTGCCAGGCCGACAGCGGCGATGCGGCGGACGGCCGCCGTCCTCCGGCGCGACGCGGTCTTGGGCTGCATGATGCGGACGGGGTCGAGGCGGGAAAGCTCAAGCAATGGGAAAAGGCTGCCCGCGACGCTGGCCGCAGTGCCGAAGAGCGCGCCCCAGGCCAGCGTCCACCATGACCACGGCAGGGGGACAGGCTTCAGGAAGAAATAGAGGTTGCTCACGGTGAGGCCGACAAGCCCCGTGAGGAAACGGCTCAAAAGGTAGCCGCCAGCGCCGCCCAGCACCCCGCCCGCCACGCCGAAGATGAGCATCTCCGTGAGGAAGGCGCGGCCGACCTCGCCCCTCCGCGCGCCTACGCACAGCAGTATCGCAGCGTCCCGCCTGCGGCTCGCCACCGCGAACGTCGCCGTGTTGTAGATAAGGAAGACGCCTACGAAAAGCGCGATCAACGAGAGGGCCTGGAGGTTGAGACGGAAGGCGCGGAGCATCCCCGCGTAGAGCTGCTCCCTCTGCCGGACGGACTGCACCCTGAAGCCGCGACCCCAGCGGGCGAGGAACGCAGCCTCGTCGCCAACGATGAGGTCCACCCGGTCGATCCGGCCGTCGAGCCGCATGAGCCGCTGCGCATGGCCTATATCGATGACCATAAGCGGCTCGGGCGAGAGCGTCGGGAACGCGCCGAGGAGCTTAAAGGCGCCCCTCGACGTCTTTACCGTGTCGCCTGCTGCAAGGTGGAGGCGGGCGGCGGTGTTCGCATCGATGAGGACGGCCCGCTCGTCCAGAAGGAAAGACGAGCCCCGGTCCGTCTCCGTGCGTATGTCGGATGCACCGCCGGGTGCGGGGCCGAGCATGTGGGGTCTTATCGCTTTATCGAGGAAGGGGTCGATGCCCAGAAGGCGCACCGGCTCGCCGTTGTCAAAGCGCATCTTCCGGTCGATGACGGGCGCGAATGCGCGGACGGATGGGTCTTCGGCGAGGCGCGCCAGCACCCTCTCGTCGAGCGGCCCCGCGACCGACTCAAGGGAATGGGTCGCCTTTCCGTTCAGGTACTCGATGGCCGCCGAGAAGCTGACCATCGCGGCGCGGGCGGAGAAGATCATCCCGATGGCCGCCGCGACGCCGCAGGCGATGCCCGCGACGTGGAGGAGGCTCAATGAGCGCCTCCGGGGCAGGTAGCGCAAAAACGCCCTTGTTACCGTCCTCAAGGCAGGGCGCCGCCTCCTTGCGGCTGGCCGGGGCGGCCGGCGCCTCCTGAACGCCCTTCCTCCACGAGCGCGCCGTCCTCCATGCGCAGTATGCGGTCCGCATAGCGGCCGGTCGCGGCGCTGTGGCTCGCCATGACGAGGGTCGTCCCCGACGCCCGGCAGCGGCCGTGGAGAAGCTCAAGGACCTGCTCGCCCGTCCTGCTGTCGAGGTTGCCCGTCGGCTCGTCCGCGAGGATGATGGCGGGCGCCTTGACTATCGCCCTCGCTATGGCTACACGCTGCTGCTCCCCGCCCGAAAGCTCGTGCGGGTAGCGCGCCTCCTTGCCCCCAAGCCCGACGTCGGCAAGGGCGGTGGATGCGCGGCCTGCGTCGGCTATGCCCGCAAGCTCTAAGGAAAGATAGACGTTCTCTAAGGCGGTCAGGGTCGGCAGGAGGTTGAAGAACTGAAAGACGAAGCCGAGGCGCAAACGCCGCAGGCGCACCAGGCCCTTCTCGCCCAGGGCGGCGAGGTCGCCGCCGTCCACCTCTATCGCACCGCTTGTAGGGCGGTCGAGGCCCGCCAGGAGGTTCAGGAGCGTCGTCTTGCCGGAGCCGCTCTTGCCGAAGAGGGCCACGATCTCGCCGGGGGCGACCTCCATGTGCGCGCCCCGCAGGGCGCAGACCGCTTCACGGCCGTCCTGGACATACTCCTTCCAGACCTCGACGACCCGGATCGCAAGGGCGGAAGGCGCGGGCGCGGCCTGCGAAGGCGGGGTCGGCGGTGAAGTCGGGGCGCTCGGCACGGTCTGTATTACCTTTCGGGAGACGTCAATATCGCAAAAACGCGCGTCGTTGCGCATAGTATATGTTTTTTTGTCCTGGGGGTAAAGCGCGACCGGGGGAAGGGAAAAGAAAGGGCCGCTAACGCGGACGGGAGGGGCAAAGGGCGCTTGCGCTCGCGGCGCGTCAGCGATGGAACTCGGGGGCAGCCGGGGGGGTCGCGCCGGGGACGGGGTTGGAGGGGATGCCCTTGCTCGTGTCCGGCGCAACCTGCGTCCGCGTGCCCGTATAGACCTCCTCGGCCTCGCCGGCCGGTGCCTGTGGCTGCTCCTGCGCAAGGTTCCCGCGCGGCGGCAGCGTTTGGAGCGGGCTTATCGGCGGCCCCTTCTCCGTCGTCAGCCTTTCGGTGCGGCCCCGGTCCCACGTGTCGGGCGGGCCGGCCGGGAGCGGATAGTCGTTCTGTGCCCGCGCCGGCCACCCAAGACAGGCGATACAGGCAGCAGCAAGAACGCAGAGCACGAAGGCTTTCACTGTCTTCATTTTTTTATGTCCTCAGACCAAATATACGACGCGATGCGGGGTTCGGCAAGGGCCGGCCCTCATGTGATCTCGCAATCGTGGAGGGCTTGTGGAAGGACAAGGAGACAGACTCTGCCATCGGTCTTATATTTAACTGTAAAGATACTCACCGGAGAGTAAAGGTTTCTTGACAGGACCGGGGATGGAGGCGGCGAGGGAGACAAGGTCGGGGCGCTCCGTTTTGACCGTCAGGGGAACCGTCACCCTATTGAAGCGGTTGTGAGAAATTGGTATACTTATTGCTACATCTTGAGTTGAGGTAAACACCATGAAAAAACAAGTGACCATTTGTTTTCGGACGAGCGAAGACTTGCGCGTTGCGGTCGAGAGGGTGGCCCGGCAGGACCATCGCTCCCTATCCTCCGCAATCGAGCTGATACTGATGGAGTACCTGAACAGGAACGCGGATTACCCGCAGCAGCGCGAGCGGCGGCGTTACGGCCGCAAGCAGGTCTCCATACCTGCCCGGATCAAGACCGCAGACGCCGGGAAGAAGCATTACAAGGCGACGATTCTCGACATATCGCTCAGCGGCCTGCGCCTCTCCATGCCGAAGGAGTCACTGCCGGAGCTGTACGAGGGAGGCGGAAGCCCCCAGTTCGAGACCTCCTTTGTGCTGCCCCAGGATGACAGGAGCCTGCGGATCGTATGCAGGCCCCAGCGGGCGGTCCCCGTCAACGGCAGCATCCAGGTCGGCGCCAGCTTCGTGGACACGGAGTTCATGCAGTACCAGCAGTTGCAGCACTACCTGATGTAGCTGATCCCGGCCGCCCCCCCCCTCAGCTTATCTCCGTTATCGGCGCCTCATGCATCCATATCTCATGTATCGAGCGGAAGAGGTCTTCGCTGACGGAGACCTTGTAAGGCGTGGGGTTGATGGCGCGCATGTGGTCGGGCCTCATCTCGGAGATCTGGTCGATCACGTACTGGCGGATCGTGTCGAGGGAGGGGAAGGCGTATGTCTGCCGCCCGTCCCACACGCAGCGGTGCAGGGAGACGACGCTCTTCGGCATGACGTAGGCGCGCTTCGACTCGTTAAGCGGGTGGCGGCAGAGGATGCGCTCCCCGGCCTTCGGCGCCGGCGTGCCCGCCTCCACCATCAGGTCGAGCACGGGCTGCCGGTTCGTCCCGATGAGCCTGTACGCCTCCTTCCTCGCCGGGATCGTCATCTTTTCGACCTCGTCGGAGAGCTTGATCCTCGGATGACCATTCAGGGCGACGAGCTTGTAGACGCAGCCCAGGGCAGGCTGCGCCTGGCACGTTACGAGGTGCGTCCCTATGCCGAAGACGTCGATCTCGTGCCCCTGCTGCGTCAGGCTGAGGAGGATCGACTCGTTGATGTCGTTGCTAGCCATGATGGTGAGCGCCCCAAAGGCGTCGATGGAGAACTGCTTGCCCACCTTGCGGAAGGCCCTCCGCGCCTCCTTCGAGAAGTAGGCGAGGTCCCCGGAATCGAGCCTGATGCCGACCGGCTTGTAGCCGACCGCAATGAGCGCCAGGGCTACGCAGATGAAGTTCGGCAGGCCGGACTTCAGGGTGTCGTAGGTATCGACGAGGGCGAGGAAGCCTTCTTTGAAAGCGATGGCATACGATATGAACGCGGCGAGCTCGCCGTTGTGCGTCTGCCCGTAGCCGAGCCGGCTGCGGTAATCGAGGACCATCTCGACGAAATTGCGCTCCGTCCCGTCGGGCGACGTAATGGCGGGTTTGGAGATATCGTCGAGCCCGGAGAAAGAGGCGACGTAGGAGTGCGCCATCGTCCCCTTCGTCGGCAGGCCGAAGAGCTGGCCCGCCTCCACGTTGCTCGTCCCGGTGAAGCCGCCGATGTAGGCGTAGCGCGACGCGGAGACGCCTCCGTCCGGCCCTTGCGCCCTGCGCAGGCCGAACTCGACAAGCCCCTTGTCGGCGCCTGCCGCGAGCCTGAAGCGGGCGGCGTTCGTCGCAAGCAGGCTGGGGAAGTTCACCAGGTTGAGGAACGTCGTCTCCTGCATCTGGGCGACGCATAAGGGCCCTTCGACCCTGATGAACGGTATCCGGGGGAAGGCGATGGTGCCTTCCGGCATCGCGTAGACCTTCAGCTCGGAGCAGTCGAGCCCTTTGAGCCAGTCGAAGAAGGCGGGGTCGCAGTCCGCCATCGGGCCGGGTATGGCAAGGTCGTCCGTGGGGTGGCGGACGGGCTGCCAGGCACCGACGCCCCGGCGGTCGAAGCCGAACTCCTCGTACCCGCCGTCCTTCTCCCTGATGAAGCCGTTCTTGAGGCCCACCTCGAAGCCGCACTCCAACTCCGACTTACGCTTAACGATGCCGTCGCGCAAAAAGGCCGTGTCCGAATCGGTGAACCTAAAGGCGTGGAGCGAGCGGATCACTTCTTCGAGGCCGGCGAAGATGGTGAACTCGCCGCCGAAGGGGTTCTTTCGGAAGAAGAGGTCGAAGACGGCCTTGTCCCGCTCCTTGCCGGTTTTCCAGTATCCGTATGCCATAGTCAGCTCGTACAGGTCTGTGAGCATCGGTCCTACGAAGGCGTCGGTCGGCCTCATTACCGTCTCCTTGCTCGTGCGCGGGACGGAAACGCGCGTTCGTGCGCGGCGGTCCGCCCGTCACTATTATACCAGTTTAATAAATAGTAAGGGCTTATGACAAGGGATTACCATCGGTCGTTAACGTATTATTCACGGAAACGACCGTCCCGGTTTAACGGGACGACTTTAAAATCCACACGGGACATTTCCCCGACGGAGGCGCGCCAAGTGACAGGCAAGCTGCGGTATCTCCTCTTCCCGTGCGCGGTCCTGCTTTTCTGGACCGCCGCGCTCGCAAGCCCGGTATTCGCAGGCCCGGCGCAGCTTAGAGGCGCCGGCGCCACCTTCCCCCTCCCCTTCTACAGCGCCATATTCGATGTCTACCGCTCGCAGTCCGGCGTCGAGGTCGCCTACGAGGGCATAGGCTCCAGCGGTGGTCTCAAAAAGCTCTTCGACCGTTCCGTCGATTTCGCGGGTAGCGACGTCTTCCCTGGACGCTTCTGGAAAAAGGAAGGCCGCTCGCAGATGCTCCAGATACCTACCTGCCTGGGCGGCGTCGCCCTCGCGTACAACCTCACGGGCAACCCCGCGCTCCGCCTTGACCCCGACGTCATCTCCGACATCTTCCTCGGCAAGATCGCGGTGTGGGACGACCCGAGGATAGCAGCCGCCAATCCCGGCGTCGCACTTCCGTCCGCCCCCATCCACGTCGTCCACAGGCAGGAAGGCAGCGGGACGACGTTCATCTTCAGCGAGTATCTGACGAAGGTCAGCCCCGAATGGAAGCGGCGCGTCGGCGCCGGCCCGTTGCTCCACTGGCCCGTCGGCCAGGCTGCAAAGGCCAACGCGGGCGTGGCGGGCCTGCTCCGGCAGACGCCCAACGCGATCGGCTACGTAGAGCTGATCTACGCCCTGGGCAACGGCATGACCACGGTCGCGGTCCGCAACAGGTCGGGCAGGTACGTCCTGCCGACGACGACCTCCATCGGCCTCTCGGTGCCGGAGGCTATCCCCGACGACACGGATGTCTCCCTGACCGACACGGCTGCCGGCGGCGGCTACCCAATCAGCAGCTTCACGTGGCTCGCCTTCTTCCGGGAGCAAAACTACGAAGGCAGGAGCAGGCAGAGGGCCGAGGAGCTTATCCGGCTCCTCTGGTGGACCATACACGACGGCCAGAAGCACGCCTTGCGGCTCCGCTACGTGCCCCTGCCGCACGTCGCTGTGAAAAAGTCGGAGAAGATCCTCGAATCGGCAACGTACGACGCGCTGCCGCTCCTCAAGGGCCTGCGGGAGGGTGCGCCGGAGCGGGCTGCCCGCTAAAAGGCGCGCGCTTTTAGCCGTCTTTCGGGCCGGAGAAAGGGGCGTCCGGCGGCGGACCGTCCCGATATACCATGTTGGGAGGCACGGGAAGAAGGATGTACCTGCGAAGAATAAAGATCGGGACCCGGCTCAGCGCGGGCATGACGCTGATCCTGCTGTTCATGATAGCCCTCATCGTACTCGGTCTTTCGAACATGAGGCTGATCGGCGAGAAAATGGACCGGGCGGCGCACGTCACGAGCACGAGGACGTGGTACGCAGACACGATAAAGGACGGCGTCTGCACGGAGAGCGAGGCGGTGCTGAGGGGGATCGTCTCGAATGACGAGGCGGTCAGGGCCTTCGAGCGCGTGCGGATACTGACCGCGCGGGCCACTTACGAAGAGGGGCTGGAACAGCTCGACGGTCTGGAGGGGACGCAAAAAGGAAAGGCCCTGCTGGCGCAGCTCAAGGAGGCGCTGGCCGGGGTGAGGCAGCTCGACGACGAGACGCTGCAGCTATCCGCAGCGGGGAAGACGCGACAGGCGGGCTTCGTATACATGAACAGCGTGCGCCCCGCAGTGCTCGGCTTGCAGCAGGTCGCAACCGAGCTCGTCGTCTACGAGCGGGACCAGGCGGGCCTCTACTACAACGAGGCCCTCGCCATGTACGGGATGACGCGCAGCCTTTTCCTCCTTATGGGCGCGCTGATCGTCGCCGTAGCCGTCGCCGCCGCGGTGGTGCTCACGAGGAGCATCACGAGGCCCCTGAAGGAGGGCGTCGAGGTCGCCAACAGGCTCGCGGAGAACGACCTGGACGTTGAGATCAAGGCGGAAGGGGCGGACGAGCCGGCGGAGCTCCTCTCCGCGATGGGCAACATGGTGCAGAAGCTCAGGCAGATAAAGGTACTGGAGCAGCAACTGCTGCAATCGCAGAAGCTGGAGACGGTCGGCCGCCTGGCCGGGGGCATAGCCCACGACTTCAACAACATGCTCGGCGTGATCCTCGGGAACGCGGAGCTTCTGAGGATGCAGATCGACTCTGCGAACGGCGCCGCGCACGCGACGGGCGGCGTCTCCGGAAGGGCGAAGATGCACGCCCGCTGCCGGACCATAGAAAAGGCCGTTATGCGGGCAAAGGATTTCGTCAGGCAGCTCCTCACCTTCAGCAAGCAGCAGGTGCTGGAGCTCGCCACGGCAGACCTGAACCGCGTAGTCGAGGACTTCGAGAAGATGATGAGGCGGATGCTGGGGGAGAACATCGAGGTGCGGCTGGTCCTGCAAGCGGCCCTGCCGACGGCGAGGCTCGACGTGGGACAGATCAACCAGGTGCTCCTCAACCTCGTGGTGAACGCCAGGGAGGCGATGCCCCAGGGCGGAATGGTCACGATAGAGACGGGCCTTACCCATGTCCCGGCCGCGGACGGGTCGCCCCCGCCCCCCGACGTGAAGCCCGGCGCGTATCTCCTTCTCTCCGTAACGGACACGGGCGCCGGCATCGACCCTGCGATCAAAGACAAGATATTCGACCCGTTCTTCACGACCAAGGAGCAAGGCACGGGCCTGGGCCTTTCCGTAGTCTACGGCATCGTGAAGAAGCACGGGGGCTTTATCACCGTAGGGATGGAGAAGGAACGGGGGACGGCCTTCTGCGTCTACCTCCCCGTCTCCGGCGAGGCGCAAGCGATGGAGGAAGAGACGGCGCAGCCCCCGGTGACGGGAAAGGAGGGCATACTGCTTATCGAGGACGACCACGACCTGCGCGAGCTGGTATACGACATGCTGACCGCCCTAGGACATAAGGTCCACGCGGCGCACGATGGAGAGCAGGCCCTCGCCCTCTTCCGGCAGGACATGGACGCCTTCGACCTGGTGGTTTCCGACATGGTGATGCCGGGGAAGGGAGGGCCCGAGGTCTTCGAGGAGATGTCGAGGCTGAAGCCGGGGATCCCCTGCCTCTTCGTAAGCGGCTACGGCGTTGTGCCGGGGGAGGCCGGACCTGTGAACGGCGGCAGGGTCGGGTTCGTGCAGAAGCCCTTCTCGGCAGACGCCCTGTCCCGGAAGATCAGGGAGATGCTCGACGGCAGGGGGCACGCAGCAGCCGGACCGGAAGAGGAGGGGCCGAAGGCGGCAACCGCCTGAGGCTTAGAACGGAAGACCGTTTGGAGGCGACACCGGAAAGCGGCCGAATGAGATATGGAAGGCGGTTCTAAGCCTCCAGCTTGTACCCTATGCCGCGCAAATTCTTTATCAAGCCGCCCGCCCTGCCCATCTTTTCGCGCAGATGCTTGATATGGACATCGACCGTCCTGTCGAGGACCATCTTGTCGCTGCCCCACAGGTGAGTCAGTATCTTGTCCCGCGAGAAGACCCATCCGCGCTTCGACGCGAGCAACTGGAGGATGCGGAACTCGGTGACGGTCAGCTCCACCTTTTCGCCGTCCACCACGACCTCGTACCTCTGAGGGTCGATCCTGAGCAGAGTGCCGAGGTCGATGGTCTCCGCCTCCGTCTCCTGCCTCGACGTCCGCCTGAGCACCGCCTTGACGCGGGCGATCAGCTCGCGCGGCGAGAAGGGCTTGATGATGTAATCGTCTGCGCCCAGCTCCAGGCCGAGCACCCTGTCCGTCTCGCTCGACCGGGCCGTCAATATGATGATGGGGATGGCGGCGTAGGCGGCGTTCGCCCGCAGGTGGCGGCAAATCTCCAGGCCGTCTACGTCGGGCAGCATGAGGTCGAGGACGACCAGCACGGGCGCGGCGCCTTCCAGGGAGCGCAGGAATGCCGTCCCGTTCAAAAACGCTGCGACGTTGTACCGCTCCTTCCGCAGGTGCAGGGAGACGAGCTCAAGGATATCCTTGTCGTCTTCCACCACAGCTATCTGTCTGCCGTTCTGCAACCGGCCTCCTCGCGGTCCGCGGGGGATCTTCGCTACGCCCTATTGCGTCGCCCGATTGATTTTACGAACGGCCGGTTAAGACCGGATGAAGTAATGGTGAAAATTATGTTAATTACGCGAAAGGGCGCGTTGACAAGCGGCGCATAATGTTCGCGAAAAGGTCGTGGAGCGCTGCCGGTCGGTCTGTAATAGCGCCGAAGCCGCTTATATCGTCCGGGCGGCAGCGCTCCGGCCCGGAAGGCCACGGAAGACTATGAAGTCGAGGCGCCCGATGGCGCCTACGCCGGGGGCCCGGAGGACGATCCTACCAGTAGTTTATCCCCGCCTGGCCCTTCCAGCCCGGCTCGAAGCGCTCGTCGAAGTAGTTCTCCAGCTTTTCGAGGAGCCGCCGCCAGCCCGTCTTGTACTCGTGCTTCAGCATGTCTTCGAGGAAGGGGACGATCTCGCCGAGCTTGTCCTTCGGCAGATAAGCCCTGGCACCCAAATCGTGCGATTTCTTGAGCGCTTCCGGGCTCAGGGCGTGGGCGGTCAGCATGGCCACCTTGTAGTTGCGGTTGACTGCGATCTCGAGCAGGTCGAAGCCCCGGACGCCCATGATATCCAGGACCACCACGTCGTACTGCTTCGAGCGGAGCAGGCCGGCCGCGTCGTCGTAAGTAGTCGCCTGGTCTATCGTGCAATCCGCGCACGACGCGAGGATCTCATCCTTGAGCACCTGGAGCACGTCGGGCTCGTCATCGACGGTGAGGATCGTCTTGCCTTTCAACAATGACACTTCCATGAACGCCTCCTTTTAGGACCTGAAAACACCTCGCGGGCCGCTCATCGACCCGGATATCTCCTCTACAAAGATACAACGAATCGCCGCCCTGCGTCAACCTGGATTTCGCCGGGGTCTGCGCCGGTTTGGGCGCTGCGGAAGGACACAGGACCGGCCTCAAGGATAAATTGACAATCGCCGCCGGGCCGTATAGAATCGGACATTGGGGGATGCCGGAAGGGATGTATGTGCCGGCAGCGCACCGGAGGTGAAGAGATGGCAGGGACGGAAGGGGCAGGGGGCAAGGTCAGCCTGGCGCAGATGGCGGTGAGCCAGGTCGAGAAGGCGGCGGCGCACATACCGGGCGCCGATAGGGACGTCATCGAGAGCGTCAAGCACACGAAGAGGGAGATCGTCGTCCATTTCCCCGCGAAGATGGACGATGGCTCGATGCGGATCTTCTCCGGCTACCGCGTCCAGCACAACGACGCGCGGGGGCCGTTCAAGGGCGGCCTGCGCTACCATCCGGGCGTCGATCTCGACGAGATGCGGGCGCTTGCCATGTGGATGACGTGGAAGGCCGCAGTCGTCAGCATCCCCTTCGGCGGGGCAAAAGGCGGGGTGGAGTGCGACCCCACCGTCATGTCGCAGCGGGAGATCGAGAACGTTACGCGCCGCTTCACGTGGGAGATATCGCCCTTCATCGGCCCGGAGATGGACATACCCGCGCCCGACATAGCCACGAACCCCCAGGTGATGGCCTGGATCATGGACACGTTCAGCATCCGCAAGGGCTACGCGGTCCCGGGCGTAGTAACGGGCAAGCCACTCGAATTGGGCGGCTCGCTGGGCCGCCTGGAGGCGACGGGACGGGGGGTCTTCACGATTGCGGCCAAGGCAGCGAATCACCTCGGCTTTTCCGTCGCCGGCGCGCGCGTCGTCATACAGGGGGCGGGCAACGTGGGCGGCGCTGCGGCGCGCCAGTTCGCCCAAGCCGGCTCGCGCGTCATCGCCATATCGGACGTGAAGGGCGGCCTTTACAACCCCGCCGGGCTGGACGTTAAAAAGGCGCTCGCAGCCAAGACGGACGGCGAAAGCGGGGCCGCTGCGGCCCACGGTCTGGAGGCGGAGGAGATCACGAACGCGGAGCTGCTTGAGCTCGAATGCGACATACTGGTGCCGGCCGCGATCGAGCACCAGATAACCGGCGCGAACGCCCCGAAGCTGCGCTGCCGGATGGTCGTGGAGGGGGCCAACGGGCCGACGACCCCGGAGGCGGACGCCATCCTTGGCGGGCGCGGCATCTGGCTCGTGCCCGACATCCTGGCAAACGCGGGGGGCGTCGTCGTCTCCTATTTCGAGTGGGTTCAGAACCTCCAGGAGCTTTTCTGGACGGAGGACGAGGTCACGGACCGCCTGAACAAGATACTATCGAGGGCCTTTCAGGAGGTCATCGCCGTCGCCGAAAGGGAGAAGGTCGATCTGCGCACGGCCGCCCTGGCGCTGGGCGTGGGCAGGGTGGCGGAGGCGGTCAGACTGCGCGGCACTTTCCCTTAGAACTGGTTGGCGGCTGTGTCTGAGGCGCATATGCGGCGTTGCGCTTCGGCTCGTGACGCTCCGACGTACCAAAAAGTACGCCTCCGCATCCCAAGCCTCGCGCGCCACCGCCTCTGCATCCTCATACGCAGCCGCCTCTTGCCCAGCATATCCCTCGTTTCTTGGGGTCTGGTTCTGACTACTCATCAGTCAATCAAACGTCCCGTAATACATATAGATTTCTCAATATCCCAACTATGCACACAGTACAGCCCGCTCTTGCCGCCGCCTTATAATACGCTCTTTATTCCGTTAGCGGCGGCCGGCTGCGGAGGAGCGCCTCAAGGAATCGATGATAGATACCGTTTTCCATGTCAAGCCGTTTTTAGTCCATAGTTCGGATCGAATGGGCGCCCTGACTTCAAAACGCCAAAGATAATGTGGACGAGCTTCCGCATGGCGCGATTCCGCACAGGCGCGAGTCCAAGCCGAAAGGAGTATTGGTTTGTCGTTTTTCGTCCTGTCGCCTTTTGTCTTTGCTCTCGCAACAGCTCCGGTGATTTCCTCGTCTCTATCCCTGCGGCTGGGACGCTATCGCCTGGTCTACGACCTCCGGGGCCAGCGCGATGTCCTGGGCGTCCTCGGGCACGTAGGCCGGATCGATGGGAGTGCCCTTGAGGCTCGCCACCTGGGCGTCCATCACCGCAAGCTGGTTCTTCAGGTCCGCGTTCTCCATAGCCATCTGGTCGACCTCCGCGCGCCACTGCATCATGCCTTCATCGTCCTGATGGTTGTAATACATCAGCGCATACTGCTGGTCGGTGATGTTGTCCAGCATGAAGGAGAGGAAGGTCGAATCCCATACCCCATAAGACGGGTACATCCTGTAAACGTAAGGCGGCGGCATGTAGTTGTGGTGCGCGTAGAAGACGTCCCGCCGGTAATGGTAGGTGCCGGGGACGATCTTTACCCTGGCGAACAGGGGGCGGTAGGCTTCGCGGGAGAAGTGAACCGGCCCCGGCAACGGCCGGAACATCGAGCGCTGCTCGTTGAAGTGTTGCATCGCGCGCATCTGTTCCTGCCTGGGCGGGTGCAGCTCCATCCTCCGGTGCAGCTCTTCGCGTGAGTAAACGCTCGCGTGTATGGGGGGCGGGGGAACGCTCCCCGGATGAATGCCGACCGGCGGCCTTACGCCCGGATGGAAGGGTCCGGGACCGGGGCCTGGCCCTACGTGCGGCCCGGGTCCCACATGCGGCCCCGGCCCTACGTGCGGCCCGGGTCCGACGTGCGGTCCAGGTCCTACGTGCGGTGCGGGCCTGGGCGCAGGGGCGGGCCTGGGAGCGGGTGCGGGCCTGGGCGCAGGGGCGGGCCTTGGCGCAGGTCGCGGCGCCGGCCTGGGCGTATACTTCTTCAGCTCCGCGTAGCCGGCGCCCGCTGCGGCAAAAAAGGCGAACAAAACAAGCACCGCTGTTGTCGTCCACGTCTTTCCCTTCATTATGTGTCTCCTTTTTCCGGCCGGGAGGCAAAAGACAGGGGGCTGGCTGGAGGGGTGGGCCTTGCGGGAGCATTGCCGCCTGCGGCGGTTCGAACGCAGGGCAAAGGTCTTTCCATCTTACTGCCTCTTACACGCCGTGCCTAAATCGTAAAACGGGTAAAGCGCAAAATCTATCAGGACGTACGAGCCGACACAACTTTACCGCCGTTGAAAAAACATTGTCAACAGTTTATTTTCGCTTTATTTGCGGTTTACTTAAGGGCGTCGCAGGGGTTTTGCGGGCTTCGGGAATAGGGCCGGGTTCAGATCGTTATCTCCAGCGAAATGGCATCGTAAGCGATGGTCGGCCTGGTCGCCCTGCCTCCCCCCCGCCGCTCGATAAGCCCTACCTGTTCCAGGTATTTAACGTCATCCGAAACGTTTTTGACGTCCCTTCCTGCCAGGTCGGCCAGCTCCCGAATAGAGTCCGGCTTTTCATTCTTGATGACGCGCAGAAGCTCCAGCCTTTTCACCGTGAGCACCCTCCTGAACGCCTCCAGGCTCGTAAAGTAGACGCCGGCCTCCCGTTGCACCTTCTCGCCCCGCTCGACCTTCTTCATGGCAGCCTTCGCGTCGCCCAGTGCGACTTCGATGGGCTTTATGCCGATTCTCACCTTCTTGACCCTCATTTCGCGCATCTCCTTATATCTGCGTAGAAATCGTCGAAGAGGCGGTCGATGCCCGCAAACCTGTACGACTCCTCTTTCCCCAGGTAGTGCCTCTGGTCCCCTTTGCCCTCGCCGTTGTCATAACCGATAACGCGCTCTCCGTCAACGATATAGGCGAGGGAATAGCGAAGGCCGTGCGGTAATCATTACTTGAGATCGGAAGGGCAGGGACATTTCCGGTCCCTGCCCTACACTTCCGTTAATCTTTTTACCTCTTGAACCTTCTCCCGATTACTGCAAGACCCCGGAAAACCGGATACGCGTTATCTTCTACGGAGAACCTAATACTGATAAGCCGTCGGGATCTTCTTCGCCTTCTCCTGACCCTTCCAGTATTCCATGCGCTCCTTAATGAAGCCTATCCAGGTGTCAACCTCGGAGAGTTTATAGCCCTTCGAGACCATGTCCTTCTTGAAATCGGCTATCACGGGCTGCGCCGCTTTTACCCACCTTGCGCTTTCGGCATCGGAAAGCGGAGGCAGCACCTGGCCGCCCTGTTTCTGGAAGAACTCACGCCCCTCTATGTCTATGGCGTTCCACTCGACGAACCATCGCTCAATCCATTCCTTCGTATAGTCGGTCATTATCTTCTGCGCGTCTGCAGGCAGGCTGTTCCACTTGTTCTTGTTCATCACGAGGTAGAAAGAAAAGACGCTCCCCACCTTCCATGACGGCGTCACGAATTTTTCGACCTCGCCTATCTTGAAGCCCTTCAACTGTTCGAGGGGGCCATAGTTGCCTTCTACGACGCCCCTCCTCAAGGACTCGTAGAGGTCGACCATCTCAATAGGCATGGGGACGGCGCCCAGGGCCTTCGCTATGTCGCCTATCCGGCCTGTCCCCCTGATCTTCAGCCCTTTCAGGTCCTCGAGGGTCCTTACGGGTTTGGTGAGCGTCTGGACCACGTTTATGGGGCTCGTACTGAACGCGATGGGATGATAATTGTCCCATTCCTTCGGTTTGAACTTGGCGTAAAAATCGTTCGAGACGTGTCCCCCGATCCAGGGGCTCGGGAAGCCGAGAGGCAGCTCCATGATCTCCATCACCGGGAAACGGCCCCTCGAATAGGCGCAATGGGACAGGCCGATATCGGCAATCCCTGTCGATACTCCGGCCGCTATCTTGGGCGCGGTAAGAAGCGTGCCCCCCGTATACTGGGTAAGCTCTACCTTGCCGGCAAGCTTCTTGTTCAGTTCTTCGCAATACTTGCCCACCATTATGGAGTTCATGTGCACGGGCGGAAAAAAGTTCGCAACCTTCAGCTTGATTACGTCCGCACCGGCCACAGAGCAGACCGAGAAGACGAACACCATAACGGACATCAGGACCATCAATCGTCTGGCCATCTTGGTACCCCCCTTTTTTTATTTTTCTTGCAGCTTTTGCCCCGAAGACCTAATACTCACCTCCTTTTTCTTAAGCTTCTTCAGCCGCGATCTTTTCCGCTATGATTCTGCGAAGCTCCTTTTTGTCGATCTTACCCACGTTCGTCATGGGAAAGGCATCGACTATCTCAAGCCTTTCCGGCAGCTTGAAGACCGAGATGTTACGCTCGTTCTTCAGAAACGCCTGTAAACCGGCAAGACTGATCGCCTTTCCCGGCTTCGGAAGGACAAAGGCGCAGCCCTTCTCACCCAGCATGCGATCGGGCATAGCGACGTAGGCGCAGTTCTCGATGTCCGGGTGCGCAAGAATGTGGTTTTCCACCTCTTCGGCGCTTATCTTCTCCGCGCCCCGGTTAATGGTATCTTTAATCCTGCCCTCGACGGAGAGATAGCGTCCTTTGTACATCCTGACAACGTCGCCGGTCCTGTAGAAGCCGTCAGTCGTGAAGGCCTTTTTGTTGTATTCCGGCGAGTTATAGTAGCCCCTGATCGTTATGGGACCGCGCACCAGAAGCTCCCCCTTCTCCCCGTACGGCGCCTCTTTTTCGTTCTCGTCGACCACCCGTACCTCATCCTCGTCGAACATGGGGGCCCCTTGCGAGTTGAGGAGTATGTCCTCGCCGTCGCCTATACGGCTCCAGAAGCCCATGCCCTCGCCCATCCCCAGGTTCTGGAAATATTCGCAGCCCAGGACGGGACCGATCTTCTTCGCCACCTCCGCGTTAAGCCTGGCCCCGCCCGCTATGACGTAGCGCAGGGACGACAGGTCGTAGTCGGAGAGCTGCGGGAATTCCATCCACCTTATGAGCAGGGCGGGGGGCGTGGGCATGATAGTGATCTTTTCCTTCTGGATCGCGTCCAGGACGGTCTCCGTCTTCGGGCTCGGGATAAGGACTACGTTTGCCCCCCTGCAAAGTCCGCCCAGGAGACCCGGGCAGGAGAGGGCGAAGTTGTGGTTGACCGGGATGGCGATGCCCAGGACGGACTCTTCCGTTACTGCGCAGATCTCACCGACCTTTTTGAAGTTGAGGCTGTAGTCGTTGTGCGTCCTGGGGATGATCTTCGGCACCCCCGTCGTGCCGCCGGAGAGCTGGAATAGGCCGGGCTCCAGCGGGTTGGGACGATAGGCGGCGAGACTTGCGGGCGGCACGAGCTCCTCGATCCTGTCCTCCAGCAGCGCGGATATCGAGATGAAGCCTTCCTCGACCGGGTCGCCGGAGACGAACTGGAGGGTCATTTTGGGCGCCTTCTCCCGGACCTCGCGGGAGAGGGCCTGATGGGAGAAGTCCTTGTAGCGGGCGGGCATGAAGTGCGCCCGCGCCCCGCTGAACTGGGCAAAGAATGTTATCTCCGCGTCCCTGTGCGCGGGCAGGGACATGATAGGTATCACGCCTATTTTGGCGAAGGCATAAAAGCAGTAAGCAAATTCCAGCTCGTTGGGCAACTGCATGATGGCGCGGTCGTACGGCCGGAGCCCTTTATCGATGAAGTGGAGGGCCAGCCTCGTCGCCCTTGTCCCCAGCTCCCGGTAAGTTACATGGCGGCCTTCGCAGGCCAGCGCGGTCCTGTCGGCGTATCCGGCGACCGCCTCGTCGAGCTCCTCCCCTATGGTCTTATCAACCCAGAGACCCTTTTCCCTGTAAAGCTTTACAAATGCATCGGGATAACTCACAAAGCCTTCGAGCATTGTGCCCCCCTTCTCTTCTGTTGTCTTTTGCGCGCCCTTACACGGGCGCGCCTGTCTTCATCGCGGCCGCGGCCGCCATAACCGCATCGACGATCTGCTGATACCCCGTGCAGCGGCACAGGTTGCCCGAGATCGCCCTGCGCACCTCTTTCGCGGTCGGCTCGGGGTTCTCATCGAGCAGGGCTTTAGCCGCAAGGACCATACCCGGCGTGCAGAAGCCGCACTGGATGGCCGCGTGCTTCACGAAGGCCTCCTGCACGGGATGGAGCTTCTCCCCCTCGTTGAGGCCCTCTATCGTAGTAATCTCCTTACCCTGAGCCGCCACCGCCAGGACGAGGCACGAGGCGACGGGCTTGCCGTCCATAAGGACCGTGCAGGCGCCGCACTCCCCCTCGTTGCACGACTTCTTGGTCCCCGTGAAGCCGAGCGTCTCCCGCAGAACCTCCACGAGCGTCCTGTGCGCCTCGACGCTCAGGTTGTAGCTCTTCCCGTTTACCTTGAGTACGATATCGCGCTTCATCTCGCCTCCATTAACCCTTGATCCTCTTCACGGTCTCGATGAGGGCCCTCCTCGTCAATACCTCGACCATGCCGCATCGGTATTCGAGCGACGCCCGAACGTCGGTGATGGGCCGGCATTGCGTGCCTGAGATGCGCGCCGCCTCCGCCACGGTTGCTTCATCGATGCGCTTTCCTATAAGCTGCCCTTCAACCTCCGGCGCCCTTATGGGCGTAGGGGCCACAGCGCCCAGGGCTATCCGGGCGGCGGTACAGACGGCGCCGGCTGCGTCGAGAGTAATACAGGCGGCGACGCCGACCAGGGCAAGGTCCATCGCGTGCCTTCGCATGAGCTTCAGATAGGCGCCGCCCGAGCGGGCTTGCGGCGGGGGCACAAGGATGTCCGTGACGATCTCTTCCGTCCCGCAGCAGCACGCCTTCGGCCCCGTAAAGAACTCTTCGAGCTTTACGGCGCGCTCGCCGGCCGGCCCGGCCAGCTTCACGGACGCGCCAAGGGCGATGAGGGGAGGGGCGGTGTCGGCTGACGGAACGGCGCTGCAAAGGTTCCCTCCCAGGGTCGCGAGGTTGCGCACCTGGGCGGAGGCCATCACGCGGACCGCGTCCCGGAGCGGGGCATACCTCTTTTTGACGACCTCGGACGATTCGATCTCTGCGAGTGTTGTAAGGCTGCCGATCCGCAAGCCTTTCTTTTCGTCGAAGTCGATGCCTTTCAGTCCTTTGACGCCCGCGAGGCTTATAAGGTGGTCGGGAACTATCTCGCGCTTCTTGAGGGCGAGCAGGAGGTCGGTGCCGCCCGCGATCAGCCGGGCCGTGCTGCCGTAGCGGCCCATATAGGCGAGCGCTTCGGGAACGGTGGCGGGCGTATGATAATCGAATGGGGGCAATCGTCGTATAAACATCACTTTCCCTCCTTTGCCTTAAGTGCTGCGAGGATCTTCTCCGGCGTTATCGGCAGCTCCTTGATCCTCACCCCGACCGCGTCATAGATGCCGTTGGCTATCGCCGCGATCGTTGAGCAGGAGCTTGCCTCCCCCGCACCCTTCGCCCCGAACGGTCCGTACGGGTCGTGTGTATGTATGTGCTCGACATGATATTCCGGCACGTCCAGGGCGGTGGGCTGCTTGTAATCCCGCCAGGAATAGTTGAGCGCCCTCCCCTTCTCGTCGTAAAGGGACTCCTCGAAAAGGGCATGGCCCGACATGTGGGCGCTCCCGCCGTTGACCTGTCCTTCGAGCATGGCCGGATTGATGGGCTGGCCGGCGTCGTCACCGTGAACGGCCCTGATAAGCTCCACTTTGCCCGTCTCTCTATCGACTTCCACCTCAACGGCAGTGGCTATGAAATCGAGGCCGTGCACCAGGTTTCCCCTGCCCGTCTTCCAGTCGACTATATCGATGTCGAGCGCTGCCCAGGTGCCCCGTCCATAGAGGGGCGCCCCCTTCTCGTAGTAAGCCTTGCGGACAGCCAGGAGCCAGTCCATGCCGCGCTCCGGCTCGCCCTTGACGAAGACGCGCTTATCCACGAACTCTATCTCCTCCGGCGCAGCCTTGAGGGCCGGGGCGACGATCTCGGCGAGTTGTTTCTTGAGGTCTCCGGCCGCGGCTATCGTCGCGTTGCCGTCCCAGAAAGTGGCGCGGTCGCCGAACATGCCCGAGTCGAAAATTGTCGTGTCCGAGTCGCTAACGCCCTGGAGGACGTCCTCGAATGGAAGGCCCAGCTCCTCAGCGGCCATCTGGCAGAAAACCGTGTTGGCGCCCTGCCCTATTTCGGTCGCGCCGTGCGTGACGATCACCTGGCCGTCCTCGAGGAGCTTTATCACGACCGCAGACCCGAAATGGCCGCCCAGCCTGGGGCCTGACGGGTGGGAGGCGCAACTGAAGCCTATGCCCCGGCCTTCGGGCCGCGACTTTCGGGACTCCTTCCAGCCGATCTTCTCGGAAGACCTGGCGATGCATTCACCCAGGCCGGAGACGTCGACGACGATCCCATTCGCGCAATGCCAGTTGTTGGGCACGGCGTTGATCGCACGCAGCTCGACGGGGTCGACGCCGATGTCCTCACCCACCATGTGGAGCAAGGAATCGATGCAGAACTGGGCGAGGACGATCTCCTGGCCGCGGACCGTGCCGCAGGGCGACCTGTTCGAGTAGACGAGCTTGCCGTGATACTCGATGGCCGGTATCTTATACGGGATATTGAGGAACGCCCCGAAATAGTAGATGTTGAAGGGACCGATGCCGGAAATGGGGCCGCCCTCCAGGATATTTTCGGCATAGAGGGCCGTAATGGCCCCGTTCTTCTTGACGCCTATGCGGAGCTTCGCGTCCATGGCGTTCCGCTGGCGATAGGCGGCGAGGACTTCGTCGTAGTTGAGGACGATCTTTACGGGCTTGCCGGTGACCTGGGCCAGCTTGACCGCAGCGAAATCGACGTCGAAGGGGTCGTGCTTGCCGGAGAAGCCGCCGCCCACGAAGGGGTTGAGTATCCTCATCTTCGCCAGTGGTATATCCATTGCCCTGCACATGTGACGCCACGTGATGTAAGGGCTCTGTTTCGAGCCCTGGAGCAGCACCCTGCCCGTCGGGTCGATTTCCGCCAGGCACGCATGTGGCTCTATGAAACCCACCGTCACCCGCTGCGAGCTGAAAGTCTCCTCCCTTATGTGGTCCGCCTCCTTGAAGCCCTTATCCACGTCGCCGAAGGTGAAATCCGTGAAGTAGGCGATATTGCTCTTCTTGAACTCATTCACGAGCGGCGCGCCGGGGGCGAGCGCGTCTTGAGCGGTAAGAACGATCGGAAGCTCCTCGTAATCGACCTTGATGAGGCCGAGTGCCTCTTCCGCCGTGTCCTCGTCGACCGCCGCCACCGCCGCGACACCTTCGCCGAAGTGGTGGACCTTCGTGATCGGCATGGGGATCTGGTCTCTTATGTCGGGCCGCGTCCCGAAGGGGATGCCGGGGAAGTCTTTGCCCGTTATCACGCCCATGACTCCGGGCAGGGCGCCGGCCCTGCTCGTATCGATGTTCAGAATCTTCGCATGGGCCAGGGGACTGCGCAGTATCTTCCCATGAAGCATGGCGGGGGCAATGAGGTCGGCCGCATACCGCGCGACGCCTGTCACCTTGACCCTGGCATCCTTTCTTTCGACGGGCTTGCCGACAACGCTGTATGTTTTCATAGTCCCTCCTTGGGATCCTCTTTCCATGGACTCTTCATGACTGCGATTATCCTCCACCGAGAAGCGCCAGCTTGATGGCGACACGGTCGCCGTCCCGCATGGATGTTCCGAGTCCGTCAGGCAGGCCCGCAAACCCGCACCCGTTGACCCCTATATCCCAACCCTCGTCGATGGCCCTCCCGTCCGGCGTCACGATCTGAAGGCTGCCCGACGAACGCCCGGACAGTTCCCGGAGAAGCTCGGCCAGGGTGACGCGGGGCCGGTCGAAATCAATGGACGGCAGGTCGCTGTCGCCCATGAGCATGAAATTCGACTCAAGAACTATCGTCATCAGGAAATTCCCATGTTCTCCGTTGCCGCCCCTCTCGCATGGCGGAGGGACGTCCCGGCGAACCCCAGCCTGCGGGAGAGGCCGGTCGCAGCCTGTCTTAGCCTCGGCTCGATGAGTGCCCTGTGACCGGAATCGAACCGATCGGCCTGAAGGGTGACCACGATGGACCCGACGATATCATTGTGGATATTGAACACCGGCGCGGCTATGCCGCAGATACCCGTACTGATATTCCTCACGGCCGTAAGCGAGCCCGGTGGAGCGTATCGATTCGAGCTCGCGCATAAAGGCATCCCGGTCGGTGATCGTCGTCTTTGTTATGGGAAAGAGGGCGACGCGGTCGAGATAGGCCGATATCTCTTCCCCGGGGCTGAAGGCGAGGATGCACTTCCCCGGCGAAGTCGCATAAAGCGGGGCAAGCTCGCCGGGGGCAATCGAGTACTTGACCGGCCTCGGAGACTCTACCTTGCAATGGAAAAGGACTTGGTCGCCCCTTCGGACTGCGATCTCTGCATCCTCTTTTATTTCCTGTACGAGGGCGTGGAGGACAGGGCGCCCATGCTGTACGATGTCCAGGCTGTTGAGATAGCAACCGGTCAGGACAAGTATCTCAGGGCCGAGCATGTAAAGCTTCCCGACCGGCTCGAAGGACAGGTAGCCCCGGCCGACGAGATTGGAGAGCAGGAATGACAGGCTCCCGCCGGGGATCCGCAGATTCCTCGAAATCTCCCCGTGAGTCATGCCCGCATTACTTCCGGCGATAGCCTCGAGTATGCGCAAGACCCTGTCGGCCGATTTAACTATCGTCATGGATGCCTCTCCATGTAATTTACATATGTAAAGTTACTTTTAGAATGCAAACTATCACAGTGCCTCAGACCTTGTCAATAAGAAAACGGATAAGCAAGATTTGCTGGAATTACGTACATTCCGGTGCCTTTTTTCGCCATCTTTGCGGCGATCCCGGGTCGAAGCCGAAACGTCACTTCGTTTTTGACAGGAATCTTCTCAGCTCCGGCACAGCCCCAGGGACCTTCTCGGCCAGCTCCTTCCAGCCTGCATCATAGGCGGCGGTGAGAAATTTGTCCTTTTCCGCCTGCGGCAACACGATCGTCTCGATGCCCTGTTTTTGCAGTATAGGGCGCTCAGCCTTCAACAGATCGGCAAAAAGCGCCACCGTTTTCTTGCCCTCCACGGCCGCTTCGTTCAGGATATCCTGCAGCTTCCTGGGCAGCTTGTTCCAGCTTTTCAGGTTGATGAGCAGCGGGTTCGGGACTTTGAAAAAGCCCGGATCGACCACATACCTGGTCACCTTGTCCCATCCCCAGTCACGGATGCCCACTGAAGGCCAGCAGTAACCGTCCACCACATGGCGCTCCAGGGCGACATAGACCTCTGTAGGTGGAATGACAACGGGGTTTGCACCCAGCGTTTTGATCGCCTGCAGCTGGTTGGGGGAGACGCGGATATTCAACCCCTTCAAGTCGGCACTCTTGATCGGTTTGAGAAGGTAGAGATGGAACATGAGGTCAAGGCCCAGCCTGGCCTGGTATCTCAAGCCCAGCTTTTGTTCGTGGAGTCTGTTGAAATAGGCCCAGGCCCCGCTTGCTCTCTCCTCCATGGGTGTGAGCATGGAAAGCTTCATGGCATCCACTTCACGCAAGACTGAAAGGTAGTATGCGTTGGTGGTATAGACCATGTCAATCATACCTCTCTCAGCAGCAGCCACCTGGTCCATTGTCTTTACTGCTTCCGGCCCGCCGATATAGTTGATCTTAAATTCACCGGGCGCCCTTTTGGCGACCATCTGCTCCACGAGGTCCATAAAAATGAAGGTAACAATTGATTTGACTAATCCACTTGACGGGGGTAGACTATGATTAGCAATATAGAAAGATGGATTGAAGAGGATGCTCGAGCAATGAAGATAACGCATCATCCAAAACAAGGAAGCTTGGATTTTGCTTTCAAAAGTCCATCGTCTCTTCGCCTTCTTAGCCCCGATGAAATATTTGCCCGCGCAGATCAATCCTTACTGTTACGGTTGCACGAGGATAAGCGCCTTGAACGCAAACCAGCCAAAACACATCCCCAGCAACTTGGTGAGTACTTTTCCATGTGGGCTAATACTGCTCCCGATGGTGGCTTACTGCTGTTGGGAGTCGAAAATGATGGATCGCTCTCTGGATGTTCAGTCTTAAGCGACAAAGAACTTAACGATAGAGAAAAAGCGGATGCTCATTACTGTCCTGATAGCAAAACGGAATCCAGAAGAATCGAAGTTGTCAATAAGGAAGGTTATGAAGATTGCGTTGTGCTTTTCAGGACGTTCTATCTGGAAGATAGAGTTGTTGCTGACGTATCGAGAAATGTGTTTGTAAGAAAAGGAGACGAAAAACACAAACTGACTATCGATCAAATTCGAGAGCTTCAGATAGATAAGGGGCAGATTGTCTTTGAACAGGAACCGGCTAAATTAAGATTTCCAGAAGATTTTAGAGAGCCTTTGGTAGACAAATTCCTTGAAGGTGTCTATAGGGTGCGGGGGCTTTCGCAATCGCATTCCAGAGAAGAAATTTTGCAAAAGACAAGATTGGGTAAGATAGTAAAAGGTGTTTTTGTACCAAATGTTGCCTGCGTACTTCTTTTCGCAAAAGACCCAAGATTGTTATTCCCAGGGTGTTATATTCGATTTCTTAGGTATGAAGGAGATATTGAAAAAACGGGCCAGGATTTTAATGTGATTAAGGATGTTAGATTTGAAGGCTGTATTCCAGACCTGATCGTCGAATCGGATCGGGAGATTGAATCCCAATTGCGCGAGTTCTCTCGGCTTGAGGAAGATGGCAAGTTCTATACTCGGCCCGAATATCCATATGAAGCATGGCATGAAGCGATTGTTAATGCGTGTGTCCATCGATCTTATGGTTTAAAAAACATGAACATCTTTGTAAAGATGTTTGATGATAGATTGGTTATAGAAAGCCCTGGCGGATTTCCACCCCTTGTCACTCCAGAAACTATTTATGATTCACACCATCCGAGAAATCCTTTTCTTATGGATGCGATGTTTTACTTGGATTACGTAAAGTGCATGGCTGAGGGCACTAAGAGGATGCGTGAGACGATGGAGAAATCTAATCTGCCTCATCCTGAATTTAAACAGACGCAAGAAGGAACTGGGGCCTTGTCTGTCCGTGTAGTTTTAAGAAACAACAAGCAGCAGAGAAAGGTGTGGATAGATTCTGATGTGCTTAAATATATTTCGCACGAAATTGCGGTTACTCTTACTGCTGAAGAAATGAGAATTATTAATTTCGTTGGCGAAAACGGACAAATAAAGGTAGTGGAAGCACATAGATTATTTCAACCTACGATAAAAACATGGCAAACCGTGAAGAAGATCCTGATGAGACTTTGCGATAGAGGGATTTTGATACATGTTCATCACCCGACCATAAAGAAAGATAGTAACGCCTATTTTACATTCCCGTCGCCGTTGAAGGATGACCAGAGTGAAGAAAAGCAGCCAAACGAATAATGTTAGGAGGCTTCATCGATGACTTCTGAATTTGATAATTTTGATAAAGCCGCCCGCAAGATTCTTTCCGTCTCTCGTGATGAGTTAAGGCGTAGGGAAGAGAAATGGAAAGAAGGGCGGAACAAGAGGAAGCCTAAAACTTCCCCTTCGGCCCGCGTTTCTTCCTCAAAGGGTTAACATGCATACGCGGCTGAAATCTTGCCGGTGAGTTCGGCAAAGGTGAGGCGGCGGCCAACGATACGAGAAAGGGCAAGACTGAAACGGCCGGCGTCACCACAGTCCTTGCGATTGTTGTAACGGAATACCTGCTCATCGAGGTAGCGGAATAGATGGAAAGGCTCAACACTGACATAGGTTCCCGCGATACCACGTTTCAGGAGGTTCCAGAAGTTCTCCAGGCCGTTGGTATGGACCTTGCCGTCTACATATTTTTCTGCGTGGTCAATGACTTTGTGGGCGTACTCGTTGGTAAGGTCGTCGTAGGATTCCAGGGCATCGGAGTAAAGGGCGGACCCCGCCTCGACGTGCTCCCTTACCTGAGCATGAATCTCCGGCTTCTTGCAGCTATTGAGTACGGCAGTCTTGATCTTCCCGCCACGCGCCAAAGCTCCAAAGACTGCGATCTTGTCCTTTGCACCGCTCCCGGTGATTCGCCGCTCTTTCTCTTTCAGGTGCATGTTCCGGGCCTTGCCGCCGATAAAGGTCTCGTCCACTTCTACTTCCCCGCCGAGCTTGCCATTATCGTCGTCTTGAAGGGCAAGGCGGATTCTGTGGAGCATGAACCAGGCGGTTTTCTGAGTAACCCGGAGATCGCGGGCTATCTCATAACTGCTCACGCCGTTTTTGCAATTTGCGATCATCCAGACTGCGGTAAGCCACTTGTCGAGTCTGATTGGGGAATCTTCAAAGATCGTGCCGACCTTAACCGAAAAGCGGCGACGGGGATGATGCGTCGAGCACTGCCAGGTGCGGTACTTCGGGTCATAAGCACTTACCCGGTCAGACCCGCATATAGGGCAAGTCACCTTTCCATCCGGCCACCTGCGAGCTACCAGATATTCGACGCAGTTATTGGGATCGGAGAAATAGACAATCGCTTCTTGAAGACTTTCGGGTTCCGGTTTCATCTCTCATCCTCCATGATAAAATATATCACAGAAGGATGGATTAGTCAAGTCAATTATTACTTACTCTTTCGTCTCGCAGCAAGCGAAGCGAAGCCTTACGCTGATCGGGAGCGTAGTGCCGGCGTGTGAAGGGAGCGTATCTCCCTCCCTTTTTCCACACTCAGGTTCAAATGCGTTTCCCCTGGCCCGGAGCTTCCCGAGTGTTTCCATCGAATAGCAGCTAACCACCCGTAACGGCTTACGAAACGCCTAAGGGACGGCAATATGCTCCATTCGCGGCGGTATGGCGCGAGTCCGGCCGACAAGAAGTATCCAGGTAAAAAAACCGTCCGGCCGACAGAATCATCCAACCCACGAGTTTGCAAAACGCCCGGCTTCGCCTCGATAAAGGCGGAACCGGGCGTCTTCGCATCCGACGATTGATTTTCTTATCTCCCCTCTCCCCCCGTTACGTCTGCGCCGTGCGTCTGCCTATCCCTGGGGCTGCTGCTGCGTCAGCCCGTCTATCACGTCGGGCGAGAGCGCGATGTCCTGCGCGTCCTGCGGGACGTAAGAAGGATCGACAGGCGTCCCCTGCATGGCCGCCATCTGCTGGTCCATAGCGGCGAGCCTCGCCTTCAAGTCCTCATTCTGCATAGCCATTTGGTCCATCTGCTGGCGCCACTGCACGAACTCCGCCTCGTTCTGATGGTTGTAATACATCATGGCATACTCCCGCTCGGCGATGTGGTCAAGCATGAACGCCAGGAAGACCGCGTCGTACAGGCCGTACCGTGGATACATCGTATAGACGTAGGGCATCGGCGCCCAGCCGTACACCCTGTAGAAGGCGTCCCGCCTGTAATAGTACGTGCCGGGGACGATCCGCACCCTCGTCAACAGGACGCGGTTCTCCGGCCTGAACCTGAAAGGCTCCACGTGCCTCGCAAAGCGCGCCCGCTCGACGCCCCTGTAGTTATCGCGCGCCCTTACCACCTCGACCCTCGACACGTGGGGGTTGTGCACCTCGCGTACGAGCCTCTCATGGTCTGCCGGACCGCGATGGCCCGGAACCGGGGCAGGACCTGCGTGGATAGGACCGGGACCGGGATGGCCGGGGCCAGGACCGGGATGGCCGGGCGCAGGGCCGGGGCCGACGTGGCCCGGGCCAGGACCGGGATGGCCAGGGCCGGGGCCGACGTGGCCCGGAACGGGACCGGGATGGCCGGGAACGGGAGCTGGGCCGACGTGACCCGGAACAGGCCCCGGATGGCCGGGAACGGGAGCTGGACCCACGTGGCCCGGAACAGGCCCCGGATGGCCGGGCGCAGGACCGGGACCGACGTGGCCCGGAGGCGCGGGCATCGGTCTTGGAGCAGGCGCGGGCATCGGTCTTGGAGCAGGCGCAGGCGCCGGCCTCGGCGGGGGTGCGGGCCTGGGCGCAGGCGCCGGTCTCGGCGCAGGTTTCGGCGGCGGCGCAGGCTTCTTCTGCGGCTCGTTTGCCAGGCAAAACGACGCGGCAAAAACGAACGTCGATGCCGTCAGTATCGCAATGAATCTCTTCCCTTCCATATAGTTGCCTCCTCACGCTTTTTTACATGCGCGTCAAAAAAATGCCCCGGAGCCTGGCCCTGTCTTTCGACGGGCGCACCCGACGGTAACATCGGGCAGCGTCCCGGTCTGCCTTCACGCGCCCTTCCACGGCCCGGCGGGGGACCTTCCCCGACCGTCACGGCCGCATCCTCGGACGCGCATCACGGCTCTCTCAGCTTGCCCATCGTTTCCGGGGTCAGCTTCCCGGTGACTCCTATATTTTTGTCAGCCTGGAACTTCCTGACGGCCGCCTGGGTCTTAGGGCCCATTCTCCCGTCGGGTGTGCCGGCGTAATATCCCTTTTCCTTCAACAGCCGCTGCGCCTCCATGATATTGCGCCTGGCTTCGGCCGTTCCCGCCTCCGTACCGGGCTTTGCCCCCTGCGCGTCATTGAAGTTGATTCTCGTTACGTCGACGGGGGTCGAGTCGGCGGTATCGGCTTCGAGGACTTCCGGCTGGTTTGCAGACTCGGGCGCCCCGCTTGTCTGCTGGGCGACGGGCTGGGGCGAATACCCTGCAGGGGTCTGGTGTCCCCTTGAATACATGCACTGCATGTAGGCTATGTCGTAGCGCCTCTGGATCTCCTGTGCAGAAGCGGCGCCCGCGCTGCTCCCCACTGCCGTCCCGCCGACGAGGCCCGTGGCCCCGCCGATTGCAGCGCCGGCGCCCGCGTTGCCGGTAGCGCCGCCGATTGCCGCTCCCAGGCCCGCCCCTATGAGCGTGCCGAGCACGGCGCCGCCGACGGCTTTCCGGTTGGCTGTATCGGCCGCCGAGGCCCCGCCTATCTGCTGGTCGGCCCACTGTCTGCACGCCACGTCATCGGCCTGGAATTTCTCAAAGGGCACGCCTTGGCCCGGCATCACAGCTACGCTCGGGCCTGTCGGCCCGGTCGCGCACGCAGCGAGCATCATTACGGCAAGCATCATTACGGCCGGCAACGCCAATCGGCCTGTTTTCCCGTTCATGCCTCATCCCTCCTTTTCCACGCCTTAAGGCGGTCCCGGACCTGGAGCGTCTTCATCCGGTTCGCCGGGGCAGGCTTGCGATGAAACCGATCAATAGCTTGTCGGGCAGGAAAGGCCGCAAAAATTCCACATGCCGATCGAGGAGCCTGCCCACCAAGGAACCCTCATCCGTAAATCCTCCGGCCGGCAAGGCCGTCTTACCGATGATGAACCCTGAGAGACTACCCTTAAGATGCGTTGGCTTTCCGTTCCACTTATCCAGGCGGCTCGGCTCTGTCAACCCTATTTTTATACCGCTTCCACAGGGCCTGTCAACGTTTTTTTTGGTGCGGTAAGCCCGGACGCTCTTTCTCAAATGCTCGGACTTCGATATGGTATGATTGTCCTTGACTTGCGCAAGGCGCTGTATGAAGTATCGAACGGAGGGCCGATTTCCCGACATGGCTTATCGCGTCAAAGAAATTATCTACACGCTGCAGGGCGAGGGGGCAAACGCCGGGCGGCCTGCCGTTTTCTGCCGGTTCTCCGGGTGCAACCTGTGGAGCGGCAGGGAGGAAGACCGGCCTGATGCCGTCTGCCGGTTCTGCGATACGGACTTTGTCGGAACGGACGGGCCCAACGGCGGCACTTTCGGCGGGCCGGAGGACCTCGCCGAGGTGGTGGTGAGGCTTTTCCCCGTGTGCGGAACGGCCGTCCGTCCGTTTGTGGTCTGCACGGGAGGGGAGTCGCTCTTGCAGCTTGACGGGCCGCTGGTCGATGCGTTTCACCGGCTCGGCGCGGAAGTTGCCGTCGAGACGAACGGGACCCTCCATGCGCCAGCAGGCATCGACTGGATTTCTGTAGGTCCCAAGGCGGGCGCACCCCTGGTGCTTCTATCGGGGGATGAGCTTAAGCTGGTTTTTCCGCAGGAGGGGGCCGGGCCTGGGGATTTCGAGGGGTTGGACTTCAGGTATTTTTTCTTGCAGCCCCGCGACGGCCCGAGCCTTAAGGAAAATACCGCCCTGGCGCTAAAGTATTGCCTCGATCACCCCCGCTGGCGGTTGAGTCTTCAAATGCACAAATTGCTCGGCATTCCTTAGCGGGCGGTGCGCTGCCGTCCCGTGTCCGTATCCGTGGGGCGCTTGATGGAATTCCTGACAATACTGGGGCAGGATGTCGAGCTGACCGTTAAGCAGCCTACCCCTGTAAATATTTCTTGACAGTGCACCGTGACGTGCATTATTACTTTAGACGGCTGTTTCTAAAAACGGTCTGGTTGACTTGCCGCTTTTTGCGGGCCGGATGCCGGTCAGTCATCATATTGCGCTACCGAGAGGTAGTTGATGGCTTCATCCGATCAAGAGATGGGGGTGTTACGATGACTGAGACGCATCAAGCGGCCTGCACCGCCGGCATCGACCCCGGAACGCGCCGTATTACCGCGAAGCTCCGCAAATCGGGCATACTACGCAAATCCACGACGCTTAGCGCGTCCGCCCCGCTCCCCAAGCCCTCCCCCCGCCGCAAGCGGACCATCAGTGTCCTCCTTGGCGCTGTGCTCTGCCTTTTCCTGTCAGGCCCGGTGTCCGCAGAGATGAAGACTTTCGAGAGGGAGTATACGTACCAGGCGGGCGACGACGACAGCAAGAACTCAAGCAGGGCGTGCGCCTTGCGGGAGGTCGAGCGGCTCATCCTGGAAGAGATAGGCGTCTACCTCGAAACAAAGACGGAGGTCAAGGACTTCCAGTTGACGGGCGACCAGGTCGTCATGTTCACGGCGGGCATCGTCAGGACGAAGGTGCTTGCCGAGAAATGGGACGGCCGCCTTTTCTACCTGAAGGCGAGGGTCGCGGCCGACCCGGACGAGGTGGCCAGATCGATAGACAGGCTGAGGAAGGACGTCGAGAAGACGCGGGAGCTCGAAGACCTGCGCAAGAACGTGGACACGCTGGTGGCCGAGAATGAAAGGCTGAAGCGCGAGATGGCCTCCGCGAGCGACGCGGACAAGGGGGCTGTGGCCGCCGCCTACGAGAAGAACGTGGGGGCGCTCAACGCGCTCGAATGGTTCGAGAGGGGATACGTGAGCGAGATGGCCGGGAACTGCCGGGAAGCGATAAAGGCTTACGACAGGGCCATCAGGCTCTCCGCCGATTACGCCCCTGCGTACAACAACCGGGGGAAATGCTACGCGCGCCTTGGGGACTACGCGCGGGCCGCGAAGGACCTGGACCGCGCCGTCGCGCTTGGCCCCAGCATCGCGACGATCCGCTACAACCGTGGGAACGTCAACAATAGGCTCGGCAGGCACAGGCGTGCGCTGGCCGATTTCGATGACGCCGTGTCGCTCGACCCCGGCTTCGCTATGGCCTATAACAACCGGGGGAACGTCTATTACAGGCTGCGCGACTACCGGCGGGCGCTCGCGGACTTTGACAAGGCCGTATCCCTCGACCCCAACTTTGCGGCGGCTTACTACAACCGTGGGAACGCGAATGACAGGCTGGGCAACAGCCAGCAGGCGATCCAGGACCTTGTGACTGCCGCGAGCCAGGGCCACGCGAGCGCGGGCAACGCGCTGAAGAGGAAAGGGATTCGTTTCTGAGGCGGAAGCGGCGCGTCGAATACGGCTGTCCGGCGCGGCTTTCGCGGGCTTTCAGGCCCAGGCGGCCAAAAAGGGAGATAACGGCTCCACCATTTTGCGGGCAGGTAGTTATAAGGAGGACGATATGAGGAGCGGCTGCAGATATTGCATAATGTTCATCGTCTTGGTCGCGCTGGCGGCCTGCTGGGCCTGCTCGGCCGGCAAGGTGGCGCAGTGCACCGGCCCGGAGGACAACCCCAGGCTCCACTACGTTACGGGCATGGACCTGATCGAGAAAGGGGAGCTCCAGGCTGCGCGCGCCAGGCTCGACCGCGCCCTTTACTGCCAGCCGGACTTTCCGCCCGCCCATGACGGCCTTGCCATCATCGCCGCCAAAGAGGCGGCTGCCGCCCCCGACCAGGCGGCCAGGGCAGCAGGCGAGAAGCAGATGGCAGAATACCTGAAGAAGGCCGGCTCGTCGGCAGCCACCAACGCCGATAAGTTCGCCCACGCGGTGGCCGTGATACGCACCCAGACGGCGCTGGCCGGGCGCGACTTCATCAAGACGGCAAAAGCGGCTTACAGCCGCACCGAAGCGCTCGACGTGAAAGACGCCGACCTGCCCTATTACGAGGGCAGGGAGGCCGCCGACTACTACATGGGCCTTGCTTACAGGGAGGCGCAGGACTTCGACGCAGCGAAGGGCAGGTTCAAGGCGGTCCTCGACGCCAAAAGCGTATCCAAGTGGAACGCGAAGGCCGACCGCGCGTGGAACCAGACCGACAGGACCGTCCGCGCTATGGCGGGCCAGACCGTCTCGGACCTCGGCAAAAGGATAGCGGTCAGGGCCGTCGTCACCAGGGCGGAGCTTGCGTCGCTGCTTACCCACGAGCTCGGGCCGAACGCGCTGAACATTGGCCCCGCTGCTGGCAGGCCGCACCCGCTGCCCGTCCCCATCGATATCGCGGACAGCCCCGTGCGAGACGAGATCCTCACCGTCCTCAGGTGGAACCTGAGGGGGCTTGAGCCGTCCTACGACAGGTCTACCGGCGGCTATCTCTTCCAGGGGGCAAAGGCGGTCAAGAGGGGCGAGATGGCGTTCATCCTGGAAGATATGCTTATCAAAGCCACCCGCGACGAGAAGATCGCGTCCGCTTACCTTGGGCAGGAAAAATCGCCCTTCAGCGACATAAAGCCGACCTCGCGCTACTATAACGCGGTCATGAACGCGACGACGCGGGGGCTGATGGAGGGGGAGACCGGCGGGTATTTCAGGGTGGACGACCCCGTTACGGGGGCAGACGCCGTGCTTGCGGTCAGGACGCTCAAGCAGAAGATGTATGGTCATTAACAGTGAGGAGGTTGCCATGAAGAAGACGCTGCTCATTCACCTTGTTTTGGCCCTGGTTGCGCTTACCGCGCTCGCGTCGGTGGCGGGCAACGCCCTTGCCCAGCAGACCGGCATCCGGCAGGCGGACGAGCGGTTCGCGGCGACCGACCGGTGGCTCAGCCAGGAGAGCCTTTCGATAACGAGGACGGTCACCCAGGCGTTCACGGACGGCTATATCGTGATGGAAGGCCAGGGACTGCCTGCGACCGGATCGACGACGGTAGGCCAGAGGCGGCTTACCGCCCAGCGCGCTGCCGAGGTCGTGGCATACAGGAACCTCGCCCAGTTCCTGGACGGGGTGGCCGTTGTCGGCGATACGACGACGAGGGACATGCAGATACGGTACGACACGGTAAGGACTGCCGTGAGCGCCTTCATCAAGGGCGCGCAGGTAATATACAAGGACTACAACGACCGGGAGGGCACGGCGACGGTCCTCATCAAGGTCGGGATGAGCGGGCCGGCGAGCTTCAGCGAGATGATGTACAGGCGGCTCATGGGCGACCCGGCCGTGGCGCCGGCGCTCGCGACGCCTGCCCCGCCGGTCGCACCTCCGGTCACCGCGCCGGCCGCGCTTGCGCCCGTGCCCGTCGAGCCTTATGACGGCATGATAATCGACGCGACCGGCCAGACCTTCAGGCCCGCGCTCATCAACCGGATATTCACGGTCAAGGGCGAGGTGCTCTACGACCCGTCGCGCGTCGCGCAGAAGATCCTCGTCGAGAAGGGGTGCGGTGAATATACGAACAGCGTCGATAAGGCGAAGAGTGCGCTCCAGGGAAGGGGCGTGAGGAACCCGCTGATCGTGAAGGCGGCCGGGACGGCCGGTCCGACGGACCTCCAGGTGACCGACGAGGACGCGACCAGGATATTCTCGGCGAACCAGCAGACGCACTTCCTCGCCGGGGCCAGGATAGCCTTCGTGCTGAAATGAGACAGGGCGCTTCCCGCCTTCGCGCTTGCGGCGCTGCGCGGGATACGTCGGGAGGACCCCGGGCTTCCCGGTGGTGTTGCGGGCAGGTGTCTCCCTCGCCGTCACGGCGGTTCTGCTCTGCTGTGGCTTTGCGCTTTGCGCGCCGCTTGCTTACTGCGACACGATCGTCCTCGAAGGGCGGCTTGAGAGCGACCTGCGCATCTCCAAAGAGATGCGCTGGACCGTGGACCGCCCGCTCTCGGAGCTGACCGTCGAGATCGCCATCCCGTCGAGCTTCTCCAACCGGGTGCTCTCGCAGCAGATAAGCAATATCAGGGTCGATATCACGCCCCGGCCGGCCGACGTCAGGGAGGAGCAGGACCACCTCGGCAACCTCCGCAGGAAGATCACCTGGCGCAATCTCAGGACGGACCCGGAGGTGAAGATCGCCTTCGACGCGCGTGTCGAGGCGGTCCTTGCCAGTATGGAGAGCAGGGCGCCTTTCCCGCTGACGGGCGTGGGGGCTGCGGAGCGGCAGTACCTCAAGTCCACACCCCTCGTGCAGGTGGAAAACCCGGACATCAGGGCGCTCTCGCGCAAGCTGACGGGCCGCGCGACAACCGAGTTCCAGGCGGTCACGGCGGTCATCAACTATATCGCGGACAACATCAGGTACGTCTACAACCCGACGATGTACGACGCGGTCTCGACCTTGCGCGACCGGTCGGGCAACTGCTCGAACTCGGCGCACCTCTCGGCCGCCCTCCTGCGGGCTGCGGGCATACCCGCGCGCGTCGTGGGCGGCACGACCCTCGACAAGCAGCTCAAGGTGCCGATGGACGGCGTGCGGAGCCTCGTCCAGACGATGGGCAAGGGGGGACACGCCTGGATCGAGGTCTATTTCCCCGACCTGGGATGGCTCTCCTACGACCCGAAGCAGTCGAAGCAGTTCACGTCAACGCGCCACGTCAAGGAGTCCCACGGTACGGACACGTCGGAGATAGCGGAAAGCTGGACAGGCGTTCCTTATGCGCCGGCATATACGAGCGCCATCGACGCCCGCTTCGTTGAGGACGCGGTCAGGGTGCGGCCCGTGCTTATGCAGGACGCGCCGAGGTCTTACGTAATGAGCAACGACCTGAAGGCCATTGCAGCGGGCCCGGAAGGGATGCTGGTTGCGTCGGCCGGGGCGCCGCCGCCGGAAGGGCAGGGGGCCGGACCTGGGCCTGGGCCGGTCGTCGGCGGAGGGGCCGGGCCTGCGGCGACGGGACCTGCGCTTGGGCCTGCGGCGCCTGTTCCGCCTGCCGCTCAGCGGCCCTCTGTGCCCGGGCCTGCCGCCGGCAAACCGCCTGTCCCTGCGCCCGGGGCTGAAGGACCGCCTGTCGCCGGGGAGGGACCGCCGATAGCGCCCACGCCGCCTGCAACGCCGCCGCCGACAGTGACGTACCCGCAGCCTGTGACGCCGCCTTCGGCCAGGCCGCCGCAGCCTCCAGGTCCCGGCCGGCCGCCTGCCGTCCGTCCGCCGTCGGCCACCAGGGAAGTCGTCCTGGGCAACATGGAGTTTCCAAGCCTCGTAGCGACGTACAGTATCTCCGGCGGCAGGGGGTCGAAGCTCCTCGACGCGGAGACGGCCGAGTACGTCACTTCGACGTATGTCTACGCCCAGGCGTTCACCCTCGACGCCCCGATGCGGTTGCGCGACGTCTCTCTGGCGATGCACAAGTTCGGCGGGGACGGCACGCTCTACATGGACGTTGTCGCGGACGGCGGAGACAGGCCGGCCCTAAAAGGCTGCCGGTCGCTGCCCGTCTTCCTCGATACCTTCGCGCGAAGGCCGGGATACTCCTGGATGACCTTCAGGTTCGCCCAGGGGACGCCGGAAACGGTGCTGCAAAAGGGGAAGCACTGGATAGTCCTGCGCCATTCGGGGGAGGCGATAGCGACGTGGTTTTTCATACCGGGCAAGTCGTACAGCGGGCCGGACGATACGCGCTCGACCTCGAAGGGCTATCAGTGGGAAGATGTCCTCGCCTACGATTTCGTCTATCGCGTCAGGGGGGTCAGGTAGGGCCGTTTCTGTTCCCCGCATTTTCTCCCTTTTTCGTGATGCATTGCCGAAGGGGAGCGACCGGACGTTTATCCTGCCCAACAACCCCGGTGGTATAATGATTGGCGTCCTTATCTTTCAAAGGAATTTATCAGACCAGGGAGACAGGAAAGTATGAAAACGCAACGTGCTAAATGGACCGGATGCGGCCTTGTGGCGATTGCGGCGGCCCTTGCCGCGCTGTGGCTCCTCTCTGCGGGCGGCTCGCCCTCTCTTGCCGTGGGGCCGGACATCGAGACGGTCCTCGTGAAAGGCGGCTGTTTCGAGATGGGCGACAGCTTCGGCGACGGCTTCGATGAGGAGGACCCCGTCCATAAGGTTTGCGTCGGCGATTTCTACATAGGCAAGTACGAGGTGACCCAGGCCGAGTGGCAGGCGGTGATGGGAAACAACCCCGCCAAATTCAAGGGGGACCGCCGCCCCGTGGATTCCGTAAGCTGGGAAGACGCCCAGGCATTTATTACTAAGCTCAACCAGCTTACGGGCAAGGACTACCGCCTTCCCACCGAGGCGGAGTGGGAGTACGCGGCCCGCAGCGGAGGCAAAAAGGAAAAGTGGGCGGGCGCGAACGATTCGGCCAGGCTCGGCGAATACGCATGGTACTCCGCCAACAGCGGCAAGGCGACCCACCCCGTCGGCACGAGGAAGCCCAACGGCCTCGGCGTCTTCGACATGAGCGGCAACGTCTGGGAATGGGTGCAAGACTACTACCGGATGACATGGTACGAGAAGAGCGAGAAGGATAACCCGAAGGGACCGCAGGCGGGCGACTTCAGGACGATGCGGGGAGGCTCCTTCGCAAACCAGGCGCACGCCCTTCGCGTTACGGAGCGCGGCAACAGCAAACCGACATTGCAGGACATAGGCGTAGGCTTCCGGCTGGCTGCGCCCTCCAAGTAGCCGGCGGCCGGGCACAATTTGCTGATACCTGACATTGCTCCTGGGTGCCTTATAACTGAATAAGGCGGGAAAAGGGTAGAGTAACTGAGAGGATCCGGCCGCGTACAAGGGGCAGTGCAGACCGGAAGGAATTGCAGGGACAATATCAAAAGCTGCGGGATTGTGATAGAATTTGGGTGCAATCGGCTCAAAGGGAGGCGAAGATGCCCGCTAATTGGCGTGACCACGTGGTGAGCACCCCCGACGTCCTGCGGGGCAAGCCGCGCATCAAAGGAACGAGGATACCCGTGGCGCTTATCCTCGGATACCTGGCTGCCGGCAAGTCGGCTGAGGAGATCGTCGGGGAATTCCCGGAGCTTGAGAAGCAGCACGTTATCGCCTGCCTCGAATACGCGCGCGATCTCACCGAATACGACGTTGCCGTCTGATGGCGCTGAAGCTCCTGGCCGACCACTGCATTTCTACCGAAATCATCGAAGCGCTGCGAAACATGGAGCAGGAAGTCGTCAGATTAAGAGACTTGATGCCTCCGGACTCTCCAGACATTGCCGTCATTAAAAAAGCAAAGGAGACGGATGCGGTCCTGATTTCCCTTAACGGGGATTTCGCTGATATCGTTGCCTATCCGCCGAACGCGTACAACGGCGTCATCGCCTTGCAGATCAGAAACCATCCGCAGGTCATTGGCCGGCTTATAGAAAGGCTGCGTGTCTATCTGCGGGCTTTCCCAGACATTTCCCATTACAAAGGGAAGCTGCTCGTTGTCGAAGCTCATCGGATTCGCGTCAGGGAGTAATTCGGCAAGGACCCTTTTCCACTGATGTTATCAACAGCATTGTTACCATGATGGAGGCGTGCCTTATGGTCAGAACGCAGATCCAGTTGACAGAGGAACAGGCCAGAAAGGTGAAGAGGATAGCGGCCGCCAGAGGCGTGTCGATGGCGGAGGTCATCCGGGACGCCGTCGATGGGGCAATCCGCTCGGAAACCCGGCCTGTCCCGGAGGACAGACGTAAGCGGGCGCTCGATATCGTAGGAAAGTTCCGGTCTGGGAAAAGGAACATATCGAAGAGACACGATGCCTATCTGACCGAGGCGTTTCCGAAGGGGCCTGAGTCTCGTTGATTCCATAAGTTTGGAAGTTGCACGCGACCTGGGTATTAAATCGGTTTTTACCTTCGACGGCCATTTCCGGCAGTACGGGTTTGCGACCGTTCCGTGAGCCAGGCCGTCTATCGGCTCCCGGCGGGTGCGCTTATACGGTCGGGAAGAGTGATTCCATAAAGCCATTCTACGCTGCATCTGTAGCTTTGGTTGACAATTCAGTCCCTTACGAATAGATTCCTTAAATAAGTGATCTACATCAGTAGCCGGGCGATACGGTTCCCTCGCCTTCAACCAAAGCAAGGAGGTCCGAATGTTGGAAGTAAGCGAAAAGGCATCGGAAGTAATGAAACAGCTCCTGGAGAGACGCGAAGGGCCTCAGTCCATCAGGATCCTGATGACCGAAGGCGGGTGGAAAGGGGCATATCTCGTGATGGCCCTGGATGAGCCGACGGAAAATGATCACGTTTTCAGGGAAAGAGGCCTGACTTTCCTCGTCGAAAAAACGCTTCTCGATAGCGTGAAACCGATAAAGATAGACTATGTCGATGGCACTTTGGGCTCAGGCTTCACGTTGAGGTCGGAGCTGACGAAGGCGGTGACGTCCCCACCCCTCACATGTGAAAGCCTTTGCGAGCATTGTTAGCCCATCGCTCTCAGCGCCGATGCCCCTTCTTTGTCGCAGAGAAAGGTAAGGTGCCCCGCGTACGGCCGGACGCGCGTTGCCGGCAAGGTCATGTCCCCTTCATCTATCACCCGCCGCAGCGCTTCGGCCTTGCCCGCGCCCGTCACGAGAAATAGAATGTTTCGCGCGTTATTGATTGCGGGCAAGGTCAGGGTGATGCGGGTGGTCCGCTCGCCTTCCGGCGGCACGGCCCGCACGGGCTGTTTCTTTTCTTCTAGGTATGTCCGATGCCGGAAAGAGGGAGGCCGTGTGGCCGTCCTCCCCCATGCCGAGCATGACGAGGTCGAACCTTGGCATGGCGCCCGGCACGTCTCCCCGGTCCGCGAAGAAGGCGCGGAGCTCCCCGGCATACCGCGCCGCGCAGGCTTCCGCGTCTCCCCCTTCCACCGGCACGGGGTGCACATTCCCGGCCTGAATGGGCACTGCGTCGAGGAGCGTCGCTTTTATCATGGCGAAGTTGCTGCGGCGGTCCGTCGGCGGCACGAAGCGCTCGTCGGCCAGAAAGATATGCGTCCTCTCCCAGTCGATGCCTTCGGCCGCGGCCGCTTCCTTATACAGGCCCACGGGCGTCCGGCCCCCCGACAGAGCCGCAGCGAAGGACCCCCTTTCGGCAATGGCAGCCGACGATATCTCCCGGATTTTTCCGATGATGTAAGGGTATATCGATGAGGGCGCGTCGAAGACGAGGGCGCATTGCCCCCCGCGCCCCCGCACTACGTGGTGAGCCAAGACCTGCCCTCTTGCTCCATGAGCCTCTCCGCCTCGGGAGGTCCCCACGTGCCCGCCGCGTAGTTCGGGAAATCGGGGGGAGGGTTTGCCTCCCACCTCTCGTTGATCGGGTCGACGATCCGCCACATCTCCTCGATGGTGTCCTCCCTGACGAAAAGCGTCAGGTCGCCTTTCACCACGTCGAGCAGGATGCGCTCGTAGTCGTCGAGGTGCCTCGTCTTGAACGCCTCCCCGTAGCTGAAGTCCATGCGCACCGGGCAGAGCTGGTTCGACGAAAATGGGTATTTGACGAGGAACCGCAGGGCGATGTGCTCGTCCGGCTGGATCGTCACGGTGAGGACGTTCGGCTCCAGGACGTCGCACGTCCTCCCGAAGAGCCGCAGCGGAAGGCGCTTGAACTCTATGCAGATCTCCGTGACGCGCCTCGGCAGCCGCTTGCCCGTCCTCACGTAAAACGGCACGTTTGCCCACCGGAGGTTGTCGATGAGGAACCTCCCGGCGAAGAACGTCGGTACAGTGGAGGTGGGTGAGACGGATGCCTCCCCCCTGTATCCGGGCGCCTCCGTGCCTTCCACTACGCCGGGCCCGTACTGCCCGCGGACCATGAACCTGTCGATGTACTCGGCGTCAAGGGGCCTTATGGCCCTTATGATCTTCGCCTTCTCGTCCCTCATGAACTCCGGGACGAAGCCTATCGGCGGCTCCAGCGATACGAGCGAGAGGATCTGGAGCACGTGGTTCTGCACGATGTCGCGCACTACGCCCGCGCTTTCATAGAAAGCGCCCCTGTGCTCGATGCCTATCTCCTCTGCGACCGTCACCTGCACGTTGTCCACGTAGCGCCTGTTCCAGACCTCCTCGAAGACCGTATTGGAGAAGCGGAAGAAAAGAATGTTGTTCACAGGCTCCTTGGCCAGATAGTGGTCGATGCGGTAGATCCGGTTCTCGTCGAAGGCGCCCGTGATGATCCTGTTGAGCCGGGCCGCGGACGCCTGGTCCCGGCCGAAGGGCTTCTCGATGACGATCCGCGTGTCGTACGTCCCTTTGCAGAGGCCGTGGGCCTGCATCTTCCGCACTGCGAGGGGCACGACACCGGGCGGGACCGCCATGTAATAGAAGACGTCCCTGGCCCCGTCCCGCGTGCGCGGGCCGACCCGCTCGATCGCCTCCCGGAGCTTCTCGAAATTCTCGTCCTCCTCGAAGGCGCCGCGCGCGTAAAAAAGGTGTTGGCAGAAGGCGGCGCACCTGCCGGCGTCGAAGGCAGCCCCGTTGTGCTGCCTCACCGCCTCCTCCATCATCGAGCGGTAGCCGGCGTCGTCCATCTCGACCCGGTCGAAGGCAAGCACCGCGAATAGCTCCGGGAACTCGCCCTGGTCGAAAAGGTGGAAGATGGAGGGGATCAGCTTTCTGCCGCTCAGGTCGCCCGCCCCACCCATGATGACGAGCGTGAAGGGCTCGACCCTGACCTTTGCGGTCGGGATGTCGCACGTCTGGAGGTAGCGGCTGTCGATGATAGGCTCTCCCTGGCTGTAGCTTGATGGGGGCATCATGGCCTTTCAGCCTCCGGGGCCGAAGATCCTAAGATGAGGTCTTACCGGCGGGCGGGTCATCTTATGAGGGCGTTCCAGTCCTGGGAGAAGCGTTCCATCCCCTTGTCCGTAAGCTCGTGTTTTATGTCGTAGTCGCGCCAGTCCCTCGAGAGGTCTATCTTTTGGTACGGTATGGCCTGAAGCCCGGAAGGCGCGTACCTGTACCCTGCATCGGGCATCGGCAGGCCCTTTTCGCCCCACTCCTTGAGCACCTCGAAGGGCGCAGTCACGATATCGGAGCCGAGCCACAGCGCCGCCATGAGGTGCTCCAGGCTCCTTACGCTCGCAGTGAGCACCTCCACGTGGCCGTCGCCATCGCGGTACATCCTGACGATGTTCGCGATGATGTCCATGCCGTTCTCGCCCCTGTCGTCGAGCCTCCCGATGAAGGGCGAGACGAAGACATCGCCCCGGCGTGCGCCCCTGGTCGCAGCGTAAACGGCCGCCGCCTGGCTTTGGGCGAAGCAGAGGGTCATATTTACGCGCAGACCCTCGCTCACCGCAGTAGAGGCGGCTTTAAGCCCTTCGGCGGACGTGGGGAACTTGATGTGGGCGTTCGGAATCCATGCGAACATCTTTCTGCCCTGCTCAAGCATCGCCTCCGCCTTTGTATGTTTATCCGAGAATACCTCTATAGATACGGACCCCCTTTGGACCATAGCCGAGACTTTCTTTACCACGTCCCGGTAAAAATCCAAGAGGGCGTCCGCGCTGAATTTTTCGCCGCGCTGCACGCGCTCCCGGATGCCGGGGTTTTTCGAGATGAGCGTGGGGTTCGTCGTCTGGCCGTCGAGGAAGCCCAGGATGCGTGTGGCGTCCCCCGTCTCGCCGGGGTTCCCTCCGTCCAGGAAGATGCGCGTCTTCAGTCGCTCCGGCCTCATAAAAGCTCCTTCACCTTCTTTACGATGGCGTCCCGCGATATCTCCTCGTAGTCGAGAAGCTCGGCAGGACGGCCGCTTCGCGGGACCTTGCGCACGGCTAAGCTGTGGACGGGCAGCGCGGAAGCGGCTGTGACGGCGTCGTCCAGGGCGGAGCGTACAGCCTCGCCTATCCCCCCTTCGGGGTGGTGGTCCTCGACCGTCAGGACCGCACCGACGCCGGAGAGCGCCTCTGCGAGGCGGCCTGCGTCGATGGGCTTGACGCAGTAAAGGTCTATCACCCGTATCGGAACGCCTTCTTTTTTCAGCGCGTCGTAAGCGGCGAGGGCCTCGAAGAGGGTCATGCCCGCGCCGATCACGCACACCCGGTCGGCGCCGCTTTTCTTCAGCACCTTAAGCCCGCCTATCTCGAACGTCTCGGAGGCGTCGTAGATAATGGGCGTCGCGCCCCTGTTCGTCCTGATATAGACGATGCCCCGGACGCCTGCGGCAAGCTCGACGCACCTTTCCGTGGCGTAAGCGTCTGCCGGGTATAAGACGACGCAGTCGGCGATGTTCCTGAACATGGCGATGTCTTCGAGCCCCATCTGGGAAGGGCCGTCCTCCCCTATGGAGACGCCCGCGTGAGACCCCGTGAACTTGATGTTTGCGTCCGAGTAGCGGCACATCCGCACCTGGTCGAAGGCGCGCGTCAGGAATGCGGCGAACGTGGAGACGAAGGGCGTCTTGCCCCTCGTGGACAGGCCCAACGCAGTGCCCACCATGTTCTGCTCGGCTATGAACATCTCGAAGTACCGGTCGGGATGGCCTTCCGCGAATATCTCGGCGTAAGTCGAGTTCCCGACCTCTCCGTCGAGGCCGACGATCTCAGGGAAGGCGGGATAGATGCGCTTCAATGCGCTGCCGTATGCCTTGCGCGTTGCGATGGCCTCTCCGGCCGCGTAAGCCGGCTGCGGGACATCGGCGCGGGTGCGCCTGGGCGGCGCCAGGTCCTGGGGCTGCGCTATCTGCCCCCGGACGGATTTGTTGAGGGGCCCCAGGCCCCTGATCGCCTCGTCCACGTCCTCTTTCCTGAGCACCTTGCCGTGCCAGCCGTTTTTGTCCTCCACTGCGGGCACGCCCTTGCCCTTGATCGTGCGGGCGACGATCATCACGGGCTTTTCCTTCGCGTCGAGGGCCTGCTTGAAGGCGGCGAAGATCTGGCCGTAATCATGGCCGTCGATTACGATAGGCTGCCAGCCGAAGGCGGCTGCCCTCCTTTCGTATACCTCCACGTCCCATCCGTACATCGTCTCCCCCCTCTGGCCGAGGCGGTTGACGTCGATGATGCCGACGAGGTTGTCGAGCTTATAATAAGCGGCGATCTCCATGGCCTCCCAGTTCGACCCTTCGGCCATCTCACTGTCGCCGAGGAGGACATAAGTCCTGTAGGGGAGCTTGTCGAGGTATTTGGCGTTCAGCGCCATGCCGACCCCGACGGAGAGGCCCTGGCCCAGGGAGCCGGTGGCCGCATCGGCGTATTTGAAATGGGGCGTGGGGTGGCCCTCCAGGGGGCTTCCGAAGGTCCTGTACCGGAGCAGCTCCTCTTCCGTTATCCGGCCGGCGACGGTCCATAGGGCGTAAAGCAATGGCGAGGCGTGGCCTTTCGAGAGGACGAAGCGGTCGTTGTTTGCGAGCGCCGGCCGCGCAGGGTCGTAAAGGAAAAAGCCCCCGAACATGAGGGTAGTGATGAGGTCGGCCGCAGATAGGGAAGATGTCGGGTGGCCCGACCCTGCCTTGCCGGTCGCCAGGAGTATGTAATACCGGACCAGCCTGGCCAGGCCCTCTATATATGCTATCGCCCCGCGCTCCATAAGTCCCGTCCTTTGCCGCTTCTAGCAAACTTAAGACGGGCGGGAAGCGATGTCAACGTATAAGGAGGGAGAGACCCGCAGGCGACGAAGGCGCACCGCTCTTGCGTGGCGGCTCGCACCGGCCGGTTCTTTTCGCTTGACATGGATGAGCCGTCGGCGTATATTGAGGATATGATTCGCACAAAGGTTTATTTTTACTTCTTTAACATGCACCCGTGACTTGGTGCTCCGCGAGGGCATAAGGCCATGGGTGCAAACGGCCCATGGCCTTTTAGTTTATCGAGAAGGCCGTGGAGATTTCGCGGCCTTCTTTTTTTGTGGAGGGTTAGGTGATACTTTCGAACAAGATCAAAAAGCTGGTGATGGACCAGGAGGGGTGGACGCGCAAGATGTTCGAGGCGGGCATCCGCATGAAGAAGGATCTACGGTGTCCAGAACGTCTACGACTTCTCCCTGGGCAACCCGGACATCGAGCCGCCCGTTGCCCTGCGCAGACGGCTCATCGAGACGCTTGAGCACCCGACGGCAGGGATGCACCGCTACATGCCGAACAACGGGTACGAGTCGGTCCGCGAGGAGGTGGCGGCCTACCTCGCCGAGCGGTCCGGCTTGCCTTTCACCGCGACGCACGTCTTCATGACTGTCGGGTGCGCGGGCGGCCTGAACATCCTTTTCAAGGCGATGCTCAATAGGGGCGACGAGGTCGTCCTGCCCTCACCCTTCTTCTGGGAGTTCAAGAACTATATAGAGAACTTCGGGGCGGTCCCGAAGATAGTCGAGACGCAAGCCGATTTCCAGCTCGACCTTTCGGCCATCGAGGCCGCGATCACGAGTAGGACGAAGGCGGTGCTGATAAACAGCCCGAACAACCCGACGGGCGCCGTCTACTCGGCAGACAGCCTCCGGGGGCTGGCGGACATCCTTTCCACCGAGAGGCGCAAAGGGCGCGAGATATTCATGGTGGCGGACGAGGCGTACAGGAAGCTCGTTTACACGGACGCCCCCCTGCCGGACCTCTTCGGCATGTACGACCTCGTCATCACGGTCACGTCCCACTCGAAGGACCTCGCCCTGCCGGGCGAGAGGATCGGGTACGTCGCCATCTCCCCGCGCATCGCAGAGGCGCAGCTCCTCGTCTCGGGCCTCATGATCGCCATCCGGGCGCTCGGCTTCGTCAACGCCCCTGCCCTGATGCAGCGCGTGGTCGGGGAGTTCCAGAGGAACTCGGTCAGCATCGATGATTACAGGCGGCGCAGGGACTTCCTCTACGATACGATCACCGAGGCCGGCTTCGAGTGCGTCAAGCCGGAAGGCGCTTTTTACATGTTCCCGAAGTCGCCCATCGAGGACGAGGTGGAGTTCGTCTTCGGGATGCAGGAGGAAGAGAGGATACTCATGGTGCCCGGCCGCGGCTTCGGCAGGGCCGGGTATTTCCGCATAGCCTATTGTGTGCCGATGGAGACGATAGTGAAGGCGCGGCCCGGTTTCTTGAGGGCGGGCAGGCGCTACACGGGGAGGCAGGGTTGATTACATCGAACAGGATATCGAGGCTGATGGAAAGCTCGTCCTGGATAAGGGCGATGTTCGAAGAGGGCGAGCTGCTGAAAAAAGCTTACGGCGCAGACGCCATTTTCGATTTCACCCTCGGGAACCCCATCGCGGAGCCGCCCCAGGAGCTCAAGCAGGAGCTGTGCGACATGGTGCTGTCCGGAGAGCAGGGGATGCACCGCTACATGTCGAACAGCGGCTATGCCGAAGTACGGGAGCAGATAGCGGGTTTCCACAAGGAGAACTCGCGCCTTCCGTTCACGCAGGACCACATCATCATGACGGTCGGCTCTGCGGGCGGCATCAACGTTGCGCTCAAGGCGATCCTGGACCCGGGCGACGAGGTGCTGGTGCTCTCCCCCTTCTTCGTCGAGTTCATGTTCTACATAGAGAACCACGGCGGCGTGATGCGACTCGTCGAGACGACGGAGGACTTCCGCATCGACACGGCTGCCGTCGAGGCGGCGATCACGGAGAAGACGAGGGCGATCATCGTCAACTCGCCGAACAACCCGACGGGGGCCGTCTACCACGAGGACGAGATACGCGCCCTCGCCGAGCTCCTTGCACGGAAGAAGCAGGAGGGCAAACGCATCTTCCTCATCTCCGACGAGGCGTACCGGAAGATCATCTATGACGGCGTGGTCTTGCCCGACGCCTTCAACCTCTACGACGACACGATCTCGGTCTTCTCCCACTCGAAGGACCTGGGGCTTGCGGGCGAGCGCATCGGCTACATCGCCGTATCGCCCCGGATAGAAGACGGTAAGCCGCTGATCGACGCCATGATCTTCGCCAACAGGATACTCGGCTTCATCAACGCCCCGGCGCTGATGCAGCGGCTTGTCGGCAGGTTCCAGAAGAACAGCGTAGATGTGACGGGATACCAGGACAAAAGGGACGCCATTTACAACATACTGGTGGAGTCGGGCTTCGAGGTCCAAAAGCCGGAAGGGACGTTCTACATCTTCCCGAAGTCGCCCATCGGGGACGACGTCGAGTTCATCAGGGTGATGCAGCAGCACCGCATACTGGCCGTCCCGGGCGTGGGCTTCGGCAGAAAGGGGTATTTCAGGATCGCCTACTGTACGGAGATGGACGTGATAGAGCGATCGCGGCCGGCCTTTATCGAAGTGGGCAACCTGTACAGGTGACGGGGCCGGGACCTTTGCCGCGCGGTATATACAAGAGCTAACCGCGCGGTAATGCGTTACGCGGCTTTTCCGCCGTTTTCATCGGGCTTCCGGCTCGACGGTTGCGACCCACGCCACCGCCGAGGAGCGTGGGTACCCCGCCTATGTCCAGTCTCGCCGGCCGCCCTCGAAAACAACGTAAAATCCATCGAAAATCTCTCCGGCCCCTTGGGCCCGTCTAACATTCATCGAAATTTCCTCCGGCCTACCCCAGCCCCCATGCGCCTTGCCGGCGCCCGTGTAACGTCGGGCAAAAACCAAACACTGGACAAAGCCGCATGATATCGCTTGTGTTGTTATTTTTTGAAACAAGATGCTACAATGGGGTAACATAAGGGAGAGGGTGGAATGAGTCGGACGATATCTTTCGGGTGCCCGATCTGCGGCAGAAAGAAGGAGTATCCGGTCGGGGAAATGGTGGAAGGGGCGGTGCTCGAATGCCCCTTTTGCAAGCTCAAGCTGACGCTTCACGGCCATATGCTTCAGGAAGTGCGCGAGCAGATCGGGAAGCTCAAGGCCGCGAAGGGCTGACGGACCCGGCCCGCGCAGCCATTTAGGCGGCCGGCGCAGCAGCACCCTGCCTGGCGACAAACCCCTGCGTATTCAAGCCTGTGGCGGACGGCGTCCCCGCGATCTTGGCGAGGTACGTCTGCCCGAGCTTCTCTATGTGGTCGGTCACGTTGTTGAAGTAGTTGTAATGCACCTGCTCCTCGTCGTTGAGCAGGTGAAACAGCTTTTCGCTTCCGCTGTCGCCGTTCTCCCTGCAAACGCGGATGAAGTCGTTGTAGACCGCTATCGTGTCGTCCTCCAGCTTCGTGTCGAAGGGGAAGATGCCGGCAACCTGCTGGCCCTTTATCACCTTATCGGCCAGGTCGCTCGTCGGCTCGCCTCCAAGCTCCTCGATCCTGTCGGCCAGCATCTCCGCGTGGCGCATCTCGTCGATGGCGATCAGCTTGACGTTCATCGCCAGCTCTCCGTAATCCCAGTTGTCGAGGTTGTAGTGCTGGACCATGTACTGGTGGATGGCTTGCAGCTCCATCGCCCTCGCGGTGTTGAGGACCGCGATAACCTTCTTCTTCTTTTGTTCCCTTCCGGGAACTCGGGCCATTCCGGCACCTCCTGTGTCGTGTTCGTCCGGCAAAAATGCTTTGTCGCAGAAGCTCCTGTATATTATCATCTATATTATCATCGGATAACGGGCGCCGTGCAAGAAAATTGTGCAAGGTCCGGTCCCGTGACCGGGGTCTCTTGCGAAGCCACCATCTCCAAACCCTTGATTCCTGCGCGTTTCGGTTGTATACTTTATCCTCGCAGTCAAGCCCGCCGATAAATCGATAATCCGGGTGCGCCAGAAGGGACCATGTTACAGTCGAGAATACGCAACATAGCGATCATCGCCCACGTCGATCACGGCAAGACGACGCTCGTCGATCAGTTGTTCAGGCAGAGCGGCCTCTTCAGGGACAACCAGGTGGTCGAGGAGCGCCTTATGGACTCGATGGACCTGGAGCGCGAGCGGGGCATCACCATCGCGTCGAAGAACGGCTCCTTCGTCTATAAGGACCACCTGATAAACGTCATCGACACGCCGGGTCACGCCGATTTCGGCGGGCAGGTGGAGCGGGTGCTCAAGATGGCGGACGGCGCGCTGCTCCTCGTTGACGCTGCCGAGGGGCCGATGCCGCAGACGTATTTCGTGCTGAAGAAGGCCCTCGCCCTGGACCTGCCCGTGATCGTCGTAGTCAACAAGATCGACAAGCCGCAGGCGCGCTGCGACGCAGTCGTGGACGAGGTCTTCGACCTTTTCGTCAAGCTCGAAGCGCCCGACCGCATCCTCGATTTCCCCGTCATCTTCGCCTCCGCCAAGGAAGGCTACGCAACGGCCGACTACACTGTGAGGACCGGCTCGATGATACCCCTTCTCGACATGATCGTCGCCGCTGTCCCCGCCCCTTCGGGGGACCCTGAAGGCCCCTTGCAGATGCTCGTAAGCTCGCTCAGCTACTCGCCTTTTTTGGGCAGGCTCGCCATCGGGAAGATCACCTCCGGCAGCATGAGGACCGATAAGGACGTCGCCGTCGCCGCGCCGGAGAGCACCCCCCGGCCCGCGCGCATAAGGAAGATATACCGGTTCAGGGGCGCGGAGAAGACGGAAACGGACGAGGCCGGCACGGGAGAGATAGTGGCCGTAGCGGGCGTCGAGTCGATCACTATAGGCGAAACCCTGACCGACCCGGCCGCGCCGGCGCCGCTAGCCGGCATCATAGTGGACCCGCCGACCGTCTCGATGACCTTTGTGCCTAACGACTCGCCCTTTTACGGCAGGGAAGGCGCCTATGTAACGTCCCGCCACCTGCGCGACAGGCTCTTCAGGGAGACGCTGTCGGATGTGGCGCTCACCGTCGAGGAGCTTGAGGACGCGCAGGGGTACAAGGTCTCCGGGAGGGGCGAGCTCCACCTGTCGATCCTCATCGAGAAGATGCGCAGGGAGGGCTACGAGTTCCAGGTGACGCGGCCGCACGTCATCCTGCGCGAAGAGGGCGGCAGGACGCTTGAGCCCTACGAGGACCTTATCATCGACGTGGACGAGAACTACATGGGAAGGGTCATAGAGAACCTGGGCGCAAGGCGCGGCGCGCTCCTTGCGATGGACCAGAAAAACGGCATGGCCAGGCTCAAGTACAGGATACCGACGAGGGGGCTGCTCGGCTTCCGCTCGGAGTTCCTGACGGAGACGCGGGGCATGGGCGTCATGAACTACGTCTTTGCCGGGTTCGGGGAATACGCGGGCGAGATCAGGAACCGGACGAAGGGCGTGCTCGTAGCGATGGACAACTGCACGACCGTGGCGTACGCCCTCTTCAACCTCCAGGAGCGCGGGCGGCTCTTTTTGGGGCCTGGCGAGAAGGTCTACCAGGGGCAGATCATCGGGGAGCACTCGCGCGACACGGACCTCGTGGTCAACCCTGCCAAGGGCAAGAAGCTGACGAACATGCGGGCCTCCGGCTCGGACGACGCGGTGATCCTCACGCCCCACGTGCGGATGAGCCTGGAGGAGTGCATCTCCTATATCAACGACGATGAGCTGGTGGAGGTGACCCCGGCCAGCATCCGCCTGCGCAAACAGATTTTGGGCGGCCTGGAGCGGCGCCGCGCGGCGCTCAGTTCTTGACGCGGCCGGCAGTCGCAAGGCTTTACTTTTTTTCCCCGATTGCATAATATATCGTTTTAAGGGTTATCGGCGCCGCAAGCGCCGCTTTTAAGACCCCAAACAAGCAAGGCGCGCGATGCGGACCGGTAGCACTTTGATTTACATCTGGAGGCAGTAATGAAGACATCAGAGCGCAACAGGGCACATGGGCCGGGCGCACAATCCAGGATGCGGGACGCGACGGCGCAGGGTCAGGCCGCCCAGTACGCCAGAAGCCTCATCGAGGCAAGCCTTGACCCCCTCGTCGTGATCAGCCCCGACGGGAAGATCACGGACGTGAACGAGGCGACGGTCAAAGTGACGGGCGTCTCAAGGGAAGGATTGGTGGGAACTGACTTCTCGAACTATTTCACGGAACCCGACAAGGCGAGGGAAGGCTACCAGGAGGTCTTCAAAAAAGGCTTTGTCACGGACTATCCCCTCACCATCACGCGGGTTGACGGACGGCTCACGGATATTCTCTATAATGCGTCGGTATACCGCGATGCGGCGGGCAATGTCCTGGGTGTCTTTGCCGCCGCCAGGGACGTGACGGAGCAGCGCCATGCCGCCCAGTACGCCAGGAGCCTCATCGAGGCAAGCCTTGACCCGCTGGTGACGATCAGCCCCGACGGGAAGATCACGGACGTGAACGAGGCGACGGTCAAAGTGACGGGCACATCGAGGGACCGGCTCATCGGCACAGACTTTTCCGACTACTTCACTGAGCCTGAAAAAGCCCGTATGGGTTATGAACAGGTCTTTTCTAAAGGATTCGTCACGGACTATCCCCTTACGATCAGGCACAAGGATGGAAGGCTCGTGAACGTCCTTTATAACGCCTCGGTATACCGCGACGTGAGCGGCAATGTCCTCGGCGTTTTTGCCGCGGCGCGCGACGTGACGGCCCAGAAGGAAGCCGAAGCAAAAGTGGCCGAACAGCGGGCGCGAGAGGAGGGGAGGGTCCGCGAGCTTGAGAGGCTGGCAGAATTGGAGAGGTTCCAGAAGCTCACCGTGGGGCGCGAGCTTAAGATGATCGAACTCAAAAAGGAAATCGCGGAGCTGAACAAGGAGCTTGCCGCCTTTCGCGGGGCAGCGCTCCCTGGAAGGACCTAAAGCCATGACCAGCCAGCAACCGGCCTCGGCCCAGTCACCGGCCCCTATAAGCCCCGAAGACCACGCCGGGGCGATCCTTAATATTGAAGATTCTTCCGAAGAAAAGGCGGGGCTGTCAGATACCGAACGGGCCATGTTAAACCTCCTCGAAGATTTCGATATGGAGCGGTTCAAAACGGAAGCTGCCAACCGCGACCTTCGCCAATCCCTCGAATCCCTCCGTCTTGCAAAGGAGGCAACGGAAGCTGCATACCGTGAAATAGAAGCGTTCAGCTATTCCGTGTCCCATGACCTGCGCGCCCCCTTAAGAGCCATTGCGGGCTTTAGCCAACTCCTTCTGGAAGACTATTCTGATAAGGTCGATGATGAAGGAAAGGATTCACTCAATAGGATAGTTGCCGCTGCCGAGAAGATGGGGGCTCATAGACGACCTGCTCAATCTGTCGAGGCTATCGAGGGCAGCGATCAAGCGAGAGCCTGTGGACTTAGGGTCTATTGCTCGAAAAGTGGCCGACCGGCTCAGTGCGTCGAATCCGGGGCGGCTTGTGGAGTTCTTCCTTTCAGACGATCTATTCGCATACGGCGATGACCACCTTTTGACTGTCATGATAGAGAATCTTTTAGACAATGCCTGGAAGTTCACGGAAGGACGGGAGAAAGCGGTCGTAGAGTTTGACCTGGAGCAAAAGGAAGGAGAGAAGGTTTTCTTCATCAAGGATAACGGCTCGGGTTTCGATATGACGTACGTAGATAAGCTGTTCAAGCCCTTTCAGCGCCTTCATCAGGCCGATGAGTTTGCCGGCACAGGCATAGGTCTGGCTACGGTCAAGCGCATAATCGACCGCCACGGCGGTCGCGTATGGATAGAGGGTGAGACCGGGAAAGGGGCCGTCGTTTATTTCACGCTCTAAAAACTGCGGGAGGTAGGAGATGCAAAATAAGACAATCCTTCTGGTTGAGGACAACCCTGATGATGTGAAACTGACACTGAGGGCACTTGAAAAAAGCAGGGTGGCCAATGAAGTGGTAGTGGCTCATGACGGGGTCGAGGCGCTCGACTACCTTTTCGGCACGGGCCGCTTTGCGGGACGGGATACTGACATGATGCCCCAGGTGGTCTTGCTTGACCTGAAGATGCCCAAGCTGGACGGCATAGAGGTGCTGAGGAAGATACGCACGGAGAAAAAAACCCGGATGCTCCCTGTCGTTATTCTCACCACCTCGAACGAGGACAAGGACCGCACCGATAGTTACAATCTTAGCGCCAACAGCTACATCCGCAAGCCGGTCGATTTCAATCAGTTCGCCGAGGCCGTCAAGCAGTTGGGACTTTACTGGCTCGTATTGAATGAGCCGCCTTACTGAGCGCGAGGGATTCCAAATGAGGCCGAGAGGATGAGCGGACAGCTTCGTCTTTTAATAGTCGAGGACTCGGAAAATGACGCCATTCTCCTGGTCCGCCAGCTTCGCAAGGCCGGATATGATGTTGTCTATGACCGGGTGGACAGCGCCGAATCGATGGATAGGGCACTCGAACGAGAGTGGGATATCATTATTTCCGACTACGTGATGCCTCTTTTCGGCGGCCTTGCAGCGCTTAAGGCAGTTCGCGCAAGAGATATCGATCTCCCGTTTATCATCGTATCGGGAAAGATTGGAGAGGATGTTGCCGTCGAGGCTATGAAAGCAGGTGCACACGACTATATAACCAAAGACAATGTGAAGAGACTCATCCCGGCCGTGGAGCGGGAACTGCGCGAAGCCCAAGTGCGCCGCGAGCGAAAGGCGGGGGAAGAAGCGTTGCGGCGGCAGGCGGAGCTATTGGAGCTCGCTTACGACGCTATCCTTGTCCGTGACCTCGACAACAAAATTATTTTTTGGAATGCCGGCGCCGAAGAGTTGTACGGCTGGACAAAAGACGAAGCGCTCGGCAGTATCGCCGGCACTCTCCTGAAGACCGAATTTCCCATCCCATTCGATGACTACACGGCAGCGGTCAACGCCCAAGGCCGCTGGGAGGGAGAGTTGCGTCGAACAACAAAAGACGGCCGCGAGATCATCGTTGTCAGCCGCCACGCCTTGCGCAGAGATTGCGGAGGCGGTCCCTCCGCAATCCTGGAGAGCGACCTTGATGTTACCGAAAGCAGGCTCACAGAGCGGCAGCTTCGGCAGGCCCAAAAAATGGAGGCCCTCGGCATCCTGACCGGAGGCATCGCACATGACTTCAACAATATTCTCGCAGCTATAATCGGCTTTACCGAACTGATAAAAGACCACGTACCGCAGGAAAGCCGCGAACATCATCACGCCCAAAGAGTCCTTGAGGCGGGCATCAGGGGCCGCGAGCTTGTCAGGCAGATGCTTACCTTCAGCAGGCAGACCGAGCTGAAGAAGAAGCCGTTATACCTCTCTACCATCGTCAAGGAAGCCGTCAAGCTCCTTCGCGCGTCCATACCGGCGACGGTCAGCATCAAGCTCAACGTAAAGAGCGAATCCCGGGTTATCCTCGCAGACCCCGTTCAGATTCACCAAGTTCTCATGAACCTGGCCACAAACGCCGCCTATGCAATGCGCGAAAAGGGTGGAGTCCTCGACATCGAACTGAGCGACTATAGCGTATCGCCGACTGACGGCAACCCTCACGGAATTGGGCCGGGATCCTACGCGAAACTTACGGTCCGCGATACGGGCACCGGCATGCCGCCCGAGATCACGGAAAACATATTCGACCCCTTCTTTACAACAAAAGAGGTCGGCGAAGGGACGGGGTCGGTCTTTCGGTGGTCCTCGGCATTGTGAAGCAAGTGAAGGGCTACATCACCGTTGAGAGCGAACCCGGCAAAGGCTCAATTTTTACCATTTACTTCGCGAGTATAGAAGAGCAGCCCATTATCGAGGAGGCAGAGCGCGAACCCATCCCGACAGGGCGAGAAACGATTCTATTCGTTGATGACGAGGAAGCCCTGGTTGAGTTGGGACAAGAGTTTCTCGCCACACTCGGCTACGACGTAATATGCCGGACGAGCAGCAGGGAAGCGCTGGCCCTCTTCAGGCTGGACCCGTCCCGTTTCGATCTCGTTATCACCGACCACACCATGCCCGATATGACGGGCGTCCAGCTTGCCAAAGATATGCTTGCCGTCAGGCCCGATATCCCGATCATACTTGCAAGCGGTTTCAGCCATGACGCGAACGCGGATAAGGCAAGGGAGGCCGGCATAAAAGCCTTTGTAACGAAGCCATTGACCAAAAAAGAGATTGCCCGGACAGTGCGGAAGCTCCTGGATCAGGAGGGGATTTCTTAATCTCCCCCTATCCATTCGACCGTTGGACAATCCGTTGAGATATGTGCAGGGCAACTTCTGCTGCCCCTCCTTATTTGTCCGCCGCATCTCCATCATTGCCGTCCGTGCTCCAACATTGCAGCGAAAAACATCCCAATGCTCCATTCCGGGAAGGTTGGCCGGAACAAAAACCCCTGCGCCCGAACGAAGGGGTTATTATCTTTATTGTATGATATGCCGGATGAAAAAAGAGCGAACAAGGAGGGGATGAGCGATGGTGACTTCGACGGGCAAGGAACTGGCGGAAGGGATCGGGCGGAAGATCGGAGAGTTGAAGAAGGTGTGCGAAGGGATTGACGAGGGCACGGCCTCCCGCGCGCCGGAGGGACGGTGGTCCCCCAAAGAGATTCTTTCCCATCTCTGCGGACCGGAAGAGGGCCATATGGCGTTCCTGCAGGGGTTCCTGAAAGACGAGATCCCCGCCGGTATGCAGCCGGGGAATACCTTTTACTCCGAGAAGCGCTCCCGGATGACCTTCGCCCAGCTTTTCTCCGAGGTCGAAAGGGAGTATGACCGCATCTCGACGTTTGCTGCGGGCTTGTCGGCGGAGCAGCTCGACCGTAAAGCCCATATCCCCGCGCTCAAAGACTCTCCGCTTGGAGAGTATCCCACCCTGGAGGCGTTGATCGGCGGCCTGGGGCAGCGCCACATTCAGTTCCACATCGACCACATGCGCGAGGTCCTTCAGGGACTGGGCGTGCCGGCAAAGTGAGGGGGCGCCGGGACAACGAGCAGGGCCCGGTAACCCCGCAAGTCATGTGTGGTATATAAACTATACCCCAAGTCGGACGGTGCAGAATAAACCCAGGGAGAGGGGTGCGGGGCAAAACGCGGCGGCCGGCAGGAGACGGCAATCAATTCGCCCCCTTACCTCCCTTTTCCACAGCAAATGTGCAAAACATGTAGAAAACTTGTGGGAGCCGGACGCCAACAGAGCGGCATAGTTGGCTTTTCAGCGTTCTGCCTCATCACTAGGCACGCCGGAAAACCCAATCGTTTCAAGAAGTATTCAGGAAATTGAATGTCCCGTATACCGCAAATGCTGCTTGCGACGCAAAAAATAAAACCCAGTATTATTGCACACTTATTGGAAGCCTATTTTCAGTCCCCGTCTTCCGGCCTGTTTCGCCGGTTTTAGCGGGCCGCCCCTTTGCCCATCGATTTGCCCCGCCGGGAGGCCCGAAAAGCAACGCGCAGACGGCACGCCGTTTGCTACTCTCCGCCGCTACGACGGCAACTATAAAACATCGTTTTAGTGCAGACCGTGTAACCTTTCGTACTATACAGGCGACTATAAAGGTAATGCGGTATGGATGCGCATCAGGTACGGCGGGAGAACTCGCCTGAAAAGATTCTATTGGATCGCCATCGCCCTGGCTGTGCTCGGCCTGCTGGCCGGCCTGGCTGCGGTCGTCTTCGGCGCGTCGGGCGCTCGCGATCCTGCTCCCCGCGACCCCGGGCAGCCCGGCTGCTCGTCCCCATGCCCCGGCCTCTTTCGGAATACGCCCGCCTGCTCCGTCGCCTCGAGACGGGGTGGTGCGTCATCGTATCATTCTGCAATGATAAACGTCTGGAGGTGTCCCCGTGAATAAGCTGCTCCTGCCCGGTATGCTGGTTCTTGCATTGGCCCTGTCCGGCTGCGCATCGATAAAGCAGTACGACGCGTACCAGAAGGATATGTGGAACGGAAAGAAGCTCCTAGGCGACGGCGAGTACAAGCCTGCCCTCCAGGACTTCATGAATGCCGCCAAGTCCATGCCGAACGAGCCCGAGCCTTACGCCTTTGCTGCAACGGCAAGCTTCAAGATGAACGACGTAGACGCAGCCTCCGGCTATATCCAGGAGGCATCAAAGCTCAACAAGCCCAACGACGCCTATATCCGCATACTGGGCTACAAGGCGCTGATCCTTCTAAAGCAGGGCAAGCAGAAGGAAGGGCTGGATGCCTTGGGCGACTATATCCAGGCCTACCAGAAAGAATATGCCCCGCAGAACGTCCGGGAGGTCAGGACGATGTGGCGCACGAAGAACATAGACCTATCCGCCCTCCAGCAGCTCATAGACGAAGAGATATACGTCTATGAGAGCGACATGGAGCAGTTCCGCAGGTCCGGCACGGGCTGGTTCGCGGCCAAGTACGGCGTTTCAACGCCTGCAAGGTGACATGCGCAGAGCGGGCTTATTTGCCCTGTCTGTCGAGGGCGCCGCAGCTTGCTATTGCCGTGGGAAGAACTGCGTGAAACGCCTTCGGCGCCTATAAGGAGACCTGCTGCCGGGGGGTGGGGATTGCCGGGGATGCCTATACGTATGGCGTCACTGCCCTTTGGCGGCGCCGGTACGCTCGCTCACGTACTGCGCGTACTCCTTGAGCAGGACATAAGCGTACTCCCTGCGGGCACGATCCGATAAGGGGATAAAATTCTTTTGGGCTTCCAGCCTGACGACCATTTCTTTGGCGGTCTCCTGGTTTGCCTGCCTGCCCTCGGAGTAAAGGGCCGCCAGTACCTCGTCGAGGCCGTTGACGCGGGCCTGCGTACCGTCTGGAAACTTCAACATGCGCCGGCTAACTGCCGGCGCTTCGGACTCGTCTCCTCAGGTTGTTCAGCCTATCTTCTCAAAGAGCGACACGTCTCACCTCCTCCACCATCACTCGATTACTGCCTGCACGTGTAGTAGCACACCCCGATCGGCGTTTCTTTCGCGTAAGGGAAATACTTTCTTTTGAACCAGAGCGACAGGTGGACCAGGTTGATGAGCACCGGCACCTCGACGAGCGGCCCTATTACGGCCGCGAACGCCTGGCCGGAGTTTATGCCGAAGACGGCGACGGCAACGGCGATGGCCAGCTCGAAGTTGTTGGAGGCCGCAGTAAAGGAGAGGGTGGCCGCCTGGCCGTAGTGGGCGCCGACTTTGCCGCTCATGTAGAAGGAGACGAGGAACATTACGACGAAGTATATCAGAAGGGGAACCGCAATGCGGATCACGTCGAGGGGAATCCTGACGATGTACTCACCCTTGAGGGAAAACATCACGAGGATGGTAAAGAGCAGGGCGACCAGGGTGATGGGGCTGATCTTCGGGATGAACCGCTCGTGGTACCACTTCTTGTCCTTTACGTTTATGAGGATAAACCTCGTCGCCACCCCGGCTATGAAGGGAATGCCGAGGTAGATAAAAACGCTCTTCGCGATCTGGCCTATGGTGATATTGACTACAACCCCTTTCAGACCTAGCATCGGAGGCAGCACCGTGATAAAGACATAGGCGTACACGGAAAAGAAGAGGACCTGGAAGATCGAGTTGAAGGCAACGAGGCCCGCGCAGTACTCGGTGTCTCCCCTGGCGAGGTCGTTCCACACGATGACCATGGCGATGCAGCGGGCCAGGCCGATCATGATGAGGCCCACCATGTATTCGGGGTAGCCTCTCAAAAAGATGATGGCCAGGACGAACATGAGGATGGGGCCGACCACCCAGTTCTGTGCGAGCGACAGGCCCAGGACCCTGACGTTCTTGAATACCTCGCCGAGCTCCTCGTACCTCACCTTCGCAAGGGGCGGGTACATCATCAGGATAAGGCCGATAGCGATGGGGACGTTGGTGGTTCCGCTCTGAAACTGCTCCCAGAAACCGACGACGCCGGGAAAGATATAACCCCAGCCTACGCCTGCGAACATGGCGAGGAAGATCCAGACGGTCAGAAAACGGTCGAGGAAAGAGAGTCTGCGTGCGGTATTGTCCATCGTCACACCCTCGCGCAGCAATCGGTCTCGGCGTCCGGCGAGCCTTCCGCCCTCGACGCCATGAACGCCTCCAACCTCCCCCGGTCGGCCGCTATCCCGGCCTGCCCGACCCTGTCGGCAACGGACAAGAAGAGGATCCGCCTGAAGAGGTCCGATTCGTTGAGGCGGTAATGCATCCATTTCCCTTCGCGCCTGTCCTTCACCAGCCCCGCCTCCTTGAGCACCTTGAGGTGGAACGAAACCTTCGGCTGGGACATGTCTACGGCGGCTACGAGGTGGCAGACGCAAAGCTCGCCCGCCTCCAGGAGCTTTACGATCCGCAGCCTCGTTTCGTCCGACAACGCCTTGAACAAGGACAGGAGCTCGTCCATATCTTGCCCTCCGGTTGCATCAAGTATGGTTAATATTAATAACGCAGATATTCGTGCGGGTCAATAGATTAATGCCACTCCATCTAAATAAGTTTATATATGCCTCTTGACAGCCCTCCCGGAAACGCTTAATATTAAAGATATGGATACCATGTCCCAGGGCGACACGGCTGCCGCCTCATCCTGCTGAGGCCGGACAACACGGACTCAGGCGAGTCCCCCGCGCCTCGATCAGCCTTTCGTGACGGGCTCGATAGAGACCCCCGTTGGGCCTGTCCCCTGCGTCTCGCGGGTCTTCTCCCGGTCTGACCGCCTCGGCGCCTTCAAGGCGCGATGGGGAATCGGACGTATGCACTACACGGTCGATCCGGGCCTTTATGCGATAGGCGGCCCCGGTCCCGAATCGCCCGTCTTCGTCACGGCAAACTACAAGATGACCTTCGATCTCCTCCGGAGGGCCGCTGCCGGGATAGATGCGTGGATACTGGCGCTCGACACGCAGGGCATAAACGTATGGTGCGCTGCGGGTAAAGGCGCCTTCGGGGCCGATGAGCTGGTTGCCCGCATCGAATCGAGCGGCCTTGCCGATGTAGTCTCCCACCGGCGGCTGATCGTGCCGCAGCTAGGGGCGCCGGGCGTATCGGCCCACGAGGTAAAGAGGCGCTCCGGTTTCCAGGTCGTTTACGGCCCTATTCGCGCGGAGGACCTGCCCGCCTTTCTTAAAGACGGCCTCAAGGCGACACGCCGGATGCGGGCAAAAGACTTCCCCTTCATGGAAAGGCTGGCCCTTGTCCCGATGGAGGTCGTGCCTGCCGTAAAGTGGGCCTTGCCTGCGGCAGCGGCACTCTACGTGCTTTCTTTCCTTGTTTCGGGCCTCTCCGCTGCAAGCGCCCTCGACTGGACCCTGCTCGCCCTTGTCTCCCTCGGCGCTTCGATCCTTGCGGGGTCCGTGCTCACGCCCGTCTTGCTGCCCTGGCTTCCGGGCAGGGCCTTTTCGACAAAAGGATCCATTGTGGGCCTCCCGTTCGCCGTTGCAGCCGTGTTGGCCACCGGCGCAGTCCATCCTTTCGGCATTGCGGCGGCTTTGGCACAGCTTGTCTCCATTCCCGCCCTGGCTGCCTACCTGGCAATGAGCTTCACCGGCGCATCGACGTTCACGTCCCTCTCCGGCGTCCAAAGGGAGATGCGTTTCGCCCTTCCCCTCGAGGTCGGGGGGACGGCGGCCGGTCTCGCCCTGTGGATTGCCGCCGTAGCGATGGGAGGGTAGGAAACGTATGCGGCCCTTTCTCTACCTGAATGACGTAGTCACCCTCGCCTTTGATGCGGACAGGTGCACCGGCTGCGGCATGTGCCTTGCCGTCTGCCCGCGCGGGGTCTTCCGGGCCTCAAGCGGGAAGGTCGAGGTTGCGCTGCGCGACGCCTGCATCGAGTGCGGCGCCTGCCGGCGCAACTGTCCAAGCGGCGCCTTGAATGTGAGACCGGGGGTCGGGTGCGCATCGGGCATTATTAACAAGATGCTCGGCAGAAAAAAGGCCTGTTGCGTCGTCGATGACGATAGCTGCCCCTCCTGCCGGTAGAGGGCGGGTGGGGGCGCCGCTGACGAATAAGCGGCCATGCGGCATTACCTGCCGAATACCTTTTTCAGGAGCTCCGTCGTCTGCGCAGCCGGGTTCGTCCTGATCTTCTTCTCTTCCTGCCCTACCATGTAGAAAAGGCCGTCCAGGGCTTTCGTGGTCACATAATGGTCGAGATCGACCGATTCGGGCTTTGTGAAGGGGGTAGTCGGGACCTTGCCCATCATGGCGTTGTACGCGTGCGTCACCCCGACCTGGTTCATGCTCTGCGATATGCTCGGCTTGAACTCGTCGTAGAGCTTCGACGATGTTTTCGACCTGAAGTACTCGGTTGCCGCCGTATCGCCCCCCGACAGTATCCTGCGGGCGTCCTGGATGCTCATGCCCTTGATCGCGTCGGCAAAGTAGGAGACCGCTTTCGGGGCGGCCTTCTCCGCAGCGCGGTTCATGCTCAGGATGAACTCGTCCACCTGCTTCTGGAACCCCATCTTTCCGGCCAATTCCGTCGCTTTCCGGATGTTCTCGGGCATCAGTATCTTGACGGCCTCGTTGCCGAAGTAGCCGTTGAGCCTGGAGAGCAACCCGACGGCGTTCCTCGTTCCGACCGAAAGGGCGTCCTTCAGGCCGGAAGCAATGGTGCCCTCGTCGAGGCCCGCCCCCTGCGCGCGTCCGGGGTGCGACACGCCGGACGCAGGCAGTTGGGATAAGCCTTTTTTCATAGCTTCGTCAAGAAAATCAGCCGCCTTAAGACCCGTCGATGAAGCGAACAGAATGCAAACAAAAGCAGCCGAGATGCACGATACCTTTTTCATGATACCTCCTTTTCCGATGCGCTGACGCCGGGCGGAAACCCCGCCGCTCAATCACCACCCGCCAGACGAAACCGCCAGTCTTTTACATTTTGTTACAGATTATAACAATGCAATCAAAGGCACAAGGGATAATTACCCCTCACCCCAGATCCGCCAACGAACAGGCCTTACAGGGCCGTCGTTCATGGGTCCGCAAATGAGGCCTCCACGTGACGCACTGCCCGCCCCAAAGGGTGAGGGGGCCGATGGGGCATATCACCGGGGAGCGGGGAGTTTTCATGGATACAGGACCAACAGAGTAACCGGCTCAAGTAACCGGCGTAAGAAACCTGGATTCCACTGGGGGTCGGGACATTTTCAACGGGTCACCCACGAGCGCACCTGAGCGCGAGGTGGGTCGGGCGCCGCGATCGAGGGGCCACCTCCTCGCCCATCGATTTGCCCAGCCGGAAGGCCCGAAAAGCGACGCGCAGACGGCACGCTGTTTGCTATTCTCCGAACCGTCAGACACCCTTGGCTAGCCGTTACCCCATAAGATGAGAACCCCGGCCCTTCAAGGCTGCTCTTATCCTCATTTGTTAAAGATGTGTTAAATTGCGGTCGGAGGGGCTGTGGAACACCCACGATTTTTCAATTTGGCTTGATGAAGCATACTTCGCGATTACGATGCCTATCTGAGGAAAGATATTGGTCTGGGGAGGGTGCTTCTGGAATGTTATGAAGTTATGGCCATCCCTCTGATGACGCTGGTCAATCTCAAGAGAGAAGCGCCGCATTAAGGGCAAGGGAGGACATTGTCAATATCAGGAGGCGGCCTCAAGGACCTCTTGGAGTATAGGAAAGAAGACCCTTCCTGTCTTAGACGTTATTTCATTCTTAATGAAATGGCAGCAAAGAGAAATGCAGGTCCAAATGAGACTTCAAACATAGACAAGAATTTGACTAGTACCCGTATGGCTAGGCAGGGATAAAATCGCCGTAACCAAGGGTGGTAGCAGTTACTACGCTGAAATACAGATAATCTACCCACGATTGTGCAGGTTTTCCACAGTTGTTCGGTTCAATTATCTGGCTACCAAATCTGGAAGCAATGCCATATGTAAACGAGAACACTATAATGATAAAGAAGTAATTCACAAGCATTGCGGATAATATTTCCTGCGATTTTAGATCTACATATTCGTATTCATTGCCCCATCGAAATAGTGATAGCATATAGAATAGGAAGGCAACAAACGCGAGTATGAGGCCGAGGATATTCACCCAAAACAGGTATTGGCCTGCAAATGAGGCAAGCGCTATGACAATGACGAGAAAAAACGCCGTACGAGTTTTTTTACCTGCTGAGATTACCAGCCTCCTGTCAGGCTTGGTATTCAATTGTCTTCAGTATTGACTGTTTGTCGTGACGTTGGAAGTGTCTTTTCACTTTTTGTCCCACTTCGTATCCGCCAAATAGACTACCTGAATAATATACCGAGCCAACACCTACTGCTATCGTTTCAAGAAAAGACTCGCAAGCTTCCCTTACAGAACTCTTATAAATGCTTGCTAATTTGAAAGTCACATCTTCAAATTGCCGTGGATCTTGACTAAAATGCTTAAGGACCACTGTCCATAATTCTTTTGTTTGCTTCTGCTTTAATACTAATTCTCCTAAAAACGCTTTCTGATAGAGAATATCGAGTGTACCATCTTGCTCAATATTGAGCAAGCGGTCTAACGCTTCGCTGTCTTTTCTCGTTATTATATCTTCCACTGTCTGGTTGAGACTAACTTGCACGTGTGTATCGGGCAAGCGTTTCCCGTTTTCATAAGCTTCTTTCATCTTATCCCCTGCAAATATGGGGTAAGTCATGTTTTCCACGCCGGCCATCCTTTGTCTTCGGTAAACGTCTCTTCCGTTCAACTTGTACAAGACCACATTCGCTATTATTTTTTCCTTAGTTCTTTCCTTGGTTTGCTCAATCAACCGAGTTAACATTCTGCCCGTACCTAGCAGGTCGTAAATGATAGCCGCTGTCCGATTTTCTTGCTCTGTTCCTAGCTTATTCTCTATTACTTGTATATTTATGCTTTTCCCTGGCAGAGCCTGGCCGAGTTCCGACTTGATGGTCTCCGTACCAGCCGGACCCCTAGTCTTTTTCGGTATAAGTAGATCATTAATGTTTTCGTGCATTAAATCTTCTATATGCTCTATCTGGATCTTGTAAAGGTTAGCCAACCACACTTTCTCATCAGGCGAATTCCAGAAATCAAAGTAAATCATTTTGTCTTCAAGAAATCCCTGCGAAACGATGAATGTCTCGTCGCTTTCCGCTTTGGCAAAATAGATAGGTCCACCTAATTTGATATCTTGATATACCCACTTTCTTTCAGCAACCTCAGTGTAATTGCTCTTATCCCGTTGGAATCCAATAAAAATATCTTTCATGGCCGCAATCAAAGAGATATGTGGCCTCACTATCACGTCTTCAATCAATGACCAGCTATCAGTGATAAGCGCAGCCAGTGCCCGTCTCCTTACTGCGTACCTTTCAGTGAAGTCATCCGCAAATCCATCTAATTCGGCCGTAAGCTTGAGGAGCAACTGGAAAGTCAGGTGGTTAGAGGCTAGCCAAATACGTCGGATATTATTGCGCTCGGCACTCAGATATGATTGAAGATTCCAAAGCTCACTGGTGGCCGCTTCAAGATCGCCTTTCTTTGCCTCTATGGTTGACCTGTGTATTCGTGCCGATATCTCTTGTTGGGCCCCGTCTGGCATCCGCATATCACCTTTTTTGAAAAGTTGCTATGAATATTATCATACTAATACAATCCCCATGAAATGTTCAATTGTTTCCTCGGTTGTTTTTGCTTTTTTTAGTTCCTCCACAAGTGCTTCGTCTCGCTCACCAAAGACTTGTCTAAAAATCTTACCTATTTCTACCTTACTTTTACCACGATTCAAGAGCTCCTTGTGAAAATAAATTTGTACGTCGACGCACTCCTCGATGAACTCGTTTGTCCTTTTGTTCTTTTTGTCTTTCCTCTGTGGTACAAAAACTCTTGCTGCAATGTATGTGTCAACTGTTGATTTCTTTGACTCCATTTTCTTGCATATATCTTGTAGTGTTATATACCTGCATTCCAAATTATCTTACTCCTTATGATATATTTATAATACATAATGTCTCATCATATCAAACCATACAAAATCTAGAGTGGAATGTCAAGAAAAAAATGACAAATGAAAGCTCTTGAGGAAGAAATCGGTACGGGTCAGAGCTAATCACACGCTTTTCAGACTATTGGGAGCAAGTATCTCGACCAGCGCGTATTATCAAATCATGCCCGGAACATAGCATACCAATCATGCATGACCAACGGCAAGATGGGGCCGGGAGATTTTCGATGGATTTTACGTTGTTTTCGATGGCGCCCGGCGAAACTATACAGTTGAAGTATGTTGAGCCGGCGCGCCGAGAAAACGGCGGAAAAGGCGCGTAACGCTTTACCCCGCGGTTAGCTTTTGTATATATCGCGGGGCAAGGATCCCGGCCCCTCCCCACCACTATGCACACTTCTGCAAAAACAGGTGCGCTTGCAGCGCTGCCTTAGCCCCCTCGCCCGCTGCTACGACTATCTGTTTCGCAGGCACGCTCGTCACGTCGCCCGCAGCGTAGAGGCCCGGTATGCCCGTCTCGCACGAGCAGTTTATCATGATCTCGCCAAGCTCGTTCAGGGTCAGGAGCTCGCGCACGAAGTCGGAGTTGGGGATCAGCCCGATCTCGACGAAGACGCCCGCCAAGGGCAGGACCTTCTCCGCCCCGTCCTTCAGGTCTTTGACGCGGATGCCGGAGACGAGGCCGTTCCCCGTCACTTCGAGCGTCTTGTGCTCGGTCGCCACTTCGATGTTGGCTGCCTCTGTCACCTTTTCGCGCAACACGTGGTCGCCGGTCAGCGGGGTCAGCGAGACAAGGTGGACCCGGTTTGCGATCTTCGACATGTCGATGGCCGCCTCCATCGCGGAATTCCCGCCGCCTATAACGGCTACGTCCATGCCGGCGAAGAGCGGACCGTCGCAGACGGAGCAGTAGGTGACGCCCTTGCCGCGCAGTTTCTCCTCGCCCGGCACGCCAAGCATCCTGGGGCGCTTGCCGCTGGCAATGATGACGGTCCGCCCCGTGTAGCGCGTCCCTTCGTCGTCGCCCACCTCGAAGCCGCCCCCGTGCACCTTGATGAGCGACCTGACCTCCCGGCCCGTCTTTATGTCGATCGGGAACTTCCTTACCTGCTCCTCGAACTTGGCGATCAGCTCTATACCCTCGATGAACTGGTAGCCCATGTAGTTCTCTATGCCGAGCGTCCAGTTCACCTGCCCGCCCACGTCTTTCGCCAGAAGGAGCGTCTGCGCCTTCTGGCGCGCGGAGTAGACTGCGGCCGTCATGCCGGCCGGGCCTGCGCCGATGATTATCAGGTCGTACATGCCCCCACCCCTTTTCGCTACAGACCGAGCGCTTCCTTGAGGCGGTCCTCGTCGAAGCCGACCACGACTTTATCGTCAACGACCGTGACGGGCACGCTCATCTGCCCCGTCTTCTTGACCATCTCGTCCCTTGCCGCCTTGTCCGACCCAACATCGAAGTTTTGAAAGGGCACACCCCGCTCCTCGAGGAACTGCTTGAGCCTCTTGCAGTGCGGACACGTAGATATCGAATATACGAGCACTTTCCTGGAAGTCTCCATCGTCGCCTCCATCAATTGTGTATTCCCTGCAACTCGCTACAGGGATACAGTCACTGTCTTCCCACAAAAGCGGTTTCGTGCATTCTTTGATTCCCACGCTTTTTGCATCCGACTATCATCCCTGGAGACTCTGGCTCGTCTTAGCACAGGCAGCCATTGGGGCTCAGCGCCCCCTCCACGCAACCACCTGCTTTAGCCGGGTACCCGCGCGCTCCCAACTCTTGGTTCGCGGGTGGCACCCGCTCATCAAATGACCCTGCTGCTTCAGCAGGGTCATTCATTTCGAATGACAAAAGGGTCCGGCTGGTTTATCTTAAATATTATCTTCCGCCGTCCGGTTGTCAACGCGATTTACGCGGGGCGGACGGGCACGAGCGGCAAAGCCGAAAGCGGGTGCGGCCGCGCATGGCGTCGCGGCAACTGCCGCCCGACTCGGCCGAAGGCGGCGGGCGCCGCTGCTTCCAGCGCCCGAAGGCGGCGGGCAAAGGGGGCGAAAGATCGCATGGCTTCCATATTCAAGGCATACGACATAAGGGGACTTTACCCTGACGAGGTCAACGAGGAGGTCGCGTTCAGGATCGGCGCTGCCTACGTCAGGCTGCTCTCCGCCAAAAGGATCGTGATCGGCTACGACATGCGCCTCTCCTCGCCGACGCTTGCCGAGGCCTTCGCGGACGGGGCCATGTCAGCCGGGAGCGATGTCATGGACATCGGCATGGTGACTACGCCGCTGCTTTATTTCGCCATCATCGACGGGGGATACGACGGCGGGGCGATGGTCACCGCGTCGCACCTGCCGCAGGAGTCGAACGGCTTCAAGCTGTGCAGGGAGAAGGCGATACCGCTGTCCGGAGACGCGGGCCTGCCCGCCCTCGAAAAGATGGTCGCCGGGACGGGCGGGGCCGTGGCAGGACCTATCAAGACGGGGCAGTGCGGCCACAGGTCGGTGCTCCCCGCCTATATCGACCGGCTCAAGAGCTTCGTCCACGAGCCAATCCCCCTCAAGATGGTGATCGACGCGGGCAACGGCGCAGCCGGGCCGGAGGTGCTGCCCCTGACGCAGCCCTTCCACATGTGGCAGGTGACGCCCATGTACATGGAGCCGGACGGCCGCTTCCCGCACCACGTCGCCAACCCGCTCATTCCGAAGAACACGGAGGACCTCCGGGCCGAGGTCGTGAGGCAGAAGGCCGACATCGGCATCGCCTTCGACGGAGACGCGGACAGGTGCGGCTTCGTTGACGAGAAGGGCGAAACAATCCCGGAAGACCTCGTGACCGCCCTGATAAGCCAGTTCTACCTGGCCAAATCGCCGGGCGCGACGATCCTCTACGACCTGCGGTCGAGCCGCGTGGTGCCTGAGACGATCACCGCCCTGGGGGGCCGCGCCGTAAGGACGCGGGTGGGCCATGCCTTCATCAAGGCCGGTATGCGGGAGTACGACGCGATCTTCGCGGGCGAGCTTTCAGGCCATTTCTATTTCCGCGACGCGGGCTTCACCGACAACGCGATGCTCGCCATGATCCATATGCTCAACCTCCTGGCGCTGAAGCACGCGCCCGTCTCGACGCTTATCGCCCCCTTGCGCAAATACGCGGCAACGGGGGAGATCAACATGGAGGTCGGCGACAAGGATAAGATTTACGCGGCGCTGGAGAAGCGCTACGCGGACGGCAAACAGGACCACCTGGACGGCCTCTCCGTCGATTACGACTCGTGGTGGTTCAACCTGCGCGCCTCCAACACGGAGCCTGTCATCAGGCTCAACCTGGAGGCGGCCGACTCAGCCGGGATGGAGGCGCGGAAGGCCGACGTGCTCGGGGCCATCGCCGGGGCGGACCCGAAGATGAGGGTGGAGGCCTAGGCGCGAAGACGCACGTCCTTCGCGGCACGCGCGCCGAAAAGGGACTTTATCCGCTACCTCACGGGGTATGCCGCCACGCAGATGAAAAAAGTGTTGTCCGCCGTGTTGTTCACCAGGCGGTGGGGCCGGCCGGCAGGGATCCAGATCGCGTCCCCCGCCTTCACCTCTTTCTCTTCGTCCCCAACCTTCATCAGCCCGCCGCCGGACAGGATGAAGTAGATCTCCTCCACCTCGTCAACGTGCTCCTCGATGGTGTTGCCCGCAGGCAGGGCCGCCCAGGCGAAGAACTCCATCGACCGGAGGTACTCGCTCGTCAGCACCATCCGCGCCACCCCGCCCCGATGGGCCCTGTACGTCGTCGCCCGCACTACCGGGTCGTCTATGTTCCTGACAATCATGGCAGCATTATAGCACAGGTATGAAGGCGGATAAGGGATTCCTTCAGGTCCCTGCGGGGGTAACAAGCGAATAGCTGGTGCTCCGGCCGCCTGCCGGGTCTTTTACGAGGATGCCGTGCTCGACGAGCTCCAGGATGTCGCGCAACGCCGTGTCCTGGGAGCACTTCGCCAGCTTCGCCCATTTCGACGACGTCAATTTGCCTTCGAACTTGTCCAGCAGCTTGCCGATGACCAGACGCTGGCGGTCATTGAACTGTGTACCGCCATAATGCTGCCAAAAACGGGCCTTGGTCAGCACGGCCGCGAGCGTGCCCTCCACGCCGTCAAAAGCGCGGCTCAGGCAATCGAGAAACCATTCCAGATGCCTGGTAATGTCAAGCGTTCCTTTCTGTGTCTCTTCCAAACCACCATAGTAGGCGTCCCGCTCGTAGCGTATCTGTGAGGGCATGCTGTAGAACCGCTGGGGACTCTGCTCCGACCGGGCCAGCATCATGTCGGCCAGGGCGCGGGCAATGCGACCATTGCCGTCTTCAAAAGGATGGATGGTAACAAACCATAGGTGGGCAATGCCTGCCCGCAAAACGAGGTTCGTGCCGTCGTCGCCGTTAAACCAGTCGAGAAAAGCCTTTACCTCGCTCTCCATTCGGCTGGCTGCCGCACCCTCAAAATGAACGCGCTTACGGCCGACCGGTCCGGAGAGTACCTGGATTGGGCCCTTTCCGCCACGCGGCCACCCTGATCTTAGTCATCTCGCTGTACCCGGTGGGAAAAAGCAATGCATGCCAGGCAAGCAGCCTTTTCTTGCTCAAAAGCTTGTCATAGTTTTGTGTGGCATCGAGTATCATGTCCACGATGCCTTCTACGTTTCTCGGCACTGGAACCGTCGCCCCTATGTTAATGCCAAGACGCCGGGCGACAGAAGACTTCACCTGTTCCCTATCGAGTATTTCTCCCTCAATCTCGCTTGTTTTCAGTACATCGAGAGTCAACGTTTGAAAACCAGCTTCCTGGCGCAGAGGAAAGCCGATAGACTTCATCCGTCCGACCAACTCTCCCTGCTTATACCGGACAGCGTCGAGCTTTCCACTCAATACCTCATAATTCCATCGAAAATGGGGCCAGTCAGGCAAGTCATAGATATACCCGCTCAATCTACGCACCTCTTGCGGAGATTATAAACCGTATTCACCGCAAAGACAATACCATTGCCTGCCCGATGCGGGATTGCCGCCTATATCTCTTTCAGCCGGACGTTTCCTGGTGATTTCTCGATGGCCTCGGAGATGTCCTTCAGGTACGCCGATATCTTCTCCGCGTCGGCGTCCGGCAGGCGGTCAGGCAGCTTCGTGGTCCCGCGCTCCTCATACCCGTCCAGGACGGACTTGACCGTGATGTCGTCGATCGTCCGCGCAGGCTGAAAAGCGGGATCGCCCTTGCCCTCCCTGGCCGTCTCGACCACCAGCCCCACCTCCATCAGCTCCTGGAGGATCGTCTGCACGAGCCGCAGGGGATCTCCAGGGTGCGGGCGATCTGTTTCGCGCTCGACGGCTTCTCGCCCTGCGAAAACCGTTTCGCCATATAATGGAATACCCTGAGCATGAGGAATTTCATCGACGAGGCGCTTATCCGGGAGTAGTCCGGCTTAAAGCCGTAGGTCTCGTAGTGCTCGCTGACGTAGGCGATCTCCGCGCCGAAAAGAAGGATCATCCAGCTCGTCTGGAGCCACGCGAGGAAGAGGGGCAGCGCGGCGAAGCTGCCGTAAATGGCGCCGTAGCTCGCCACCCCTATCTGGAACCTGATGTATGCCCACTGGACGATCTGGGTGATGGTGCCCGCGGCGACGCCCCCAAGCACAGCGGACCTTACCGGGATCGATGCGTTCGGCATAATCAGGTAGAGCATAGTCAGAAAGACCCATATCGAGACATACGGCAGCAGGTCCAGGAGGAATATGATAACGTGGCTGAAAACGCCGAGAAGGGCTATCTTCTGAACGAATACCGTCACCTGGCTCGCCACGAGCACGGTCGCGCTGCCTGATACGATGAGAAAGATAGGGCCCAGGACCATCACGGCCATGTAGTCGCCGAATTTTGCGACGAGCGTCCTCGCCTTCTTTATCTCCCAGATGTCGTTGAGCGATTCCTCGATCTTCCCCAGGATCGATATGATCGTCCATAGAAGCAGCACGATGCCGACACCGGCGATCACGCCCCCTTTAGCCTGGTTGAGGAGGTTATGGGAAAACCCTATGATCTGGTTGGTAAGATCCGCTTCCAGGTTCGCCTTGTCGGCCAGCGCCATGATTTGCTTCTCGATCAGCTTTTCGACGCCGAACCCCTTGGCGATGGCGAAGGTCACAGCAACGACGGGCACGATGTTAAGAAGGGTATAATACGTAAGGACGGAGGCCGTTTTCTGGCAGTTGTCCGTCACGAACCTTCTGGACGCCATGAGGGAAATGCGCAGGGCCTTGATAAAGAACGCATTCGGCGAATGCAGCTCTTTCAGCCGCACTTCCCAGACGCCTTCCTTGAAGAAATGGGTGATCCGCTCTATAACGGCCTTTCCCCGGCGCCCGGACGGCTCGGGACGGGCGGCAAGTGAATCGCTGCGCGGCTCCATCATCCCCCCTCTGTTTGCCTTAAGAAAGGCGCGCCTCCCGGCTACTTCAGCCTGAAGTCCACACGGCTCTCTTTGACCTTCTCTTTCTTTTCCGGCGCAAGGGACTTCGGCTCGACGATGAATACCCTTTCGGGATCGACCTGCCCGGATTTGAGTATGGCGTCTTTCACCCGCATGGCCCGCCGGGAGGCCAGCGCCCTCAAGTCCCCGTCGGTGACCTCCGTGTGGGCCAGCATGAGCTTCTCCATCTCCGGGACCGGGATATCCTTCGCCATCCCGATGAAGTTTCTCGGCTTGGGGAATTTCTCTTCCCTGTAAGCCGCTTTCAGGTATTGGGCGTACTCGGACGGCTCTATCCGCACATCATCTACAGGGACGGCGGGCTGCCCTTTCTTCGTAATTGCGTTCAGCTTCTGCGCCTTGATCTTCCTGGTGAAGAGGACCTGCCGCAGCCCTTCCCTGTCGCGCTCCATATCGACGTGCCCCTCGATGTCGAGCTTGAGTGAAGGGCGGTCGTGGAGGGCCTTGGCGACGGTAGCCACCTTCTTCATGCCGGGGTCCGGGAGGGCCGCGCTGCCGTAATTGAACTCGGCGTAGCTCAGCTCTTCCCCGCCCCCGAAGACGGCGCCGAGGAGCGCGAAGGGCGATGTAGCCGCCTTGCCGATCAGGTTGACGATGACCCGCAGGATAATCCTCCCCACGCTGAACTTGGGGTCGTCGAGGCTCCCGCTCACGGGGATATTCAGCTTGATCTCGCCATTCCTGTCTTTCAGCAGGGAGACGGCGAACCTGACGGGCAGCTTGGTGGCCTTGGGGCTATCGACCTTCTCGCCGAACGTAAACTGGTCGATGAAGATGTCGTTCCCTGCATCGAGCTTGCGCTTGGCGATCGAATAGCTCAAATCGAGGGAGAGCTTGCCCTTGGCGATGGTGTAGCCCGCATAGGTCCCCGCGTAAGGCGTTGCGGGGCTTAAGTCGAGGTCCTTCAGGCGGACCTTCAGGTCTACGTAGAGGTCGTCTCTCAAGGGGTTGATCTTGCCCGTGATCTCCAGGGGGGCGTAGTCGTCGAGCTTCGCCCGGAGATCGACGGCCGCCGCCGTGTTCTGCTCGGCCGAAAGCCCGGACACCTTCCCCCCCATCTCGGAGATGTGGGCCGAGAAGCGCGGCTTGACGGAGGCATCCGAGAAGTCTATCCTTCCGCCCTTGAGGGTGATCTGGTCGATCCTGATCGCCGTCGGCGGCGCTTCCTTCCCGGCAGCGGGCGGAGCGGTTTTCGGCGGTACGGGCGACGCCGACGCGGCGGGGGCTGCCTGGGCCGGCGGCGCAGGAGCACCCGTCGCCTGCGGCGCGGGCTGTGGCTGCGCTTCCGCGTCGGCCCCTTTCGCAGCCAGCATCTCCTTGAGGTTGATCTTCCCTTCCGGGCTGATCGATACTAGGGCGTAGAAGTTCGCCAGCGATATCCCCTTGATGCCGACGGAGAGGGGCTCGGTGTTGACGGCCATGCCGCTCAGCGAGAGGGATTCCAGCTTGAGGAGGTCCTGGCCGCGCGATCTGTCGATGGAAGAGAAATTGACCACCGAGGCGTCGCCTTTATAGGCGGCTTTCACGCGGCCATCTTTGTCGGAGGACAGGGAGAAAGCGCCGGTCGTGGAGAGGGACCCTCCGGTCACGGTCATCGTTACCTTGTCCGCGAAGTAAGGCTGGAAAGGCGCAGCCTCGACACCGGCCACCGATACCCGCAGGTCCGCGAACACAGGCTCTATGCCGAGTCTGCCTGCGACGGAGACCTTTCCCTTCCCGTTCAGGAGGCAGGAGACGTCGATCTTCCCCCTGGCGTTCTTCGCGGTGGAGATATTGTCTCCCCTGATCCGCAGGTTTTGTGCGACCAGGACGGCCGGGGTCGGCGTCGTCCGGTCCTCCACCCGGACGGTGTATTTATCGACGAGCACCTGCTTCAAAAGGACGAGCCACGGTTTTTCCGGCTCGGCGGCCTTCGCCTTGGCCGCCGTCTTGCCCGGCGGCGCCTTTTGCCCGGCCGCCGCCCCTGTCGCCTCTGCCGCCTTCTTCGGGCCATCCGCAGCCGCAGGCGCGGAGGGGAACAGCTTGAGGAGGCTCAAATCGCCGTTTTGCAGCCGCTCGACCAGAACCTCGCCGCCCCGCGTCGAGAAGCTCCCGACCCGGAGCGCCCTTTTTGCGAGGTCCAGCTCCGCATGGCTTATCGCCAGCGCGGGAAGCTTGAAGAAATCGGCCTTCTCCCCGGCCTTCCCGAGGCGAAGGGAGCGCAGCGACAGCGACAGCCCGGAAAGGTCGAGCTCCGGCTCCTTCAGGCCCTGCGCGTATTTATAGAGTGTCGAAACGTCGAGGCGGCCGTCCCGGATGTCGAAAAGCACGACGTTGCTCAAGAGCGGGCCGTACTTCTTGAGGACGACGGACGAGACTTCCAGCATCCCTTCCGATCCTATGGGGTCCAGGGAGAACCGGCCCTGCGCCTTTACCGTCTCCTTCGCCTCGCTCTCTATGGAGAGGGTGTAGACGGCCTGCCTGTCCCTGCCGTTGCTGAAGTGATCGACCTTAAGCTCCACAGGGCTTAAGACCGTCTTGAAGGGCTTCCCGGCGGACACGTCCGAAAAGGCGATCCTGCCGCCAGACAGCGTTATCGCGTCGATGTCCAGGGAAAGAGCCTGATGCGAAGTCTCGGCGGTCTTGCCCGTCTTCTCCGTTTTCGCGGGCTTCTCGGCCTTCTCGGTTTTCTTTGCGGCCGGCTTCGCCTCGCTTTCCTGGGGCAGAATGGCCGCGATATTGAGGACTCCGTTCGCGTCGCGCCTGACCTCCACGTCGGGGGATTGGATGGAGACCTTCGACAGGTGGATGACCTGCGATAGGGGCTCGGACGGGGCGATGCCGACATCGAGCAGGGGGAGCTTGAAGAAAGGCCTTTTCTTTTCGTCGTTCACCACGAGGTTCTTCAGGGCGAGGCCCCCCTGGACGGTCAGGTAAGACTTCCTGTCTTTCGTCTCGATAAAGGAGACCCTCGCCTGCGTATCGACTAAGGCCGAGGCGATCTCGAGCTTCATCTTCATGGGGATATAGGCCAGGTAGTACGGCACGTTGAAGTCCTTCACGTTGACTTCGACGAACGTTTCGAGGGAATCGGCGAAGGGCTTCGTCTTTCCCTGGATCGTGTAGAGGGCGTCGTCGATCCGCGCCGAGAAATAAGGCTGGACGAACCTTTGGACGTAGGACCGGATGTTCGAGAGGAAGGGGATGCCGATGGTCAGCTCCCTGACCGTGTGCTTCGTCTTGTTCGGCCCGTCCATGAAATCGATGCTCCCGTTCTCGATCCTTATGTTGTTCACGGAGAACCGCAAGGGGCGGGATTTCCCCTTGGCCGCCTGCGCCGCAGGCTGCTGCTTCTCCAGCAAGTCGGAGAAGTTGTAGGAAAGGTCATCGTTGCGGACGATCTTTATGGAGGGCCTCGTCAGCCGGACTTCCTTGACGATCAGGGCCAGCCTGAGCAGGGACGAGCTTTCGAGGTTGACGAAGACTTCCTGACAGGATAGGAACGTCGCTGCGGACGACCGCTCTCCGACCGAAAGCCCCCTCACCGCTACCGAAAGGGTGTACGGGTTGATCCTGACCTCCCCTATCGTCACCTCGCGGTGGAGGTTAGCGGAAAGCTGCTTCGTCAGGACCGATTTCACTATTGGAGGCAGGACGAAAAACCCCGTGACGGTGAAGACGAAAAAGAAGATAAAAAGACCGACGACGATCTTTCTCGCGTGGGGCCTTATCCGATTCAGATAAACCCCCGCCAGTTTCTTAAGCATACGCCACCCCCGCAATTCCCCTTGCCTTACGCACACCCTTCAAGGCCGAAGAGACAGCCCGAATATGCAAGAACTCAGAAAACTTCCCCACCGGGGATTTTGGTCGGACGGCATCGTTCTTATCCGGCGGCGTGGCAGTCTGGCGGGAGAGGACCAAGAAAGGCGAATCTGAGACCCAATCGCTTTCCGTCCCATGGTCGCCCATGGTTTGGCTTTATCAGATTGTACGCATTCTAAGCCGGTGATCGGCGATAGTCAAGAAAAACTTGGGGGCGGGCGGGCATCGGCGGCTATTGAAAAGCGGCCCGATCTGATATAATTGAATATTGTTGCAGGGGGCCAAATGGAAAGGAGATACAAATGAAGGCAGCCGGCATGACCGCAGAGGTGTTCTTGACGGCGTTCAGGACGCTCCCGAAGACGGAGCAGGATGTATTTTTTGGCAAAATGCTGAAGGACAGGCGCCTCAGGGAAGACCTGATAGACATCGCAATCGCCGAAGAGCGGTCGCAAGAGAAAGCCAGGCCGCTCAGGGAAGTGCTCAAAGAGCACGGAGAATAGGTGCGGTACACCGTCGTCATAGCGGCCAGGGCAGAAAAGGAGTTTTTCGCCCTTCCACCAGCCGCCCGCAGCCGGATTCGTGAAAAGATACTTTCACTTGAGGACAATCCTAAACCGTTTGGATCCAAGAAACTACGGCAGACGGACTACTATCGGCTAAGAGCCGGTGACTACCGGGTTATCTATTCAGTCACTTAGACCGGCGTGCCCGTTCATTTATCTTGACCTTTCGCAGCTTTTGTAACTATGTATTCAAAAGGAGACATAGACGGAGGTACGATGGCAAAGAAAACCGGGACCACGAAACAAGGGAATACCGACAAGCAAAAAAGGGGGCCGAAGCCGGCCGCCGAGGCGCAGCAGCTTCCTGCCGGGAAGGAGCCGTTCCCCATAGTCGCCGTCGGTGCGTCGGCAGGCGGGCTGGAGGCCTTCGAGCAGTTTTTCAAGAACCTGCCTCCAGCGCCTAATGCGGCGTTCGTCGTGATCTCCCACCTCGACCCCAGACATTCCAGTATTATGACCGAGCTGATCTCCCGGTTCACGCCGATGACGGTCCAGGAGATCACCGACGGCGTCGAGGTCGAGCCGGACCACGTCTACGTGATACCTCCGAACAAGAACCTTTCCATCTTTCACGGAAGCCTTCAGCTCTCGGAATTAGACAGGACGGCGGGCACGAGGATGCCTATCGACTTTTTCATGCGATCTCTCGCTGAGGACCAGGGCGACAGGTCCGTCGCCGTCATCCTCTCGGGCACCGGGTCAGACGGGACCCTCGGGCTCAGGGACGTGCAGGGCTCGGGCGGGACGGTCTTCGTCCAGGACCCCGCCTCCGCCAAATACGACGGCATGCCGGGAAGCGCGATACGGACGGGCCTCGCCGACCGCATATTGCCGGTCGAAGAGATTCCGGGGCAGCTTATGGTCCTTCTCGAACGGTATCACAGGCACAAAGAGGCGCCTGCCGAAGAGGCCATGCCCAATGTCATCCAGAAGATACTGAGGGTGCTGCGCTCGAAGACGGGGCACGATTTCTCGCAGTACAAGAAGAACACGATCATCCGCAGGATCGAGCGTCGCATCGGCGTCCACAACCTGGAAAATCCGGCTATGTACCTTCGCTATCTGCAGGAGCAGCCGGATGAGGTGCAGCGGCTCTTCAAGGAGCTGCTTATCAGTGTGACGAGCTTCTTCCGGGAGCCGGAGGCCTTCAATGTCCTCAAAAAAACGGTCTTCCCCGACCTTCTCCACGATAAGCCCTCCGATTATACCGTCAGGGTGTGGGTGCCTGGATGCGCCACCGGCGAGGAGGCGTATTCGATTGCCATCGCGATCCGTGAATACGCGGAGGAGGTAAAGCAGGACTACAGGGTCCAGATGTTCGCAACCGATATCGACGAAGATTCCATCAGGCAGGCCCGGACCGGCTTTTTCCCTCCCAATATCGCCCTCGATGTGCCCGCGCCCCGGCTTGCGAAATTCTTCGTCAAGGAAGATACGGGCTTTCGCGTGCGTAAGGACATCAGGGAGATGATCGTATTCGCGGCCCAGAACGTGACGAAGGACGCGCCCTTCACCAAGCTGGACATCGTCGCCTGCCGGAACGTCCTTATCTACATGGAGCCGGACCTCCAGAACCAGCTTCTCACCCTCTTCCATTACAGTCTCAAGCCGGGAGGCGTGCTCTTCCTCGGCTCTTCGGAAACCACCGGTCATTTGACGGACCTTTTCAGCAGTATCGACAGGAAATGGAAGCTGTTCCGGGCAAAACCGGAGACAGGCCATGAAATGCGTCACTACGCCGCTTCTCATTCCTTGCCGTTGGATGCCGCGAGTCAGGATGGGGCAGCGCCTCCGAGACCACTGAGAAGGGCCAACCTGGAGGAGATGGCGCACAGGATGCTCCTTTCGGTCTTCTCGCCCCCGGCAATCATCGTGAACGACAAGGGCGAGATCGTCTACATTCACGGCGAAACGGGCCGGTATCTGAGGCCGGCCCCCGGCCGGCCCACCTTCAACATTGCCGATATGGCGCGGGAGGGCTTGCAGACCCAGGCGCGCACGGCCCTTCTGGCCGCCACTACCCATCGGCAGGAGGCCGTCTATCGCAACATCCGGGTGAAGACAAACGGCGGAATGGAAACGATCAATCTCACCGTAAAACCTCTCCCCCACGGAGTAGGAGAAGAGCAGCTTTTCATGTTCGTCTTTCAGCAGACCGAAGGGGGGAAAGGAACCGGGCGGAAAACGACCGGGAAAGGGGCGGCAACACCGGATGGCCGGCCGCTGGCGGACCTGCAGAAGGAGCTCGCCTACACGAGAGAGAGCTTGCAGGCTACGGCGGAGGAGGCGCAGGCGAGCAACGAGGAGCTGCGTTCGGCCAACGAGGAGATGCAGTCGACCAACGAGGAGCTGCAATCTACGAACGAGGAGCTGGAGACATCGAAGGAGGAGCTGCAGTCGGTCAATGAAGAGCTGGTGACGGTCAACTCCGAGCTGCAATCGAAGCTCGAGCAACTGTCCCGCAGCGAGAGCGACTTCAAGAACCTCCTCGACAGCACGGATATCGCCACGATCTTCCTCGACGGCGATCTCCGCATAAAACGCTTCACCGCATCGGCGACCAAGGTGATGAGCCTGATCCCCACGGATGTCGGGCGGCCCATAGGCGACGTGACCATGAAGATCGATCACATCGACATCACGGAAAACGCCCGCCTCGTGCTCGACCGCCTGCACCCCTTCGAGGAGGAGGTGAAGGCGAAAGACGATCATTGGTTTCTGATGCGGATGCTGCCGTACAGGACCCTCGACGACGTCATCGACGGGGTCGTCATAACATTCACCGATATCACGGGGTCGAAGCGGGCCGCCAGGGAAAGGGCAGAATTCGGCGAAGACATCGTCCAGACGGTGCGGGAGCCCCTTCTGGTCCTCGACGATGAGCTTCGGGTAGTCATGGCGAACAGGGCCTTCTACGCCCTCTTCCGCGTCAGCAGCAAAGAGACCGAGGGCCGCACCGTGAAGGACCTGGGAGACCGCCAGTGGGATATCCCCGCCCTCAGAGACCTTTTGTCAGAGGTGTCGAAGGCCGGCAAGGTTTTCGAGGACTTCAGGGTCGAAGCCGATTTCCCGCACCTCGGCCCCCGCGTCATAGCGCTCAATGCCCGGAAGATAAGGACAACGAGCGACGGCACGAAGCCTCTTATCCTGCTCGCTATGGAAGATGTCACCGGCCGGACATAAAAACCTCCTTGGCAGGTCAAAAAAGGAACCGCACATGCGGGGATGAATAAACGTCGCGGCAAGGGGGACGAGAATGAGTCCAGACGCGAGCAGAAAAGAATAGACTGGTTTCTTTCCGACGATAATCCCTGACCTTTATGTTGCCTGCCGACGCTGATTAGTACCTCAACCCCTTGAGGTTGAGTTACTAATACAATAGACTAACCCTGACATATGCCGGTCAGCCTCATCATATTCGATCTAGACGGCACCCTAGTCGATACCAGCCTCGACATCACCGCCGCGCTCAACTATGCCATCGCGCCTTACGCCCTTTCCGAGGTCAGCGTAGCCGAGACGATCCCCCTGGTCGGCGAGGGCTCCAGCGCCCTGATAGAAAAGATGCTCAAGACGAAGGCACCCGACATCGACTTCGCCACCGTCCGCAGCAGGTTCGGCGCATACTACACCGACCACATCGCCGACCACGCCGTCCCCTACCCCGGCGTACCGGAGGCGCTCGCGGAGCTATCGGCGATCAGAAAGGCCGTCGTCTCTAACAAGATGGAGGCGCTATCGGTCGGCGTCCTCGACGCCCTTGGCCTCCTCAGGCACTTCGACTACGTCTCCGGCGCCGACACAAGCGCCGAGAGAAAACCCTCCCCAGTGCCCGTCCTCGACGTGCTCTCCCGGTTCGCCGTGCAGCCGGCGGATGCCCTTTTCGTCGGCGACAGCGTCTACGACATGGCTGCGGCGCGCGCTGCGGGCGTGCGCAGCGTCGCGGTGTTGTATGGCTTCGGCTTACCGAGCTTCTCCGAAGGGGCCGACTTCACGATAGAGCGCATCGGGGAGCTTGTCGAAATCGTCAAAAAGCTGAACGGCTGAAAATCGACGGCCGCCCTTCCCCTTACAGGCCCAGGTAGGCGGCCGGGTTCTCCGTCGCCGCCTGCATGACGGCCTGCGCGCCGAAGCCGGCGGCGATGAGGCGGGCCGCGGCGTCGGCGACCGTCATCGACCCGCCGAGGAGCCGCCCCGCCTTCACGGGTGCGGCGCCCTCGCCACCCGGCACGGTCAGGCGGACGGAGTCGGAGACAAGCATGAGGCGGCCGGGCGCCTTCATACGGAATAGAAGCTCCAGCGCCTTCGGATGCACGTGGACGAGATCGCCGATGAACTCTACGAAGACCTCGCCGTTGAGGAGGGCGAACCCGGCGATGCCCGGCTCCCTGTGGTGGAAGGGACGCATCGCGTTGAATATGTGGGTGATGCCCGATGCGCCCGCCCGGAAGCCGCTCTCCGCCTCGGCGTAAGTCGCCAGCGAATGGCCCATGCTGACCCTGATCCCGTCCTTAGCGATGCGCCTGATGAGGGCCTGCGCGCCGGGCAGCTCCGGGGCGACGGTGACGATCCGCACCGTCCCCTCGTGCCCCTCGACGAGCCTGCGCCACGCCTGCTCGGAAGGCGCGATGAACGAGGCGGGGTCGAGCGCGCCGCAGGCGGCGGGGTTGAGGAAAGGCCCTTCGAGGTGGACGCCCAGGATGCGCGCGGCGCGCGGCAAGGGCGGGCGCCCCATCGCGGCCTCGACTGCGGTCAGGCGGGCCCGCATGACATCGACAGGGGCGGAATGGAGCGACAGGACGACGGCCGCAACGCCCGCAAGCCCGTGGGCCTGGGCGACGGCGAGCATGGCGGCCGGGTCCGTGTCCTGCGTGTCGAGGCCGGCCAAACCGTGCGTATGCAGGTCGATGATCCCCATAACGACGGCCCCTTCGAAAAGTGAAGCCCCTACAAGAGAAAAGATAGCATAAATCGGGATGCGCCGGATATAAAATCAGTGGCGGCGCCAGGGTTTTTGACTTCGCGCCGGGTTCGGTATATTCTCCATGCAATGTGTGCTGAACGAACGCGGCTGGGGAAATGGGGGCGGAAGGGGGTGGAGGCGCTGCTTCGCGCCGCTTCCGCTATAACCGACCTGCCCGCCCGCATAGACTTCATCTCCGCCGCGTTCCTCGGCGTGCCTTACGCGGCAAGCACGCTCGCAGGGCCGCCGGGCGGGGCGGCGGGGGCGGAGGAGGCACTCGTCATCGACGTTTCGGGGGTCGATTGCTTCACCTACCTCGACTACGTCGAGGCCATGCGCCTTTCCCGCTCGTACGACGAGTTCCGGCGCAACCTTGCGGAAGTCAGGTACGAAAAGGGCGAGGTCGCCTACGCTGCGAGGCGCCATTTCTTCACCGACTGGGCCGCCTCATCGAGGGTCGAGGACGTGACGGCTCTGGTCGGCGGGGCGCGGACGAAGAGCGCAGTGAAGGTGCTCAACCGGAAGGAAGACGGCGGCTCTTTCGTGCCGGGACTGCGCCAAACGGCCAGGACTGTCGCCTACGTGCCCTCGGCCGTCTTCCACGCATCGGCGGCCGGCAGGCTGCGCACGGGCGATTACGTGGGCATATACGCCGAAGATAACGGCCTCGACGTGACGCACACCGGCATAGCGGTCGCCAAAGGGACGGGCGTCATCTTCCGCCACGCCTCGCAGATCGCGGCCAGAGTGATCGACGAGGACCTGGCGTCCTACCTTTCCGGCAAGCCCGGCATCGTCGTGCTGAGGCCGCGCCCCGAAGACTTATAATAATAGGGTTGACAAATTGCCATGTGGCGAGTATTATTAGACAGGTGGCACAAATAGACAATCAAGAGGGTCAATTATGAGCAGCAAAAGCAGGACAGCCGCAAGGGCGGGCGCGGGGGAAACAACGGGCGAAGAGAAGCGGGGACGTGTCGCAGAGGTAAAGGCACGCGCAGGTCTATACGGCAGCACATCGGCGGGGCGTTGCAAAGAGAGGACGCCGCCTGTCCTGGACATTCCCGATGTCGGAACCAACCAATTGATCCGTCATATAAAACGCGGGTTCGATTACCGGTCGCTGGAGCGCTTCATCGAAAAGACACGCCTGCCGAAAGAAGATGCCATAAACCTGGTCAACATCTCACCGAGGACTATGCACAGACGGAAAGCGGCGGGGAGGCTCAGCCCGGAGGAGTCGGACCGCCTGGTTCGGGCAGCCCGAGTCGTCGAACAGGCCCGGCAGTTGTTCGAGAATGACGTAAACGCAGCCAATCGCTGGCTCGGCACCCCCCAGCCTGCCCTTGCCGGCGCGACCCCTTTGGAGTACGCAAGGACCGAGCTTGGCGCCAGAGAGGTGGAGGCTTTAATCATCCGGCTCGAACACGGTACCTTCTCCTGATGCCCCATGCATACAGGATTGTAAAAGCGAGGTATGCAGGGAATGCTTTCGACGGGGAGGGCGCCCGCCTGGAAGGGGCCAGGTGGTCAAGCAAGGGCGCCCGGATGGTCTATACCGCCGGGAGCATATCGCTCGCCATACTTGAGGTATTGGTGCATTTGCAACAAAGCCGGGCGTTGTCCGGTTACGTTATCTTTAGCCTTGAGTTTCCGCCCCGCATCGTTCAGGAGGCTCGACCTATCCTCCCTGCCGGCAAACTGGCGCATATTTCCCGCACCCGCGACCACGAAAGAGATAGGCGACGCCTGGATCGGGAATTCTTCCTCAGCCGTTCTTCGGGTCCCAAGCGTGATTGTTCCATCCGAGCACAATTTTCTCATCAACCCGGCCCACCGTGATTTTCGCAGCATAACGATCACCGGTCCGGCCCTGCTCGACATCGACGGCAGGCTGCGAAGAAGCTAGCCCGCTGCAATCTATTATTTGGTTGTTTTCGGGGGTTCGAGGGGGGCCTGAGTTATAGAGGAATCACGGATGAGGGAAGATCCGGGCAAGGAGATGCACGAGGAGATCACCGTCCGGGCGGCCGGTGAGTCCATCCCCCGCCTAGTGGAGTTCGTCTCCGCTTATGCGCGGGAGATGGCGTTCACGGAGGAAAGGGTAGGCCGGATCGCCTCGGCCCTCGAAGAGGCGCTTGGGAACATCGTCCGTTTCGCCTGTCCGTCGGGGGCCGAGGAGATCACCGTCACCTGCCGCGCCCACGAGACGGGCGCCATCGTGGTCAACATCATAGACACGGGCGAGCCCTTTAACATGCTCCTCGTCAGCACCTTCCCGGAAGTCGCGGGCATGGAGGGCGAGACGCCGTCCACGAAGGTCATGAAGAGGCACATCAGGGACGTAGAATACAGGCGGGACGGGGCAAACCGGAGGAACATCCTCGCCTGGGTGGTCGCCGGATAGGGACGGCCCCCAAACCCGGCGGGCGTCTTTCAGGGCCGGGCGCAGCGCACAACATCGGGCAATCCACAAAAAAATCAGCGCATGGGCGGGCCGGTATCTTGAGGGCCGCCGCTCGACCGTCCATTTTTTGCTTGCAACTTCGGACCGGAAGCTCCAAGTTATAGAGAAGGGGTGGCGCGCTATGAAGGGGCGGTGGGCCGCAGGCATCGACGTGGGCGGCACGAAGATCGAGGCGGCGGCGGTCGATGCGGGCGGTATTGCGGGTGAAGCCATAAGGACGGCAACGGACGTGGCGGCAGGCCCGAAGGGCGTAACGGCCGCGATCGTCGAGGCAGTCAGGGCGCTCGCAGATACGGCGGGCACGCCCCCGGCGGGAGTCGGCATAGGCATCGCCGGGCAGATCGACGGGACGAGCGGCGCAGTCCGCTTCGCGCCGAACCTGGGCTGGCATGACGTGCCGCTCGCCGTAGGCATAAAGGCGGCCCTCGGCGTAGCAGTGATCGTAACGAACGACGTGCGGGCAGCCGCCTTCGGCGAGTGGCGGCACGGCGCCGGGCGAGGATATGACGACCTGGTCTGCGTTTACGTGGGCACGGGCATCGGGGGCGGCATCGTAAGCGGGGGCAGGATGCTCGCCGGCTGCGCGAACACGGCGGGCGAGATAGGCCACATCGTCGTCGAGGTGGACGGCCCCGCCTGCACGTGCGGGGGCCGCGGTTGCCTGGAGGCTTTCGCGGGCGGCTGGGCCATCGCCAAGGCAGCGCGCGCGGCGATAGAGGCCGGTGTGGAGGGAAGCGGCGCGATCCTCGATGCGGCGGGAGGTGTGGTCGAAGCGGTGAGCGCGGAAGCCATCGCGAAGGCCGCTGCCGCAGGCGATGCCCTTGCCTCGCGCATCCTTGATAAGGCGGGCCGGGGGCTCGCGGCAGGCTGCGTCAGCCTGGTCAATGCCTTTAACCCGTGCAGGCTGATCCTGGGGGGCGGCGTCATCGACGGCGTGCCCGGGCTGATCGACAGGGTGCGCGAAGGGGTCTCCAGGTACGCCCTGCCGGCCGCAGCAGCAAGCGTAGAGGTGGCGGCGCCCGATCTGGGGCACGCGGCGGGCGTCGTCGGCGCGGGGACGCTGGCACTCGACATGGCGGAAGGGAAGCCTTAAGACGCCGGCCGCAATGCCTATGGAATATAATAAATGACCCTGCTGCAAGCAGCAGGGTATCCGCTGGACGCTTTTGGTGAGGGAGGAGGCTCCACGAGCAAAGCTCGTGGAGGGGGCGCTGAGCCCCAATAATTGCCTGTTATAAGGTGTGCCAAAGCTCCAACGATGATAGTCGGATGCGAAAAGCGCGGGAACGAAAAGACCCACAAAACAGCTTTTATGTGGGGAGAGGGTGATAGTATCCCTGTAGCAAGCTACAGGGAATCAACAAGTTGAATAAAGGGGGTCGATAACATGCGTGTAGGTCTTGCAGGCGACCACGGGGGCTTCGGATTGAAGGAAGAGCTAGCGGCGCTCATCCGGGCGGCGGGCCACGACGTGACGGACTTCGGGCCGCCCTCTCTCGATGCGGGCGACGACTACCCCGATTACGTCATCCCCCTGGCAAGGGCCGTGGCGGAAGGGCGCGTAGAGCGCGGGGTGGCCGTCTGCGGCAGCGGCGTCGGGGCCTGCATCGCAGCCAATAAGGTCGCGGGTGTCCGGGCTGCCCTCGTGCACGATACGTTCTCGGCGCACCAGGGCGTCGAGGACGACGACATGAACGTCATCTGCCTGGGCGGCCGGGTGGTCGCCGGCGCGCTCGCCTGGGAGCTCGTAAGGGCCTTTCTGTCGGCCCGCTTCAAAGGGGCGGAGCGCTTCACGCGCCGCCTCGCCAAGATAGGCCAATTGGAAAAGAAGGAGTAAGCGCGATGAGCCAGGAGGATAAGGCAGCGACGGCGGCCGGGTTTTTCGAGCACTCCCCCGGCGGTAATATAAACCGGCAGACCCTCAGCCTCGGGACCGAAGGCGTGATCGCCCGGGAAGAAGGAAGGAGCATGGCCGAAAGCGCGGCCAGCGCGGTCTCCTTCCAGACGGCGCGCCTCAGGCCGGCCATCGAGAAGCTGGAGGCTGACCGATTCACGGAGCGCCTCTGGAAGAAGGACGGCACGCTGTGGGCGCAAGACGCGGGTGCAGCGGCAGCCGCCGCCTCCGCGATGGGCTGGCTCGACGCCCCGGCGCGGATGCGGACCGCAGCGGCAGAGCTTATGGCGTTTGCCCGCGAGGTCAAGGCAGCGGGCTTCACGTGCGTCGTCCACATGGGGATGGGCGGGTCGAGCCTCGCCCCGTTCGTCTTCCGCCAGATGTTCGCGCCGGGCAGCCACGGCCTGCCCTTGACCGTCCTTGACACGACCGACCCCTCCGTCATCGCCGCCCTCGACCGGAAGCTCGACATGGAAAGGACGCTCTTCATCGTCGCGAGCAAGTCGGGCACAACGGCCGAGCCTGCCGCCTTCGAGGACTATTTCTTCGACAGGGTCAGGACGCTCAAGGCGGCGCCGGCGGGCGAGAACTTCGTCGCCATCACCGACCCGGGCTCGCCCCTCGCCGAATCGGCCCGCGAGAAGGGTTTCCGCCGCGTCTTCTGGGGGTTTGCGGACGTAGGTGGCCGGTACTCGGCGCTCTCCACTTTCGGCCTCCTGCCCGCCGCCCTCCTCGGCCTTGACGTAGAGCGGCTGCTCGCCGACGCCATGCGGATGGTCGAGGCGTGCGGCCCCTCCGTGCCCGTACGAGACAACCCTGCCGCAGTGCTGGGCGCGGTGATGGGCGAGATGGCCGCTGCAGGCCGCGACAAGGTGACCTTCCTTTTGCCGGACGACCTCTCCACCCTCGGCATGTGGCTCGAACAGTTGATCGCGGAGAGCACGGGGAAGGACGGCTCAGGGCTAGTCCCTGTCGCGGGCGAGCCCGAAGGGGCGCCCCTCGTCTACGGCAACGACCGCCTCTTCGTCCACATCTACGTGAAAGGGCACAGCCACGAGCGGATGGAGACCGCAGTCGCGGCGATACAGGCAGCCAACCTGCCCATCGTCTTTATCGAGCTTGCAGACAATCGCTCCATCTGCCAGGAGTTCTTCAGGTGGGAGATGGCGACGGCCGTCGCGGGCGCGATGCTCGGCATAGACCCCTTCGACCAGCCGAACGTCCAGGAGTCCAAAGACGCGACGAACCGCATACTACAGAGCGTGAAAGAGCGCGGCTCGCTGACGGAGCCGGCGCCCGTCCTGACGCACGGGCCTTTGAGCTTCTTCGTGCGGGACGGCGGCGAGAGCGCGGAGGAGCTGCTCTGGTCGTTCCTCAGCCAGGGACGCCCCGGCGACTACGTAGCGTTCCAGGCGTACCTGCCGGAGGAGACGGCCACGAACAACACGTTCCATGCGATGCGCCGCAGGATCCGCGACGAGCTGGGCTTCGCCGCAACGCTGGGCTACGGGCCGCGCTTCCTCCACTCGACGGGGCAGTTGCACAAGGGCGGCCCGAACACGGGCCTTTTCATCCAGTTGACGTGCCGCGACGCGGTCGATATCTCCATCCCCGGCAGGCCGTACACCTTCGGCGTCTTCAAGAAGGCGCAGGCCCTCGGCGACCTTGAGGCGCTCATCCGGCACGGCCGCAGGGTAATGCGCATCGACCTGGGGGACAACGTCAAAAAGGGCCTCGCGCACCTGGTGCGCCTCCTCGACCGGGCGCTGGCCATCGGCGCTGAAGAAGGCGCCTGAGAAGAAAAGAGGCCGCCCAAGCCAAAGGGCGGCCAAAAAGGGGGTCAAATGGCCTTCACCCATCTCTTTACGGACATCGGCGGCGTGCTTTTGACGAACGGCTGGGACCGCTCCATGCGCAAGGAAGCTGCCCGCATCTTCAATTTCGATTACGACGAGATGAACGAGCGCCACAGGCTCACCTTCGACATCTACGAGCAGGGGAAGCTGAGCATGGCGGAGTACCTGGACAGGACGGTCTTCTACGAGCCGCGAGCATTCGGCCGGGAAGAGTTCCGGGCGTACATGTTCTCCCGCTCGCAGCCGCTCCCTGGGATGCTCGATTTCCTGGCGGGCCTGAAGGAGCGCCACGGCCTGAAGGTCGCAGCGGTAAGCAATGAGGGGCGCGAGCTCACGGTTCACAGGGTGCGGACGTTCGGCTTGAGCCGGGTGATCGACTTCTTCATCTGCTCCTGCTTCGTCCACTTCAGGAAGCCCGACGCGGACGTCTGGCGCATCGCCCTCGACGTCTCGCTCGCCGAGAAGGAAAACGTGGTCTATATCGACGACCGGGCGATCTTCGTCGAGGTTGCAGCCGGCCTGGGCATAAAGGGCATCGTCCACAAGGACCTTGAGACGACGAAGGAGGCGCTGGCGGAGATGGGGTTAGATTGAAATTTTCTCCGTCCCTTTTTTCAGCGCGCCTGGGCGCTGAGCCCCAATGTTTCTTTGTCTGTCTGAGGGGGGAGGCTCCGGCAGCTTTGCTGCCGGAGGGGGCGCTGAGCCCCAATAATTGCCTGTGGTAAGGCGTGCTATTTCTCAGGGACTTGCGGCGCCGCCGGGTAGGGACAGGATAGCGAAGCGGGCCGAATGCATGAAAGCATCAATCCGTAAACAAAGGTGACAACATGTCGGCAAAGAGCGAGACTTTCGACATAGGTATGATCGGACTCGGCGTCATGGGCCGGAACCTGGCCCTCAACATGGCGGAAAAAGGCTTTTCCGTCGCCGGCTACGACACGGACCCGGCGAAGGTCGAGGCCCTGGGCCGCGAGGCAGCGGGCAAACCTGCGGCGGGCGTCGCCTCCATCGAGGCCCTTGCGGCCGCCCTGCGGCTGCCGCGCGCGGTGATGATGCTCGTGCCCGCAGGCCCGCCCGTCGATGCGGTGATCGACGCCCTCCTGCCGCACCTCGCTGCGGGCGATGTCCTGCTCGACGGCGGCAACTCCCACTTCAGGCAGACGGAAGGCCGGGCGGCCCGCCTGGAAGGGCGCGGCATCCTTTACATGGGCGTCGGCGTCTCGGGCGGCGAGGCAGGGGCGCGCAGGGGACCGAGCATCATGCCTGGCGGTCCGCAAGCCGCCTGGGCGCGGGTCCGGCCCATCCTTGAGGCGGCGGCTGCAAAGGTGGACGGCGAGCCGTGCGCCGCCTGGCTTGGCCCTTCTTCGGCGGGCGACTACGTCAAGATGGTCCACAACGGCATCGAGTACGCCGTGATGCAGGCCATCGCGGAAGCTTACGATTTGATGACGCGCAGGCTGGGCCTTACCGACGGCCGCATCGGCGAGGTCTTCGACAAGTGGAACGCAGGCGCCCTGCCCGCCTATCTCGTGGAGATCACGGCTTGCGTGCTTGCCAAAACGGACGCGGCGACGGGCCGGCCGCTCGTCGAGGCGATAGTCGATGAAGCGGCCCAGAAGGGCACGGGCATGTGGACGGCCCAGGACGCGATGGAGCTGCGAGCGCCCGTACCTGCCATCGACGCGGCCGTCGCCATGCGTGACTTATCCGACCTGCGGGCGGAGCGGCTTCAGGCTGCGCGCCTGCTGCCCGGCCCTGCGTACGATATCGGCGACGTGAAGGACGAGCCGGCCTTCATCGGCGAGCTTGAGGCCGCCCTTCGCGCCTCGATGGTCGTCATCTACGCACAAGGCATGGCGCAGTTGCGGGCTGCGTCGGATGCTTACGGGTACGGACTGAAGCTCGAAACGGTCGCCCGCATCTGGCGGGGCGGCTGCATCATCCGCTCCTGGCTGCTGGAGCCGATACGGGCGGCGTTCAGCGGCAGGCCAGACCTCCCGAATCTGCTCCTCGACCCCGTTTTCGCCAAAATGATCGCGGAGGACCAGGCGGCCTTGCGCACCGTCGTCATTGCCTCGGCGCAGAGCGGCATACCCGCGCCCGCTATGGCGTCCTGCCTCGCCTACGTCGACGCCTACCGGAGCGCCCGTCTCCCCGCGAACCTCATCCAGGCCCAGAGGGATTATTTCGGCGCCCATACGTATAGGCGGCTGGATAAGGAAGGCAGCTTTCATACGGAGTGGGAATAATGGCGGGGCGACGCCCGATCAGGATTATACCGGCCGTCCTTGCCGAGACCTGGGAGGACTTCGCCGCCCGCATGAGGCAGGCGGAGGTCTTCGCGGACTACGTCCAGATCGACATGATGGACGGCGAGTTCGTGCCCTCCCGCAGCTTCCCGCCGGAGATGCTCGATAGGCTTCAAACCCGCCTCTCCTTCGAGGCGCACCTGATGGTCAACGACCCCCTGAACTGGCTCGGCCTGATGCGCAACCCCGGCCTTAAAAAAGTCATATTCCACATCGAGGCTGCGGCCGACCCCCTCGACGCCATCGCCCACATCACGCAAGCGGGCATGGAGGCAGCCATAGCATTCAGGCCGGAGACGCCCCTTGCCGATTTTGTGGAGATCGCCCGGCAAACAGCCAGCCTGCTCTTCCTCACTGTGGACCCCGGTCGATACGGCAGCCCCTTCCACCCGGAAGTGCTGATGAAAGTGCGCGAGGCGCGGAGGATGTTTCCCGACAAAGGGATCGCCGTCGATGGCGGCGTCTCTCCCGAGAACCTGGGGGAGATCTGGCGCGCCGGGGCGGATGCCGCCGCAGTGGGAAGCAGGATATTCCTCAAAGGCGACCCGGCAGCCAACTACCGGCTCTTCACCGAGGCCGCGGGCAAAAGCGCGGGCGGCAGATAGGACGCACGCAATACGTTGGCGCCTGCCCCCGAAAGCCCCTTAGGGCGCGGGCCTGCCTACAGATCCGCGATTCTCTTCGTGTCGATCTTTTTAAGGACCAGGACGCCTTTCTCCTTCATGGCGTCGACTGCCCTGGCTGTCGTATTGGGTGCAACGCCCCTGCACAGGTCTTCGATCACAACGGTTTTGTACCCGCCGGCCGCAGCGTCGAGGGCGGTTGCCATGACGCAGTAATCGGTGGCAAGGCCGTAGACTACGAGCTTCCCGACGCCTGCGGCTTTCAGGATGGCGCCCATTTCCGTCCTTGCGCCGCCGTCGTCCTGGAAGCCCGAGTAGGAGTCGAACCTCGGGTCCTGCCCCTTTCTGACTATTGCCTCGAATAAACGGTTGTCCAGAAGGATTTTCGCGCCTTCGGTCCCCTGGACGCAATGCTCAGGCCAGAGCACCTGGGTCCTGCCGCCCAGGCGGATCGTCTCAAAGGGTTTCTTGCCCGGATGGCTTCGCGCAAAGGAGATATGGTCTTTCGGGTGCCAGTCCTGGGTAGCGTAAACGGCGAACCCGGCTTCTTTGAATAGGGCCGTAGCGCCCGCAACCTGCCTGACGTACCCTTCGTCCGCGCCCTCGACGGCAAGGCTCCCCTTCTTCCACGTGGTGAAGTCGGCCTGCACATCGACAACGATAACACCTGTCTTTCCGGCGGAAGCAGTTGCCAATAGTGGGGCCTTACCGTTTTCGCGCTTCCCGCGCCCTTTCGCAGACATGGTCATAACTCAAGTATCGGCTGCAGCCGGCGGGATGTCAAGGGAAATGGCGCTAGATCCAGGGCAAACGCATTTGGAATCTAGCTAACTAGGCAGAAATTTCTAGACTTTTGGTAATATATATGCTATCTACCTGAAACTATTAACGTTATCAGGTGGAGGCATGCATGGATAAAGGGAACTCGATCAGGGACTTCTTTTCTGATCTTACCGAACCACGGGAGTCAAATAAGCGACATAAGCTCATTGATGTGATCACGATTGCTTTATGCGCGGCAATCTGCGGGGCCGACACCTGGGAGGAGATTGAGGAGTTCGGCCAGGCGAAGGCGGAGTGGTTCGGGACTTTCCTGGAACTCCCTCACGGCATTCCCGCCCATGACACTTTTGCCCGCATCTTTGCAAGCATGGACCCGAAAGAGTTCCAGCGGGCCTTTCTCAGATGGGCGGAGGCCATACGGTCGGCCACGAAAGGCATTATCGCCATTGACGGCAAAACGTTGCGCCGATCCTACAAGAAGGACAAATCTCCCATTCATATGGTGAGCGCCTGGGCGCTTGAGAACAGGATGGTCCTGGGTCAGATAAAAACCAAGGAGAAGTCGAACGAGATCACCGCCATCCCGGAACTGCTTTCGGTCCTGGAGCTTGAGGGCTGCATCGTAACTATTGACGCCATGGGATGTCAGAAGGAGATCGTCAAAACGATCGTCGACAAAGGCGCAGATTATGTCCTTGGCCTGAAAGGGAACCAGGGAGCGCTCCATGAGGACGTGAAGTTCTACTTCGAAGATTGCCTGAGATCAAGGTTCAAAGACGTCGACTATGATTATCATGAGACCGTCGACGGGGATCACGGGAGGATTGAGACTAGGCGTTATTGGACCGTCTCCGACGTCGACTGGCTGCCCGACAAGGCTCTCTGGAAAAACCTCTCATCCATCGTCATGGCGCAGAGAGAACGGTTGATAAACGGCGAAACAAGTACGGAGACGAGCTACTACGTGACAAGCCTGAAAAGCGACGCCGAACATGTTGCTCTGGCAGTACGAGGCCATTGGGGTATTGAGAACAGCCTTCATTGGGTGCTCGACATCGCCTTCCGTGAAGACGAATGCCGAATACGGAAAGATCACGCTCCGGCGAACTTCGCCGTCCTGAGACATATGGCGCTCAATCTCTTAAGACAAGAAAACTCAAAGAGAAGGAGCATCAAGACCAAGCGGCTCAGGGCCGGCTGGGACATGGACTATCTTGGCAAGATACTTGAAGGTTCCGTCCAGTGACAGGGTATAGTCCAAATGCGTTTGCCCTGGCGCTAGATCCAGCTTATCTGCCGTCCGTATACTTTACAGAAGATAGAGTCGGCCCTTTGTTGAACCTTATCGTTGCGGTCCCGGCTGGTAGCTGGTAAGATGTCAGAAAGTGCCGGCACGGCACATTGGTTGATAGGCAAGGGGGAGAAGAAGCCATGAAATCGATACTCGGCATTGCTCTTTCAATTGGATTGCTCAGTCTGTTGGGTTGCGCGACGGCAGCCGCTTCGCAACAGAGCACCGATTCCGGGGCGCCGTCAACGCCTGCGAAGGGCCTCACGAAGTCGATAGTTACCATTTACGATATGGCAGAAGTACTTCCGCTCCCAGGGCGTTTCTTGAGCATCCATGCCCAAAGCACCATGACGGGCGGCAAATCGGTAAAGGAGTTAAAAGGAGTAGTCCTGGAGGAAGGCGACCCCGGCTGGCGCGTAGCTTATCCGGGCGAACAGCCTGTTCCTCTGCAGAACTCCGATATTGTGGTTATACCCGTTAAGGGCAAACCGGGGGCAGCCAGTTCTTTTTTCGTCGCAGTGTCCAACACTAACCTTCCGGTGGAGATAGCAATCGGGAAGGACGGCCGGAATCTCTCTTTCGATATGCGATACCACTTCGCTGACGCACTGCGAGCCGGCCGTGTGTTGCGTTTCGCGGCGGGAGATGCCCAACTGAAGTGTTTCTGTTCCGGTCAATTGAATGAGCCTGCTTTCCAAGTACGCTACACCTTCGGTGAGAACGCTTGGGCGCGATGGGACGCCACACGCTCCGCAATCGTCTGGAGCGGGATCACCGCTGTTGCAGAGGCCACGCCTCCCGGCAATTAGGGCTTCAACCAAAGCAGGCGGCCTGTGCGGCCCATAGAGCGGATAGCCTATAAGCCCAGCTTCCGCTCAGGGAGTACCGGGTCACGTCTTTATTCTCCAGACGGGCTGCCCGCCTGGACAGTGCTTTTGGAGCACGTCGAGGCGGTGCGACCCTGACAAGACCGGGAAAGGGCGCGAAAGGCCGCCGGCAACCCCTATTTGCTATAATCGTACCACCCCGCCCCCGTCTTTCTGCCCAATTTTCCCGCCTTGACCAGGTTCTTCAGTTCCAGGGACGACTGCCATTTGAGCTCTTGCGGCAGCTCCCTGCGCAGGTACTCATTTACCATCAGGTTGATGTCGAGGCCCGTGAAATCCATCAGCTCGAAGGGGCCCATCGGGTAATTGAGGCCAAGCTTTGCCGCCTTGTCGATGTCTTCTTTCGACGCGACGCCCGTCTCCAGGAGCTTCATGGCTTCTATGAAATGGGGCACCATCAGGCGGTTTACGACGAAGGCGGGCACGTCCACCCTGACCTCTATCGATTCCTTCCCCAGTCGCTTGACCAATGCGGCCGTCTCGGCGACCGCCGCGTCGCAGGTAAGCTGGCCCCTGACGATCTCGACGAGCCTCATCAACGGCGCGGGGTTGAAGAAGTGCACCCCCAGGACCTTGTCCGGCCTTTTGGTCGCAGTCGCGATCTCCGTGATCGACATGGAAGACGTATTCGTCCCGAGGATGACGTCCTTCCCCATGATCGCGTCGAGCTCCGCGAATACCTGCTTTTTCACGTCCATCGACTCGAAAGCGGCCTCGATGATGAAATCCGCGGCCTTCAGGTCCTCCATCTTCGTCGTCGTCTTTATCTTCCCCATGACGGCCGCCTTCGCGTCTGCCGTCATCTTCCCCTTTTCGACGCTTTTCGAGAGGAACTTGTCGATGCCCCCGATGCCCTTTGCGAGTATTTTGTCGTCGACGTCCCTCACTATAACGTCGAAACCCGCCTGTGCGGCGACCTGGGCTATACCGCTGCCCATGCTCCCTATGCCTACGATCCCGATCGTGCTAACGCTCATAAAGCCCTCCTTACTATTCTGTTATTTTAAAGAAGATAATCCGTCCTTTGGCCTTTCTTGCGGCGGCCCGCGCCGCCTCTCACAGCGACCGTCACCCAATTTTAACATTTGCCGCCCGGTAAGGTCGAGCAAAATCAGACCTCCGGGGAGACCGCCGACAACCGCCACGTTCGCGGCCGGCGATTATTGCAAAAATTTTAGTTGACATCCCTGTCCACAATAGTGGTACAATGACACAAACATCATGTTACGGGTGTGATCGCCGCTGGCTTTCTACATTGGCAAGACGAGGTGTAGGCGCCTCGGAGTAAGAAGGGGGGTAAGCAGGGAAATGAGCGAGGAACAAATCCTTGTCTTCGGCATGGCCTCCGTGTTCCTTGTTGTCGCGTTCATCGCAGGAAAGATGTTCGACCATTTCAAGGCAGGCGGAAAACAGAACAAGCGCACCGCGCAACGCAGGCGCGCGACGTCTATGACGCGTTAGCGACTCGCCTCGCTTTTCGCCGCTCCCTTCCCGCCGGAAGCGCCCGGCCCCCAGGTCACGGCCCTTCCTGCTCCACGCCCTCCGCCGTTTTTACCAGGGTCGCCAGCCGGTCGCTGTTTTCCTGCGCCTTCACGTAGAACACCGGGCTTGCGTCCATCGCCTCCTGGAAGGCCCCGGCCGCTTCGCGGTACTTGCCCTGCGCCATGTAGATGCAGCCTATGTTGTTCCGGGCACTCGCAGCGCTACCGCCTTTCCTGAACGCCTCTAGTGCGTCGTCGTATCGCCCCAGGCAGGCATAAGCCAGGCCCAGGTTGTTATACATCCTCGTGTTCGCAGGATCGATCCGCAGGGCGGCGATGAAGGAGCGGGCCGATTTCTCGCAGTCGTCGCTCAGGTAGCATGAGACGCCCCTGTTGTTGAGCGCCGCGACAGAGGCGGCGTTGACGGCCAGCGCCTTGTCGTATTCGGCGATGGCGGCCGGGAAGAGCTTGCGCCGGTCGTAGATGATGCCCAGGGCAACGTGGGCCTGCCAGAGCGACGGGTCGAGCCCGGCCGCACGGCGCAGGCTTTCCTCCGCCTTGTCCTGCCTGCCGCACGCCAAGAGCGCGAGGCCCATCCCGAAATGGGCCGCAGCATTCGCCGGCGAGCGCTTCAGGACCTCCTCGAACTCCTTCATCGCATCCGCAGTCATCCCCTGCCGCAGGAGCAGGCGGCCCACCTTGCAGCGCACGGCCGCGCGGCCTGGGTCGAGCCGCAAGGCCTTCCTGTACTCGATGACGGCCATGAGGCCGTTGCCTTGCCGGCTGTAGCCGTCCCCCAGCCGCTCGTACCCTTCGGCGTCGAGCACCGGCTGCTTCTTCGACGCCTCTTCGGGCGCAGCCAGCGCAGCGGCCCGCTGTTTCTGCTGCTCGATGAGCCTTTTGTACTCGCCGCCCATAGCTGTGGCCTGCCCGCCCCCTGTCGATGAGGCGCATCCGCAGAGCGCCAGGCACGCGGCGAGCACCGCTGTTGCCGACAATGCTGAAACATTCATCACTCGCCTCCTTCAGGCGCTTCTTGCGCGCCTTATCTGTTGCGCTCACCGGACGGTCCATAGCCTGTACGCCTGGATGAGCGCGGGCCCCATAAGCACGAGGAAGAGCGACGGGAATATGAAGCAGATCGTCGGGAAGAGGAGCTTGATGGGCAGCTTTGCGGCCAGCTCCTCCGCGCGCTGCGACCGTTTCGCCCGCATCGAGTCTGCGTGGATGCGCAGGGCCTGGCCGACGTTCGCGCCGAACTTCTGCGATTGGACGAGGAGGGTCGCCAGGGCGTTGACCTCGTCGAGGCCCGTCCTCGCGGCGAGGTTCTTCAGGGCGTCCCGCCGCGATTTGCCCGCCCGCAGCTCCAGGTTGAGCCTGCCGAACTCCTCGCTGATCTCCCTGTTGGAGAGCCTCATCTCCTCCCCGACGCGCTTGATCGCCGCATCGAGCCCCATGCCCGCCTCTACGCAGACGACGAGCAAATCGAGCGCATCCGGAAGCCCCAGGGCGAGCCTTTCCTTCCTTGCCGAGACCTTCCGTTTGAGCCAGAGGTTGGGCAGGTAAAAGCCGCCGGCGACGGGGGCGAGGAAGGCGAGCATAAGGCCCGTCGCGCCCATCTCGCGCCCCTCAAACAACTGGAAGCAGAGGGCCGCCACCGCCATGATGCCCGCGCAGAGCGCCTTGGCGCCGAAGAAGACGACGACCGCGTTTTTACCGCGCAGGCCCGCCTGGAGGAACCGCTTGTTGATCCGGCCGAGCTCCTCTTCGCTCTTCGGCTTTGCCGCGTCCCCGAGGCGCGCGACAAGGCGCTTCAGTTGCGCGGCAAGCGTCGGCGTGCAGCCTGCGCCGCCCCCGCCTTCGGGACCGGCCGGCCCGTCCGCGCCCACCCCGCCCGCTGCCCTCATGCGCAACGCGAGCCTGCGACGCTCGCCCATCCGCCCAAGATACGCGACGCCGCACGCCATCGCGCCCGCAAGCACGCAGAAGATCACGACCGCTGCAAAGAGTGGGGGCAGGCCCATCGCTACACCCTTATCCCGCTCATCTTCTTCATGACGGCAACTCCCGCTGCCATCATGATTATCGCGACGACGGCAAGCATCCGGCCCAAGGGGTCTTCCCAGAGCGACCTCGGGTACGCGGGGTTTATCACTGCGAGCATGAAGGTGATGACGAAAGGCAGGGCCGTCAGTATGACCGCCGACAACTTCCCCTCTGCCGAGAGGGCGCGGACCTTCCCGTGGAGCTTGAACCTCTCGCGTATGAGCGTGGCGATGGTCTCCAGGATCTCCGTCAGGTTCCCGCCGCTCTCCCGCTGGACGATGATGGAGACTGCGAGGAACTTCAGGTCCCGGCAATCGACGCGGGCCGTCAGGTTCTTGAGTGCCTGCTCGACGCTCACGCCGAGGCTTATCTGCGCGACCGTCTTCTGCATCTCCGCCCCCATCGGGTCGTCGAACTCCTGCGCAGCCATCTGTAAGCCGCCCACGAAGGCGTGGCCTGCCCGCAGGCTCCGGGCCATCAGATCGAGCGTCTCCGGCAGTTGCGCCTCGAATTTCTTCATGCGCCGCCTCTTCTGCATGAGGAGGCGTAAAAAGGGCAAGGCCCCGCTGACTGCGGCTGCCGGGCCGCCTGCAAGGGCCGACCCAGTGAAGAGGACGGCCGCGCAGAAACCGGCCACGGCTATGACGAGGGCAAGCAAAACGAAGAAGCCCAGGGGCCGGGTCGCCCCGGATTGGAGCACGAGCCTGTCGAGCCTCTGCATCAGGGCGATGCGGCCCAGCGCCCGGTTGAGGCGCGGCACGGAGCTGAAGGCCCTCGACGTGACGAGGCTGCGGCCGGGTGCGCCGCCGTCGAACCGCTCCGCTGCCGCGAGCTTAAGCTGCCTGGCTACCTTCCTGGCGGTCGGGTCGAGCCTGGCCTGCGCAACGAGGAAAAGGCCCTCGATTGCGCCCAGCACGCAGATAAAGACGAAGGCTGCCGCGAGGAGGCTCATCGCGCCCCCCGCCTGGCCCCGAACGCGCCCCCGGCCACCGCCCCGCCGTCGAAGACCCCGGAAGGGACGGTGACGCCGTGGGCCTTGAATTTCTCGATGAACTGCGGCATCACGCCCTTGCTGCGGAAAGTCCCCTTCACCCTGCCGTCGCCATCGACGCCCGCCTGCTCGAAGCGGAAGATCTCCTGCATGGTGATCGTGTTCCCTTCCATGCCCATGATCTCCTGGAAGGAAACGAGCTTCCTGGCTGCCGTCCATCAGGCGGGCAACCTGGATGACCACGTCGAGCGCGGAGCTGACGTACTTCCGCACCGCCTCGTTCGGAATGTTTAGGCCCGACATGGCGACGAGGGTCTCCAGCCGCAGCAGCGCATCCCGCGGCGGAATTGGCGTGGATGGTGGTGAGCGAGCCGTCGTGGCCGGTGTTCATGGCCTGGAGCATGTCGAGCACCTCGCTCGCCTCTCACCTCGCCGACGATGATCCGGTCGGGCCGCATGCGGAGGCTGTTCCGCACGAGGTCCCGCTGGGTGATCTCCCCCTTGCCCTCGATGTTGGAGGGCCTCGTCTCGAGGCGCACCACGTGCTCCTGCTTGAGCTGGAGCTCCGCCGAATCCTCGATGGTGACGATGCGCTCGTCGTTCGGGATGAAGCGCGACAGCACGTTGAGGAGCGTCGTCTTGCCCGTGCCCGTGCCGCCCGATATGAGCACGTTGAGCCTCGCCTTCACGATGCCCTTGAGGAACTCGGCGATCTCCGGGGTGACCGTGCCCAGGGTGATCAGGTCTTCCATCTCCAGGGGGTCTGCGGCGAAGCGCCTGATCGAGAGGATGGGGCCGTCTATGGCCAGAGGCGGGACGATGGCGTTCACCCTCGACCCGTCGGCGAGCCTGGCGTCCACCATGGGGCAGGACTCGTCGATCCTGCGCCCCACCGCCGAGACGATCCGGTCGATGATCTTCTTCAGGTGGGCATCGTCCTTGAACCGCGCGCCGGTGAGGTGGAGCTTCCCGTAGCGCTCCACGTAGACCTGTCTGTAGCGTGTTCACCAGGACGTCGGTGACCGTCGGGTCGTGCATGAAAGGCTCGATGGGACCGAGCCCGAGCACCTCGTCCTGCACCTCCCGGTAGAACTGCTCCCTCTCCTGGGAGTTGAGGGGGATGGCGAAGCCGTCCTCGGCGAGTATCCCCTCGATCACCCTCCTGATCTCCCGGCGCGACATATCCCTGTCGATCGAATCGATGATCGAGAGGTCGAGGATATCGATGAGCCGGTCGTGGACCCGGCTTTTCAGCTCGTTGTAGTCCCTGTGCGTCTGTAGCCCTGCCTGTCTTTCCGTAATCAGCTCCATGTCCCTGCCTTTCTGCCCCCTGTTTTGGCATTGGAGAGCAAGCCGAAGAAGAAGCCTTTTCCGGCCCCTTTCTTGTCCTTACGACCGGCCCTGCCCGCAATCTCTGCGGCCATCCGGTTGATGTGCGCATTAAGCTCGCCCGCCCGCGTGACTGCGCAAAGCGGCTCGCCGTTGTTTATGGCGTTGATCGCGGCCTTGTAATCGTTCGGGATGAGCCAGGAGACCTTCTTCCGCAAGGTCCGCTCGGCCTGCGCGAGCGATATCCCCGCGTCCTGGTTATGCCTGTTGAAGACGATCCCGATGGAGTCGTCGGCCGGGTAGCCCAGCGTCTGGAAGGCGTCGATGAGCCTCCCAAGGTTGACTACGCAAGGCAGCGTCGGGTTGGCGACCAGAAGGAGCGTATCTGCCGCCGACATTACCGTTCTTGCGACTGCGTCGAAGGAGGCGCGCCCGCCGTCGATGACGATGAAGTCGAACATCCTGCGCAGGTGCGCAAGGACCGCCCCGACCGTCTCCGGCATGGGAGCGCGGCCGTCGAGAGGGGCGGCGGGGGCGCAGAGCAGGTGCAGCCCCGAAGAGTGGCGCAAGATTATGCTCGTCAGGTAGGTGGCGTCGAGCCTGGAGATGTCGTCGCCGATCTCCGTCCAGTCGAAAACGGGTTTTACGCCCAGAAAAAGCGGCGTCTCCCCCAGCGACAGGTCGAGGTCGACGAGGACGGCGGAAAGGCCTCCTTCGAGACCGGCCAGGCTCGCCGCGAGGTTGACCGCTACCGTAGTCGTGCCTACCCCGCCCTTCGCGCCGAAAAGCGCTATGACCTTCCCGTCCTTTTCGGACATTGGGCCTGGCCGCCCGCGCCCTGCGCCGCGCCCGCCGGCCGCGTAGGCGCGCCCTTTGAATTTCAGAAGGGCGTCTTCGACCTCGGCTTCGTCGATGGGCTGGGCGAAGAACTCCCTCGCGCCCGCCCGCATCGCGTTTATAAGCATATCCGGGTCGCGCCGCCCGGAGGTCAGGAAAACCTCACCCGCCTCGCCGGATGCGAGGATGCCGCCCACGGCCCGGGGCCCTTCTTCCGGGTCGTCCCCTATCTCTATGATCGAAAGGTCGCAGGGGCCGGCCGCCTCGTCCGAAAGCACGTGGAGACCGCCCGCCCGCCCTACCGCCCGTGCGAGCGCGCCCCGCGTCTTCGATGACGCCGTGATGCGCACCGTGTATGATTCTTCCTGCATCGAAGCCCTCTCTACTGCACGAGCCGCAGCGTTATATCCTTGGCGATCAGGCTGAAGACCGCCTCAAGGTCTGCCGGCGACGGCGCAACGTAGGCGAAGCTCGGCCCGCTCGACAGGCTGCTCAGGAACGTCGTGTCGATGCCTCCGTCGCCCTGAAGCCCTATCGTATAGATCATCACCCCTCGCGCTTTAAGCGACGCGGCGTTGTTCAGCGCCATCTGCTCTGCCGCTGTATGGACGTACCCCGCGAGCACCGTGCGCGGCGTGCCGATGTTCATGTCGCAGTAGCCCGGCATCGTGTAAGGGGCAGGAGGGGCGACCGCGGCGAAGGGCGTTGCCCAGCTCGTCGAGTAGACGTAAGACGGATAGCGCGACGAGCCACGGTTCACCACGCATGTCGATTCGTTCTGCCCGCGCCCCGTCTGGACCGCGTTCTGCGACAGGTTGTTGCCTGTCGTCGGGCTGGCGAGGTACGTGCCCACGTCGTACCACTGGTTGCTTGAGTTGCGCGGGTCCGTCGTCGTGTAGACCACCGCATCGTACGCCCTGTTCGAGTGGACAAAGGTGCTCCTGAAGGCGGTCGGCTCGCCGTCCGTGAAGAAGACGATGTACTGCTGCTTCCAGCTCGCGTTCGGCGTGCCCGTCTGGACGGGGAGCTGCGCGCCCGCCTGGGCGATGGCGTCCTCGTGGTTCGTCGCGCCGCCGGCCGCGAGGCCGTTGATGACGTTTTGCACGGCCGTGCCGAAATTCGTCTCCAGCGGCACCTTGACGCTCGCGGCGGTCGAGAAGGTGACGACGCCCATCATGTCCTCGGACTGGCTCGGCTCGAAGAAGCCGAGGAAATCGGTCGCCGCCGTTTTCAGGGTCGGCGATGGGCGAGCCCGCCATAGAGCCGGAGCAGTCGAGGACCATCATGATCTCGACCTGGTTCTTCTGGGCCGCGCCGGTCGCCGACGACGGGGACGGTCGTCACCCCGAACATCTTCGTGATAAGCCCGGGGACGCTCGCGCTCCCCGTCACCGTCATCTTCGACGTTGTGGCGCTGACCGTGTAAGCGACTTCGCCTGCGCCCGTGGCCGGCGTCCCCAGATATCCGGCTGCGAAGTTCTCGTCTGCCGAAGTCCTGCGCGAGGGCGGCCAGGTTGAGGTTCGGGGAGGCGATGTTGGCCGCCCCCGCGAGGGCCGCCGCGTCAACGGCCTTCGACAGCTCCGCCCGCATCACGTACCACGTGCCCACCTCGATGCCGAGGGCGACGAAGCCCATGAGCGCCGCCAGCATGACCGTCACGCTGACAAGCACGGTCCCTTTCCGGTCAGCGGCCGCGAGTCTGCCCATCACGTGCTCCCTGAGATGCAGAAGACGGCCTTGCTGCCGATGATCGCGCCTCCGCCCGTCAGAAGGCCCGGCACGAAGCCCGCAAGCGGCGTCATGGGCGTATACTGGTAGAAGACCTCGACAACGCTGACGCCCAGGATGTCGGCCACCTTGTTCGCGCTGTTGTAGACGAGATGGTTGTACATCGCGCCGGAAAGGCCCAGGTTCTGCGCGCCCGCGCTTATGCTGCTCGACGCGTTGAGGTTGCCCGTGTTGATCTGGGAGCTGATGACGGGGTCGGGCGACGAGGCGCCCGCGCCCGCCATGATCGTAGTCACGTAGATCTTGCCGGAGTTTGCCAGGTCTATCGGCGATGACGACGAAGTCAGGTAATTGAGGAGGTCCGTCCCCGACTTCAGGTCGCGGGAGGCGAGGTTCGCCCCCTCCCGGCTTACGTTCGTGACGACGAGACGCGCCTCAAGGAGCCGGCCGATGTCCATTATGGCAAAGATCATGGCTGCGATGAAGGGCAGCATGAGGGCCAGCTCGACCGTTGCTGTGCCCTTCGGATGCCTTTTTGCCGGTCTGTTACACATCGCCTCCGCCGCCTCGTATCGGCCCCTAGCTCGAAAAAGCTCGTTCCTGTACGTCGCCTGCGCAGTGATCGTAGAAACGCCGCCTCCGAAAAATTGCCCGATAAAGGGGGTGAAGAACGTGTAGGTGTAGGTCGTCACCACGCGCATGTAGTCGCCGGGGTTGCCGGCGTTCTGCTGTCCCGTCCAGCCCGCCGGGTCGCCGTACGTCGCTGTGATGGGGAAGATGCTGATCTGGATGGCCGCTGCGGGGATGCCGCCGATGGCCGCCTCGGTCTGGACCTCGGCCACGATGGATGCGGCCCTGCTCAAGGGGTTGCCGTTCGCCCCGTTGAGCGTGCCGCCGACCGTCGCGAGCCTTACCCCTTCCCTTGTCGCGAACTGGAGCGTGTGCTGAACGAACATGTAATAGCCCATGTCCGCCATGCCGCAGACGAGGAGGGCAAGAAGGGGCAGGACAAGGGCGTATTCGAGGGTCGTCGAGCCGCCGGCGCGCTTCATAAAAAGCCCCCTCATTGCCCCTGGCTAAACGAGCCGCCCTGGCTCGTCAAAGGGATCATATAGGTCGGCTCGCCCTTTGCGGGCTTCTCGAAGCCCTTGACGTACCTGTTATAGACCTTGGCCGCCTCCGGCGCGTTCATGCCCGCTGAGGGCCTCAGTGAGCGGCCTGCCTGCGGGTCGAGCGTCTGGCTCGCTATGGCGGCCCTGAACGACGCACCGTACTCCGCCTGCATCCAGGCCTCTTTGGGGGCGCACCCAAGATTCGCCGCAACGAGCGCAGCGAGCAGTGCGAGCAGCCGCCACCATCTCATCGCTTCTCCTCCTTTTCGACCTCCGGCATGATGTACCCGAAGCTCCCCTCAAGCCCGCCCTTTCCCGGCGTGCGCGGCAGCGGACCGCCGGGGGCGTACTTGCTTTCGAGCCTGCCTTCCAGGTAGAACTCGAAGTCGTCGGGCGCAAGGTATCCGTCCGTAGGCAAGGTCTGCTTCGACATATCGAGGGGCTTCACCAGGTGGGGCGTTACGATGATGACAAGCTCCGTCTCGCTCCTCTGGAAAGAAGAGCTTCGGAATAGGGCGCCGAGGATGGGGATGTCGCCGAGGAGGGGGAATTTCGCCACGTCTTCCTTCACCTCGTCCCTGAGCAGGCCCGCGATGGCGAAGCTCTGGCCGTCGGCAAGCTCGACGGTCGTCGACAGCCTGCGCGTCGTGATGCTCGGTATGATATACCCCTGGAGGGAGACGGCCTGGGAGAAGTCGAGCTCCGAGACCTCCGGCGCGACGACCATGCTGATCCTGTCTTTAGCGAGCACCGTAGGCGTGAAGACGAGGCCGACGCCGAAGGGCTTGTACTGGATCGTTATGACGGGCACGGCAGCGCCCGCCTGCGGCACGGGGATGGGGAACTCGCCGCCTGCCAGGAAGTTCGCCGATTTGCCGCTTAGAGTAATCAGCGTCGGCTCGGCGAGGACACACAGGAGGCCCGTCTCTTTCAGCGCGTCGATATAGGTCGTCCACGTCGCGCCGTTCGCTGCGAAGCCCAGGGCCGCGTTCACCGTGCTCGATACGGAGAGCGGGTTGCCCGGCCACCCGGTCGAGGGGAACGCAGTGAGGGAGTTGAGCAGCGAGATGCCGAAATGCTTGCCGTTCGCGCTCACCGAGCTGAAGTTGATGCCGAGTCTTTTCGTCAGGCTCCGGTTCATCTCCGACACCCTGACCTCAAGCATCACCTGCTGCACGTTGCCCACCTCCAGGAGGTTGATGACCCTCGGCCTGCCTTCCTTGTCGAGGGGCGCGTAGGAGGCGGCGACAGCCGCAACCTGCGCGAGCCTCGCCGTGCCGGAGACGCAGCCCGTGAGCGAGATGCCGTCGTTCGTTGCCGTCACGCCAATAGAGCGTTCGTCGGGGAACATCTCGTGGAGCTTTGCCTTGAGCCTCCCGACATCGGGCGCGACGTCGATGTCGAAGACGGTCGAGACCTCGTCGAGAGCGCCCCAGACAGTCAGGGTCGTCACGCCGGGCGTCCTGCCCGTGACGTAGACCTGGCGAGGCGTGAGGATGAGCGCGTCGGCGATGTTCGGGGCGGCCACTGAGACCCTCTTCATGGCCGCCGGGCTTTCGATGACGAGCGACTTGCCAGCCGTGACCGTCACCATCCGGGGCTGCACGGGGTTTATCCGTGCCCGATCGGACGCTGCCGCGAAGGCGGGCGAGCAAGCCAAGCAAAGGAGCAGGACCATAGCTGTTGCCGACACGGATGTTTTCACAAGGACGCCCCCTCGTCTCACGGCCTTCACTCCCTCCTGTCGAATTTCACGGAGCTTAGGACGGTCCCTTTCACCAGCTCGACTGAAAGCTGCGGACGGGCCGCCCACGGGGCGGCAGACCTGATCCCGGCAGGCCCGTTCGCCCCGGCGCCGGCCGCCCCTGCCACCGTCTTTCGCGTGCTTTGGGCAGCCGCCGGGCCTTCAGGCGCGCAGGCGCCGTAGGATGCAAGCAGGGCGCGGAACGTGCTGCCCCTCGTCATGACGTCCGCGTTGTCCGCACCGTTGCGCAAGGCCAGTTGGAGCTTCCCTTCGGTCGCGGCTAGGGCGAGCTTCTCCCCGTCCTCGGGCGTCACCTCCAGCGTTATGACATCCACCTGGGACGGCTTCTCAGGCCGCGCGCCTTTTTCGAGGTCGGCCCCGGCAGCCAGCACCAGGACGTTCTCGAGGACGGTCTTCGTCACGGGTTTCCTCGACTCGCCTGTCTGGGAGAGCGTAACGAGCACATCGACCCTGTGGCCGGGGCGGATGAACCCCGATACGCCCACTATCTTGTCCACCCGGACGGCCATCGCGCGCTTCTTCGGCGTGATGATCGCGGCGACGCCGCCCGTCCGTAGGCTCGTCGGGGCAAGGCGCGACTCCAATACCAGCTCGCCCGCCTTCAGCGGGCCGATAAGCGTCCTGCCCTCGACTTCGGAAGGCTCGGCGAAGGCCCCGGCGGGCAGGCTTTTCTTAAGGAAAGGCACGGCCTTCACCGCGCCCTTGTCGATGACCGCGCCCCACGGCAGGTCGATGGCCGCGATGACGGCGGGCTGCGTCCGGGCCGCGCCCGCCTGCGCGTGCGACATTTTCTCCAGCCGGCTGTAAACGAGCGCACTGGCGAGCAGCGCGATAAGCATGGCCGCGCCCAGCATGGCGGCCTTTTTGCCCGTCCCCATCGCCCTACCCTCTCCTTCCGGTCATCGATAGACCCCCTTGCAGAAAATAGAGAGCAGCGTGCCGAGCGCGATAGCCACCCCATAGTAAAGGACCGGTCCTTTTCTCCTGCCGTCCGGCTTGAGACCGGCGATGTTCATCGTGAGCAGGAACGCGCCGAGCCTCTTTTTGTACTCGACTGCCGCCTGCCGGCCAGACCGGGTCGCGGCGAGGACCAGCGCCGCGTACATGCCGCCCACGAGGGCCGTGCATAGGGCGGAGTGGAAGAGGCCCACCGGTCCGAGGAGCGCCCCCACCCCAGCCAGCAGCTTTACGTCGCCCGCTCCGATGCCGCCCATCACGTAAAACGGCGCCCAGAAGACAAGGGCCAGCGCAACACCTCCGAGGCTGAAAAGCAGCCCGGCCAAACCGCCGCCCCAGAGGTGATACGCCAGTCCTATTGCAATGGCAGGCAAGGTGAGCAAGTTGGGAATGCGGCGCCAGCGGATGTCGCAAAGCGCCGCGAGAACGAGTACGGCAACCAGTAAATAGAGCGGGTTCATTAAGACCGTGCCTCCGCCGTCGTCCGCGCATGTCTCATCCGGTAGTCGTCAGCTTCCCGGCGATGTTGTTGAAAATGCCGTTCAGGTTCGTCCCGACAAGCCCGACCGCCGTCACTATAGCAACCGCTATGAGCGCGGCGATAAGGCCGTACTCGATTGCCGACACGCCTTCCTCGTCCTTCAGGAACCTTCTGAGCTTTTCCATGTTTCTCCTCCTGGTGGGATTTTGGGATAGCCCGGCCTCGATCTCCCGCCTGAACATCGGGCTTTGTGCGATTGCCCTTACCAGGGCGGTGACGAGCACGTGCATGGCGTCCCCATGAGCAAGAGGGATGCCACGGATGGAAAGGCCCGGCGCACGCAAGCGCGGCGGGGGTGCGGCGCACCGGGCGCTAGCGGCCGCAAAGCCTTGCGGTTCTAAGTTTTACGCTGTGGAGGAGAGGGGGCTTCGGGCGCGGGGGGGACGGCCGTGGCGCACCCGCCGCCCGGCGGCCTTCGGGGGCCTTGCCGGGACGATATCGGCACAAAAGGGTGAGCGTTTATGCGCAGGCGCGATAGGGGTTTTAGGGGCGCACCGAATACTTGGCGATCCAGCGCAGGAGCGCACGCCTGGTCAGGCCGAGCCGCCGCGACGCCTCGCTCTTGTTGCCGTTGCACGAGCGCAGCGTCGCGTCCAGGTGGCCCCTGATGACGTCGGCCATCGCGCCCCCGACGGGGGCCGCCCGGCCGGCCTGCGGCGGACCTGCCAGGTAAGACGGCAGGTGCTCCAGCTTTATGAACGGCTCCGCAGCGAGGATCGCCGCCTGCTCGATGACGTTTTCAAGCTCCCGCACGTTCCCCGGCCAGTCGTGGGCGATCAGGGCGGCCTGGGCCGGCCTCGATATACCCATGATGTTCTTCCCCGTCGCCGCGTTCGCCCTGTTGAGGAGGAACCTCGAAAGGAGCGGTATGTCGTCCTTGCGCTCCCGCAGAGGCGGCACGTTGATGACGAGTCGGGTGATCCTGTAAAAGAGGTCTTCCCTGAACGTCCCGTTCTTGACTTCGGCGGAGAGGTCCTTGCTCGTCGCAGTGATGACCCTGCATTTGGCGGAGAGCGGCCGGTTGCTCCCGATGGGCCTGAACTCGCCGTTTTGCAGGACCCTGAGCACGTGCGGCTGGAAAGAGAGCGGCATCTCCCCGATCTCGTCCAGGAAGATCGTCCCTTCGCCCGCCGCCTCGAAGAGGCCCACCTTGTCCTTGACAGCCCCCGTGAACGACCCCTGCTTGTGCCCGAAGAGCTCCGACCCGATGAGGGTCTCGACGAACCCGCCGCAGTTGCAGACGAGCATCGGCTCGTTCGGCTTTGCGCTCAAGGAGTGGACGGCCCTTGCCACCACCTCCTTGCCCGTGCCCGTCTCCCCCGCGATGGTGATGATCCTGAAGTAGGGCGCGACGCGCCGGATGAAGGAGAAGATCTCCAGCATCTTCGGGCTCCTGGCGACGATCCCGGCGAAGGCGTACTGCGAGTCGAGCTGCCTCTCCAGGTGGGCAGTCTCTCTCCGCATGTCGAACATATCCGCGATGTCCGCGATGGTGCCTTTGAAGCGATTGAGGTCGAGGGGCAGGGGGAAGTGCGCCCAGGCGCCCTCTTTCATCGCATCGATGCCGTCCTTGACCTCGTTGCCGATCAATATTACCTCGGCCCTCGGATCGGCCACCTTGACGGGGGCCACGGCGGACGCGTCCCCTTCGAGGAGCACGACGTTGTAATTGCCGGACGCCACTTTGCGCCGCAAGGGGTCACCGCCGGCAGGGACCGCAGGGCCAACGGCGGAGGCGGCGGCAGAAGGGGCAGGAGCGGCGGCGGCGTACTCCGTATCGACATGGTGCCCTTCGAGCAAATCAACGATTTCGTCGCGGGGTTCTTTGAGTAATAGGAGGATCCTAAGCATGAGAGGCCAACCGTTACAGCCCGTACGCCGTCATAAACCCATGCGCCCTTGACTGCTGCTTCATTATACCACCTCCCCTTCCGGCGTCAACTGGGATTTTGAGGGATAAAAGGCAAGGGGAGTCGCACGCGTCTCCGTGCGACCCCCCTTGCCGGACTTGCCTCAATCAGCCGAGCAGGAGCTTTATATCCTCATCCTTTCGCGCGTAGCCGACGCCGACCTTGACGGCCTGCAGGATCTGCTTCTGATACCACGCATACGTCGTGATCTTGTTCTGCGCCATGTTCGGATAATACTCCTGGAGGAGCTTGATCCCCGTAACGTCGCAGGCGACCTGGTCGCCTGACGCAAGGATCACCCCCGGCTTGACCTGTTCGCCGTGGGACGGCCCGCCGCTGATGAAGGACCTCCGCCCGTCCATGATGATGAGGTCCGGCCTGACGGGCAGGTTGATCTCTGCGGCGGCAGGGGCGACGAAGAAATGGTTGAAGGCGTGGAACTGCTGGGCGCGGTCCTGCCGGTGGAGCATGCCGACGGAGAGCTTCAGGCTCATCGTGATGCCGCCGAGATAATGGGTCTTCATGACAGGGGTATAGATGATCTTGTCGTAGTTCTTCAGGTCTTCAGGGTAGGCAACGGTGCCGTCTTTCCCTCCGAACCGCCCCAGGTACTCGGCGCGCGCGTTCCGTATGTTCATCCACTTGCCCTTGTCCCAGTCCAAAAGCGTCGTCTTCGTCCCGCTGCAGACGGAATCTATGCCGAGGGCCTTGGACACGCGGTCCAAAGGCGCCCACGGCCCTGTCACGTCCGCGACCGTGATCTTATCGTATCCATCCTCTTTGAGGACCAGTATCAACGCCTCGAGGAAGGATGCGTCCGTTCCCCCGCCGGGATACGGATGGGCGGAGTTCATATTCGGCTTGATAAGGATGCGGTCCGTCTTTTTCAGCGACTTATCAAACCCTCCTATGAGCTTGACGGTCTTCCTTATGTCCCCCTTCAGGTCCTTGTCGAAGGCGGACGCCATAGTCAGCCCGACGAGCGATTTGCTCCCTTCCCCGTAAAAGTTCTCGTGGAGGTGGGACCACTCGACAGGACGCCCTCCGTTGACAAGCGTCTCCGGCTTCTTCTCGAAATAGTCGGCGGGGACAAAACCGTTCTTCCGCCAGTCGGCGCTCTGGAGACCGGCCGCGTCGCGCATCCGCCACATGCCGTCGTGGGCCGGCACCTCCAGGTCAGTTCCCCCGTGGGCGCGATCGACCCCTATAAGACCCATGGCCGCGACGCCCGCGCCGCAATATTTGGCAACATTCTGTACGAACTTTCTCCGGGTGATTTCCTCAGAACTCATCGGACCCTCCTTTTCTGGCCTCGAAATAGGAAAATAGCCTTAAGAAATAACACCCTTCCCGCTTTTCACATTATTTTATAGCCCCACAAAGAAGTCAAGGGAATTCGCGCAGTTTGCGGCCGGGTCGGGGCACCCACTTCCAGCGCGCCACGGCGCGCGAAGTGGGTCGCGCGTCCTTTCCCTGTCTCTCGGCGCCGCACGTGCTCACTCACGGACCAATCCATCCAAATTTCCTCCGGCCGCCCGACTTAAGACCACAACCACATCAGCGACAATATAATTGAGAAGAACTGCTATGATCGGCGCCGGAACGATCACGGCCGACACCTGGAATAACTCATGACCTACCAAGAATTTAAATCGAGGATGGCAGAGGCTGAGAAAATTGGTCGTCTGTCGGTCCGACCCGGCTATTACGAGGGATACATCAAGGGCCTGCGTCGATTCTATCACGGGCCGAACGTTGAAACCCTTCAGGAACATGAGAAATGGGTTGGGCTGGTTTACGACCGTGACGAAATCCAAGCCGACTGTGGCCGTGGTTATCAGCACGGATTGCAAGGCATCAGGCCGGTACGCTACTAACCGATAGCGGTTCTCAACAGCAGTGCTCAATTAAGCTTCCCCCGGCCGCAAAAAAGCTCAAAACCCCGTTGCGTCGCCGTCAAAGCAGCGTCTTTTAAACGGCTACACGAATGTGTATAATACATGGTGATGATACACATAGGAGGCGACAGGTGAGAACGAATGTGATAATAGACGATGATTTGATGGCGTCGGCTCTCAAGGCCTCGGGAAAAACGACAAAGAAGGAGGCTATAGAAGAGGGTCTGAGACTGCTCGTGAGAATGAAGGACCAGGAAAGAGTGAAGGGTTTTCGCGGAAAGCTCAAATGGACCGGCAATCTGGAAGAAATGCGGCTGGATAAATGATTTTCGTTGATTCCTCAGTCTGGATCGACTACTTCAACGGCAAAAAGACGCCTCAGACGGATTGGCTCGACGCCTCGGCCGGGAATGTCTCTCTTGTCATCAACGAGTTGGTCCTGACCGAAGTGCTCCAGGGGTTTCAAGACGATAAGGACTTCAGGATAGCCAAAGACCTTCTTCAGCGCCTGCCGTTCATGACGATGGGCGGCCGCGCTCTTGCTCTGGAAACTGCAAACAATTACAGGACCCTTCGCAAGAAGGGCGTCACCGTGCGCAAGACAATCGACGTCATGATCGGCACATTCTGCATCCATCACGACTTGCCGCTACTCCACGACGACAGGGATTTCGACCCGATGGTCAAACTCCTGGGGTTGAAGGTAATAGAAACATAATGCAAGAAGGTGTGGACATGGAATACACCGCAATAGTTAAACGGCAAGGGGATTGGTGGATAGGATGGGTCGAAGAAGTCCCCGGCGTCAATTGCCAGGAGCGCACGCGCAAGGAGCTATTGGAGACCCTTCGGGTAACTCTGCGGGAAGCTATCGAGTTCAATCGCCAGGACGCCGTAGCCAGCGCGGGAACAGGTTACGAAGAAGAGAAAATAGCGGTATCCGAGTGAAAAGAAGCGAGCTCCTGAAGCACCTTTCCACATCAATAATGTCCGAGCCGCCAGATAGGGACCTTCAAGGGCAACGGCCTCATCAGATACCTGGTCTATCATAGACTGCTTTAACAAAAGTAAACTCTGAAGTATAGAGCTTTTCCCGGTGCTATTTTTTCCACAAAGAATAGTAAGCGGCCTTAGTTGCAATCCCTCCATGGACGAGAAAGCCTTAAATCGTTGAAGGCTTAACTCTGTTATCATGGCCCGGCCCCCTGTGTAGGTATATTAAACGTTACCATATTAGCTAATGCATAGGGAATAATTTCTTTCCGTCTCTTTAGTGACGCAGTCGACTCCACTCACTCGGCTTTTCAGGCCGGAGCGATTTTTGATGCAAGGCGCGAAATCGAGCGGCTGCAATACCGGAGCATACGTTTTGGGTATGTGAGGATTTGCGGTCGCGAAGATGACAAAGCATGGCGCAAAAAGCACCCGGTCCGAGAAGCTGGGTAAATGGTAGGCGCGAGGGGTGTTGAACCCCTGACCTCTACCGTGTCAGGGTAGCGCTCTCCCGTTGAGCTACGCGCCTACTATGTATCGAAGTGATAAATATATAAACAGGAAGGCCGGGCCGTGTCAAGAGTCCCCCCCCGGCCCCAGGGCAAACGCATTTGGAATCTAGCTAACTAGCAGAAATTTCTAGACTTTTGGTAATATATATGCTATCTACCTGAAACTATTAACGTTATCAGGTGGAGGCATGCATGGATAAAGGGAACTCGATCAGGGACTTCTTTTCTGATCTTACCGAACCACGGGAGTCAAATAAGCGACATAAGCTCATTGATGTGATCACGATTGCTTTATGCGCGGCAATCTGCGGGGCCGACACCTGGGAGGAGATTGAGGAGTTCGGCCAGGCGAAGGCGGAGTGGTTCGGGACTTTCCTGGAACTCCCTCACGGCATTCCCGCCCATGACACTTTTGCCCGCATCTTTGCAAGCATGGACCCGAAAGAGTTCCAGCGGGCCTTTCTCAGATGGGCGGAGGCCATACGGTCGGCCACGAAAGGCATTATCGCCATTGACGGCAAAACGTTGCGCCGATCCTACAAGAAGGACAAATCTCCCATTCATATGGTGAGCGCCTGGGCGCTTGAGAACAGGATGGTCCTGGGTCAGATAAAAACCAAGGAGAAGTCGAACGAGATCACCGCCATCCCGGAACTGCTTTCGGTCCTGGAGCTTGAGGGCTGCATCGTAACTATTGACGCCATGGGATGTCAGAAGGAGATCGTCAAAACGATCGTCGACAAAGGCGCAGATTATGTCCTTGGCCTGAAAGGGAACCAGGGAGCGCTCCATGAGGACGTGAAGTTCTACTTCGAAGATTGCCTGAGATCAAGGTTCAAAGACGTCGACTATGATTATCATGAGACCGTCGACGGGGATCACGGGAGGATTGAGACTAGGCGTTATTGGACCGTCTCCGACGTCGACTGGCTGCCCGACAAGGCTCTCTGGAAAAACCTCTCATCCATCGTCATGGCGCAGAGAGAACGGTTGATAAACGGCGAAACAAGTACGGAGACGAGCTACTACGTGACAAGCCTGAAAAGCGACGCCGAACATGTTGCTCTGGCAGTACGAGGCCATTGGGGTATTGAGAACAGCCTTCATTGGGTGCTCGACATCGCCTTCCGTGAAGACGAATGCCGAATACGGAAAGATCACGCTCCGGCGAACTTCGCCGTCCTGAGACATATGGCGCTCAATCTCTTAAGACAAGAAAACTCAAAGAGAAGGAGCATCAAGACCAAGCGGCTCAGGGCCGGCTGGGACATGGACTATCTTGGCAAGATACTTGAAGGTTCCGTCCAGTGACAGGGTATAGTCCAAATGCGTTTGCCCTGCCCCGGCCCGTCACCGTGACCGCCCAGGCCCGTTTCTTTATCTGCGCGGCGGCCGGAGATTTTCGATTATAGACGCCGTGATCGACGGGCCGCCCGACGAGACTGTACAGTTGAAGTACGTCGAGGAGGTGCGGCCCAGTCGAGACAGGTGTATGGCGCGAAAAGATCCGGCCGCCCCCCTATCTCCCAGGTTTGACATTTAGGCCGAATACGGTTATTCTCGCTATGTGGAGAACGTCGTTTCGACGGTGACTGCCCTCAAGGAGGGTGAAGAGGGGGTAGTAAGCTCGATAGGCGGCGGGGAGCGGCTGACGAGCCGCCTCGCTTCGATGGGCATCGTCCCCGGCGCCACGATCAAGGTGCTTACGAACACGGGCGGCTCCGTGATCGTCTTCGCCTCAGGCACGCGCCTCGCCCTCGGAAGGGGGGAGGCCTCCCGCGTCTTCGTCTCCAGGCTCGGCAGCAGGCCCGAAGAGAAGACGCACCTGCTCGTCGCCCTGGCCGGCCAGCCGAACGTCGGCAAGTCCACTGTTTTCAACATCCTCACGGGTCTGTCGCAGCACGTCGGCAACTGGCCGGGGAAGACCGTCGAGAAGCGGGAGGGCGTCCACGCGAGCGACGGGGCGCAGATGCGCATCGTCGATCTGCCGGGCACTTACAGTCTCACCGCGTTCTCGGAAGAGGAGAGGGCGGCCCGCGAGTTCCTCATCGACGAGCGGCCGGACGTGATCGTCCTGGTCGCCAACGCCGCCGCTCTTGAGCGGAGCCTCTATCTGCTTTCCGAGCTGCTCCTGATCGACGCGCCCATCGTCGTCGCGCTCAATATGATGGACATCGCGGAGGGGCAGGGCATCCACATCGACATCGCGGCGCTTCAGCGCTCCCTCGGCCTGCCCGTCGTCCCCATCATAGCGACGAAGAACAGGGGGATCAAAGAGCTCATCCCCCTTATCATCGACGCCTCCGAGCATATGGTCGATTTCAACCCCAGGCTGCCCGACGTCTCGGAGGACCACAGGGCGATTTACATGCGGCTCGTGGACATCCTCAAAGGCCACGTGCCTGAGCCGTACACGGACCGGTGGGTCGCAACGAAGCTGATGGAGGGCGACCCGGAGGTATCGACGGAGGTCCAGCGGCTGCTGCCGGAAGACAGGTGGAGCGAGGTGCAGGGGCTGCTCATCGAGCACGAGGACGCCCTGCGGGCGGTCGTCGGCGGCAGGTACGACTGGATAGAGGCCGTGACGCGCATTTCCGTCTCACAGTTCCGAAGGGGGCAGGTGCTGATGACGGACCGCATCGACCACCTGCTGACGCAGCCCATAATAGGCGTGCCGGTGCTCCTTGGGATACTCGGCCTCGTCTTCTTTCTGACGTACAAGGTGGGCTTCCCCGCCCAGCGGAAGCTCGAATGGGCCCTCGGCGTTTTCGCGCGCCTCGCCGAGACCGCCCTTGCCGGCGCCCCGCACTGGCTCACGGGGCTGCTCGTCAACGGCGTCATCGCGGGGGCGGGCTCTGTGCTCACGTTTTTCCCGATACTCCTCATATTCTTCATCTGCCTGACGTTCCTCGAAGACGTGGGGTATATGGCGAGGGGCGCCTTCGTGATGGACCGCTTCATGCACGTGATCGGCCTCCACGGGAAGAGCTTCCTGCCGCTCTGCCTCGGCTTCGGCTGCAATGTGCCGGCGGTCATCGGCGCGCGGATCATCGAGTCGAAAAAGGCGCGCATGCTCACCATTTTGCTCGCGCCCTTCGTCCCGTGCACGGCCAGGCTCGCCGTGCTCACCTTCGTCTGCGCGGCCGTATTCGGCCGCAACGCGTCGCTCGTCTCGTGGCTGCTCGTTTCGCTCAACATCGTCGTGCTCGGACTTATGGGCATGACGCTGGCCAGGGTCGTGCTGAAGGGCGAGCCGATGCCCTTCATCATGGAGCTCCCCCTCTACCACAAGCCCGACCCGCGCACCATCGCTGCGGTCGTCTGGGCGCGGATCGTCTCTTTCGTCAGGCGCGCAGGAAGCGTGATCCTCATCGCCTCCGTCGTGATCTGGTGCCTGGCAAACATCCCGGGAGGCAGGCTTGAGACGAGCGTGCTCGCATGGGTGGGCAGGTTCCTTGAGCCGGTGGGTGCGCTCATGGGCCTAGGGTGGAGGGAGATGGTGGCCCTCCTGTCGAGCCTCATCGCAAAGGAGAACTCGATAGCCACGCTCGCCGTGCTCTACAACGTGGGAGAAGAGGGCTTGCGGGGCGTCCTGCCCAGGTTCATGGTCCCGTCCTCCGCCCTCGCCTTCCTCGTGGTGCTGATGCTTTTCGTCCCGTGCGCGGCGACCGTGGCCGTCATGAAGCAGGAGCTTGGGAACTGGAAGTGGTTCATCGCCTCGTTCTGCCTGATGCTCGCGGTTTCTTTCGTCGGCGGCATCGCCGCCTACCACCTGGCGCTCGCCGTCGGGCTCCGATAGGCCGGGCCGCCTGCCGGTCCGGATCCTGCAAGATTTCAGTCTACTCTTTTCTATCCCCTGTGGTTCGTCGCGTAGATGCCCGCGCAGACGAGGCAGAGGCCGGCGATCAGCCCGGCCGTCATCTGCTCGCCAAGGAATATCCCGCTCGCCGCAGTGCCGAAGACAGGCATCAGGAAGGTGAAGACGGCCAGCTTCGATATGGGGTAGGCGTGGATCAGCTCGAACCAGAGCAGGTACGAGGCGAAGGCGACGACGACCGACGAATAGAAGACGCCTGCGACGATGGCGGGGGTGAGGCCGATGATCCACCGGGGTTCGAGGGCGACGGCGAAGACGAAGATGATCGGCACGGAGAAGACGAGTTGGTACAGGAAGGTGTGGATGGGGTGCACCCTGTCGGCCAGGTATTTCTTGATGTAGACGGTAGTCGCGCCCCAGAAGACGGCTCCGGCGAGGGCGATCAGGTCGCCTTTGAGCATCGCCGGCGTCCACGTGCGCGGCTTGCCCTGGAGCACGAGGTAGGCGCCGAGGAAGGCGAGGATCATCCCGGCCGCCTGCCACAGCCCCAGCTTTTCTTTCACCACGACGTATGCGCCGATGGCGACGACGAAGGGCGAAAGGTTGACGAATATCACGCTGCGGGCCGCGTCCGTGTAAATGAGGCTGACGTAGACGCAGATGAACTCAAGGCCGAAAAGCAGGCCGACCATAAAGCCGTGGAAGAGGCGTATGTCCCTGTGGAAAAGCGGCTGCTTTATGTAGAGGCAGTAGCCGACGCCGCAGATGGAGGCGATGACGGAGCGCATAAGCGAGTTAAAGACAGGGGAGAGGCCCGTGTTCGTCAGCTTCACGACCGGGTAATTGAGCCCCCAGAGCAGCGTGCAGCCGACGAGTATCAAAAACCCTATGAGGTCGATATGGTCTCTGTGTTTCATCGCGGCGCACCCCCCAACTCATTTTCATATGATTGTAAGGGAGTATGCAAGGAAAAAGCGACGCTGACGCTATTGAGATACAGACAAGATCGGCTTATACTTCTGGCATGCCGCGACCAACTACCCCGCCTATCGCCGTCGATATCATCATCGAGCATCAGGGCGGCATTGTGCTGATCCAGCGGCGCAACCCACCCCACGGGCACGCCCTGCCGGGCGGCTTTGTCGATGAGGGCGAGGGCTTGGAGGCCGCAGCAGTCCGCGAGGCGCGCGAAGAGACATCCCTCGACGTGACGCTTTCGGAGCTGCTCTACGTCTACGGCAAGCCGTCGAGGGACCCCAGGGGCCAGACGGTCAGCATCGTCTACACTGCGGCCGGCGCGGGCAGGCTTCAGGCGGGGGACGACGCGAAAGGCGCGGCCGTATTCTCACCCGACGACCTGCCCGAGGACCTGGCCTTCGACCACCGTGAGATCATCGCCGATTACCGCGCTTTCGTAAAGACGGGCCGCCGCCCCTCCCCCCGCATCGACCGGCCCAAATAGCCGCGTCCGAACGCCCGAAAGACCAAAACACCCTCCCCGCCGCCAGCCCCTTGTCCTCTTTTTGCCGTGTGCCCCCTACCCTCTTCTTGCCCCCTGCCCTACCCTCGCGCTTGACATGCGCCATTGACAGGCAGCGATGAGGACTTATAATAAATGACCCTGCTGCAAGCAGCAGGGTATCCGCTGAACGCTTTTCGTGAGCGGGGACGACCCGCAAGCGGGTACCCCGGCGAGCATAGCTCGTGGAGGGGGCGCGGAAGCCCCAATAATTGCCTGTTATAAGGTGTGCCAAAGCTCCAACGATGATAGTCGGATGCGAAAAGCGCGGGAACAAAAGAGCGCACAAAACAGCTTTTATGTGAGGAGGGGGTGATAGTATCCCTGTAGCAAGCTACAGGGAATCAACAAGTTGAACGTGGAGTATTCGCGGAAAAGCGCCGAAAATGACGACGAAGTCAGGCGCAAAAAGCGCCCGGCCGCGCGCTACTGCGAGGGCGCCCACGCCTTGTGCTCAGGCACCCACTTCCCGCCGACCTCCTGCGCCGGCACGGTGACCCACTCACCCTTCTGCGTCGTCGCCCCTGCCGATGGCGGCGGGGGGACGGCAGCGGGGGGCGGGGGCTGCGAGATATACGCCTGCGAAGGCGCTGTGTAGGCCGGCGGCGGATAGGCGTAGGCCGGCGGCGGGTAAGCGTAAACGGGCTGCGGGTAAACGTAGACGGGGGCGGGCGGGTAGTAATAGTACGGCCTCGTTGCTGTGTAGCCGAGGGCAGCGCCTAAAGCGAGCCCCGCCTACAAACCATCCGGCGCCCCATCCACCGTATCCCCACGAATAGGACGGGGTGGTCATGGTGGCCGAGACGCCGACCGTCACGAGCAGGGCAATCAGGAGAAATCGTCTCATCTTCCCACCTCCAGTATGGTCTCTTATAAGTATACTACGGGCGCCCTGAAAAAGGTATGGCGGGCCGGGGCGGGTCCGGCCTTTTTTTCGGGGGAAGCCTGTTGTCGATATCAAGGGGGACCGGACCGCCGATGGTGATGCTGCGGCTAATCCGCGTCGAGCATAAATGATATATAATAAGGCATGGTAAAGGGGATCTTCCGCGTTGCGGGCGCGGATATCACGGACCAGAGGGACTGCAACGTCTACCTGGTCGATTTCGGCACGCAGGCGGTGCTCGTCGATGCGGGGTTCGGGGCGGCCTTCGACAGGATGGTCGCAAACGTCGCAAACGCGGGCGTACCGCTTTCAGCCGTATCGAGCGTGGTCCTCACCCATTGCCACCTGGACCATATCGGCGCCGCCTCCCGCCTGCGGGAAAGGCTAGGCTGCCGCCTCGTCATGCACGAGCTGGACGCAGAGATCGTCGAGCGGGGGGACAACAGGCTGACCGCCGCCTTCTGCTTCGACGTGATCTTTCAGCCCCTTCCTATCGACGTGCGCCTGAAGGGCGCTGAAGGGAAGCTCGCCGTCGGCGGCGGCGGTATCTCTTTCATCCATATACCGGGCCATACCCCGGGCTCCATTGCCTTATACATCGACAACGACGGACAAAGGGTGCTCTTCGGCCAGGACATCAGCGCACCTCTCCTCGACGACTTCAACTGCGACAAAGCCGCCTGGCGCCGCTCCATGGAGAAGCTGCTCGCGCTCAAGGCAGACGTCCTGTGCGACGGCCATTCGGGCGTCTACCAGCCCGCCCGCTCCGTCGCCGCCTACATCCGCCACTTCCTGCGCGCCTACGGGGAGAAAGGTACGCACAAGGGGTAAAGCCCGATCCCGCCGTTACACGACATCCCTTCGCCGAAAACTGTTGACTGCGGAGGCAGGGGCATGATAGGGTACGCTTGATCTCTTTCCTCAACTTTATAACACTTGGCTCGATAGGCTCTGTTCCATGCAGGGAGATGCGTTATGGAAAGAGCAGTGCGCACTACGTCGCTTATGGGGATTATCGTCCTTTCCATGATCGCCTTGTCCCGGATGCTGCGGATGGCAAAGGCATGTACGTGAGGGCTAACGGAGACCGCTGCGAAGAGACGATGAAGAATGCTGAAGCCCGCGACAAGGGCATTGCCGCACCAGCCGGACGGACAACACGCAGGCTGTTCCGGCTTTTTACTACCGGTTCTCCGGCGACAGGAAACCGGGCGGGCCGGGTCGTCCCCCCTTGGGGTTTGCCGGTCCCGGCTCGGCTGACCGTTCTCGTCTTTGTATTTCTGGCCGGCCCGCTCGCTATTGTAAGCGGGCGGTTGTTTGCCCAGCAGCTCCCCGGCGAGGTCCTCCAGGAGATCGAGAGGAACCGGCGGGAACAGCAGCTTAGACAGAGGGAAGAGAGACCGGCCAAGCCGCCCGTAATCATCGAGGAAAAAAAAGCGGCGCCTAAGCCGGCAGCCCCCGCCGAGAAGGTCCTGGTCAGGAAGATAAGGGTGGAGGGGAACACGCTCGTAGGCGCGGCCGAGATAAGCCGCATCGTTGCGCCGTACGAGGGCAAGGACCTGTCCCTGGAAGACCTTCGCAAGGTCGCCGCTCTCATTACAGCGAAATACAGAGAGAAAGGCTACATCATTGCCAACGCTTTCGTGCCGAAACAGGAGGTCAAGGACAACATCGTGACGATCAAGGTGGTCGAGGGCAGGGTCGGCTCGATCACCGTAACGGGGAACAAGAGCTACAGCACAGCCTTCATACGCAAGTACCTGTCCGTGATAGATAAGGACCCGTCTCCGAAGGAAAAGACCCTCGAAAGGGCCCTCATCCTGCTTGACGAGTACCCCTCTCTCGACGTGAAAGCTGCACTGAAGGCGGGCAAGGCGCCAGGGACAACCGACGTCATAGCGGTGGTGAAGGACAGGTTCCCCGTGTGGGGCAGCCTCTTCTACGACAACTACGGCACGTCCGCAACCGAGAAGAACCGGATCGGGTTCGGGCTGGGCCTCGGCAACCTCATCACGAGTGGTGATGCAGTCAGCTTATGGGGTCTGACCGGCGCAGACAAGCTCGACGTGGACGGGCTCTCTTACGGCAGGGTGGAGTACGCCCTGCCGCTGGGAGGCTATGGCACCAAGGCGGGCGTCTATTACGCGCACAACCTATACCAGGCTACCGGGGACTTCTTGCCCCTCGGGCTCAAGGGTAATGCGGAGATAATGGGCGTCTTTGTCTCTCACCCGCTGATAAAGACCAGGGACAGCACCTTCGCGCTCAGGCTCGGCTTCGACTACAAGGACGTCCGCCAGTACGAGCTGCAAGACCTGACGGCCGACGACCACGTCCGGGCGGCAACCTTCGGCCTGATCTATGAATCGACCGACTCACACCTGAACAGAAACTTCTTGAATGTAACCTACCACCAGGGCATAAGGGGCTTCATGGGCGGCAACGGGTCAAGCGACACGGACGTGAGCCGCGCAGGGGCCGACGGCGGCTTCCAGAAGGTGACGGCTGATGCGGTCAGGATACAGCAGCTTCCCGGAGATAACCGGCTGCTCCTCCGGGGTTCCGGGCAGTATTCGGCGGATCCCCTCCTTGTCGTCGAGCAATTCCTGATAGGGGGCGCGGGGAGCGTCAGAGGTTTCAACCCTGCCCAGAACGCAGGCGACACGGGGTATGCGCTCACGGCCGAGCTCGACATCTCCCCCCCTTGCGCGGACAGCACGATATGGGGTCAAAGGGTAGGCAACACGATACGGTACGCCCTCTTCGTAGACCACGGTTATGTGCGCAGGAATAGTCCTCTTCCCGGGGATTACCAGCAGGCGTACCTTACGGGTGTGGGCGGCGGCATAAGGATTTTCGCGGGAAAATCTTTCTCCGTGAAGGTCGATTACGCCATACCGAAAGTGGACAGCTCGTTCGACGCGCGGAAGTCGATGACGTACGTACAGGCAATGATAACGTTCTAGACCTACCACGCGGACGATCCTTAGGAGCGGAAGACGTCTTCGGAAGCCGGGCGGGCACGGAAAGACGCAAGCGGGCCATCTACATCATGGGAGGGCAGAAAATGGTGGTGAAGCGCCAAAGCGGAAAAGTGACGGAGCACTGCGCAAAGGTCCGGAAGCTGCGGAACGGGAGGATTGTCCTGAGCTTATCGGGCGCGGGCCTTAACCGGCGGATTGCAGGCGCGTGTTCCGATGCGGGGAAATACGCGGCAATGGCTGTCGTTGCTTTGGCATTTTACGCAGGCATCGCCTCCGCCCTTCCCCAGGGGCCCACGGTCACGGCCGGCAGCTCGACGATATCGCAGCCTACCGCTTCGTCCATGCAGATAAACCAATCGACGGGCAAGTCGATCATCAACTGGCAAGGGTACAGCATCGGCGCAGGCGAGTCCGTCCGGTACATACAACCCGGCGCGTCCGCCATCTCTCTCAACCGGGTCACAGGCGCAGACCCTTCGTATATATACGGACTGCTCTCCGCGAACGGCCAGGTCTGGGTCATCAACCCCAACGGTCTGCTCGTCGGTCCGGGTGGAAAAATCGATACGGCGGGCTTCCTCGGCTCGACGCTGGGCATATCCGACCGGAACTTTTTGACCGGCAACTACAGTTTTACGAACGCCTCCGGCGCCGTCGCCGGCATAGTGAACCAGGGCAATATCATCACCCCGAAGGGCGGCTACGTCGCGCTCTTGTCGCCTTCCGTGACTAACGAGGGTACGATAGTCGCCAATGCCGGCAAGGTGGCCCTTGCATCAGGCGACGAAGTGACCTTGAGCTTCTCCGGCAACAAGCTGATAAGCCTCGTCATAGATAAGGCCACACAGGACGCCCTCGGCATAGTGAACTCCGGCACGATCAAGGCCGACGGCGGCACCGTCCTGCTCAGCGCCAGGGTCGCCTCCGATGTGCTGAAGAACGTCGTCAACAACACAGGGATCATCGAGGCGAAGTCGTTCGTCCATCGGGAAGGCAAGGTAATCCTGGACGGCGGGGATTCGGGCATAACGGCAAACAGCGGGACGATAGACGTCTCTTCCGCGCGGTCCGATGCGAAGGGCGGCTCGATAAGGGTCCTCGGGCAGTATGTGGGACTATTCGACGGCGCCGTGCTGGACGCCTCGGGCGGCGCGGGCGGCGGCACGATCCTCGTAGGGGGCAATTTCCACGGCGCGGGCCCAGAGCCCAACGCGTACATGACTTATGTGGGGCAGAACGTATGCATAAAGGCGGACGCCCTCACCTCCGGAGACGGCGGAAGGGTCGCCGTCTGGTCGGATAACGATACGACGTTCTACGGCAACATCAGCGCGAAGGGCGGCGCCCAGGGCGGGGACGGCGGGTTCGTCGAGACGTCAGGCAAAAACGCTTTGATAGCGGCGGGAAGCGTGAACGCGAGCGCCCCGGCGGGCCGAAGCGGCATCTGGCTCCTGGACCCGAACAATATAACGATTTCCACAGGAACAAACAAGAACATTACCGGCTCCAATCCTTTCAACTCGACGGATAATAGCTCCGTGCTCAACAATGTGACCCTCGGCAACGCGCTGACAAACGGCACGGACGTCAAGGTTCAAACGCAGAGCGCAGGAGGCAACAGCCAAAACGGGAACATCACCGTGCAGGCGCCCATTAACGCCAGCCTTGGGGCTTTGCAAAACGCTACGCTCGATTTGAATGCCCAGGGCAACATCTCTTTCACTGCGGCCGGCTCGATCGGCAGCGGAAGCGGCAAGCTGAACGTCAACCTGAATGCGGGCATGGACTCCACTTTGACCACGGCCGGGACGAATTCCAGCTCCATAACGATGGCAGCCGGCTCCGGGATTACAACGGGCGGCGGAAACGTTACGGCGACTGCAAAAAGCCTTGGCATCACGCTGGCCGGGATCAATACGGGGTCGGGCAATCTGACCGTCGCCTCGAACAACGGCGCCATCGGGCAGAACTCTGCCCTGACCGTGGGCGGAAACGCCGGCTTTAATGCGGGATCAAAATCAATCAATCTATCAACGGCCGGCAATACCTTTGGGGGCACGGTCAGCCTGACCACGACCGGCGCCGCGAACAATGCCGCAATCGAAGGAGGCTCATTGAGCTTCGCGACCTCCAATGTAGGCGGCAGCCTCACTGCTACGGCAACGTCAGGAGGGATAACGGAGACAGGCGTCATCACAGCGGCCACCCTGAACGTCACCAACACCAGCGGACCTACGGACTTGAGCAGCCAACCTAATATGATAACCAATCTCGGGACGATCAATGCCGCAGGGCAGACCTTCTCCATTCAGGATGCGAAGGCCCTGGGTCAGACGGGGGTTATTACGGCCGATACACTGAACGTCATAGACACGACCGGGGCGACGAACCTGGGAAGCCAACCTAACATGATAAGCCACCTCGGGACGATCAACGCGGCAGGCCGCATCTTCTCCATCCAGAACGGACAAGCCCTGGACCAGACAGGCGTCATCACAGCCAGCACGTTGAACGTCACCAACACCAGCGGACCTACGGACTTCAGCAGCCAGGCCAACATGATAACCAATCTCGGGACGATCAATGCCGCAGGGCAGACCTTCTCCATTCAGGATGCGAAGGCCCTGAATCAAAACGGGGTGGTCACCGCCGATACCCTGAACGTCATAAACACAACCGCAGCGACGAACCTGGGAAGCCAACCTAACATGATAAGCCACCTGGGGACGATCAATGCAACAGGCCGCATCTTCTCCATTCAGAACGGACAAGCCCTCGACCAGACAGGCGTCATCACAGCGGCCACCCTCAACGTCACCAACACCAGCGGGTCTACCGACTTCAGCAGCCAACCTAACATGATAACCAATCTCGGGACGATCAATGCCGCAGGGCAGACCTTCTCCATTCAGGATGCGAAGGCCCTCGGTCAAAACGGGGTGGTCACCGCCGATACACTGAACGTCATAAACACAACCGCAGCGACGAACCTGGGAAGCCAGGTCAACATGATAAACCACCTGGGGACCATCAACGCAACAGGCCGCATCTTCTCCATTCAGAACGGACAAGCCCTCGACCAGACAGGCGTCATCACAGCGGCCACCCTCAACGTCACCAACACCAGCGGGTCTACCGACTTCAGCAGCCAACCTAACATGATAACCCACCTGGGGACGATCAATACTGCCGGGCAGACGTTCTCCATTCAGGATGCGAAGGCGTTGGATCAGACGGGGGTTATTACGGCCGATACCCTCAACCTCATCAACACGACCGCAGCAACGGATTTCAGCAGCCAACCTAACATGATAAGCCACCTGGGGACAATCAATGCGGCAGGGCAGACCTTCTCGATTCAGAATGGACAAGCCCTAGACCAGACAGGCGTCATCACAGCGGCCACCCTCAACGTCACCAACACCAGCGGGTCTACGGACTTCAGCAGCCAGGCCAACATGATAACCAATCTCGGGACGATCAATGCCGCAGGGCAGACCTTCTCCATTCAGGATGCGAGGGCCTTGGGTCAGACGGGGGTTATTACGGCCGATACCCTCAATGTCATCAACACGACCGGGGCGACGAACCTGGGAAGCCAACCTAACATGATAACCCACCTCGGGACGATCAATGCGGCAGGCCGCATCTTCTCCATTCAGAACGGACAAGCCCTCGACCAGACGGGCGTCATCACAGCGGCCACCCTCAACGTCACCAACACCAGCGGACCTACGGACTTGAGCAGCCAACCTAACATGATAACCAATCTCGGGACGATCAATGCCGCAGGGCAGACCTTCTCCATTCAGGATGCGAAGGCCCTGAATCAAAACGGGGTGGTCACCGCCGATACCCTGAACGTCATAAACACAACCGCAGCGACGAACCTGGGAAGCCAACCTAACATGATAAGCCACCTGGGGACGATCAATGCAACAGGCCGCATCTTCTCCATTCAGAACGGACAAGCCCTCGACCAGACAGGCGTCATCACAGCGGCCACCCTCAACGTCACCAACACCAGCGGGTCTACCGACTTCAGCAGCCAACCTAACATGATAACCCACCTGGGGACGATCAATACTGCCGGGCAGACGTTCTCCATTCAGGATGCGAAGGCGTTGGATCAGACGGGGGTTATTACGGCCGATACCCTCAACCTCATCAACACGACCGCAGCAACGGATTTCAGCAGCCAACCTAACATGATAAGCCACCTGGGGACAATCAATGCGGCAGGGCAGACCTTCTCGATTCAGAATGGACAAGCCCTAGACCAGACAGGCGTCATCACAGCGGCCACCCTCAACGTCACCAACACCAGCGGGTCTACGGACTTCAGCAGCCAGGCCAACATGATAACCAATCTCGGGACGATCAATGCCGCAGGGCAGACCTTCTCCATTCAGGATGCGAGGGCCTTGGGTCAGACGGGGGTTATTACGGCCGATACCCTCAATGTCATCAACACGACCGGGGCGACGAACCTGGGAAGCCAACCTAACATGATAACCCACCTCGGGACGATCAATGCGGCAGGCCGCATCTTCTCCATTCAGAACGGACAAGCCCTCGACCAGACAGGCGTCATCACAGCGGCCACCCTCAACGTCACCAACACCAGCGGGTCTACCGACTTCAGCAGCCAACCTAACATGATAACCCACCTGGGGACGATCAATACTGCCGGGCAGACGTTCTCCATTCAGGATGCGAAGGCGTTGGATCAGACGGGGGTTATTACGGCCGATACCCTCAACCTCATCAACACGACCGCAGCAACGGATTTCAGCAGCCAACCTAACATGATAAGCCACCTGGGGACAATCAATGCGGCAGGGCAGACCTTCTCGATTCAGAATGCCCAGGCCCTGGATCAGACGGGGGTTATCACAGCGGCCACCCTGAACGCCGCTACGTCGGGCGGCTTGACTCTTAATAACGCGAATGCCGTCGGTACTTTCTACGCAACGAACACCGGCTCCGGCGACATCCAGCTCACCAATACGGCCAGCCCGCTTACCGTAACGGCCATAACCAGCGCCGGCAGCATTACAGTCAACAACACGGGCGATATTGTGACGACGGGCGCAATAACTACGGGCAGCGGCGGCAATATCAGCCTTACGGCGGCTAACGGCGCGGAAACGATAGGGGCCGCGGTAACGGCAGGCGGCTCCGGAGGGGTAACCCTCACAACTACGGGCGCGGCAAACGATGTCATCATCAACGCCAACGTGTCGAGCGGGACAGGGGGCATAAACGTTTCCTCCGGCGGCGCGATAACCCTCCCGGCCGCCGCCGGCATATCAACGGGCGGCAGCGTCAACCTCACGGCGGCTAACGACGTGAACGGCGGCACCTTGAGCGGCAGCACCATCACCTTCGACGCGAACACAATCGGGCTGACCGACACGGTCGCCAACCCTACAAACGTCAACGCCTCGAACAACGGGCCCGGCGCGATAGTAGTTCGGGCGCACGGCCAGCAGGACGGCGTCTCCGGCAGGCTTTACAGCGCGGTAAACACCATCGCGGCGTTGGACCCGGACGGCTCGCCCGGCGCCGTTTACCTGAACGGCACGACCGCACAGCCGGCGGGAAGTGAGCAATGGTATGCCGCAGGCCTCGCCGCTTCGACGATCAACCTTGCCGGAAATGCGATGCAGAATATCACAGGGGGCGTCGGCGCCGGGTCGCCCCTGTTCACCTTCGAGTCCCCCTTCGGCGCCGATTCTTCTCTCAACCAGCAGGATGGCGGCGCGGGCAGGATTGTGGTGATGGAGAACGGCCTGATCGTGATCGAATAGCCGCACCCGAGGAATTTCGACAGCCACGGGCACACGGCCGGTAGGACGGCCGACAGTTGCGGGCCGACAGTCTACCCTTCCGCGTACTTGTTTTTGGCGGCCGGAGGGATTTCGATGAATTTTTCGTCGGCTTTCGAGGCGCCCGCCGAGGCTGTACTTTTCTGTACGCCGAGGCGGCGCGCCGAAGAAAACGGCGGAAAAGGCGCGAAATCTCCTCCGGCCGCCTCCCAGCCTGCGGATTGACAGGCGAAGAGTGGTTATAGTAGAATAGGTGTTCATAAAATACCGAAGGGTGACCGATGAAGAGAACGTTCCAACCGCATAACAAGAGCAGAAAGAGAACCCACGGCTTCCTGGTGAGGATGCGGACCGAGTCCGGGCGGGATGTCATAAGGAGAAGGCGCGCTAAGGGGAGGAAGAGACTCACGGTTTAATGGAGCACACCCTTGGGAAGACCGAAAGGCTGCACAAAAGGGATTTCCGATTCACACAATGGGTAAGAGCCGGTAAAACGCCGCATTTTCTCCTATTCAAGAGCAAAAGTGAGCAGCAGACCGCGCGCTTTGGCGTTGTGGTAAGCCGAAGGATAAAAGGGGCAGTGAAGAGAAACAGGATCAAGAGACTGCTTAGGGAGTATTTCAGGCTGCACAAGCAGGAGTTCCGCGCCCCGCTGGCTTATTCCGTGAGGGTTACAGGGATGCCGGAGCCGACCTGGGACGCCGTCAGCGGCGAGATGGGCGCGCTGATTGCGGGGGCCGCCGGAACATGACGAAAATCGTCCTGCTTGCGATCAGGCTTTACAAGCTGTGCCTCTCCCCCTACATACCCATGTCGTGCAGGTTTTACCCGACGTGCTCGTGCTACATGGCCGAGGCCCTGAAAAAAAGGGGTTCTGGAAGGGAACAGCCTTGGGCCTCGTCAGGCTCCTCAAGTGCCACCCCTTCCATCCGGGAGGCTTCGACCCGGTAAAATAATGACAATTCACCGGATTATTGAGAGGGCATAAATGGACAAACGTACGATCATTGCCGTCGTCCTGTCGGTGGCTATCCTGTTTGCCTGGCAGTACTTCTTCTCCCCGAAGATGAGCGAGCAGCAAAAGCCGCAGGCCGGAGCGCCGCAGGGCCAGGTGCAAGGCGGAGCGCCCGCGCAGCCGTCGCAAGCCGGCGCCAAGGGGCCGCAGATCGCCCCTGTGCAAGTCCCCGGGCAGGCCCCGGCAGCAGGCGCACAGGCCCCTGCCGCCGGCCAGCCGGTGCCGGCAGCACAACCCCCCATTCCCGGCGTACAGGCCGCCGCCGAGCCGAAGGCCGCGGCCCAGTCCAAGCCCGCGAGGAAGATCACCGTTGAGACGCCCACGATGACGGTCACCCTGACGGACATCGGGGGAGGCATCACGGACGTGCGCCTCAAGGAATACAAGGAAACCCTGGACAGCCCGGAAGGCAAGGAGCTCATCCAGAATACAGCGCCGTACCGCTATCTCCCCACCGTCTCGACGATAGTAGGCGGCCAGGTTGGGGGCGACGCCGTCGCCTTCATCCCGGACCGGGGCGACTTCACCGTTAGCGGAAAGCCTGAGACGATCAGCTTCAAAGGGACGCTGCCGGGCGGGGCCGTATTGACGAAGACCTACACCTTCGAGCCCGACGGCTACGGGGTCGGCCTCTCCGTCCGGACGGAATGGGGGCGCAAGGCGGGCACGACGCTCATCGACTTCGCGACGATGAACCTGAAGGAGAAGTCGAGCTACATATTTAAGGGGCCGTTCGTCTACGACGGCAAGAAGCTGGAGCAGATCGACAAGCCGGACAAATCGGTCAACACGGGGCAGGCATATACCTACGCCGGGTTCGACGAGGGATACTTTTCATTCATATTGCGGCCGCAGGGCACGAAGGCGGACCTCCTGGTGACGAAGATGGGCGACACGCCTGTCGAGCGCCTGCTCTCGATGGGAGGCAACGTCGCGGCGACGCTCTATTTCGTGCCGAACAAGATCTCGCTTCTGAAGAGCCTCGACATCAACGCGGACAAGATCGTCAATTTCGGCTGGTTCGACATCATCGCCAAGCCGATGCTCTGGGGCATGAACTACTCGAACAGGCTCACCCACAACTACGGCATCGACATCATCCTGCTCACGATCCTCATCAAGATCATCTTCTACCCCTTGAGCCTGAAGAGCTACAAGTCGATGAAGAATATGCAGAAGCTCCAGCCGAAGCTCGCCCAGCTCCGCGAGAAATACAAGGGCAACAAGGAAAAGCTCAACCAGGAGATGATGGGCATCTACAAAAGGGAAGGCATCAACCCGCTGGGAGGCTGCCTGCCCATGATTATTCAGATACCGGTCTTCTTCGCCCTATACAGGGTGCTCATGGCCGCCATCGAGTTCCGCCATGCCCCGTTCATGCTCTGGATCAACGACCTGGCCGCGCCGGAGGACATCTTTACCATGCACGTTGCGGGGTATGCGCTGCCCTTCAGGGTGCTGCCCCTCATCATGGGCGTGACGATGGTGATCCAGCAGAAGATGACGCCTACCGGCGGCGACCCGATGCAGGCCAAGATGATGATGTTCATGCCCATATTCTTCACCTTCCTCTTCTGGGGGTTCCCGTCCGGCCTCGTCCTCTACTGGCTCGTAAATAACGTGATCTCGATAGGTCAGCAGTATTACATCAACAAGCAAGTAGCATAAAGGAGGCTGACGTATGGATTTCGTCGAAGTTGAGGGCAAGACCTACGAAGAGGCCGTTAAAAAGGCGGCCGCAAGCCTCGACGCAGAAGAAAAGGACCTCGACATCGAGGTCACGGAAGTGGACACGAAAGGCATCCTCGGGCTTCTGGGGAGCAAGAAGATAAGGGTAACGGCCAGGCGCCGGACGGACGCGGACGCCGAAGGTGCGGCGGGCGCGCAGGGCGCGGGGGCGGCGGGTCTTGCGGACGGGACGGGCGCGGGTGACGCGGCCGAGGGGCCGGGACGTGCGGCCGAAGAGTACGCCAAGAAATTCCTCAAGGACGTGGCTGCCCTCTGCGACGTCGCGCTGCGCGTGGATGTCCAGGGCGAGGGTGACCGGCTGCTCTTTCATATAGAGGCGTCCGACGCGGAGGCCATAACGGGGCGCGACGGGGAGGTCCTGGAGGCGCTCCAGCACCTCGTCAAGCTGGCCATCGCCAAGAAATACGGGCAAAACGTCAAGCTGCTGCTCGATGTGGACGGCTTCAGGGAGCAGCGCAAGAAAAGCATCGTCGCCATGGCGAGGAAGCTCGCCGACAGGGCGCGCAGGGAAGGCAGGCCGCAGTGGACGAGGCCCCTCAACCCTTACGAGCGGCGCGTCATACACACCCTTTTCAAGAACCACGAAGGGGTGACTACGCACAGCGAAGGCGACGGCCACCTGAAGAAGGTCGTCATCACGCCCGACCGGCCGGCCCAACCGCGCACGGGCGGGGGCGGCGCAGGCGGCAGACCGGGCGGGCGGCCCGGAGGACCGGGCGGAAGGGCGTACAGGGGATAGGCCCCCACGGTTTTCTCGTTGTCCTGTTCTTATCATTTCTCCTATCGCTATTGCTGCCGGACTCGCGCCTGTTCGGACTCGGCTTCCGACCCGCCTGTGGACGCCTGTTTGAAGAACGCGAGGCAAGTAAGGGATTTCGAGCCGGACTGCGATGGTACAGCCTATAAATAAGAACGACACCATTTGTGCCGTGTCAACGGCCATTGGTGAAAGCGGAATTGGCGTGGTACGGCTCAGCGGGCCGGAATCACATGCGCTCCTGCGTGCCGTCTTCCGGCCGCGCAAGCGCGTCCGCGCCTTCGCCTCGCACCGCCTTTACCTCGGCTTCATATTCGACCCCGGCACAAAGACGGACGTGGACGAGGTCTTCGCCGTCTTCATGCAGCCCCCGCGCACCTACACGCGCGAGGAGATGGCGGAGGTCTACGCGCACGGCGGGCAGGCCGCGCAAAAGGCCGTCCTGTCGCTCCTGACCGCGCGCGGCGCGCGCCTGGCGGAAGCCGGCGAGTTCACGAGGCGCGCGTTCGAGAACGGCCGCATCGACCTCGCCCAGGCCGAATCGGTCCTCGACATCATCCAGAGCGAGACCGCCGAAGAACTGGCTTGCGCCCTCGCCCACGTGAAAGGCGCCCTTTCCGGCAGGCTCTCGGCAGCCAGGGGCGCGATCACGGCGCTTCTGGCAGAAGTCGAGGCAGAGATCGATTTCCCCGACGAAGAGCTGGATGAGGCGGCGGCGCAGACAGGCGGCGGCAAGGCCCCCGCACCCGCTTCCCGCGCCGCGCGCATCGAGGCCGTCAGGCGCGACATCGCGGCGCTTGCCGCCACGTATGATGAGGGGCGGGCCGTCACGCGGGGCGTCGATGTGCTGATCGCAGGCAGGAGGAACGTGGGCAAATCGAGCCTGCTGAACGTGCTCGTCGGCAGCGACCGCGCCATCGTCACCCCCATCCCCGGCACCACGCGCGACCTCGTCGAGGAGACGCTCCGCATCAACGGGGTAAAGTTCGTCCTCACCGACACGGCGGGCCTCGGCGCGCCTGCCGACGCCATCGAGCGGGAGGGCATGGAGCGGGTCCGCAAGAAGATGCCGGAGGCCAACGTCGTGCTGTGGGTCCTCGACGCGTCGCGCCCGTACACCGGCGAGGACGAAGAGGTCCGGCTGGCGGCAGACGGAAAGACGGTCATAGCCGTTCTCAACAAATCGGACCTGCCGCAGGCTGCCGGGCCGGACGGGCCTGCCGCCGTCGCCGTCGCAAAAAACGTCCCTTCCGTAGCGACGTGCGCCCTCGACGGCTCAGGGATCGACGCGCTCAAGGACGCGCTCTACGATGTCTTCGCCGCTCGCGGGCACAGGGGATCGGCCCTCCTCGTCACTAACGTCAGGCACCGGGACGCCATGCTCGCGACGGACGCCGCCCTCGCGCGCGCGTCCGCCTGCGCGGACCGGGAGGACCGGGCCGAGCTTTGCGCCTTCGAGCTGCGCGAAGCCCTGTTCCACCTGGGCGTCATCACGGGTGAGACGGCCGCCGAAGAGGTCCTTGCCGAGATCTTCAGCCGGTTCTGCATAGGGAAATAGGTGGGCTGAAGGGCGCCGTCGTTCTCACCCGTTATGGCCCTTCCGGGCGAAAGGTTCTATTGTCGCGGCTCTTCCCTTCCTTTTCCTGCTTTCGAAAGCACTTCCCCCCTGTCTCGAGGAAAAGGAGGTCTACCCCGCCATAGATAAACCACAAACCGAGCAAGATGAATGTTACCTTAAGCAAATAAGGGAGCCATATCCGATACCTCTCGAAAACTATTGCATAGAAAGCCTGTATGGCAATCACAGACGGATAGCTCGGGAGAATGATCGTTTTTCGACTGTTCACAACCATCCAAGAATCCACGAAAGAGCGTCAAGAAATTCATCTCCGAACATGCCGGCCATAAGACCAACCACCGAAGAGATAGAAAATACTACTATAAACCCACTCCACGACGTATGGCTAACCTCATGCATAGACAAATAGACGATCAAGCCGACAGTAAGTGCAATGCCGAACCCGAAGATAAAACGTATCAAGAAATATCCAGTCGCCCCTTTGCCTTCCTTTTTCGCTTGGCGTTGACGGGCCGAATCCCTCTCGGTTTCGTATCGTGCCCCCCGAGACTCTACTTTTTCGCCCGTGCAGACGGATCTCGCACACCGGTATACCGAATCTTCATTCAACACTCCACACTTCGGGCATCTCCACGGCATATCAAGCTCCAATCATTGTATGGTTTGCAATACACCTTTTCCGCGTCTCAGCAGGCCGCGTTCCGTACCTGCCCGGATCACGCAAACTACTAAAACCGATAGCGACTGTGCCCGCGACAGATCCGTCGCTATTTCTTAAGGCGCTACATAAGGAGGACCAACATCCCAAGGCTTCTTTTCCCAGCCACCATTGTTTTTGGACTTCTCGTCGGCCTATTTACCCGCCTCTTCCCAGGGTCGCATTCCCGTCTTCCACCTCTCTATCATTCTTATCACAGGTGGTATTACCTTGTCCGCATACTCATACACATACGGTTCAGCTCTCTCCCAAAGCTGTTCCCCCATACCTGCTATTTTCGGCCCAATTTGCGCCATAAGGGGCATTGCTTCCACAGGGTACGTATCTGACTTGGCTAAGCTATTTGAAGGGGTCGGGAGAGCCTCAAACCCTGTCAGCAGCCCGTCCTGCATCGTATATGCGTATCTGCCTGGGGCGGCTTCGCCTATCTGCCGTTTGACGTATACGTCTCCGGGGTGGCCGTAAAGGGCGGTAAGCTGGTCTTCGTCGAGGGGGGCGGTTACCCTTACATGGCCGGGGGAGCGCGTCTCCATGTTTAATTCGGCCAGTATGCGGACATTTGTTTCATCAATTCACCACGACTTCATAATATTTCGTCACTTCCAAGGCCCTATGTGGCCGGACCAGCACCGCCCTCGACCTCACGCGGACCGAATCGAAGATAACCTCAACGAAATAGCTTTCCGAGGCATCTCCCCCCCTCAATGTGAGGAGCCATGCGTTTTTCATACGAGTAACCTTTGCGTCGTTGATGTCTCCCCGGTCAAGGTAGACGGACCGGGGAACAAAAATGCTCTTTTCGTTAACCGTGATATCGATATAATCAACGACGCTGCAGGGGTATCTGCTGTACGTGCAGGCCGATCTGAGGATTTCCGGCCGCTCGTCGCTGGGCCTCCCTATATCAACCTCGTGGGTGCCGATCTTCACCGCTACGGCGGACTTCCCGGAACGGGCCGTGATAACGGTTTCTCCCCTCCCCTTCACGTGGATAGGCTTTGCGGGCTGCGCCCACGCCCCTGTTATAAAGATCACCGATAACAAGATGAATACTCCGGCTATTCTCTTCATGGCACCACCCTGAGAGTATTGTCGCCACCGGCCGACTCTAATCACTCGTCCACACCTCTTTGAACCCGGCGCCGGTCCAGAAATAGGCGACCGATGACGATTCCGGCTGATGCAGCTCTATATAGGCACCGGGCGTGTTATAGACCTTTCCGCCATTGGGAAGAGCCTGCGATTCGCGCACTGTTTTCCCGAAGCAGCAGGACATGAACATGGCTTCTTTGCCTTTCCAGACGAGAAAGGCACGATACCCGCCGTCTGTCCTAAACAAGGCAATCAGCTCGCGGCCGAGGAGCGTTTCGACCAGGAGGGCGATGTCTGGACGCCCATCGTTGTCGAGGTCGATCTCGCAACTCGAAATGTACTTCAACGGTTCCCCGTTGCCGGAAAAGCCCCGGCCATTACTCGCCGGCAGGAGAACAAACAAGCCGCAAACAAGGGCAATGGCAAACCCGACGATGAAATGCCCCATGAAGCTCCCCGGCGCGCCCTTGCCTACCTTTGGGGTTCGCCGTTGCATATCGCGTTCCACCCCGCCTTCTCTCCCGCCGGTCTTCTGATCCCCACTGTCAACCGGCATTCTTCCCGCCTCCCTGAAAAGCAGCCTGTCCACTCTTTTCATCGTGTCCGGTTTTCTTCTTCATTTTTCTTACTTTTCCAGGGATTTTCCACCTGTCTGCGAGAAAAGCAGATCTATCCCGCCATAAATAAAGTACAAGCCGAGCAAGATAAATGTTGCCTTGATTGCCGCCTGAGCAGCGGCTATGACAAATACGCCGACCAGAACTGTCCCAACACCGCTCACCAAAATAGATGCGATCATCACCCATGCGGCAATCCCGTTTCCCCTGAGCATAGAAAGGAAAAAGCGCCGTATACGATCAGCATGAGTAAATACGGGATGCCGACCCGGATACCCCCAGACAAAGCCGCATAGAAAAACTGCACTGTAATCATGCATGGATAGCTCAGGAGGATGAGTTGTTTTCTAGTAATACGGCTCATATTCACCTCGTCAATCCAGCCTTTGACGGCATTCTGTGTTCCTCAAGAACCACGCATTCTAATCCCCAAGAAATAACGGCACGACTTGATTTCGCCTTATCGTTTTTCGAAACTCCTCCTGTAATGTTCAATTGCCTCCTGAACATCAAATCTGTAATAATCGACAATGGCATTCCGGATGGAATAATTCGTGTACAGCCTTTCCCATTGATCTTTATAGGTAGGGTCCGTTTGCTGTTGTATCTTAACCTGCTCAAGAAACTTCTTTCTAAAATAGTAAATCTCAAAGGGTGTCTCCGGTCCGGGCCAATCCAATATTGTGTAGTCTCTTGCATAGCTTCCCGGACAGCCAATAATAGGTCCAGGCTGACGCGGGGGCACACCACCCGCAGCATCGGGTGGATTGGTGGAGACGGACATTAGCGCAACCGGTAGCTTATACCCTCCCCCTATCGCCTCGAACCCCGTCACCAAGCCGTCCTGCATGGTATATGCGTATCTGCTGGGAGCGGCTTCGCCTTCTGCCTCTTGACGTATACGTCTCCGGGGTGGCCGTAAAGGGCGGTAAGCTGGTCTTCGTCGAGGGGGGCGGTTATACCCTTACATGGCCGGGGGAATGGGTCTCCATGTCGAAGCCTTCGGGGAGAAGGGCGGATGTATCGGAGTCGTTCCTTGCCATATGGAGAAGGTGCTGGAGCGTGTCGTTATCTCCGCCTTGTATGGCCCTTTGGGCAAAAGGCATGAGACGCCTTATTTTCTCCCTGCCCATGCGGGCGTTCCAGACCTCAATGGCCCGTCCCAGCGGCGCCAGGGCGTTGACGTTGTATCCTCCGGGTGGTTCTGCCGGGAGGTAGTTTCGCGGCAGGTCCATCGGGTATGATTCTATCATCGTGGTCGCTCCCTAATAAAGACTTAAATCGCAGGCAAATTCTTCCACAGGTGCGGGAAGATTTTGAGGGGACCGGAAGCGATAGGCGGCAGCCGATGCGCCCGGTCCCCTTTTTTGCCCTTTGCGGGGCGCCTAGCCCTGCGCAGCCGCCGCAGCTCCGGCCGCTCCTGCCGCCTGCGCTTTCAGGTTCGCCACTGCCGCCTCGATGGCGCTGTTCACGACAGAGGCCGCCACGGTGATGCCCTGCTGCTTCAGGTTATCCGTGATCTGGCTGAACGCTGCGCTCTGCTTCTGTGTCCCCGGCATCTCGGAAGCGGCCAGGGCCGCTACAGCCTTCTCCGCAGCCGCGAGCACGAGGGGCCCCACCTGCGTCTCGAACTGCTTTAAGAAAGGCTCGCAGAACGTCGCAATCTCGCTGAAAATCACCTTCATCTTGCTCCAAACCGTGTCGAAGAAGCTCATAGGTCCTCCTTGTTTTTGATGCGCCCGTAGGCGTTGTTACCAGTGCACGTTAAGTACCGGGGTTACAACCCGTACCTCCTCCTGGCCCGACGCTGCTTCCATCTTCCGGTCCAGGTCCTGTGCCGGGTTGTCCGGCGCTTCCGGGGGCGGATTGTCCCGCGCTGCCTGACAAAGCCTGTCGATCCAGTCCAGCCACGATTCCTCCATTTTTGCTCACCATCCCTTTCAGGCCCGCGACGAGCGGGGCGATCCACCCCTTCGTGACGAGGTCGAGCGTGCAGTTCGCCTTGACCCGCCCCGTCCTGGCAAGCCAGTTCTCGAAGACGACCCAGGCCGTAAGCAGAAGGCACAAAATCGTCATCGCCTCGGGCGACAGGTAATGCGCCGCCGCGTGCAAAATTACCCAATCAAGCATGACATCCTCCTTATTTTGTCGCCAGATACCCTTCCTCGCTCGCTATGACGCCCATGATCGCGTATGCGCTCAACGAGGCGATGGGGTAGTCCTTGTCCACCTTGAACTCATCTATGAATCGGTTGAGATAGTTCCTCTCGTTCGCGTCCTTGTCGTACTTTGCGGTGAACTGATTCAGGGTGAGCTTCCGGGCCTGGTCGAGCTTGATCTGCGCGAGGAGGGCGCGGAAACCTGCCGGGTCGTTCGGGAAGACCGCAAAACCGTGCTCATCTTTGCCTGCGGCCTCATGCTGGCCCGCGTAGACGAGGTTGCCGGGGTTGTGGTTGCGCTGTGGGATATTCATTTGTGCCCTCCACCCCTCATCATCGCGTCGTGCGCGCCTTCTATCGTTGACAGGCGCTTCTCGTGCTCGTCCATGTGGCTCCAGAGCCTCTTTCTGGTTCGCGTCGATCTGGCGTAAGGTCCGCACGATGAACCATCCGATGATAACTGTCGCCAGGTACGCGTATGGGTAAAGGTCACGCATCAGATCAGTGGCCATTCAAGACCTCCTTTATCCTTTACGCCGCGAGATACGCGGCCCGCGCCGTTTTCTTCGCGTTATAACGGCCTTGCGTCGCGGCCGGCAGGTCGGACAATGCCGCCGCGCCCTTCGCTATGAGCACGTCGATCAGGTCCTCCACCACTCTGGGCGTGTCGGCGTCGGTAAGGCGCAAGGCGATATAAGCCGCATATTTTGCGCTGCTCACCGTGACTGTGCTTCCGTTCAACGCCGCCGCGTGCAGAAGGGCATTCAGGTCCACCTGTGCGTCCGGGGCCTGATAGACGAACTCGCCGGCCTGGGCGACATAGGCCGGACCCTCGAAGCGCGCCCCGGCAACCGATCCGTTGGATATCGTAAAGACTACTTGCACCATGTCATTTCCCTCCTAATACCATTCCGTCCACACAGTTACCGCAAGCCCGCTGCCGCTGGCGGTCACTTTGTAATAGTTCCCAGGTAGAACCCAAAAGGCCAACCCTACAGGCGACGAACCTGACGGCCCCACCTGAGCCACTACGGTTGAAGGCGAGGCGCTCGAATCGGTATACGCGCTGATGTTTGCAAAGTTGCTGGAATAGCTGACAGTGACCGCTACCATCATCGGTTTGCCGCTCGTATTCTGGTAGACCGTGGTAAATGCCCGCGAGCCTGTGACTACGTTCTGCGTGCTGATCCCGGAATAGCTGCCTCCACCGCCCGGCTGCGCGTACCACCCCTTCGTCCCTGATCCATTTGTCCCGTAGAGCATGGTCGCGCCCGGCGAGGCCGAATCACCGGAGAGGGTGATATTGTTGGTGGAAATGCTGATGCTCGATGACGTGGTGGTGAGCGCCGCCTGATAGTCCGTTCCGGCCGAGGCTATCCCAAGGGTATTCGCTGCCGTCCGCTTGACAAGCCCCGTCGAGGACAACCCCGTGATAGTGTCCTGGGTAATCGAACCTCCCAAAGCCGTTGAAGTGCCCGCTATGGTGATTGAGCTATTTGAGAGGGCCGAGTTCGGGATGCTCGTTATGGTGTTGCTTGACCCCGATATGCTTTTGTTCGTCAAGGTCTCGGACCCCGCAGGCGTCGTATAGTCCGTATCGGCGGTAGCTATGCCGAGGGTGTTGGCTGCCGTTCGCTTGACGATGCCCGTCAAGGAAAGCCCCGTTATCGCGTCCTGGCTTACGCTGCCGCCCAACGCCGTGGCGTTCCCTGCAATGGTGATGCTCGAATTCGACAGAGACCCGTTGCCTATATTCGACAGCGTATTGCCGGCCCCGGAGATCGTCTTGTTCGTCAAGGTCTCGCTGGCCGATGGGGTGCTGTAGTCCGTCCCCGCCGTCGCGTTGACGAGGGTATCCCCGCTTGCCCCCCATTTGGCAAGGGCGCCCGCAGTGGGCGACGCAGGGCCGGTGACGGGGTTCGTCAATAGCGGCTGGCCGCCGAGCAGCGTGAGCATCGCCGCATAGTTGGCAGCGCCCAGGAAGGTCTGCACGTTTGCGGAAGGGGTGATCGCCGCATAAAGGGACAGATTGGCGCTCGCCGCCGTGTAGGCCGCGCTGCCGAGCGTGCCGCCACCGCCGATATTAAGGCTTGAGCCGTCCGTGCCGAGGAAGGTAAGGGAGTTCTTGATCTGGGCGAGCTTGCCGGAAGTCACCGAAAGGCCGGTGACCGTCGCTGCGTTGCCTGTCGTATTGTTGGCTATAACCGCCGCGCTGTTATCTATGAAACCTCCCACTGGGTCGGTGCCTATGACCGTCGCGCCGGCGGGCATGGGGAGCGTTTGTTCCTGCTCCATCATCGTCAGCTTGTCGAGGGCCGTCCCGAAAGTGCCGTAGAGCGTCGGCATCCCCTCAGTGAAAACAGCGTCCTGGGTCTGCGCTGTCTGGCGGACGATCTTTATCTTATTCCCGCTCGCGTAAGCTTGCGTCGTCGTGACGGTGCCCCCGTTGGAGCAGTCGTTATTCGTGCAGGAGACGGTAAAATCTGTGGGATTGGCCAGGATGGTGTTCACGCCTGACGAGTTAATCAGAATAACCGTGATGTCAGCAGACTGCATAGCGCCGAACGAGAATGGATAGGTCGTGCCGCCGGAACAGTTGTACTGAACCCTCGGAGTGGTGGCCGTGACCGTCGCCCAGGAAGCCGGGGCGCACAGAATGACCACCAGTATAGCCGCAATGAATATCTTTCTCACTTCGCACCCCCTGCCTGCGTGTACCTCTTCATGGACTCTATCTCGGCCAGAAGGCCGTTGATTTTCGGGGCCATCTTCATGTACTCGTCGGGCCTCCTGTCGGCCAGCCCTATGACCTTCTCGGCCATGACGCCCGCAAGCTGCCTCTTTTCGGGCGGCGTCGCTACCTTCCAGACCTGGAGGGCGTCCCGGACGTCCAGACGTCCCACCGTCGATGCCAGCGGCTCGGCCGCGACCTTTTTGACGAAGCGGTCGATGTCCGCATAATTGAGCTTCCCGGCCTTGGCGTCTGCACTCATGCGCTCTGTGATCTCACCCTCTGCGTTCCTGTCGTTCTTCTTCATCGCCTGCTTGTACTCGTTAGCATATTGTTTCACGAGGGAGGCGCGGGCGAACTCCTCTTTCGTCCGGGCGCGCTGCGGCATGGCCTCCCCCATGAGGTCGTAAGCCTTCTGCTGCGCTTCCGATTGCTCGATGTAGTACGGGGCCTTCGTGAAGCCCGCAAAGCCCATCGCCTGCTTGCCTACAGGTTCGCCCTTCTCGCGCATCTTCGCCATGCTGCTTACGGAGAAGGGCAGCGGGGTCATATGGACAAGCATATCGACCGCGTTCTGCGTGTAACTGTCCTCCGGGTCGTAGACCTGGACGCCGAAAAAGTCCTTGTTCCGCCACAGCTCAAGCGCCCGCGATATGAAGCCGGAAGCGGACGCCCCTACCCATCCAACCGGCTTGTGCCAGAGGTGGAAGGCGTCACGGGCATAGGTCGGGATGGACAGGCGGTTGCCGTCGCTGTCGATCTGTGGGTAGAAGTAATCGACAAGTTGCTCCGGCTTCTTGCCCGTCATCATGTACTGCATCGTTGCTCCGATAGTCGCGTGGAGGGCGATGACGCCGAGCGCCCAGCCCATCTCAGGGGCGAGCGTCGGTAAGCGTCCTTCGTCGTAGGCGTCCTTGAATTCCTTGCCCTGCTCGATGAATGCCTTCCCGAAGCCCCGGATATTGCCAAGCTTCCAGGTCACGGAACGCACGAGCACCTGCATGGCGCTCTTGAAGCTCCGATCCCAAAAGAGGTTGTCGAAGTTCATCTCCCCAAGCCGGTCTTCCACGAAGTCCCACGTCCTGCGGGCAAGTTCCGGCCGTGTCATCGCACCGCTGTTAAGCTCGGAGGCCCGTTCGTTCACTGCATTCGAGTATTCCTTGAGGAACATCCCTATCTTGAGACGGGGGATGTATGTCTCGAAGAGGGGCTTCATCATCAGCTCGGAAAGAGCCGGAATCCCCCGGACGGCCGCGCCGATATAATTGTTCTGCGCGACGGCCTCGCGGAAGGTGCGGATGGAGTTGATCTTGTAGTCCTGGCTCATGGCGAGCTTGCCGCCGCCCGTGAAGAGATCTGCTATGAGGTTTGCGGCCTCCGGGTAGCGTTCTATAAATTTCTGCCCGCGAGCCTCGGCAAGGAACGCCTCCGGGTTATCGACGTACTTGATCGCTGCGCCGCCCGCTCTATCAGCTGTCAGAAAGGACGAGAAGGGCGAGGCCGCTATCTCCTTCACGCCGGATAGGATGCTGGTGATATTACCGTGCGTGACTCCGTAGGAGAGCTCCCGCGCGCCGAGCCCAACCGACGAGGCGGCTGTCTCCAGGGTCTCGAAGACGAGGTGGAAGGCCGACAGGCCAAGTTCCATTGCGGTCGTGATGTTCTTCAGGCCGAGCAGCCCACGGCCGATTGCGGCTTCCCGCACCATGTCGCGGGACAGGTAGCGGTTGATGAGCCGACCCGCGCCTTCTTCGACCCAGTACTCGCCGGCCTTCACTAAGCCTTCCCCGCTCTCGGCCGGAAAGTAGACCTGGGTGATCTTGTCGGGCACTCTTACAAAGCCGTCCGGCGCTTTCTGGCCGAACCGGACGAACTTCACCGCGTCGATGTCTTTAAGGCCGTTCCACATGCGACGAGCCGTGATGTACTTCTGCATGTCCCCGAAGGCCATCTTGAACATCGTGACGGGGTTGTAAGTCCACGGTTCGCCGCCGGCCGCTATGCCCTCGCTCATGTCATCGAGGGTATGCTGCTTGAAGAAGCCCTTGGAGCCCCTCCAGCGGACGCCTGAAGCCGACGCCCCGGCCTTCTTCGCCTTCCCTGCCCGGTATCACCTTCCACAGCACGCGGAAATGGTTGTCTAGCCACGCCAGCGATGGGTTCAGGTCATGGGCCTTCGTCCAGGTATCCGTATCGACCTGCCGCAAGTATGCGGCGATCTGGTCAAGCTCTGGCGATCCCTGCGGCCGGCCGCGCTTCACGTTGTCGATGAAGATGACCTTCTCGCCTTCCGTCAGGCCGTTGAACATGCGCTCCATGTCCTGAGTGGACCGCTCAAGCTGCCACTCGGCCAGGTCGCGCTCCCCCTTCATCTTCATTATCAGGTCGAGAGATTCTTTCGATACGCCGACGCGCGGCGCGACCCAGTTCTTGAGCCACGCGGCCGATTCCTTCACGCCGGAAAGGAAGGCTTTTGCGATTGGGGAAAGGTCGTGTTCGACGAATTCTGCGAGGCCGGGGAAGGCGACCGCGCGGAGGGTCTGGCCGCCTTCGGTCTTAAAGGTAGGACTGCTCTCGCCCTGGCGCTGCATCTGCTCGAATGTGACAGGCTCGCCGCGCCTGGACTTCTGCACGAGGCCGTAGAGGTAATCCCGAACATCCGTACTATAGGGCGCCTCCGGGATGACGCCCCGGCTCGTCAATTCCTGGGCGATCTCGTTAGGCCCGAAGCCGCCCTTCTTCCTCATGCCGATGGGCAGTTCTTCGAGCTTATACCCCGCGGCGACCCATTTCTGCGGGTCGATTCCTCCGGATTCGCGTATGATTGTCTGTAAGGGCTTTGCTTTGGGGACGCCTACTTGGCGGCCGGTGCTTTCTTGGGGTAATTCTTCGGGACCACCGGCGCCTTCAGGTAGGCTTCGAGAAAGTCGCTCGCGTATTGTGCTTTCTTGGGCTTTGAGGTTGTCGAGGCTGGCTTTGTCGGTTCGCTCATACTTGCCTCCACTCTCAGTATACTCCGTGTTCGTGAGTTTTTCAAACAAAGTTTTGTCGTAGAACCTTAAACTCGCCGTCCACCTTGCTAAACACCGTCACCGGCTCCCTGCCATCGGTATCGTTGTCCCTCAGAACGAAATCGACATCCGGGTTGTCCTTGTACCGCTTCCACAACTCAAGGAAGGTCGGGAGCGAATTGTTATAGCCCTTCACCGAGGCCTCGAGCGGAATGGCGCGGTTCGTCTCTCCCCTCGCCATACGTGCGAGGGAGCGGACCTGCGATGTCACGGCGTCAACGTCCGTAAAGACGATCTTGGCAACGCCGCCCCTGTCGAGCGCCCGTTGGACGATGCTGTCGGCTACCTTGAAGTTAGAAAGAAGCGAATCGTAGATAAGCGGGTAGCCGTCTTTCAACGCCTTATCTGTGATCTCCTTCGCGATCGCGGAGGACTCTTCGTGGACGGCCGGGGCCTGCTCTTCGTAGCCGAGCCATTCCTTGACCTCATCCGCATCGGCCCTCACGAAGGCGCTCTTGTCCACGCCGAGAGCGTCGAGGCCCGTGCTCTTGCCGCCGCCCGGAGGACCGCCGGTTAACACAACCGCGTAGTCCCTTCCGGCTTCCTCGGCCGTTTGTTTCTCCTCGAAGGCACGGTTGACCGCTTCTTCCCTGCGCGCCGGCGACACCCTGATATTACCCTGCTCGTCTACCGTGTCCCCCTCGAACTTAGGGGTAGGAGGGGAAGCGGTCGCCGTCTCCTCGGAGGAAGGAGGGTGAACCCCCGATTTGCCCGCTTCCCCTGGGGTAGGCTGCTCTCCGGGTTTCCTGAACCTCTCGATGATGTCTCTCGGACTGACTTCCCCCTTCCCGCCGGGAAGTGCCAGGCCGCCCATCGTGAGGAGCGATACAAGGTCGTCTTGCCAGTCACCGCCCTGGGCTGCCGTCATGCCTGCGCCCACGGACCCGGCTGCGACTGCCCGCGCAACCCTTGTCATCGGCCTCAGCGCCTCCAGGACCGTTCCAAGGAGCGCGTCCTTCACTCCGCCCTTAATCATGTCCTTAATGCCCTTGTCCTCGTTCTCAAGGACGCCTACGGCGCCCATGCCGGCTATCGTGCTGCCGCCCGTGAGGGCAGAGCCGGTCATGTACGTCCCGACGATCCAGGGAGTCTCAGCAAACGCCTGAACGAGCTTGCCGCCAAAGGAACCGTGCTCTGAAAGCTCATGCTCAGTGGGGGCGATCTGCGCGGCCCTCTTGCGGAGGTAATCGCTCGCCACGCGGAAAGCGCCGCCTTTCTGGAGGCCCGTCGCATCGCTTATCTTGTCCGAGGCAACGTCTATCACGTCCGCCATGTTCCCAAGCACCTTCTCGGCGAAGGCCGCGCCGCGCCGGAAGCCGAGCGAGACGTTCGGGAAAGCGCGCTCCAGCAGATCACCTTGGTCCTCTCCCTGAGCCGACCCGGTATCCAGCAAACCGAGCGGGTCGGAAGATTGGTGCTGAGGAGCGCCTTCATCGAGGAGGCCCAGAGGATCAGCCATTATTCATGCCCCAAGGTTTGAATGGTTTCCTGATGATGCTTCGGAAGCGGGGCCGCTCTTACTTTCCCCGCTTTTATGTATTTCTCTATCCATGCGTCCTGCTCTGGGCCGAGGATCCCTTTATCCAAGAGGGACCGGCGTGCATCCGCCTCATCAATCATCGCCTCTCGTGTTTTTCGGGCAGCTTTACCTTCATTCCCCGTCGCCACCAATTCCGCCCCCCTCCCGCCGTTTCCGCCGCTCCCCGGGTTAAGCCGCTCGTTTACAAGGCCCTGAATGGCCCCGGAGGACTGCCATTTCTGTTGGATGATCTTCTGCGCCTGTCCCTGCCACTGGTCGGGCTTGTAATCGCCCGATGTCATCATGCTCGACAGGTCGTTCTTCAACTCGGCGAAGGCGGAGGACGCGAAGCTCTTCCTGAAGCTCTCGGCGTACTTGTAAATCGACTGCCGATCGGCTTTCCCCTGGTTTTTGACTTCTCCCATGAGGTTAGCGATGATCCCCGTCGGGAAAGTGCCGGTCTGCCTTGCAATGTCCTGGTATCCGGCGTCCTGGTTATGAATCTTGTCGAGAAGATCGCCGTACCTCACCCATGCGTCGGCCGTCATCTTGGGTTCCTGCCGTCCCACAACGTCCAGGTGATCGAGCCGAGCCTGAATGTTGTTCTTCAGGGTGAGGCTCTTCGGACGGGGAGATGGCGAGCTTGCCGCCGCCCGGATTATGGCCCATACCTGCCAGCATGTTCGATAGATCGGTAAAGGTGAAGGGCTTCTTCTCGATTGCGGCTTTCACCATCGCATCAACGATGGTCGCACTGTTCTTCTCGAACGTCTCCTGCTGCTCCTGACGGGCGACGGCCCGGTTTTCTCTAGCCTGCTGGACGGCGTAGCGGTTGAGGCTGCGGAACTCAGGATCAGACAGGTACGGATAGTCAGCCGGGTCATGCGCCTGCTTCACCCAGGCATCCGGGTCCGCGTCGATGACGTTCTGCGCCCTGGTCAGGTCGCCCTTGACCGCCACGTTATGAATCGCCGCCTGCCCCTCCTGCGGCTTGATGACGCCTGCCCGGATGAGCCGGGTCGTGTTGTCCGTGAATTCCTGGGCGAAGCTCTTCGCTTCATCGGGCGTCGTCGCCCCGGCCACAAGGTTCTGATATACCGGAACGGAAGACGACCAGTCGTCTATCCAGCCGGCGTGCTCAAGGGTTGTGGCGTGCTTCTGCGCCGTTGTTATGTTGTCTGACTGGTGCAGCGCGACAAAGGGCATGACGCGCTGCCAGACCTGCGGGTCGCTCACCATGCCCTGATATTTTTGGAGGTTCTGCTGGTTCAGGGCCTCAATATCGGGCACGAGGTTTCCATAATCCGTGCGCGGGACCTTCTGCCCCATCGCGTCGGTTGTGTATTGCAGCCTATCGGCGATGGCTTCCCGGTCCTTGTAGACCGCCGTCTTGACGGCGTTCTCTTGCGCCGCGTCCCTGGCCTGCTTCTGCTGGACCTCATAGACGCGCCCCAACAAGGCGGCTTTCTCGCCCACGTCGGCCACCGCCTGCCCCGCCTTTGCAAATGCTTCAGGCCCGACCGTAAAGGCTGACGGGTTGGCGAAGGCGGAAGGCGCTTCCTTCGTTGCTTCTACCTGGGATAGACGGAAAGGGACTTTCGGCATCTATGCTCCGTTAATCGTACGGGCTATAGCCGGCGCTACTATAAATTCCCGAAGAACCTGCGTTCGCATTTCCTACCTTCAACTGCGCGAGCCCGTACTGCGCGGCAGGCTTGCTCGCAGCACCTAGGAAACTCGCCCCTGCCATCCAGGGGGCCGCTTGACTCGTGTAGCTCGATTGCGCGGACAGAAGGTTCGCCTGGCTCTCGCTCTGGCTCACTCCAACGGCCGTGTTGTACCGGGTGATCGCCACGTCGCGCGCCGCCTGCACGGCCTGGTCCGAGAGGACCGCAAGGGGCGTGCCCTGCGCAAGCTCGACGCCGGAGGCCCCATAGTCGGCCCGCTCCGTGCCCTCAAGGGCTGCGTACTGGCGCTGGACATTAGTCGCCTGGATATCGCCCGCCGTCTGCTGCGCCTGCGCCTGCTGTTGGGCGACCTGGGAGTTGTAGTCGAGCGTCGCCGCCTGAGCCTTCATAGAGGAGTACGTGCCGACGGCGGACATGAGGCCGCCTGCGCCCCCGACTGCAAGAGCTACCGGAAGCATGAAAGCCATTATCTTACCCTCGCGTACATGAAATAGGTCGCGCCGCCCGCATAGCGCTCCATCCCTTCAGGAGTCTCGCAGTGGAAGCCGAGCGCCTTGAGCCACTTGCGCCCGTGATTCTCCTTCGTCACGGCCTGTACCCGTTCGAGGTCGTAGGTCTCGATGATTCGACCCAGGATCCTGACGGTCGTCTTATGGATGGCGAGTGCCATACCGGTCGCCCTGGACGAAACAAGAGTCCAGGCTTCACCCACGCCTTTACGCACGAGGTAGACGCCGCCGCAGGCGATGACCCGCCCGTCCCCGTCGAAGAGCGTATAGGCAGGGCCGCCCAATTCGAAGGCGCGGCAGCAAGCCTCAGCGCTCCTGTCCTCGGTGATCCATCGGTCGTCCTCGCACAGGCCCCCGTTGACTATCTCCATCGCGTGCTCCGCCTTGAAGAGTCCTATCGTCGTCTTAGAGGTCAAAGGGCTGCTCCCTCGGCATGATCGCCACGACCGTCATAGGCATTGGCAGGTCTTGCCTTATGAGGGTGTACCCGGACCTGTCATAGTCGCCCTCGAATCCATAGACCACATCGCCCGTAAAGAGCTGCGGCGGCACACTGCCCGTGCCGAAGGGGATAGGCAGGAGGCTATTCGAATCAGGTCCCCACTTTGCCCCGTAGCTCCTGTCGAGCCTGACGCCGAGCTTCCATACGCGCTTCATCTTCCCCTGGGATGTCCCGTCATCGCCGCCGCCCTCTCGGGCGCTTCCTGCGCAGCGTCCCCGCCTTCGCCCTCCCCGGCTGCCGAATCCGGGCGCCCCATTCCGGGCGTTGCGGCCTGTCCGTCCGTTGCTGCTCCTTCATCCATTGAGGGCGCCGACCCCTCATTTCCGGCGGTGGAACTAATATCGTCCACGGTACTTGTCATCTCCGGTCTCCTTTTCGTAATCCGCGCCTTGCGCCTTCAGCGCGTCAGCGCTTATTGGTTCAGGCCAAACAAAAAGGACGACAGTGCAAGTGATGTAGGCACTTCTTCTTTTTGTCCGCCCGTTCGTTCCTGCGCTCTATGCATCCGACTATTCATCCCTTGCGTTCACCACGCCTTACCACAGGCAACCATTGGGGTTCAGCACCCCCTCCGGCGGCAAGCCGCCGGAGCCTCCCCGCTCATATCAGGCCAAACAAAAAGGACGACAGTGCAAGTGGTGTAGGCACCTACACTGCCGTCCTCTTTGTTCGCTTTCGTCTCACCCCGGCCTGGCCGGGCCGGGCAAGAACCCGAAATTTTAGCTATTCAGTTTTTATACCCTCGCTCCTATCCAGTTTGTCCGAACATTCCCCACAAATCACCCGGTCTTTTCTAACCAGTGGAATCATCGTATCCGGATCGGGATCCGCCGTGTGCCATATTGCCAAGTTCTTTTTGGTCACCTTCTTACCACACGTTGAACACGTCATGCTCACGCCTCCATTCGGTCAATAGATGGCCGGGGTTGGCTGGAAATTAATCCCTTTATTCCTTTTGATATTTCCGTCAGGCGTTCGGATGTAAGGACAGCATGGACTACGCGGGTTCCTAAAAGACGTTCGAACCATTGTGAATGCGTACCGCAGCTATGTGCAAGGAAGTCAGCGGCCTGGAGGGGTAGCACATCCTTGCTAGCGGATGTCACACCTACTATTTCTGCGTATGCAGGGATTGGGTCGTCTCTGACGGCTTTGATGCCATCCTCGATGTGGTCGCTGTTGGGCTGTCCCGCCTCGAATACAAGCGCTACACGCTCACCGTACCACTCCTTGGCCTGCTTGCAAATTTCCAGAGCACAAGAGAATGCGCACGCCGCATAAGCGTTTCCGATCACACTTTTCAGATGGCCCGAAGCATTAGAGTTGTACACTGCTGGATCGACCGAACACACCACGCCCCTGAGTTTATGGCCTTCTATAATCGTCGCAAGATGAGACTTCAGCGGCGCCGATTTGCGTTCGGTGGCATGGAAACGGGAAATTCCATGGTCTTTAAGAATCGTCCGCCATTCCCTTTCGAAAGAGTGCCATCTGCTCTCCGGTGCAAAGTAGCCGGCCACACACAGCACAGTTGCATTTCTATGCGTGCCGCTTTCGTCAAGGTAACCTTGGATCACCGCTACGGACCTCTGGCCTGCACGAGGCAAAATATTGTCAATACGTAGCCCTATTCTATCACGCCGAGTCTGGGCTCTCAAAGGTTTCTCCCTATTGCATCCTTCAATGTCCAAAGCCCGTCGCCCCATTTCCACTTTCCGTTTTGTCACTCATTTTGTCACACCCGTTATCAGTAATATCGACATCTTATACGTGCTCCCCCGCCAATTTTGTCAATCGTTTTGTCACAACCTTTGTCACTCCTCTCGCCTACATTTGGCCGAGGCGATTTTTGATGCATGAGTAGGAGTCGCTGATGGCGCGCGACGCAGCATACTTTTTGCGTATGTGAGGAGCCGCGCCGAACGCGACGACGACCTCAGGCGCAAAAAGCGGCCGGCCCGCACCCATCATGCGAAGACCTCGCTCAGCAGGTCCAGCAGCATGGTCCTCACTTCACCATTCTCACTCTGCGCCTCCTTCAGCGCGCGCAATTTCTCCACCTGTAGCTTCTGCTGCTGGACCTGTAATTCCGTTCTTTTCACCTCCATTTCCAGCATCTTAACCTGCATCTGGGGGGGCGGGGGCTGCGGCGGTCTCGGAGGCGCGCCCTCCTTGGGAGGCACAAGGGCGGGCGGCATGGTCCTCTCGATCCGCTCCGCGATCTCCTCCGCCCCCAAAAAATCCTGGAACTTATAGATCAGGTCGCCCGCGACCGTCATCACCTGCGGGAAGGCGGCGACAAGGCGCTCAAGCGACTGCGCCGCCTCCTGCCTCTGCGTCGCATAGGACGGCCCCGTCGTCACCACCACGTCGTACCTGCCCGCCGTCAGGTCGTTGTACCGCGCGCTGCCCCCGTGCCTTGCCATGATGCGCGCGAGGCCCTCCCTGTCGAGTCCGGCGTAGCGCCCGGCGTTGGCGGCCAGCGCCTCCATCACGCTTCCGGCCGTCGTGTTGACGGGCGCGAACTCTTCCGTCTCGTCCGCGTTCCTGATCCGCACGTCGCGCTCCGTGTCGTAGACCTCCGGGATCATCTCGTTTATTACGCGGCCCGAATGGGAGATGGACCGCGCCAGGTTGTCGATGAAGGCGAAGGTCGCCACGTCGCCGGGCTTCTGGCGCTGCAATATCGCCTTGCCGGAAAGCTCCGGGCCTCTGTCGCCTATATCTGCGGCGAACATGCCGATCGTGTCCTTGATCGCCTGCTTCGCCTGCCCGATCTGCTCGAAGACTGCGACCGGCACGCCGCTGACCGCCACCCGCTGCGGCGGGGGCGCGCCCTGGTCGATGTTGTACTTGAGGAAGGGGAAGTTCTCCGCGTTCGCGGCAGCGTAGTCCTGCTCGTAGCCTTCGAACTGCCGCGCAGTGCCGATCCAGGGGGCCTTCGGGATCATGTCGACGATCTCCGCCGAGTCCGTCACCCAGAAGTTCAGAAGACGCTGGGGGTCCTTCGCGTCCCTGATGAGGCTGCGCACGTGGGTCTTCCCCTCGATGTTGCGCTCAGGCCCCTTGACTACGATGATGGGGATGTAGCGGCCGGGCACGTCCTTCGGGCCGTCGAGCACCTGGTTCGCCGTGATCGCGTACCATCGCACGCGCGGCGCCTCGACGGTGCGCTCGCCCGCTATCGTAAGGGAGGGAGGCAGGAGCGGAAAGGCTTCCGGGGGCACGGCCCCCTGCGTTGCGTCGGGCCGGCCGGCCGCATCCGGGGCTTCATGGGGGCTTGGGGCCCCTGGGACCATTGCGGCCGCCAAGGCCATTACAGCCTCTTGCCCGTCCGCGGCTTGGCCGGCGCGCCATTCGTCTGCGAGCCTTTCCGCCTCCGCCTTATCCAAAAGCTGTCCGTCGCCCATGAGGCAGACGGTCTTTTTCTCGCGCTCGATCACGTAGTAGTCGGCTATGAAAAACGCACCCTGGGCGTACCATACCTCCTGGCCCGTCCCTTTGCCTGTCTTTACGGGGTCGCCGGGCGGCTCCTTGCCTGGGAAGCGCTCCTCGAACTCCTCGCGCGTCACCTTTTCAAGGACGAAGCCGTATTTGGCGTCCGCGTAGACCTCCGATTTGGCCGACGAGTCCATGTAGACGAGGAAGGGGTTCTTGATGCGCTCCAGGTAGACCTCCTGGAGGAAGGGGTTCTCCTCGGTGTAGCGCGTGCCGACGCGCCACGCCCCGTAGCCGCAGGAGACGGCCATCTCGCCCGCGTAGTCGTAGATCGCCTCCGCGTCCGACAGGTATTCGATGTTGGCGATGAGGCCGCTCCGGATCTTCGCCATGTCCACGTCGCCGGCCGAATCGACGGGACGCACCTTGACGCGCGCCCTGTTCTGGCGCATGTCGCCGACGACCTGATTGACGTACTTCGGCAGCTCGTTCGTCCGCAGGCACGGCCTGCCGCGCAGGCGGCGCCTCGCTTCCTCGGCAGCGTCCCACTGGTCGCCGTTCAGGAACTTCAGGTCTTCTATCGACGCCTGCCTGTTGTGGTCGTCCGCGTCGATCTCGCGCTGCAGGCGCTTAGTGGCAGTGTCAAGAAACTCGCGCTCTTTATCCATTTTTATCTCCCGCCGCTTGTCTGTCCCACTTCATCTTTTCCACTCATGCACAATCTTTAGGATTCGGCACCTCTTATAACGGGCAATTATTGGGGTTCAGCACCCCAAGCCCGCTCACGAACTAGATTAGCCGCTCGACAAGCTGGCAAGTACGCAATGCAGACTGCGGCATAATTCACAGCCCACCCCCTCCGGCGGCAAGCCACCGGAGCCTCCCCGCTCATAAAAAACCGTTTCTGTCTCACCATTTCCCCCTCAGGTCGATGGCGTTCATCATGGACGTAACGGACCGCGACGAGGCGCGGGGACTGAAGCCGGCGGCGAACGTCCGAAAAGCTGTCGGCGCCGTGAGAGCACCAGTCGTGAAGCGGGCGGTCGGCCAGCTTCTTCCTCTCCTCGTCGTACTCGGACCTGTACCCTTCAAGGGCGGCCAGGCCCCTGGCGCACCGCTTTTCGTCGAACCAGCACCGGGACATGATGTTGCGGGCGGCCTCGATGCCGGAGAGTACCGCCTGCGTGTCGCGCGGCCTGGGCACGACGATGACGGGCCTGATGCCGAGGGCCTCGGCCGTGCTCTTCCGGCTCGTGCCCGTGCCGAGCTCCCGCACGTCCGCGTCGTGGGGCATATAGTGGTCACCGTAGACGTAGGGCTTCCCTTTAAGGACGGCCGCGTAGTGGGCAAGCCCCTCGCCTGCCGCCTCGTAATAGTCGATGAAGCGCAGCTCCCGGCCTATCGCCTGCATGAACCAGATGGAGGTCGAGTCGTCCATCCCTAAGTCCCAGAACGTGTAGACCTCGTGGCCGGCAGCGTGGGGGACGGCGGCCGATGCGCCCTTCCGAGCGCGCTGCGGCGAGCTGCTTCGCGTAGTAGGCGCCGTGGACCATCCCCTCGAAGGAGCAGTCGTATTCCTGGAGGAAGAGCATCTCCCCTTCGGTCTCGCCGAACTCGGCGCAGATCTCGCGGCGCTCCTGCTCCAGGCGGTCGGCCGAGAAGACGGGCGTGTCCGAGGCGGACAGGATGCGGGCGAACCAGCCTTCTTCAAGGCGCGCGAAGTCGTAGAGGGTCTTGCCGTGGTTGCGCCCGCGCGGCGTGTAGATGAAGAGCGCCCAGCCGCCGTTCTCCGCCAGGATCGGCCGGAAATAGGCCCACGCCATGGGGTCCGCCACGGCGTACTCGGAAAAGACGATGCCGACGGGCGGCGAGCCGACGAGCGTGTCGTAGTTGTCGGAGCCGACAAGCTGCCACGTCGAGCCGTTCGCAAGCTCGATGAGCATCTCGCCGTCGATGGTCCTGCGCCTGATCTCGGCGGGGAACGCCTCGTCGATGCGGCGGATGCCCGTGCGCGGGTTGACCGCCTCCCAGATGACCCTGCCGCGCCTGGCCGTACTGGGGCAGCATGTGCCAGTAGTTGCCCGTCCGCTGCATCGCGGCGACGGCTGCGAAGTGGAGCGCCACCTCGTCCTTGCCCCACCGCCTGTGCGCCACCATCACTGCGCGCTTCCCGCCCGACTCAAGATAATCCCATAGGGGGCGCTGATCCGGCCTGGGGGACCAGTTCCGGGGGAGGGTAATGACCGGGGACTGTTGGGCTGCGGTCTTGACGGTCTTGGCGGTCCTCGGTCGGGCGGAGGCGCGGGTTCCGGCGGCAGCGGCGCCTGGAGCTCGCAAGGGTGCTTGCGTTTTCTGTCGCGCGCAAGAGCGGCCGCCGGCGGCCGTCCTGCTGCTTCTTTTGGCTGCGCAGCCGCTTATGCTACCTGCCGCCATCTTTCACCTCCGCGAACCTGATGATCCTGACGATCAGGCCGCCGCCCGCGCCTTTGCGGTCTGCCGCCTCCTGGCCGCCTGAGCGCCTGTAGCCCTTGTGCGCCTCGATGTCCTGCCGCGCCTTCTGCCTGATCGACATTGCCTTCAGGTCTGGCGCGTCGCCCCCCAGCCGCAGCTCTCTTTCGAGCTGGTCCACCAGGAGCTCGTCCGGGATGCGCTCTTCGAGCCGCGCGATGAAGCCTTCGTAGGCCCCTGCCGGCTTGCGGGCGCCGCCCCTGCCTTCTTTTCTTCCATGTCCTTTTTTCTTCTCCGCCGTGTTCATGCAGACAGCTTATTGCAAGGGAAAAACCCTGTCAAAGTGACAACCAGGGGTGACATGGAGGGGTGACAACCAGGGGTGACAACCAGGGGTGACAATTTGCATGATTTAGATTTTTTTTCGAGGCGTTGCTTCGGCATCGCCAATTCTTTCCGCTCGTCGCCCGCCCCCAGGGGGTCCTGGCTCTTTTCGCGCCTAATGCGGGCGACCCTTCGGCGCAACTCCTCACATACACAAAAAGTATGCTGCGTCGTGCACCTTCAGGGTCTACGCATTATCCATCGAAAATCCCCCAGGCCCCCCTGGAACCCCCCAAGGCCTCGAAGTTTCGTGAACACTGTCTGCATAATTGGTTGACGCTCTTCGAAAAGCATGTCATCATGGGGTTCATGAAAACTGTCGTATCCGTGCGCGCCGCTCAACACGGCGATGAAGAACTCATTACGCGGTCAGAGGCGAAGCGGCTCCTTGAAGGGGTGGAGGCTTACACGACTGTGGTTCTAGATTTCACTGGCGTCGAAACGATAGGCCCTTCATTTGCGGATGAGATATTCAGAGTTTTTGCGAACCGGCATCCACAAATCGATATCATCACGATAAATGCGAATCCCGAGGTCACGCGGATGATTCAAGGGGCCAAATCGAACGTTGATACCACCGGTTGACCGTCCCATAGAATAAGGGGGCCTTGGACGATATATCAGATTCCGTTCGAACATGCTTTTTGTCACTCCTGGTTGTCACCTCTGGTTGTCATCCCTCCTTGTCACTCCTGGTTGTCACTTTGACAAGAATTCCGGGTAATGAGAAACTGTAAGTACGATGAAGACAGGCACGTCATATACGGAAGAAATGTGCCCGAAAGCGAGTCTTAATGAATAGAGTGGAAGGAGGGCATCGGATATGAACATGCGAGAATTGAAGCGCCCCTTGAAACACCGCTGGGGGGATAAGTTTTCCCGCACAGTAGAATATGAATTCAAGAAGAGGTGAGGGACATGGCATCGACCTATTGGGACACGATCCAGATCAAGGAAATGCCGGGCAGGAAAAAGGTGACCGAGAACCAGAAGAACGCGACGATCGAGCGCGCCGTATCGACATGGAAAAGCATGGGGCTCGCCGACCCGCAGATAGCCTTCGGGACAGCCGTGATGGGGCACAAATCGGGCTTCGATGCGAACGCAGGGGGTATGAACGAGGCCTCGGATGAATACGGCCTTGGTCAATTTACGCAAAACACGTGGCGGGACGCTGTTGACTACTACAACGAGAACTACAGGCCCATAATCGAAAATGCCGCTAAAGCCAAGGCGGACCCTGACGCCCAGATAAGGGTCATGGGCGCCTGGGTCCCTCGCATCTGGGAAGCGGCCGGGGATATCGCCTGGGACCCGAGCGTGAAGCGGTACGATCAGAAGCAGATCGCCTATGGCATATGGAATCAAGGTCAGGACGCCGACGCAAAAGATGTGGGCCTGTATCTCAACCGCAATTGGCGTTACCCTGATACCGGAGGCTACTTCGATACTACTTACGACCGGGCCATGCAGGGCCTCTCGCTGAGAAAAAATTATCTCGACGCCGTGGCGCAACAGGAGGATGAACGGTCCGATGGATCGGGAGGAAATAATGGCGCTTCTGCAAACGTTAGTGATAGATCGTCCAAGAATACCACATCCCAAAAAGGACAGCAGATACCTCCCGGCATTCCAACAGCGGACCAGGAAGGCCTTAAGGAAACCTTTGGACCTTACGCCGTGGCCGGGGGCGCGGGTGCTGCAGCCATCAGTGCTGCTGCCAATCCCGCAGCAATAATCGGATTCCTGCAGTTTCTTAATGGCTTGTTTAGTCCGGGCCCCCCAAGCAACCCAAACAGTGTTCCCAATGCTGCTGGAACTATTCTTGGCTATCCTTGGGGCTATAAGCCGAATAAGTAGAACGGGGGCGAGTTATGTTTGATGCTTTTTGGGCAATTGTCCTTGGGGGAGCGTTGATTATGTTCGGTTTACGCTTGTTTTTCGCACCTAGGTGGTATGCCATCCTCCGTGACACCTATATGGATTTTTCCGACCATCATCATTTCTGGGGTATTGTATGGATATTCGTTGGATGTCTGTTTATCTGGATGGTAATACGGCAAAAGAAGAAGAATAAAGATAAGAGGACAACGAAAAAGGGAGCCGGGTCTTCCTGAAAAAGCAAAACGGTACGGTAGGCTGTCACTCTATATCAATGGCCGGTGGACTCCTGGTCCCCCAAGTAACCCCAACAGTTTCTGGAATGGCGTCGGAAGCTATGTTGGTTATCCCTGGGGCTATAAGCCGGAAAAATAGGAGTGGGGAGAATTATGCTTAATCCTACTGTACCAATCATCGTTGGAGTACTCCTGACTTGCTTCGGTTTGCGCTTGATTTTTGATCCCATGTGGTATCCAATCCTGCGCGATACTTTCGTGACTGACAGTAACTATTTCTGGGGTACTATCTCGATACTCGTCGGAGTTCTTGTTGCATCGACAGCAATATTGCTAGCCAAAAGATAGGAAGCTTTGTTGGATATCCTTGGGGCTATAAGCCGGATAAGTAGAAGGGTGGCGAGTTATGTTTGATGCTTTTTGGGCAATTGTCCTTGGGGGAGCGTTGATTATGTTCGGTTTACGCTTTTTTTTCGCACCTACGTGGTATGCCATCCTCCGTGCCTGGGGGATTTTCGATGGAATTCGCGTTGCTTTTCGAAGGCGCGCACTGGAGCGTACGTAGTTGGGTACGTGAGGAGCCGCGCCGAGAAAACGACACAAAGGACGCGAAAAGAGCCAGGACCCCCTGGGATGTGAGCAGGGGCGGACAGTGATTACGTCAGATGAAGTAAGGTAACCTCCGGCGGCGCATTAAGCCGTACCGGCGTGAACGTGGTTCCTACCCCCCGGCTCACATAGAGGCGGCAGTCCCCGATGCGATACATACCTTCAGGATAGCGGCTTCGCAGGTGCGCCGGGTTTATCACCATGCCGGGCAGGACGATCTTGATCTGGCCGCCGTGCCAGTGGCCGGCGAGCGTCAGGGGGATGCCGGAGGCCGCGGCCAGAGGGAAGATCTCCGGGCGGTGCGATAGAAGGAGCGTCGGGATGGACGGAGGCAGGTCCTGGAGGGCAAGGTCGAGGCGAGGGTGGCCGTTGCGCAGGTCGTCGATACCCGCAACGGCGAAAGGCCCGTCGTCGCTCTCGACGATGGCGTGCGCGTTGATGAGGAGCGGTATGGCGTACTTGCGGAAGGCGGCCTTCAGCTCCCGCTGGCCGCCGTACCAGCGCTCGTGGTTCCCCAGGACAGCGAACGTGCCGTACCGGGCGGGCACCGCAGCCATCTCTTCGAGGCATTCGGGCAGGAAGGCCGGCGAGTTCGAGATAAAATCGCCGGTCAGGACGAAGAGGTCGGGACGCAGGGAGGCGGCCAGGCGCGCGTAGCGGCGTATCTCGCGCCGTGTCATGTAGACGCCGGCGTGGATGTCGGTGAGCTGGACGACGCGCATACGGCGGCCGAAGGGCACGGCGACCTCGGAGATCTCGTAGGCCCTGCCGCCCCAGGCGGCCCCGTAGCCGGAGAGCACAAAGGGCGCGACTGCAACGCCCGCCATGCCCGTCCGCAGGAAGCGGCGGCGGGCCGCGTCGGCGGGCCGCGCGGAAACCCCCTCCGGACCCGGCGCGCCCGCATCACCTGAGCGGCCCGTCGCCGCCGCAACGATGCGGCCCGTCGCCGCCGCCAATGCGCGCCCCAGGTGCGCGGCGGCGAGGAGCAGCGCAGAGAAGACGGAGCCGAGCGCCCAGATCGCGGGCAGGTAGAAGAGGAAGGTCCGCGCTGCGAGCGGGGGGTCTATCCATCGGACGTGGCCCAACAGGTAATAGCCGTTCATAATGAAGAGCAGGGCTATGGCAAGGCCCGCAGCGGCGACGGCCGGCCGCCTCGCTGCCGCGGGGAGGCGCGATGAGAGGATGGCCTTGCGGGCGCAAAGGAACAGGTAGACTTGCGCGGCCGCAGGAAGAAAAACGAGGACAAAACGGAAGAAAACGAAATCGGTTCTGTGGAACATGGCAGTCATGGCAGTATACTACAAAAGCGACTCTGCCGGAAGGCCGCGCCGAAGGGCATGGCCGCGCGGTCGCCTTCCCGGTCCTGAAAACGGTCGCGGCAGGGTTTTCGCGCCTGCTTTTTATCCACAAAGAAAAAGACGGGACGGGACTGTCGCAGGTTCCGCCCCCAGAAATTTAATATAGCGCGCGTTGGCCGCTTTTCCAGTGGCGTCTTCACACACCGGCCTCACAGGTGGTACTATATGGCTTGAAGGGCGCAACCGGAAGACATATGGCAGAACAGACGGAATACAGGCTGACGGCGACGGCCGCCTTCGGCGTCGAGGGGATCGTAGCGGACGAGCTGCGGGCCCTGGGCTACGCGGACCCGGCCGTCGAGAACGGGCGCGTCTCGTTCGACGGGGGCGCACCCGACATCGCCCGCTGCAACATCCGGCTGCGCGCTGCCGACCGGCTCCTCATCACGATGGCCGACTTTACGGCGACCGACTTCGAGGAGCTTTTCCAGGGGACGAAGCAGGTAGCCTGGGAATCATTCATCCCGAAAAACGGCAAGATGCACGTAACGGGGAAGTCGGTGCGCTCGAAGCTCGCGTCCGTGCCCGACTGCCAGTCGATAGTCAAGAAAGCGGTGGTCGAGGCGATGCGCAGGCGCTACCCCGGCGAGTGGTTCTCCGAAGACGGCCCCGTATACAGGATAGAGGCGGCCATCGTCGCAGACAACGCGACGCTCACCGTCGATACAACGGGGCCGGGGCTGCACAAGAGGGGCCACCTGACCTTGCGGGGCGAGGCGCCGCTCAAGGAAACGCTGGCGGCAGCTATGGTCCGCCTCGCCCGCTGGCAGCCCGGCCGCGCCCTCGCCGACCCCTTCTGCGGCTCCGGCACGATCCCCATCGAGGCGGCGCTGATCGGCCTCGACATCGCGCCCGGCGTGGGCCGCTCGTTCGTATCAGAAGAATGGCCCACCATGCCGCAAGCGCTATGGCGCGAGGCGAGGCAGGAGGCCCGCCAGGAGGCGGCCGATGCCGGGCGACGCGGCGTTGACCTTGAGATCACGGCGTCGGACGCGGACCCTGCGGCTATCGAGATAGCCAGGCAGAACGCGAAAAGGGCGGGTGTCGCAGGCGCGATCGCGTTCCGCACGGCGCCGGTGGAAGAATTCAAGTCGGACGCGCGGCACGGCTGCATCGTCTGCAACCCGCCTTACGGCATAAGGACGCAAGGCGCGCAGGTTGCCCAGGCGTACAGGGCCCTGGGCGACGCCTGGCGGCGGCTTGACGGCTGGTCGCTCTTCGCCCTCTCGGCCGACGCGCGCTTCGAGAGGCTGTTCGGGAGACAAGCCGACAGGAAACGCAAGCTATACAACGGCAGGATCGAGTGTAACCTGTACCAATACCTCGGCCCCTTGCCCAGGTGAGCGGCACGTACAAGACGCATCTGCTTCGTTGCTGCTTCGCCCCGCGCGCTCCGACGTACAAGCGACCCGCTAAAGCGGGTGCCCCGCGCCTCCGCCCAGCGGGGCTCGTGCGCGCTCGCATCTACACCTTGTACGTGCCGCTCTTTGCCTCCGGCGCTCCGTCGATCACGGACGACCCGTCTACCTCAAGTCGGCCGGGTGCCCCGCACCGAAATTTCCTCCGGCCCCTTTCAGTACTCATTACGAACCAAGACTTACCGATTTGTGGACAGGAATTCCTTTCAGGCGGTCCGGCCGGCAGGAGTATTTTAATGTCCTTGTTATTGGCTACTCTTATCGGCTACTGCCTGCACCGGCCGGCGGAGCGCTGTCTCAGCGCCTGTATCTCCCTGACGGCGGCGGCGGCGTTGTCCGATACGGCCTTCAGCTCGGGTGCGGTATCCGTCGCGCCCTGTCGTACAGCCTCGGCAAGGGCCGCTTCGGCCGCCCGGAGCTTTCCGAGCGCGACGGCCAGCGTTTGCAGGGTGTCGATCCTTGCCTGGAGGTCGTCCGTCCAGCGGAAAGCGAGGTCTGCGAATTCGAGCACCATTACCCTGTTCCTAAAGGGAACGGCCGTGTCCGTCCCGTGGATAATGAGGCGCTTGTCGTCCGTGGGCAGGGCCTCGTCGGCTGCGTTGAGGGCGTCGCGCATCGCATACGCCGCAGTCTTCTCTTCTTCGACGAGCGCCAGGATGTACCTTTCGACGGTGTCGAGAATGCCCGCGACTGCGGGGTCGGCCGCCTTGACGATATCCGCCCTTTGCCCGTGATGACCGAGCAGCGCGACGGAGAGCTGCGCCAGCGGGGCAGGCAGACCCTTTGCAAAGCCCGCAGCGCTCGTCGGCACGCTGACCTTTTCAGCGAGCGCCTGTGCGTCCTCGGCAAGGGGCCTTATGTCCGCGCCCTGAAAGTCCCCGCCCGGGATTGCGCCAAGGGCGGCTGCGTAGGCCGAAAGCCCGCCGACGGCATCGCCCACGACCTCATCCGCCGTCTGAACCTCCCTGCAATAGGCCTCCCAGCTTATCTTCGTCTCCCCCTGGACGGTAAGATCGGCCGGAAGCTCCATGTAGTTGCTCCAGTAGACAGGCGTGCCCCCGCGCTCCATCCAATCGATGCGCTGCACGACATAGCCCAGTCTCGCGCGCTGCAAGCACGAACCGGCGTTGAGGCCCTTCATCGCGTGCAGCTCGGACACGGCGTCGTTGATGGCTGCTGCGAGCTGCCCGCTCGCCGAAAGGTATTGGGACTGCGAGGCGCAGCCCGCCAGCGCCGACAGCGCAGCGAGGATAAGAATGGGAGCAAAGACAGCCTTCGTGCCCTTCACGGATACCTCCTTCCTTCAGGCGTGCCGGGTGGCGCCTATGCGCCGGTGCGCCTGAAAGCGGGCCTACCTGCCCTTCCGTCTTCGGAAGCCCGCCCCCATCATCCCCATCCCTAAAGCAAGGGCCAAAAGAAGCGGGTAAGGATGCTCGACGCCGCAGACGAGAGGCGTGAGCGCCCAGCGGGTAACCATCCTTGCGCACCCATGCCTGCCTATGAAGCCGGCCACAGGTGGTGAGTGCCTGTAGTAGAAGGCGACGAACGCCCGGCCTGCCGCGTTCGTAAGCAGGCGCCTGTCCCTGAACGACCGTAAGCTCGCGACGTGGGGGTCCAGGTAAGAACCGTAAGCGGCCGTCGCGATGAAACAGGTATTGCCGCCCCCTCCGCCACCCGAGCCCGCCGCCGCGCTCGCAGTGCCGGTCCCGCTTAAGGCGCCGGACAGGGGCGACGCGCTCGACGTGGCGGAGATGGATGCGGTCTTCGCCCCTGCGGACGTAGGGATGAAGGCCACCACATACGTACAGGAGCTCATGCTCAACGTCGCCCCCGAGCAGGTATCGCTCGTTATCCTGAATTGGTTTGCGTTGGCCCCGGAAAGGGTGATGGCCCCGATGGTGAGCAGGCCCCCGCTCGTCTCTGTCATCGTAAAGGGCTGCGCGACCCAATATCCGGTGGCGACCGAGCCGAAGTTCCAGCTTAGCAGGGAAGGCGTGCTGGAGATGGGGTCCCCTATGCCGACGGGGTCGATGATGGTGCCGTTGGGGGTGCTGTTGCCGTCGTCGTCGCCAGGCCCCCCGTCCGTGAGCGTGAGCGTGACCGTGTTGCCGCTTATGCTCGCATAGGAAGTAAAATCGTAGAAACCCGAAGGGCCGGCCTTGTAGACGCGAGCGTCTGCGGCGATGGCCGTCGGAAAGGTGATGGTGACGGTGATGGATGGGGTGGTGACGCCCGTGGCCTCGAAGTAGACCATGCCGTCGGGGAAGAGCAGCCCTGCCGGCTTGTTCGTCTTGTTAAGGCTGGGACTGCCGTCCGAGAACGCCTGCACCGCGCTCAGGGTTACACCGGAGGGCACGCTTACCGTTATGTTGCCCGTGTCGGTCACGCTCCCCACGGACGCCGAATTCGGGGGGCTGCTGTAAGTGGCGGCGGGGGTATCTACGGTAGTGAAGCTCCAGGAGTAGTCGGCCGTCATGTGGTTGCCCGCCAGGTCCTCGACCCCGGTGGTTATGGTTGCCGTATAGTTATAAGGGGAGGCGATGGGGCTCGCCGGGGTAAAGACCGCAACGTTGCTCACGACGCCCACCGTCCCCGTTATCGGAACACCCCCGCTGCTTTCCACGAGGAAAGAAGAAGTCGTTACGTTCACCGGCTCGCTGAATACGGCCCGGATGACGGTATCGGCCGGGATCCCGGTCGACTGGTTTGCCGGGACCACCGTCATGACGTAAGGACTCGTCGTATCGGCCCCTGTGCCGGTCGTGAAGCTCCACAGGAAGCTGGCTAAGTGGTTACCCGCCAGGTCGGTCACGGCAGATGAGATAGACGCCGTGTACGTTGCGCCGGAAGCAAGCTGCGACGAGGGGGTGAAGGTCGCCGTATAGGTCGAAGCGCTGTAGCTGACCGTGCCGGAGACGCCGCTGACCGTGAAGTTGGCGGCATTTATGGTAGAGGCAGCCATCGCCTCGCTGAAGGTGGCAACGATGATCGTATTTACGGGCACATTCGTTGTGCCGTTCTCCGGCGTGACGAGCGTTACCGTGGGAGGCGTGCTGGATGGGGCAGCCGCGCTCGTAAAGGTCCAGGTGTAGTTGGCAAGCGGCGTCCCCGCCGAGTTCTGCACTCCGGTCGTCAGCGTGGCCGCGTAGGTCATGTTATAAGCCAGGCCGGCCGAAGGGGTGTAGGTGGCCGTCTTTGTCGCCGGGTCGTACGAGACCGCGCCGGTCGTGTCGCTCACGGTGAAAGTGGAGGTCGTAATGGTCGTTGCGTCCATGACCGTATCGAAGGTGGCGCTCACCGTGCCGGTGATAGGGACGTTCGTAGCTCCGTTCACCGGACTCGTCGAGGCAACGGTCGGCGCGACAGGCGCAGGAGCCGTCGTGAAGGTCCAGGTATAATTCACGGGGAGGCTGTTGCCGGACGCATCCTTAACGCCCGTCGTCAGCGTTGCCGTATAGGTCGTGCCGTGAGCGAGGCCGGCCGAAGGGGTGTAAGTGGCCGTCTTGGTCCCCGGGTCGTACAAGACCGCGCCGGTCGCTCCATGATTGAGGGTGAAAGTGGAGGTCGTAATGGTCGTCGCGTCCATGGCCGAATCGAAGGTGGCGATCACCGTGCTGGTGACGGGGACGTTCATAGCGCCTGCCGCAGGGCTTGTCGAGGCAACCGTCACGAAGTGAAGGGAAAAGGCCGTGCCGGAGCTGTATTCGCCGCCGGCGCTTGTCATCCCGTAGAGGACGGAGCCGGAAAGCACGGGCGAGCCGAAGGGCTGCGCTCCGTCGTTGCTTCCCGCAAAGTTGTGAAGGACGGCGAATCCCGTCCCGTCCGTCCCGACCTGGAAAAGCGTCCCGTAGCCGGAGCTGCCGCCGCCGTTGGTCATCCCGTAGAGGACGGAGCCGGAAAGCGTAAGCGTGCCCCAGGGGCCTCCCCCGTCGGCATTTGCAAAGGAATGGAGGACGGTAAAGCCGGTCCCGCCGGTTGCGATCTTGAAGATCGTGCCTATATTATTGGCGCCGTTGGCATAGGTCATGCCGTAGAGGTACGCTCCGTCGGCAGACGGCGTGAGCGAGCCCAAAGGTCTGGTCCCGTCAGCGACCGCGAAGCTGTGGAGGACGGTAAATCCCGACCCGTCGGTTGCGATCGTGAAGATCGTGCCGACGCCGTTGGCCCCGCCGTACTCGGTCATGCCGTAAAGGTGCGTCCCGTCGGCCGAAAACGTGAGCGAGCCGTAAGGTCTCGTCCCGTCGGTGACTGCGTTGGTAAAGCTGTGGAGGACGGTAAAGCCGGTCCCGCCGGTTGCGATCTTGAAGATCGTGCCGTAGCCGTAGCTGCCGCCTCCGCTTGTCATGCCGTAAAGATATCCGTCGGACGACACCACGAGGTTGCCGTAGGGGTTTACCCCATCGGTGCTGGCGAAGAGGTGAAGGGGCGTAAAGACGTTCGGCGTGCCGGTCCCGATGCTGAAAATCGCCCCCTGACCCCCGCCATAGTTCATGCCGTACAGGGTGGCGCCGGACAGCGTAAGCGATCCCCAGGGGTAAGCCCCCTCGCCCGGCGCGAAGTTGTGGAGGATGGTAAAGCCCGACCCGTCGATGCCGGTCTGGAAGATCGTGCCGGTGCCGTAGGTGCCGCCGTTGTATGCCATGCCGTAGAGGATGCTCCCGTCGGCGGACGGGGTGAAGTCGCCGTGCGGGGCCCCGCCGTCGGCTGTGCCCCCCGTGAAATGGTGGAAAACGGAGTAGCCTGTCTGGGCTGAAGCCAAAGTCTGCCAGCCGGGCGCTGCGAGCAGAAGTAAAACCCCAAGCACCGAAAACAGCCAACGGCGGCTCTTCTTCATCATCCCCTCTCTTGCTTCCGGTCCTGCCGAAAGAAGCAGGGCTCTGATTGTATTACTTTGTTACCTGGTAAATTATCACAAAGGACGGAAGGCAGGCAAGAAGAATCGGCACATCGCCGCAGATTTCAAAAAACAGCCGGACTGCCGCGCATCGTCCGGGACATGCAGCTTTCGCCTTCGATCCCCTTTTATGACCGCCCTTCGGGCAGCGCCGTTGCCGTAATCTACGCGTTGGCCGATTCTCGTTCGGAACCGCTTATCGTCCGTCGTCCAAAGTCTTCAGGAAAGCGCCGACACCGATTTTTCTTGCAGCTTTGGTGCCTTTAGTGATAAATACCTAAAGATATGAAAGCGTTTAACAGGAGGGCGCTTCTTGTCTTTGCGGCGTGCGTGATGCTGCTGCTCATTGCGCGCACGGCTTGCGCCGACCACCTGGATTGGTGGCAGTGGCGGAATGCCATCCCGCCGGGGACCAAGACGCTCATGGGGGTCGCCTGCGGCGACGTGGGCACTACGCCGACGTATGTCGCAGTGGGCTTCGACGGCGGGGTCGTCAGCTCGACCGACGGCATCAACTGGACCGTAACGGCGACCGGTGTTTATGCCCTGGGCGTCGCTTACGGTAACTCCACTTTCGTTGCGGTTGGGGTCAACGGGAGCATCTTCACCTCCCCGGACGGCGCAACCTGGGCGGCGGCCGCCTCCACCGGGACGTCCCAAAGACTCTGGCGGGTGGCTTACGGCAACGTGAGCGGCACCACGCCGACGTTCGTCGCAGTTGGAGATAACGGCACAATAATCAGCTCGACGGACAACGGCAACACGTGGACCCCGCAAACCTCGTCCACGAGCACGCCGATCCGAGGGATTGGGTACGGCAACGGCACGTTTGTCGCGGTCGGTCAGAACGGCCTCATCACCACGTCCTCGGACGGCGGCAATACGTGGATCGGGAGGGTCCCGCCCAACACTTCGGCGACGCTCTACAACGTGGCTTACGGCGGCGGCGCCTTCATCATTGCGACCGACCAGGGCGGGACATTCTTTGCTTCGACCGACAACGGCACAACCTGGACTGCCAGAAGCACGGGCAACCTGATGTATTTCTACGACATCATCTACGGCAGCGGAAAGTTCGTGGCCGTGGGGGGCGCGGGGTACACCATCTGGTCGTCCGACGGTATTGCCTGGCACACGGCGAACGCAGCCACGAACCGGGCTTTTTACGGCGTGACTTACGGAGTAGGCTCCGCCGGAGGCATGTACGTGGCAGTGGGCGACTCGCGGACGATTTTCAGCTCCCCCGACGCCGCTACCTGGACCGAGCGGAGCTCGGGCGTCACTCAGTCGCTTAACGGCATCGTCAACGCGAACGGGATGTTCGTAGCCGTGGGTCCCTCCGGCGTGATCGTCACGTCGAGCGACGGCACAACGTGGAACGGGATCAGCACCATCACTCCGCCGATGACCTATGATTTCTATGGAGCCGGATACGGCGCGAGTACATTCGTGGCCGTAGGACAAAACGGCTATATCTACAGCTCGGCCGATGGTCTCAACTGGACGCTGAGGAACTCGGGCTCGTCAGGCTCGAATTTCTATCTATACGATGTCGCGTACGGGAGCAGCACTTTCGTAGCCGTCGGAAAGTTCGATACCATTTACACCTCAAGCAACGGCGGCTCGTGGACATCCGTCACGCAGGCGGTCCCCGCGAAGGACCTCCTGGGCATAACTTACGCCGGCAGCACCTTCGTTGCCGTAGGGACTGCGGGCCTCGTCCAGACGTCAACGGACGGCGCCCACTGGGCCACCCTGACGCCGGTAACCGCCAATGACCTCCGCGGCGTCGCTTACGGGAACAGCACCTTCGTTGCCGTCGGGGCTGCGGGAACGATCCTCACGTCGTCCACGGGTGCAAGCTGGTCCGTATCGACCATAAGCGGCGCACCGGACCTGCGGGGTGTAACCTACACCGACAGCGCCTTCGTTGCCGTCGGCGCGTCCGGGGCGATCTACACGTCGCCCACAGGCTCTACGTGGACATCCAGGAGCTCAGGGACCTCCGCTACGGGCCACCGCGCGGCGTGGGGGACCGACACCGTCGTTGCCGCAGGCGATTACGGCATTCTGCAATCCGCTTCGGTAGACATGTCCGTAAGCGGCGGCGCGCCTGCGCCCAGCATTACGCAGTACGGCGAGACGGACACGATAAGCGGCACCCCTTCGGGCTATACGGTCGAAAAGATCATCAGCTACACGGCCAGCGTTCCTTCGGGGACTGCCGACTTTTCCTTTACCTTCCCTTCCATGCCCTCCGGCGCGACTTTCTACAAGGTAGTCGGCGGACAGTGGCTGCAGCTTTACCCGGCCAATCAATGCACCGGCGTGACGAACATCACGCTTGTAAGCACGACGCTCAACTTTACCATGAGCGCGGTCTCGAACTGCAACGCGATCACCTCAACGACTTCCATCGTTGACCCTCTTGTGCTCACGAGCGGGGGCGGAGGAGGCGGAGGCGGAGGGGGCGGCGGAGGCGGAAGCGTTTCCGGCGGCGGGGGCAGCGGGGGCGGAGGCGGCGGCAACACCTGCTTCATCGCCACGGCCGCTTACGGCTCCTATCTCGACCCACACGTGGCGGCGCTGCGGGCGTTCAGGGACAGGCGCCTCCTGACGAACGCGCCAGGCAGGGCCTTCATCGCCTTCTACTACAGGCATTCCCCGCCCATCGCGGATTTCATAGCCAGGCGCGAGACCTTGCGGGCGTTGACCCGCTGGTGCCTCACGCCGCTCGTCTACGTAGTCGATTATCCTTACCCGGCCTTGCCGGCCCTCGCCCTCGCCCTGGGGGTCGTTACGCTGGCGGCAAGCAGGCGAAAGAAGCGGCCGGGTAGGTAGGAAAGGGGCAGGCGGCGCCCGGCAGGGAAGCCCGCCCTGTTCGAATCCGCTTTTGTCTTTCGCGATATCCGTCCCGCAGCGTGCGCCCTATCGTCCCGCAGAGGCGCGGAATATCGCGATGGCGTCGTCTTCGGTAACCTCGCGCGGGTTGAAAGGCAGAAGCCTCTGGCCGACCTGGAACGCCTCTTTCGCGATGGAGTCCACCTCTTCGTCGGCGATCCCGTGGTCCGTCAGGTACGGGGAGACGCCTACCGATTCCATCAGCTTCTTCAAGCCTGCGGAGGCCTTTTTGCTCGCGGCCGGCGCGTCGAGACCGGATACGTCCTCGCCTAAGAAGCCTGCGATGGCGGCAAAGACCTCCTCGTTGCCGATGCGGTTGAAGTCTGCGATCCAAGGGGAGACGATGGCGACGGACCTGCCGTGGGGCAGGTGCTTCCTGCTTTCGAGGGGCAGGCAGAACGCATGGATGGCCCCAAGCCCGCTGTTCGAAAAGGCCAGTCCCGCAAGGGTGGCGGCGAGCGACATGGCTGCCCGCGCCTCCATGTTCTTACCGTCCCTGAAGGCGACGGGGAGGTTCTTCGCCGCGAGCCGGAGCACTTCTTTCGCGTAGAGGCGCGAGACGGGGTTAGCGGGCTTGACCGTGTAGGCCTCCACTGCATGGGCGACTGCGTCCAGCCCCGTGTCGGCGGTCAGCCGTGGGGGCATGCCGGACGCGAGGACGGGGTCGATGATCGCATACCTGGGGACGACGTGGGGGTCCCAGATGCTCACCTTGGTCTGCTTCTCCGGGTCGCCCATCACGACGGCCTGGGTCACCTCCGACCCCGTGCCCGAAGTGGTCGGGACCAGGCAGAGGGGCACGCCCTGCTTCTTTACCATGCCGCGTCCCAGAATGGGCCTCATCTTCCCGCCGTTGGCAGGGAGCACTGACGCGGCCTTCGCCACGTCGAGCGCGCTGCCGCCTCCTACGCCGATGACGAGGGCATAACCGCCGGCAGCGACCTTCTCCCCGCACGCCTCAAGGAGTGGGATCTCGGGGCTCGCCTGCACGCCGTCGAAGATGTCTAGGCGCACCGGGTCGATCTCCCCCGCCTTCAAGACCTGATCGAGGATGCCCGCCGCCCGGATGCCCTCGTCCGTGACGATCAGTATCCTGCCCGTCCCGAAGCCTCCGGCGATTCCTTTCAGCGCGGCCAGGCTGCCCGGCCCCATATGCATCTGCGCAGGCGCGATTATGCTGTACATTATAAGCCCCCTGTTGAGATTCCGGCGCGGAAGCGCGCCATTCCTATAAAAGGCCGATATACGCCTTCTTCGTATGCTCGTTTTCGAGAAGGTCCTGCCCCTTCCCTTCCAGGGCTATCCTCCCGTTCTCCATGACGTACCCGTAATGGCTGATCTTGAGGGACGCCCGCAGGTTCTGCTCGACGAGGAGGATCGAGAGGCCCTGGTCGTTCAACTGGCGGACGACCTCGAAGATCTTCTTGACCAGGATGGGCGCAAGTCCCAGCGACGGCTCGTCCATCAGGATCAGCTTCGGGCGGGACATCAGCCCCCTGGCGATGGCAAGCATCTGCTGCTCCCCGCCGGAGAGCGTCTGGGCCATTTGGCCGCGCCGCTCCCGGAGGATGGGGAATACCGCAAATACGCGCTCGAGCGTCTCGCTTGCGGCCGCCCTTGCCTCCCTGTGCGTAGCCCCGGTCAGGAGGTTCTCAAGGACGGACATCTTGTAGAAGAGCTTGCGCCCCTCCGGTATCTGGGCGATGCCCTTCTCGACGATCCTGTGGTTCGGGATCTTCCCCAGGTCCGCGCCCTCGAAGTGGACGGACCCGGAAGAAGGCCGGACGAGGCCGGAGATCACGTTCATCAGGGTGGTCTTGCCTGCGCCGTTCGCCCCGACGAGGGAGACGATCTGACCGGCCTCCACCGCCAGGCTGACCTTGTGGAGGACCTTCATCTTCCCGTATTGCGCGCTGACACCCCTGACCTCAAACAATGATGTCTTCCTCCCCCAGGTAGGCGTCGATCACCTGCTTGTCCCTGGCTACTTCGACAGGCTTGCCTTCCGCGATCTTCATGCCGTGGTGGATCACCAGCACCTTGTCGGAGAGGGACATGATGACCTCCATCACGTGCTCGATCAGAATGAACGTGATGCCCCCCTCCCGGAGCGACCGGATCAACCCGACCGCCTCCCTGATCTCGACAGGCGTCAGCCCCGCCATCGTCTCGTCGGCAAGGATGATCTTCGGGTTGGTGGCGAGCACCTTGGCGATCTCAAGGCGCTTCTGGTCGAGCATCGTCAGGTCTTTGGCGAGGACGTCGATCTTCCCGCCGAGGCCGACCCTTTCGACGACCTTCGCGGCCTCTTCCTGCGCCCGTACCCTGCCCTTGTTATGGAGGAACGACCCCACCATCACGTTTTCAAGGGTCGTGAGGGCGGGGAAGTTCTGCATGATCTGGAACGTCCGCGTCAGCCCCAGCTTGCAGACGTGGGCGGGCTTGAAGCCTGCGATGGACCGGTCCTCGTAGATAACGTCGCCCGCATCGGGCGCCAGGAAGCCCGTAAGCAGGGAGAAGAGCGTAGATTTCCCCGCCCCGTTCGGGCCGATGATGCCGAGGGTCTCCCCTGCCGTCAGGTCGAAGGAGACGTTGTTGATGGCTACGAGTCCGCCAAAGCTCTTCGTAAGGTTACGGGCCGACAGCAGATGCGCCATGAAGCGTCATTCCTCCGCGAGTGAGACGACCTTCTCGCCGGACGGCTTCCTCTTGAGCTTTTCCGCCAGGTCCCTTATCAGGCCGACCACCCCTTCCCGCATGTAGATGATGCAGATGATGAGAAACGCTCCGTAGAAAAGCAGGTGGATGCCCGCCTTCGACCCGCCCCAGAAGTAGCGTACGAGCTCCCCCACGGGGTAGAGGAGGAAGGCGCCGACGACCGGCCCGAAGACCGTCCCTATGCCGCCCAGGATGGGGTAGACGATGATCTCTATCGAGAGGCCCAGGCTCAGGACCGATTCAGGGTCTATAAAGAGAATGTACTGGGCGTAGAACGTGCCCCCAAGGGCAGACAGGAAGGCCGAAAGGAAGGTGGCGATCAGCTTGTAGCGCATCGTGTCGATCCCGAGCGCCTGAGCGGCGTCTTCGTTCTCCCGGACCGCTATCAGGTAGTAGCCGAGCCGGTGGCGGTTTATATACGCCGGAGACGGAGACGGCGAGGGTCAGGAGGCCGAGGGCCACGTAGTAGTAAAGGACCTTGCTCTCGAACTGATAGACCGCCGGGAACTGCCCCTTGAAGGGGACGCTGATGCCGCTCGCCCCTCCGAGTTCCCGGATGTTGAGGACAAGGAGCATGACGATCTGCGCCGCTGCGATCGTGATGAGTAAGAAGAAAGGCCCCTTTATGCCGAAGCGGAAGACCGAGTATCCGAGGAAGAGGGCGAAGAGGCCGGCGACCAAGGCCCCGGCGAGCATCCCGACCCAGGGCGTGAGGCCGCACGTGTTGAAAAGGTAGGTGGACGTGTAGGCCCCTATGCCGACGAAGGCGGCGTGCCCTAAGGAGTGCTGCCCCGCGAAGCCCCCAAGGATGTTCCAGGCCGAGGCCAGGTACGCGAAAAGGAGCATCATGATGAGCATGTTCAAAAGATACGAGGACGGCCTCAATACGGGCAGGAGCACGAAGGCCGCGAGGACTATCAGGTACGTCCTGTTGTTCTTCCAGAAGCCTGCCGGTCTCACACGCGCTTCCTCCCGCCGAAAAGGCCCTCCGGCTTGAACAGCATCAGCAGGATGAATATGAGGAAGATCAGGACGGGCGTGAGGGAGCCGACGGGCAGCAGGACAAAGCCGAATGCCTCTGTCATGCCGATGATGAAGCCTCCCAGCAGGGCGCCTATGAAATTGCCCATCCCTCCCAGGACGACCACGACGAAAGAGGTCAGGGTGAAGAGGTCCCCCACCGTCGGGGAGATATAGTAGAGGGGCGCGAGCAGCGGGGCGGCGACGCCGAGGCAGGTCACACCCAGGGCAAAGGATATCAGGTAAACCCTTTTCACGTTGATGCCCATGAGGACGGCGGCGTGAGGGTTCTCCGCCGCTGCGCGGATCGAGCGCCCGAGGGAAGACCGCTGGATGATCTGGAAAAGGAGCAGCGACATCGCGATGGAGCCGCCGAAGGCGATCATCTGGTTCGTTCCGATGTAGACCGAGCCGAGGACGACCTTCGAGTCGGCCACGGCCGACTGCACGTTGCGCAGATCGGGGGAGAAGAATATCAGGGCAAGGTTCTCCATCACCATGCCGAGCCCCAAGGTCACGAGGATCTGGTTGACTGCCGAATACTTAAGGATGGGGCGGATAAATACATAAAAAATGACCAGTCCCCCCAGGAAGCTCAGCGGGACGGAGACGACAAGGCTGAAGTAAGGGTCGAGCCTCAAAAGCGCCTGAAAGAAGAAAACCACGTACATGGCCAGCATGAGGAAATGACCGTGGGCCATGTTGATGATGTTCATGACCCCGAAAATGAGCGTCAGGCCGCAGGCGATCAGGGCATAGATGCTGCCCATGCTCAGCCCGTTGACGATAGCCTGCAAAAGAATCGCCGAATCCATGAACGCCTTGCTTCAACATGCGCCCCGGAAGGGTCGTTCCTCCCGGGGCGCCGTCCTTCTACCGTTTCCAGCTTTGCGGTATCCGCAACTGGGCGCCCGCAAATTTCTCCGGGTAAATTGTGACCCAGCGCTGGTTCTGCACCTGGGAGAAGATGTAATCGCCGCCTGCGTTCACACCCTTCTTGTCGAACGAGATATACCGGTAAGGCAGGAACAGGGCAGGATTGCCCGGTCCGATCTTTATCTTGTGGAGGGCGTCGGCCACCGCCTGGCGGTCCGCTTTCCCGGTCGCCTCCAGGGCCTCTTTCACTATCCAGACGCTCTGGTAAAGGAGCGCGGCGTTGCCGTCCATGTCCTTATGGAACTTGGCCATGTATTTCTGGTTAAAGGCGCCGGCCTCTTTCGAGATATCGAAGGCCCACATGTTCATGTCGAACATGTTTTCTCCTTGCTCCTTGACCGCCTCCAGCATCGCGGGCTGCTCTGCCGTTCCCGTTGCCAGCCAGGGTACATTCCACAGATCAAACCGGTGGGCGGTTTTGCAGAAGAGGATATTCTCCCCGATGTACGCCTGGAAGACGACGATGTCCGGCTTTGCCGCCTTGACTTTCGAGCCACTAGGGAAGATGCATCGGAAAGCGGGCGGGCGTAACTCATATCGACGACGATGTCGTAGCCGTGGTTTTTCCAGTACTGCCTCTGGGATTTGGCGACGGACTGGCCCCAGTCGGTGTCTTCGTACAGGTGGGCCACGCGGGTCAGCTTGCGGCCCATCTTCGTTCCGAGCCAGTCTACGAACCGCGCCTTGGCAACGCCTACGATAGGCCGCCGGAGGCTCAAGCTGGAAGGTATAATAGTAGCCGCGCTCCGTGATGATGTCCGCGTACGAGATGCCGGCTATAAAGGGCGTCTTCTTACGCTCGGCGACCGAGGTCGCCGCGATGGTCGTCGCGCTCGGGGTACTGGTCCACTATCGCCACGATCCCCTCTTTCTCGATCAGGCGCTCCGTCTCGGAGACCGCCACGTTGGGCTTGGCCTGGCTGTCGCCGTAGACCATCTGGATCTTCGCGCCGCCCATACTCTTGATCCCGCCCTGCGCGTTGATGATCTCCGCCGCGTACTCCACGGCGTCCTTCATGTCCTGCCCCGTGGCCGCCATCGCCCCGGTGAGCGTGAGGAGCGCGCCGATCTTCACGACCTTCTGCTGCGCCCCGGCGGAAGACGCGCCTGACGCCAGCAGCACGGCAACGATCAGAAAAACCCAAAACAGATGCACGGTCTTTTTCATGTTTGCTCCTTTCTTCCCGTTTTTTCCTGCCCCGTTGATAAGGGGGCTTGCGCCGCTTTCGCTTCAGGCCGGCAGGCGGTGCGCCTTTCAGGACCTTTCGGCCCTGCGCCGCTTCGCCCCGACCTCCTGCTTAGACTCCAGGGCCTTCTGGATGTCCTGGATATGTTTCAGCATCAAGTCCTGCGCGTTCTCCGAGTCGCGGGCCTTTATCGCCTCGGAAATCTCCTCGTGGAAGACAAGCGTGCTCTCTATGGGCTTCGCCGAGAGGGGTATCGAGGCGACGTTGTTCTCCATGATGTCCATGATGGAGCCTATCGTGAAAAAAATAACCGGGTTGCAGCTTGCCTGCGCGATGATCCGGTGGAAATCGAGGTTGAGAAGGCGCGCCTTCCGCCGGTCTTTCCGCTTCAGCGCCTCTTTCGTCTCTTCGATGTTCCGCCTGACCGCGTCGAGCGGCCCTTCGTTTATCCGCTCCGCGGCGATCTTGACGCAGTAAGGCTCGACGGCGAGGCGCGCTTCCGTCAGGTCGGCAACCTTGATGTTTCCCATTGAGAACATGTCCTGGAGGAAGTTATTGACGAACTTGGTGTCCGGGTGGCAGACAAAGGCCCCGCCCTCGACTCCGCGCGTGATCTGGAGCATACCAGAATACTCAAGCGTCCGTAGGGCCTCCCGCACGGTCACCCGGCTCGTCCGGAACTGCTCCATCAGCTTGCGCTCCGAAGGCAGCTTGTCGCCTATCCTCAGTTTTTTCTGGAAGATCGCCTCTTTGATCTGCTCCATGATGGCTTGGGAGATGCGGTCCGTATTGACAGGCTTAAACATCTATCGGGTTTCTCCAAACGTCGCTAAAGCCTGGCCAACCGTTCATCCGCGAGGGGCGCCGCGCCTGCTGCCGGAACAATCGCCGTGCCGTCCCGGCCTTTTCGGCCGAGTCAAACGATCCGCACCGGCCTGCGTCTTAAGGCCATTGGCATATCGGTTTTATATCATACATCGATATGTTAGTCCTGAGTCAATAAAAAAAATTGCACGGGTTACCCCACTTTTTATCCCCTGCCCGTCGAAGCGTGAAAGCATTAAAAATATCGACCGTATAGAGGAAGGACTGAGGCTATCCCCTCTACTACTGGTCGGCCGATGCAAAAACCGGGCAGACGACGGGGAACAACTTCAACGGGGTCTGGTTCGTGATCGACCCCTCGAACTTTCCGCCGAAATAGGTTTTTTCGCTACGGGCCGCCTGCTGCCGCCCGGGGCCGCGCGACGGAGGCGAGGACCTGCCGCAGTTCCTCGAACCGCTTTTCGACGCCGGGCGCCATGACGGTAAGCCGGGCCGCGTCGCCTTCCCGCCAGGCTTTTTCCACCTCGAAGGAGGCCCTGCGCAGGGCCTCGCCGCCGATGCCGGCGGCTGCGCCTTTGATCGAGTGGGCCTCATGGCCTGCGCCTTCCAGGTCGCCCCTGGCCGCGCAGCTTTTGAGCGCCTCGATGCGGGGGGGCGTGCTTTCGAGGAAGACGTCTAAGATACCGGCGATCACGTCCGCGTCGCCCATGAGCCTGTCTTCGAGGACGCTCCTGTCGAAAACGGGGGCCTCTCCGCTACGGGGCCAGGCAGGCGCCTGCGGCCCATCATCAGCAGCGGAACGCGCCTCCGGGCCGAGCCAGCGCCCAAGCGCCTGCGAGAGGGAGATAGGCTCCACCGGCTTCGGGACGTAGTCGTTCATACCGGAGGCGAGGCACCTTTCACGGTCGCCCTGCATGACCCGCGCAGTCATCGCTACGATCGGGGTCCGGCTGCGGTCCGGACCCGCTTCGCCGCTGCGGATCCTCCCTGAAGCCTCGAAGCCGTCCATCTCCGGCATCTGGCAGTCCATGAGCACGAGGTCGTAAGCAATGCGGCTCAAGGCCGCGATGGCCTCCTTGCCGTTCGCGGCTACGTCGGCGCGGCAGCCGAGCTTCTCCAGCATCCTGACGGCCACGAGCTGGTTGACGGGGTTGTCCTCCACCACGAGGATGAGCGCCCGGTGCAGCGCCGCTCCTGGCGCGGCCGGCGCATAAGCGTTTTCCGCGCCCCGGCGATCGGGAAGCCGGCCGAGGGCGGAGCTCAGGGCGGCGTGGAGCTGGCCCCGCCTCAAGGGCTTGGAGAGCCAGCCGGCAAGGCCGTCCGCACCGGGAGGGCGGCCGAGGGACGTCATGATGACGAGCTGCGTCGCGGCGATCTGCGGGTCCGCCTTGATGCGGGCGGCGAGGTCTTCCCCGTCCATGCCAGGCATCTGCATATCGAGGAGCGCTGCGCGATAGGGCGCGCCCTTTTCGGCCGCCCGCCGCAGCCCGGCCAGCGCCTCATGCCCGTCCGCAGCCTCGGCGACCGTGCAGCCCCATGACCGCAGGAGCGTCGCAGCCAGCAGGCGGTTAGTCTCGTTGTCGTCGACGACGAGGACCTTCGCATCGAGCGACGGCCCGACGACGCTCCATCTCGCGCCCCTGCTCGAAGGGGACGGTGAACCAGAAGGTCGAGCCGGCGCCCTCTTCGCTTTCTACGCCGATCTCCCCTCCCATCAGCTCGACCAGCTGCCTGGAGATGGCGAGGCCAAGGCCGGTGCCGCCGTACTTCCGCGTAGTGGAGCCGTCGCCCTGGGAGAACGGTGAAAAGAGCAGCGAGAGCTTCTCTTTCGCGATGCCGATCCCCGTGTCGGCCACCTCGAAGCGGAGCGTGGTTTTGCCTCCCGCGCTGCCGACCGGACGGACCCGGATGGCGATCTCCCCTTTCTCGGTGAACTTGACGGCGTTGCCCACGAGATTCGAGAGCATCTGTCGCAGCCTGCCGGGGTCGCCCTGCAGGGAGGGCGGCACACGGGGTCCACCAGGTAGACAAGTTCGATCCCTTTCTCGCCGGCCTTCGGCGCCAGGAGCTCCACCACGTCCTCCACCGTCGCAGGCAGGTCGAAATCGAGTATCTCCAGGTCGAGCTTGCGGGCCTCGATCTTCGAGAAGTCGAGTATGTCGTTGATGAGCGCCAGCAGCGCCTTGCCGCTCTTCCGGACGATCTCCGCGTACTCGCGCTGCTCGGCGGTAAGGTCGGTCTCGAGCAGGAGGCCGGTCATGCCGATCACGCCGTTCATCGGCGTCCGGATCTCGTGGCTCATGTTGGCGAGGAACTCGCTCTTCGCCCTGTTTGCCTCTTCCGCGCTCGCGGTCGCCTCCGCAAGCTCCTGGTTGGCCCGGCGGATCCGCTCCTCCGCCTCCTTGCGCTCGGTGATGTCCCGCAACAGGCCCGCCACGCCCGTGCAGCGCCCCTCCTCGTCGAAGAGCAACTGCGCGCCGACCGAAACCTGGATGACAGCCCCTTCCTTCCTCTTCAGGCTTACCTCATAGTCCTTCACGTACATCTCCTTCATCAGGAGCGAAACGAGGCTGTCCCTGTCGCCAGGGTCCACGTAAACATCGACAACGTCCCTTCCCACCAATTCCTCGGGGTCCCATCCGGCGAGGCGCAAGACTGAGGGGGAAACGACCTTGATGATGCTCCGGGCGTCCGTCTCGTAATAGACGTCCTCCATCGATTCGAAGATGTTCCTGTACTTCGCCTCGCTCTGCCTGAAGGCCTCGTTCGTTTTTTCGAGCTCCCGGCTGCGCTCCGCCACCATGTTCTCGACGACCGCCACGCGGTTCGCGCTGGCGTGGAGGTATTTAGCCAAAAGGGCGGTGAGGAGGATGCCCGCGAGAAGGATGGTCCACGCGCCGTATCCGCCCGGCGGTAAGGCCCCCCGTTCCCCAGGACCGGCCGCAAAGCGCCACCTGTGCCCCCCGACCTCGAAGGTCTTCGAGTAGAGATAGCCTGGGGGAGGCGCCGGTGCGGCAGGCGGGCCATACGCGCGGCCGTAGAGGAGCTGCTCCTCGGGGGCGCTTTCGTCGTAGAGGGCTATGTCTATGGAATCCCGTTTGAGGCCCGCGAGGGACTTCTCCACCATATCCCCGATCCTGAAGACGCCGAGGGCAAACCCGGCAAGGGCGGCGCGCCTGGCCCGGACGGAATCGACGGGCGCCCCCTTCCTGTAGACGGGCATGAATACGAGGAAGCCGAACTGGTTGCCCCGTTCCTGGACGAGCCTTATCCTGGAGGTGGCTATCATCGTCCCCGTATCGCGCGACTTTTCGAGGGCCTCCTTCCTTGTGGCCTGGGAGGCGAGGTCGAAGCCCAGGGCCTTCTCGTTGCCCTTATACGGCTCGACGTAGTAGACGGGGAAGTATTCGGCCCTGATCCCCGCGTCGAGGATATCCGATTGGCTGCCCCGCTCGGTGAACCGGAAAGACGGGTAGCCGTCCCTTTTGGCCTGCGCCTCGTAAGCGCGGCGGCCCGCGAAGGGCACCCTCGGTATCCACTCCAGCGCCTGGATGCTCTTGTGCTGCATCAGGAGGGGCCCGGCGAACCGCATGAACTCGTCGCGCGTCACGTCCTCCGAGGCCCCGTAGAAAGCCTTGAGGGAAGCGAGGACCTGGAGGTCCATGCGGATCTCCGTCTTGACGATAATGAAGCGGTTTTCGGCTTCGTTGTGAAAGACCTCCCTGGCACGCTCTTGCTCCCAGTTGTGGACGATGGCGAAGAGAGACGCGGAGAGGACCATCCCGCAAAGGATGACTGCGGCGGGGAGCCGCATCCCGCGAGGCAGAGGCATCGCTCTTACCCTTCCTTTTCGTCCACGGAACATACGAGGGCGGCGAGCCGGGATACTACGGCCGCGTCGAGGAGGCCCTCATCCGCCTCTTTCTGAATGACGGCAAGGGCCTTATCCTCCGCCATGCCCGGCCTATAGGGGCGGTCGCTTATCAGGGCGTCGTAGATGTCGGCGACGGCCATGATCCGTGCCGCCGGCGAGATATCCTCACCCTTCAGCCCGTCCGGGTAGCCGGAGCCGTCCATCTTCTCGTGGTGGTGGCGAATCACCTTGACCGCGCCTTTCAGGATAGGCTCCAGCGGCTCGACCATCCTGAAGCCGATGAGCGGGTGGCTCCTGACTATCTCGGCCTCTTCCGGGCTCAGCCCGTCCGGCTTGTTGAGGATCGCGTCGGGGATACCGATCTTTCCGATGTCGTGGAGGATGCCGCCGAACCGGAGGGCCTCTATGTCCCCCGGTGGCAGGCCCATCGCCCTACCGAGGCTGACCGCGAGGCTCGATACCCTTTTTACGTGGCCGTCGGTATAGGCGTCCTTCGCCTCGACTGCGCTCGCAAGCGAGAAAAGGACGCTCTCGACACCGATGAGGCTGTCGTTAAGCCTCTTTCCCCGCAGCAGGGCGCGCACCCTGGCGGAGAGCTCCACCCTGTCCGGGGGCTTAGTGATGAAATCGTCGGCGCCCGCCTCGATTGCCTTGATTTTAGATTCCATATCGCCCAAGGCGGTTATCATGACGACGGGAACCATCCGCGTGGCGGGGTCGGATTTCATCATGCTGCACGCCTCGAAGCCATCCATCCTGGGCATCATTGCGTCCATGAGGACGAGGTCGATGTCCCCGGCAGCAAGGGCCTGCACGGCCTCCTCGCCGTTGACTGCGACGATGGAGTCGCACTTAAGGGGTTTTATCATCGCCGTGAGAATCGTCGCGTTCACCGGCTCGTCGTCCACCACGAGGACGCGGAAGCGGCCGTCGAGGACGGGCAGCCTTCCGGGGTCGTCCATGCAGATGCTGCCCCTTCCCATCGCCTTTGCGTGCACGAGGGCGCCCTGCGCCTTCCGGAGCAGTTCATCCCTGTCGCCGGCCTTTTCCGATGAGGCGCACCCGATGCAGACGGTAAGCTCACCGAGGGAGCGGTCCTCGATTGCGGTCCCGAGCCGGCGGACAACGCGCTCCGCATCGGCGATGACCGTATCGAGCAGAAGAACGGCGAACGTGTCGCCGAGATACCTTGCGGCGAGGTCCGATTCGCGTATGCCCTCCCGGATGATCGAGGCGACCGTCTTGAGGGCGCGGTCTGCCTGGATGGAGCCGCGCCTCCGGTTGTAGCGCGCCAGCCCGTCGATGTCGATGAATGCCAGGGCGAAGGAGACCGAGTACCGCAGGGAGCGCTTCAGCTCCCGCCCGAGAAGCTCTATGAAGAAGCCGTGGTTGTAAAGACCGGTGAGGCTGTCGGTGAAGGGCGCCTCCGTCTCCCTTTCGTATTCATCCTGCACTCCCCTGAACAGGGGCGCGTTCTCCGTATCTCCCATATCTATTCTCCGTATATATATTCGGCAGAAATACTTCGGGCTTAACGGGGGCCTCTTCTTTACATGTCGGCCGGTTCGTCATATAAAAATAGAACCATAACGAACTGGAGGTGGGGTCGTGAGACCGAAAGTATTCGCAACGCGGAGGATACCGTCGCCGGGGATCGAGATGATCGCGGAGGCGTGCGACGTGAAGGTCCATGAAGGGACGGCGGCGCTCGCCCGGTCGGAGCTGCTGGCCGCCGTAAGGGAGGTGGAGGGGCTCGTCTGCATCCCCGGGGACCGGATCGACGCCGAGGTGCTCGACGCTGCCCCTTCCCTCAAGGTCATCAGCACGTGCAGCGTCGGATACGAGCACATCGACGTCGCGGAGGCGACGAAAAGGGGCATCTATATCGGCTACACCCCGGAGGTACTGACCGACGCGACGGCAGACCTTGCCTTCACCCTTCTCTTGACTGCCGGCCGGAGGGTGGCCGAGGGAGACAGGTACGTCAGGGCGGGGAAATGGCGCGGCCGCTTCGATTTCGGGTTCATGCTCGGCGCGCCCGTATGGGAGGCTACGCTCGGCATAATAGGCTTCGGGCGCATCGGCCGTGCCCTGGCGATGCGGGCCGGGGGCTTCCACATGAAGGTGCTCTACAACGACGCAGAGCGGCGCCCCGCAGCCGAGGAGCGCTCATTGAACGCTGAATACCGAGACCTCGACGGCCTGCTGGCTGCCTCCGATTTCGTGAGCATCCACGTGCCGTACCTGAAAGAAACGCACCACCTCATCGGGGCGCGGGAGCTTCGGCTGATGAAGCCGACCGCCATACTCGTCAATACGTCTCGCGGCCCTGTGGTCGATGAGGCGGCCCTCGCCGCTGCATTGAAGGAAGGCCGGCCCGGGGGCGCGGGCCTCGACGTCTACGAGCGGGAGCCCCTCGACCCCGCCAGCCCGCTCCTCGGCCTGGAGAACGTCACCCTCTCGCCCCATATAGGCAGCGCGACCGGGCCGACCAGAAGCAAGATGGGGGAGATGGCGGCGCGGAACCTGCTGGCTGCGCTGGGCGGTGAGCCACCCGTCTACTGGGTTAACCCCGACGCGGCTAAAGCGCGTCGGGGTTAAAAGATAGGCCGGGATCCTTTCGCGCCTTTTCCCTGTCTCTCGGGACCTTACCGGCTCGACGGTTGCGACCCACGCCACCGCCGAGTAGCTGCACTGCCCCAACCGCTTTCGGGGGATTATTCTTTAATCACTATAATTTGCTGCCTCGACGGCCCGCTCTCGTTCCCGCTTTTGTCCACTGCCGTCACGTAGTACGCGACGTACCTCACATTGATGCCGGGCGACGGGTCGAAGAACTGCGTTGCGGCGACCAAGTCGGTATTGATCTTCTCAGGCTTCTCCCCGACGAGCTTGTACACGTTGTACCCTGCCACGTCGGCCTCCGGGCTAGCCTGCCACGAGATAACGACGCCGTCGTCCTTTTTCTCCAGCTTGAGCGCCGTCGGTGGCGTGGGCGGCGTCATATCCTTAGGCGTCAGGGTAATGTGGGCGCCCTCGCCCTCGAACTGAAAAGTCCCCTCGGTCCTCACGGCCCTGACCTCGTACTTGTACGTCTTGCCGTTCTGCAAGCCGGAGTCCGTGAAGGTGTCGCCGGCTACGGGGGCGGCGTTGACGGGTTTTATAGGGTAGATATTATTGTCCCATCGATAGACGTTATAGGTCAGCTTGTCCGCCTTCTGCCATGACAGGACGACCTTCGAGTCCAGCGCCTCTCCGGTGACGCCCGCCGGCGGACCCGGCGGCTTCTGCCATTTTATCGCGAAGAAGTTCGACCCGTCCATCCGGGTGCCCTTGCTCGTGTAAGGGTAGACCCTGTACTCATAAACGTATCCAGGCACAAGGTCGTCGTCATAGACGTACAGTCTGCCGGTCCTTATCGTATAGCCCTGTTTGTCCGCAAGGCGCACGTCCTTCCACGACTCGAACGCACCGCCGCACGGACCGCAGCTTTTCACGAACTCGAAGCCGGCGAGGTCCTTAACGGGCGTCCCGTCCCTGTTTTTCGTGGGGACCGTAAAAGAGATGAGGAGCACGCCGTCCCTGACGTCGCCCCGGAGGTCGCTTATCGTCGCCGGCGTCGGCAGGCTCTTCGGCCTGGGGTTTCCCTTCCTTCCGCACGCGACCAGGGCAAGTATAATAAGGCTAAGAACCGCTAAGGTAAGTCGTTTCTTTCTCAATCTGTCTCTCGACCTCGGCGAACGACGCCCCGCCCTGCGTCTTCCTGTGCTCCAGCGCGTGGCGCGGCTCCATATAATCGAAAACCTTCTCGTCGAATGCGTCCGAGCTGCGCTTGAGCTCGGCAAGGTCCATGTCGCGCAGGCGGCGCCCCCTTTGCTCGCACTCTTTGACTATTGCACCGACGATATGGTGCGCCTGCCTGAAAGGCACCCCCTTCGATGCCAGGTACTCGGCCATCTCGACTGCGGGCATGAAGCTCTCCTCTACCGCCTTCTCCATGGCTTCTCTGTTGATCGTCATGCCCTCTACGGCAAGGGCCATCACCTCGGCCGCGTCGCACGCGGCTGCTAGGCCCTCGAAGAGCGGCGGCTTGTCCTCCTGGAGGTCGCGGTTGTACGTCGAGGGCAGCCCATCCAGCAGGCAGAACAGCCCGAAAAGCTTGCCCATCACGCCCGCTGCCTTCCCCCTCACCAGCTCGAGGGCGTCGGGGTTCTTCTTGTGGGGCATGAGGCTGCTCCCCGTGCAGAGGCCGTCCGGCAGGGAAATGAAAGAGAACTCCTCGGTGGAATAGAGGATCAGGTCCTCCGAAAGCCTGCTCAGATGCAGCATCACCGTAGCCGCGCAATAAAGGGCGTCCAGCACGAAGTCGCGGTCGGCGGCGGCGTCCATGCTGTTATCGGTGGTCGCTGCGAAGCCCAGCTCTTTCTTGAGGAAATCCCGGTCGATAGGCAGGGTCGAGCCGGCGAGCGCCCCGCTGCCTAGGGGCATGGCGTCGCACCTGGCGCGCGCCTCGGCGATGCGCTGCCTGTCCCGTTTCAGAGGGTAATAGTGCGCAATGAGGAAGTGCGCGAATGGGACCGCCTGCGCCCGCCTCGTATGCGTATATCCCGGCATGATGGCCGTCTTCTCCTTTTTTGCCTTCGCGACTATCGCCGTCATCAGCGTCTTCAGGGACCCGTCGAGGCGGGCAAGCTCGTCCTTTACATACATCCGCATATCGACGGAGACCTGCTCGTTCCTGCTCCTGCCCGTGTGGAGCTTCTTGCCCGGCTCGCCCACCTTCTCGATGAGCCTCTGCTCGACGTGCATGTGGATGTCTTCGAGGGCGTCCCGGAAAGGGAGCCTGCCTTCCGCGATCTCCGCCTCTATCTCTTTCAGGCCCGCGACGATGCGGGTCGTCTCGTCATCGTTCAGGATGCCTGCCCGCGCAAGCATCCGCGCGTAGGCGATGCTCCCCTCTATGTCGTAGCGGAAGAGGCGCCAATCGACCTCTATCGACGAGCTGAAGCGCTCCATGAGTTCGTCCGTCGGCCCGCTGAACCTTCCCTCCCACGGCTTCACAGTCGCTCTCCGAATATGGCGGCGCCGACGCGCACCATCGTAGCACCTTCCTCTATGGCCACCTCGAAGTCGGCCGACATCCCCATGGATAGCTCCGTCATTGCCATGCCGAGGTCCTTGTTGACCGAGGCGAGGAGGGCACGCAGGGCGGCGAAATAGGGGCGCGACTTCTCCGGGTCGTCGTCAAATGGGGGCATCGTCATGAGGCCGACGGGCCTGACGTGGCGCATGGGCGCCGCCTTTTCGAGCAGCGGCCGCAGCGCCTCTTCGGACGCGCCGTGCTTTTGCGGCTCGTGCGAAAGGTTGACCTCGAAGAGGATGTCGAGCGGGCCTTCGCCATGGCGCTCGAATTCCGTAAGCAGCGCCTCCCTGTCCACCGAATGGACGCAGTTGAAAAGCCGGGAGACGTATTTTGCCTTGTTCGTCTGCACGTGGCCGATCATGTGCCATGTCGGCCCCGGCCCGACGGCGTCTATCTTCTCTCTGCGCCTCCTGGACGTAGTTCTCCCCGAAATCCGAAAGGCCGAAGGCCGCGGCCTCGCGCACCCTCGCGGCATCGACCCTCTTCGTGACGGCGATAAGCCTCACCTCTCCGGGCGCGCGCCCCGCCCTTTGGCACGCATCCGCTATCCGGCCGCGCACGGCGGATATGGACGTCGCCGATATTGCTCACGAAAGGATGCCCAGGGAGAGGAGGGCGTCCGTGATCTCGCAGATGGGCAGGCCGACCACGTTCGTGTAGGAGCCCTTTATCTCCTTCACCATGTAACCGCCCTTCCCCTGCACTGCATAAGAGCCGGCCTTGTCGAAGGGCTCCGAGGTGTCTACGTACTTCTCTATCTCCTCGTCGGTCAGGTCCTTGATGAAGACCTTCGTCTCCGCAACGTCCTGATAGACGATCTGCCTCGACACGTTGAGGATGCAGTAACCGGTAAATACCTTGTGCCAGTTTGCCCGGAGCCTCTTGAGCATGGCGAAGGCGTCCTCTTCCGTCTTCGGCTTGCCGAGCACCCTGCCCTTGTGGACGACGACCGTGTCCGCGCCGATGACCCATTTCTCCGGGAAAAGGCCGCCGACCTTCTGCGCCTTTTCGTAAGAGATCCGCAGGACGTAGTCCTTCGGCGACTCGTAAGGCCTCCTGCGCTCGTCGATCCCGGGCGGCATGATGGCGAAGGATATGCCGAGGGTCCGGAGGATATCGATCCTTCTCGTCGACTCGCTTGCAAGCACCATCGCATTTTCGTCATTGATGTGGAACATGCTACAAAATAATATGAAATCACCAGCAATTCAAGTGAAATAATGGGGCCGGGCCGGTCGTTTGGGGTAAGTCGCGCCTATGTTGCACTATTGTGATTGTATTTCAAGCGCTGACGGATTGGGTTAAAACGTTACCTCCCCGCAAGAGTCGAGGCCGGTTTCACCGACATACGACCGCGCCGTCCCCTGCCGCGCTTTGCGGCCGGCTTAACGGTCAGTTCGATATCCTGCCCCAGTATCGTCAGGAATTCCATCAAACGCCCCACAGAGACGGACACGGGACGGCAGCGCATCAACGTCGATACCTGCGCTTGCGTCGTACCCAGGAGTTTCGCCGCCTCAGCCTGGGTTAATCCACGATCCTTCAAGAGGCGGTAAATCTCCGCCGTAAGCTGGGCTTTGACAAGCTCCTGCTCTGAGTTGGGAAAACCCAAGTCCGCAAAAACGTTCCCGCTGCTCTTCTCGGAGTCTTTATTCATGTTTCAAACCTCCTTGCCTTCGTCGCTGTAAAGACTCTCGGCCTGCTTCAACCGCTCGCAGATCAAGTCGGCTCATGTTTCGGGGTTGCGATTCCGTGCTTCGCCTTTTTTTGAAACACGTGCAACACATACACCTTCCTGGGGAACCGCACGGTGTAGACAGCCCGATAAGTACCGCTTCTGTAATCTTCGACAAGCTCCAATACACCTGCCCCGCCGAAGCCCTTGAGCGGTTTTGCGTCAGGCGGCTTCTTTCCTGATTGAGCCAAATAAAGCCCATAGCCGAATATCCGTCGGACAGGGAGCGGCAACGCCTGCATATCTCTCCGGCTTGATCCGATCCATTCAAGCTGCTTCGGCTTCACTTTATCCATTATTCAAATATACATGTTCTTAGATAATTGTCAAGGCAGGCAAGCTGTTCGGGCGGGTGGGGCCTGGCTCTTTGCCCCGCGGCATATATAACAGCGAGCCGCGGGGTGATGCGTTACGCGCCATGCGCCTGTCCCTCAAAGCCGCGCGTCCTCACATACAAAAGAAGTATGCTCCGGGCGGCGGCTTCTCGGTCACGGCGCCTATCATCGAAAATAGCCCAGGCCCCCAAAAGCTACGCACTGGAGCGCGAGGGGGGCTATCTCGTCCGGCCACGGCCGCCGCCAGTGGAGCATACTGCCATACTGCCATCCCTTGGGCGGCGGCAAAAGCTATTATAAAGACAATGGCGGCTAGGCAATATCTTCCGCGGCCGGCCAGGTACGAGCACGGCGGGCACCTCTCAATTCCGTCTTCATCGGGTCTCCTAAGTCAGTTATTTGGTTTTGGTCATCCCCATTGTGCGACAAACAGAGGAAACGAAGAGGCGCAGGGAAGAGAAAGCCAGAAGGAAGCATGGATAAGCCCTCCCTCGACGTGATAAAATAGGCTGAAACGTCAAGGCTAGCCATCCTGGGTTGATTGCACATCCGGGGATCCCTATGAAGCATTCCCTCGTCTTTAACTGGTTGGTCATTGTGATCAGCATCATCGCAATTCTTTCGGCAGCAGCGGAAATACGGGCAGAAGAACAGGTGCCATCTGGTAAGGCCGACGGCTACACTTGGGAGGATATGGAGGGTTTTAAGGTGGGGCGGATGGAGATTGGGAAGATGGTTCGGGAGAGCATGGTAAGGGGCTTCCTTGAAGGATTTGAGGACGGTTATATTTCGGCATGCGCGAAGGCAACTCTTTCAGTCGAACCCGTAATGCATGGGTTTCCAAAAAAAACAAATCCCGAATACTATGTTCGTGAGATCGACTCTTTCCTTAAAACATACCCCTTATGCAGGAGGGAAAATATATGGACGTTGTTTTTGCAGCTTTCCCAGGTCTGGTTTTACCATGACCTCTCTTACGAGGATATAGGAAAGAAGTGTTTGCAGCCGGATAAGTAGGCAGCACGTTTCTCGGATAGTAGCCGCCGAACCGGCCCGAACCATCCCGATCCTTCCGTAGAGCCATCGGGAAATCGAAGAGGGAAAGGAAGAAGGAAATGAAAATAAGCAGGCGAGATCGATTTATGGCTTTATCGCGCTCGAGAAATCTACGTATACGACTTTTTGCAAAGAGAGATGGGCAACGTCGCCACCAAGACACTCTGCAAAAAGTACGGATTGACGACTCTCATCAGACCTTACCTGCCCTTAGATGAGGAGTTGGGATGGCTTTTTGAGAAACTCCCGACCATTCCTATCCGGGAACTGACCGAAGAAGATGTCCTTCAACCCAAGGACGAACGATACTTAGATCTGCGGGTAGACCTGACTGAGGAAGAAGAGGAGCTAACAAAAGCCTTTAATGAAATTATTAGATACTATAAGCCCAATTCTGAGAGGACGAGGTGCAAGGACGCAGCCTTTGATAAATGGGAGATTTGGGACCTGCATTATCTGTCGGCGTTATCGCTTGTCGAAATAGCACGCCGGAAGAGCGGAAAGGAATACCACCCAGGACAAGAAAAAAGCCCGAACTATAATCCCGAGCTGGCGGCTCTTTACAAGCAGGTACAGAGGGCATATCGCCAGGCTGTAAACATGATTAAAATCGTGGAAGGCATGATCCTTGGGCCACAGCGCTTCCGGGCCACAACGAAAGTGACGGTTGTATCCACTTCGCCTGAGGACCTTCCCTAGCATCCCATACGATGCGTGCAGGCCCTCGATTCTGGAGGGTCTTATGTTTGACGTATAAGATTTCTTCTTATGTGTCCACTGTACGTTTAAGCACCCCCTTATAAGGGACTCTACTAGGCACTGTCTTTGCGGTTATGCTCTCTTCTATTATGAGGGCTTTTTCATAGCCCTCACTGAGTTCGGAAACGGAGGGCATATGGCAGAGACACACATTATCTATCTACTCGAATCCATCTTTCCCTGTACTCCACGGCATTGTGGCAAGCCCGTTAGGGGGCGCTAACCGATGAACCGGGTGCCTTCTTTTCAATTTTACCCTGGTGGTTGGCATAAGGACCCCAGTGTGCAGACCCTCGAATACTTCGACCGACGGGTATGGTGGGAGAGAGGACCACCTGTAACATCATATATGACAGATAGAATACGATTACCAACAACTGCAGGAATCCGGGCTGCAGGTTTTCGCGCAGCAAATTGGGGCCGGAGATTTTCGATGGATTTCGCGTTGTTTTTCGAAGGCGCCCGCCGAAATAGTACTTTATTTGTACATTGAGGCGGCGCGCCGAGAAAACGACGTGAAGGACGCGGAAGGATCCGGCCCCCCCATCCTACCTCCGGCCCCCTACCCTACCCTCACCTATAGCCCATGCTTGCATGGGCTATAGGTGAGGGATTACAATGTAAAAAGGAGACATGATGATAAACGTAATCACCACTCTCGACAACAGGGAGACGCTGGAGAAAATCGGCCGTTTTCTTCTTGAGAAAAAGCTGGTGGCCTGCCTCCAGATCGTCGGGCCGGTTAGGAGCGTTTACTGGTGGAAGGGGCGTATCGAGGAGGCGGACGAGTGGATGGGCATAATGAAGACGAGGCGCGAGTTCTACCCGGCTGTAGAGAGCGAGATAAAGGCGCTTCATCCATATGAGGCGCCGCAGATAGAGGCGGTCGAGGCAACGGAAGTCTTTGGCGCATACGGGCGCTGGCTCGCGGATGTGACATCGCCTGCCTAAAAGGCGTGGGTCGCGCGTCGCGCGCGAAGAAGCGGAAGACCCCAAGGAACATTCGGAGGAGATTACGGAGATGAAGGCGGTAGAGGTAAGGAACGGGATTTACTGGGTGGGGGCCATTGACTGGGCCATAAGGGACTTTCACGGGTACGAGACCCCAAGGGGCACGTCGTACAACAATTATCTGATCCTGGACGATGAGCCCACGCTGGTCGATACGGTCAAGTACGATTTCGCGGACCTGACGATCAAGAACATCAGGGCGATCATGGACCCGGCCGCGATCAAGCACGTCATCGTCAACCATATCGAGAACGACCACGCGACGAGCCTCGGACCGGGTGATGCAGCTTGCGCCTGCGGCCGACATCTACATGACGGAGAGGGCGCAAAAGGGCCTCGCCCGCTTCTTCGACCTCTCCGGCTGGCGCATAAAGACGGTCAAGACGGGCGACAAGCTGAGCATCGGCAAGAAGACCATCCTGTTTATGGAGACCCCCATGCTCCACTGGCCCGACTCGATGGTCTCCTACGTGCAGGAAGACAAGCTCCTTTTCAGCCAGGACGCCTTCGGGCAGCATATCGCTTCGTCGGCGCGGTTCGACGACGACTATATAGCCTGCGAGTCGATAGCGGAGCTCGACGACGCGGTGCTCGATTATTACGCGAACATATTGATGCCCTTCGGCCCCCTCATCGAGAAAAGATAGCCGAGGTCCAGGCGCTGGGGCTGGAGATCGAGGTCATCGCGCCCGACCACGGCGTGATCTGGAGGCGCGACCCCGGCCGGATATTACAGATGTACCTCGACATGGCGCGGGGCAAGGCGGCGCGCAGCGTCGCCATCGTATATGACACGATGTGGCACAGCACCGAGCAGATGACCCAGTTCATAGCGAGGGGCGTCGAGGACGCAGGCCTCGAGTGCAGGGTCATCAAGCTCAGGGCCTCGCCAATAAGCGTCGCGACGAAGGAATTCTGGAGGGCGAGGGGCACGCTCATCGGCTGCCCGACGCTCAACAACATCCCCTTCCCCACCATCGCCCAGTTCCTTACGTACATTAGGGGACTGAGGCCGAAAAACCGGATTGCAGGCGCCTTCGGCAGCTTCGGGTGGGGAGGGGGAGCGGTGAAGGAAGTTTACGCCACCATCAGGCAGATAGGGCTTGAGGTCTACGAGCCGGGCGTCGAGGTGGTCTACCGGCCCGGCCCCGAAGACGAGCAGCGGTGCTACGACTTCGGATACGGCTTTGCCGAGAAGGTAAAGGAATACGATCTTAAATTCTAGCATATCGGAGGAAGACGACCATGGCGAAGAGCGAGGACGACCTTAAGGAAGCCTTTGCGGGCGAATCGCAGGCGAACAGGAAATACCTTGCCTTTGCGAAGAAGGCGGACCAGGAGGGCTATGCCCAGGTGGCCAAGCTGTTCCGGGCGGCCGCCGAGGCGGAGACCGTGCATGCCCACAACCACCTGCGGGAGATGGGCGGGATCAGGAGCAACGCGGGAGAACCTGGAGGAGGCCGTAAACGGCGAGGTCTTCGAGTTCCAGAAGATGTATCCGGGGATGATCGGGAACGGCCAAGGCCGAGGGCAACAAGGGCGCCGGAGAAGACCTTCACGTACGCGAACGAGGTCGAAAAGGTCCATGCGGCCCTTTACAAGAAGGCCATCGAGGAGCTCGGCAAGAACCCGCAGGCCGACTATTACGTCTGCCAGACCTGCGGCAATACGTTTGAAGGCGAGCCACCCGACAAGTGCCCGGTATGCGGAGCGGTCAAGTCTTCATTCAAGAAGATGGATTGAGGGACATGGAGCAGGGGCGTCCGGCCGGCCGGCCGCCGGAAGCCCGCGCAAAAGAGCTGCGCGGCTCACTGCACGAGGTAGCTGCGCAGCGCCGTGTAACCCTGGTGGCCGTCCTCGGCGAAGGACGCGCCTATGTGCGCCGGCTTATCGGCGCTGCAATGGCGGGCCACGCATTGCATGAGAAGAGGCTTTGTGGTCTCCGGCAGCGTAAACACGACGGAAAGCTTGGAATGCTCCTGCACGGGCCATTGGCAGCCGGCGCCTGGCGAGATGCCTATGCCCCCTAAAGAGATATCCCGGACCGTCGCTGCAAAAGCGCCGCCCGCCGTCTGCACCAGGGCGGGGGTAGAGACCGCGCGCCGGGGAAATCTCCGCTTCTCCTCCCCGGCCGGTTCCTTTCCCTTACCCTCCAGGTGCTCGTAAAGTATATTCTCTATCGCGGCTGAAAGGGACCTTCTTTCGCTCACGGAGATCCTTTCGAGCGCTGCCCTGAGTGTGCTGCTTATTCTGAGACATATGACCGAATCCTTCATAGGCGTCGCCCCCCATATGGCCTAGGCCGACTCGCTTGCCACCGCCGGGCCGGCCTCTGAAGCAGTAGCTGTGCTTCTCGACGCGGGAGACTTTGAGTCCCCCATCCGGCTTGCACTCAAGCAGGCTGCCGTTTCAGCCTCTTCCTCAGGCCGACGACCCCTATAAGACCCGTACCCATTAGCATCACCGACGGAGGGAGCGGGACGGGCGACTGGTTCACGCCGATGAACTCCTGCGAGGACGATAAGGGGTTAGGCGCATATACCTCGTAGTTGGCCATATTGACGCCGCTGTAATTCTGGCTCTGGCTTGCCAGATTGAGCCAGTACGACGTGGAAGCTGCGCCGCTCCCGTTAGGCGCGCCGGTCACGGCCGGGTCCAGGACCGTCCAGATGGCAAAATGTATTGCTGCGACCGAGCTTGAATTGGACGGGTTGACCAATTGGCTGGAGAGCCAGAATACCTCCTGGTACGCCTGCGTGGCACTCGCGGCGCCGTTCCCGTATGAGGCGGCGTTCGCGAACTTCATGGAGCCGATCTGCGTGCCGGAGAGGGGCGTTGCGCTCCACGTCTCGTTCAGGGTGATCTCCTTTGTGAAGTCATCGCAGATGAGGTTCATCGGCGTGCCGTTCACGGTCACCTGGTAGGTCCCTACGTAATAGCTCCCGTAGGTCGTGCTCGGCAGCCCGGTGAGCTGCATGGAGAGGTCGGCACGCGCGCTCCCGGCGCAGGCAAGCCACAGACAGCATATCGCAGCGGCGATCATAACGGACCGCGCCAGGCCGCCTCCCCATTGCTTTTTCCTTGGCATCCTGTACATAATGCCTCCTTTCTTTTTGATAAACTGGCAACCAGGCTGTCTGGCGGGAGACCCTTGGCTTTCCGTCCCACCCTCGCGGATGGTTTGGCGTTAGCAGTAAAACTATGTCTAACTCACAATGATATACGCTGTTATACTACATGTCAAGAACTTTTTTAAAAGTTTTTAATAAATACGGATTTATTATGTGCGGGCGGCGTTATCGCGGGTGGTGTCCGGGCTCCGGTCGGAGCGTACTTCCACCCTGCCTTATCCGGCCATTATTACTTTGCCGACTCTGGTATCATGGCGGAATCATTGATGGTTATCCGGTGTATGGCCTTCTGCCTTTTCGATATCATTGTATAACAGTGCAATGCGGGCCTGTTTGTGGTTGCAATACTTCTTGTCCTTCGCGTCGGTAAAAAATCGCTTTAGCGCGGAAGGGCCGCGCAACGCACTACCTCGCAGTCAGCCGCTGTCTACGCCCCGGTGCAAAGACCCGTGACCCCCAAAGAGCCGACAACTTTATTGACTTTCAAGGGAAAAATGTCTAATATACTAGTTCAAATTTTCCTTCAAACGGGGAGATCGCAATGTATGCAATCATAGAGAGCGGCGGTAAGCAGTACCGGATAGCGCAGGGCCAGAAGGTAAGGATCGAGAAGGTCCCGGGCAATGCCGACGATGAAGTTTCCCTCGGCCCGGTGCTCGCCATAGAGGACGGTGAGCGCCTGCTGGTCGGCGCCCCGTATGTCGAGGGCGCTTCCGTAACGGGCAAGATAGTCGCCCAGGGCAGGGCCAGGAAGGTCACCGTCTTCAAGTACAAGCGCAGGAAGGACAGCAAGAAGAAAAAGGGCCACCGCCAGGCGTACACGGAGCTGCTCATAGAGAAGATAGAAGTGGAGGCGCAACATGGCGCATAAAAAGGCCGGAGGAAGCTCAAGGAACGGCAGGGACTCCAGCGGCCAGAGGCTGGGCGTGAAGGTCTTCGGGGGCATGGTCGCAAAGGCGGGGAGCATCATAGTGAGACAGCACGGGACGAAGATACACCCTGGGACGAACGTCGGCATAGGCAGGGACAATACCCTTTTCGCCCTGGTCGAGGGCGTCGTCACGTTCGAGACTGCGCGGGAGAAGAAGAAGGTGAGTGTCTATCCTGTGGGATGAAATTCGTCGATGAGGCTTCTCTTCACGTAAAAGCGGGGGATGGCGGACGAGGATGCGTCAGTTTTAGAAGAGAAAAATTCGTGCCGAGAGGCGGTCCTGACGGGGGCGACGGCGGAAAAGGGGGCGATGTCCTCATCGTCGGCAGGGGCCGTCTCATAAGTCTTCTCGATTTCAGATACAAGAGGAACTACAAAGCAGAGAGCGGAAAGGCCGGGGGCGCAAAGAACAGGACGGGCCGCAGCGGGGCGGACCTGCCTATCTACGTGCCCCTCGGGACGCAGGTGGCCGACGAGGCGGGCGCGCTCTTGGCCGATATCGTCGGCGAGGGGCAGACCTATGTGGCGGCAAGGGGCGGCCGTGGCGGAAGGGGCAATGCCCGCTTCGCAAGCCCCGCCCACCGCACGCCCGTCGAGTTTGACCAGGGCGACAAAGGGGAGGAGCGCAACCTCAAGCTGGAGCTTAAGCTCCTTGCGGCGATAGGCATCATCGGCCTGCCGAACGCGGGCAAATCGACGCTCCTTTCGCGCCTCACGGGCGCGACCCCGGAAGTGGGCGACTACCCCTTCACGACCCTGACGCCTTCCCTGGGCGTCTTCGACGAGGACGACCGGCGCCTGGTCCTTGCGGATATCCCAGGCATCATCGAAGGGGCATCCCACGGTAAGGGCCTGGGGCTCACTTTCTTGCGCCACATCGAGAGGACGGCGCATGCTGCTCTGGGTGATCGACGCATCCTCCGACGTGATGGGCGACTACACGACCCTCCTGAACGAGCTTACCCTCTACGGCAAGGGGATCGGCGGCGAAAGGGCGCATAATAGTGCTCAACAAGATAGACCTTATCAGCCCTCAGGCCCTGGCGGCCAGGCTGGCCCCGTTGGAGGCGGCAGGAGAGACCGTCCTCGCGGTGAGCGCGGTGACGGGCGCAGGCATCGCGGGCCTCAAGGAAAGCATAGGAGAAGCCGGCGGCCATGTCTGATATCCGCAGGATGGTGCTCAAGATCGGCACATCGGTCCTGCTGGACGAGCAGAAGAGGATAAGCAGGGCGAGGATGCTCGATTTCGCGCCGCCAGATAAAGGCCGTGCGCGACCGCTCCGTGGACGTGATCCTCGTGTCGAGCGGGGCCATAGCGTGCGGCATGGAGACGATGGGGCTGAAACGGAAGCCGAGGGAGATGGCGAGGAAACAGGCGCTTGCGTCCATCGGGCAGGTTACGCTCATGGCGATGTACATGGAGGCCTTTGCGCAGGCCGGCCTCAAGGCAAGCCAGATACTCCTCACCCATGAGGACACGAAGTCGAACGCCCGGTGCATCAACCTCCTCAACACGATAAACGCGCTCCTCGCTATGGGCGCAGTGCCCGTCATCAACGAGAACGACACGCTCTCCTTCAAGGAGATCATGTTCGGCGACAACGACAACCTTTCCGCCCTCATCGCCCAGATCACGAGCGCCGACCTTCTGGTGCTCCTGTCGGACGTCGACGGCCTCTACGAGAAAGACCCGAAGCGCAATCCGGGCGCCCGCATCATCAGGACCGTCCGGCGCATCGACGAGCGCATCGAGGCTTACGCCCAGGGGACGGGCAGCGAGAAGAGCGTCGGCGGCATGACGAGCAAGCTGGAGGCTGCGAAGAAGGCCGGTCAATTACGGCATACCCACGAGGCTCGTGTGCGGCGGCATAAAGGACGTGGTGCTAAAGACGGCGGCCGGCGAGCAGATAGGCACCCTCTTCGCGGCGGCAAAGCGGATGAGCAGGAAGAAGTGCTGGATCGCCTTCGCCTTCAAGCCGAAGGGGAGACTGGCCATCGACCTGGGCGCCCAGAAGGCCCTCGTCGATCGGGGCAAGAGCCTCCTGCCCTCCGGCATACGTCCAGGTAGAAGGCGCATTTTCGAGGGGCGAGTGCGTCGAGGTGACGGACGGCGACGCCCGCGTCATCGCGAGGGGCATAGCCAACTACTCGTCCGCCGACATCGACAGGATAAAGGGGTCGAAAAGTATTGAGATAGAAAGGAAGCTCGGCTATAAATATACGGAAGAGGTGATCCACAGGGACAACATGGTGATACTATGAGGGCTGAAGAGATGGCCGCAGCGGCCCGCGAGGCCGCAGGCGCCGCCGCCCGCCTCCCGACCGAGACGAAGGACTTCGTCCTCTCATCGCTCGCCGAGCTGCTCCTTGCCCGGCGCGATTACATAATGGCGGAGAACGCTAGAGACGTCGAAAAGGCAAAAGACGAAGGTCTGCCCGCCAGCCTCATAGAAAGGCTGCGGGTCGATGCAAAAATTGTAGACGAGATGGCGGCCGGCCTCAAGGACATCGCGGCGCTGGCCGACCCCGTCCGTGAGATCGTTCGGACGTGGCGGCGGCCGAGCGGCCTGCTCGTGGGAAAGATGCGCATACCGATAGGCGTCATCGCCATCATTTACGAATCGAGGCCGAACGTGACGGTCGACGCCTTCGCCCTCTGCCTAAAGAGCGGCAACGCGGTCATCCTGAAAGGCGGGAGGGAGGCCTTTTATTCCAACCGGGCGCTCTTCGGCCTCATCGGGGAAGCCCTCGGCCGCAACAGAGTGCCCGAAGGCGTCGCACAGCTCATCGAGACGAGCGACCGGGATTACCTGTATGAACTCCTGAAGCTCAATGATTATATTGACCTTGTTATCCCGCGCGGCGGGGAGGCGCTCATACGGAGCGTCGCGGAGCAGTCCAGGGTGCCGGTCCTCAAACATTACAAGGGCGTCTGCGCAATTTACGTGGACGAGCGGGCGGACGAGGAGATGGCCGTTGCCGTCTGCCTTAACGCGAAGGTCCAGAAAGCGGCCACGTGCAACGCGATGGAGACCCTCCTTGTGCATAAGGCGATGGCCCCCGGCTTTCTGCCGGTAATGCTCCGGGCCTTACGCGACGCGGGTGTTGCAGTGAAGGGGTGCGCGAGGACAAGGCAGATCGTGCCGGGCACGAGTGAGGCGACCGAGGGGGATTGGAGCGAGGAGTACCTCGACCTCGTCCTCTCGGTAAAGGTCGTGGCCGATATGGACGAGGCGATAGAGCACATAAGGAGATACGGCTCCCAGCATACGGACGCCATTATAACGAGCGACTACGACAACGCGTGGAGGTTCGTGAGGGAGGTCAACTCATCGCTCGTCCTCGTCAACGCGTCCACGCGCTTAAACGACGGCTTCCAGCTCGGACTGGGCGCAGAGATGGGCATAAGCACGACGCGGCTTCACGCCTTCGGCCCTATGGGCCTGGAGGAGCTCACAGTGACGAAGTTCATTGCTTTCGGAGACGGGCAGGAGAGACATTGAACAGGGCAGATTTTTTGCCTGTCTGAGCGGGGAGGCTCCGCCGGCTTTGCCGGTGGAGGGGGCGCTGAGCCCCATAAATTGCTGTGGTAAGGCGCGCCAAAGCTCCGAGGATGATAGTCGGATGCGAAAAGCGCGGGGACGAACGAAAGTGTAACAGAGTTCTTCCCGGCGGATGGAGTAAAGGTCTCATAATGGTAGGAGAAGGATGGCTATAGGGGTATTCGGCGGGACCTTCGACCCGGTGCATCTCGGCCATCTCAGGGTCGCCGAGGAGGTGAGGGAGACGTTCTCTCTCGACAGGGTCTATTTCGTCCCAGCGCGGGTCCAGCCCCTGAAGGTTGCAGCAGGGTGCGCAAGCGCAGACGAGAGGGCCCGTATGCTCAAGATGTCCCTTGCCGGAAACGCATTTTTCCGGGCATCCTCGATAGAGATCAAAAGGGGGGGCATCTCCTATTCCATCGACACGGTCAGGTACTTCGCGCGGAGGTTCGGGCAAATCTATTTCATTATGGGGATGGACGCCTTCCTCGACATCGGCCGGTGGAAGGATTGGCCGGAGTTGCTGTCTACCGCAGATCTCGTGGTGATGCTCAGGCCCGGCATGGAGTTTTCCGGGTTCCCGGCAGGGCTGAAAAGGCAGGTGCGCAAGGTGGGCGAGGCGACCTACGAGCATGCATCCGGCAGGCGCATCTACCTGCTGCGCATAACGCAGCTCGACATCTCCTCCACGCGGATAAGGGACCTTGCCCGGACGGGGGGGTCGATAAAGTATTTGGTACCGACCACCGTTGAGCGGTATATTATCAGCAAGGGATTATACGGAGGATAGTGGAAGCGAGCGACAAAGCCGGCCGGACGGGCCGGGCGGCATCGGAAAAAAAGGCGAAGGACGTTGTTGTGCTTGAGCTTTCGGGTTTGACCGACATCGCCGACTTTTTCGTTCTGGCAAGCGGCGCCAGCGAGCGCCACGTCAAGACGATAGCCGGGGCTGTCGAGCGCGACATGAAGGAAAAGGGCATAACCCCCTCCTCCACGGAAGGCTACGACGAGGGGCGATGGGTCATAATCGACTACGGAGACGTGGTCGTCCACGTGTTCCTCGAATCGCTGAGAGAAATATACGACCTGGAGAGCCTATGGATAGAGGCAAAAAAGCAGTTAGTGGAGTAGGCGGCGGAGCAGCAGCAGGGAAAAGCCTCACGAAAGAGAAGCGCCCGGCGCACGGCGTCGCCAAGCCGGCAACGCACAAAAGTCCTCCCGATAAGAAGCGCCCGGCGCACGGCGTCGCCAAGCCGGCAACGCACAAAAGTCCTCCCGATAAGAAGCGCCCGGTAGGGACGGCAGCCAAAGGCAAAGCACTTGCGGGCGGCAAGCCGGCGCCCCAGAAAGGCGTTGTAAAGGAGGCGCAGAAAAGCCTCACGAAAGAGAAGCGCCCGGCGCACGGCGTCGCCAAGCCGGCAATGAAAAAAGGTGTGCCCGAAGAGAAGCGCCCGGCGCACGGCGTCGCCAAGCCGGCAACGCAGAAAAGTCCTCCCGATAAGAAGCGCCCGGTAGGGACGGCAGCCAAAGGCAAAGCACTTGCGGGCGGCAAGCCGGCGCCCCAGAAAGGTGTTGTAAAGGAGACGCAGAAAAGCCTCGCCAAGGAGCGCGCACCGGAGCCGGCCGGCAAGCCGACCGCACAGAAAGGCCCTGCCGCGGAAGAGCGCACAGCGGAGACCGGCATCATACATCACGAGCACGAGAGTGGTCTAATGAACAAGGAGAGGCTCGAATACTTCAAAAGAAAACTATTGAAACAAAGGGAGGCCATACTCGATAAGGCGAAAAAGCTCAAGGAATATTCTTATACTCTCGGCACCGACGGCATCCAGGACATGGCCGACGCGGCCAGCAACGCGTATAACGCCGACATCCTCATGAGCCTCTCCGATAACGAGCGGAACATGGTCAAAGAGATAGACTCAGCGCTGGACAAAATCGCGAACGGCACTTACGGGATATGCGAGGAGTGCGACGAGCCGATAAACGAGAAGCGGCTCGAGGCAAACCCCGTTGCCCGCTACTGCATAACGTGTAAGAGGATGATCGAAGAGAAGGGGATATAAACCCATGAAGTACAAAATCTCGCTGCTTTTCTTTCTCCTGTTCTTCATTGCCTATGTCATGCTCTCATTTCTGAATTCGGACAAGGTGAGGCTGGAGGTCGGCTTCGGGAGGTCCTTCGACACGACGGTCACCAATTATATAGCCGCCTCTTTCGTGCTGGGCGTGATCTTTTCCATCGTCGCGAGCTTCTTTGGCGACGCAAGGAGGGGCCTTGCGAGGTGGCGCAACGAGAAAAAAGAGAGGGAGAGGAACGAGGCCGGCGAGTACTTCGAGAAGGCCAAGCTTTACGAGATGAAGGGCGATACAGAGAAGGCGGTCGAGTACTTCAACCGCGTCATAAAATCCGTCCCCGACATGGAAGAGGCATACCTTGCCTACGCCGACATGCACGCGGCAAGGGGGGAGCCGGCAAAGGCCGCCGGCATCCTCGACCTCGCGGAGGCGCACATCGGCAGAACCGAGCAGATCATGCTGAAGAAGGCGCAGGTCCACCGCGCCCAGCAGGACATGGGCGCAGTCGAGCGCGACCTGAAAGACCTCCTGAAGGTAAGGGAGGGGAGCATCGAGGCGATGGGCGCGCTGCGCGACCTGTACATAAGCCGCAAGTCGTGGGCGGAGGCGCTGGAGCTACAGGAAAAGATAAGGAAGCAGATAAAGACGCCGGAGGAGGACCTGCGGCTGGCCGGGCTGCATTACGAGAACGCCAAGGAACGCTTCCTCAAGGAAGACCCTCGGCTTTACGATCAGGTCCTTAAGGACCTCCGGGAGCTTACCGGCGATTTCAAGCGCTTCATCCCCGCGTATATCCTTTCCGCCGAGATATACAAGAAGATGGGCAAGCTGAACGACGCGGGCAGGGTGTACGGACGGGGCTTCGCAAAGACGGGCCACGTCATCTTTCTAAGCCGGATGGAAGAGCTGTATCTCGACAAGAGGGAGCCGGGGGTCATCCTGAAAATCTACCGAAGGCTCCTCGACGTCGCCCCGAAGAACCAGCTCCTCATGTTCCTCTACGCGCGGCTCTGCCTCAAGCTGGAGATGATCGACGAGGCTATCGATATCCTTACGACGCTCCTTGCCGAAGAGAAGGAATTCAGGGGGCTCCATCGGGCAATGGCGGAGGCTTATGTGCACAGGGGCAAGCTGGCGGAGGCGGTCAAGGAGTTCGGGCTCGCCTTTCCCGCGGACCAGGTCTACCTGCCTTATTATTGCGTCAAATGCAACGCGGTCAAAGCGGATTGGTCCGATTTTTGTGATGCCTGCTTCAGTTGGAACACGGTCAACGTAAAACAGGACGGGCTTTTCGAGAAAGAGGCCGAGAACCTGAGGGTATTGTACGAAGAGAACTGGGAGGCGACGTGACAGGCGGTCTCCTCTCGAACGACAACAAGATCGTCTTTTTGGTGTTCGACGGCCTCGGCGACATCCCCAACCCGGACCGCGCCTCCATGACGCCCCTGGAGGCGGCGAAGAAGCCTAATATGGACAGACTGGCCGTGGAGAGGGGAAGCCTCGGCCGCACGATCCCCGTGGGCGTGGGCATCACGCCCGGCAGTGGGCCGGGCCACCTGAGCCTCTTCGGATACGACCCCCTGCAATTCGAGATAGGCAGGGGCATACTCGAAGTGCTGGGGCTCGACATGGACCTCGGGCCGAAGGACATAGCGGCGAGAGGCAACTTCGCCACAGTCAGGGACGGCGTCGTCGTGGACCGGCGCGCGGGCAGGGTCGAGACTGCGGTCGCGAAGCGGCTCTGCGAGAAAATGTCCCGGGAGGTCCCGGAGATCGACGGCGTCGGAGTGCATATAAAGCCGGGCGTCTCCCACAGGTTCGGCATCATATTCAGGGGCGAGGGCCTCTCCGACGAGATGGAGGACGCAGACCCCCACAAGGAGCAGATGCCCTTCGTCTGGGCCGCGCCCAGGTCGCCTTCTGCGCAAGCGACCGCCCGCGTCGTCAATAAGTTCATGGAGAGGGCGCAGGAGGTGCTCAGGACGGAAGGCGCGGCGAACGCCGTGCTCCTCCGGGGCTTCTCGAAAAGACCTGACATGCCTCCGTTCCCGGAGAGATACCGGATGGCCGCGCTGGCCATCGCGACCTACCCCATGTACCGGGGCCTCGCAAAGGTGCTAGGCATGAGTGTCGAGAAAGTACCGCGCAACTACGAAGAGATGGTCGCCATCCTCAGGGGGCATTACGACGGCTACCAGTTCTTTTTCATGCACGTAAAGGAGACGGACATTGCCGGGGAGGACGGCAACTTCGAAGAGAAAACAAGGGCCATAGAAGCATTCGACCGCGTACTGCCGGAGATCTGCGCCCTCAGCCCCAGGGTGCTCGTAGTCACGGGCGACCACTCGACCCCGTGCCCGCTCAAGGGGCATAGCTGGCACCCCGTGCCCCTCCTTGTCGCGTCGATGACGGGCGAGACCGACGGCCTCCCCTTCCACGAGAAGAACTGCCTTAAAGGCAGCCTGGGGACGATATACGCGAAAGAGCTTATGACCCTGGCCCTCGCTTATGGCTCGAAGCTTGATAAGTACGGCGCGTGATATCTTAAGACCCGTCCTGGACCTGGTCTATCCCACCCGTTGCGGCGGCTGCGGCGGCCACGGGGACGTGCTCTGCCCCCTGTGCCGCCAATCCCTGGTCGCCCTCGAAGGCCCGTATGTCTGCCCGGTCTGCGGCATGTGGACGGGCAGCGAGGCCGTATGCGGGAGATGCATCGCCTATCCCCGCTATTTCGAGAGGGGATTTTACGGCTTCTCCTTCGAGGGGGCGATGAGGGAGGCGGTCCATGCCTTCAAGTTCAGAGGCAGGACCGACGTGGGGAGGGCGCTGGCGCGCATGGCGGGCGGCGGGTCCGTAAGTGCTCTGGCGGGCGCAATCGACGCCATCGTGCCGGTCCCGGTGACGGAAAAGCGGCTCAAGGAGCGGGGCTTCAACCAGTCTTTCATCGTAGCGGAGGAGCTCTCCCGCGTCCTTGGCGCACCCGTTGACTGCGAGACGCTCGTCAAGGTAAAGCAGACGGAAGACCAGTACACGCTCTCGAAGAAAAACAGGAGAAAGAACATCCGGGGGGCGTTCTCCGCTACGCGACGCCTCGCGGGCCTGCGCCTCCTCGTAGTGGACGACCTTTATACTACGGGTCATACCGCGCGGGAGGCGTGCAGGACACTTCTACGCGCAAGGGCGCGAACCGTATACTTTTTCGCCCTCGCCAGAACACCTTGATGAAAAAAGCGCTTATCATACTGCTCGTGGTGGTCGTCGTGGTCGGAGGGCTTGCCGTCTCCGCCTGGCTCTACCTGCCGAGGCTGGCCTTCGACATACTCGGAAAGGCGGTAGGCGGCACGGTGGAGGCGCAAAAAGCGAGCGTCGGCTTTCACGGCGGCTTACTCGTCTTCAAGCTGGACGGCATAAAGATAAAGGGCAGGATATCCGGGACCGTGAGCGCCTGCGAGCTGCGGCTGAAGCCGTCCAGGGGAGTATACGTCAAGTACTTCGCAGTCTCCGACTTCGACGTCCATATGGAAAAGGGAAAGGGAAGCTTCGCCTTCTACCCCGTGCCCGTCGAGTTTGCGCGGATCACGAACGGGCGGGTCGATTACGGCGGCCGCAAATACCTGCTGCGGGAGATGACCGTTTCCAATTTCAACACGGGCCGTCCCCTCGAATTTACGATAGACGGCGGGGTCGAGGGGCTCGGCAACCTGAAGACCAAGGGCGGCGGCCTCCTCTTCCCCGACTTGCGCTCGGACATAAAGGGCGAGTACCGCCTCTCGGCCGTCCACATCGACAAGGTCCTGAAGGATTATGAGGGCCTGGCCGACTCCTGGGGCAGCTATACCGTCAAGGACGGGCGGCTCGTCATGGACGGCAAGGTGACGGCCCCCTATTTCTCCATGATGGAGGACTTCCTCAAAAAGAGGCTCCCCTCTCTCCACAACGACTGTCACATCCACCTGGAGAGAACCGGCGACGTCTCGAATGTCAGTCTGACCGGCCTTGCCTTCAAAGGGACGCCGATCTTCCTCCGCTTTACAGGCGACCCGAAGAAGCTGCTGAGCCTCGATCTGCGGACGAAGTCCATGTCTATCCCCGACGTGATGGAATATCTGAACCCGGAAGTGCTTTCTGAAGGGGAATGGGGCCCCCTCTCGTTCGTAAAAAGCGGGCGCATGACGATAAACCGCTTCGCTTACCGCCGCGGCGCGCCCATGACGGCCGGAATAGACGTGGCTGACGTGGAGGTCGGCAACGGCCGCTTGAGCTTCACCGATGTAGCCGGCTCCCTCGGGATCGACGGCACTGCCCTTACCCTCGACGGTTTTCATGGAAGACTGTGGCAGGGCCGGATATCGAATGTCTCCGGCCTGCTCCCGTTGAGGCTCGACCGGGACGTCAGGATAAAAGGCCGCTTCTCCCTGGACCTCGCCGAGCTCGCCGGACTGGCCGGGACCGGCGCAGTGCACGTGCTTTCCGGTCTCACCGAGGGAGAGGCCCTCTTTTCCGGCAGGAAAGGCAAGGGCTTCAGCCTGGAAGGGACGGGGACCGTACGCGACGCCCGGTTCCTGTTCCACCGCATGGCCTTCGACGCGGTCGGCAGCTACAAGTTCAAGAACGGAGAGGTCACCCTTACGCCCCTCGTCATAAGCGATGCGGGCACCAGGCTTGTCCTCAACGGCAAGGCCGGTAAGGACCGGGCCGAGATGCAGGTGGAGGGCGTCGTCGAAGCCGCCCAGGTGGGTCGCCTTCTGGACGCCCGCAGGTACGCCCTTAGCGGCCCCATCGGCGTGCGAGGCGATTTCGCGGTGGACGGCGGCGCGATCAGGGCGAGCGGAAATCTCTCGATGACGGACCTCTCTTTCGAGATCCCCCGCATAGCGAGGAAAATGAAGGGGATAGAAAGCGCGGCCTCCGTCTCGCTCCATGCAGGCAGCGGCGGAGACGTGGTGGTCGATAACCTCGCATACACCCTTGGCCCGCTCCATGCCTCACTGACCGGAACGCTCGGCAGACAAAGGATATCGGCGATGCATCTAGGCCTTTTCGTGCCCGATGTCGAGGCCCTCTCAGGCCTCTTTTTTTTTGACGACGGCGGGGCAAGGGGCGAGCTCCGGGCCGACCTGGCGCTCGACGACATGCCGCTGCCGGTGACGCGCCTGCCCAGGATAAACGGATATCTATCCTTCAAGAACGGCGCGCTGCATCCGCCTGGCCTTTCAAAGACCGTCAGCGGCATCGACCTCTTCTGCATCTTCCAGGGGGACAGGTTTACCGTTGACCTTACGGGGCTGCGCGCAGGAGGCAGCGTACTCAGGCGAGGCGTGCTCAAGGTCGCAGGGCTGATCCACCCTTCCTTCAAGCTCGACCTCGACATGGACCGCTTCGACCCCGCAGACTTTGCACCGAAGAAATCCCGACCCTTCATGCTGCCCGTGATCGGGCAGGACGACCTGCTGGCGCGGACGAAGGGCGAATTCGTCCTCAAATCGAGCGAGGTGCAGGTTAAAGGGACGGCAGGAAGCGGCCTCGTGATCCGGGGCGTCTTCGCCGACCGGACGGCGAGCGTCGCCGAAGGGCGCGTGGCGACCGCCGAGGGCGATCTCGTCTTCGAAGGCAGCGCATCCCTCGCGTCGCCCGTCCCCAGCATAGATATCACGGCGCACGCGAGGGACGTGACCGCGACCGAGGCGCTGGCCCTTTTCGGCGGGAAACCGGACGTAATGGAGGGGAAGGGGTCGATGTGGGGATGGGTCACCCTCACAGGCAGAAGCGCCAAGGAGATGGCCGCGGGCGCGAGCGGCAGGGTGAGCGTCGAAAGCAAGGACGGCGTTATAAGGCGGTGGAACATTATCTCGAAGATCCTCGCTCTGACCAACGTCTACGACCTTTTTCGCGGACGGGTGGACCTGACGCGCAAGGGCCTGGCATACAAGAGGCTCAGCGTCTCCTTCGAGGGAAAAAACGGCGTCTTCCACACGGGCGATTTCCTGATAGACAGCCCCTCGATGCTCATCACGGGCATGGGGGACATCGACGTGCCTGAGATGAAGCTGAGCGGCAAGATGACCGTCTCGCCCTTCGTGACGCTCGACAAGATAATCGATATGCTACCCCTGGTGCGGAGCATCGTCAGGGAGCGGACGAGCGGTTTTCTCTTCTTCGTCTACGACATCGAGGGGCCGGCGCGCGACCCCCATATAACGTCGCGCTATGTGCGCAGCGTGGGGTCGAGGCCCGTCTACATGCTGCGGAACGCCCTCCAACTGCCCAAAGGGGCATGGGACGAGCTGCATAAGGAGCTGGAGAAATGAAAATAGGCATCATCGGGATGGGGAAGGTCGGCTGCGCCCTCGGGCATACACTGAAGAACAAGGGGTTCGACGTTGCGGCAGCCGCCGACATATCATCGGAGGCGCTCGACAGGGCCAGGCGCTACCTGGGCGAAGGCTGCCTTTACACGCATGACGACGCGCAGGCAGTGGAGGCTGCCGACATCATAGCCGTAACGACCCAGGACAGGGAGATCGCCAACGTGGCAGCGCAAATCTTCCGCGAAGCGGGGCGTCTCGACGGCAAGCTCTTTTTCCACACGAGCGGCGCCCACGGCGCTTCCGAGCTTTCCCCGCTCGAAAAAAAGGGCGCGACCCTCGGCTCGCTCCACCCCCTCCAGACGTTCCCCGACATCGAGGCCGGCATCGCCGCCCTGCCCTCTACCTACATCTTTATAGAAGGGGACGAGAAGGCCATCCCGGTGCTTGAGCGCCTCGGGTCGAGCCTCGGCGCAAAGGTCGTCCGCATAGAAAGCCGCCACAAGGTGCTTTATCACCTTTGCGCGGTCTTCGTATGCAACCTCTTTTCCGCCCTGCTCTTTTGCGCCCAGGGCATCATGCGGCGCATCGGCATAGACCTGCCGCCGTTTTATCCGATCATACGGGCGACGCTTGCCAATATCGAGGCGAAGGGGCCGCTCCTATCCCTTACGGGGCCTGTCGTGCGCGGAGACGCGGGCACGGTGGCCTCCCACCTGAAGGCCATCGCAGGCGAAGCCCTTGCCGGGAAGGTATACAGGGACCTGTCGCTCGTTGCCGTGGAAATGGCCCGCGAGCGCGGAACGCTTGCGCCGGCCGAGTTAGAGGCGCTGGAAAATGTATTGTCCGGCACGTGAGCCTGATGCCTGACAGGCCATCCTCAAGCCTTCCGGGAAGCCTTGCTGCTCGAAGCTGACCACCGTGCGGGTCCCGCCGTTCATTTTCCCTTATCTTTTGCCCCAGTTTTGTCGATAACGACTACATGGGGACTAGCAGACAGACCCATGCCAAAAAGCGGGCACGCCGCCCGTCGGGGCAGAGGGCGACTTACGCCGCAGGCAGCGGCAATAATAGCGGCGTCCCTCTCTGGCAATCCCCGGAACGCTACCGCACGGCAATAGAGAACATCGACGACGCCGTGGCCATCACCACCGGACGGAAACGTCTATATGTCAACCGGGCATTCATCGATATGTTCGGTTACAGGAACGTGGAAGAGGCGCTGGCGGAAGAGGCGTACAGCCGGACGCACCCTGACGACCTCGAAAGGGTGACCGGGTACGCCGAGGCCCTGCAGAGGGCGAGCCCGCGTCCAGATACGAATTCAGGGCGATACGCAAGGACGGCGTAGTGATCAACGTGGAGACTACGGCGAAGAAGGCCCTTACCGAAGACGGCGACGTCTGGCTGGTCTGTCTCAGGGACATAACCGAGCGGAGGCGCGTCGAAGAGGCCCTGTCTGAAAGCGAGGAGAAGTTCCGCCTCCTCTTCGAGAACTCGATCTACCCGGTCTTCCTGCTCGACGGGGAGACTTTCACCGATTGCAACGAAACGGCCCTCCGGCTCACGGGGTGCCCCAGCAAAGACCTGCTTCTAAACCGCTCTCCGTGGGAGCTCTCCCCGGAAAGGCAGCCGGACGGCCGCCTCTCGATAGATAAAGCAAAAGAGCTGATCGCCGAGACCTTGAAAAATGGGCGCAACCATTTTGAATGGGTGCGACGGACGCTTTCAGGTAAAGAGGTGTGGATAGAGGTCTCCATGACTGTGATACCCATCCAGGGCAGACAGATCATATATACCGAATGGAGGGACATCAGCGACCGCAAGGAGACCGAGGCGTCTTTAAGGGAATCGGAAGAGCGCTACAGGATAGCGATAGAGAGCTCGAATGACGCCGTGGTCATAGTCCAGGGAGACAGGCACGTCTATGTAAACCAGAGGTTCCTCGATCTCTTCGGCTATCGAATGGACGAGGTCCTGGGCCGGGACCATTCGCTCATTGTCCATCCGGACGACCTGGAGATGGTACAGACGCGCAACCGCATGAGGCAACGGGGCGAGAAGGTAGCCGGCCGCTACGACTTCAAAGGGATCAGGAAGGACGGCGCCCGCATCTTCCTCGAGGTCTCGGCCGCCATGATTACTTACAAGGGGGAGACCCGCTTCCCTTGCCTTCATCAGGGACGTGACCGAGCGAAAGGCCCTGGAGGCCCAGTTGCGCCACGCCCAGAAGATGGAGGCGATTGGCACCCTGGCGGCCGGCGTAGCCCACGACTTCAACAACATCCTGATGGCTGTTATGGGTTATGCCAACCTCATGCAGATAAAGATGGACGAAAACGACCCGGTGCGCGCATACGCCGACCAGATCGTCGCGTGCGCGGGCAAGGCGGCAGCCCTAACCCAGAGCCTGCTCACCTTCGGGAGAAAGCAGGTCATGGAGCTGAAGCCGCACAACGTAGACGTGATCGTCAGAAACGTCGAGACGCTCCTGCGCAGGCTCATGCCGGAGGATGTCCATCTGACCCTGGATCTGACCGGAGAGGTCACGGTAATAGCCGACGCGGGCCAGATCGGTCAGGTCCTCGTCAACCTCGCAACGAACGCGAGGGACGCAATGCCCGATGGCGGCGAGCTTAAGATAGAGACGCGCCTGGCGAAGATCGACGGGCGTTTCATCGCGGAGCAGGGCTACGGCAAGGTGGGCCCCTACGCCCTTATCTCAGTCTCCGACACGGGGACGGGGATGGACAAGACAACCCAGGACAAGATATTCGAGCCGTTCTACACGACCAAGGAGGTCGGAAAGGGCACGGGCCTGGGCCTCTCCATCGCTTACGGCATAGTCAAGCAGCATCAGGGATATATAGTCGTGTCGTCCGAGCCGGGCAGGGGAGCTGCCTTCAACATATACCTGCCGATGGTCACGCGGAAGACGGCGGAGGAGGAAGCGCAGGAGGCAAAAGCAAGAGGGGGCCTGGAGACGATCCTTATCGCGGACGACGACCCGGACGTCAGGAAGATCGCAGCCGAGGTACTGCGGGCCGCCGGGTACAGCGTCCTGGAGGCGGAGGACGGAAGCGGGGCGATACAGACGTTCTCAGCGCAACCCGGCGCTATAGACCTTATCATGCTGGATGTCGTCATGCCGGGCATGAGAGGCACCGAGGCATACGAAGCGATGCAGGCCGTGCGGCCCGACGTAAAGGTGCTCTTCATGACCGGCTACCCCCGTGAGGTGATGCCCGACAGGCGGATCCGCGAAAAGGCGCTCATGAGCAAACCCCTCTCCCCGGACGGACTGTTGCGAAAAGTGCGGAGCGTTCTGGACGGGTGATTCCCGTCGCCGCCTGTGCACCGTCTTGACTCGGCCGCGCCGCCGCAGTACTATAACTTTTCTATGGCAGGTCCTCTCGTTTCCGTTATCATACCTACGTACAATTACGCCGCTTACATAGGCCGCGCCCTTGCCTCCCTGGCGTCGCAGGATTACGAGCGGCTAGAAATTATCGTCGTGGACGACGGCTCGACGGACGACACGGCCGGGGTCGTCGCCGGATCGGGCCTCGAAGTCATGTACGTCCGCCAGGAAAACCGGGGCGTCTCTGCGGCGCGGAACGCCGGTCTCGCCGCCGCCACCGGCGCGTTGATCGCCTTCCTCGACGCGGACGACTACCTGCTAGACGGCGCAATCTCCATGAGGGCCGAGGTATTGCGCAGGCGGCCCGATATCGGCATCGTCTTTTGCGACACCTGCGCCGCGGACGCCCAAGGGAACCTCCATTACAGGCGGAAGGCGGCCAAAGACATCGAATCCGGCCGCTTCTACGAAGACCTGCTGCTCAGGCACCTCCGCTTCCAGACGAGCGCCGCTATGGTGAGGGCGGATGTGGCGAAGCGTTTTTCCTTCCCTGTCGGCATGGCGAACGGGGAAGACCTCATTTATTTCTCGAAGGTGTTCTTTGCCGTGAAGGGTTATTTCATAGCGAAGGCCGCGGTCGCCAACCTCCACCACGAGGACAGCCTGAGACACGACCTCGATGAGGTCGTCAGGCAGGATATCTCTTTTGTCTCCGCCATCCTCGACGACCCGTATTACGCGGGCGCCCTCGAATACATGCGGAAAGAGCTGACATCGAAGAGGCACCTGGAGCTTTTCAGGCGGCTTTACCTCTCCGGGCAGCCGCGAAAGGCGCGCAGCCATTACGCGAAGGCGGTCGCCATACGGCCGGCCAGCCTCTTCAGGCTCAGTTATCTGTCGAAGGCCGTCCGGTCTTTCTTCAGGCGCGGATAGCGCGGCCAGACGCGTCGCCGCTATTCCTCAAGGGACGCGTAATAGGCGCTTTCCGTCTCTTCCACGTTCCGCAGCGGCGGGTACGCCTCCATCCATGAACGGGCGACCGGCCGCGCTGCCGTGCGCCTCTCGGGGGGCAGGTAGTATGCGATAGCGTCTGCAAGCGCCTGTGCGTCCGCAGGGTCGTCTATGACCGTTCCGCCGTCAGGGGAGGTGATGGCGTCGGCCGCGCCGTTGAACCGCGTAGTCACGACGGGCAGGCCGCTCGCAAGGGCCTCCAGGACCGTGAGCGAGCAAGAGTCGTAAAAGGTCGGGTGGACGTAGATGTCGCTTGCGCCGTAGACATGCTCAAGGGACGGCAGCGCCCCCCCGAAGATCACCCTGTCCGTAATGCCGAGGCGCGCAAGCAGGCTCCGGTAACGGCCCGGGCGTCCCCTGCCTGCGACGAGCAGGCGCAGGTCGGAGCCCGGCAAGCGCCTGACGAGGAGCGAAAGCGCCTTAAGCAGCGTCGGCAGCCCTTTGAGACGGAAGTTATTGCCTGCGAAAAGAAGCAATACGGCCTCACCGCCGATGCCCAGCCCGCCCCTCGTCAGGGTGCGGTGCATCTGCGTGTTCTTCGGATGGAAGCGGTCGAGGTCCACCGTATTGAAAACTACGTCGATGCGGTCGGCCGGGAAGCCGTAGTACTCAACGATGTCGCGCTTGACCATCTGCGATATGGCGATGACGCGCCGCACGCGCCCCTCGGCGTAAAGGCGCGCCTGCAGGCCGGTGTCGAGGTAGTGGCGCGGCGAGAGGTAACGCCGGATGCGCCTGTATGCGCGGTATGCAGGGCTTTCGATTGAGGCGAACTCCTGCCTGAGATAGGCCCGCTCTACGCCGCCGTGCGGGTTGAGCACAGTCGATGCGCGGCACTGGGCGACCCCGTGGACTACGTCGAAGCGGCCACCGGCGACTTCTTCCGGGTCGAGCCTCCAGAGCGCGAGGATGCGCCCTGCCCTTGAGGACTTCCCGCCCTTTACGATGTGGACCTTGTAAGGCAAGCCGGAAGCTGCTTCCACCTCCGTCGCGAAGACATGGACCTCGTGCCCCCTTTTCGCCAGCTTTTCCGTGAGGAAGGAGAAATACCTCTCGCCTCCGAGGGAAGGGAGGAACCTGTCGAGAACGATGGCGACCCTCAACGGTCTTTGTCGTGCGCCTTCACCCATGCCTACCCTCTCCTTCCGATCCCCATAAGCTTCTCGTAGAATTGCGCCAGCTTTCCAGCCTGGGCCTTGTAGCCCCAGTCCTCGCGCGCCGTCTTCCAGGCATTTGCGCCGAGCCATTCCCGCAAGAGGGCGTCGGAGAGGACCTGCTCCATCCTTGCTGCGAGCGCCTGCTCGTCGGCAGCCACGAAGCCGTTGTATCCGTCCCTGACGAGCTCAGGCAGCATCCCCGAGTCGGAGACGATGGCAGGCTTGCCCATGCCCATCACCTCCCTAAGCGCCCTCGCGGTTCCGTCGCTCCCCGCCCTCATCATGACGAAGAGGTCGAAGGCGGCGATCACGGAAAAGTAATCCTCCAGCCGGTAGCCGGCCAGTATCACGTCGGAGGCAAGGCCGAGGGCTGCAAGGGGCTTCTTCACGCTCTCCTCTATCTGCGAGCTGCGGCCGACGATCACGAGCTTCACCTTGTCCATCCTGCCGCGCAGAGTCTTGAAGGCGCCAAGGATGCGGTCGTAGCCCCGGTCCGGCTTCAGCCTGCCGATGACGCCTATCACAAGGTCGTCGGGCGCGACGCCGAGGGCCGCCCGGACATCGGCCACGGGGCCGTCGTAGACGTGGACGCCCGGCGGCAGCAAAACAGTTCTTTCCGCAGGGAACGCGAAGCGCTCGACGTCCTGCGCTACTATGCCTGCCCCGTAGGCCGCAAGGCCGTCGGTCCTGGCGAGGAGGCCCTTCATGGCGAGACCCACATCCAGACCGTCCCTCTTGTGGTCGGTCCTGACGAGGAGCGGCCGCTTGCGGCGGCCAAAAAGGGAGAGCGCCGCCATCGCGTGGTCGTGGGTCAGGTGGGCGTGGACGATATCGATCTTGCGCTCCGCCGCGAACGCGCCGATGGCGCGTATATCGAAAAGCCAGTCCCGGATGGAGAAATACCTGTTGAGCCGCAGGTCGTCGTAAGAAGTAACGCCCCGCTTTCCCGCCTCCTTTCCGACCGTCCGCTCACGGAAGTCGGCAGGCGCCCGCCTGAAGGCCAGGACCACGTCGATGCCGGCCGCTGCCAGCGCCTCGCACAGCGAGACGACCGGCTCGGCCGGGCCGGTCCACTTCCAGTCGCTGAACGTATGGAGGCACTTCATCTGGTATAGAATGCCCTTATGGCCGTGCAGACGGAGACGACCTCTTCTTCCTTGAGGGCCGGGTAAAGCGGCAGTGAGAGTATCTCCGATGCGGCCTTTTCCGCCTCCGGGAACGCGCCTTTCTTGTAGCCGAGACGGTGGTACGCCTCCTGGAGATGTATCGGCGTGGGGTAGTGGACAAGGCTGCCGATGCCTTTCGATTTCAAATATGCCGAAAGGGCGTCCCGCTCGCCGCACCTTATGACGTAAAGATGGTAGACGTGGCGCGCCCAGGGCTTCTCGACGGGCAGCACGACAGGCCGGTCGTCCTCCAGGTCCATCCGGTAGATATCGGCCAGGTGGCGGCGTCTCTCGTTCGCCGCGTCGAGCCCCGGCAGCTTCACGGAGAGTATCGCGGCCTGCAGCTCATCGAGGCGCGAGTTGAAGCCCTCTATAGCATGCTCATGCTTTCCCTTCTGGCCGTAATTGCGCAGGCGGCACATCGCGTCGTATATGCCCCTGTCCGTAGTCACGAGGCCGCCCGCGTCTCCGTACGCCCCCAGGTTCTTTGTCGGGTAGAAGCTGAAGGCCGCCGCTGCGCCGAAGGTGCCGACCTTCCTGCCCTTATAGAGGGCGCCGTGGGCCTGGCAGGCGTCTTCGAAGACGGTGACGCCGAAGCGCCCGCAGACGTCCATGATCTCTTCCATCCGGCACGGGTGGCCGTAAAGGTGGACGGGTATGCAGACCTTCACGCCGGGCGTGGCCTTGAGCGCCTCTTCCAGCGAGGCCGGGTCCATCGTCATGTCTTCCGGGTCTATATCGCAGAAGACGGGGACGATGCCGTGGATGGAGAGGGCCATGACCGTCGCGACATACGTGTTGGGCGTAGTGATGATCTTGTCGCCGCTTTTAAGGCCAAGGGCCAGGCCCCCTATGCGGATGGCGTCCGTGCCGGAGCCGACGCCGACTGCGAAATGGACCCCCGTATAGCGCGCGAAGGCCTCCTCGAAGGCGGCCACCTCTTTGCCCAGGATGAACTCGCCGCTCTTGCAGACCCTCTCGAACGCCGCGAGGATCTCACTTCTCAGACCCTCGTATTCTTTCTCTAAATCGAAAATCTTGACCATCAGCCCCAGTACTCCTTCCTGCGCTTTCTGTAAAAATCGGCGGTCCTGCGTATGCCCTCCGCGAGGCCCGTCCTCGGGCCCCAGCCGACGACCTTCTTGATCTTCGATATGTCCGTGTAGTAGTCGCCCGGCTCGACTTCTTTGCGCTCCCGCGTGAACTCGGTGAAGCCTACCCGTCCCGAGCCGACGACCTCGACGATCTTCTGCGCAAGCTCGTGGAATGAGACGGGCACGCCGCCGCCGACGTTGAAGACCTCGCCGTAAGAGCTTTCCGTTGCCGCCGTCATGAGGAGGCACTCGACCAGGTCCTCGACGTAAAGGAAGTCGCGCAGTATCCTGCCGTCTCCGAACACGGGGACGACTTCGCCGTCTAAGGCCTTGCGGATGAACCAGTTGAAGACGCCGTACTCGTCGTGGGCCATCTGGTGGCGCGGGCCGAAGGTGTTCGTGATGCGCAGGCACGTCCCCTTTATGCCGAATATGTCGTCGTAGACGAGGACCATCTTCTCGGCGGTCAGGTTCGTGACTGCATAGATGCCCTTCGGGTTGGTCGGGTGGTCCTCGGCGACGGGCAGCCTGACGCTCGCGCCGTACTCGCCCCTGGTGCCCGCGAAGATGACCCGCGCCGACCTGTTGTTCGCGCGGAGCGCCTCCAGGAGCACGAGAGTGCCCCTGCAATTTATGTCGAGGTCCTGGATGGGGTTCTTCATGCTGTCCACGTGGTTGACCTGCCCGGCAAGGTGGAAGACGTAATCCATCCCCTTGACGATGTAGTTCATCGAGGGCTGGTCGCGCACGTCGGAGAAGTTGATCCGCACCCTGTCCTCTATCTCCCTTACGTTGAAGAGGTTGCCCCCCTGCCTTGGAAGCATGTTGTCCACTATCGTTACGCGCGCGCCCAGGCGCACCAGCTCTATCGCGAGGTTGCTCCCTATGAACCCCAGCCCGCCGGTGACGAGGACCTGCTTATCCCTGAACCCTTCCATGCTTTTTCTCCAGCTCCCAGAGTCGCGCGTGCTTCATGAAGACGTAGAACATCGTCGATGCCACGATGACGAGGCCGGGTATGCCGTCGCGGAAGCCCCCCTTGACGATATAGTCCCGCAGGAAGCGGAAGAGGGGCCGGCCTATCATGTTCCCGATGTGGAAACGGCGGCCCGATGCGGCCATGTCCTCTGCGAAAGCGCCTGAATACCGGTCTATCGTCCGTATCTGGTGGCCGATGTCGGTATACGGCGTGTGCATGTAATAATTCTTCAGGCGGCCGACCTCACCGTCCACGTGCACCTTCGCGTGGATGCCGCCTTCCCATCGCCCCTTGTCCTTCCTGTAAAGGCGTATCTCGTGGTCGGGATACCACCCGCCGTGACCGATCACCCTGCCCAGATAGAAGTTCTTCCGCCTCACCATGAACCCGTCGTACTTCGTGCCGCCGGCAAGCACACCCTCGATCTCCGCTTTGATCTCCGGCGTCAGCCACTCGTCCGCGTCGATAAAGAGCACCCAGTGGGAGGTGCAGAGGGCCTGGGCGTACCCGTACTTCTCGGCCTGGCTCATGGTCCTGAGCTGATAGACGCGGTCCGTGTAGCGGGTCACGATCTCCGTCGCGCCGTCGGTGCTTTCCGAATCGACGACCACAAGCTCGGAGGCCCACCCTGCGACGGACTCAAGCGCCCTTCCTATCGTCGGGCCGTTGTTGTACGTAATCATGTAGACGGAAAGGGGCAGCCCCATCAAGGCTCCATCTGCTTGACCATCTCGATGATCTCCCGCGTCGAGTGGTTCTTGGGATCGCCCACGATTGCAACCTGTCCGCCGTATTCGGCGACGATAGCCCTTTCCGGCACCGTCTCCTCCGTGTAGTCGGTCCCCTTCGCGTGGATGTCCGGCTTCAATTCCCGGAGCAGGCGCTCGACGGTCGGCTCCTTGAAGGCTATGACGTAATCGACGCAGGCGAGGGCAGCGAGTATCTCGATCCTCTCCTCGAGGGGCGTTATGACGCTCTGCCTCTTTCCGAGGCTCACGAGCGACTCATCGTCGTTGACTGCGACTATGAGCAGGTCGCCCATAGCCTTTGCTGCGGCCAGGTAGCGCACGTGGCCCACGTGGAGGAGGTCGAAGCAGCCGTTGCCGAAGACGATCTTTTTGCCTTTTTTCCGCTCCTCCTCGACTATGGCCTTGAGGCCCTCAAGCTCACGAACCCATCGACCCATACCCCTCCCCGATCACCGCCTTCAGCTCCTCCGCGGTCACGACGGCCGTCCCCCTCTTCATGACGACCACGCCCGCCGCGCAGTTCGCGATCATGGCGGCGGTGTAGAAATCCGCGCCGGAGGCGAGGCCCAGCGTGACCGCGGCAGCCACCGTGTCGCCTGCGCCCGTCACGTCTGCTATCTCGTCCGTTCCCGATATCGGTATGTGGCGCACCTGCCCGTCCCGCAAAAAGAGCGCCATGCCCTTGTTCCCGCGCGTGATAAGGAGGGCCTCCACGTTCGTGCGGCCCATGATCGAGCTGCCCACCTCCTCGACGGCCGCGCCCGGCCCGAGGCCGGCCAGCGTATACGCCTCGGACTCGTTGGGCGTTATCAAGGTGATCCCCTTGAACTCGGCCAGATTATACCTCGAATCGCCCACGACAATCTTCTCCCGCGCGATATTTGCGATAAGCGTCCTGATAGGCGCGTCGATAAGGCCGTACTCGTAGTCGGACAGGATGACGGCATCGACGGCCGAAAGGGTCTCCGCGAGCTTCTTCAACAAAGAAGCCCTGCATTCTGCCGAAAGGGGGGCTTCCATCTCCCTATCGACCCTGATTACCTGCTGCTTTGAGGTGTGCGTGTCTCCCGCCAGTATCCGCGTCTTCGTCACGGTCCTTCCGTCGTAGCGGATGAAGCCGCCCATCTCGATATTGGGCGCGGCCGAGAAATGGTCGATCAGCCTGTCCCCCGCCTCGTCGCGGCCCACGCAGGCGACCGGGAAAACGTGCGCCCCGAGGGCGAGCAGGTTGTTTATAGTGTTGCCTGCGCTGCCTGGGCAGAGGCTCTCCTGCTCGTACTTGACGACGACAACGGGCGCTTCCCGCGACAGCTTATGGGGCTTACCGTAAATATAGATGTCTGCGATCACGTCGCCGACGACGCAGATGCGCCTGTCCCTGAACCGGTCTATCAGTTCCGGCCGGATTTCCACGCAAGGACCTCCTCGACTTTGCTGAAGACTTGCTCCGGGCTTATGCCCTTCAGGCACTCGTGGTCGCGCCCGCAGCGTCTTTCGTTGCACGGCCTGCACGCCACGTCCTTCGATATCGCGTGCGTGAAGCGGCTCACGTACGACGTGTAGCGGTCGTCCATCGGCCCCATGAGGACAACGGTCGGCGCGCCGAGGGCGGCCGAGACGTGGCGGGGCCCCGTGTCGTTGCCTACTACGACGGAGGCGCGGGCCAGGCAGACCTTCATGTCCCGCACGTCCATCCGCTTCACCTCTACGGACCTGCGGTTGCGCGCGCCGTCGGCCACGCGCCCCGCGATCTCCTCCTCGCCCTTTCCGGGCAGCAGGTAGATCTTAAGACCCAGCTTCTCTGCAAGCATGTCGGCCAGCGCCGAGAAATGGCCTTCCGGCCAGCGCTTCGACGGCCCGTATTCCGCACCGGCTATAAAGACGGCATAAGCCCCGGAGACATCCGGGAAGCGCTCGTCGAACCTGCGCTCCTCGTCTTCGGTCACCTTGAGGAAGGGCGTCTCGACGGACCTCTCTATCCCCATAGCGTCGAGGATGCGCAGGTAATGGGCGACGGTAGGCTGCGGCGGACTGCCGGCCCCTTCCGCCACCGTCTGATTGAGCATGAAGCCCCTTCTGTTCATGTTGTATCCCACCCTTTTGCCGACGGACGCCATAAAGAAGAGGAGGGCCGACCGGAAGGAGTGGGGCAGGACTATGCCGCGCCCGAAACGGGCGCCCCGCATGGCGCCCACGATGTCGAAGAAGCGGACAAGCCCCTTGCCTTCATATAGAATGAAGCGGTCGAAGAGGTCAAGGCCGTGGTAAAGGTACATGGCGGAGGGTTTGCCGACGGCCCACGTCTGCCCGCCGCCTGCCTGCCTCAAGGCGTGGAGGAAGGGCGTCGCCATCACCATGTCGCCCAGCCAGTTAGGCAGATATATGATCGTCTTCCCAATCATTCCTCACACCCATGAAGCGGTTGTACCTCACCACATAAGCTGCGCGGCCCACGTCACGCACCCGCCTGTCCGCCTCCTCGATCGCTTTCGCGGCACGGGGTCTGGCCGCCTGCCAGCCCGCCTCGTCGCACGCCTCGACCTCCGACACGATGCGGGCATACTCGGGCAGACCCGCGTAGCCGTTCACGAAGGCGCAGAAGAAGTCTTTCACCTTCCTTACGTAAAGGTTGACGTCCGCCCCGAGGTCCATGCAGGTCTCGTCCGTAAAGTTGTCGAGGTCCGCCATCTTTTCGAAGTCGATGGCCCCCGCCGCCTTCGCTATATCGAAGGCCCTCGTGCCCACGTAAGGAAAGAACAACGTCCACCGGAAGCGGCCCGGCTTAACGTCCGCAAGGAGCTTCACGGTGGCAAGCACGTCTTCTTTCGTCTCACCAGGTAAGCCTATCATAACGAACGCCGATGTGTGAAGGCCGAATTTGTGGGCAGCCCTGAATGCGTCCTCTATGTCCTTGTTCGTCATGTAGCGGCAGAGCACGTCCCGCCGTATCCTTTCGCTGCCGCTCTCGACGCCGAACTTGACGATCTTGCAGCCCGCCTCCGCAAGATATGAGGCCGCCTCCTCGTCGAACATGCGCACGTGGGCGTTGCAGACGAAGCCGATGCGCGTCGCAGCCCGGTATGCACGGGAGAAGTCGCGCAGCCACGCCTTGTCGAAGGTGAAGAGGTCGTCGTCGAAGATGAACATCTTTATGCGGCGGTAATGCGACAGCAGGTACTCGATCTCGCCGATCACCTGCTCGACCGTGTGGCGCCTCATGTAGTCTTTCGGCAAGCTGCCCGACTCCTTGTACAGCTTTATGATCTTGTGGTTCAGGCAATAAGTGCACCGGAAAGGGCAGCCCCGCGATGCAAGGAGGCCCACCCATCCGTCCTTCGCGTCTATCATCCGCTGGAAATCGAAGATATCATAGTCCTTCGGGGGCAGGCGTGTGATGTCGATATACGGCCGGAGTGGCTCGATGACGACGCCCTTGCCCACCCTGTACCCCATATTTCTGATGCCCTTGGGGTCGCCTTTCCTGATAAGCTCCAGGATCGCCTCTTCCCCTTCGCCGACGCAGACGGAGTCAACGACCCCTTCTGCAAGGCAGCCGTGCGGGTCCATTGTCGGGTGGATGCCGCCGAACACCATCGGCGCTTCGCACGATGGGCGCAGGGCGGAGGCGATCTCCAGGGCATACTTGTACTGGTTCGTGACGACGGAAAAGCCGATGAGGTCGGGGCGGATCGCCGCCACGTCTTTCTTTATGCGCTCCAGATCGAGCGGGTAGCCCAGCTCCGCGTTGACGTTCAACAGATGCGTCTCTATCCCTTCGGATTTAAGAAGGCCCGATATGGCGGCGATGCCGTAGTTGAATCCTATCTGCGCATTCAAATTGGGGTAGATAAAAAGGACGCGCATCATCCCCTCCCCGTGCCCGCCCAGGCGTCGAGCACGGCCGCGCTCACCTCGTCCACCGTGATCGAGCCTAGGCAGACCCTGTCCTTGCACGTTTTGTCCCTGCACGGGCTGCACGGAAGGTCTTTCCGCACTATCGTGTGGCCTGCCCCGACCGGTCCGTTGACGAGGTGGTCCGTTGGGCCGAATATGGCGACGATGGGCACGCGCGCAAAGGCAGCCAGGTGCATGACGCCCGTATCGCCGCCGACGTATAAGTCCGTGCGTTTCAGCAAGGCGAGGAGCTGCGCAACGGTCGTAGGGCAGGCAAGGACCGCGCGGCCGCCCGCATCGCGCACCAGCCCGGCCGCTTCCTCTTCCTCGCCGGGACCCCAGAGGACCATCATGCCGGCCCCCGTTGTGTCGCCCACGCGCTTTATAAGCCCTGCGTATCTCTCCATATCCCATCGCTTGAAGGCGCTCCCTTTGCTGCAGAAGGGGTTGACGGCGATAACCGGCCCTGATATGCCTTTCTCCGCAAAAAAGGCGTCGATATAGGCGACGGCCTCAGGCGGAGCCTTCAGGTCTACCTCCGGCAGCAGCGCGCCTGCGCCGAGCCTGGAGGCGAGCAGCATGTTCCGCACGGCCTTGTGGAGCCTCCTGTCCGCCGCCTGCTGCCTTTCATCGTAGACGAGCCAGCTCCCTTCCTTTGCAACGCTCCCGTCGAAGCCGAGCCGCCTCTCAGAGCGCGCAGCCCGTGCCAGAAGCGCGCTCTTCACTATCCCGTGGAAATCGACCACCAGGTCGTACGCCTGGCGCCGCAAGGCAGAGCGGAAGGCAGAGAGCGCTGCGGCGGCGGATAAAAGCCGTCCTTTGCGCAGGTCTTTGCTGATGGCCCGGCGCGGGAACTCAATGACCCTGTCGATGAAGTCCTGGCAGGCCAGAAGCTCCGATGACGGCCCCTCCACGAGCCACGAGACGACAGATGCGGGGCAGGCGGCCTTTATGGCCTGCACAGCGGGCATGGTCAGGAGCACGTCGCCGAGCGAGCTAAGCCTGATGACCAGGATGTTACGATACACCGTCATTTTGGAGGACTTGCAGGAGCGGGGCGGGGATCCTCGTCGGCTTCCTGTCGGCGTTCACGCAGATGTGCCTTGTCTTTCCCTTCACTACCGTAGTCCCTTCCTTCATGATCTCGTAATTGAAAGTGAGGCCCCGCGACTGGATATCGGAGACGCTCGTCCTTATGGTGAGGAGGTCGTCGTAGACGGCAGGGTTGTAATACTTTATCTCCATGGCGGCGACGACCAGCCTGTACCCCATCTCTTCGACGCTGCGGTAGGAGAAGCCCTTCTCCCGCATGAACTCGGTCCTTGCCACCTCAAGGTAGACGGGATACGTGCCGTAGTAGACTATGCCCATCATGTCGGTGTCTGCGTAGCGCACCCGCAGAGGGACGTCCACGTAGTCCATCAGAGCGCCCTCGAAGACTCGGGTCTCAGAAGCGCAGGGTCTCTCCTGTTGAGGACGTGGTCGATCGCCCGAAGCGCCCTTGCCTTGTCTTCGGGCAGCCAGACCTTGACCGGCAGGTAGTTCGAGGCGTGGTTCGAGGCAAAAAACGTGTGCGTAACGTTCGTGTTGGCGATCATTATCGAAAGCTCTTTGAGGAGTTGGTAGGGGTCGGGCACTACGAACGCGCCTTTCTCTATCTCTTCGGCGAGGGGCGTGCCGGGGACGATGATGAGGCTTAGGGCGCCGACATACTCCGGGTCGATCCTGCTCAAGAACTTGCCCGTCTCCTCCGCGTGTATCTCGCTGCGCTCGACTCCGCCGAGGCCGAGAAGTACGGTGACAGAAAGGGTGATCCCCGCCTCTTTTACCCGCGCGGCCGCCGCCGCCATCTTGTCGAGGGTCGTCCCCTTGTTCACGCGGTCGAGCGTCACCTGGTCGCCCGATTCGACGCCGAGGTAGACGATGCCGAGGCCCATATCTTTGAGGTCTTTAAGCTCGTCAACCGATTTCTTGAGGATAGACTTCGCGTTGCCGTAAATGCCTATCCGCTCAAGCCTCGGGAAGGCCCCCTTGATAAGCTCGAAGATGGGGACAAGCCGCTTCTGGGGGATGATGAGGGCGTCGCCGTCCGCCAGGAAGACCTTCTTGACGTAGCGCTCGTACGCCTTCGCCTCTTCAACGTCCTCGCGTATCTCTTCGAGGCTCTTGACCCTGAACTTTTTGTCCTTGAAGGAGCCGCAGAACGTGCACCTGTTATGGGAGCAGCCGACCGTGACCTGGAGTATGAGACTGTAAGCCTCGCTCGGAGGCCGGTAAATCATGCCTTCGTACTTCATTTCTCAATCCTGTAAACCTTCTCGCCTTCCCTTATCAAGCCGAACTTCTTGCGCGCGACGTCTTCGAGGTAGCGGTCGTCATTCCGCAGGCGGTCTATCTCGGCCTTAAGCGTCACGTTCTCGCCCCGGAGACGTTTGATCGAGGCGTCAACGGCGTGGATGCGGCTTTTCAGCTTGAAGTACTCGACAACACCGTTCTCTGAAAGGCAGACAACGAAAAGCAGCGCGAGGGCCAGAGCGATAAGGCCATACTTCTTCGCCGCATCCGCCAGCATGGTCTTATCTTAACGGCTCGCACCCCAAATGTCAACATATGGATTGGGGCCGTGACCTTTTCGCGCCTGACTTCGTCCTCGTGTTCGGCGCGCGTCCTCACTTGCCACCCGCCCGACCGCCTGGCGGTGCCCGCAAGCTCGGAGCGCGGGTACCCGGCCTATTGTTTTATATGCTGCGGCGCGCACCTCCACGACTCCTCGTCATGCATCGAAAATCTCTCCGGCCCCGCAAACCGGCCTTCAAGGCTTTCCTGTTGTCTTTCCTATGATTCGTGCGGATAAACCGCTTTTCCTTGCATCTTCCATTGATAAAAGGCTAGAATGAGAAAGTATGAAGGAAGGGCAACGAGATGCGGGAGCGCCGAAGGGGCGGCCGGGGAGGGGCCGGTTCTATCCAGGCTATCCCCTCCCTTTGGGCGTCCACCTGCACGACGACGGAGCGCAGTTCGCCGTATTCAGCCGCAACGCGACGGCGGTAAGGCTCCTCCTCTTTGACCGCCCCGGCGACATCGAGCCGTATCAGACCATCGATCTCGACCCGGCGCACAACCGGACCGGCGACATCTGGCACGTATGGGTCGAGGGCGTCACGGCCGGCCAGCTTTACGCCTACCGGATCGACGGGCCGTACAGGCCGACCGAGGGGCAGCGCTTCAACAAGCACAAGCTGCTCCTCGACCCCTACGCGACCGCCCTTTCGTCCCCGTCACACTGGGATTTCCTGAAGGCCAAAGGCTTCGACCCGGCCGCCTCCAACGGCGACCTTTCCTTCTCCACCGTTGATAACGCCGACTCTGCGCCCAGGTGCGTCGTCACGGGCAACCGCTTCGACTGGGGGGACGATATGCCGCCCAGGATCTCCTGGTCGGAGACGGTCATCTACGAGACCCATGTGCGGGGCCTGACTGTGCACCCCTCGTCGGGCGTCGAGCGGCCGGGCATCTTACAGAGGGGTCATCGAAAAGATCCCCTATCTGAAGGAGCTCGGCGTAACCGCCGTAGAGTTACTGCCCGTCCAGGAGTTCAACGAGCACGAGCCGGACAGGCTAAACCCGCTTGACGGGCGCGCCGCTCAAGAACTACTGGGGGTACAGCACGGTCTCCTTCTTCGCCCCGAAAGCGAGCTACGCCGGACGGACGCGAGGAGAACGGCCAGGTGGCCGAATTCAAGCGGATGGTGAAGGAGCTGCACGCGGCCGGCATGGAGGTCATCCTCGACATCGTCTTCAACCACACGGCGGAGGGCAACCAGACTCGGCCCGACCCTCTCGTTCCGGGGCCTCGACAACACGATCTACTACATGCTCGAACAGGACAAGCGATGCTACAAGAACTATTCAGGGTGCGGCAACACGGTCAACTGCAACCACCCGGTCGTGCGCCAGTTCATCATCGACTGCCTTACCTACTGGGTCATCAAGATGCACGTGGACGGCTTCCGCTTCGACCTCGCCTCCGTCATGGGACGCGACGAGAACGGCGAGATCATGAATAACCCGCCCCTTCTCGCCGAGATATCGGAAAACCCGATATTGCGCGGAGATAAAGCTGATCGCCGAGGCATGGGACGCAGCAGGGGCGTACCAGGTCGGCTCCTTCCCCGGCCGCCGATGGTCGGAATGGAACGGCAGATACCGCGACGATATCCGCATGTTCTGGCGCGGGGACCAGGGGATGGTCGGGGTCCTGGCGTCCCGCATAGCGGGGAGCTCCGACATCTACCAGAAGGCGGGCAAGGAGCCGCTCAACAGCATCAATTTCGTGACCTGCCACGACGGCTTCACCCTGAACGACCTGGTGAGCTACGACGAAAAGCACAACGAGGCGAACGGGGACGACAACCTGGACGGCACGGACTGCAATTATAGTTGTAATTACGGCGTAGAGGGGGAATCGGACGACCCCGCGATAGAGGCCGTCAGGCTCCGCCAGATCAAGAACTTCATCGCCACGCTTTTCGTCTCGCGCGGCGTGCCGCTTTTTTCGGGAGGAGACGAGTTCCGCCGGACGCAGAAAGGCAACAACAACGCATACTGCCAGGACAACGAGATCTCCTGGTATGACTGGGACCTGCTTGCGAAGAACCGCGGCCTGTTCAGGTTCACCGCTGAGATGATCGCCTTCAGGAAAAGGAACGAGGCCCTCATCAAGCCGACGTTCTATACGGACTCAGACATATCGTGGCACGCACCCGACGGAGGGCCGCAGGGCTGGGAATACGAGAGCCGCAGCCTCGCCTGCATGGTCCACGGAAGCGAGGAGATCTACCTGATGTTCCACGCGGGACCGGAGGATAAAGAGTTTACCATACCCCCCGCGCCTGGCGGAAAGACGTGGCGGCAGGCGGTCGATACGTCGAGGTCCGCGCCGGACGACATCTGCGCCGCGGGCTCCGAAAAACCTATACTGGTGCAGGACCGCTTCACTATGACCGGCCGGTCTTTCGCGATACTGACAGCACGATGAAGACGACCGCTTTCTATCCGCTTTTTCTGGACCTTAGCGGAAGGCTCTGCGTCGTGATCGGAGGGGGCGCGGTCGCCGGCCGCAAGGCGCGCGCGCTCCTTGCGGCTCACGCGCACGTAAGGCTCGTCAGCCCGGCGGTGACGAAAGGCATCGCGCGCCTCGCTGCCGAAGGCAAGATCGAGCTTGCCCGGAGGGCATACCGGGAGGGAGACCTCGAAGGGGCCGCGCTCGTCTTTGCCGCGGCCGGGAAAGAAGAGGTCACGCGGCAGGTCAGGGCGGAGGCGCACCGGCGGGCCGTGCCGATGAATGCGGCGGACGCCCCGGACCTTTGCGACTTTATCGTTCCATCTACTATACGAAAAGGCCCGATAACGATTGCCGTCTCTACGTCAGGCGTGCTCCCCATGCTGTCGAAAAAGCTAAGGCGGGAGATCGCGCAGTGCCTGACGGCCGATTACGCGTCTTATGCAAGGCGCGTAGGCGCGTTCAGGCACTACCTGCTGCAAAACGTGAAAAGCACTGCGGAAAGAAGGCGGATTATGGCCCGCGTCGCCCGCGCGGACATCGACGACCTCGCCCGCATGAGCCTGGCGGAGATGAAGAAACGCTTCCTGCCCTAAGCCCCCGGCCTCGTTTTAATTCCCCTTCCCCTCAACCGCCCCGGCGCTATGGCGTGCGTGTGAGACCCGCAAGAAGGCGCGCGTCCGCCATGACCAGGTCGCGGGTGAGCGCAAGCAACGCGCGGTAGAAGGGCGTCTGCGCCGTCGTCACGACGCGCTCCGCGAGAAGGGGCGCCCATTTGAGCAGGTGGCCGGAGACGAAATCGAGGCAGGCCCGCGCCTCCTTCATGGAGGAGGGCGCTTCAGGCCCGTCGCGCCCGATCGCAGCCGCAAGGTCCATCCCGCAGGCGCACCTGAAGAGAAGCTCCACGGCTATGTGGTCGTCCGGCTCGCTGAAGGCAGGGTCCTTAACAAAGCCTTCAGCCGCGTAAGCCTTCATGACTGCGAGCGTCGAGGCGCCGTAAAGGCCGCCGTCGAGATAGCAAGACTCCGAAGGGCAGGCGGAGCGCTCGCTTCCGCCGAGGAAGAGCGCCGCGTAATCGGCGGCGAGCTTACCGGCCGGCACGCCCTTGAGGGCGCCGACCACCTCGCGCGCCCCCTCCCATACCTCCGGCGCATCCCACGCGTCCTGCGATTTAAGGATGTCCGCCAGCTTCGCGCGAAGGCGGACGACCGTCGTCCTCGACGGCGTCTCCGAGAGGGCTGCCGCGAGGGCGCCGTAAAGGGCCGAGGAGACGCCGAGGGCGTCGCGAAGATGCCGCGCCATGACTACAGGTAGAAGACGGCAGGCTGCGTGCCCAGCTCCGGCTTGATCTGCTTTGCCCCCTCTTTTATGAGACGGGAGACGGCAGATTTAGGGTCGTCCCGGTCGCCGAAGACCCTTGCGCCCGTCGTGCAGGCTTCCACGCACATGGGCGGCCTGTTCGCCGCTATGCGGTGGAGGCACCAGTCGCACTTGTCCGCTTTGCCCGCGACATGGCGCCGGTTCGCCTCTTTCGCCTTCTTCGCCATCTCCTCGAAGGGAAGGGGCTCGCTGAAATACCCTTTGACGGGGTTGAGGCGTCTTGCGTCATAGGGGCACGCCTCGATGCACTTCCCGCAGCCGATGCACGCATCCTGGTCTACGACGATTACCCCTTTATCGTTCCTCGACGTTGCCTTGACAGGGCAGACCCCGACGCACGGCGGCGCCTCGCACTGCATACACATTGCGACCTCCCACGTGGCGTTCACACGCTCCGTGATCCGCGTGCGCGCGCAGCCGGGCATCGTCAGGTTTTCCATCTTGCACGCAACCGAGCACGTCTGGCAACCCGTGCACAGGCCGGTTATTATTACCATGCCGTATCTGGCCATAACTCCCCTCCCCTATATGACCGCGTTGTCCGGCGCCTTCCTCACGTTGCACAGCGCCGACTTGTACGGTGGGAACCCGGATATGGGGTCGAAATCGCGGGTCAGCATTGTATTCACGTCCTGCTTGGCCCAGCCGTGGTACATATCGACGATGCCCGCCGTCACCATCTCCGTGAGGTGCGCCCTGACAGTGATGTGGCCGTGGTTGTTCTCAAGGACGACCTTGTCGCCCTCCTTGATCCCCCTTGAGTCTGCGTCCTTCGGGTTGAGGTTGACCACAGGCTCCGGCTGGAGCTCGCTGACCCACGGCACGTCGCGCCACTTGGTGTGCGTATAGAAGGGCACACGGGCGCCCGTCATGAAGACCAGCGGGTATCGCTTCGCCAGCCTCGGGTCCGAGACAGGGCTTTCCAGCGGCTCCTTGTAGGTCGGGAGCGGGTCGATGCCGTGCTTCTTGAGTATCGTGGAGTATACCTCGACCTTGCCGGTGGGCGTCGCGAAGCCGGGCTTCCCGTCGGGGCGCAACATGCCGAGCTCGTATTTTCGCGTCTTCGGCGGGGCTTGAGACGGCGAGGCGACCATGCAGCCGTCTGCGTTCCTTAAGCGCTCGACGGTAAGGCCGGTGGGTTTCAGGTCCTCGTTTATGACCCCCTCGAGGCTCCCGTTGCAGAACTCCTGCTTGAGCCCGAGGGCCGTCCCGATATCGACGATGATCTGCCAGTCCTCGCGTGCCTCGCCGAGGGGCTTCACCGGCTGCCTCTGGTAGACCGACCTTCCGAAGACTGCGGCCGGCGCCAGCCGCTCGAAGCAGGTGGCCGCAGGCAGCAGGATGTCTACGAAGTCGTGCGTCCAGGGGCGGTAAAAATAATCGGCCGCAACGGAAAAATCCATCCTGCGGAGCGCCTTCTGGTAGAGGTGCGGCTGGGGCCACATCTTCGCGTTGCCGCCGAACATCACGATCGCCCGGATCTTCCCCGCGTCCACGTACTCGGGCAACCTGTTCACCTGAATCTCCGGGACAAGCTCCGCCCAGACGGGGAAGTAGTCGCGGTCCGCGCGCAGGTGCTGGAGCTTCGGCAGGAGGTCCGAGCGGCGGCAGAAGACGGGGTGGCCGTCGGTGGTGGACGGCAATATCGGGGGCGGCCCTACCACCATGCCGCCCGGCCTGTCGAAATTGCCCGTTATGGCAAAGAGCGCAAGCACCGCCCTTAGATTCTGGTTTCCGTTCGTGTGATGGACGACGGGGGAGGCGCTCAGCATCACGGTGCTCGGACCGGCAGAAAAGGCCCTGGCTGCATCGTAGATGCGGTCCTCGGGGACGCCGGTAATCTGCGCGGCCCTCTCCGGCGCGAACTCCTGGACGTAGCCTTTCAACTCCTCGAAGCCGTGCACCCACTTATCGACGAACTCCCTGTCGTAGAGGTTCTCCTTGATGACGACGTGCATGATCCCCAGGGCGAGCGCGCCATCGGTGCCGGGTCTTAAAGGCAGGTGATAACCGTTGAGGGTGCGGACCATCGGCGTCCGGCGGGGATCGACGATGAAGAAGCGCACGCCTCCGGCCTTTGCCTTGATAAGCCCCTTCATGGCCGTTGCCATCGAGTAGGACTGGTTGACGCCCCAGATAAAGCAGTTCTTCGTCTCCTTGCCGGGGCCTGCGCCGGGTCGCGGCAGACCGGAAAGGAGCAGGCTGCCGAGCGAGACGGACCGGAAGCAGGTCGAGCTTTCCGTGCCGAAATTGGGAGAGCCGAAAGAATAGGCAAGCCGCTGCAGGACAGGGCGCATCTCCTTCGGGTCCCCCGTAAAAAAGCAGACCTTGTCGGCCCCGTACCCCGCTTTGACCGCCTGGAGCTTCTTCGCTACGGTCCCTATCGCCTCGTCCCACGAGATGCGCTGCCAGCGCGCCGGCCGGCCCTTCGGGTTGGTCCGCTTCAGGGGATACCGGAGACGCTCGGGATGGTACTGCTCCTGGAGCTGCGCATAGCCTTTGGAGCAGATCGTGTTGTTGGGGTAGTTGTGGTCCTGCCGCGTCTGAAGCCGCGTGATAACGTTGCCCCTTCTATAGTAGACCATGCCGCACATGGGCACGTGGTTGCAGCCGTCGCAGTACGTATAGCCCTTCTTTTCGGCGGCGACATCCGCAAGCTCTTCGGCAGAGGCCCTGCGGAGCAGTCCCGCGCAATCCAGAAGGGCCGCAGTCGAGCCTGCCACGGCGACAGTTTTGAGAAATTCCCTGCGGGTCTGCTTCATGATGTCCCCTCCTTTTTCTTCCGGCCTTCAGGACCTCGCGCGTGAAGCCCCATTCACGCACAAAGGTACACGCCATTCTATAACTTCCCTGGGGCGCAGGTCAATGGTTTTTCCGTAACCCACTTTTGCCTTTTGGCCTGGCGACTGCCTGCTCGCCAATATTCGTCTTGACTATCGCCGGCCTTCGTAGGATATTTATGATTATCGAATACATCCCGGAGGTGCCCGTCATGAAAGCCGGCTCGGTCGCTGCCCTTCTCGTTGCCTGCCTGCTGCTGATATTGTTCGCGTCTCCTGCCGCGAAGGCGGCAGAACCGCCCAAAGGCCCGATAACCATCAAGCTGGAAGGGGCCAAGATGCCCCCGGTCGTCTTCCCCCACGAGACCCACGAGAAGCGCGGCATCGAATGTGTAAAGTGCCACCACAAAGACCCGCAGGACCCGAAAAACTGCACCACCTGCCACGAGAAAGAGGCAAAGGGGGCGGCAATTCCGGCCAAGGACGCCTTCCACAACAGGTGCCTGGGCTGCCATAAAGAGGTGGCGCAACAGGGCTTGAAAGCGCCGACGAAATGCATGGAGTGCCATAAGAGATAGCGCGCCGGCGGCATCGCCTGCCCCTTCCGATGCGCACGACCTTCAGAACCGGCCGGACCCGGGCTTTTAATAAATGACCCTGCTGCAAGCAGCAGGGTATCCGCTGAACGCTTTTCGTGAGCGGGGAGGCTCCGCCGGCTTTACCGGCGGAGGGGGCGCTCGACCCCAATAATTGCCTGTTATGAGGTGTGCCAAAGCTCCAACGATGATAGTCGGATGCGAAAAGCGCGGGAACGAAAGAGCGCGCAAAACAGCTTTTATGTGAGGAGAGGGTGATAGTATCCCTGTAGCAAGCTACAGGGAATCCACAAGTTGAACGCTTTTCTCTATTCTGAATCGGGCCGCGCATGTCACGAGGCAAGCGTGGGACCGCGCCCGATGGGCCGGCAAGGGCGCTCCGTTTAAAAGGGCTTGGTAATAGTACAAAACCTTATTGATTAGCACAATGGTAAAGTCTATACTAACCGTGCGGTACAAGTTTACTATGATGAACGCGGCGCCATGAAGTCTCAAAAAGATGCCTCCGAAAGGCGGGATCCGGCAGCGGCCTGCGAAGGGCCGCTTGCTCAGGAAATATCGGTCGGCGAGGCGAGAGAGCAACTTTCGCGCGACAACCGGGCGCTCCTTATCGACCTGAGGGGCGAAGGCGAATTGTGCCTGGGACATATCGAGGGCGCGCGAATGGTCCCGCCGGGCCTGCTCGAAGAAGAGATAGACAAGCTGGCCAAAAACAAAGAGGCACCCGTCCTCGTCTACTGCGCAGTCGGCAGGGTCTCTTTGCGGGCCGTCGAGCGGCTTCGTAAGATGGGTTTTGCGAACGCCCACTCGATTGCGGGCGGCTACAACGCCTGGCTCGATGCAGGCGCCCCCGTTGCGGCAGACGGCGCGTTTACCCCTGCCCAGCTCGACCGCTACAGCAGGAATATGCTCCTGAAGGAGGTTGGTCAGGAAGGGCAGATGCGGCTCATGCAGGCGAGGGTCCTGCTCGTCGGGGCGGGCGGTCTCGCCTCTTCAGCGGCCCTATATCTCGCCGCCGCAGGCGTAGGGACCATCGGCCTCGTCGATTTCGACAAGGTCTCCCTCTCCAACCTGAACAGGCAGGTCATCCACGGTACTGCCGATATCGGCAGGCCCAAGGTCGATTCCGCGAGATCGGCCGTAGAGAAGCTCAATCCAGACGTGTTGGTCGTCGCCTATCCGGAGCGCTTCACCCCTGAGAACGCCCTTGAGATCGTCGAAGGCTTCGACGTTGTGATCGACGCCGCAGACAATATCGGCACGAAGTTCCTCATACACGACGCCTCTTATCTTGCGGGCAAGCCGTATGTCTTCGGCGGCGCCGTCCGTTTCGACGGCCAGGCGTGCGTCTTCTGGCCGCAGAAGAGCGGCCCCTGTTTGCGGTGCATCTTCCCCGTGCCGCCCGCCCAGAACCTCACCCCCAATTGCAGCCAGGTCGGGGTGCTGGGCATGGTGCCCGGCCACATCGGCCTCGTCCAGGCGACGGAGGCGGTAAAACTGGTACTCGGAATAGGGACCCCGATGATCGGAAGGTTCTACATCTATAATGCCCTTACCTTGGGCGCCAGCTTTATCGATATCGGCAGGCGCCCCGGCTGCGAGCTTTGCGGCGAGAACCCGGCAATAAGGGCGCTCACAGGCGAGGGCAGCGTAAAGTATGAGGTCAACGTGTGCGATCTGGGGTATTGAGAAGCCCGATAACGAAAAGAGAGGCCGCGCGGCGGGCCGGAAGGCCCGTTGTAATAGCAGCAGGAGGAACGGAAATGGCGGAAGAGAGAGACGATTCGCAAGCGGCAGGCGAAGGCGAAACGAACACAACATACAGGATCAGGCTGAAGGTGCTCGACAGGGAAACGGGAAACTACAGGTATTGCACGCTCGATGAGGCAAAACGTGGGATTGGGCCGATCCGGAGGTCTGGAGGATGATCGGCGGATGGCAGATTACGAGTTTTCAGCAACTCCTCAACATACTTTACAGCAAGATGCAAAAAGGGTATACGGAAGTCGAGATGCTGGAGGCGCCCCGCTTCACGATGTTATCCGGGGGATAACGGAGAGGGGCACTCTTGCAAGCACCAAGACACTTGACTAAATGTGAGTGATGCGCGGGAAATCTTGTAACGGCAGGCCCCGGAAGGTGCGCGTGACCGTTTGACGGTCCGAATGAAAAAGATCAGCGGGAGAAAAAGCGCCTGGCTGCTTCTTCTGGCGGCGTTCGTCTCCCTTATTCCCTGCGCTGTGAAGGCGGCCGTCTCGAATGATGAATGCCTGGGCTGCCACGAGGCGTACAAGAACGTCAACCACGCGGGGGTCGGCTGCACGGACTGCCATTCCACCATAACCAACCTGCCCCACGAAGAAAAGCTGCCTAAGCCGGATTGCCGGACATGCCACGATGTGACAGCCGACCGATATGCCGCGAGCGCCCATAAGAAGAAGGGCTTGGCCTGCCGGGACTGCCACAACGTCCACTACCCTCAGAAAGATAAGCGCTCATGCGCCTCCTGCCATACCAATGCGCAGCACGAGGGCCTTGCCGCGAAGGCAGACCACCTCGACAGACTCTCCTGCCTCGCCTGCCATGCGAAGACCGAAAAGGCCGGAATGGAGGTGCGCCTTTCGATCGGGGGCAGGAAAGGGATAACGCCCGCCGCGATCGACAAGAACGGCGACGGGCGCATCGACGGCGCCGAATGGCGCGCCCTCGAAGAGACGCTTTTGCTGTCGTTCAAGGGGAAATATAAGGTAGAGCGGGCATACAGCGTGAATGCCGACCCTCATACGGTAACGCCGCGCCCGGCCGCCTGTGCGGCCTGCCATTCGGCGGGCAGCCGCTTTGCGCAGGCAAGGCTCGTAGTCAGCGGACCGCAAGCCTTCGAGATCGCCATAGACCCGCGCATATTCATACCGGAGCTGCCTTCGGCGAAGGACTACGAAAAGACGGCCCACGGCCTGGCCGGCGTGGCCTGCGCCGATTGCCACACGGGTAAAGGGGCGGCATCCTCCTGCGGCCGGTGCCACGCCGATGAGGAGCGCACCTACGGCGCCTCGCTCCACGCCAAAGAAGGGGCAACCCGCTGCACCGACTGCCACGACCCGCACAAAGTGAAGCCGTACAGGGCAAAGGAGGCGAAGGAGCGCGTCGCAGTCTGCGCCCGGTGCCACACCGATTACCTGAAAAAACACGCGTGGCTTCCCAACAGGGCGCTCCACTTCGACTACCTGGAATGCGCCTCGTGCCACAGCCCGCGCTCGCAAAAGAGCATAGTCTTCTTTTTTGCACGGAAGTCGCCCGCCGGGAAGACGAGGCTCACCTACGGCCAACTGGCTCACGCTTACGGCGGCGACCCCTCCGCCCTGCTCAAAGGGAAAAGCCCTGACGAGCAAATCGGACGGCTTTTCGCTACCCTCAAAAAACGGGACGAGAGCCTCGTGATCGACGCCTCCATCAGCGTCACGAGGCCTTTCCACGATTATTCCGAGAAGCCCGCCGAGGTGAGGCACTGCGTCGCCTGCCACTCGCGCAAGGCCCGGTTCTACGACTCGATGTTCTTCATGCTGCCCGGGCCGGGGGCGGCCGATTATATCCCGGTCAAGGGCACGCTGCTGGCCGCCTACCCCATCGCGCGCTCGGCCGATTTCTTCCTTTTGAGCGAAGACAGGCTGAGGAAGGACGAGCTGCGCGACTTCCTGCTGCTGCGGCCTCTCACCCGCAGCGAGGGCATCGGCTTCAAATGGATCGATTTTGCCGGTTTCTGGCTGATCGTGCTGATTATTGCCGCCATCTGCGTCCATATTATCCTGCGCATTACGGTGAAAAGATGAGGCCCCTGCATCCCCTCTGGCTGCGTATATGGCACTGGTTCAATGCGGCAATCGTGCTGCTTTTGCTCTTCACGGGCTTGCAGCTCAGCATTGCGGGCCTGCACATCTTCCCCTTCGAGAAGGCGGTGCTCATACATAAGGTCCTGGGCTTCGCCATGATCGCCGGGTTCCTCTTCTGGCTCGCCGCCGCCATCCTTGATAGAAGCCTCGCCCGGTATTACGGGCTGCGCAAGAGGGACATGGGCGGCGTCTGGCCTCAGGGCCGTTACTACGCCTTCGGCGTATTCAAGGGCGAGAAGACGCCTTTCCCCGCGACGGTAAAAGAGAAGTTCAACCCGTTGCAGAAGCTTTCCTACCTTGCAGTCCAGCTTGTATTCACGCCCATCATCGCCGTGAGCGGCATCCTCTTCAGCGACATCGTCCATTTCCGCCGCGCCATAGACTTTATCGGCGGCCTCCCGGTCCTCGACGCCATCCACGGCGGCGCGGCATACGTTTTCGCCTGCTTCCTCATCGTCCATGTCTACATGGCGACGATGGGCAGGACCCCCTTCACGCACATCAAAGAGATGCTCACCGGCCGGGCGGACGAGTAAGCGCGGAACGGTCCTTGACGCGAAGGCTATAGTGCGATACAATTAGTACGTATGCGATACAGGGGAGGCGCAAATGCCCATCAGCCTCAGAATGGCGCACGGGAAGGAAGAGGCCGTTAAGAGGGCCGCAAAGAAGGCAGGCAAGACCAAGACGGCTTTCATAATCGAAGCCGTCGACGAGAAGCTGGGCTTGACCGGGAACCGGGAGCAGCTTGTGAGGAAGACTGCGGGCTGGCTGACATCCGAGGAAGCGTCCGACCTCAAAGCCGCGTTGCGCACGTTCGACGAGATACGCGAAGAGGACTGGGCGTGAAGCTCGTCCTCGACACGAGCGCTTACATCGACTTCGCCGAGGGAAAACCGGATATTGTCGAGCTCCTCGCCACGCGAGGCAGCGAGATATTCTTACCCTCCCCAGTGCTTGGAGAGCTTTTTTACGGCTTCGCGCGCGGGCGCCGCTCGGCCTACAACGAGAAAAAATTGCACGATTTCATAGAAGCCCTCGGGGTGTCGATAATCGACGTTACGGAAGAAATAGCGCGCAAGTACGCCATTATTTATCTCTCCCTCACCGCAAAAGGCGCGCGCATTCCGATAAACGACGTCTGGATATCCGCCTGCTGCATGGACGTCGGAGGCACCCTGGTCACGAGAGACCGCCATTTCGACCAGGTCGAGCAGATCGATAAGATCGTCTTCGCGGAAACAGCCTGACGGAATGGCCTGCCTCTCGACTGCGGCGCTCCCCGCGCCGCCACCGGCAATGTCAAGACTTTTGTGTCAGCAGGAAGACGGGATAGACTTCCTCTGCCTTGTTCTCGTACATGAAGACTGCATAGAGTATCCTGTCCACGCTTGTCTTGTTGCTGAACGCCCCCATTGGACGCGTCCTCCTCCGCACCTCCTTGAATCGTCGTTCAATGTGGTTGGTGGTCCTGACGCTTTTCCGGAAGGCGGGGTCCTCGAACTGGAAGCAGGTGAAGAGTTCGTCAATGTCGGCAAAGAGGCATTTTACCGCCTGGGGGTATTGCTCCTCCCATTTCCTCTTCCATCTTCCGGCGTGCTGTCTGGCAAGCATAGCATGGCGCGCCCTATAGATCTTCCGCAAGCCCTCTCGCACTGCCTCATGGTCTCTCTTCCTCACCTTTTCCAGTATATTCCTCATCTTGTGCGCCCAGCACAGCTGTACGGGGACAGCGGGGTAATGATCGGGAAGAACTGAAAGGAGTCCCTTTCCCCCATCAACCGAAATGACTTCAACTCCTTCTCCGGTCAGGCCCCTCTCGCAGAGGTCTTTCAGGAACCTGTCCCACTCGGCCCCGCTTTCAGAAGAGGCGAGCCTGAAGTCGATCACTTCTTTCCTGCCGTCTCCGCGTATGCCCAATGCTACAATGACAGGTCTCCTCAATGGCCCCATGCCCGTCTTCCTTGAAAGAATAATCCCGTCGAAAACAAGGGCGCGATAAACGTTGGAGAGCCTCCTACTATGGAAGGCGGCAACCGCCGCATCCAATGTCGCCGCCACCCGGCTTACGGTGGAAGGAGACACCTTCTCTCCAAGGATGGTCAAAAGGGCCTCCCCTGCCTTCCTGGTAGAGAGCCCTAAAAGGAAGCAGGCCAGGATGAGCCCGTCTACCTGGGCGCACCTTCGGGCATAGGCTTTGAGAATCTCAAGGGGGATATACCTTCTTGTCCGGGGGACTGAAAGGACAATGTCTCCAAGCTCGGTGAGAAGATGGCGCAGATAACTTCCGTTCTTCCGATCCGAGGTTTTGTCCGGCAGCCGCGCCAGATAGTCCGAGATCGATTCTTTCATCCGGTCCCTCAAGAAGCCGGCAATGGCGTTTCGGCCTGCCGCCCGGCACTCGTCGGACCATTCAGTTGAAGAGGCGTTCATCTCCTTTACCACCTCCATCGCCCGTGCTACACTGTTGATGACAACCGCTTTCATCGGGGTACCTCCTTCCTCTAATAGATTTGGTCGATCTATCTGGAAGCGTACCCCGTCTTATCGTCCTGACACAAGATATGATACATTGCCCGGCCACCTGCGTCATGGCAAATCCCCTGCCCGTCGTGTATAATATAACGTCCATCGTTATTGCAATGGAGTAAGGTGAATGAGCATTGCATGGGTGCTGTATACGGCTCTCGGTCTCTACCTGGCTTCCTCCTTCTGCTACCTGGGGTCGCTCCGGGCGGGAACGACGAGGCTTGAGAATGCGGGTCGTTACCTTCTCATTCACGGCTTCTTCGTCCACCTCTTCGCCCTCATCTTGCGGTATTTCGTCACAGGCTACATGCCGATCACCAGCCTCCATGAGTCCCTCTCATTTTTCGCCTTGTGCATGGCGGGGTTCTTCATCTTTTTGAGGCGCGTCTATAAGGTAGAGTCCCTCGGCGCCCTCTTCGCCCCCGTGATTGCCCTTATGCTCATAGGGGCGCTCCTGGCGCCGGCCGCGATCAGGCCCCTGCCGCCCGTCCTTCGGAGCTACTGGCTCCCTATCCATACGGCCTTCGCCTTCATAGGGAACGCCATCTTCTTCTCCGGGTTCCTCGTCTCCATCGTCTACCTGTTCATCGAGCGGGGCATAAAGAGGAAGCGGATGCGCGATGTCTCCGGCCACTTCCCATCGCTGGAGACCCTCGACCGCATCAACTACAAGTGCATGTCCTATGGATTCCCTTTACTGACGATAGGCATCATCACAGGCGCCATCTGGGCGGAGATGGCCTGGGGCTCATACTGGAACTGGGACCCGAAAGAGACCTGGTCCCTCATCACGTGGCTCATGTACGCGATACTCATCCACAACAGGCTTGCCATCGGCTGGAGGGGAAGGAAAACGGCGTACATGATGATAGCGGGATTCGTCTCGGTGGTCGTCACCTTCATCGGCGTCAACCTTTTCATCGGCGGCTTGCACGCCTATATCTGAAAGACCATGCACTTAATTGTCCTCGGCTTAAACCACAATACCGCGCCCCTCGATGTGAGGGAAAGGCTCTTCATATCGGATGAAGCGGCGCAGGGGCTGCTCGGCGAGCTTAAGGCAGCCGGGGCGGAAGAGGCGGCCGTAATCTCCACCTGCAACAGGACGGAGGTTTACGTCACCGGGGCGGACCGGGCTGCTTCCGGCCTGGCCGCAATCGGCGCCCTGACCGGCCGCTTCGGCAGCGCGGACTCCCTTTCTGACTATACTTACCTCCTGAGCGACGACGAGGCCTACAGGCACCTCTTCCTGGTCGCCTCCGGGCTCGATTCGATGGTCATAGGCGAGCCGCAGATACTCGGCCAGGTGAAGGACGCCTACCGGTCGGCGAGCGGCAGCGGCGCTGCCGGTCCTTTCCTTGACAAGGTCTTCAACCGGGCCTTCCAGGTGGCAAAAAGGGTGCGCACGGAGACGCGGATCGGCTACAACCCCGTCTCCATCAGCGCAATGGCGGTCGAGCTTGCCCGCAAGATCTTCGGCGACCTCCAGCGCAAGCAGATACTGGTGGTCGGCGCGGGCGAGATGTGCGAGATCGCCCTCAAGCACTTCCGGAAAGAGGGCCTCGGCGAGGTGCTCGTGACGAACCGCACCTTCGGCGCCGCGCAGCAGCTTGCCGAGCAGATCATAGGCGCGGCCCATCCTTTCGAGGCCCTGGCGGACCTGCTCGTCCGGGTCGATATGGTCCTTTCGTCTACCGGCTCGGAGAGGCCGATCATCGACAAGCCGACGGTCATGGACGCCATGAAGAAGAGGAAGAGGCGCCCCCTCTTTTTCATCGACATAGCGGTGCCTAGGGACGTCGAGCCTGGGGTGAACGACATCGAGAACGTCTACCTTTACGACATAGACGACCTGAAAGAGCTATCCCAGGCCCACCTTTCCGACAGGATCGAGGAGTCCCGCAGGGCGCACGACATCGTGGACGAAGAGGTGCGCAAGTTCGCGCTGTGGCTCGGCCGGCTCGATATGAACCCTGTTATCGCCCGCATACGGGAACGCCTCGATGCGATGCGGGACAGGGAGCTTAAGAAAACGCTCCAGAAGCTGAAAGGCGCGGACGCCGAGACGGTCAGGCAGCTCGACCTGCTCACCCGGTCGATCGTCAACAAGATCGTCCATCCGCACCTGGCCGCCCTCAAGGAAGACGGCAGCCCCGCAGTGCTCGACCTTATCAAGCAGCTATTGCTCGGAGAAGAGGATGAAAAAAAAATGGGTAATAGGGACGAGGGGGAGTAAGCTCGCCCTGATCCAGACGGGGATCGTATGGGAGGGCCTTTCGCGCCTTTACCCCGATATGGAATTCAGCGTAAAGGTCATAAAGACGACGGGTGACTCTATCTGGGATACGCCCCTTTACCTGATAGGCCGCAAGGGCCTCTTCATAAAGGAGATCGAGGAGGCCCTGGCTGCCGGGGAGATCGACCTCGCGGTCCACAGCGTCAAGGACCTTCCGACGGAGCTTCTTGGCGGGCTCGCCCTGAGCGCAGTCCTTGAAAGGGAGGACCCGAGGGACGCCTTCATCTCGCTTAAATACGGCCGGCTCCTCGATGTACGGCAGGGGGCGAGGATAGGCACGAGCAGCATGCGCCGCAAGGCCCAGCTAGCCGCATTGAGGCCGGACGTCGAGGTCGTCCCCCTGCGGGGCAACGTGGATACCCGCGTCAAGAAGCTCGATGCGGGCGACCTCGACGCGGTCATACTCGCGTGCGCAGGCGTAATGAGGATGGGCCTCCAGGACAGCATAAGGGAGGCCCTGCCGCTCGATATCATGGTGCCGCCGTGCGGGCAGGGGGCCATAGGCGTAGAAACGCGTTCAACGGGTGAGGCGTCCGAGCTTGTGCGGCCCCTCGACCACGACGCCACCGCCTTCGAGGTGGGCCTGGAGCGCAGGTTCCTTGCCGGCGTCGGCGGCGGATGCAGCGTGCCCCTCGGCGTCAACGCGCAGCTTTCGGAAGGCCGTGTCGCCCTGCGCGCCGTCTACGGGGAAGAGGACGGGACGATCCTCTTCAGCGGCGGACTGGAGGGCGACCGCAGCGAAGGCCCGGCACTCACGGACAGGCTCCTGTCGGAGCTGTTGCGCGCCAAAAGTAAAAGCGCGCAATGAAAATACTAAGCGAGGGTGACTATGGCAAAGCACTCCCATGATTTTGTAGAAACCTTCGATGGCTTCGTGGGCTACGGCCTCGACAGGCAATCCAATGAAAATACGCTGCGGGTCTACCTTCAGAAGTTCTCCGACGACCGCTTGATGCAAACGGTCCTCAAGCGCATGTCCGACGACGACCTGGCCGAGGTCTTCGATGTCGTAGCCAAGATGCTCAAGAAATATCTCTCCGAACCCGAATACCACCAACTGTTCTTGAAAGACGAATAGAACCTACGCCCTCAAATTGACGGCAGGTGAACGAATTCCCTGTGGTTACGCATCTTGTTGCTGGCGGCCGGAGGAATTTCGATGAATTTTTCGTCGGCTTTCGAGGCGCCCGCCGAGGCTGTACTTTTTTTGTACGCCGACGCGGTGCACCGAAGAAAACGGCGGAAAAGGCGCGAAATCTCCTCCGGCCGTTAAATTTACTGAATGAAGATCGAGACCGATTTTTGGGCCAGCAGCAGGAAGTCGCGCGGGAAGATGCCCGAGGTAGAGGAGGGCGCCTACGCTCACGAGCATCACTACGACGTAGGCGGGCGAGATGTCTATCTTGCCGATCTCCTTCACGGGCTCCTTGAAATACATGTACATCAGGACGCGCAGGTAATAATATGCGGCTACCGCGCTGTTCAACATGCCGATGACGCCCAGCCAGTAGAAGCGCCCTTTCATGGCGTCGCTGAAGATGTAGAACTTGCCCGTGAACCCCGCGAGCGGCGGTATGCCCGTCAGCGACAGGAGGAAGATCGTCATACAGAGCGCGACGAAGGGGTGGCGGCCCGCGAGACCCGCATAGCTGTCGATGTCCTCATTGCCCTCACCCTTCCTGCCGAGGACGATCACCACGGTGAAGGCCCCAAGGTTCATGAAGGTGTAAGCAAGGAGGTAATAGAGGACGCTCGACGAGAGGACCTTGTCGCCCGTAACGAAGGCGATCAGGATATACCCCGCGTGGGCGATGCTCGAATAGGCGAGCAGCCGCTTTATGTTGTTCTGGACGAGGGCGATGATGTTGCCGGCAGACATAGTGAGCACTGCGATCAGCCAGAGCATGCCCGACCAGTCCCCAATGAACGGGTAGAAGGCGGTGTAGAAGACCCTCAAAAAAGCGCCGAAGGCGGCCGCCTTGACGCCAGTCGCCATGAAGACGGTGACGGAGGTGGGCGCGCCCTCGTAAACGTCGGGCGTCCACATATGGAAGGGGACAGACGCGGTCTTGAAGCCGAAGCCGACGATGAGAAGGGCAATGCCTGTCAAAAAGACAGGGTCTGTGCGCGAGGTTTTTCGCCATCGCCACGGTGCGCACCATGCGGATGTCGATTGCCCCCGTCGAGGCGAAGACCAGGGCGATCCCGTAAAGGAAAAAGGCGGTGGCGAAGGAGCCGAGGAGGAAGTACTTCAAAGACGCCTCAAGGGCGGCAGGCTGCCCCTTAAGCAGCCCGCAAAGGATGTAAATCGACAGGGACATCAACTCAAGGCCGATGAAGATCGTTATAAAGCTGTCCGACGAGACCATCACCATCATGCCGAGGGCGGCGAAAAGCAACAACGCGTAATACTCGCCCGCCGGCATCTCCTCCCGCTTAGTGTAACCGAGCGATATGAGGGCGACGAGGAAGAGGATCAAAAGGAATATAGTCTTGAAGAACGTGCCGAAGGCGTCGATGGTGTAGAGGCCGCTGAAGGCGCTCGTCCGCACGGACCAGAGGTGCATGGTGAAATAGAAGGCGAGGGCCGACCCGACGAGGGTGAGCAGCCCGCCTGTCCTGCCCCGGCCGGAGCGCGCGGCGTCCGCAAGGAGCACGAGGAGCCCGAAGACGGCAACCGTTATCTCCGGCAGGATCCATTCAAAATCGGAAACAGGAGGCATCATGTTCATCCCATAACCTCTATCGGCTGCCTTCGCCGGGGGTCTTCAAAGCGACGGCCGGGTGCTTTACGGTCATCGTCGAGTAGTACGCGTTCCTCTCCTTCACGAAGCTCAGGAAGCCCTGCACGGACGTGTCCATCTTCTTGAAAAACATCTTCGGGTAGACGCCCATGAGGACGATGAAGAAGACGACGCAGCAGAGGGTGACTATCTCCCTGCCCCCCAGGTCCGTGACCTTCCTGTTCTCCTCTTTCTTGATCTCGCCGAACATGACCCGCTGGAACATCCACAGCATGTAGACTGCGCCCAGTATCACGCCTACCGCGCCGAGGATGCCGTAAAGCTTGACCGACCTGAACGCGCCGAGGAGTATGAGGAACTCGCCGACGAAGCCGTTCGTCCCGGGCAGGGCGATCGACGACAGCGTGACGATCATAAAGAAGATCGCAAAGATAGGCATCGAGGCGGACAGGCCGCCGAAATCGGATATCATTCGCGTATGGCGTCTCTCGTAGACCATGCCGACCAGGAGGAAGAGGCCGCCTGTGCTGACGCCGTGGCTGAGCATCTGGTAGATGCTCCCCTGCACGCCCTGCATGTTGAAGGCGAACATGCCGAGCATCACGTAGCCCAGGTGGCTTACGCTGGAAAACGCGATCAGGCGCTTAAGGTCGGGCTGCATCATGCTGACTATCGCCCCGTATATGATGCCTATGATCGCCAGCGTGCTCATGAGGGGGATCGCGTCGAAGGCCGCCTTCGGGAAGAGCGGTATGGCGAACCGCAGGAAGCCGTATGTCCCCATCTTGAGCAACACGCCCGCGAGGATGACGCTCCCTGCCGTCGGCGCTTCCGTATGCGCGTCCGGCAGCCACGTATGGACTGGGAACATGGGGACCTTGATCGCGAACGAGAGGGCGAAGGCGGCGAACAGCCAGTACTGGAGGCCGATAGGCACGGTCGTCCTGTAAAGGTCGAGGACGTTGAATGTCGAGACGCCCGTCTGTGCCGCGTTGTGGAAATAGAGGACGAAGATGGCAAGGAGCATGAGGACGCTGCCGACCATCGTAAAAAGGAAAAACTTGATTGCAGCGTAAACCCTCTTGGGGCCTCCCCACACGCCGATAAGGAGGTACATGGGGATGAGCATCAGCTCCCAGAAGATATAGAAGAGGACCAGGTCGAGGGCGCAGAGCGTCCCTATCATGGCCGTCTCCAAAAACAGGAAGGTGATGTAGTATTCCTTCACCCGCGTCTGTATCGCCTTCCAGGAGACGAGCACGCAGAGGATCGTCAGGAAGGTCGTCAGGAGCACGAGGAGCAGGCTTATGCCGTCTATGCCGAGCAGGTAGTTGATGCCCCATTCGGGGAACCATGCCGCCTTCTCCATGAACTGCATGCCCTTCGCCTGCTCGTCGAAGAGGAAGAATAGCGGCAGGGAGAGGGCGAACTCGGCAATCGAAAAGACGAGGGTGAACGATTTGATGAAAAGCTCGTGCTTCCTGCCCACAAAGAGGAGCACCACGGCCCCCAGGAGCGGCACATAGATCAGCGTGCTTAATATGGGAAAGGAGATCTGGCTCATGTCACCTTACAGGACCACCCTTATAATGAGATAGCCGAGCGCCAGGATCGCGCCGAGCAGCAGGGCGAAGGCGTAACCCTGCACGTATCCCGACTGGAAGAGCCGGATCAGGCCGCCGATGACGCGGAGCAGCCACGCGACGCCGTTTATCGTGCCGTCGATGAGCGTCTCATCGACCACCCTCTTGCAGAAGCGGCCGAGCGCGAAAAGCCCGCGCACGAAGGTCGCCTGGTATAGCTCGTCCACGTAATACTTGTTGTTGACCGTCCTGAAGACGCCGGGCAGGGCTGCAACTAATTTCCCCGGTATGTCGGGACGCCGCACGTAAAGGTAGTAGGCGATGAAGATGCCCGCGAAGGCGATAATCACGGCTGCTGCCATGAGCAGCCCCTCGGCCGAAGATGCGTGCGCCTGCGCCTGCGCGCTTTCAGCGAATACGGGCGTCACGATATTGAGGGCGGGTGCTGCCGCCTCCTTCGCCGGGCCGAAGACAGGCTCAAGCCACCGCTCGAAATGGTTCGACCCTCCGAGTATATGGGGTATGCCGACCCATCCGCCGACGACCGAAAGGACGGCGAGCACCATAAGGGGTATCGTCATCACCTTCGGCGACTCGTGGATGTGGTGCTTCACCTCTTCCGGCGCACGGCAATCGCCGTGGAACGTCGTGAAGAACATCCTGAACATGTAGAAAGCGGTCAGGCCCGCGGTGAGGGCGCCGACCATCCAGAAGGCGAGGCTGCCGCCGTAGTTGGCGAAGACCTTCCACATGATCTCGTCCTTACTGAAAAAGCCGGAAAAGCCGGGGACGCCGGCGATGGCGATGCAGCCTGCAAGGAACGTCCAGTAGGTGACGGGGATGCGCTTTTTGAGGCCGCCCATTTTGCGCATGTCGAGCTCGCCGCTCATGGCGTGCATCACGCTGCCTGCCGCCAGGAAGAGGAGGCCCTTGAAGAAGGCATGGGTCATAAGATGGAAAATGCCCGCAGCGAACGCGCCGGAGCCGACGCCGACGAACATATAACCCAACTGGCTCACGGTGGAGTATGCGAGCACGCGCTTGATGTCGTACTGGGCACAGCCGATGGTGGCCGCAAAAAGCGCGGTCAGCACGCCGATCAGCGTCACGACGAACATCGTAGTAGGCGCCATGACGTAAAGGAAGTTGAGCCTGGCGATCATGTAGACGCCTGCCGTGACCATCGTCGCCGCGTGGATGAGCGAGCTGACCGGCGTCGGGCCTTCCATTGCGTCGGGCAGCCAGACGTACAAAGGTATCTGGGCCGACTTGCCCGTTGCGCCCACGAAGAAGAGGAGCGTTATCACCGTTGCGGCGCACCCCGTAATTAAATGGGCGTTCTTCTGGAGCGCCCCGAAATCGAGCGTCCAGACACCGTGGGCGCCCAGGGTCGTAAGGAGGAAGAATACGCCGAGCAGGAAGCCGAAGTCGCCTATCCTGTTGACGATAAACGCCTTCTTCCCTGCGTTCGACGCGCTGTCCTTCTTGTACCAGAAGCCGATGAGGAGGTAAGAGCACAAGCCGACACCCTCCCAGCCGACGAACATGAGGAGCATGTTGTTCGCAGTCACGAGGATGAGCATCATGAAGACGAAGAGGTTCAGATAGGTGAAATAACGGGCAAAGCCCTCGTCTTCGTGCATGTAGCCCGCCGAATAGACGTGGATGAGGAAGCCCACGCCCGACACGACCAGGCACATGACTATAGAGAGCGTATCGATCCTGAAGCCCACGCTCGCGGTGAATTCGCCGGAGGCGATCCAGTCGTAGACGTTCTTCTCGAAGAGCCTCGCGCCCGGCGCGAGCCTCAAAAAGTCGATGAAGATGATCGCTGAGACTACGAAGGAGACGAAGATCGCCAGGCAGGCGATGAAAGAGACAACCCCCTTCGGCAGCTTCCGTCCCAGGAACCCGTTGATGAGGAAGCCGACTGCGGGCATTGCCGGTATGAGCCAGATGTAATCAGCCATCGCCTAACCTTTGAGCAGGTGTATCTCGTCTAAGTTCACGCTCCCGCGAAGTCTGAAGAGGAGCACGAATATGGCGAGACCTATCGCGGCCTCCGCCGCTGCAACCGTCATTATGAAGAAGACAAAGATCATGCCGTCCACGGAGTTGAGCATGTTGCCCGCTGCGATGAACGCGAGGTTTACGCCGTTGAGCATCAGCTCGATGCACATGAAGACGACTATCGCGTTCCGCCGCGTAATCACCCCTATTGCGCCTATAGTAAAAAGGGCGCCGCTCAGGGCGAAATAGAAGCTCGTAGGCACACCGTGCAGCATAAACTCTCCCTAATCCCCAAAGCCCCAGGCAGCGCACTGTGCGCTTATATGCGCCGGGGCGCATCCGTCAACCCTTCTCGCCCCTCCTGCGCGCCAAAATTACCGCCCCCACGATGCCGACCAGGAGCAGGATGGAGGCTATCTCGAAAGGGAAGAGGTACTTGCCGTAAAGGGCGGCGCCGAGGTTTTCCACCGTGCCCAACGGAGTAGCGGCTGCCGCGCGGCCCGGCCCGGAGCGCAGCGTAAGGACGGCCGCTGCGATCTCCAGAAAAAAGACCACCGCAATGACCGCGCCGACCGCCTTCGGACCCGAAAGGCGCGTCCTGTAGGCAAACCCCGTCTCAAGATGTATCAGCATGATGACGAAGATGATGAGCATCATGATCGCCCCTGCGTAGACGATCACCTGCGCTACCGCAATGAACTGCGCGTTGAGCGTCAGGTAGATCACCGCAAGCGAGAAGAAGGCCACGATCAGCCACAGCGCCCCGTGGATGGGGTCGCGGCGGGTCACCATCATGATCGCGCCGAACAGGGCAAGCGCTGCCGCGCAGATGAAAACGACCCACTGGAACGCGGGGCTGATGAAGGCCATGTCGCTCATCGCTTATCCTCGTACATGTCGAGGAGCTTCCGCGTGTCGAGGATGAAATCGGACCTCTTGTACTTGACGTACTCGAAGCCCGGCCCGCACTTTATCGCGTTGACGGGGCATGCCTCCTGGCAGTACCCGCAGAATATGCAGCGAAGCTCGTCTATCTCGTAGCGCCTCGGGTAGCGCTGCCCGTCCTCACGCTCGCCTATCTCCAGGGTGATGCACTGCGAGGGGCAGACTGCGACGCAGAGGCCGCACGCAACGCAGGTCGTCTCCCCCTTCTCGTCCTTCCGGAAGCAATGGATGCCCCTCCACCTGGGGGCCGGCGTCCGCTTTTCCTCCGGGTACTGTATCGTGATCGGCCGGGAGAAAAACCGGGAGAGCGTCAGCCTGAGACCTTTAAGAAGGGGTCTTATTATCATGCTCCCCTCAATGCGACCACGAGGGCGGTAACGACGACGTTTGCCAGGGCAAGCGGAAAGAGCACCTTCCACCCGAACTGCATGATCTGGTCGTACCGCAGCCTCGGGAACGTGCCCCTCTCCCAGATGAAGAAGAAGACCAGGATGCACACCTTGATAAAGAACCAGAGCGGCCCGAGGCCGGGATAGGACGACGAGAAGGGCCCCAGCCAGCCGCCCAAAAAGAGCGTAGTCGCAATGGCCGCCACCGCGACCATGTGGGCGTATTCCGCCATGAAGAAAAGGGCGAACTTCATGCTGCTGTACTCGATATTGAAGCCGCAGGCGAGCTCGCTCTCCGCCTCCGGCATGTCGAAGGGCGTCCTGTTGATCTCCGCCAGGCCCGCTATCAAATAAAGGACAAAGGCGAACGGCTGGTACACTACGAACCACATGCCACGCTGCGCTTCGACGATATCGGTCAGGCGCAGGGACCCGGCGAGAATCAACGTCCCTATGACGATAAGGCCGAGGGGGACCTCGTAGCTTATCATCTGCGCCGCAGCCCGAAGAGAGCCGAGCACACCGTACTTGTTGCCCGAGGACCAGCCGCCCAGGACGATGCCGTATTCGCCGATCGTGGCGAAGGCGAAGACGTAGAGGAGACCTATATCGACGTCTGCGATCACCATCTTGACTGCCCGCCCGAGGACGTGTATCGTGCCGCCGAAGGGGATGACCGCGAACATGCAAAGTGCCGAAAAAAGCGCGATCATCGGCGCCATGACGAAGAGGGGCTTGTCCGCGTTGGCCGGCACGATGTCTTCCTTCGTGAACGATTTTATGCCGTCGGCTATGGGCTGGAGCAGACCGAAGGGACCTACCCTGTTCGGCCCGAACCTGACCTGGAGGCGGCCGAGGACCTTTCTCTCGGCAAGGGTAAGGTAGGCGACGAAGCCCATGAGGACCGTGATCACCACAAGGTTTTTGACGACGGCCTCTATGATAAAAAAGAGCGTGTCCATCATCTCACCCTTTATGCACCCTTACCTCGACCCACTTTGCCGGGGCTTCCATGAGGCCCGACGCCTCTTTGCGGTCCCTGAAGACGATATATTCGAGCACGCCCTGCCTTAAGCCCTCCTTGATGGAGAGGGGCTTCACGACTGCCCCGCTTTTCGACGAGACCTGCACTACATCCCCTTCCGACAGGCCCATTGCCGCCGCGTCCGCCGACGACATGAACAGCTTGTCCTCGGAGACCGGGTAGCCGGGGTGCCGGTAGACTGCGGCAACGCCCTTGGAATAGATCTCGCTGTCGGCCAGGTGGTGGTTGCTGAAGATGTCCCTCATGACGAGGATATAGCCGCCGCTTGCGGGGGCGGGCATTGCGCCGCCCGGTGGGGCCTGGCCCGGTGCGGCCGCCCCTGCCGGCGCAGGCGCAGGCGTCTCTTCCCTACCTCCCCTCTCGCAGATAAGGCCTTTTTCCCGCATGTATGCCGTCACATCATGGGGCGCGCGGAAGGAAGGACCGCCCAGCCCGGCAAGCAGCCCCGACAGGAAGGTAAAGCCTGGGTACGCGCTTTGCGCCTCGCAGTGCGTAGCGCGGGAAAGCCGCCTGATCGCCCCGTCGCCCGCGAAGAACGTGCCTTCCTTCTCCGTGAAGACGCCGGTCGGGACGACCATGTGGGCGTGCTCCATGACGGTCGTCGGGAGGGCGTCGCAAACCAGGACGAAATCTTTTGCTCCTATCGCGGCGGCTGAAGCCGCGCCCGTGTACCGCAGGGGGTTTTCTTCATAAAGGAAGAGCGCGGATACGGACACGTCGGCGAGGAGATCGTGCGGCGCAGCGGCGGCGCCGTCCAGGATGGAGGCCGCCCCTACCGCATTGGCGGCCCTCGCCACCGGCATGAGGAGCCCTTTTTTGTCCGTGCCGAGGCGCGCAGCGAAATCGAGGAGGGCATCGAGGCTCGCCTGGGACGCGCTTATCCCGGAGCCGAAGATCACCGCCACATCGGTCGCCTTGCCGATGAGAGCACAGGCGCGCTCGAATTCGTGCCCATCGACACCCGCCTCCCGCAGCGCCCGCTCCACGTCCTCGACGCGCGACTCCGGGCGGCAGCCGTCAGGGAGTCGCTGGGCCAGCCAGCCGTCGAACGCGCGGAAAAGGGCTGCGTCTCCGCCGGGGAAAACTTTCAAGCGGCTGTCTGCAAGGTTCGATAAGGCCGTAGGCGCAGGGCCGATCACGATGATCCTGCTCCCTTTGAGCTTATAGACGTCCCTCACCCTGTCGCCTAAGACGTGGTTGTTCGAGAGCAGGTCTGCCCCGGCGACGATTATGAGGTCCGCATCCATAAGACGGCCGTAATCATAAGCATAGGAAAGGCCCTTTTTCCGGTACGCCTCCCACACCCTTCCCGTGTGATAGGAGGCGGAGGTGGCAATCGCGCCCTTTTTGAAGCGGCCGGCGATCTCCTTTACAAGGAATATCTCTTCGTTCGTGGCCCTGGGCGAGACGATGAAGCCGATCCCCTTGCCTTCGGCGTCGATTGCCCGCAGGCGCCCCAGGGCTGCAGTCGTCGCATCGTCGCCAAGGTCCGCATCGCCGGCCCTCGCCCTGTCGATGCGCGCCTCATGGTTGACGAAATCGTAGCCGAACCTGCCCATGACGCAGAGCGAGCCGTGGTTCGGCATATCTTTTACGTCCTGGATGACGTCAGTGACGTAATCGCCGTCCCGCACGTCGAGCTCGAAGGTGCAGCCGAAGCCGCAGTGGGGGCACGTCGTAAAATGGCGCTCGACCTGCCACAGCCGTGCCTTCACGGGGCTTAAGCTCTCAGTCAGCGCGCCTACCGGGCAGACGAAGAGGCATTCGCCGCAGGAGATGCAGTTGCGGCCGTTCGTGGGCGCCATCCGCGCGTCTATGCCCGTCTCGACGAGGTCGAGGACGTGCCTGCCGGAGACCTCCCTGCACGCCTGGATACAGCGCAGGCAGAGGACGCACCGGTTCTCGAAGTATTTGATAAGCGGCGTCGCGTAGCCCTCGACCTTCTTCCTTCTCGCGACGGAGAGGTCGGCCTTCTCGATCCCGTGGGCGAAGACGAGGTCCTGGAGGTCGCACTCGCCGCCCGCGTCGCAGATAGGACAGTCGAGGGGGTGGTAAGCAAGGAGGAGCTTCAGGTAGTCCCGCCTCATCGAAAAGAGCCTGTCGGACCGGGTGCGGGCGGACATCCCTTCCTGGGCGGCCGTCTGGCACGAGACCATAGGGTTTGCGTACCCCTCGACCTCGACAATGCAGATGCGGCAGGAGCCTATGGAGAGCAGGTTCGCGTGGTAGCAGAGCGTAGGGATATAGATGCCGTTCTCCCTGGCCGCCTCGAGTATCGTCCTGCCCTCGGCCGTCTCTACCGTTTTCCCGTCTATAGTGAGCCGCACCATCATCTATCCGCCAAGCTCAAACGGCCACCATGCCGATGCGCCAGCAGCGCAGGCACCTTGATGCCTCTCTTGTGGCCTCGTCCACCCGGAAACCCTCTTCGACCTCGTCGAAGCTCCACTTCCTCGTCTCAGGCGGCAGCATCCGCAGCTCCGCGCGCCGCCGGCCGCCCGCAATGCCCAAATTCTCGTCCTTTTGATAGACCTTTATCTTTCCGAAGAGGCTGTCGAACCGCTCCCTCTCGGAGGGCGCGCGAGCCTCCCCTTTTAAATATTGGTCGATCCTCCATGCGGCCCTCTTGCCGTTGCCGCACGCCCGCACGAGGACATCGGGGCCTGTCTCGCAATCGCCCGCCGCGAAGACCCCAGGACGGCTCGTCTCGAACGTCTCCTGATCGACCAGCACGGTGTTCCACTTCGTCACCTGGACGCCCAGCCCGGCATCGAGGAACGAAAGATCGACCGCCTGGCCGATTGCAGGTATAAGAATGTCCGTCTCCAGCACGAACTCGGAGCCCGGTATGGGGACCGGCCTCCTTCTGCCGCTCTTATCAGGCTCGCCCAGCTCCATCCTGATGCACTCGACTGCGATCACCTTGCCCTGGTTGGCGATGATCCGCGTGGGGTTGCAGAGGTAATGGAACTTGACCCCTTCTTCCTCCGCGTCGTGTATCTCTACGTGGTCCGCAGGCATCTCCGCCTTCGTCCTCCTGTAGACGAGGTTTACATCCGGCTTGCCTATGCGGAACGAGGAGCGGACGCAGTCCATCGCGACGTTGCCGCCGCCGACGACGACTACCTTCTTGCCTTCGGGGTACGGGTCCTTCCCCATGTTGACATCGAGGAGGTACTTGACGCCGGTGATGAAGCCCTTATATCCCCTGTCCTCGCCCTCCACGCCCATCGGGGAGCTGTTGTGCGCGCCCACGCCTATGAACAGGGCGTCATAGCCCTCGGCGATCTCGGATAGGCCGATGTCCTTCCCCACCATTGTGCCGTATCTCATCTCGACGCCGAGGTCGGCCAGCATGGACGCCTCGAAACCGAGGATGCCCCTCGGAAGGCGGTAATCGGGGATGCCGACTGCCGCCATGCCGCCAGGCTCGCCGAGGCGCTCGAAGAGCGTCACTCCGTATCCCATCCGGGCGCAGTAGTAAGCGACCGAAAGACCGGCGGGGCCGGCGCCTATGACGGCGACCTTCTTGTCCTGCTTCGCCGCCTTCGGGACGGGGCGCACTTTTTCCTTGTCGAGCTCGTAGTCCGCGGCGAACCGCTTGAGGTACTTGATCGAGATCGCCTCGTCGATATTCGCCCGCCTGCAATTCGACTCGCAGGGCCTCACGCAGACCCGGCCGAGCGTCCCGGCAAGGCAGGTGTCCTGCCTGATGACGGCAAGCGAGCTGGACGGCTTCCCTTCAGCAATCTCTTCTATATAAGTCGGTATCTTCAGCTTCGTCGGGCAGGCGCTCATGCAGGGCGCAGTCACGGCCACCCTGTAGCTTCCGGGTGCGCCCTTCGCCCCTTCCCTTACGGCTTCATTGAACGCCTTCCTGAAATGCGCGAGGGCCGCAAGGAGCGGCACAAGGCCCGTCTGCCCTATCTGGCACTTCGAGCCTTCCTTGATGTAGGAGGCAAGGCCCTCGATCCTGTCGATGTCTCCATCTTTGCCCTGCCCCTCGCATATCCTTGTCAGCACATCGAGTATGATGCGCGTGCCGACCCTGCACGGGACGCACCTTCCGCACGACTCGGCCTGCACCGCTTCGACGTACCGGGTGCACATCCGCACGATATCGACGCCGGCGTCGAGGAGCGCGAAGCCGTCCCAGCCCATGAAGGCCCTTATCGGCTCTCCTTCGGAGAACTCAGGGGGTATGGCGAGCCTCTGGGGGACTGCGTACTCCGCCTCCGGCCTGCCCCTGTTGTCTATGACTTCCCCCTGCCACACGCTGAAAAGGACGCCTGCCATCGCCTATCCTACCTGTCTATCTCCCCGAGCACTATATCAACGCTCCCTATGGCCGCTATCACGTCGGCCACCATCTGCCCCTCGATCATCTTCGGTACGGACCCCAGGTTGATGAACGAAGGCGGCCGTATGCGGAACCTGAACGGCTTGTTCGTGCCGTCGCTTACGAGGTAAAAACCGAGCTCGCCCTTGGGCGACTCGACCGCCCCGTACGCCTCGCCGACGGGAGGCCGGAAGCCTTCTTCCATCAGCTTGAAGTGGCGGATGAGCGCGGCCATGTCGTGCTCCACGTCTTCTTTCGGCGGCGGCACGATGCCTGGGGCGTCCGCGTTCACGGGGCCGTCCGGCAGCCGCTCTATCGCCTGCCCTACGATGCGGTTCGACTGGCGCATCTCGCGCACCCGCACGTCGTACCGGTCGAACACGTCGCCCCGCTCGCCCATCGGGACCTCGAAGTCGAAGTCTTCATACGATGAATACGGGTAAGCCTTGCGCACGTCGTAGTAGACGCCCGAGGCGCGGAGCACCGGACCCGTAACGCCGTAGCTCAGGGCGTCCTCTTTCGACAGGCGGGCGATGTTCCTCGTTCGCTTGCGCCAGATGATGTTCTCCGTCAGGAGCGTCTCGTACTCGTCCACCCTTCGGGGGAAGTCCTCGACGAACGCCTTGACCATGCCTGGGAACTCGGGCGGAATGTCTTTGGCGAGGCCGCCAATCCTTATAAAAGAGGGCGTCAGCCTTGCGCCCGTCACGGTCTCAAGCGCGTCGAGGATCGTCTCGCGCTCACGGAACGCGTAGAAAAGCAAGGTCATTGCGCCCACGTCGAGGGCGTGCGTGCCTATCCAGATGAGGTGGGCGGCGATGCGCTGGAGCTCCGCCAGGATCACCCGCAGGTACCGGCCCCGCTTGGGCACCTCGATGCCGCAAAGGCGCTCGCAGGCGAGGCAATAAGCCAGGTTGTTGGAGAGGCCGTTCGTGTAATCGAGCCTGTCCGTCAACGTGAGGGCCTGGTGGTACGTCCGCGCCTCGGCGAGCTTTTCTACGCCCCTGTGAAGGTAGCCGATGAAGGGCGTAGCCTTGACGACGGTCTCTCCATCGAGCTCCAGCAGGATCCGTAGGACGCCGTGCGTTGCGGGGTGCTGCGGCCCCATGTTTATCGTCATATATTTCTTTTCTTCGGCCATTTTTATCCGGTCTCGCCGGCTGCGCCGCCGGGCGCGCCCTCTTCCAGGCTAACCTTGAAAGGCTTGTCGAACCCGTAGCCCTCCGTCGGGAAGTCCTTTCGGAGGGGATAACCGTCGAAATCTTCAACCATGAGTATCCTGCGGAGGTCCGGGTGGTTCTCGAAGCGGATGCCGAACATGTCGTACGCCTCGCGCTCAAGCCACTCGGCCGCCCGCCACAGGTCGCTCACCGTGGGGACGGACTCGCCCTCAGCCACGCGCACCTTGACGAGCACGCGCTCCTTCAGCAAAAGCGAGTTGAGAAGGTACGCAACCTCGAACCTGGGAGCAGCGCCGAAGCGGTCCACAGCGAAGAGGTCGGTCATCATCGAATAGAGAAGACTGCCGTCGTCCTTAAGGAAAAGCAGCACCTCGCGGAGCCTCTCCTTGCCTACGAGCACGGCCGTCTGGCTGCCGGCCTGTTCGACCGTCAGGGCGGCGCCGAATGCAGCCTGGAGCTTTGCGATTGTCGCCCCAGCGCCGCTCATGCCTCGCGCCCCGGCGGCGTCACGAGTCTTCTGTTCTCTTCGAACATGCTCTCTTTCCCGATCTTCTCCTGGAGCTTGATGAGGCCGGCAAGCAGCCCTTCCGGCCTGGGGGGGCATCCGGGGATATAGACATCGACCGGCACTATCTGGTCAACGCCCTGGACCACGCTGTATGTCTTGAATATGCCCCCGCTCGTAGCGCAGGCGCCGTACGCGATGACCCACTTGGGCTCCGGCATCTGCTCGTAAATCCTGCGCACTACAGGCGCCATCTTCTTCGTCACGGTCCCGGCGACTATCATGAGGTCTGCCTGTCGCGGCGACGGCCTGAAGACCTCCGCCCCGAACCTTGCCATGTCGTGCGTGGCCGACGTTGCGATAATCATCTCCAGGGCGCAGCAGGCGAGGCCGAACGTAACGGGCCACAGGGAGTTCTTCCGCGCCCAGTTGACTACGTCATCGACCGTCGTGATTATTACGTTTTTCTCTATTCCCATTCGAGGGCACCTTTCTTCCACACGTAAATATAGCCGATGAAGAGGATGGCGACGAAGACGATCATCTCGCAGAAACCGAATAGCCCCAGGCGCCTGGTAACGACCGCCCAGGGGTAGAGAAAGAGTATCTCAAGGTCGAAAACGAGGAAGAGCATGGCGATGATATAATACCGGATCGTCATCCTTCGGCGCGCAGGTCCTACGCTGACCATGCCGCACTCATAGGGCGACAGCTTCACCTTCGCGCGCGTCCTGTTGCCTAGCACGTAGGAGGCGCCGACTATAAAGACCGCGATGATCGCCGCGAGGGCGATCATTATCAGGATAGGGACATACTCCATTTGTATAGGTTCCGTCTCGATTCTGCCAGTAAGATGGCAACGGAGCGCATTAGTTTTACCAGTCGCCCGGCATACAGTCAAGAAAAAAATGCCGCTTCCCGCGATAAGACAAAAGGCGGACCGCTTGGTGCCTCGATCGTTTTATGACGCGGGGACTTTCGTCGCTTGCCTGAAGTCGTACGGCGTAACGGGGAGCTGCCCCGGTTCCCGGTTTGCGCCGGTCGAGTCGGACGGCGGGGCCGGCGGCGCGAAATCGTCCGGAGGGAACCTGTGAAGGGCAGTCGCCATGAACTTCATCCATATGGGCAGCGCCACCCTGCCGCCGCTCTCCGCGCGCCCCAGCGACGTGCGCTGGTCGAACCCCGCCCACACCCCCGCGCAGATATGAGGGGTATACCCGACGAAGAGGGCATCGTAAAAGCTGTTGGTCGTGCCCGTCTTTCCCGCTACGGGGTAGCCGAGGGCGCTCGCGCCTTTTGCGGTGCCGTAAGTCGTAACGCCCCTGAGCAGCACGTTCATCTTGTAAGCGATATCTTCATCCATCGCCCTTGCCGTCTCCGTCCCATGCTCTTCCAGCACAGTCCCCAGACTGTCCTCGATCCGCCTTATCATGAAGGGCTTCACCCTTTGTCCCCCGTTCGCAAAGGCGGAAAAGCCCTTCACGAGGTCGAGGAGGGTCAGGTTGGAGGTGCCGAGGGCAATCGAAAGGTCGTCCTCCACGTCTTCCTCGATGCCGACGTCGCGGAGCACCTTTTTGACCGAGCCGACGCCCACAGACTCCAGGAGGCGCACTGTGGCAGCGTTCTTCGAGTAAGCGACCGCGTCCCGGATGGTGATAGGGCCGCTGTACGTGCCGTCGTAGTTCTTCGGGACCCACGCCCTGCCAAACGCCCCCGCCATACGTCTTAGGCTCGTCTAGGATCACCGAATCGATGTCGTATCCCTTCTCCAGCGCGGCAAGGTAAATAAAGGGCTTGAAAGCGGAGCCTGGCTGCACCTTCGCGGCCAGCGCCCGGTTATAAGGGCTTTTTTCCACGTCCCTTCCGCCGACGACTGCGTAAATGTAACCCTTGGATGCGTCCATGCAGATAAGGGCGCCCTCAATGCCGGAGCTTCTCACCGGCGTAAAGAGCATCTGCTTTTTCTTGTCCGCACCGTTGAAAATCCCCCTTACGACATCTCCGGGCCTGAAGCGGAAATCGGTCATCTTGAGCAGCCCCTTGCGGGTGCCGGCGAAAACGGCATAGCCTGCCGCGACCCTCTCCGAGACGAGGAGGTTGCACGCTGCGCCTGGGGTCAGGGGGACGAGGGCCAGGTCCCTGTCGGCCGTCTTCATGAAGCCGTCCCATCTCCTTTTGTCGAGGTGGTATGCGACCGTGTATTCGCCCCGCCGCTCGTCGTACTGGGCGAGTCCTCTCTTCACCGCGTCCTCCGCCGCCCTTTGCAGGCCCGGGTCCACCGTAGCGTAGACCTTGAGCGCCCTCCTCGAAAAGATACCCTTGCCGTACTTGTCTTCAACGTACTTGCAGACTGCACTCTTGAAATAGGTGTCCGCGAATATGCCGTCGTCCTGGGTCAGCCTCGTGTGTTCCCTGAGCATGGCGTCTTTCTTGCGCGTATCGACGAAGCCCTTCTTCCACATCTGGTCGATCACGTAGAGCTGTCTCATCCGCGCAAGCCCAGGGTGGCGCTTCGGCGTATACCGCGCCGGCGCCTGGACGATGCCCGCGAGCAGGGCGGCCTCCGCCCTGTCGATCTCCCAGACGTGCTTGCCGAAATATACCTGGGACGCCGCCTCTACGCCGTAGACCCCCTGCCCCATGTAGATATTATTAAGGTAGACGTTCAGTATCTCCTGCTTCGTCAGGTACATCTCCAGCCTGTAAGCGAGGATGGCCTCGCGCACCTTCCGCATCATGCTCTTCTCGGGCCCCAGTATGAGGGCCTTTATGACCTGCTGCGTGATGGTGCTCCCCCCCTGGACGACCCTCCCGTGGATGACGTTCGTGAAGAGCGCCCTGACGACGCTCTTTATCTCGACCCCGCTGTGCTTGAAGAAATCGGCGTCCTCCGCAGCCAGGAAGGCCTCCCGAACGTACCTGGGTATCCTGCCGTACGGCACGGATATTTTGTTGTCGGGCACAACGACGTAGACCACCTGGTCGTTTATGCCGTAAATCGTGCTTACCGGCTTGTTCGTCAGGTCCTTCAGCGCCTTAACCGAAGGTATCTCCGTTACGAGGAAGATATAGAAGCCGACGCCCATAAAGAGCAGGGAAAGGGCCAGGAAGAGAAAAAGATAGAACTGGATCCGCTTCTTCAAAGATATCGCCTGCCGCCGGCCGGGGACTCGCTGCCCGTCATCATGGCTCCTTGACCTGCCCGCCCGGCGTGTCTCGCTTTCGGCCCGCGTGCCCCATCCGGCCTGCGCGCAGAACCGGCCGCGCCCATCACTGTAGCCCAAAAGGTCCGCATAATCAAGAGGTTCGGTTTATGAACCGCTTCGTACCTCCATCTTCACGTCAAGGGCGAGGCAGCCGCCGCCTTCCGGGAAGACGCGGATGGGGTTGATATCGAGGTTTTCGATCTCCGGGTGGTCTATCATGAGACGCGAGACGGCGGTCAGCGCCTTCGCCAGGGCCTCCGTATCCGAAGGGGGCGCGCCACGGAAACCGGCGAGCAGCCGCCCGCCCTTTATCTCCCCGATCATCTCCAGCGCCGCCTCTTCGTCTATGGGGAGCACCCGGCTCGTTACGTCGCCCATGACCTCAACGAAGACACCGCCCAGGCCGAAGAGGATGACGGGGCCGAACTCCGGGTCCTGCTTCGCCCCTATGATTGTCTCGATGCCGGCGGGCGCCATCGCCTGCACGAGGTAAACGTCGGCGGCCATCGCGTCGAGGGCCTTTCCGAGCTCTTCGTCGCTGCCGATGGCGAGACGGACCGCCCCCGCCTCGGTCTTGTGGAAGACGAGGGGCTCCGCAGCCTTCAGCGCAACAGGGTAGCCGATCCGTCGGGCCGCAGCAAAAGCCGCAGCCCGGCCGGCGGCGAGCTCGTACCGCACGACGGGCAGGCCGCAGGCCTCGACGAGGGCGAGCGTCCTGGCGACGCCTTCCGTCCTTACCGGCCCTTCCGGGCGCTGCGCAGATCCATCCCCCACGGAAGCGAACGACGTCCGGCCGCGGGCGGCGCCTTTCAGGTGTTGGGCAAGGGAGCGCGAGAGGGCGGCAAAGGCCCGGCCCGGCGTCGTGAACCACGGGAACTGAACGCAGTACTTCAGGTCGAACCAGTCGGTTTTGTCCGGGGTCATGCATAGGACGGCCGGCTTGCCCGCTTCGCGGCACACCCGCCGAAGGCCCTTCAACACATCGACGACTACCGTCCCGTCGAAGGCGTAGTCGTAGAAGAAGACCACCCCGTCCACATTGGCCTCCGCAAGGGCCTTCTCGACAAGCTCTACGTAAAAGAGGTCGCTGAATACGTCGCCCAAGTCTATCGGGTTTGTGCCCCTTATGACGCCTGCCCTTGCCTGCTTGCCGATGCTGCCCAAGAAACCGTCGGGCAGGGCCGGCAGGTTGAAGCCGTGGCGGTAGGCGTCGTCGGCCAGCATAACGGCCTGGCCGCCCGAGCGCGAGAGCGCAACTACGCTTCTCCCCCTCATCGGCGGCAGGTTGAATATCTTGAAGCAATCGACCATCTCGTCGAGCGACGAAACGCGGTGGATGCCCGCCTGCCTGAAGGCCGCGCTCGCGACCTCGTCGTCGCCGAGAAGCGCCGCAGTGTGGAACGAAGCGACCTGGCGGCTCGCAGCGCTCGTGTTCGCCTTGACGGCGATTACCGGCTTGTCCGCGCCGGAGGCGAGGTCCATGAGGCGCCTCCCGTTCCTCGCATCCTCCAGGTAGACGCCGACCGCGCACGTCCCATCGTCTTCCAGCAGAAACTCAAGGATATCGTTCCCGTCCACCATGAGCTTGTTCCCGATGCTGGCCATCTTGCCCAGGCCGACGTTCTCCGCCGAGCACCTACGCATCAACTCGTGGATAAGGCCCCCGCTCTGGGAGACGAAGGCGTTCGCCCCCTTTTCGATCTCTTCCTTCCCGAAGGGGACGAAGGGAAGGCAGAGGCCGTTTTCCGTGTTAATGACGCCTATGCAGTTGGGGCCCATGCAGGTCATGCCCCATTTTCCGGCGATGCGTTCTATCTCGTCCTCCAGCCCTTTCCTTTCCGGGCCGAACTCGGAGAAGCCCCCAGTTTCTATGACGGCCTGGCGCACGCCTTTCGCGCCGCACGCATCGAGGAAGGCGGGGATGGTCGGGGCCGGGACCAGAAGGACGGCGAGGTCCGGGGCCTCCGGCAGGTCTTGCACGTCCTCATAGACTTTTCTGCCGTCGATTTCCCCAGCCTTCCGCCCGACGCCGTAAACACTCCCTTTAAAGTCAAAGCGGTTCAAATTCCTGATGATCTCCTTACCCATGTTTCCGTCGCTCTGCGACACGCCGCAGACGACGACGCTTTCCGGGAAGAATATCTTTCGAATGTTGCGCCCGGCCATAACGTTCCCACCTCCTTCATAATGGTAACCCAATCGCGCATCTGTATGCAATCATGGAAGGCAAACGTCGTGAGGCAGGAGAACGGGCATCGAAAGAAAGACGGGAGAAGCAGATCAGATGGGGGTTACTTCCGGCAGACGGCGCAGCCGTTGCAGGTCGATTCCTCGCCGTCGTCCATGTAGAAGCCGGCCTCGCCGTAAAGGTTCTCCATGCGCACCCGCTGCCCTTCCCTGTCCCTGACGTAGCCGTTTTCTAGAGGTATCTTGCCGAGGCCCCCCGTGATGTCGAGGGCGTAGCAGGGCACGGCAAGGCCGGAGACGGACCTTCTAAGGGAGCGCATGATGGCCATGCCGGTATCGAGGCGAACCTTGAAGTGCGTCGCCCCGAGGACGTCATCGAGCTGAAAGAGGTAGTAAGGGCGCACGCCCAGACGCACCAGCCCTTCGAAGAGGCGCGCAAGGAGATGAGCGCAGTCGTTTACTTTTCTCAGGAGCACGGTTTGGCTTATGACTATCGCCCCTGCCTCCTGCGCCTTCCGCACAGCGCGGGCGAGTTCCGGCGTCGCCTCCCTCGGGTGGTTGATATGGACGATGAGCCAGAGAGGCCCGTACCGCTTTATGGCGCGCAGGTGGCGGTCCAGGGCCTCCGGGAAGACGACCGGCGCCCGCGTGCTCACCCTCACCACGCCTATACGGCCGATCTTGCGCAGCCGCCCCAACAGGTAGTCGAGCTCGTCAGCCCCGCACATCAGGGGGTCTCCGCCCGACAGGATTACCTCCCTTATCTCCTCGCAGCCCTCAAGGTACGAAAGGGTATGCTCCCTTGAGTCCTCCGGCCGGAATCCCCTGCCCACGAGCCGCCTGCGGTTGCAAAAACGGCAGTACATGGCGCATTCTGCGGTAACCAGAAAGACGCCCCGTCCTGGGTAGCGCTTGAAAAAGGAAGGCGTCGCGGCGATCCGCCGCTCCCCTAAGGGGTCCGGCGTCCCCGTCTTTCGAAGCTCAAAGGCGGAAGGCACGGCCTGGAGGCGTATCGGGCAGGTAGGGTTGTCCCTCTCCATCAATCCCGCATAAAAGAGGGGGACTCTGAAGGGATAGACGGACGAGACCTCCTCGATCGCCTTTCTCGACGCGTTGTCCAGCGTTATAAGGCGACCGAGGCCCTCGACGTCCGATACCGACTTTTCAACCATGAGACGCTAATTGGCGAACGTGCCGGCTGCCTCGAAAACATGCAGGCGCGGCGACCGCGCGCACCCTTCCTCTCGCCCGGCCGCCTATTCGCGGGTTTTCCTTTATGCTGTAAGTAACTCCACGGTCCAAAGAGCAATAGGAGGGTAAGGGGGGTACCCTCCGCGCTTTCTTTCAGATACTCGCTCTTTGCTTCTACGCCTCAATCACTGAAGCGGGGTGAAGTGGTCTCTCCTGTTCTTCGCCCATGCCTCTTCATTGTGGCCCGGGTCGATCGGTTTCTCTTTTCCGTAGCTCACCGTCTCGATGCTGCTTCCCGTCCGCTCCCAGGCTCACCAGGTAGGCCTTTGCCGCGTCGGCCCTTTTCTGTCCTAGTGCCAGGTTATACTCGACGGTGCCCCTCTCGTCGCAATTACCTTCGATCCTTACCTTGCCGGCCTTCGACGTCATCATACCGTAGTCCTTTTTCAGTATGTCGGCGTCGCCCGGTCTAATGTTGTACTTGTCGTAATCGAAGTGAATATCCGCAAGGGCAAGGCCGGCCATTGCGGCTGCTCCGGGCGCGGCCTCTCTCTTCACGACGACCTGTTGCTTCTGCTCGGGCGCCACAACCGTCTTTTGCTCCGGTGCTGCGGGCGGTGCTGCCTCACCTCTCATTTTCTGCTGGAAGCATCCGCATGCCGCGAGGCTTAATCCCAGCATAGCAATCAAGAGCACGAGACCAAAAGATTTGATTTTCATTCTCATCCTCCTTGAATCAGGGGTATATCCGCATATACGGACATACCCCCCTTAAATTGAAAGCCAAACTATTTTGCTGGTGCTGGTGCCGGTGCCGGCGCTGGTGCCGGAGCCTCGCCTGGCTTCTCGGGAGCAGGTGCTGCCTTTTCAGGCGCAGGGGCAGGAGCAGGCTTAGCCTCCTCTTTAGCCGCAGGCGGCTTCTGTTCGCCCGACGGTCCGCAGGCGACCAACGTAAAACATGAGAAAAACGAAATCGCTATAAACAGTACTAACAGTTTCTTCATTCTGTTCACCTCCTTTCTATTGGCATTCCCATTCTCGCCGTGTTCGCTCACAGCGTCTTTAAGCATATACTACAATATAACAATCAAAACAAGAAAATTATACATTCTTTCACAACTAATTCCTCCCGACGAGGGCGCACATCCTCCGGCCGGCTCAGCGAGGGTTCGGCCCGGAGGGTCAGCACCCCGCTCGCGGCCGCGCCGGCGGCCTGTCCATGCCTCGGATCGGCCCCTTTTCCGGCCTGAAAAGCCACGATGCCGGAAGGCCGGCCCCGGCCGGGCCGCTCACAGGGATAAACAATCGAGGATAAAAGGTCCTGTCCGGGGAGGGCTTGAAGGTCAACGTCTACATTACGGCGGCCTTGCCTCAACACGGCTCTCATCGACCGTTAACTATAACATAAAAGCGCAGCGGGACTCCAAACATTTTGCAGGACCGGGACCGCCTGCCTTTACCGCCGGAGGCGACGAGGGCCGGACGGACGCACAAACGGCCTCTGGTGTACCGTACAATAGCTTCATGCTTGTCACGAAACATCCGCTTATGGCATACTCTCGGTTGCATACAGCGCCGGACGGCCCTTTTTGGGGCGCCGGTCCGCTTGAGGCCATAGGCCGAAGAAATCGATCTCCCGGAGGGACAGTGATGGAAAAGGGAACGTTGGACAGGCTTCTGCGCTGTGCGAAGGGCGAGGCGCCGGCGGATACGATCATCAGGAACGGCAGGATCGTGAACGTCTTCACGAATAGCATCGATGAAGGGGCGGCCGTATCGATCAAGGACGGCTTCATCGTGGACGTCGGGGAAGAGGCGCGCCTTCCGCGCGTATCGCCGGAAACGCAAATCATCGACGCCGGGGGGAAATACCTTTGCCCAGGCTTTATCGACGCCCACACGCACCTCGACAACATATACCCGTTCTACGAGCTGGTCCCCTATTCATTGAAAGGCGGCACTACGTGCTGCGTCTCCGAAAGCGGCATGGTAGGGACGTCCTGCGGCATGGCCGCCCTCGAATCCTTCTACGACAGCACTAAGGGCTACCCCCTGCGCTGCTATTTCCTCGTCCCGCCCCTGACCCCGCCCTTCCCTGCCATGGAGACCGCTGCGGGCCTCAGCCAGGCCGAGTTCGGGAAGGTACTCCGGCGCGAGGACGTCCTGGGCATAGGAGAAGCCTATTGGACCAGGGTCGTCGACGGGGACGACCGCGTGCTGGAGCAGGCAAGCCTGGCCCTCTCTCTCGGAAAGACCCTCGAAGGACACGGGGCCGGGGCCAAAGGGTCGAAGCTCGTCCAGTACCTCGTGACCGGGATAACGTCCGACCATGAATCGATCACGGCCGATGAGGCGGTCGAGAGGCTGAAGCACGGCGTCTACGTCATGATAAGGCAGGGGTTCGTCAGAAAGGAGCTGCCGGCCCTGTCGGCGCTCAAGGATATGGACGTGGACGTGCGAAGGCTCATCCTCGTATCGGACACGTTCGACGCGACCATGCTGGTAGGGCAGGGATACATGGACACAGTTGTCAGGACAGCGGTCGAATACGGGTTCAGCCCTATCGATGCAATCAAGATGGTGACGATAAACCCCGCAGACTACTATCGCTTGCGCCACCTCGGGGCCATCGCCCCGATGCGCTGCGCGGACATCCTTTTCCTCGACGACCTTGCCGAGGTCTCCGTCCGCCACGTGATGTTCAACGGGCAAATGACGGTGATAGACCGTGAGTTCAAGGGCCAGGCGCCCGCTTATCGTTACCCGGAAGCGGTCAACCATACGGTGAAGACGGAGAAGGTGGCTGCGGACGACTTCCGCATCGCGGCAGACCCAGGCACGAAGCGCGTTCGCATCATCCACCTCGTCAACGCGACCATTACCCGGGAAGCCGAGGCGCTCCTCGAGAGCGAGGGCGGATACCTTCAAAAGGACCTGGGGAAGGACATCGTGCCTGCGGCCGTCATATCGAGAGGCAGCGGAAAAAGAATGGGCAAGGGGCTTCATAACGGGCACCGGCGTCAATCGCGGCGCCTTCGCCACAACATTCGTATGGGACACGTGCAACATCCTCACGGTGGGGAGCGACGAGGCCGACATGGCGAACGCGGTCAACCGCCTGATCGATTTGCAGGGCGGCATCGTCGTCTCCAGGGAAGGGCGGATCATCTACGAGCTCGCCATGTCTATCTGTGGAAGTATCTCCGATTTACCGATGGAAGAGATCGCCCGGAAGACGACGGAGCTGGACGGGGCGATGGCCGCCATAGGCGTCAGGATAGAGAACCCCTTCCTGGCGTTCCAGACGATACCCTTCACCGGCTTGCCGTTCCTGAGGATCACGGACAAGGGTCTGGCAGACATAAAGAACAAGCGCCTCGTGCCGCTATTTCTTTAACGACCGGCACGGCCTTTCCTGAAGAATGCCGTCTTAAAGCAAGCGCGTCGTGCCGCAGCGTAGTCCGGTCCGTACGCGGTAGCGGGGCCTGCCATACGGCCTCAGCCGCTTTTTGGGTACACGTCTCCCTTTGCCCAGACACGCCTAAACAGGCGAAAACATACTGTCCCTCCGCTGCACATATCGCATCCCTTAAGTATTTACCGAATCTTTTTAGACATCGGCGACATTCCGGTCACATGTCTTAGACACGCCATTTTGGGGGATGCTATCATCGCACATACGGACATCGCCGGCCAGGAGGAATGGGACGATATGAATGAGCCGACCGCAAGGACAGAGTTACCGCTCAGGACCATGCTGAGGCCCAGCGAAGTAGCTTCTTTCTTACGCGTGTCAGAGCGGACCGTCTACCGTTGGTTCGAGCTCGGCCTCATCGAAGGCATCAGGATAAACAAATCTCTGAGGATCAACCGCGGCTCGATTCTGACCCTATTGGAAGGCACAGGTCCCGATAGATAGCACCTGCCCGGGCTGCATCCTTTTCTGAGCAGAAGGCAGGTTCCTGAGGGGCGGTAGCTTATCGATTCGCCGGTCCCGCGTGAAGGTTCCCCGACCGTCTTTTCGAGAACCGCCGGCGTCGGCCTGGCCTTCATACAACCCGCGTATCCGCGAAACATGCACGGGCCGCCCCCTGCCGGCTGGACCCTTTCTCTCCAACATGAAGCAGAAGATACCACATCCAATGCCCCCCTGCGGGCGTCCTCGGTCTGAGTGCAAGCAACCATCGGTACTTGTCGTAGACGACGACCAGACCATCCTCGGCCTGCTTTCGTCGTGGCTCAGCGCCGCCGGTCTGGAGTCGATGTCCGCATCGAGCGGCAGGGAAGCGATCGACAAGTTCGGGCGGACTGCGTTCAACATCGTGGTGCTCGACCTGTGCCTCGGGGACGACATCGACGGTCTGGGCGTGCTGGAGGCCATCAAGAAGGAAAATCGCAACACCGCCATCATCATGATGAGCGGCACGTCCACTGCCGAGACGAGAGAGGACGCGATCCGAAGGGGAGCCTACGCTTTCCTGGACAAGCCTTTCGACCCGGCAAGCCTTTTGTTCCTGATCAGGTCCGCCGGGCGCGAGGCATCGGCGGCACGCCGACGATCTCCGGCCGGTTCTCCCGGTCCTCAGGCCGACCCTCCAGGCTTTCAGGAGATATAGTGGATAATGAAGAGTTCCGGGACCTGCCCGACAAGACCCTGCTGAGACCGCGCGACGTGGCGGCATTCCTTAGTGTTTCTCTAAAAACTGTCTATCGATGGTATCGACAGGGGTTGATCACCGGCATCAAGGTCAGGGGCTGCTTACGAATCTACCGGGGGTCCATCGTAAAGCTCATCGACGGCATAATCCCCGGGAAGGAGTAAAGCCCGGCCCCCCGTCCGGCCTGTGTGCGTGCTTTCCTGCGCCACCCGTAAAAATTCGGGGCCTTTCAACTCTCTTTTTGTGAGGGAACGGGCCCTGATAAGCGGTATCATATCGCTCTCCCCCACCCTCTTTGCCGGGCCGGCCGGATTGGCGGCGGCCGGCCCGGCAGCGGCGGAAGCTCAGTGTGGTTGTTTTTCATGTGAGCCAGCAAGCCGTTATCGTTATTTTTCCCGGCGCCTCCCTGCCGGCTGTCCCCGCCGTGCACCCCGCACGAAGCCTCCGCACTACCGACACCCACATCCTTCTATCTCCCGTTTAAAGAAGACCTTGAACAGATAGGAAAGCGCACGGGGAGGCGCCGCCGTTTTGCGCGGCTGCCCGCCGGCCCGAAAGCGCGGGAACGGGTTATTGGCCGCTTACGCCTCTTTCAAAGACATGCCTTCGAGGAACCTTTTCTGGAAATCGCCCGTATGGGCGAGGTTTATCACCTCCACCCGCCGCACCATCGCCTCCGCCTCGTCCCGCGCCTTCCCGGACAGTAGGGCAACCTTCGCCCCCTCGCCGGCTGCGTTGCCTACGGCCTTTATCGAATCGAGCGAGACGTTCGGCAAAAGACCTATGGCGCGGGCATTGGCCTTGTCGATGTAGTTGCCGAATGCCCCTGCAAGGAGCACCTCGGCAAGGTCGCCCTCGTCCACGCCCATCCGGGCGAGCATGATCTTGATCCCCGCCGTTATGGCGCCCTTGGCCAACTGGGACTCTCTTATGTCTTTCTGCGTGACGGCGACCTGCGCCATGTTCCGGCCGCCCTTCCCAAGCACGAACTCCGGGCCGGACGGCCCCCGGACGACGCGCCTGCGGAAGGCCCGCCCAAGTGACTTTTCGTCAGGCCCGGCCAGGCGGCCCGTCTCATCGAGGACCCCTGCTCTTCGCATGACCGCGAGGGCATCGACCAGGCCGGAGCCGCATATGCCGACCGGCTCGACCCCGCCGATGGTCCTGACCTGTAGCCTCGACCCCGACGCGCTCACGTGCTCGATGGCGCCCTTCATGCCGCGCAGACCGCTCGATATCCGCGACCCCTCGAAGGCAGGCCCGGCGGCAGTCGAGAGGGCGAAGAGCCGGCCGGACCTGTCCCGGCCGACGATCTCCCCGTTCGTGCCTATATCGATGGCGAGGCCCGGCCCCCGGTCTTCATCGAAACGGGTGGAGAGGATCACACCGGTAGTGTCGGCGCCGATAAAGCTCCCGATGCCCGGCAGGACGTAAACGCTTCCGCCAGGGTGCATCGGCAGGCCCAGGGACCCAGCCTTTACGGAGACCGCCGCGCTCGTCACCGGCACGTACGGCGCAAGGGCAAGGTAGTGCGGGTCAATCCCGAGGAAGAGGTGCGTCATCGTTGTGTTCCCCGCGACGCAGACCTCGTATACGTCGCGGCTGCTCACGTCCGCGCGCATGCACGCCTCATCCGTAAGTCGGCCCATCAGGTCCCTTATGAGCCGGCTTAGCGACCTCTACCCCGTCAGGATTCTCGATGCCGTAGACGATCCGTGATATGACGTCGAAGCCGTGGCGGACCTGCGGGTTGAGGGCAGAAGCGACCGCCAGCTCCCGGCCGGAGGCAAGGTCGATGAGGTAGCCGACGACGGTGGTCGTCCCGATGTCGAACGCCATGCCGAGGACGCGCGCCGCCCGGGAGGCGGCCGCACGTCCACTACCTCGTTGCCGATAAGGGTCACGGCGCATTTGAACGAGCCGTCCCGGAGCCTTTGGCCGAGGTAGCGCAGGACCGGCAGGTCGAAAGCGGGCTTCAAGACGCCGGCTTTCGACAGCCCGCGCTCCAGGCGCTCCCTGTCCGCGGCCTGGTCCTCCTGCTCGGCAAGCAGTAGGTCGAGAACAATGCGCCTCACGTTGGGATCGAGCTCGCAGGCGACGGGACGCACTCCCCTCTTCCATGATCTGCGCGGAGACCGAAAGGGCCGTCTCCGGGACGCGGACCGCCGCCTTGCCGAGCACCTTCGCCTGGCACATCAGGCGCTGGCCGGTTTTGAGCAGGCCGCGCCGGACATGCCGATTTTTCCACCGGCGTCGGGGCGCTCAGCACCCCTTCCGCCTCTGCGGCACACCGGCAGCATTTGCCCTTGCCCCCGCACGGCAGCTCACCTCGAGCCCCGCCAGCCCGGCAGCGACGGCCAGTGTCGTGCCGCGCCTCACGTCTGACGACCCTGCCCCCCGGCTCGACAGCTACCTCGATGAGCTTCTTCTCCTCCATGTAAAGGCCCCTTCCCGCCGCCTGCGATTATATGACGAATCACGGCCTCTTTCAACTCAAGGATACCCTGCCGCCTGCACAGTGTCATCGGCCGGACCGCCGGCAGACAGCAAGAGATCGATTGTCCCCCTGGTCCTTACGTGGTACAATTAAGAAAAACAAGCGGGGGGTCGCTATGGAAGAGATACCCACAGGAAAGGTCGAGAAGTTTTTCGGGAAGATCGGCGTTGCGGCAATAAAGATAACGGCCGGCGAGCTGAAGGCGGGAGACAGGATCAAGATCAAGGGCCATACGACCGACTTCGAGCAGACGGTCGATTCCATGCAGGTGGAGCACGCGACCGTGCAAAAAGTCGGCGTCGGCGACGAGGTCGGGATCAAGGTGAAAGAGAAGGTCCACGAGAACGACACGGTCTATGTAGTGAAGGAATGAGAAGGAGCGTCACGTCCCTCCCCTTGCACTACGGCAAGGCGCCGGGATGGCTTTTCGAGAGGATGCGGCAGTTGTCGGCTGCCATAGCCTCGCTTATCGTCATAGAGTTCGGACCCGGCGAGCTCGTGAGGCGCATGGCCGATCCTGTCTGGTTCCAGGCCCTGGGCTGCGTGGTCGGGTTCGACTGGCATTCCAGCGGCCTGACGACGACCCTGTGCGGCGCATTGAAGGAAGGGCCTGGCCGCGGTCAGGGGAAGACCTGCCCGTCGCCGTATGCGGCGGCAAGGGGCGCACCGCGCTGCGCACGCCGGAAGAGCTGGCAGGCGTCGGGGCGCGGTGGGACATGGACATGGGAGAGTTTGTCACGATGAGCCGCCTGTGCGCCAAGGTCGATAACAGCCTCGTGCAGGACGGCTACGACCTCTACCACCACGTGCTCGTCTGCTCGCAGGAAGGCGACTGGGCGGTCATCCAGCAGGGGATGAACGGCGAGGAGAGGACGGCCAGGCGCTACCAGTGGCTCTCGCGGGACGACCTCGACGTTACGTGCGAGCCCCATACGGGCATAACCTGCGACAAGACGGAGATAAGCCTCAACCTCGTCGCCGCGGAGAGCGGGCCGACCCGCGCGGCGACGGTCGAGTTCACGCAGGAGAACCCCGACAAGATGGCCGAGGTGTGGAAGGACGTCTGCCTGGCCATGCCGGAGCGGCACTATATCACGCCGGGCGACGTGGACGGCAAGCGGCTGGGCAAGGTCTTCCGGGCGCTCCACGAGTCGCAGCCTGCAGCTTACAGGGACCTGCTGGAGGTGCGCGGCGTGGGGCCGAGGACGCTCGCCGCCCTCACCCTCGTCTCCGAGATCGTCTACGACGCGCCGCCCAGCTTCACCGACCCTGCCCGGTTCAGCTTCGCCCACGGCGGCAAGGACGGCCATCCCTTCCCCGTTGACCGGAAGACGTACGACCGCTCGATCGACTTCCTGAAGGAATGCCTCGACCGCGCGAAGGGTCAAGGACAGGGAGAAGATCGACGCCTTCAGGCGGCTGGCCCGGTATGAGGCTGCGCGGCGCAGGCTGGACGCCCTGATAAAGACGCGAGGGCAGCGCCGGGACGCCTCTATCGAAAAACGCATAAAACAGCAGAGACGGAATCATGGACAAAAATGAGACGGGAAAAGGCATAGCGGAATCGAAGGCCGGTATGCTCGCCTGCCTCGCGAAGGTCCTCGACGAGGCCAAGCGGTCCCTCTTTGCGCGCGACGCAAGACGGCTGAGCGCAGGCGCGGGAGGCCGCCGGGCGGACGCTCGCATCGGCCTGCGCGCTTCTGGAAGGGGCCGCGCGCAAAGAAAAGGTCGCAGGCGCCTCGCCGGCTCTGCAGCAGCGGCCGAAGGGCTGCATGCAGCGGATGCAGGCCGGCCTCGAGGCCGATATCCCCGTTGACGGACAAGGCCGCCAGCGCAGGTGAGCGAGGTCATGACGCTCGTGAAGGGACGCGGCGAGGGACGCAAGCGACATGACGGCTGCCGGAACGACTCCCGTTTCCGGCGCTACGTCCTTTCGAACACCGCCGTAGTTGCCGAGAAGGTCCGAGGAGTGGGCGGCCGGGAACGGAGGCGGCCCGGCGGCCGACGCGTCCAGGCCCGCGGCGTCGGCCCTCTACCCCGACATGATGCGCCTTCTCGAAGGGATGGCGGACGATCTGGCCGCCATCGCTCACGATGCGTAAGCCTTCCGCGTCTTTCTCCATCCGCCCTGGCCGAAAGGATCGACAAGGCTCGACGTCGTCGGGAGGATCAGGAGCGGCCGGCTTCGCCGGCCCCGTCTTCCTCGTCGGCGGCGCCTTGAGGGAGCTTGCCCTCGGCCGCGTCGCCGAACGACTACGACCTTGCCCTCGCGCGCGCCGAAGACATCGCCCGGATCAGAGGAGATATTCGGCGCGCCCGGCTTTCCTCCTCGGCAAAAAACCCGTTCAGACGCACCGGATCGTCGCAGCCGGCGTTACCCTCGACATCACCATACTGGCGGGGAGCATCGAGGATGACCTGCGGCGGCGCGATTTCACGATCAATGCCATGGCTTACGCGATCGGCGACGGCAGGCTGCTCGACCCCCTCGGCGGTCTCGAAGACCTTAAGAACGGGGTCATACGCTATCCCAGGAAGGAGTGCCTCAGCGAGGACCCGTTAAGGATGGTGAAGGCGATGAGGCACCTCTGCTCATTGTCCGGCTTCAGCCTCGACCCGGCCTTGAAGGACGCCATAAAGGCGGAAAAGGGGCTCATCCACAGCACGCGCGGCGGAGAGGGTCAAGTACGAGCTCGACCTGATTATGCTGTCGGCAAACCCTTACCGTGGGATGAGGACTATGGAGGAGACGGGCCTTCTCTTCGAGATATTCCCGGAGCTGCTGCGCCTTGCGGAGATGGACGCGGAAAAGCGCCTGCGGCCGAGCGTCCTCGGCCACACGATAGGCGGCTTCAGGCACGTGGGGAAGATCAAAAAGTTTCATCAGTTCACCGGCGTGGATACGCGCCTGGCGGGCTACGGCCTGCTTTTTCACGACCTCGGCAAGCCGGAGACGTTTTCCTTCGACGAAGAGAAGGGGCGCGTCCATTTCTACTACCACGAGCGCCATTCGAGCGATATCGCGGCCGGGGTCATGGAAAGGCTGAGGTTCAGCGCATCGGAATCAAGGGCAGTCAGGAACCTCATCGAGAACCACATGCGCATCTTCCTCATAAGCACGGGAGAGGCTACGGAAAAGGCCATAAGGAGGATCGTCTACAGGATGGAAGACCTCACCCCCGCCCTCGTCTTTCTCACCCTTCTCGACCTCTACGGGAATTCGGGCGGACGGGAGAACGAATCGACCGCCCAGGTGAGGAGACGCTGCCGGGAAGTGCTCTCAGGATACGCCGAATGGAAGACCACGCCCCTGCCGAGGATCGTGACAGGCCACGACCTCTTAGCCGCGGGCTTCAGCGAGGGACCGGCCCTCGGGCAGGTGCTCCGCGAGATACGGGAGAAGCAGATCTCCGGCGAGATCACCGAAAAGGCGCAGGCTATGGCGTACGCCGCCTCAAGGCAGACAGGCGGCGCGTAACCGTCACTGACCCCGTTTTCGCCTTGCGGCGATCGTCTCCCCGGCGACACCCCAGTTGTCCGTTTCCACCTCGTCTATAACGACGAAGACCGTGGCCGGGTTCTTGCCGAGCACGTCGCGCAACAGGTCGGTAACGCCCTTTACCAGCTTCTCTTTCTGCTCCGCCGTAACCCCTTCCCTTGTAACTTTGATATTGACATAAGGCATGGAAAGACCTCCCCTGGAAGAATGGACTCTATCCCACGACCGGCTGTCCGCCCGCCTCAATAGGCAGAGACAGTGAGCCGTTCCGACGCCTCTACCCTTTCTCCACCGCATTCGAGACTGAAGCGGCCGTCCTTGCTCATCGTGGGCACGGTCACGACAAACGTTCCCTTGCCCTTCGGCCGCGCAGGCAGCGGCCTCCCATTGTAATAAATCGTCACGTCCTCCTTCGGCGGGACAACGCGAATCTCCACCTGCTCGCCCCAGCGCACCGATTTCGGCTCGAAGGAAAAGCTCCACCCTGCGGGGGGACGGTGGACGGCGGCATCACCGGCGCTGCGGCCGGCCGGCGCGCCTGCGCCCGATGACGCGGACCGTGCCGCTCCCGAAGCCTTGCCGGGGGCAGGCCCGCTGAAATGGAGGCCGAAGCCGACGACGAGGAGCGGCACTGCGCACACGACAAGCACCCGCGACACTTTCCTTCCTATAAGCGACTGCTTTCTAAAGCGGTTGGACACCACTATCGATACAAGAAGAAGACCCAGCGCAATGAGCATGGAAGGCAAAGGCGGAATAGCCACGACGTATTATAGCATGTCTGTTGTGCTATTTCTTGACAACGGGTAACTGAAACTCGTCCTTCGTACCAGGGTTAGCCTTCAGTACGTGCTTGAGAACCTTTCCCATGCTGTTTCTCGGCAGCTCGTCGATGAAATCGACGAACCTCGGTTTCTTGTAGCTTCCGAGGTTTTCAAGACAGATGCCGATGATCTCGTCTTCCGTCGCTTCCTCTCCATCCCTCAGGACGACGAAAGCCTTGACCGACTCCCCCCACTTGGGATCGGGCACCCCCACCACGGCGCTTTCCTTGACCTTGGGATGGCTGTTGATGACTGCCTCGATCTCGGCCGGGTATATGTTTTCACCTCCGCTGATGATCATATTTTTTTTTCGGTCCACGAGGTAGAGATATCTTTCTTCGTCGAACATGCCGAGGTCCGAGGTATGGAGCCACCCACTTTTAAGGACTTGGGCGCTTTCCTCGGGCATTTCCCAGTATCCGACGAAATTCTTATCGGCTTTGACAAGGATCTCACCCACCTCGCCATGCGGAACCTCATTGCCGTTTTCATTCACTATCTTAACATGAACGTTAATATATTCTTTGCCGCAGGAAGACAGCCTTCGTTCATTGTCCGAAGAGTGGGCGTGATCTTCCTTTGGCAGGAACGTTACACCTCCCAAAGTTTCCGTCATACCGTAACCCTGAGTAAGGATAGGGCCAAACAGATCAACGGCCTTCTTCAATACGGACTTGGAAGCCGCCGATGCGGCATACTTGATCTGCCTTAACTGCTTTATGCTTTCACGATACCGATCTATCTCCCCGCACTCCACGAGCTGCACCAACATCGTCGGTACGAGGAATGTGCACGTTATCTTTTCCCTGGCAATTGTATCCAAAAACTGGCCTGGATTGAAACTGGCATAAGGCGATATCACTATGCCGCCCCCGATGTACAGCAGTTGATGGAGGATCGGGATCGTTACAGGTCCATGAAACATCGGCAGCACTACGAGGCCGGTGTCGTCCAGGGAAAAAGGCAATTCGATCTGTAGGTTAACCATTTGCTCCAGGATATTGCGATGGGTCCACATGGCGCCCTTGGGAAACCCTGTCGTGCCGCTGGTAAAAAAAATGGCTGCGACGTCGTCCTCACTTACTTCCATGGAGGGCTCCGACGGCGATGAGCCTGAAAGAAGAGATTCGTAAGGAATGCCTCCCTTATGCGTCACGTTTCCCACGGAAATCACTTGTCGTACGATGGGTCCGCCGTGTCCGATTTTCGCCGTCACATCCTGAAATTGTTCGCCGGTAACCAGGGCGGAAGGAACGGTAATCTCTAAGTATTTGTCATATTCTTTGGCATTCAGCCGCGTATTCAAGGGGACCACTATTGCGCCTGCCTTGGCTGCCCCGAAGTAGGTTTCCACATACTCGCTGCAATTCTGAAGCAGTATCGCCACCCGGTCGCCCCTGTTTATGCCGAGTCTCCCTAATCCGTTGGCGAGCCGGTTTACCCGTTCGTTAAACGACTCCGTGGTATACCGTCTGCCCTTGTCCACAAGGCAGATTTTCCCGGGATAACGCCTTGCGTTTCTGCGGGGAAGTTCTCCCAAATCCATCTGCGCCCTCCTCGGCACCCGGCATCTCTGACGGCTATTTCATGAGCACACTCGGCAGATATGTGGCAATCTGAGGGAAGATAAACAACAGGATGATGCACAGGACCATCGAAATCAGGAACGGATACACCCCTCTGTAAATTGTACCTATGGGCGTCTTCGTAATCTGCTTCACGACGAAGACGGTTACCGCGAGCGGCGGGAGAACGACGCCTAAACAGTTGATAAGGGCTATCATTATGCAGGCCCAAATCGGATCGTAGCCCAGCTTGACCATGATGGGGAAAAAGATCGGCGTCGCGAGGATAAGAAAGGCTAGGTCATCGATCACGGAACCACCCACGAGATAAACCAGGAAGATCATCATCATCGCAAGAACCCGGTGCATCTTGAGTCCGACGACCCAATCGGCGGCTATCTGAGGTAATTCTGTGATTGCTATGAAGTGGCTCAGTATGGCAGAGGAAGCGACCAGCATAAGGACCATGCACGAGGTACGGAGTGCCTCATTGACGGCTTTTATAAAGCTCTTGAATTGTATGTCTCTCCGGAGAATGCATAGCACGAGCACCGCGAACGTCCCTATGCTGCCTGCTTCGGTCGGCGTAAAGAGACCATACATAAGTCCGCCAACGAGAACAACGAATATTATGACCGGCCACATCACGGCGGGAAGGCTGGCTCGTCTCTCCGACCAGGAATACCGTTCGCTCTTAGGCCCTATCAAGGGGTTCAATCTGCACCAGCCGAAAATGACGAACACAAAGAATAACGCCAGTATAAGTCCGGGGAATATGCCGGCCATAAAAAGCTTGCCAATCGACTGCTCCGTCATGAGGCCCAACAATATCAGTATTACGCTCGGGGGAAGAAGGTTGCCCAGAGTCCCGACGGAGGCTACTATCCCTGTCGAGAGTTCTTTCTTATAGTGGTACCTGTCCATCTCAGGGATGGCAATGCTGGCAAACGTTGCAGAGGTGGCGATCATCGATCCGCATATAGATTTGAAGACAGTGGCGCCAACGACCGTAGCCGTCGCGAGCCCGCCAGGAATGTGTCCGAGGAACTTGTGGGCCGCGTTGTGTAAGCCTTTCGCAATGCTCGAATTTAGCGCTATCTGACCCATAAGAACAAAGAGAGGGACGGCTGTGAGGCCATAATTGGCGAGGGAGTCGAAGAAATCGTTTGATAGAAGCCCCAGGGCAATCCCGAAATCATTGAGTAAGACAAAACCCCCAAAACCAACCAGGGTCATGGCAAACGCCAATGGAATACCGGTCGCAAATATACATAGAAGGGCAAACAGGGCAACGATGCCCACTACAACTTCATTCATTTCCCCTCCCTCCCCAATGCTATACGGATGATGTCGGACAACAGGACAAAACACTCCACCAGGCCACACAATGAGAGGCCGTAAGCAACCGGATAGTAAGGCACTCGGAGCGTGAGAGAGACCTCTCTGGTTTTATACAGGTCATGCCCTTTTAGAAACAGCGACCACGATATCAGGGCAAAGAGCACAAGACTTACTACCTTGGTGCTGACGAGTAGAACGTCTCTGTTGCGGGGGGGGAGTTTTTGGGTAACTATGTCCATGGCCACATGAGCTTCGTCGAGCGTTGTTTGAGCAAGGGCAAAACCGATGACCAGGGCACCGAAAAAACCCATCAGCTCGTATGTCCCGGTGATGGGTTTCCCGAAAAAACGCAGGACGACATCGGTTACCGTGAGGAGCATCATGAGGACCAGTGTTATGCCTCCCACAATATTCAGAAATTTACTCGATCTCAAAACGACGTTAATGAAGTAATGCATTGCGACTCCCCCTCTTATTGCTCCCCCTTACGGATACCCCAAAACGTAGGGATGCCCGCTATTTCTTGTAGCGCTTCAGGGCCTCCTGTATGAATCGCACTGCCTGATCACCCGGTAAGCGGGCCGAGTTCATTTCTTTTATGTACTCATCGACAAGGGGTTTTGACCCTTTTTCATACCAGCGTGCTTCTTCCTCTTTGGACAGGTGGATAGTCTTGACGCCCCTCTCCTTGAGCCAGTCGGAGGCAACCATGCTTTGATCCGCCCACATCTGCGCATACTTCGCCGTGTATTCCTCACTCATGCGATCGATCAACGCCTGGGTATCGTGAGAAAGGGAAGCAAACTTCTTTTTGTTCATCATGATCAGGAAAGCCGCAGAGTAGGCAGAGTCCTCATTTTCGGTGCTGTATTTTACAAGCTCGCCTGTCTTCCAGCCATGAAGCGACTCATAACTGGACAGCAGGCCGTCCACAACTCCTTTTGACAGCGCGTCGTAAACGTCGCCCATCGGCATTGCAACCGGCGCAGCCCCTAGCAATTTTACAAACTTCGCATTAGAGCCGTAGCAACGCAGCCTCAGCCCTTTTATATCTTCGAGTCTAGCTACGGGCCTTGCCTTCGTGTGCAGAAATCCGGCAGGCTGCGCATGGAACCACAACACCTTTACCTCATCGAACTCTTTTGGCTTGAACTTCTTATAAAACTCGTTCGCGATCATGGTCGGTCCACCGCCTTGGGGAAATCCCAGGGGAAAGTCCAGAATCTGGGAGAACGGGAACCTCCCCATCGTGTAACCCAGCACCTGGTTTCCTATATCGGCAATGCCTTTAACCACCGCATCGTACTGTTGGACGGCGTTGACGAGCGTACTGGCCGGGTAGTACTTTACCTTCAGCTTTCCGCCGGCCCTTTTTTCCAGCTCCTCGCAGTAGCTTCTCATAAGCACGTCTTGCTTATGGCCTACGGCGTACCAGTTTGCAACTTTGACCCTGATCTCCCCGCCGTATCCGTTCGCCCAAGAAAGAACCAGTGCCACTCCGCAGAAGAGCGTGCATGCTGCAATCCTTACTATTGCAAATCGTCTCATGACAACCCCCCTTTTTGCTGCCATAGTCTCTTTTACGTGCACATCGGTTGATCCTATCCCGTGTGCGTATTTGAACCTCTCCGGCCGTCACGCGCCCATGCCTATTGTCCCCCAAATCAGCCGAGCCGCCCGGCGCCGTTATTCCCGAGACTCAAGCCGTTTCACGGTAACCCATACTTCGCCCAGTTGGCGATCACCTTCTGCAATGTCTCAGGCTCAGGTTTAACCAGCTTAGCGGTAGGGCGGGTCCTCCCTTCGCCTTCCCATTTCAGTGTGGCATCGATGCCCATCAACGAGCGGAAGGTGATGTCCGTCTGTCCCCTCTGGGGGAATTTTACCGGCCTCACGCTGCCGGCCGGGTTCAGGGCGTATCCCCCGATTGGAGGGGTGATGATTACATCCTGATGGGGGTCTACCCTCGTCGATAAGGCCCAGATGACTTCTTCCGAGTCGCTGATATCGATATCGTCGTCCGTCACAATGACGATGTTGCACGTAGATGCGATGTACGGCAGGGAGAAAGCCTGGTAGATGGCCTCCTTGCCCCAGCCAGGGTAGCGTTTCTTTATAGCGATGATCGCAGTAAAATCCCTGCCTGACGGTGGCAGCCACGCTCCGGTACACCCTGTAATCCTTTCCTTAGCCTGGAGGGTGAAGGTCGAACACTGCTGAATCATCCGGAGCATCTCCGCGTCTCCCAAACTAGGGCCTTCGATCGTGGTAAGGAAGAGCGGGTTCTTTCTATGGGTTATGCATTTCACATCGAACACGGGGAGAAACATTCCCTCTTCAAAGTAGCCCATCCATTCGCCGAAGGGCCCCTTCCATCTTATTATTGTCAAATGATATCTCTCCTTCAAGAACTATCTCTGCGGTTGCCGGCACCTCCAGGTCCACGGTCTCACACTTGACCACTTCTACGGGAGCTCCCCCACGCAAAGCCGAAGCGAAGGCAAACTCGTCACTGTTCAGAGGAATCTTGGTCCCGGCTGCCATGTAGAGGGCGGGGTCCGCGCCAATCGCCACAGCGCAGGGCATGCTCTTCCGGCCTTTTTTCTTGGTCTTGTCGTAATAGATACCCTGGTCCTGGAAGATGTTGCACATTATGCCCGTACTCTTTTTGTCGTGCACCATCATCCTGTATATGCCCGCATTGGGACCGAACTTATCATCCTTTGCTATAACGAGAGGGAGGGTTATATAGGCGCCGCCATCGGATGGGCTCCACTGAAGGATCGGGAATTTGCCCAGGTCGACTTTGTTCCCTTTCAGGATCACCTCTTTGCACGGCCCTGTTTTCACAAGCTTTGGCTTCTGCCACTTGCTTTGGTCAAGCTGCGCGGTAAACAGGTCCCGGTACTCCTTGACGCCCAAACCCAGTGGAAAGCCGCAAGCCATGGCAAATCGATCGAGGGTCCCGAAGATATTGGTGACGATGGGTACGTCATACCCCTTCACGTTTTCGAGTATCACAGCCGGACCCTTTCTTTTACCCAATTCCCATATCAGCGAGAATACTTCGTGCCCCCCGGTAATTTCCTTTTTGACGCGAACCAGCTCTCCTCGCTTTTCCAGGTCATTCAGAAACTCCCTTAAGTCGCTGTACATTTCGTGATTCCTCCTTGTTCATAGAAATAACTGTCCGGCTGCTTGCAGGTTGGGCGGAGCCTTGCGCTCCGCAGCGAGTTTCATTAGCGGGGCGCTCACATCCCGGAGATGAGCATTGTTGACAGCTTTCGCACGCTCAATCTGGCCGGCTTCCAGGAGTTCCAGGATCTGCCGGTGAGCCTTGCAGCTACTCGACACAATGCGTCTCCCCGGCTTCACTTCCCGCATCATATAGGAAAGCAACTCCAGAATTGCAGACAGCGTGTCGATGAGGATGGTGTTCCCCGTCAGTTTCACAAGCAAAATGTGGAAGTTCAAATTCTCGTCGACCAGTTCCTTATCATCTCCCTCATCGTAGAGTCGCTCCAGTTTATCAATCGATTTGCGGAGCCTATCGACGTCCTTTTCCGTTATTCTGTCTGCGATGATATCCATAACCATCGCTTCAAGCCAGTACCGGGCTTCCGTAAGGTGGCTAAGGGTAATCTGGCCCAGGCTCCAGTTGTCTGTGAGATAATCGATTAATTTCTTATTACTGCTCAGTTTCTGGATAAAGCAACCGCCATGACTACCCTTCCTGATGTTCACAAGCCCGGAAAGCTCCAATATCCTCAATGCTTCTCTCACCGCGTTCCTGCTCACACCGAACTCTCGGGCCAGCTCATGTTCGGGCGGGAGCTTATCGCCGACCTTCAGCTTTCCAGAAAGAACCGCTTCTTTAACCTGATCGACAATTCTTTCAAATAACCGTTTCCCTTTTAAATTTTCAAACATGGTACCATTCTTCCTTAGCGCGTTGCGTACGACAAAGGCTGTCGAGAGCCAAGGTCAACTCGCAGACCCCGCATCAATTCATTATGCGGGGTCGAGCCCCAAGCCCCGGGCGACAATGAGTTTCATAATCTCGGTTGTGCCCGCTATTATAGGGAAGATTCGGACATCGCGGTAGAGACGGCAGATCCTGTACTCTTCCATATAGCCGTAACCGCCGTGTATCTGAACCGCCTGGTACGCGACCCTGTTCGCCATTTCAGCCAACCATGCCTTTGCCATCGAAACCTTCATCGTGATGTCCTCGCCTTTGGCGAATTCAGCAACAAGCGTATCAATGAGGGTTCTGCCTATCTGGACTTCTGTGGCCATTTCTGCGAGCTTGAACGCGTTGTGCTGGAAGTTCGCTATCGGACGACCAAAGGCTTCGCGCACCTTAGCGTATTTTACGGCCTCCTTCAGACACTCCTCAGCTAATACCTGGCATTTGATGCACACTTCCAGTCGTTCGTGACTCAGCTTTTCCATCATGTACTTGAAGCCTTTTCCTTCCTCGCCAAGGAGGTTGCCGACCGGGACACGGCAGTCTTCAAAAAAAAGCTCTGCCGTGTCCTGCATGTGAAAACCCATTTTTGTTAGCTGCCTGCCGCGCGAGAAGCCGGGAGCGTCGGCCTCCACGACTATCATGCTGATACCGCGTGACACACTGGGCGAATCGACCTTGCAGGCTAGGATGATGATATCAGCGAACATGCCGTTGGTGATGAACGTTTTCTGCCCGTTGATAACGTAACAATCTCCGTCTCTCACGGCCTTGGTCCGGATGGCAGCAAGGTCCGACCCTGCGTTCGGCTCCGTCAGACCGATGGCGGATATGTAATCCCCGGTTGTACACCTCGGTAAAATGCGCTTTTTGAGCTCTTCCGAGCCGTAAGAGTAGATGTAGGGAACTGCTACGTCGCTGTGCAAGGGCACTCCCGTGCTAACAGCGTCACCTCTGATCAACTCTTCGTTGATAATCATGTTGTAGGTATAGTCGAGACCCGCCCCCCCATAGTCTTCCGGCAGCCAAGGACATAGAAAGCCCTGCTTTCCGAACTTCTTCCACAGCTCCCTTGGAATGGCATTGTTCTTCTCCCACTCCTCAATGTAAGGTGTGACCTCTCTCGCCACAAACTTTTTGAATACCTGCCTGAAACTGCGCTGCTCCCCATTGTCTTCAAAAAGGGGCATCCCGTTACTCCTCCTTGCTTAATGTTATAACCAGCGCTGAATACTAATGTATAATGTCCTACATATAACATTATACTCTCTCAAAAACGCTGTCAAGATAAAAATCAAGGTTGGGAGACTGTACTGTACGTACATCGGAGGCCATACGTTGAGCAGGGCGCCGCATAGCGCGATTCTGAACAGGCGCGAGCCCAGCTACCCATAACCATCCAGTATACGATCGCCCCCACCTATCCACCCCGGAGACCACACACATTGCACCCATCCGCATAAACCTGTATAATAGAGCCATGAATAACGTAGCCTTGCTTTGGGACCTGGAAAACGTCAACCCAGGCGCAGATTCCCTTTTCCTTGAGGGCCTCATCGAGCACGCGGAGTCGAAGGGCCGCATTGTGACCGCCCGCGCTTACGGCAACTGGACGAACGCGGTCTTCTCGAAGCTGGCCCCGTCGCTGACCCGCCGGTATTTTTACTTGGTCCATATACCGAAAGGCCGCAAGAACAGCTCCGACATGGTCCTGGTCTCCGACACGCTTGAGATCCTCCGCATCCACGACCACATCGATACGTTCATGCTGGTCACGGGGGACAGCGACTTTCGTTTCCTCGTGCTCGCCCTGAGACGGGCGGGCAAGATGGTCCATATCGTCTGCAACACGCAGAACGCCTCCGAAGACCTCCTGGCCCTGGCGGACAGCTATGTCGATTACCGCGAGCTGATGCCCGGAGGAAACGACGAAGAAGCCACCGAAAAAGCGGCCCCCACGCCCGACGACAAGACGGCGCAGGCGAAAGGCGGGCCGCCCGCGGCCGCAGCATCCCCAATGGCCATCGAGGACTGGTTCCAGGTCCTGGCCGAGGCAGCCGATACGATGCTAAAGAAGAAGATAAACCCAGGCATCGGATCGCTGAAGATCCGAATGAAGATGCTGAACCCCAATTTCAACGAGAAAAAGCTGAGCTTCTCCCACTGGAGCGATTTCGTGAGCGCAGCGGTCAAAGCCGGCTTTGTCAAGATAGAGGGCAAGGGCGCCGAATCCTTGATCTACCCGGTCCCGAAGGGGTTGAAGCGGGAGGGGCCGATGCAGCAAGCCTTTCAGGTCCTCATTGACGTCCTTACCGAGTTCGACAAGGGCGGCCAACCCGGCTACCACTCTTACAGAAACGTAAACTCCAAGCTGATCGAGAAAAAGCTCTACTTCAACGGTTTGGGGTTCAACCAGTTCAAGGGGTTCATACAGGCGGCCGAGACGAGGGGACTTGTCCAGTCGAAGGTCGAAGGTCTCAAGCATTCCGTAAAACGCCTCCCCCAGGGCGAGTCCGCCGGGCCGGCGACGGCCTAGTCCCGGCGCCCCCAGGCGCCGCCTTCCGGTCCACAACCCATGATCCATCCTCAACACCTTGCCATATAACCGTGTTATACTTATTCACAGCACAAAAATAGACGGGTAAAAGATGGAAATCTTTTTTTATAGATACCTGATGTCGCCCTGTGCTACCATAAAAACGGATTTCCCCTCCGGCAGGAAAGGTTCATGGAAGAAGACGTAAAGACAATAAGCGACTATATAGATATCCTGCGGAGAAGGAAATGGTCCCTCTCCCTGCCCATCGTCATCGTCTTCGCGGTATCGCTGGTCGCCGCCGTAGTCTGGCCCCGGACGTACAGATCGACGTCCACGATACTCATCGAGGAGCAGGAGATACCCCGCGACTTCGTCATTACCACGGTGACGGGGTTCGTGGAGCAGCGCCTTCAATCGATCAACCAGCGGATCATGAGCACCACCAGGCTTCTTGAGATCATCAACCATTTCGGCCTCTATGCGGACCTCAAGCGGAAGATGACCACGGAAGAGATCGTAGACTTGATGCGGAAAGACATCAAGCTGCAAATGATAAGCGCGGACGTGGCGGACAAGAGAAGCGCGACGCCCATGCAGGCGACTATCGCCTTCTCCCTTTCCTATGACGGAAGAAATCCCCAGGTGGTCCAGGAAGTCGCCAACATGCTCGCGTCGCTCTACCTGGAAGAGAACCTGAAGACCCGCGAGCGGCAAACGGCCGGGGCGGCAAGGTTCCTTGAGGAAGAGGCGAAGAACATGCAGGAGCAGCTCGCAAGCCTGGACTCGAAGATAGCCATTTTCAAGGCAAAGAATATCAATTCCATACCGGAGTTGCTGCCAATCAACTTTCAGGGGCTTGACAGGACGGAAAGCGACCTTACCAAGCTTACCGACGATCTTAAAGGCCTGAAAGAGAAGGAAGAATACCTTGAAACGCAGCTTGCCAGCATCCCCACGGAGAGCAAGGACCAGGACAGGACGCTGCTCAAGGAGCTGAAGGCCAAGCTGATCCAGCTCGAAAGCCGGTACTCCGACAAATACCCCGACGTGAGGAAAACGAGGATGGACGTCGAGGCGCTGGAAAAGCGCATTGCCGAGCGGTCCGTTGACGAGGAATCGGAGCAAAAACCCCTGACCTCCGTGACAGACCAGGCAAACAACCCATCCTATGTGACAATCGCCTCCCAACTGGCAGGGGTGCAGTCGGATATCGAATCGGTGAAAAGGCAGATAGGCGAGATGCGCAGGAAGCGGGACGAGTACATCCAGAGGACGGAGGCGGCCCCCCGCGTCGAGGAAACGTACAAGGCGCTGATGGCGGAACGCACAAACACCGATATGAAGTACCAGGACCTCATGAAGAGGGTGCTGGAGGCAAAGGTGGCCCAGGGGCTCGAAAAGGAACAAATGGGCGAGAGATTCACCCTCATCGACCCTGCAAGGCTGCCTGAAAAACCGGTCAAGCCGAAGGTGCCGGCAGTCCTTTTGATCGGCCTCTTTCTTGGCATAGGTGCAGGGGTGGGGAACGTGGCCCTCAAGGAGCAGTCGGACCAGTCGGTCAGGAACGCAGCCCAGTTGACCAGCGCAACGGGCTTCCCGGTGCTCGGCGCAATCCCCCGGATCATAACCGAAGAAGACAGGCGAAGGGCGCGAAGGTTAAAGATAAAGCTATTGATCGCTGTTGTGCTCGGACTGGCCGTGGGTATAGCGCTGTTCCATTTCTTCGTTATGGACCTCGAAGTCTTCTGGGCAAGGCTCGCAAGACGGCTGATGATATAGGAGGAGGCTCGTGGCGGCGTTCTGGAACCGAGCAAAAGCCGCAAAGCGGAATAAGGCCCAAGGCGCGGAAGCACCGCCGGAGATGAAGCCCGGCGAGCCGCCCCAGGCTGTGGAGAAAGGAAAGCCAGGCTGGATCTCTCCGAGCTACACCCAGTCCCGGGCCGCCTGGCTCAACCCCCTCACTGCTGCCTCAAACCGCTGCGTGGGCGTGCTGCCGGCCTCGCCCTATATGGGGCCGTATAAGGTCTTACGGACCCAGATCCTGCAAAAGACGGAAGAACAGGGCGGAAGGGCAATCATGGTCACCAGCCCCCTCTCAGGCGAAGGCAAGACCACCACGGCGATCAACCTCTCTTTTGCCTTCGCCCGCGAGTTCAGGCAGACGGTCCTCCTCGTGGACTGCGATTTCCGCAAGCAGCGCATACACGAGTTCCTGGGGATAAAAAGCGATAAGGGGCTTATCGACCACCTTTTGAACGACCAGCCGATCTCCGATTTGATTATCTGGCCGGGTTTCGAGAAGCTCACCCTTATATCGGGCGGCGGGACAGTCCCGGACACCACGGAGCTCCTGGCCTCTCCGAAGATGAAGGAATTGGTCGAGGATATGAAGAACCGCTACCCGGAGCGCTATGTCTTCTTCGACGTGCCCGGCATCCTGACCAGCGCCGATGCCCTGGCCTTCGCGCCGCAGATGGACCATATCCTGATGGTGGTCTCCGCCGGCTCCACGCCCCTCGCGGACGTGCGGAGCGCCTTGCAGCTCCTCCCGTCCGAGAAGGTTATCGGGCTGATCCTGAACAAGTACCAGAAAAGATAAAAAGGCAGGGGGATGCCCCTGCCTTTTTTCGATGCGGTCTTTCTTAACTCTCTATGCCGGGCTTTATCGGTGGCTCGTCTGCCCCATCCCGTCTTTTACAGCTTTCCCAATATCTTCTGCGCCTCTTCCTTCCCCTGAAAGGGCTCGCCGGAATTAACGGCCCTTGCCAGGTAGTCCTTTGCCTGGGCCAGCCTCCCCGTTTTATACGAAATCATGCCCATATGGTAGTTAACGGCCGGGCTGCTCGCCATTTTCGAGTACGCCTTCTGGATGAGCTGAGACGCGCGCTCCGTATCGCCCTGATTATAAAAGACCCATCCGAGGGTGTCCTGGATGCGCGGCTCGTCGGGCCGGGCGCTGAGGGCCCTCTGAGCCAGGTCGCGCGCCCTTTCAAGGTCCTTTTTTGACCTGGCCTGCTCGGCAAGAATGAACGCAAGGTCATTGGCCACGGCCCAGTTGCCGGGTTGTTTCTGAAGGGTCTTTTCATAGATGTCGATGGACTTTCCGTATTCCTTGTTCCTGTAATAGAGCTGGGCCAGCAGGAGCTTGACGTTCCCGTTTTCCGGCTCCGTCTTCAGCCGGTCCTCCAGTTTCTTCACGGCCGCGGCAGTTTGGCCCTGGGCGACATAGAGCTGCGCCAGGCCGCCGAGGGGCGCGGTCCAGGAGGGCTGCAGCTCCATCGCCTTCGTGAACGCGCCTTCCGCTTTCTGGAACTCTTTCCGGGTCCCGTAAACCTGCCCCAGAAGGTAGTACGCACCGGCGTTGCTGCCGTTCCGTTTTATCTTTTCTTCACACAGAGAAACGGCGGCATCATACTTTTTTTGCGCCATGAAGACATGTACGACCGCAGACAATAGATCGGCCGAATCGGGCGCAAGCTTCAAGGCCTGCTCGAATTCATTTCCGGCCTTATCCAGCTTTTCCTCTCGCAGAAAAAGGGCGCCGAGCTTTGCGTACCCTGCCGGGTTTTTCGGCGCACGCTTCTTGATCTCCCCATACTCGGCCTCCGCGCGGCCCATCTCGCCTTTTACGAAGAAGAGGTCGCCCAGCTCCGCCTTAATGTCGAGGTCTGCCGGGTTGCCGGCCGCCATCTTGTTAAGCTGCTCCTCCGCCTTTCCGTATTGCTTCTGGATGACGAACAGCCGGGCGAGGGCCATGCCCGCCTCGCGGGACTTCGGATCGACCTTGAGGGCGTTCAAAAGCACGTCGGAGGCGAGATTAAGCTCGTTATTCATCGCATGGGCCTCGGCCATACGGACGTAGGCGGGAATAAACTGCGGCCTTTCGTTCACCACCGTCCGAAATTCAGGAACTGCGCTGATACCCTCCCCCTTAGCGAGAAATACGTTGCCTCTGAAAAAATGGGCGTCGAGGTTCTTGGGCGATTCTTTCAGCACCTGCTCCGCATATTTGCCGGCCTCGTCGATCTCTCCCCTCGAAAGGCAAACCCTCGCAAGGGCGTTCTTGGCAAGGATGATGTCGGGGTTGGCCGGGTCTTTTTCCAATCCCAGGCAGTCGATGAGCGTCTTCTTGGCGGCGTCCGACCTGCCGGTATTCAAATACAGCTCGCTCAGCGCCAGGCGCAGCTTGATGCTGCGGCCAAATTTCCCGATTCCGTCCGTAAGCGCCTTTTCCGCATCGCCCAGCCGGTTCTTCGAAAGATAGAACCCTGAGACCCTCAGCCAGCCGTCCTCGTTTTTGCCGTCCCCGGCGGCGACGTCCTTCAGGATGTCGCGGGCCTTATCCTCATGCCCCCCGTCCCAGTAGAGGCCGGCCAGGATCAGCTTGTACGCGGCTTCGGCGGGGTCGAGGGCGACTACGTGCTGCATCGCCTCGATGGCATCACCGACGCGCTTGCTCCTTGCCATAAGGTCGACGAGGGCAAGGTTGAGGCTGACAGACTTAGGGTTAAGCTCTATCCCTTTCCGGAGCGCTTCCTCTGCGTGCCGCGCGTCGTTCTGCTGCGAGAAAGAGGCGGACAAAACGATAAAGAGATCGGGTGTTTGCGATCCTTTAGCCGAAAGGTCCTCCATCAGCGCACGCGCTTTTGCAGATTCTCCTTTGGCAAGCAGGGCCGCCCCTTTCACTATGATGACCTTTTCGTTCCCGGCATCCTTCGCAAGGACAAGATCGGCGTTCTCGATGGCCTTGTCGAATTGCCGGCCCTGGAGCAGCACACCGGCAAGCTCCGCCCGCGCCTTCAGGTGGCCGGGCTCAAGCTCGAGGGCCTTCGACAAATTGCCATACGCGTCGTTCAGGTTCCCCGATCTCATGCCGGCCAGCCCCAGCATGTAAAAGGCTTCCGCGAACTTGGGGTCTATCTGCACGGCGTTCTTGAATTCCAGCTTTGCCCTCACGTAGTCGCCCTTCTCGTAAAGGGCCTTCCCTTTGTTTAAGAATTTCATTTTTTTCTGATCGGGGCCGCCGCAGCCGGCAGCCAGCGATGCCGTTATCAGAAGCGGCAGAACGATTCGTACAAATGGTCTCAATCTCGTCTCCTTGTAAGGTTAGATTAGCGCGTCACCAGTGCGTCAACCCCCGCACCATCACGGCAATCAAAGGCAACATGCTCGCTGCGGCAAGCCTCGTAAGCTTTCCCCGCAGCTCGCCTATAAGGACCTCGTAGCTGAAATAGAACATGACCGTCTTCGCAGCGATAATCGTAAGATTTTCTATGTGCAGATACCGGGAGAGCGCGTGGGGGACGACAAGGGCGATGAAAAGGATAAGGAAGTCCATGGGGGTCGTCTTGAAACCCTGCCTCCTCCTCGTGAATTTCAGGGTGAGGACGACGAAAAAGATGAGGAGTATATAAGACAGGTTATAGAGCTTGGATAATACGTCGCCCACGTTGCTGCCCTTCTCGACATCGAGAGAGATGATGAAAGGCACGAACAGGTAGACGACGGCCGTGAGGCATCCCCTCATCCAGGCCTTCTTGAAACACCAGACTAGCAGCAGGGCGCCCAGGAAAGCGACAGACAGGAGGGAGAGGCCGGAAGGTATCTCGGAAGGGAGCAGACAGGTAACGAAGAGTAGCAAAGGCACGCCGAAGCGCGCCACGCTGAAGCACGTCCTGATGACAATCCCCTGCCCGCGCAGGCCCCTCAGCCGGCCCTTGATGATGTGGTCGAGGAAGTGATACCTGTGCAGCTTCCAGTGGCGGCTTCGCGCAATGTGAAATCCGGCGAGAACCGCCGCCGAGAACAACAGATAGCTTACAAGGATAAACCATTCCGTGTTGAACCTGAAGATGAAGGCGGCGCTGACGAGCAATGCCTGGACCGTGTAGATAACCAGCACGGACTCGCTGTGATAGAAACCGAGGCTCATCAGCTTATGGTGAAAATGGTTCCTGTCGGCTGCAAAAAGGGACTTCCTTTCAGAAAGTCTCTGGGCCATTACCGTGAGCGTATCGAGCACGGGAAACCCGAGTATAAGAAGGGGCAAAAGCGGGCTCAGGGGCGTCTGGCGCTGCGTGAGGGCCAGCGACAGGGTGATCGCCGAGAAACCTAGGAACTGGCTCCCCGTATCGCCCATGAAAAGCTCGGCCGGGTACGTATTGTACCTCAGAAAACCGAATATGGCGCCTGCCAGGGCAAGGGCCAGGAGGCATAGCGTGACTTCCCCCTCCAGGTAGGCGAGGTAGGATATACAGCAGAAGCTCAAAAGGCAGATGCCTCCAGCAAGGCCGTCGAGCCCGTCCGCCAGGTTGACCGCATTGGTAACGCCGACGATGGCAATGACCGTCAACAGCAAGGAGATCGTCTCCGGCAGCAGCATTTCTTCGGGCAGCAGTCCGCCGAGGCTCTTGATCTTGACTCCGCCGTATGTGACGATCACGAGCGCCGCTACCACCTGCGCAAGAAATTTGAGGCGAAAGTCGATGCCTTTAAAATCGTCCATGATGCCGAAGCAGACGATGAACAGGCTCGATATCACGTACGCCTTCAGGAAATGCTCGTTCGGCGCAAAAAAAAGGGAGGATGCATAAACACCCAGGATCATCGCGACCCCGCCCACCCTGGGTATGGGATGCTGGTGCACCTTCCTCCCGTTCGGCATGTCCAGCCCGATATTCAGCTTAAGCGCCGCTTTGCTGAAAAGTGGGATAAAGAGGATGGTTACGAAGGTTGATATGAGAAGGGTGCTGACCATTCTCGTCGCTATTCGGGGATGGACGCTTTCAGCCCCGCAGGCACGTTTCCGCTGAAGCGCGGAAGGTGGTCTTCAAGCCGCATCCGTCCCTTCGCCCTCATATGGGGACGTGCATAATCTGGGACCGCTCCGCAGGCCGGACAGCAAGAAGTGAGGTGTCGAATACCGGACAATGGCTGTCCTCGAAGGGGCTACCGCCACGAGGCGTGCTGCTGGCGCTTCATTACCGGGACCGAAGAATTATAAAACAAACTGCAACTTTCTCTGATGCGCCCTGTAAATCAGTACGTATTCTATTACAAAAGCTTAGTCCCGGCAATTATTTTGTTTCTGCCGTATCCGCGCCTTCCTTGAGCCGCAGCACCACGACGAGCCGGCGCGCCTGCGCGCCGGCCCTCCGTCAGTCCTGTGGATATTATCGGCCGGGGCTGCCAAAAGCATAAACTTCCGGGGAGATCGGTTTTTTTCGCGGTCTTATCGGAAAACGTAGTCTATGCCGCTTGCCGTCCAGTGCGGACGGCGCTTTATTATCTCGTATTGCGTTTCGACAACGCCAGCTCCCATTCCCATGCCGTCCTGATTACGAAATCGAGATCGTCATGGCACGGCTGCCAGCCCGTCCTTTCTCTCAGGAGCCGGCTGTCGGCGACGAGGGCAGGGGGGTCCCCGGCGCGCCGGCCCGTCTCCTCGACCCGAAAATCGATCCCCGTCACCCTCTTTGCAGCATCGACCACCTCGCGGACGGAAAAACCGTGCCCGTAGCCGCAGTTCATGCGGTCGGCCCCGCCCGTCCCGTTAAGGTAGTCGAGGGCGCAAAGATGGGCTGCCGCGAGGTCCTCGACGTGTATATAGTCCCTCACGCACGTCCCGTCAGGCGTCGGGTAGTCCGCCCCGAAGACCAGGAGCTTCGGGAACTCGCCCTTCGCAGTCTTGAGCGCCCTGGTGATAAGGTGCGTAGCCTCCTCGTAAGCCTGCCCTATCTTTCCGTCCGGGTCTGCGCCGGCGACATTGAAGTAACGCAGGGCGACATACCGGAAGTCCTTTGCCGCTGCCAGGTCCGCAAGCACCCTCTCTATCATGGCCTTCGAGGCGCCGTAAGGGTTGATGGGGTCGAGGGGGGCAGTCTCATCGACCGGCATTTTCCCAGGTATCCCGTAAACGGCGGCCGACGATGAATAAATGAGATAATTGACGCCGTTGTCCGTCATCGCGTCCAGGAGCTTCAGCGTATTGGCTACATTGTTCCCGTAATAGAGGAGCGGCCTTCTTACGGATTCCTCGACCTGGATCGACGCTGCGAAGTGCATGACCGCATCGGGTCTCGACTCCTTGATCGCCTTATCCAGAAGGGGCCGGTCGGCAAGGTCACCCCTTACGAGCCTTCCATAAAGCACGGCCCATTCATGGCCGGTCGAGAGGTTGTCATAGACGGTGATATCGTGTCCCTGCTCGCCGAGCATCTTGACTACGTGGCTGCCTATATAGCCCGCCCCGCCCGTAACGAAAATCTTCATAGAAGCCCCCTTAAGCCCGCCGACACTATTCTATTATGAAACCTTTACCTACGGCAAGAATTTGTTCGGTGGACTTTGTTCCATGGACTTTCCGCGGAGCGGCCGGCGAATGGGGCCGGCGCGGATGAAACACTTGACCCCGCCACCGCTTCCGTGATAGAAAAACCTTAGAAACGGTTGTAGATTGCCATCTCAATGAGTACAATTTCTACGTGCCCCCGTAGCTCAGGTGGATAGAGCACAGGATTCCTAATCCTGGTGCCGCGTGTTCGAGTCACGCCGGGGGCACTTTTTTTTAAAAGAATCGAGTACAGGATTCCCAGGATAGAAACCGATGCCTGCTTTTGCCGGGCACCCACGACCTGACCTTTCCCCATCTAGGTTTCTGTAAGGAATTGTCGTTTTTTATAACCAACTAAGGTAGACTTTTACGGCAGACGTGCTGGCTGTCCCACGCCTGGATAACACAATAGGAAGGAAGCTATGTCTGAATCCGATCCCATTGCCCCTCCCGAATTGCGTTTTGTCCTTGCCGATTCCATCGCCTTTCTGAACCCCGATGACTGGGACCGCGTGGCGGCCCGTTCCGGGCTGTTCCTCTCGCGCCCCTTCCTTCGGCTTCTGGAACAGCACCTCCCCGGCAACCTATCCACGTACTATGCCATCGTTTACGCAGGTGACAGGCCCGTTGCCACAGTGGTTGCGCAAAGCCTTGAGATCCGGGTTGCGGACCTGTCCCCCGGTAGCCTTCCCGAAAAGACGCCCGGTTTTTGGCATTCCCTGGGAGAGGCTTCGCAGCGCTCCATCAGCCGGGTCCGCAAGCGGGTTCTGCTGTACGACGATCTCTTGCTGTGGCCCTTCCGTGGGGAAGCTGTGCCGGCGGCCGTCCCGGGGGAGTTGTGGCCTGACGTAGCAGCAAACCTCTGGCACCGCTTTCGGCACCTGCTGAAGGTCGCAGAGCGTGCCGCGGAATTCCCGGTTGCCTGGGTCCACTTGCGCTTCTTAGTCTGCGGAAACCTGCTTTCTACGGGTCCGCACGGTGCTGCCTTCGCCGAGGGCGAAGACCCGGCGAGGCTCTGGCCGGCGGTAGTAGAGGCGCTTAGCCGCATAAGGAGGTCCAGCACAATCTTCGGCGAGTCGGACATGGTGATGATAAAGGACCTGACGGACGAGCAGGCCGGGGCGGGGGCAGCCTTGCGGAATTTCAATTTTCGCCGCTTCGAGACGGAGCCGAACATGGTGCTTGAGCTAAAACCATCCTGGGCCGGGTTTGACGATTGCCTCAATGACATGAAGTCCGCCTATCGGACCAGGATAAAAAAGACCCTACAAAGCCTGGATGAATCAGGGATCGTGCTCGAGCGCATCACTCCGGACGAGGTGGAGGCCCTCGCCGCCGAGATCTACGGGCTCTACCATCAGGTGCACGATCGCAAGAAGCTGCGCCTGGCGACTATCAGAGAAAAGTGGATCCCCGTCCTTGCACGCCATTATCAGAACGATTTTCGTACTGTGGTGGCCCGCCCCAAGGAAGGCGGCAAGATCCTCGGTTTCATCACCATCATCCGGGACGGGGACAGCGCCTTTGGCTACTACATGGGCTTCGACAAGGCTGCCGCGGCCGGAGACCTTCCGCTGTACGTCTCCCTGGTCTACGCGTGTGTGTCACAGGCAATCGAGATGCGAGCGTCGCGCGTCGTCCTGGGCCGCACAGCCCTCGGACCGAAGGCCCAGATCGGCGCCAGGCCTCAACCGATGTACGATTACCTGCGCCACCGCAGCTCGGTCCTTAACCTGGCGGTCCCCAGCATCCTGGCGGTGCTTCCCGCGCCAAAACAGGCCCCCGACCGCCATCCCTTTAAGGCATAGCCGGCGGGGCCGGCCTTGCCAATGCGGCAATCCGAGCCTTCAGCCGCCATCGACCATCGGCCTACCCCCTTGTTGCGCACCGCAATAATAAGGTTTATACTAGATACAGATAATGGAATAGTTGGGCCGATAGTCACGGTTTGCCTCCTTGTATCTCAAGCCCCCTTTTATTATCAATATCTAAGGCGTATCACCGTGAATGGACCGTTTGTGGGGCGGGGCGGAAAGACAAAAGCGGACCGGTGAGGGCCGCAGGATGGAAAGCGCGCTATTTGACGAGGCTTCGGTGAGGATTAGCCGCAGGCGTTTCAGGCAGGAGCGGCTCCGGAAAGAACGTGTGAATAGAGAGATTGACAGACGGCGCGGGCAGATCTCGCGCGACATGCAACCACGGCATTATAGTCAGATTCCTCAAAGTGAGGAAAGGAGCGTGAAACAATGAAGTTCACACCATTACAGGACAGAATCATCATCAAGAGGCTCGAAGAGGAGGAGAAGACAAAGGGTGGGATCATCATTCCCGATGCGGCCAAAGAGAAACCCCAGGAAGGGCGCGTGGTTGCCGTCGGGGCCGGCAAGATGACCGAGAAGGGACATAGAGTGACCCCCGAAGTAAAGGTGGGCGATAAGATCCTCTTCGGCAAATACTCGGGCACGGATATCAAGATTGACGGCGAGGACCACCTGATCCTGAGGGAGGATGACATTCTCGCTATCATCGAAGACTAAGAGTAGAAAGGAGATAACATGGCGAAAGATATTCTGTACGATCAGAAGGCGAGAGAGTCGCTCCTCAATGGGGTAAACGCCCTTGCCGACGCGGTGAAAGTCACCTTGGGACCCAGGGGGAGAAACGTCATACTGGACAAATCATTCGGCTCTCCGAACATCACGAAAGACGGTGTGACGGTGGCCAAGGAGATCGAGCTGGAAGACAAGTTCGAGAACATGGGCGCCCAGATGGTCAAAGAAGTAGCGAGCAAGACCTCGGATATCGCCGGCGACGGCACCACAACAGCCACGGTGCTTGCCCAGGCCATTTACAGGGAAGGGGCGAAGCTGGTGGCTGCGGGGAATAACCCCATGGAGCTGAAGCGGGGGATAGAGAAGGCGGTTGAAGTGGTAGTCGCGGAGCTGAAGAGGCTCTCCAAGCCGACGAAGGACGAGAAAGAGATCGCCCAGGTTGGAACGATCTCTGCAAATAACGACGAGACCATCGGCAATATCATCGCCGAGGCCATGGGCAAGGTCGGCAAAGAAGGGGTCATCACGGTGGAAGAGGCCAAGAGCATGGAGACCACCCTGGACATCGTCGAGGGCATGCAGTTCGACAAGGGCTATATTTCCCCCTACTTCGTCACCAACCCCGAGAAGATGGAGGTAGTCCTCGAAGAGCCGGTCATTCTCATCAACGAGAAAAAGATCAGCAATATGAAAGACCTCCTGCCCGTCCTGGAGCAGGTCGCCAAGATGGGTAAGAGCCTTTTGGTCATATCGGAAGACGTGGAAGGCGAAGCCCTGGCAACCCTCGTGGTGAATAAATTGAGGGGGACCCTGAAGGTCGCAGCAGTCAAGGCGCCCGGCTTCGGCGACAGGAGAAAGGCCATGCTCGAAGACATTGCGATCCTCACCGGCGGCCAGGTCGTATCCGAGGAACTGGGCATCAAGCTCGAAAGCATCAGCGTGAAAGACCTCGGAAGCGCAAAGAGGATCACCATCGATAAGGACAATACGACTATCGTTGACGGCGCCGGCAACAAGAAGGATATCGAGGGCCGGGTAAAACAGATAAGAACCCAGATCGAAGAGACCACTTCCGACTATGACCGCGAGAAGCTCCAGGAAAGGCTCGCAAAACTGGTGGGGGGTGTGGCGGTTATTAACGTGGGCGCCGCGACCGAGACGGAAATGAAAGAAAAGAAAGCCCGTGTTGAGGACGCTCTCAATGCGACGAAGGCGGCAGTCGAGGAAGGCGTTATCCCCGGCGGCGGCGTTGCCTTTATCAGGGCTATCGAGAAGCTAAACACCCTGAAGCTCGAAGGTGAGCGGCAGTTCGGCGTGCAGATCGTGAAGAAGGCCCTCGAAGAGCCGACGCGCTGGATCGCCCTCAATGCCGGCCATGACGGCTCTATCGTCATCGAAAAGATAAAGAACGGTAAGGGCGGTTTTGGTTTCGACGCGGCCAAAGAGGTCTACGTAGAAGACATGCAGGAAGCGGGTATCATCGACCCGACGAAGGTCGCCCGCACCGCGCTGCAGAACGCTTCTTCCGTAGCATCGCTGCTTCTAACGACGGAAGCGATGATCGCCGAGAGGCCGAAGAAAAACGCCGGGCCTATGATGCCTCCGGGAGGCGGAATGGGAGACATGGGCGGCATGGGGGGCATGTACTAACCGGCAGGTCCCAAAGGAAGAAGAGGGACAACGAATAGAAGACAACGAATCAAAGGGGGACCCTGCGGTCCCCCTTTATTCGAATAGGGAGGTTGACGGAAGGCGCAGGCCAATCCTGCGTTACGTGCAGCCACGGTATCATAGTGCAGTTTGTCAAACAAAGGGGAGGGAATCAATGTTAGGAACAACGTCTTTCGTGTTTCCGGAAGGTGCGCTAATCGGTTTGCTGGTGCTCTTCATAGTAGCGGTGTCTTTCAAATCGATTTACAGCATCGGCCCGACCCAGATCGGACTGGTCCGTAAACGGTTCGGAGCTAAACTGCCCGGCAACAACCCGGTGGCTTTCGTGGGCGAAGCCGGTTATCAGGCCGAGCTACTCATGCCCGGCCTCCGTTTCAAGCTTTGCCTGGTTTACGACGTCACGAAACATCCGTGGGTTCAAGTGCCTGCGGGCCAAATCGGCGTGGTGATCGCGCAAGTCGGCCAGCCGACACCTATCGGCGCAAAATCGGGCGTATACAAACCCGAGTTCGGTAATTTCACTGATCTAAAAATCTTTATTGAGAAGGGCGGCCAAAAAGGCGTTCAGAGGCCGGTTCTCTCTCCGGGCACGCTGGCTCCGATTCACCCCGTGGCTTTTTTGGTCATTACCAAGCCGCAGGTCTTTGGCGTGCCGGTTTCCGATGAATACAGGAAACTTGCCGGAGCAAAAGACGGGCTTACGGTCGCAGCTTTCGGCCTTGAAGCCATGCAACTGGAGGTCACCCGCATTGCGCCAAAACCCGCTGAGGGAGGAAAAGTCCTGGACATGATAGGCATCGTCACGACACTCGATGGCGAGCCGCTTCCAGCGGGCGCCATCGCCAGCCGGCTTGGAAAGTTTGAGGACATCAAAGAACTTGAAAAGAAAGATGACGTCACCGACTTCCAGCTAATGGGGCTAATCCTTGGGAGCAAGAACGACTTGCATAACAACTACCAGGATTTCCAAAAGTTTTTGGATGCCGGTGGAAAAATCGGCCTCCAGCACGACCCGCTTCTCTACGGCGCATATAACCTGAACCCGTTCCTGGTACGCGTAGAACAGGTCCCGATGCTGGTTGTCGAACAAGGCCAAGTCGGTGTCATTAAAGCCTACGTTGGTTTGCCGACTCAGGATATTTCAGGCGCAGGTTTCAAGTTTGGGAGCCTGGTGCGGCCCGGCCATCAAGGTATCTGGCAAGAAGCATTAAGAACCGGAAAGTATCCCATCAACCCCAGGATCTACGACGCCAAGGTGGTCCTCACGGCTATCCTCAAGCTCGACTGGGCTAAAGACGTGACCGGGGCTCACGGGCTCGATGCACGTCTTGAGCCTATCACCGCCAAGAGCAATGAGGGCTTCGTGTTCTCCATCGATCTCCAGGTGCTGATTCACGTGCCGGACACAAAGGCGCCTCGGGTTATTTCCATGGTCGGTTCAATGGAAAACCTGGTGAACGAAGTCCTGCAGGCGGCCGTCGGCAACCTCTTCCGCGACAAGATCGGCGGCATGGAAGCGATCAAGTTTATCCAGACACGCCAGATTGTTCAGGAGGAAGCGTTCCAGTATATACAAGAAAAGCTCGCCGAGTACGAAATCGAGACCCGGGGCGTCTACATCCAGGATGTGATTTACCCGGAGCCGCTGGTCACGGTGCTGACTCAGCGCGAGGTGGCTCATCAGGAAGTTGAGACCTTCAAGATGCAGAGGCAGGCCCAAGACCAGCGCGTCGAGACCGAGAAAGCCAAAGGAACTGCCGACATGCAGGCGGGGCTTGCTCAGTCGGCGGTCGGCGTGAATATCAAGAAGAATAACGCCGAAGCTCGCAAGGCCGAGGCCGACGGCGAGGCCACCTACATCGAGCGGACCGGCGCTGCCCAAGGCGCTCAAGTCAGGGCCATCGGCTTGGCCAGGGCCGAGGCCTACCAAAAACAGGTCGAGGCATTGGGTCAGGGGGCCACGGCTCTCGTTAACGCGGTCGAGGCTCTCTCGAAAAGCACCGTTCCGTTCACGCCCAACACCTTTGTCGTTGGCGGCAGTGGTTCGGGTGGCGGAGTCTTGGAAGGGTTAGGGGCGCTCCTGATGGCCAAGCTCGCGCCCGGGACCGTGGCGAATGTTCCGGCATCGGCCGCGGAACGCTCATCGAGCCAACCCTCCGCCGACATAGCAAAATAAGAACAGTTGGTTCAGCTCCGGTTCGATCGCCCCGGTCAGGCTGCCTTGTGGCAACCTGACCGGGGTATTTCTTTTTCTAAAGTCAGAGGCGCCTTACGGGAACAGACGAGAACTTGTATCATGGGGCGATTTCAGGGGGATCCCGCATGGGCAACCATTTTTATGGATTGCCGATGGTAATGTTCCTGTATTTGTATCGTTTTGAGATATTTAGGGGGAATATCATCAATGCCTTCTTCGACGGATCCTTCATCACGATCAGCGGAACATCGAGGTCACCGCCGGACCAGAGCTTATTCGTACGGTCCGTGAGTGCGCGCGCGGATGACATGAGGTATAGTCCGCCTCCAACTGTCCGGGGAATCTCATCCCGGAAAGGATCGTGACACCGCCGTCACTTCCACGAAATGTTCCCCCCGGTCGTCAACAAGGGGTATTTCCTTCCCTTCCTGCACGACCCCATCCAGGGAGACGGTCGCTGCCTCAACTTCTCCTGCGTGTCCTTGCCGGACCTTTATGTGGTAGGTGGTTTCACGGAAGCGATAGCGCATTGTGAAACCATCCCATTCAGCGGGGATGCAGGGCGTAAAGGACAGCTTGTCGGTTTCTATCGTGAGACCAAGGAGCGATTCCACGATAAAACGGTACATCCATGCGGCCGACCCCGTGTACCATGTCCATCCGCCCCTTCCCGTGTGCGGCGGGACTGCGTAGACGTCGGCCGCGACGACGTAGGGCTCAACCTTATATCGTTCTATACCCTGTGCGGACTTCCCGTGGTTCACCGGGTTGATCATGGTGAGAAGCTCCCACGCCCGTTGGCTGTCACCAAGTTTCGCAAATGCCATGGCCGCCCATATCGCCCCGTGGGTGTACTGTCCGCCGTTTTCCCTCACGCCGGGGAGATACCCTTTGATGTAACCCGGATTCAGGTTGGATTTGTCAAATGGTGGGTCCAGAAGCTGGACAAGGCGTCGTGCGGTGGACCAGATGCGTATCGAGGGCGTCCATCGCCATCCGGGAACGGACGGCGTCACCCGCACCCGAGAGCACGGACCAGCTTTGCGCTATCGAGTCGATCCGGCATTCAGGGTTGCCCGCCGAGCCGAGGGGGGTGCCGTCATCGAAGTAGGCGCGGCGATACCACTGCACCATCCCATCCGTTCTGTTCGATGCTGCGGCGGAGCCTGCCTACCTCGCTCTCACACTTCTTACTGAAATCGAGATCACCCCGGAGCCGCGCGAGCCGGGAGAACCGGCCAAGCACCTCACACGTGAAGAACGCCAGCCAGACACTCTCGCCTTTGCCTTCCCGGCCCACCATGTTCATGCCGTCGTTCCAGTCCCCGGAACCGATGAGGGGAAGGCCGTGTTCACCTTCCTTGAGGCCCCGATTGATGGCCCGCACGCAATGATCGTAAAGCGCTGGCCGTCTCCCCGGACCGGCCCGGAAGGTCATAATAGGAGTCCTCCTCCGGATTGACCGGGCGTCCTTTGATGAAGTGAACCGATTCGTCCAGTACCCCCGTATCGCCGGTACTCTGGACGTAGCGGCACGTTGCGAGGGGGAGCCAGAGGAAGTCATCGGAACAGTGGGTGCGCACCCCGCGGCCCGCCGGCGGATGCCACCAATGCTGAACATCTCCTTCGGAAAACTGGCGGCCCGCGCAAGTAAGCAGGTGTTCCCGCACGAGGCGCGGCTCGGCGTGGATGAGGGCCATGGTATCCTGCAACTGGTCGCGGAAGCCAAAAGCGCCGCCCGACTGGTAGTAGCCGCTTCGTCCCCAGAGACGACAGGCGAGCGTCTGATACAGGAGCCAGCCGTTGGCAAGGAAATTGACGGACTCATCCGGTGTTTCCACCCGGACTGCGCCGAGCGTCCGGTTCCAGTAGCGCCACACTCCATCGAGTGCCTCTCTTGCCGCAACGGAGTCGCGGAAGCGACTGGCGAGACCGGCTGCGTCGTCGGCTACTCTGCGCCGAGCCGAGGGTGAAGATGACCTCCCGTTCTTCTCCGTCTTCGAGATCAAAGGCCACTTGCATCGCGCCGCATGGATCGAGCGCGGCCCCGACCCTCCCGGAAAGCCGTGACCGGCTCATGGCGGCGGGGTGGCCGAGGTCGCCGTTGCGGCCAAGGAACTCGGTCCGGTCGCCGCTCACGGTTCGGGTGGCGTGGTTCACGTTGAAAAAGGTAACCCGATTGCCGAATTCCGTATTGTAGGGATTGCGCGCCAGGAGCGCGCCCGTTTGAGGGTCAACCTCCGTGATGATGTGCATGACTGATTTCGGCCGCACATCTCCCAGTACCCATTCCGCATATCCGGTCACGGATAGCCGCCTGCTCCGGCCCGAACGATTGCGCACCTTCAGGACGGTGAATTTGACGGGTGCGTCCATGGCCACGTACACCCACGCCTCGGAGCTGACTCCACGCTCGGTATGCTCGAACACCGAGTAGCCGAACCCGTGCCGGGTGACGTAAGGCGTGGCGCCCCTGGCGGGAAACGGCATCGGAGACCAGAAATGACCGCGTTCTTCGTCGCGAATGTAGAATGCCTCCCCTCCGGAATCGCTCACGGGATCGTTGTGCCAGGGGGTGAGGCGGAACTCGTGGGCATTCTCGCTCCACGTGTAGGCAGAACCGCTCTCGGAGACAACGGTCCCAAGAAAAGGGTTTGCCAGCACGTTTACCCACGGCGCCGGTGTGACCTGATCATGGCCGGTTGAAATGACATACTCCCGGCCGTCCGGCGTGAATCCCCCTATCCCGTTGAAGAATACCAGGTCCTCTCGCGGCATGGGCGCAATGGCGGGAGGGATGGGGCGATGCGTGCGGGTCGGAGCCAGGGCGGGAACTGTCGGCTCCGCAGGACCTCGACGGTCCATCTGTTCCGCGAGCGTTCCCCGGCTGTCGCTGATGACGGCCCGTGCGACGGCCTGGAAGAGAAGGCGGTCTTCCTCGGCTATCTGGTCGGCGGGCCTTACGAAGATGCCGCCGGGCCGGTCCTGTAAGTTCGCGTCAGCACCCGCGGCAATGAGCCCCATGATCTGGTCGTGCAGCGCCTGCCGGTAGCCGGCATGGTCTTCGTTCCAGACCACCAGGTCGACGGCCAGTCCCTTGAGCCGCCAGTACGCGTGGGCCTGGATAAGCTGACGCGCCAGCTCGATGTTCGCCTGATCTTCGATCCGAAGAAGCACGATAGGGAGATCGCCGGAGATGGAATAGCCCCAGAGGCCCGATTGACCCCGGAGGTTCTTCAGGAGGAGGCCGGGGGCTGCGCGAAGCGCTGAATTGGCGTAGAGGACGGAGGCCGCGAGCCGCGCATAGAGCTGCACGTCGGCCTCTGTCGCATTGATCTGCCGCAGAAGCACCTGGCTATGGGTCCATGCCAGCTCGAAAACGCGGTCGGCAAGATGGCGGTCCTGGTATTTTCCGACCATTCGCATACATTCATCGCGCGTTTCGCCCACACCGGTGACTACGTTAACCGATGCCGATGCCGCAGATGCGAGGGTGATGCGACACCGGACGGCGACGATGGGATCGAGCACCGGTCCCTCGCTGCCGGACAGCGGGGAGAGGCTGCTCATTGCGGCGGGCGCGGCAACAGTCTTCCCCCGGCCGATAAATCGCATGCGGTCGGTCTCGTAAGACATCTCACCCTTGTCAGCGCCGTGGACCGCCATCACGTGAAACATCCACGGTGGTTGCTCGTCGACGGAACGGGGTCGGCGGGTTGCTATGATCGCACTCTGTGGCCGGATGACCTCGGTTTGAACGAAGAGGTTACTAAAAGCGGGGTGCAGTGCGTCTGCGGCAGGTAATGCAAGGACGACCTCGGCGTAGCTCGTGATGTCGATTGTCCGTGCCGTCTCCGAATGGTTGGTAATGGTGATCCGGCGCAGCTCGGCATCGTCCTCGGGTGATACCCCGATCTCCGTATGGGTGTCGAGGCCCTCATCTTGGCGGCGGAACTCCGCCCGCCCTTCCGAGAATATCGCCTCATATTCTTTGGACGCCTTTTTGACCGGCTGGTAAGCCGTTGACCAGTAGACGCCGCTCGCGACATCCCGGATGTAGCAGAAGGTCCCCCAATTGTCACAGGTGGTGTCTTCACGCCAGCGGGTCACCGCTATGTCTTTCCAACGACTGTAGCCGCCGCCTGCGTTGGTGATCATCACGTGATATCTGCCGTTCGACAGGAGTTGTACCTCCGGTGTGGGTGTGTGAGGGGTCGAGTAGACGCGTACAGGCTTTTCCTCTGCAGAATGTCTTGCTGTATGCGTTTCGGAAAGCTCAGAGGCGTGCGAGTAGAAGGCCGTGGCCTTTGGCAGCCGCTCCTTAAGCAACAGCACGGTCGCCTGGAATGCGGGGTCCGACTCGAATCTTTTTTGCATGGGCCGGTCGAGCAGCAGATAGACAAGGGAGAGCAGGCTCATGCCCTGGTGATGGGCCATGAAGGACCGGACCACGGCGCTAGAGCGGCCTCGGGGCAGGTGGGTCGGGGTGTAATCGATGGCGTCATAAAAACCGTACCTGCCGAGAATCCCGCGGGACGCCAACGCTTCAAGGTTCCTTGCTGCCTCCTCGGGCGCCAGCATGAGCGCCAATGCCGAGGCATAGGGGGCAACGACCAGGTCACCGGCGAGTCCACGTTTGAGTCCCAGGCCGGGCACGCCAAAGGCGGAATACTGGTAGTTGAGATGACCGTCGATCATATAGTAGCCCGATTCAGAAATCCCCCACGGCACGCCTCGCTTCTTTCCGTAGTCGATCTGCCTTGCGACAGCCGCCTTGCAGGTCTGGTCGAGAAGCGTGTGCTCGTAGGTCGGCATCACGATGAGCGGCATCAGGTATTCGAACATGGAGCCGCTCCAGGAGAGGAGAATCGGCTCTCCACCGGCTACGGTGAGGAGGCGGCCCAGGGCAAACCAGCTTTCCTGGGGTAGTTGTCCCAGCGCAATGGCAATGAAGCTGCTAAGCCGGGCCTCCGACGCCAGCAGGTCATAGTAACTGTCATCCCTCCGGCTGTTGCTCACGTTGTAGCCGATGGTGAGCAGATGGCGCGCCCTGTCATAGAGAAAGTCCCATTCCATGCGAAGGGCGAATTCCCAGGAAAGACCGGCAAGGTCAGCGAGTACGGCAATGCGTTCCCTGGCGCGGAGGCTTGAGGCGATATCGTCAAGGCAGGCCAATTGGCGTAGCGTCGGGATATTGGAAAAGCCCGGAGAGTCCTTTAGAGTTGAGGGAAGCCGGGTCCAGGGCAGCCACAAGGTAAGCTCATCGAGGGCGGCCCGACACTGCGCCGTAAAAGTGCGGGCCCACCATAGGGCGTCGCCGTCAGGGGGGGTCGAGAGATCGCGGACCAGCTCCGTCGCAGAGGCCGCCAGGCGGTCGATGCTCTCTTTCACGGTTATGAGCGTTGAATCCGGACGCGACGCGCGTGCCGACTCCAGGTCCTTCTCCATCCGGGCAAGGGCGGCAGGCCTGCTCGTCCCCACCGCGTCCGAAAGCACCATCAACGTGTCCCCAAGACCGTCAAAGAACCGTGCTCCCAATGGTTTCTCGTCGGGCAGCGCGAGCAATCCCGCCCGTAAGGTGAGAAGGCTTGCGGCCAGGTTCCCGCTGTCCACCGACGACACATATATGGGCAGCAAGGGTTTCAGGGACTCCGTGTCATACCAATTGTAAAAGTGGCCCCGGTGCTGCTCCAGGCCTGCCATCGTGCGGAAGGCTTTGTCCGTGCGGTCGATGAGCTGCCCGACGGAAATGTAGCCGAAGTCGCACGCCGACAAATTCGCAAGCAGGGCAAGCCCCATGTTGGTGGGCGATGTCCGGTGCGCAACCACCGCAAGCGGCTCTTCCTGATAATTGTCGGGCGGCAGCCAATGGTCGTCACGACCGACGAAAGCCTCGAAAAAAGCCCAGGTCTTGCGGGAAAGCTTCCTCAGGAAAATCACCTGCTCCCCGGTCAGCCGTGATCTCCTCGGACGGAGGGGCTTACTGATCCACCAGGCGATAACCGGAGAGATAAACCACAGGCTTAAGATCGGCAGAGCCGCGGTCAGTGCGACAGGCCGTGCATGCAGGAGATACCCCGCCGTCGCAGCGGCGATGACCGGCGCGATCCACATGGCCAGCCAGGACCCGGCAAGATCCGTCCGGCTCGCCCGCTCCGCTTCCCCTGAAGGGTTCCATTCCAAAAGACCCCTGCCTGAAACCAGCATCTGCCACAGGGTGTGCAGAATCGCGGCCCCGCCGAAGAATGCCTCATGAGGCAGGCAGAGGAGCACGAAGATCGCCTGGGTGACGCTTCTGCCGGCGGACCGGACCGCACCGGCGAGGTGTTGGCCCATGAGCACGTCGTCAGGCTTTTTCAGGATCTCCACGAGGGAGCCAATCAGGGAAGGGATCAGCACGATAGCAATGATCGATGCAGCCCAGAACCAGGGGGACGGCAGCGCACACCAACCGGCCAGCGCGAGAAGCGTCAATGCCGGCGACACGAGACTGCGCCGAAGGTTGTCGAGTATCTTCCAGCGCGACAACGGGGTGAGCGGGTTCTTCCGGAAGCGGGCATTGAGGCCGGGAACGCCGGGGAAGAGCCACCTGAGAACCTGCCAATCGCCCCGAATCCAGCGGCGGCGGCGGCTTACGTCCGCGCCGTACCGTGACGGGTACTCCTCAAACAACTGCACGTCGCTGATGAGTCCCGAGCGCACGTAACACCCTTCGATGAGGTCATGGCTCAGAATAAGGTTCTCGGGTAAACGTCCTTTGAGCACCCGCTCGAAGGCGTCAACGTCGTAGATGCCCTTGCCGATGAACGAGCCTTCGCCGAAGAGGTCCTGGTAGACATCGGAGACCACACGGGTGTAGGGATCGATGCCGGCATCGCTCCCCCACATGCGGGCATAGCGCGACCGGTCGGTGCCGGTCAGGCTTATCGCCACCCGTGGCTGAAGAATGCCGTATCCGGCCACGATGCGCCCTTTATCCGCATCGTAGAGGGGAAGATTGAGGGGATGGGCCATTGCCCCCGCGAGCTGCCGCGCGGAATCGCGCGGAAGCTCCGTGTCCGTGTCGAGGGTGATGACGTATCTGACGTTCGACAGGTCTTTGGTATTGCCGACTACGAGAGAGAATCCGGCGCCTGCTCCTCCGCGCAGAAGCGCATTCAGTTCCGCGAGCTTCCCCCGCTTCCTCTCGTAGCCCATCCAGGCTTGTTCCTGCCGGTTCCATTGACGGGAGCGGTGAAACAGGAAAAAGAGATCGCCGGCCGGGCCATTGTATTTGTCATTCAACGCTTCTATGCTTTGCCGGGCCAGTAGCAGGAGTGCTTCGTCCCCGGTCGGCTCTTCCTCGGGGGCGTCCCGGAAGTCGGTAAGCAGGCCAAAGCGGAGGTTATCGTCCCGGTTTGCCAGAAACCGGACTTCCAGGGCGTCGGCGAGATGGCCGATATTCTCAGGGCTCGTCAGCATGGTCGGGACCACGACCAGGGTAGACGATTCGGGAGGAATCCCCTTGGAGAAGTCCATTCGCGGCAGAGGATGGGGTGTGACAAGACGCGTCGTGAAAAGGTTGACCAGTGCTATCGCGAGTGAGCTTACCGAGAAGAGCGAGAGCACGCCGACGATCCACAACAGAGAGCCGCGTATGCCGCTGGATGCGGTCTCTGCGACCATGCCTGCGGCGAAAATAAGCACCAGTGAGAGGATCGAGCCAAGATAGACCGGCAGGGAAAATCTCCGACCCATGTTTCGAATCATGTCGGTGACGGACGACCTGACCCGGACGCGGGCTTCGAGCTTTGGCAGTCCCCCATCGATGAGGTAGTAACCCACGTGTCTCGCCCGGTTATCGCCGTTTGTTCCGTTTGCAGCTTCCCCGGCGAGACCGATCGCGAGACGGGCCACCTCGTCTTCGGCGAGTCCGCTCTTCTTTGTTATCTCCTCCACGACATGACGGTAGCGATCACGGGTGGTAAAAGCCATTTTGCCATAGGCTCCGGCAGGGTCCTCCCGCAGGGTCCGCTCGACGGTGCTCATCCGTTCGACGAATTCGCGCCAGTCCATGGCGGAAAGGAAGCGCAGGCTTCCGATGCTGTTGCTCATGGAAAGCTGGTCGGCCGCCTGTTGCTGGTTTTCCGATTGCACCATCTGTTCTATGGTCAGGTACGACCCGGAAAGCTGCTGCTCGATCCAGGTAAGGGGGAGCGCAAGTGGGGCGCCGTGTCCCTGGAGGCGACGGGTAAACTCCGCAACAAAGGAACTGACCATCGGCGGGTTTGACCTGGCCATGTCGGCAACTGTCAGGATCAAACTCTTCGGGTCAGTTTCTGCCGTCTCCGTTATTTTATCGGCCCAGTAATCGGCGAAGTTCCGGTCGATCCTGTCGGTGGCGATCCGCGTTGCAACCCTTCTGAGGTTCTCGATCAATGCCAGACGCAGCATGATGGGAATCGCCCATAGCTCGCCCAACCGCAACGTGGTAACCGTCTGATAGGCGGCGACGAAGCTTTCGAGGCCCTCCGGGTCCACCCGGCCATCGCCGTGGGAAATCGTCTCAAGGGCGACATCATATACGCGGGGAAGACCCTTGGACGGGCCGTCTTTGAGGCGGGGCAGCCCCTTGGCGTACCCCTTCGGCAGCAGCCTTTTCGCCGTCCTGATTTGTTCTTCGATAAGATAGAAGTTGTCGAGCAGCCATTCTCCGGCCGGGGTAATCCTGCGGCTTGCCTTCACGGCCTCAGCCACTATGTCGCGGACTTCAAGAAGGACGGCTTCGTTTGCAGCAAGCCTTGCCAACAACCTCTCCGGGGCATGATCCTCGCCCACGGCGTGCAGGGCCGCAAGGGTCCTGCCGTGTTGTTCCATCTGAGAAGCGCTGAAAAGGTCAGACCGCAGCGGCGCATCCTCGCCGGCGCCCTTTTTCGTGAGCGCGCTTCTGTGAAAAATGGCCCTTAAAGGGAAGAGGTTCCGGTTCATCCTTCACGAATCAGGTTCTTGATAAATTCATCGAGTTCCCTGCCCATATCGCTTCTGTCCAATGCGTACCCTTCGCTCGTGCTCAGTCAAAACTAGTCGACTCTGATCTGAGCAAAAACTCAAGAGTGTGAGAATTTGTAGTCTATTATCGCTTTGTTGGTCCCATCGACCGTTGCAAATTCATCAAGTAGGGCCTTCACCATTTGCAGTTTGCCTTTTTGCTCTAACGGCAATTCGGCGCCGGTTTTGCATCTGACGACCATTATCGGCCCATCGATCTGCACAAGCTCCGCATCATAGTGAACCAAGAAGTCGAGGTAATTCTTCGTGCGGAGCGGCTTTTCTTTCGCACGCAAGAATGTCCTTCTCGGGGGAAATTGGCCATTGAAGGTTTTCGCACTTGTACTGTTGTCCATATTTGGCACTCCTTGCCCGCGTCCATTGTTTGGTGTCGTATCGACGACCAATTTGCGAGATGGCCGTTCGCAGCCTTTAACGGTGCCTTTCTTTTGTTGGGGGTTTACTGACACGGCACCCCGAGCCTCGGATGGCTTTTCAGGAATACGCAGAAGCGGTTAAACGTGGGTTGATTGGTGATAGCCACCAGCGGAACGTATTCATTATACCATGATCGACAAAAAAAAGCGCGGACCGCGCGATCTGCCCGCCAGGTAGGGCTTTCAGTGAGCAAAGGCCAGTCGTGAAGGGCAAGCTCCGGTCATTCCGCCGGCTATTCCTTGAAGGGGTGGCGTGGTCCGGAGCCTGCTTCGGCGCGGGAAGCATGGCCAGGATACTCGGGGCCGCGAGGTTGAGGACCGAGCTCCGGTGGCGCAGGTAGCCGTACATCGCTTGAGGCCCGGCGCCGATCTGGGCCTTAGGTCCCAGGGCCGTGCGGCCCAGGACGACACGCCCTATTTCGGCCTTGCGCCGCCTTCTGTCCTGAGCCTGCCCATTAAGGCGTGGCCAAAGGCAAGCACGACCGCGAGGACGGTACCGGCGATAAGCACGGACTTCTGGGCCGGCCACAGCTCGACGGACGACAGCGCCCATCCCTCGTTGAGCGCATCCAGGCAGTATAAGAATCCTGGGAAAAGCACCAATCCAGTTACGGCGGTAATGAACAGGACGAAACAGAGGTCTTTGCAGAACGTGCCGCAGGCGTGCAGAAGCTCGGCCCGCTCCTTCCATCGTCTCGCTATCTCTTCGGCCGCGTCGAGATCGAGCGATGCCTGCGCGGACCGGTCCACGCAGCGGGCAAAAGGCTCGCGCCGGCGCAGGTCCTCCTCGATACGCTTGAGCTGCTCGATGATGGGACGGACGCGCAACGCCATCCTTGCCGCCATTGCCCCGCCCTGGAGCAGCGCCCCGGCGCGCTCCCTCAAGCCCCTCAAGACTTTCACGGCGTCCTCCCTGCGCTCACGCTCGACTGCGCCGCAGTCCGCCGTGATCCTCTTTGCAGTGTGAAATGCGTCACGGCACAGGAGGAATACCTCCGGTTTGGCCAAAAGCCCGTGGAGGCGCTCCTGCATGGCCATTATCTCCGCCACGTCCGCGTCAGCGGCGTCCAAAAAGCGCGCGAGGGCGGCGGCATCTCCGTCCGCCTCCTTCGCGGCCTCCAGCGCCTCGTCGCGGACCTGCGCCCTCAGCTTGTCGAGCTCGGGCAGAATGAGCGGGCGGAATTCGGACAATTCAGGGGAGATGAGGGCAGGGATATAGAATTCATGCGAAAGCTGAAGCAGCTTGGCGAGCCGGTTGAGACCCTCCGTCTGCCGCTCCATCTGAAAATGGCGGATTACCTCCTCGAACCTGGCTTCCAGGCAGTAAGGCTCGATCCTCAGCGCCTCTTTAAGCGCCTCCAGCGACTTGTCGCGCTTGTCGAGAAGCTCGCAGATGCGCGAGACAAGAAGGTATATATAGGTTTTCTGGACAGGGCTTGCCGCCTGGTTGAGGGCCTCCCGGAAAAGATCGCCCGCGGCCCTGTACTCGCCGCGCTCTACGCTGATGAAGGCCAGGCCGCACGCGGACCTGTAGTCTTTCCAATTCTGCCGGCTGTAGCGCGTCAGGAGCTTCTCGGCCTCACTGAGGTCGGAGGCCCTGATGCAGTCGCGCGCGATCCAGAGGACGCCTCCCTTGGCCGATGTCTCCCTCCCGCTCTCCCTGACCCTGTACCAGTCGTCCTTGGGCGAGGCGCTCCATATAACGTTCATGAAACGGATTTGGAAGACCTTTTTCAGCTCGTAGAAGCCCCAGGGGGCAAGATAGGCGGGGTCTCCCTCGTCCGCTTCCGCGGGCGCGGGAAGTTTTTCCCCCGCCGCGTCAAGATATCGGGCAAACAGGTCGTTCATCTCTGCCATCGATAAACGGCCGAGCCTTGCCAGCCCGTGGGTTGCGTACGGCAGGTGCTTCGACGGGCAATCCGTCGTAAGGTGCTTCCCCGTCCCGCAGTAAAAACACGGCGCGTGCCTTCCTTCCAGCAGGGCCTGGCCGTGCGCGAAGAACCGGACGTCGCCGGCTGTGCCGGGGCGAGCGCCCGGCGCAGCACCGGGCGAGCAGTCCGTGTCCGCGCTCCAAACAAGCTCGTAGAAGGTAAAACCGCCGGTAAGGACACCCTGCGGCATATCCACCTGGTTGAGACCGACGTCCTTCATCTCCCGTAGTGCGGCGAAGGCGGCGGCGGTGACGTAAATGCAGCCGCCCCTTGCGACGTTCTCGGCCCTTGCGGCAAAACCGGCGAGATCGCCGTGGACGGCGCCGTCGCCGAAGTACCCCCTGCCGCAATGAAGCGCGATGCGTATGGCGAAAGGACTCTCGCCGCCCTCCTGACCGGGCGCGCTCTTCTGCATCCTGATCGCCGCCTTTGCCGCTTCGACCGGGTCGGCAAAGCAGGCGAGCATCGAATCGTCGCCCTTCTTTACGACGCTGCCCCCCCTCTCGACCGCGATCCGGCAGAGACCTTCCAACCTCCCGTGCGCGGACCGGGCGGGCGGGACATTATCCGGCGCCGGCACTTGCCGGCCTGCCGAGACCGCCGCATAGAGCACCGTTAACGCATCGGGCGTGTGCTCCTGTAGTGACCTGGCGTCTCCCATCGGGATTACATCTCCAATCATATTTATCGCCCATACGGCCATATGCTTAAAGGCAGGCGGAAAAGCCTCTCGCCGCGGCCCAGGCGGCTCAATTACCGCTACAAAAGTGCGTAGGATGGTGGTAGACTTCAGGTACTGCATACATTCTCATAATATCGATAGAAAGGGGCGGATTCGTGCAACGCCGGCAGGAAGGCTCGGTTATGCGGAAGATGATGAAGACCTATCCGGAGAAGTTTGTCGCCGAAGAGCAGATACTCAGCCAGGTCCAGGCGGGCGACAGGATCTTCATCGGCACGGCCTGCGGAGAGCCGCAATACCTCGTGAAGGCGCTGATACGTTACGTCGAGTCGCACCCCACGACGTTCTCTTACGCGGAGGCGCTCCACATCTGGACGCTCGGCGTCGATCCTTACAGCTCGAACAAGTTCGGCAGCAACTTCCGCCGCAGCTCCTTCTTCATCGGCAAGGATACGCGGGAGGCCGTCAACAAGGGCGAGGCCAACTATATCCCCATATTCCTCTCGCAGGTGCCCGCCCTGCTCAGACGCCACACGATACCCATCGACGTCGCCCTCATACAGACGTCCCCGCCGGACGAGCACGGGTACATGAGCCTGGGCATCAGCGTCGATATAGTGAAGGAGGCCGTGCAGGTCGCCTCGCTCGTGATCGCCCAGGTCAACTCGAACATGCCGCGCGTCCACGGCGACAGCTTCGTCCATATCGGCCAGGTAGACTTCCTGCTTCCCCACGACGAGCCGCTCCTTGAGTACGAGACGGACCTTCCCGACGAAACCGTCAGGCGCATGGGCAAATACGTGAGCAACGTCGTAGAGGACGGGGATACGATACAGGTCGGCTACGGAAGCATACCTTCGGCGGTCATATCGTACCTCAACACGAAGCACGACCTCGGGGTCCACACGGAGCTGCTGCCGGACGGCATCGTGGACCTGATGCGAAAGGGGGTCGTCAACAACAAGCGGAAGAGCATCGACACGGGCAAGACCGTCGCAGCGTTCTGCATGGGCAAGAAAGCGACCTATGCGTACATAAACGATAACCCTACCTTCGAGTTCAAGACGATAGACTATACGAACAGCCCATCGGTCATCTCGCGGATAAACAACATGACCGCCATCAATACCGCCCTCGAGATCGACCTGACGGGCCAGGCTACGTCCGAATCCCTCGGCAGGACGTTCTACAGCGGCATCGGGGGGCAGGCCGATTTCATGCGGGGCGCGGTCATGGCGCCCCAGGGGAAGAGCATCCTGGTCCTCCCATCGACGGCCCGCAAGGGGACAGTATCGAGGATAGTGCCTTTCCTGAAAGAAGGGGCGGGCGTCACCCTGACGCGGGGCGATATACACTACGTCATCACCGAGCACGGCATAGCCTACATCCACGGGAGGAGCCTCCGGGAAAGGGCCATGTCCCTCATCGCCATAGCGCACCCGGCCTTTCAGCCTGCGCTCCTCGAAGAGGCGAAGCGGCAAAACCTCGTCTACGAGAGCCAGGCTTACGCCCCCGGCAAGAAGGGACTCTACCCGGAGCACCTCGAAGCCAGGCGCAAGACCAAAACCGGCCTGGAGGTCTTCTTAAGACCGGTCAAGACGTCCGATGAGTCGATGCTCAGGGACTTCCTGGCCACCCTGCCGGTAGGGACGGGCGGGGAGGCCTGCCGCAGTTTCTTGCACGCCGCGGCCGGGCCGGGCGATGCGGGGCTTATCGATTATACCCGTGAGATGGCGATACTGGCGCTCCTGAAAGGCGACGGCGGAGAGACGTTTGTCGGCCTGGGCAAATACGTGATGAGCGACGACCGGCACACCGCCGAGGTCGCGGTGCTCGTAAGCGAAAGCCGCCGGAACCTGGGCGTCGGCACCGAGATACTCTGGTATCTCAAGCGGATCGCCCGCAGGCGCGGACTGCTCGGCTTCACCGTGAAAATCGCAAAGGAGAACGAGCCGGCCCTCCGCCTTTTCGAGAAAATGGACTTCGACCTCAAACGCAAGGCCCTTCAGACGGAATATCTCCTCGACATGCGGTTCAAGGCGTAGGCCGTTTTGCGGCTGAGATCACTCCGAAAGATAAGGAGGCCGGGAAATAACATGGAATATGTAGCGGCAATTGCCGTCCCAACAGCGATTTTCGCAGGCGTGTTCTATCTGGTCATCAGGCATCAGGAAAAGAAAGGTATGTAAAGCCCGGCAGGTCCTGTGAAAACGCTAAGTAAGGTGCTATTTCTCCGTCTGAAAACAACCACGTCCGTACAAAGAAACAAAAAATATGCAGGCAGTGCAGCTGAGGGTTCAGGGCCGGGAGATTTTCGATGGATTTTCCGTTGGTTTTCGAAGGCGCCCGACGAAATCGTACATTTGTAGTACATTGAGGAGGCGCGCCGAGAAAACGGCGGAAAAGGCGCGGAAGGATCCCGGCCCCCTGACGTGGTAGACAAAAACAGCCCGCTCCTGCCAGGAGCGGGCTGTTTTTGTCTACCGAACATCCTACTTAATCCCTTCTTATCTGCCGCACTACCTCTCCATTCGGGTCCATGATATTGATGACGAGCGGCATCCTGCCTGGGAGCGTATGCGTGGCGCAGCCGAAGCACGGGTCGTAGAGGCGGAAGGCCATTTCCACGCGGTTGAGGATGCCCTCCGTCACCTCGACGCCCTTCTTGATAAGCCCCTGCGCCGCCTGCTTCACGGCGATGGAGATGGGCGCGTAGTTGTTTGTCGTGCCGACTATAAGGTTCGCCTTCGTTACGATGCCCTTCTCATCGGTGATATAGTGATGGGTAAGGGTGCCTCTGGGCGCCTCTACGATGCCTACGCCTTCCGTCGGCTTCTCCGTCGGTATGTTGCGGACCTTCGGGTCTGTGATGCCGGGGTCCCTGGAGAGCTCCTGGAGGCGCTCAGCCGCATAGAGAAGCTCGATCAGGCGCGCCCAGTGCGTAGCCAGGAGATTGTGAACGGGCTTATGGCCGAACGTCTTGAACATCTCCTCATAGGCCTCCTGCGCCCTAGGCGTAGCCATGCCGTCCGACGCGTTGAGGCGGGAGAGCGGCGTCGCCTGGTACACCCCCGAATCCTTGCCCAGGGTAAGGCCCTTCCAGCCCACCTTCTTCAGATACGGGAACTTGAGATACGTCCAGGGCTCGACGCGCTCCGCCACGTGCTCCAGGTAATCCTTGGGGCTGTACTTTACGAACTCCTTCCCTTCGGGATCGACCACCCTGATCTTCCCGTCGTAGAAATTGACCTTGTTCTTGTCGTCCACCATGCCCATGTAGTACGTCGGCATGGTGAAGATGGGCGACATTATAAGGTCGAGATAGCCCTTGTTGGCGAGGACGATGTCCTTGAAGAGCTTCAGGCTGAACAGGCCGAACTCTATCGAGTCGGCAGCCGTCTGCTCCACCTGCTTCCTCTCCTCTTCGGTGAGGGACTTCATCACGCCCCCGGCGATCCCGAAGGTGGGATGGATCTTCCTGCCCCCCAACATGCCGATGACGTCCATCGCCTTGCCCCTGGCCTCGATCACCTTCGAGCCGATCTCCACCCCTACCTTATGGATCACCCCCAGGATGTTGCGCTCCGCAACGGGGGCGTCGGGGCCCATCACGAAGTCGGGCCCGCCCAGGATATAGAAGTGGACCGTGTGGTCCGCTACATAAAAGGCGGAGTAGAAAAGCTCCCTCAGCTTCTTTGCCGCCGGCGGCGGATCGACGTGGAAAACCTCGTCCGTGGCCTTGGTGGCGGCGAGATGGTGCGCCTCCGGGCAGACGCCGCAGATGCGGGGGGTAATGTCCGTCAATTCCTCGACGCACCTCCCCTGGGAGAATTTCTCGAACCCCCTAAGCTCGGGGATGACCATATAGGCATTGGCCACCTCTCCCTGGTCGTCCAGGAAGAGGTCTATCCTTCCGTGTCCTTCGAGCCGGGTCACGGGATCAATGCTTATCTTCTTCATAGCGCTCTCCTTATAACTTTCTTGGGCCCCTGCGTCCGCATTACATCTTCTTCCGGTGCAGGAGCGACGCCGGCAAGCCGAAGCGGTAGAAGGTCCCTATAGGGTCGGCGATCTCGCCCACGATGCGGGCCGCCTCCTCTTCCGTATCCGCATCCACCACGGACGCCGCGGCAGACATCAGGGCAGCCCCCTGGTCTACGATATGGGGCGGGGGTCCGTAGCAGCCCCGGCAGGGCACATCGACCTTCGTGCAGAGTGCGCCGCAGCCGCCCCTCGTAGCCGGTCCGGCACAAATCAGGCCCTGGTCGAAGAGGCACTGCGTGGACTCGGGGATGATCTCGTAGGTGCGGTAAAACTTCTTGATCGCCTTCTCCTTGCGCTCGTGCTTGCACTCGTCGCAGACGGTCTTGTCGTTCGCGCCGACCACGCTCCCTTTCGCGGGGAGCTTGCCCTGGACTATCGCCTCTATCACCGCCCATATCTGCGGGGCCTGCGGCGGACAGCCGGGTACGTGGTAGTCTACATCGACGACCTGAGAAAGCGTCTTGACCGTCTGGTAGAACTTGGGTATCTCGATCTCCCCTTCGGGCATCTTGTTCTGCGTCTGGGGGACGACCTTGTTCGGGTTGTCCACCGACGGGGATTCCAGATAGGCGTAACTGAAAATCGACTCCCGGTCGTAGAGGTTCGCCAGGCCGGGCATGCAGCCTTCGTTCGCGCAGGAGCCGAAGGCGACGAGGACCTTTGATTTCTTCCGCAGGAGGTGGGCCAAGTGCTCGTTCTCGCTCGTGCGGATCGCCCCGTTGAACAGGCAGACGTCGATGTGGCCGTCCGGCATGGCCTCCACGTCCTTATACTTTGTGTCTACAGCGACCGGCCAGAAGAGAATGTCGGCCACCTGGTCGACGATAAGTATCTTCTCGCGCAGCTCGACGATGGCGATCTCGCAGCCTCCGCACGATGCAGCCCAGTAGAGGGCGAGCTTCAGTTTATCAGCCATGCTAATCCTCCTTGCTCGCGAGCTGGGCCTTCCAGTCGAGTGGCCCCAGGCCGCGTACCTGTTCGGTGAAGCTCCGGGCAAGTTCCGCCCACTTGGGCGCCTCCGCGCCGGATATCCAGCCCCAGTGGAACCTCCCCTTCTCGATGCCGAACTGGGAAAGGAGCGTCGCCAAAAGAGGCATACGGCGGAAGGTCTTGAAGTTGCCGTTCGTGTAATGGCAGTCTCCCGGCGGATGGCAGCCGGAAACGATAACCCCGTCCGCCCCTTCGGCAAAAGCCTTCATGACGAACATGGGCTCTATCCTGCCCGTGCACATGACGCGGATTACGTCCACGTTCGCCGGCTGCTCCATACGGGCGACGCCTGCCGCATCGGCTGCGGTGTAAGTGCACCAATTGCAGAGGAAGGCGATTATTTTTGGTTCAAAGTTCATCATCGTGCTCCTTTAAGCAGTTTTGAGAAGCCCTTCTATCTGGGCAACGATCTGCTCGTCCGAGAAATGGCGGCCCGTGATTGCCCCCGCAGGGCAGGCAGCCACGCAGGTGCCGCACCCCTTGCACAGGGCTTCGTTGACGCCCGCCACCTTCTTCCCGGCGTCGAAGCTGATCGCCTGGTACGGGCAGACGGAGAGGCACGTCTTGCAGGCGGAGCATAGCTTCTCATCTACCGCGGCCACTGTCGGCGATATGGTCACCTGTCCCCTGTTGAGAAGACCGATGACCATCGACGCGGCCGCCCCTGCATGGGCGACCGTATCGGGCACGTCCCTGGGCCCCTGGGCGCAGCCCGCAAGATAGACCCCGTCGGTATTCGTCTCGACCGGCCGCAGCTTCGGATGGGCCTCCGCGAAGAAGCCGTCCGCGGTCCGGCTTATGCCGAACATCGACGCCACTGCACCGGCGTCCGCCTGGGGCTGGAGACCCGTGGAAAGGATGACCATATCGACGGGAATCCTTCTCACCACGCCGACGAGGGTATCTTCCACCCGGATCACGAGCTTCCCTTCCTCCTCCGGCCTTATCGCCCAGTCGGTAACCTCGGCTACGCGGCCACGGACGAAATTGACGCCCTCGGAGAGGAGCTTGTCGTAGAACTCCTCGTAGCTCTTTCCGGGGGTGCGCATATCGATGTAGAAATTATAGACGTCGGCGCCCGTGTGGTCCTTAACCATGTGGGCCAGCTTCAACGAATACATACAGCAGACCCTTGAGCACCAGCGGTTCGTCTTCTCGTCGCGGGAGCCGACGCAGTGGACGATGCCGACGCTCTTCGGGTGGCTGCCGTCCCGCAGGACCACTTCGCCGCCGGTAGGCCCGGAAGCGCTCGTAAGCCTCTCGACTTCGAGGCCCGTATAGACGTTCGGATAAACGCCGTAGCCGTACTGCGGGAGCCTCGCCGCGTCGAAGGTCTCGAAGCCCGTCGAGACGACAATGGCGCCCACATCGACCTCGATGGTCTCTTCTTTCTGGTCGAAGTCGATGGCCTTCCTGTCGCAGGCCTCCGCACAGGTCTTTTTGCATTTCCCCGTCTTCAACTGGATGCAGCGGTCCGGGTCGATGAGCACGACCTGGGGGGTCGCCTGGGGGAAGGGCAGGTAGATGGGCTTGCGCTTGCCGAGGCCCATCTGGAACTCGTCGGCGAACTTCGCCTCTTTATAGGTGCAGCCGTCTATGCACTGGAGGCAGCCCACACAAAGCTCCTCCTTGATATAGCGCGGCTTCTTCTTTACGCTTACCTTGTAATTACCCACGTAGCCCGAGACATTCGTCACTTCGCTATTCGTCAGCAGGGTGATGTTCGGATGCCGACCGGCATCCATCATCTTGGGGCCGAGGATTCAGGTGCTACAGTCTAGCGTCGGGAACGTTTTGTCGAGCTGGGCCATATGGCCGCCGATCGAGGGGTTGCGCTCGACGAGGTAGATCTTGTAGCCCGCGTCGGCGATCGTCAGCGCCGACTGGATGCCGGCGATGCCTCCGCCCACCACCATCGCGGCCGGGGTGACCGGGTCCGTCCGGGAGAAAAGCTCTTCCTGGAGGACGACCCTTCCCACCGCGGCCCGAAGGAGCCTCTTCGCCTTGGCGGTGGCCAGGTCCTTGTCTTTGACGACCCACGAGACGTGCTCCCTGATGTTGACCATAGCGAAATAGAAGGGGTTAAGGCCCGCCTTCGCCACGGCCGCCTGGAATGTCGGCTCGTGCATCCTTGGCGAGCAGGAAGCGACAACGACCCTCTCAAGGTTCTTTTCCTTGATGTCCTGCTGGATCAACTGCTGCCCCGGCTCCGAGCAGATGTATTTATATTCCCGGGCGACTACTACGCCGGGGAGGGTGGAAGCAAATTCCACCACTGCCGGCACGTCGACTGTGGCGGCGATGTTCGTGCCGCAGTCGCATAGGTAGACCCCTACTTTTGGTAGTCCGTTCGCTGCCATTCGCTAACCTCCTATTTGAGCCTTCTTGTACGGCACGAAGAGCCGTTGCATACCTAGCTTTTTCTCCGGGATGCCGAGGGCCAGCCCCAACAACTGCGTAAAGTAGACGACAGGGGTATGGAAGCTCGCCTGCCAGCTGGCGTTCACGTCGGGCTGAAAACATTCCAGACCGAACTGGCACAAGGGGCAGGTAGTGGCCAGGGTATCGGCCCCCTTCCTCTCCGCCTCCTTGAGGATGAGATAGTTGAGACGGAAGCCGACCTCCCTGATCGTGCCGACGAGCGTGCCGCCGCAGCAGCGCGTCTTCATGGCCCATTCTACGGGCGTGGCCCCTATGGCCTGCATCAGCTTATCGAGGCTGGTCGGGCTTGCCTGGTTGTCGAACGTCGCATACGGCCTGACGATCTGGCAGCCGTAGTAGCACGCCACCTTGTTTCCGAGGGGCGATTTTACCGCCTCTTTTATCTTTTCGGTCCCGATGTCGTTCACCAGCACGTCGAGGGGATGGCGCACATCGACCCTTCCCTCATAGGTGAGAGACGCCTCTTTCAGCCCCCGCTCGACCTTCTTCCTTATGTCCTCCTTCTCGTCAAGGTAGTGCTGGGTCTTCAGGTGGAGGGCATAGCAGGCGGAACATGGGGCGACGAGCTGGACATGGCCGTTTTCCGCCGGCTCGCCCTGCTTCTCAGCAAGGGCCAGGTTGCGCGCGGAGAGGGCGAAGGACTTCACCTCGTCTACGGCCATGTAGGCAGTGGCGCCGCAGCAATTCCAGTCCCGAAGCTCTTCGAGGGGGACGTTGAGCGCGGAGAAGACCGCCTTCAGCGATTCCTCGTAAGGCTTGCCGGTGCTCTTCAGGGAACAGCCTGGATAATAGAGATACTTCATCTCGCTTCCTCCTCAGCCTTTTCTACGCCCCGCAGAAGCGTGCGGAGCTGCGCCTTGTTCTCTATGCCCTCCTCCCTGAGGGCCATCCTGCCCGTCATAAAGAGCTTCATCCCGAGGCGCGTGTACTTGAAGAGATTGAAGATGCTCGTCCTGCGCGCCATGTTTATCATGAGGGCGCCTTCCGAGTTCCTGCCGTTCTTCGCAACGTTCTTGTAGAACTCCTCGGCCATGATGGGTATGGGGAACTTGGCCGGATAGACGTGGCGCGCTATAGCCTTCTGCTTCAGGGCGTACATGATATCCGTAATCTTGATCTGCTTCGGGCAATCTACCGTGCACTGGTAGCAGGAGGCGCAAAGCCAGATGGTCGAGCTCGCCAGGACCTCTTCCTCGAACCCTGAGCGGACCATCGCGATGATCCTCCTCGGCGTGTAGTCCATATAATGGCTCACCGGGCAGGTGCCTGAGCATGTGCCGCACTGTATGCACGCGAAGAGGTTCTCCCCGTGGGCCTTCTGGGCTACGTCCTTGCCGAACTCCGGGTTCAGCTCAGACTGGTACTTCAGCACCTTCCTCACTTCGTAAAGGAGCGAGGGACGGGCGCTGGCGCCGGAATAGCTGTATGGTGCAGGTGTGGGACTCTTCATCTCACTGCCTCCTTATAATAAATACTGATCCGCAGGACACGGTCTGCCCGGACCGCCTCAACGGAGCTCGAGGTTGACCCTGGTCATCTCCTCGTCAGCCGTCTCGACGGTAAATCCGAGCTTTCTGCATACCGCGATCATTTTTTCATTCTCTGTCAGTATCTCGCCGTAAATACGGTCGAGTCCTTTATCCTCCGCAATGCCGATAAGCACGTCCACGAGCTTCAGGCCCAACCCCTTCCCCTGGTAGTCGTCATGGACGAGCACCGCAAACTCCCCGGACTTGAACTCCCTGTCTACGATCAGGCGCCCTATGCCTATCATCTTCCTCTTCTCGTTCTCCCGCACCTCGGCGACTATAGCCATCTCCCTGTCGTAGTCGATGTTGCAGTACCGGATGAGCATCTCATGGGAGATGTCCTTGATGATCGAGAAAAACCGCGCCCTCATCGTAGCTTCCGAGAGCGAGCTGAGCAGCTCGTGCTCCAGCGGCTCGTCCTCCGGTTTTATCGGCCGGAGCAGCACGTGCTTGCCGTCCGCGAGCAGCCACTGGCTCACGTAACGCATAGGATAAGGAGTAATGACCAGATGGGGATACTGGCTTGTCTGCCCAACCTCTCCGCTTTCAAGGGTTATCCGGGCGTTCACCGCGAGCGGTTTGCCTTTCGATATGACAATCGGGTTAATGCTGATCTCTGCTATCTCGGGGAAGTCGATTACGAGATCGGAGAAGCTGACGATGATCTGCTCGATCTCGCGCAAATCCGCCGGCTTCCTGGAGCCGCCGCCCTTGAGCACCTTGTAGACCTCGGTCTCCTCCATGAGGAGCCTGGCGAGGGTCTGGTTGAGGGGTGGTATCCCGAATGAGATATCTCTGTAAACATCCGAACCTATACCACCCATGCCAAAGTAAATCATGCACCCAAAATCGGTATCTTTGTTGGCCCCCAGGGCAAGCTGATTTTCGATGCCCTCGACCATCTTTTCGACCGTTACGCCGGTGATTTTCGCACCCGGGCGATTCTCCCCTACCCTCCTCAGCAACGCGTCGTATTCGGACCGGAGCCTGCCGGCCGAATAGACGACCGCCGTCCCGCCCACCTCGCTCCTGCGGAGGACATCGGGGGAGACCACCTTGAGGACTATGGGGTAGCCCATCCTGTCCGCCCAACTGGAGGCGGCTTCGACGCTTTCTACCGCATGGGGGATAGTGCTCGGAATGCCGTAGCTGTTCAGGAAGTTCTTCGATTCCGCCTCTGTAAGGACCATCTTTCCTTCCTTGAGGGTCCGCCGGATGAACGCCTTCAGGTTGTTCTTCGGGGGAGACTGGTCAACGGACAGGTCGGCGGGGGTCTCGTAGAGGAGCTCGAGGTTCCTCTTGTAGCGATACATATATAGGTACGTCTTTATGGCCTCTTCCGGCGTCTCGTAGACGGGTATCCGTATCTCCTTGAACGCCTTTTTGCCTTCCTGAACGGCGGCGCCGCCCATCCAGGTGACGATCACGGGCTTCGCCGCCTGCCTGGCGATCTCCGCCACGGCCGCCGCGAGCCCTGAAGGCTCGGCGGCCGTGCTCGACGCGTAGATCACGAGGATCCCGTCCACATTGCTGTCTGCGAGACAGACGTTGACTGCCTTCGTGTAGCGCTCGATATCGGCATCCCCGAAAAGGTCCACGGGGTTATTCTTGCTCCAATGGGACGGCAGGAAAGCGCTCAGCGCGTTTATCGACTCCTGCGACAGCCGGGCCAGCTTCCCCCCGAGGTCGATGAGGATATCCGTTGCCATTACGCCCAGGCCGCCGGCGTTCGTTACTATCGCGAGCGACGGCCCTCCCGGCAGGTTCTTGGAATGGAGCACCTCCGAAGCGTTGAAAAGGTCCATGATCTCCCGGACCCGGACGACCCCTGCCCGCCTGAAGGCAACCTCGTATGCCTTGTCGTAGCCTGAGACCGACCCCGTATGGGAACGGGACGCCCGCGCGCTCTCCTTGAACTGGCCCGACTTTACGACTATGATCGGCTTGCTCCTGGCGAAGCTGCGGGCCGCGCTTATGAATTTGCGCGCATTGCCGACCGACTCCATGTAGATCATGATGCTCCGCGTCAGCGGGTCTTCGCCGAGGAAATCGATAAGGTCGCCGAAGTCTATATCGGCCATCGAGCCGAGGGAGATGACCATGCTGAAGCCCACATGGGCGTTCGCCGCCCAGTCGAGGACTACGCGCGCAATCGAGGCGCTCTGCGAAATGAACGCGATGTTCCCTTCACCGGGCTGCACGTCGAAGATCGACGTGTTGAGGCCGATGCTCGGCCTTATGATGCTGCCCCGGTTGGGCCCCAGCACCCTCATGCCGTAGGTTTTGCTTATCCGGCTGACCTCCTCCTCCAGCTTTAGCCCTTCCTCTCCGGCCTCCCTGAAGCCTCCGGAAATGATAGCGATCCCCTCCACCCCCGCTTTCCCGCATTCCTCAACTATTTGAGGGACTGCGGGCGCAGGGCTTGAGATTACCGCGAGGTCTACCTTTTCCGGGATGCTCGCCACGTCGGGATACGAGACCAGGTCGAACATCGACTCACCCGTCGGGCTGACCACCAAGGGCTTCGGCTTTGTGCCTTTTTTCACCTTTTTCAGGGGTTCCCCGTCGTTTGCGCCGGCGTGTACCCAGAAGGTCTTATGCCTGTCCGAGAGCAGGAGGTTGGCGAGGAGTATCCTTTCTACGGAACCCTCTGCGGCCATATCGCCGAAAACCGCAATAGTTTTCGGTTCGAACATTTTTCTTATGTCGCCCATTAAGCGCTCCCAATCCCCGCAACAGTGCTTTTGCTCACGTCGCCTCCTTCTCCATCCATATCGAGTGCTCGACAAGGCCGAAATTCTTGAGCGCCTCGCTTATGCTCAGACCGGTCCTGCTCCCTTCGTTTTGCATCGCATTGGTCTCCCACATAAGACTGAGCGCCAGGTCTGCCCGATATTTCGCACTGTGGTACATATGGACCCGAAGGAGGCCCGATTCGCCGGCCGCCTGCCTGACATTGTCAAGGATCAGGCGGGCGACTGCCTCCACTTGAGACTTCGTCGTTCTCAGACGGATCATTTCCATCCACAGCATCGGTGAATAGTAAGCATAAAACGTGCCAGAGTCGAGAAGTTACCCACGTCTTTGGCCGGAAGGGAAGTAGATAGGGGATACTATTAAATGCCATAGAATTATCTGTCATAATTGGAAGATATATTGTAGATTATTACGCACGTGAGAATTCTCACATTCGATCGTGCTTAAAAGCGTACAATGAACGGGGGCATTAGTCAAGAGTAAATTCTTGATTTACGGGGGTCGGAAAAGCCAATGAACAAGAACGACTTTTTCCGCGAGTTCATCTTTCGCATTTGCGGGAGCCTCAATATAGGCGAGGCTCTTTGGCGCTGCCTTCTCTTTATCCGGGACGTAATGCCTGCCGACGAGCTGATCCTGACCGTCTATAACCAGGCAACAGGGGTGCTGGAGATCTTCGCGCGGGCGGACGAGAAGGGCTTTTCCACGGGCTCCGACGGCGTGCCCATGCCCATTTTCGTGAGGAACGAGCTCGATAACGTCCAGCAGTTCCGCAGGGTGCGGATGAAAAACGACTACTTCCAGGACCCTATAATAAAAGAGGTCGGCTTGCAATATAAATGGCCCGAGTCTTCAGTAATAGTGGCTCGCCTCATCATCCAGAGCAAATTCATCGGCTCGCTCATCGTACGGGCGACCGGAAAGGGGAGATATACGGAGGAGCACGCCGAGCTGTGGTCCCTCGTCAACGAGCCGGTGGGGATCGCGCTGGCCAACAGCCGCCAGTACCTGGAGCTTCTGAAGCTGAAAGAGAAGCTGGCCGACGACAACAGGTATCTCCATAACGAGCTGCGGAGGAACACGGGGGCACAGATCGTAGGGACGAATTTCGGCCTTAAAAACGTGATGGAGCAGGTATACAGGGTAGCGCCGTTGTCGAGCCCGGTCCTCCTTGTAGGCGAGACGGGCAGCGGCAAGGAGATCATAGCAAACGCCATCCATAACCTTTCCCCCAGGAGCGCCGGGCCGATGATAACCGTCAACTGCGGCGCCATCCCCGAATCGCTCATCGACAGCGAGCTTTTCGGCCATGAAAAAGGGGCCTTTACGGGCGCGCTCACGGACAGGAGGGGACGCTTCGAGCGGGCCGACAAAGGGACCATTTTCCTCGACGAGGTGGGGGAGCTGCCCCTCCCGGCGCAGGTGCGGCTCCTGCGGGTGCTCCAGGAAAAGGAGATCGAGCGCGTGGGCGGCTCCCAGCCCATCAAGGTGGACATAAGGATTATCTCCGCTACACACAGGAGCTTGGAGAAGCTCGTCGCGGAAGGCGCCTTCAGGGACGACCTCTACTACCGCCTCAAGGTCTACCCTATCCGCATCCCGCCGCTGCGCGAGCGGAGGGCCGATATACCGGCGCTGGTCGAATATTTCATCGAGAGGAAGGCGCGGGAGCTCGGCTTCCACTCCATCCCGTCGCCGGCGGCAGGCGCCATCGAGCGCCTCATCGGCTATGACTGGCCCGGTAACGTCCGTGAGGTGGCCAACGTGGTGGAGCGGGCGCTGATACAGTGCGACGGCAAGCTCCTGGCCTTCGACGACATAGCCGGCTCCGCCGATAAGGAGAACGGGGCCGCCTCAACGGAAGGCCGGTCCCGCCCCGCAGAAGGCGGGGCCAACGGGGCCGAGGAATTGGCAAAGCTCAGGCTGGACGATGTGGAGGCACGCCATATCAGGCACGTGATGGAGATCACCGGAGGGAAGATCGAGGGGAAGAACGGGGCCGCCTCGGTGCTCGGCATGAACCCCGCCACCCTTCGATACAGGATGCAGAAGCTGGGTATCCCCTTCGGTCGCGGCAAGAGAATGGACCCGGCGCAGGGGGCGGCCCGCGCATCGCACGGCGGGCGGCGTCAGGAATAAAAGGCCCGCGCGGGTTTTTACGGGCCGTCGGAGATCAAGACTCTCTCCGCAGCATATTGCAAGAATGATTCCCGTGCGACCGGGCTCCACCATATCCTTCGTGAAAAATTCCCTTGACAAACTATTGGTTTGTTGGTATATTAACCAATAAGTCTTCTTGCGGGCGGGTGATTATGATAACCTTTGAAGAAGCAGAGATAAGGAGCAGAATAATCAAAGCCATGAGCCACCCGGTCCGGCTCATGGTGATCGACGTGCTGAAAGGGGGCGAGCAAACGTTCGCGTCCCTGAACGGTCTGTTCGACCTCGACAAGTCGACGGTCTCGAAGCACCTCCTCGTGCTGAAGGAGGCGGGCATCCTCTCTTCCAGGAAAGAAGGGGCGGATATGATCTACCGCCTGGAGGTCCCCTGCGTCACCGATTTCTTCGGCTGCGTTACCGCCGTCATCGAGAGCAACGTAAAACGGCAGCAGGTCTGCCTGTGCAAGCGATTCGGATGAGTATTTTTATGCCCATGTGTTGGGACTTTTGCCAATATGCCATCAGAGGCGCGGCTAGGATAGAGGAGGTTAACGGGCATGTTGCAGTACATCGCTGATTCGCTGGTATATAGGCTTATGGGCATTCACCCCGGAACGAGGCTTGCCGAGGCCCTCGATTTCTTCTTCTACGACACGATGAAGGTCTTTCTGCTCCTTGTCGTGATTATCTTCGGCGTTGCAATCATACGGAGCTTCTTCCCGCCTGAAAAATCCCGGAAGCTTCTCGGCAACCGGAAACAATATGTCGGGAACCTCCTTGCGGCCCTGCTCGGCATCGTAACCCCCTTCTGCTCCTGCTCGGCGATCCCCATGTTTATCGGCTTTCTGGAGTCGGGACTGCCGCTAGGGGTCACTTTTTCTTTCCTCATATCCTCTCCCACGGTGAACGAAGTGGCTCTCGTGATGCTGTGGGGGCTGTTCGGATGGCGGATCGCCCTCCTTTATACGGCTACGGGCGTTGTCATCGCCTTCTTCGCCGGCATCGTCATCGGAAAGCTCAAGCTGGAGCACCTCGTGGAAGACTACGTCTACCGGATCCGCATGGGAGAAACGGAGATAGCTGTTCCGACCTGGGGGGAGCGGCTGCAGTACGCTCGCGGCTACACGACGGACATCCTCGGACGCATCTGGCCGTTCATCCTCATCGGCATCGGGTTCGGCGGCGTGATCCACGGCTATGCGCCTACCGATTTCGTCGCCAGATACGCCGGGCCGGGCAACCCCTTTGCCGTGCCTATCGCCGTCCTCATAGGCATCCCCCTCTATTCGAACGCGGCGGGAACGATACCCATCGTCCAGGCGCTGGTCGAGAAAGGGCTGCCCATGGGCACGGCCCTTGCCTTCATGATGTCCGTCGTGGCCATATCGACGCCGGAGATGATCATCCTCCGCAAGGTAATCAAGCCCAAGCTGATAGGCATCTTTGCGGGCATAGTAACGGGAGCGATCATTATCGTCGGATATCTGTTCAATGCCATCCTCTAAGGGGCGCGACATTGCAAGGGGAGGACGTGGCAATCGATGAAGAATACGGCGTTGATCGACGCCGGGCTGGACGAGATAGACGACACGCTTGCGCCCGTGAGATAAACGCGGGCCTGGAATAGCGCGACAAAATCGATGAAAGGAGGCAATGGACAAATGAAGATTCAAATTTTGGGCACGGGCTGCGCAAAATGCGTAAAGCTGACCCACAACGCGGAAGAGGCGGTGAAGCAGATGGGCGCGAACGCCGAGGTCGAAAAGGTGACGGACATCAAGAAAATCATGGAGTTAGGCGTGATGATGACGCCGGGCTTTGCGATCGACGGCCAGGTGAAGAGCGTCGGCAAGGTGCTCTCCGTAGAGGAGATCAAGAAGCTGCTGGGTTGACGAGCTGCGCACCTTCCGTTGTTGAGCAAGGAAACACCCTCGCGGATGAGCATCCGCGAGGGCAATGTTGAATGGAGGCAATATGACTGAGCAAACCGATGCGTGTTGCGCGATGGATGCCATTATCCCGAACATTTAGGGGATGATGGCCATCCTCTTCCCGAAGGAGGGCTGCACGTTCAAGGTGGATCCCCACCCCGATTATCCGCCGGAGGAAGGAAGATACATCAGAGGCAATGATTTCTCCCCCTTGCCGTCGCTATTATCCTCAACTGCGAGCCCGGGAAGATGCCCGGCGAGATTGAATCGCTTGTCAGGGCGGGCGTTGAAGCCGGTGCGGCCCTGTCCGGAATCTCAGGCGAGAAGACTTACCCTGGTGATGCCGTCCGGCAGGTTCTCCATGCTGCATCCAAGCTTTCCGCATAAACCGAGCATCTTCCTGTTGTCGGACTGGATAAAGGCGTAACACTCCTCAAGCCCTTTCTCCTGGGCTATTCCGATCACCATATCGGCCAGCTTGTATCCAAGGCCCTTGCCGTGAAAGTCATCGTGGACCACTACGGCGAACTCCCCTTTCTTCGCATCCGGCTCCACGATGAGCCTGCCTATGCCTATAATCCTGCGCTTCCCGTCTTGCCTGATCTCGGCCACAATCGCCATTTCCCTGTCGTAATCTATGTTGCAGAACCTTATATGCATCTCATGGCTGATGTGCTTTATGACCTGAAAGAACCGCTGGCGCAGCGTCTCCTTCGACAGGCTTGTCAGCATCTCGTGCTCCAGCGGCTCATCCTCCGGCCTTATGGGCCGCAGAAGGACGGGGGTACCGTCTGCAAGGGTCCAGTCCGTAATATACTTGGTGGGATAGGGGGTAAGGACCAGGTGCGGATAACGGGCCCTATGGTTGAGGCAATTCTTGTCTATCACGATCTTCGCATCGAGTGCACAGGCCTCGCCGTCGCAAACGGCGATGGGGTTGATGTCCATCTCCAGGATTTCAGGGAAATCGACGATAAGGTTCGAAAAACTGACGATGATCTGCTCAAGCTGCTTCAGGTCTGCCTGGGGCTTCCCCCTGCGGCCCTGAATCAGCCGATACAGCCTCGTCTCCTCCATCAGCCTCCTGCCGAGCGTCTGGTTCAGGGGAGGCAGGCCGATGGAAAAGTCGCTGAAGATCTCCACGTCCGCGCCGCCCATACCAAAGAGGATGACAGACCCGAAATCCTCGTCTTTCTTCGCCCCCAAAATGATCTCGAAATCTATTTTTTCCATCATCTTTTGAACGGTGAAGCCCGCTGTCTTTACGCCGGGGTAAAGCTGCTCGATCCTTTTTGTAAGCTTCTCGCACCCTTCCTTCAGCTCCGTCTCCGAGCTGATGCCTGTGATGGTGCACCCCGCCTCGCTCTTGCAGGCGATATCCGTCGAGGCAGCCTTGAGCACCAGGGGATACCCGATCGCTCCTGCCACGTTTACCGCCTGCCCTACGCTCTGCACCGGGTAGGCCCTGTTCACGGGTATGCCGTAGCTGCTGAGAAACCGCTTCGCCTCTTCCTCGGTAAGGACGAGCCTGCCCGTGCCCGCCACCCTCTTTATCAGCGCCTTCAGGGTGTTCTTCGGCGGCGCCTGGTCCACGGGAAGGTCGGCAGGCGTCTCATAGAGCAGCTCCAGGTTTCGCTCGTAGTTGTACATATAAAGATAGGTCCTTACGGCTTCTTCGGGTGAGTCGTACATCGGCACGTTGCTCTCAAGGAAGACCTCCCTCGCGCCCCCCATGTCTCTGCTGCCCATCCATGACGCGATAACGGGCTTCGCGGCCTCCTTAGCCGTCATCGCTACGGCAGAGGCCAGCTCTTCGGGCCCGACCGTGTCTTCCGGGGCAAAGATGACCAATATCCCGTCCACCTCCGCGTCGTGCAGGCAGATCTTGATGGCCTTCGTATAACGCTCCGCATCTGCGTCTCTCAAGATGTCCACGGGGTTGCCCTTCTTCCAGTAAGGGGGCATGATGGAATCCAGGGCAGCCAGCGTCTCCTCCGAGAGTCCTGCAAGCCTGCCGCCGAGCTCCAGCAGGGTATGGCCGGCCATCGAGGCAATGCCGAAGGCGTTAGCGATGATTGCTACCCTGGGGCCTTTCGGCAAGCGTCTGGAATAAAGGACAGCGGCAGTATTGAACAGGTCGGCTGTAGACTTCACGCGCACGACGCCGACCCTTTTGAGCACTGCGTCACACACGCGGTCGCTTGCGGCCATCTGTCCCGTATGGGTCCGGGCAGGGGTTCCGCCCTCGCCGAGGCGGGGCGGCCGGAGCAAAACGATAGGCTTGTTGCGGGCAAAGCCTCGGGCAGCGCTCATGAACCTCTTCACGTCGCCTATGCTTTCCTCCATGTAGATCATGACACTTCTCGTGTGGCTGTCGTAGCCGAGAAAATCGATCATCTCGCCGAAATCGACGTCGATCATCGACCCAAGGGAAACGAACATGCTGAAACCCACACGGGCGCTGATGCCCCAATGGAGCAGCGCCCTCCCGAAGGCGCCGCTCTGCGAGATGAAGGCGATATTCCCTGTGACGGGCATGGCCTCGACGGGGGTCGTGTTCAGGTCGAGCTGGGGCCTGATGTACCCCAGGCAATTGGGGCCGAGGAGCCGCATCTTGTACTGCTTTTGAAGCTCCGCCACCCGCCTCTCAAGCCCCTCTCCCTCCGCGCCTACCTCTTTGAAGCCCGCAGAAACGATAATCAACGCCTCGACCCCAGCCTTGCCGCATTCTTCGACAAGGGGAGGCACGGTCTGGGCAGGCGTCGCTATTACGGCGAGGTCCACCGGCCAGGGCACCCGCGAAATGCTCGGATAACTCTCGACTACATTGAACAGCTTTTTTCTCTCGGGATTTACCGCGAAGATCTTCCTTTCCTTCGAAAGCAAAAGGTTTTCGAGGATGATCCTCCCTGCGGAGCGCTCCTTATCGCTGGCGCCTATCAGCGCAATGCTTCGGGGATCGAACATCCTTTTTATGTCGCCCATCTGCTGTCCCGGATCCTCTCAATTGTAGGCTGTCACCGCCTGCTTGTCAACAAATGCGCGGTGAGTGCACTTTAACCATCAGGCGCGAGGAACCGAAGATACTGCTGTCGGACTCTTCCAGGCTTGGACTCGCGCCTCTGCGGAATCGCGTTGCGACCCGCCTGTGGACGGCGGGTGCCCCGCTATTATTGGCGCCCTGCTCGCCGTGTGGCCTCCGATGTACCTATGTACGATCTCCGGCCGACACGTCTCACAGTGCATCCACATCTCATCGATTCCTTGAGGCGCTCCCCGGGCTCGCCAACGCACGCTTACATCCTAAGATCAAGTCTTCATACCCGTACTCTAGCTCACTGTAAGCCGAGGCCCGCCCCACAGCCGGCCGCCGCTAACGGAATAAAGAGCATATTATAAGGCGGCGGCAAGAGCGGGCTGTACTATATTTGTGGGGTGGGATATTGAGACGTCGGTTCTATTATGAGGCTGTTAATGAAGGATACCCTAAGGCTACCGATGCAGGGATATGGTTTTCAAATGCGGTTGGGCTGGGATATGCGAAAATCCCCTCCGTCGATCGGCAAATCGGCGGAGGGGACAGGTTTTACAGTCAACTATGCGGCGTATCGGACGGGCCGGGCCCGGATGCGCTTTTTAGGGCCTCGGATGGAGGCCGGCCCCCTGGACCATCTCGGCAACCTTTTCTTCCCACTCTATGGCCATCAGGTGGACGCCGGCGACGCCTTTTATCGCCCTCACCTGCTGGATGGTCTCGATGGCGATCTTGATGCCCTCTCCTGCCACGTTCTCCTTGGGCACGCCCTTCAGACGGGTTATCAGGTCCTCAGGGACGTCCATGCCGGGCACCGACTTCTGCATGTAGCGGGCCATGCCTATCGACTTGCAGGGCGTCACGCCGGCCAGGATATAGACCTTCTCATGGACGCCAAGGTCGCGCACCATCTCCATCCATTTCTCGAACTTCGGCACGTTGAAGATGCACTGGGTCTGGACGAACTGGGCGCCGCACGCGGCCTTCTTCGCAAGACGCATCGCCCTGATCTCGAAGGGGTCCGCGAAGGGGTTCTCCGCGCATCCAATAAACATATCGGGCTTCCCCCCTTTCACCTCTTCTCCGCCCAGGAACCTCCCGTCGTCCCGCAGCCCCTTTATCGTCCCGATGAGCTGCATCGAGTCGATGTCGAAGACGTTCTTCGCTGTAGGGTGGTCGCCGAACTTCTGGTGGTCGCCGGAGAGGCAGAGGACGTTGTTCAGTCCGAGGGCCGATGCGCCGAGGAGGTCGCTTTGGAGGGCGATTCTGTTCCGGTCGCGGCAGACCATCTGCATGATGGGGTCGAAGCCCATCTGCTTCAGCAGGACAGACGCGCCGATGCTCGACATCCTGACGACGCTCGTCTGGTTGTCCGTGACGTTGACCGCGTCCACGTACCCCTTGAGGTAGCCCCCTTTCTTGCGCACGACTTCAGGGTCCGCCCCCCTAGGGGGACCGCATTCCGAGGTGACCGCAAAATTGCCGCCCTTCAGCACTCTTTCGAGGTTGCTCGCGCTCATGATCTTAGATCCTCCCTAACCCTTTTCCTCGGGCCGCCGTCTCTCGACGTTGACCAGTCTTTCAACGGCTGAATCTCCATATATTTATCGAGCATATTAAGCTCTTTGTAGCGATCGACTATAAGCTGCCAGGCGCACGGCGTCTCGTCGCTCACCTCGCACTTCCCGCCGTGGGAGCCGCCGCAGGGGCCGTTGAAGAGGCTCTTCGCGCACCGCGCAACCGGACAGATGCCGAGGGTCTTGTCGAGGATGCAGTTGCCGCAGCCCTGGCAGCGCTCCGCCCAGAGCCCCTGCTCCTCCGTGACCCCGTAAAAGGTCGTGTTGACGGCAGGCAGGACGCGCTTGTCCCGGAACTTCTCGCCGACGAACTGTATGCCGCAGCCGCACGCCATGGAGAGTATGGCTTGGGCGTCGCCGATGATGGGCGCCAGGCCGTCCACGTACTCTGGATCGCAATTCCGCTCCGGCGTGTTCTCAACGATCTCGATGGGGTTTCCCTCTTTTTCGCGGTGCATCCGCAGCTCGGAGGCGAGGACTGCCACTTCTTTGGCCCCGCCTGCTGCGCAGACCGTAACGCACTCGTTGCAGCCGAGGAGAAGGATCTTGTTGTACGGTTTCAACATCTCCACGAGCTCCTCAAAGGGTTTCCTGTTCGCTACAATCATGATCTCTCCCTCTTCAATTTATTGGGCCACCCTAAAAGCGGGCACCAACTCGCCCCCTCCACCCTATATGCCGGATGGAGCGTCCCTTCGCCAAAACCAAAGGCATTACTTATCTTTCCCCGCCTTCCCGTTCTTCGCCGGGTTGGGGCCGATCTGCCGGATCTTCTCGGTCATCTCCCGTGCGATCTCGGCAAACCTCTGTCCCTGGGCGGCGGAAAGGTTGTACATCGCTACGCGATCTCCGCCGATGCCGCACTCGTTGAGCAGCTCCTGCGCGCGGCCAACGCGCTTCTTGGCCCGCAGGTTCCCTTTGAGGTAATGGCATTCCCCCTCCAGGCAGCCCGCCACGAAAACCCCGTCCGCCCCGTTCTCGAAGGCCTTCAGTATATGTATGATATCGACCCTTCCCGTACACGGCACCTTCACGATCTTCACGTTCGTCGGATAGCTCAGTCTCATCGAACCTGCCAGGTCCGCAGCCGTATAGGCTCAGTACTCGCAGCAAAATGCAATGATGTTAGGCTCGAACGACATCATATCCCTCCTTCAGGAGACTAAAGCACCCGATTTCTCTATGATCTGAATATCGCGGTAGTGCATCAGGTCGATGGCCTTCGCGGGACACTCGGCCACACAGGTGCCGCACCCCTTGCACTTGCTTATATCGATCTCCGCCTCGCCTTTCGCATTTATCACCGGCACGCCGTAAGGGCAGGCCCGGACGCACGTCAGGCAGGCTGCGCATTTGTCTCCTTGCACCTCGGCGACCACGCCACCGACGAGGATCTGCTCCTTCGACAGCAGGGTGCACGCCTTCGCTACCGCCGCCTCCGCCTGGGTGATGGTCTCCCGCATATTCTTCGGCGAATGGGCGAGGCCGCACAGGTAGATGCCGTCGGACGCGAAATCTACGGGGCGCAGCTTCATGTGCGCCTCCAGGAAGAAGCCCTCCTGCGTCCTCGGGACCTTGAGGAGGTTGGCGAGGGCCTCGTTCTCCGTGGCTATCGTGGCCGCGCTCAGGACCAGTTGGTCCGTATCGAAAGTCACCTCTTCCATGACCGAAGGGTCGTAGCAGGTGAGCGTCAGCTTGCCGTTGCTCCCGGCCAAAACGGGCGGCCGCTCCTTCTCGTAGCGCACAAACCGCACCCCGGCCCTGCGCGCTGCCAGGTAGTGCTTCTCGAGGAAGCCGTAAGTCATCACATCCCTGAAAAGGATGACCACGTCGAGGTCGGGCGAGGCTTTCTTGAGCGCCAGCGCGTTCTTTATCGCGTTGGAGCAGCAGACGCGGCTGCAATAGGGCCGCTCATCGTTCCTCGACCCGACGCACTGTATCATGGTGACCCTCTTTCCAGACGGCGCCGTCTTTTCGGCAATCCGCGCCTCAAGCTCCATCTGGGTCATGACGCGAGGGTCTTCCCCGTACCCGTACTGCCCCCTGGGCTTCCATTCCTCGCCGCCCGTAGCCAGGATGACAACCCCGTGCTTCAGCTTCTGCGCGGCCTTCGTCGGTCCATGAAGAAGATCGGTCTCGAAGTTGCCCTTGAAGCCGGAATGACCCGTTACGGTGGTCTCGGTCAGGACGTGTACGAGCGGGTGGCTCGTCACCTGCTCGGTGAGGTTCGCCAGGAATTCCTGCACATCGACGCCGTCCAGGGTCGTGTATATGTGTCTTAAGTTGCCCCCAAGGGCTTTCTCCTGTTCGACGAGGTATACCTCGAAGTTCTGCCTTGCGAACTTTAGGGCCGCAGTCATGCCGGCGAGGCCGCCCCCGACCACGAGCGCCCTCTTGTTGACGCCTATGCTCACCTCTTTCAAGGGCTTTATGTAATTGGCGTTCGTCACCGCCATCCTTACGAGGGTCTTGGCCTTCTCGGTGGCCTTCTCCTTCTCCTTCATGTGGACCCAGGAGCACTGGTCCCTGATGTTCGCCATCTCGAAGAGGTACTTGTTAAGGCCCGCCTCACGGATGGTCGTTCTGAAGAGGAACTCGTGCGTCCTCGGAGAGCAGGAGGCGACGACCACCCTGTTCAACTGGTGCTCGTTGATAAGGTGCTTCATCTTCTCCTGCGTGTCCTGGGAGCAGGTGAAGAGGTTCTCGTCCGCGACGATCACGTTGGGCAGCGTCTTTGCGTACTCCTTGACCTCCGGCACGTTGACGACGCCGCCGATATTTACGCCGCAGTGGCAGATAAAGACGCCTATACGCGGCTCTTCCTGGACCGTCACCTCGCGCTCTTCGGGCAGCGGCTTCACGACAAGGTCCTTGCCCCTGGCCTCCGCTATGATGGAGGCCGCCTCGCACGCGGCGCCCGACGCCTGGGTCACGGTCTCCGGGATGTCCTTCGGCGACTCCGAGGCGCCGCTCACGTAGATACCCTCCCTCGTGGTCAGGAGGGGGTTGATCGGGGACGATTTGACGAAGCCGTATTCGTTGAGGCCGATGTCGAGGGCGCGGGCCAGCGCCGGCAGGTTGGCCGCCGGCCTCATGCCTACCGACAGGACGACCATGTCGAAGATTTCAGATTTAAACCGGCCGTCCTCATCGACGTAGGCGACTTCGAGGTCCGTCGTGTCGGGGTCTTCAAGTATGCGAGAGATGGACGATTTTACGTAGCGGACGCCGTGCTCGTGCTTCGCCCTCTCGTAATACTGGTCGAAACCCTTGCCGAAGGCCCGGATGTCCATGTAAAAGATCGTGGGGTCTATATCGTTCTGGTGCTCCTTGGCTATAATCGCCTCTTTCGTCGCGTACATGCAGCAGACGGACGAACAGTACTCATTCGTCTTGTCCCTGCTCCCTACGCACTGGAGCCATGCCACCTTAAGGGGCACCTTGCCGTCCGAGGGGCGCATGACCATGCTTGAGGTAGGCCCGGTAGCGGAGAGGATCCTCTCGAACTCCGTGCTCGTGACTACGTTCGGATACATGCCGTAGCCCAGCTCCGGCCTCAAGGAAGCGTCGTACTCCTCGAAGCCCGTTGCGAGCACAACGCTGCCCACGTTGATCTTTACCTCTTCCGGCCCCTGCAGGTAGTCGATGGCGCCGGGCTTGCACGCCTCTTCGCAGAGCTTGCAGCCGAGGCAGCGCCTGCACGAGAGGCAGCGCTCCGCCTCCGCCTTTGCAACGGCCTCGTCGAACGCCAGATCGACTTCCTCGAAGCCCTTCCTGGCTTCGATTGGTATCGAAGGGACAACCGCGCGGGCGCGCCGCTCGATGCCTTCAGGCACCTCGACGACCAGCTCTGTCTCCTTCGCGGTGCGCCCTTCCTTCAGGTCCCTGCCTTCCAGGTAGCGCCTGATCGATTCCGCAGCCTCACGCCCCTGGCTGACTGCGTCGATGGCCATCTTCGGCCCGGTGACGATGTCGCCGCCCGCAAATATACCTGTAAGCCCGGTCTCAAGGGAAAGGGGGTCCGCCTTTATCCAGCCGCCGCGCAGAAGCTCCACGTCGGGCAGCTCTTTCAGGAACTCGGTCTCCGTGGACTGGCCGATGGCGAGGATGACCATATCGGCCGCATAGGTCTTCCTGATATTGTCGTCATACGCCGGGTTGAACCGGCCGAGATCATCGAAGACGTTCGTGCACCGCTTGAACTCGACCGCCTTGACGCGCCCGTTCTCGACCTTTATCGTGCGAGGCCCCCACGAGGGGTGGATCTTGATGCCCTCTTCGACGGACTGCTCGATCTCCCACTCGCTGGCGGGCATCTCCTCCGATTTCTCAAGGCAGATCATATGGACTTCGGCCGCGCCCATCCGGCGCGCGGTGAGGGCCACATCGACCGCAACGTTCCCGCCGCCGACGACGACCACCTTGCCGTGGACGTCGATGGGCTGCTTCTTGTTCGAGAGGCGGAGGAACTCGACGCCCGTCATCACGCCGGGGGCGTCCTCGTTCTCAAGCCCGATCTTCCTGCCGCCCTGGGCGCCGCATCCTACGTAGACCGCGTCAAAGCCTGCCTTTATATCTTTCAGGGCGATGTCTTTGCCCACGCGGGTGTTGTATTTGACCTCTACGCCCATCCGCTCTACTATCGAGGTCTCGCGGTCGAGCACGTCCTTCGGCAGGCGGTAGGCAGGGATGCCCCAGTAGAGCATGCCGCCCAGCTTCTCGTGCGCCTCAAAGATCGTGACGCGGTAGCCCGCTTTCCGAAGCTCGATTGCGCACGCCATGCCCGACGGGCCGCCGCCTACGATGGCGACCTTCCGCCCCTTGTCTTCCCCTACCTCGGGTACAGGCATCTCGCGCCGCCCGATCTCGTAGTCGGCTACAAAGCGCTTCAACGCGCAGATAGCGAGGGGCTGATCGACCTTCTCGCCCCTTAGGCAGACATCCTCGCAGGGGTGGTTGCAGATGCGGCCTATCGTTGCGGGGAACGGCAGCTTTTCCCGTATGACGTCGAGGGCTTCGAGGAAGCGGCCTTCCGCTATAAGCCCGACGTAATCGCGGGCGTTCAGGTTTATCGGGCACCTGTTGACGCAGGGCGGTATCTCGCGGTCGATCGAATACGTGGAAGGTATGGCCTGCGGGAAGTTGATGTATGCGCCGCTCCTCCGCGAAAGGCCCTCGTTGTAATCGGCGGGGACATCGAGGGGGCAGTAAGGCGCGCAAAGGCCGCACGAGGTGCACTTCTCCTTCATGATCCTTCGCGGCCGCCTCTTGACCGTGGCTATAAAATTGCCCGGCTCGCCTTCGAGGGCCACCACCTCGCTGCTCATGAGCAGCTCGACGTTTGCGTTCCGGCCCACCTCGACCAGCTTCGGGGCCATTATGCACATGGAGCAGTCGTTCGTGGGGAATGTCTTGTCTAGCTGCGCCATCTTCCCGCCGATGTTCGGCTTCTCTTCTACGAGGTAGACCTTGAAGCCGGCCTCCACGAGGTTGAGGGACGCCTCCATCCCTCCGATGCCGCCTCCGATGACCAGTACCTTTCCGACCTTGTCCATAGTCCTCATTACCTCTTTTTGAAAACGGGGTGCCTGTCTTCGAAACCGGCGATCTCCACCATGTTCTTCTTGACCAGGTCCTTCAGGTGGTTGAAAACGCGCTCTTTGCTCATCGACAGGTCTTGCGCCAGCGATGCCACCGTGCGGTCCCCGCCGCTCAATAGCTCCAGTATCCGCGCCTTCTCATAGGCCGAGCGCAGAAGCGGGTCGAAGACCAGGTCGAACTGGCGCTCCGTGAAGCGCTCGCCGTAGATATTCTTGTCAAGGAGCAGGGATTTCCGCTCGATCAAGCGCTTCAGGCGCTCGCTCGACTCCGGGTCCTGGTCCTTGATGTAATCGAGGGCCTCTTGCCTCTCCATGACCTCACGCCTCCTTGATTTTCTTAAGTACCCCGTCAGCGGCTACAAAGTGGGAGGCCATGCCCACCATGCTCCCGTAAAGGGCAAGCTCGAAGACCTCCGACAGGAACAGGGTAGGTATGGCAGGCTTCGTGCTGCCGAGGGAAGGCAGCAGATCGAGGTTCATCTGGCACAGGGGGCAAGGCGTGACTATCGCGTCCGCCCCGGCCTTGACCGCCCTTTCCATTATCCGCTCCGAGAGGCGGACCGTCATATTCTTGTCCGTCAGCGTCTTCGCCGCGCCGCAGCACTCCATCTTGAAAGGCCACTTAAGGACGTTCGTCCCGAGCGCCCCGAGCAGGCCGTCCATGCTCCGCGGGTCTTCCCTGTCGTCGTACGGCTTCACCCGCATGAGCCGCGTAAGCACGCACCCGTAATAGGGCACGACCTTAAGCCCCGACAGGTCGAACTTGCGCTTCGCCGCGATAGCCGAGACGCCCACGTGGTCGTCGAGGACCTCGACGATGTTCTTCACTTCGAGCGAGCCGGTGCACTCCAGCGGCGCAATCGCGCCGTTAATCTCGTTCTGCAGGGCTGCGTCGTTCCGTATGGTATCGTTGGTGATCTTCGAGCGGCTGTAACAGGCCGAGCAGGGGGCGAAAAAGTTTAGCTCTTCTTTCTCGGCGATTGCGAGGTTGCGCGCCACGAGCACGTGGGCCGCCTCTTCATCGACGGTATGGGCGGCCGAGGCCCCGCAGCACGACCAGTCATGAAGCTCCCTGAGCTCGATGCCGTAGTTGTAGAACACCTTGCGGATCGAGGTCTCGTAAAACTTACTCCCCGTCTTGAGGGAGCAGCCGGGATAATACGTAAGCGTCACCATATCGAGCCACCTTGTCTTGGCGGCCGCCCGGCGGTTTTTTTCGGCCGCGCCGGCCGCTGTAGGTCGTTAGTTTTAAGCTATATAGTTTAACACATTTTTCATGCCTTGCGGGCTATGCGCTCAAGGGCCTTTTTCAAGCCTGACCTGTCTTTTATGTTGTGCGGGAAAAGGCCCATCCTGCCTTTTTTCATCATGTCCATGCCCATCTTTGTGTCGGAGAAAAGGTCCTTCTTTTTCATCTTGTAAGACATGACGGACCCAAGCTCGTACAGCCTGCCGTGCTTCCTGACGCTGTCCAGGAAGAGCTCGTCGAACGTCCAGACGTCGGATGCCCCCTTCCCTTCGCGGATCGCGATCTTCCTCGCCGTGTCAAAGACATGGCCCACGTGGATGTCGTTGGGACAGCGCACGCTGCACGTGTAGCACTGGAGGCACGACCAGATCGTCTTCGAGGATAGCACCTTGTCCCTCTCGCCGAGCATTATGTACCGGATAACCCGGTGGGGCAGGATGTCCATCTCCGGCACGGCCGGGCAGCCGTTCGTGCACCGGTAGCACTGGTAGCAGCTCGATATCTGCTCCTTGCTTTCCCGTTCCATCTCTTTCAAGAACTTCGCGTCATCCATGGCGCACCGTTAAAGCTCAAGCCACGAGTCGGAGTAGAGCGTCTGCCCGAGGAGGACCCTGGCCGTCTTCACGTAGACCGTCTCTTCCTTGGAGAGGCTCGAAGGGATCGCCTCCCCGTCCATTACCTTGTACACCAGGGCCTCCATATCGGCCATCTTGCCCCTGGCGATGGCCTGCAGCTCCATGTCGAAGGAGTCCGCGATGGCGGAGTACATGCCGTACCGCTTCAGAAATATGGCGTAGACCCTGTTCAGGACCGGCCGCAGGTGATCCGGCGCGCCGTTCGAGATGTTCGAAAGACCGCAGGTGGACTTGCAGGCCGGGGCGATGTCGCCGAGCATCATCATGAACTCGGTGCAGCCCTGCACCTGTATCTGCTGGGTATTGATGGGAAGGACTATGGGGTCGACCCACATGTCTTCCTCGGCCAGGCCGTACTCGGCTGCCTTCGCCAGGTGCTCGGCCACGAGGAGGCCTCTCTCGTTGGCGTCGCGCGGTATGCCCTCTATGCCGAGGCAAAGGGCGATGAACGGGGCGTTATACTTCTTGGCGATGGGCATCAGCGCCTCGATCCTCTCCGGCCTCGCCGAGATCGAGTTGATGAGCGCCCGCTTCTTGCAGGCAGCGAGGCCCGCTTCTATCGCCTCGATGTTCGTCGTATCGAGGCAAAGCGTGGTATCCGTCACTTCCTGCACGGTCTTGACTACGAACTCCATCAGCTCGGCGCCCGCCTTGCGCGCGGGACCGAGGTTGAGGTCGATAATATCTACGCCCGCCTTCGTCTCCGCCTCGGCCATATCCCGGATGGGCTTCGGGTCCCTGTCCTTGAATGCCTGGCCGATCTTCTTGTTTATGACGTTCAGGTTCTCACCAATAATCAGCATAATTCCTCCCGTTCGGTTCGGTATTGTCACCTGTTCTTCAAAAAGGCCGGTATGTGCGCCGCTTCCCTCGGGCCGACCGTGATATCCCAGCCGGGCAGCTCTTCTTCGAGGTCGCCCAGGATGCCTGCCGCGTAACCTGGGATTATCAGCTTCTTATGGTTGATCTTGTCCGCGATGCCGCACTTCTTGATGAACGGCCCGACCGTGTCGGCGACAAATTTGCCGGCGGCCCAGGCTGTCATGACCGATAACCCTTCCGTGTCCATCACGCAGAGCCACGTGGGCACCCGCGAGTTCTCTACCTCCCCGGTGACTATGAAGTAAGTGAGCGAGAAGTTGCAGGTCACGAGGACCGGCGAGGATGCGTCCGGGTTGTTGATCGGGTAGATGCCCTGCTCCGTCGTCATCGGACGCTGCGGGTCCGTGTAGATGTTGAGCCTTTCGAGAAGGAGCGGGAATACGTTCTCGCCCGCGAGGTCGGAGAGCACGACGATTGCGCCGTATTTCGCGATGAACAGGGAGGCGATCAGCGTCTCCTTCATCAAATCGTCCGTCATCTCGCAGGGCAGGGTGATGGTCGGGAAACCAAGCGGCTTGAAGTGCGACTGGAGCGCCGCCCTCCTTATTACGATCTGGTCGGAGAAGGCCTCCTTCACGGTCCTTGAGCCGGAGTCTATGACCAGGTCCTTGACGCCCATGCCCGCGAGCTTCTCGGTCAGGGCCGCCAGCGCCTCCAGCCCCTCGCCTTTAACCGCCAGCGGGCAGGCGTACTCTTTGGCCAGGGCGCCCATCGCGTCTACGTTATCCTTCGTGGCAGCGTAGATGAGCGGCTTTTTGTCCTTGGCGACCTCCAGGGCCTCTTTCATCGCGGCACCGTCGAAAGACATAAGAATAATGCTGTAAGGGGTCGCCGCGACCTTCTTCACGATCTCCAGCCAGCGCGCCTTGTTGCCCGTCTCTTTCACGGCCACGAGCTCCGGCCTCAGGTTGAGGCCGACGCGCTCGTACTGCAGCTCGGCCATCTTCCCGAGCCGGCGGGCGACCTCCGCGTCGTCCATCCCGTCGGTCACGAGGACCGCAAGGCCGGGCTTGTTGAAGAATGTCTTCTCGTGGCGGAACATGACGGTCTCTCCGCCGATCTTCACCGCGTAGTCCCCAGTACCTATGGTGAGCTGCCTGATCGGAGGCGCGCTCGCCTCGCCAAGTTGCTCCTTTGCCGCATCCGGGAGGGTCGGGCATTTGTCAAGCTCGGCCTTGCCGGCGGCGAGCGCCATAGCAAAGGCGAGGCAGGTGGGGAAGCCGCATTCCCCGCAGTTCGTCTTGGGAAGAAGCTTGAATATCTGGATACCTGTGAGTCCCATAGGAGTCTCCTTTCATATAAGCTTCCTCTCCTTAGCCTCGAGGAGGGTGTCGATAAGGACTACCAGGCAGGTCTTCTGACTCGGGGATCATTCTCCGGCGCACCTTCCCGGGATTACCCAGTGGATCTTGCGCCATCGTCCCCCCTTACAGCGGCGGGTCCGTGATGGGATTACACCATCTTCCCTATTAAAGCGCGTATGCGCTGCCCGGCAGCCTCGCCCTTCTACATAATCGCTTCCATTGTCAGCGCGGGATGTCCCTTCTCCGTGCAGTAGGCGATGACCTCTTCCTCCGTCGTCGCCACCGTCTCGTCCGCGATCTTGTCGATAAGGTCTGGCACACCCAGCTCTTCCGCGCGTTTCTGCAGGCGCTCGCGCAGGTCTTCTTTCAGCTTCTTGGGCATCCAGATGAGCCGCAGGAGGCCGCCGTCGCCTTTCAGGAACTTCCTCTGCGTAATGTTGTACTTGCTGTGCCCCAGGAAGCCAGGCGTCTGGGCGCCTCCGCCCGCGGAGCCCGCCAGCGTCGTGAACTTCATGCCGCACGGGGTCATCCCTGTGTAGTCGCGGTCCACGGTCATGACGCCGTTCGCCATCGGCAGCACGGCGGCGATGCACTCGCAGCAGCCGCAGGTCGTCATGGGATCGACCATGAGGCTGTAAAAGCTGACTGTCGAGACCTTCTGCCGCGACGCCTTGAAGACGAAGTCGTTCGCGCCCTTGAACTGGCCGTACCTCTCGTCGAGCACCTCCCCTTTGGCTATGGGCTGGTTAGGCCCTTCCGGGTTTATCTCGTAGGAGGCCTTGCAGTCGAGCCAGTTGTAGGCCCCGCAAAGACCCGTCCTCTCAGGCGCAACAACGCAGACGTGGTTAGGCGCGAAGGACTGGCAGAGCGTGCAGGAGTAAAAGATGTCCGTCGTCTCGTCGGTCATGTTCTCGACGCGCTCGTCGCGGTGTTTGTAAGAGGCGCGCGCCTTCGCGAGCACTTCCTGGACCTTCGCTTCCTCCGTGTAGATCTTGATCTGGACCTTGTCGAATATCGCGCCGAAGTCCTGATGGTACTTGGCGTGGATGATCTTTCCGATGTCGGCCAGGGTGAAGCCCTTCTCCACCGCCTGCTTCGATACGCGGATCCAGGCGATGTCGCGCTGGCCTATGTGCATGATGCCCTGGGCCTGGTTGATGAGGTGGTGGTTCTGCCTCTCCAGGATCGGCTCGAAGTCTTCCTGGAAGTTCCTTCCCGCGACCTCGGCGACCATTGCGAAATGGAGGCGAGTGCCGGGGGTTATGTCCTTGAGCTCGGACCCAACGACCTCTACACGGCCGTCTTCCACATCTTCCATACGGGCCATAGTGGTCCACTCGACGGCGACCGTCTTGCCGCCGCCCACTTCCAGGTAGATGTCCTCGCCGCGCACGCGCTCGCCCTCGAAGGCGGGGCCGTAGGAGACGGGGATGGGGACCTTCGTGACCTGGACCTTTAGGCCCCTGACCTCGACCGCCTTCTCCACGATGTGGGCGTGGGGGATGTTCGAGACGACGTGCTCGTACGTGCAGATGCCCGTCGGCAGCACCTCGGGGATGGGCGTGTCTGCGATGGTCGGGAAGCCCCAGTTGATGGCGCCGGCCGCGTTGGCGTACCACTCGTCCGTCACCTCGCCGAGGGCCATGACGAAGGCGTATGTCCTGTCCTTATTGTATATGAGGACCTTCCTGAAGTCTCCCGGCTTGATCCCGCCGAAGGCCATTGCAACGCGGCACGCGAAGCCGATTGCGAAGACGGCCTGGTGGATGTCCGGGCCGAAGGAGACGAGGCGCGTCGGCCAGCCGATCTGCACGCCCGCCTCGACGAGCTGCTCCGCGAACCTCTTCCCTTTGTTGTCCGCGCACATGAAGACATAGAGGTTCTTTTCCTGGAGCTCCAGGGCGATCTTCGCGGCCGTCTGGGAATCGGGCGCAGCGCCCACTATCGCTGCAAAACCTGGGGCCGTGCCGTCAACGAACTCGACGCCCCTCTTTCTGAAGATAAGGTCCGAGGCCGCGCCCAGCCAGATGTTCCCATCCACCGGGTCTTCCCCGTTGACGTAAAGGTTCGGGTTCTCCAGGTACTTGATCGCCTCGGCCATCTCCTCCACGAAGAACGTCGCCATGCCCGCGTCGAGCGTCGGTGCGAGGTAGGGCAGGGGGTTCGTTTCCCTGACAGGCGACGGGATGAGCTTCCTGCACAGCTCGAAGACCTTCTTCATGTCGCCCAGCTTGGCGACGGGCATGCCCGTCATAGAGTAAATAATCGGGAGATAGTAAGCGGTGTTCGGGAAGCCTATCTCCTGGTCCGGTCCATACTTTTCGAGGGTCGCCTTGTAAGCGGCCTCGCCCCTATCGAATATCTTCTGGGCCCCTCTAATGGCCGCAGAACAAATGATCTTTGACATTGGTTGCCTCCTTTATGCTATTGCCCGTCTCACTACTCGCTTCCCGTTAGTCAATGGCTCTGCGCATAGCCATGTCGAACAGCACCCTCTCCTTACCTTTGTCGAGACCGAGGGCCTTCCTCTTCTTGTCGATGTGGGCGATCATCATCTGGGCGGCCTTTATCGGGTCCGCCTCGAAGGCCCACATGCCCTTGTACAGGTCCTCGTGTTCCTCGAAGAGGTGCTTCGTGAAGACCTCGCTGCCGAAGCTGGGGAAGGTCGCGCCGAAGACGGTGTAGACGCCGGAGGCGACGAAGTACTGGCCGATCGATATGGCCTTCTCGCTCATCCACTCCGGGGCCGCCCCCGCTGCCGGGAGGTCGGAGATGTCATCGCCGAGGCCCCCTTCCTTGACCAGCGCCGTCGCTGCGATCAGGATGCGCGAGTTGTCCACGCACGAACCCATGTGGAGGACGGGCGGTATGCCCACCGTCTCGCAGACCTCCGCGAGGCCGGGGCCGCAATAGGTCTTTGCCGCCTCGTGGGTGAGCAGGCCCGCCTTGCCGCAGGCCATTGCGGCGCAGCCCGTCGTGAGGACGACGACGTCGTTCCTCAAAAGCTCCTTTACCATCTCTATATGGCCCTGGTCGTGAGGGGTCCTCGGGTTGTTGCAGCCGACTACGCCCGCCACTCCCCTGATGCGGCCGTTGATAATGTTGTCGTTGAGGGGCTTGTAGCTAGCCCGGAAGAGGCCGCCCAGGAGGTAGTTGATCGTCTCGTGGGAGAAGCCGGCAATACCTTCCGCGGTGTACTGGGGTATGGTGACGCTGTGGCGCCTGTTAGGGTAATTGGCGATGGCGAGCTTCAATATCTTCTTTGCCGTATCGAGGCCCGTCTCAGGGTGGAACTCGTGATGCTCGGCGCCCTCGATCTTCGCCCTGTCCGATGTCGTTATCAGCTTTGTGTGGAAGCAATGGGCAACGTCGGCCAGGCCCTGCATCTCGCACTGGACATCGACCGACATCAACTCGACCGCGCCCGTGACGAGGGCCAGCTCCTGCTGGAGGAAGTTGCCGGCGACAGGGATGCCGTGGCGCATGAGCACCTCGTTGGCCGAGCAGCACATGCCGGCAAGGTTGATGCCCTTCGCCCCGACCTTTTCCACCTCCTTCTTGATCTCCGGGTCGCGCGACGCGACTACGAGGAGCTCAGGGAGGAGCGGCTCATGGCCGTGGACGATGATGTTGACCTGGTCTTCTTTCAGGACGCCCAGGTTGAAGGTGCCGACCACCGGGACGGGCGTGCCGAACATGATATCCTGGAGGTCGGTAGAGATCATCGAGCCCGACCAGCCGTCCGCCAGCGCGCAGCGGGTGGCCTGCTGCATGATGTGCCTGTAATCCTGGTCTACGCCCATGTGGGTGCGGTGCATCACCTCGACCACCTCACGGTCGATGCCCCTCGGGACTACACCCTGCTTCCGCCATATATCCTGCCGTCTCAGGGGCGCCTTCTTTACGTAGACCGCCTCGCCGTGCTGCTTGCCGAACTCTGCAAGGGCCTTCTCGCCGATGTCGAGGGCGATATCCTTGGCCTCTCTGCCCTCCGTGGGGACGCCGAAGTCGAGGGCGACTTCCATGAGCTTCATCTCGTCCTTGATCGAGAAGCCCTGGGCCTCGCCCTTTGCCGCCTTGATGAAAGTCTCTACAACTTCGCGGGCGTGGTCCGAATGGGCTGCGCAGCCGCCTGCGACCTTCCGGGCGAAGTTCCTGGCGACGACCGTCTCGATGGTGGCGCCGCAGACGCCCGTCCTCTTCTTCTCGTCGCCTTTCTTCGGCCGGGGCATCCTGCACGGCCCCATAGCGCATATCTTGCAGCAGCTCTCTTCCACGCCTATCGGGCAAGGCTTCAGGTCGTCCGCCCTGAAAAAGGCGGTCGAGATCTTCTCCTTCTCCGCCTTGTCCAGAAGCTCTATTGTCGCTTTGTCTATACTCCGTATCTTTTCTTCCGACATGGTTTCCCCCTTACGTTAATTCCTTGAACATCTGTCTCGTATAGGCGATGGATTCAGGGTGTCTCATGATAAGCAGGTCCGCGCCCGCCATAGCGAGCGTCATCGCCGCGACCGATTCCATTAAAACAGCCCTTTTCTTCGCGTCTCCGAGCTTCGGATTGTCCTCCGTCCTGGTCTTCGCCTCTTTCGTCTTCCACACCTCGTTCCCGAGGTTGCAGATGATGGGCGTCTGGAGCTTCACGTCCTCCTGGGTCAGGGCCGCCATCCGGTCGCGCTCCATCACCGAGTAAGAATATTCGAGGCCGTAGCCCAGGCCGCCGGTCGTCGGGTCGATCAGGAGACGGTTCTCCTGGACGCCTAAGTTTCCGAGGAGGATGTTGAGCTGCTTCGCCAGGTTGACATCGATGGGCGTTGAGGCGATAACCACCTGGTTGTACCCGATGGCCATGGCCCCTATCTGCTTGTAGTTCTTATCGGTCACAGGGCCGATGGCGAGGTTCCTGCCTTCGCAGACCTCCGCCACGCGCCTGAGCATCACCGCGTCCTTCTCGTCGTTAGCGCAGCCCCAGACGATGAGTGGGACGGAAATGGCGTCGGATACGGCCTTGACGGTGGCAACAACCGCCTCGGCGTCCCGGTTCGCGCCGTTCGGGTCCGCGCTCTTCAGAAGCAGGGCAATCGCCTCCGCCTTGTAAGTATCGACGGCCTTCTTCGCCCAGGCAACCGGGTCCGAGATCACGTCTTTATACGGCTCTATGGCCCAGTCCGGCCAGTCTTCCGGCTCGGCGTCCCACACCTCGAAGGCGATCTGGGGCGCACGGGGCATGGCCCCCTCGAAGGTGTAGAAGGGATAACATGCCTCTCCCCCGACGGTAACGGAAGAGGCGCCGCTGCCTAAAGTCACTTCCCTGATCTTACCTGTGTAGCTGATCGTAGGTATCGTGAAAGCCATGGGTTACCTCCATTGGGTTCTTCTTACCGCTGCATTCCAGGGCGGACGCCGCGAGATCAACAAGCGGCCTGCCCGGGTGTCGTTCGCCGGTCGCGTCTCCCTGAAAGGCGCGGTCCACGCCGGCCGGCAGGAGCAAACAGGGGCGCTTTACGCCTCCTGCTTCCTCTTCTCGCTGCCGAACCAGTCGCTGCTGTACCAGTAGCGGAGGGCTGTCTTCAAATAGCCGAGCCTTTCATCGACGCTGCCGAGCTTACCCGTCCAGTCGTCCTTTCCGCTTGCTGCGCCCGGCTCGTAGGTGGTGCCCAGCACCTTTACCTTCTTGCCCTCGAAGTCTTCCTTTTCTTCGTAGTTGTAGTCCGCCATTATCTCCTCCTTACTTTATTCCGCCGGCCAACTTTGCGGCCTTGACCGTGTTGAGCATGAGCATCGTGATGGTCATGGGGCCGACGCCTCCCGGGACCGGCGTGATGAAGGACGCCTTCTCCTTGACCGAGTCGAAGTCCACGTCTCCGGCGAGCTTCGCCTTCCCTTCGGGGGTCATGCCGATGCGGTTGACGCCTACGTCGATGACAACCACGCCTTCCTTCACCATATCACCCGTGATCGCCTTGGGCCTGCCCGCGGCTACTATCAGTATGTCCGCCCGTTTGGTATGGAAGGCCATATCCCTTGTTGCCGTATGGCAAATGGTGACCGTTGCGTTGGCCCCTTTTGCCTTCTGGAGGAGCATGTTGGCTATAGGCTTGCCCACGATATTGCTCCTGCCCACTACGACAACCTCCGCGCCGTCGGTCTTGATGCCGCTCCTGACGAGGAGCTGCTGTATGCCGTACGGCGTGCACGGATAGTAATTTGCCTCCCCTATCACGAGCCTGCCCACGTTGACGGGATGGAAGGCATCGACATCCTTGTCCGGGTCGATCGCGTAAAGCACCTTGGTCTCGTTAACGTGCTTCGGCAAAGGGAGTTGTACAAGTATACCATGAATTTTGGGGTCTTTGTTGTACCCGTCGATGAGGGCCAGGAGGGCCGCTTCGGTGATGTCGCCGGGCTGGTTGTCCTGGATCGAATAGAAGCCGAGGTCGTGCGATGTCTTCTGCTTCGCAGTGACATAGCTCACCGAGGCCGGATTCTCGCCCACAAGGATGGTGACGAGACCGGGGGTCAGGTTGTGCTTCGCTTTCAGCTCCGCGACTTCCTTCCTGATCTCCTCCCTTATCTCCGCCGCTACGGCCGTTCCGCTGATAATGGTTGCTGCCATATCTACTCCTTTCTTTTCAGGATTTTTTCAAAGATATCGTATGCGTCGGGAAGGGCCGCGCCGTCTTCCAGGGAAAAGACGCTCCCGCCCTCCGCATCCATGGCAAAAAGCGACGGGTCGTCACGAATGATGCCGTCCACGTCGATGCCCCGCTCTTTGGCCAGCCGGGCCAGACCCTCGTGCTCCGGCCCCACTCGATTGACTATCGCGTGCGTGCTGCCTATCCGCAGGTCGAGCTCCTTTGCAAGCTCCAGTATCCTCCGGGCGGTCATAAGGCCCCTTGAAGTTGCGTCGGAGATCACGAACAGGTGGTCTACGTCCTGCGTCACGAGCCTGCTCATGTGCTCCATGCCCGCCTCGTTGTCGACCACTATGTAGGAATAGTTCCCTTTGAGGATATCGATGTGCCTTTTGACCAGCGTATTGGCCGCGCAGTAACACCCCTGGCCTTCGGGCCTGCCCATCACGAGGAGGTCGAATCCCTTGCTCTCGACCAGGGATTCATGCACCTTGAGCTCCATCCAGGTTTCCTTGGTCATCCCGGAAGGCACCGCCTCCTTCATCATCTCCCGCGCTTCGCCTATCGTAGCGTATGACCGTATGCCGAGGACCTCGTTCAAATTGGCGTTGGGGTCGGCGTCCACCGCGAGTAAGGGGCCCCCCTTACGCCTTTCGACCAGGTAGCGGATGAGCATCCCGCTGACGGTAGTCTTGCCCACCCCCCCTTTGCCTGCAAAGGCAAAAATCTCAGGCGCTGCCACTCTTGCCATGCCTCACGGCTCCCTCCGTCTCCGTCTATCGCTTGGCGCCGCCGTATCTGTTTGCGTCTCACAACGGTGCATCCGGCGGCTTATTTGCCGCCGGGTGCACCGCTTTCACCTTGACCTACGGTTAGAACATCCCCGTTACTTTGCCCGTTTTGACATCCACGTCGATCCTTCTGAACGCGGGGTCGGAGCTTGTGCCCGGCATAAGGCTGATCGCGCCCGTAACAGGGCAGAGGAACTTGGCGCCGGAGAAGATAAGGACATCCCTCACGGGCAGCACCCAGCCCGTCGGCACGCCCTTCACTGTCGGGTCATGGGTAAGGCTCAGGTGCGTCTTGACCATCATCGTGTAGTAATCTTTCTTGTCGGGGTCCGCCTCGAAGGCCTTGGCCTTCGCCTCGGCCTCGGGCGCCCAGGAGACGCCGGCCGCGCCGTAAACGTTTTTCGCCACCATCTCGACCCTCTGGCGAAGCGGCATTTCGAGGGGATAGAGGAACTTGAAGTCGGGTTTTTCCCCGCAGGCGTCATGGACTGCATCCGCAAGCTCCAGCGCGCCGTCGCCGCCGTTCAGCCAGTGGGTCGATACGGCGACACGGGCGCCTTCGCCTTCCGCGATCTTCCGCAGCATCGCGATCTCGTCCTTCGTGTCCGTATGGAACCAGTTGATGCAGACGACAGGCTTCACGCCCGACTGCTTGATCGTCCTGATGTGGTGGACCATGTTGGCCGCGCCCTTTTCGAGGAGGCCCAGGTTTTCCTTCTTGTACTCATCGGCAAGCGGGAGGCCTGGGGCAACCCTCGGTCCGCCGCCGTGCATCTTGAGGGCGCGGATCGTCGTCGTGAGGACCGATACGTTAGGCGTGAGGCCGCTGGCCCTGCACTTCACGTTCCAGAATTTCTCGAAGCCGATGTCGGCAGCGAACCCGCTCTCCGTCACGTTGTAATCGAACAGCTTGAGCGCCACGCGGTCGGCTATGATGGAGGACTGGCCGACTGCGATGTTCGCGAACGGGCCGGCGTGGACGAAGACAGGCTGCCCCTCGACCGTCTGGATCAGGGTCGGGTTGACGCTCTCCCTCATGAACGCGGTCATGGCGCCTGCCACCTCGAGGTCTTCGCAGGTTACAGGCTTTCCCGACTTGTCATACGCTACGGTGATCTTGCCGAGTCTCTGGCGGAGGTCCGCAAGGTCCTTAATGACTGCGAGGATCGCCATGACTTCCGAGCTGACCGCGATGTCGAAGCGGGACTGCATCAGGTAGCCGTCCATCTTGCCGCCGAGGCCGATTACCATGTTCCTGAGCGTCTGGGCGCAAAAATCCATGATCCAGCCCATCTGGACGTTCTTGGGATCGACGTCGATCCTCTTCAGCTTCCTTTTCGCAAGCTCTGCGTCCGAGTAGTTCCTCTCATGCTGCATACGCGACGTAAGGGCGACCATAGCGAGGTTGTGGGCGTTCATAATATTGTTTATGTCGCCCGTAAGACCGAGGGAGAACTCGGTCAGCGGTATTGCCTGCGCGTTGCCGCCGCCGGCCGCGCTGCCCTTGACGTTCATCGTCGGGCCGCCCGAAGGCTGGCGGATGGCGCCGCAAACCTTCCATCCCCTCTTGCCCATGCCCTCGACAAGGCCCATCGAGACCGTCGTTTTCCCTTCGCCCAGCGGGGTAGGGGTGATAGCCGTAACCTCTATGTACTTGCCGTCCGGCTTGTCTTTCAGTCGGTTGATGACCTTCATGAAATCGACCCTGCCTATCCGGCCGTAAGGCATGATCTCTTCCTTCTTGAGTCCCATCTCGTCGCCCAACTGCCAGATCGACTTCATGTTCTGCTCGGCAGCTTCCGAGAATCTGCCAGTCTGCCATCTTTGTCGCATCGTACGCCATACAAGACCTCCTTAATATGGTTTCTGGGGTTTATTTAGCTACTCGCGCCTTCACGACGGTCCTCGACGCATAAATACCGGTTCTCTGCCCTGCTGCATAGAGCATAAAACGTGCCGTAACCTGCGGTCCCCGTAAACTTCCTGTATACACCGGAAACATGGCACAAACCGCAAGATATGACGGCGACAACCTTATACAGTTGCAAGATAACTTCATCAAACTATTAAATGTAACGGGTCACAACCGAACTTGAAGGCGCCCTGACGGCCCATCCGGCACTCCAATTCGTTACGCCCCCTTAAGCCTCGCAACATAGAGAATTCCCTCTATTTTTAGCCTCTCTCCGTCGCTGCCGGAACGGGCCGGACATCTCTTCTCGTGCTCGCTGTAGTCCGGGGCAACGTGTGAAGGCGGATCGCGCGAGGAGAAAGACCGGCCTGGAAGGCTTCAGATGACGATGGATGAAGACATTCGGAGACGCTGGGACATCGAGACATTATAATTGCTCCGAAATCTGGACCCCCGCTCGATATACATAATATCTTCACCAATACGAGCAAGTCAATTCATTAATTGTTATGGCACCCATAAGAGCTTTTCCCTGACGATCCGGTTGGCTTAATATCGACCGACCGTCAACCTCGTTACTTACCGGACTTTCCTGAGTTCTTTCCACAAATAGTGCCTAACCTGCCGTAACAACTTGAGAAACTGATTTTAGCACGTTGAGTGCGGGTAAAACAGACTCAGAAAACTCCAATAAAGATTAATGGATGCAATGCACCCGACGCGGTCGCCCGTCCCTTCTCGCCGATTGCCGGGTAGGGGGGCAATATGCTATAAAGTATCATGCTCGTAGATGCGCACTGCCACCTCGAAATGGAGGATTACGACGGGGACCGAGGGAAGGCCATCGACAGGGCTGCCGCAGCCGGCGTCTCGTGCATGATTACGGTCGGCACGGAGGTCCGGTATTTCGAAAAGGTCGTATCGATCATAGAGAAAAACGACCGGATTTACGGGGCCGTAGGCGTCCACCCCCACAACGCGAAAGACTATTCGCCGGAGGTCGAAAAGACGATAAAGGGCTACCTCGGCCATCCGAGGATAATCGCCTACGGTGAGATCGGCCTTGATTTCTACAGGAACCATTCGCCGGCCCCGCTCCAGGTCGATGCCTTCAGGAGGCAGATAGCCCTCGCCCGCGAGGCGGGCCTCCCGGTCGTCATACACTCGCGGAACGCCAAACGGGAGACCCTCGATATCGTGAGCGAGGTCCTGAGAGACCATACAACCGTTATCCATTGTTATTCATATGACGTCGAGACTGCCGCGAAGCTCCTCGACATGGGCATGTACCTCTCCATCCCCGGCACCATTACGTACCTTAACAATGGGCTTGCGAAGGTCGTCCGGTACGCGCCGCTCGACCGGCTGCTTTCCGAGACGGACGCCCCTTTCCTTACCCCCGCCTCAGAAAAGGGCAAGAGGAACGAGCCGGCCTTCGTGGGGCGCGTCGTCGCCGAGATAGCCGCCCTCAAGTCGAAGACGCTCGAAGAGACGGCCGCAGTCATCATGGAGACGTTCAGGTCCGTCTTCCTCTCGGGCCTGAAAGACCGCCGCTGTACGGGGTGAAGCATGAGACCGGCCGTCATTATCGTCGATATGCTGAACGATACGTACGCGAAGGAGAAGGTCCCGGCGGCGCTCTCCGCCATCGTGCCGCCCGTCCGGGATTTCCTTAAAAAGTGCAGGGCCGCCTCCATTCCGGTCATTTTCGCCTGCGACAGCTTCCTTCAGGACGATTTCATCTTTCAAGGCAGGATGCAGCCGCACTCGATAAGGGGGACGGCAGGCGCCGAGGTCACCGGCCTGCTGGAGCCTGAGCCGTCGGACATCATGCTCCCCAAAAGGAGGTTCAGCGCCTTTTTCAAGACGGACCTCGACCAGACGCTGAGGACGATGGGGGTCGATACGGTGGCGATAGGCGGCATCAATACCCATTTCTGCGTCATCGCCAGCGCCATCGACGCCGTCTGCCACGATTTCCGCACCGTCATCCTGGAGGATATGAGCGCGACGTACAGCCTGGAGATCCATACGCATTTCATCGACGCCTACAGGAATTCGGCCTTATACCCCATTTTCAGCGTAGCCACGGGGGACCGGTTCCTCGACATGGTCAACCATGGACAATCTTAAGTCCAAAAAGACCGTTTACATCCTTATCGGCCTGGCTGCGTTCGTCGCCGTCTGCCTGCTTTACGGCCGGCCGGTTGCGCCCGTTTTCCGCTCCTCGGGCGAAAGCGGCGCGTCGGTCGTCGTCTTCGTCCCAGGCAACCAGGGGAAGCTGGTAAAGAAGACGGTCGAGGTGCAAAAACAGCTCCCCGACAAGGCAAAGGCAGACGCCATAATCCGGGAGCTGAAAGAGGGGCGCTCCGTACCCGACCGCTTAAGGCTTTACGAGATGGCCGTGGGCGAGGACGGCGTGCTGTATCTGAACCTGTCGAAGGAGTTCTTCGACCCCGGCAGCCCGGCGAGGGAGGTCGCGATGGTCTACAGCATCGTAGACTCCTTTCTGGCAAGCTTCCCCAAGGCGAAGCGCGTCCAGTTGCTGGTCGAGGGGGCGCCCGTATATACGAGAAGCGGGTTTCTATATATTCTTGAGCCGCTGGAGTTCAACAAGGAGCTGCTGGAGGATTAGATGCTCGACCCGAGACTGATAAGGGAAAGGCCCGACCTGGTGAGGGAAAGCCTCAAGAAAAGGGGGTCTGCCTTCGACCTGGAAAAGCTGATCGCCCTGGACGGGAAGAGAAGGGGTCTCATAAAGGAAGTGGAGGCGATGCGAAGCGACCGGAACGCCACTTCCGACGAGATAGCGCGCCTGCGCAAGAGCGGGGCCGACGGGAAGGAGAAGATCGAGCGGCTGCGCGAGCTGGGCGGGCAGATAGAGACGCGCGAGCAGGAGCTGAAATCCGTCGAAGGGGATTGGGAGGCGCTCAGCCTGGAAATACCCAATATCCCGCACGAATCGGTGCCCGTCGGCGCGGGCGAGGAAGATAACGAGGTGGTCAAGGTATGGGGCGAGAAGCCGGCCTTCGCCTTCCAGCCGGCGCCCCATTGGGACCTGGGCGAAGCCCTCGACATACTCGATTTCAAGAGGGCGGCCAAGATAACCGGGTCGAGGTTCACCCTTTACAAGTCCGGCGGGGCGCTCCTCGAAAGGGCCCTCATCAACTTCATGCTCGACCTCCACGTGGCTGAACACGGCTACACGGAGGTCCTGCCGCCGTTCATGGTCAACAGGGAGAGCATGACGGGGACCGGTCAGCTCCCCAAGTTCGAGGAGGAGCTTTTCAAGCTCTCCGACACGGACTATTTCCTCATCCCGACGGCCGAGGTGCCCGTGACGAATATCTTCAGGGACGAGATACTCAGGGAAGCCGACCTGCCCATCAAGTACGTCGCGTATACGCCCTGCTTCAGGAAGGAGGCGGGCGCCCACGGGAAAGACACGAGGGGCCTGACGCGGCAGCACCAGTTCAACAAGGTCGAGCTCGTCAAGTTCAGCCTGCCCCGGGACTCCTACGCAGACCTGGAGGGCCTGCTCCTCGACGCGGAGGATGTCCTGAAGAGGTTGAAGATCCATTACCGGGTTTCCCTTCTCTCGACGGGCGATCTCGGCTTCTCGTCGGCAAAGACGTACGATATCGAGGTCTGGCTGCCCGGCCAGAACATTTACAGGGAGATATCTTCGTGCAGCAATTTTGAGGATTTCCAGGCGAGAAGGGCGAAGATCAGGTACAAGACGGGGGCGGGCAGGACGGAAGCGGTGCATACCCTCAACGGCTCCGGGCTCGCCGTCGGCCGGACCGTCATGGCGGTGATGGAGAACTACCAGATGCCTGACGGCACAATAGCCGTGCCCGAAGCCCTCCAGCCGTATATGCGCGGCATGGAGATCATTCCTCGAGCCTCGTGAGCCTGTCGTCGATCCTGTCGATCATCTCCGGGTCCTTCTCCACGTCCGCGATCTCTATGAGCAGGTCCCTGGCCGTCCTCGGAGGAAGGCCGCAGATGTAATCGACCAGGTGCGCCTTGGCATCCTTGTCCGCCATCTCGGAAAGGGCAGCCATGAGCGCCACGATGCTCCTTCTTTTGCCCGTCTCGATGAAGCCCTCGACCAGCAGCCTGCGCAGGGCGGCCGATTTCTCCTTCTTTAAGTGGGCGAGCAGGGGGTTGATGAGGGCGTCGTCCTTCGTCCTTGCGAGCAGCCTTATGGCCGCCTCCCGCATCTGCTCCGCTTCGTTGTCGAGGAGCAGCAGGGCAAACTCGCCGTCGAACCCCGACCCGCCCTTCTCGGCCCTCTCCAGCGCATCGCGCCAGTCCCTCCCGTGATAGACCATGCTCGCGAGTATAAGCCCCATCTCTCTTTTCGTGAAGTTCATGGCGTCCATCAGCTCTTCGACGGCATCCAGAACGGCGGCTTCGAGGAACCGCGCCTCGGAGGCGGCCTCGCGCAGCGCCTCCCGGATACGCCTTTTGCGCTCGAAGGCTTGCAGCCCAAGGCGGCGGTACAGGCGCTCCTTCAGGCGGCGGCTGGAAAGCGTCCAGAAAACGGTCTTCAGGACCTCGTGCCTGCGGACTATGCCTTTCCCCTGGAGGAGCTCCAGGCACTTCTGGACGCGCCCGCGCGGCACGCGCGTCTCGAAGCATATCTCGTCCTCGCTGTACCGCTTCAGGGTCTTCTCGCCGCTGCCGGCAAGCACGGAGACGATCTCCCGGAGGTCGTGCGGATCGCCGAGCCGCTTTATGACCTCATCCACCTTATCGTCCACAATCTCCAGGGGGATGACGTCTGCGGCAGGCAGGGGCGCAAGCTCCGCCTCAGGCCTGACGATAGGGCTCATCTCGAAGATGGCCGCCATGCTCATATCGGAAAAAGGCCCGTGCCAGTCCAGGAAGTCCTCCCTGTCGCCCAGGGCGATGAGATATACGTTCTCGTTCTCCAGGCAAAACCTTATGAACCTTTCGAGCTTCTCGGCCTCGTCAGGGTCTACGTTTTTCAGCCGCTCACACCCGTCGAGGATGAAAAAACACGGCCCCCGGCCTTCCACAACGAGCTTTCTGCACGTAGATATGATGTCTACAGGGTCGCCCGCGACGGTGCGGTGCACGTTCCCGATGGCCTCCCTTATGTCATGGACGGGGTGGTCCCAGACCTCCGCGTAGAAGACGTTCGGGGAGATGCAGCGGAGCTGCGGGGCAACGAAGGAGTTGAGCATCGTCGTCTTCCCGGTGGTAGCGTCCCCCACTACGACCACGCAGCCGTGGCGGAAAAGGGTGTCGAGGAGCCTCGACGCCTCCTCCCAGCGGACGTAGGGGAGGCCTTCCAGGGCCATCGCGGGAAACCGGCTTTGGCCATCGGCCGCGCGCTCCCCGTCATGCCCTTCCGGCGTCTCCCACAGGATCTGCCTGTACTGGAACCCCAGCCTGCCGTTGACCGTCTCCCTGAAGCGCGTGAAGTGCGTCCCTACGTACTCTTTTACGCGCCCGAGCACGTGGGCCTGGTAGGGGAACGCGGCGGAGCGGGAGATGGAGATCGTCCCTTCCCTGCTGTCCACGGTAAGCAGGGCCTCCCCGCACCCCGGACGCAAATCGGGGCTTTGCGCCCTTTTCAGGACCTGGTGGCGCGCATCCTCCGAGAATACGTCCCACACCAGATGGGCGAAATCGAAAATGGCGCCGAGCATCGGGCCGTTCCTGATAATGGCCTTTTTCGGTCCTTCCGCTATCTCCCATTCGATGGGTATTTTCTTGATCGAGAAGATAAGCGAGTTTATCAGCTCGACGGACCCCTCGGGCATGTCGAGCCGCCTGCCGATCTCGTTGTTGATGAAGAGGGTCCTGTGGCGCGGGTCGAGGGCGTTGATTATCTCCGGGGTCCGGCTGAACGCGTATCCAGCGGCCGCCCCCGTATCGTGAAGGTAGAGCGTGCAGAGGAGGATGAAGACCTCCCCGGAGAACATCTCCTCCCTGCGGTCTTTCGGCTCCGGTATGAGCTTCTCTATGAAGCCTTTCAGCGCCTCGACGTGGGCCTGAAGCGGGACCTGGGCGGACGGGAAGACCTCTTCTTCGCAGAAGCGGGCGAGGGTCAGGAACTTTTCGTAGAGCCTCAGCTCCCTCTCTTTATCCCTCAAGACGTCTTCGAGTCTCGATTGCATTCAGGCAGCGTCTCTTGCCGGCGCATCCGGCTCGGCCGGCCGGGGCCGCCCGGCAAGGTTGAGGGGAGGGAAGAGCCTGCGCGAAAAAGGCGAAGGGTACGTCAGCTCCTGGTCCTCCACAGGTAGATCAACGGGCTCGCGACGAAGATCGACGAATATGTTCCCACCATTACACCGATAAACAGGGCAAACGAGAAATCGAACAGCACATGGCCGCCCAGGACGAGGAGCGCAGCGATGACCAGCAAGACCGTGAGGGAGGTAATCAATGTCCTGCTCAATACCTCGTTGATGCTGTTGTTGATGACATGGCCGAAATCGGTCTTCGATTTCATCTTTGCCATGTTTTCCCTGATCCTGTCGTAGACGACGACCGTGTCGGTAAGGGAATAGCCCGCTATGGTGAGGAGGGCCGTGATGAACAGGATGTTCATCTCGAAATGGAGCAGATAGAATATGCCCAGGAGGGCGAGGACGTCATGGAAGGTAGCGATCGTAGCCGCGACGCCGAAGACGAAATTGAACCTCCAGGCTATATAGATGACGATGCCGAGGAGGGAGAGGACTATGGCGATGATGGCGTGCTGTTTCAGCGTCTTGCCTACGCTGGAGCCGACCATGTTGCTGCCGAGTATCTGGAAGCCCGTGCCGGGCAGCGCCTTCGTGATAATGGCCGATATCCTGTCCTGGACCTTGTCGGCGGCCGTGTTCATCAGCTTTGTCTTCAAAAAGAAGTCGTTCTGCCCGGCCACTTCCTGGATCTGGACGTCCTCTATGCCGCCGCTCATCAGCGCGTTCCGCAAGGTCCCTATCGAAGTGGGCCGGCTGAACCGTATCTGGAGCTCCGTCCCGCCCGTGAAATCGACGCTCAGATTCGCCTTCCCCAACGCGACCATAACGAAGCCGAACAGGCCGAGCCCCACCAGGACCGCCGAGAGTATGAACATCTTGTTCCTGAAGCCTATGAAATCGATATGCGTCTTCTTCGTGATCTCTCTAAATTTCATCAGATGCTCAGGCTCCTCGGTTTATACTTGGCGAGTATCCAGTCGAAGATGGTTTTCGAGCCGAAAACGGCCGTGAAGAGGTTGATGATTATGCCTATTGCGAGGGTGACGGCAAAGCCTTTTATCGGTCCGGTCCCGAAGGTGAAAAGGACGAATGTGGTGATCAGCGTGGTGATATGCGCGTCGAAGATGGTCACCCATGCCTTCGAGTAGCCGCCGTCCACGGCGGCGCGCACCGTCTTGCCCAGCCTCAGCTCCTCGCGTATGCGCTCGAAGATAAGGACGTTCGTATCGACGCCCATGCCGATGGTGAGGATGATGCCCGCGATGCCGGGCAGGGTCATCGTCGCCCGCAGCGCCGTAAAGGCGCCCAGGAGGTATATCAGGTTCAAAAAGAGCGCTATGTCGGCCACTATGCCGGAGCTGCGGTAGTAAAAGATCATGAAGATGATGACAAAAAGGCCGCCGAGAACCGCCGCCTGCACCCCTTTCCTGATCGAATCCTGTCCGAGGGTAGGCCCTATCGTGATGTTCTGTATGACGTTGACCGGGGCCGGCAGCGCGCCTGCCCGCAGCACGATGGCCAGGTCCTTTGCCTCGTCGGAGGTAAAGCCGCCTGTGATCGAAGCCTTCCCGCCCGATATCCGCTCCCTGACTACCGGCGCGGAATAAACCGTGTTGTCGAGGATGATCGCTATGCGCTTCCCGACGTTCTCGCCGGTCATCCTGTCGAATATCCTTGCCCCTTCACCGTTGAACTCAAGGGCCACGTAAGGCTCGTTGCGGAACTCGCCCCCTATCCTCACCCTTGCGTCGGTCAGCATGTCGCCCGTAAGGAGGGTCTGCTTCTTGACGAGTATGGGGATAGTCGTGGTCACGCCTGTCTCCCTGTTCCTCGATTTCATCATGAGACGCTCGTCGCCTTCCGGGACCGGGCCCGACTCCGCCCTCGACGCGTTCTCCTCGTCGACGAGCTTAAACTCAAGCTGGGCCGTCTTGCCTATCAGCTCCAACGCCCTCTCGGGGTCCTTGATGCCGGGGAGCTGCACGAGTATGTTGCTCTCCCCCTGCTGGACTATGACCGGCTCCGATACGCCGAACTGGTCGATCCTGTTCCTGATGGTCTCAAGCGCCTGGTGCACTGCGTTGTCCTTCAGGTTGGCGGCCTCTTTTTCGGAATAGCCGAGGCTTACGGACAGGTTGTCGCCTTCCGTCCCACTCCCCGTCACCTTCAGGTCGGGCAGGTCCTTCCCGAGAAGGTTGTAAAACTTATCGCGCTGATCGGCCTTTATGACGACGTCGATCCTGTCCGCCCGCTTGTCGAGGGCGATGAACCTTATGCCGTCGCGGATCATGCCGTCTTTCAACTGGTTGAACTTCCTGTCGAGCATGTTGTCCATCAGCCGGTTGGTGTCGAGGGCAAGGAGCAGGTGCATACCGCCTTTCAGGTCGAGGCCCAGGTGTATCTTCTCTGAAGGCAGATATTTCTTCCAGGCGCCTTCGAGGTCGACTACGTTGGGCAGGAGGTAGATAACCGACACGAAGAGGAAGACGAGTATGAGAACGGCCCTGAGTTTCAATGATTTAAGCACTTAAGACCTCATTTTGCGTTAATGTCTCCGGTACTGCGAAAAGCCCAAAAAAAGGATAACGTGGGGAACGTGCTTTGTCAAGGCTCTATTGCATTGCGCGCATCGCAGTGCAAGGCCCGGGCGTTCTTCGGACTTAGGGGTTAGCGGCGCGCGGCGTCTCAGTCGGCGTTCGCCTGCGTGCCTGTCGCCGCCGCGAGCTTCGCCGCCTTCCTCCTCATCCACAGCTTCCCGACCACGATCACCCCGACCGTGAATACGGCCTGGACCGTATAGCTCGCCCAGACGCTCGGGTGTAATCTGGCATCTATGAACGCATCGGTTATTATCATCTCTCCCGCTACCCTGCCGAGGACTGCCGCGCCGAGCGTCACGATGATGGGATACCTGTCCATAAGGTGCGAGAGGATGTCGCTCGCGAAGACGACGAGGGGGATGCTGGTCCCAAGCCCGATAAGCAGCAAGGCCATATTGCCCTTGCAGGCGCCGGCGACGGCGAGCACGTTGTCCGTGCTCATGACGAGGTCCGCGATGAGTATCGTCACGACCGCCTTTCCGAGCGTATTGACCTCTTTCCGGTTCTCCTCGTCGCCCGTGCCTTCGATGAAGAGCTTCACCGCGATCCAGGCGATAAGCCACCCGCCGATGAATTTCAGAAAGTTTATCTCCAAAAGCTTGGCGCAGAAGAACGTGAGGACGATACGGAGCACCACGGCCAGGCCCGTGCCCAATATGATGCCCTGGAGCCTCTGCCTGCCCGCGAGAGAGCGCACGGCGAGCGCAATGACGACCGCGTTGTCACCGGACAGGATGATATTGATGACGATTACACTCCCGAGGGCAAACCAGAAATCAGTCGTGAAGGATACGTTGCAGATGCTGCTCCAGTCCATAATTCTTCTGCTCCTTCAAGGTCTTAGGATGAAAAACTATACCACAGGCCGGCGTATTGCGCCATACGAATTTTTCCGTTGCGGCGCAAAGATATCCGGCTCCTGCGTGAGCGCCTGCGAAGAAAATTTTACCCGCCGGGCCGGCCCTTATGGTATATTACTCCCCTGTATGGACCCAGAAAAAAGAACCGGCATCCTGCTTATTGCCGTCGGTTTCTGCATACCCCTTTTGACCCTGCCCTTTCTTTCCGGTTACTCGAAGGAAAAGGGCATCTTCGCCAACCTGTACGGCGTCGCAATAGACCTGAGAACGGGCGCTCACGACCGGGCATACGGCCCTGAGCCCATCGACCCCCACCATAAGGCGCCCCCCGCGTATACGAGGCTCATACCGAAAAGGATACCCTTCAGGTTCTTCCTGGTTTTCACGCTGATCTTCCTCTATATGGGGATCATCAGGATAGACAGGGCCAGGCGGAGGGAGTACGAGCGGACGCACGGCTTCGGACCCCCCGGCTGATATAGGAAGGGAAAGGCGGCAGGCGAGAAGACCGGGCCGCAGACGCTGCGCGCGCTGCTACAGCTCGCTATATACGACCTTTCCCGCCACGATAGTCACAAGGTTCCTGCCCTTCAGCTTCCATCCGTGGAACGGCGTATTCCTGCCTTTCGAAAGAAAGGCCCCCCTGTCCACCGTCCATTCCGCAGAATCGGAGAAAACGATGAGGTCGGCCGGCTTGCCGGGGGCGAGCGCGCCATAAGGCAGGCCGAGGAGGCGCGCAGGGCTTACGGTCATCTTGGCGAGAAGCGCCGTCAGGTCGAGCACGCCCTCGCGCACGAGGGAAAGGCTTAAAGCCAGGGCAGTCTCAAGCCCCGATATGCCCGAAGAGGCCAGGACGAACTCGACGTCCTTCGACACTGCGTCATGGGGCGCATGGTCCGTTGCGATGATGTCGATGGTCCCGTCCCGGAGCCCTTCCTTTATGGCGTCTACATCGGCCTGGGAGCGCAGGGGCGGGTTCACCCGCGTATTCGTGTCGTAGCCGAGGGTCGCTTCGTCCGTGAGGGTGAAATAATGGGGGCAGGTGTCGCAGGTCGCAGGCGCGGGCCTTCCCTTCTCTGCCCGCATGATCCCTACCGTCCCCGCAGTCGAGATGTGGGTGATGTGCGCGTGGGCGCCGACGTAGCGCGCCACGGTAATGTCCCTTGCCGCTGCGATCTCCTCGGAGACGGGAGGGACCGCCTCCAGACCGGAAAGGAGCGAGGCGCTGCCCTCGTGGACGACCCCGCTGAAGCTGTCATCCTCGCAATGGCAGATCGCCGGCAGGCCGAAGAGACGCGCGTATTCGAGGGCCTTCAGGAAAAGCTGCGAGTTCCTGACCCATTTCCCGTCGTCCGAGACGGCGACTATGCCCGCCTCGCGCATCTCCCCCATCTCGGCGATATCTTCGCCTTTCAGCCCCTTCGTTGTAGCCCCGCAGGGGAAGACGCGGACTACGCCCTCCGAGCGGGCCTTCTTCAGGATGTATTCCGTTACGCTCTTGTTGTCGTTCACCGGGTCCGTGTTGGCCATGCAGACGACCGAGGTAAAGCCGCCCCGTGCCGCCGCCGCCGTCCCCGTGGCTATCGTCTCTTTCCACTCGTAGCCAGGCTCCCTAAGGTGGGTGTGCGCGTCGATGAGGCCCGGCGCGACGATAAGCCCTTTCGCGTCTATCACGCGCTCGAATTTGGTCCCTGAGATGTTCTTCTCGATCCGCGCTATCGTCTCGCCGTCAATCAGGAGGTCGGCGACTTCGTCCCGGCTGCTTGCAGGGTCGATGAGACGGCCGTTCCTGACGAGGATCAACCCTCACCTCCGATAGTCAGGTAGAGGACAGCCATCCTCACGGCCACGCCGTTCTCCACCTGGTCGAGGATGACCGAGTAAGGCCCGTCCGCCACCCTGTCGCTGATCTCCACCCCCCTGTTGATCGGTCCCGGGTGCATGATGATAACGTCGCTTTGCGCCTTTTCCAGGTGGGCCTCCCTGAGACAATAGAGGGATGCGTATTCCCTGAGGGAAGGTATGAAGGAAGCTCCCCCCTTTCCTTCTGTATGCGCAGCATCATGATTACGTCCTTGCCGGCCACGGCCTCCTCGATGCGGTACGCCACTTTCACCCCCAGCTTTTCGAGGTCCGGGGGCAGCATCGTCGGGGGGGCGCAGCAGGTGACTTCCGTATCGAACTTGCTTAAGGCGAATATGTTCGACCGGGCTACCCGGCTGTGGGCGATGTCCCCGATGATCGCGATCCGCAGACCGTCGAGGGTCTCCTTCTTCTCCCGCATCGTGAACAGGTCGAGAAGCGCCTGCGTGGGGTGCTCGTGCGCCCCGTCGCCCGCGTTGACGACTGCCGAATCGAGGATGCCGGAGAGCATGTGCGGCGCGCCTGCCATGCTGTGCCTGATGACTACGGCGTCCGGGCGCATCGACTCCAGGTTCCTCGCCGTGTCCTTCAGCGTCTCGCCCTTGACTGCGCTGCTCGTGCCCGCCGATATGCTGATCGTGTCTGCTGAAAGGCGCTTGGCCGCTATCTCGAAGGAGACGCGCGTCCTCGTGCTCGGCTCGTAGAAGAGCATGATGACGGTCTTGCCCCGCAGCGTGGGGACCTTCTTGATGTCCCTCCGGGAGACCTCGCGGAAAGAATCGGCCGTATCGAGGAGCAGCAGTATCTCTTCCCTCGACAGCTCCCTGATGCCAAGAAGGTCTTTACGGGACCAGTTCATAGTGATTTCGACAGCAGGACCTCATCCGTCCCGTCCATCTCGCGGAGCCTCACAAAGACCTGCTCTTCAGTGGCCGCCCCGCACGAGAACCCCGTATAATCCGGCTGGATGGGCAGCTCCCTTGAGCCCCGGTCGATAAGAACGGCCAATTGTATCTTCTTCGGCCTTCCCAGGTCCATTATGGCGTCGATCGCCGCCCGCGTGGTCCTCCCCGTGTAAAGGACATCGTCCACAAGCACGAGGGTCTTGTCGTTGACGTCGAAAGGGATGTCCGTCTTCTTTACCTCGAGCGTAGCCTTCTGCCTGGCGATGTCGTCCCTGTACATGGTGATGTCGAGGACGCCCACGGGCAGGTCCCTCCCTTCGATCTCCCTGATCTTCTCGCTTATCCTGTGCGCGAGGAAGATGCCCCTCGTCCTGATGCCGACGAGGCTCAAGTCTTTGGAACCCTGGTTCTTTTCGAGGATTTCGTGGGTGATCCTGGTGATGCTCCTCTCTATGGCCTTCTCGTCGAGCAGGACCCGCTCCATTCAATCACCCATCGATATAGCGTGCTCGGGACAGGATTCCACGCAGGCGGTGCATTCGATGCAGTCTTCCGGGCTTTTGACGACTATCGTGCCGCCGGAGTCCGCAAAGACTTCGTAAGGGCATGAATCGACGCACTCCCCGCACTTCTTGCAAAGCTCCTCCGAAATGTACGGCCGCATCTTGGTTATGATAAATAGTTTGGCGAAAAAAAGCAAACCCTAAAAGCCGGGGGGCCGGGCCGACGGGGGTCGCAGCATTATTATGAAATGCGGCTTGAGGCACCCTGCCGGCCGCGGATTTCCCCAAACTTCCCCCCGCGCATTTCACTGTCCGGCCAAAGAATCGCTATCCTCCAATCACAAATCTATTGACATAGTCTTACGCAATATTATATATGCTTGACGGATTGTGATATTTTTCATTAGCGGGGACGGGGGCTTTATCGGCGGATATTTCATGCACCGGTGCCGTGGGTCAACGTTTTATTAAATGATTTCAAGACGTTTGACACATCGGCCGAAGACTTAACTAAGGAGCTTGTCATGAGTTTGAACGAAGTTTGGGACTTGCTCGTCGGTACGTTACAGACGACCGGCCTACCATCGCTTTTCACGGTGATCGGCTGGAAATACGTCGTCATGTGGGCAGTAGGCTGTTTTTTCCTCTATATGGCTATAGTCAAAGACTTCGAGCCATTGCTCCTTCTGCCAATCGGGTTCGGCATATTTCTCGTGAATTTCCCGAACACGCCGCTGTTCGGCTTTCAGGAGGGCCACCCGCAGCTGCTCCAGTTCTTTTACAAGTACGGCATCATCTGGGAGGTAATCCCATGCCTGATATTCCTGGGCCTTGGGGCGATGACGGACTTTGAGCCGCTCATCTCGAACCCAAAGATGCTCCTGATAGGGGCCGGGGCCCAGTTGGGCGTCTTCGTGACCTTCACCGGGACGATCCTGGCCGGCTTCACCATCAAGGAAGCCGCGTCGGTCGGCATCATCGGAGGCGCAGACGGTCCGACGACCATCTACCTGACGGCCAAGCTGGCGCCCCATCTGCTCTCGGCCAACGCGCTGGCCGCTTACTCCTACATGTCGATGGTGCCCATCATACAGGCGCCGATCATGCGGGCGATGACGAACAGCAAGGAAAGGCTCATAAGAATGAAGGTGGTGAGAAAGTGCTCCAAAACGGAGCTTATGCTCTTCCCCCTCATCTGCGGCGGCATCATTGCCCTTCTGGTGCCTGCGGTTATGCCCCTTATGGGCATGCTCATGTTCGGCAACCTCATGAGGGTCAGCGGCGTCGTAAAACGGCTGACCGACACCGCGGCCAACCCCCTCATGGACATCGTTACGATCTTCCTGGGCCTCGCCGTCGGCGCTTCGATGCAGGCGCACGTTTTTCTTACCTACAAGCCCATTATGGTCTTCGCCCTCGGCCTCCTCGACTTCGTCGTCTGCACGGCCGGGGGCATCCTGACCGTCAAGGTCATCAACCTGGTGGCGAAGGACAAGATCAACCCGCTTATCGGCAACAGCGGCGTCTCGGCCCTTCCCATGTCACCGAGGCTGTCACAGGTCATAGGTCAGCAATATGACAAGAAGAACTACCTGCTGATGCACGCCATGGCTGCCTGTCTTGCCGGTTCTATCGGCTCCCCTGCGGCGGCAGGCATGCTGATATCGATGTTCGAGTAGGAGGCGCTAATGAAAACCATACTATGCGCAATAGCAGCGGTCGTGGTGCTGGCAGCGCTCCTGCCCGCTTCCTCGTATGGCTTCGCCTCGGGCACAGCGCCCTGGGGCGCACCCGTCATGCCAGGCGGCAAGATCGTCAAGACCGAGACTACGGCGGTCTACATCGAGTACAACGAGCCTTTCGACAAGGTGCTCGCCTGGTATAGAGATGCCCTGAAGAATTACAGGGACCAGCAGACGAATGTCGATTTCGCCAAGTACCGGGACTGGAAGGACCAGATGTACATCGAGGACCAGGGCTCGGCCAACTGGCATTCCATCGGCATATCGAAGGCCGGGGGACCGAACACGACCGTCAAGATCGTGAGGGACAACTTCACCTGGATACTCAGCACCCTCCTTATCCGGTTCGCGGGCGTCTTCCTCGTCCTGTGCATCCTTTGGATTCTGCTCAATATCAACAGCATGGTCATGAAGAACGTCTTCGCGAAGAAACAGGCAGCGGGAAAGGCTTAAAAGACGCGCCTGCACGCAGACCTTTGATAGAAGGAACCCCCCGCTTTTCGGCGGGGGGTTCCTTTGTTCTTTTTTGTCCCCGCCCGGTAAGGCGGCTTTATTCTCCTCTCTAATGCCCGGCAGCCCGCTTGTCAATCTGGTCGATGGGCTTGAAGGGGCGCGTACGGGCAGCCCGGCGCGCTTTCGCCTTCAAAGCCCGTCCCCTCATGAAGCCGTGAAGGGCTTAATGGAAACTCCGAAAGAGACGATAAACATGTTGGACCGCCGGGACTCCATAATCTTAACCGCTTGCAGAAGACCCGGCAGCGACAGGAAGAAGACCGTCTATCTCAAGGGGGCTCGAGGAATGAAACTCTTCACGGACGCCAGGATCGGACAAAGGCTGGGTATCGCCTTCGGTATAACGCTTGCGCTCGCGGCCGTTATGGTCGTCATAGGCGTCATCTGCCTCAGCAGCATCAACAGGGACATCGGGCAGCTCGACAAGGTGGGCAACCCCGGTCTCAGGAATGCGACGGAGATGAGAACCGCGCTCTCCGACCTTACTTTCCTTATGGGACAGATGGCCACGAGCCAGGACGGCGCCGCCAGGGAGGAATCGAAGAAGCGGATCGACACACTGAGGGCCGGCTACGCGGCGAATATGGACTACCTCGAAAAATCGATGAATGACGAGGCAGGCAGGCAGTTGATGACGAAGTTCAAGGAAACCATCCGGAAAGGCAAAGAGGAGAACAATTCCGTAATCGAGCTCGCCATGTCCGGCAAGACAGCCGAAGCCTCCGCCAAATATAGCGGGATGGCAAAATCAATCGAAGGGTACATGGCCGCGGCCGACAGCATCGTGGCCGACAGGGGCAAGGTCATCTCGCTGGAGCTTGAGGGGATAACGCGGAACGTCTCTTCAGCGCGCGTTATCTTTCCCATCCTCGGCTTCGTGACCATCCTTGTCGGCGCATGGCTCGCCAGGGCCATCACCCACAGCATCAGCACGCCTATCCTCCGCTCGTCCGCCCATATCGACCTGATGGCTAAAGGCGATTTTTCCATACAAGTCTCCGAGCACGCCCTCGTGCGGAAAGACGAGATGGGGATATTTGCGCGGTCGATGCAGGCTATGAACACCAACCTCGGCCGGACGCTCAAAGAGGTGACCCTGTCGGCTACGAATGTCGCGTCAGCGAGCACGCAGTTGAGCGTATCTGCGGAGAAGCTCTCGAAAGGCGCCATGGAGCAGGTCGAGCGGGCCGCCCAGGTCGCCACCGGCTCGACGCAGATGAACCAGACCTCCGACGATATCGCCAAGAACTCCGGCAAGGTGGAGGAATCGGCGGGCGAGGCGGTGAAGGTCGCAAAAGGCGGACGCGAGGTCGTGGACAAGGCGATCAGGGAGGTGAAGGTGATCGCCGAGACGGTAGAGACGGCGCTTGGCTTCGTAAAAGACCTCGGCACCCAGTCGGAGCGGATCGGCAACATAGTGACGACGATCAACGAGATAGCGGACCAGACGAACCTCCTCGCCCTCAATGCGGCCATAGAGGCGGCCCGCGCAGGCGAGCACGGCCGAGGGTTCGCGGTCGTAGCCGACGAGGTGAAGAAGCTCGCCGAGAGGACGTCCGCCTCGACAAAAGAGATAGGCGAGATGATAACCACCATCAGGGTGGGCGTCGAAAAGACCGTCAACTCCATGGACATGGCAAAGGAAAACGTAATGACGGGCGTGGAATACTCCTCCCACGCGCAGACGGCCCTGGGGCATATCATTACGAGCATCGACAACCTTTACAGCGACGTGCACCAGATAGCCACGGCCATAGAGGAGATGTACGCCACCACCGAAGAGATAACGAGGGATATGAACCAGATCTCGGGCATCACGAAAGATAATTTTGCTTCCTCCGAGGAGATATCGGGGGCAGCCAAGGGGCTTTCGGTGCTCGCCGCAAACCTGCAAAATGCCGTCGAAAGCTTCAAGACGGAGTAACGCCGCCTGAGTCGGCCGGACGCGTGCTGGAGCTATTCGCGTCCGGCCGTCTTTTTATCCTCCCACGATACCTGCCGCGCCTTTCGTCGAATGCTTGTCCGTCCCCAAAAAACGGTGTAAAATCTATAAAAAAGGAGGGCAAAAGCGTGGCGACAGGGAGTATGCGGGCTATGGTGCTCGAAGAGGCAGGCAGGCCGCTCGTCCAAAAAGAGGTCCCCATCCCTGAGCCCGGCCCGGGCAGGTCCTGGTGCGCGTCCATGCGTGCGGCGTATGCCGCACCGACCTTCACGTAGTGGACGGCGAGCTGGCCCACCCGAAGCTGCCTCTCATACCCGGCCACGAGATCGTAGGCACGGTCGTCCGGACGGGCGGCGCGGCCGGCGCCTTCCAGTCGGGCGACAGGATAGGCGTCCCGTGGCTGGGGTTCACCTGCGGCCGGTGCCCTCCCTGCCGCGCAGGCCGTGAGAACCTCTGCGACAACGCCCTCTTTACGGGTTACACGATCGACGGCGGCTACGCCGAGTATACCGTCGCCGACCATCGGTACTGCTTCAACCTGCCCGCCCTTTACAATGACGCCGATGCGGCGCCGCTCCTGTGCGCCGGCCTCATAGGCTACAGGTCATACCGGATGACGGGACGGGACGTAATGAGATTAGGCATCTACGGGTTCGGCGCGGCTGCCCATATCATCGCCCAGGTTGCGGTCCACCAGGGCAAAGAGGTATACGCGTTCACGAAGCCGGGCGACAAGGAGGGGCAGGCCTTCGCCCGGAGCCTCGGCGCAGTCTGGACGGGCGATTCCACGTCGAGGCCGCCCGCCCCCCTCGATGCGGCCATCATCTTCGCCCCCGCCGGCCAGCTAGTTGTCGAGGCCCTAAAGAGCACGGCCAAAGGCGGCACGGTCGTCTGCGCGGGCATACACATGTCCGATATCCCGTCATTCCCCTACCGCCTGCTCTGGGAGGAGCGGGTGATACGCTCGGTGGCGAACCTGACCAGGCAGGACGGCGAAGAGTTCCTCGCCCTCGCACCGGCGGTCCAGGTCAAAACGGAGGTGCAGATTTTCCCGCTCGAAAAGGCCAACGAGGCCCTTGCGGCGTTGCGGTCGGGCGATATCCAGGGCGCCGCTGTCCTCGTTATGTAACGCCCTGTTGCGAGGGCTAAGATAGGTAAAAAAGCTAAACCAATGCTCTTGGCGGCTTGGACTCGCGCCTCTGGCGGAATCGCGATCTGCGGCGCCCTGCTCAACGTGTGGCCTCCGATGTACGTATGTACGATCTCCGGCCGACACGTCTCACATGGCATCCACACCTCCCGATTCCTTGAGGCGCTCCTCCGAGCCGCTGCCGCCGCTAACGGAATAAAAACCATATTATAAGGCGGCGGCAAGAGCGGGCTATATTTATACATAGTGTGGGATACAAACGTCGTTCAATGTATATGGCATTTTTGTCTGTCTGAGGGGGAAGGCTCCATCCGGCTTTGCCGGTGGAGGGGGCGCTGAGCCCCAATGAATTGCCTGTGAGAAAGTCAGGGGATAGTACAGGCCCGCCTATAGCAGAACGGGTCATGATAGACCATAACACCGAATATGCTTTTATGGAAATAAACTAAGCTGTGCGGGCTTGGCGTCCAGAATCTCCCTGATCTGCCTCAAAAGCTTCTCTATGACTATGGGCTTGGAGATCATGGGGACCCCTTCCCTGCCGATCCCTTTCTTCGAGAGGATGTCGCCCGTATATCCGCTCATGAAGATCGCCCTTATGTCGGGCCTGATCTCCTTCAATTCCATATAGGCCTCTTTGCCGTTCTTTCTCGGCATGATGACGTCGAGCAGCAGGAGATCGACGGCCTCCTTCTGCTCCTTGAACTTCTCCACGGCCTCGGCGCCGTCTGCCGCCTCTATCACGATGTAGCCGAAGTCGCGCAGCACGGTCGTCACGATCTGCCTTACGTCCTTATTGTCTTCCGCCACCAGTATGACCTCGTTGCCGCCCCGGAGCTCCTCTCTCTCTTCGGGGGTCACCCCCGAAGAGGCGGGCTCGGTCAGGGGCAGGTAGATAGTGAATGTCGTCCCGCTGCCCGGCCGGCTCGCGACATCGACCCGGCCCTTGTTCTGGCTGACGATCCCGTAAACTATGGAAAGGCCCAGACCGGTGCCCTTCCCCACTTCCTTTGTCGTGAAGAAGGGGTCGAATATCTGGTCTTTCGTGCGCTCGTCCATGCCGCTGCCCGTATCGGAGACCTCGATGCAGGCATGGGCGCCTTCGATGCTGTCGTAAGCCTTCATGATGCTGCCGCTCAAGTGCACCTTCTCGGTCTTTACGCTCAGCACGCCGCCTTCCGGCATGGCGTCTCTCGCATTCGTCGCCAGGTTCATCAATATCTGCCCTATCTGTCCCTCCCCCATCACAACGGCAAGCCTTTCATCGGAAAGCGACGTCCGGAGCTCTATGTCCTCGCCGATGATCCTCCTCAGGAGCTTTTCGACGATCCTTATCGATTCGTTGACATCGACCGTCTTCGTCTCTATGGGCTGCCTGCGGCTGAAGGCGAGGAGGTTTTGCGTGAGGCCGCTCGCCCTGTCGGCCGCCTCCATGATCTGGTTGACGTAGCCTGCCAGTTGGTTATCCGGGCCTGACTTCATCAGGATCAGGCTGCAATACCCCATTATGGTCGTCAATATGTTATTGAAATCGTGAGCGACCCCGCCGGCGAGGTTGCCGACGCTCTGCATCCTCTCGGCGTGGAGCAACTGGGTCTCCAGCTTCTTGCGCTCGGTGATGCTCTCCATCGTCCCTTCGTGATAAAGGACATTGCCTTCCTCGTCCCGCACGGCCCTGGCGTTGAGCGACACCCACTGCACGCTCCCGTCCTTGCAGCGGACCTCCGCCTCGAAGTTGCGGGCCAGCCCTCCGGTTTCCATGAGGCGGGCGTACTCCTGCCTCTGCCTCTCGCCCACGTAGACCTGCTTCGCCACGTCGCTCACGTCCTGTATCAGCTCTTCCGGGGATGCGTAGCCGAGGATGCGGGCCAGGGCCGGGTTCGCGCTTATGAAACGACCTTCCGGCGATGTCTGAAAAATCCCTTCGATGGCGTTCTCGTATATATTGCGGTACTTCTCCTCCGCCTGCCTGAGCGCCTCTTCGACCGTTTTCTTGTTCGCCATAGACCGCCCGCCTCGTTCGTGGATGACGCGCTGAAAAGCCTCCAAACGTTACCATTTTTTTGTGGCCCTCTCAACTGCTTTGTGATAGAGTCCATACATAGGGAATGGCAAGCGGCAAAACGGTAAAGACCCTTTTCGATTTTTGCGACCTCGCCTGCGGCTATGCCGAAATGCCGAAGGTGACGGGGATCGACGGGTCGGGAAGCTGCAGGACCTTCGTCGCCATCTTCTGCAAGCGCAAGAAGGCGCTCGTTCACAAGAACCACCCGTGCAGCAAGAAAATACCGAAGTCGGGGGAAAAGACAGTAAGACAGGCGCGCTGACCCGCAGCGGGCAACTTTCATCGCGCCCTCCCGCGTCGAAGAAGCACGCCCTGCCCTTTTCGCGTCCGGCCCGCCCTTTTCGCCTTTGAGGCCGACCGGGGCGGCAATTGAAGAGGATAAATTTTAATGCTATACTAGCCTTTCGGGAGACCCAAGCCGGGGGGGGGACTTTTTTCGGCCGGGGGTACTCGCCTGCAAGTAAAGGCAGCACAAGGAGGAGAAACATGTTCGGACTCGGTTTCCCTGAGCTGATCGTGATAATGGTCATAGTACTGATCATCTTCGGCGCCGGCAAGCTCCCAGAGATCGGCGGCGCCATAGGCAAGGGGATAAAAAGCTTCAAGAAATCGATCAAGGAACCGGACGAGATAGACGTGACGCCAAAGGGCGACCAGGAGAAGCCTAAGACGCCCTAAGGACATGGCAGGGGTCGCGTTTATAGGTGCAGGCTCCAATATCGACCCCTTGAAGAACCTTCTTTCGGGGCTGAGACGGATAATCGAGAACGAGAGGGCGGCGCTCGTCGCCCTCTCGTCTTTTTATCGCACCTCGCCCGTCTCCGATGTGGCCCAGGACGACTATCTCAACTGCGCCCTGAAAATCGCATGGGAGGGCTCGCCTGCCGAGCTTCTCGCCTTTCTCCAGGCGGTCGAGAGCGCCCACGACAGGACAAGGACGGTAAGGCTCGGGCCGCGCACCCTCGACCTCGACATATTACTTTTCGGCGACATGATAATCGACGAGCCGGGGCTGACCATCCCACATCCGAGGCTCCACGAGCGGCGGTTTACCATCGTCCCGTGCCTGGAGATGGAACCCGGCCTCATCCACCCGCGTCTCGGCCGGCCCCTCTCCGAATGGCTCGACCGTATCGGACCCGAGCAGACCATAGAGCTTTTCCGCAAGGTCTCGCCCCAGGAGATCGCATCCTTTGAGGACGGCCGGCAGGAAACACGGAAGGTTTTCCAATCAATAGAACGGACGGCAGGAGGCTAAAGATGAAATTCTTTATAGACACGGCCAATGTGGGAGAGATAAGGAAAGGCCTCGAAATGGGGCTAGTGGACGGCGTCACGACGAACCCGACCCTCCTGGCCAAGGAAAAGAAAGACCCCGACGCGACGATAAGGGAGATCCTCTCCCTCGTTCCCGGCCCCGTGAGCCTCGAAGTGCTCTCGACCCAGGCGGACGGCATGGTCGCCGAGGCGCGGACGCTTGCCGCTCTCGGCAGCCAGGTCGTCGTGAAAATCCCCATGACGGAAGAAGGCATAAAAGCCGTCAGGGCGCTCTCGCAGGAGAAGATAAGAACCAACGTCACGCTCATATTTCAGCCCTTGCAGGCCCTCATCGCTGCCAAGGCCGGGGCGAGCTACGTAAGCCCCTTCGTCGGCCGGCTCGACGACATCTCGACGGCCGGCATGGACGTCGTTGAGCAGACCATAGCGATATACGGCAATTACGGCATCGACACGGAGATCATCGTCGCAAGCGTCCGCAGCCCCCTGCACGTCCTCCATGCGGCCATAATGGGCGCCGATATCGCCACCATCCCGTTCAACGTCCTGAAACAGCTCATGGCGCACCCGTTAACGGACATCGGCATCGAAAGGTTCTTAAAGGACTACGAGACGCTGAAGAAATAGTCGGATGGAGGGGGGGCCGGGGTCCTTTCGCGTCTTTCGCGTCGTTTTCTCGGTCGCGAGTCCTCACATACACAAAACGTATGCTCCGGCTCGCTTCCTCGAAAAGCAACGTGAAATCCATCGAAATTTCCTCCGGCCCTTTAGGGCCGGAAACCAAGTTGATGCCTTGACAAGGCATTCCCTGCTGGCTATACTTCGTATATCCATAGGAGGCAGCAACATGGTTACGAAGATCAGGAAATGGGGCAACAGTCAGGGTTTGCGTCTTGCCAGACAGGTGCTTGAGGACGCTCACGTCTCGGTCGGCGACGAGGTCGATGTTGATGTGAGGGACGGCCTTATTGTAATTGCCCCTGCAAGACGTGTTCGCGGAAGGCAAAGCCTGAAAGAGCTCGTGTCGCGCATTCCAGAGAACTACCGGGCCGACGAAACCCATTGGGGCGCGCCCGTTGGCAGAGAGGTCTGGTAAGTGAAGGAATATGTTCCGAAAAAAGGAGACTTTATCGCCGTCACTTTCGACCCGCAGTCGGGTCACGAGCAAAAAGGGCGGCGTCCCGCGCTCGTCGTAAGCAACACCCTGTTCAACGAACAAACCGGCCTTGCCATTGTATGCCCCCTGACCACAACGGACCGGGGTTACCCTTTCCATGTAGCGGTCGCCGGGAACCCGAAGGTGAAGGGATCCGTCATGGTCGAACAGGTCAAGTCCATCGATTTCCATGCGCGTCAAGCCAAGCTCATCGCCAAGGCTTCCGATCAGGTGCTGGACGAGGTCCTTTCAATACTTGATGCCTGCATCTATTGAAACTCGAACAAGCCGCGCGAAGGTGACCTCCAACGGACCGCGCGCCACGCCCGCTTATATAAGCTTACCCCCATTGCCGTATAATCCTGCATGGCGCTTTCCCTGATTTGTTCAGCATCTCGCCTGCTGCTGACGTTGCCTGCTTTCCAACGGAAATGTTGACTCCGATTCTGTTTGCCCTTACATGCTTTACGTGAAGTACGCACGGGTCTCTTTGCGGCCGGAGGAAATTTCGATGATAGACGCCGTGACCGAGAAGCCGCCGCCCGGAGCATACTCCTTTTCTATGTGAGGACGTGCGGCTTTAAGGGACAGGCGTATAGCGCGGAATTAAACCGGCCTCGCGTCATGAGGCGGCTGCATTGACGTCTCATGGTTCCCCTGCTAATATTAAGGTAAAGACGGTGTCATGTTGTTTTAAGTGAATCATTCCTATGAGTGAGACGTTCGCAGCTATCAAGGATTTGATTGAGCGCGGGGAAGTCGTAGTGTCCGAACACGGCTACGATGAGCTTGCGAATGACGGGCTCTACGTGAAAGAAATAGTGCAAGGTGTTCCTGAGGCCATTGTTGTAGAGGATTATCCCGAATATCCGAAAGGTCCCTGCGTTTTAACGCTTCAGTCCGACCGCGAGGGTCGGCCGATTCATGTTGTTTGGGGGATGCCAAAAGACAAAGCATCTCCCGCTGTAATTGTAACAGCTTATCGACCCGACCCGCGTCTCTGGAAGGAAGATTTTAAGAGGAGAAATCGATGAGAAAGAAACGGTATTCCAAGCTTGTGCAGGAAGGTGGGTACGTCGCGGCAGTCGAGCTTGATTTAATCGAATCCGAGGAAGGCTGGTCGCCTTACGTGAGCCTCGATGATGCCTATAAGCTTGACGATGTCCGCGATGCCCTGCGCAATGGCGACCTTCGCCGGGCCGCGCGCAACGCCCGCTTATATAAGCTCACACCCATTGCTGTCTAATCCCGGCGAGTCCCAGCCGGCCACGAGCATATCTGGCAGGGATACCGGGCGGGAAGCAACCAAACTTTGAGGCGCCTATGATGGAAGAGATCAAGTGGAGCAAGACGGAGAAATTGATATCACGAGCAGCATTCGACAAGGCATTAAAAAGCGAGCTCGACAGCACCATCCAGACCGTAAAGGAACTGGCAAACAGCATGTCGCAGCCCGGACAAATCTGGGAATTGGAGGACTATCTCCGCAAAAAGAGAAGAGAGATCGACAACAAGTACGACTACAGATACTCTGCATTGCTTTTTGTCTTCGGCCACGTGGTAAAGGAGGGCTGGATCGGCATGGAAGACCTTCAGGGACTGGGAGAAGAAAAGATCGAGCGCATCAGGCGCATAGCAGAGGCTGTGTACTAAAGGCCCTGCCGGCCAGGGGGCGCCGGGCGCTGACGAGGGGCGAAAAAGGACAGTCCCCTTATTCCTTTCAACGAGTGGGTGTACTCACAGTGAACCAAATGGTGGGTGGACAATGAATATAACACTGCGAACATTGATACAACTTGGATTTGAAGGTAAATTGGACCAGATAGTTGAGCGCACGGCGAGCCTGGAACGGTTGCCTTCCTTCTTGCCCAACACGCACTTCGCCCCGCCCGCCTGCGAAGCGCGGCAGATGTATCGGATGGGTTACTACTACGGGTGTATTATGGTATCGCAGGCGACAGCGGAGGCCCTGGCCCGTCATATTGCAAAAGCAAAGCAGTTGCCGGCTTCATATTCCATCGAGCAAGACAGACGTAGCGGCGGTGTCAGCCAAGCCGAGCGTATCGAATACATGAAACAGCAGAAAGTCATCTCTAACCGGGCCTTCAAACATTTCAGAAGAATACTCAACCATAAGCGCAACTCATTCCATCATATGAACAGTGACGTGCCCGCAGAAACCAAGAAGTTAGAAACGATGGCGTTCGAGTGCGTTGCATCTCTTTACTCTATCGAAGGGGCATTTCTTGGCTTCGCCAGGGACGGCAAGGTCGTTGTGAATGACAGAGAGCTTTGGAATGTTGAGCCCGACGGGACCGTGGCTGGGTTCATTGATCTGGAACGGATATAGCTTCAGAAGCCGTCGTCCTCAATGCCAACCGGACGTCCCTTCGCGCCTTTCTCCTGTCAGTCATCGACGATGGCCTTCTCGCTTTAAAGTGGCATCCTAGAAAATTAGGGTCCAATCAGGTCTGAAGCCTTGCAAGTGGAAGAGGTACAGGCTGCTTTTGCGGCCGGAGGAAATTCCGATGGATTTCGCGTTGCTTTTCGAAGGCGCGCGGCGGAGCGTACTTTTGTTGTACGTGAGCACGCTACGCCGAGAAAACGACGTGAAAGGCGCGGAATTAACCCGGCCGCCCATCGCCTCCCACATTGACTATCAGCCTGATATCCATTATGATATGACATATGTTCGAGAAACTACAGGAACGTCTTGACGTCATATTCAAGAAGGTAAAAGGCTACGGGAAGCTCAGCGAGGCCAACATCAAAGACTCCCTGCGCGAAGTGCGCGTCGCCCTCCTTGAGGCCGATGTCAACTACAAGGTCGCCAAGGACTTCCTCGACAGGGTGAAAGAGAAGGCCATGGGCGAAGAGGTGATGACGAGCATCACCCCCGGCCAGAAGTTCATCAAGATCGTCTACGACGAGATGTGCGCGCTCCTCGGCGAGACGAACAAGCCGCTCGACGTGGCAGGCTCGCCGCCTGTGCCGGTAATGCTCCTCGGCCTCCAGGGGTCGGGCAAGACGACGACCGCCGGAAAGCTGGCGCTCTACCTGAGAAAAAAAGGGCGGAAGCCCCTTCTCGTCCCGACCGACGTCTACAGGCCGGCGGCCATCGAGCAGCTTGCGAAGATAGGCAGCCAGCTCGGCATAGAAGCCTTCGCCCCCGCAGCCGGTGCGGACCCGGTAGAGATCTGCCGGGACGCGCGGGCATACGCCATGAAGAGGGGCTTCGACACCCTCATCGTCGATACGGCAGGTCGGCTGCACATCGACGAGGGGATGGTGCAGGAGCTCGTCCGGCAGAAGAAGCTGCTCTCGCCGAGGGAGACGCTCCTGGTCGTCGATGCCATGACGGGGCAGGACGCCGTCAACATGGCCAAGGCGTTCGACGAGAAGGTAGCCATCGACGGCGTGATCCTTACGAAGCTCGACGGCGACGCGAGGGGCGGCGCCGCCCTCTCCGTCCGGGCCGTCACGGGCAAGCACATCAAGTTCATCGGCGTGGGCGAGAAGCTCGACGCCCTGGAGGTCTTCCACCCGGACAGGATGGCCTCCCGCATCCTCGGCATGGGCGACGTGGTTTCCCTCGTCGAGAAGGCCCAGGAGGTCTTCGACGAGAAGAAGGCAAAGGAGTTCGAGCGCAAGCTGAGGAAAGACGAGTTCACGCTCGAAGACTTCAAGGAGCAGTTGAAGCAGGTCAAGAAGCTCGGGAGCATGGAATCGATCATCGGGATGATCCCGGGCCTCGGCAACGCTCAAAGGCGCCATTGACTTCTCGGAGGCCGACAAGGAGATCAAGCGCACGGAGGCGATCATCAACTCGATGACCGTGAAGGAGCGGCTCTACCCCCACCTGCTCGACGGCTCGCGCAGGATGCGGATAGCGAAGGGGAGCGGCATGCGCGTCCAGGACGTGAACGAGCTTCTGAAGCGGTACCTTGAAACGAAAAAGATGATAAAGAGATTCACGAAGGGAGGCATGAAGGGCCTTCCCAAACAACTATTCAGATAGGAGGCAGGATTGGCGGTAAAATTCAGACTCACGCGGCATGGATCGAAGAAGAAGCCCTTTTACCGGATTGTCGTCGCGGACGAGAGATATCCGAGGGACGGAAAATTCATAGAGATGGTGGGCACCTACAACTGCCTGGCGGACCCTTTCGAGGTACAGCTTGACAAGGATAAGATAGCCGCCTGGTATCAGAAAGGGGTACGGCCGACCAAGACGGTCGAGGCGCTCTTCAAGAGGGAAGGGGTTACGGGCTGACGCAACAGACTAATTCTTCCGGAGGTGAGGCTGTGCTGAAAGAACTTATCGAGTACATGGCCAAGGCTCTTGTTGACAATCCTGACCAGGTGAAGGTTTCCGAGATCGAAGGCGAGAAGACGTCGGTCCTCGAGCTGAGCGTCGCCAAGGATGACCTCGGCAAGGTCATCGGCAAGCAGGGGCGGACGGCCAGGGCCATGAGGACGATCCTGAGCGCGGCGTCCACGAAGATAAAGAAGCGGGCCGTTTTAGAGATCATCGAGTAATGAAGCTCGTTCCGGTGGGGCAGGTAGCATCTGCCCACGGGTTGAGAGGAGAGGTAAGATTCAGGTACTATAACGAAGGCGGCGACGCCCCCTTACGGTATCCCTCATTTTTCGTAGATCATAACGGCGAGAAGGTCGAGTTGAGGCCCGCCGGGGTACGCGCCCGAAAAGGGCAGTTCATCATGAAATTCGAGGGCCTGGAGAGCGCGGACCAGGTCCGTTTTTTGGTCGGAAAGGAAGTCTTCGTCAGGGAAGACGACCTCGCGCCTCTCGCTGAAGACGAGTATTACGACTACCGGCTTATCGGCCTAAAAGCGGTCACCGAAGAGGGCCGCAGCCTGGGCGCAGTGAAGGATGTCATGCACACGAGGGCGAACGATATACTCGTCGTCGGGAACGCGCAGGAGTTCCTCGTGCCCATGACGGAAGACCACATCGTCAAAATCGATACGGAAGCCGGCCTCGTGCGCGTCAGAGGGGAGGGAATTCTTGAATGATCTTCACGGTCCTCACCCTGTTCCCCGCCATGTTCGAATCCTTCCTGGGCGAAAGCCTCATCAAGAAGGCGCAGGAAAAGGGCCTTCTTCGAATTTAACGTAATCAATATAAGGGACTTCGCAACCGACATACACCGCACCTGCGACGACGCCCCCTTCGGCGGCGGGGCAGGCATGGTGATGAAGGTCGATCCGATCCATCGGGCCATGGAGCACGTGCGAAAGGAGCTGCCCGGCGCGCGCTTCGTCCTCCTCACGCCGCACGGCAGGATCTTCGACCAGAAGACTGCGGCCGGCCTTGCCCGCATCCCCCATCTCGCCCTCATCTGCGGGCGGTACGAAGGCGTCGATGAGCGCGTCTCGGCGCTTGTGGACGACGAGGTCTCGATAGGCGACTACGTGCTCTCCGGCGGGGAGGCGGCCTCCCTCGTCGTCATCGATGCGGTCGCCCGGCTCGTCCCCGGCGTTCTCGGCAACGAGGAGTCGCCGTCCGACGAGAGCTTCCACGAGGGACTCCTGGAGTACCCGCAATACACGCGGCCCAGAGAGTACATGGGGATGGCCGTCCCTGAAGCCCTGCTTTCGGGGAACCACGAGGAGATCAGGCGGTGGAGGCGGAAGGAGTCGATCAGAAGGACGGTCCTGCGGCGACCCGACCTGATGGAGCGCTTCCAGCCGGACAAGGAGAACTCTGCGCTCCTGCGCAGCATCATGGAGGAGATGGAGTAGGCATGGGGGGCGTCTCCCTCGCCATCGTCCATTACCCCGTCCTCGACAAGCGGGGCGACGTCGTTGCAACGAGCATATCCAATCTGGAAATGCACGACGCGGCGAGAAGTTGCATGACATTCGGCGTGGAATTATGCTATATTGTTACGCCTCTGGAGAGACAGCGGGCGATAGCGGAAAAGCTCGCCTTTCACTGGAAGGAAGGCTACGGGCGTCGGTACAACCCTGACAGGGCCGAGGCCCTGGAAAAGATACGCATCAGGAAGAGCGTCGCCGAGGTGATGTCCGACTTCCGGACGATGGACCCGGTGGTCATCGGCACCTCATCGAGGATAAGGGATACATCCATCGGGTATGACGCTTTAAGGACCTGGATAGAGACGGACCCCAGGCCGTTTTTGCTGCTTTTCGGGACGGGATGGGGGCTGCCGGCCGATATAGTCGAGCGGTGCGAAAGGACGCTTGAGCCGATCAGGGGGCGGGGGGATTACAACCACCTCTCCCTGCGCGTCGCCATCGGCGTCATTCTCGACAGGCTGCTCGGAAGGCGCGCTGAAGCTTAAGCGGAAGAATAAGGGCCCCTGTTGCAAGCAGCAGGATATCGACTGAATCTATCGGTTGTGAGCGGGGAGGCTCGCCGGGCAAAGCCCGGCGAGGGGGTGGGCTGTGAACCATGCCGCAGTCTGCATTGCGTATTTGCCAACTGGTTGAACGGTAAAGCCAGTTCGTAAGCGGGCCTGGGGTGGGCTGTGTATGATGCCGCAGTAGGTATTGCGTACTTAGCAGCTTGCTGAGCGGTAAAGCCAGTTTGTAAGCGGGCCTGGGGTGGGCTGTGTATGATGCCGCAGTAGGTATTGCGTACTTAGCAGCTTGCTGAGCGGTAAAGCCAGTTTGTAAGCGGGCCTGGGGTGGGCTGTGTATGATGCCGCAGTAGGTATTGCGTACTTAGCAGCTTGCTGAGCGGTAAAGCCAGTTCGTAAGCGGGCCTGGGGTGCTAAACCCCAATAATTGCCTGTTATAAGGTGTGCCAAAGCTCCAAGGAGGATAGTCGGATGCAAAAAGCGCGGGGACGAAAAAGCGCACAAAACGGCTTTCCTAGTGGAGGGTAATATATTATGCTCGCAGCTCGCTGCGGGGAATCTAAAAGATAGAAGCCCGATCAGAACGACCTTTGCCGGCCTTGCCTTCTTTTCGCAGGGAGGTCCCCGGTAATTGCAGGAGGATTAGGATGAACGAGACCATCGACTTGATCGAAAAGGAGCACATGAGGCTCGACCTCATCGACGTAGCCGTCGGGGACAGCGTAAAGGTCTTCACGAAAATCTACGAGGGCGACAAAGAGCGCGTACAGATGTTCGAGGGCGTAGTGATAGGCAAGAGGGGCGGGAACACCAGGGCCACCTTCACCGTCAGGAAGGTCTCTTACGGTGTCGGGGTCGAGAAGACGTTCCCGAAGCATTCGCCCCTCATCGAGCGCATCGAGGTGCTGAGCAAGGCAAAGGTGCGGAGGGGCAAGCTGTACTACCTGCGCAACCTTAAAGGCAAGGCGGCAAAGCTTAAAGAAAAAAGGGATTAGTGGGCTGCGCCCTGACAGGCCTTCTGGCCGGTCTCGACGAAGCCGGGCGCGCGCCGCTGGCCGGCCCGGTCGTCTCCGCGTGCGTCGTCTGGGACGGCCCGCCGCCGGTTGCCCGCGAGCCTGTAAACGATTCGAAGCTCCTGAGCGAGAAGCAGAGGGAATATCTCTTCGGCTGGATCCATGAAAACGCGTACAAGGTAGGCGTGGGGATAGCGAGCACGGAAGAGATAGAAAGGCTGAACATCCACTATGCCTCGCTCCTTTCGATGGAGAGGGCGGTGGCGGAGACGGCCCTTGCGCCCCGGCTCATCCTCGTGGACGGCCTCTTCCCGCTGAAAAACGCGGCTCAGCTCGAAGGCGGTCGTCAAGGGGGACCGCAAGTGCTTCTACATCGCCTGCGCCTCTATAGTCGCCAAGGTGGTGAGGGACCGGATCATGGTCGCCTACGACGCCGACTACCCGCAATACCAGTGGAAAAAGAACAAGGGTTATCCCACGCCGGAGCACAAGCAGGCCATTCTCGACTTCGGCTTCACTCCCCTCCACAGAAAGACCTTCAAGGGCGTAAAGGAGCTGACCGGGTGACCAGCAGGGAAGAGGGCCTGGCAGGCGAGGATAAGGCCGTCAAGACCCTGAAGAAAAAGGGTTATAAGATCGTCGAGAGGAATTACAGGACAAGGCTGGGGGAGATAGACGTAGTCGCCGAGGAGGGCGGCTGCCTCGTCTTCGTCGAGGTAAAGAACAGGAACACGGGCCTTTTCGGAGAGGCCGTCTGCTCGATCGACGAGCGCAAGAAAAAACACATGGTCAATGCCGCGCTTTATTACATGAAGACCCACGAGTCCTTCGGCAGGCGCGTCCGCTTCGACGTGATCGGCATCGATTCAGGCAATGTCAAGCTCGTAAAAGGCGCGTTTACGGTGAAAGAGTATGGATGATCGTATCCTGGCGCTCCTGACAGGCGTCGCCGAGGGCGCCGTCTCCGTCGAGGCGGCCTTCGAGGAGCTTAAGGACATCCCCTTCCGGGACCTGGAGCATACGAAGATCGACATCCACCGGCAGCTCAGGAAGGGCATCCAGGAGGTGATCTTCGGCGAAGGCAAGACCTTCGAGCAGATATGCGACATCGTCCGCTCGATGCGGGAGAAGGAGATCGACGTCCTTGCCACGAGGATCGACCCGGATAAGGGCGGGCGGCTCGCCGCAGCCTTCCCGGAAGGCGCATACGAAGAAAAGGCGCGCTGCTTCATCATCAGGAAGGATACGACCGTCAGGGGCAAGGGGCTTATCCTCGTCGTCTCCGCAGGGACGAGCGACATCCCCGTTGCCGAAGAGGCGTATCTCGTCTCGTCCTTTTTCGGCAACGAGACGGAGAAACTCTACGACGTTGGCGTGGCCGGCATACACCGCCTCTTCCACAACCTCGACCTTTTGAAGAAGGCGCGGGTCGTCATCGTCGCGGCAGGCATGGAAGGGGCGCTGCCCTCCATCGTGGCCGGCATCGTTGGCGTGCCCGTCATCGCAGTGCCCGACGAGCATCGGCTACGGGGCGAGCCTGGGCGGTCTTTCCGCACTCCTCGCGATGCTCAACTCCTGCTCGACCGTGGCGACCTTCAATATCGACAACGGCTTCGGCGCGGCCTATTTCGCAACCTTAATCAACCGCCTATGAAGATCCTCTACCTCGACCCGGCACTCGGCATAAGCGGCGATATGACGATAAGCGCCCTTATCGACGCGGGCTGTCCGCTTGCGACGCTTACGGACCTCCTCGCCCAGCTCCCCGTCGATGTGCCGGAGATCAGGACCGAGAGAAGACGCCGGGGGGCAATCGAGGGGATGCACCTCTTGATAGGGCCGTCCGACATTCACCTGTCCGTCGGGGACATGCGCCGGATGATAGAGGGCATCGACACGGAGGCGCGCGTCAAGGCGGACGCCGCCGCCATCCTCGACATCATCGTGGACGCAGAGTCGAAGGTCCACGACGTGCCGAGGGACAAGATACACTTCCACGAGCTTTCCCACATCGACACGATCATCGACGTACTGTGCGTCGCCCGCGCAATCGCCCATTTCTCCATCGACAGGGTCTTCTCAGGCCCCATTCCCGTAGGCAGGGGCTACGTCAAGACGGCCCACGGCCTGATGCCCAATCCGCCCCCCGCCACGACCGAGCTTCTTACGGGCTTCAGAGTGCTCTTCCTCGACGAGGAGCTTGAGCTGACCACCCCGACGGGGGCCGCGATAGTGCGCCATTACGTGAAGGGGCAGACCCGCGTCCCCTTCACGGTCCTTTCTCACGGCTGCGGCTTCGGGACATACGAGACGGAGCGGCCGAACGTACTGCGCGTCTTCATCGGCGAGACGAACGAGGCGGCCGCAGACGAAGAGGTATGGGTCATAGAGGCGGACATGGACGACATGGAGACGGAGTACATGGGCGCGGTTGCCGACAGGCTCCGCGCAGCAGGCGCCCTCGATGTCCTCTACTTCCCCGTGCAGATGAAAAAAGGCAGGGCAGGGGTGCGCCTCTCGGTCCTTACGCCCGCGACCAGGATCGGCGCGATGATGGAAGGCATATTCAGCGAGACATCGACCTTCGGCCTGCGGATGCGCCTCGAATACCGGACGGTGCTCGACAGGAAGGAAGAGGTCGTGCAGACCTCCTTCGGCCCGGTCCGCGTGAAGCGGGGGTACGACCGGCAGGGAAGGCCCGTAAAGACCCACATCGAGTTCGAAGAGGTCAAGCGGATCGCCGACGGGCTGAAAAGGCCTTACCGGGAGCTACTGGAGGCCCTTAAGAAAGAACTTTAGGTCCTCGAAAAGGCCGGGCTTCAAGGTGCGGTCTATCTTTTTCAGCATATCGGCCTTCATATACTTCAACTGGGCAAGCCAAAGGTGGTCGTCCACCTCGATGTAAAGGAATTTTTCGGTCAGACGGGCGGGCCGTGTGTGCGTTGCCAGGGGCTGGCCCACGATGGCCTCCCACTCGGAAAATACCCTGAACGCCTCGATGTCGCCCCTGAACGCCTGCTCCCTCAGTACCCTCTCAAGGATGCTCTTAAGGGGGGTAAAGGCCATTTTCAGGTGTCCCTTCTGGGAAATAGGGGCGGTATCTTATCTATGGCGGAAAGGTCGCCCGGCCGGTAGAAGCTACGCTCCTCGTCGAAGGACGCCTTGCCGATGTCGCCGGGGATCCCGAGGGACCGCCAGGCGGATGCGGTCTTCGAGGGCATGAAGGGATGGAGCAGGAGCGTGGCGACCCTGACACCGTTCCAAACATTATGGAGGACCGTCGCGAGACGGCTTTTGTCTTCCTTTGCGAGCCTCCAGGGCGCCTCCGTATCGATGTAGCGGTTGAGCAGAGCGGTAAGCTCGAAGACGGCGGAGAGGGCCTTCGAGAAGCCGAACGCCTCCATCTCCCTCTCATAATCGGCTACAAGGGCAGCCGTGCGATCAAGGAGCGCCTCGTCCGCGCCCCCCGGTCCGGCCGGCTCTGTGAGCCTCCCGGCCTGGAACTTGCCGATCATGTTCGTGCTTCTCGACAGCAGGTTGCCGTAGTCGTTGGCCAGGTCCCCGTTTATGCGGCCGACGATGGCGTCTTTCGAGAAATCGCCGTCGAGGCCGAAAGGCACCTCGCGGAACAGGAAGAAGCGGAACTCATCGACGCCATAAGTCCCGGCCGTCCCGACGGGGTCCACCACGTTGCCCAGGGACTTCGACATCTTCTGGCCGCTTTCGGTCCACCAGCCGTGGGCGAAGATGCGCTTCGGCAGCGGCAGGCCGGCGGCCATGAGAAAAGAGGGCCAGTAGACTGCGTGGAACCTGAGGATGTCCTTGCCGATCAGGTGCGCGTCGGCCGGCCAGAACTGTTCAAACCGCTCCGGGTCGCTCAAAAAACCGGCGCCTGTCAGGTAATTGGCAAGGGCGTCGAACCAGACGTAGACGACGTGCTTCGGGTTGCCGGGCACGGGGACGCCCCAGTCGAAGGTCGTCCTGCTTATCGAAAGGTCGCGCAAGCCCCCCCTGACGAAGCTCGTCACCTCGTTGCGGCGCACCTCCGGCATGACGAACTCCCTGTATTCTTCAAGATGGCGCAGCAGGGGGTCGGTATATTTTGACATGCGGAAAAAATAGCTCTCTTCTTTGAGGCGCTCGACGTCCCGGCCGCAGTCCGGACACTTGCCGTCCTTCAACTGAAGCTCCGTGAAGTAGGCCTCGCACGGGATGCAGTACCAGTCCTCGTATTCCCCCAGGTAGATGTCCCCCTTCTCTTCCAGCAGCCGGAATAGGTGCTGCACGACCCGCCTGTGGGCTGCGTCCGTCGTCCTTATGAAGGCCGTGTTGGTGATCTCTAAAAGGCTCCAGAGGTCGGTGAACGTCGGGACCATCTTATCGGCAAGCTCGCGCGGGGTGATGCCCTGCTCCGCGGCAGTCTTCTGCGCCTTCTGGCCGTGCTCGTCTACGCCCGTCAGGAAAAAGACCTCATAGCCCCGGAGCCTCTTGTAGCGCGCCACTACGTCGGCTGCACATGTGGTGTAGGCGTGGCCTATATGGGGCACGTCGTTGATGTAGTAAATAGGCGTCGTTATATAGTAGCTCTTCCGCATGTCCTTATTGCCCGTATTACTCGCTCCTGACCGGCTTGATGTCGCCGACCGGGAAGGTCGTCTCTTTCCCCTCCGGCGTCTCCACAGTGACGGTCCGGGCGAACACATTGTTCTTTATGACCTTGGCCTCGCCCTGGGGCGTCATGACGCGCTTACCCACCTTGGGGAAGTCCTTCTTCAGATCGACGTACATGTCGTACTCGTAGCCGAGGCAGCACATGAGCCTGCCGCAGACGCCCGATATCTTAGAAGGGTTGAGCAGCAGGTTCTGCTCCTTCATCATCTTGATCGAGACGATGGAAAAGCTGTTCAGAAACCGCTTGCAGCAGACGACGTTCCCGCAGTTACCCAGGCCCCCTATCATCTTGGCCTCGTCCCTGACTCCGACCTGCCGCATCTCGATCCTTACCCTGAACTCCTTTGCCAGCTCTTTGACGAGGTCCCGGAAATCGACCCTGTCCTCCGAAAAGAAGTAGAAGATGAGCTTCGTGCCCCGCAGCAGGTACTCCGCCTGGAGGAGCTTCATGGGGAGCTTAAGCTCCTCGATCTTCCGCTTACAGACGTCGAAGGCGTGTCCCTCTTTCACCCTTAAGGAAGCGTGGTCGGCCACCTCCTCGGGAGAGGCCTTCCTGGCTATCTTCCGCAGGCCCTCCCGGCTGCTCTCCGACGGCTCGGAGGCGACGACGCCCAAGCACTCTCCCTTGTCGAGGTCGCAGACGACGTGGTCTCCGGGCTTCAAATCTTCGGCCGCCTCCAGCTCCACTGTCCCGGTGAGGCGGTCGAACTTTACGCGACACGACTTCATACGGGCCTCATCAGATGGAGGAGCATATTTTCGAGGGCGAGCCACCTGTTCACGTTGTACCGCAGCGTCCTTACCATCTCCATCACCTGGCCGATGGACGCATCCACCCACCGGGCGCCCGCGGCAGTTCCTTCCCGGACGGTCTCTGCAAGGTCCGCATTGACGAGGCCGGAGTCATCGCCTGTCCTGCGGAGCCACCAGACATCCCTGAAAGAAGGTCAGGAGAAAGGAGAGATACTCCATCTCGCACCCTTTCGCCGCCATCCTCTCCGCTATGACGGAAGCGCCTGGCGGACGAGCCGCCCCTGCCGGCCAACAGCTCCGCGATCCTCCCCCTCATCCGGTAGTTCTCCTCGTCCGATCCAGAAAAGGCCGGCCGCGATGCTGCCTCCTGCAAGCCTCGCAAGGTCGGCCGCCTTCTGCCGGTCAAACCCTGCCGTCTCTTCGAAGTAGGACTGCACCAGGGAAGCGGGCAGAGGGCCGAACCCGATCCGCATGCAGCGGGAGCGCACGGTCAGCGGCACTTCCTGCTCGCGTGAGGAGACGAGGATGAAAAGGTTGGAGGGCGGGGGCTCTTCGAGCGTCTTCAGAAGGGCATTGGCAGCCTCGTGGGTCATGAGGTCCGCATCGTCGAGGAGGACCACCCTGACGGGCGCCTCGAAGGGCGACTCGTAGCATTCTTTAGTGATTGCCCGCAACACGTCTATCTTGATCGATGCCTCTCCGGTGATGCACCTGAAATCGGGGTGCGTCCCTGCGGCGAGCGACCGGCACCCTCGGCACCTTCCGCAAACGCGCCCTTCACCGCAAAAAAGGTTCGCCGACGAAATCGACGGCCGTCGTCCGCTTCCCGACGCCTTTCGGCGCCGGCGAAGAGCAGCGCATGGGGGAGCCTGCCGCCCTCGACGAGGGAGGCAAGGAGGCGCTTCTGGCGGTCATGGCCCAGGGCGCTAAATTCCATGGCTCTCCAGCAGCTTTTCCACCCTGTCCCGGATGGTCTCGTGGATCGCTTCCACGCGCCCTTACCATCGACGACGAAGATGCGCTTCCGGCTCCTCTTCGGCGAGCTTGAGGTAGCCCTGCCTGATCCGCTCGTGGAAGGCGGCCTCTTCCTCTTCAAACCTGTCCTGCCGGCCGTTGCCGGCCAGCTTCCTTCCGAGGCCAGTTTCGACCTCGCAGTCGAGAAGGACCGTGAGGTTCGGCGTCACGCCTTTCGTGACTAGGCGGTTGAGGGTCGAGATGATCCCGAAGTCAACGCCCCTGCCGTACCCCTGGTAGACGTAGGTGGCGTCGGCGAAGCGGTCGCACAGCACGACTGCGCCCCTCTCCAGGGCGGGCATGATGACCTCCTCCATGTGCTGCGCCCGGACGGCCATGAATATGAGCAGCTCGGAAAGGGGAAGCACGCGCTGTTCCTGTTGAAGCAGTATGCGTCGCAGGGCCTCGCCGAAGGCCGTGCCGCCCGGCTCGCGCGTCTTCACCACATGATAGCCTTTGCCTTGCAGGTATTCAGAGAGAAGCTCGACCTGCGTGGTCTTTCCGCTCCCTTCGACTCCCTCGAACGTGATGAGCATGGCGCGCCTACTTGGAGACCCTCGTGATGTACTCCCCGGACCGCGTGTCGATCTTTATCACGTCCCCCTCTTCCAGAAAGAGCGGCACCTGAAGCGTGTATCCCGACTCCAGCTCCGCAGGCTTCGTCGCGTTCTGGGCAGTGTCTCCCTTCATGCCCGGCTCCGTTTTCACTACAGCGAGATCGACGAAGTTGGGGAGATCGACCCCGATGGCCTTTCCCTTGTAAAAGGAGACGTTTATAGTCAGGCCCTCCTTCAGGTAGTTCTTCGCGTCCCCCAGGTTCTCCTCCTCTATGAAGGTCTGGTCGTAGGTGTTGACGTCCATGAAGTAGTAATTGACCCCTTCCCTGTACATGTACTGCATCGCCTTCTCTTCCATCTCCGGGATATCGACCTTGTCCCCCGACCTGAACGTCCTGTCGAGGACGTTGCCCGTCACCAGGCTCTTGATCCTCGTCCGGACGAAGGCCCCGCCCTTCCCCGGCTTCACGTGCTGGAAATCGACTATGATGAAGGGCTCGTTATCCACCAGAACCTTCAAGCCCTTCCTGAACTCACTCGTCACTACCATCATGGCAAGCCCCCTCCTGTCTGCATCAGATCCTTCCGCAAATGGGTGAGGACCTCCCCGCCGTTTTCCCCCACCAGCACCATGTCTTCGAGACGCACCCCGCCGACGTGGGGTATGTAGATGCCGGGCTCGATGGTGACGACCATCGACTCTTCGAGAATCCCCTCGCCCCTGGCCGTGACCGCGGGCGGCTCGTGGACGGCGATGCCCACGCCGTGGCCCGTGCCGTGGCCGAAGTATTCCCCGTAGCCCTTCTCTTCGATGAAGCCCCGAACGATCATGTCCAGCTCGCGCACGGGCAGGCCCGCCCGCACCGCGTCGATGCCCTTCTGCTTTGCGTCGAAGACGACCTCGTGGATCTCCTTCATCTGCCTGCTCGGCTCGCCGAGGGCGACCGTGCAGGTCTCATCCGAGCAGTAGCCGTCCAGCCGGCAGCCGAAGTCTATGACGACCGTCTCGCCCGCCTCAAGCTTCTTGTCCGTGGCATGGCCGTGGGGAAGGGCGGCCCTCGGCCCCGACGCGACTATCGTCTCGAAGGACGGCCCCTCAGCCCCTAAGGCCCGCATCATGCATTCGAGCTCGTTCGCGATCTCCTTCTCGGTCCTCCCGGGCCCGATCTTGCCGAAAACGGCAGAAAAGGCGTCGGTTGCGATGCGGATCGCCTTCCGCATCGTCAGCGATCTCTTCCGGCTCCTTGCATCCGCCTTATCGATTCGATATCGTTCGCCGAGCGGCACGAACTCGACGCCGGGGCTTCCCTCCTTCCACGATTGGTAGACATGGTAAGTCGTCTGCAAGCTGTCGAAGCCCGCCTTCGTGATGCCGTACTGGCGGAAAAGCGCATCGAGCGGATGGTCCTCGCCCTTCACCTCGACGACGACGCAGCCCTTCGCGACTTCCCTGCGCATAGGTAATGTACCTGCTGTCCACCATGAGGACAACGTCGCCCCTCGTGACGAGCGCCGTCCCCTCGGTGCCCCGGAAGCCCGTAAGGTAGAAGATGTTCTCCATCCCCCTGATGATGCAGGCATGGAGATCTTAGCCGCTCCAGGATCTCGACGACCCTACTTACCCGCTTCTCTCTCATCGCGCCTTTCTTCGATCTTTCTCAAGAGCCGGGAAAGGACCCTCAGCCTTTTTACGTCGGGCGTTTCCTCGGAAAGGAGCGCGAGCCGCCTCCTGTAAAAGAGATTATCCCCGTCCTTCGACAAAAGCTGCTCGTATATCTCCCTGGCCTTGTCGAAGTGGCCCTGGCGCATATAAATCTCCGCCAGGGTCGAAGAAAGTATTCTGAGCTTTTTCCTTGGCCACGCCCCGATGCTCCCTGCCCGCTGTAGCGTTTTTGACCAATAATTATAGCACAAAACGATCCCCGCTGGGCCGATTTATTGGCCCTCTGCGGTGCAAATCGGGCGCTTTTCGCTGCAAGGGATTGGCTGGGGGATCAGGATTCGAACCTGAATAGCGGGCTCCAAAGGCCCGTGTCCTGCCGTTAGACGATCCCCCATCGTCGCACCCTTATATTAGCGTCCCGATGGCCTGCCGTCAAGCTGATGCTATGGCGACCGGAGGAGATTTCGCGGCGCTTCGCGTCAAAGCGATCTTCTACATTGCGCTACGCGCATGGCAAAAGGTCGCTTTAGCGCGCAGCGTGGCGCGAAAAAATCCCGGCCCCACCCCAACTCTTGCAAGTTTACGAAAAAAAGCACACAATACGCCAAGGAGGATCCATTATGCCGGAAACTACTATGAAAATCGAAGGAATGAGCTGCCAGCATTGCGTGATGCGCGTGAAGAAGGCCGTCGAGGCGCTGCCGGGCGTGTCGAAGGCCGAAGTGGCCGTCGGCACGGCCCGCGTCACCTACGACGAAGCCAAGGTGAAGGAAAAAGACCTGGAGCAGGCAGTAGAAAAGGCAGGCTACACGATCAGGAAGTGAGATGCAGCCTTTTGCGCGGCCTCGGCCTCACAGGCCGTCCATCGACCGGTGGCCTCCCGCCTTTTTACGCAAGGGCAGAGCCGGATAAGGAGGCGGATATGTTCAGCAAGATAGTCGTCCCCGTTGATTTTTCCGAATACACTGACGAGATACTCGAATACGCGTCCGCAATCGCCAAACGCTTCGATTCGTCCGTCCACGTGATCCACGTAGTCCCTACGATGGACTATTTCACCCCTTACGAGTCTTTCATGGCATCCGAGTACATGGAGGTCATGCAGAGAGACGTGAAGGGCGAGATCGCAAAACAGCTCGATGCTGCGGCCGCCAAGGTGACGGCCGCCAGCGTGACGAAGGCGGCACGGACTGGCTCTGCCTTCATCGAGATCACGGGCTACGCCGACTCCGTAGGGGCGGACCTGATCGTCATGGGGACCCACGGGAGGGGCGGACTGGAGCACATACTCCTCGGCAGCGTCGCGGAAAAGGTGGTGCGCAAGTCGCGCTGCCCCGTGCTCACCATCCGGCCCGGACAGAGGCAGCGGAAAATCTCTTAGCCCGCGGCTTCCCTCTTCAACTTGTTGATTTCGTGCAGTTCGCTGCACACATACTATTGCCCTCTCTAGGAAAGCCCTCTTGCGCGCTCTTTCGTCCCGGCGCTTTTCGCATCAGACTATCCTCGCTTGGAGCTTTGGCGCACCTTACAACGGGCAACCATTGGGGTTCAGCACCCCAGATCCGCTTACAAACTAGCCTTGCCGCTCACGCAACCGGCAAGTACGCAATGCAGGCTACGACATGCTTCACGGCCCACCCCCTCCGGCAGCAAAGCTGCCGGAGCCTCCCCGCTCATTAAGTCATGACCCTGCTGCAAGCAGCAGGGTCATTTATTTATTAGCTCTTTCAGGCGCAAGGCGTTGACGGCCGCGCTGCTCTTATGGCAGTTATTGAACATGGCGTATGTCTTTTTTGCCTGCCTGTCCGCCTCTCTTATAGCCGGGAGGAACTCTTCAAGCTCCTCGTCGGAATAAAGATAATCGTACCTCAGCGTAGTGGGGACGCCTTTTTTCAGCCAGTTCGCCGCGTTCCTCCCGTGGAACCTGAAATACGCGGTCTCCGTCGTCACGGCGGGCACGAAGGGGACCGTTGCGGCCATGCCGTACTGCGGCTCGTCTGCGGCGACGTACGTCAGGCCGTGCTCGCGCAGGAAGGCGAGCGCCGACGGCGCTCTTGCGGCGGAGAGCCAGCTTCCGTGCCTGAACTCGACGGCCATCGGCAGGGGCGCCGCCAACTCCTTGCACAGAAGCATGTAGTCGAAGTTGCGCTCCTTGTAATCGAACCAGGGCGGGAACTGATAGACCAAAAGGCCGAGCTTGCGTGCCCGGATGAGCGGCGCGAGGACGTCCGCGAACCGCCTGGCGATCAGCGCCAGGACTTCGCGCTCTTTGATGTAGACCGAACGGCCGGGCGCTGCGCCCGCCGCCGCCCTGATATCGGCCGGGAGCGTCCTCGGGTCTATGGCATGACCGGTGAGCGCCCCGTAGACCTTTATGTGGAATATAAAATCCTGCGGCGTCCGCGTCTCCCACAGCCAGACGGTGCGCAAATCCGGTATTGCGTAGTACGTCGAATCGACCTCGACGGTGTCAAAGCAGGTGGCGTAGTAACGAAGGCGGGCCTCGGCGGTGCGGGCGGCGGGGGGATAGAATTCCCCGCTCTGTACAAGCGTCTTCTCGGCCCACGAACAAATACCCACATGTATCATGTGGGTATTATATCACGATGTTCGGCCGGGTTAACTTCGCGCCATACGCCTGTCTCTCAGGACCGCCAGTACTTCTGTTGTATGTGAGCACGCCGCGCCGAGAAACGACGCGAAGGACGCGAAAATAACCCGACCGCGTAACCTATCGCCCCTCACCTGTTCTTATATTGCGCCGGGTCTATGTTGTACTTCGCCACCTTCAGGCCGATTATCCGCTCCGTCAGGCCCAGCTCCCGCGCGGCCTTCGCCATGTTGCCGCACGTCCTGTGCAGCTCCTCGCTGATGATCTCCCGCTCCATGTTCATGATGATGTCCTTGAACGTGCCCGCCGACCTGCCCTGGCCGCCTGTCTCCTTCGTTTGCAGGTTCGGCGGCAGGTGGCCCGCCTGGATCACGCCGTCAGTGCTCAGAATAATCGCCCGCTCGATGCAGTTTTCGAGCTCCCGCACGTTTCCGGGCCAGTGGTAGCCCATCAGCATGTCCGTCGCCGCGGTCGATATGCGCACGATCTTCTTGTCGTGCTGGGCGCTGTATTTCTGGACGAAATGGTCGGCAAGGAGCATGATGTCCGTCTTCCGCTCACGAAGCGGCGGCACGAGGATGGGGAAGACGTTCAGCCTGTAGTAGAGGTCTTCCCTGAACTTCCCCTCCTGCAGGAGGGCCTCCAGGTTCCTGTTCGTGGCGGTGATGATCCGAGCGTTCACCTTTATCGCGGCGTTGTCCCCGATCCGCTCGAACTCCCTCTCCTGGAGCACGCACAGGAGCTTCGTCTGCGTGGAGAGCGGCAGGTCGCCTATCTCGTCTAAGAAGATCGTGCCGTGGCCGGCAGTCTCGAACCGCCCCTGGCGCGTACGCGTCGCCCCGGTGAACGCGCCCTTCTCGTGGCCGAAAAGCTCGCTTTCGATCAGGGATTCGGGCAGGGCCGCGCAGTTGACCCTTACGAAGGGCTGCTCCGCGCGGTTCGAGCTGTAGTGGATGGTCTGGGCGACGCGCTCCTTGCCCACGCCGCTCTCGCCGAGGAGCAGCACGGTCGCGCTCGTGCGGCAGACCTTCTCGATCAGGGCATAAACGTTCTGCATGACCTTCGAGCTGCCGACGATGGTCTTCATCCCGTACCTGGACTTCAACTGGTCCTGGAGGCTCTGGTTCTCCTGCCGCATCCGGTCGATCTCTTCCTCCGCGTGCTGGCGCAGGTGGACCGCCTGGGATATGGTCGATGCGATGATCGTCAGGAGGCGGACGTCGTCCTGGAGGGAGGCGGCCCCGCCGCTCGGACGGTCCGCCGAAAGCGCGCCGATGGCCTCGCTGCCGATCTTGATGGGCACGCAGATGAAGGCGATGTCGTTCTTGTTGAGGCTCTGTCTCGCCCCCGTCTTGTCGAGGAACATCGGCTCGTTGGCGATGTTGGGGACGACGATGGGCTGCCCCGTGTCGATCACCCTGCCGGTGATGCCCTCGCCCAGGCGATACCTGCCTTTCGCCTGCTCCTCGGGCCGCAGGCCGTATGCCTCCTCGATGGCGATCTCGCCCTTGTTCCTGTTGAGGATCGTGAGCGTGCCCCGTTGTATGTCCATGTGGTCTGCGGTAAGCTGGAGGATGGGCTTCAGCACCGCCTTCAGGTCGAGGCTCTCGCTCAGCTTCGTGCTGATCTCGAAAAGGAGCGAAAGCTCCCTGATCTCCCTGCCGCTCTGGTCGCTCATCCCTGCCTCCCTGAAAGCGCGCCCGCCTTATGCTATGCCCTATGGCTACCCGGCCTCAAAAAAATAGGCGCCCTTCCGCTTCCGACCGAGCCGGCCGCGGACAAGACGCCCCATCGTCCATAAGCAAACGGCGCTCCTTTCCGGGAACGCCGTTGTCGCAACACGTCAGCGTGTACTCAGTATACAAGTCCTGCGGGGTGGGGTTTGGTAACCTGGCGGGAGGGGAGGGGAGGGGGCCTGATCCTTTCGCGACACTGCGCGGTAAAGCGATCTTTTACCCGGCGCTGCGTACAATAGGAGACAGCACCGGCCCGGAGCTTTGTTTTTCCTACGCCCTCCTTTGATCCGTTGACGTTCTTTGCCCCATATCGCAGATCAGCGCGGTCAATACCGGATGGTTTTAAATTTCTATAGGTTTATGAATTATGAAATGTTAGACTCTTTGCATGAGGCAGGCTGCTGAACTCTTCCTTAGCGCTCGGCAGAAGTTGTATGATCGGTTTTCCGACAAGCTGGAGATTGCACCCAACCTGAACCGCAAGGTTGTCAGTTTTCAGGCAAACAAACAAGAACCCGTATACCGTTGGTTCAAATACAAAGAAGGCTTTTCATCCAACCTCGTAAAATACTTCCTGACCAAATACTCGCGGAGCCCAGGTAAGTTGCTGGACCCTTTCGCTGGTGCGGGAACAACGCTTTTCGCCGGGCAACAGCTTGGATGGGAGCCATATGGGATAGAGCTATTGCCTGTAGGCCCGTTTGCCATAGAGACAAGACAGGCCCTTGATGAGGTAGATGCCCAGAATCTGAAGCTGGCAGTCGCGAATATATGGGCAGACTTGGAGAAATCACATTATGCGGATTACCGGATAAGGCACATACCGATTACGCAGGATGCGTTTCCCGAGGCGACCGAAGCAACTCTTAACAAATATCTCGGTTACTGCGCCCGTGTAAAAAACGACAGGATTCGTACCATTTTGCGCTTCGCCGCCTTTGCTATTCTTGAAGAAATCAGTTACACAAGAAAAGACGGTCAATATTTGCGCTGGGATTATAGGTCGGGGAGGCAGCTTTCAGGGAAACCCTTTGATAAGGGCAGGATCCTGCCTTTTGAAGAGGCCGTTAGGCTTAAGCTGAACGATATCATACAAGACATCTCCTTTCACGAATCTGTTTCCTTATTCGCCAGCCCTGAAAGGGAAAAGACCGAGAAGCGTGCTATAACTATTATGCGTGGGTCCTGCCTGGAGCAACTGCCGATGTTGGAGGACGCATTTTTCGATTTCGTAGTGACGTCACCTCCATACTGCAATCGCTACGATTACACGCGGACCTATGCCTTGGAACTGGTTTACCTCGGATTCAATGACGAGCAAGTTCGTAATCTGCGTCAGTCCATGCTTTCCTGTACGGTGGAGAATAAGGAAAAGATAGACAGCCTTGCCCGCTTTTACGCCTCCATATCGAGGTCGCTCACCTTCGATGAAGTCCTGCGGGTTTACAACGAATCGGATGCAATGACCGAAGTGAATTCCACGCTCGATATTTTGAATCAACTGGGGAAACTGAACAATAACAACATTCCGAGGATGGTAAAGAATTACTTCCTCGAATTGTGTTTTGTTGTTGATGAGATCGCAAGGGTGATGAAAACCGGCGGCTATTGCATCATGGTAAATGACAACGTCCGCTATGGCGGCGAAGAGATACCCGTTGACCTAATTCTCTCCGAATTTGCCGAAAATTTCGGGTTCAGGATTGAAAAGATCCTGGTCCTTCCAACAGGTAAAGGCAACAGTAGCCAACAGATGGGCAATTACGGCAGACAAGAAGTCCGCAAGTGCGTGTACGTATGGCGAAAAAGATAGCTTTCGGACTTATCAAGAGTGCATCCGATCTGGTTACGTCTCGGGGAAAGACAAGGGCCGGTTTCATCGCCCTCGCCCTCGAAAAGAATTATTTGGCAGTTCCTTATGTCGATGAAGCCAAGGCGCTTAAGGCGATGGCCAACAGGGCGAATGGGCCGATGGACCTGCTTAACGCAGCGGACTTGCACGCTGCCTTGCTTGCGGCGTCGGGCCTTTCAGATAAATCCCTCAAGTTCCTGACGGAGGACGATAAGCTCCTCGCCATAAAGGGGCTTATCGAGAAGTTCCTTGAGCCGGCGGGGGATGGTTTCAAGGATGAGTTGGTTTACCGTTATCTCCTCACAAAGGGCGATGCCCTGGGCGGAAAAGCGAGGAACCTAGCCGGGACTCTGGGTGAAAGAAAATTCCTGCGCTCTATGGTCTCTGTTTTCAATCTGTCCGGTCTGGATTATAGATGGAACGATTCCGAAGCGGATGCATGGCTTGCAAAGCCGGATGACGACGCGGGAATCGAAACGCGCCTTAAGGGCCTTTGCTGGGCTAAAGATGATAAACAACGCCTTCTGCTGATAAATATAGGCGTGCCTGCGGTTGGAAATAACGTTGATCTTTCCATCCTTAACGGGACAGTCGAAGATTTAAGACGCGGTAGAGAATCCATAATATATGACAGCAGCAGATATGTTGCCCTGGGTGAATTGAAGGGCGGCATCGATCCCGCAGGGGCCGATGAGCACTGGAAAACGGCAAACTCAGCAATTCAAAGGATAAGAAATAACTTTCGAGAACTGGGTTTGCGGCCGCAGACGTTCTTCATCGGTGCGGCGATCGAAAACAGCATGGCGTCGGAAATATTCAAACAGTTGCAAAGCGGTGCGATGAGCAACGCATCAAACCTCACGAATGACGAGCAACTGACCGCCATTTGCGAATGGATAATAAATATCTAATCCTTAGCCCCGACTCAATACAACAGAAAACCGCAATGGATTAATTAATGATCCCCTTTGACGGAGTTATTCTCTAGATAGTAAAGAAAGTATTCTTTAAGGTTCTTCTGATCTTGTTCCCTTGATACGTTGTCTGTTTAGCGTAGTCCTTTCTCCCGGCAATCCTCGCATTAGACCAGTTGAAGCAGCTGAATCACTCCTAGGTTTTATCGATACCTGATCTGATTTGCTCTCCTCCTGCCCGTAGTATCGAGGCCTGGCTTTGGCACCCAGAGGGGCCGGGAGATTTTGGATGGATTTCGCGTTGCTTTTCGAAGGCGCCCGACGAAACTGTACAGTAGAAGTACGTTGAGGAGGCGCGCCGAGAAAACGACGCGAAAGGCGCCAAAAGATCACGGCCCCTACCCCTCTCTCCGCTCTTCTCGCCGCCCACTCGATAATACGCCCAATAAATAGTAATATAGGTGATATGGACAAGACGGCTAGCGGCGAGAAGAGCGGAGAGGAACGGGGATGGGTGGAGGCATATGAAAAAACTGGAGATTGGCAAAGCGTTCACGCTGATGGAATCAGGGCCGGTCGTTCTGGTTACGACAAATGACGGAAATAAGAACAATATAATGACGATCTCGTGGACCATGGTAATGGACTTCACCCCGATGTTTGCCATGACCACCGGGCCCTGGAACTATTCCTACGCCGCTCTTCAAAAGACGAAAGAATGCGTTATTTCAATCCCCACTGTTGACATGCTTGATAAAGTCGTTGGAGTGGGAACATGTTCCGGCGCCGATACGGACAAGTTTGAAAAGTTCATGCTGACCCCCTTGAAGGGAAAGCATGTCCGAGCGCCCTTGATAAAGGAATGCCTGGCGAATATAGAGTGCAAAGTTATCGACATTGTCAAAAAGCATAATATCGTGGTCCTGGAAGGCATTGCGGCGTACTTTGACAGCTCCCGAAAGGAGAAGCGAACTCTTCACGCAGTCGGCGACGGGACTTTTATAGTGGACGGCAGCAAGCTGAACCGAAAGAAAATGATGCGCGCAAAACTTCCGGCCGGTCTCTAACTCTTTGCAGGATAGGGGAATATCTCTCCGGCCGCTTTAGACCATCTGATTTACTCTTGTCAGCAATATCGAGACATAGCCTTTGCTTCCGAAGGGGCCGGGAGATTTTGGATGGATTTCGCGTTGCTTTTCGAAGGCGCCCGACGAAACTGTACAGTAGAAGTACGTTGAGGAGGCGCGCCGAGAAAACGACGCGAAAGGCGCCAAAAGATCCCGGCCCCATGCCCCTTCTCCGCGCCCTCTTTGCCGCCCCCCCTCGAAAAAAGCCGGCATAAATAGTAATATAGATACATGGCTGACACGACGGGCGGCAAAGAGGGCGCGGAGAAGATAACGATCAAGGTGGGCGGCATGAGTTGCGTCATGTGCGCCCGCGCTATTGAGAAGGCCGTATCGTCAGTGCAGGGCGTCAGCGGGGTCTCGGTCAACCTCGGCTCCGAAAAGGCCGAGGTCGCCTACGACCCAGGTCTCGCCACCCCGACCGAGATGCGCGCCGCCATCGAAGAGGCAGGCTACCAGTACCTCGGCATCGAGGGTGAGGATACGGGCGATTTGGAGGACATAGCGCGCGCCCGCGACCTGGCCGGCAAGTTGCGCCGGGTCGTCGTGGGCTTCGCGGCAGGCATCCCCCTGATGGTCCTGATGTTCTTCCCCTTCGCGATGCACGGCGCAATCCCTTATCTAATGCTCGTCGTTGCCGCCCCCGTCTTCGCCTACGTCAGCTACCCGATCTTTTTCGCCGCCTTCCGCGCCCTCAAGAACCGCAACCTGAATATGGACGTCATGTACGCGATGGGCATCGGCGTCTCCTTCGGCGCGAGCCTCCTCGGCACCTTCCGCATTTTGCTGTCGAGGGAGTTTCTCTTCTACGACAGCGCGGTGCTCCTCGCCACCTTCCTGTCGATGGGGCGCTACCTGGAGGCGCGCGCAAAGGGCAGGACGGGCGATGCCATCCGCCGCCTTATGGGCCTCCAGCCGAAGAACGCCATCGTCGTCCGAGACGGCCGTGAGGCGGAAATACCCGTCCAGGACGTGGTCGTGGGAGACACGGTCATAGTGCGGCCCGGCGAGAAGGTGCCCGTGGACGGGGAAGTGACGGCCGGGACTAGCTACGTAGATGAATCGATGATAACGGGCGAGCCGATGCCTGCCGCCAAGAAGGCGGGCGACAGCGTCGTGGGCGGAACGATCAACCAGAACGGGGTGCTTACGTTCGTCGCGCGCAAGGTCGGCAGGGAGACGGTCCTCGCCCAGATCGTCCGCCTCGTCGAAGAAGCCCAGGGCTCGAAGCCGCCCGTGCAGAGAATCGCCGACAGGGTCGTCTCGTACTTCATCCCCGTCGTGCTGGCGATCGCTATCGGCGCCTTCTGCCTCTGGTACTTCGTATTGGGCGCGGGCCTCCTCTTCGCCCTCACGTCGCTCATCTCGATCCTCGTGGTCGCCTGCCCGTGCGCGCTTGGACTCGCGACCCCGACTGCCGTCACGGTAGGTGTGGGACGCGGCGCGGAGCTCGGCATACTCATCAAGACCGGCGAGGCCCTGGAGCGCTCGGAAAAGCTGACCGTCGTCGCGTGCGACAAGACGGGCACGCTGACGACGGGCAAGCCTGTCGTAACGGACATCGTCCCGGCCGCAGACGGAGCAGGCGGGGACGCAGGCCGCGACGCCGTCGACCCATCGCGTCTCCTGGCCCTTGCCGCTGCCGTCGAGCGGTATTCGCAGCACCCCCTCGCGGCGGCCATCGCAGCGGCGGCGGCGGAGCGCGGCGTCGCCGTCCCGGAAGGCGCCGACCCGGAGACATACGCGGGCAAAGGGGTGACGGCCAAGATCGATGGGCAGGAAGCGGCCGCAGGCAGCAGAGCCTTTCTCGCGGAGCGCGGCGTCGCGCTCACGGCAGACATGGAGGCGAAGGCCGCAGCATTCGAGGGCGAGGGAAAGACGGTAGTTGCAGTCGGCCTCGACGGCCGGCCTGCCGGCCTCGTCGCCGTCGCGGACACGCTCAAAGCGACGACGCCCGACGCCGTTGCCGCCTTCAAGCGCCTTGGCCTCAAGGTCGTCATGGTCACGGGCGACAACGCAAGGACCGCCGCCGCAGTCGCGCGAAAGGCGGGCATCGAGGACGTGGTCGCGGGCGTCCTGCCCCAGGACAAGGCCGCTACGGTAATGAGGCTCCAGCAGGCGGGCGACGTCGTCGCCTTCGTCGGCGACGGCATCAACGACGCCCCCGCCCTCGCCCAGGCCGACGTGGGCATCGCCATCGGCAGCGGCACGGACGTGGCAGTCGAGAGCGCCCAGATGGTCCTCATCAGAAACGACCTCATCGACGCAGCGGCCGGCATCGAGCTGGCAAGGAAGGTGATGGCCAGGATCAAGCAGAACATCTTCTGGGCCTTCGCTTACAACACAGCGCTCATCCCCGTCGCCTCCGGCGTGCTCTACCCGTTTTTCGGCATCACGATGAAGCCCGAATGGGCGGGGCTGGCGATGGCGATGAGCAGCGTCACCGTCGTCTCCCTGTCGCTCATGCTGAAGCGATACCACCCGCCGACAGCGCGGCGCGCTGTCTAAACTACGAATGAGCTAAAAATAGACTACTCCCGGCGGCTGGACTCGCGCCTCTGGCGGAATCGCGATCTGCGGCGGCAAGAGCGGGCTGTACCATATCCATAGTTGGGATATATGACGTCATTACGAGTTTTTGAGCACCTTTGTCTGTCTGAGCAGGGAGGCTCCGCCGGCTTTGCCGGTGGAGGGGGCGCTGAGCCCCATAAATTGCCTGTGAGAAAGTGAGGGGATAGTACAGATTAGGCTATCTTAGCACAGGCCATGATAGACCATAAGGCTCAAATATCTTCTATAGGCGCTCCTCCGGCGCCTAGAAAAGCAAAAACGATAGCGCTGCGGCGGGGAGGACGATGTAGAGGACATCGACCTTGCGGAGCAAGGCGATGAGGGCCGCGACCGCCATCGCCGCCCGCAGGGCGTTCCACGGCACAGCCGCCGCGAATGTGATGGTGACGAAGAGCAGCAGGCCGACGAACGAGGCAAGCACGCCCCGGGTCGCCCTGGCGAACGTCGGCGACCCGCCTAATTTGTCGAAGAATGGCGCACACAGGACCACCATCAGGAACGAAGGGGTAAAGACCGCAATGGCGGCGACTGCTGCCCCCGCAACGCCGTGAGTCACGTACCCGACGAACGCAGAGGTGATGACGATAGGTCCAGGCGTCACCTGGCCGAGGGCTATCCCGTCCATGAAGGTGGTCGCGTCCATCCAGCCCTTTACGTGGACGACCTGCTGGAGCATCAGCGGCAGGGAAGCGAATCCCCCTCCGAACGCGAAAAGGTCCACCTTGAGCATAAGAAGGACCAGGTCGAAAAGACGCGGGAGGAAAAGCCGGCAGGCGATCAGACCGAGGGCGGCCGAGGCGGGACAGGCGATAAGGGCTGCGGCCGAAACAGGCATGGTGCGGCCCGTCGCGTGGCGCGCCTGCCCTGCCCGCCGAAGGAGCAGGATGCCCGCGAGGGCGGCGCCCAGGATAACGTAGAAAGGGCTGACGCCGAGCCAAAGGGCCGCTGCGGAGGCAGCGGCGACGACGACATGCACCCGGCCCTTCAGGGAGGTCCTGCCGAACGTATAGGTCGCGTTGGCGACTAGGGCGACGACGATCACCTGAAGCCCGGAAAAAAGCGCGCCCGCCTGCGGCAGGCCGCGCGACACGCCGTAAAGGGCGGACAAGGCCAGCATCAGGCAAAATGCGGGCAGTCCGAAGCCTACATAAGACGCCAGGGCGCCTGGAACGCCCCTCGCTCGCAGGCCCGCGTACGCAGCCGTCTGCATCGCGGTCGCGCCGGGGACCGATTGGGCGAGGGCGACGCCGCCCTCGAACGTCTCCCGGTCGAGCCACTTTTTCCGGTTGACGACGAGCTCTCCGATGTAGACGACCATCGCAGGGCCGCCGAACGCCGTCAGACCGAGGCGGAGGAAAGAGAAAAAGACCTCGCCGAGGGACGGGGAGTCGGGGCCGGGGCCGACCTGTTCCATTTCAGCCTGTCTTGACATCTCAAAATTGTAAGCATATGCTCATAATACTGTCAAGAAGAACCTTTCGCTCGCCGACGGGGCAATTTCAGGATTATAATTGTTCATGACCCTCGACATGCTCTCCCTGCTTCTGATCTCCGTCCCTGTGGGCCTGCTCGGCAGCCTCACCGGGCTTGGCGGGGCGAGCATCCTCGTGCCCGTCATGGTCTTCTTCGGCGTCCCCGTGAAGGCGGCCATCGCCTCCGGCATGGTGAGCATCATCGCCACATCCAGCGGCTCTGCGTCCGCCTACGTCAAGGAGGAGATAGCCAACGTCAAGGTCGCCATGTACCTTGAGATGTACACAAGCGTGGGCGCCATCGTCGGGGCGACGATCACCACGCTGATCGCCCCCGTCTTCCTCTATTTCTTCTTCGCCCTCTTCCTCATGACGTCTTTTCTCAGGCTCAAGCCGCGCAAAGGCGAGGCGGGCGCCGCCACCCATGCCATCGCCGCCGCGTCCGCCGCCGACGCCACTTCCGGCCCGGCTGAAGTCCCTTCCGGCCTCATCCGAAGGCTCGACCTCCAGGGCGCGTACTACGACGCTGCGAGGCGCGAGCGCGTCCGGTACGCGGCGACCCGTCCCCTGCTCGGCGGCCTGGGGATGGGCCTCGCAGGGCTTGCTGCGGGGATGCTCGGCATCGGGGCGGGGGCCTTCAAGGTGACGGTGCAGGAGAACATCCTTAAGCTGCCGTCGAAGGTGGCGAGCGCGACGAGCAATCTCATCATCGGGATGACCGCCCTGGCAGGCACGAGCGTCTACCTGAAGAGCGGCCTGCTCAACCTGACGCTGGCCGCCCCCATGGCGATAGGCACGACGCTTGGGGCCATCGCCGGCGGGCGGGTGCTCAACAGGCTGCCCGACCGCCTGCTCAGGGTGCTCTTCGTCGCCGTGGTCGTCATACTCATCGCCCAGATGCTTTACAAGGGGGTCACGTCGCTGTGAGACCGAAGGACGGAAAGGTCGCAAAAGACGCAAAGGGCAGCCTCGCGAGACTGGAGGCGATAATAAGCTATGTCCTTATCACCGGAGTAGTAGCGAGTCTCGTTCTGGAGGCCGTCGGCCTCTTGCTTTTCTACCGCGAATACGGTACGCTCGCCATCTCTTACCGCAGGCGGCTCATCCTGACCGCGCCCGATTTCTTCGACTTCCTGGGACGCTTTTTCTCAGCGCATGGTACGGGCGGTGACAGCTCTGTAAGGCTGATGGTCCTCGGCATGGCGATTCTCATCCTCACCCCTTACGTGAGGGCCGTCCTCTCGGCCGCCTACTTCGCCTCCCGAAAGAATTTCACGTACCTCGCCGTAACGCTCTTCGTCCTCATCGTATTGACGGCAAGCATGTTGAGGTAGGCCGCATCACTGGGCTGAGCCGCCCTGTCCGGGCGGCGCCGGCGCCGGTTGTCCCTGCTGCGCGGGCTGTCCGGCCTGCCCGGCCTGGGGCGGCGTAGGGACAACGGGCACCCATCCGCCGGGACAGGTCGTCACGTACGGGTAATACGCGTTGGACTCCCGGCAGTAATACCAGTATAACTGCTGTTGCTGCGGCAGGCTGGGCGCGGGTATCGCAGCGGAAGCCGAATAATCGGGATACGCATATGGGTCAGCATACTGGTATGAATAAGGATACCCATACGGGTAACCGTAAGGGTAGCCCCACCAGGGGCCGAAGGCTCCGTACCAGCCCCAGTACGGCCGGTAGTAAAAGCCGCCCCGCCCGCCGTAATAACCGTGCCAGCCTCCGTGCCATCCGCCGCCGTGCCAGCCCCCTCCGCCGTGCCACCCCCCTCCGCCGTGCCCACCGCCGCTCCGCGCGCAGAGGGCGTCCGAAGAGAGGCCCAGAAAGAGCAAAAAGCCGATAACAATGATGATAACCGCCTTCTTCATCTTTTTCGCCCTCCTTCCTTAAAGCAATGTAATTCCCGGCCGGGCCGGCCGCAATTCAGACCCGTCCGCGCTTGAAGCGCCTTAAGCCAGCACCAGCCGGCTGCGCTCCCCATGAAATAGTACGGGAAGTCCGACCAGGCGAACGTCGTCCCCAGGACCGTCCTGCCGATAAAATAGCCCCGCAGGTACTCAAGGAACGGCGGGTGCCAGAGCTGCATGAACTCGAGGATGCAGGTACAGACGAGCACGAGGACTGCTATCGCGAGCGGCCTGCCCTTCGGGAAGACGAAAAATACGGCCAGGCACCAGAATATGTCGTAGAACGCCCCTCCGAGGGAGTCGTTCACCCACACGCAGGCCGGGCCCCGGTAAAACTTGCTCCCGAAACCTACGGGGACTATGACGACCAGCGAGATGAAGGTCCATACCCTGCGCGTCATGACTCGATGTCCGTTCGGCCCGCCTTTCAGCCTCCCCTTACTGGATGGCCAGCAGCTCGATCTCGAAGATCAGGGTCTCGTTGGGGCCGATGGCAGGGGGCGCGCCCCGCGGCCCGTAGGCCAGATTGGGCGGTATGAAAAGCTGCCATTTCGACCCGACCGGCATGAGCTGGAGGGCCTCCGACCAGCCCCTTATCACCCCGTTGACAGGGATTACGAGGGGCTGGCCCCTGCGGTACGAGCTGTCGAACTCGGTCCCGTCGATGAGGGTGCCCCTATAGTTGACGACGACCCTGTCCGTCGGCCTCGGGGTCCGTCCCGTGCCCGCCTTCAACACCTTGTACTCAAGCCCGTCCGCAAGCGTCCTGACGCCGGGCGCCGTCCTGTTGCGGGCAAGGAAGGCATCCCCCTCCTGTTTGTTCTTCTCCGCGTCCTCCTTCATCACCTCGGCCGTCTTAACAGCCATCTGCCGCTGGGCGTTGGCCGAAAGCTGCCCTATCTCCTGCTCGCTCAAGGCAAGCCTTCCTCCCTGGTAGGCGTCCCTGAAGCCCCTTGCCACCGCGTCGGGGTCGAGGCTCATCCCGTATCTTTTCATGTCCCTGCCCATCTGCACGCCCACAGCGTAGCTCGTCTTCTCCTGGTCCGTCCTGAGCGTCTGACCGTACGCCACCGGCGCCATCCACGCCAGAAGCGCAACCACCACAACTACGACCGCCCCGGTCCGATATCGCATGAGAGACCTCCGGTTTTCCTTAAATTGTAGGCCGACGGGGAGAAAAAGACAAGACAGCTCATAGGAAGGGGGGCGCACGCCGGGCGCCCGTTCGTTTGCGGTCGAGCCCCAATATAGACCCACCCGACGGGGACACGAAAGAGGCAACGGAAGAGGCCCACTAAAAACAGGGATTTTACCCTAAAGATATCTTTACGCAGTGATAATGGTCATTTAGATTCTTATGTCTCCAGGCTTTACAGCAACGAACGCGGTCAAACCGGCTGGCCGAAACCAGAACATGAAGAAAAGGCGCGTCCCGCTCACATTCGTCCTTTCCCTGCCGCCGGCTGCCGGGGCGCCGCCGGCCTTCATTTGCAAGGCGTTATCGTCGCCTGGCGGCGCCGGGAGGAAACTGTAAATGATTCGCGCGGTAGTCGATTTCGCCCTCAGCCACAGATGGTTCATGCTTGCCTTAGGCATCTTCCTCTTCGGCATAGGGGTAGTCCAGTTCCAGCACCTTTCCATCGAGGCATACCCCGACGTAGCCAACAACTACGCCTGGATCATCACGCAGTGGCCCGGCAGGGCCGCCGAGGAGGTGGAGCAGCAGGTCACCATCCCCCTCGAAAACGTGATGAACGGCATACCGTACCGCACGTACCTCCGGTCCGTGTCGATTGCCGGGCTGTCGGTCGTTATCATAACGTTCGAGGACAAATCGGACAATTTCCAGAACCGGCAGAGGGTGCTTGAGCGCATCTCCACGGTCACCCTCCCTACAGGTCTCCAGCCGAACATCGGTCCGGACTTCAGTCCGGTGGGGCAAATCTACTTCTTCACGCTCCGAAGCTCGAACCCGGCGTACGACGCCATGGAGTTGAAGGCCCTGATGGACTGGACGCTCGTGAAGCAGTTCAAGTCGGTGCCGAACGTGGTAGACGTTGCGCCCTTCGGCGCGCCTACGCGGGAGTACCAGGTGCGGGTGGACCCCGACAAGCTCGTTTCCTACGGCCTTTCCATCGGCCAGGTGGAGCAGCAGCTTGCCAACAACAACGTGAACGCCGGCGGCAGCTTCATCGAGGCAGGCATGCAGCAGATCAACGTGCGCGTCGTCGGCCTCGTGCACAGCGTGCAGGACATCGAAGATACGGTCATAACTGCGAAAAACGGCACGCCGGTAAGCGTCAAGGACATCGCCGTGGTCGCCCAGGGGCCGAAGATACGCCTCGGCCAGTTCGGCAGGGCGATCCACCGGGCGGACGGGAAGATCATCGACAACGACGACGTAGCCTCCGGCATAGTCCTTATGAGGAAAGGGGCGCCCTTCGACGAGACGATCAAGGGCGTCGAGAAAAAAGTGAAGGAGCTTAACAACGGGATCCTGCCGCCCGGCGTGAAGGTCCTCCCCTTCAACGACCGGGGGGACCTCGTCCGGTACACGACCCACACCGTGCTCCATAACCTGACGGAAGGCTTCATCCTCGTCACGATAGTGCTGCTCCTGTTCCTGGGCAGCATCAGGGGCGCTATCGTCGTCGCCCTGACGATCCCCTTCGCCCTCTTCTTCGCCGCGAGCTGCCTGCACGTCAGGGGGATACCGGCGAACCTCCTTTCCCTGGGGGCGCTCGATTTCGGCATGGTTGTCGACGGCGCGGTCGTGATGGTCGAGAACATCATCCGCCACATAGGGCACAGGGACCCCGGCGTCTCGCTGCCCGACAGGATCAGGGCCGCGGCGCACGAGGTGCAAAGGCCGGTCTTCTACGCCATCCTTATCATCATCACCGCCTACCTCCCCATTTACACGCTCCAGAGCGTAGAAGGACGCCTCTTCAGGCCGATGGCCCTGACGGTGGGCTTCGCCCTCCTGGGCGCCATGATATTCTCCGTGACCCTCGCGCCTATCATTTTGAGCTTCCTCTTCCGCAAGGAGACGCCCGAATGGCACAACCCGGTAGTCCTTTACCTTACCAGGCTCTACCGGAGGTCCCTCACGTGGTCCATCCATAACCGCAAGGTGATGATCGGCGTCGCCGTGCTAACCCTCTGCGGCAGCGTCTACCTCGTCGAGAGCGGTGTCATCGGCTCCGAGTTCCTTCCCCATCTCGACGAGGGCTCGATCTGGGTGCGCGGGACCCTCGCGCCGAGCACCGGGCCGAGCGAATCGCTCCAGGTAGCGAACCGGACGAGGATAGTCCTCGCCTCCTTCCCGGAGGCCACCCAGGTGACGAGCCAGGCCGGGCGGGACGACTCCGGACAGGACTTCACGGGGTTTTTCAACACCGAGTACTGCGTAAGCCTGAAGCCGAAAAAAGAGTGGCGCCCTGTCTTCCATCGGGACAAAGACAGGCTGATATCGGCGATGAACCGGGAGCTCCAGAAAATCCCCGGCGTGATCTGGAACTTCTCCCAGCCGATCCAGGACAACATGGAAGAGGCGATGAGCGGCATCAAGGGGCAGCTCGCGACGAAGATTTACGGCGAGGACCTGCTGGTGCTGGAGGCCAAGGGGCAGGAGATCGTCAACATCATGCGCCGCATCAAAGGGATCAAGGACCTCGGTCTCTTCCGCGTGGTGGGCCAGCCTAACCTCAATTTCATAGTCGACAGGGCGCAGGCCGCCCGCTACCAGATCAACGTCGCCGACGTCCAGGACGCCGTCCAAACGGCCGTCGGGGGCAACGCTCTCACGACTGTGCTCCAGGGCGAGCAGCGCTACGATCTCGTCATGCGCTATCTTCCGACGTACCGCGACACGAGGGAGGCCCTTGAGAAAATCCGCCTCCTCAGCCCCTCCGGCGAGAGGGTCTCCCTCACCCAGCTTTGCAGGGTGGAGACGAGAGACGGCGCGGCGCAGATCTACCGCGAAGGGAACAGGCGCTATGTCGCAGTCAAGTACAGCGTAAGGGGCCGGGACCTCGGCAGCACCGTCGAGGAGGCGATGGAGAAGGTGCAAAGGCAGGTGAAGCTGCCCCCCGGATATACCATCAACTGGATGGGTGAGTACCAGAGCCAGAAGCGGGCCGAGGCGCGCCTTCTCATCATCGTGCCCGTCACGGTCTTCTTCATATTCATGATTATCTACGGCGCCTTCGGCTCGGCCAAGTGGGCCTGCCTCAACATGGTCAACGTGCTGGTTGCGCGCATAGGGGGGCTTCTCGCGCTCCTCGTGACGGGCACCAATTTCAGCGTCTCCTCCGGGGTGGGCTTCATGGCCCTCTTCGGCTGCTCCGTCCAGACGGGCATAGTGATGGTCGAGTACATCAACCAGCTCCGGGTGAGGGGATATTCGGTGGTCGATGCAGCGATAGAGGGGGCAACGCGCCGCCTGAGACCTATCATGATGACGATGCTCGTGGCGACCCTCGGACTTTTGCCTGCCGCGATGTCGCACGCGATAGGGTCCGACTCGCAGCGGCCTTTTGCCATAGTCATCGTGGGTGGACTGATCACCGACCTCTTTATGAGCATCTACCTGCTGCCCACTTTTTACGTCTGGTGGGCGCGCCCGACGGACCATCTGCCAAAACCGGACGAATCCAGGCAGATAGACGCTGGAGATGAGCTTAGGGAGGGGATAAACGGATCGGGCTAATGCTTTCAGACTAAAGGACCGGCGCTATGTTTCGTGATATACTTGACGAACAAAAAGGACGGGGCGGGCGCCGGGCGAAAAAGGCGTGTCCTGCCGGCCCATCAGGAGCGGTAATGAACCTCTTTCTGCGCATGTCGCAGGGAAGCCGCAGGACGATACTCACAATCGCGGCCGTCCTTATCGGCATCATCGTCCTGGTCGACTGGAAAAACCCCGTCAACGCTTATTTCGGCTTCCTCTATGTGTTCCCCATGCTCCTGGTCGGCGCAGTTTTGTCGAGCCGGCAAATCGCCGTTATCGCCCTCGGCTGCACGGTCCTGGCCGAGACCTTCGACCCGTTCCCCTTCATCCCCGCCGAGGCCGGGCCCCAGGACGTCCTGCTCTTCATCGCCCTTGCGGGGATGGGGTTGTTCTCCCGCGAGGCGACGGTCAACCGCAGGCTGGAAATAGAGAACCGCCTGAAGGTCGAGAAAGAGGCCGCCACGCGGCGGGAGGCGGAGGAGCAGCTCGCGTTTCTCATACAGACAAGCCCCCTCGCCATCGTAGTGATGAGCGGGGGCGGAGACGTCTTCCTGGCGAACGGCGCGGCGGACCACCTTTTCCGGGTGGCGGAGGGAGAGCTTTTCGGCAGGAACATCTCGCGCTACATCCCGGCCCTCGGCCGCGTGCCTTCGGCAGAGCAGACGGTCCAGACCTTCCGCACAGAGATGCAATGCCCAGGGAAGCGGGACAACGGCGAGATATTCATGGCGTCCGTCTTCTTTTCAACTTACAAGACGGCCTTGGGCCCCCGCCTGGCCGCCCTCGTGGTGGACACGTCGGAGGACCTGCGAGGCCGCGCCGAGTACGGCCTCGAACAACTTATGGCAGGCTCGCGGATAGTCGTGGGCGCTGTCTTCCACGAGGTGAGAAACGTTTGCAGCGCCATCGCCGTCATGTACGAAAACCTGGCGCGAAGCGGCGACTTCGCCGGAAGTCAGGACTTCGAGGCCCTCGGCTCGCTCGTCGAGGCGCTCAACAGTATAGCCTCCGTCGAGCTGCGAAAGAGCGCAGGCGGCGCCACCGCGGAGGCAGTAAACCTGGCCGCGTTCCTCGACGAGGCGCGCATCGTGCTGGGGCCTTATTGCGCGGAATCCGATACCGGCGTCGGCTGGGAGGTTCCCGATGCGCTGCCTTCCGTCTGGGCCGACAGCCACAGCCTGCTGAACGTGCTCCTCAACCTTGCGAAGAATAGCTGCCGCGCCCTCGAAGGCGCGACCCTCAAAAAGATAACCGTCTCTGTGACCGCAGGACACGAAAAGGTCTCCATAAGATTTTGCGACACGGGGCCGGGTATCGCCTCCGCCGAAAAGCTGTTCCAGCCGCTCCAGCAGGGCGCGGACGCCACGGGACTGGGGTTGTTCCTCTCCCGCGCGTTCGTGCGCTCTTTCGGGGGCGACCTCAGGTACGAGCCGGGTGCGCCGGGGTGCTGCTTCGTCATCGATTTGGCCGTGGCCGGCAACGCGGAAGATTGAAAGAGGAGCTTAAGGATGGACCGCATACGACTCTTACTGGTGGACGACCACCCCCTGTTTCGCGAGGGCTTGAACCGCCTTCTCGACTCGGAGCCCGACCTTGAGGTCGTCGGCAGGTGCGGCACTGCGGCCGAGGGCCTCCAGGCGCTGAAAGCTGCCGAAGTCGATATCGTGCTCCTCGATTTCGACCTCGGGACCGAGCACGGGAACCAGTTCATTTCGTCTGCCCGCGAGGCGGGATACGCCGGCAGGATACTCATGGTGACCGCGGGCATGAACGCAATGCAATCGTCTACAGCCTTCAAGCTGGGCGTCTCCGGCATCATCCTCAAGACCAGCTCGCCCGGCGCCCTAGCCAAAGCCATCAGGCTCGTTGCGAACGGAGAGTTATGGATCGACCAGAAGGTCGTCCAGCAGTTGGCGGACCGGGCGCTTGCCGGCGGGCAGCAGACCTTCCCCCGGGCGCTCACCGAAAGGGAGAGCGAGGTGCTCCAGGGGGTGTTCGAGGGGCTGACTAATAAGGAAATAGGTGTTAAGATAGGTGTGTCGGAGGATTCGGTGAAAACGACGCTCAAGTACCTGTTCCACAAGACGGGCGCAAAAACGCGCGGCCAGCTCGTCTGGATCGCCTTGCAGGGCCCCCTCCGCAAGGACGGGACACCCTAGGGCGCCATCCCGCGGGGCAGCCGATCCGAAGGAGGCTCACGGCCACATGAAAAAGAAGGTGATGCGGCATGGCGTTATCGGCTTGATTGCGCTCGCGGGCCTGATCGTCTCCGGCTGCTCGGTGGCCGGCCTCTTCGTGAAGGACCACGACTTCGCCGCGAAAGAGAGCTGGCAGATAAAGACGCCCCAGCCCCGCATCCTGGAGGCGATAGCCGAGACGGGCAGGTCGATGGATCTCGACATAGAGTACGCCGGGCCGGCTGGTCCGCAGCCCGGCGCGGAGCGCGCCCCGGCCGGAACGCCGCCGCTTGCCAATGCGAACGACTCGCGGTTTAAGGCGGTCCTCTTTTCCCGCAACCACCTGACGGGCCTTAAGGCGGCCTTCCTGGGCTTGCGCAGCACGTCCGGCCTGACGCTTTACGCGTGGCAGGGCGGCGCCTACATGGAGGTCTACGCGACGGTCGAGGGAAACCTCGGCGCTGGCACGCAGAAGGCCGCGACGAAGCTTATGTCCGCATTCAGGAAAAAGCTCTCCGAAAAGGTCGGCGAGATCGTAGTGATAGAAGAGGCAGCGGCCGGCAGTCCTCCCATCGCCGCCGTCCGCCCCGTGGCGATGGCAGCGGGGCGCTAATCCTCCACCGCCATCCTGTACCCCACCCCAGGCTCCGTTATGATGTGTGTCGGATGGTTGGGGTCGTTCTCGATCTTGTGCCGGAGCTGCGCGATGTAGACCCGGAGGTAATGGGTGTCCTCCTGGTGGTTCGGCCCCCGCACTGCGCGCAGGAGCTGGCCGTGGGTCACCACCTTCCCCCTGTGGACTGCCAGGTGTCTCAGTATCTCGTACTCCGTGACCGACAGCCGGACTCTCTGCCCCCGGACCGTTATCAGGCGCCGGCACAGATCGACCCTCACATCCCCGAAGCTGAGCGCTTCTTCGTCCTCTTCCTTGCCGGCGCGCCGGAGGGCAACCCGGACCCGCGCAAGGAGCTCCCCCATGATAAACGGCTTCGTCACGTAATCGTCCGCGCCCGCGTCGAGGGCCTCGATCTTGTCGTCCTCGTCCTCCCGAACGGATAAGATAATGATGGGCGTTTGCGTCCATTCGCGGAGGCGCCTGACGACCTCGACGCCGTCCATGTCGGGCAGCCCGAGGTCGAGGACGACCAGGTCGGGTTGATGGAGCGCTGCCTGGCTCACGCCTTCCTGCCCTGATGCGGCCTCCCGGACCTCGTATCCGTGGCCCGTGAGCGAAGCGGTCAGGATGCGGCGTATCTCTCTTTCATCGTCAATCACGAGTATGCGGGCCCTTTCAGCCGGCATGAGATTATGCCTCCTTTCCCCCGACCTCCTTGCGCGTCCTGCGGCAGGGGCAGGGAGAATATGAACCTGTTGCCCGGACCGCCGGAAGGGTCGAGCCATATCGTGCCGCCGTGCGCCTCGACGATGCCCCGGCAGATGGAGAGTCCCAGCCCCGTCCCGTCCATGCCCCTCGCATACGCCAGCCGGTAGAACTTCTCGAAGACGTGCTCCCGCTCGGATTCAGGGATCGACGGCCCGCTGTCTGCGACTGTCGCGAGCAGCACGTCCCGGCCGGTCCGCACCTCTATGGCGATCTCGCTCCCCGGCGGGGAATACTTCGCTGCGTTCTCCAGGAGGTTGATAAAGACGTGCTCCACGAGGGCGAAATCGACCTCCACCAGGGGCAGACCGGCGGGGACATCGACGCGTACCGTATGCTCCCGAAGCACCTCTTCCATCTCCCTCAACGCGACGCCGATGATGTCCTGTATGTCGCACCATTCCTTTTTCAGCCTCAGCGTGTCGCTCTCAAGGCGCGCCATGTCGAGGAGGTTCCCGACGAAGCGGTTCAGCCGCGCCGCCCCTGCCTTTATCATCTCCAGGAAGGCGTTCCTCGTCTCGCCGTCGTAAACGCCCTCTTTGTCGAGTAGGCCGGTCACTGCGCCCATGATGGAGGCCAGCGGGGTGCGCAGGTCGTGGGAGATCGAGTTGAGCAGCGCCCGGTGGAGCTTTTCCGACTCGGCGAGCCACTGGACCCGCTCGGCCTCCTGCGCCAGCCTGATGCGGATTATGGCGACTGCGGCAAGGTTGGCGAAGGCCTCGATAAGCTGCTCCTGCTCCTCGGGAAGAGTCTCCGTTTTTGCGTCCAAATCAACGGCGATTGCCGCCACCGTCTCGCGGTCCGCCTTGGCAGGAAAGATCAGCTCGCTCGCGTCCCGGAGGGTGTCCGTCCCCCTGCCCGCAGGCCGGCCCCGTCCCAGGACCCACTGGACAACGGCGCACTCCTTCTCGTCGAGGGAGGCGGCGCGCGGTGGATAGGAGGCGATCTCGCGCAGGCTGTGACCATCTTTGTCCAGCATGAGAATGGTCACCCGGCCGGCTGCCGTCTCGGCCGCCGTTTTTGCGAAGGACCTAGCGATCTCTCCGAGGTCAGCCTCCGAGGCCATACGCCGGCTGAGGCCGTACAGGGCGAGCGTCCTTGCCTCCCTCTGCCTTGTCTTCTCCGCCTCGTTGCGCAGTTTTGTGGCCATGTTCCCCGTAACGACGCCCACCAGGAGGAAGACCGCGAGGGCGGCGAGGTCCTTCGGGTCTCTTACCATGAACGTGTAGACGGGCGGCACGAAGAAAAAATCCAGCGTCAGGACCCCCAGGAAAGAAGCGAACAGCGAAGGGCCGCGTCCCCAGCGCGCTGCGCTGAAGAGCACCGGCAAAAGGTACAGGAGCGTGATGGTCGCGATGTCGAGGTAAGGCTTGGCTATCTCCCCCGTCACAGTGGCTAGGACAACGCAAAGGAACGCGCCCATATAGGGCACGCCGGGGACCGGCCGCGAAAGCGGCGGACAGGCGGGGACCGCCCGGCCGACCGATATCTCCGATGCCGTCGAGTTCATGCCATCCGCCCTCTTGCCCCTTGCCGCCTTCCCGGCTTTCCTTCTATGGCGGTTATTTCGGCTCCCCGTACCTCTTCCGAAGCTCCAGGTTCACCTCCAACACGTTGACGAATTTCTCGCCCGCCAGTCCGTACCACGGGGCCTCCGCAGCCGCTTGCAGCATGTCAGTAATCTCTTTCTTCACCCCGGCGGGGTCGCGCTTCAGGTCGGCCGCCCACTTTGCGGCCACCCGGTCGAGCTGATAGACAGCGTTTGCGAGCGCGATGTGGGGATCGAGACCGGAGGCGGAGGCGGTCACGAGGTCGGCGGGTACGTCCTGAAGCTTGGCGTCAGGATGCTCAAGCAGCCACATGTCGAAGAACGTAGCCTGGATATCGGCGCCCTGGCTTGCAGGCTCGATAGTCGTCACGTCCTTGCCGTCTGCCCCCTTGTGCGTTACGGGCACGGGGAACTTGCCGGGGTTATCCTTCGAGAAGCTCTCAAAGAACAGGACGGCCAGGTCGGCTGCGGCAGGCTTCGGGGTGGCGGGGTTGTCTTTGACCCACTTCGCCACGAGGTCAGGGTGCTTCTTCGCCCATGCATCCACGTAGGTCCCGTGCGTGGCGTCGGCCTTCACCCACCCTTGGGCCGAGCCGTTGTGCAGGTCCGCCCACTGGGCTACGATGCCGGCCTTGCCCTGGAACCTGTCCTCTTTGAGCCAAACCTCTATGTCGGGGCCAACGGGCTGGCCTGCCTTGGGGCCGCTTTTATAGACCGCGATAGGCCCGAGCGTATGGGCAACGCGGTCGCGCAAGGCATAGTTCGAGGCTGCGAGCGACGACGAGGCGGAGGCCGACGCGTCGTAAGAGGGCGTTGACGGCCTGGGCTGGAAGTACTCGTCCTTCGTGAAGGGCTGCGCGATGAGGCGCGAGCCGACGATCTTCCCGTCCGGGCCTTTTACCATGCTGCCGTTCGCCTCGAACGGACAGGCTATTTGCCCTATCGCCCACACGATAAGGGGATAGATGAGGCAGCAGATAACCACCCCGAAGAAGAGGAGCAGGATGCTTTTCGCAATATTTCGCGCCATTTTATGTCTCCTTGCAATTATCGGGGCTCAGCGCCCCCTCCACGAGCAAAGCTCGCGGAGCCTTCCCCCTCACAAAAGTCTTGATCGGGGTTGCTGTTTTTAGTTCAGCCTTATACAAGGTGCAGCCCCACCATGATAAGATCGATCAGTTTGATGCCGATAAACGGGGCGATGATACCGCCCAGGCCCCATATGGCGAGGTTCCTCCGCAAAAGCGCGTCTGCGCCGAGGGCCATGTACCGCACCCCTTTGAGCGCCACGGGGATGAGCAAGGGGATGATGATAGCGTTGAAGATGATCGCCGACAGGATCGCCGAGGTCGGAGAGTGGAGGTGCATGATGTCGATACCGCCGAGCCACGGCAGCGTACCCGCGAAGAGTGCCGGGATGATGGCGAAATATTTTGCCACGTCGTTGGCTATCGAGAAAGTCGTTAGCGCGCCGCGCGTGATCAGGAGCTGCTTGCCGATCTCGACGACCTCGATCAATTTCGTGGGGTCGCTGTCGAGGTCTACCATATTGGCCGCCTCTTTCGCAGCCTGCGTGCCCGCGTTCATGGCAAGACCGACGTCCGCCTGGGCCAGGGCGGGCGCGTCGTTAGTGCCGTCGCCCATCATGGCGACGAGCTTGCCGCCTGCCTGCTCCTTTCGGATGTAGGCGAGCTTCGTCTCCGGCGTTGCCTCGGCAAGAAAGTCATCGACCCCGGACTTCGCCGCTATAAAGGCCGCCGTCAGGGGGTTGTCTCCCGTTATCATGACCGTCCGCAGGCCCATCTTGCGCAGGCGCGCGAAGCGCTCGCCCATGTGGGGCTTCAGGATGTCCTCAAGGACGACCACCCCTGCCACGTGCCCGTTGTCGGCGACGACGAGCGGGGTCGCGCCGTTGGAAGCAGCGGTACGGACGAGCGGCTCGAGGTCGTCCGGGACTGCGCCCCCGTGCTCTTTGACGAACTCTATGACCGCGTCCGATGCGCCTTTCCGTATGCGCCTGCCGTCGGGCAGGTCGACGCCGCTCATGCGCGTCTGGGCGGAAAAGGGTATGAACTCCGCACCGGGAGGGGCCATGACAGTGCTTTTGCCCTCCTTCTCGAAGAGCCTGACGATGCTCTTCCCTTCCGGCGTCTCGTCTGCTGCCGATGCCAGGGCCGCGAGACGCCCCATATCGTCGGCGGTGTAGCCCGAGACGGGCAGGAAGGTCGTGGCGTTCCGGTTCCCGATGGTGATCGTGCCGGTCTTGTCGAGGAGCACGACGTCGATGTCGCCCGCCATCTCGACCGCCCTGCCGCTCTTCGCGATGATATTGGCCTGGAGGGCCCTGTCCATGCCCGCTATGCCTATAGCGGCCAGCAGCGCGCCGATGGTCGTCGGGATGAGGCAGACCAGAAGGGCGATGAGGGTCGGCACGTCCGTGCCGAGGCTTTTCAGGGGCCCCTGGATGCCGAGGTAGCCCTTCATGTAGTTCTCCGCGTTCCATGCCATGGGCCAGATAGGGATCACCACGATAAGGAAAACGAGCGTGAAGGCGGAAAGGAGCAGCGTCAAGGCAATCTCATTCGGGCTTCTCTGCCGGATGGCGCCTTCCACGAGGGCGATCATCCGGTCGAGGAACGACTCGCCGGCCCCGCTCGTGATCTCGACGACGATCCGGTCGGAGAGCACCACCGTGCCTCCCGTGACGCCGGAGCGGTCGCCCCCGGCCGCCCTTATGACGGGCGCCGACTCTCCCGTGATAGCCGATTCGTCCACGGAGGCCACGCCCTCGATGATCTCCCCGTCGCCGGGGATCGTCTGCCCGGCCTCCACCACGACCCTGTCGCCCGGTTCCAGGACCGCCGAAGAGACCTCTTCGATTGTGCCCGCCGCAGTGAGGCGGCACGCCGTCGTTTCGTGGCGGGCTTTCCTGAGCGATTGCGCCTGGGCCTTGCCGCGTGCCTCGGCGAGAGCTGTCGCAAAGTTCGCGAAGAGCACGGTAATGAAGAGCCACGCGTCGAGGGCGATGAAATATCCTATGGACACCTGGCTCGCCGCCTTGCCGAACGCCGCCTCGATTATATAGAGCAGCGTCAGGAAGGCGCCGACCTCGACGACGAACATGACGGGGTTCTTCCACTGGATATCGGGTCTGAGCATGAAGAATGCCTGTTTCATGGCCGTCTTTGTTGTCTCCGCCTCCAGGAGCTTCCGCCTCTTCTGGCGGCGCTCCCCTGAAGGCAGCCTTACTCCGGTCACAACAGAGGTGCTATCGGTTTTTCCGTTCATTGCAAGCTCCTTTTGGCGCGTGGCAGCTCGTGATTTGCGCGTCATATCAGCCTCCGAAGGGGATCGGTCCCATATGGTCTGCCATCGGGCCGAGGGCGGCGACAGGCAGGAAGAGCAGGGCGCCAACGATGAGGATCGTCCCGAGGAGCAGTATGCCGAAGGTGACCGTGTCGGTGCGGAGCGTGCCGAGGCCGAAGGGGGCGGATTTCTTCGCCCCAAGGGACGCTGCCATAGCGATGGGTGCGACGATGGGAAGGTAGCGGCCGAAGAGCATCACGAGGCCGGCAGCGATGTCCCATGCCATGGCGGTCGGGGCAGGGCTCGCGTTATTGGCGAAGCCGTAGACCACACCCAAGCCGTCGAAGGCGGAGCCGTTGTTGGCCGACGCGGAGGAGAACTGGTAGAGCATCTGCGAAAGACCGTGGGCGCCGGGGTTGCTCACTGCCAGAAGCCCGTAATGGGTAGCGGCGAAGAGGCCCGTCGGCATGAGGATGAGGAACGGATGGACCAGCAACGCGACGATGGCCAGCTTCACTTCTTTGGCCCCGATTTTCTTGCCGAGGTATTCCGGGGTCCTCCCCACCATCATGCCTGCGACGAAGATACCGACGATCACGTATATGAGCATGTTGATCATGCCGACGCCCTTGCCGCCGAAGATGCAGTTGAGCCACATCCCGATCATGGGCGAGAGGCCGGCAAGGGGATTCAGGCTGTCGGCCTCGGCGTTGATGGAGCCGCAGGTCACGTCCGTTGTTACGGCCGCGTAGGTCGCCCCTGCCGACGTGCCGAAGCGCATCTCCTTGCCCTCCAGGTTACCGAGGTGCTGGTTTACAGGCAGGCCGGGCACGGCAGGCGAGGATACCTCCAGCCTGCCGCCCGGCGCCGTCGCGCTTGGGATCTGATACGTCCGGGTTTCCGGGTGGCTTGTGAGGCCGGGGTTGGGATAGAGCGTATCGTAATAGACGGACATGAAGATCGTGCCTGCCATCAATAGGAGCATGACTGCAAAGATCACATAAGCATGGCGCATACGCCGCAGCATCCGCCCGTACATGAGGACAAGGGCGTACGGGAATATCATCATGGCCAGGCAGTTGAAAAAGTTCGTCAGGCCTGTGGGGTTTTCGTAGGGGTGGGCGGCGTTCATGCCGAAGAAGCCTCCCCCGTTCGTCCCGAGCATCTTCATCGACTCGAAGGCTGCGACGGGGCCGACGACTATCGTCTGCTGCTTTGCCTCCCCCTTCTCCGTAGTCCCCATCGCGGCAGGCTCCAGCGTCGAGAGCGTGTACGTGCTCTTATACGTCATGGGACTGCCCTGGAACATGAAAATGAGGGCAAAAATAATGGCAGCGGGCACGAACATATACATGACCGCCCGCCACATGTCGAGGAAGTAGTTGCCCACGTGTGAATCGCCCCGCAGCGCCCGGATGATCGCAACAAGGCCGGAGAGTCCGATGGCAGCCGAAAGAAAGAGATTAGAGACGGCCCAGACGATCTGGCTGAAGTTCGACAGGTGCTGGTCCCCGGAGTAGTGCTGGAGGTCCGTGTTCGTCATGAAGGAGACGACGCTGTGAAAGACGGTCGTCGGGGCTAGCTGCCCAAGGCCGCGAGGGTTGAGGGGCATCCACTGCTGGATCGAAAGCACGATGTAGCCGAAAATGAAGAGCACGATGTTGAAGACGAGCAGGGACGCCGTGTACTGCTTCCAGTCCTGACAGCCGCTGTCGAGGCGCCGCTCGAACCACCCGAAGATGCGCCACGGCTTGTATTTCCCGTCCATGATCCACGCCATGTAGCGGGAGAGCGGAAAGGCGACGACCGTCGCCGTCAGGAGAAGCATGAATGGCGGAAGCCAGGTTTGGATAAACATGAGCATATGTTCTCACTCCTTAAGGTCGGTCCTCTTCGACCGCCCCGCTCAGAACCACTCGGGCCGTACGAGGGCGGCGACCAGATAAACGAACAAGAAGACTGCTACTATCACTGTCAAATAGATCATTGCGTCACCTCGGTGCTATATTTTCTCGCACGCTTCCATGAACAGGTAGACCAGTGCCATCGACACGAGGCCCAGGACTAACATCGCGGGCACCCAGAATGCAAGGTTCGTATCAAGTTCCATCGTATTCCCTCCTGAACGGATCGTCCGTATTTTCCTTCCTTACGGTAATAGACTAAGCGCTTAAGGATCAATTATGCGTAAAACTATTGCTGAAAAACGTCAAAAAAACATAAAGATGCGGCCGGCTCTGCCACGGCCGGGAGACGACACAAACCGGCGCCGGACCTCTTGGTCGCCATCTCCCAAAAAAAAATTGTAAAAAGTACTTGACATGAGTAATACATTGTAATACACTACACGTATGACATCGAGCATGATACCTGGCCTGGGCATAAATGCCTTGCAAACCGCAGGATTGAACCCCGATTGTCCTTATACAGCTATCCCCCTCGTCTGCTTCCCTCCACAAGACCCTCCTTTCGCCCCTCCGGCGGCGTCTCTCCGCCTCGCACTCACCACGCGAGGCAGAGAGACGGCAGCTTGACCTTCGCGGGCATCCCCGCCCGCCCCGGTTTTCCGGCCGCCTGCTTTCGGGGGCAGCGGCCGGAGAGACAAGCGCCTCCCCCATATTTTGCTTCCCACGCCGATTGTCTAAGGTTATAATCCTGACAACGTTTCCGGCTTACGGCATGTCGGGCAGGAGGTCTTCATGCGGATTGCGATTTTCGGCACAGGCGGCGCGGGGGCTTACTTCGGCGCGCATCTGGCGCGCGCGGGCGAGGACGTAGTCTTCATCGCGCGGGGCAGCCACCTCGAGGCGATCAAGGCCGACGGCCTCCGGGTGGAGACCCCGGCAGGCGAGATCGTCGTCCGGCCCGCGCAAGCGACCGACGACCCTGCGCAGGCGGGCGTTGTCGATGCGGTCGTCCTCGGCGTCAAGACGTGGCAGGTGACGGAGGCGGCAGAGGCCATGCGGCCGATGATGGGGCCGGAGACCTTCGTGACTCCCCTCCAGAACGGCGTCGAGGCAGCGTCGCAACTGGCGGCCGTGCTGGGGCCTGAGCACGTCCTGAACGGCCTTTGCGGGACGATCAGCCAGGTCGTCGCGCCCGGCCGCATCCGCAGCATCGGCGATTTCCACTTCGTCAAGTTCGCCGAGCGCGACAAGCGGCCAAGCGCCCGCACCGAGCGCTTCCGGCAGGTCTTCGAGCGCGCGGGCGTCAAGGCTGAGGTCCCGGCGGATATCGACGTGGCGTTGTGGGAAAAGTTCCTCTTCGTGGTCTCTTTCGGCGGGGTAGGCTCGGTGACGCGGGCGCCCATCGGGGTCATCCGCACGCTCCCCGAGACGGCCCGCCTGCTCGATGAGTGCCTGGCGGAGATCTTAGCAGTGGCGCGCGCCCGCAAGGTAGCGCTCTCCGACGAGAGCATCGGGCGCGCGAAGGCATTCCTCGATTCCCTGCCTGCCGGCGGGACTACGTCGCTGCAAAGGGACATCGCAGACGGCAAGCCCTCGGAGCTGGAGGCATGGAACGGCGCGGTCGTGCGCCTGGGCAGGGAGGCAGGCGTCGGGACACCGCTCCACGCGTTCATCTACCACAGCCTGCTGCCCCTTGAGAGGCGGGCGCGCGGCCGGCTGGCGTTCGCATAGAAGGCGAAAGGGCGTGGGCGATGCGACGTGACGTTAGCACCAACGTAGGTGTGCTCGTAGCGGCGATCCTCTTCGGGGCCTCCGTAGTCGCGGTGCGGGTTGCCGTCCGGGACGTCCCGCCCCTGACGCTCGCTTTTCTGCGGTTCGCCCAAGGGGGTCTCCTGCTTTTCCTCTTCCTGCTCGTCCGGGCGCGGCCCCTGCTCCGTATCGCGTGGAGGGACGTCCCTTACCTTATTTTGCTGGGAGCCGTGTTTTTCACGATCTTCCCCGTGACCTTCAACATCAGCCTGCGGCTGACGGAGGCGTCACGCGGCGCGCTGCTGCTCGCCACGATGCCGCTCTGGAGCGTGCTGCTCGCTCGCGCGGCAAAAAAAGAGCGCCTCACGGCACGCCAGACGTGCGGCGTCCTGCTCACCTTTGCAGGCGTGGGGGCGGTGCTTGCCGAGCGCGGGCTGACCTTTTCCGGCAGTGGATGGTCGCTCGCGGGGGACGCCCTTATGCTGGTGACGGCCCTCTGCGGCGCAGTCTATGGCGTCCTGGCAAAGCGCATGCTTGCCCGTTATAAGGCGCTGACCGTAACGGCCTATGCAATGATGTTCGGCACGCTCCTGCTCGTGCCTGCCGCCCTTTTCGAGCGTGCGCCGATGGCAGCGATGCGCGCCGATGCACTCATGCTCGTCCTTTTCCTCGGGATCTTCGGCGGCGCCATCGCCTTCTACCTGTGGACGTCTGCCCTGGCGCGCCTCTCACCCACACAGGTCGCAGTCTACGTGAACATCAACCCGATGGTTGCAACCCTGCTGGGCGCGACGCTCCTGTCCGAAAGGCTGACCGGCGTCTTCATCGCCGGCTTTGCAGCGGTCATCGCGGGCGTGCTGCTCGTCAATCTCCCCGCCCGCCGCAGGTAGTCTGGTTCCGTACCTTATTCTCCGAGGAGCCGGAGCATCGCGTCTGCGTCCGGCACAGGCAGGCCGCAGGCGTTGTTCGAGCAGACGTAAGCCCGGGCCTTGCCGCCTTCGGACCGGAAGTCCTTCAGAAAGGGGGCGAGGTCGGAAAGCTCCGGCCCGCTTGCCTGCCCGCCATCGTGTTTCAGGAGGACGACCGTCTCCGGCAGGAAGCGGGACCGGAGGGCCTCGACCATCGCCTCAAGGCCAGCGGAGCCGGCCGGCCCGGCGAGCACTACCTCGTGCGACGGCCCCAGGGCGTAGCTCAAGGCGCACAGGAGCTGCGTAAATCCCGCCGGGTGCTGCGCCACCTTGCCGGACAGCGCGCGGCCCAGCCGGACCGCACTGTCCTCAAGGCCGGCGTCGCCAGTCATCCGCGCGAGCCGCAAGAGGTTGAGCATGGCGACCGAGTTGCCCGACGGCACGGCACCGTCGTAGGCGTCCTTATGGCGGACAAGGAGCTCCTCCCCGTCGTCGGGCGTGAAGAAAAAGCCCCCTGCCGCCCCGTCCCAGAAATGGCCCATTTGATCGGCGTTGAGCCGCAGGGCCAGGGCGAGGAAGCGCGCATCGAACGTGGCCTCGTAAAGCTCGATGCACCCCCAGACGAGGAAGGCGTAGTCGTCGAGGTTCGCCGGTATCGAGGTCTCCCCGTCGCGAAAGCGGTGCAGGAGGCGGCCGTCCCGCGCGCTCATCCGCTCCATGATGAACGAGAGCGCACGCGCTGCCGCGTCCGCGTAGCGCGTCTCTCCTAGCACCTGTGCGCCAAGGGCAAAGGCGGCGATCATGAGGCCGTTCCAGTCCGTCAACACCTTGTCGTCCTTGTGCGGATGGACCCGTTTCTCGCGGGCTGCGAAGAGGCGCTGCCGCGCCTGCTCCAGCTCAGCGATCTCTCCCGCCTCCGATGGGCCGCTGCCTTTCAAATGGAGTATGTTGCTCCCTGCGCCGCCGTGTCCCTTTGCGTCCCAGTTGCCCTCCGGGCGGACGTTGAAGGTGCGTATGACCAGGTCCGCGTCCGGGCCGTCTAAGACAGCGCGTATCTCGGCCTCCGACCAGACGTAGAACCTGCCTTCCACCCCCTCGCTGTCCGCGTCTTCCGCCGAATAAAACGGACCTTCTGGGACCGTCATGTCGCGCAGCACGTAGGTGAATATCTCGCGGGCGGTCCTGGCGTATTCCGGGTCGCCCGTCGCCTGGTACGCCTCAAGGTAAGCCAAGCTGCACATCGCCTGGTCGTAGAGCATCTTCTCGAAGTGAGGTACGAGCCAGGCCGCGTCCGTCGAATACCGGTGGAACCCGAACCCCACGTGGTCGTATACGCCGCCCCGTCGCATCGCCCTGAGCGTCTTTTCCACCATCGCGAGGGCGCGGCCTTCGCCTTTGCGCTTCCAGTGGCGCAGGAGGAAGCTCATGTTGTGCGGGGTGGGAAACTTGGGGGCAGGCCCGAAGCCGCCGTTTATCGCGTCGAAGCGGCCCGCGAGGTCCTCGAAGGCCGCGCCCAGCGTCTCGCCCGAAAGGACGGTCGGGTCCGCAGGCGCCATCAAACGGCGGAGACGCTCCACGTGCTGCACGCCCGAGGCGAGCAATTCTTCCCGCCGCGTCTTCCATAGCTCTTTCACCTTCGGGATAATATCGACGAGGCCCGGCAGACCGTACCTCCCCTCCCTGGGGATATACGTGGCCGCGTAAAAGGGCGTTTTGTCGGGGGCCATCAGTATGGTCAGGGGCCATCCGCCGCTGCCCGTGAGCATCTGGCAGACGGCCATGTAGACGTTGTCGATGTCGGGCCGCTCCTCCCTGTCCACCTTGACGCAGATGAAGGCGTCGTTGAGCAGGGCCGCCACGTGCGGGTCCTCGAAGGACTCCCGCTCCATCACGTGGCACCAGTGGCAGGTCGAGTAGCCGATGGACAGAAAGACGGGCTTATCCTGCTCGGCGGCTGCCTCGAAGGCGGGCGCTCCCCACGGCCGCCAATCGACCGGGTTCGCAGCGTGCTGGAGGAGATAAGGGCTCTTCTCGTGCTGAAGCCTGTTCCGGTATCCCTTGACCGGTGCGCCCGGCTGCGCCACCTTATTCCTCCATGTCCGCCTGCCGATGCCGTCAGGCCCGCTGTGATAATCTATGCCTCCGCCGGTCCGCCGGCCATGCCGTGGGCCGGTACTTGCCGGGGGTGCGCCAAAAACCGATAGGTCGCAGTGCGTGGAATAAGATAAGGTTAGTCTAATCTTACCGCAATGAGATCGGCGGGGGACCGGCAGACAATCCGTAAGGGCTGGAAAAAATGGTGGAGCTGAACGGGATCGAACCGTCGGCCTCATGACTGCCAGTCATGCGCTCTCCCAGCTGAGCTACAGCCCCACGCAGGTTGCCGGCGTCGAAAAGCAGCCAAGCCGCCTTTCCGGCCGCCGTCTATTTGATAAAAAATAGCATAGCCTGGGCGTTTTATCAATACCGTATCTTCGGGCCCTATGTGCTCCCCCGCAAACACGCCGGCGGGCATCGTTTTGCGCAAAGCCCTTTAAAGAAAGCACTGCGGGTCGTCCGCGCAGAAGTCCGCCTTGCCCGAAAGGCCGGACGACGCGTAGGCGATGGCGCGGCACCCCCTGCAGCCCGCCCACCTTCCGCAAGCGCCGCACCTGCCCTTATACGCTTTCCTGTCCCGCAAGGCCGCCAGCACAGGAGACTCCGCCCATATGCGCCTGATCGATCCCGTGAGCGCGTTCCCTATGGGGATGGGCAGCCGGCGGCAGGGGAGCAGTGTGCCGTCTGGCAGTATCGTCAGCCCCGAAACGCCGGCGGCGCAGCCTGCGTAGGGGAAATCGCCGCAGTCGCCGCTTGCGCCTTCGAGCGCGGACGCTATGGGGTCGCCCGTCGATATACGGACAGGGGCGGCGGGCTTACCGGGACCAGCGGGGCCGGGCGGCTACCGGCGGCACGGGCGCCGGGAGGGGCGGGTCCGGAACGGGTGGCGGGAGCGGCAAGTTCGGCGGGGTCGGCGGCGCCGTGGCCGCCGAGAAGACGGCTGTACGCATCGCGCACCTCGTCCGGCGCGAGCATCTCTTTAGCGAGGTCCCTCCCCCTCCCGGAAGGGACGAGCCGCGAAAAGCCGACACGGACTGCGCCGGCGTCGCGGGCCATCGATATGACCTCGTCGATGCAGTCGATATTGAGCTTCGAGAGCGTCACGTTCAGGTTGACGGGGATGCCGGCCGCTGCAAGAAGCTCCGCCCCCCGCATCGCCTTTGCCAGGTTGCCTCTGCCGCGTATCGCGTCGTGGACGCGCTCCGGCCCCTCGACACTTACCTGGGCGCTGTCCAGCAGATCGGCGAGCCTCCGCGCTTTTTCCCCATCGACGAGCGTGCCGTTCGTGAGCAGCGAGACCTCGAAGCCCTTACCCTTCAGCAGCGCAAGGACGTCCATTATGCCGGGCAGGACGAGCGGCTCCCCTCCCGTCACGTTGAAGGCGGGCGAGAAGCCGATCCCGTACGCCTGCCCCCATGCGGCTACCGTGTCGGCTGCGGCGTTCGCGATTTTTGCGATGGCGGCGGCGTCCGGCTCAGGAGCGGGCGCACCTTCCTGGTAGCAGTGGCTACACGCCAGGTTGCAGCGGCTCGTCAGGTGCCACTGGAAGAAGAAGTCTTTTTGTTTTCCTGACTGTTGCCGGACCGGCAACAGTTAACCCTTTCAGCTTTTTCATTTGAGGCAGGTCCGGAGCTCGGGCCTCGACAGGGCGTTCTTCATCCTGCCCCAGAAAACGGCTTCTTTCGCCAGCGTCTTCTTGCCGATGCGCTTCTTCATCGCATACCTCCTTGAAACGGAGCGGGTGCTCCCTTCCTGTACATTATAATCACTCCGCTGCCCAAAATCATATTTGCGGCCGGCGACCCTGTCCTTACACCCGGTGGACGGATCCTGCCCGACCTAGCCTTGCTGACGAAGAAAGAGTCAGCTATAGAAAAAGTCCCGAAGAAAGACGTATAATATGCTTTCAATGGAAGGCAAGCAATGAGCCTTGAAGACAAGATCATAAAGGAAATACAGGATTTGCCGGAGTCCAAGAAGGCGGAAGTTCTCGATTTCGTGGAGTATCTGAAGACGAAAGCAGGGGACAGGGATTGGTCCATATTTTCTTTATCGTCGGCCTTGCGGGGGATGGAGGATGACGATTCCCCATACTCGCTCGGTGATCTTCAAGAATGCTTCTAAATGATCGCCGAAGGACAGACGGTCCTTTTCAAATTTCCCCAAACAGACCAGCAGGAAGGCAAGCTGAGACCCGCGCGGGCATATGGGGTCTTGCAATCATACTTTCCCTCTTTTTTCTTCGATGAGCTGCTTCACCGCCCTGCTCGCCGCCGCGTAATGAATGCCGATATAGTCGGCCTGCCGCGCGACGTTACATGGTAGATCGCGCCGGGATATTCACCCTCAGAGGCCGAGGCATGATAGGACTTTATAACAAGCGGTGCATGATTGCGAGATCCCATATCCCCGCTTATGTCCCTCTAATCGTGATATTCATAGGCGGCATTGTCGAAGGTGCTAGATGCGGGAAGGTGTGCAGAAACTTCCACGGCGAACCCAGTTTTATGTACCTTTCCCGTCAATTCGGCATATGTGATTCTTCCGAAAGCAATAAACCTAATAGGCTTACCATTCTTTATGCCTCGCTCTGGAGAAGGACCGATCTCACCAGTCATGAAAGTCATGTTGGAAGCAACCGTTTGCTTACACCTAAGCGGCGATGCCTTCGTATAGTCCGGGACGTCTGGAAGGATGTCTCTGTCTTCGAATTTGATAATGCATTCCTTTACGAGGGCAGGCATCCGGCCGACGTTTCTCCATTGAAAACTAATAAACCAACTGTTCGGGACATTTAGCGGGGCGCGCCTACGAACGCGTACCTTCTCTACAAAGAGATAGGGTCTCTCGATCCTCCCAACAGAGTCCACGGTTTGACGTAGCCGCTTAGCTTGAAGACCAAAAACCATCAATTGCAAAATGAAAATAATCAATTGACCGCAGCCAATGAGAACCAGATACCACGTAAACTGTGCCAATTGGCCGGTGAGTTTGGCCGTATCCTTGTCGGCGTCTGGTTTTTCTTCTCTGTCTTTTCCTCTGTCCTCGGCTTCGATCTGGGCTTCCTGGACAGGATGCACTTTTGCTATAATTGGAGCATTCTTTGGAGTGACCTTGCTTTCGATAGCGTCTTGCCGTTCTTTTTCGACTTTCATTCGCACGTCGTACTGGCCTGGTTCGGCATACGCAAGGATGCTTGCGAGAACAAATGGCGCAACGAAGAGAATTGCTCCCACCTTTCTTGGCTCTAACAAATTAATATAGGCTGCTGCCATTTGTCGACACCTTACTGCGGTTACGGGATGTCCCCTTGAGTTCCCATATTCTTCTCATTTCTGGCCCTGCTTGAACTTTTCTCCCGCCGCTTCACACAGTTGGATGCAACGTTTGACCCACGGCTCGTACCAGTACCATGTGCCAGCCACTTCAGCCCCATAGCCTCTGGCTGGGTTTTTAGCGTCCTCAGACCTCCACATGTTCAAATGTTCCGGTTGGGTCCGGAACTTTGCGAAGCCCGCCTTTCGTACCTCAGCTACAACGTGTTTTGCAAGGAACTTTGGTCGCTCCACTTCTTTCTTAACCCAGTACTCCTTATCGATCGTTTTTGCCAAGTCAGAGTTCGGATCAATAAATTCAATGACCTTATCGGCTTGGCCCGGGCGATTGACGAGTTTCTTTTTGAATAGCAAACGGTAGGAATAGCGAGGACTGTTATACTCATCGTGGGAAAGAGCGCCGTCAAAAGCCATAATGTAAGCACGCAGATTGGATGGCAGCAGTTCTGGTGTCTCTGCCTCCTTGAAATGCTCCGCGGTCAGCTCGGCGAACTGAATTGTGTAGGTCAGCTGAGCGTCTAAGCCATGATTTTGACCGAATAGAGACTTTAGATAGGCATTGAAATTCAACGCACAGGCTTGGTAACGGGCGCTGAGGTAGTTATCAAGCACCTGTGTCATCTGGTGTTCAATTTCATGGCGAAGCCCAATGAGAAACCTGAGATTATTCTTCGTATCGTGATCTAGCGGGCAGTTATCGTCGTTCAGACAACGTTCGAGCTCCCAGTGCTTCTTCGCTCCGTGTTTGGTCCTGTCGTATATCTTACGCTTCCCCTGTTGATTGTAGTAACGGTAGTCTATTCCTTCTGAGCGATAATGAGCATGTAAAAGGTATGTCCAAGCAATGATCATTAAGACCGTAAAAGCTTCAGATTTAAAACTCAATAGCGGATCGTTGAAAACTTTGATAGCACAAAGAACCGACTCCTTCGCTTTCGTTAGAAGCTGTGCCTTTACGGAACCGATTGTTCTCTTGCGTTTCATGATGCTGATGGTCTCACTAAACTAGCCGGAGCCTTCTCCGCTCCCGCTGGATATGTATTAATGATTACCATCTCGACCTGGGATGTGCAACAGGAAAAACAGAACCGTGGATTCCAGGAAGAATCAGGCAATCCTGCGCGGCAACGCAATCCCCCGGTCTTGTCCAAAGGGCGCCGGGAGATTTTCGATGGATTTCGCGTTGCTTTTCGAAGGCGCGCGGCGGAGCGTACTGTTTTTGTACGTGAGCACGCTGCGCCGAGAAAACGACGTGAAAGGCGCGAAAAGATCACGGCGCCCCTCTAACTTCACGGCGCCATCCCCTATTATATGACCTCCGGGATAATATTCCCGCCCCGAGGGGAAAATCGCCACGTCGGCCTGGGGCGTCCGCGCGTGGACGGTCCGTATCGCCTCCTCCAGCGTCGCCGCGTGCTCAAAACCCATCATCGCGACTTGCTCCCTCGTCATCGCCTCGGCAACGTTGATGACGCGGAACTTCTCCGCAAGCTCCTTGAAGACGATGCCCATCATAACGTACGAGATCCCGAACTGGCTCAAGTGTCCGGGGATGTCCCCCTTTATCAGCTTGCGGTGGTAGTCGCCGGCAGTCCCCGGCTTCGCGATCTCTTCCAGCAGCGGCATGATCGGTCCTGCGTTCTTATGGGAGGCGACCCAGACGATCGTGCCCCCGGCCTTCGTGCAGAAGCCTGCCATCATGAGCGCCTTCATTGCCTGGACGCCCGTCTCCAGGGGCGACGCGGACGTAATCGCCACGTCGGGCCGCCTGTCGAGGCGGATCATATAGAGCGACCGCGCGTAGTCGCACGCAGCCCGGTGCCCGTCGACGGGGTCTCCCGCGAAGGCCCGTATCACTTCTGCCTTTTCGTTCATGATGAAGTCGAGCTTGAAGGCAAGCTTAGCGAGCCTGCCCGCATCGACGATCTCTTCATAGAAGGGGTTGCCGGAGAGCAGGTTTACCCGGCTGTCCTGGTGGCGCAGGTAGGCGTAGTGGTGGTCCGCGACGGCCCGATACGACGAGACGCCGGGCATTATGATCTTGCAGCCGCCGCCGAAGCCTGAGCACGGATGGGGCATGCACTCGCCCGTCCCGACGACGAGGTCCGCCTTGGCGACCGTCCTGTTGATCTCGACCATGACGCCCCTGTGCGTCCTGCCGATGAGGACGTTCTCGCTCGAATGGGGGTCGTGGCAGAGGACGCGCCCGGCAAGGCGGGCAAAGACCGAAGCGCCGACCTTCTTTTGAAGCTGCCCGTCGTCGAGGAGCGGGTGGGTGCCCAAGGCGCAGACGGCCGTTATGTCTGCGTCAGGGACGCCGGCTGCGTTGAGCCGGTCGAGCAGGGGCGGCAAGGCGAGATGGGCGGGCGTCGGCCGCTGGAGGTCGTCGAAGACGACGGCGACCTTCATGCCCGGCCGGGCAAGCGCTTCCAGGCGCGGGCCTACCGGGTTGTCGAGCACCCGCGCAATCTCCGCGTGCGCGTCCGGCGCTACAGGGGCTTCCGCGCAGTCCGCGCAGGTGATGACGCTCCAGCCAGGCGGCAGGGAAAACTCGATCCGTCCCCCTTCGTAGTTCAGGTAGTAATCCATCGTCCCCCCTTTTTTTTGACGGCCCGCTTTTGACGGCCCGCAGCGCCGCAGTCTATATCTTTTTCATGAGCGCCTGCCACTCCTCGTCCGCATCATCCTGCATCCGCTTTACGTCTTCATCGGTCAGGTGGCGGTATCGCCCCTGGATGGACACGTACTCCTTCACCGGCAGCCCTTGCGGCTCGTGGGTGATGACGACGCGCTTCCCGTCGTAGACCTCATAGAGCGGGAAGAGGCGGCTCTCGACGCAGAGCATGGCTGCCGTCACGGATAAGCCCTCCTTCATGCGCCACCCTGTAGCGCAAGGGGCCAGCACGTGGATGAACCTCATGCCCGTGAAGGAGCGCGCCTTTTCGACCTTTTCGATGAGGTCCTGCGGGTAGCCGACGGACGCGGTCGCTGCGTAGGGGATGCGGTGGGCAGCGACGATCTCCATCAGCTTCTTCTTCCTGCCCTCGCGGCCCGACGGCGTAGTTACGGTCCAGGCGCTCTGCGGCGTAGCGGAGCTTGCCTGGATGCCCGTGTTCATGTAGCCCTCGTTGTCGAGGCAGACGTAGACGAAGTTCTCGTTGCGGTCCGCGCTGCCGGAGAGGGATTGCAGCCCGATGTCGAAGGTGCCTCCGTCGCCCGCGAAGGCCACAACGGTCACGTCGTTGCGCCCTTTCGCCTCAAGGGCGTATGATATGCCCGCAGCGGTCGGCGCTGCGGTCTCGAAGGTGGCGTGGAAGGCGGGCACCTTGAGCGACGTGTTGGGGTAGGTGCCCGCGATCATCGACGAGCAGGACGGGATGATAATGGCGACCGTCTTCCTTCCGAGGGTCTTCAGGACAAGCCGCATGGCGATGGCGCTCGTGCAGCCGGGACAGGCCATGTGGCCCCGCCTGATCTGCTCCTCCCGCTGCGTCACGCCCGCATCCATCTCATTCCCCTTTTATCCATACGGGCAAATCGCCTGGCGGCCCCGCGTGCAATACCTCGGCCGCTATGTGTTTGAACATGGCGGGCTGCACGTCCGTGCCGTCGAGCCCCGCGATATACCCATAGACGAGCGGCCTGGCGGCTGCGTTGTAAAGGGCCGATTTCAGCTCCTGGCAGAAGATGCCCTCTTTGCCGACCGATATGTTGCGGTCAACGACCGCGACCCGCGCCGCGCCCTGAAGCGCCTCCCGCACCTCCTCGAAAGGGAAGGGCCTGAAGGTCTTGATCTTGAGCAGGCCGACGGGCTGCCCCTCGGCCCGCATCGCATCGACTGCCATCCTCGCCGTGCTCGTCATCGAGCCGGTCGTGACGATAACGGCCTCTGCGCCTGCCGTGCGGTACGCCTCTACCATCCCGTAGCCCCGCCCGAAGGCTGCGGCAAATCCGGCGTCCGCCTCCCTAATCACCGCCTTCGCCTTCTCCATGTCGGCGAACTCGGCCTCCCTGTAACCCGTATAAAGGGCGCCTGGGAAGACCACGTTGGAGACGAAGGCGGGGTTATCGACGTCGAACCTGTCCGGGATGGGGACGCCTTCGAGGAAGCGGTCCACTCCGGCCTGGTCCGGCACATCTATCGGCTCGATGAAATGGGACGTGAAAAAGGCGTCGATCACGATCATCGAGGGCAGCATCACCGCCTCCGACACCTTGTACGCCTGGATGACGGTGTCGAGCGCCTCCTGACCGTCCTCGCAGTAGAACTGCATCCAGCCCGTGTCGCGCTGGGCGAGGCTGTCCGTCTGGTCGCTCCCGAACGACCACGGCACGGCGACCGCCCTGTTGACACAGGCCATGACGATAGGGGCGCGGTTGCCCGCAGCGTAATGGAGCATCTCGTGCATGAGCGCGACCCCCTGAGACGACGTGGCGGTGAAGACCCTGACGCCCGCGAGCGACGCGCTGATGCACATGGCCATCGCCGAGTGCTCCGACTCCACCCGCACCATCCTGCCGCCTAGGGCGCCCTGGGACTCCATCTCGGACAACCGCTCGTAGATGGGCGTCTGCGGCGTGATGGGGTAGGCGGGGACGAGCTTCGGCCGGCAGAGCCTCACGCCTTCCGCAATCGCATAGTTCCCCGACAGGAGTCCCCTCATCGGTCGTACTCCATCTCGATGACGCCGCGCGGGCAGACGTTCGCGCAGATGGTGCACCCCTTGCAGTAATCTTCGGCCACACGGTAGGAGGCGTCGCCCTCCTTAAGGATCGATATATCGGGGCAGAGGAGATAGCAGAGGTCGCACGCGACGCACCTGCCGCAGTTGAAGCACCTTTTCGCCTCATCGATTACTGCGGCCGCGTTCGCTTGCAGGCTGACCTCGCGGAAGCCCCTTCCCCTTCGAACGGCCGGGAGCTTGCGCGCTGCCATAGCAGGGGTTTTGGGACAGGTGAGCGTGTTGAGGCTCGCCGAACTTGACGACGCGGCGCAAATCGGGCAGGCCGGCGGCGCCGATGTACGCCCCGAAGGAGAGGGAGGCGCCGCTTCCAAGCCCGATGCGTGAAAGCGCAGGCGCGGCGGGCAGCCCCCGGGAGGCGCAGTCGATGGAGACGGCCGCGCGCTTCCCAGAAGCTATCGCATTGACGACTGCGCGTCTCTGCCTTATCACGTCGCCGCCCGCGTAGACGCCTTCGAGCAGGGTCATGCCCGCATCATCGACGTCGAGGCCGGAACGGGCCGCGTCCGGAGCCAGCGTAGCGAGCGCCCCTCCGTCGGACGTCTGGCCGATGGCGATGACTACGAGGTCCGCGTCGAGGAGCAGGTCCTCGCCGCAAGCGGGCAGGAGGCGATACGCCCCGGTCTCCGGGTCCCTCTCGACCGTGGTCCTGGCGCACCTTACCTTCTCCACCGTGTCCGTGCCCTCGAAGGCGACCGGACGGTAGGCCCCAATCATCCTGACGCCCTCTTCGGCGGCCTCCCGGAGCCCTTCCGCGATGGCAGGGAAGGCGCCCTCCCATTCGGGGGCGACCATCGTCACCCGCGCGCCCGGAGCGCAGAGCCTCCTTGCCGTCCTCGCCACATCGACAGCCACGTCTCCCCCGCCAATGATGACAACGCTGCGCATCTGCGCGTACGTCCGCTTTCTTTTCCCTGAGAGGAAATCGAGGCCGTAAACGACGTTTGCCGGACGAGGGCCGGCGATCTCCGGGTCGAGAGGCAGCCAGGCGCCAGTCGAGAGGAAGACATAATCGAAGGTGCGCCGCAGCTCCTTAAGCCGCTCCTGGTCGATCCGCGCGCCCGTGCGCAGGTCGATGGGGAGCGCGAGGATCCTAGCTATCTCTTTCTTCAGCGCCTTCTTCGGCAGGCGGTATTCGGGTACGGCGTACCTGAGCACGCCGCCCGGCTCGGCCCTCTCCTCGAAGAGCGTTACGCGGTGGCCGAGGAGGGCAAGGAAATAGGCGGCGGAGAGGCCGGCAGGTCCCGCGCCGACGACCGCTACCGCCGCGCCGCTTTTTGCGGCCGTGATCGCGGGCGCGGCGATCCCGTAGTCGGCAAGGCCGCGCTCCAGAGCCCTTATCTCAACGGGCGCGTCGAGCTCGTCCCTGTTGCATTTGTCCTGGCAGGGGTGGTAACAGACCCTGCCGCAGACGCCCGGCAGGGGGTTTTCGGCAAGCAGGGAGGCAAGCGCCTCGTCGAGGCGGCCTTTCGCCGCAAGGGCGAGGACCTCCGGTATATCCGTGCCAGCCGGACACGCCTCGCGGCACGGCGAGACCTTTTCCCTGTACGCGGGCTTGCCGAGGGTCCAGCGGCCCGTCTTGAATATTTCCGTCGTACCCCTCGATATGGGGATGATGGACGCGTAATCGACGAGTGGCGTCCGGCCGCTCCCTGCCATCAGGCGACCACCTGCTTGCCCCTTCCGGCCAAATTTATCTCGACCATTTCAACTCCGTCGAAAGTTAAGCTGATGTATACTGTGTACCAGATGGCGTTCGTGGGTGTCAAGGCTTTTGACCGCCCCTCCGGTCCCCACGGCGGCCCGGCGGATGAGCCGTCGAATGCGGCTTCATTCCGACCGCCGCACCATGAACGGGCGGCGTGCCTGTAAAGCACACAAACCGCCTGTAGAGATCGTGCCGTTTGTGGGATATAATCAGGCAATCATCTATAAGGGGGATACATGGACGTTTACGGCAGGCTCGCCACGCACCTAGCAGCCCTGGGAATGGGCTACCCGGAAAAAGAGGAGCTCCTCGACATACTAAAAGAAAATTTCAGCGCAGTGGAGGCCGGGGTTGCGCTCGCCATCCCCGGCGAATGCATACCCTTCGAGGCTGCGCCCGTCGCGCCGATTGCCGCCGCAGCAGGCATGTCGGAAGAGGAAACGGAGGGCATCCTTGAGCACCTGGCGGACAGGGGGCTTGTCTTCTCGACCGGGCGAAAAGGGGAAAAGCGCTACGCCTTGCAGCAGTTCGGCTACGGGTTTCCCCAGACGTTTTTCTGGAAGGGGGCGGACACGCCTTTCTCCAGGAAGATGGCGGCGATGATAGTCAAGTACTCCCGAAGGCAGCAAATCATAGACGTCTATGGGGCGACGAAGACGAAGGCCTACCGCTACGTGCCAGCTTACGCAGCCGCCGACCCGGACCGGCACGCGGTCTTCCCTTTCGAGATGATGGAGGAGTTGATCGACAAGGTCGGCGTCGTGGCCATTGCCCACTGCCCGTGCAGGATGACGACAAGTCTTTTGGGGAAGCGGCAGTGCAGCCACGAGCTTGAGGTCTGCATGAAGTACAACGACCTCGCGGAATACCTGATCGAGCGCAAGATCGGGAGGGAGATCACCAAAGAAGAGGCAAAGGGCGTAGCCAGGCGCTGCGCGGAGGCGGGCCTCGTCCACCTGGTAGACAACGCGAGGGAAGGGATAAGACACACGTGCAACTGCTGCGGCTGCTGCTGCTGGTCCGTGGGGAGCATCAGGAGGCGCACGATCCCAAGGGACGTCCTGATGGCCACGTATTTCCTGCGGGAGACCGACAAGGACGCGTGCACGGGTTGCGGCGCGTGCGCCGAGGTCTGCCCGGTAAAGGCCGTCCGCATGGAAGACGGCCTGCCCGTGATCGACACGGAATGGTGCATCGGCTGCGGGGTGTGCGCCTGCCCGTGCCCGACGAATGCAGTCGTCCTCGTCCGCAAATCGGGCGCCATGCCCCCGAAGGACTTCCGCTCCCTCCACGAGACGATCCTCAAAGAGCGGGTTGCGGCTCATGCCCGATAACCGAAAAGGCGCCGGGAGATTTTCGATGGATTTTGCGTTGTTTTTCGAAGGCGCGCGGCGGAGTGTACTTTTTGTGTACATGAGCACGCTGCGCCAAGAAAAACGACGCGAAGGACGCGAAAAGATCCCGGCGCCCCTACCGCCCGCGCGTCACGGCGGCGACATGAATAGCTTATAAACCCACCCCTGATAGAGTATCACTATCGGCACGAATACGAGCGCCACGACGAGCATGATCGCGAGCGTCAGGTGGCCGGAGGCGCCGTTGTAGATCGTGACGCCGTAGGCTGTCCCGAGGGTCGAGGGGAGCAGCGCCGGATAGAGGCCGATCACGCCGAAGAAAACCGCAAAAAATATCGTCGCCAGCGACGCCAAAAACGACCAACCCCACCTTTCCCTGAGCATGAATAGCCGCATCGACAGGATGGAGACGACTGCGAGGAGCGGCACGATGAGCAGCGGCGGGAGCGCGAAGTAGTTGTTCCAAAGGCGCGTAGCGAAGGCGCTTAAAAGGAGAAAAATGAGGGCGAGGAGCGTGGCGAGGGGCCATAGCGCCCTGGCGACCGCCCGCGCCTTTTCTGCGACCGCCCCGGTCCCCTTGACCGCCATCCAGCCCGCTCCGTGGAGCGCAAAGAGGACGAGAAAGAAAAGACCCCCGGCAAGGCCGTAGGGGTTGAGCAGCGTCAGCAGATTGCCTTTGTAGACGCTGTCCGCATCTATCGGTATCCCCCTGAATATGTTGGCGAAGGCAACACCGAAGAGCAGGCTCGGCAGGAAGCTGCCGATGAAGATGCCCGCGTCGCACAGGGCGCGCCACGCCGCCCCCTCCCGCTTGTCCCTGAACTCTATCGAGACCGCCCTGACGATGAGGGCGAAGAGCACCACCATGAGCGGCGTGTAAAGGGCACTGAAAAGGGCCGCGTAGGCGGCCGGGAATGCGGCAAACGTCACGCCGCCGGCAGTGATGAGCCAGACCTCGTTGCCGTCCCAGAACGGGCCTATGACGTCCCCCAGGACCTTTTGCTTTTCCGCGTCCGTTTTGGCGATGACCGGGGAAAGCATGCCCGCCCCCAGGTCGAAGCCGCCGAGCATGAAATAGACGGCCCAGAGAACACCCCACAGAAGGAACCATATCGTCTCTAACATGGCATCACCTCCTTACGATCCGTACGGCCCACCGGCTGCTGCAGGCCCCCTCGCCGCCGCGTGCGCGATCAGCCTGAAAGCGATTATGCCGATGACGCTGTAAACGACAAGGAACGCGGCAAGGGAGACGGCCACCTGCGAGCCCGCCACCGGAGAGGCGGCGACCGAGGTCCGCATGAGGCCGTAGACGATCCACGGCTGCCTTCCCATCTCCGCCACCGTCCAGCCGAGGCAGCACAGGGCGTACGGAAGGGGGATCAGGTAGATGAACGCCCGCAGGAAAAACCTGCTCGAGCCGATGCGCTTGCGGCGCAGCCACGCTGCGATCAAAAAAAGGAGCATCAGCACGCCCAGGCCGGTCAGCAAGCGGAAGGCCGCAAAGACGGGCAGGACGGGCGGCCGGTCCTGTCCCGGGATGTCGCGCAGGCCGGTGACCGTCGCGGCCGTCGAATGGAAGGCGAGGAAGCTCAAGGCCCCTGGCAGGACGCCGACCTTGACCCTGTTTTCCCCCTTGTCGGCGTCGGGTATCGCAAACAGGTAGACGGGCGCATGGTCGCGCGTTACCCAATGTGACTCAAGGGCGGCAAACTTGGCGGGCTGGGCGTGCGCCAGGTACGCCCCGTAGAAATGGCCCTGTATGACGACGAGGAGGCTGAAGAAAAGCGCCATCGAAAGACCTGCGCGGAGGGACGGGGTAAAGATGTCGAGGAACTGCCTCCGCAGCAGGTGGTATGCGCTCACCCCCATCACGAAAAAGCCCGTGACTACGTAGGAGGCGCAGAGGGTATGGAAAATGTTGAAAAAGGCGTAGCTGTTCGTCACGACCGCCGCAAAGTCGGATAAAACGGGCCTGCCCGCCGTCAGCGTGTAGCCGACGGGGTGCTGCATCCACGCGTTCGCCATCAGGATCCAGACGGCCGAGATATTCGAGGCGGCAGCGACGAGCCAGATAGAGAGCGCGTGCAGGCGGGGGGAAAGCCGCTCCCAGCCGAGGGCCCAGACGGCGATGAAGGTCGATTCCAGGAAGAAGGCCACCGTCGCCTCGATGGCGAGGAGCGGGCCGAAGACATCCCCGACATAGCGCGAGTAGCGCGACCAGTTCGTGCCGAACTGGAACTCGAGCGTGATGCCTGTCATGGCGCCGACGACGAAGTTAATGAGAAATATCCGGCCCCAGAACCTCGTCATCGCCTTGTACTCCTCCCTGCCGGTCCTTACGTACCGCGTCTCCATTATCGCGAGCAGTATGGAGAGCCCGAGCGTGAGGGGCACAAAGAGGAAGTGGAAATAGGTGGCTGCTGCGAACTGCATCCGCGAGAGCATCGTAACGTCCATGTCATCCTCCCCGGTTAATCCTTAAGACGCTTGCCGGCAAGCCGCGCAAAGTCCTCTCCGGCCAGGCGCTTCTCTATATCCCTTCGCAGCCTCACCCAGACGGGATGGACCGCGCAACCATCGCTCAGGCTGCACGCCGTCTTATCGACCGCGCAAGCGTTCAAGGCCGACGGCCCCTGGACCGCCTCGATCACGTCGAGGAGGCTTATCTGCGACGCGGGCCTTGCCAGCCTGAAGCCGCCGGCCGCGCCCTTGACCGACTCGACGATGCCCTTTTTGGCGAGCCCCTGGAGCACCTTCGCAAGGAAGGTCTTCGGCGCGAGCACTGCCGCCGCGACCTCGGACGCGCCGACCGTGCGGCCCGGCTTTCCCGCCAGGAAGAGCACGCACCGCACGGCGTAATCGGACTTCTTCGTCAGGAACATCGCGCACCGTCAGTATCTATTTCTTCAAATAGGACCTTGTTGGTCGTATTTTAATCACGCGAACGGCCCTTGGCAAGATGTTTTATTTAAGGATGAGAAAGGCCCTGCCGATCCCTTCGATTATGAACTGGACGGCCACGGACAGCAGCATCAGGCCCATTATCCTGCGGGCGACTGCGGTCCCCGTCTTTCCGAGGTATTTGAAGACCCTCCCCGCCCTGCTCAATATAAGGTAAGAGATGAAGTAGACGATTACGATGATAAGGACGAGGCCGGCCCTGTGGAAGGCGGTCTTCGCTGCGTCGAAGAGGACGATCCCAGTGGTCAGCGCGCCGGGACCGGTCAGCAGGGGGATCGCCAGGGGAAGGATGCTTATCTCCTCGCACTCGGCGTACTGCTCTTCCTCGCCCTCCGAGGTCTCCGTCTTCGTCCTTTTGCCGTAAAGCATCTCTATCGAGACGATGGTCAGAAGTATGCCCCCGGCGATCTTGAAGGAGTAGAGCTGGATGCCGAGGAGCCTGAAGAAGAACGTCCCGGTGAGCGTCACGACGAGGAGGGTCGCGAAGCCGACGAGGACCGCCTTCCTGACGATCACCTTCCTCTCGTCCTCGTCGAACCGCTGGAGGAGCGTCGCCCATATGGGGGCGTTGCCCACTGCGTTGACGATAACGAAGAGCGACACAAAGGACTTCAGGAAGAACGTAAGGGTAGCCGAGTGGTGGACCAGCTCCATTCGCGCATCTCCATTGCTCGTTCCGGCTGCTTCGTTATGATAATGCCCCGCCCGTCGAAATGCCAAGCATCCATATGTGGGATAATAAAACGTCAAGACCAATGCAGGACTTCTAATAACTATTGCACGCCTGCCGAGAAGCGTGTTATAGAAAGAAGATAGCGGCGGCCTACTGTCGCCAATGAACGAATGTAAGGAGAGAGCGCATATGGCGCCCCGGGTGAACGAAAAAAGCGGGCAGAAGGCGCAGGTCCTTATCCTCGTAGGCAGCGACAGCGATATCCCGGCCATTCAGGAAGGCATCGACTTCCTGCATGAGATGGGCGTGGCGTACGCCCTCGACATCGTCTCGGCACACCGCCACCCGGAAAAGGCGGCATCCCTCGCCAAAGGCGCGCGCAGGAAAGGCTTCGATGTAATCATAGCGGGCGCCGGGCTGGCCGCCGCGCTCCCCGGCGTCGTCGCCGCCCACACAACCCTCCCCGTCATCGGCATCCCCTTCAACGGCGGCAGCCTCCTGGGCCTTGACGCCCTGCTCTCGATCGTCCAGATGCCGAAAGGCGTGCCTGTCGCAACCGTCGGCATCGGCGCAGCCCGCAACGCCTGCATCCTCGCCTGCGAGATACTCTCGATAAAGGACGGCGACCTGCGCAAGAAGCTTGAGGCGATGAAGGACGGGATGCGGCGAGAGATCGACCGGACATCGCGTAAACTCCGTAATTGACAATACTTTGGGCTTTTGTTACCTTTAACTGATGCTCAATGCCATCACCGACATAGACGGCATACGGGTGGGCCATGCCTCCGATTACGAGGGGCTGACGGGCTGCACGGTCGTGCTGTTCGACACCCCCGCCTGCTGCGGGGTCGATGTCAGGGGCAGCGCGCCGGGCACCAGCCAGATAGACGCCCTGGCCGTGGACCACGTCGTCGAGGAGGCGCACGCCATCCTGCTGGCCGGGGGGAGCGCCTTCGGCCTTGAGGCGACAGCAGGCGTCATGCGCTACCTCGAAGAGCGGCAGGTGGGCTACGACGCCGGCGTCGCGAAGGTCCCGATAGTGCCGGCCGCCGTTATACTCGATTTGGGCTTCGGCGACAACCGGGCGCGGCCGACGGCGCAGATGGGCTACGACGCCTGCGTCGGGGCGGGCCGCATCGTCGAAGAGGGGAGCGTCGGGGCGGGCGTAGGGGCGACGGTCGGGAAGCTCTTCGCCATGCCGAGGGCCATGAAAGGCGGCCTGGGGACGGCGAGCGTCGTCCTGCCCGACGGGGCGATAGTCGCGGCCCTCGTGGTCGTAAACGCCTTCGGCGACGTGATCGACAACGTAACGGGCAGGGTCATCGCGGGCCTGCGCACGGCAGAGGATGAGCTCGCCTTCGCAAACACCGTCACCTGCCTGAGGGAAGGCCGGGTGCGGCCCGGCTTCGGCGGCGCGGCCGGCAACACGACGCTTGCCGTTGTCGCAACGAATGTCCGGTTTAATAAGAGAGAGATCACGAAGGTCGCCCGGATGGCACAGAGCGGCCTCATAAAGACGATCACCCCCGTACACACGACCCTCGACGGCGACCTCGTCTTCTCCGTGTCCCTCGGCGGCATGAAAGGGGACGTGAACCGGGTGGGCGTGGTCGGCGAGTTCGTCGTCGCGGAGGCGATCAAGAGGGCGGTGAGGAAGGCGGAAGGCTTCGGGAGGCTGCCCGCTTTTAAGGACCTGCCGAGAGGGTCGAAGGTATACCCGACCGCCCACCGCTAGATTAAATCCGAAAAGGGCGGGGCGTCGGGGGTATCGGGCCGGCAAAAGGCGGCCCGGAGGCGCAAAAGGAAGGAGCACCACAATTGGAGAAGACATACCGGGACGTTGCGCGGATCATCAGGGAGAAGGGGGAGGCCGTTGCCTTCACGGGCGCGGGCATCTCCGTCGAGAGCGGCATCCCGGCCTTCCGTGGGGGGCAGGGGCTGTGGGAACGGTACGACCCCATGGAATACGCCCACATAAACGCCTTCATGCGCAACCCGGAGAAGGTCTGGACGATGCTGCGCGAGATGGGCGACGTGATCCTGCGCTCCACCCCTTCGCCCGCGCACATGGCCCTGGGCAAGCTCGAGAAGGCGGGCATATTAAGGGCGGTCATCACCCAGAACGTAGACGGCCTGCACCAGATAGCGGGGAACACGAACGTCATCGAATACCACGGGAGCCACCGGCGCACCATCTGCGTAGGCTGCGGGCGGACGGCGGCCTTCACCGAGGAGTCGATGCAGGCGATGCCCTACCCCGTTTGCGAGCGGTGCCAGGAGGCGCTCAAGCCGGACGTCGTCTTCTTCGGCGAGCAGATACCTTCCGTTGCGATGCTGCGGGCCGGCCACGAGGCGCTTGCCTGCCGCGTGTTGCTTATCGTCGGGACATCGGGCGTCGTCTACCCGGCGGCGGAGATACCCTTCTCCGCCAAGTCGAACGGCGCGACGGTCATCGAGATCAACGTCGAGCCTACGCCCTACACCGAGGCCGTAACGGACCATTTCCTCCAGGGGAGCGCGTCGGCCATCCTGCCCACCATCCTGGACGAGCTCGGGTTTACCCGTGCTTGAGAGACGCATCGAAGAGAAACTCGGCCTATACGCAAAATCATCGTTCTTCACATGCGACGCGGGCTGCGCCCGCTTGCGGCTGTCCGAAAGCGGCCTGGTCGTGCACGCGCCGGCCTTCGCCATTGCGGAAGGGCTGATGGAGCAAGGGGGTCGTTAGATGGACGAGCATACATACTGCGTCATCATGGCCGGGGGCAAGGGGGAGCGCTTCTGGCCGCTAAGCACGGACCTTGTGCCGAAGCCCTTCGTCAGACTGACCGGCGATCAGACGATGATCCAGATGACGGTCGCACGATTGCGCGGCCTCGCGCCGGAGGAGCGGATATTCGTCGTCCTCGGCAGGGAGCACCTCGCTGTTGCGCGCAGCCAGCTCCCCGGCCTTGCGGAAGGACAGTTCATCGTCGAGCCGGAGGGCAAAGACACGGCGCCCTGCATAGGCTTTGCAGCCGTCGCTTTGAGCCGCCTCGACCCGGAGGCGCTCATGGTCGTCGTGCCGGCAGACCACTATATCCCCGATGCCGCCGCATTCGTCAGGACCGTCTCCGTCGCTGCCGGGTGCGCGAGGCAGGGCGACTGCCTCGTCACGATAGGCGTCAGGCCGACGCGGCCGGAGGTGGGCTACGGCTATATCTTCGCTTCTGAAAGTGCGGGCGGGGAGGCGTGCGGCGTCCTCCGGGTGGGCCGCTACGTCGAGAAGCCCAATGAGGCCAAGGCGGCCGGGTACCTGGCCGACGGCCGCTATTACTGGAACAGCGGCATCTTCGTATGGCGGGCCTGCACCGTGCTTGAGGCCATCGCCCGCCACATGCCGCAGCTTGCCGAAGGGCTCGCAGCGATACGGCGCGCGCTCGATGCGGGCACGGCCGGCGTCGTTGAGGAGCGCTTCAGGTCCTTCGAGAAGATATCAATCGACTACGGCCTGATGGAAAAGGCGGCCAACGTGCTCATGGTCAAGGCGGACTTCTCCTGGGACGACGTGGGCACGTGGGCGTCGCTCCGGCGCGTCCTTCCGCTCGACGAAAGGGGAAACTACATCACGGGCAGCGTGGCCTGCCTCGACGCGAAGGGCTGCGTGATCTGCGGGCAGGACGTGCCCGTCGGCGCGGTCGGCGTCGAGGGGCTTATCATAGTGGCCTCGCCCGAGGGCGTCCTGGTCTGCGACATGGGCCGCGACCAGGAGACGCGCCAGATAGCGCGGATGGTCGGGCAGCAGCAGAAGGAGCGGCGGCAAAAGAACAAGAAGAAAGGGTAGAAGGCGGCCTGAAGGCAACGAGGCGGGCCTTTTGGAAGGGGTGGCCATGGTTGCAAAGGTATTCACGTCGAGTCTCTTCGGCATAGACGGCATCAGGGTGGAGGTGGAGGTCGATATATCGCACGGCCTGCCGGCCTTCGGCATCGTCGGCCTCCCCGAGCTATCCGTAAAGGAGAGCCGGGAGCGCGTGAGGGCCGCGATCAAGAACGCGGGCTTCGAGTTCCCCAACGACAGGATAACGATAAACCTCGCGCCCGCAGACGTGCGCAAAGAGGGCACCTCCTTCGACCTGCCCGTCGCGCTGGGGCTTCTCGTCGCGATGGGCGTCATCAGGCAGGAGGCGATGGAAGGCGACCTTATAACGGGCGAGCTCTCTTTGGACGGCAGGATCAAGGGGACGAGGGGCGTCCTGCCGATGGCGGTCCTCGCCGCCAGGGAAGGCTTTAGGCGCATGATCGTCCCCGTGGAGAACGGGCGGGAGGCGGCAGTCGTGAAGGGCGTCGAGGTCTACGGCGCAGCGCACCTGCTCGACCTCGTCCATTACCTCTTGGGCGACGGCGCGCTTCAGCGCTTCGATGGAAGCGGCGAGGCGGAAGACGGCCTGCCCGCAACGGAGGACAACCTCGACTTCTCCGAGATCAAGGGGCAGGCGCAGGCGAAGCGGGCGCTTGAGATCGCCGCTGCCGGCGGCCATAACCTGCTCATGGTCGGGCCGCCCGGCTCCGGCAAGACGATGCTCGCCCGCAGGATACCGACCATCCTGCCGCTCCTGACCTACCAGGAGTCCATCGAGACGACGAAGATCCACAGCATCGCCGGCCTTCTGAGTGAAGAACGATACCTCGTCACCGAAAAGCCCTTCCGCGCCCCCCACCACACCATATCGGACGCGGGCCTCATCGGCGGAGGCTCGCTGCCGCGCCCCGGCGAGATAAGCCTCGCCCACAACGGCGTGCTCTTCCTCGACGAGCTCCCCGAGTTCAAGAGGAACATCCTCGACTCCCTGCGCCAGCCTTTGGAGAGCGGCAACGTCGTCATCTCCCGCGTCGCCCAGGCGGTCACCTTCCCGGCGAGCTTCATGCTGGTGGCAGCGATGAACCCCTGCCCGTGCGGCTACTACGGGGACCCGCGAAGGCCCTGCATCTGCTCAGGCGGCCAGATACACCGGTACAGGTCGAGGGTGTCGGGGCCGCTCCTCGACAGGATCGACCTGCAGATAGCCGTGCCGCCCGTGACGATAAGGGACCTCTCGACGGAGACCGAGGAGGAGCCTTCGGAGGCGATCAGAAAAAGGGTGATGGCCGCCCGGTCGAGGCAGACGGAGCGGTTCGGGGGCAGGCAGGTCCACGCCAACGGGCAGATGACCACACGCATGGTGAGGAAGTATTGCGGGGTCAACGCCTACGCGAAGGCGCTGCTTGAGCAGGCCGTCGAGAAGTTCGCTCTCTCCGCGCGGGCGTACCACAGGATACTCAAGGTAGCAAGGACGATAGCCGACTTAGACGGCAAGGCGGAGATGGACGAGGCCCACGTGGCGGAGGCTGTCCAGTACCGCGTCCTCGACAAGAAGATGGTCTTCTAGCTTTTGCTTTCCTTGTCGGCGACGAGTACGCCGCCTACCGAGAAGTCGGTCTTCTTCATGTCCTCGAAGACGATGCGCACGTGGTCTACCGGACAGCTCAGCGTTCTGACGATTGCGTCCGTCACTTCTTTCGCGCATTTCCGCTTCTGATCTACCGTCCTTCCCTCGAACAGGTGCACCTGGATGATCGGCATAGGCCCCTCCGTTTATAATAGTCTTGTCCGGCCATTATATCACAAAGCGGCGAGGGCGTGGGGCCGGGATCTTTTTGCGTCCTTCACGTCGTTTTTCTCGGCGCGGCGTGCTCATGTACGCAAAAAGTACATTCCGCCGCGCGCCGTCGAAAAACAACGCAAAATCCATCAAAAATCTCTCCGGCCCCCGACCCTTAACTGCTTATATCTGTTAGTTATTTCGTGTCATTTTGCCCCATTTGCCTAATCTGACGCTATGCGCCTTCCGATTGGTCCAGCGCAGCCGGAGAAAACCTTAATATCCCAACAATGAATACAGTACAGCCCGCTCTTGCCGCCGGCAGTTGTTGGGGCTCAGCGCCCCCTCCAGCGGCAAAGCCGCATGGAGCCTCCCCCCTCAGACAGGCAAAGAATATGCTCTTTATTCCGTTAGCGGCGGCAGCGGCTGGAGGCTGTACGTCGGTACGTCTGATGTCCTGCACTATCAGTTCAAAGCAGGTTTGCCGGGGACCCGCACGTTGAGAGCGTGCTGAAAAGGAACCACAGTCCATGCGGGTGGTACACACGGCGAGCTCACGCGCCGCCCAGCCCTATCAGTTCAAAGTCGGTCTGCCGGGCACCCGCACGGTAAAGGACGTGCTGAAAAGGTGCCACCGTGCATGCGGGTGGTACGTAGAGGCGCGAGTCCAAGCCTGGAGGAGTCCGACCGCAGTATCTTATAAGTCGCAGCAGATTGGGCAACTACTGCCCGCTCACCGGCGCGCCAGGCCCAACGGGCGCGGCGGCGCCGCCTTCCGCGCCAGGCGGATAGATGGAACGGTCCACCGGCGGCTCGGGGGCAGCGAAGTCTTCGTTCGGGTAGAGCGGGAGGGCCTTAGCCATGAACTCCATCCAGATGGGCAGGGCAGTCGTGCCGCCCGATTCCCTCTTTCCCAGGAACGTGCCCTTGTCGTAGCCGACCCAGACGAGGCACAAAAGCTGGGGCGAGAAGCCCACGAACCAGGCGTCCCTGAACTCGTTCGTCGTGCCCGTCTTCCCGGCCAGGAAGTAGGGCATGGACGCCGCCCGCCGGGCCGTTCCCCGCTTGACGACGCCCTTCATCATGTGGATCATCGCAGCGGCGACCTCCGGCGACACGACGCGTTCTTCTTTCGCCTCGTGGCGTATCTCCTCCCCCTGGACCGTGACTATATTGTTGATGGGCGTGGGGGGCAGGTAGACGCCGCCCCTTGCTATCGTCGCGTAGGCGCCGGCAAGGTCGAGGGGGGAGACCTCGGCCGAGCCCAGCGCAAGGGAGAGGTTGGGGACAAAATTGCCGTTGATATGGAGCGCCTTCGCGAGGGCGATGACGTTCGATACGCCTGTCTTCTCAAGGAGCCTAACCGTAGCCGTATTCAGGGATAGCTCCAGGGCCCTCCGCATCGTAACGGCCCCGAAGTACTCGTTTTTGTAATTGTGGGGCTGCCAGATCCGGCCGGACGCGTCCCTGAAGGAGATCGGCGCATCGAGCAGCGGCGTATCGGGCGAAAACCCCTCAGTCAGGGCAGTCATGTAAATAATAGGCTTGAAGGAAGACCCGGGCTGTCTCTTCGCCTGCGTGGCCCTGTTGTAAGGCGAGGTGGCGAAGTCCCTCCCGCCGATCAGGACCTTGATCTCCCCCGTCTTGACCTCCATTGCTATGAGGGCGACCTCGGGGAGGGCCTCAGCCTTCGGGTTCCGCTCCTTGTAGAGCTTAAGCCCTTTTTCGATGGCAGCGTAGCCTGCCTCGGTCAGCTTGAGGTCTATCGTCGTCCGCACGTTGAGGCCGTTCGTATAGATGTCCTCCCGGTCGGGCAGGTACTCTTCCAGGGCCTGTTTCGTGTGCTCGGTGAAAAAACCCGTCTTTTTCTCCGGCGGCTTCACTTCGGCGAGCACCATGGGCGACGACGCGGCGGCCCTGTATTGGTCCAGATTGATGAAGCCCGCCTCCCACATCTTGCGCAGCACCAGGTTCCGGCGCTCAAGGGTCCTCTCCCGGTTCTTGAAGGGGGAGGAGCGGGACGGCGACTTCGTCAGCCCGGCGATGGTGGCCGCCTCCGCGAGGGTAAGGTCGCGCGCCTTCTTGTCGAAATAGGTGTGGCTCGCCGCCTCGACGCCGTATGCGCCCTCGCCCAGGTAGATGAGGTTGAGGTACATGCTGAGTATCTCGTCCTTCGTGTAATTGCGCTCGATGTTGACCGCCAGGATGATCTCCTCTATCTTCCGCTTCATGCTCTTTTTCGGCGACAAGAAAAGGTTCCGCGCGAGCTGCTGCGTGATCGTCGAGGCCCCCTCGCTCATGCCCTGGCGCACCATGTTCTTGTAAAACGCCCTGACGATGCCCCGGAGATCGAAGCCGGAATGCTCGTAGAACCTTACGTCCTCGATAGCGACGAAAGCCTTCCTCAGTTGGTCCGGCATCTCCTTCAACGGGATGGGGATCCTCTTCTCGACGAAAAGCTCCGCGAAGAGCGAGCCGTCGTCCGCGTACAGGCGCGTTGCCGCCCTCGGACCGTAATGGGAAAGCTCCTTTACGTGGGGCACCTCAAGGTAGTTGAGGAGGCTGTAACCGAGGGCAACGCCCATGAGCGCGGGCAGGCAGAATATGATGACCGCGAGCTTGATAATCCTTGACATGGAAGTTTTAATTATATACCACTATCCATGTGGTGGCAAACGTCGGCAAGGTCGTAGCCGTCGTCGGGCCGACGTGCACGGGCAAGTCGGACCTGGCTTTGCGGCTCGCGCCGGAGATAGGCGGGGAGATCGTCAACGCGGACTCGATGCAGGTCTACCGCGGCTTCGACATAGGCACGGCGAAGCCCGACGCAGCAGCCAGGGCGGCCGTCGCGCACCACGTCATCGACGTGGCCGAGCCGGACGAGGCGTTCAACGCTGCGGACTTCGAGAAGGCGGCGGACGCTGCCATCGTGCAGATATGGGCGCGGGGGCGCGTGCCCGTCGTTGTGGGCGGCACCGGCCTCTACCTCCGGGTGCTCTTCCACGGCCTCTTCGAGGCGCCGAACGACCCGGAGCTGCGCGACCGGCTGCGGCGCCGCTGGCGGGAAGACCCCACCGGGCTTTACGGGGAGCTTGCGCGCGCCGACGCGGAGTATGCCCGCTCGATAAGCCCGAATGACGGGGTCAGGGTCGTCAGGGCGCTCGAAGTCTTCGGCGTGTCGGGAGTGACGATGTCCGAATGGGGCAGGCGCCACGGCTTCCGGGAGGAGAAATACGACGCCCTGCGGATCGGCCTCCTGCGGGAGAGGCAGGAGCTGTACGGGAGGATCGACAGGAGGGTAGAGGGGATGCTTGAGCGGGGATGGATCGGCGAGGTTGAGGGCCTGCTCGCAAGGTATCCTGTTTCCGCGAAGCCCTTCCAGGGGATCGGCTACCGGGAGATAGTGCTGTATCTGGCGGGAGAAATCGCGTATGATGAGATGGTGCGGGGCATAAAGACGGCCACCAGGCGCTACGCGAAGCGCCAGCTTACCTGGTTCTCGAAAGAGAAGGGGATCGAGTGGCGCCGCTGGCCCGAAGAGCGGCAGGCCGTCTTCGACAGGGTTAGGAGGTTTCTCGGTTGACCGATCTGGAACGCATCCTTGAATCCATTATCTTTTCGTCCCCGAAGCCCGTTACGCTCAAGAGGCTCGAAAAAAACATGCCCGAGTTCACGGCCCTTGAGCTCCAATCCGCCCTTGAGGGGCTGCTGGCAGCGTACGCAGCCGCCGACCGGTCCGTCGAGATCGTAGAGGTCTCCGGCGGATACCAGATGAGGACGCGCCTCGGCTACAAGGAGTGGGTGAAGCGGTTCGTGAAGGAAAAAGAAGTGGGCCTTACACGGGCCGTCCTTGAGACGCTCTCCGTCGTCGCCTACCGCCAGCCGATAGCAAAGCGCGAGGTCGACGGCCTGCGCGGGGTCGATTCGGCGCGCTCGCTCAGGCAGCTCCTCGACCGCAGGCTGATCGAGATCGCCGGCCGAAACCAGGACCCCGGGCGGCCCATGGTCTTCCGCACGACAAAGACGTTCCTGGAGACCTTCGGCCTCCGAGACATCTCCGACCTGCCCACCTTGAAAGAGCTTGAGGCGCTGGAAAAATAAGGGGAAAGCCCATTTTCTTTCCACTGCGCGCCTTTCGCCGGCAGCTTTTATTCGATTCTCAGATGCCTTCCAGCAGCGCCTTCCACGCCTGTCTGTGGCGGGGCTGAATATTCCAGTTGTCGAGGTTCTCTCCGACTTTTATCAGGAATGCGCGCCGTATCGTTTCGCCGCCGATGGCCAGGATGCTGCGCGCAAATTCGAGCAGATGGAAGATGTAGACATTTTGGCCGCTTGCGAAGGCGCTCGATATCCTTTCATCGACGGCCGCCCCGTCTTCCGTCCTCACCCCGTGTGCCGTAAAAAAGATGTCGTCTATCGCAAGCTGCCGGCACTTGTGAAGCGTGCCTTCCAGGTCAGTGAGCGTGAGACTCCGCTCCTTGACCTCCACGGCGAGGACGACCTTACCTTCGCTATCGACGCACTCCAGGTCGGCGACCTGACCGGTTGCCCTGTCGCTCGCGTTGACAGCGGCGCGGCGCACTTTCGCGTAAAGGCCGAAGCGGACCCCGATGGCGTCGAAGAGGGCTGCACAGACGGCCTGCCCACGGTCGCCCCCGGATTTCTCACTGATGAAGCGCTGAATAAGGTCAACTGTCGTTTCGAGGCTGACCCGCGGCGGTATGGGATACGCAAAATGTAATGATCGCTGGCGGCGCAGAACCTCGATCAGGACCTGCCGGAAAACGGCTTCCGTAAAGTCCGGGTCGTTTTTCTCCTCTACCTGCTCCAGGATACCGACGAGAGTATTCCAGCCGGCAACGTCTTTCTTGCTCTTATCGCCACGGAGCATCCGGGGGATGCGCATCGGGTTTCCGACGTACGGGTCGCCGGAAGTGCCCAGCACGTTTTCCTGCTCCCTATTGAACGGAGCGACAACCTTGCTCCCGAGGCTCCTCGCGTCCCACCCAGTGACATCGTCGGGGTCGCCTTTCTTCTTTTGCAGGCGCAGGCAGTCCACCGTCGGATTCGTCAATTTTCCCAATAACTGGATCAGGAGGCAGAAGCGATACGCGACCTGCCCATGATTTACGGAAGCATGTATAACCTGCCTTAACAAAGGATCGGCAACGTAATAGACGCCGGGCGTTTCACCTGCATCCCGGTTCACAGCTTCCCAATAATCCCAAAGCAATTGCCGGGCACGTCCTGCATTTACCGTTTCTGTTTCGTCTTTCTTTTTTGCCATGGTCTCGTCCCGTAATGTGCGGGCCTTTCGAAAAGATAAAGATCCTTGGTTATTACACCGAATGGTCCCGTTTGGGCATAGAGTTTTGGGTCATAGTTCACCCAGACAGACTCAGTCCTCTCGCCTTTTGATGAGTTGCAGAGGCGGGTATTCGCATCAACCCTCATCCAATCGCCATAAAGCCGTTCCATCAACGGACACCGGTAACCCGATACCGCGACAGCCCCTTTTGCAGCATGAAGACATTCCGCAAGCTCTTCATGCTCCCGGTCGGTCATCTCGAAGCCGTACGCCTTGTTGTCGCCCCGTGCTTCATGCGGGTAAGGGGGGTCACAGTAAAAAAGCGTCTCCGGCGAGTCATACCTGTGGATTACCTCTATGGCAGGCGCGTTCTCGATCTGGACTCGCTGCAAGCGTTGGACGATCTGGGGAAGGCCATCGATGCTGCCCAGCCAGCGCGAGACAGCCCCCGCCATGCTTGCGCGGGACGTAAGCACGCAGTGGGCCCAGCGCCCTTCCGAACTGGTCTGGGCAAGGCCGGTCCGCGTCTGGCGGGCGCGGGTAAAGAACCGCCTCGCCCTTTCGATCTTAGAGAGCCCGGCCTCGGCCGAGCACGCTTTAACCAGCTCTTCCCTGGAAAAGGGGGTCAGGCTGATGGCGCGGATAGTCTCGTCTGCGTGCTCCCGCAGGCACTCAAAGAAATTGACCACTTCCGAATCCAGGTCATTGTATGTCTCTAATAGAGCGGGCGGCCTGTTGATGAGCACAGCGGCAGAGCCGCCGAAGGGCTCGCAGAAATGGGTGAAAGTGGTCGGCAGCAACGGCAGCAGGAAATCCAGATGGGAAAACTTACCGCCGTAATACCCGAAGGCTATCATCTTGTTTCGACGCTCGCGCGCCCGCCCCATGAGCCTCCGGTTGTTGATGCCCGGCACTTCCTTTACAGTCTCACGCGCGCCGAGCCGGCCGGCGACTTGCTTATTGTCCGATTTTCCTGCCATCCTCCGTTATCTCCCGCTTCCGTACTTTATACCGTGTTTGCATGGGGGGTTCAATATAAATGATTTAGCCTAGGAAAGAAGGTTGATCTAAGCTTGCGGCAAAGCGCACAAGCTCCCGGTCAGACATTAATGCCCTCTTCCTCGATCCTTCTCTTGAGGTACGGGTTCATGCGTTCGCGCACCCGAACGACATCGACGCGCCGGCTCAGCCGACGCTCTATATCTTCTCTGACGTGGGCTAGTGCAAAGGGATCGGGCGTCTTTGTCGTGACGTAAATGTCCACGTCGCTGTCAGGCCCGATCTCCCCACGAGCTACAGAACCGAAAACGCCGAGCGAGACAATGCCGTACCGGTCCCCATAGCGGGCTTTGAAGTCGTGCAAAAAAGCTATGATTTCGTCTCTGTACATTGCTTCCGCGCCTTTCGTTTATGTTAACACAATCATGAGCCGACTTGATAATATAATCATTAGGTTATGAGAGTCGCCGGATATTGGAAACCGCGTGCGGAATTTCAATATATCCGCACAAAAGGCCGCTGAACTGTTGTATACTGTCAGAAAGCGGCTTTTCGCCCATTATCGCCCCATGAGGAGAGACGATGCCTGTTGACGCCCCCCCTACCGACTTCATCCGGGAAATCATCGACGACGACCTCGCAACGAAGAAGCACGAGCGCGTAGCCACGCGGTTCCCCCCGGAGCCGAACGGCTACCTGCACATCGGCCACGCCAAGTCCGTCTGCCTCAATTTCGGCATCGCCGGGCAGTACAAAGGCACGTGCAACCTGCGGATGGACGACACGGACCCCAGCGGCGAATCCCTCGAATTCGTCGAGTCGATCATAACGGACGTCCGCTGGCTCGGCTTCGACTGGGACGACAGGCTCTTCTACGCCTCCGATTACTATGGGCGGCTTTACGACTGGGCGGTCGCGCTCATCAAGGCGGGCAAGGCGTACGTCTGCGACTTAAGTCCCGACGAGATCCGCGAGTACAGGGGGACGCTCACCGAGCCGGGCAAGGACAGCCCCTACAGGACGCGCTCCGTGGAGGAGAACCTCGACCTCTTCGGCCGGATGCGCGCCGGCGAGTTCGAGGACGGCAGCCGCGTGCTCCGGGCGAAGATCGACATGGCCTCGCCCAACGTCGTCATGCGGGACCCGATTATTTTCCGCATCAAGCGCGTCGCCCACTACCGCACCGGCTCGCAGTGGATCATCTACCCCATGTACGATTTCGCCCATTGCCTCTCCGACTACGCCGAGGGCATCACCCACTCCATTTGCACCCTGGAGTTCGAGAACAACAGGCCGCTCTACGACTGGGTCCTCGACCAGCTCGTGCAGGGCGAGCGGCCCCAGCAGATCGAGTTCGCCCGCCTCAACGTCAGCTACACTATCCTGAGCAAGCGCAGGCTGATCGAGCTTGTCGAAAAGAAGCATGTGGCAGGCTGGGACGACCCGCGCATGCCGACCGTGGCCGGCATGAGGAGGCGCGGCTACACGCCGGAGGCGATCAGGGCCTTCTGCGCTAAGATCGGCGTCGCCAAGAACGAGAACCTCGTCGATATCGGCCTGCTTGAGCACTGCGTGCGGGACGACCTGAACGAGCGGGCGCCCAGGGCTTTGGGCGTTCTGCATCCCCTGATGCTCGTCATCGACAACTACCCGGAGGGGCAGACGGAAGAGATCGAGTGCGCCAACCACCCGCAGAAGCCGGAGATGGGCAGCCGCAAGGTCCCCTTCTCGAAGGTCCTCTACATCGAAAGGGAGGACTTCGACGAGAACCCGCCGAAGAAATACAAGAGGCTTTCGCCGGGCCGCGAGGTGAGATTGCGGAGCGCATACGTCGTGAAATATACGGGCGTTGTCAAGGACGAGGCGACCGGCGAGATAAAGGAGGTCCACTGCACCTACGACCCGGAGACGCTAAGCGGCCCGCCTGCCGACGGCCGCAAGGTGGAGGGTGTCATCCACTGGGTCGCAGCGGACGCTTCCGTGCCCGCAGAGGTCCGGCTGTACGACAGGCTTTTCACGGTGGCCGAGCCTATGGGCGTAGATGGCGACGCCCTCGACTACCTCAACCCCGGCTCGCTCGAAGTCCTTAACGGGTGCCGCGTCGAGCCGGGGCTTGCCTCGGCAGCGCCGGGGAGCAGGTATCAGTTCGAGAGGACCGGCTATTTCTGCATCGACGCGAAGGACTCGTCCCCCGGCAAGCCCGTCTTCAACCGGATCGTGCCGCTGCGCGACTCCTGGGCGAAGATCGCGGGCCAGTAAGGGCGGACCGCGCTGAAGGCGCGAAAGCCGACCGGGCGGCTTACGGGCATACGGTTTTTTGCGCCCGCCACCGATTTCAACACCAATGAAGACGATTTTTGACGAGCTCGACCCCATCTTCCACCCCAGGTCCGTTGCCCTCATAGGCGCGTCCGCTAAGCCGGGGAAGGTCGGCCGCCTCTTCATGGATTCTTTTATCGACGCGGGCTTTCGCGAGCTTTACCCCGTAAACCCCGGCGAGCAGGAAATACTCGGCTTCCCGGCATATCCTTCGGTCCTCCAGATACCCCACCCCGTCGATATGGCAATCGTCGCCACCCCTACGGCGGCAGCCCTCCAGGCAGTCAGGGAGTGCGTCGAGAAAGGCGTGAAGACGATAGTCGTCAACACGGCCGGCTTCGCGGAAGGCGGCGATAAAGGCAGGGCGCTCCAGGAGGAGATGGCGGCCGTCGCGCGGACAGGCGGCATCCGCGTCATAGGGCCGAACTGCATCGGCGTTTACTGCCCCGCGTCGAAGCTGCCTTTCCTTCTGAAGCCGGGCATGGCGCCAGGCACCGTCGGCCTCGTCTCGCAGAGCGGCTTTTTCGCCGATTACCTTACAATCGTCGCCACGGCCAACGGCATCGCGTTCAGCAAGGCGGTGAGCTGCGGCAACGAGTGCGACCTCAACGCTACCGACTTCTTACGGTATCTGGGCGAAGACCCCGACACCCGCACGATCGTCGCCTACCTTGAAGGCATCAAGGACGGAAGGGCCTTCTACGACGCCGTGAGGGAGATATCGCTGAAAAAACCGATCATACTCCTGCGGGGCGGCCTGACGGAGGGCGGCGCGCGGGCGCAAGGGCCGTATGGGAGGGAGTGGTGCGCCACGCGGGCATCATCGCTGCCCGGAGCTTCGAGGATGTGCTCGACTGCCTCTACGCCTTCCACTTCCAGCCCCTGCCGAAAGGCGACCGCGTAGGCATCATAAGCGGACCTGGGGGCATCGCAGTGACTACGACGGACGCCTGCCTTGAGATGGGTATGTCCGTCCCCCAATTCTCGAAAGGCACTGCCGGGAAGCTGCTCGCCTCGATGCCGCTCGTCGGCGGCAGCGTTGCGAACCCCATCGACCTTTCGCTGGCCTCCGTCGTTGGGCCGCACGTCTACAGGGACGCAATCAGGATGCTCCTCGAAGAAAAGAACGTCGATATGCTGCTTGTGATCTCCGCGACAGAAGGCGCACGCCTCCGGGACCTGATGCTTGAGGCTGCGCATGGGCTGGATGCGAAAAAACCCGTTGCCGTAGCCGTCATGGCGGGTACTTCGGACGCCGTCGCCCGCGACTGCCGACTGCTTCTCGATGCGGGCATCCCCGCCTATCCCGACGCCTTGCGTGCGGCAAAAGCGCTTTGCAGAACGTGGGAATACGCGCAGTTCCTCAAGCGCGCACGCGACCGCACTGACGAAAAGCTCAAAAGCGCAGGGCGGCGGCGCAGCAAAGGCGCCGCTAAAGACACAAGGGCCATCATAGAAAAGGCAGCCAGGGAGGGAAGGCACCGGCTTTCAGGCCACGAGTCGGCGCAAGTCCTGCGGGCATACGGCATCCCTGTGGCGAGGGAGGTAGAGGTTTCAGGCGAGCGGCCCTTGCGCCAGGCGTGCGCCGAGATCGGCTTTCCCGTCGCGATCAAAGCGGCATGGCCTGACGCGTCCCACAAGACGGACCTGGGGCTTGTCCGTCTCAACGTACGCAATATGAAGGAGGCCGTGTCTGCCTTCCGGCAGATCGCGGCCGGACGCAAGGGTGTGGAAAAGGACGTGCTCGTCCAGGAGATGGTGGGCGGGGCGCGCGAGCTTATCGCCGGCCTTATCAGGGACCCCCTATTCGGTCCCTGCGTCATGGTCGGCATGGGCGGCGTCTTCAGCGACGTCATGGCCGACAGGAGCTTCCGGCCGGCCGCGGTGGATGCAGCCGAGGCGCTCGACATGATAGGCGAGCTTAAAGGCCGCGCAATCCTCGGGCCTTTTCGCGGCATGCCCGCCTGCGACCTCGACCGCATCGCCGATGTCATCGTGAGGCTGGGGAAAATCGGCTGCGAGCAGCCGGATATCGCCGAGCTAGACATAAACCCCCTGATAATCTCCGGCGCCGCCCCCGTCGCCGTCGATGCGATTATCGTGCTCGATGGCGTCAAATAGCGGGTTCCGCGCCCGGCCGGCCGTTGAAATCGCGGCCCGTTCATAGTAGATTAGGGGATGTCTTCGACTAGGACGGGAAGCGCCGAAAAAGGTATTGCTCATTTACGGTGACGAGCTTGCGGGAACCGAATACTCCGAGTCCTGCCCGTTCAGGCATGTAAGGGCCACCCTCTTCCGCGAGCTGCTGCACAGGTATTACGACCTCCAGCCGGACGGCGTCACAGTGGAGAAGCCTGTGCCCCTCGACGAGGAGCTTCTATACCTATTTCACGTGAAACATTATATCGACCTTCTGAAGAAGGCGGACAAGGGCGAGTTCGATCATACGATGCTCGCTGCCGGACTGGGCACAGACGAGAACCCGGTCTTTAAGGGCATGTTCCATACGCTATTGTCGGTGGCGGGAGGCACGTACCGGGGGGCCATGGCGCTGGCCGCAGGCGAAGCGCAGGTCGTCTTCGACCCCCTTGCAGGCTTCCATCACGCCAGGCCGGACCACGCCTCCGGCTTCTGCTACGTGAACGATATGGCGATAGCGATGACGGCGATGACGCGGATGGGGCTGCGGGTCGCCTCCGTTGACATCGACGTCCACCACGGCGACGGGGTCCAGGACGCCTTTTACGAGACGGACCGTGTGCTCACGATCTCCCTCCACGAGTCGGGGGGACGCTCTTTCCCGGCACGGGCTTCGAGACGGAGATCGGCATAGGAGCGGGCAAGGGGTACAACGTTAACGTCCCTTTAAGGTCCGGGACGGACGACGAGGTCTATATTTCCGCATTCGAGGCGGTCGTGCCGCCGTTGCTTCAGGCGTTCGGACCGGACATCGTCTTCGCCCAGATAGGGGGCGACCTCCACCGGGAAGACCCGCTCGCGCACCTCAACGTCACGAGCAACGGTTACAGGCGGGTGGTCGCAGCGATCAAGGACCTGTCGCCGAAGGTGCTGGCGCTGGGCGGAGGGGGATACAATATCTACAGGACGGCCGCGCTATGGGCGGTCGCCTGGTCCGTCCTCTCAGGCACGAAGCCGGAGGACAAGTTCACAGGCGTCGTCGGCGGCATGATGTACGGCCCGGAGGCGACGGCGGGGCAGCTCGAAGACCCGCCCTTCGTGCTGGAAGGGCCGGAAAAGGAGCTTTGCGCGGCATACGCGGCCCGCGTCGTCAAATATATAAAAGAGAACGTCTTCCCGCTCCACGGCCTATAGAGGTACGCGCCACGAAGGCGCAAGACGTCTCAAGGGGAACAGGCCACGAACATGGCGGATTACTTTGCAGGATTGGATATAGGCTCTACCATGACCAAGGCGGTCATCCTGGAAGGCGAGATCATGCGCTCTTCCGTGATCGGCCCGACGGGGCCTGAGCATCGCAGGCTCGCCGGCCGCGTCATGGAGGAGGCGCTGCAAAGGGCGGGCATCGCCTTCGGAGACCTCGCCTTCGTCGTCGCCACCGGCTACGGCAGGATAAACGTCCCCTTCGCAGACAGGCAGGTCACGGAGATCACCTGCCACGCCAGGGGCTTATACAGCCTCCTGCCTTCGGCGAGGACCGTCGTGGACGTGGGCGGGCAGGACACCAAGGGCATCAAGGTAAAGGACGGCAAAGTGGCGGGCTTCGTCATGAACGACAAGTGCGCGGCAGGCACGGGCCGCTTTCTCGACGTGATCGCAGAGGCCCTCGGCGTCCCTCTCGAAAAATTGGGCGAGCTCTCCCTTGCGGCAGACAGGCCGGCAGAGATCAGCAATACCTGCACGGTCTTCGCAGAGCACGAGGTGACGAGCAGGCTGGCAGCAGGGGAGAGCATCCCGAACCTTGTGGCGGGCATCCACGACGCCATCGCCGTGCGCATATACGCCCTCGTCGCAAAGCTCCGTATAGAGCAGGACGTGGCAGTGACGGGCGGCGGGGCAAAGAACATAGGGCTGGTCAAGGCCCTGGAGGCGAGGTTCGGCTGCCGCCTCCTGGTGCCGCCGGAGCCGCTTCTTACCGGGGCGCTCGGCGCGGCGCTCGTCGGCAAGGCAATATATGAGGGCGCAGTCAGGAAGGGGGAGGCGCCCAAAAGAAGCGGGACCGGACTTACGGAGGCGACGTTCTTCTCGTAAGAGGCGGCGGCGGAAGGCGCGAAAAAGGCGGGCATGATGCGGTATACCCTCGGCATAGATATAGGATCGGGCTTCTCCAAGGCGGTCGTCCTTGCGGACGGGACCATACGGGCGAGCGCTGTCATGGCGTCCGGCGGGAGCTACAGGCAGGCGGCCGACGCAGTGCGGGACGCGGCCCTGGCAGAGGCCGGCATTGCTGCCGGCGACATCGCGTCCGCAACGGCCACCGGCTGCGGCGCAGGGGCGGTCGCCTTCGCCGGCAGGTCGGTCACCGACATCTCCTGCCACGCTGCGGGCGTCCATTACCTTTTTTCGTCGGCGAGGACCGTCGTCGATATAGGGGCGCAGTTCAGCAAGGCGATCAGCGTTGACGCCAGGGGGAACATCACCAATTTCGTGCTCAACGAGAAATGCGCGGGGGGCAGCGGCAGGTTCCTCCAGGTGATCGCCCGCATCCTCCACATCAACGTGGAGGAGATCGGCCCGCTCTCGATGGGCGCGAAGAACGCGGTAGAGTTCACCACGGGCTGCGCAGTCTTCGCCGAATCTGAGGCGGTGTCGCGCATCGCCGAAGGAGCGACCCCGGCCGATATACTTGCGGGCGTCCACAGGGCAATGGCCTCCAAGATCGCCAACCTCGTAACCCGCGTCGGCCTCGTCCGCGATGTGGTCGTGACGGGCGGCGGCGCGAACGACGCAGGGCTTGTGCGGGCCATCGCGGCCGAGCTAGGGGCGGAGGTGCTGACTCCCGAAAAACCGCAGGTCACCGCAGCGCTTGGGGCGGCGCTCATCGCAGCGGCCGGGTGAGCCGCGATTTCAGGCGTGTTAAGTACATCTACGGGACAGCCGATCATCTTATTGCGTGTAGCGGGAACGGCGCGGCCTCCCGTCCGTGGGCGCGACAACAGGGGACTATGGCGGACGTACTTTCACAGGACGATCTGGACGCGTTGCTGGCCGTCGTGCCGGAGGGTCCGGACGGCGACCCCGAAAGGCCTCTCCGAGGCGGCGCGGGGTCCGGCGCCCGGGAGCCGGGCGCGGCGGTGAAGGGTGATTTGCTCTCCCAGGACGAGATCGACCGGCTGTTTGAGGAGATACGGAAATAATCCGTTCCATCCCGCTACCTCCTTTGCAGGAGCTTCCCTGGCTTCTTATCCTTCGACCACATAATAAGCCGAACATAACATCAGGAACCAGACCACCCAGAGTGTGAAAGGCGGACGTATCCAGCAAGCACCGAAAGAACGGCGAAGCCCTGCCGGGATAAAGACCGCGAGGGAAACTCCGCCCCATTTCATTCTTGACACAAAGCGGAAACCAGTTGTATTCTCTCAAAAACGCCATCACCGGAAACCCGATAGAGGGAAAAACCGGCCGGTCGGCGCAAAGACCCGGAAGGAGGTCCGTCATGAAGCGTTTTCTTGTGGTCGCGGTGGCACTGGGCCTGGTCTTTCTCGCATTCGGCGCGTATGCCCAGAAAACGATCAGGGTGTCGATAGCCACCGGAGGGACCGGGGGCGTCTACTATCCTTACGGAGGCGCAATCGCAAGCGTCATATCGAAATACATACCGGGCGCGGAGGCCACCGCAGAGGTGACGGCCGCAGCCGTGGACAACCTGAAGCTCGTCGGCGCGGGGGAGGCCGATTTCGGCTACGCCTACCCGGACCTCGCCTGGGACGCCATCCAGGGCCAGGGCTTCTTCAAAGGCACGAAGTTCCCGATCCGCATAGTGGCCCACCTCTACGTGAGCTATTTCCACTGCGTGACGCTGGCAAGCAGCAACATCAAGTCTGTGGCCGACCTTAGAGGCAAGAAGGTATCGACCGGCGCGCCGGGCAGCGGCACTGAGGTCGTCGCCTTCCGCGTGCTCGAAGCCTTCGGTCTCAACCCCGACAAGGACGTGAAGCGCGACCGCCTGAGCGTCGTCGAGTCGGCAAACGCCCTCAAGGACGGCAAGATCGACGCATTCTTCTGGGTAGGCGGCATTCCCACCGCAGCCGTCCTCGACCTCGCGGCTACGCCGGGCATCTCGATGAAGCTCGTCAATACGGGCGACGCCCTGCCGAAGATCTTCCAGAAATACGGGCAGATCTACGTTAAGGAGGTGATACCGAAGAAGGCTTACCCGAAGACAACGGTGGACACCCCCGTCGTCGGCATACCGAATATCCTAGTATGCAGCGCGAAGGCGGACAGCGATTTCATCTACAAGGTGGTCAAGGCGATGTTCGACCACAAGGCCGACCTCGTCGCCGTCCATTCCGAGGCGAGGGAGCTGACCCTGCAGAACGCAGTCATCAAGACCGTCGTCCCCTATCACCCTGGGGCGATCAGGTTCTTCAAGGAAAAGGGCGTGAAGATGTAGGCCCGCCGAGGCAAGGACAGAAGGCAGGCGCGGTAAGGCTGTCGGCAGGCTTGATATCGGAGGATCAGAGTGGAAGAGTGGAGCGATAAGACCGGAGAGATCTCGGAGGAGCGCCTCAAGGAGGCCCAGAAGTTCATAGAAGAGGAAGAGGGGGTCACCCGGCGCCTTTCCGGCTGGAAGCAGCAGGCCGTAACCTATTTCGCCGTCATCATGAGCCTCTATCACCTGTATGCGGCCGTGGGGACCATTACGACGCAGGTGCTGCGCGGCGTACACGTGGCGATGGTGCTCTTCTTGAGCTACCTCGTCTTCCCGCCCACGAAGAAGCGGCTCGGCTCGATTGCCTGGTACGACATCTGCCTGGCGTTGCTCGGCGTCTCGAGCGTCGTCTATATGCTGGCCGACTTCGAGTCGTTCATCTACAGGGCGGTCACGCCGAACCCCTGGGACCTCTTCTTCGGCATCGTCCTGATCATACTCATATTGGAGGCGACGCGCCGGGGAACAGGCTGGATCATGCCGGCAGTCGTCACCGCCTTCCTTATTTACGCCTACATCGGCCCCGTGCTGCCGCCGCCCTGGACGCACCGGGGCTACACCATAAAGCGCATCGTCGGCCACATGTACATGACGCTTGAGGGCATCTTCGGCGTGCCGATCGACGTCTCATCGACGTTCATCATCCTTTTCACGATTTACGGCGCAGTCCTCGAGCACTCGAAGGCGGGCAAGTTCTTCATCGATTTCTCCTTCAGGCTGATGGGCGGCAAACCGACGTCGGCGGGCAGGACCGTCACGATGGCCTCATTCCTTCTGGGCGGGCCGTCGGGCAGCGGCGTTGCAACGACCGTGACGCTCGGCTCGGTCGCCTACCCCATGCTGAAGGAGGCAGGCTACGATAAGGAGTCGGCCGGCGGGCTGCTTTCTGCGGGGGGCATCGGCGCGATCATCTCGCCGCCTGTCCTCGGCGCGGCGGCCTTCCTCATCGCCGAAATATTGAAGGTCTCGTACCTTCAGGTCATCAAGATGGCGATGGTGCCGACGATCCTTTACTACTGGTCGATCTTCCTCATGGTGGAGTTCGACGCGAAGCGCTTCGGGGCAAAGCGGATCGAAGCGAGCGGCGGGCAATCTGCCTGGGCGCTCACCCGTATGTACTGGTATCATTTCTCGTCGCTGATTGCCATCGTCGTCCTCATGATAATCGGCTTCTCGCCCATATGGGCCGTCTTCTGGGCGACCGTCCTCGCCTATTTCGCCAGCTTCCTGCGGCGCGACACGGCCTTCAATTATAAGAGAACGATCGCCGCCCTGAGCGGCGGCTCGCTAGGCGTCCTCTCCGTTGCCACCACCTGCGCGAGCGCCGGGCTGATCGTCGGGGTAGTCACGCTCACCGGCCTCGGCCTCAAGTTCTCAACCATCATCATCGGATACGCCCACGGCAACCTGTTCCTTACCGCCGTCTTCACGGGCGTCCTCATGTGGATAGTCGGCCTCGCCGTCCCGGTGACTGCGACCTATATCATCGGTGCGGTCATCGCCGCCCCTGCCCTCGTCCGGCTCGGCGTGCCCGATTTTGCCGCCCACATGTTCATCTTCTACTACGCGGTCCTCTCCGAGGTGTCGCCGCCGACGGCCCTCTCACCCTTCGCAGCCGCAGCGCTCACCGGGGGCAGCCCGTTCAAGACGATGATGATGGCCTGGAAATATACGATCCCGGCGTTCATCGTGCCCTTCATGTTCATCCTTGCGCCGGAGGGCATAGGGCTGCTGCTCGAAGGGGGCGTCGCCAACATGATCTGGAGCTTCATAACGGCCATGATCGGGATAGTCGGCATCGCCGGCGGGGCGAGCGGCTGGCTTTTCCGCCGGAGCACGCTCTGGGAGCGCGCGGTGATGATAGTGGGGGGATTGCTGCTGGTCTATTCGTCGGTGCTGTTCGACACGATCGGGCTGGCGCTGATCGCCCTGGTGGTGGTCTGGCAACGGATGACTATAAAGCGGGCGGCGCTGGCGACAGCCCCGCCCGCTATGTGACAGGGGGCGGGAAGGGGGGCCGTGATCTTTGCCCTGCGGTTTATATGAAAGCTAACCGCAGGGTAGTGCGTTACGCGCCTTTTCCGCCGTTTTCTAGGCGCGCCGCCTCAATGTACTCCAAATGTACGATTTCGGCGGGCGCCGTCGAAAAACAACGGAAAATCCATCGAAAACCTCCCGGCCCATTAAATCAGGGGCTTATTTACTCGACCCTACATCGTCCGTATCTTGTACTACCTTCCCAAGTTTTTCGGCCACTTCTCCCATAACTTCTTGGTTGCAAAATGGATTAGGGCACGCAAGAGAGATACGGCAGAAAAGCCAATGGCTGACTGACTAAGCAAAGTGACACCGTTATTCAAGTTAGTCTCTATTTCTGCAAGGTATTTAACCAAATAGATTCCCTTACGCCAGAATACTTTCCTCGTCTATTAAATATTATCCTTGCAGCATGTAGATATACCTTGTGCAACATTCGTTACAACTTTGTATGTGTGTTAGGCGTCGGTATTGCATTTATATTTGGCGGTTAATAGTAGGCGTCAGAACAAGGTAATATATAATGTCTCAAGTATTATACGCTGATGCCATCTGACTTAGCGCTAACATATTATAATTCAAATATGTTGCGTGCAGTGATACTATCACTAACATCTTATTAACAAAAGAAACTTCTTGACATAACTATTCCATTGTGCTTTTATTTAAGTATTAAGAGCTTATCCGTAATTAACTTGATTTAAATTCATAGCCATACTACACTTTAGCGAGGAGGTGGGTATGGCAAAGATCCGCTCATGGGAAGTGTCCGACGAGTTCTGGAAACGTGTCGCACCTTTTATTCCGAAACGGGAGCGAGAATCTGGTAAGGCATTCAAAAGGAAGCCCGGCGGCGGCCGTAAAGCTATGTCCCAGCGGCGCGTATTCGAAGGCATCGTCTTTGTGCTGAGAACCGGATGCCAGTGGAAGTCACTGCCCAGAGAACGGTTCGGAAGCGCAAGCTCCATACACAAGTACTTCCGGCAATGGCTGAAGGGAGGTTTCTTCCTTGCCCTCTGGCGCGCCGGTCTCGCCGAGTACGATGATATGGAGGGGATCGCCTGGAAGTGGCAGAGCATGGATGGGGCCATCATCAAAGCGCCTCTGGCGCAAGAGGCAGCCGGTCCGAACCCGACAGACAGGGGAAAAAAAGGAAGCAAGAGACACCTCCTGGTGGACGGACGTGGCGTCCCGCTGTCGCTGATCGTAACAGGGGCCAATCGACATGACGCAAGCCAGCTTACCGCAGTGCTCGATGCCGTCGTTATTCCCCTTCCGAAGAGACAACGATTCTTATACGCAGATAAGGGATACGATGGCGAACAGGCTCGCGAGCAGATCCGCATCAGGGGCTACGCTCCGAGGGTCTCACGAAAGAAGCGTAAACGCGGGCGTCCTCCCAAGAACCGGCGTTGGGTTGTGGAAGCGGCGCACTCCTGGTTCAACAGGTTTCGTAAGCTTCTGGTCAGATATGAGAAGATGTCCGAAAGCTACGAAGCTCTTGTTCATCTCGCGGCTGCGATTATTTGCTGGAGGAAGGTTGTTGCTATTTACGGATAAGTCCTAAGAGGTGGGCATCGCGTAGGTAAGGGGTTAATGGGAGACGAGATGAAGACAAAGCCGGAAGAGTGGGAGAAAATTCGTGAGCTGGACGAGGCGGTCAAGAATCTGGACCCAATCTTGAAAGCCCGAATAATAGATTACGAGTTGGCAGAGCTTTTCAAGGAAGATTATCTACACGTTCTAAAGTCATTACAAAGTTCGCCAAGGATTGAGAGTACGCGGCGGCCTGTAAATGAAATTGGGGGCGAGAAGGCGGGAGGAAATTCAGACGAGCGTCAGCCCACTATAAGAGAATTCTTTCAGGAAAAGAAACCAGTTACGGCTCTCGAGACTGTAGCCGTTTTTGGTTTCTATCTGGAAAGATATAGGGGTATATATGAGTTTTCAGAAAAAGAAATAGCAGAAGCCTACTATGAGGCACGATCGCCTAAGCCCAAAGTTATAGGGCAAGCCTTGAGAGACGCCAGGAACGCAAAAGGATATCTGGTAGAGGGCGGCAAAAGGGGGAAGTTTCGACTTTCAAATCTTGGAGAAAATTTGGTTGTACACGATTTGCCAAAGAAATCTGGCCAAGAATAACAAAGAGGGGGGCAAAAAGGCCCAGCTGAAGAGTTATTTGACTGTTTAGGGTGTCCCTTTTTGTCAGGAATATCTTCGAGGGAGGCGAAAATGGAAAAAAAAGATATAGAAGAGGTTAGATCTAAACTGTTGGAAATGAACCAATTGATATCCCAGCTTGATCCTTCAATACGAGCGTCAGCCTTTGAAATTCTAACTCCATACTACTTTTCACACAGGCCATATCCCCCAACACCGACCGGCGCTGACACCCGTTCGCCTGGAACCCCTACCCCACCTGCGCCTGACACAAGTGGCTTGGGGGAATTCATCTTAAGTTTTGATAGCCATAAACCAGCAGATAACGTCATGCTACTGGTCGCATGGTTGTACGGAATTTACGGCGTATACCCGATTACGGCCAAGGAGATAAAAGAACTTGGAGACTCCTGTGGCCTTGTAATTCCCGCCAGGCCAGATAATACCATGAGAAAAGCGAAGAAAAATGGGAAGAGCCTATTCAGCCAGCAAGGCAAAGGATGGCAACTTACAGTCAGCGGGGAAATGTTTTTGAAGGAAGCGTACAAGGTGAAGAAAGGCAACAAGCCTCTTCCGAAAGAATAATAAATGACGCTCCTGGAGTTTCTTTACCCTCTCAACGACGCAGGAATTCGAAACATTATTCTAGCGGCCATGTACTTTCGTAAGAGATATGAAGGGGCAGACTCGGTAACTGTTGAAGGATTGAGAGCTTTGCTCAAAAGAGCCAGAATACCTCGGGCAAACAAACTGAATCTGGCTGACACATTATCAAAATCAGCACCCTACGTTTATACGCCGGGCAAGGAAGGCAATAAGTTCCTTTGGTCGCTTACTCTGACTGGGCAGGAATATGTTAGGCAGCTTCTGAATCTTCCTGCCAAGGACGTTGAAATCGAGAATGACGTAACTTCCCTTGAAACGTTAATATCTGCCTTGAACGACCCCGATGCGGCGGACTACCTCAACGAAGCTGTCAAATGTCTTCAGATCAATGCTTTGCGGGCCACGGTTGTGTTCTTGTGGTCCGGTGCGATCAAGAAGACACGGGATGACGTGTTTTCTTGCGGAATTTCTAACGTCAATGCAGCAATTATCAAGTTCGACCCGAAGGCGAAGCCAATCCGTAAGCTTAGATGATCTTATTATAATCAAGGAATCGGTACTGTTGTTATCTGCACAGGAACTAGGGCTTTACGACAAGAACCAGAGAGCGGTATTGGAAGATTGTCTGAATCTGAGAAATAAATGCGGACATCCGGGAAAGTACAAAGTTGGTCCAAAGAAGGTCAGCAGCTTCATCGAGGACTTGATTGGCATCGTTTTCAAATAGCTCTGTTCATCAACCCAAAAGACCCATGAAACTACAGCTCTACGCCGGTAATGGGTAATTTGCCGGCCGAGGCGACTCTTAATGGATCGGGCGGAAGTCGGCAAGGGGCAGGCGCGGACAAGGGGGCCTGGAATAGTTATTCTCGCCTCTTTCGATTACTACCAACGAGCCACCCTCAATCCTGCTTATCCCTCAACGATCATCAATTATAGCAGATTGCGCCTGATTGCAATAGCTTGACAGCCTCATATGACCCCACCACTTGCCGTTCGCAACTGCCGGCGAGGGGCAGGCCTGGATAGGGGGGTCTGAAAGTCGCCGTGGTCGGCGGCCGGGAGGTTTTCGATGGATTTCGCGTTGCTTTTCGAAGGCGCTCGACGAAACTATACTTTGACAGTATGTTGAGGAGGCGCGCCGAGAAAACGACGCGAAAGGCGCGAAAAGATCGCGGCCGCCAAGTAGCCCCCTTTTCAACCGGACATTCCCGACGTTACAAGATTCGATCCGAGAGGTATCGACCGACAGAGCGCTCACTCATCAGTCGCTGAGCATTTTCAGTATGTGTTTTGCGAGATTGTCGTTGATCTCGGTATGTCGTGGGACCGGCTGAGATGCTTTCGTTCTTGCGTTATGGTACCAATCATGATTGCCACCGTGGCGAAGCAGGACGCATCCCATCTCTTGAAGCCGTCTTATCAACTCTTGGCGCTTCATGCCACTTCAAGGTCCGCCCTTCGGCGAACGTTTGGGATCGCTCCACTTGCCAGCGTCTTATAGATGTCTATAAGATTTACGCGTAACTCCTCTTGCGTTTCTCCCTGGGTCCAGTAATCGGGATATTCTTCCAGATACCCCAGCCACATCGACCCATCCTGCCAGTAAATGTACTTTTCAGTTCGCATAATTACTCTCCTGTGCTTGCTTATTACTATTGTAGCGTATCGGTCCCGACATTTCGATAGTATTTTGCAGGCAGTCAGTCAATACGGACCTCTGTGACTGGCTGACCACCCCACAATACGTCTCTTCGCAATTGCCGGCGAGGGGCAGGCCCGGATAAGGGGGCCTGGGACTCGCCGGTCTTGGCGGCCGGAGAGATTTTCGATGGATTTCGCGTTGCTTTTCGAAGGCGCGCGGCGGAGCGTACTTCAGTTGTACGTGAGCACGCTGCGCCGAGAAAACGACGCGAAAGGCGCGGAAAGATCCCGGCCGCCCATCCCCATAATCAAAAAGGCCAGCATTTCTGCTGGCCTTTTTGATTAATTACTCCCGGCAACGACCTACTTTCCCACAGAGTCACCCCTGCAGTATCATCGGCGCAGGAGGGCTTAACTACCGTGTTCGGGATGGGAACGGGTGTGACCCCTCCGCCATGGCCACCGGGAAACCTACCGCGCCCGCGGGCGCGCAACTTCTTTGCGCACGCGGCCGCAACAATTAATGGCAACTGATATGAAGTATTGAAATATGGTCAAGCCGCTCGATCGATTAGTATTAGTAGGCTCAATGCATCGCTGCACTTACACCACTAACCTATCAACCAGGTAGTCTACCTGGGATCTTAGCCCGGTATTGCTACCGGACGGGATAATTAATCTTGAGGCGGGCTTCCCACTTAGATGCCTTCAGTGGTTATCCCTTCCGGACATAGCTACCCGGCACTGCCACTGGCGTGACAACCGGTACACCAGAGGTCCGTCCATCCCGGTCCTCTCGTACTAGGGACAGCCCCTCTCAATTATCCTGCGCCCACGGCAGATAGGGACCGAACTGTCTCACGACGTTCTAAACCCAGCTCACGTACCGCTTTAATTGGCGAACAGCCAAACCCTTGGGACCTACTTCAGCCCCAGGATGCGATGAGCCGACATCGAGGTGCCAAACCTCCCCGTCGATGTGAACTCTTGGGGGAGATAAGCCTGTTATCCCCAGAGTACCTTTTATCCGTTGAGCGATGGCCCTTCCATATGGAACCACCGGATCACTAAGACCGACTTTCGTCTCTGCTCGACTTGTTTGTCTCACAGTTAAGCTGGCTTATGCCTTTACACTCAGCGGCTGGTTTCCAATCAGCCTGAGCCAACCTTCGTGCGCCTCCGTTACATTTTTGGAGGCGACCGCCCCAGTCAAACTACCCGCCAGACAGTGTCCTCGACCCCGATAAGGGGCCTGAGTTAGAACCTCAAAGCAACAAGGGTGGTATTTCAACGTTGGCTCTGCCCCAGCTAGCGCCAGGGCTTCACAGCCTCCCACCTATCCTACACATGCTACCCCGAAGTTCACTGTCAAGTTATAGTAAAGGTTCATGGGGTCTTTCCGTCTTGCCGCGGGTTGACGGTATCTTCACCGCCAATACAATTTCGCTGAGTCCCTGGTCGAGACAGTGGGGCAATCGTTACGCCATTCATGCAGGTCGGAACTTACCCGACAAGGAATTTCGCTACCTTAGGACCGTTATAGTTACGGCCGCCGTTTACTGGGGCTTCGGTTCAACGCTTCGCCTTGCGGCTAACATCTCCCCTTAACCTTCCAGCACCGGGCAGGCGTCAGACCCTATACCTCCTCTTGCGAGTTAGCAGAGTCCTGTGTTTTTAGTAAACAGTCGTCACCCCCTCTTCACTGCGACTCCAGCCAGCTTCGGGAGCAAGTCCCTACACCGGCCGGAGCACACCTTCTCCCGAAGTTACGGTGTGATTTTGCCGAGTTCCTTAACCAGGGTTCTCTCAAGCGCCTTAGGATTCTCTCCTCGCCCACCTGAGTCGGTTTGCGGTACGGTCACCAGACAGATTCACTACGAGGCTTTTCTAGGAAGCATGGGATCGGCCAGTTTATTCCCGCATACGCGAGATCCTCATCACGTCTCGGGGTTATGACCCCACGGATTTGCCTATGGGATCCCCCTACACGCTTGAACCGGGACATCCGTCACCCGGATGGCCTACCCTTCTCCGTCCCCCCTTCGCTCAAACACCTATCTGGTGGTACAGGAATATTAACCTGTTTCCCATCGACTACGCCTTTCGGCCTCGCCTTAGGGACCGACTAACCCTGAGAGGATTACCCTTGCTCAGGAAACCTTGGGCTTACGGCGACAAGGTTTTTCACCTTGTTTATCGCTACTCATGTCAGCATACTCTCTTCTGCTTCCTCCAGCGCCCCTCACGAGACACCTTCGCAGGTTGGCAGAATGCTCCCCTACCATCTGCATCAAAGATGCAAATCCGCAGCTTCGGTACTGTGCTTGAGCCCCGTTACATTTTCGGCGCAGGTCTGCTAGACCAGTGAGCTATTACGCTTTCTTTAAAGGATGGCTGCTTCTAAGCCAACCTCCTGGCTGTTTTAGCCTACCCACATCCTTTCCCACTTAGCACAGTTTAGGGACCTTAGCTGGCGGTCTGGGCTCTTTCCCTCTCGACGACGGATCTTATCACTCGCCGTCTGACTCCCCCGCTTTGGGTTATGGCATTCGGAGTTTGGTTGGGTTTGGTAGCCTTGTAGGACCCCTAGCCCATTCAGTGCTCTACCTCCATAACCGATCACGGGAGGCTATACCTCAATATATTTCGGGGAGAACCAGCTATCACTGGGTTTGATTAGCCTTTCACTCCGATCCACAGCTCATCCCCTCAGTTTTCAACTTGAGTGGGTTCGGACCTCCGTCCCGGTTTAGCGGGACTTCATCCTGGCCATGGATAGATCACCCAGCTTCGGGTCTACTCCGTGCAACTATTCGCCCTATTCAGACTCGCTTTCGCTACGGCTCCACCTAACGGCTTAACCTCGCTGCACAGAGTAACTCACTGACTCATTATGCAAAAGGTACGCGGTCACCCGGAATTGCTTCCAGGCTACCACAGAATGTAGGCAAATGGTTTCAGGTACTATTTCACTCCCCTCACCGGGGTGCTTTTCACCTTTCCCTCACGGTACTTGTTCACTATCGGTCGCCAAGTAGTATTTAGCCTCAGGAGATGGTCCTCCTAGCTTCCCACAGGGTTCCACGTGTCCCGTGGTACTCAGGATTCTATCCAGGAAGGCCGCTTCTGTTTCGACTACGGGACTATCACCCTCTATGGCTAACATTTCCATGTTATTCGTCTACAGAACAGTTTTGTAACTTCCCGAGGCCTCCGTGAAGACCTCCGACGGAATCCTACGACCCCGGACATGCAACGCGCACGGGCTATAAGCATGCTCGGTTTAGGCTCTTCCCATTTCGCTCGCCGCTACTTTGAGAATCGAATTTCTTTCTCTTCCTGAGGGTACTGAGATGTTTCACTTCCCCTCGTTCGCCTCCCCCCGACTATGTATTCATCAGGGGGATATCCAGGCATTACCCTGGATGGGTTGCCCCATTCGGAAATCCTCGGATCACAGCCTGCTTAGCGGCTCCCCGGGGCTTATCGCAGCTAACCACGTCCTTCATCGCCTCTTGGCGCCAAGGCATCCACCATTTGCCCTTAGTAGCTTGACCATAAATCAATACTTCATATTCAGTTGTCAAAGAACAATCGAATCAACTTCTCAACTGGTGGAGGTGAACGGGGTTGAACCGATGACCTCCTGCGTGCAAGGCAGGCGCTCTCCCACTGAGCTACACCCCCAACGTATACGCACAGTTTATAGTTCGGAGCTCGGAGTTCGGAGTTCGAAAACTCATAACCCCCACTCGTCAACTCATCGCTGCCAGTGGTGGGCCTAGATAGACTTGAACTATCGACCTCACGCTTATCAGGCGTGCGCTCTAACCACCTGAGCTATAGGCCCAGTCGAATGTTATCTCGATAAATTCTTTATAAAAAATAGTAGGCCCCTATTTCAGGTTTTCTCTTAGAAAGGAGGTGATCCAGCCGCAGGTTCCCCTACGGCTACCTTGTTACGACTTCACCCCAATCACCTATCATACCTTCGGCGCCTTCCTCCCTTGCGGGTTGGACCAGCGACTTCTGGTACAACAAGCTTTCGTGGTGTGACGGGCGGTGTGTACAAGGCCCGGGAACGTATTCACCGCGGCATGCTGATCCGCGATTACTAGCGATTCCAGCTTCATGAAGTCGAGTTGCAGACTTCAATCCGAACTGGGGACGGCTTTTATGGATTAGCTCCCCCTTACGGGTTTGCAACCCTTTGTACCGCCCATTGTAGCACGTGTGTAGCCCTGGACATAAGGGCCATGAGGACTTGACGTCATCCCCACCTTCCTCCGCATTAACTGCGGCAGTTTCCCTAGAGTGCCCAACTTAATGATGGCAACTAAGGATGAGGGTTGCGCTCGTTGCGGGACTTAACCCAACACCTCACGGCACGAGCTGACGACAGCCATGCAGCACCTGTGTTGGAGCTCCCCTTACGGGGCACCCCAGTGTTTCCACCGGGTTCTCCACATGTCAAGCCCAGGTAAGGTTTTTCGCGTTGCGTCGAATTAAACCACATGCTCCACCGCTTGTGCGGGCCCCCGTCAATTCCTTTGAGTTTCAACCTTGCGGCCGTACTCCCCAGGCGGAGTACTTAACGCGTTAGCTTCGGCACAGAAGGCATTACACCTCCCACACCCAGTACTCACCGTTTACAGCGTGGACTACCAGGGTATCTAATCCTGTTTGCTACCCACGCTTTCGCGCCTCAGCGTCAGTATCAGGCCAGGAAACCGCCTTCGCCACCGGTGTTCCTCCCGATATCTACGAATTTCACCTCTACACCGGGAATTCCGTTTCCCTCTCCTGTACTCGAGTCATGCAGTATCAAATGCAGTTCCCCGGTTGAGCCGGGGGATTTCACATCTGACTTACACAACCACCTACGCGCCCTTTACGCCCAGTAATTCCGAACAACGCTTGCACCCTCCGTATTACCGCGGCTGCTGGCACGGAGTTAGCCGGTGCTTCCTCCGGTGGTACCGTCAAGACCCAAAGATTATTCGTCTCTGGGCCCTTCTTCCCACCTGACAGGGCTTTACAACCCGAAGGCCTTCATCGCCCACACGGCGTCGCTGGGTCAGGCTTTCGCCCATTGCCCAATATTCCCCACTGCTGCCTCCCGTAGGAGTCTGGGCCGTGTCTCAGTCCCAGTGTGGCTGGTCGTCCTCTCAGACCAGCTACCCGTCATAGCCTTGGTGAGCCTTTACCTCACCAACAAGCTGATAGGCCATGGACTCATCCTCAAGTGATAGCCTCATCCGAAAATAAAGCCACCTTTTACCGCATTGCCTGGGCAACGTGGTCTTATCCGGTATTAGCCCCACTTTCGCGGGGTTATCCCAAGCTCGAGGGGAGATTATCCATGTATTACTCACCCGTCCGCCGCTCTACTCGCCCCCGAAGGGACTTTCGCGCTCGACTTGCATGTGTTAGGCACGCCGCCAGCGTTCGTTCTGAGCCAGGATCAAACTCTCAATATAGAACTTGACACCTGATTCGTTAAAATAGGGGCCTAACTATTTTTTGTTGTCAAAGAACAGTAAAACAAACTTCTGCGAGTTGTTATTATAATCTCTTTCGCCATAATGTCAAGAGGTCTTTCATAAACTTACAAAGAGCCGCTTCAACCGCAGAAAAATAGGATAGCACCCGCCGGGCCGCTTGTCAATAGTTAATACGCTGGCGGCAGGGCAAACGCATTTGGAATCTAGCTAACTAGCAGAAATTTCTAGACTTTTGGTAATATATATGCTATCTACCTGAAACTATTAACGTTATCAGGTGGAGGCATGCATGGATAAAGGGAACTCGATCAGGGACTTCTTTTCTGATCTTACCGAACCACGGGAGTCAAATAAGCGACATAAGCTCATTGATGTGATCACGATTGCTTTATGCGCGGCAATCTGCGGGGCCGACACCTGGGAGGAGATTGAGGAGTTCGGCCAGGCGAAGGCGGAGTGGTTCGGGACTTTCCTGGAACTCCCTCACGGCATTCCCGCCCATGACACTTTTGCCCGCATCTTTGCAAGCATGGACCCGAAAGAGTTCCAGCGGGCCTTTCTCAGATGGGCGGAGGCCATACGGTCGGCCACGAAAGGCATTATCGCCATTGACGGCAAAACGTTGCGCCGATCCTACAAGAAGGACAAATCTCCCATTCATATGGTGAGCGCCTGGGCGCTTGAGAACAGGATGGTCCTGGGTCAGATAAAAACCAAGGAGAAGTCGAACGAGATCACCGCCATCCCGGAACTGCTTTCGGTCCTGGAGCTTGAGGGCTGCATCGTAACTATTGACGCCATGGGATGTCAGAAGGAGATCGTCAAAACGATCGTCGACAAAGGCGCAGATTATGTCCTTGGCCTGAAAGGGAACCAGGGAGCGCTCCATGAGGACGTGAAGTTCTACTTCGAAGATTGCCTGAGATCAAGGTTCAAAGACGTCGACTATGATTATCATGAGACCGTCGACGGGGATCACGGGAGGATTGAGACTAGGCGTTATTGGACCGTCTCCGACGTCGACTGGCTGCCCGACAAGGCTCTCTGGAAAAACCTCTCATCCATCGTCATGGCGCAGAGAGAACGGTTGATAAACGGCGAAACAAGTACGGAGACGAGCTACTACGTGACAAGCCTGAAAAGCGACGCCGAACATGTTGCTCTGGCAGTACGAGGCCATTGGGGTATTGAGAACAGCCTTCATTGGGTGCTCGACATCGCCTTCCGTGAAGACGAATGCCGAATACGGAAAGATCACGCTCCGGCGAACTTCGCCGTCCTGAGACATATGGCGCTCAATCTCTTAAGACAAGAAAACTCAAAGAGAAGGAGCATCAAGACCAAGCGGCTCAGGGCCGGCTGGGACATGGACTATCTTGGCAAGATACTTGAAGGTTCCGTCCAGTGACAGGGTATAGTCCAAATGCGTTTGCCCTGACGCTGGCGGCCGGGATCTTTTCGCGCCTTTCGCGCCGTTTTCTCGGGCGCGAGTCCTCACATACACAAAACGTATGCTCCGGCTCGCTTCCTCCAAAAGCAACGCAAAATCCATCGAAAATTTCTCCGGCCGCCTTGAAAACCCCTAGTTATTGCAGGCTTTAGGCCCCTCGCCCCTTGGCGGACAGGGACGGGGTGAGGAATATCTTTAAGATTGTTGGCGGCCGCCATGTCCCCCCCCTTATGCCCAGCGCACCGGAATAAGACAAAACCTATTGTTTTTGGGGGTTCGAGGGGGGCCGGAGAGATTTTCGACGGGGTACCCACCCGCCGTGAGGAGGGGAGGGTCGTTGCCGTGATCGACGGGCTGCCCGACGAGACTATACAGTAGAAGTATGTCGAGGAGGCGCGGCCCAGGCGAGACAGGGAAAAGGCGCGAAAGGATCCCGGACCCCCTGGGTGAGTGCAAAAAAGAGGGGGCGGCAGGTCCGTCCCCTCTTTTTTGCACTCACTATCTAATCTATCCCTTGATGATGCTCGGCAGCATCATCTGATGCTGCGGGCAGATCGACGTCGGGTTCTGGTAGCAGCAGTTCGCGAAAGCCACGAAGTACTTCCTCAGGTCGGTCATCTTGACCACCTCGTCCACCAGCCCCATCTTCGCGCAGTATGCCGGCCTCGACTTGTCGTAGTACTCCTTGACCGTCTTGTTCATCTGCTCGATGACGGGCGCGAGCGGCTTGCCCGCGTCCTTCTCCTTCACGAGCCTTCTGGCGAAGCTCGCCACCGCCGCCGTCTCGCCGTGCATGACGTAGATCTCGGTAGTCGCCGTGCCGAGGGTGAAGGCGTTGTTGTTGTTCGCCTGCGGCCCTGCCATGATGTAGTGGGCGGCGGCCGTCCCCTTCCTGAGCACGATGGCCATCATCGGGCTGTCGTTCGCCTGCTCGATGGAGTAGATGAGCGACTGGCCGAGGCCGAGGAGCTCCGCCTTTTCCGCGTAGTCGCCCACGTCGATGCCGGTCGTGTCCTGCACCCAGACCATGGGCACCCTGTCCCTGCCGCAGAGCGTGACGAACTCGTTCACCTTGATGAGCCCTTCCCGGTAGAACTTGCCGCCGATGCCGGGATACGGCGCGTACTGCGGATAGCCCCTCGGCATCATGCCCTGCTTGTTCGCCACGACGCCGATAAGGAAGCCGTCGATCTTGACGAGGCCCGTGTAAAGCTCCGGCCCGTAGTCGGGGCGGAACTCCATGTGCTCGCTGCCGTCCACGAGCCTTGAGAGGAACTGGTAGACGTCGTAGGTCATCTTCTGGTTGAAGGCGACGATGTTGTAGAGGTCCTCGGCCGGGAAAGCCGGCTCGGCAGGCTCCGCCACCCTGAAGAACTTGGCGTTGTAAGCGGGCAGGTAGGTGACCCATTCCTTGACCGCGTCGAGTATCGCCTCTTCCGTCTGGAAGACCTGCTTGAAGAAGCCCGTGTTGTCGTAATGGATCTCGACCCTGCCGGGGGGCACCGACTTGAACTTCCTCGTGGCGTCGATGATCTGCTCCGCCATGCCCTCGTCGAAGTAGCCCTTCGGCGCCATGCCGCTCACGATGCCCGCGCCGCCGACGGCGATGTTGCAGTCCTTGTGGGCGAGGAGCAGGGTCGGGCTGATGCCCTGGTAGCCGCCGCCCGCCGGGTTCGTCCCGTAGATGGCGGCGAGCACGGGGATGCCCAGCTTGTTCAGCTCGGCGTGCCTGAAGAACGTGGTGCCGTTCCCCCGCCTGTTGGCGTAGACCTTCTCCTGCTCGGTCAGCTTGACGCCGGTGCAGTTGACGAGCCAGACGAGCGGGCAATGGAGCCTTTTCGCGATGTCGGTGACCCGGAGGATGTTGTCCGCCTGGCCCGCGATCCACGCCCCCGCCATGACCTTGTTGTCGAAGCCGATGATCACGCACCACCGGCCGTTTATCCTGCCGAGACCGTCAACGACGCCCGTAGTCCCCGATTCCTCGTCCATGGGATCGTACAGCATGTGCAGGGGCGCCCAGGTGCCTTTGTCGAGGATGTAGTCGAGGCGCTGGTGGACCGTCCACTCGCCCCTCTTGTTGAGGACTTCGGCGGGCAGCCCGGCGTTCTTCTTCTCCTCCAGCAGTTCGTCGATCTCCTCCTCGACCTTCTTGATCTCCTCGGCGTTCGCCGGGTTCTCTTTCACCGGTTTGCCGAATGGCTGCATCTTCTCGAAATACGGTCTCATCCTTATTCCCTCCGGTGGCGTTTTGATATTGTTATAGATTTCACAATTATATTTTTCGGAGCTGACCTTTTGTCAATAGAAAACGGCAGGCAGTGCGGATAAATGCCTGCATTTATCCCGTATCCCGATGATGTCACCTATTTGTGACGTTTTTCTCAATTGCCCAAGCCCCGGCCCATATATCGCATGGGCCGGTGGAAGAGGCGCGCCTAGTGCTTAAACAACCTCTGCGCAGTTATTGGTTCACGCCCCCTCTGCGAGCAAAGCTCGCAGAGACTCCCCCCATTAAAAGAGGGCGCGCCTAGTGCTTAAACAACCTTGCGCAGTTCATGGGGTCAGCGCCCCCTCTGCGAGCAAAGCTCGCAGAGACTCCCCCTCATACAGGCAGCATGCGTTAGTGCTTGAACAGCCTCTGGCCCGTGAATACCATCGTCACCTCGGCCTCGTTGCACGCCTCGATCACCTCGAAATCCCTCTCCGAGCCGCCGGGCTGGATCACGCCGGTCACGCCTTCCTTTATGGCCGCGTCCACGCCGTCCCTGAAGGGGAAAAAGCCGTCGGAGACGACGACCGAGCCGAGGAGGCCGCCTTTCTGGGCCTTCGTGTACTCCTCGATCTCCTTGAGGTCCTCCATCCGCCTCTTGCCTGCCTCCGCCTCCAGCCTGAAGACGGCGATAGGGCACGCCGAACTTCTTGAAGACCTGGGCATCCATGAACTTCGTGTACGCCTTGAAGACGGCGATCTCCACCACGCCCGACCCTGTCCTGCTCGCCCGTGCCGATGGCGACGGTCGCCCCGTCCTTCACGAAGAGCGCCGAATTCGAGCTGACCCCCGACTCGACGTACCAGCCGAAGAGCATGTCGTCCAGCTCCGCCTCCGTCGGCGCCCTCTCAGATCCTGTACGTCTCGCCCTTGTACGTCGGCCTCGGCGGGCTTCAGGTCGTCCTTTCCCTTTGACTCTGAAGGGCTGGGATTCCTGGATGATGAGGCCGCCGTCCATGAGGGACTTGAAGTCGATGATCCTCTTCGTCTTGTACTTCTGGAGCCTCTCGATCTCCTTTATCTGGAGGATCCGCAGGTTCTTCCATTTCTTGAGGATGTCGAGGGCGGCCCCTTCATAATCGGGCGCGCAGACGACCTCGAAGTAGTACGGGGCCATCGCCTTGGCCGTCTCGACGTCGAGGGTCTTCGTGAAGACGACCGCGCCGCCGAATGCCGCGATCCGGTCGCACCAGAACGCCTTCTCGAAGGCCTCGGCGGACGTTGCACCCGTAGGCTGCGCCGCACGGGTTGTTATGCTTCATGATCGCGCAGGCCGGCTTGGCGTCGAGGAACCGCAGGATGTTGAGGGCGTTGTCGACGTCCGTCAGGTTGATCTTGCCGGGGTGCTTGCCCACCTGGAGCTGGTCCTCTTCCGTGATCCTGCTCACGAGGCCCGCATCGAAATCGAAGAAGCGCACGTCGCCGAGGATGATGTTGCCGTTGACCAGCTCGTACAGGGCCGCCGGCTGGTCGGGGTTCTCGCCGTAGCGGATGCCCCGCTCGACCTCCGCCTTCTCGTCCGCGTCGTAGATGCTCCATACTCTTCTTCCGGTACGAGAGCTTCTGCCCGCCCATGTCGATCGTGATCGTGTCGGGGAACCTGTCCTTGACTACCTTCTTGTACATCTCCTTGATCTCTGCCATTTCATCTCCTTATATCGGGTGCGGCTGCGTCTGAGGCGCATATGCGGCGTTGCGCTGCGGTCCGAGCGCTCCGACGTACAAAAAAGTACGCCTACGCGCCTCGAACCTTGCGCGCCACCACCTCTGCATCCTCATACTTGCCGCTCATATGTGCGTTTACCATCACGTTTTAAAGCGAGCAATGTCGCCCGGTTCATTCCGGCAGGTTGGCCATATTACCTCTCACCTCATCACCCCCCATATCGCCTCCACCATCGAATCGACGTCGAGCCGCTCCTCCTTCAGCACCTCCTCCGTCTCGCCCGAAAGGCCGTAGCCGCTTGACGCCGAAGCGGGCCAGCCGCCCCTTGTACCCGTGTCCAGGAGCCAGAAGGCGAGCGTCGGCGCCGATGCCCGTCTCCGGGTTATGGTCCTCGTAGGTGAAGATATAGGGGCACTTTCAGCAGCCGGCCCATCGTCTCCTCGTCGATCGCGGTCACGCACGCCATGTTGACGACGGCGATCGATGCCCGCTTCCCCGCGAGGGCCGCCCTTATCCTGATCGCCCTGTCGACCATCCCGCCATAGGCGATGATGGCCGCGTCCGTCCCCGGCCGCACGGTATCCATCCGCCCGTAGACGAACCGGTAGCCGTCCGCGAAAAACGGGCCGCCCTCCTCGTCGCAGATCACCGGCCAGGCGGACCTGCCCGTGCCTATCATGAAATTGCCTGGTGCGCGGCCGCGTAGCGGACCACGCGGTCCGTCTGGTTCGCGTCCGCCGGGACGACCGGCTTGAAGCCGTAAAGGTTCCGCGCCAGCCCGATGTAGTCGATGCACTGGTGCGTCTTTCCGTCCTGGCCCACGTCGAGGCCGCAGGTGCGTGAGGACGAGCTTCAGGTTCGTCCCGTTGATGTCGTTCAGCCTCTGCTGGTTGTACGTCTCGTCCATGCCGAAGGCGCCGAAGTCCGCGAAAAACGTGACGACGCCCATCGTCGAGAGCGCCCCGCTGACGGTCGCCGTGTTGTGCTCCTGCACGCCGCCCTGGAAGAAGTAGCTCGGGGAAGGCCTTGGCGAAATCGGCCGACTTGACGGAGGTCGCCAGGTCGCAGTCGAAGACGCAGACGGGCCTGCCCGCAGGGATGTTCCTCTCGCCCAGGTCCTTCAGCGCCTTGCCGAAGGCGGTCCTGTTGTCGATCTTGTCCTCGTCCGTATAGTGAAAGGCTCGCCCGGGTCGAGGACCTCCCCGTCACGCTGCACCTGCGGCTGCCACTCCCAGGCCCCTTTCCGTTTCTGCCTGTAGTACTCGGTCCTGTCCTCGATGCCGAGGACGGCCGCGGCCTCCGCCATCTCCTTTCGCGTTGAGCGGCCTGCCGTGGTATTCCGCCTTCCCCTCCATGAAGGGGATGCCGTTGCCGATGACCGTGCGGGCCACGATGCAGACGGGATTTGCCGACGCCTTGCGCTTTCTTGAGCGCCCGGTAGAGCGCGTCGAAGTCGTGGCCGTCCACCTCGATCACGTCCCATCCGTCCGCCCGGTAGTCCTCCGCGATATTGACGGGCATCACCACGTCCGTCGCGCCGCTTATCTGGATGCCGTTGCAATCGACGAGGACGGTGATGTTCGAAAGGCCGTACTTGCGGGCGAACCGGCGCGCCTCGGCCACCTGCCCCTTCGCCTGCTCGCCGTCGCTCATCAGCACGTAGACGTGGTAATCCTGTTTCTTAACCCTGGCGGCAAGCGCAAAGCCGCATCCCGCGGAAAGCCCCTGGCCGAGGTTCCCCGTCGACCAGTCGATGAAAGGGATGCCCCTGACGACGTGCCCCTCGTAAGGGCTTCGCGCCCTCCTGAAGAACGCGACGACCTCGTCGAGCGGCAGATGGCCCAGGCGGGCGAGCGCTGCGTAGACGCCGGGCGAGGTATGGCCGTGGCTCACCACTATCCGGTCCCTGTGCGGCCCTGCAAGGTCGGCGTACGAGAAGACGACGAGGCACATCTCAAGGGACGAGAGCGACCCTCCCGGATGGCCCGACCCCGCCAGGCTCGTCATGGTCACGATATCGCCCCGGGCAAGCCGGGCCAGCTCCTCCAGGCGGTCGATCTCTTCAGTTGTCAGGCACTCCCGATCAAACGCCATACTCCTTCCTCCCTTCAGCTTTCCGGCCGACCCCCTATGGCCCTTCGTACTTCCCCTCCGACCAGTAGTCACACTCTTCCTTCAACAGGCAGCGCGGGCATTCGGGTTTTTTCGCCTTGCAGACGTACCTGCCGTGGAGGATCATGAGGAGCGAGAAGGCCGTCCATTCGCTTCTCCGGCACGATCCCCTCAAGCTCCTCCTCGATCCGCTCCGGGTCCTTGTTCTTCGTAAGGCCGACGCGGCCGCTCACCCTCGTCACGTGCGTATCGACGATGACTGCGGGCTTCCCGTAGGCGAGGCCGACGATCATGTTCGCCGACTTGCGGCCTATGCCCTTGACGGTGGCGAAGGTGTCGATGTCATCGGGTATCCGCCCGCCGAACCTTTCCTTTGATCTCGCCGCTATGTTCTTCAGGCTGCGCGCCTTGTTATGGTAAAAGCCCGTCTCCCTGATCTCCTCCTCCAGCTTCTCGATGGGCGCGTCGATATAGTCCTGCGCCTTTTTATACCGCTTGAAAAGGCGCTCCGTCACGCGGTTTACCCGCTCGTCCGTGCACTGGGCGGAAAGGACGGTCGCGACGGTCAGCTCCAGGGGGTTCGAGTAGTTAAGCTCGACGCGGGGCTTTCCGTGCATCTCTTTCAGCCGCTTCATGATGGCCTCAATGTCCTTTGCCATTTCTCACCTCGCCGAAGAGGTCTTTCATCCCTTGCGCGTCCCTTGTGTTGACGACGTCGGCCGCCGTGAGCCAGCCTTTCCTGGCAATCCCTATGCCGTAGAAAAGCTCGGAGAGCCCGCCCGCGGTGTGGGCGTCCGGGTCGATGGCGATCATTACGCCCTTCTTTCGCGCCTCCGGCAGGTGCCGCCAGTCGATGTCGAGACGGTAAGGGCTCGCGTTCAAGCTCGATGATGACGTGGAGGCGGGCCGCCTCGTCGATGATGCGCGCCATGTCCACCTTGTATCCGTCCCTTGCGAGCAGAAGCCTGCCCGTCGGGTGGCCGAGGACCGTGGTGTAGGGGTTCTCCATCGCCCTTATGATGCGCGCCTCCATCTCCGCCTGCCCCATGGAGAAGCCCGAATGGACGGAGGCGACCACGAAATCGAAGCCCGCAAGCATCTCGTCGTCGTAATCGAGGCTCCCGTCCGGCTAAGATGTCGCTTTCGATGCCCTTGAGAAAGGTGAAGCCTTCGTTTGCCGCGTTGAACTCGTCGATCGCCTCCCACTGCCTGCAGCACGTCGTCGGCCTTCAGGCCCCCGGCGTAGTAGGCGCTTTTGCTGTGGTCGCAGATGCCGACGTAGGAGAGGCCCATGGCGCGGGCCGCGTCGCAGATGGCGCGCAGGTCGGCAGTGCCGTCGCTCATGCTCGTGTGGACGTGGAGCGTCCCTTTAAGGTCTGCCGCCTCGACGAGGCGCGGCAGGCCGCCCGAGCGCGGCCGCCGCAATCTCGCCCCTGTCCTCGCGCAGCTCCGGCGGCACGTACGCAAGGCCGAGGAAGGCGTAGATCTCCGCCTCGCCTGCAACGGGAGGCCCGGCGGGCCTGCCCGATTTGAAGAACCCCCGCTCGTTCAGGACAAGGCCCCTTTTTTCCGCCAGCTCGCAGAGCCGCGACGTATGCGCCGCGCTGCCCGTAAAATAGAGGACCGCGAAGGGGAAGGACTGCGGCTCCACGACCGTCAGGCGCGCCTCGATACCTGTGACGAGCCGGCAGGCGATGCGCCCGCCGTACCCGGTCAACACCTCCTCGACCTCCGGGAAGGCGGCCAGGTGCGTCGATACTGCCGCGCTGTCTGCGCCTGCGGCGCCAACGGCTATATCGATGTTCCTTACGACCTCGCTTCTTCGCCTTATGCTCCCGCAGACCTCGACGAGCCCGCCGGAGACGGCGCGCTCAAGGCGCTCCCTGAGCCGCGCGGCCAGGGGATATACGTCGCCGAAGAGGAACTCCCCCTTGTGGCGCCGCAGGAACTCGATGCCCTTCATGATGCTGCCCTGCGTCTTCTCGCCGAAGCGGAAGAGGCTGACGAGGCGGTTCTCCCTGCACGCGTACTCGAGCTCGCCCAAGGAAGTAGACGCCCAGTTTCTCGAACAGGAGCTTGATCTTCCTCGGGCCGAGGTTCGGCACCTGGAGGAGCTCCAGGAGCGTGGGCGGGATTTTCCTGCAGCAGCTCCTCGTGGAACGCCATCCTTCCCGTCTCGTAGTACTCGGCGATGTTGGCGGAGAGCGTCTCCCCGATCCCCCTGATCGTCTCTAGACGCCCCTCCTTTATGAGTGAATCGAGGTCATCGAGGCCCGCGACCACCTTCGCCGCGTTGTGATAGGCTTTTGCTCTGAAGGGGTTTTCTCCTTCGATCTCCAGCAGGGCCGCGATCTCCTCCAGGATAACTGGAATCGATCTTTGCTGCATTAATTATTATCATACATGGGGCGAAAAGATGTCAATGGAATTGGGGGCCGGGGCGGGGCGGAGAGATTTTCGATGAATGACAAGGAGTCGTGGAGGTGCGAGCCGGAGCATACATCTTGTGTATGTGAGGACTCGCGTCGAACACGAGGACGAAGTCAGGCGCGTAACGCACTACCCGGCGGTTAGCTGTTATATACACCGCCGGGCAAAGATCCCGCATCCGCCCCGGCCCCTAATCTGTCCCTGCCGCATAGGCTTCCGGAATGCCCTTGAGATAGGACGCGACGTTCTTACCAAGGTCCTCGATATAGTAGCCACCTTCGAGAATCGTGAAGAAGCGGCGGCTCGATGATGCGATCATCCCGGCGATCTTCCGGTAGTCGTCGGTAAAGAGTATGCCGCCCCAGTCGTGGAGGTACGTATCGAAGCCTGCGGAGCATCCCACGATGTCGTAGTCGCGGGCGGTCCTGAGCGCGGCCTCGAGGTCGGCAAAGAACTTCTCCCTTTTGGAAGCGCCGATATTCCGGAAGGAAATCCGGTCGTCCCCTTTCACGATGTCTTCGGTCCCGTTGCCATAGTGGAGGTCGATATCGACGATGAGGGCGCGCTCGATGATGCCCCTCGACAAGAGGCTGTACAGGGCGACGGCCATGTTGTTAAAGAAACAGAAGCCGCCGTTGAAGTTGCGTCCGGCATGGTGACCGGGGGGCCGGATCAGGGCAAAGGAAGGCCTTTCAAGGGCGATCTCCGCCGCCTTGATCGCACCTCCCGCGGCCTTCCCGGCAATGCGGAAGACTTCACTGTCCCTCTCTACCGTCTCGATGAGCGCCTTCGTGTGGCATCGGAGAAGGTCCTCTTCCGTGCACGGCGCGGGGTCTATGAAATCGGCAATATCCCGAACTGCGAAGCGGATCGCAGATGCCCGGTCCGGGCTCTCGCAATCGACGGTCCGGTAATCGGTCAGGAACTCCTCGCTGTAAACAACCGGGAGCTTTGCCACGTCTCCTCAAGCCATAAATGCCGGCGTGTCAAGGGAAGGATTGCCGGGACGGGCAGAAAATCACCCGACCCCCGGTATTGTCGAAGACATATAAGCGCGCCCGGCAGGATTTGAACCTGCGGCCTTCGGCTCCGGAGGCCGACGCTCTATCCAACTGAGCCACGGGCGCAAGCAGACAAAAAGTATAACCCAGAACAGAAGCAAATACTACTTCATATTCGCTGCCGCTTTACGGGGGGCCGGAGAGATTTTCGATGGATTTCGCGTTGCTTTTCGAAGGCGCGCGGCGGAGCATACTGTTTTTGTATGTGAGCACGCCGCGCCGAGAAAACGGCACGAAGGCCGCGTAACGCACTACCCGGCGGTTAGCTGTTATATACACCGCCGGGCAAATATCCCGGCCCCCACCCCCCTTACACAGGGAAGGGGTAGACGCCCGATAAGCACGCCTCGCAGAAATCCGTCCCGCTGAACTCCCTCAGCTCCTTGGTCGAAAGATACCTGAAGGTATCGACCCTCAGCAGGTTCTTCAGGTCCTCGTCCGTCCTGTTCGTCGCCAGGAGCTCGCCCGGCTTGGCCATCGCCATGCCCATGAAGCAGGGAAAGCGGGGGGGCGGCGCCGTGAGCCGCAGGTGTATCTTCTTTGCCCCTGCATCGCGCAGCTTCGGGATGATAACCATCGTCGTCGATCCCCTCACCAGGATGGTGTCGATCAATATTATCTCTTTCCCCTTCACCATCTCGCGGTTGATCTGGAACCTCATCTCGGCCCTTTCGAGCCTGTCCTTCTCTTTCGAGATGATGAAGATCCTGCCTATCTCGCCGACCGTGTTGATGATCTCCTTGTACGGGATGCGCGTCGCTCCGTGAAACCCCAGTGCGCCGGGGATGGCAGCCCTGGGAATGGGGACGATCATATCGGCCTTCTGGCTCTCGCCCCTGGCCAGCCTCGCGCCGACCTTCTCCCTGAATTCATAGACGTTGCGCGAGAATACATCGCTTGCCGGCGAAGCGAAATCAAGGCACTCCAGGATACAGGGGCGGGGGCGGGCAGCAGCGAAGGTGACGGCTTTCGCCTCGTCTCCGTCTATCACGACCATCTGGCCCGGCTCCACGTCGCCGATCCAGTCGAACCTGTCCCTGAAGGCGCAGGTCTCGGAGGCAACGGCCCACTCGTAGTCCCCATCCTCTCCCCTCCGGCCGATTGAGAGCGGCCGGAAGCCGAAGGGGTCGCGGGCTGCGATCAGCCTGCCCTTGTGGAGGATTATGAGGCTGAACGCCGTCTCCCTGCCGAGGACGCTCAAGGTCTTCTTCGCCTTTTCCAGCAGGTCGGCGCCTTCCGCCCTGGCGATCATCTGGAGGATAACCTCCGTATCGGTCTCTGTCTGGAAAAGACCGTCGAGCCTCTCCATCATCTGCCTGTACCGGGGGTAATGGCCGTTGTGCACGACCGCAATCTTCTCCTTCCTGGAGCTGCCGATGATCGGCTGTGAGTTCCGCTCGCTCGCCTCGCCGGCAGTCGGGTAGCGGACATGGCCGATGGCAACGGAGCCGTAATGAGGCCGGCTGAGGGCCGAATGCTGAAAGATGGAGCCGAGCTTTCTCACCTCCGAGAAGGAGCCGTCTTTCAGGCCCGTTACGATGCCCCAGCTTTCCTGCCCCCGGTGCGACAGATTCTCAAGCCCGGTCTTCACCTCGACAAAGGCGTTCCCCCTGCCGATAAACCCGAATATCCCGCTCATCTTATCTCCTTTTTGCAACCGCGCCGGACGTCCCTTTCCGGCGCAAGAGTATTATATCACGACGGCAGGCCCGTGGACAGCCGGGGGTGGCCGGGCCTCGCCCGCCGCCCCTTTTATGGTTCAAGCGCCGGGCGGTTTTGTGGTATTATAATGCAACGCACGAAAAAGGAGCGGAAGCATGGCCAAGAGCCACGACGTAAAGAAGGATGCGAAGAAGCAGCCGAGCAAAACACTGAAGGAAAAGAGGATAGCGAAGAAGGAAAAGAAGGCCTCGAAGGCCTAAAAAAAGAATTCCTGCCTTTCGCCCTCGGCCGCCCTTTCAGCGCCCGCCCTGCCGGCGCCTATCCGCCTGCTACCGGCGGGAAGAGGCTCAGGACGTCGCCGTCTTTCAGTACATAGTCCGGCACAGCATGTATGCCGTTGACGATGACGATCTTCGGCAACTGCTCGGGTAGCCCCAGTGCCTCCACGACCTCGCCCACAGTCGTCTCCCTATCCAGGACCTTGACGAACGAGAAGCCGTCGCAGCCGGCCGGCAGGTATTCACGGAAGGCCGCAAAGAGGCGCACCTCGATCTTCATCCGTTTCGCCCCGGCATCATCTGTATCGCAGCTTGTACCGCTGCACCTTGCCTGTTGAGCTCTTCGGGAGCCCGTCGACGAACTCGATCCATCGGGGATACTTGAACTTGGCCAGCCTGTCGAGCACCCATTGCTTCAGCTCCTGCTCCAGCCCGGCCGAGGGCTCGTATCCCCGGCGGAGGACGACGAACGCCTTCGGCTTCGTGAGCCCTTTTTCGTCCTGGCCGCCTACTACGGCGACTTCGAGGACGGCCGGGTTCTCCATCAGGCAGTTCTCGACCTCGACCGGCGATACCCAGATGCCGCCGACCTTCAGCATGTCGTCCCCCCGGCCGGCGCACCAGTAGTAGCCCTCCTCGTCCACGTAGTATTTGTCGCCCGTGTTGATCCACTCGCCCTGCATGGTCAGGCGCGTTTTTTCCCTCTTCCTCCAGTACTGCTGCGCTGCGCTCCCGCCTTTCACGTAGAGCGTCCCCATCTCCCCCTTCGGGACCTCCCGGCCCTCTTCATCGACGATCCGCAGCTTGTAGCCGGGCACCGGCTTTCCCGTAGAGCCCGGCTTGATGTCCCCTGGGAAATTGGAGATGAAGATATGGAGCATCTCTGTGGAGCCTATGCCGTCGAGTATGTCGATGCCGAAGCGGGCCTTCCACCGGTGATAAAGGTCTGGCGGCAGCGCCTCGCCTGCAGATACGCAGACGCGGACGGACGAGAACTCGTGGCTGCCGCCGGGGTCCGCCTGCGGTGCGGCCTCGCGGTCCTGCTTATCCTTGTATTCGAGGATCTGGCCGTAAAGCGTCGGGACGCCGAAAAAGACCGTCGGCCGGAAGCGCACGAGGTGGCCCAGGATATTCTCCGGGTTTGGCGGCTCCGCGTTGAGGACGACGGAGGCGCCGACGGAGAAGGGGAGGTAGCAGGCGTTGCCGAGGCCGTACGCGAAAAAGAGGCGCGCGGCGGAAAAGACGATGTCCTTCGCCGTCAGGCCGAGCACTTCCTTGCCGAAGGCGTTCGATACGACCACCATATCGTACTGCGAGTGGATCGCGCCTTTGGGCGAGCCGGTAGACCCGGAGCTGTAGAGCCAGAAGCCTACGTCGTCCCTGGTCGTACTCTCCGTCTTGACGACCATCGGCGCCCGGCGGTACATCTGGCGGAACGGTGTATGGGCGCCCTTCGTCTCCGATATGACGATCATGTCGCGCAGGTAGAGCAGGTCCCCCTCGATCTTCGTGATGATTGGGACGAGCCGCTCGGAGACGACGAGGACGCGCGCGTGGCTGTCGTTGAGGTAATACTCGTAGTCGCTCGCGGTGAGCATCGTGTTGACGGGGATGGGCACCGCGCCGATCTTGATCGCCCCCCAGAAGACCGCGTAGAACTGCGGAACGTCGAGCATCAGTATGAGGATGCGGTCGTCCACGCGAACGCCCAGGTCCCGGAAGGCGTTCGCCGTCTTGTTCGCCATCTTCTGGATGTCGTTATACGTATAGTTCCTGTTCTCCGTGTAGACGGCGACCTTTTCGCCTCGCCCTTCGCGGATGTTGCGGTCTAGGAAGTAATCCGCCGCATTGAAGAATTCGTCCGGCTCACCGTGGACCACGCCTCACCTCGCGCTCTGCCGCTGCATCGCAGCTTTACTTAAATGACGAACTCCTCGCCCAAATGCGGAACGTGCGTCGTAAGGCCGAGCTTCTCCGTTACTAGCTCTGCAAAGCCGACGGCAACGCTCTCTTCGCCGTGGACTACGAAGACCTCGGGCCTGCCCGTAAAAGCGGAGATCCATTCCAGCAGCCCGTCCCGGTCCGCATGGGCGGAAAAACCGTTTATCGTGTAGACCTTCGCCCGCACGGCAATTTCCTCACCCATTACGTGGACCGGGGAGACGCCGTCCACGATCCGCCTGCCCAGGGTCCCCGCCGCCTGGAACCCCGTAAAGACAACGGCGCACTCGGACCTCCAGAGGTTGTGCTTCAGGTGGTGCGCAACCCTGCCTCCGTCGCACATGCCGCTGCCGGCCATGATGATCGCCCCGGACTTGATCCTGTTGATCGCCTGCGATTCCTCCACCGACTGCGTGAAATGGAGCTTCAGGCCATCGCCGAATACCCCTTTTATGCCCCCCCAGGCCTTCCGCGCCTCCGCGTTGAAGTACTCTGCGTGTTTAGTATATATTTTCGTCACCGCGTCGGCCAGCGGACTGTCGATATAGATGTCGAGCAGCGGCAGGCGCTTTTCCTGCACCAGCTCGTTCAGGATATAGAGCACGTCCTGCGTCCTGCCGACGGCGAAGCTCGGCATGATGACGTTGCCGCCCCTCTTGAACGTGACCTTGATCGCCTCCACAAGCTCGTCGATGCTCTGCTTCATGTCTTTGTGGAGGCGGTTTCCATACGTCGATTCCATCACCACGTAGTCGGCCGTCGCCGCAGACTGCGGGTCCGCTATGATCGGGTTGTCTCTCTTGCCGATATCGCCCGAGAAGACGATCTTTTTCGCGGCAGGCCCGTCCTGATACCAGAGCTCGAACGTCCCCGACCCCAGTATGTGGCCCGCATCGACGAAGCAGTAACGCAGGCCGGCATCCAGGCGGCCCGTCTCGCCGTACCTCTGCTTGCTGAAGAGAGGAAGGACCGCCTTCACGTCCTCGACGGTGTACAGGGGCTCGAAGACCTCATCCCTGCCTTTCCTCAGTGCCTTTTTCGTCTTCCACTCGGCCTCCTTCTCCTGGATGTGGGCCGAATCGTAAAGCATCACCTCCGCAAGCTCGGCAGTGGCGTCGGTAGTGATTATCCGCCCCTTGAACCCTTCCTTGACGAGCTTCGGGAGAAGTCCCGAATGGTCGATGTGGGCGTGGGTCAAAAAGAGGCAGTCTATCTCCGGGGGCTGAAACGCAAAGGCGTGCTGGTTCTCCGCATTCTCACCCTGCTGCATCCCGCAATCGACAAGGATCTGCATTCCGTTAACCGATAAGTGATAGCAGGAGCCGGTCACCTGCCTTGCTGCGCCGAGGAACTTGAGTTTCATGAGCACCCCCCTTGTACGCGCATTCTACCACAGGGAGGCGCAGATCGACAATAAGGCCGTGATGCGTACTTTTTGGTACGTCGGAGTCCCGCAGGGTGAAGCGCGACGCAGTCTTTGCTTTCCATGAGGGGGGAGGCTCTGCGAGCTTCGCTCGTGGAGGGGGCGCTGAGCCCCAATACTGCGCGCCTCGGCCGCCCACGCCTAACATGTGGTATAGTATGTCTCGCACCGATGAAAAAGATACTCGTTTTTGCCCACAATATAAGGGCCGTACAAAACCCCAACGGCTACAGGATCGAGCAGTATTTCCCTTACCTGGAGCGAGCCGGGTTCGCCGTCCGCCGGCTGACGACAAGAACGGGGGTTGCCGCCCTTGTCGGCGCGCTGCGCGAGGCCGACGTCGTCTACGTGCAGAGGCTCCTCCCCGACATCGGAAAACGCTACCTCCTGAAGTCATTCGCAAGGAAGATCGTCTTCGACTTCGACGACGCGATCATGTACGGGGCAAGAAAGGAGAGCCGGACGAGAAGGGGCAGGTTCAGGAGCATGATACGGCTCTCCCACGCCGTCCTCTGCGGCAACGACTTCCTTGTATCCGAGGCCAGGCGGTACAAAGCGGAAAACGTCTTCTGCGTCCCCACCGTCGTCGATACGGACGATTACCCGGTCAAGGAGCACGTCGCCGGCGTCCCGTTCGCTGTGGGCTGGATGGGAGGCGCAGCCACGCTGAGGTACCTCCAGGACGTAGCGCCGCTCTTAGTCGCCCCACCGGCCGGCGCCGTCTTTAAGGTCGTGGCCGACAAGCGCCCGGAGATCGCGGGGGTGCAGGTAGCCTTCGAGAAGTGGAGCGGCGAGACGGAAAAACGGATGCTCCTCGGGTTCGACGTGGGGATCATGCCCGCGCGCAACGATGTCTGGTCGAGGGGCAAGTGCGGGCTGAAGCTGATCCAGTACGCAGCATCCGGCCTTCCGTCCATCTCGCACCCTTTCGGCGTCTCGAAGGAGATCGTAGAGGACGGCGAGAGCGGCTTTTTGAGGGCGGATATAGACGGCTGGCGTGAAGCCGTCGAGCGCCTGCGCGATGACGTCCCCTTGCGAAGGCGGATGGGGACGAGGGCAAGGGCGATAGCGGAAGAAAGGTACTCCCTGAAGAAGTGGGGACCTCGCGTGGCCGGCATCGTCGGAAGCCTGTAAGGCTATCTTACGGCCGCCAGATCGGCCTCCGTTCCCATGACTGCGACCGGGTTCGCAGAGGCGTCGAGCCATGCGAGCATAAGCACTATTGCCTCCTCCGACATCGAGACGCACCCATCGGTCGGGACGCGTGACCCGGCCCAGACATGGAAGAATATGGCGCTTCCAAGCCCCCTGACAACGGGGTCCGTGTTGTATTCGACGACGATGCCGTACTTGTACAGGTCGTCGTCCCGCTTCATCCTCTCGACCGATGTCCAGCCCTGCCCGCCTTTGACCCACCTGTTGTAGTCCGGCGACTCGATGTCGCTCACCCAAAAATCGTCTTCCACGGACTGCCGGTAGGCCATGCCCGTATCGACTGCCGGCGGGTAACCAAAGGCGGTCCCGAGGCCGAATACGCCGCTCGGGGTCCTGCCGTCGCCTTCACTCTTGCCGCCGGGCGGCGCAAAGCCGTTCCTCCCTATATTGCCGCTCACAGGTCCGGAGACGACGCGCCACTGCCCGGATATGCACTCCAGCACGTAGACCGCCGCCTCGCAGGACGCGGCGTCGCTGTTGGCCACGAGGACGACCTGGCGGCATTCCCCCATCTGCGCGCCGGGGCGGGCGGCAAGGAACTCCACGAACCTGACGGCCTGTTCTCTTATCGGAAATGTCATGGCCTGCGCAAACCTGCCCGCATTGTAGCACGGATTCGAGCGGGCTGCCAGGGGGGGGAGCCGCCTTAGAACAGCGGCATAGTATATTATCAAAGGGCCTTCCGGCTCGCGTGAGCCGGAAGGCCCTTTGACCGCGCTGACTTCGAGCCGTCGCTTTTTAGCCTTCGAAACGGCCGTGGTGGTGAAACTTAAAGAGGCCGGCCCGGTCGAGCTTCTCTATCTGCTCTGGGGTAAGCACCTTTCTCAGCTCAACCTTCATGACGGCCCTTCTGTCCATGAGCTTCATTATCAGCATATCCATCTCTCTCTGCTTAGCCAGGAGCGCCTCATCCGACGTTTTTGGGTCGGTGAAGAGCTTCCGCATCTCGATGCGCTTCAGGCGGATATCGTATCGCAGGTCGTGGGTGTCCGCGAAAAACGCCCTCCTGATGTCGCGCATCTTATCTTTCTGCTCTTTCGAGAGGTTCAGGAACTCCGCGAGCCGGTGATGCATGGGGGCAAAATGATGGGGCGCACCCGGTCCGCCCGGGCCCTGGTGCATCCAGCCGGGGCCGGGCGGGACTTGCGCCGGCGCCGGCGGCTCCGCGAATACGATTGCCGCCCAGCCTACGAAAAGCAGTGCAAAGGCGATTACATACAGTCTTTTCATGGTATCTCCTCCAGTTTTTTGTTCTACAGCTTCAGGACCCTTATGCTGTTGCCGCCCACTTATGCCTTCTTGTCCGATAAGTCGCCTGGCGCTGCCAAAAGGTTACAGGGGGCAAGTCGAGGTATTTTTCTGCTCTTGTCCGAAGGCCCTGCGCGTTCTGGCGACGGTTGCCTTTCCGATTCAGCTCTTTCTTATGACGTGGACGGCGGTGGCCTTGAAAGAGACGGTGAGGCGCCTGCCCTCGGCGATGCGCAGCGCCTCGCGGGACTCCCCCGTTATGTAGGAGACGAGGGGAAAACCGCAGTCGAGGCTGACCTTCTGGTAAAAACCCATCGAGGCCACCCTGGTCACAACGCCCGGAATGACATTCCTGGCGCTCGTAACCTGCGGGCCTTCGCCGGCGCTGCCGTCGGTGGTGGAAAGGGTTACGTTTTCCGGCCTTATGTAGAGCGTCACCCTCTCCCCCCGGGCGATGCGGCCGGCCGCCTCTATCTGCCTGCCTGCCACCGTTATCACGGCGATGTCCTCGCCCCGTCCGCCGTCCACCTGCCCCTTGAGAAGGGTCCCGGCACCGACGAAGGAGGCGACGAACTCGTCCGCAGGGGCGTTCATAACCTCATCGGCAGGCCCAGCCTGGAGGATTCTCCCCCCGTGCATCACGGCTACCCTGTCGGACAGCCGGAGGGCCTCCATAAGGTCGTGGGTGACGAGGACCGTCGTCGTCCCCGTAGTCCTGACGGCCGCCTCCATGTCTTCGATCAGCGGCTCCCGGCTCATCGGGTCGAGGGACGAGAACGGCTCGTCGAGGAGCATAACCTCCGGGCGGACGGCGAAGGCCCGCGCCAGGCTCGTCCGCTGCGCCTCTCCGCCGGATAAGCTCCTGGCCGAGCGGTCCTTCAGGCCCATGATGCCGAAGCGACTCAGCGCCTCCATGACGACATCGCGCATCGCCGCCTTCTTGAGGCCCCTTATCTTCAGGCCGGAGGCCGCGTTCTCGAAGACCGTGGCGTCGAAAAGGAGGGGCTCCTGGAAGACCATCGCCAGGGAGCGCCTGTATGCGAGGACGGGGCAGTCGCGGCCCACCCTCCGGCCGCGGAAGAAAATCTCGCCGCCGAAAGGCACGAGGTGCGCAACGGCCTGGAGGAGCGTCGTCTTCCCCGCGCCGTTCGGTCCGATCAGGGAAAGCACTTCCCCTTCCCTTACGTCGATGTACGGCACGTCCAGGGTCAGGGCGCCGCCCCTTTCCACCGAGAGGTTCTTCCCCTCGATGACGGCCTCGGGCGCGCTCATCTGGGCCTTTCCCTTTGCTGGATGTGGGTGAGCACCAGGTTGACCGCGTAGGCGAGCAAGAGGAGAATGACGCCCAGGGCGATGGCGGTCTCGAAGTTCCCCCGCCCCGTCTCCATCACCGTCGCAGTGGTCAGCACGCGCGAATAGCCTTTGATGTTGCCGCCCACCATGATCGAGGCCCCCACTTCCGATATGACCCCTCCGAAGCCCGCCATTACTGCGGCGAGGAGGGGAAGCCTGGCCTCCTTGGTCAGTATCCAGGCAAGCTGGGGTTTCGTTGCGCCGAGGGCAAGGACCTGGAGCGTCAATTTCTGAGGGAGCTGCTGCAACGCGGCGATGGCGATGCCCATGACGATAGGGGTCGCGATCACCGCCTGGGCGACGACCATAGCTGCCGGCGTATACAACATGCCGAGAAAACCTAAAGGGCCGCTGCGCCAGAGGAGGATGCTCACGAAGAGACCGACGACTACCGGAGGCAGGCCCATCCCCGTGTTCACGAGACCCACGACTATCCGTTTCCCCGGAAAACGCGCGAGCGCCACGAGGGCGCCAAACGATATGCCGACTACGGTGCTGATGAGCGTCGCAATGCCCGACACCTTGAGCGACAGGAGGGTGATGCCGAAGACCTCGGGGTCCATCGTGACGAGGAGCCAGAAGGCCTTGCGGAGGCCGTCGAGGATCAAGTCCATCTATTTCCCCAGGTCCTCCTCTCTTTTCCCGGCGTCCGGGAAGAAGAGCGGCGATCCGAACTTATCGACCCCGAAGGCGGCGATCGTCGCCTGCGTTTCCGGCGCAGTCATGAAGGCGGCGAAGGCCTTCGCGCCTGCGGCGTTCACTTTCGGCCATTTTTCAGGGTTGACCTCTATTACGTGATAGATATTGAGGAGGCCCCTGTCCCCCTCCACCTGTATGGCAAGGTCGAGCCGTTTTTTCAACGCCAGGTATGTGCCCCGGTCGGAAAGGGTGTAAACCTGCTTTTCGGAGGCCACGTTCAGCGTCTGCCCCATCCCCAGGCCCGTCTCCTGATACCACTTCTGCCCTTCGGGCTTGATCCCGGCCGCTTTCCAGATGGCCTTTTCCTTGGCGTCGGTGCCGGAATTGTCCCCCCTCGACAGGAAGAGCGCCTGCGACCCGGCAATCTTCCTGAACGCCCCCGTTGCCGATTTCATACCCGCGATGCCGGCCCGGTCTGCGGCAGGTCCCACTATGACGAAATCGTTATGCATGACGAGACGCCTGCCTGTGCCGAAGCCTTCCGCCATGAAGACCTTTTCCGCCTCAGGCGAATGGACGAGCAGCACGTCGGCCTCCCCCTTCCGTCCCATAGCCATGGCCTGGCCCGACCCGACCGCTATGGTCTTCACGAAGTAGCCCGTCTTCTTTTCGAACGCGGGAATAAGCACGTCGAGGAGGCCCGAATCCTGCGTGCTGGTGGTCGTAGCAAGGATGATGTTCCTCTCGGCGGCGGCATGACCAGGTGCGGTCCAGAGAAGGGAGGCTGCGAGGGCAACGGCGGCTAAAAGGAGGAAGAGTCGGTTTCGGTTCATTTTTCACCTTCTTTATCTGTTTTATCTGTTCCGTCCTCAAGAATAATGCTTGAGGGGTTAAAATGCAACCGAAAAACCGCCACGGAAACAGGCAAAGAACCCCGGCCGGTAAAAGCGGGGAACGCCTACCCCTTTGCAAAGCATAATCATTCTTTATATACTCTCCCTGTGGGTCCAGGGGGAATCGTATGACGCGCGTTGACATCATCGCGGCGAGAGGGACCGAGGAGCTCCTCGACGAGGCGTTTTACGCGCTCGCAGGCGGCCTCTGGGTCGAAGACGAACCGACGGGCGTGCGCATAACGTGCTACCCGGCGGACCTAGACAAGCTGCTTGCGTATTTGCGCGAGGCCGCCGTCGAGGTGCATAGCGTAATCGCGACCGAGGAAAAACCGAAGGATTATGCGGCAGAGGTGCGCAAGCACTTCACGCCCGTCAGGATCGGCGGGCTCACCATCCTACCGCCCTGGAGGAGGCCCGGCAGGAAGGGGCGGACCATCGTGATCGAGCCGGGCATGGCCTTCGGCACAGGCAGGCACGAATCGACAAAACTGATGGCAGCCATGATGGAGCACGTCCATATCGACGGCCGGACGGTGCTCGACATCGGGTCCGGGTCGGGCATACTCGCCATAAACGCATCGCTCCTGGGAGCTTCGCGCGTGGCGGCAATCGACCACGACCCCCTCGCTGCGGAGGCCATGAAGAAGAGCTGCGCCTTAAACCGCCGCCCCTGCATACTCCTCGCGTGCGCCGATATGGACGCGGTGAAAGGCCGTTACGACGTGGTCCTCGCGAACCTCGATTTCTCCACCTTCGAGCGCCGGGCGCGCGATGTCGTCGGCAAGGTCTCGCCGGGCGGATGCCTCGTCGTGTCCGGCGTAGAGGCGCAGTACGCAGACAAGGCCCCGCCCCTCTTCGCCCCCCTCGTACTTGCCGGCCACCGCAAGATGAGAGAATGGCACGGCTTCATCTTCAAGCGGGGCGGCCTCCCCTAAAAATCCCTGTATCCCGAAGGGGAAAGACGGTCGCGCAAGTGGCACGTGTCGTTGGCGAAAATCAGGGAGAATCTACTATCTTTGCCCTCAAGAAGCGTGATCGACGCCGGGTCGAACCGCATGTCCCAAAAATGGCTGTTGTCGATGGCGAGGCATGAGAGCACGATTAGCTTGCAGATGACCCGGTGCGTAGCGATAATGACGGCGCCCGTCTGCTTCGCGCCGATCTCTTTCATGCAGCCCCACACCCTTTCCCGCACCTCGGCGAGGGTCTCGCCCCCCTCCACGCGCAGATCCTGCGGCGATGCCCTCCAGACGGCAAGGTCCGCCGCGAAATGCTCCTCCACGTCCTTGAGCGACCTGCCCTCCCATACCCCGAAATTGATGTCCGTAAGCTGCTCGGTCGCCTCTACGGGAACGCCCGTCACCCTGCCGACCGCCTGCGCCGTCTGCACGGCCCTGGACAGAGGGGCTCGACAGGATCCTTTCGACAGGCTTTCCCGTGAAGTAGCCCCCGGCCTTTCCCACCTGCTTCATGCCCGTGGCATTAAGGGGGATGTCTTTCCGCCCCCGGAATATCTCTTCCTTGTTCCACTCCGTCTCTCCATGCCGCACGACGTAGAGCCTCATCCCGGCCTCCTCTCTCGCATCCCATCATTATAAGGCAGACGGCACCGGCGGGACAATAGTTTAAAAACGCGCCCAGGGAAGGTGCGCGGCGGGGCATGAAGCCGGACGGGCCTTCACGTTATACGGAAAGGCCCAAAGCTTTCGTCAGGCCGCCGAAATCCATCGACTTGCCGAGCATGGCCTCGAAGTATTCGACCTTCTTCTGCTGCTGAAATCGGGTCTTGCCGAAGAAGTTCTCGATGGTCTGGATGGCGTTGAGGGTATCGTAACCCGTCAGTATGATCGGCACGTGGCGCTCCGTCGCGAGGCCGATGATCAGCGGGTCGGGCCGTATGTTGCCCGTGAGTATCAGGCAGCGCGTAGAGGTCTCCAACGCTGCCAGTTGGATATCTACCCGGTCGCCCCCCGTGATGACGGCCTTGCCCGATGCGCGACGGAAATATGTAAGGGCGCTCTCCACGTTCATCGCGCCGACCATAAGGTTCTCGACCAGCTCGTCGAGGGCGTCCTCGCAGCAGAGCGTCTGGCCGCCCAGCCCTTCGAGCAGCTCCCTCACGCTCACCGAAAGGAGCAGCCTTTCCTTAGGCAGCGTCGCAAAGACGGGCACCCCGCGAGCTTCCAGGAAGGGCTTTACCTTCTCGCCGGCATACGCCATCCTGTGCTGGAAGACGCTGTTTATCACCGCCCCTATCATCGGTGCCCCTATCGAGAATCTGGCTGCGAGCAGGTCGTCGATGATCTGAAGCGTATCGACGTAAGGCACCACGACCAGCGCGCGGGCGCCCAGAAGCTCCGAGACGCGGCCCGCGCCCAGGTTTATCATCCTGCCTTCGCGAAGGTTGCTGCCGCCCTCCATGACCACTACGTCCTTGCCGTCCGCTACCCTCCGGTGCGCCTCGACGATCTGCTTTTCGTAGACCCCCATATCGGACCCGGCGACTGCCGCCTTCACCGCGTCCACGGTAAGAAGGACGGGCGACATCGCTTCGAGGGGCTCGGGCAGGCCGAGGGTCGCCTTGATAAACATCACGTCCTCGTCCACCGCGCGGCCCCCCATGCTGCGGGGCGTGGAGCTGACCGGCTTCATGTAACCGGCGGCCAGCCCCTTCTCACGAAACCAGTGTATGAGACCGATGCAGAGCGCCGTCTTGCCGGAATGCCTTTCGGTCGATGCGACATAGATAGTTGCAGCCATTACTTCCTCCCCCGCTCGCCCGAAGACGCCGCATTGCCGGGCATCCGGGCTTGCACTTTTGGCGTCACTCCGCTAGCACCAGTCTCATGTCGATGCCTACAGCGCCCTTCCCCTCCCCGAAAACGGTAAGGGGGTTGATATCCATCTCGACGATCTCGCCGAAGTCCGTCACCATCTGCGATATCTTCAGAAGGACATCGGCGAGCGCCTTCAGGTCCGAGCGCGCCTCCCCACGCACCCCCAGGAGCAGATTGAATGACCGTAGCTCCCGCATCATCTCTTCGGCCTCTCGGCGCGAGAAGGGGGCGATGCGGAAGGCCACGTCCTTGAGGACCTCCACGTAAATGCCCCCGAGCCCGAGCATGACGAGAGGGCCGAACTGGGGGTCCCGGTTCATGCCGACTATCACCTCTTTGCCGCCCTGCACCTGCTGCTGCACATTGCAGCCCCAAATGTCGGCATCGGGCATGTAGCGGGTTGCGCGGTAGGTCAGAAGGTCAAAGGCGTCCCGCACGTCGGCGGGGGTCCTTATATTGAGTCTGACCCCGCCTATATCCGTCTTGTGGAGTATGTCGGGAGATGCGATCTTCATCACGACGGGGTAGCCGGTCTCTTCGGCCCAATCGACCGCTTCGTCCGCAGTCTCGCATAATTTCGACCTGGGGACGGGTATGCCGTAAGCCTGGAGGATGCCCCTCGCCTCGGCGTCGCCTATGGTAAGCCGCCTCTCCGCCCTCACCTTTTCGAAGACCTTCGCCACTGCGTCGCGGTCCGCCTCGAAGCGCTCGAACTCGGGCAGGGCCTCCTCCTGCCAGGCGCGCTGCCTGACCATTATGGAGAGGGCGGCTATGGCCCGCTCCGGCACGACATAGTTCGGCACACCGTTATCGGTAAGGATATTGACCGCCTTGTCGATCGACGCCTCGCCCATGAAACAGGCGAGGACAGGTATCTTCCTGAGCCTCCCGGCCTCTCCGACCACCCCGGCCACTTCATCGATAGGCGTCGAGAACTGCGGGGCGAGCATGACGACGAGGGCGCCGACGCTCGGGTCGGTCAGGACCGTTCTGACCGCCGCTTTATAACGCTCCACGTTCGCGTCGCCCAGGAGATCGACCGGGTTGAGGGTCGATGCGGCCGGTGGGAGCGCCTCCCGCAGCCTCTCGATGGTGCTCTTGCTGAGCGAGGCCAGGCTCAAACCCGCCCTCTCGACGGCATCCGTCGCCATGATGCCCGGACCGCCCGCGTTGGTCACTATGGCGACCGACCCGTTTTTCGGCAGCGGCTGGCGCGCCATCGCTACGCCGAAGTCGAACAACTGCTCTATCGAGCCGGCCCTGATGATACCCGTCTGCTTGAAAGCTGCCTCGTAGGCCCGCTCGCTGCCCGCCAGGGAGCCCGTGTGGCTGCTCACCGCCCTGGTGCCGCCGCTCGTCACGCCCGCTTTTATGGCCACGATGGGCTTCTGCTTCGTGAACTCCCTGGCCACGCTTATAAATCCGGCGCCGTTGCTTATGCCTTCGAGGTATGCAAGCACCACCTTCACGTTTTCAGGCATTGCCCACGCCTGGAGGAAATCGATCTCGCCCAGGTCCGCCTTGTTGCCTAGGCTCACGAAGAAGGAAAAGCCCACGCGCTCGGCCAGGGCGATGTCGAGCATCGCGGTGCACAGGGCGCCGGACTGGGACATGAAGGCCATGTTCCCCCTGGGCGGCATGCCCGCGGCGAAAGTAGCGTTGATAGGCGTAAACGTGTCGATCATGCCCAGACAGTTCGGCCCGAGAACGCGCATCCCGTGCTTCCTGGCGATCTCCGCTATGGCGCGCTCTGCCTTGAGCCCCTCGGCGCCCGTCTCGCGGAAGCCAGCCGATATGATGACAGCGCCTCCTACGCCGTGCCTCCCGCACGCCTCCAGTGTATCGGGGACGCCCTTCGCCGGAATGGCTATGACGGCCAGATCGACCTTGTCGTCTACGGCGTCGATGCTCTTGTAGCACGGCAGACCTAAAAGCAGGTCCTTCCCAGGGTTGACCGGGTAGATTCTGCCCTTGAACCCGCTATTGATTATGTTGTAAAGGATGGCGTAGCCCGGCTTATCGGTCGATTCGGTCGCGCCGATTACCGCGACGGACGACGGTGAGAAAAAGGACTCCAGGTTCTGCGACTGCACGGAAACCTTCAACTTGTTGATTCCCTGTAGCTTGCTACAGGGATACTATAATGCTCTCGTCACATAAAAGCCGTTTCGCGCTCTTTCGTTCCCACGCTTTTTGCATCCGACTATGATCCTTGGAGCTTTGGCACACCTTATAACAGGCAATTATTGGGGCTCAGCGCCCCCTCCATGAGCTTTGCTCGCCGGGGTACCCGCTTTAGCGGGTCGTCCCCCCTCGGTTCAGTGCAGACCCTGCTGCTTGCAGCAGGGTCATTTATTGCGCAGGAGATAGCTCCTTGTGACGGGAGCGCCGTCTATTACTCTATTGTACTTCCCGGAGCGGCCCTGTGCAATGTGACGACGCCTGCCCCAGGGGATGCCACCGGGCGGAAAACAGGCAGATAGACTGCAAAAAATGGAATGGAGTCAGAAAGATACGGCCTGCCGTCACCCCGGCGAAAGCCGGGGTCCAGGTACTTCGCAAGGCCCAGAAAAGACTGGATGCCGGATCAAGTCCGGCATGACGCTGGTGTGTAAAGTCATTGTTGAGAGAGTGCACTAGCAACGGTACTATGGAAGGCCCGATCTTAAAAAAACAGGGGGCCTTGTTAAGAGGCCCCCTGCCGCGTTTCGCGCCTTTTCAGGCCGCCTCGCCTCTTAGAAGAAATAGAAGAAGGCGATCCTTGCTTCCTGTACTACGCCCTGCGTGCTGAGCGCGCTGCCGGGAGCCAAAGCATAGTTGGTAAGCTGGGAGGCCACGCTGGTCGTATAGCCGTTCCAGTACGTCTTGATGTAGGTATACTCGAAGGCGACCCTCACGGCCGGGTTCACATCATAGAAGATGTTCCCTATGTACTGCTCGTTCATCTTGATCTGGCTGGTGTACACGTTTTTGTACTGGCTGCTCACCAGGTTGTCAAGGTAGCCGAACAGGCCGTTAAAGTACAACTTGTCGGTGAAGTAGTAGCTGACCTGGCCCCATCCGCCGGTCGTTACGGGCACGCCGTAGTTCGGGGAGTAAATTGTACCTTCGTTGTACGGGATAAGGGCTCGGTGTTCCTGGCGCCCAGGAAGAAGTTGCTCAGGTTCTGGCCTGTCCAGATGCTGCCTGACAGAGAGAGGGCGCCCGCCTTGTTCAGGTTCTTCTCCGGGATGATGGGCAGGAAGAACTTGAAGGAGCTCGCCCACCTGTTCACGTTGTTGCTCATGTAACCGTTGCTCTTGACGTTACTGCCGCTAGAAGGATCGACTAACATGATCTTGTCCTGTCCCCAGAAGCCGCTGACGCCGAACTGCATCATGTTAGGCCCGATCTTCCCGCAGGCGTCCGACTTGTAGCCGAGCTCGCCCACTATGTCGGGGATCTGGCTCGTTACCCTGGTGTAGCCGGAGCCGGGGGCGGTGTAGACTGCACCGGAGCCGGGGGTGGGGCTATTGGCGGTCGAGCCGTAGTTGGCCAGGCCGAGGTTCATGGAGCCACCGATGTTATCGAAGGAGTTGTACGGCTCCTGGATGCCAAAGACTGCGTAGAAGTTCTTCGAGAAGTTCTGGGTGACCGTGATCTGCGGGACCGTTTTGCCCCTGCCCGCAAGCAGCAGGTCATACATGCCGAGGAAGTTGTAGGAAGGCAGGAATCCCCAGGACTGCCAGTTCTGGCCTACCACCAACTTCGTGTTGGCCCACGTGAAGTCCATATACGCGTGGGTCAGGGTGAACGTGCCGTACCGCGAGCCTGGGTTACCGGAGTTGTTCGTCTGGCCGTAGAACGCGCCCTGGATGAACGCAGTCGTCTTGGCGCCCCAGGTGTCCGGACCCCTGACTAGGAAGTTGAGGTTCGTCATACCGGTGGCCATGCCGAAGGTGCCGGTCTTGTTTGATATGTTCGAGTTGCCGTATGCGTCGTTGCGGTCCGCGAAGTATTCCTCGAGACCGGCAGGCGACCCTCCGGCACCCATGTTCTGGCTTGTATAGCCTGCGTCCACCTTAACGTAGCCGCCGATTGTGAGATCCCACCTACTCGTCGCGCTGCCCGCGAAGCTTACGGCAGGTATTGCGAGAAGTAATACTAGAGCCAACAGCAAGACTTTTTTCATGCTTCCCTCCTTGTCGATTGTTGTGAAACTAGTACCTCCGCCAAAAAACCATAACCTCCTTTTCTTAACGTTTTTTAATCTTACCGAGCGCGTAAGCCCCTTGTCAAGAAAAAAAGTTAAAAATTCTTAATAAGACTTAAATTTTTTTCGCGGCCGGGCGGCCGGCGCGCTCGGGGCAGCCCTGGGAAATGGACGCGCTCCCCGGCTGCCTGCCGGGGTCATCAGGCAGCGATCCCGAAGGGACGTATATTTCTTTTCGGTTGATATATGAGTTGACTTGCAGGTTTTCTACTGTTTTAACGGCGCATGTCTGCGAAAAGTGGTCTATTTATGATACCTGATTTTGTGTAAATCCGTGTCGAATTTTGTTGACAGATTCAAGCCATCTGTTAAACAATAGTGTGTAATTATCCCAGAGGACGCCGAAAACTTTGGGGACCGCTGAAAGATGGGTCGCGCACCTCCTTTCAGGCGGGGGTGATTCCGTCCGGGGCAAGGAGGAGGTGAGCTGCCGGCAAGGGTGACCGGGCAAGAACATCGCTTCGCGGTTTGGCGCAAATAGCGGCGAAGCCCGTTCATACAGCCACGGGAAGACACGTGGCAACCTGCGGTACAAGAAAAGAGGAGGAGAGAACATGTACCACCAGCATTACAACCCCTTAGGTAATGTACTGCTTTCTACCATCGCGGCGGCAATACCTATCCTTGTCCTTCTTTATTTCATCGCGCTCCATCCGCACAGGGACAAGACAGGCGTCAAACACCTGGGCATAAGCGCCCCTTATGCCGCTTTCTATGGCGTGCTCGCGGCATTTCTCATCTCATGCCTGGTCTTCGCCATGCCCTTTAAATCGGCGTTCTCCGCGTTCGCGTACGGATCGCTCTCGGGCTTCCTGGGGATCATCTGGATAGTCCTCGCCGCCATGTTCCTTTATACGATGACCGTCATAACGGGCAAGTTCGAGATCGTCAAGGAGTCGATCATCCATATCTCGTTCGACCGGCGCCTGCAGGTGCTGCTCATCGCCTTCTCGTTCGGCGCCATCATCGAGGGTACGTCGGGCTTCGGGACGCCCGTCGCCATCGCGGGCGCAATCATGGTGGGCCTTGGTTTTTCGCCTTTCGAGGCATGTGTGCTCAACCTGATCGCCAACACGGCGCCCGTCGCCTACGGCGCCATCGGCACGCCCATCGTTACGCTGGCGGCAGTGAGCGGTCTCGACCAGTTGACCCTCTCGTCCATGGCAGGGAGGCAGCTCCCCTTCGTCTCGGTTATAGTGCCCTTCTGGCTCGTCGCCACCTTTGTTTTCATGCACAAGGGCAAGTGGCGGGACGTTTGGGAGGTATGGCCGGCTACCCTCTGCGCAGGCGGATCCTTTGCCTTGATGCAGTTCGCCGCGTCCCAGACGAACGCCTTCCACCTGATGACGGACGTCGTCGCAGGCGTCTTCTCGGTCATTTGCACCGCCCTCTTCCTGCGCTTCGTGTGGCGTCCCAAGACGCGCTTCCTCCTTGCCGACGAAAGGGGTGCGGAGACCGCGGGAGCTGCGGATTCTGCAGGAAAAAACAGCCTGTCAAGGCCCCTATCGGCGAGTGGAAGTACCCCTACACGGTCGGCCAGACTGCGTATGCCTGGGTGCCCTGGGCCATCCTCATACTTTGCTGCGCCGCCTGGGGTATGCCCTCCTGGAAGAGCTATCTCAACGACCTGTTCGCGAGCGTCAAGGTCCACACGACTTTACTCGGCTCAGCCTTCACCGGGACGCTCTCATTGCCTAAATGGAGCATGCCCGCGCTACACAACCTGGTGCAGAGGATGCCTCCGGTCGCACCCGTAAACGCGAAGCCGGAAGGCGCTATATTTGCGATCAACTGGCTGTCCGCCGCAGGCACGGGCGTTTTCGTCGCCGCGCTCCTGACCGGCCTTACCCTGGGGCTTAGCGGCAAACAATGGGGAGAGGCGATAAGACGGACCCTCAAGCGTATGAGGATTCCCGTACTCGTTATCGGCCAGGTGCTCGGCCTCGGCTTCCTGACGCGCTATGCGGGGACGGACGCAGTCCTCGGTCTTGCCTTTACCGGGGCGGGTGTCCTCTATCCGTTCTTCTCCGCTTATCTCGGTTGGCTCGGCGTCTTCCTGACCGGCTCCGACACGGCGTCGAACGCCCTTTTCGGGAGCCTTCAGAGAATTACCGCGCAGCAGTTGCACCTGAACGAGGTTCTTATCGTCGCCGCGAACTCGACGGGAGGCGTCATGGGCAAGATGATCGACGCCCAGTCCATCATGGTCGCCTGCGCGGCCTGCTACGAAGACCCTTACGAGCGCTCGCACGCGCTTGGTCCCATTTTCAGGAAGGTCTTCTGGCATTCCATCGCTCTCGCGGCAATTATGGGCATTATAGTTCTCCTGCAGGCGTATGTCTTCCCGTGGATGATACCCAGTCTGCCTCCAAAGTGAGTCTGACTGCATAGAAGAGCGCAGGAGGGGAGGAGGGGCTGAAAAAGAAGGCCCGGCCTCCCCTCCATTAATTCCCGGGTGAAGGAGGCTTTGACGGATGAACGAAAAGATGGAGCAGCTCATCGGCCGGTACCGCTCATTCCTTAAGGACGAGCAGATCATAACGGACAAGGACGGGATGGCCCATTATTGCTATGACGCGACGGAGATGCGGTTCATGCCTGACGTGGTCGTCCTGCCCTTTTCGACGGAAGAGGTGTCCCGGATCATGAAGCTCGCGTATGAAGCCGACATACCCCTGACCCCGCAAGGGGGACGGACGGGCCTGTCGGGGGGCGCTTTGCCGGTTGCCGGGGGCGTGCTCCTCTCCCTTATGCGGATGAACAGGATACTCGAGATCGACGAGAAGAACATGCAGGTGGTCGTGGAGCCGGGCGTCGTTGCGGCCGACTTGCAGGAAACGCTTAAGCAACACAACCTCTTCTTCCCGCCCGACCCTTCGAGCACAATCGAGAGCACCCTGGGCGGCAACGTGGCCGAAAACGCAGGTTATACCCGCGCGGTGAAGTACGGCGTGACCAGGGACTACATCCTGGGGCTGGAGGCGGTCCTGCCGGACGGCGAGGTCATAAATGTGGGCGGCCGGACGGTAAAGAACGTGACCGGATACGACCTCGTCGCCCTCATCGTGGGGTCCGAAGGGACGCTGGCCGTAGTGACGAAGATCATCGCCAAGCTTTTGCCCAAGCCTGCCTTCCGCCGCACCTGCATCTTCTACCTCGACGACCTCGTAGCTGCGGCAGATCTCGTCGTGGCCATATTCGGGAGCGGCATCGTGCCCTGCGCCATCGAGTTCATGGACAACACGAGCATCAACTGCGTGGCCGACTATCTCTCCGCATCGGCCGACCTCCGCAGGGACGCCGCAGTTATGGTGCTCGTCGAGGTGGACGGCAACCACCAGGCAAGCGTAGACGAGGACGTGAACAAGGTGTTCGGTCTGGCGCAGACGGCCGGGGGCGTCATAGAATCGAAGCTCGCCAAAAATGACGAGGAAGCGGATCGCCTTTGGCGCATCAGGCGGGACACGCTGCCCGCGCTCAAGGCCCTCGGCAAAGACCACCTGGAGGCCGACGTCGTCGTGCCCCGCTACCGGCTGCCCTACCTTGCCGGCTCCATAAAAGAGAGCGGGGCGGGAAAGAAAGTGAACATAGCGACATACGGCCACGCGGGGGACGGCAACCTGCACGTAACCATCCAGTACAGGAGGCGCAATTTCGCGGAAACGGCCGAGGCCCACGAGCTGCTCGGCGAGATATACAGGAAGGCCGTGGAGATGCAGGGCAAGCTGACGGGCGAGCACGGGGTGGGGATCACGGCAAGAGACTATATGTCCCTCCAGATGTCGCCTGCCGAGATAGCCCTGTCGAAACGGATCAAGGCGGCATTCGACCCGAAGGGGTTGCTCAACCCGGGCAAAATCTTCCCCCCTGATTAGGTAGGGGCCGGGGCCTTTGCCCCGCGATATATAGAAAAGCTAATCGCGGGGTAATACGTTACGCGCCTTTCACGTCGTTTTCTTGGCGCGCCGCCTCGACATACCGCTCAAGTATAGTCTCGGCGGGCGCCTTCGAAAACAACCTGAAATCCATCGAAATTTCCTCCGGCCCCCTTTCGGTCAAGCGGCCGGCGGGCGGGTGATGCGGCCAAATAGTCAATGATGCCTTCCGTGGGGTATAATAGGGTCAATAAGACACACCAGGAGGAGGCGCAAATGCCGAAATACGTGATCGAGAGGGAGATGCCTGGCGTAGGGGCTGCGCCGAAGGAGGCGCACGAGGAAGGCGGCCGGAGATCGATGGCAGTACTCAAGGAGCTTGGCCCGGATATCCAATGGATTGAGAGCTACGTCACGGATGACAAGATATACTGTATCTATATCGCGCCGAACGAGGAATTGATACGCAAGCACGCCGAAAAAGCGGGCCTCCCCGCGAACAGGATCTCCGAGGTGAAGATGGTCGTCGAGCCCCCGGCTGGTGAGTAACGCCTGCCGGTGGCCAAAACCGGGCCGCCTTGACAAAACGGGGACGACGGATTATAGTCCCTTAGACTTAAGACTTAAGGTTTTAAGTCTCCTCCAACGGAAGCAAGAGTTGGAGAAGGGTGTCGGGCTGGTGTGCTTGACATAACGGATCACGGAGGTGCAGTATGGAACTCTCACTCAGACGATATGAGGAAAGGCCGTTGGACCTGCGGAGAGAAACCCGCTTCTTCCCGGATTTCGAGAGAACGATGGATAGCCTCTTCGACGAAGTTTTCGGGGGCTCTCTCGTCAGCTACGTCGCTCCCGAGGTGAGGGGCGTCTTCTCTCCGAGCATCGACATTAAGGAAACAGGCAAGAGCGTCGAGATCAGCGCCGAAATGCCCGGCATGAGCCACGAAGATATAGACGTCTCCGTCCATGACGGCATGCTCACCATCAGCGGTGAGAAGAAAGTCGAAAAGGAAGAGAAGGAGACGAGCTATCAGCATGTCGAGCGGTCGTACGGGTGCTTCTCCAGGCAGATCTCGCTGCCCGATACGGTCGAGAGCGGGAAAATAGAGGCCGCGTTCAAGAACGGGGTCCTTACCGTGACACTGCCCAAGACCGAGAAGGCAGTGAAGCAGGCCAGGAAGGTGCCGATCGCGACCGCCTGATCGCGAACCTTCTGAAAAGCCCCGGCGCCGGAAGGCACCGGGGTTTTTTTGCGCCGTGGCGCAGGGGGGGGCCTTCCGCACCCGTCACTTCGCCGCCCGCCTTGACAATCTGTAGCCGCCAGGCTACAATCTAATTATGGCCGAGGTCCGCAAGACTGAAGTCTTTGCCCGCTGGCTCGACGGTCTGAACGATATTAGTGCCCGGGCGCGCGTCCTCGCAAGAATTGAGCGGCTGGCTGGAGGCAACCCCGGCGACGTGGGGCCAGTTGGCGAGGGAGTGTCGGAGCTGCGGATCGACTATGGACCCGGATACCGTGTCTATTACAAAGAACGCGGGCAATCACTCGTAATTTTATTGGCTGGCGGTGACAAACATAGCCAGGCCAGGGATATCAAGACCGCCTTGCGATTGGCAAGAAGTTTACAGGAGTGACTATGGCAAGAACCGTTACGACGAAATACGATGTTGCCGAACACCTTCGCAGCCCGGAGGAAATGGCCGCCTACCTCGAAGCGTGCATCGAGGAGGCGAACGGCGACGCTGCCTTCATCGCCAAGGCCTTAGGCGATATAGCGCGGGCCAGGGGTATGTCGCAGGTCGCGCGGGATGCTGGTTTGTCGCGTGAAAGCCTCTATAAGGCGCTTTCAGGGGAGAGAAGCCCCGGCTTCGATACAATCCTTAAGGTCATAGACGCCCTCGGCTTGACCCTGCGCGCGGAAGCAATCCCCAAGGACGACGCAGCCGGCCGGCGCGACGGCCCGGCCAACCGGCGGCAAAAACCGCCAAAACGGGCAGAAGGGCGTCGCGCATAGGGCATAACACGCGCAGGGGCAACGATAAGAACATACCTTATCGGGACTGCGACGTGAACGCTGCCCGTATTGCCCTTTATCCGTGAGTGGCCCCTGTATTGCCCCCAACTGCAGGGCAAACGCATTTGGACTATACCCTGTCACTGGACGGAACCTTCAAGTATCTTGCCAAGATAGTCCATGTCCCAGCCGGCCCTGAGCCGCTTGGTCTTGATGCTCCTTCTCTTTGAGTTTTCTTGTCTTAAGAGATTGAGCGCCATATGTCTCAGGACGGCGAAGTTCGCCGGAGCGTGATCTTTCCGTATTCGGCATTCGTCTTCACGGAAGGCGATGTCGAGCACCCAATGAAGGCTGTTCTCAATACCCCAATGGCCTCGTACTGCCAGAGCAACATGTTCGGCGTCGCTTTTCAGGCTTGTCACGTAGTAGCTCGTCTCCGTACTTGTTTCGCCGTTTATCAACCGTTCTCTCTGCGCCATGACGATGGATGAGAGGTTTTTCCAGAGAGCCTTGTCGGGCAGCCAGTCGACGTCGGAGACGGTCCAATAACGCCTAGTCTCAATCCTCCCGTGATCCCCGTCGACGGTCTCATGATAATCATAGTCGACGTCTTTGAACCTTGATCTCAGGCAATCTTCGAAGTAGAACTTCACGTCCTCATGGAGCGCTCCCTGGTTCCCTTTCAGGCCAAGGACATAATCTGCGCCTTTGTCGACGATCGTTTTGACGATCTCCTTCTGACATCCCATGGCGTCAATAGTTACGATGCAGCCCTCAAGCTCCAGGACCGAAAGCAGTTCCGGGATGGCGGTGATCTCGTTCGACTTCTCCTTGGTTTTTATCTGACCCAGGACCATCCTGTTCTCAAGCGCCCAGGCGCTCACCATATGAATGGGAGATTTGTCCTTCTTGTAGGATCGGCGCAACGTTTTGCCGTCAATGGCGATAATGCCTTTCGTGGCCGACCGTATGGCCTCCGCCCATCTGAGAAAGGCCCGCTGGAACTCTTTCGGGTCCATGCTTGCAAAGATGCGGGCAAAAGTGTCATGGGCGGGAATGCCGTGAGGGAGTTCCAGGAAAGTCCCGAACCACTCCGCCTTCGCCTGGCCGAACTCCTCAATCTCCTCCCAGGTGTCGGCCCCGCAGATTGCCGCGCATAAAGCAATCGTGATCACATCAATGAGCTTATGTCGCTTATTTGACTCCCGTGGTTCGGTAAGATCAGAAAAGAAGTCCCTGATCGAGTTCCCTTTATCCATGCATGCCTCCACCTGATAACGTTAATAGTTTCAGGTAGATAGCATATATATTACCAAAAGTCTAGAAATTTCTGCTAGTTAGCTAGATTCCAAATGCGTTTGCCCTGCCCCCAACTGATTCGCCCCTTGTCATACTCCATATCATGGAGTACAATTTATACGTATATATCGTACAGGGCAAGAGGGGGTATACCATGGGTCAGGGATCACGGAAGATGAACTTTCTCATCGAGAAGGACGTGGAGCAGGAGATGGAGCGCCTTGTACCCGCAGGCAAGAGGAGCAAGGTAGTTAATGAAGCTTTGCGAAGGCAGTTGGAGTTGATGCGAAGAAAATCGGCCGCTGAGCAATCTTCTTTCGGAGTCGGCTCATGGCCGCAAGCTGAGCACCGCGGCTATCGTAACCGGGCTTTCCCGCGACAGAGAGGGCCACTGATGGCAGACTACGTGATTGACGCGTCGGTAATCCTCAAGTGGGTTCTCGGCGATAGAGAGGAGCCGGACCAGGGACCGGCCGTCGAGTTGCTCAAGGGGTGGGCCGAAGGGAGAGATGGCCTGTGGGCGCCGGCGCTTTGGGAGTATGAGGTAGCCAATTTCCTCGGCCGGGAGCTTCCCGATGAAGCCGAGAGAAAAATGGAAATGCTCCGCCGCCTTGAGATAAGGAGCGTTGCCCTGACCGATGGCATGATTGAACGATGTTTTCAATGGATGAAAACGAAACAAGGTGACCTTTTACGACGCCTCCTATCTGGCGGTAGCCGTCGAGACCGGCGCAGTCCTTGTAACGGCAGATGAAAAGTTCGTGAAGAAGATGGGCAAGGGAGAACCCATTATGGCGTTGAAGGACCTGGCATAAGGGTTTTCCGGCAGGCTCGCTTCTTTTTTCCCCATGCTATCCGGTTTCGGCCAGCTTCTCCACGGCCAGGCCTTCTATCCTTGCGAAGTCCCTGAGATTGAGCGTAACAACTGAAAAACCGAGGGAAATGGCAGTGGCCGCGATTATGAGATCGTGCGCGCCCACTGATTGATGTCTGCTCGCCAGGTTTGCCCAGATTCTCGCATAAATCCTTCCTGCGGCGAGGTCGAAGGGGTAGACGGGAAAAAGCTCTATTATCCTCTCCACGTAGGATTCCCGCTTCACTCTCCTCCCCTCCGAATCGGCGCGATGAACGCCGTGGAGCAGCTCCGAAACGCTCACCACGCTGATGCCGAAAACCTCGGCCTCGCGCCCGGCAGTGAAGTCGTCGATGCTCTTATGCGACTTCTCCAGTGAGATCAGAACGCTCGTATCGAGGATCACTCCCATATATCGCCCAAGGGGGGCAGAGGCTGTTCCTCGACGGCCTTGCGCACATCACCGGCGAATCGCCTGTCTTTCAGAGGGGGAAGCCGCTGAATCAGCGCCTTAAGATCGCCCAACGTCTTCTGTCCCGCCCTTTCGTCATGAGGCGATATATCCGCTACCGCCTTCTTGCCCCTCATCACGACATACCGCTCGCCCCTGTAATTCACGGAGTTGAGTATTTCCGAAAACCGTCTCACGGCCTCCGTTGCGGTAATCTCTTTCTCCACCCTCATCCCTCCATGTAAAATATGATAATCATATTTTACATATTCTATAGTGGTCTGTCAACGGGACGACCACACGCGGACAGCGGACATTTCTACTTGACATTATTTTCGAATTTCTCTTGCGTTCCCTGAGTACGCGTGGTCATCGACAGATAAACAAGCGGAAGGGCAACGGGTCAGCAACTGACAAGGAGTGAAGAACACCCCCTTTGTAGGATTTACTTATTTACGGTTGTCCTCCTGGCTGCTCTTACACTATCGGTGATGATTTTTTTCAAGAGGGCCAATTCATCACTCTTTTCAAGGTTCCGGCTGATTATCCTAAGTGGCTCATCCGGCTTTAAGCAGAAATACAAATGCGGCTCAGGCGTTTTTCTTTTATCCACTTTTATATAGGATATGTAATTGCCGAGATAAAATCTGCAGTAGTTGATCTCTTCATTTCTGTCTCGGTGGGGATCAAACAAGGTTCCTCCCAGAGGATGATCGAATCTCGCAATGGTGACGCTGAAATCCTCGGGCAAACCAGGATCCCGTAATTCAATATGGCGCTTCGCGACTTCTTCGTATTTGCCAAGACTGATCTTCTCATAAAACGGGTGGACAGATACGGACGCCCGCCACAACAACGAGATGAAGAAGAGCTTCAATAATGTATACTCATATTCCGCAATCTCGTATCCCACAATCTGATCACCGTACATAATGGGAGAAGCGTTATCAGGTGGTTCTCTTAGAATTCCTTGAGCATAGTTGTCCCAATTCCCGAATTGCTTCTCACAGCATGCGCACATTATCCGGTCATAGACGCCTATCGGTACTCGCTTAGGATAGTCTCTATTGCTCTCAGTCAGATCCTCAAGGGCTCCGGCCCGTGACGCTGCCGTTCGAAAAACGCCTTGGGGATTACGTGTGACTGTACAAGTTCCTTGTCCTTGTTGCAGTATCTACAGATCATTTCGCTTGGTCAGACGCTCCGCATAAGCCTCTATTCCTTGACCTGATTCCGCCCTTCACCTTGGTTGCAAATGATCCGACGCCCCTAAGCCTAGCGACATCATTGTGTGCGAAAAACCTCCCTTCAAGCATTATCCTTCTTCTCTTGTCCTCGATGTATCATGCCCGTCCACGACTGTTGTTGCGGCCGGAGGGATTTTCGATGGATTTTCCGTTGTTTTTCGATGGCGCCCGACGAAACTGTACATTAGGAGTACGTTGAGGAGGCGCGCCGAGAAAACGGCGGAAAAGGCGCGAAAATAACCCGGCCGCAGTGAATCTATGACTTTATAAGCGGCGCCAAGCCGCTTATAAAGTCATAAATCCTCATTCTCCCATATAATACGCTGGGATAGGGCATGGTCCCGGCCTACTCGTCGCGCCGCTTCCATCCCCGCGCGCAAAGCCTCGCGGTTGAGCGCCTCGGTGCCCTTCGGCACCCTGGCGATCACGGCCTTCTCAAGCGCAGCTTTGGAGACGCAATTCGTGATCGCCCCCAACGCCCCCAGGGCAACTATGTTGGCCGCCATCTCCTTGCCCAGCTTCTCGCGGGCGATCCTCGTGAATGGGATCGCAAAGACCTCCGGCACGGGGAACTGCGTCACGAACGTCGAATCGACGATAAGCGTCCCGCTGCTCTTAAGGTCTTGATAGTACTGGTCGCACGATTTCTGGCTCATGGCGAGCAGCACGTCGAGCCGCAGGGCCTTCGGGTAGTCGATCTCCTCGTCGCTTACGACGACCTCCGCCCTGCTCGACCCGCCCCTCGCCTCCGGCCCGTAGCTCTGCGTCTGGGCGACGCACTTGCCGTCGTATATGCCTATCGCCTCGGCCAGTATGATGCCCATGACTATGATGCCCTGGCCGCCTGTGCCGGAAAGCCTGATGTCGTACCTCACCTGCCGGACCTCCCTATGCAATTACTGGGGCTAGCGTCGCCCCCTCCACGAGCGAAGCTCGCCGGGGTACCCGCTTTAGCGGGTCGTCCCCTTCATAAAAAGGAAGAAACATTTTTACCCTTGCTCCTTGCCTTCCTCTGCCTGCTGCCGCGCCCGCTCCCGTATCTTCTCGTACTCCGCCTCATAGACCGGCATCTCCCTGTCAACGAGGATGCCGGTGAGGAACTTGTCGGGCGGAATGGGGGCCGGGCATTCGGGCGTGCCCGCCCTGATCGCCTGCTCCACGGGCACGGCGTGGTCGCGCTGCCATTCGAGCATCGCCACCGCGCCGCCCATCTTGTTGAGCTTGCCGTACTGCGTGTGGCAGTGCGATATGACCTCGACGACGGAGAAGCCGACCTTGTGGAAGGCTGCCTCCATCAGCGTCGCGAGCTGGTTCGCGTGGTACACGGTGCCGCGCGCCACGAAGGAGGCGCCGGCCGTCACCGCCAGCTCCGATATCCTGAACGCGTGCTCCACGTTGGCGTACGTCGTTGTGGTCGATCTCATGCCGTAGGGCGTCGTGGGCGAGTACTGGCCGCCCGTCATGCCGTAGATGCTGTTGTTGACGACGATGGCCGTCAGGTCGATGTTGCGCCGGGCCGCGTGGATGAAGTGGTTGCCGCCGATGGCCACCGCGTCGCCGTCGCCCATGACGACGATCACCTTGAGGCGGGGCTTGGCGAGCTTGACGCCCGTGGCGAACGTGAGGGCGCGGCCGTGCGTCGTGTGGAGCGTGTTGAAATCGACGTAGACGGGCAGGCGGCTGGAGCAGCCGATGCCGGAGACGAGCACGATGTCGTCCTTCTCGAAGCCCGTCCTGTCGATGGCCCTGATGAGCGCGCCGAGCATGATGCCGATGCCGCAGCCGGGGCACCAGACGTGGGGGAACTTCTTGTCATGGCGGAGGTACTTATGGATGAGCTTCGTGATCTCGGCCATCAGCGCACCTCCATGACGGCCCGCAGTATCTCGTCGGGCGTTATCATCGTGCCGTCAACCTTGCTGAGCCGCTTCACGAAGCTCTTGCCTTTGTTCACGCGCTTTACCTCGCGCGATATCTGCCCCATGTTCATCTCCGGGACGACGACCGCCCGGCATTGGGCCGAGCACGCCTTCGACGGCGGTACGCATGAACGGCCAGATCGTGCAGAGCTTGAGGAGGCCCGCCTTGATGCCGCGCTCGCGTGCGTCTCGCACGGCCCTCTTCGCGGAGCGCGCCACGGACCCGTAGGCGATGATCCCTATCTCTGCGTCGTCCATCATGAAGAGCTCGCCCTGGTGGATGTCCGCCATGTGCTGGCTGATCTTCCTGAAGAGGCGCGCGATGAAAGGGCCGATCTCGTCGGGCCGCTCCGTAGGGAAGCCGCGCACGTCGTGGGTGAGGCCCGTCACGTGGTAGCGGTAGCCCTCGCCGAAGTCGGCCATTGCCGGCACGCCGGATGGGCGTGTCCTCGTAAGGCACGTACCACTCGGGCGGCACCTTCGGCTTGACCCTGTTGACGACCTGGACCGCGTCGCTGCCTGCCGGCGGAAGGACCACCTTTTCCCGCATATGGGCGACGACCTCGTCGAGGAGCAGTATGACGGGGTTCCTGAACCGCTCCGCCAGGTTGAAGGCGCGGATGGTAAGCTCGAAGCATTCGAGGACCGTGGACGGCGCCAGCGCGATGACGGGGTGGTCGCCGTGCGTGCCCCAGCGCGCCTGCATCACGTCGCCCTGGGCGGGCAGCGTGGGAAGCCCGGTGCTCGGCCCACCGCGCATCACGTTGACGACGACGCAGGGCACCTCGGCCATCACGGCGAAGCCCAGGTTCTCCTGCATGAGCGAGAAGCCGGGGCCGGAGGTGGCGGTCATCGACTTGACGCCCGCCAGCGAGGCGCCGATGATCGCGCCCATGCTCGCGATCTCGTCCTCCATCTGGATGAACGTCCCCCGCTCGGCGGGCAGCCTGACGGAGAGTATCTCCGATATCTCCGTGGCGGGCGTGATGGGATAGCCCGCGAAGAACCGGCAGCCGGCGCGCAGCGCGCCCTCTACGATGGCCTCGTTCCCCTGGAGCAGCACCTCGTCGTGCGCCCGGTGGTTCCTGGGGTTCCTGGGGGCCGGCCGGCCTGCTTCACTTTTCATGACGCGCCCCCTTTGGCGGAACCCCGTGGGCTGCCGCCCGAAGCGCCGGAAGCGGTGGAAGCGGCGATCTCTCCGGCATCTTTTGCCCGGTCGTCAGCGCCTTCGGGCCTTTCCGCCGTCTCCCCTTCCCTACCCTCCGCTATGGTGATGGCGAAATCGGGGCAGCGCAGCTCGCACAGGCCGCAGCGGCCGCAAAGCGACGGGTCTTTGACGTAAGGCGCGCCCGTCTCGTCGAGGGCGAGGGCCTTCTTCGGACAGAAGGCTACGCAGATGCCGCAGCCCTTGCACCACCCCTTGAAGATGTCGATGCGCGGCGGCGAGCTTTTCTTTTTCTCCAACTTTTCCTGTTTGGGAGAAGGCTTGACCATACCATAGTATTATCGCACTTTCCTGAGTTAGTCAAATAGGACCGTGATCGCTGCGCGGACCGCTCGTCACCCCCTTCCTGCGTGCGTTGGGGGGTAAGGCGGCGAGTCGTGAGTCGGCGATTTCCGACCCTTAAAGGTGTTTTATCTCTATCTCGGGGAATAACTCCTTGAAGTGCTCGGCCACAAGGCGGCGGTGGCACTTTTCGGCCGTCGGCTCTGCGCACAGCAGGCACGCGTCGCGCAGGTCTTCGACCGAAAACAGGTCTTTGATGGGCCGGGCTGCTATCAGCTTGCGGAAGCGCACCGTGTACGCAGGCCAGTCAACTTTCTTGTTCTGCCAGTCGTCGAGGAGCTCCTGCGACGGCGAGAGGGCCGTCTGGTGCACATAATCGCAGTTGCAGATGGCCTTCAGGAAGTACTTGAGGTCGTCGCGCTTGGCAAAGCCGGCAAGCTGCGAAACGTTGTTCAGCCTGATGTCGATCACTTTTTTCACGCCCGCACTCTTGATCTTGCCGAAAAACTCCTCCGCGCTCTTTTTGGTGAAGCCGATTGTGTAGAGAGTCGTTTTAGCCATTTATCCCCCCTCCTTTGCGCCCCCGGAATCTGAAACCCTTGCCTCTCCCGGAAGTATACAACATTCCGTGGACAATGGTAATCTCCCTCAAAACATAGGCCGGGCGCGCAAGAACCGTGCTATGATAAGCGTGAAAGAGGGCATACCGGAATGGCACGCGGGAGGGCGGAGGGGACAACATGAATGAACCGGAGATAAAATCAAAGGGCGGGTGGGTCGATATCTCGGTGCCCCTTCGCACGGGCATGGTAGTCTATCCGACGGACTCGCCCGTCGCCATCGTGCGCGTGACGGACATGGCCAAGGGCGACCGGGTGAACCTCTCCCACGTCTCTATGGGCAGCCACGCAGGGACGCACGTCGATGCCCCGCTGCACTGCCTGCCGGATGGCATCCCCGTTGACCGCATCCCCCTCGACCGTCTCACCGGCACGGCCAGGGTCGTATACGTTGTGGACGGGCAGTCGATCGGCCCTGACGTGGTGGACGGCGCAGGCTTGGAACCCGGGCAGATCGTCCTCTTCAAGACGCGCAACTCCGCCCTCTGGCGTATCGACCGCTTCGCCGAGGACTACGTCTACCTGTCGGGGGTGGCGGCCCGCCGCCTCGTGGAGAAGGGCGTCGCAGCGGTAGGGATCGACTATCTTTCCATCGACCGCTACGGCGGCGGTCTCGACGCTCACACGATACTCCTTCGCGCCTCCGTGCCCATCATAGAAGGACTCGATCTTTCGGCCGTCGATGCGGGCCTGTACGAGTGCGTCTGCCTGCCCCTGCGCCTCGAAGGCGCCGAAGGCGCACCGGCGAGGGTGATCGTGAGGGCTATCGGGTTGAGATAGGGGCCGTGATCCTTGCCCCGCGATATATAGAAAAGCTAATCGCGGGGTGAGACGTTACGCGCCCTTCGCGTCGTTTTCTCAGTCGCGAGTCCTCACATACACAAGGAGTATGCTCCGGCTCGCTTCCTCGACAGCGCGGCGGAGTACTTGCTTCCTAATAACCCCCATTCGTCATTTTTTGCTTGCCATTATATATTTCCGCATGGTAACCATTGTTCAGAGTTGCCGGGTGAAACCCGAAGGAGGTGCGCATGAAGGCGGAAATGGATCGCAGGGACTTTATCAAGTATTCCCTCTCGGCAGGAACCCTCCTGGCGGCCGGCGGAACCATGACCGGCATGTCGGCCCAGGCCGGGCCGGGCGCCGCCGAAGTGGACAAGCTGACCGTATATGTGGTGACGGACAACTATTATGACGCGAACGTAAAAGACCCCAGGATCGGCAAACGGTATCGTTCCGTGTCGGGAAAGATGATTCATGCCGAACACGGCCTTTCCTATTACGTGGAGACGGTTGTCAACGGGAAGGCAAGCGCCTGCATGTACGATTTCGGAACAGACCGGGCAGGGGTGATGAACAATATAGCGCTCCTGGGTATCGATGTGGGGAAGGCAAGCGCCTTCGGCCTGAGTCACGGCCATTGGGACCATTATACGAACGCGGTCGATATCCTCAAACGGAACCAGCGGCGGATCGGTCTCGGGACGCCTTTCTATGTCGGACAGGAAGCCTTTGCACGAAGGTACTCTTTACGGCCTGGAGCAAATGAACCTACTGACCTCGGACAACTGAAGAAGGAAGATATCGAGGCCCTGGGGCTAAAGGTTGTGGAAGTGAAAAAGCCCACAGAGTTAGTGCCCGGCGCCTACTTTACGGGGAACATCGAGCGGGTAACGTCCTATGAGAAAGTGCCCGCGAGCTATCAAATAAAACGAGGCGATAAGATTGAGCACGATACCTTCCCCGGGGAGCAAGGTGTTTTCTTCAATGTAAAGGGGAAGGGTCTCGTTGTTCTATCCGGCTGCGCCCATGCAGGAATCGTCAACACGGTGAAGCAGGCGCAGAAGGTCGCGGGTACGGACAAGATCCATGCGATCATGGGCGGGTTCCACCTGATTAATGCCGAGCCGTCCGTTATCGAGAGGACGGTCTCCGACATCAAGGCGATGAAGCCGGACTATATCGTACCCACTCATTGCACGGGGTTCGCGGCTGCGGTTGCCTTCAGCAGAGAAATGCCCGACGAGTTCATTCTCAATACTGCCGGAACGCGATATACGTTTACCGCTTAGGGCTTCGCCTTCACGCCCGTCGCGCCTTCCGCTGCGGCTATCCACCCCCCGCCCATCGCCTTGTATATATTGATGAGGCTGATGAAGGCCGCGGCGCGGGTCTGTATCGCGGAGAGCTCCGCCGGGAACAACTGCGCCTCCGCATAGAGGACGGTCAGGTAGGGGATGTAGCCGCCGTTGTACTGTAGCCTGGCGAGGCGGTCATACTCCTTGAACGCGGCGACGCCTCTCTCCTGGGCCGCAAGCTGCTCCTCCAGCTTCCTGCGGGCGATCAGCGCGTTATCGACGTCTGCGAAGGCGTTCTGGATCGTCTGGGCGTATGAGAGCAGGGCCGCGTCGCGCCCGGCCTCGGCCTGCCTCACCTGGCCCGTGATCGCGCCGCCCGTGAAGATAGGCCCCGTCAGCGAGCCGCCGTAGCTCCACATGCGGCTAGGGCCGCTCCACAGGTTGGAAAGCTCGGTGCTCGACCGGCCGTAGGCCCCGGTAAGGGAGATGTTGGGATAGTAAAGCGCCTTTGCCGCGCCTATCTGCGCGTTGGCTGCAACGAGCGCAGCCTCCGCCTGCCGGATGTCGGGACGCCGCCCCAGAAGCTGCGACGGCAAGCCGGCAGGGACCACCGGCATGGCGAGGGTGTAAACCGTCAGGCCGCGCGCGATGGGGCCTGGGTTGCGCCCGAGGAGGAGGCAGAGGCCGTTTTCCGTCTGGGCGATCTGCGTCTCTATCTGCGGGATGGTGGCTGCTGCCGTCTCGTACTGCGTGCGCGCCTGCTCCACCGTCATGCGGTTGACCTGCCCGTATTTGTTCTGAAGCTCGAAGAGCCTGACCGACTCGGCGTAGGTCGCAAGCGTCCGCCTGGAGATGGCAAGCTCCTCGTCGAGGCTGCGTAACTGGATGTATGCTGCTGCGGTCTCGGCGACGACCGACACAATGACCCCGCGCCGCGCCTCGACCGATGCTAGAAGGGCCGCCCTTGCCGCCTCGGTAAGCCGCCTTACGCGCCCCCAAAGGTCGATCTCCCAGCTTGCCCCGCCGAACGCCTGCAAGCTGTTGAACGGGTTCGGCATCAGCGGCGAGAACGTCGCGTCGTTCTGGGACATCCTCTGGCGCGTCCCCGTGCCCGCGTACGTCACCTGGGGAAAAAGCCCGGCGCGGGCGGTCATCAGGAAGCCCGCCGCCTGCTCGACGTTCGCAGCAGCGATCTTCACGTTCCTGTTGTTTGCGAGGGCCTCCGCGATGAGGGCGTCGAGCACGGGGTCGCCGAACTGCGCCCACCAGACGGCGTCCGACGCGCACGGCGTCCCGCCCCCGTCGAACCGGAAGGCCTCCGGCGTATCGACGGTGGGCCGCACGTAGTCGGGGCCGACCATGCAGCCGGCAAGCAGGCCCAGGGCCGCCGCGCAGACTCCGAAGAGTATAATGACCGCTGCCCTGCCCATCGCCTATCCGCCCCCTTCGGGTGCAGCCCCTGTGGCCCCTGGCGCGCCTTGAGGGGCCGGTCCCTGCCCCGCCTTGCCTGCCGCAGGCGACGGCGCCTCCCTCGTCTTCGCGCGCCGCTTCTCCGCGAGTTTCTCGAAGAGGTAGAAGAAGAGCGGCACGTAGAGCATGGCGAGCGTCGTCTCGCCGATCATCCCGCCCATGATGCCCGTGCCTATCGAGTGGCGCGCGTTCGCGCCTGCGCCCGCCGCCACGGCCAGCGGCAGCACGCCGAAGATGAAGGCAAGCGAGGTCATGATGATGGGGCGCAGCCGCTCCTCGCCCGCCTGTATCGTCGCATCCATGATGGAAAGCCCCTGTTTGCGCAGATCGACAGCGAAGGCGACCCGGAGCACGGCGTTCTTCGCCCCGAGGCCGATCAGCACCAAAAGGCCGATCTGGAAGTAGACGTCGTTGTCCAGCCCACGCAGCCAGTTGAAGACGAGCGCGCCGAGGATGCCGAAGGGCACCGCCGTAAGCACCGACCCGGGCAGTATCCATGACTCGAACTGGGCGGCCAGCACCAGAAAGACAATGATGAGACCGAAGATGAAGGCGCTCGCAGAGGTCCCGCCCGATTTCTTCTCCTCGTACGCCATGCCCGACCAGGCAAAGCCGTAGCCCGCCGGGAGCGTCTCCTTCGCAACTTCTTCCATCACGCGGATCGCCGTGCCGGAGCTTTTGCCCGGGGCCGCGCTCCCCGTGATGCAGGCGGCGGGGAAACCGTTGAAGTGGGCTCGACTCCGGCCCGGTGACGTATTTCGTCGTCACCAGGGCGGACAGCGGGATCATCTTGCCTGTCTCCGCCCTCGTATAGAGCCGGGTGATGTCGGAAGGGCTGCGCCTGTATGGGGCGTCCGACTGGAGGATGACGTTCCAGACGCGGCTGTACTGGTTGAACTGGCTTATCTGGATCGATCCGAACTGGGCCTGCAAAGCGCTGTAGACATCCGGCACGGGCACGCCGAGCAGCACCGCCTTGGCGCGGTCCACCTCCGCCCTCAACTGGCGGGAGGACGCGCGGTACGTTGTGTTCAACTCGGCCAGCTCCGGCCTCGTGCGCGCCCTGGCGAGGAACTTCTCGGTGACCTCGGCCAGCCGCTGCGGGTCGCCCGCGCCCCTGTCCTGTATCCAGAACTCGAAGCCCCCGGTCGTGCCTATGCCCGGAATGGCGGGCGGCTCGATGGGTATGAACAACCCCGCCTCGACGGCGCTCGCCTTTGCCGCGATGTCCATCGTCACGGCCTCGGTGTTCTGGCTGAGGGCCTTCTTCATCGTGGCGTACCGCTCCTTGAAAGGCTTGAACGTCACGAAGAAGGTCGCCGTGTTGGGTTTGTACTGGCTGTCCAGGAGACTGTAGCCGTTGATGACCGTCCGGCTCTCGACGGCCGGGTTCGCCGCGAAGAGCTTCTCTATCCGGCTGGAGGCCGCCGACGTGCGGTTCAAAGAGGCGGAGTCCGGCATGATGAGCTGCCCCATCACGTACCCCTGGTCCTCCGGCGGGACGAAGCTGGTCGGTATCGTATGGAAGAGATGGAGCAGCGCATAAACGAGGAAGGCGAGGAGTATGAAGGCGACGACGACGCGCTTTATCATGAGGGAGACTGCCTCGCCGAACCCGGTGGTGAAGCGGCGGAAGCCCCGGTTGAACCAGTCGAAGAAGCGGTTGACCCAGCCGAAGACGCCCGTCCGGGAGGGCGTCCGTTGTTTCAAAAGCACTGCGCACATCGCCGGGCTCAATGTGAGCGCGGTGAAACCGGAGATGGCGACGGAGACAACGATGGTGATGGCGAACTGCTTGTAAAGCTGCCCCGTGGTCCCCGGCAGGAAGGCGGCGGGTATAAAAACGGAGGCCATGACGAGGACGACCGCGATGAGCGAGCCGCCGATCTCCTCCATCGCCTTGATGGTCGCCTCCTTCGGCGCGAGGCCACGCTTCTCCATGTTCCGCTCGACGTTCTCGACGACGACGATGGCGTCGTCGACCACCATGCCTATGGCGAGCACGATGCCGAAGAGGGTCAGGAGGTTGAGGGAGAAGCCGAGGGCAAGCATACCGGCGAAAGTGCCGACGAGGGAGACAACTATCGCCGAGACGCAGATGATCGTCGAGCGGAAGCTCTGGAGGAAGAAGTAGACGACGAGGATGACCAGGAGGACCGCCTCGAAGAGCGTGTGGATGACCTCGTCTATGGAGATCCGCACGAAATCGGTCGTGTCGAGGGCCACCACGTACTCGATGCCTTCCGGCATCGCCGGCTTCAGCTCCTCCATTGTCTTGCGGACCGCCGTCGAGACCTCGAGGCCGTTCGATCCCGCCTGCTGGTAGATCATGATGGGGGTCGCCGGAAAACCGTTGAGCCTGCTGTCCTCGACGTACTGCCGCCTGCCGACTTCTGCGCGGGCCACGTCCTTGAGCCGCACCAGGGCGCTGCCGTCGGGTCTCGCCCGAAGTATGATGTCCTCGTACTCCGAGGGCTTGACGAAGGGCCCCTGAGTCACGACGGGGAAGGTCATCTGCAGGTCGGGCGCGCCCGGCTGCTGGCCCACCTGGCCCGCCCCGAAGAGGGCGTTCTGCCCGGCCACCGCTTGTTGTATGTCGGTCGTCGTGATCTCCCTTGAAGCCATAAGGTCCGGGTTCGTCCAGATGCGCATCGCCTGGTCGGCCACCCCGATGACGTCCGCCTGTCCGGCGCCCTTCACCCTCTTGATCGCGTCGAGGACAAAGACGTTCGCGTAGTTGTTGACGTACTCCGGGCTGTACCTGCCGTCCCTGTTGAATATGGAGATAATCATCAGGGGGCAGGCGGACCTCTTCTGCACGGAAACGCCGTACTGGACGACGCTCTGCGGGAGCATCGGCATGGCAAGGTTCACCCGGTTCTGCACGGCCACCTGGGCGATGTCGGGGTCCGTGTTCAGGGCGAAGTAGACGGTGATCGTCATCTGACCATTGTTGGAGCTGGTCGAGGTCATATAGAGCATGTTCTCGACGCCGTTGATCTGCGCCTCGATGGGGGAGGCCACGGAGTCGCCCACAGTCTTGGCGTCTGCGCCGGGGTAGACGGCATAGACCGATACCTGAACGGGCGTGATCGTCGGGTACATGGAGACGGGGAGGGCCTTCATCGCTACGAGGCCGGCAATGACGATGACGAGGGAGACCACCGTAGCGAAGATCGGCCGCTCTATGAAGAACCTGGAGAACATGTGAGCTTTTCGGTCCCCTTACTTGACGGCCGCCTGCGCCCCGCCCTGGTGAGCCGCCGGGGGCGCCGGGGCCGCCACACGAGGCGGCGCGCCGCTTGCGACGCCGGGCAGCCAGGTCTTCACTTTGACCGGGTCACCCGGCGCGAGCGTCAGGCCGCCTTCGACGATGACCGTGTCGCCGGCTCGCAGCCCGGCCGCAATGAACCATTCGTTGCCTATCCAGTCGCCGACCGTCACCGGCCGGGGCTCCGCCTTGCCCGCGCTGTCTACCGCCCAGACAAAATGGCCCTTGGCCCCCTGCTGCACCGCGCGCTGCGGCACGGTTATGGCGTTCGGCCGCACCATGCCGAGGATGCGCGCCCGGACAAACTGGCCGGCCCGCAGGGCGCCCTTCGGGTTCGGCAAGGTCGCGCGCAGGAGGAAGGTTCCCGTCTGCTGGCTGAACTCCGCGTCGGCGAAGGTGATGTGCCCCCTCTTCGGATAGACCGAGCCGTCGGCCAGGACGATCTCGACGACGTAGTTATCTTCCTTTGGCCGAACGATCTCGCCGGTGTCGGTCTGGGCGGCGTACTTGAGCATGTCGTTCTCCGAGACGCTGAAGGTTACCCATATGGGATCGATCTGGACGACGTAGGTGAGGAGGCTGTTCATGGCGTTGATGTAGGAGCCTTCCTGGACGCGGGCGTAGCTCGAAAGACCTCGCAAGGGCGCGCTTATGGTGGTGTAGCTCAGGTTGAGCCGCATCTGCTCGACCTCTGCCCGCGCCGACACGACTGCCGCCGCTGCCGCCTGCTGCTGCCCCGTCGCGTCGTCCAAGTCCTTCTGGGAGAGGGCGTTCTGCTCGACGAGAGGCTTCACCCGCTTAAGCTCGGCCTCGGCCGTCCGCAGACGCGCCTGCTGCTGGGCGAGCGCCCCGGCTGCTGCGCTCACGCGCGCCTGGAAGGGTTTCGGGTCCATCAGGAACATCGTCTGCCCCTTATCGACGACGCTCCCCTCCGTGTAGGTGCGCTTCTCCAGGAAGCCATCGACGCGCGCCCTGATCTCGACCGTGTGCGAGCCTTGCGTCTGGCCGACGAACTCCAGGACTATCGGCGTGTCTTTCGCCTCCACCCGGACCGCAGTCACGGCAGAGGGCGCGTGTGCGGGGGCTTGCGGGGCCTTGCCGCATCCCGTCAAAAAGATGAGGCAGAAGGAAAGGCCGGCGAGCAAGGCAGGGAAGGCGGCGAAGGCAGGGCGCAATGGGACGGCAGGGCGGGTGAGGGCCGGGCCTTGATCGCTCATGTTCGGTTCCTCCTGGCCGTTTCCGCAAGAACAGCCGGCGGAAGGAGCGGCCGTATCGCATCGGTCGCGCGGACGCGGACATATTCTATACAAGAGAAGCGGAATTGTCCGCACAAAAGTTGATTTTCTTCCCATCCCGCCCTCAAAAAGAGTACGGGCGTCTATCGGCGCGACAAATGAGGACATACGCGCCCATGCGTCGATTATCGGACGGCCGGCCGGATCACTTAACAGGGGGTTGTCGAAATAAGGGGCCGCTTATGCCTTTTCAGGTTATATTATCAACGGCAGGCCACGGCACTCGGCAGGCCGGAATGCGGCCCTGCCAGGGAGGACGGCACATCTTGCAGAGCCAGGCATCGAAAAGCTTCACCCACGCAGGGGTGACCCTCCGCTACACGGAAGACGGGCCGCCTTCCGGCCCGCCCGGCGGCGGGACCGTCCTTTTCCTCCACGGCTTCGGCCTCTCTTCGCATACCTGGCGCCACGTCACGCCCGCCATAGCCGCCTCGAACCGGGTCGTCTGCATCGACATGAAAGGGTTCGGCGCCTCCGACGAGCCGGACGATGGGGCATACACAGCCTACGACCAGGCAGCGCTGGTCGCTGCGCTCATGGAGGCGCGCGACATGCGCGGGGCGACCGTCGTCGGGTGCTCCTTCGGCGGCCACGTGGCCCTGGAGCTTGACAGGCTGCTTGCCGGCACGGGCCGCGTCGCAAGGCTCGTCCTGATCGGCGGTGTTGTCCCCGGCCAGAGGCTGTCCCCGGTCGTAAGGATCGCCAGGAGGCTTCCCGCGCGCCTCCTGCTCGCCGCTTTCAGGCCCATTTTTCTAAACACGCTGATGAGGGTCGCATTCTACGATGCATCCCGCATCCCCCCCGACTTCGTCGCCGAGTACGCAAGCCGGCTCCGCTCGCCCGAAGCCCGCCGCGTCCTGCTGCGGGCGGCCCCCCTGATATTCGCCCCCGGCCCGGACGGACCCGTATCGGAGCGTCTTGGCGCAATCGACGTCCCCGTCCTGCTCATCTGGGGCGCCAACGACGGGCTTATCCCGGTGGAAAACGCGCGCAGACTGGCCGCGCAGATACCCGGTGCGCGCCTCGTCGTGCTTCCCGAATGCGGACACGTGCCGCAGGAGGAGAGGCCCCGCGAGACGGCCGATGCCATCGCCGGGTTTCTGTGCGAGCCGCGCCGGCCCTGAAACACGCCCCGCTTTAGCCCATCTTTGCGGATCGCCCTTAAGCGCCTGCCTCAATCTCCCGATAATGGGACAGGCGCGGGGCATCCTTCGGCCGGATGCGAAACGGACCGAAAGGGGATGCGAAACAGACGCGCCAGGGCTGCACGGGGACCGGAATGTCACGCATGTCACGAAACGTCCCGCCTGCCCCCAATGTCCCATTTGAGACGCCTGTCCCTCGCGTCCGGTGTTCGGAGCAATTGTAAAGGATTAGCCTTGACATACATAATTATCAAATGTTATGAAAGCTATGACGACTGTCGCGGCGCGTACGGTCAAAGCAAGGAGGAGAGAGAATCATGGGTAAGAAATTATTCCTGATAGTTTTTGTCCTGTTCTTCGTCCTCGGTGTTTTCGGCAGCCTTTACGCTCAGCAGGCGGGGCCGCAATCCCCGCAGGGGACAGCCCCTTCCGACGGCAAGGTCTATACGCCGCCGACGCAGAAAGCGCCCGATCTGCCCAAACCCGGCAATTATTTTATTTTCAAAGGCGGCGCGTTCTGGCCGCAGGGCGACCTGAAGCCCCTGGGAACCGGCTTCAACGGTGAGTTCGCGTACGGGTTGCGTCTTTTTAAGTATGCCGCCCTGGAGTTCGGCTCCGGCTATCTCACCCTGGGCAAGACCCTTCGTCAGAGCGACCCGGAGCTCGGCACGTTCACGAACAAGGAGACGGTCTACGCCATACCCCTGACGATCGCGCTCAAGCCGATCATACCGATCAGCAAGGAGTTTGAGGTCTACGGGCTGATAGGCGCGGGCGGGTACTACATCAACGACAGCCACACCTTCACCGTCCCCGGCGAGGGCACTTTCAAGTATACGGGCCACAGCGTCACGTACGGCGGCTTCGCGGGCGCAGGCGTGAACTACAACTTCACGAGGAACTGGTTCATCGGCCTGGAAGGCAAGTACCTATCGACGGCAAGGCCGAAGTACACCACTAATGTCTTCGGCGAGCGCCTCGTTTACAACTTCAGGACCGAGGGCTGGATCGGCACTTTCAATATCGGCTACAGGTTCTAACCCAGGAAGGAACGAAAGCGCCTTTCACATTTCGCCCTCTTCCGTCGCAACGGCAGAGGGCGTCGCATTATGACGCCGCAGCGCGGTGCTTCTCCCCCTTTTTGCTGAAAACGACCGTCCCCTTCGCGTCGGCGTCCACAGTAATGACATCGCCTTCCGCCACGTCGCCTTTCAGTATCTGCATGGCGAGCTCGTCCTGAACCTTCCGCTGGAGCAGCCTTTTCAGCGGCCGCGCGCCGTAGACGGGGTCGTAACCCTCTTTGGCGAAAGTCTCCTTCAGGCGGTCCGTAAATTCGAGGGTGATGCCCTGCTCCGCCGTCCTTTTGGCGAGGTACTTCAACTGGAGGTCGACGATCTTTTTCAGGTCTTCCCTGGAGAGCGGCTTGAATATGATCTGCTCGTCGATGCGGTTGATGAACTCGGGCTTGAACTGCGCCCTGACCGCATCCGTCACGCGCTCCTTCAGGCGCTCGTAATTGCCGGCCGCCGCCTCGCTCGTTATCAACTGGCTGCCTATGTTCGAGGTCATGATGATAACGCTGTTCTTGAAATCGACCGTCCGCCCCTGCCCGTCCGTCAGCCGGCCGTCGTCGAGCACCTGGAGCAGCACGTTGAAGACGTCCTGATGGGCCTTCTCTATCTCGTCGAGGAGCACAATCGAGTACGGCCGCCTGCGCACCGCCTCGGTCAGGTAGCCGCCCTCCTCGTAGCCCACGTAGCCGGGGGGCGCGCCGATCAGACGCGATACCGTGTGCCGCTCCTGGAACTCGCTCATGTCGATCCTGACGATGGCCTGCTCGTCGTCGAAGAGGAATTCCGCGAGCGCCTTGGCAAGCTCCGTCTTGCCGACGCCCGTCGGCCCCATGAACAGGAATGAGCCGAGCGGCCGGTTCGGGTCCTGAAGGCCCGCGCGGGCGCGCCTGATCGTGTTCGCCACCGCGCTGATCGCCTCTTCCTGATCGATGACCCTCTGGTGGAGGCGCTCCTCCATCTGGATCATCTTCTGCCGCTCGCCTTCCAGCATCCGCGATACGGGGATGCCCGTCCACTTCGAGACGATCTCGGCTATGTCCTCCTCGTCCACCTCTTCCTTGAGCATCTTCTTGGCCGCCTGCAGGGACGCGAGCTCCTTCTCCTTCCCGGCCAGCTCCTTCTCCAGCCCGACGATGCGGCCGTAGCGTATCTCGGCGACCTTTCCGAAGTCCCCCTTGCGCTCCGCCTCGTCGCCTTCCGTGCGGGCCTTGCCGATCTTCTCCTTTACGTCGCGTATCGCAGTGATGAGGACGCGCTCCTTCTCCCAGTGCTTCCTGCGCTGATCGACCTCCTTCTTCAGGTCGGCCGCTTCTTTTTCGAGCTTTTTGCGCCTCTCGGCGGAGGCTTCATCCCTTTCCTTCTTGAGGGCCTCTATCTCGATCTGCACCTGGATGAGCCTGCGCTGTATCTCGTCGATCTCTGCCGGGACGCTGTCCATCTCGATGCGCAGCCGGGAGGCCGCCTCATCCACGAGGTCGATCGCCTTGTCGGGAAGGAACCTGCCCGTGATGTAGCGATGCGAGAGCGTTGCCGCCTCGATGAGGGCGGAGTCCTTGATTTTGACCCCGTGGTGCCGCTCATACCGCTCTTTCAGGCCGCGCAGGATCGCTATTGTCTCTTCGACGCTCGGCTCGCCCACAAGCACCGGTTGGAACCGGCGCTCCAGGGCCGCGTCCTTCTCTATGTACTTCCTGTACTCGTCCAGCGTGGTCGCGCCGATGGCGCGCAGCTCGCCCCTCGCGAGCTTCGGCTTCAGCATGTTCGATGCGTCTACCGCTCCCTGCGCCGCGCCTGCCCCGACTATCGTGTGCAGCTCGTCTATGAAGAGGATGATCGTGCCTGCCGCCTCGTCGATCTCCTTCAATACCGCCTTCAGCCTGTCCTCGAACTCGCCCCTGTACTTCGCCCCGGCGAGGAGCGCGCCGAGATCGAGGGCGAGGATCTTCTTGTCCTTCAGCGTCTCCGGCACGTCGCCCTGCTCGATCCTCTGCGCCAGCCCTTCCACGATGGCCGTCTTTCCGACGCCCGCCTCGCCGATGATGACGGGGTTGTTCTTCGTGCGCCTCGACAGCACCTGCATCACCCGCCTGATCTCGTCGTCGCGCCCGATGACAGGATCGAGCTTCCCCTTTTTCGCCTCGGCGGTGAGGTCCCTGCAATACCGCTGTAGCGCCTGGTACTTCTCCTCCGGGTTCTGGTCGGTGATCCGCTGCGTCCCCCGGATATCCTTAAGGATCGCGTAGATCCGATCCTTCGTGACGCCCGCCTGGCGCAAAAGCCTCGCTGCGGCCCCTTCCCCGCTTTCGGCGATCCCGATAAGCAGGTGCTCCGTGCTGACGTACTCGTCTTTCAGGCGCTCCGCCTCGCTCGTTGCCATGTCGAGGGCCTTCTTCAGGCCCTGGCCCATGTAGACCTGGCTGCCTGCCCCCTGGACGACAGGCAGCCTGCCAAGCTCGCCCTCGATGTCGGCGGCAAGGCCGGAAGGGGCTCGCCCCGAGCTTTTCCAGAATGGCCCGGACCGTGCCCTCCTTCTCCGCAAGCAGGGCATAGAGCAGGTGCTCGTTCTCAAGCGCCTGGTGGCCCATCTCCTCGGCCTTTTTTTGCGCCTCGGCAATGGCCTCCTGGGCTTTGACGGTAAATTTATCTAATCGCATGGAATCGCTCCTTGGTATACGTTTACAGTCATAATAACCCCTCTACCCCCAATCCGCAAGAAACGGCGGATTGGGGGTAGAGGGATACCTGCGGCCGGGGTCCTTCCGCGCCTTTCGCGTCGATTTCTCGGCGCGGCGTGCTCACGTACAACGGAAGTACGCTCCGCCGCGCGCCTTCGAAAAGCAACGCGAAATCCATCGAAACTACCCCGGCCGCTTCCTGTCGGGGGTGGGAAGGTGGTGCGGTTAAGTGGGAAGCTGGCGGGTTATAACTGTGCAATCCAGGCGGATGAGTCCAGATAGATTAGGGTGGGATTGAGCGTAGCCGTTACTTTACCGTCTTTCTCGCTTTTGGAATAGATGACTCTGTCCATTCTTTTCGCCACGCGCCGTTCGCTGATAGCGGGTTACACTGTACTTTCAGGACGCCGCGCCGAGAAAACGATGTGAAAGGCGCGAAAGTAACCGGGCCCTCCCCGGCCCCACCACCCTCAGGCGGCGGTGCTGAGACCTTCCGCTTCGATGGACAACTTGAAGCCCATAGCGTGTAAGATGCTGAGGAGGCTCTTGATTTCGGGGTTTCCCCGCCTGGAAAGCATACGATAAAGGCTTTCCCGCGTCAGATTGGCTCTCTCTGCAATTACCGCCATGCCGCCGTTTGCCTCTACGACGTTCCTAAGGGCGAGCAGGAAGACGCCGCGGTCCCCCTCTGCGATGGCCGCACTCAGGTAAGCCGCAGCCTCATTATGGTCTTTCAGCGCCTCGATCAAATCTTTTTGATAAGAAGATTCAGCCATGTTTATTCCTCTCCTTATAATCTTGCCAGTACTCCCTGGCGGTTGTTATGTCCCTTTGCTGACTCGATTTATCTCCGCCGAGCAAAAGCAATAGGAGGCGCTTACCCTCAATCGCGAAATAGATGCGGTATCCTGGTCCGTAATCGACTCTGAACTCATAGACACCCATGCCGACGGAACGGTAATCACCGAGATTACCTAATCTGGCGCGATCAAGCCTTATGCGTATCTTGGCTCTTGCCGTAACGTCTCTAAGACTCTCAAGCCAGGCTTTAAATGGTTTCTTTCCCTCTCGCGTGATGTAGTATTCAATCTCAAATGGAAAGACAACCATGATTGTATTGTAACTTATAAGTTACAATAAGTCAAGCGGCAAGGTTATTTCGATTCCGATTACCGATAACCCCACTGGGCAATGGGGCCGGGAGGTTTTCGATGGATTTCGCGTTGCTTTTCGAAGGCGCGCGGCGGAGCGTACTTCAGTTGTACGTGAGCACGCTGCGCCGAGAAAACGACGCGAAAGGCGCGAAAGGATCACGGCCCCATACACAGAATAAATAGCCGGGCGTTCGCGCCCGGCTATTTATTCAGCCTCGTTGTGACTAATATTGTGCTTCCGCATCAATGCATGGAAGTTTGGTCGCAGGAGACCTACTTCTTCCGCCGCCCTGGTCACGTTCCCGTGGTTCCGCTTGAGCGCAGCCAGGACGAAGGCCCTTTCGAGGTCGTCGACGACCTTCTGGGTCGTCTCCCTGCGGATCTGCTTCAGCTCTTCCGCAGTCTTCGGAACGGCCACGGGGTGTGTGTGGCCCTTCCTGCCCAAGGCGAAGGCGACCTCCTGGGAGTCGGCCACAGGCTCGTCGATCATTATGACGAGCCGCTCCGCCATGTTCTTCATCTCCCTCACGTTGCCCGGCCAGTCGTATTCCGAGAGCAGGCTCAGCGCATCGGTCGAGAAGCCTTCCACGTCCTTGTGCATGGAGCGCGCGTAAAAATCGAGGAAGTAGCGGGCGAGCAGGGGGATGTCCTCTTTGCGCTCCCGCAAGGGGGGCAGGTAGATGCGGAAGACATCGAGCCTGTAGAAAAGGTCTTCCCTGAAAAGGTGCTCGCCTATCATTTTTTCGAGGTCGCGGTTCGTCGCCGCCACGAAGCGGATGTTGACCTTACGGCTCTTCGCATCGCCCACCCTCTTGAACTCCTGCTCCTGGATCACCCGCAGCAGCTTGGCCTGTATGTCGAGGTTGATATTCGAGACCTCGTCCAAAAAGAGCGTGCCGCCGTCCGCGATCTCCAGAAGGCCCTGCTTCGTCTCGGCCGCGCCAGTGAAGGCGCCCTTGACGTAGCCGAAAAGCTCGCTCTCGATGACGCTCTGGGCGAGGCTCGCGCAATCGACGACGACGAAGTTCTTATCACGCCTGTTGCTGTTCCGGTGGATCGCCCGGGCCACGAGCTCTTTGCCCGTCCCGCTCTCCCCGTGGATGAGCACGGTGGAGTCGGTGGGGGCGACGCGCTTTATCAGCCCGCCGATCTCCTTCATCGCCGGGCCCTCGCCGATCATGTTGTCCAGCTCGAACTTGCGGCTCAGCTCTTCCCGAAGGTACTTGTTCTCCGCGACCAGCCGCCTGTGCTCGAATGCCCTCTGCACGGTCGCCGCAAGCTCGTCGGGCGTGAAGGGCTTCGAGACGTAGTCGAAGGCTCCCAGCTTGAGGGTCGCAACCGCCGACTCGACCGTGGCATAGCCCGTTATGATGATTACGGTCGTCTCCTGCCTGTTCTGCCTGATCCTTTTGAGGACCTCGATGCCGTCAAGCTCCGGCATCTTCAGGTCGAGGAGGACAAGATCGACGCCCTCTTCTTTGATCCGGTCGAGGGCCGCGCGGGCGCTCGTGAAAGCCCTTACCTCATAGCCCTCTTCATGGAGCGCCTCGACGCAGCTCCTGCAAATGTTTTCCTCGTCGTCGATGACGAATATCTTTCCGTCCGCCATGAGTGCCCCGGCCATCCTGGGAATAAGGCTATCCCAGGGGCAGCCTGATAATGAAAATCGTCCCTTTCCCTACCTCGCTCTCCACGTCGATGCTGCCGTTGTGCCTGTCGATGATGCCGTAAGAGACGGCCAGCCCGAGTCCCGTGCCTTTGCCCGGCTCCTTCGTGGTGAAGAACGGGTCGAAAACCTTGGCGAGGTTCTCTTTGGGTATGCCGTACCCCGTATCGGCCACCCTGATCTCGACGGCCCCTCCGCCGTCCAGAAGCCGCGTGGCGACGCTCAACTGGCCGCCGGTCGGCATGGCGTCCAGGGCATTGATAATGATGTTGACGAAGACCTCGAGCATCTGGTTGGGGTCCAGCTGCTGGGAAGGGACATCGGCGAGGGTCTTCAGCACGGTTATGCGGTTCTCAGCCACCTTGAGCTGGTTTTTCGTCAACGAAAGGGCCGCCTCGATGATCTTGTTGATATCGCAGTCTTCCTTCCTCGGCTCTCCCTGCCTTGCGAAATTGAGCAGGCCCCTGACGATCTCCCTGCACCGCGTCGTCTCCTTGACGATGATCTCCAGCTTCTCCCGCTGCTCGTCCTCTGCCTTCTTGAGCATCAGCGAGCTGAACGTGAGAACGGACGTCAGCGGGTTATTGATCTCGTGGGCTATGCCCGCAGCGAGCCTGCCTATGGACGCAAGCTTCTCGGAACGCATGAGGCGCTGCTCGTTAAGGCGTCTTTTCTCGTCTACCTGTCGCCTGTTCTCGAAGGCCCTCCCCACCGCCGCCGATAGCTCGTCAGGCGTGAAGGGCTTAGAGACGTAGTCGAAGGCCCCCAGCTTCAAAGAGGCCACCGCAGTCTCGGCAGTCGCGTACCCGGTGATGATGACGACCATCGTGTCGGGGTATGCCTTCTTGATCTGCCTCAACACCTCTATGCCGTCCGCCTCCGACATCTTCAGGTCGAGAAGGACGAGGTCCGTGGCCTGCTCGCGCAGGTGCCTGAGGGCCTCATTCGGCCTAGTAAATGCCTTCACGTCGTAGCCGTCGTCCTGGAGCGCCTCTACGCAGCTCCTGCATATGTACTCCTCGTCGTCGATGACGACGATCTTCCGTCCGGAAGACTGGCTGCCGGCATACCCGGTGGACTGAAATTCTGAGCACATAACCGCAACTCCTTGATAAAAGTCTGCTTACATAACGTTCCCCGGGTCGCGCCGGGGCTTTGCGCCGGGGTGGAGACCCGGCTTTCCGGAAGCGCCCCGGTAAGCGGGAGCTTGATGAGGAAGGTCGTGCCTTTCCCCACCTCGCTCTCCACGTCGATGCTGCCGTTGTGCCTGTTGATGATCCCGTAGGCTACGGCAAGGCCCAGGCCCGTGCCTTTTCCCGGCTCCTTCGTCGTGAAGAAAGGCTCGAAAATCTTCTCCAGGTCCTCTTTGGCGATGCCCTGACCTGTGTCGGCCACCCTGATGTCCACAGATTTCCCGTCCTGGGAGACCCCGGTGGCTACGCTCAGCTCCCCGCCCGCAGGCAGGGCGTCGATAGCGTTGATGATAAGGTTGACGAATACCTCGGTCATCTGGTTCGGGTCGAGGTAAAGGCCAGGTATCTCCCCAAGCTCCTTCTTTACCGTTACATGGCTTTCCCTGACCTTCAACTGGTTTCCGGCGAGGGAGAAGGCGTTCTCGATGACCGCGTTGAGATCGCAGCGCATCTTCCTAGGCTCGTCCTGCCTTGCGAAACCGAGCAGGCCCTTGACGATCTCCCTGCACCGCGTCGTCTCCTTGACGATGATCTCCAGCCTCTCCTTCATAGCTGCGTCGCCCTTCTTCAATAGCAGGCAGCTAAAGGTGAGCACCGAGGTCAGGGGGTTGTTGATCTCGTGGGCTATGCCTGCGGCGAGCCTGCCGATGGACGCGAGCCTTTCAGAGCGCATCATGCGCTGCTCGTTGAGCCTCGCGATCTCCCGGTCCCTCGATTCGAGGGACGAGGCCATGAGGTTGAACATGATCTCAAGCTCCCCTATCTCGTTTGCCGAGGGCTTCCCTACCCGCGCGGAGAAGTCGCCCTGGGCGATCTTGTGCGAAGCGCGGACGAGGGCGTTGATGGGCTTGACGATGGCGCCGGAAAAGTAGCTGGCCACTACGATGGCGAGGGCTACGCCGAAAAGGCTGATGCCGAGGAATATGGTAAGAGTCTCCGTCCGCATGTCGGCGAATTTCTGCTCCAGAGTGCCTACGGCCAACATGCCTATGGTCTGCCCCCCCATGTCCTTAAGCGGCTCGTACGCGGCCACATAGCCCCGATGGATGACGGGCGCCTCGCCGACCCACTGCCTGCCTTCCCCCAGCACTGCGCGGGAGACCTCCCCGGAGACGGCGGAGCCGTAGCCCCTCGTCCCGTCAGGGTTCGTAAAGGTCGTCGATATGCGGGTGTCCCCCAGGAACAGGGTCGCGCCCCCCACATCTTTTCCCCTGTATTTCTCGTGCTGATAAAGGACGTCCCTGATCCCGTCCACGATCGCGTCGTCCCGGTTCAAAAGCTCCGCGCCGCACAGAACGCCTTCTGTCCGGCCGTCCCGAGAGACGATAGGCGAAGCGGCAACGAGGACCATCGCAGCCGGGCCGGCAGGGGACGACGTGCCTGCGCACCGCGACTCGACCTCCCATCCTTCTTTCGCCACTGCCTCGCGGGGCCATGCCTCCAGGGATGAGACGCCCTTCCCCGACGCAAGGACCCGGCCGATGACTGCGTCCTTCGACATATTATCGCCGTACGTGCCCTGGTTGCCCGCCCTCAGAACCACGTTCCCCTCGCGGTCGATGACGTTGAGTATGTCCAGCCCGCCCTCTTTCCGCACCTTTTCCAGGTAGCGCTGCAAGGCCGGCCGGTCATGCGCGGACAAGGCGGCCAGGAACCTGTTTTGAGAAGACGTAAAGTAGACCGTGTTCCTGACGCTCTCAAGGCGATGGTACAGAACGTACGTCGCGGAGCTCAAGGCGCTCCTTACGTTGGTCTCCGCCTGCCCCATGGTCCATTTGTTTATGAGGAGAGTGCCCATGAAACAGGAGATTAGCGTGGTGATCACGATGACCGCGATGAACTTGACTATTAATTCGGACCTCAATCCCATGCGAGACCATCCCATATACCCCGCCCCCTGAAAGCATTGGAGCGGATCAGGCGGACCCGCAAGGAGCCGCCTCCCGCCCCCGCAATATATTAACACAAATCCAACGACAATAGCATGGAGTACGCTATAAGCGGCACCTCCGGTGGGGATAATGTTTACTGCTCCTAGCTGTCTCATCGCCTGGGAGGGGCCGAATGCGCTCGCGCCGAGCTTTCATTACTTTATGCTTGCACCGGACCCAGGTCCTGGCATAATCTTCTTGTTCAGGCATCGCCCGTCTTTGAAGGCGGGCGCTCCGTGAGATACTCCTCACAAGCGGGATGAAATGGCGAACAAGAAAAAGCCGCGCGGTCTTATCATGCTCGTCCTCGGCGCCCTGGCAGCCATCGGGCCGTTTACTACCGACATGTACCTGCCGGGCTTTTCATCGATAGCCCGCAGCCTCCATACCGATATGGCCCATGTGGGGTTTACTCTTACCAGTTATTTCCTCGGCTACACCGTAGGGCAGCTCGCCGTCGGCCCGGTGCTTGACCGCTACGGGCGAAGAAGACCGATGAGGCTCAGCCTGCTCCTATACATATGCGCCTCCCTCGGCTGCGCGCTCGCGGGATCCATCCAACAGTTGATCGGCCTTAGGCTGCTGCTTGCGGTATGCGGGTGCGTAAGCATGGTAGGCAGCAGGGCCGTCGTCAGGGACCTTTTCTCAGGCAGCGAGCTGGCTCGCGCGCTCTCCCTGCTGATGATGATATTCGGCATCGCCCCCATCATCGCCCCTACGATGGGCGGCATAGTGGTCACGCTGCTCGGCTGGAGGTTTATCTTCGTGACGCTCGCCTCATTCGCCCTGCTGGTGCTCGTTGCCGTGCAGTACCTGCTGCGTGAGACCAAGCAGGACGATCCTTCGATCTCGCTGCGACCCGCGAGCGTTGTGCGGGAGTATGTCAGCGTGCTGAGAAACCCGGAATTCATCATCCACGCGGGCGCCGGCGGCGCGGTTACCGGCTGCCTCTTCGCTTACATCGCCGGCTCTCCCTTTGTCCTGATCGACCTTTTCGGCTTTACCGCAACGCAGTTTGGCTGGATTTACGGGTGCAACGCCTGCTCGATGGTCGCTGCCACCCAGGTCAACAGGATGCTCCTGCGGAGATACGACAGCAGGGGCCTGCTGCTCGTCTCCACCCTGTTTCAGTTCTCGGTCGCGCTGGTTCTGCTGGCCGGCACCCGTATGGGTATCCTGCCCGTGGTCGTGACGCTGGTCCTCATATTATGCGTGCTCTTCAGCTTCGGCCTCGCCCTGCCCAATGCCACGGCCCTGGCGCTTGCGCCTTTCTCCCGTAACGCAGGCAGCGCCGCCGCGCTCGCCGGCAGCGCGCAGATGGTCGCCGGCGTCATCTCCACTGCCATGGTGAGCTTCCTATACGACGGGACCCCTTTCCCTATGGCGCTGATGATCTTCGTAAGCGCCGCCGTCGCCCTGACGATGGTCATAGCTTTTGCGCTCCGCCGGCCCCGATTGCGGCAATAAGGGATGCTGACGGCCCGCACGGCGCCTTAGGCTGGAAAGTCCCACCGCGATCCACGTTAATCGAGGATTTCGGGGAAAAAGCTGCATTATCCCACTATACGACAACCTGTCCGTCTTTCTTCTGCCCCTGTCATGATTCTGCTTGAAACGCCTTTCGGCTCAGCATAAAATCGGTGATATAAGGCCCGGATCTCATCTTTCGCAGGTCCCCGGCCTTTGTGACGATGGAATGAAGGCCGTGCGAATCGGCAGCACCAAGGTCAGCAGGAGGCTCCCAATGAACGAAAACATGTTTGCAGGCGTATGGATCGGATTCGTGGCCTTTTTCGTAGGCTGTACAATACACTTCCTGCATAGCTATTTGCGTCCCGGACGCTAGCGAAGGCGGAAAGAGCGCCCTATTCGTCCTTTACCGGGTTCGAAAGCGTGCCTATGCCCCAGATGGAGCATTCGACGGTCTGCCCCGGCTTCAGGAACACCGGGGGCTTCCGCGTATAGCCCACGCCCTGCGGCGTGCCCGTCAGTATCACCGTGCCCGGAAGGAGCGTCATGCATTCGGACAGGTACGAGACGATCCGGCGGCACGGGAAGATCATGTCCGACGTATTCGACGCCTGCATGGCCACCCCGTCGATGCGGCACGTAATGTCGAGGTTGTCGCCGTCCACGTCCGTCACTATGGCGGGCCCGAGGGGGCAAAAAGTATCGTAGCTCTTGCCCCTCGCCCATTGGCCGTCCTTGAACTGGGCCGTCCGGTTCGACACGTCGTTGGCGACGGTATAGCCGAGGATCACGCCCGGCGCCTCGTCCTTGCTCACGTTCTTGGCGCGCTTGCCTATTACGATCGCCAGCTCGACCTCGTAGTCGATCCTGTCCCGGTATGCCCGTGGGAGGACGATGGGGTCTCCGGGGCCGCAGAGGGTCGTAGTCGGCTTGATGAATATCAGGGGCGCCTCCGGGTAGGCCATTTTGGCCTCGTCGGCGTGGCCCTTGTAGTTGAGCCCCAGGCAGAGGATGTTCGGCGCGGAGACAGGGGCGAGGAGCCTGACAGCCTCCGGCTTCACCGTTTCGGCTGTCCTGCCGAGGCCGGAGAACGGGTCCCCCTTGCACCTGTAGATCAGACTGTCCTCGACAATCCCGTACTCCTGCTGCCCGCCGTAAAGATACCTAATAATCTTCATATGCTTCCCTCCGCTATATGATTTAATATAATGGTCTTACGTGTCCCGGCCGAACCGCCTGTGCGCCAGGAACCACTCGTCGGGCCGCTCCCTCACGATCTCCTCCAGAAACGCGTTGACCCTCCTCGCGTTCCGCATTATAAGCTCGTCGAGGGGGGCGCCTTTGCGCTCCATCAGGAGCGGCTCGTTATAGACTATGGTATACCGCAGGAACCCTTCCCTCCTGGCGTAGACGGGGACGACGGGCGCGCCCGTCTTCATCGCCACGGCCACGACGCCTTTCGATGTCGGCACCTTCTGCCCAAATAGGTCCACCCAGACGGCCCTCGACCGCTTCTCCCTCTGGTCGCCCAGGAAAGCGACGATGCGGTCCTCCCCGAGGAGCCTGACGACATCGCGGGCCGTATCCCTGTTCGGGATGATCGTAAGGCCCGTCGCACTGCGCAAGCCGTTGAGAAAGCCGTTCAGGCCGGCGTGCCCCTTCAGGGGGCGCGCCAGGGCGACGATCTCCCGGCCGAGCAGGATGGCGCTTACACCCGTTATCTCCCAGTTCGAGTAGTGGAACCCCAGGGCCAGGACGCCCCGGCCCCCCTTAAGGGCCTCATCGACCCGCCCCTTTTTTTCGAGCCTGAACCTGCTCCCATACTCCTCTTTCGGGACATACGGGAAGAGCAAGCTTTCCGTAAAATCGACGCCCAGCTTCCGAAAGCAGCTCCGCGCAACGCCCCTCGCCTCGCCGGGCGTAAGGCCCGGCAATATCCTGCCCGCGTTGGCGACTGCCACGCGCCGCCTTCTGCCGAGGCAAAGGAAGGCGACGCTGCCCAGGGCCGAGCCTGCTGCCGCGCACGCCCTCTCAGGAAGGGCGCGCAACAATTGCTGTACGGCTCTTAAAAGGCAGATGAGCAGGAAATCGGTCATAGACAGGATCGTGATACGCCGGACGCACCGCACGGCAAAAACCGCCCCGGACCGGCCGCCCCTCTCGCGGCGGGCGGGAAAGGCAGGTCTTTTTGCTCGCGGCGTCCGATCAGCCCATCTTACTCCTTGATCGATATGGCTTCATCGATGAGCATGATGGGTATGTCGTCCTTTATGGGGTAAAGGAGCTTGCACTGGCGGCAGACCAGACCGTCCCCCCGGCTGTTCAACTCAATGTCGCCCTTGCATTTGGGGCAGCAGAGAATGTCAAGCAACTCCTTTTTGATCGGCATGGAAACCTCCTGGTCAGTCTCCCTTGTGAAATTCACTGTCCCTGTTGGCGTTTTTCATGGCAGGCTCAAGAAGGTCCCCGAGGGTGGAGAAGGCGCGCGTCTCTTCGCGGGAGAAGCTGGCTACATCCTTCTTCTCCTCGGCCTTCCTCTGCGCCTTCGTCGAAAGGCCTATCCTCTTGTCCCTCTCGTCTACATTGATGACCGTGGCCTTCACCATGTCGTCGATGGCAAAAAGCTCCGAAGGGTGCTTCCCCTTGCCGCTCTCTATCTCGGAAAGGTGGATCAGTCCCTCGATGCCCTCTTCGATCTCGACGAAAACGCCGAAATCGGTGATGCTCGTGACGTAGCCCTCCACGGTGTCGCCCACGCGGTAGCGCTCAAGCAGGCCCTTCCACGGGTCTTCCCTAAGCCGCTTGATAGAGAGCGAGAATTTCTTCTGCTCCCCGTCGATATTGAGCACAAGGGCCTCGACGAGCGCCCCTTTCTTGTAGCTCTCTGCGATGACGTCCTTCCTCCGCGACCACGATATCTCCGATATGTGGACCAGCCCGTCGATGCCGTCCTCCATGCCGACGAAGAGGCCGAAGTCCGTGAAGTTCTTTATCTTGCCCTTCACTATAGAGCCGGGCGGGTATTTCTGCGCCAGCTCTTTCCAGGGGTCCGGCCGGAGCTGTTTCAGGCCCAGGGAGATCCTCTTTTTCTCCTTGTCGATGTCGAGGATCTGGAGGTCGAGCATATCGCCTTTCGATACGAGCTTCGACGGGTTGCGCATCTTCTTGTCCCAGCTCATCTCGCTCACGTGGAGGAGTCCTTCCAGGCCGGGCTCCAGCTCGACGAAGACGCCGTACTCCACCACGCCTACCGCCTTTCCCCTCACGCGCGACGCGACCGGGTACTTCTCGTCGATGTTGGCCCACGGGTCCCCTTTGAGGTCCTTGATGCTGACGGAGACCTTGTGCTTCTCGAAATCGACCGTCATCACCTTGACCTTGACCTCGTCGCCCAGCTTAAGGTGCTCCTTGGGATGGGTGATCCTGCCCCACGTTATGTCGTTGACGTATAGGAAGCCGTCTACGCCGCCCAAGTCGATAAAGGCGCCGTAATCGGTGATGCTCTTCACGAAGCCGTAAATGACCTGCCCTTCCTTGACGTTCTTCCAGAACTCCTTGCGCTTCCGCTCCTTCTCCTCCTCTATGAGCATGCGCCTTGAGACGATCACGTTCGCCTTTTTCTGGTTTACCTTGATGACCTTGTACTTGAGGGTGCGGCCGATGAAGGAGGCGGGGTTCTTGACCGGCTTTATATCGACCTGGGAGATGGGAAGGAAGGCGTTCACGCCTATATCGACCATGAACCCGCCCTTGACCTCGGTGATGATGGCGCCTTCGACGGCCGTCCCCTCTTCCAGGGACTTGTCAATCGCCTGCCACAGCTTGATGCCGTCCACCCGCTGCTTCGAGAGCATGAGAAGGCCGTCCTTTACCTCCCTGCCCGTTATCATCACTTCCACATCATCGCCCACGCCGATAGTGGCGGCCCCCGATTTATCAAGGAACTCGCTTAAGGAAACCCTCCCTTCGGACTTCAGGCCGACGTCGACGATGACAGAATCCCCATTTATCTCGATAACTCTGCCCTTTATGATATTCCCTTCCTGAAGGTTTCTCATAGAGGTTTCATAGAGTTCCTCCATCTCCTTCTCGGCGTCTTTCTGTGCGCTGGTATCGACCGTCTCTACCATGCATTTCCCCCTAAAGATTTTTTACACGCCTCTCCACTTTTTCTATTATGACGTCGGGCGTCGAGGCTCCCCCCGCTATCCCGACTTTTTTCACTCCTTTGAGCCAACCGGGCTGCACCTCGTCCTCCGTCTCGATGTGATAGGCCCGCGGCTGAATGCGCCTGACTGCTGCGAAAAGCTTCGTCGTATTCGAGCTGTTCTTGCCGCCCACGACCAGCATGGCGTCCACCCTGCCGGCCAGGTCGATCGCTTCATCCCTTCTCACGCTCGTGCTCTCGCAGATTGTGTTGTAAACCCTCAGCTCCTTCGCGCTGCAAGACAGCGCGCTCACCACCTTTGCAAACGTCTCTTCGTCGAGCGTGGTCTGGCTCACCACGCCGACTTTTTTGTCTGCAATGGAGAACGAATTATGCAATACAATACCATCGTTCCCCAAATAACTCAACACACTTTTCACCTCCGGGTGGCGCTCATCCCCTGCAATCACGACCCTATAGCCGTTCCTGAGAAGGAAGAGACCGCACTGCCTGACCCTCTTCACGTAGGGGCAGGTTGTGTCGATTGCCGTGAGGCCCTTCGCCCGTATATACTCCTCTTCTTCCTTCATGATGCCGTGCGACCTGTACGCAACGACGCCTTTTTCGAGTCCGTGGACGTCGTCTATCGGCACGACGCCCCTTGCCCGGAGCGTCTCGACGACCTGCGGGTTGTGGAGGAGGGGGCCGAGGGTGTAGACCGTCTCCTGCCTGCGGTCGGCCTCCTTCAGCACCCGCGACACGGCCCGGTTGACGCCGAAGCAGAACCCGATATGCGCAGTCTTGATGACTTCTATCATTTAAGCGCCTCCCTTACGCGGGCCTCCAGCAGAGCCACCACCTCCTCGACGGTCTTCCCCGTCGTATCGACCAAGGAGGCGCCCTCCGGCCGGACGAGGGGGGCTACGTCGCGCCCGGAGTCGGCCTTGTCCCTCCGCTCCATCTCCTCTTTGACCCGCTCCACCTCCGAGGCGCCCCCGCCCGCCGAAGACGACTCCAGGTGCCTCCTTCTGGCCCGCTCGGCGAGGTCGGCGTCCAGGTAAAATTTCACCTGCGCACCCGGAAAGACCACGGAACCCGTGTCCCTCCCTTCGGCCACAATACCCCCTGCCTCCCCTATCCGCCGCTGCATCCCCGTGCAGTAGGCCCTGACGCGCACATCCTGCGAGAGGGAAGAGGCAAGCATGGAGACCTCGGGTGTCCTTATCTCCTGGGTGATATCCTGTCCGTCAAGGCGGACGGCCGCCGCGTCCGTATCGAACGAAAATTCGAGGATGAGGCCGGAAAGGAAGGCGTCCATGTCTGCGGGCTTACGCATCGCGTACGCGTAGGCGACCGCCCTGTACATGGCCCCGGTATCGAGGTACTTGTAGCCGATGGCGTCGGCGAGCCTCCGCGCCACGGTGCTCTTGCCCGCCCCTCCAGGCCCGTCGATAGTGATGATAAGGTCTTTTCTTTCCAGCTAAGCCAGCCTCTTCAGCGCCTCTATGAAGACCCTGTTCTCGTTTGCGGTCCCCACCGTCACCCGTATATACTCGGGAAGCCCGTATCCGCCGAGCCAGCGCACCAGGACCTTCCTGTCGAAGAGCCTGTCCGTCAGGGCCCTGGCGTCGGGTCCTATCCTGACGAGGACGAAGTTCGCCTCCGACGGCCGTGCGTCCAGGCCAAGGTTTTTGAGGGACTCGTAGAGGTATGTTCTCCCTTTACGGATATTTTCGAGGACAAAGGCAACGTGGCGCTCATCGCCTAGGGCCGCTTTGGCCGCGATGAGGGCCATCATGTTGACGCTGAAGGGCTGCTTCGTCCGCTCCAGGAAGGAGACGAGCGACTTTTCCGCTATGCCGTAGCCGATGCGCAGGCCGGCCAGCCCGTAAGCCTTAGAGAAGGTCCGCATGATGAGGACGGGGCGCCGGTCGATATAGGTGACCGACCGGGGAAAGAGCTTGTTGTCGCAGAATTCCGCGTACGCCTCGTCCAGGACGACGAGCGCCTCCGGCGGGAGCCTGTCGAGGAAGGCGCTCAAGGCCCGGTCGTCGAAGATCGTGCCCAGAGGGTTGTTGGGGTTGCAGAGGAAAACGAGCCGCGTCTTCTCGCCCGCCATGTCCGCCACGCGCCCAAGGTCGGTACGCAAGGGGCCGAGGGGCGCAGCCGCCACTTCGTACCCGTAAATATTGGCGGCTATGCGGTAGAAGGCGAAGCTCGGCTCGGAGACGAGGACCTCCGTCCGCCCGGCCGTCCGCAGCGCCCTGCACGCCGTCTCGATCAGCTCGTTGGAGCCGTTGCCGATAATGATGTTCTCAGGCGACAGGCCGTATTTTTTGGCTATGAGGCCCTTAAGCTCCGCCTCGCTCTCGGGATACCTGTTGATATCGAGAAGGGCGTCGGCCATCGCCTCCATGACGGCAGGCGACGGTGGATAAGGGTTTTCGTTCGACGAAAGGCGGACCCAGCCCGCGTCGGCCCCGTAAAGGGCCGCCTTCGGATAGAAGGGCACCCGCTGGATGGAGGCGTCTATCGAGAGCTTCATCCCTTCGCCCCCACGACCCGCTTGACGAGGTCGAGCGCGGCTTGCTGCATAAGGGCGAAATCGTCCGCCGACAGCCCTGCCCCCGCGACGATCCTTCTCGCCTCGCTTTCCGAAGTCAGGTCGGAAGGGCTGTGCGAATCGCTGTTGTAGATAAGGGAAGCCCCGGCCGCAAGGGCAGTCTTAGCCACGTAGCCGTTCGCGAGGCAATGGCCTTTGCGGGCGCTGATCTCAAGGAGCACACCCTTCTCGGCAGCGAGCCTCGCGTCTTCCTCGGTGATGAGACCAGGATGGGCCAGGATGTCTGTTCCGGCAAGGATCGCCTCGCGGTTCGTCCCTTCCTCAACCGGCTCGGCGAGCGTCTCGCCGTGCACCACGACGTACATCGCGCCCGCCCGCCTAGCCTCCCTGACGAGCTCTGCGATCAGGCCCTTCGGGGCATGGGTGATCTCGATGCCGGGGATGATGGCGATGTTCCGGTAATACTCCATCTTGTCGCGCACCCTCAAAAGCGACGCGATGATCTGCGATATGTTGGAGGAATCGGCGTGGTCTGAGATGCCGATTATCCTGTACCCCTTGACCTGCGCCCTTCTCGCAAGCTCCGAAGGGACCAGCTCGCCGTCGCTCAGTATCGAATGCGTGTGGAGGTCGATCATCGCCCGCTCACCTTACCTACATCTTGTACTTGCCGAAGTCGTCGGGCGACAGGTTTTCGAGTATTTCTTCCCATTCCTGCGTATCGACGACCACCTTGTCCTCTTTTTTCGCAAGCTCGACCTTCGCCGATTTCTTTATCACCTGCTCGTCCACGAATATGGTCGCGCCGACGCGCAAGGCCAGCGCTATGGCGTCCGAAGGCCGCGCGTCTATGACAAGCCGCTTGTTCTCGATCTCAAGGTGTATCATCGCGAAATACGTGTTGTCCTTCAGGTCGTTGACCTCTATCTTGACGACCTTCACGTCCAGCCTGTCGAGGACATTCTTGAGGAGGTCATGGGTCATCGGCCTCGGCGTCTGCACGTTCTCAAGGGCGGTCGCGATGCTCGACGCCTCCAGCAGGCCGATCCAGATGGGAAGGACCTCCTGCTCTTCAAGGTCCTTCAGGATCACTATCGGCGTGTTCGTGAACGGGTCGACGGTGATGCCTGCGACTTTCATTTCCTTCAACATGTTATGCCTCCTCGAATCTTTCTTCCCTTCCCCTCACAAAGGAACGGTTCAGCGGATACCCTGCCGTAACCAGCCGGGTCATTTATTCTCAGGCGTCCGCGCCCCTGAGGGAATTGGCGAATCCCTTGACGATCTCGACTTCGACCAGCTTCCCGATCATAGGCGCGGGACCCCGGAAATTTACGATCCGGTTCGTCCTCGTCCTCCCCGCAAGCTCTTCCCGTGAGTTTTTGCTGAACCCCTCCACCAGCACCTCGACCCTGATCCCTTCCATCCCTTCGAATTTCTCCCGCGTGATGGCCTTCTGCAAATCTTGCAGCGCCCGCAGCCAGCCGCGCGCAACGTCCGCAGGCACCCTGTCCGTCAGCTCCGCCGCCGCCGTCTGTTTGCGCGGCGAGAAGCAGAAAGAGAATATGCCATCGAAGCGCGTCCGCTCCACAAGCTCCATCGTTGACCTGAAATCCTCTTCGTCCTCCCCGGGGTAGCCCACGATGCAGTCGGCCGTGATCGCAATGCCTGGACACCCCTCTTTGAGCTTCCCTATTTTCTCCTCATACTCGTCCCTGGTGTAGCCCCTGTTCATCGAGCACAGGACCTTATCCGAGCCGGACTGGAAGGGCAGGTGGATATGCTCGCACAGCTTGTGAAGCCGCCCGAAACAGCCGATCAGCTCGTCGGAGAGGTCCTTCGGGTGGGAGGTGACGAAGCGTATCCTCTCCACACCCGCTATGCCGTCTATGCGCTCCAGAAGCTCAGGGAAAGACAGGTCGTCCGTCCCGTTGTTGTACGAGTTGACGTTCTGGCCGAGGAGCACCACCTCCCTGGCCCCCGAAGCCGCAAGCTCCTCTATCTCTTCGAGCACGTCGGCGCTCTTCCGGCTCGCCTCCCTGCCCCGGACGTACGGGACTACGCAGTAGGCGCAGAAATTGTCGCACCCTTTCATGATCGTCACATACGCCTTTACCTTCCGCTGCGCGTTCCCCGGCCTGACGTAAAGGGAAGAGAGGCAGCCGTTGTCGGAGAAGTCCAGGGTGCGCTCCCCCTTCAGGCCGGCCTTTACGGCCTCCCCCACGAGGTGGATGCTCGCAGGCCCCAGGGCAAAGTCGATGAAGGGAAGGCGCTCGGCAATCGCCCCTTTCTCCATTTGTGCAATGCACCCCGTAACCCCCAGGAGAAGCGGCCTTTTAGCTTTCAGCCCCTTGAGTCTCCCCATAAGGCTGTAAAACTTCTGCTCCGCCTTCTGCCGGATGCAGCACGTGTTGACGATGACGACGCCCGCAGCCTCAACAGACGACGCAGCCTCGAAGCCCGCCGCCGAGAGGATGCCGGCCGCCTTCTCGACGTCGTGCTCGTTCATCTGGCATCCGAAATTCTCTATATAGTATTTCAGCCCGACCTCTTCACCTCATTGCGCGTCTTGGCGCCGGCATGTCCATCTTCTTGACGATGCCGCCGTCTTCATGTGCCGTCCCCCTGCGGGAATATTTTTCTGTACGCGCTCATCGTTACATAACTGGTCAAATCCCAGTGGAGAGGGGTAAGAGAAAGAAAACCCTTATCGACTGCCTGGAGGTCGCTCCCTTCGATGGCCTCGAACCGCTCGCCATCCCCCGCGATCCAGTAGTACGCGCCGCCCCTTGGGTCTATTCTCTCAATAATATTACCATTATAAATTCTTTTTCCAAGGCTTGTCACCATAAAACCCCGTACCTCGCCGTAGGGGATATTGGGGATATTGACGTTGAGGAGCGTGTGGGGAGGCAGCTCGGCGGAGCGCATCCTCTCGACGATGTCGAGGACGGACCGGCAGGCATCGCCGAAAAGAAAGTCGCTCCTGCCGTTCAGCGAGACGGCGAGCGAGGCGATGCCCATGAAGGCGCCTTCCTTAGCAGCAGCGACGGTCCCCGAATAGCTGACGTCCTGGCCCATGTTCGGCCCTTTGTTGATGCCCGAGATCACGAGGTCGGGCTTCCGGGGAAGGACGACCCGGAGCGCCAGGAGGACGGAGTCCGCCGGCGTGCCGTTCGTGGAGAAGACGCGGTCCCCGAGGTCCTTGATGCGAAGCGGCTTGTGGAGCGTGATCGCGTGGGCTACGCAGGTGCGCTCAGATCCGGGCGCGACGACCCATACCTCGTTGCCGGGCGCCATCGCGTCCTTCAGCGCGAGGAGTCCCTGCGAATCAATGCCGTCGTCGTTTGATAGGAGGATGAGCAAGAGGTGTCACCAGTAGTACTGAAAAAGCAATCGGGGCGACTGGATTTGAACCAGCGGCCACCAGCACCCCATACTGGTGCGCTAACCAAACTGCGCTACGCCCCGACTGTCAGTTTCCTATTATATGCCTTTTTCCCCAAATCCTCAACCCTGGATCATCTGCGAGCGGCTGCGTCTGAGGCGCATCTTTGGCGTCGCGCTTCGGGCCGAGCGCTCCAACGTACCAAAAAGTACGCCTCCGCGCCCCGACCCTCGCGCTTCACCAAATCTGCATCCTCATACTTGCCGCTCCCCACGCACTTCCGCAGACTTTTCCGGTCAAGATGATTGCTTGCCGGAATTGCTTTGCCCAAGGGGGCCTGGGCTATTTTCGATGCATGACGAGGAGTCGTGGAGGCGCGCGACGCAGCATACTTTTTGGGTATGTGAGGAGCCGCGCCGAACACGAGGACGAAGTAAGGCGCGAAAAGAGCCAGGCCCCCGGAAGGACATATATTTCTATAGAAAAGAGGGGGAGATTCTGCTAATAATATTGCATTCGGTCCCATCGTCTAGGGGTCTAGGACGTCGGCCTCTCACGCCGAAAACCGGAGTTCGAATCTCCGTGGGACCATTCTTTCCGCAGCCGGCCGCAGCGTATTAGCGTTTAATCATAATGAAGTCCGCTTTCAGGGAGGTTGCCCCATGATGGCCGTTGCCCCTTTGATGATAGAGCACAGGCTGATCGAGCGCATGATAAAGGTGATGAAGGCCGAGGCCGCGTCGATAAGCAAGACCGGCGCGGCGAGGCCCGAGTTCATCGACCAGGCGGTTGACTTCATCAGGGTCTACGCGGACCGCTGTCATCACGGCAAGGAAGAGGACATCCTGTTCAAGCAGCTTGCCGGGAAGGCGATGTCCGACGAGTACCGGCGGACGATGGAGGGGCTGGTGCAGGAGCACGTCCGGTCGCGGCAGATGACCGGCCAACTGCTTGCCGCCAAAGACCGCTACGTCAACGGCGATAAGGGCGCCCTCGGCGAGATACTTTCAATCATGGAGACCCTCGCCGCCTTCTACCCCGTTCACATCGAGAAAGAGGACAGGCACTTCTTCATCCCCTGCATGGCCTATTTCGGCGAGCACGAGCAGGACGTTATGCTTGAGACGTTCGCCGAGTTCGACAAGCGGCTTATTCACGAAAAGTACAGGTCGGTGGTCGAAAAGTTCGAGGCCAAAGGGTAGAGCATTTTGCAAAAGTAAGTCTCGATTTAGCAGGCGCAACCGTGTCCTGAGCGCAGCATCGCGGAAGTCTCTCGGGACCCTCCTTACGCCGGAGGGAGCGGTGCGCTCTTTAGCGCAGGCCGAGACTGTCTGAGGGAAGCCCGCGTAGTTTAGCGGGCTGACCGAGTTGTCGGGGCCAGCGGAGGGAGGCGTTAGGAAGGGTGAGAGACGTAAGCGCCGGCAAGCGAAGGATATGGTGGAGCCTGGTCGAACGGGAATCATTTCTGCAAAATGCTATAGCACCGGCGCTCACTTCATCGAATCGAGCAATTTAGCCAGCAATTGAGAGGCGTCGCCGGCTTCCGCCGGCTGCGCGCACTCCAGGTCCCCGTCCGGGGCGGCCGAAGAGAGGTCCGCCCGGTCGAGGCAGGCCATGACGTTCGCCGGCTCGATGAAGCGGGAGAGGCGGTTGAAGGTGTGTATGCCGTCGTCGCGCCCCTCGTGATGGACGAGTATGCTCAAGGTCTCCCTGGCCCTTGTTATGGCGACGTAGAGCAGGCGCTGCTCCTCTTCCAGCGCCTCGTCGTCGCGCGTCGTGTAGCTCGACGGCAGGACGCCGTCGATTGCGCCGATCAGGAAGATGTTGCGCCACTCCAGGCCCTTTGCCGAGTGGATGGTTGACATGATGAGGGGCCGCTCCCATACCGTGTCGTGGAAGTCCCTGACGCCCCGCTGGGGCGGCTCGATGGCGAGATCGACGAGGATGTCGCGGAGCGACTCGTACCTTTCGGCGATCTGGGCGAGGGCGTCGAGATCGTTTTTGCGCAGTTGCCAGTCGAGGTCGAAGCGCTCCCTCAGAAGCGGCGCGTAGTACTCGACGATCGCCCGGCACTGCTCGCCCGGCCGCGTCGTCTTTGCGGCTGCCCCCATGAGCGCCGCGAGCCGCCGGAGGCCCTCAGGGCAGCCCTCTTTTTCGCTCATGTGGTCGAGCATCGCATCGAGGTCTTCGAGGACGGCGATCTCGTCGAGCAGCCTTTCGGCAGTCCTCGGGCCTATGCCGTCCACAAGAAGGAGCACGCGGCTCCAGGAGAGGACATCGCGCGGGTTGACGAGCACCTTCATGTGGGCCAGGACGTCCTTGACGTGGGCGGTCTCGTAGAACTTGAGGCCGCCGTAGACGGCGAAAGGGATGTTCCGCTTCGTCAGCTCCGCCTGCATCGGCAGGGTGATATAGGCGGAGCGGAAAAGGATGCACTGGTGGGAGAGCTCCATCCCCTCGTCGCAAAGCTCCTTGATGCGGTCCGCGACCCAGGCGGCCTCCTCGTAGGCGTCTTTCAGGAAGATGAGGCGCGGCCTCGCCCCGCGCTCTTTCGCGGCAGCCCGCAGGCATTTCTCGTACCTTCCGGTCATGTTGTCGAGGACGGCGTTCGCAAGGTCGAGTATCGCCTGGGTGCTCCTGTAGTTATCCTCCAGCTTTATGATCCTGCACCCCGGAAAAAGCTCCGGGAAACGCATGATGTTCGCATGGTCCGCGCCCCTGAACGAATAGATCGACTGGGCGTCGTCCCCGACGACGAGCACGTTCCTGTGGCGCTCCGCCAGGCGATAGGCTATCCGCCCCTGCACTGCGTTCGTGTCCTGGAACTCGTCTATCATGACGTAGCGGTATCGCTTCGCGAGCTGCCCCCGCACCCCCTCGTCATCCAGCAGGAGCTTCATGTAAAGGAGCAGGTCGTCGTAGTCGAGGCACCGGGAGCGCACCTTGTACTCCGTGTACGCCTCCCTCACCGCCTTTATCTCATCGACGAACTCCATGAACGGCGCATAGTACCTCTCCAGCACGGAAGCGACGGACATCTCCTTGTTGGCGGCCATGCTGATGATCTTCCTCAGCATCTCCTTCCTCGGCCGCCTCCCCTTCCTGCCGTACAAGCCCGAGCCTCGCCGCGCACCGCTGAACGGCCTCCTCGGCGTCCGCCTCGTCATAGATCGTAAAGTCGGCGGGCAGCCCGAAGAAGCCACAGTACCTCCGCAGCATCCTGTTGGCGAACGAATGAAAGGTCCCGCCCTCGACGCCCCGGCACCGCACGTCGAGCGCCGCCGCCCTCGATATCATCTCCCTGGCGCTTCGGCGGGTGAACGTCAGAAGGAGGATCGAGCCGGGGTCGATGCCCATTTCGACGAGATAGAGCACCCGGAACTCGATCACCCTCGTCTTCCCGCTGCCCGCCCCGGCGATGACCAGCACAGGCCCTTCCATGGCCGTCACCGCCTCGTACTGCCGGTCGTTGAGCTGGTCTCTGACAGCCTGATTCATGACGGGATAGTATAGAACAGCGATGCCCGGATTGTGTAGCCGGTTATTCAGCGGGAGCGTCAAACCGGAGGAGGAGCTCTTGCGGGGTGATGGCGGGAAGCGGCGCGCGGGAGAAATCTCTTGCGTTGCGCGTAACGATGACTCCCGCACCTGCCAGAACCCCGGCCTCGGAAAGCACGGCATCCTCAAAGTCAACCATAGGCGACGTAAGGGCGCGCTCAAGAACGGACCTGTTTACGAGGGCGACATCGAAGATCGCAAGCAGGCCGCGAACCGCTTCTCTGGCTTCGTTAAGGGAGAGCGACCGCGACAGCAGGTAATCTACGGTGGTCACGGTGGTGGCGCAAACAAACGCCTCGATGCGAGACTGCTCTGCCAGGGCAAAAAGCCTTGCTGCGGCAGCGGCAAAGGGTTGGCGGGCGAGGAGAACGTCGAGGACGACGTTCGTATCGACGATTACCCTCAAAGGTACTTGTCCTTGAGGTATCGCCCGTACGCCTCTTCGGAGACACGGCCCTTGAGGACCCCGAACAGGGATGCGGTGACGGGGGGCAACGAATCGGCCGGGCGCGTCTCTTCACCAAGGGATGCGAAGTAGTCGGCCACCATCCCGGAGACCGACTTGCCACGGTGCCTGGCTTCATGCTTGGCCTTTGCCACCAGTCCTTTGTCCACGCGCAATGTGAGCTTTGTCATCATGACGTATAATATAAAGACTATTGTACGTCACGTCAAGAGGCGCCGGCCTTGGGCGAACATCCTGCACATGTTCCGGTTCACGGATTGCATTCTTCCGATAAGACCGTTCGGGGCAGAAGGCATCCGGGAGGGGCCGGGAGATTTTCGACGGGGCACCCACGCGTTAGGCGTGGGTCGTTCTGTTGTTTTCGAGGGCGGCCGGCGAGACTGGACATAGGCGGGGTACCCACGCTCCTCGGCGGTGGCGTGGGTCGCAACCGTCGAGCCGGAAGCCCGATGAAAACGGCGGAAAAGCCGCGAAAAGGTCCCGGCCCTCGCCCCCCCCTTACCGCAGGCGGTAAGCCTTCTCGGTGAATAACCGGATACAGGCGTCCACCACCTCAGGGTCGTAAAGTATCCCCTTGTTGCTCTGTATCTCGATAAGGGCCGTGTCGATGCCCCGGGCCGGCCTGTAAGGACGGTGCGATGCGATCGCCTCTATGACGTCTGCAACGGTGATGATCCGGGCCTCAAGCAGCACTTCATCCCCTTTGAGGCCCCTCGGGTAGCCGGACCCGTCTAGTTTCTCGTGGTGCTGGAGGATAATCTGCGCAATGGGCCAGGGGAACTCCACGTCCTTCAGGACATCGTGGCCCGTCTGGGGATGGTCCTTGATAAGCTCGAATTCCTTGGCCGACAGCTTCCCCGGCTTGCTCAGTATCTCGGCGGGGACGGATATCTTTCCGATGTCATGGATGACCCCAGCCATGCGTATGCCCTCGACCGTATTGGATGGAAGCTCCATCTCCTCCGCTATTGCGGCGGCCAGGTGGGCGACGCGGTTCTGATGGCCTGCCGTGTAAGGGTCTTTCGTTTCGACGACGTGAACTATCGCTTCTATCGTCCCGCCCATGGCCTTCCTCAGGTTCGCCAGCGTATGCGCGAGCTTCTCTTCCGCCTGCTTCCGGTCGGTCACGTCGCGCACGACGGACTGTATGAAGACCTCTTTGCCGACCTCGACACGGTTGAGGCTCATTTCCGCGTCGAAGGGGGTGCCGTCACGCCTTGTCAGCCGCCATTCGCAGAACTGGGGCGCGCCTGAAAGGGCAAGGCGTCCATCGTGGTTGAACCTCTCTTTCGAACTCGCGCCGTCCGGCTGGAAGGGCGGACAGAATTCCAGGGGCGACCTCCCGATAATCTCCTCCCTCGTGCAGCCCAGCATTTCCAGCCCTTTGGGGTTGCAATCGACCAAAGCACCTTTCTTGATGAGGAATATAGCGTCGCTTGCATATTCGAAAAGCGTCTTGTATTTCGATTCGCTCTGTTTGAGCGCCTCCGTGATGCGCTTCCTCGATAGCGCAAACGCAAATATCTCCCCCACTATCTTGATCAGCGATACCACGTTCTCGGACCATGCATTACTGGAGTGGAAGCTTTCGAAGCCGATGAACCCGATTACGGAATAGCCCGACACTATCGGCATGGCAATGCAGGAGCGAAGCCCCATCGACTGTAGAAAGGCCTTCTCCGGCCCTGCTTCCGGGGGCATCTCCTCGACATCCGGTATATAGACGACCTCGCAGCCTTTTATCTTCTCGTAGAACCACGGGTTCGTTTCTGCCGATACCAGGTCTATCCGGCCGCCCGCCCCGTTCGCCCGCCATTCATGCGTCCTGTGGATCCCCCCATTCCCGTCGAATTGGAAAACACAGCTCCTGTCGACGCCTCCGAACATGCCTATCGCCTTGAGCACGTCGTTGATGCCGTCGTCGACGTCCTCAGGCGGAAGGCTGATGAAGTTCGTCGAGAGCCCGAAGATCATCCTCAGCAGGGCTTCCGGGTCTCCATGCTGTTGCGCCGAATCGTTAATGGCCCCCCTCCTTGCGTTTCGGGAGGACGAGAAGACCGTCGGAGCGGCCCCTTGCGTTCCTTACGGCCTTCACGCTCCTTCACACAGATTATCGGCAGAAATCGCCAATATTTAAGGTTGTGTGACTTTTTCGCGTAGTGCCCGTTAAATTCTTGGCCCACCCCCGCACTATACGCAAGCCCCGCCCGGTGTTATAATATCTTCAAATTTAGCGGCTCTTCTCTTTCGTCCATACAATCCGCACGAGACGAGCAAACAAGGGGGAGGCATGGGATTTCCAGAATACAGGCCGAGGAGGCTTAGGAGAAACGGGAAGCTCCGGGGTCTGATACAGGAGAACGACCTTTCCGCGCGCCATCTGGTCTATCCCCTCTTCATAAAAGAGGGCGGCGAAGGGCGCACGCCGATACCGTCGATGCCCGGCATCTGCCAGCTTTCTATCGATGCGGCCCTCTCGGAGATCGAAGAGGCGGCCGGCCTTTCCGTCCCGGCAGTCCTGCTTTTCGGCATACCGGACCGCAAGGACGAGAAGGGCAGCGGCGCATACGACGAGAACGGCGTCATCCAGAAGGCCGTCAGGGAGATCAAGAAGAGGTTCGGCGACGACGTGGTCGTCGTCACCGACCTCTGCCTCTGCGAGTATACGAGCCACGGCCACTGCGGCCCGGTGATGGACGGCGACGTCGACAACGACGAGACGCTGAAGCTCCTTGCCCTGGCCGGGCTCGCCCAGGCGGCTGCCGGGCGCGGACATCGTCGCCCCTTCCGACATGATGGACGGCCGGGTGAAGGCGGTGAGAGAGCGCCCTCGACGCGGCCGGCTTCTCCCACGTCCCCATCATGAGCTACGCGGCCAAGTACGCCTCGGCCCTTTACGGCCCCTTCAGGGACGCGGCCGAATCGACGCCGCAGTTCGGCGACCGCAGGAGCTACCAGATGGACCCGCCGAACCAGAGGGAGGCCCTGCGGGAGATGGAGCTCGACGTGGAAGAGGGGGCCGACATCATCATGGTGAAGCCTGCCCTGCTCTACCTCGACGTGCTCGCCCTCGCCAGGGAACGGATCAACAGGCCGCTCGCCGCCTACTGCGTGAGCGGCGAGTACACGATGATACAGTGCGCCGCGGCTCAGGGCTTCCTCGATTACAGGAGGTCCGTCGTCGAGCTTACGACGAGCATCAAGAGGGCGGGCGCAGACATCATCATCACCTATTTTGCGAAGGACCTTGCCCGATGGATGAAAGAAAGCCCCCTCTGAGAATGATCGCATGGGAGCTGACGAGGAGCTGCAACCTCAACTGCGTCCACTGCAGGGCGCGGGCGAGCGCGGGGCCTCATGAGGGCGAGCTCTCCCTGGCCGAATGCAAGGCAATTATCGACGATATCGCCGCCTTTTCCTGCGCCCGACCCTGATACTTGACCGGCGGCGAGCCTCTCCTGCGGCCGGACATCTACGACATCGCCGCCTACGCGTCGTCGAAGGGCTTGAGGGTCGGTGATGGCGGTGAACGGCACGCTCGTCGACGATGAGCGGCGCGCAAGCTGAAGGGCGCGGGCATCCTCCGGGTGAGCATGAGCATAGACGGCACAAGCGCTGCGGCAGCACGACGCGTTCCGGGGCGTCCCCGGCGCATTCGACGCGGTCATGCGGGCGGCCGGCATTCTGCGCGGGCGCGGGCCTCCCCTTCCAGGTCAACACGACGGTCACGCGGCTCAACGCGGACGACCTCGGGGCCATATACGACCTCGCCCGCGCGATGGGCGCTGCCGCCTGGCACGTCTTTCTGCTCGTCCCCGTCGGCAGGGGCGAGGGGCTGAAAGGCGAGGAATTGAGCGCCGCCATGTATGAAGAGGTCCTCGGCTGGCTGTACGAGCGGGAAGAGGAGGGCCGGATCGAGATGAAGGTGACGTGCGCGCCGCACTATTACAGGATCGTGAAGGAAAGGGGCGGCGTGCCGAAAAGCGCGGGATGCCTTGCGGGGAAGAGCTTCCTTTTCATATCCCACAGGGGCATCGCCCAGCCGTGCGGCTACCTGGAGCTTGCATGCGGCGACGTGCGCGCCGACGGGGTGCGGAAGGTCTGGGAAGGCTCGCGCGAGCTTGCCGTCTATCCGGGACTTCCGGCTCTACAAGGGCAAATGCGGCCAGTGCCGCTACCTGCGCATCTGCGGCGGGTGCAGGGCCAGGGCGGCGAGCTGAAAGGCGACTTCCTGGAGGCGGAGCCTTACTGCTCGTATACCGAGCGCGAGCGAAAGGAAGGGCAGCGCATGAGCAGGGTTTTTCTCGTTGACGGCAATTCTTACGTCTATCGGGCCTTTTTTGCGACGCCCTACCTTTCCAACTCGAAGGGGACGCCGACGAACGCAATCTACGCCTTCGTCAACATGATAAGGAAGCTCATCAACGAGCAGAAGCCCGATTACATGATGGTAGTCTGGGATTCGAAGGCGCCTTCCTTCCGCGCGCAGATATCGCAGGAGTACAAGGCGACGAGACCCCCCATGCCCGGAAACCTGAGCCTCCAGTTCCCCTACGTGAAGGCCATCGTCGAAAAGATGGGCATCGCCACGATCGAGAAGGAGGGCTTCGAGGCGGACGACGTGATTGCCACCCTCGTCCGGCGGCTCGCGGCGGGCCCGGACGCCGAGATTTACGTTGTGACGAGCGACAAGGACATCATGCAGCTTGTCGGCGAAAACGTCACCATAGTCGATACGATGAAGAACGCCGTCATGAAAAGGGCCGAAGTGGCCGAAAAATTCGGCATCGAACCCTCCCTCATCTCCGACTTCCTCGCCCTCTCCGGCGATACCTCCGACAACATACCGGGCGTCCCCGGCATAGGGGAGAAGACGGCGCGGGAGCTTATCTGCGCCTTCGGCGGCGTGGAGGCGATATACGCAAGTCTGGACGCGATAAAGAAGCCCTCCGTGAGGCAGAAGCTCGCCGAGAACAGGGAGAGGGCGGACTTGAGCAGGCAGCTTGCGACCCTTCGCTTCGACGTGCCGGTCGACGTAGGGCTTGAAGATATGCGCATCCGCGAGCCCGACCTTGCCGAGCTCCGGCAGTTGTTCAGGGAGCTGGAGTTCACTTCTCTCGCGAAAGAGATCAAGGTGGAGGACGCGTCGCAACCGCTCGTCCAGGCGGCCTCTCTCGGCGACGTGCTGGGCGGCACGGTCTCGCTCGTCGCCCGCATCGAGGGCCGCTGCCCCTACGACGTGACCCTGCAAGGCATGGCCGTATCCAACGGCCGGGGCGTCTTCTCCTCCCAGCGGGCGGAGGACCTCTTCTCGGCGGTCAACGGGGCAAAGGAAGTCGTCGTCCACAACCTGAAGCCCCTTTTCCTCGCTGCGACGAAGCGCGGGATCGACCTTCACCCCGTCTTTTTTCGACACGATGCTCGCCGTCTATCTGATCAACCCGGGAAGGAAAGACTTCGCCATCGACGGCATCCTGAACGAATTCCTCGGCAGGGACGCAGGCGGCGCCGACGGCGACGCGCTGGCCCGCTCCGCCCTCCACCTCGGCGAGCTGAGGGACGCCCTCGCGGAGCGTCTCGACGCCCTCGGCCTGCGCCGGCTTTTCGATGAAATCGAGATGCCGCTGGTCGAGGTGCTCGCCCGCATGGAATGCTTCGGCGTGCGGGTTGACCGCTCGGCCCTCGCCGCCCTATCGCGCGACTTCGACTCGCGCCTCAACACCATCGTCAGCCGCATATACGGGGAGGCGGGGGAGACGTTCAACATCAACTCGCCGCAGCAGCTCGTGCGGATACTCTTCGAGAAGCTCAACCTCCCGCCCGTGAAAAAAACGAAGAAGTCCCTCTCGACGGACAACGAGGTGCTCCAGACCCTCTCCGACCTCCACCCGCTGCCCGCCCAGATACTCGAATACAGGTCGCTCGCCAAGCTGAAGAGCACCTACGTGGACAACCTGCCCGGCCTGATCCACGCGTCAACGGGGCGTATCCACGCGTCCTTCAACCAGATGGTCGTCGCCACGGGCCGCCTGTCGTCGAGCGACCCGAACCTGCAGAACATACCGATCAAGGGGGTGGAGGGCAGGAAGATACGGGCGGCCTTCGTGCCCGAAGAAGGCTTCCTGATCGTTTCGTCCGACTATTCCCAGATCGAGCTGCGCGTCCTCGCCCACGTGTCGGGGGACGAGCTTCTCGTCGAAGCCTTCCAAAATGACCTCGACATCCACAGCAGGGTGGCGCAGGAGGTCTTCCGGGTGGATGCGGAGCACGTGACGCCCGCCATGCGCAGGACGGCCAAGGTGATAAACTTCGGCATCGTCTACGGCATAAGCGGCTACGGGCTGTCGAAGGAGCTCGGCGTCGGCCCGAAGGAGGCGCAGGCGTACATCGACGCCTATTTCGAACGCCACAAGGGCATCAAGGCGTACATCGAGTCTACGCTTGAGGAGGCGCGGGCAGCGGGCCTCGTGCGGACGCTCTTCGGAAGGATCAGGTACATACCTGAGCTTTCCAACGCGGATTCGAACGTCAGGCAGTTCGGGGAGAGGACGGCCGCCAACACGCCCATCCAGGGGACAGCCGCAGACATCATAAAGAAGGCTATGGTAGCCATCTACCGGCGGATGAAGGAGAGGAAGCTCCGCTCGCGCCTCATCATGCAGATCCACGACGAGCTTGTCTTCGAGGTCGCATCAGGCGAGGAAGAAGAGATGGAGGCGCTGGTCAGGCAGGGGATGGAGCACGCCTGCGAGCTTTCCGTGCCTCTCAAGGTTACAGTGGGGAAGGGGCGGAACTGGGCAGAGGCCCACGATTAATCAATAGAACTCTCTACAAATCTGCGCCGCACTTCAACGTGATCGAGAGCCACCAGAACGGGAACGTGACGGAATAGACGGCATCGAGTGGGAAGCAGGCGCCGGTCTGTAAGCTCGCGCAGATGCGCGACCGTCTCTACCGATTGGACGATGGTAACCGCCACGATACGGCGCCACGTGGTAGCCAGGTCCCCAGCCACCGTAATCGACACCGTAGGGTTCATAGTAAGCCGCCCCAAGTCCCCCGTCGTCATCGTATTCGTATCCGTTGCCGGCCAAGATGCAGCCGAACAATCCGACCGTCAACATCGAGCCTACGAAGGCGAGCGCTAACCAGCGTAAGGGTGAGATATTCACTTGGGCACCTCTTTACTCTCAGTTTCCGGCCATTCGAGTAATCCGAAGGGTGCCCCCAAAGGGTCGGCGACCACCGCGACCTTGCCGCCGTGGCGATCAATCCACGGCTCGACCAGCACGCGGCCACCGAGCGCCACGACCTTTGCAGTCATCTTGACCGTATCTTCTACGCGTACGTAATTGAGCCAGTGGGGATAGGCATTGGGCCTATTCGCAGGCAGCGTATTCACGCTCGCACGAGCATAGTTGTCGGACGCGAGCAAGAGATGTTGGGCGCCCTCGCTCGCGGGCAACTCGAAGACTTCGTAGTCGAATAGCGTCTGGTAGAAAGCAGCATCGCCGGCCGGATCGCGCGTGATTAACGAGACCCAAATCCATTCTCCGGGTCCGGCCAGAACATCGGGAGGATCACCGCTGCTGGAAGCGAGGACTGCAAAAACGGCTCCCTGCGGATCCGCGAAGACTGCTTCCCGGCCGCGGTCAGGGATGCTATGCGGCTCGAACAGCACCTTGGCGCCATTTTGCAAAGCAACCCTTTTTGCTGCGTCGACATCGCCCACGGCGAAGAAGCTCAGCCACGCCGGCTGTCGACGCTCGCTCGCCTGTAAACGCTTCTGAATCAGTCCTGAGACCGGACGACCGTCGAGAAATGCCTCTGCGTACCTTGTCCTACCGGCCTGAATGTCGCGAAATGTCCAGCCAAAGAGTCCCGCATAGAACCGCTTGGCGGCGGCGAGGTCCGGCGTCACCAATTCAACAAATATAACTTTGCCGACGTGATGCTCCCGGCCGGCGGGCTCAACAATCGCCGGCAGTTGTAACGGTGCGGCCATGACAGGCACAGCACACGCAACGCTGAGAAGTACGGCGAGCAACGCTTGCCTAAGAAACTGTCCGGCTCTATCAGGGTGCTTCCTTTGAGCACTGATTCGATTTGGTGTTACTGAGTCAATCAGATCCGAGCTGCGTTGCGGATGCATCGTGGTCTCCACATTGTGCTCTTTGCTATAACGTCGTCGTCTAAGCAAATATATATTCTGGCTGAGAGGAGTTGTCAAGTTTTTGGTTCGCTTGGCACGCCGTGGTAGAATTCTTCTGCATGGTTTTGTCCTCCTCTCGCATAAGGTCTCTTGTCGGGAAACAATTGATTCTATTGTGAAAGGAGGTTTTTGTTAAGGCCTAATTGAGGGCAACTCTGTTTTTCGGGTTAGCCCGCCGGAGCAAGACCGATTGGAGTCGGCGCAGACGATGAAGACAAATACCGAATAGTAGAGCCAGAAAAGAAAGGCGATGAATATGCCATAGGCGCCGAAAATGACCGTAAACCTCCCAAGCCGCAGGGCGTAGTACTTGAACAGGTTCTTGCCGGCCCACCAGAGGATGGTGGCTAGGAACGTTGTGGGGAGCAGAAGGGCCGGCCGCCTTCTGAGGGGCGTAAGAACGTAGTACAGCAGGTAAAACATGGCAAAGATACAGACCCCGTCGATAAACGTAAAGAGATAGACGTAAAAGGTCCCCTCCAGGGGGTGCTGCCCGGCGGAGATCGTCCCGACCACCTTCGTTGCCATCACGAAGAGTATAACCGTCAGGAAGAAGATAACGGCCTGGAGCAGCGAGAAGATCATCGTCAAAAAGAACTCCTTCCCCTTTTTCCTGAAGAAGCTCTCTACCTTCTTGTCGAAGATCACCTGGAATGACGGTATCAGCATCGAGAAAAGCTTCGACGTGAAAAAGAAGAGGAAATAGAGGCCCAAAGGTCCCGAAAAGCGCTTCCATACAACGACGGTCCGCATGTTCTTCGCCACGAACGCGGTGACCGTGTCGCTGAACGGCTCCGGTATCACGTTCGCCGCATACATAATCAGGTGCGCATCGAGGTTCGACAGGTTTACGATATATCCCAGTATAGCGATCGAGAGCAGGATGAAAGGTATGAACGTCAAAAGGACATAAAAGGCAATGGCCGCAACCATCATCTGCGCGTTGTCGCGCTGGTATTTGCGGAATAACTCCTTGATGGTATTGGCAAGCGCCCTTATCCCGTCCAAGTCTCTATCATCATAGTGCGTTATTGGCCTGTTTTCAACAGGTTAATAACGCACTATGATAGTCGGCGGCCGTGATCTTTGCCCCGCAGTATATAGAAAAGCCAACTGTGGGGTAAAGCGTTACGCGTCCTTCGCGTCGTTTTCTCGGCGCGGCGTGCTCAACGTTTGCCACCCGCCCGACCGCCTGGCGGTGCCCAAACGCCTGCCCGCGCCCGCCTTCGCTTATAACACCGGAAGTGGGTTCACGCAATACAAATAATGGATGAAGGAGGGTTTTTGAAGGGAGCTGCGGGGAAGGTAACTCGCGGAAGGGGCGGGGCCGCAGGCGCATCGGGGCCGGCGGCGGATGAGGGCGGGCGGCTATTACGGCGGGTACGCCGGCCGGAGAAGAAAGCCTATCTGCCTGCCTTTGGTACGGAGCTTGGGTGCGTCATCTTTGCCGGGTCGAGGACGCCTTCAAGCTCCTCTTCGGACATGAGGCCTGACCGGAGGCAGAGGGATTTGACGGTTGCCCCCGATTGCAGCGCTTCGGCTGCGATCTTCGCCGCCTCCTCGTACCCGATAAGGGGGACGAGGGCGGTCACGAGCGCTATCGAGCATTCGAGGTGCTCCCTGCACATTACGGCATTGGCGGCGATGCCTTTTATGCAGCGCTCGGAGAGTATCGCCAGCGCCCGGTCGAGTATCTGGAGCGATTCGAAGAGGTTCAGGCCGATAATCGGCTCGAAGGCGTTCAGCTCCAACTGGCCGGCTTCGGCCGCCATTGTGATCGTCACGTCGTTGCCGATGACCTGAAAACAGACCTGGTTGACCATCTCCGGTATCACCGGGTTTACCTTGCCGGGCATGATCGTCGAGCCGGCCTGGACGGGGGGCAGCGCTATCTCCCCCAGTCCCGCCCGCGGTCCGGACGCGAGGAGGCGGAGGTCGTTGCATATCTTCGACATCTTCACGGCGATGCGCTTCAGGACGCCCGATATCTGGACAAAAACACCCGCGTCGGACGTGGCTTCGATGAGGTCGGGCGACGTGACGAGCGGAAGGCCGGTCAACTCGGCGAGGTGGCGCGTTACCCGTTCGGCGTAGCCCTGGACCGTATTGAGACCCGTGCCTATGGCGGTTGCCCCCAGATTGATCTCGTGGAGGAGCTCCGACGCCTCGCTTATGCGCTCCATGTCCTCTCCGATGGTCACCCCGTATGCCTTGAACTCCTGGCCGAGGGTCATCGGCACGGCGTCCTGGAGCTGCGTCCGCCCTATCTTCAGGATATCGCGGAATTCCTCCCCCTTCGCCATGAAGGAGTCCTTAAGGTGGCCCATTGTCTCGACGAGGCCTTCGACCTGCCAGATGGCGCTTATCTTCAAGGCCGTCGGGTATACGTCGTTCGTTGACTGGGAGAGGTTGACGTGGTCATTCGGATGGCAATAGGCGTAAGCGCCCCGGCGGCGCCCCATGATCTCAAGGGCCCTGTTGGCGATTACCTCGTTCGCGTTCATGTTCGTGGAGGTGCCCGCGCCCCCCTGTATCACGTCAACTGCGAAATAGGCGTCGAAGCGGCCCTCCCTGACCTCCCTGGCCGCCCGCACGATGGCCCCGGCAATCGTTTTGTCGAGCAGTCCGAGCTCTTCGTTCGCCGTTGCGGCCGCTTCCTTTATACAGGAGAGGGCGCGAATCAGGCTTGGAAAGCGCGAGATAGGCACGCCGGTGATCGGAAAATTCTCGATAGCCCGATGCGTCTGCACGCCGTAATACGTGTCGGCGGGTAGTTTCTGCTCCCCCAGGCTGTCCTTCTCGACCCTGTAGTCCATGATATGTCTCCTTTTACATGCCCTCGGCCTTCTTTGCCGGTCGCCCTCCGAAGTAAGCCCGGAGCGGGGGCGTTACGAGGAGAAAGACGGCCAGCCCAAGAAGGATGCCGGCGATGGGACTGGCGAAGAATATCATAAAGCTCCCCCTGGAAATGATAAGCGACTGGCGCAGCGACGTCTCGATCATAGGGCCGAGGATAAAGGCGAGCAGCAGGGGCGCCGCCTCGAACTTGAATTTCCTCATGAAGTGGCCGATGACGCCGAAGACGACCATTACGAGGATGTCCATAGGGTTGTTGTTTATGCCGTACGCGCCTATCATGCAGACGAGGGTGATTATGCCGCCCATTATGGCCTCCGGCACCCTGGTAATCTGGGTGAAAAGGCCCACGAGGGGCAGGTTGAGGACGAGAAGCATGATGTTGCCCACGTACATGCTCGTTACGATGCCCCAGAACATGTCGGGTCGCTGGGTCAAAAGCATCGGTCCCGGGGTGATGCCGTGGAGCATCAGGGCGCCGAGCATGAGCGCCATTATGACGTTGGAGGGGATGCCCAGGGTGAGCAGGGGGATAAACGCCCCGGCCGTGGCCGAGTTGTTCGCCGATTCCGGGGCGGCTACCGCTTCGATAAGTCCCGTGCCGAACTTCTCGGGGTGCTTCGAGAAGCGCTTTTCGACTGCGTACGCGGCGAAAGACGAGATGATGGCGCCCCCTCCCGGGAGGATCCCCACGAGAAACCCCAGGATGGTCCCCCGTCCTATGGCAGGCGCAGAGTCCTTCCAGTCCTTCTTGTTCGGAAGGAGGGCGAGAAGCCCCTTGGGCGGCTTGGCCACCTCCTCGGCTCCCGCCTTCTGCTCGATCATGCCCAGGACTTCCGCAATGCCGAAAAGCCCCATCGCGATGGGCACGAGCTCCAGGCCGTTGAGGAGCGTGACTGTCCCGTAACTGAAACGGGCCATGCTCCTTACGGGGTCGAGGCCGACAGTCGAAAGGAGCATGCCGATGACCGCCATCATTATGGCCTTCAGCATCGACCCCTGGGCGAGGTAGGCGACCAGCGTCAAGCCCAGCATGGTCAGGCCGAAATATTCAGGGGGTCCAAACTTCAGGGAGAACTGGGCGAGGGGCGGGGCGAGGAACATCAGGCCGACGATGCCGAGCGTCCCCGCTATAAAGGAGCCGAAGGCGGCGATGCCCAGCGCCGGGCCGGCGCGCCCCTTCTTTGCCATCTCGAACCCGTCCAGGCAGGTAACGACGGAGGCCGCCTCGCCGGGGATGCGGAGAAGGATCGACGTGGTAGAGCCCCCGTACATGCTGCCGTACCAGATGCCCGCGAGCATGATGATGGCCGACGTGTCGTTGATGTAGAAGGTGAGGGGGAGGAGAAGGGCTATAGTGGCTGAGGCCCCGAGCCCGGGCAGGACGCCGACGACCGTCCCGAGGAGGACGCCCACGAAACAGTATAAAAGGTTGACCGGGCTGAGGGAGACGGAAAAACCGAGCAGGACGTTGTGCAGGGTGTCCATATTGATTGCTTCTGCGGCGCCTTATGTCTTTGCCGGAAACGGTGTCAGAAGGGGATTAACCCTTTCGGCAGGGGCACGCCGAGGTAAAAACTGAAGGCTATGTACGATATAAGCACCGAGGGGACTGTCACGAGGAGCGTCGTCAGCCATCCGACCTTTTCAAGCAGCCTCAATATCACGAGCATAATAAGGCATGTTGCGATCATATATCCCAGGAAGTTCAGGACAAAGACGTAGCAGAACATGGAGGCCGCCGTAGCCGCAACCCGCCACTTGCCTTCGCCAAAGCGGAGCCACTCGCCTTCACGGCTCTTCCTGAACGTCCGGACCAGGAGAAGGGCGGAGAGAAAAACGAGGGCGATCCCCAAACCGAAAGGCAGAAAACCGGCGTCCGGGTGATGGAAGCCGCCCAGGGGAAGCCTAAGCGACTCGAACACCGTGTATGCCCCGACAAGCAGGAAAAAGAGTCCCCCCACCCGGTCGATGTCTTTCATGCTTTTTTGTCCCTGCTGCCTGTCGGCCTATCGCGGCTTCGATACCAGAAGACCAAGCTCCTCGATGTTCTTGCGGAAGATTGCGTCCTGATGCGCCAGGAATTGGGCCCCTTTGTTGCGGTCGTAGTAAACGGGCAGGATGTACGCCCGGTTCATGGCGTCCCGGACCTCCTTGCGGCGCATGGTCTTTTCTATCGCCTTGTCCAGCTTTTCGATGATCTCCTTGGCGGTCCCCTTAGGCGCGTAAACGCCGTGAAAGCTCCCGATGACTAAGTCGATGCCCTGCTCTTTGAAAGTCGGGAAATCCTTGTAGATCCCTTCCCTTTTTTCACCGGCCAGGCCGAGGACCCTCACCCTCCCCGCGTCGAGCAGGGACTTGTAAGAGACGGGGACGGCAAAGTGGCAGTCGATATGGCCGCCCGCCAGCGCAATGGCGCCGTCGATATCGCCCTTGAATGGGACGTACGTGACGCGGATGCCGGCAGCCTTCGAAAAAGCGGCGGCGAATATCTGGGAAGACGAGCCGGGGATCATGCCTACCTTCAACTGCTCCGGGTTCTTCTTAGCATAGGCGACCATCTCTCGCGCGGTCTTCCAGGGGGCATTCGCCGACACCGCCATGGCTGCCGGGTCCACGTTAACTATGCTGATAAGCTCGTAGTCCTTCAGGTTCGTCGGCGTGGGCACCGTGTACTGGGCTGTGACGACCCCCGGTGAGAAAAAACCCAGCGTATAGCCGTCGGGCTTCGAGGTCGCAACTTCTTTGGCCCCGGCGACCCCGCCGGCGCCGCCCCGGTTGAGGACCACGACAGGCTGTCCCACGGCATCTTTGAGGTGCTGGGCGACTATCCTGGCCGTAAGGTCCGTCCTTCCACCCGGAGGGTAGGGGACGATAACCGTTATCGCCTTTGCAGGGTACGTATCTGCGGCAGCCCCAGGCCCCGGCACGATCGCGCATATCAGAAGGACCGCGCATAGAATGATGCAAGGCGCAAAGATCTTTTCTGGTCTAAAGAGTCTCATGTCTCCATCCTTTTCGAAGTCTTGCTCGAATCGCTCTTATATCGCGTTATGGATGATGCCGCCATTGTCGATTTGCCGGTTGAGCTGACGGAGAGGACTGCCCTAATGCTTGCGTATCCAGCATCTTTACCGGGCGATTATCCTTCGACGATCGTCCCGTAAAGCTCGGGTGCGCGATCTTTGAGTAGGTCGTTGTAGATAGTAAGCTGTTTATTCCTCGCCTGGAGGGGGTCTATTGCGACCGTCCCCAGCGCCTCCTCGCCGTCCAGGCGGAGGAGCAGATTTCCCTTCGTGTCGACCACTTGACTTGCTCCGCTGAAGACGAGGCGTTCCTTTCCTCCCCTTGCCTCGTGGCCTGTCCGATTTGCCGTAGCCGCAAAGACGCCATTTTCGATGCACCGCGTCATCATCGCCGCCTGGCAGAAAGGCAGCACCAGGTTCGAGGGGTGGCAAATCAGATCGGCGCCTTTTAGGGCGAGAACGCGGGCTGCCTCTGGAAAGGCCCAGTCGTAACAAATCATTACTCCAATTCGGAAACCGCCCTGCTCGAAAACAGGGAACCCTTCCTTTCCGTAATCGAAGAAGAATTTTTCTTCAAAGAAGAGGTGTGCCTTCCGATAGACTCCGACGAACCCGGTCGGCCCCATGTAGACGGCCGAATTGAAGAGAGAGTCGCCACAGGCCTCGGCCATCCCGAAGACTATCCCCATGCGTTTCGCGCGGGCCAGCTCGCCAAAACGTTCGACTGCATAGCTCCGCGTTACCGTCTCCGAAAGGGATCGGACCTCCTCTTTCGACACAAACTGGTAGCCGGTCGTGCACAATTCTGGAAGCACCGCTATGTTTGCCTCCACCGTTGCGAGCTTTTCCAGACAGCGCGCGACGTTCTCTGTTACAGAGCCGAAGATGGGGGAAAACTGAAAAATTGCTACTCTGATGTTGCCGGGCATGATGGCTTAAGTACCAACCCTGACGGGGTTGACCATGTTTTGCAGCGTCGCGATGGCGCTCAGGGCGGCCAGGTAGCTCGTCCTGGGATTATCAGGCGAGGGGAGACCGGAGACGGTGAAAACTGCCTCCCCGAAGTCCCCCTTTGCCTTTATCTCATGTACGTTACAGACCTCGTGAGGGTCTACGATGACGATGACCCTGGTCTTCTCAGGCCCTATGCCCGCGAGCGACAGCGCGACGGCGACGTTGACGTTCTTCGGAAATTCCTTCGCAGCCTCATCGGCGAAACCGTCGTAGATCTCGGTGCGCTCCTTGATCGACTTCAGGTCGATGCCCTTCCTCAATACGTAAGGGGCACCTTCGAGTCCGGCCGGCGGCTTGATGTTCCGGATGGTGACCTCCGTTAGCCTTCCTACGGCGGCCGATTTTATCGCGTCGAGGCCGCCTATTGCGCCCGAGGGCACGATAATCCTGGCCCCCTTGGCGAGGGCCAGGTCTCGAACCTCACTGAAGAAGCGCGTATCCGCCAGCGCTCCTACGCTCAGGATCATCATGTCCTTCCCCTTATTTATAAAAAGAGGGGCATATTTTCTGACGGCCTCCTGGTCGGCTGCCTCAACGATCAGGTCGGGGGAAAAGCGCAGCAACTCTTCAGGGTCCGCCACGAGCGGCACACCCGCCGAGCGCAGGAGACCCACGGTCTCCTGCGTAGGGAACGTCTCCGCGACTGCGACCAGCCGTATGCCTTTTATGCCGTTCGGCGCGAACGCCTTTACTATGACCCTTCCGATTGCTCCGCAGCCGATGAGGGCGATGTTCATGGCTCCTCCCATTCGGGAAAAGGCCCTTGCCTATTTTTTGCCTCTGCCTTTCCCGTTCTCTTTCTTTGCCTCTACCGTCAGCCCTTTTTCGGCCCAGCCTTCCTTCGCGTACCTGTCCCACGGCTCGTTCTCTTTCCTGACGGTCGGGAAGCCGGTCGAATACGGCGCGTAGTGGCCCTCTCCGACATCGAGGCGGACGACGTCCCAGCGCGAATCCCTCCCTACGGGGTCGATGTAGCACTTCCTCTTGATAATATCCCGCAGGTCGATCTCTGCGTATACGATGCCTTCGCTGTCGATCAGCGGACCGGCGACATACTCGCCGAGGGGGTTGATGACGCCGCTCCCGCCGATAAATCCCCAGTGGGCGTTCTTCATGCCGCCGTACCCTTCCCTGTCGTATTTCTCACGGAGCTCTGCCGGGAGCCAGGGCGCGGACAGGACGACGAAGCACGCCGCCTCCATCGCGTAGGCCCGGCTCATGCAATCGTCGATAGGGAAATTGGAGCGCCCGGGAGGGGCGTACCCGGGCCAGCCGGCCCAGCAGGCGCAGTGTATCTGCTCGCCCTGGGTCATCATGGCGTACTTGAACAGGGGCTGAAGGTGCTCGTAGCAGATGAACCCGCCGATCCTTCCGATCTTCGTCTCCACCACGTGGAACAGGTCCTCAGCGTTCCCCCGTGCATGGAGCACCCTCTCGCGGTGCGAGGGCGTGAGCTTTCTGTGGTGGCTGATGACGTTGCCCTCGGGGCTGAGGAATACGAGCGAGTTGTACAGGACGGCCGGATACTGGTCGATCACCTCGTTGCAGCCCATGCAGACGTAAGCGCCTGCCCTTCTCGCCGCCTCACCGAGGGCCCTCGTCTCCTCGCCGGGTATCTCTATGCTGTTTAGAATCATCTCCATGAGGAGGTCGGACCATTCGCTCTCGTTCTGCATGTCCATCGACCAGTTGGGGAACAGGGGGATGAAACCCTCGGGAAAAACGACAAGCTCGGCGCCCTGGCGCCCCGCTTCCTCGATCAGGCCGCAGGCCTTTTCGACGGTTGCCTTCTTGTTCATTGGTACGACGGGCATTGTTTGGACCGCTGCCACCTTCACTTTCTTTGACCGGATAACCATAATGTGTCCTTTCTCCTTTGGATTTTTACCGGCGCAATGCCGGGAAAGTTTAACCGGCCAGCCCGTTACTCCAGCACGTGTATGTTCCTCTTCGCGCAGATGTCCTTCAGTATCTGGGGCCAGACGCTCACGCTCACCTCCCCCAGATGGGCCGTCCTGAGAAGATACATGTAAGTCCTCGACTGACCTATACCGCCCCCGATGCTCAAGGGAAGTGCGCCGCTGACTATGCCTTGGTGGTAGGGCAGTTTCAGGAAGTCGAGCTGCCCCGTCATCTCAAGCTGCTTCCTGAGCGTTTCCGCGTTGACCCTGATGCCCATCGACGTAAGCTCGTGCCTGCGCTTCGTGACCGGGTTCCAGACGAGGATGTCGCCGTTCAGGCCGTGCATGGGCCTATCCTTGTCCGATTTGGTCTCGGTAACCCAGTCGTCGTAGTCGGCCGCCCTCATCTCGTGAGGGTAGCCGTCCTTCAGGGTCCAGCCGATGCCGATGATGAACACGGCGGGGTACTTCTGCAGGATCGCCGTCTCCCGCTGCTTCCTCGGCATGTCGGGGTACATATCGAGGATCTCCTCGGCGTGGAGGAAAGTCGGCTCCTCAGGGAAGTCGGGATATTTGTCCGTCTTCAGGGCAGGGAAGAGGTCCTGGGCGTGCTTGCCGGCGCCCCTCAGGACCTTCCATATCCTGCGCACGACTTCCTTGAGGAAAGCGAGGTTGCGCTGGTCCGGGGAAACGACCCTCTCCCAGTCCCACTGGTCCACGTAGCAGCTATGGTCGTGGTCGAGGAAATAGTCTTTCCGCACTGCGTGCATGTCTGTGCAGATGCCCTCGCCCACCTTGCAATTGAACTGCTTGAGGGCGGGCCGCTTCCACTTCGTCGCAGCTTGCACCACCTGGGCGTCGATCGGGTGCTTGTCATAGTCGTTCGAGATGTGGAATTGGATGGGCGTGCGGGAGCCGTCCCTGTCCAGCAAGTCGTTGACTCCGCTCGTCACGTCGACAATGAGGGGCACCTGCACCATCATGAGGTTAAGCTCTTTGCACAGGTTCTCCTCTATATAGCTCTTGACCGCAAAGATCGCCTTCTGCGTATCCCTCTTGTCCAGAAGGGGCTTGTAGTCGTTAGGCAGTATCTTCTCGACGTCCTCGTAGTTGCCTATGCCCGGACCCGCAAGGTCTGCCTTCTTGTCCGCTCCTTTTTGCCTGTCGATTTCAGGACACATTTGCGCACCTCCTTATGCTGGCTTACCCTTCCTTCGGCCGGACCGACATCGTGGTCCAGGGCGGCGTATCCTCTATGGCCCTGGCCCCGCCTTCCTCGGCCTTGCTGATCTTGCAAAGACAACACCCCATATAGTACGCGCCGGTGCTTTGCGAGCAATGGTCCAGCTCCAGCGACGTGAGTATGTTGACGTTCGACTCCCACAGGCCGAAAAGCGAAGGCTCGGCCCCTTCCTTCTCAGGGAACCACCAGCCGAAATCGGGTGTTATTACCTGGGGCAGGACGGTATCGGTCAGGCGCGCCTTCTGCTTGATCTTGCCCCTGCGGGTCTCGATCCAGACCATGTCGCCGTCTTCGATCCCGTATTTCGCCGCGGTCTCCGGGTGGATCTCGGTCACCGGCTCCGGGTGCATACGCCTCATGCCCCTGACCATCCTGTGCGACGAGTGAAGGAACGTCGCCGAGCGGCGGCTTATCATGATATAGGGGTACTCGCGGGCAAGCTCGGGCGTGCGCACCGGGCTTTCGGCCGGCTCCTGGTAATCGGGCAGCGGGTCGAAGCCAAGGTTCTGGAATACGGTCGATGCCAGCTCGACCTTGCCCGTAGAGGTATTGAATTTGCCGTCTTCCTCGTAGCTCTTGTGCCTTAGCGGGTCCGTCATCCAGTACTTGCTGCTCGAAAATTCCTCGAACGACATGCCGAGAGGCTTGAGCCTGTAATCGTAGCACTCCTCAAGGCTTTCCCACGGCCAGTATTCCGCCTGCCCGAGCCGGATGCCGAGGTTCCTCCAGACGTCGTAATCGTCTCTCCTGTCGTGCTCGCCCTCGACGGACTTGGGAAGCACCCTCTGGCCTGTAATAAGGGAGTTCGCATGCTCCAGGAAGCTGAAGGCCGGCTTTTCGATCCACATGGTAGTGGGAAGCACGTAATCGGCCAGCATCGCGCCCGGGGTCATCCAGTGGTCGAGGACGACCAGGAGCTCCGTTGCCTTGAACGCCTCGTATACGTACCGCGTGCCTGCCACTGTCAGAAGGGGATTCGTGGCGCCGTTGAAGAGCGCCCTGATCCGGTAAGGCTCGCCCGTGCGGGCCGCGTGGAAGATCGACGCGACGGGCGCCCCCCGGATGACCGACGCCCTGATCTTCTTGCGCGCTTCCTCGTTGAACTGATAGTATCCCGGCCATGTCATAACCTTGAAGCGGTCCGATCCGACGGCCTTCTTCACCTGCTCCATGGGGAGCTTGTCGGCCAGCTCCATTTCCGTCAGCTTCACCTGCTTTGCAAAGGGAGGGATGAACTGGTTCCCGCCCCTTACGTCCAGGTTACCGCTGACGGCCCTGAGGCAGCAGCGGACCCGCTCGGTATCGGCCGTATTCAGGCCGTAGTAGGCGGTGGGACTGCCCCATAGTATGTAGCCCGGCTTGATCGTCGCGTACATGCGCGCCGATTCCAGGATCTTCTCTTTCGGAATCCAGGTGATCTCGGAGACCCTTTCAGGCGTGTACTGCTGGACCCGCTTTTTAAGGTCCTCGAAGCCTATCGTCCATTTCTCGACGAACTCCTTGTCGTAGAGGCCCTCATTGATCATCACGTGCAGCCAGCCCAGCCCGATAGCGCAGTCGGTGCCGGGTCTCGGCTGGAGCCAGAGGTCGGCCGTCGCTGCGACTTCCGTCTTTCTCGGGTCGATGACGATCAGCTTCTGGGCGTGACGGCCGCGCGCCCATTTGATGGGGTTGGTCTTCGGCGCCTGGTTTGCCCAGAGGACGAGGAGCTTCGTGTGGACGGGGTCCGGCGGGCCGTAATGGGTAATGCCGCCGAAGGTGACTACATTCATCCACGCCTCAAGGCCCCCGCAAATGCGGGCGTCCACGCTGTCCAGGTTGGGGCTCCCGAAAAGGTTGAAGAAGCGCGCGATATCCCACTGCTCGTTGTAGAGGCCCATGACGCCGCCCACCGTCTCCGCGCCGTGCTCGTCCCGCAAAGAGGCGAGCTTGCCGGCGATCTCGTCGAAGGCGTCGGCCCACGGTATCTGCACCCATTTGTTCTCGCCGCGCCCTCCAGCCCTCTTGAGGGGATAACGCAGCCGCTTCGGGTGGTAGACCTGCTCGATGATGTTATGCCCCATCTTGGCGCACTGCTCGATGCCGAACCATGCCTGAAACGGCGACTCAGGGAAGCTTCCCGCCCTTATCAGCCGCCCGTCCTCCAGGTAGCACTTGATGTGGCACTGGTCGTGGTCGCACCATTTGCACAAGCCTATTTTTACTTCTACCGACATGGTCTTCCTCCTCGGATTGATGACTTCTTCTATGCAATTGTCATACCTATGGGTTTGATGGTAGGTAGGTCATTGAAATTATTATATAATAAAAGTCAGGTATCCGTTCGGTAACGCCAGATCAGGCTCTCGGAGTGTCGGCATATCCGGCACTGTCTTCCCAACCCGACACAATGAAGAGTCACAGCGTGATCTCGCCGAGGTATGCGGCCTTTACCCTTGGGTCCCTGCACATCTCGGCGCCCGTGCCGGATAAGACGACCCTGCCCATCTCAAGCACCAGTGCCCGGGTCGCCGCCTGGAGCGCCTTGCTTGCGTTCTGCTCGACGATGAGGACGCTCACCCCGTCGTCGGGCAGCCTCCTGATGACGGAAAAAAGCTCGGTGACCAGCGCGGGCATGATCCCCATCGAAGGCTCGTCCATGAGCAGGACCTTCGGCCTCGACATCAGGCCCCGCGCAAAGGCGAGCATCTGCTGCTCTCCCCCCGAAAGGGAGCCCGCCTTTTGCTGCTGCCGCTCGCGCAGCCTGGGGAAGAGGTCGTATATGCGCTCGGCGTCTTTTGCAATGGATCCGGCGTCTTTCCGCGTATAGGCGCCCATGTAAAGGTTCTCGTAAACGGTGAAGTCGGGGAAGAGCCCCTGCCTTCCGGGACGAGCCTCAAGCCGAGGCGGACGCGCTCGTGCGTCGCCATCCCAGTCACGTCTGCTCCGAGGAAGCGGATGCAGCCGCTCGTGGGCGCCTTCAGCCCCATTATGGTGCGCATGATCGTCGTTTTTCCAGCGCCGTTCGCGCCGAGGACGGCCAGTATCTCCCCTTCTCCGAGCCGGAAGCTCACGTCCCGGATAGCCTTCACCTCCCCGTAAGATACGTGGAGCCCTCGACCCTAAGCACTGCAATCCTCTCCGAGGTACGCCTGAACGACGCGCGGGTCTTTCATCACGTCGGCCGGCTCCCCTTCCATCAGCTTGTGACCGTAATCGAGCACGGCCAGCCGGTCGCACAGGCTCACGGCAACTTGCATGTTGTGCTCGATCACGATGAATGTCAGCCCTTCGTCCCTTAAGCTCCTGACCAGGCCCATTACGCTTTGCTCCTCTTCGCGGCTCAGCCCCGAGAAAGACTCGTCGAGGAGTATAAGCCTCGGCTTGAGGGCCAGGGCTCTTGCTATCTCCAGCCGCCTCAACATGCCCAAGGGGAGAAACTCGGCCTCCTTCCCGGCATAGCCGGAAAGCCCCGTTATGCGCAGGCAATGGGCGATGGTCTTTTCGACGGCTGCCCCTGCCGAGCCGGCAAAGATGCTGCCGAGGCCGCCGTAGGCGATGCAGCCGCACCCCGCCCGCACATTATCGGTCACCGAAAGTCCCTTCAGGGGGCGCACTATCTGGAACGTCCGGCCGATGCCGAGCCTGGCGATCTCGTGGCACCGCATGCGGTCGATTTTTTTGCCGTCGAAAAATATCTCTCCCAGGGTCGGCTTCATGAAACCTGAGATGAGGTTGAAGAGCGTCGTCTTCCCCGCCCCGTTGGGGCCGATGATGCCGAGTATCGCCCCCGCCCCGACGGAAAGGCTGACACCGTCCACGGCCTTCAGGCCCCCGAAGCTCTTACTGAGATTCTTCACGTCGAGAAGGGCCGTCTTCAAGACCTGTCCCCCGCGGCCGCCTCCGGGGACCCCGTGCGCCTTTTGACTCTGCGCAGGATGCTGACGAGCACCCCGTTGCTGCCGACGAGGCCGCCGGGCTGCCAGAGCATCATGACGACGAGCAGGCCGCCGTAGATCAGATTTCTGTATTCCTGGACGAAGCGGAAAAGCTCCGGCATGGCCGTTAAGAATGCGGCGCCGATGACCGGCCCCAGGATCGTGCCGAGGCCGCCGAAGACAACCATCGCCATCACGTAGATCGAGGGGAGGAAGCCGAAATCGGCAGGCGCTACGTAGTTCATCATGTGGGCATAAAGGACGCCGCTCAGCCCGGCAAAGCCGCCTCCTACGATAAAGGCGAGCACCTTGCTCCTGCCCGGACTGACGCCCATCACCTGGGATGCTTCCTCGTCTTCCCTTATGCCCCGCCAGGCGAGGCCGAGCCATGTCAGCGTGAGCCACCGGGTAACGAATACGGAAAGGACCGTCAGGACGGCCACGAACAGAAAAAACATGCCGGGGGAGGCAAGGAAGGCCGGCCTGGGTATGCCGGGGATGCCGATCGGGCCGCCAAAATAGGGCAGGTTTATGAGGAGCGACTCGAAGACGAAGGACATGGCTATCGTAATGACCGTCAGCGCGTCTTCCCTGACCCGAAGGGCGAAAAGGCCGGTGGCGCCGGCGAAGAGGGCCGCCACTGCGATAGAAATGGGAAGGCTGACGAGGAAGGGCAGGGAGGCCGACTTCGTCAGGAGAGCAGTGCAATAGGCGCCGACGCCCATGTAAACGGCTATGCCCAGGTGGAACTGGCCCGCGTATCCAGATATGATGTTGAGCCCGATGGCCGTGATGCAGCTTATGCCCATCAGGCTGCCTATCGTCAGAAGGTACGCTCCCATCCTACTTCCTGCCCATAAGCCCCCTGGGCTTTATCAAAAGGAGCACGATGAGAAAGAGCATCGCTATGCCTTCCCTTCCCAGGGGTATGTTCGTGTAGGTTGTTACCAGGGTCTCGCTCAAGCCGAGAAAGAGTCCCCCGAGAATGCTGCCGACCACGCTGCCGAACCCCCCTATGACTATGATGGCAAGGGCCTTGTACGCATAGACATCTCCCATCGTGGGAAATATGGAATTGTAAAGGACGCCGACGAGCACGCCCGCAAGGCCGGCGAGGGCTGAGCCCATAAAAAAGACTACGTCGATATTCCTGCGCCTGTTGACGCCCATCAACTCTGCCGATTCCGGGTTCTGCGCCATCGCCCTTATCGCAAAGCCCACCTTTGTGTGCTTCATCACGTACCAGAGGACGGCCATGGCCGCGCAAAACGAAACGACCATCAACACGTCGGGGCCTTCAAGCCGCACCCCGGCCACGCGCCCTCCGAAGGGCAGGCTGACTGCAAAGGCTTGCTCGGAGGGGCCGAAAACGAGGCGTATTAAGTCCGTAAGGGCAACGAGCAATCCGATGCTTGCGACCATGACGACCACGCGCGACCTCAACACGGGCATGTAGATGAACCTGTTGATGGCAATGCCCAGAAGACCACACCCGCACATGGCGGCAATGACGGCCAGGACGAAGCTGCCCGTGAGAAGATAGATGGTGAGGCCGATGTATGCCCCCACGGTGTAGACGACCGCGTGGGCGATGTGGAGGATGCGGAGCACCCCGTAAATCATCGTCAGCCCTACAGCTACCATGCCGTAATTCAAGCCGACAAGACAGCCGTTGACGATCTGCTGAACGAACGGACCCATTCAACTCACCTTAGTCCCCATGCTGCCGGGGCGCCCCGCCCATCGTTGGCGGGGCGCCCGATTGCATCAATAGTAGCTTGCCCAGCGGGTAGGATCGATGATATCCGGGTCGGTGTAATACTTGATGATCTCGTACTCCTTCTTTGCGGCCCTGTATACGCCTATGGCCAACGGGTAGGCCGGCTCCCGCATCTTCGTGTAGACGTGGGGAGGCCCGATCAGCCCTTTGAACTCCTTCATCCCGTCAAGGGTCTTCTTGACGCCCTCCCTGGTGGCGCCCCCGCGCCTGACCGCCTCGAGGAGCATGCGTGTAGCATCATACGAAAGCCCTGCCTCGTGGGAAACGATCCTAGTCTTGTAGTCATGTTCCCATCCTTTCAGGAACTCCTCGACCTGGGGCGAGTGCTCGCCCGTTGCGAACTCGAGCACTCCGATCGTCCCCTCGCCTTCAGCGCCCACGGTATTGAACCAGTTCAGATCGTCCGCGGTGCACGACGCGATCATCTGCGCCGCCGGGAAAACGCCGACTCCGCGCCCTGGCGGGCGACGCTCGCCTGAGACGGCCCGAGACCCATGCTGAGGACTACGTCGGGCTTGAGCCGCTTTATCTCAGTGAGGCTCGCCCTGAACTCCTTCTCGCCTATGGGGTAGCTCTTCTCGAAGACGATAGTGCCTCCCCACCGTTTCACGCCCTCTTTGACGCCTCTGGCGATGCCCTTGCCGTACTCGTCATCCTGGGAGAGGACCGCCATCTTTTCCTTCTTCAGCGCGGTCCTTACGTAATGGACCATTACGTAGCCCTGCACGTCGGCTACACTGGCCCATCGCCATACGTAGTCATTCCCCTTGACTACCTGGAAGGCGTTCGAATAGGCCGCTATCATGGGCGTCTTCGCCTGGCTGATGATGGGCGCCGCCGCTACGCTCGTCCCGCTGAGGGACCCTCCGAGAACTGCAACGACGTTATCGCGGCCGACGAGCCTCTGGGCGATGGAAACGGCCTCTTTCTTATCCGTGCGGTCGTCGTAGCTTATAAGCGTGACCTGCCGCCCGTTTATGCCTCCGGCAGCGTTCACCTGCTTGATCGCGAACTGGGTGCCCCGCAGGCTGTCCTGGCCGAGCAGCGAGGCCGGTCCGGAAAGGGGTCCGAACCAGCCGATCTTGATCGGCTCTGCGGCAGTAGCGTGCCCCACCGCAAGGAACAGCAAAGCGGCTGCAGCAATGACTGCCGGAAACCTGAGTACTTTAACGCTTATCATACGTGCCTCCTTAATCGTTAGGTCCGTAAGTGCGCACGGACCAGGGTCGTTGGAACTATAGCGCCGGCCGCGCGTCAGAGCGGCGGCAGGCCGTATTTCGACCACATCTCTCTGACCTTCGCCAGCATTTCCGCGGGCGGCAGCGAAACCGGGGGATACGGCATCTTTCGAGTGGCGTCGATCCCCATTTTGGCCCCCCAGTGGCGGCGCTCCGGCGGCATGGACGGGTCGAGGGTGTGCCCCGTGCAGTCCGCCATGATGACCACGTCGCGGTCGGGCTGGACCCGCGTCGCCACGTGCCAGTCTACGTCCCTCGGATCGTAGATGTCGCAGTCGTCTTCCACGACGACGACCTGCTTGCAGCCGACCGGGTACGCGGCCCAGCACGCCTGTAGGACCTGCCTGACGTGGCCGGGAAAGAGCTTTTGCATCGAGACGACCGCATGGTACTGGGCGCCCGCCTCCGTCACGTAGACGTCCTTGATGCCCGGCACGCCCAGGGCCCTCATCGCGTTGAGAAGGACGATCTCAAGGACGATGTCCTTCAGGATGCTGCCCTCCGCCGGAGGTTTTTGCTCGATGAATGCCTGATAGATCGGATTTTTTCGATGGGTGACCGCCGTAACGTTGACGAAGGACTGCATGCCCTCCGGCCCCATGTACCCGGAGAACTCGCCGAAAGGCCCCTCCATCTCCCTTGCGAACGGGGGCACGACGCCTTCTATGACGACCTCCGCGTCGGCCGGCGCCTCAAGGTCCACCGTCTCGCACCGGACGAGCTCGATTGCCTTTTTCTGGAGGCCCCCCGATACGGCCAGCTCGTCGGCGCCGTACGGCACCCGCGCGACCGACGTCATGCAGACGGCGGGCGGAGGGCCGATGATGACAGCGACCTCCATCGGCTTGCTCCTGGCCTCATACTTCGAATAGATGATGCCGCTGTGCTTGGCCGGGAGGATCAATATTCCGAGCTTGTTCTTGCCTTTCAACTGGAGCCGGTATACCCCGACGTTGCGGATGCCCGTCTCGGGGTCCTTCATCAGGACGCAGCCCGCCGTCAGGTACGGCCCCGGGTCGAGACCGGGCGTCCAGACGGGCACAGGGAACTTCAGGAGGTCCACGTCCTTGCCGCGCAGCACTACATCCTTGCACGGGCCGGTCCCGACCATGACGGGGGGGACCGGCTTTGCGAGGGCGTCCAGCCAGAGCTGCCGCACCTCGTCGATGCCCGATACGCCCAGCCCCATCGCGTAGAGGTCCCTTGAGCCGAAAAGGCCGACTGCGACCGGTATATCGAACCCCTTCGGTTTTTCGAAGAGAAGACCGTATCGCTGCGCTGCCGGCATACGGGCCACGTGCCTCGCAATGCAGGAGAGCTCCCATTCCTTATCGACTTCAGCCCCGACCTTCTGCAGCCTGCCCTTCGACTCAAGGAGATTCAAGAACGACCTCAAATCCATGCAGCCACCTCCGACGCTATTTCATCCTGCTGCCGCTCCGGGCCCTTTCGCCCGTGGCGGGCCTGCGGTCCGGGTCATGTGGAAAAAGCCTCCGCAACTTCGTTAAATGCCTTCAATTCCGCCTCGTTATCGAGAACAAAGTGCATTTCCCTCAGGCCCTTCGCCTTCGGCGTCTCCGAAGCGGCCGCATCGAGCATGATCTGTGCGCTGTCCCGGACGTCCAGTCCAAGATATCCGCCCAGGTTGGGCACCCCGACGTTCTCGATCCCCAGCTCCCCGCAGCGTAAAAGGACGTTCCTTACGGCCGACCTCAGCACGTCCGTCCTTTTAGCGCCGCTGCCCGCTTCCATTGCCGTGAAAATGGCCGCGTGGATGACGAACGTTGAAAGAAGGCCGCCGCCCGCTGTAACCAGGGCCTCACCGAGCTCGATGGGCGCCATCGATCGGGCCTTTTGGAACATGGACCGCCCCGCCCGCCTGCCTACCATCGTCGTAAGGTCCGACTGCCAATCGAGGGCCGTGCTCGTAGGGATGACAATGGCATCCGCGTAAAAATCGACGATGCCCTGCACCGATGCATCGATGAATAAACCGTTCCTCAGCTTGAACAAGCTACCGCCCGGTCCCCCTTTGCGGAACCTGCAATGCAAGGTGTAGTCAACTCCGACACCTGTCGTGTCTTCCCTACACGAGATTGAGGAGCCGCAGAACCACGTCCGACGCGACCGAGGCGTCTTCGCCATAGGCGTCTGCGCCCATGGACTTGGCGGTTTCCCTATCGACCGCCCCCCCGCCGACCAGGATCGACAATCTCTCTCGCAGGCCGGCCAGCTCCAGGGCACGTATGGTTTCACGCATGGCGAGCCGGCTTGTCGTGAGCAGTCCCGACATGGCGACTACGTCGGCGCCATGCCTTTCTGCCGCCTCGACGAAGCGCCTGGGGGGGACGTCCGCACCCAGGTCCAACACCTGAAAACCGCTCCCTTCAAGCATAAGGGCAACGAGCTCCTTGCCCAGGGAATGGACATCGCCCGCTACGGATCCGATCACCACTACGCCCCTTCCCCTCGGCGATTTCTCGACGATCAGGGGCTCCAGGAGGGAAAGTCCGGCCTTCACCGCGCCTACCGAGACCATAACTTCGGGAAGGGCGATAACCCCATCCCTCAACCGATCGCCGACCACACGCAGCCCGGCCATGATGCCCTCATTGAGGATCTCCCACGGGCCGGCGCCGTCCGCGAGGGCTTCCTGGATGGCAGCCTTTATTTTAGGCGCGTTCCCCTGCTCTACATGATGCGCGATCTCCGAGAAAAGGCTCATGTTTTTACGACGACCTATGTTGCAGGCAGGGCGCGGAGCATAGCTCTGGCGGACTGCTCTTTGCGGTAATCTTTACCATTCGGGATATCATGCAAGCAAATATCATGCCCAAAGAAGGCCCGGCGGCGCGGACAGGTCCGGGAAAAACACGGGAGCGAAGGTGGGCTACTCCTGGTCGGCCATCCCGAGCTTTTTCAGCTTGTCATACAGGGTTGAGCGATGTATGCCGAGCAGCCTTGCCGCCTTCTTCTTGTTTCCCTTCGCCCTGCCCATTGCCTGGGATACAAGCTCCTTCTCCAGGCCGCCCAGGTTCTCCGTCAGACTTGTGTTCGGCCTGACTTTATATCCTGTGAACTGGGGCGGGAGGTCGCCGGCCCCGATCACCGCCCCGTCAACCGTATTCATGAGGTGCTCCAGGAGGTTGCCCAGCTCGCGCGTGTTGCCCGGCCAATGGTAGGACTGGAGATGCGCGGTTGCGGCCTCATCGACTTCCTTTCGCGGAAGACCCCTTTCCCGGTGGAGCTTATCGATCATGTGCCCGACCAAAAGGGGTATGTCGCCTGCGCATTCCCGCAAGGGCGGGACCTCGATCGCCACTACGTGGAGCCGGTAGTAGAGGTCCTGCCGGAAGAGGCCGTCCATTACCATGCTTTCCAGATTGCGGTTCGTTGCGGCTATGACGCGCACGTCTACGCGCACCGGCTTCGTTCCGCCTACGCGCTCCACTTCCCTGCTTTCGAGGACGCGGAGCATCTTCGATTGGGTCAAAAGAGGCATGTCGCCGATCTCGTCGAGGAAAATCGAGCCCTTGTCGGCCAGCTCGAACTTGCCCGGCTTACCGGTCCGCTGGGCGCCTGTGAATGCCCCGGCATCGTACCCGAAGAGCTCGGCTTCCACCAGGTCTTTAGGGATCGCAGCACAGTTCACGCAGATGAATGGATGGTTGCGGCGGAGGCTTGCGGCGTGGAGCGCATGGGCGAACATTTCCTTGCCCACTCCGCTTTCTCCCAGGATCAGCGCGTTCGACTCGCTTCTCGCGATCTTTGCGACGAGCCACTTGGCCCGCTTGAGCGGCTCGCTCTCCCCGATGATGTCGTCTAGTTGGAACCGGGGGCTCCATATCTCCCTCAGCTCGCGCTCGTAGCACTCGACCTTTACCTGGAGGCGTCCCACTTTTTCCATAAGCTGCTTCAACTCTGTCATGTTTTTGAAAATGACCCTCGCGGCGGCGCCTACCACTACGCCCCGGTTGAGCAGGGGTATCCGCTGCACGACGGCATCGACGCCTTTTATAGTCATGATCTCGCCCAGCTCGGGCCGCCCGCTTTCGAGAACCGCCGGTATGCGGCTGTTCGGCTGGATCTCCAGCACGTGTCTGCCCAAAACGTTCTCCCGGCGGATGCCGAGCAGCTCTTCGTATGCCCTGTTGAAAAAGAGTATGACGCCTTGCCTGTCTACGATGTAGGTGGGATCCGGTATCGCGTCCAGCAAAAGGTGGACGATCCTGGATGGGTGCTCCGCGGCACTGCCCTTTTCAGCCATTGACTTGTCCGCCATTGCCCATCCTTCAAAGGTGCGCCCTGATAGTTTCATTACGTCGTTTCCCTAGGATATATGAGCGTTTTTTCAGTTGCAATATGTCTTATTTGACATAATAGGCGTCTATATCCCGGCCTGCCTTGGCGCCCGGATGTCTTTTTGTTATCAAATAGGCATACCACAATGCCCGGTTATCGAAAGGTGTGAGAAATGGCGCCAAGACTCATTTATGATCCTGCGTCGGGACCGATGGTTTACGCGGGCGGCGTGTCAGGCCGCGCCCAACCCTTGAAACAAAGTATTACATTTTTCTGGACAATTGTTTATTTATGTTGTATAAGTATGAAAAAATCTGCAAAAGAGGGGCCGAAGCCATGCGGGACACCGTAATCTGCTTCCGTACGTCGGAGCACCTGCGCAAGGCGCTCGAGGGTATCTCGGCGACCGACAGGAGGTCGCTCTCGTCGGTTATCGAGAACGCCCTTTACGACTATGTGAGAAAAAACGCGCCTGCCAGGGTCGAGCAGGAAAAGCGGCGCTACCCGCGGAAAAAGATCTCCGTCCCCGCCCTGGTGACCGGGGCCGACGGCGTCGTGCACGCGGGCATGGTAAATGACATTTCCTTGGGCGGCCTCAACCTTTCCGTGCCTAACGACTTTTACCGGGAGTCGGAATCGGAATCGAAGGTATGCCTCGTCTTTGCCCTCCCCCAGGGCGAGAGCCCGCTGACCGTGCAGTGCATGCCCAGGCACGTCCGCGCGGACAGCCAGACGAATATGGGTATGTCGCTGATCGACACCGATTTCCACAGCTACCAGACCCTGCAAAACTACCTCGTCGCTTAAACGGCGGGTGCGACAGGCAAAGCGCCCCCTCCATAAAATCCTGAACCGGCCGGACCCCTCAACCCGACCTGTATTTGCAGCGCCAACCCGTGATCGCCCGATCGATGCCCGGAAATGAGCGGCAAGACGCGCGGCAAAACCGAGGACAAAAAAGTGTTGACAAGTGAATAACAATGTGATACATTAATAAATAGACCCGCTATATCGCACGGTCGCCGGCCCTGTGCTTACGGGCTTGCAGGCGGGGATCCTGAAAGCGTCACGTGGGAGGAAACGATGAGACTGGCAAGGGGCATTATCGCGGTTACGCTCTTCTGGGCGGCCTTGTGCGGTACATTGCGGGCAGACGTCACAGTCCCTGAGATCGACCCCGCCTCTGCCGCTTCCGCCGTGGGCTTTATCGTCTGCGCCCTCCTGATCCTTTTGGACAGGTGGACGAGGGGCTCCAAGACCATGTCCGCCCGTAGCGCCGGGGACGATCCCGTTTCACCCGTGATTACCAGAAGCTGAGGCAGAGCACGGGGAAGGTCTGGGCGCGCCGAAGAAAATATTTGACACCCTATCCATAAATTCATACATTACACGATAAGCTGAAGGCAAGAAACACCGCCGGTCCTTATCATTGTGGCTGCCGTTCGGTTTTTTTGGAAGCGCGTCACGCCGGAGGAAGCGATGGGATTTACAAGAAGTCTTTTTTCAGCACTGCGCTTCTGCGCCGCATGCGCCGGTGCAGGGCAGGTGGACTCCGGCCTCCCTGAGACCGACCGGTCGCCCGCCTCGTCCGCCACAGGCCTTATCGTTTGCCCCCCGGACATCCCCTTCGAGAAAAGGGTCAAGATGTGACCTTGCGACCGGGACACGCCCGTGCGTCCCTGATCGCAGTCGCCGGTCTCGAATTACTCCTGCTCGCAATCCGTGTGAAAGCGCCCTCCTCGGGCGTTCTCGCCTATACGCGGGGCCTGCCTTCCCTTGCAATGGTCTTCGTCCTGTTTGTGCTCGTGGTTGCCCGCTGGGCGCCGGCGGGCGCGGCAGGCGAGGGCGCGCCCTTCGGTGCGTCTCGCTCCCTGCTGTGGCGCATGCTCCCTATCCAGGCAGCGTTCTACCTCGTATTCATGGAGCTGACGCTCTTCGTCTTCGATGGCGAGGCATTGCGGCGGCACGCTTTTCTGCCGCTCGCAGCGTGGATCGCGTCGGGTCTCGGCGCCGCAGTTTTCTGGTGCCTCGCAGCCATGACGGTGCGGGCTTGGGCGCGGCTGGCCGTCCGGTGCTTGCCCCTCCTTGCGCCCTGCGCCGTGCTCGCGGGGCTGTCCCTCGCCGCAGGGGTGCTGGCGACGAGGACCTGGGAACCGCTCGTGGGCTGGACGTTCATCCTCGTGGGGGACGTCTTAAAGTGGCTCGGCCAGGACGTCGTATGGAGCGCCGCAGACATGGTAATCAGCGTGAAGGGGTTTTCCGCCGCGATCTACCCGCCATGCTCCGGCTATGAGGGCATAGGCCTGATGGTGCTCTTCGTCGGCTCTTTTCTCTGGTTTTTCCGCAGCAGGCTGCGCTTCCCGAGGGCGTTTCTGCTTTTCCCCCTCGGCGCCCTGGCCATCTGGCTCGTCAACGTGCTAAGGATCGCCGCGCTGATCCTCATCGGCGCCTACGTCTCACCCCGGCTGGCCGGCGATGGGTTCCATTCCAACATCGGCTGGCTGGGCTTCATCGCGGTCTCCCTTGGCACGGTCGCACTAGGACGAAGGATGCCCTTCTTCTCGCGGCTGCGCCCCGGGGCCGGGTCCCTTGCGGCCGGCCCGGCGGCCCGGTATCTCGCGCCCCTGATGGTCCTCCTCGGCTCGGGACTCGTAACCGGCCTCTTCACGAGCGGGTTCGACTTTTATTACCCCGTGCGCGCCGTCGCGTCGGCTGCGGCCGTCTTCTACCTCTGGCGGCCTTTCCGGCCGCCGCCGGCCGGGACACCGCCCTCCGGGATGCTGCCCGCCGGGATGCTGCCCGCCGGGATGCTGCCCGCCGGGACACCGGCCCTGTTTTCAGGGCTTTCATGGCAGCCCTTTGCCATAGGCGCCCTCGTCTACGCCGTCTGGACCGCCCTGGAGGCGGCAGGGTTCGGGACCGGGACTTCGGTCGTTGCCGGCGGCCTGGCAGCGATGCCGGCGGGCCTGGCCGCTGCCTGGCTTTTCTTCCGCGCGGCCGGGTCGGTGCTGGTCGTGCCTGCGGTAGAGGAGCTTGCCTTCCGGGGCTACCTGCTGCGGCGGCTCTCGCGGGGCGCATCGTCCGGCTTGCGGTTCGCGTGGCTCCCGTTCCTGATCTCATCGGCCCTTTTCGGTGTGATGCACGGCAGGTGGCTGGCGGGTTTCCTCGCCGGCGCCTGCTACGCATGGTCGATGTACAGGCGGGACAGGGTGCTCGACGCCTTCGTATCGCACGCGGTCACAAACGGCCTGATCGCCTGCGAGGTGCTTCTGTTGGGCCATTACGGGTTATGGACGTAAAGGAGCGGGAGGCCGCCATGTCTCTTTCCACATTCAAGATGCCCGTAGAGCAGCGCTACTTCGAGGACTATGAGGAGGGCGCGGTCTACGAGTTCGGCTACGAGGCTGTCGAGGAGGAGGAGATGATTGGCTTTGCCAGGCGGTATGACCCGCAGGTGTTCCACACGGACCCGGCGGAGGCGGCAAAGACCGTATTCGGCGGCCTCGTAGCGAGCGGCTGGTATACCGCCGGCCTCGCCATGCGCCTGATCGTGGACCATTTCATCTCCCACGTGGCTAGCCTCGGCTCGCCCGGCGTAGACGAGGTGCGGTGGCTCAAGCCGGTGCGTCCCGGAGACAGGCTCTCGATAAGGGTAAGCGTCCTGGAGGCGCGCCGCTCCCGCAAGAAACCTGACCGGGGCGCGATACGTTGCCTCATCGAGGTGCTCAACCAGGACCGCGAAGTGGTGATGATCTGGAAGGGGATAAGCATCCTCCGTTGCCGCGATGCCTTGCCTTCCGCGTGACGGTCGAGGGACGAGGGCCTACACGATTGCCTGCCCCTTCGCCGAAAGCGGGGGCTTTCTACCGCCGGGCGGATTAACCCGGCCGCATATGAGAGGCTGAGGGCCTCGCCAGGCGCCCCGGCCCCATCGATGGGCTATTTCAGCGCCGGCGTGCTTACCGGCGGCTTCCTTGCCTTCGTCGCCTGCTCCAGCGCGTAAGCCAGCTTTATCAGCGTGCCCTCGCTCCACGGCCTCCCAACGAGCTCGATGCCGATGGGCACGCCGATGGGCGCGGTCTTCGTCGGGGCTGAAAAGCCCGCAGGCATTACTATCGAGGGGAACCCCGTCGCCGACGTGAGGATCCCCTGCCTTTCTATCTGGCTCTCGCCGATGGGGACGACGAGGCGGCGCTGGTGGGGGAAGACGATGGCGTCGAGCCTATTGTCCGCCATCAGCTTCATGAACGTCTCCTGGAGCCTCGCCCTCTTTATTAGGTGGTCCTTGTACTCCGCATCGCTTGTGCTCAAGGCGAGGGCCTGCTTTATGTTGCTTGCGATGCCCGGATGGAACTTTCCCGAGGCGTAGACCTGCTCAAGCGACCTGGCGGGGGCGTTGCGCTCCTTCAGGTAGCGGTTGAGATGGTCCTTGAACTCATAGACGTGGACGCTCACTTCCGATACCAGCTTGTCTGCCGATATCGGGTCGTCGAGGGAAACGATGACCGCACCGCGCTTCTTCATCACCTCTATCGCATGGCGGACTGCGGCGTTTACCTCTTTGTGCTCAGGCCCCGCGCCGAAAAAGCTGTTCAGCACGCCGATACGCGCGCCTTTAAGCCCACCCTTTTTGAGGAAGGCGGTGTACGTCTTCGGTATGTTCCCCGCACTCCAGGCCGTGGCCGCGTCCTGGGGGTCGTAGCCTGCGATGGCGTCGAGCGTCTTCGCGGCGTCCTCGACAGTGCGCGCAAGCGGGCCTGCCGTGTCCTGCGTCAGGGAGTAAGGGACGATGCCTGCCCTGCTCACTGCGCCCACGGTCGGCCGGATGCCGACGATGCTGTTCGCGCTGGCAGGCGAGCGGATCGAGTTGATCGTATCGGTCCCGATGCCTATCGTCCCGAAGTTGGCCGCCAGCCCCGCCCCCGTCCCGCCGCTGGAGCCGCCCGGCGTCCTGGTGAGGTCGTAGGGGTTGAGGGTCTGGCCCAGGATGGAGCTGACCGTCTCGCCCCATACGGCAAACTCGTGGAGGTTGACCTTTGCGATGATGATCGCCCCGGCCTTCCGGAGCTTAACGACTACCGGGGCGTCGCCGGGGGGCACGAAGCCCTTGAGGCTCGTCGAGCCGGCCGTAGTCGCCATGTCGCCCGTCTCGACGTTGTCCTTGAGGAGCACGGTTATGCCGTGGAGCGGCCCCACGAAGCCCGACTTCCTGAACTTCCTGTCGAGGGCGTCCGCCTCCTTAAGGGCATTCGGGTTGACGAGGATCACCGCATTGAGGGCCGGGCCTTTCTTGTCGTAAGCTTCGATGCGCGCAAGGTACATCCCGACGAGCTGCCTGGCGGTCAGCCTGCCCGCCTTCATCGCGTCATGGATGCTTGCGATGGTGGCTTCCTCCAGGACGAACTCCTGCCGGGCAGCCTGGGCCGGCCCGGAAAGGACGGCGATGCCTGCGGGCACCGCGAGCGCTGCTGCGATGTAGAGACTGTGTAGCACAAGGCACCTCCTGGCGTGGATGAGATGGGGGCCGGGGCGGGCCGGGACCTTTGCGCGCCTTTCACGTCGTTTTCTCGGCGCAGCGTGCTCACGTACAACTGAAGTACGCTCCGCCGCGCGCCTTCGAAAAATAACGTGAAATCCATCGCAAATCTCTCTGACCCGCCCCGGCCCCCGCGAACGAATCGATGGCATGGCTTTGGGGCGGCATCGGGGGTTGCGGACCACACCTGCAAGTGATTGAGTTGGCTGAGTGGTGTGACGCGAGGATTACCATGAGAAAGAGCTATCTTGCGGTAGCAACGTAACATGTGACATGGACAATGATGTCCCTGCCTCCCCTGGAAGACTGACATCAAATGACGGAATTAACGGAACTACGTCCCCCAAGCTCTTCCCTGACATCAAATAACGGAATTAACGGAACTACGTCCCCCAAGCTCTTCTCTTTCATTCCCGCTTTTTCCAGGATTGTCTTGCCCTCTTCGACGGGAAAACGGCAGCCGTTCACGCTGGCAGCTCTACCGGCCGCCCAAGCCGCGAAACGATGCTTATGTTCTTCAATCGAGTAATTCATTTTCCGTTCTTCTTGCCGGTAACGCAGAGTTCATCGGGAGGCGAGCGCCTCTCCTCGCCGATCCGGTGGAACGGCTTGTTATGCCTCGCCTGCCTCGCCTCTAAGTATTCGATAGCTTGACACATTCTCTGCACGTACAGCCCGGAACGTGAAATCCGACGAACATAACAATTCTGTCCCAAAAGAGCATAGCCCAGAGATATATTTTATCCTGAATACCGACGTACCTATAGTCAAATACGGCTGGGTATTGGCCCAATGTGGGCGAAGTCAGGAGGAAGTTCCATTCGGGAGGCGGATTTTCTCCAGGCGAAAACATCTTGCGTCCTATTGGCCAGTTGTCAGGAAGCACCTGGCCAATCTCCTTGAAAAAGAGGCCTCTGACTATTTTCCACACTACTCTCCAAATCCTTCGATCATCAAAGCGTTTTACTACTTTCCCGAACGGGAGTATCAGGCCGGAAGGTCTTTCATCAAATTCCTTTAGGACCATACGGAAAATTCGCATGTTTTGAGGCCTGTCGCATCGATCCGATATGTCCTTCCACAGTGCTTTGCCAGAATAAGATTCCATCGCCATTGGCCCCAGGGAGTGTACAAAATAGTCCTCGTCCGTTTGGTATACCTTGTTGCAGGATGGATGCACGGGCAATGTCAATAGATTTGGAGCATATTTCCTTCTCAGGGCACGGGCATAGAATTGTCTTGGCGGAACATGGTCGTGGTCAATCTCGTTACCGAGGGGCTTTCCACACAGATAGCACGTATCGATACTCACCTTCAACTTTATCTCGCTATGGCGTTGAAGATGGCATAACTACTTTTTGAAACACATTGTACATTTTCTCCTATTTTACGCTTCTGACCAGTAGAGAATCAACGAAAACAGCTCACAAACCGGCTTTTGGAAGGTCCTCACTGCGTATAATACGAAATACACCCTGGATAAACTCGGCGAGTTTAATTCGATGGCTTAATTATTCTCGCCGACTCGGAGACTGCCACGCATCACTTTCGGTCACCATTTCCGGCCGAAGGGCGCTACAGACAGACAATGGCCGGATCGCGGACTACAGGAAGTACCACGCAAGCATTTTAAGCCGCGACATTGTTGACCAATCAACTAGGCCTAATCGATGGAGATAATGATGTCGCTATTTTGAAAGGGGCCGGCGTGGGCCGGAGGAAATTTTGATGGATTTCACCGTGATCGAGGGGCCGCCGCGCGGAGCGTACTTCAGTTGTACGTGAGCACGTGCGGCGCCGAGAGACAGGGGAAAGGCGCGAAATTAACCCGGCACACGTCGGCCCCTTAGGGCGCTAGCTGCACCGCCTCGCCAAAGGTTTCCACCAGCGCTTTCGCAAGATTCTCCGCCGCCTGCTCGTCCTCGCACTCCACCATCAGCTCGCCCTGCTCCCCGACGACGAGGCGGCCGAACCGCCCGACGACCTCCGACACGTCGTCCGGCTCGACGGTCCACCACCCGCGCGTCCGCCTCAGCAGCTCTTCGCCCTTGAGGGGCTGCTGGGTGACGAGGTCGATGCTCCTGAACCACGCCTCCCATCCGACCTGGGCGGGGGCCCGGAGCACCGGGCTGACGGGGTCGTGGTAGATGCGGCAGCGCCCGAAGAGCCGGAGCCTTATCATGTTTCTTCCCCTCCGCCGGGCCTCTTGTCCCCCATGATGCGCGCTACGGCCGGGTTGGCCGGCAGCGCCCGGTCCGGGACGGTCACCCCCCGGCTGCACAGAACGCGCGCCAGGCAATGCAGGTAGAGGTCGCTTATGTCCTTCTCCCCGAAGGGCGCCCCGGTCTGCGTCGCCCTCGACCAGCTTTGCTCGAACAACCGGAGCGCCGTCTTCCTCCACTGGCAAAGCCTCTTGTCGAACCGATGGATGCCTGCCCCGTCGAGGAGCCGCGCCTGCTTGGCGTCGATGGCCGCGAATATGCGCCTCATCCGCTGCACGGACGGGTCACGGCCCCATTCATCGTCCATGATCGCCTTCCATTACCGCCGCCCCTTTGCCCCCTTATGAGGTATTGTAGCCGAAAACGTGCGTGGTGTGAAGAGGTTCGGGCGGCGAGACGACCGGGCCACGCCGCCACCGCCGCCTGCGTGCGTATGCCCGCGCCGTCCGCCTCGGCCGCCGCGCGGCTCTTTTTCCTTGCAATTCCCCGTCCGCCGGTGTAATGATTGAGGGCGCGGGATCGAACAACCCCTTTAAGCATGGGATAAGGACAAGGAGCGTACGTCATGCCGTTTGAAAAGGTGAACGGTCGTTTGCTGTACTACGAGGTCCACGGAGAGGGCGAAGGCGAGATGATAATGCTGCTTCATCACGGCTTCGGCTGCGGCAAGATCTGGAAGGACATCTATCCGCAATTCGTCGCGGCCGGGTTCAGGGTTGCGCTCTACGACCGGCGGGGCTTCGGGCGCTCGGAAGGCGGGGACGATTTCACCGAGTTTTACGAGAGCGACCGCTACAACCCGGAAAGCGTCGAGGAGCTCAAGGCGCTGAAAGGGATCCTCGGCATCGGCAGGTGCCATATCGTAGGCCAGTGCGAGGGCGGCGTGGTCGGCGTCTACTACGCCGCGAAGTATCCCGACGAGGTGATTACGCTGGCCGTGGGGAGCACCCAGTGCTACAGCGATATCCCCATGACGGAGCTGAACGCGCAAAAGCTGGTCAACAAATTCACCCTCCTGGAGCCGATATTGCAGGCAAAGATGGTCGACTGGCATGGAAAGGACGCGCAGGTCCGGTACGACCAGTTCGCGCTGCGCGGCGGCGCTTACGGCTCCGGCTTTTACGACCTGCGGCCCGTCCTGCCGCTCGTCCAGTGCCCCACCCTCGTGCTCTACCCCGACCGCAGCGCGATCTTCGACGTCGAGCAGTCGGTCGCCTTATACCGGGGCCTGCGCCGGGGCGAGCTGGCGGTCTTCCCCAGGTGCGGCCACAATACCTACGAGCAGCGGCCTGCGGACTACGGCCGCACGGTCCTCGATTTCATCACGAGGAGCGCGGGACGGGACGGGCAGAAAGCCGCACCCGCCATGACGTGCCTGGCGTAAGGGGCGCTGTAAGCCCATTTGCACCGCGAGCTGCAGGAAGCCCGCCCATTCCGCATTCCCGCAAGACCTGCGCGCAGCCGGCAGTCCCGTCAATACGACGCTGCGCGGTAAGGCGATCTCTCAGCGGCGCCGCGGCGCAACAACGACGCCTCAGACCGGCGTTACTCAGTTTCCTTGACCCTGGTCCAGCCCTTGTCGGGATCGAAGGCTTTCATGGCGAGGGCGTCCTCCCTGGTCTCCCTGCCCAGGTCTTTCTGGTAGACGACCCCTTCCTGGTTCACAATAAAGGTCATGACGCCTGAAGAGCCGTATTTCGCCGGGTAAGCGACCATAGCAAACCCTCCGATCATCTTGTCCCCGACCATGTAGTCCCGGGCGCCATCCGGCGCGTTCTTGCCCTGGCCTTTTAGGATCCTGTAGAAGTAACCATGATAAGGGGCCGGTTCGCCCCCCAACGGCTCATCCCCGTAGCCTCTCTCTTTCGCCGCGGCGAACAAAGGTCCCATGGGGCTCTGCTGTTCGCCTTCCTTGGTCTGCCAGTAAAGACCGTCATGCTTGCCGGGAGAACTGGCAAACTTTTGCGCGTACTCAAGGAGGCCCTTGCCTTCGCGGCCCTTCTCCATGGCATACTCTTTTTGAGAGTCCACGTAGGCGAGGCAGACCCGGACCGTATTTAGCTCGTTCCTCCCGACTCTCCGAGCCAGTATCTCTTCCCTGCCCGCCTTCGCATCGAACCTCCAGCGATTGCCGGTTTTCACTATCGGGATGGGAAAAGGCCAATCGTCGTTGCCCGTGTAGAGTGTGACCTTGCCGGAGGTTTCCTCCAGCCTGTTCTTCTCTTCATAGCGCTTGACGAACCGCTGACGACCTTCTTTATCTTCCACCGGGTCGCCCGAAAGGACGATGCGCTTGCTTCCGGGGCCGAATATCCTGATGAGTTCCTTCGTGTCGTCGGCTTTAACCGCCGCGGCCATTGCCTTGACCGCATCCTGCGGTGACGAAAAGCTCCTCTGATGGTGCGAAGATTTCGCCTGAGCGCTTCCGCATGAGAGAATAAGGGCGAAAACGCCTGCTATGATAAAGGCCCACTTCCTTCTGCCATCTCTGAACAGCGACATTGCGATATCCTCCATAGCGAATCGTCTCTTTAAGATTGGAGCGCTCATCTACGTCCTCCGTGAGAAGCGCCGCCGGAAGAGAATCCGCCTCCCGACGGGGCCCTGCTGACGGAAGGGGCGAAGCTGCGGGCGCTCGACAGGCTTTCATGGCCCCGGACACTCGCCTGCCGCGCCTCATAGCCGGTACTGCCGGTGCCGAACATCGTCGGGCTACGCATCCCCTGGACCTGCTGAGGCCGGAAACCGGAGAATCCTTGTCCGGGCGTCGCAGGTCTTGTTTGCGCAGGGGCCGATGGCCCGATATGAGCAGGCGCCGATGCAGCTCTAGGCTGAATAAACGGCGCCCTGCCGGGGACTTGGGTTGGCGCCCTTACCTGTCCGGGCTGGAACCCCCTTAAGTCCTGGCGGGCGGATGCACCGGGTATAGGCCCCCGGCCGAACCGCTCCGCAACGGACGGCGAGCGGTAGGCGACCCCGGCCCTGTGGGCCGGTTCATGCCTCCACGCCCCCTGGCCGCCGGCTCCCGATGTCACGTGGCTCGCATACCGGTTCCTGTATATCCGGCTGTTAAAGCGGACGTTCCTTTCGATATTGATCGAAACGACGTGACGATGCCAGTCGAAGCCACCCCAAGCATAACCCCAGGGAAGGCCGAGGTGCACGCCGAAGGTGATGAACCCACCCGTGAAGACCACCCCCGGCGGATAAAAGGCGTAAGGCGGATACGCCGGCCACCACCACGGGCCGTAGACGACCTCGGGATCGTACACGGGCACGTACATCTCTTCGGGGGAGACAGGCGCTATGTCGATTGCCTGGGTTTGGGGATCCACCGCGACCGACTCCTGGGCCGTGCTTTGAAGGTAGCCCCGCGCCTGCGCCTTTTGCCTGAGCTTCTGAACCGTATCCATTACCTGGTCCTTTTGGGCGAGGAAGGCATCCCCGAGCCTTTGCGTCCACTCGAGATTGTCGTTGAGCATCTGCAAGACCGAGGGGAAGTTCACCAGCGATTTGACGCTCGGGTCCCAGTTCTGCTGCTCCAAGGCAGCCGCAAGCTGGTCTCCGGTGAGGCCGGGGTTCGCCTGCAGCCAGCGGGCGGCCTCGACTATTTCAATAGGGTACGTGGCCGCCATAAAGACCTGCACCAGAAGATCGTCCGGATAGAGAGCGATGGACGCAAGCATCTGGTCGAGCTCCTGTTGTGTGAAAGTCGGTGGTCCCGCCTGGTCCTGACCCTGTGCCACTACAAGTCCGGCCGGCAGAGCCCAAAACAGCACAAGTGACCACAGCAACAGACGGACGCATATGCCTCTTTTGCTTTTCATGGTCTTCTCCCGGGCGCTCCTTTATGTGCCTTTCCGGGCAGGAGCTTTTCCCTGTTGTTCCGAAGTTATTCTAATCTATTTCGGGCGTTTTGTCAGAAACAGCATCGCTTCGTTTGCCTATCTTCCGCTTCTCTTCGATCACCTCTTCGAGCGGACGCAATCCCAGCAGGTTCGGGTTGACAACGATCGAGAGCAATGGCAACCACTTTTCCCGTCTCGTGGAGTTTATGATGTCGGCTAATGAGCGGACGGGTTCGCCCGGAAATCCCTTGATAGGGCGGAGGAAAGCAAGGCGCACCTTGAGAAGAAATTCAAGGGCTGCCGGGTAGTGGAGATAACCACGTCGCGCATAAGAGACTATATCGTTGAACGGCAAGAGGCGGAAGGGATGAGCGGTAAGTCCTCTAAATTATTGGTGCCGAAGGGGGGAATCGAACCCCCACGGGGTGTAAGCCCCACCGGATTTTGAGTCCGGCGCGTCTGCCTGTTCCACCACTTCGGCACGTTTATGCTTCTCGATCGTCTTGCCTGTTATATCGAAGGGATATCGACCCTCAAAGACGGCCATAATGGTGGAAATTATACAATTTCTCACCCGAAATCTCTATCGTTTTCTTCCTGGGTGCGCTTGCGCAGCCAGGCTGCCGGATTTTCATTTCGGAGCCGGGCCTTCGGCAATTCTTTTTCCTCCTTGAGGTGAGATTTCCCAAATGCGTTTGCCCTGGTCCTTCGTCCCGTCGTGCCTTGACACCCGGACGCCTTTTTGTTATCAAATAGGCATAGCGCAATGCCGGTCGTCGAAGAGGGGGTGAGAGAAGTGGCGCCAAGACTCGTCTATGATCCTGCGTCGGGACCGATGGTTTACGCCTGCGGCGTGTCGGGGTCGGGCACAAATTATGAAAGGATATACGAGCGGGACCCGGCGAGGCGTCACATCGTCTTCACGAACGCCCCCGGCTGCGCAGGCGCGGAGAAGGCGCGGAAAAACGGCGCGCCGGTCGTCTCCCTAGATTCCGGGATATACTTCCGCCAAATGTGGGGGCTTGAGAAGGTCCCCCGATACGGCGTCGAGAGAAACGCCTATGACATGGCGATCATGACGCTGGTCGAGCAAGCGCTGAACGCCCCTCCGGACCTGATCTGCCTGGCTGGGTACGACCTGTGGATAGGCGATTGGATGCCGGGCAGGTACTTTCCCAGGATACTGAACGTCCATCCGGGCGATGCAAGGAAATACACCGGGTTAGGATGGAGACCGACGGCGAAGGCGGTCCTCGCCGGGGAGACGGCCGTGAAATCGACGGTCTTCTTTGTCGATGCAAGCGACGACGGCGGGCCGATATTGGTCCAGTCGGCCTCCTTGCAGCTTTCGCGGTGGGACAGCGAGCTGCGCGATATAAGAAGGCTCATCGAGCGAACGGGGGTGCGAAGCCTCGAAGAGTTCCGGACGGCGGCGCAAACGGAGGGCGACAATTTGTACGGGGCGCTGGAGAACGTCTGCACCCGCATCCAGGTGACGCTCAGGGAGGAAGGGGACTGGCAGATATACCCTTTTGCCGTGCACGACCTGATCGCAAAAGGCAGGGTTGCCCTCGACGGCAGGACGGTCTATATCGACGGCGTGCAGATGCCCGAAGAAGGCTGGCAGGTCGATATATACGGTTTCGCCGGAAGCATACGCTAGAAAACCCGCCTATCGGGACAATCGCTGCACTTTACTTGGCCGCCTCGCACCAGGCCCGCGCGTTCTGGAACATCCTGATCCACGGGGACGCGTCGAGCTTCCGGTCCATATCGCGGGGCATCCAGGCCCATTGCCACTTGAGGAACGTCCGCTCCGGGTGGGGCATCATCGCCAGGTGGCGGCCGTCTTCCGTGCATAGACCGGTGATCCCGAAAGGCGAGCCGTTCGGGTTAAAAGGGTAGCTTTGCGAGACCGGCCCATCGACCCGGCCCTCGTCGTCGATGAAGACCACGGAGACGAGCTTCTTCCGCTTCACCTCGTCCAGAAGTGTGGCGTCGGGGAAGTGGAGCCTGCCCTCCCCGTGGGCCACCCAGACGCCGAGCGCCGAGCCTGCCATCTCCTTGAGCATTATAGCAGGGCTTTCCTCGATCCTGACGGTTACCCAGCGCGACTCGAAGCGGCCCGACACGTTGCGGACGAAGCGCGGCTGCCTGTCGTCGGGGATGCCCAGCCACGGCACCCATCCGAGGAGCGCGAAAAGCTGGCAGCCGTTGCAGACGCCTAAAGAGAAGGTGTCCGGCCGGTTGTAGAAATCCTCGAACATCTTCCGCAGCCTTTCGTTATGCCGTATCGTCGCGGCCCAGCCCTTTGCGCTCTTGGGTACGTCGGCGTAAGAGAACCCCCCGACCGCCACCAATCCCCTGAACCCCTCAAGGCTTATCCGCCCGGCGATCAAGTCCGTCATCGAGACGTCCCACGGCTCGAACCCTGCCTGGAAGAACGCCGATGTCATCTCGCGGTCGCCGTTGCTCCCCTCTTCCCTGAGGATGCCGACCTTCGGCTTATCTTTCGCCTCCAGGAGACGGGCAGGCGTCGGCGCAGGCTTGAAGGTGACGTTGTAAGCGGGACCTTTGCGGTCGTATATATTTTTTCTTTCAAGCTCGGCGCAGTCGGGGTTCATCTGGAGCCGCTCTATCCGGTACGACGTATCCTCCCACCGCTGCCTAAGGACGACCGTGTCGGATTGAAGGACCACGCCGCCGTTGTACGTAACGGTGATTTTCTTTTCGAGGCAGGTCTCACCTATTACCGAAGAACGGACGCCGAACGCATCGAGGATTTTGATTACGGCCGGGACATCGCCTGCGCCACACTCGATGACTGCCCCGAGCTCTTCTGCGAAGAGCCTCTCCAGTGCTGTCCACGGCCCGTCCATTTGGATGCTCAGACCGCAGTTCCCTGCAAAGGCCATCTCCAGCAACGTGGTGATGAGACCGCCGTCGCTTATGTCGTGGCCTGCCAGGACCAGGTCTTCCGCGATGAGCTTCTGAATCGCCTCGAAGGCCGCTTTGAGCGCCTGGGGGTCGTCCGCGTCGGGGGATGCGTTCCCCATCTGGTTGTAAACCTGGGCCAGGCTGGAAGCCCCCAGCCTGCACCTGCCCCCCGATATGTCGATGAAAACGAGCCGGCTTTTACCCGGCGTCTTTATATCCGCCGTCACGACCTTCGTGATATCGGGCACGCCCGCGTATGCGGATACGACGAGCTGGCGTGGCGATTTCACTATCTCATCGCCCACCTTCGTCGCCATCGAGAGACTGTCTTTCCCGCCATCGACTGCGATGCCCAGCCGGACCATCAAATCGCGCATGGCGCATGCAGCGTCGTAAAGGGCCGCCCCTTCTCCGGGCAGCTTGGGCGCCCACATCCAGTTGGCCGAGCACTTGATCTCTTGCAGCCCGCCGATCCCGGCCCACATGATGTTGGTGAGCGCCTCCCCGACCGCCATCCGCGCGCCCGCTTTCGCATCGACCAGCATCTTGATCGGCTGCTCGCCGATGGACGTGGCCGCCCCCGTCAGGCCGAAATGACCCTGGGCCAGGACGGCGCAGTCCGCAACGGTCAAATGGAGGGGGCCGCAGCATTGCTGCCGGGCGATAAGGCCGGTGACGCTCCGGTCCACCTTGTTCGTGAGGAACCTCTTGGAGCCGACCGCGAGGTCGCGCAATACCCGCGAGAGCGCCTGCTCTACGGATAGATCGCCGGGCAGCCGCAGCGGCTCAAGGGATGACGCGAGCCTCTCGTCCCCGAAGGTCTTCTGCGGCATGTTGCCGAGGACCTTGCCGAGGTTGAGGCTGACGGGCGTAGAGCCGTCGCTCTCGTCGTGGACGACGAAGCGGCCGTCGCCCGTGACCTCCCCCAGGATCTCGCAAGTTACCTTTTCCCTTTCGCAGACGGCTTGAAAATCAGCGATCCTTTCAGGCCCGATGAGGACGCCGCACCGCTCCTGGTATTCGGCTATCCATATCTTGAGCACCGAAAGGGTGGGGTCTCCCAAGGTGATCCGCCGCAGCTCGATCCTGCCCCCTGATTTCTCGACGAGCTCCTTGAGGACGTTCGCAGGGCCGCCCGCCCCCTGGTCGTGGATGCTTACGATGGGGTTGTTTTCCCCCATCTCGATGCAGGCCCTGATGACGCGGTTCATCTTCTGCTCCATCTCCGCGTCGCCCCGCTGGACTGCGTTGAAATCGAGCTCCGCCTCGTTCTCCCCCTGGAGCTTGCTTGAGGCCGAGCCACCGCCGACGCCGATGCCGTAGGCAGGGCCGCCTATCTGGACGATGAGCATCCCTTTTTCGGCCTCGTCCTTTTCGATGTGGCTGCCGTCGATCTGCCCTATGCCGCCCGTGAACATCACCTTCTTGACCCACCCCCAGCGCTCGCCGCCTGGCAGCTTCTGGTCGAAGGACCGCGTAAAGCCCGCCACTACCGGCTCTCCGAACTTATTGCCGTAGTCGCTCGCCCCGTCGCTCGCCCCTATCTCCATATCGAGGGAGGAAGCCAGGTTCGACGGATAGGCAAGGCTCCCGTCTTCCCAGGGCAGATCGTATCCGGGGATGAGCAGGTTCCCCGTGCAGTACCCGGCAGTCCCTGCGACCACCAGCCCGCCCTTGCCCGTCGCCTGGACGTCGCGGATCCGCCCGCCCGTGCCAGTCTCTGCGCCTGGGAATGGCGCGACCCCGGTGGGGAAGTTATGGGTCTCCGCCGTGAAGATGATATGGTACGTCACCTTCTTTTTTTGAAAGGGCGACGGCTTGCCCGGCTGGTCCGGCAGGATCGTCCAGCAGTCGTATCCCCTGATCCCGCTTGAGTTGTCCTTGAAGGCGATGATGCTGTTCGCAGGGTTGGCCCTCAACGTCGATTTTACGATCTCCATGAGGGTCTCCGGCATCGGCTTGCCGTCGATGACCTGTTTGCCTTTGAAGTACCCGTGGCGCGAGTGCTCGCTGTTCGCGTTGTCCAGGTCCCTTATCTCGACGATGGTCGGGTTCCGCCCCTCTTCCTTGACGAAGTAGTTGTAGTAGAGGCCCTTGTCCCAGTCGTCCATGGCAAGGCCGGGCACTTCAAGAAAGGCATCGACGCCTTTTTCCCGCAAGGGGACATCGAAGACAGGCTCCGGCTGCGCGCCTGTCTCGAACGTCCGCAGCGGCTCATCGTAAAGGCACTCCGTCATCCTATCGTGGTGCTGCCGGACAAAGCTGTCCCTGTCGATGCCGGGGGCAATCGCGTACCGTCTTGAGCGCTCTATGCGCGACACCTTTTCAAGGCCGATGGTCCGACATATGGCGACGATATTCGTCGAAAAGGCCGTAGCGAAATTCATCCTCGGGCCGAGCTCTACGACGCGGGTCCCGCCTGCGCCGGCCGGCTCCGTCGATATGGTCTGGGCTATGAAGCCGTCGGCCAGCAGGTGCCTGAGGATCGAAAGCTCGCCCGCGTCGAGCTCGTCCGATGCCTCGACGTTGAAACAGTATTCCAGGCCCTTACCTTTTTGCAGAAAAAAGTGCAGCATGGTCCCCAACCTTTCGTTCTGTCGTCACGGGATCGGTCCGTCCGGCACCGGCATGTTTCGTAGACGCCGGTGCGCATGGCAGGCAGCGATAATGTCAGATTACATCGTTACCGGAGTCTGTGTCAACAAGGTGCAAAGGCCGTCTGTCAGCGGCTTTTCGGGTGCAGCCGGGCGGGGCTATTCCACGGGGTAGCCCGCCTTCTTCCACCCTCTTATGGACGGGTCCTTCAGGACCCTTACGTCGGTGAAGCCGAGGGCCAGCAACTGCGAGGCGACGCCGGCCGAGTCGGACTCCCCCGGCCCGCAGTCGCAATACGTCACGATCGGCTTTGTGCGCGGCAGCCGGGCGGCGTCCTGCGGCGTGATCTTCGGCTTCCACGGAAAGGATACGGCGCCCTTTACGTGCCCCTTCTCATATAGCGCCTTCGGCTGGGTATCGAGGATAAGCACGTCCGCGCCCTTATCGATCATCGATTTCAGCTCCTCGACGGTAATGCGCGGGACCTCCTCCTGGGCCGCAGCAGAACCGGCGAAGGCGCAAAGCAGCACAAGAAGCGCCGGGACCGCAGGCAGCAAAACGCTCTTCCTCATTTTTCCTCCTCAAGCGCGTTCTCACTCAGGGCCGTGCTCGATAATGATAACATATCCCGTCTTCGGCGCGTTCCTTGCGTTCGATTCTATCGCGATGATCTCCTGCGACGGCCGGCCGGTCCGGTCGCCTGCGCCGAGATCGATCTCGACCTTCCTCGCGCCTCCCGGCCCGACGACGATATTCCCTTCTTTACTGCCGTCGAAATAGACCGCGCCGCTTGCCTGCGAATAGATGCGGACCATCACGAGGGGCAAGGCCCCCTTGTTGACGACCGTAAATGCCTGCTTCTTCCCGCCAGGAAGCCCTGCCGCATCCGCCAAGATCCTCCTCGGGGCTACGTGTATCTTCGCGCCTGGCGCCTCTTTGACCATCCCCGTTATGGTGGCCTCCGTCTCCTCCTGTCCCGGCATGTCGGTAGTGAGCGTCGCAGTCTTGCGGAAGGGGCCGGGGTTGCCCTGGGTGTCGAATACCATGCGAAGCTCGGTCTTTTCCCCAGGCTTGAGGGTGTGCTTGCCAAGCACACCGGTCGTGCACGCTCAGTTCGTGCGCACGTTCGCGATCGCGAGCGGCGCATCGCCCGTATTCTCCACGATGAAGACGGCCCTTACCTGCACCCCTTCGTCAACAGCGCCGAGGTCCGTCTGGTCGGGCGTCACCTTGACGCCCGCTCCGGCCTCAGCAGTCGCGGTCAGAAAAGGAAACGCCGCAAAGATTGCGAGGAGCGCGATTACGGCAAGCGCCGGGGACCGCCTTCTCCTTTGCTTCATCGGCTGTTTCTCCTTCCTTATGCGCGCTGCCCGCCTATCCGGGAACGGGCTATTGTACGCGATGTACGTCTTTTGCCTTCTTCGCGTAGTCGAAGCCGGGGTCCTGGCCTGGCGTGTGGCACCGCCTGCACGTCGCAACGTCCGGCGCAGCCGTCATATGCCCTTTGTCAGGGGCCGCCGCGTGCCGGCTTCCCGGCCCGTGGCATTCCTCGCACTGGACGCCCGTGAGCTCCGGGGTAAGCTCGCTGTCGATAAAGCCGCCCGGCTGCCCGTATCCCGTAGAGTGGCAGCGGACACAGTTCGGCAGCTCCTCCTGGCCCGATTTCTTAAGGTCCTCGAAAGCGGCCGCGTGCCTCTGTTTCTTCCACGCCTCCGCGACCTTCCCGTGGCACGCCTCGCAGCCCTCCCAGCCGATGTAGCCGCCCGGCCCGCCTGCCGCCGTACGAAGGGCCGGCAACAGGAAAAGCAGCAAAAGAAAGATGGGGGCGGTACGGCACAGAAGTCTTCCATGCCCCGCAATGGTCGCCGGCATCGCCCCTTTCGGACCCGTTATTTGCCTGCCTTCGTCAACGCCGCCCCATGTATAGTCTTCGTCATGACCGCTGTAACCCCATGCGGCGGTATCGAGAAATACGAGTCGCCGAAGGAGTAACCCGGAATACCGCCCGCAACGAAGACGAGGCAGTCCTCCGGCCGCAGCAGCATTGGCACCTTCCCGCCCGGCTTCAGGGAATCTTCGAAGACCGCGACGCGGTCAGCCGGTATCTCCTTGTCCGCGAGCCTGCGCCGGAATGCCGCGACCTCTTTGGCGGTCAGCTCCTCGTAAGGTATGCGCGTCCGGTCGTACAGGTACTGCTGGAGCTTTTGGCGCGTATAGCTCAGGCGGTTCAGCTCCATGACGAACTCGGGATGGAGCACGAGGAAATGCTTCTGGGGGCTCGGTATGGCCGTGCTCGCCTTCCAGACCGGGATCATATTGCGGCCGATCATAATGGTCTTCACGATGTTGTCGAGTAGCTGCTGGGGTGTCCACGGGAAGACCGCGCCCCCGCCGAAGGCGACCAGCCCTGCGGACGAGGCGCTGTAACTCCCGACCGTCATCACGGTCACGCAGCTCTCTTCCTTTTTATGGCCTATCGACACGTGATAGGGGACCCAGGGGCTGTTCCGCTGGTTCTCCGCGAAGACATAGAACGTATGGGAAGACGGCCTGCCGACGAGGGCCATGTCGTTCTCGGCGGGCCACAGCATCCCCATGTTGATAAGGCAGAGCCTCAGGGCATGGCCTATCGTGTTGTTCGCCCGGAACCCGTAGCCGAGCAGGCCGATGCCTGAGTTCATGCCTATCTCTTCTCCGATCGGCCCATCGACGACGACCTGGAGCGTGAACGACCCTGTCGAGGCCATGACGTGGAGGAGGTCGTAGTCCTTATCCGTTAGCCCCTCCATCGCGGCAATAATGACGGGCAGGTACTCCGGCTTTGCACCCGCCATGACCGCGTTGATTGCGATCTTCTCTATAGTCGCCTTGCCCCTCTTCGGCTCTACCGTGCCTATGACCTCGCCTGGGGAGCGCGTAGTCCCCGTGAGCATCCAGTTCACCCGCTCGGCCGTTGGTGGCACGAGGGGCAGGCCGCTGCCCCAGTGGTTGTCGAGGAACGTCTGGTTGAACTTCTCAAGGGCCTCTGCGTACGTCGCTGCGGTGAACTTGATCGTCCCCGCGTCTTGCGTCTGTTTAGGCTTCGTGCTCGCCTCTTCCGCGCTCAGGGGCCGGGTGAGGCCGTCGATCAGGCCGCCGATCGCGGCGAGGGCGACGGGCTTGACATCTTCTTCGCTGTAGCGCCGCTTGTAATACTCGTCGGCGGGTACGGTGATCATCCGCAGGCGGGGCATCCCCGTGTCCTCTGCTGCCGACTTCGCGTCAAGGATGAAATTATCGGTTACTACGTAGATTACAGGCTTTCCGGTCTTCTCTATCCTCACGGAGCCGGACACGCCGGCCCATGTGCAGGAGCCTCAGTCGCCGACGCCGTAGAAAAAGGCGTCCACTTCTCCGGTCATGGCCGCGATCTGCGCGTCCGTCGGCTCGAAGCCGCCGCTGAACCGGACGATCTTCACCGCCGGGGCCTTCTCTTTCAGCGCCGCCTCGACGACATCCCAGAAATGCTCACCCCCTGCCTTGTGATTCCAGTAAATGCCCACCTTCTTGCCCGCGAGGTCAGGGATGCGGGCGGATGGGGTGAAAATGGGGGCCGGCGCGACCTCGCCGCGCGGGTTGAGCGCCTCGATGGCGACCTCCGCAGAGGCCGGCCCGACATGAACGAAACCGATGGAAAAACCGAGCATCACGAGCGCTGCAAACAGACAGGTTGCCCTTCCTCTCATAGAGCCTCCTTTCTTCGTTTTCAAAATCGCCCCGGGGCTGCCTCCCCACTGAAAGTCGCCCCCCGGGTCAGTCCTGCTTCCCATCGACGAGCACGGCCGATGCGCCGTTCCGATAAAAACGGCCCGCCGCAGGCCGGGCATCAGAAGCGCCACGTGATCTTCGGCGGCCTGCGCAAAGGCAGCCTGTGGTAGTCAAGCTGCGGATAGCCGACCATCATCGAGCCGAACGGCTGGTGTCCTTCCGGCAGCGCCAGGGCCTCCTTCAAGGGAGGGTAGACGGTGGCGGCCGTGTTGAAGAGGCCGGCCCAGCAGCAGCCGAGGCCCCGGCCCCTGGCGGCCAGGTCGAAATAGGCAAGGGCTATGGGGCACGCCATTGCCGCGAAGGGGTTATCTTTTCTGGCATGGGTGACTACGAGGACGGGCGTCTTTCTGAGGAATTCGTCCTCCCCCTCCTCATGGCGTTGCACCATCCTCTCCATGCCCATCATCGACGCCATCTCCGGCTTGTTGGCGATCATCCAGCGTATCCAGCCGTCCGCTATCTCCACGAAGTTGCGCAGCTCGTCCTTCCGGGCGAGGACCAGCCATTCCACGCACTGGCTGTTTTTCCCGGACGGGGCGTACATGGCCGTATCGATGACTCCGGCCAGCACGTCTTCGGGCACAGGCTTATCCTGATAAAGGCGCACGGACCTTCGGCTTTTCAGCAGGAGGTCGATCCGGTCCGCAGCAAGGCCCGGCGTTTTTTCTAAGGCCGGGCACCGGCCGGAAGGCATGTCGCGGTGGGACAGGCTGCCCGTCGGACAAACGGCTACGCAGTGGCCGCACGCCATGCAGTCTGCATCCGCGTTCGCGGCCGGTTTCGGATATGCGCCCTCTTCCCATTCGATAAGCCCACTGGGACAGACTGCCGCGCAAATCCCATCCCGGCTGCACGTCTCTCGATTGACTTCGATCAGGTCCATTGCCGCCTATCTCCTTTGGCGCGGCTCATTCCGTTTTGCCGAGCACGGCCCGCGCTATGGTTATTTTTTCGATCTCCCTGGCGCCCTCGTAAATCTCGACGATCTTTGCGTCCCTGTAATAACGCTCCACGTCATACTCGGCTATGTAGCCGTATCCCCCGTGGAGCTGGAGGGCGTCGTTTGTGACGCTTACGGCAGTCTCGCCGGCAAAGAGCTTTGCGATGCTTATAATCATCGGGTCAAACCTGCCGTTGTCGATGAGCCAGCACGCCTTGTAAAGCGTATTCCGCGCCACCTCGATCCGGGCCGCCATCTCAGCGACCATGAACTGGACGCCCTGGAATGAGGCGATCGTTTTTCCGAACTGGCGTCTTTTCTTTATATGGGCCACTGCCTTTTCGAACGCCCCCTGGGCTACGCCGACCCCCGAGGCGCAGGCGATGAGCCTGTTTATGTTGAAAAGGTACATCGCCTGTCTGAACCCTTCGTTCTCTATGCCTCCGACAAGGTTCCCGGCCGGCACCCGCACATCTTTAAACGTGAGCTCCGCCGTGTCGGAGGCCCGTATCCCCAGCTTGCCCTTTATCTGCACGGCCTCAAAGCCGGGCATACCTTTTTCGACGATAAGGAAACTATGCTTCCCGTAGCGGTCGGGCGATTTCGGGCTGGTGTTGCAGAAAACCAGCACAAGGTCGGCCACGCTGCCGTTCGTAATGAACATCTTGCTTCCGTTGATGACGTATTCGTCCTTGTCCTTGACAGCACTAGTCGATGCAAGAAGGATGTCGCTGCCTGCGTCCGGCTCCGTGATCCCGCAGCAGGATATGGCGCGGCCTGGAGGGATGAGGGGGAGGTATCTTTTCTTCTGATCCTCCGTCCCGAAGTTCTGTATGATCTCGGCGCCGAACGCAGCCAACAGGACATTGCCGCAACCCGGGTCCACCCTCCAGAACTGCTCCATGATAAGCGCCATCTCGAAGAAGCCCAGCCCCGACCCGCCGAATTCCTCGGTAATAAAGGTCCCGATGAAGCCGAGGTCGCATGCCTTTTTCCATAACGCGCGGGGATACTCCTCATTGGCATCGCAGCTTCGTGCCACATCGGGAAACTCTTTTTCCGCGAATTCCCTGGCGGCCTGCTGAATGTCCTTCTGAACTGCGGATAGGTCGAAGTCCATGATCCTCCCCTTTCGGTTTGTATTTATATTATTCCTTATTAATAAGCAACAATGCTATTGGAAATGCCAATGACAACAGGTATCATGCGTGGGAAATGATGTCAAGAAAAAATTGCCATATTCGCATAGTTGATGCACAGTGTGCAAACAGATCGCGCCAAATACGAGGACAGTGACCTAAATGATGCACAATATGCAAATAGATATTTTTTTCTTGACAGCATAGTGCCATTTTTGCAAAGCTGTATCATAACGCTGGGGAAGGACATAAAGGCTGCATGACATGTGGATGCCGTTAAGCACGGCCAAGGAGGATGATCATGTATTTTAAGGATAACTTTGAGATCTGTCCACCACCGATTCATATGCGAGAGATAAAGGAGACGGTAGCTACAGATGTTGTGGTCGTGGGCGCCGGAGTAGCCGGACTGACTGCTGCGGTTTCAGCCGCCGAGGCAGGCGCCAAGACCGTCGTGCTTGAAAAGGGGCCGACCTGCAACTGCCGTGGCTTGCATAATGCGGCCTTCGCCAGCAGGCTGCAGAAAAAAGCGGGGATCAAAATCGACAAGAATGAAGTCATCTCCACGATAATGCAAATGGGGTCATACAGGGCCGACCAGAAAGTGGTCAAGCTGTGGGCTGACAATTGCGACAAGGTCATGGACTGGCTGCTGGATATGGCCGAAGAGGCCAAGGTAGAAGTTGTTTTGGACCCAACTACCAAATCCTGGTATTTCCCGAACTATCCGTTGATCCATATCTTCATGCCTAATCTCCAGGAGACTTTGGTTGAAATGTTAAAAAGCAATGGCCAAAAACGTGGGGTAGACTATCGTTTCGAGACCCCGGCCATTCGGTTGCTCAGAGAGGGAAAGAGCAGGGTCACCGGCGTTATTGCCCAAAACAAACAGGGGGGTTACACGAGGTTCAACGTTAACAAAGCGGTGGTGCTCTGTTCCGGGGATTATGGAAGCGATCGCCAGATGGTCGATAGGTATTGCTTGCCGGTTTACAATACTATTGGCTGCGCTTACCCACAGGCCCCTCTAAACACCGGTGATGGGCATAAGATGGGAATGTGGATTGGCGCCGCTATCGATGACCCTCCTCACTGCCCTATGCTTTTCGATTGGGCGGTCTGGGTCAAAGAGACACCTTTTAACCTGCCTCGTCAGCCCTGGCTTTACGTGGACCTGAATGGAGAACGATTCATGAATGAAGACCTGCCCTGGGCGTACGAATGCGCCCAAATCATGAGACAGACAGGCCGGGTCGCGTGGTCGGTGTGGGACGCCAAGTTTGGCGAAGAGTGGCCGAAGATGCAGAGCCAGTGCTGCAAGAACATGGGACCGCCGACGACGCGTCTTACGTGGGATAAGAAGTACTTCGACAGGGTAGTTAAAGAGGGCAATGTACTGACAGCGCAGACTATCGAAGGGCTTGCGCAGAAGATGGAGGTTCCCGCCGAGACCTTCAAGCTTACCGTTGCGAGGTACAGCGAGCTGGCGCGAAATAAGGAGGATCTCGACTTCGGCAAGCATCCTGACAGATTAACGACGATAGAGAAGCCGCCGTTCTACGCCTGTAAAATGGAAGCCCGCTATATGGTGATTCTGAGCGGCCTTAAGATCAACACCAAGCTCGAGGTGCTGGATACGGAGAGGAATGCCATTCCGGGACTATACGCGGCCGGGAACGTCTCGGGATCTTTCTTCAGTGATATGTATCTGACAACTGTACCGGGCGTCAGTCACAGTCGGGCATGGACTTTTGGTCGTCTTGCAGGGTTGAGCGCGGCGGCATGCGTTCATAAGTAATACCTCCTTTATGGTGGACTCGGAGGCATAAGAGAAACCGGCGAAGAAGGCGTGAAAGCTATGTAATAATAACTGCCATAAGGGAAAGTCTATAATCGCGGCAGCGGGAATATCGTCGTTCCGGGCATAGCCGCAGCCCGGAGGGCCGCGTCACGTCGGGACCTATGAAATGGTGAAGCAGTCCTGAGAAAAAATGGTCTCCCCGCTGCCTGCACCTGCCTCCTCGGCCAGAACGCGAAGGATATCCCTTCTGATCTGATTACATTCGGCGCCTGTCCGGTCCCGCGGCCTCGGCAGGTCAACATCGAACGTCCGGACGATACGGGCGGGCCTCTTCGACAGAATAACGATCCGGTCGCTCAGGAACACGGCCTCGTCGACGTTGTGGGTTACAAAGAGGATGGTGTCGCGCCGCTTCTGCCAGATGTGCAGGAGAAATTGTTGAAGCAGGTTCCGGGTTTGACTGTCGAGCGCCCCGAACGGCTCGTCCATCAAGACTACCTCAGGATCCATGATCAACGTCCGTGCTATTGCGACACGCTGCTTCATGCCCCCTGAAAGCTCCGCCGGATATCGGCGTTCAAAGCCATTCAGATCGAAGGTCCGGATGTATTCCATGGCGCCCGCACGCCTTTTCTTCTTGTTGATGCCTTTGACTTCCAGTCCGAATTCGATGTTTCCAAGCGTCGTTCTCCACGGGAAGAGGGCATATTCCTGAAAGACCATCCCTACCTCTTTGGAACCCTGCGACAGCTCCTTTCCGTCTAACAGAACCTTCCCGTCCGAAGCTTCCTCCAGGCCGGCAATGATCCGGAGGAGCGTGGTTTTTCCGCAACCGCTCGGGCCGACGATAGAGATAAATTCGCCTTCCTCGACACGGAATCGGATATCCTCCAGCACGGCAACGGCTTCAGACCCGCCTTCGCCCGGAAAGTTCTTGCTGAGTCCCGAAAGCACGAGGCTCAATGGACTGCCTCCCCTCATTTCCAGCGGACGAACGTGGATTCCGCCGCCCTGATGCCTATATCGATAAGAAGGCCGATCATCCCGATGACGAGCATGCCTGCCACGATCTCATCCGGCCGCTGGATGTCCCGGGCCGTCATTATCATGTAGCCGAGGCCATATCCCTCTTTGACGCCTGTGAACTCGGCCGCGACCAGCGTCATCCATCCTATGCCGATGCCGATGCGCATCCCCACGAAGATCGAAGGGACGGCGCCGGGAAAGAGGACCTTAAAAAAGATGTGCCTCTCCCTGCCCTGAAGCGTGCGCGCGGCCTCTATGAGGATCGGATTGATGGAAAGGACACCGGAGATCGTGTTGAGAAGCACCGGGAAAAAGACCCCGAGAAAAATGATAAAGGCCGCGGACCGGAGACCCAGGCCGAACCACAGGATCGCGAGAGGGATCCACGCGAGGGGAGGTATGGGCCGCACTACTTCAACGATGGGCCGGATCATTCTCAGCAGTTTTGGCGACCACCCCATTAAAACCCCCAGGGGGATGGCGATCAGGCAGGCAGCAGCGTAACCGTATCCGACCCGATAGAGGCTATGCAGTATATGGTTGTGGAGGCGGTACCCGGGGGGCACCCCGACGACAGCGAGGTCTTTGAGGCCGAGGACGATATCGAATGGAGAGGGGAGCTTGTAGGACGGGATGACGTGCATCAGGGACAGGCCCTGCCAGATTGCGAGCACGAGCAAGGGGATAAGAAGGCGCTCCCCTTTCATTACTTCGCGATATCCCTGATGAAGCCGGGCCTCATGAACCGCGCAACAAACGCCGGAACGTCGTCCACCTTTATATACTTCATCTTCGTCAGGTACTCGACATATTCCTTTTCCCCCTCGACGCTCAGCACAGGGGTATACTTCACGTTGGCCATCGCCAGCCTTATCGAGGCTTCGTCCATACCCGTATACTTCACGGCGACCTTAACCGCCTCTTCGCGATGCTTCATGATGAAATCGATCGCTTTAACATGGGCTCGCACCACAGCCCTGGCTTCTTCGGGATGGCTTTCCAGAAATTTTTCGTCCACAGCGAGGACACAGCATGGATGGTCCTTCCAGATATCCCTCGATAAGGCGATCGTCCTTCCCAGCCCGGTCGTGATGGCCTTAGCCGGGTAAGGCTCCCATGCGATGAAGCCGTCGATCTGGTCGGTTCTCAGGGCGCCGAGCATTTCCGGCGGCTTCAAGACTATGATGTTCACCTGTTCCGGCGAGACGCCGTATTTCGACAAAGCCCTTCGAAAGAGGAAATCCTGGACGGTAGCGTATCCGGGTATGGCTACGGTCTTGCCGACAAGGTCGGGGATTGCCCTTATTTTTCCCCCTCTCTTCACCACAATCGACGAGCCCTCGGCGTTGACCTCGGCCAGGACGACTATCCTTGCAGCCCCGTTCGCCACAGCGGTCGTTGCGGGCGCTATTCCAACGTACCCCACATCGATTGCGCCGGCGCCGAAGCCGCTCATCAACTCGGGCCCCGCCTTAAAGATACCCGCTATCTCGACCTTCACTCCCTCTTTGTCGAATAACCCTTTATCTATCGCGACCCAGCAGGGAAGCTGGTGAATATCGTTCTGGAGATAGGCGATCCGGACGGGTCCGCCGTAAGCAAAACCGGCGAAGAGAAGCAGATGGAACAGAAGGAATAAGGCCGACCTCTTCATACGTTTCTTCCCTGGCTTTTCCTATTTACTATTTACCCCTGGTTAATATACAAGAATACCATCGGACATGCCTATGACAACAGGTAACATGCAGAAGAAACGATGTCAAGAGAAAAATTGCCCTATTCGCACAGTTGATGCACAGTATGCAAGTAGAATAATTTTATATTGTACGGGTAATTCGTGCCGGCAAAAGCCGCTTAAGCGGCTTTTGGGCAGACGAGTTACAATCACCCGCCCGATATAGTGTTGCCGGGTACGGAAAAAATTGGCTCCAGCGAAGGTAAAATTCCGGCATGTAACTCTGCACCCCAACCTTACGGCCGCTGTCCCCGGGGGCTATCATAGCGGCTACCGGCCACGCACGCATGGCGGCTATGTGCACAATATGCAAAGATCATTTTTTTTCTTGACAAGGCATGGCTATTATTGCAAGTCTATATCATAAGGGATAGAAAAGACTTAAGACGTGCAGGAATATAAAACCCTCAAAGAGATGATTAAGGATGCTCTTGCTTTTCAATACGTTCCAATCTGAGCGGCAAAGTTATTGCAGCGATCAACGTCGCGGATGAAAAGGTGCGAACGAGCGCAGGGAAGTTATTCGAGCTTGCTCCTTATTTTTAGGATGGGCGCTCTTTGTGTCTAGTCGGCTTAGATATTTCCCTGGTACTTAACTGGGGGGTCGAGAGCATTCAAGGGGGGGATTTATGAAACTTTGGGTCAAGCTACTATTAGTCTTTACTATCCTCACGACTTCGATGTTTGGTATTGTTTCTCCATCGGCCGCTCAGCCCAAGCAGCAGAAGTTTACGGAATGGGGATGGCCGCTGCCTTACGAGAAGATCTCTGACACTTCCGTTAAATGGCTTAAGGAAAAGGGGTGGTGGCCCCTCAAGCTGGGGTATCAAATTGATTCTCTCACTTTTTTACTCGCTAAGAAAGGGCTGCTGCAAGCAAGGGGCATTGAATGCGAGGCTGCCCCGTTCTTAAATGGCCCACCTATGCTTGAGGCGTTTGTAGCGGGGCGACTTCAGACCTTTAATGCCGGAAACTTTCCGACGACAACTATGATTGACAAGGGATTTCCGATGGTCGGCATAGCGCATTCCTCCGTGAACGGCCGGCATGCAACTCTGGTCCCTGTAGGGTCTCCAATCACCAGTGTGGCGGATTTGAAACTCGAGAAGCTGGGGCATCAGGCCATTATTGGGCTGCCGGTGGGCAGCTCGGCCGAGTTTTACTTTCGGACCATGTGCGAGGTGCAAGGTATTCAAATCGGCAAAGACGTAACCATAAAGGATATGAGCCCGCCGGATATAATGCTGCTGCCAAAGGGTGTAGATGCCTTCGCAATTTGGGAACCTACCCCATATCAGCTAACAACTATACAAAAGAGAGCGAGAATTATCGACGTCGACTGGCCTTACATGATGTATCTTGGTTATCTATCGGTACAGCGAGATTTATTACAGGTACCCGATGTAGTTCAGGCCATCTCTGATGCTCACTGTGAAGCGAACCTCATGATGAGGCAGGATACTGTGGGAATAACGAAGCTCCTTAAAGCAGAACACGCTATTCAAAAAGTCTTCCCATGGGATACCTTGATCTATCTGAATTCACTATACACCTATTACAAACCGACTTTTATGTATATACATCCTGATTTTGACGCAAAAGTATTATCCCATGTAGCGAAATTCTTGTATGAGACTAACAGGACAAGGACTTTAGTTACTGCGGACCGCTACAAAAGTTATTTCCGATCAGATTTTATGGCAAACACTTTTAAGAAGTTAGGGTGGGCAATGCCGAAGGCCCCTGTCTGGATACCGAAAAATTGGAAGGGCGAGCCGGATAGGTTGCCTTATCCTCCCTACTATTCCTGGCCTCTTAAGTCCGAAATAGGCAAGCCTGTAACTCCGCAACCTTTTCCCGAGCCCGGGGATCTCGTCGCCCCGTGGTATTTCAAAGGCAAGTTATATAACCCATAGCTGAAATTTCTTGTCTATGGAGGGCTTATAGCTTGCTCAACAGATGATACGGGTCTTTTTCGTTCTCTATCTCTTGAGATTGCGTAAAGAATTTTCTTAGGGGCTTTTTGAACAGGACTGCGCATAAAGAATAGGGGGGGCAATGTTTCAGGTATGTCGCGCCTTTAGGTCGAGAACAGTCAGGGGTGCTACAGCGGGTATTGTGCTTCTGGCCGTTTGGCAAATTCTTATGGGACACTTTTTCAAAGAACATAGATTGTTGTTCCCGCCGCCTTCCGAAGTCCTGGCAGAAGCGATCCGGCTGATCGGGACAGGTGAGCTATTCAAGCATATTGCCGCGAGTATGGAGAGGGTGGTATTGGGTTTCGGCCTCGGCTTCGTCGTGGCGATCCCGTTGGGTATCTTAATCGGGAGATTTCGGCTAATTAGCGATGTCCTCGACCCCATTTTGGAGGTGATAAGGCCCATCCCCCCTCTCGCCTGGATCCCCATAAGCATTCTATGGTTTGGGATAGGGACCCCCCAGAACGTATTCATCATATTTATCGCTGCTTTCTTTACGATTTTAGTCAATACCATAGCCGGCGTCAGAGGTACAGACATACAATTGGTCTGGAGCGCGCTCAACTTAGGATGCCCTAGCCGCCACATTCTGTGGAAAGTGATCCTGCCTGGGGTTTTGCCGTTTATCCTTACCGGAGCAAGGGTTGGACTGGGGGCAAGTTGGATGTGCCTGGTTGCCGCTGAATTGGTAGCGGCGCCTTCAGGTCTAGGTTTTATGATAATGGATGCCAGACAACTCTTATTGACCGAGAGGGTCTTGGTGGGGATGTTAACGATTGGGTTGCTGGGGTTTCTTATGGATAAGGGCATCAGGTATGTCGAAGCGAAGAAGGTAGCCTGGTTCTATAAGGAAAGGACCGCTTAAGGGTAATGAATCCGGATGAACCACATGGTCGATGATAGTTTATCCTGCCGGGGAGCACTCAGTGATGGACATTACTGAAGTTAAGAAGATAACCGTCTTGGGTATGGGTACAATGGGGCCTGATATAGCCCTTGCATTTTCAATCGCGGGTTACGAAGTCACAGGGGTTGATATAGAACAGCCGATCCTTGCTCGGGCGAGACAACAGATTACCACAAGCTGCCTGGGGATAATGGAAAAAGATCAGCTCGAAAAAACAGGGGAGCTTCAATCCCGCGTTCATCTAACTCTTGATTGGGATAGAGCCGTCGCCGATGCAGATTACATAACTGAAGCCGTCCCTGAAAATAGAGAGACAGCCATAAGCCAGGCATAAAAAATAATGTGGTGCGACCTTGAAAAGGTGGAATGAAAAATGGCGATCATATGGTCGAAGCATATATAAAACTATGTCATAACAAAAGGGGGAAGATATGTTAACGACGGCTGATTTTACAAAAAGCAGAAAGCTGGTTATCACAGTTGCAATCACGGGCGGACAACACGGAAAGGAAGCGAACCCCAATCTTCCTGAACAACCGGATGAGCAGGCTCAGGACGCTTACGATTGTTATAATGCGGGAGCATCTATATGTCACCTGCATGTCAGAGATAAACAAGGGGAACCAACCGCCGACCTGAACGTCTATAAGGAGGTTATAACAAAAATCAAGGCAAAGTGTCCTATTCTCATCCAAATCGGGAATGCAGGAGCGACGGTGACCGACGAAAAGGGAAACCGGTCGTGCTCGCCATTTGAGGACAGGATGAAATTATTCGACGTTCAGCCTAAGCCTGACCTGATTACCATTAATGCAGGCACCTTTCACATAAATGACATCTTTTTCCCAAACCCTTACGAATTTAATATGAGGTTTGCAAAGAAGGCAAATGAAAGCAAGATCCCGATGGAGTGCGAAACCTACGATATCGGACACGTGGCAAATATCCTGAGACTGGCGGATGCAGGCTTCCTCAGGAAACCGCTGCATTTCAGCCTCGTGCTCGGCAGCACGGGCGGCATACCGGCACGACATGAAGATTTGCTTAGACTGGTATCGGATTTACCGGAAGGATCGTTTTGGCAGGTTATAGGCATAGGCAAAGCCCACTTACCCATTACCATAGCCGGTATGTGTATGGGCGGGAACATAAGGACCGGCATGGAAGATACTGTTTATTATAGAAAGGGCGAAAAGGTAAGAAATAATGCTCAACTGGTGGAAAGAATAGTAAAAATCGCTCGGGAACTGGGGCGTGATGTTGCAACCGTCGAGGACGCCAAAGCATACTGGGAAATCGGGGATTGAGATCGTTACAAACAACGAAGGCCAATGACGCTCTCTGTGGTCGTGAGGTGCTGCGGTTTATTGCCTATGTCCGTTCTTATTGCGGAAAATATTATCGAGTTAAATCTGCGGACCGATGAGACGGATGGCTCGGCCATAAGAAATCGGGAGTCGGCATGAATAGCATGAAGGTAAGAGTCGACAATGTTACAAAGACGTACAGGACCGGTGGGAGATCAATAACGGCTGTCAGAGACTGTTCGTTCGACGTGGCTGAAGGTGAGTTCTTGTCAATCCTTGGTCCCAGCGGTTGCGGGAAATCTACGCTCCTAAGATTGATAGCGGGCTTCGAAATACCGACAAAAGGAGGAATATATTTTGAAGACAGGCTTTGCAACGGGATTATAGATTCCCAACGGGCAATGGTATTTCAGGAGCCGACCCTATTCCCCTGGCTCACCGTAAAGAGGAATATTGCGTTTGGACTTGCATTTAAAAACTCGGAGAAGGAAGACAAAGGAAATCTTGTCAAGGAATATATCGCAATCATGGGCCTTGTGGGTTTCGAAGATAGGTTACCTCACGAACTTTCGGGCGGTATGCGCCAAAGGGCGATGCTGGCAAGGACCCTCGTGAACAACCCCCAGGTTTTATTAATGGACGAACCGTTTGCCTCCGTCGATGCATATACGCGGGAGATATTGCAAATGGATCTGCTCAGGGTATGGGGGGAAGAACTTGCACCTACAATGCGGAAAACAATAATCTTTGTTACTCATAGCATAGAGGAAGCTATATTCTTAAGTGACAGGGTCATAGTATGCACTCACCGGCCGACCAGTCTTCTGATGGAAGTGCGTCCAGAATTGGCGAGGCCGCGAAGCCGCGAGATGATCATCAAACCTTACTCTGTGGAATTGAAGGAAAACCTTTCTGGAATCATGAGGGACCAGGTGTTGAAGTCTCGGGAAATTGAACGATTGGAAGGCGCTTAAAAAAACTATGGCACGACTTTTTCTGTGAATAGACCTGAAAAGGGAGGCTGAATTAAAAGGCGTTGAGGACGGAGATCGGAGCAGAGGGTTTAGCCGGATGGCAGGCGCATTTGCGACAGGGAAAGTGAGAAAAGTCAGCGTTGTCGGCGCAGGTGTTATGGGTATCCAGATTGCCGTGAGGGCTGCATGGAAAGGCGGGAATAGGGTCTCATTAACAGATATTAGTGAAAAAGCCATAGCTACATCGAAGGTTCGTGAAGAGCAGATACTAACTGTTATGGCTGATAAAGGTTTAGTAACGCAATATCAAAAAGCCAAAGTCCGGCAGCTCATTACATTTACTCCAGACTTGGATCGATCCTTGAAGGGGGCCGAACTTGTCATTGAGGCGATAATAGAGGATTTGCAGGCCAAGAGAGAATTGTTTAAAAAGCTGGATGCGGTGGCTCCATCCCATGCTATCCTGGCCACAAACAGTTCCACAATTCCTGTTTCGCGGGTGGAGGATGTCACCACCAGGCGGGAAAAGGTATTGAACATCCATTTCTATGACCTCGAACGTATGCCCATGGTTGACCTGATGGGAGGGACAAAGACAAGCAAAGAGACGATGATGACGGCAGAAAAGTGGGCCAGGGATATTGGTTGCATTCCGATAAGGGTCAAGAAAGAGCTTCCGGGATTTTGCATGAACCGTATTTGGCATTCGGCAAGAATCGAAGCCCTTAACATGTGGGCGAATGATTACGTAGACTTCGAGACTATCGACCGGGCATGGATGATCTTCACCGGGATGCCGATTGGTCCATTCGGGATGATGGACAGTATCGGTCTGGAAACGGTATATAATGTGCATATGATGTATTACAATGAGGCAAATGACACTTCGAAGAAACCCCCGGATAAATTGAAGGAAATGATCGACAGGGGAGATTTGGGCGTAAAGACCGGAAAGGGTTTTTATTCCTATCCCGATCCGGCATACCTTAAACACGATTTCGTGAAAGGATAGGTATCCTTATCATATAATTCCGATGGCCGGTCCTATCCGTTGCTTTCGGAAGGGAAATGGACCTTGTCTTGCGGTGAAGGGCGACAACCGGTACCAGGCGATACCCAGGGGGCAGCAGATGTTTCGCCGTCTGTTCGGGCGACCTCTGTCTTTCTCGTGCTTAGTATTCAGCCCTTATTAAGGTAAACGCTGCCACAGTGATGCACAATATGCAAATAAATATTTTTTTCTTGACAAGGTGATGCAATTTTTGCAAAGCTGTATCATAACAGCAAGGAGGATATGAAGGGTGCAGGAATATAAGACGCTCAAAGACCTGATAAAGATGCTCATGCTTTTCAATACCTACCAATGCGAGGAGAAAAGCGTGACGGAGATCGCGAAGGGTCTCGGTATGCTGCCCAGTAAGGCATCGAGGATGCTCGGCACTATGGAAAAAGATGCCTTCCTTGAGAGGAACCATGAGACAAACAAATACCGCCTGGGAATCAGGTTCTTCGAACTGGGGATGGTCTATGCCTTTCATCTTCCCCTCCGTAGGATCCTCCGCCCCCACATAGAGCAGATGGCCAAAGAACACAATATGGCGGCCAGTTGGGGGATCCTTAAGAACAATAGGGTCATCGTGGTCGACTACGTCAGGAACATGAACATCGACTTGCTCGCCCATCGGATCGGCCTGAACCTCCCTGTGCACACCACGTCCATCGGTAAGGCAATGCTCGCCTACCTCAGCGAAGAGGAGCAGGACAATATCTTGCGCTCGGCCAACCTCGCAAAGCTCACTGAAGCAAGCCTCGTGGACGGAGAATCGATAAAACAGAACCTCGAGCTCGTAAGGCAAAGAGGTTATTCGACCGACGAGGGGGAGACCCATGTAGACCTGAACTGTATTGCCGCTCCCGTAAGGGACGCGAGCGGGAAGGTTATCGCAGCGATCAACCTTACCGCCGAGATAAAGCAAATGAGCGCGGAGGCGCTTTTCGAGCTTGCTCCATACGTGAAGGAAAAGGCGCTTTTCGCGTCTCGCCAGCTCGGATACTTTTCGGGTACAGCAATGGGCTAAGCTTCGTCTGCAAGGGCTATGATACCGATACTCCACTAAAATAACAAGGAGGAAACAGGATGGAACCGAGATTGATCGACTACGGTGCAGAGACCAAGAAATTGATAATAACGGTCGCGTGCACCGGCGGTATGCAGGGCAAGGAGGTCAACCCCAACTTCCCTATATCGCCAGACGAGCAGGCACAGACGGCATACGATTGCTATAATGCAGGCGCCTCCATCTTACATCTTCACGTGAGGGATAAGGGCGGTCAGTCGACGGCGGATCTGAACGTGTACAGCGAAGCCATTTCCAAGATAAGGGCCAAGTGCCCCATAATAATCCAGGTTGGCAACGGCATCGGCATCAGAGACTTTGCGGAAAGGAAAAATCCTTATCAGTTCAATATGCAGGAACGTCTCACCCTCGTGAACATCAGGCCCAGACCGGACATGTTCACCATAAACGCCGGAACGATAGATACCTGGAACATTGTTTATTTCGAGAATCCCATCCCATTTAACGAAGAGTTTTGCCGAAAGGCAAAAGAGAACGGAGTCCCCGACATCGAGGCTGAGATTTATAACCTGGGGCAGTTGAGCAATATCATACACCTGCGCGACCACGGTTTCCTGGGCGAACCCCTCCATATGAACTTCGTTCACGGTATGGCGGGTGGAGCTATGCCTCCCACGCCCGATTCTTTATTGTCCTTTGTCAGGGCGGTGCCTGAGGGGACCTGCTGGCAGACAATGGCGATCGGGCGCTTTCAGATACCCATGATCACCCTTGCGATCGCAATGGGAGGCGGCGTGCGGATCGGGTTCGAGGACAACGTCTATTACGGCAAGAACGAGCTGGCAAAGAGCAACGCCCAGATGGTGGAGCGGGTGGTGCGGCTCGCAAAGGAAGTGGGCCGTGAGGTGGCGACAGTGGAAGAGGCGAGGCAGATACTGAAGCTACATTCGTAAGGAGAGGGAATGAATAAATGACCCTGCTGCAAGCAGCAGGGTATCCGCTGGACGCTTTTGGTGAGGGAGGAGGCTCCACGAGCAAAGCTCGTGGAGGGGGCGCTGAGCCCCAATAATTGCCTGTTATAAGGTGTGCCAAAGCTCCAACGATGATAGTCGGATGCGAAAAGCGCGGGAACGAAAGAGCGCATAAAACAGCTTTTATGTGAGGAGAGGGTGATAGTATCCCTGTAGCAAGCTACAGGGAATCAACAAGTTGAAGTAAATCTACCGTAAACAGGCAGCGCGATCAGAAGAGGTAGGTAATCCAAAAAAAGGGGGAACATAGTATGAAGAAAGTTTTATTTCCGCTGGTGCTTCTGCTTGGCGGGCTCTTCCTTATCGTGCCCTTTGCTTCGGCAAAGGTGACTATAAAAGTGGCGCATGTGGACAGAGGGAACCGCCACGAGAGCATGATGGAGGCCTTTGCCAGCACGTTCAAGGACCTGGTGGAAAGCCAGAGCGGGGGGGAGATGGAAGTCGCCATCTATCCCGCTGCCCAGCTCGGGGGCATGAGGGAGATGGTGGAATCGGTGCAGCTCGGTGCGATCCAGATCGTGCCGTGCTTCGCCGCCGTGGCCTCAATGTTTTCACCCAAAGCAGAATTGCTGAGCGCCCCTTTTACCTTTAATTCGGTGCCCGAGGTATGGCGTGTGCAAGACGGGCCGTTCGGCAAGGAGCTGGCAGACGTTATCTTCAAGGAATCAAAACTTCGGGTCCTGGGCTATGCCGAGTCTAATGGATTCAGAGACATGTATTTCAGCAGGAAAGCCGTCCACTCGCCGGCCGACATGAAGGGACTGAAAATCAGGGCCCCTGAAAGCAAGATGATGTTCAATATGTTGTCCGCTCTCGGCGCAAACCCTGTCGTGATCCCCTGGACGCAGCTCTATACGAGCATGCAGACGGACGTTGTGGACGGCTTTGAAGTCGAGCCGAACAGCGCCATTGACGTTAAGCTCCACGAGACGTTCAAATACGCTACTTTGACGAACCACTCATACGATACCTGCTATATCTTTGCGAATAACAATTGGTACAACAAGTTGACGCCGAGGCAAAGAGAGATCGTCCTGAATGCCGCGCGCATCGGGGCCGTGGTAACCCGTGGGGTAAGCGAGAACAACAACGGGAATTCGCTGAGGATTATGAAAGCGAAGGGTATACAGATCTATTCTCCTAATCCGCAGGAAATGGCCGAGTTTACAAAGCCGGCCCAGGCCGCCGGTCTTGCCTCCCTTGAAAAGACTGCCGGGAAGGAGTGGGTGCAAAAGCTTCTCCGGGCAAGGGACGAAGCCAGAAAAGCGCTCGCGGTGAAATAACCGGGGCCTTATCAGGTCGCTTCAAGGGAGAACAGGGTATGTTCACTCGGAAGCTGGACGTGCTTGCCGATTTCTTTTACAGGATCGCCTATTGGGCGTCGGCAACCATGCTCGTGATAATCTTTCTGACCACGCTCCTGCAGGTCTTCTGCCGCTATGTACTGGAACACGCACTATCGTGGTCCGAGGAAACGTCGCTCATCTTTTTTCCCTGGATGGTGTTCCTCGGAGCCTCGATGGTCCTGAAGGAGCGGGGACACGTCGCCATCATGTTCGTGGTCGCTCTTTTTCCGGTTCGACTCACAAACATCGCAAGGGTTTTCATAGATGTGATGATCTCCTTCTTCGCCGGCTACCTCGTGGTTTTCGGATGGAAGCTGTCCGTCTTTGTCGGTGCACATCAAGCAACAACATTCTGGAATGTCCCGTACTTCTATTTGTACCTGTCGGTTTGCGCGGGGGGTGTCTTTCTGCTGACCCAGGGAATGCTTCTGATTGCCCGGGACACGGCAGATCTTTTCGGCTGGGATGAGAAATAGCGGGTTCGGCCGTATCGGGCTTAGCGCGTTCGGAGAATTGGGAGCATGATACTATTTATCTCGATCATATTCTTCGGGCTGTTTGCCCTCGGAGTACCGGTTGCGTTCGTGATGGGGCTTTCGACGGCCTTCACCTTCTTTTATCTCGGCAATGCGCACCTCTATACGCTCATTCCGCAGCGCATGTATGCGGGGATCGCAAGCTTCGTGATGCTGGCCATCCCGTTTTTCGTCATGGCGGGCCAGGTTATGACTATCAGCGGGATCACCCGGGACCTGGTCCGGCTGGCCAATGCCCTCGTCGGTCACCTTCGGGGAGGCCTGGCCCATGCGGTAGTCGTTTCGACCCTCCTTCTTTCGGGGTTGACGGGCTCCGGTGTGGCCGATGCCGCCTCGATCAGCACCGTCATGGCACCGGCCATGAAAAAGGAGGGTTACGACCTGGACTTCACTTCCGCCGTTATCTCGGCGGCTGCCGTGACCGGTCCGATACTGCCTCCCAGCATCGTCCTGGTCCTTTACGCCACTCTCATGAACGTCTCGGTGGCCGGGCTATTCCTGGCCGGCTACGTCCCCGGCATAATCGTTGCGCTCGGTCTCATGACGCTTATCTATTTCCTTGCAAAGAGAAGGGGCTATCCGGTCCGTCACGGGAGGGCGGGCTTCAGGGAGTTTTTCTCGGCCTTTAAAGGGGCAATCCTTGCGCTGATGATGCCCATCATTATTGTTGCAGGCATTTTATTGGGTGTTTGCACGCCTGCCGAGGCAGCCGCCATTGCTGCCGCCTATGCATTGGTGGTGGGGTTTTTCGTGAAAAAGACCCTCAAGCTGAAAGATTTGCCGGAGATCTTGAGGCGGACCGTCGTCATCTCCTCGACCGTCCTCTTCGTCATCGCCACCGCCATTGCCTTTGGCTGGATTTTGTCTATGGAACAGATACCGCAGAAGATCGCGTCTTCCATCGTCGGACTGGGTGGTGGAAATTTCTACCTCACGTTCCTGATCTTCAACATCATTCTTTTTATCGCCGGCATGTTCCTCGATACGATCATTTCGATCGTCCTTCTGGCCCCTATCCTTGTCGTCACCGGTGCAGAGGCAGGGATTCATCCCCTTCATCTTGCGATTGTCGTCTGCATGAACCTCGCGATCGGCCTGATCCATCCGCCATTGGGACTGGTTCTTTTCGTGGTTTCCGGCGTTACCAAGGTTACGCTGGAAAGACTCACCATAGCCATCATTCCGTTCATCTGTGTTCTGATCGTCGTCTGTCTCCTGATTTCGTACGTTCCCGCGATCAGCATGACCGTTCCTAAGTATTTTGGGTTCTACCCTTAAAATAATGTGGGATATCTTAAAAAAATGGCCGGGTAAGCCGACGGCGCCGGGTGATAAGCGGTCGCCGGAGGGTAGAGCATGAGATTGAAGGGAAACATCGCCATTGTGACCGGGTCGGGGGGCGGGCTTGGAAAGGCCATGGCTGTCGCCCTCGCTAAGGAAGGGGCTGTCGTGATCGCAGCCGACGTGGACGCGCCGTCTATGAAGCAAACCGTCGACAAGATCAAGGGGATCGGTGGAAAGGCAGCCGGCGTGCGTTGCGATGTTACCAGGCTCGGTGACGTGCGGGCAATGGTAGCGACCGCTATCGGTGAATTCGGCCGGATCGACATACTCGTCAATAACGCCGGAGGGGGCAGGTTCGACGGCGGGGACCGTTTTTTCCGGGGTATTTCAATCAGAAACCTGGACAAGACGATAAGTCTTAACCTTAAAGGAACGATGCTCTGCACCCTGGCCGTAATGCCCCATATGATCGAAAGAAGATACGGGAGGGTTGTAAATATTTCGTCGCAGGGAGGCCGGTATTCCAGCGAGTTTGCAGGTCCCTATTATGCGGCGGCCAAGGCCGGCCAGCTCGGCTTTACAAGGCAGATGGCCTTGAAGCTCGGACCTTACGGCATACGCGTGAACGCGATAGCCCCTGGGGTAATTTTCAGCGGGCAGACCGAGCACTCGTGGCCTGCCGCCAGTGAGGAGGCCCATCGCGAAATGCTGAGCAGGATCCCTTTAGGACGTCTCGGAAAGGCCGAAGAGGTAGCCGGCGTGGTCGTGTTCCTCGCTTCGAGCGACTCGGACTACATCACGGGCGCAACGATAGACGTTAACGGCGGCCGGTTCATGTCCTGAAGAGGAGGAAAGGCGGGGGAGGAGCCTGAAAAGGCTGAGGAAGCGGAGGTCCTTATGAGGTTATCGAAGCGCGAGATGGAAATGGCCGAAGGCAAGCATGGAAAGGCCAAACAGTTGGCCATAGAGAGACTGATAAAATTCGGAGAGGCCGTAGGGGCTGAGGAGATGGTGCCCATAGCCGGATCCCATATGTTCGGTCCCGACGCCACCATGGGAAGGATCCCGAAATATGACTACGGCACAGGTCCGATTTATAAGGAATTTGCTGCACTCGATGCAAAAGTGAGCGTTTTCACCACGACAGACCCCTGCGCCATGCAGACCGACAAGTTCCTGGAAAAAGACTATCCATGGAGCTTTAGAAACGCCCGGCTCCCGCAGGAGGTCAGGGACGGGATGATCGAGGGCGCACAGTTGCTCGGTAAGATGGGGATCATAAACACGTTCTCGTGCATTGCCTACATGAACGTAAACACACCCAAGTTCGGGGATTATTACGCGTGCTGTGAGGGCAATGCGGCCTGTTACGCCAACACGATATGCGGCGCAAAGACAAACAGGGAGGACAGCATTACCGCTTTTTATGCTGCGATTACGGGGGTAAACCCAAAACACGGCCTGATGCGCGATGAAAACCGTGTGGGAAAGATATTGTGCGAGCTGGATCGACAGGTGGTGGAAAACCTGCAAACGCTCGCAGATTGGAACGCGCTCGGTGCATTTATCGGCATGAAGGCCTACGACAGGATACCGGTCGTCACGGGACTCCGGCAAATATCCGTCGAACAGGCCAAGGCCCTTTCTGCGACTGCCTCCCCCGCCCTGCATTTCCCCAAGATGAACCTGGTCGGCATAAGTCCCGATTCGCCGACCATCGATGCGGCCTTCGGCGGCCGTACCCCAAAAGGCGTCGAGAAAATAGAGGTGGGCGTCAGCGACCTTCGGGCTGTCTACGAAAGCTTGAACACAGCGCCGGATAACAGCGTTGATGTTATCGTAACGGGCTGTCCGTTCATGGACCTGCGCGAGGTAAGGGACCTCGCCGTGAAGCTTTCGGGAAAAAGGATCAGCGCCAATGTGGCGTTCTGGGTTCAAACGGATATCCAAACGTATCTTATGGCAAAGTTTTTCGGTTTTATCGAAACCATCGAAAGGGCCGGGGCCAAAATATATCACAGCACGTGTATGGGAAACGGGCCCGCCGAGAAGTGGGGCAAGATACATATAGCCACGGATAGCTTCAAGAACATAAAACTGTTCGGAGGCCGCGGCCAGAAGTTTCTTTTCGGGGGTCTGGACGATCTGATCGACGCCGGGGTGACCGGGAAATTGGAGCCGAAGAAATGGGCCGGCCGGCGGCGCCCCCTGAAATAGGAAGAAAAGAGGTAAACATGACGACCACCAAAACGCTGAAAGGAATCACGCGATCCGAGGGATTTGCGCAAGGGGAAGCCCTGGTCACCAGCCAGCCTATCAGCCACTTCATGTACGACATTGAGAATGACACAGGCATCGTCAGGATGGCAAACCACGAGCTATACGGCCAATGCGTAGCCGGCAAGGTCCTGGTTTATCCTTCCGTGATCGGACCGAGCGGCGGCTCGTCGGGGCTGTTTCTCAAGTCGAAGGTGACAAAAGTGGGGCCTAAGGCGATCATATGCCGGAGGGTGGACCCTATAGATATCTCAGGCGCATTGGCAGGCGGAATACCCGCCGTCGACGGCCTCAACCTGGACCCCGTCAAAGAGATAAAGACGGGAGACTGGGTCGAGGTGAGAGCAGGGAAGATAGGCGGAGAAGCCGTCATAACAATAACGCGAAAAACTCACGGGCGGGCTGGACAAAGACCGAAATAATAAATCACTTACGCGAAAGGAAGCGAGATGGATACGTCGAATCTTTTCAGCTTATCGGGAAAAGTCGGAATCGTAACAGGCGCCGGACGCGGGATAGGAAGGGTGCTGGCCCTGGCCCTGGCCGATGCCGGTTGCCATGTCGTTATTGCGGACGTGCTCGTCCGCGAGGGGGAGGAAGCCGCCGGGGAGATAAGAAAGAAAGGAAAAGAGTCGATCTTTATCAAGGTTGACCTGTCGAGGAAGACGGAGATAGAAGCGATGGCTTCCGAAACGGTGAAGCGCTTCGGGAAAATAGACATCCTCGTCAACAACGCGGGCATAAATGTCTTTTCGCCGGCGGAGGATTTCGCGTTGGACGATTGGAATAAGGTCGTGAACGTGAACCTGACGGGGACTTTCTTTTGCGCTCAGACAGTCGGGAAGGTCATGATCGGGCAGAATAAAGGGAAGATTGTGAACGTCGCCTCAGTCGGCGGCATGACCGGGACATACCGCAAAGCGGTTGCCTACGATTCGAGCAAGGCCGGCATCATCAATTTCACCAGGTCGCTGGCTGTAGAATGGGGCAGGTACAATATCAACGTAAACGCCATAGCACCGGGGATGATCGAGACCGATCTGACCAGGGGGAGACTGGAGGATAAAGAGTTTCACGACTATTTCGTTAAACGTGTGCCTTTGGGGAAGATAGGCCAGGCATATGACCTTGCCGGCCCCGTAATTTTCCTTTGCTCCGAAGCCTCGGATTGGTTGACCGGACAGACAATGGTCCTGGACGGAGGGCAGACGCTCCTGGACCTTACTATTTGACGTCAGTGCCGGCCGTTCCCGATACGGTTTTTAAGAGGCCGCGGAACAGGTCTTTGAATGGGATCGGGGAAGCCGGGTTTAGAAACGATTAAAAAACAACAGGAGGTATCTTGCATGGAAAGTCAGAAGGTGTATGATGCGATATGGTTCGGCGGAGGCGCTTCAGGCAGGTTCGGGGCAGCTTTTCAGAAGGCCCTGGGGGGCAACCCGCTGATAATAGAGCAGCACTGCCTGGGCGGCGAATGCCACGTGTGCAGGTGCGCCTTTGAGAATTTTATCTCGGATCAATCGTCCATGGCCGAGCTGCTGCACCTTTACTCTGGGAAGTCCTGGTATCCCGACATGGACCTGAGCAAGATCAGCATGTCGAAGGCCCTGGAGACTTACAGGAAGGTCGGGCAGGCTTCATTCAAGGAGACCATGAAGCATCAGACGGAGACGCAGCTGGGCATCGCCGTTGCGTGGGGAGAGGGGAAGATCATAGACAAGAACACCGTCGAAGTTGACGGAAAGATCTATAGAGGGAAAAACCTTGTCATCGCGACCGGATCGAGACCCACGATGCCCGATATCCCTGGGATCGACCTTCCGGGCGTACTGACGTACAAAGACCACCCGGAGATCCGTAAGGACCCCAAGAAGCTGGTGGTTATAGGGGGAGGAAAGATCGGCATCGGAAAGGCTGCGATGTTTGCGCCCTTTAACATCGACGTGACCGTTCTTGAGAAATATACGTGTCTCCCGAAATGGGACCGGGACGTGAGAGGCTATATTTTCAGGGATTTCAAAAGGCGCGGCATCAAGATCCACGAAGGCGCCGATGTCAAGGCGATCAAAGGGAAAAGAAAGGTAGAGGCTGTGGTTGCAGAGATCGGCGGCAAGACCGTCGAGTTCGCGTGTGACGCGGTAATGGTGTCCGTCGGTCTGACTCCCAACTCGGAGTCTGCCGTCCCCCTGGGGGTCAAGATCGGCAAAGGCAACGAGATCGTTATCGACGGCGGATCCGGACCAACGTGCCGGGCATTTATGCCGTGGGCGATGTTGCCGGCCCTCCTTACTTCATGGCCGTCGCGCGAAAGAGAGGAATGATCGCCGCGAAGAACATGATGGGCAAAGAGGCTAAGTGGGACGACAGCCTGCCGCTCCCCGATCATATCTACCTGCCTCCGCTCGAAGCGACTATGGTGGGTCTTACCGAGGAGGAGGCGCGTAAAAAATACGGGGACGTGATCCTCATCCAGGTCCCCTGGGGACCGAAGCCCAAAAACCCGCAGCCCGAGGAATATTACCCCGGATTTGCGAACCAGGGACTTCCCGTGTGCGGAAGGATGCACACCTTAAACCTGCTCTTTTATTGCCAGGGCAGAAACGGACTGGTCAAGGCCATTGTAGACCCGGCCTCGAGGAGATACGTCGGCTTCCATTCGGTCGGCGACGGCGCCAAGACGGCTTTTCAGTATCTTTCCTACCTGCTGAAAATCGGCTGGACCATAGACCAGATGGCAGACCTGCACGAGATCTTCCTGAACGCCGAGCATTTCATCCAGCTCTCACGGCTCGTTGCGGGGCAGGAGCAGTTGAAAGGCTTTTCCGAGCAGGTGCCCCTGGAGGATGACTTTTAACCCCAGGACCCGATAGATAAGCAGCGGAGGGCGATAGAGGTTGGCAAAAGAGCCTCAATAACGATAAGAGAGGGTGATGCACATGAGAGCAAGCAAAGAGATCATCGCAGATTACTGGGACAAAAAGATAACCATTTCCGTACCGAAGAATACGGTCGTGCCGGTCGTTCCACCCCCGGCGCTTTTGGAGAAGCCGGATGTTGCGGTGAAAAAGGCGCTGGAGAAGCCGGTGGGGGCGCCGCCACTCTTTGAGCTGGCAAGAAAAGCGAAGGGGAAAAAGGTGGTAATCGCCCATGATGATCTCACGCGCCCTGCCCCGCCCCGTCGCATCATGATCCCGGCGATAATGGAGGTGTTGAACAAGGCCGGCGTCAAGGATGAGGACGTCTTCCTGCTGAGCGCGAGCGGAAACCACTGCAAGTGGCCGGACACCAGTTTCCGCGCGTATCTAGGCGATGAGATCTATAACCGGTTCAGGCCCATGGGGAGCGCCTCCAGGCTCCTGAATCACGATTGCCACGATTCCCGGAAGCTGAAGTACATGGGCGTCTCCGAGCTCGGGGATTACGTAGAGTACAATAGCCTGCTGGATGAAGCTGCGCTTTTCATCTATTGCGGAACGGTGCTGCCGTCCAACTGGGGCGGGATGACGGGAACGGGGGTGATAATCGGCCTCGCCAGTTCCCGGAGCATGGTCTCTACGCACGGTCTTCCGGTGGTCGGTCACGAAGAATCATGCCACGGTGACCACCGGACGATGCTCTACCGGAAGCACAAAGAAGCGGTTATGAAGCAGATCGAGAACGCCATCGGCAAAAGGGTCTTTTACGTAGATGCGGTCATGGGCGCCGGGGCCCAAATAGCGGGTGTTTTTGCGGGTTATTCGCCCGAGATTAACGAGCCGACATGGAAACTGACCGAAAGGCTGTATGCTGTCGAAGTGCCCCAGGCGGATGTTTTTGTCCTCGGCGTCCCCCGCGTGGGCCTTTACGGAGAGACGAGCAATCCCTTGATCGGACTTGCTGCTGCCTGCACACCCCCGCGCATCTGGGTAAATAAGCCCGTCCTGCGGGAAGGAGGGGTAGTGATCTCGCTGACGCGGTGTACGGGGAATATCGACGACAATGCCCATGCCTCCTATCGAGAAGTCATAAACCTGTTCAGGAGATGCCATTCTTCTTATGAATTGCAGAAGTATGAAGAGGAATTCCTGTACAGGGAAGACCTTATCTTTAAATATCAACACTGCTATTCCTATGCACCGATCCATCCTTTCTGGCTGTTTTACGAGAGCCAGTACATGCTTGACCACGCAAGCAAGATTATCTTTGCCGGGGTGCCCACCTCGGAAATTCCTATTGCTCCGCCGCAGATCGAAGGAACGGGAGGGGCGGGCGCCGCAAGAGACGTCGGCTGCGTCCCCGCGGTAGATTTTGAGCAAGCCTGGAGCATGGCAGAGAAGATCGTCGGCAAAAATCCTACCGTCGTTGCCTGCCCTCAGTTCTGGACCACCGTTCGCCCCCAGTTCCATGTGACGTAGGGGTCTGCCGTCCGTGGTCATTAAAGCACTGGGGGAATTCAAGGCTATTCGGGGTGGCAGCATAGGTCGAGCGTGCACGGTCAGGTATCTGCTTTTCCGATGCATCCCGGACGCGTCCGGGTAGGATGGCGCGTACCGCGCAAAGATCCCGCGCAGGGCGCCCAGGCTATTATTCATAAGGACCGCCGAATATCCCTTGCGGATTTCGTCCAGGTCCGCAGAAATGCGCGGACGGAAACGCGGCGCCATTAATTCCCGATAGAAATTTCTTGACAGAATGTCTGAAATTAGATAAACGTTTAGTTAATTACGCGACCTTTTCTCGTTTGGGTGACCATTGAGGGGCAATTTTCAATCCATGAAGGAGACAATAATAAAGGAGAGCATCAGCCTCTTCCTCCACAAGGGTTTCCAGGGGACGACCATCAAGGACGTTACGGATGCGGTCGAGCTCACGAAAGGCGCCTTTTACTGGTATTTCAAGAGCAAAGACGAGCTCCTGGAGACGATCCTGGAAGAATGGGAGCGGACGTTCCTTGACGGGCTGATCGCCTCCAACGAACGCGTCCAGGGCGATTTCCTGCAGAAATTCAAGCAGTACCATAAGTATTCGACGGAATTCGCGGTCAACCACCGGGATCTCTGCATAGTCTGGACGATCCTCGCGGCTGAGATAGCGGGAAGCGGCCTGAAGGCGGAACGGAAGCTCCGCCAGGTCCTTGAGCGGTATACCCAATTCGTGAAAGGGATGATAGAGCAGGGCAAGGCAGTACACACCGTAAAGGCGGACCTCGACTCGTACGTTCTCGCCAACACGATCATCGCCATGCATAACGGGGTCCTCCTCCAGTGGTACATCAAGCACGAAGAAGTCGAAGGGCCCCAGCTCGCCAGGACGTTCAGGAGCGTCCTGCTGACGGGCATCGCTGCCGGCGCTGCCGAAGCGATAAAGGGCAAAAACAGCGAGCAGGCCGTTGAGAGGAATAGGAAGACGACGAAAGGGGATGCCCATGCGTGACGTAGTAATCGTAGAAGCGACGCGCTCGCCGATAGGGACGTTCGGCGGCGCGTTGAGGGACGTGACGGCGATCCAGCTTTCACAATTCATTATCGAGTCCGTCGTGAAGCGCACCGGCCTGGGAAAAAGCGTTTTCGATCAGGTCATCATGGGCAACTGCTTCGAGCCGATCGACCACAATGTGGCCCGGATCGGACTGGTAAAGGCCGGTCTTCCCATCGAGACTACGGCGTTCCATATCGTGGCCACCTGCGGCTCCGGTATGCAGGCCATCATATGCGGCGTCCAGAGCATCCACGACGGCAACGCCGAATGCGTGATCGCCGGGGGCGTGGAGAGCATGAGCACTGCGCCCTATCTGCTTCAGACGGCGCGGTGGGGTTTCCGGCTCCAGCACCATCAGGCTGTTGACATGATCTGGAAATCGATGCAGGAGCACCCGATAGGCGGCGGGATGGGGCTGACCGCCGAAAGGCTGGCCGAGCAATATTCGATCCCCAGGGAGGAGCAGGACGCCTTTGCCCTGCGGAGCCAGCAGAACGCGGGCCGGGCGATCAAGGAAGGGCGCTTCAGGGACGAGATCTCCCCCGTGCCCCTGCCGCAGCGGAAGGGGGACCCGAAGCTGTACGATACGGACGAATACCCCAGGCCCGATATGACGATGGAGAAGCTGGCCGCCCTCCCGCCCGCCTTTAAGAAAGGGGGGACGGTGACTGCCGGCAATGCCTGCGGCATCAACGACGCGGCCGCGGCCGTCGTCCTCATGACGGAAGAGCGGGCAAAGGAGCTGGGCATGAAGCCCCTCGCGCGGATCGTGAGCTACGCAGTTGCAGGGGTAGACCCGGAGGTTATGGGCCTCGGACCGGTCCCGGCGACGAAGAAGGCGCTCGGCCGGGCGGGCTTAAGCCTCGGAGACATCGAGCTCATCGAGATCAACGAGGCCTTCGCTGCCCAGTACCTCGCGTGCGAGCGGGAGCTTGGCTGGAACAGGGAGATCGTAAACGTGAACGGCAGCGGCATATCCCTCGGCCATCCCGTGGGCTGCACGGGCGCGAGGCTCGTCGTGACGCTGCTGCACGAGATGGGGAAGCGCAACTTGCACCGGGGGCTGGCCACGCTCTGCGCAGGCGGGGGCCAGGGTTTCGCGATGATCGTCGAGAGGGGATAGCGGCAAGCGCCGCCTCGGAAGGAGGCGGCGTACGCGCGGATGAACGATCGCAACGGGTTATGAAGCCGGTATACCTGGGGGGAGAGGGGCTATGGATACGCTTCCGATCAATTCGGGCTGGGAGCTGGCCGAAGAAGAACGGCCGGGCTTCAAGGGGAAGATCATAAAGAACAGGCCGCAAAGCGTCGTCGAGCTGCTCGAAAATACCGTCAGGCAGTTCCCCGACCGCCTCGGCTTTATCTGCGGCGACCGGCGTCTGACTTACGGCCGGTTCGACAAGATGGTAGACCGGGTGGCGGCCGGGCTGGAAGGCGCCGGCATCGGGCGGGGCGACCACGTGGCCGTGCTCTTAGGCACGCAGATCGAGTTCCCCATTACGTTCTTTGCGCTGATGAAGCTCGGCGCAGTCATCGTGCCCCTCAACACGAGGTTCAAGGGCGAGGAGCTCGCATACGAGATAAACGATTCGGAGAGCAGGCTACTTATCGTCGATGAGGAGTATTGGCCTTACGTCGCACCCGCGACGGGTCAGCTTAAGGGCATCGAAAAGATGTTTTTCAACGGGGCGTCGGCGCCCGGGGGGACGCTGCCGTTCTCGCATCTGACGGGGCACGAGGCGACGCCCTTCCGGCGGGCATCGCTTACGGAAGACGACGTCGCAGCCATCATGTACACCTCGGGCACTACGGGCAAGCCGAAAGGGGCCGTGCTCCACCAGCGGGGCCTCGTAGTGACGGCGATGCTCGTCGCAGATTTCATCCAGTACAGGGCCGGAGACAAGATGATATGCTCGATACCGCTTTTCCATATCACGGGCATGTCGAGCGTGATGCTGCCCCCCATCTTCAGCGCAGCCGCGTGCGTTTACATGAAGCAGTTCAAGACGAAAGATTTCCTGGAGATCGCCTCCAGGGAGAAGGTGACCCATTACATGGGCGTCGTCAACGTGGTCTGGCTCATGGTGAACCACCCCGATTTCGACAAATACGACTTCTCTTCCTTCAGGATGGCCCTTTTCGGCGGCTCCTTCGCGACGGAAGAGATGGTCAGGGGCATCTTCGCAAAGCTGCCGAACGTCCGCATCAGCGTAGGCTACGGGCTGACGGAGAGCTTCGCGATTGTAACATCGACGCCGTTCGAGGACGCCCTCCGCAAGATAAACGCCGTCGGCAAGCTGCTTCCCACGATGGATGCGAGGATCGTCGATGACAACGAGAACGCCTTGCCGACGGAGGCGATAGGCGAGATCGTGCTGAAAGGGCCGAAGGTCTTCAAAGGCTACTGGAAGAACCCGGACGCCACGAAGGCGGCGATTGTCGATGGCTGGCTCCACACGGGCGACATAGGCAAGATCGACGAGGAAGGGTTCATCTACGTGCTCGACAGGAAGAAAGACATGATAAACCGGGGAGGGGAAAAGATATACTCCCTCGAAGTCGAAAATGTGATATCCTGCCATCCAAAGGTGCTCGACGTTGCGGTCGTAGGGGTGCCTGACAGGATCATGGGAGAGGTCGTAAAGGCGTGCGTCGTAGTGAGGCCTGGCGAGACGGCGACCGAGGAAGAGATCAGGCAGTGCTGCGCCGCCAGCCTCGCGGATTACAAGGTGCCTAAAACGGTCGAATTCGTGGAAGCCCTTCCCAGGAACCCGGCAGGCAAGGTGAACAAGGCGGAGCTGCGCCATACGGCCGGAAAGGGGACGCCGCCGAAGGCGGGCGCATAGGGGGAGAGGGGTCGGTCATGGAGAAGAAGGTCGCCCTGGTCACAGGCTCGGGCCGGGGCATCGGCCGGGCCATAGCGGTCGGTCTCGCGAAGGAAGGCGCGCGCGTCGTCGTCAATTACCGCGCGAGACGGGACGCCGCGGACGCCGTTGCGGCAGAGATAGAAGGCACGGGAGGCGAATGCCTCGTCGTTGAGGGCGACGTTGCGCAGGACGGGGCGGTGAAGGCGCTGGTCGAGCGCGTCGGCGAGAAGTGGGGGCCTATCGATATCCTTGTGAACAACGCGGCGCTCCACAGGGGCGGCAGGATACAGGCCCTTTCCACGGACGATTGGCGCTTGGTGATAGAGACCGCCCTGGGAGGCGCCTTCCACTGCTGCCGGCATATCGTCCCCATGATGGTGGCGAAAGGATGGGGCCGTATAATCAACCTCTCTTCCTATGTGGCGCTCCACGGCTACCCCGGCGATACCGCCTACGGGGCGGCGAAGGCGGGCCTTCTCGGGCTTACCATGTGCCTGGCCAAAGAAGTGGCGTCGAAGGGCGTCACGGTAAACGCCGTCGTGCCGGGGTTCGTGCCGACGGATATGACGCGGGGCCTCTTCGATACGGAGGAGAAGATCGAGCGGGAGCTGAAGAACATCCCCATGCGCCGCCCAGGCAAGCCCGAGGAGATAGCAGATATGGTAAATTTTCTCGTCTTCAAGGGGGAGTACGTGACGGGCGCGATCATACGGGTCGATGGGGGTCTTGCGATATAGTGCAGGCAGACGGCGCATAACAGGCGGAAACGACGGAGGGAAGGGACGATGAGAGACGCAGCGCAGTATATCGAGAGCCTTCGGGACGGGCGGGAGGTCTATATCCACGGCGAGCGCGTGGAGGACATCACCAGGCACCCTTCCTTACGCAAGGCCATCGATCACGGCGCCATCGATTACGAGCTCGACAAGCGGCCCGACTTGCGGGACCTCCTCGTGACCCGCTCCCCCGAGACGGGACGGGAGATCAGGCGGTATTTCGAGCTGCCCAGGACGCCGGATGACCTGCTGCGGAGGCAGGAGGTCATCGAGACAACGACGAGAAACGGCGCGTCCGTGGTGATCTTCATGAAGGAGATCGGCACCGACGCGCTGAACGCCCTCCATATGGTCTGCCACGACATCGACAAAAAGCACGGGACGCCCTATTCGGAAAGGGCGGCGAAATACAGGCGGTACCTCGAAGAGAACGACCTGAGCATGGCGGGCGCAGTCACGGACGTGAAAGGCGACCGCAGCCTGCGGCCTTCCCAGCAGGAGATGCCTTACTATTACCTGAAGGTCGTCGAGAGGCGCGACGGAGGGGTCGTAGTAAGGGGGTGCAAGGTCCACACTACATCTGCGCCCATCGCGAACGAGCTGCTCGTCCTGCCCACCAGGGCCATGTCCGAGGCGGACAAGGATTACTGCATCGCCTTCGGCATACCGGTCGCCACCAAAGGCGTGAAGATCATCTCCAGGCCGGAGCGGGGCGATTTGGGGGCCTTCGACTACCCCTTGAGCGCGCGCCATACGACGCTCGAGGCCATGACGATCTTCGAGGATGTCTTCGTGCCTGCCGAGAGGATATTCATGGACGGCGAGTGGGAGTTCGCGGGCGTCCTGGCCAACTGCTTCGCCACCTGGCACCGCTTCACCGGCATCTCGTACAAGTACCCTTTCGCGCAGGCGATGATCGGCGCAGCCGCGCTCATCGCAGATTACAACGGGGTTCCGAACGCCTCCCACATCAAGGACAGGATAACGGACCTCGTCATCTACGCCCAGTCGATCAAGACCTTCGGGCAGGCGGCAGCCAGGGAGTGCATAATAACGGAGAACGGGGTCGCCTATCCGAACCCGCTGCTCTGCAATATCGGCAAATACCTCTTTGCGGCGAACTACCATGCCTCCATGAAGGCGCTCCAGGAGGTGGCAGGCGGGCTCGTTGCCACGGGCCCGACTGAGGCCGATTGCAAGAACCCCGCAACGAGGGAGTTCATCGAGCGCTACCTGGGCGGGCGCAAGGGGGTGGACGCGATCAGCAGGCTCAAGGTGATGAAGCTGATCCGGGACATGGGCGGCACGGACGGCGCCGGCGAGTGGTGGGTAGGGACGCTCCACGGCGAGGGGTCGCTTCAGGCGCAGAGGATGTCGATCGGGCGGGAATTCGACGTAGCGGGCTGCGTCGGCTACGTGAAGGACCTGCTGGGGCTTAAATAGGGCCCGCATCCGGCGTCGGCGCCGGAACGCGGGACCGGGGGGGACCATACGTGTTTGGCGTGCCCATAAGGGAAAAGTGAAAAGGGCACGCGAGGCAGCAAAAGAAAAAGGGGGTATCACTATGAAGGTTCGTAAGGTCAAGCTCTTTCTTTCCGTCTGTCTGGCTGCGCTCGTCGCAGCCGTCCTGGCCGCGCCTGCCTTTTCGGCGGATGCGGTCATAAGGCTGAAGTATTCGAGCTTCATGCCGCCTACCCACCCGATCTCGCAGTTGTCGGATCAATGGGGCAAGGAGCTGGAGAAGAGGACGAATGGCCGGGTCAAGGTCGCCTACTTTCCGGCCGGCACCCTTGTCTCGGCAAACCAGACGTATGACGGCGTAGTGAAAGGCATCGTCGATATCGGGTGGAGCATAATGTCTTATACCCCGGGCAGGATGCCCCTGTCGGAGGTCATCGTCCTTCCCCTCGGGTACAAGAGCGGCGGCCAGGCGACCCGCATGGCCAACGCCTTCTACCAGAAGTTCAAGCCCCATGAGTACGACGACGTCAAGCTCTTCTACCTCCACGCGCACGGCCCCGGCTTTTTCCACACGAAGAAGTCGGTGACCAAGATCGAGGACCTTAAAGGGCTGCGGATAAAGAGCGACGCGAACACGTCGAAGGTAGTCGCCGCTGCCGGCGCCACGCCCACGACGATGCCGATGCTTGAGACGTACGACGCCCTGAAGAGGGGCCTGGCGGACGGCGTGCTCCTTCCCATGGAGACGCTCAAGGGCTGGAAATTCGGCGAGGTCTGCAAGTACACGTACGTCAACCACGGCAATGCTTACGGCAACGGGTTCTTCATTGCCATGAACAAGGAAAGGTGGAACTCCCTCCCGAAAGACATCCAGCAGATCATCGACAAGCTCAACGAAGAATGGTTTGAGAAGCAGGCAAAACTCTGGTCGTGGGTGGACGAGGACGGGCTAGAGTTTGCAAAGAAGACGGGACAGAAGATAACCTACGCCGGCCCGGCCGAAGAGGCGAAAATGAGGACCATGATGCAGCCCCTTCTCGACAATTACGTAAAAAGCATGAAGGAGAAGGGCCTGCCAGGCGCAGAGGTCCTCAAGTGGTGCCAGAACTGGCTGAAGAACGCGCCGGCGGACTAGACCGTCCGCTCCGGCGTTCGACACGCTCGATTAGAAGAACCACAGCCTGAAGTGGGGGAGGGAAAGCCCATGTTGTCTCTTTGGGAAAGAAGGTTGTGCAGATCGCTTCTTCTCGTTGCCGAGATAACCCTTGCCTTCATGTTCGTCTTCACCCTCACCGACGTGCTAATGAGGGGGCTCGGGAAGCCGATGGTCGGCGACTACGAGATTATCTCATTCCTCGGCGCCGTAGTCATCGGCTTTTCCCTTCCTTACACGTCGGCGGTCAAGGGACACGTCTTCGTCGATTTCCTTGTGGAAAAGCTTTCCGTCCGCGGGAAAGCGGCCATGGAGGTGGCGACGCGCATCATCTCCATCGCGCTCTTTCTGTGGATAGCGTGGAATTTCGTGGCGATGAGCCTCGACCTCATAAAGTCTAAAGAGGTCACGCCGGTGTTCAGGCTGCCGTTCTACCCGATCTCTCTAGGGCTCGCCCTCTGCTCGCTCGTCCAGTGCGTGACGTTCGTCGCGGAGATCGCGCGGATCGCGGGAGGCAAGCATGAGTGAAGTGACGACCGGAATCGTTGGCATATGCGTTCTGCTGCTGATGTTCCTGACGGGCATAGAGCTGGCGTACGGCATGACCATAATCGGCTTCATCGGTATTGCCTATCTCGGAAAGTTCAGCGCAGCCTCCAACCAAGTGGTGAAAGACTTCTTCGACACCTTCACCTCTTACGGCTTCACCGTGATCCCCATCTTCGTCCTCATGGGCCAGATCGCCTCGAACTCGGACATCGCAAAGAAGCTCTACAACTCGGCGGAGAAGTTCGTTGGCCACATACCCGGCGGGATCGCGATGACGACGGTCGTCGGCGCGACGCTTTTCAAGGCGATGTGCGGCTCGACGCTCGCCACGTGCGCCACCTTCGCGGGCATCGCAGTGCCGGAGATGACGCGCCTCGGGTACAACAAGAAGCTCTCCCTCGGCGTAGTCGCCTGCGTCGGCACGCTCGGGATGCTTATCCCGCCGAGCGTTTCCCTGATTATTTACGGCATCATCACGGAGCAGTCGATAGGCAAGCTCTTCATGGCGGGGATCGTCCCGGGGCTTCTCATAGCGCTGTTCTTCATATTCGTCATCTACGGATGGGTAAAGATCGACCCAACCGTCGCGCAGCAGGTCCCGAGGTCGAGCTGGTCGGAGAGAATCAAATCTTTCCCGGACTTTTTCTGGGTCGCCGTCATCTTCGTCGTAGTGATCGGCGGGCTGATGGAAGGCTGGTTCTCGCCGACGGAGGCGGGCAGCATCGGGACCGCTGCCGTCCTCATACTCGCATTCTCCAAGCGTTCGCTGCCCTTCGGAAAACTGAGGAAGGCGTTCGAGGAATCCCTCCGGACTGCGTGCATGACGCTGCTTTTGATCGCCGGCTCGCAGGTTTTCGGCCACTTCCTGGCCATCACGTCGATCCCGTTTATCGCGGCCGACTGGATAAGCGGACTGCCCTTCAACCGGAACATCGTCATGATCCTCATTATCCTGATCTACCTGCTCGGAGGCTCCTTCATCGACGACCTGGCGTTCATGATCCTCGCCACGCCCATCTTTTTCCCGGCGGTCGTGAAGCTCGGCTTCGACCCCATATGGTTCGGCATCATGATCGGCATAACGATCATGATCGGGGTCGTCATACCGCCTGTGGCCATCGCCGTCTTTATCGTCAAGAACATAACGGGGGAGCCGTTCAACGTGATCTATGCGGGGGTCTACCCCTTTCTCCTGGCGCTGGTGGCCTGCGCGGCCCTGCTTTTCTTCTTCCCGCAGATAGCAATGTTTCTGCCGGCGCTTCTCGGGTGACCCAGGCTGCAAATAGGAGGGACCATGCCATTGAAGATCGTCAATATCTTCCCGGTGCCGGGAGCGGATTTCGGAGACGAGCTCCTCGACGGGTTCGACGCCGTGCTGAGCAAAGGGATGTTTATGACCGAGGAGGACATCGTGAAGGCGGCCGGGGACGCGGACGCAGTGATCGGCGTCGTCTCGATCCAGCCCTTCAATCGCCGCCTCCTTTTGGCCCTTCCGAGGTGCCGCATCATAGCGGGCATCGGCATCGGCTACGACACGACGGACGTGGAGGCCGCCTCCGAGCTGGGCATAGCCGTTACGAACGTCCCCGACTACTGCCTCGACGAGGTTTCGGGGCGCGCGATAGCCTTCATGCTGGCATTGGGTCACAGGCTGTTCACGATAGACGGGGCGGTGAGGGCGCGCCCCATCGCTTTCACGCAGGACAAGAAAGGGCTTGATGAGATCGTCCGGCCGATGTTCAGGATGCGCGACCAGACGATCGGCATCGTCGGCGTCGGCAAGATAGGCACGGTTGTCGCCCTTAAGGCCAGGGGCCTCGGCATGAAGGTGATCGGCTGCGACCCGTACGTGCTGAGGCCGGTCATGGAAAGCAGGGGGGTGACGCCCGTCGATTTTGAAACGCTGCTTGCAGAATCCGATTTCGTGACGACCCACACCCCGCTCAACGCGGAGACGAAGAACCTGTTCGGCTATGAGGAGTTCAGGCGGATGAAGCGGACGGCCTACTTCATCAATACGTCCCGCGGAGGGTGCGTCGATCAGGCCGGATTGGTGCGGGCCTTACGCGAAGGCCTTATCGCAGGCGCAGGGGTGGACGTGACTGTGGACGAGCCTATGGCGGCCGACAACCCGCTCCTCGCGATGCCGAACGTGATCCTGACGGGCCACAGCGCCTGGTATTCGGTCGTATCCGAGGTTGACCTTTACAGGAGGCCCATGACGCAGGTCGTCCAGGCGCTTAAAGGGGAGTGGCCCACCTATGCGGTCAACCCCGAAGGCAGGCAGCGGTGGGTGGAGAGGTGGGCCGGACGGATAAGCGCGGGAGAAAGGAAGATATAAAGAGGGGGCTCCATGACATTCAAGAAAATAGGCGTCGTCGGGTGCGGCGCGATGGGCGTAGGGATTACCCAACTGGCCGTCCAGGCCGGATACGAGGTGGCGGTCAGCGACGTGGACGCAGCGCTCCTGGACAAGGGCCTGGGGCGCGTGCGCAGCGGACTTGAGAAGCTGGTGCAGAAAGGCGCCCTCGGCGCGGCCGACAGGGACGCGATGCTCGCCCGCCTGTCGGGCAGCGTCTCCCTTGAGCCGTTTGCCGCCTGTGACTTCGTCATAGAGGCGATCTTCGAGGACCTTGAGGCAAAAAAGGCCGTATTCGCGAGGCTAGACGGGGTATGCGGGGGCGCGGCGATCTTCGCGAGCAATACGTCCTCCCTTTCGGTGAGCGCGATAGCCGCCTCTACGTCGCGGCCGGCCCGTTTCATCGGTATGCATTTCTTCAACCCTGCCACCGTGATGCCCCTCGTCGAGATCGTCAAGACCATCGCAACGGACCCGGAGGTCGTGGAGGCGGCCGTCGATGTGAGCAAGGCCCTCGGAAAGACTCCGATACTGGCGAGGGACAACGCAGGGTTCATCGTGAACCTGCTCCTCACCCCTTACCTGATGGACGCGATGCGCGCGGTCGGGGCGGGCGTCGCCTCGGTGGAGCACATCGACATGGGGATGAAGCTCGGCTGCAACCACCCGATGGGACCCCTCATGCTGGCCGACTTCATCGGCCTCGACGTGCTTATAAAGGGCGCGACCCAGCTTTTCGAAGAGTATGCGGACAGCCGGTATGCGCCGCCGCCGATCCTCAAGCGTATGGTTACGATGGGGTATTGCGGGCTGAAATCGGGTAAGGGTTTTTACGACTGGTCCGACCCGAAGCGGCCGGCCCCGAGCAGCCTCGACCTTTAGTCCTTACGGAAGGTGCGCCATGCCGGATGTGCTGTGCGAGATAAGAAATAGCATAGGGTATATAACGATCAACAGGCCGCACTCTGCGAACAGCTTCACCAAGGCGTGCGTCGATGGATTCACGGCCGCAATCAAGCTGTGCAGGGACGACGACAACTGCCGGGCAGTCATTATAACGGGCGCCGGGGAGAAGGCGTTCAGCGCCGGCGCGGACGTCAACACGTTCCTCGAAGAGATCGCAAAGCCGATGGGCGGGAGGGAATGGTCGAGGTACGGACAGGCAGCGTTCAACCTTTTGGACCGCCTGGGCAAGCCGTCCGTCGCGGCGATAAACGGCATCGCTATGGGCGGGGGGCTGGAGCTGGCCCTTGCCTGCACGTTCAGGATCGCCTCGCAAAACGCCAGGCTGGGTTTTGCCGAGATCAACCTCGGCCTTCTTCCCGGCTGGGGCGGCCATTCGAGGCTGACCAGGCTCGTAGGCATTGGGAAGGCGGCCGAGATGCTTTTGACGGGCGACCCGATAGGCGTGGAAGAGGCGCTGGCCATCGGCCTTCTCGACAGGGCGACGACAAGCGATAAGCTGATACCGGAATGCGAAGCCTTGCTGGCGAGGATTATCAGGCACAGCCCCACTGCCGTGCGGGTTGTTCTGGAGGCCCTGCACTACGCTCAATACCAGCCCCTGGAAGACTCTCAAATCCTCGAATCGAACCTTGGGGGGCTTGCCTGCGAAAGCACAGAGGCGAAAAAAGCGCTCAGGGCGTTCGTCGAAAAGAGAAAGGCCGCCCCAAAGGGCTGAGGAAGGAGGAATGGGTATGACTTACGAGACGCTGCTTTTCGACGTACGGGAAAGGATAGCGACGATCCGCTTCAACCGTCCTGCCAGGATGAACGCCGTCAACACACGCCTGACGGCCGAGTTCCTCGACGCGCTCCTGGCCTGCGACAATGACGACGATGCGCGCGTTTTGATCGTAACCGGCGTTGAGGACGCGTTCTGTGCGGGCCTCGACATCGACGAGGCGATCGCAAGGATAGAAGAGCACCGGCCCATCCCTTCAACGCCTGAGCACATGGTCCCGTCGCAGCGGAGCGTCCCGTGGATCCCGCTGATAATCAGGCAGATGAAGAAGCCCGTCATCGCGGCGATAAACGGACCGGCAATCGGCGCGGGCTTCAGCATAGCCCTGGCCTGCGACATACGGATCGCGTCCGACAAGGCGCGCATGGGGGCGCCCTTCGCGCGCGTCGCCCTCACGCCGGAATTCGGGTCGAGCTACAACCTGCCCAGGCTTGTCGGCATGGGCAAGGCCTGCGAGCTTGTCTTTACGGGAGACATCATCGACGCGGAAGAGTGCCGGGCCATCGGCCTCGTCAACCGGGTCGTCCCGGCAGCCGAGCTTGAGACATTTACGCTCAAGATGGCAAAAAAAATGGCGGAGCTGCCCTTCCTGCCCATGCAGCTTGCCAAGAGGGCGCTCTATCAGGGCATGGACGCGGACTTTGCGAGCCAGTTGCAGTTCGAGACCCTCGCGATAGGCACATGCGCCATGCGGGAGGACCACCTGGAGGCCCTGAAGGCATTCCTCGAAAAAAGAAAGCCGCAGTTCAAGGAGAAATGAACAGCTCCGTGGGTAAGCCGATTATTTTGAACCACCATCTCTGGGAAGGCGGCGGGGCCGTAGAGCTCGCGCTCCCCGACCACTGGAACGTGCAGGTGCTCCGCATGAACGGCGACAACAAGAGGCCCCTCGAAGAGGCCGATTACGACGCCTGCATCTCCCGCCTTGCGCCTCTCGTTTCAGGACACAAAGAGGTCTGCGTGCTTTTCGACGACATCTCGCGGCCCACGCGGACGTACCGGGTCATCCCTTCCCTGCTCCGCCTGTTCGAGCGATGCGGGATCGCGGACGGCCGGGTCCGCTTCCTGTGCGCCCTCGGCGCCCACGGCCCTCTCGACAACGCCGCGTTCCGAAAAAAACTTGGGGCCGAGGCGATCGAGCGCATCCCCGCATACAACCACAACTGTCACGGGCCATACGAGGACTTAGGCAAGACGGCCCTCGGCACGCCGGTCCTCGTCAACCGCGAGTACCACGCGTGCGACTTACGGATCGGCATAGGCGCCTTCGTCCCCCATGTCTTCTGCGGTTACAGCGGCGGCTGCAAGATCATCATGCCCGGCGTCTCCCATATCGACGCCATCGCCCACCACCACGGCATGATTACCTGGGAGACCATGAAGTTCGACCTCGGCTGCGCCGAGGGGAACACCCTTCTCGACGACGTGAGGGAGTTCGGCAGGATGGCGGGACTCCATGTAAAGATCGATCTCCTGGTAAACTCGGACGCCGAAGGGACGGACATATTCGCAGGCCACCCGGACGCCCTTTACGATTATATGCTTGCGAGGGCGCCCGGCCACTACGCGACGCAGGTCCCGCACCAGGCCGACATCGTCTTCGCGAACATCCACGCGAAGGGCAACGAGGCGGCCATCGGCATTGCGCAAGCCGAGCGGCTGCTGAAAGACGGCGGCGGCGATATCGTCTGCCTCTGCGACACTGACACGGGGCAGGTGGTACACTATGTTTACGGCAGGTTCGGCAATGAGAGCTGGGGCAGGCTCGCAGGCGGCCCGAGGCGAAAAAGCCCGAAGACGCGCAGGATATTCCTGTATTCCCGGTACAAGGACCTGGCGAACAGCTACTGTTTCGGCCGGGACGAAGACCTTTTCTGGTTCAGCGACGTGCGCGAGATCGTCAGGGTGCTGGAAGACGAGTACAGGGGCAGGGCGGTAGACGTCCACGTGCTGCCGGATGCAGCGATACAGACGGTCGTCCTCGGATGAGCCTTTTGCGGTCCGCCTGACGCCGGGACGGGTCTGCATGAAAGTCACGATGGGCCGAGAGGAGAGGTTTTTATGAAAGTTTTCGGGGCCGGCGAGCTGGCCGGCGATGTCCAGGGCGGCGGCCTTTGCATCGGCTGCGGGGCCTGCGTCGATCTTTGTCCGTATTTCCGCAACCACCGTGGCCGCACCGTCCGGCTCTTCTCCTGCAACCTTGCGCAGGGGCGCTGTTATGCGGCGTGCCCGAAGGCCGAGGTGGACTTAGACGAGCTGGCCCTCGCGCACCGGGGCGCATCCTACCGGGGCGACCCCATCGGCCCCTATGAGACAGCCCATGCAGCGAAGGCAGGCAAGGCGATGGCGGCGGGCGCATACCAGGGGGGCGGCGCAGTCTCCGCGCTCCTCGTAACTGCCTTGAAAGAGGGGCTTATAGAGGCAGCCGTGCTCACGGGGAATGGCGAAAACGGCCCCCTGCCTGCCCTTGCAACGAGCGCCGCCGAAATCGTCGCCTGCGCCTCCTCCAAGTTCTCGTCCGCCCCTACGCTCGCCGCCCTGAACAGGGCTGCGGCCGCCGGGCAGCGCAGCCTGGGCTTCGTTGGCACGCCCTGCCAGGTCACGGCACTGGCCAAGATGCGGACGAACCCCTTGGCCCGGCCGGACTTCGTAGACCCCGTCTCCCTCGTGATCGGCCTCTTCTGCAACTGGTCCCTCGACCAGCGGGCGTTCCTCGCGTACCTCGCGGGCAGGGTCGATTTGGCGCGCGTCAAGGGCATGGACATCCCGCCCCCGCCTGCCAACGTCCTGCGCGTCGATCTGGGCGGCGAGGTGATGGAGATACCCCTTGACGAGATAAGGCCGTTCGTGCCCGACACCTGCGGACTCTGCCCGGACATGACCTCGGAATGGGCCGATATCTCGGTAGGCATGCACGAGGGGGCACCCGGCTGGAACACGCTCCTTGTGCGGACTGCCAGCGGGCGCAGCCTCGTCGAGCACGCCGTGGCGTCCGGCATGTTGATAGTCGAGGCCATGCCTGCCGCAGGCCTGGGGCACCTCGCGGAGGCTGCCGCGTCGAAGAAGCGCAGGGCCTTCAAGGCGCTCAACGAAAGGGGGCTTGTGAATACGGCGGGCGAGGGCGCGAGGGCCGTTCTGAGGGTCAGGCCGGAGGTGCTCGAAGCCATCCTGTCGGCGGGCGGGGGAGGAAGCCATGTCTAGCATCATAACGGAAGGCAGGGCCGGAGAGGTCCGCCTGCTCCAGGGCAACGAAGCCATCGCACGGGGGGCCTTGGAGGCCGGCGTCAACGTGGTCACGTCCTATCCCGGCACGCCCTCGTCCGAGATACCGGAGCGCCTGGCGGAAGCTGCCTCCGAGCGCGGGCTGTACGTCGAGTGGTCCGTCAACGAGAAGGTGGCCCTGGAAGTGGCCGCTGCGGCCAGCTACAGCGGGCTTCGCTCGCTTTGCGTCATGAAGCAGGTGGGGATGAACGTAGCCGCCGACTTCCTGCTGCCCCTCGCCCAGTACGGCACCCGCGGACCGTTAGTCCTCGTCTCCTGCGAAGACCCCGGCGCGCTCTCCAGCACGAACGAGGTCGATTCACGCCAGTACGCCCGCATGATGGAGCTGCCCATGCTGGAGCCGGGCGACCTCGAAGAGGCCCGGACGATAACGCGGTGGGCCTTCGACCTCTCGGAAGAGCTGAGGACCGTCGTTATGGTCAGGAGCGTGACGCGCATGTCCCACGCGAGCGGCAGCGTTACCCTGGGCGAGCTTCCCCCGGTATCGGCGCCCCAGGCGGCCTTCCGCTTCCGCGGTCCTGTGCTCGGCCAGATGGAAGGACCGGTGGCGAACGAGCCGCCGACGGCGGTCGCCCTGCGCCGCCGCAACCAGGGAAAGCTCAAAAAAGCCGCCGAACTGTTCGAGACATCGCCTTTCAATACCTATACAGGCCCGGTCGCGCCGGAGCTTCTCGTAGTGACGAGCTCAGCGTGCAACCTTTACTGCCGCGAGGCGGTCCACCTGCTGGGGCTTGCCGGGAGGGTGGGCCTTTTGAAGCTCGGCACCACGTGGCCCCTGCCCGCCGGCCTTCTGAAAAAGCACCTCAAAACGTGCCGGCGCGTGCTCGTCGTCGAAGACCTGCTCCCCTTTATCGAGGAGAATGTCAAGGTTCTGGCTGCGGAGTTGCCGCATCGGAGCTTGGAGTGATCGAATTCCACGGTAAGCGCGACGGCAGCCTGCCGTCCGTGGGCGAGATGAACGCAGACCTCGTGACGGAGGCCCTGGGCCGTCTTTTAGGCATCGATGTCCGCCCCGCCGACGCCGAGTACGGCAGGAGCAGCTAGGACTCGTGGCTGAGCATGTCCCGCCGCGGATGATGACGTTCTGCCCCGGCTGTCCCGCACCGCGCCTCTTACTGGTCCATGCACACGGTGCTTGCCCTCGGACGACCGGGAGGGCTTCGTCTGCGGAGACATCGGCTGCTACGCCCTGGGGACCATGCAGGCGGGCCTCAACATCGTCAAGACCGTCCACGCCATGGGCTCCGGCGCAGGTCTTGCCTCCGGCTTCGGCAAGCTCGCGGCCTTCGGCCTGGAGCAGCCGGTGCTGGCCGTCTGCGGCGACTCGACCTTCTTCCACGCGGCCCTGCCCGCCCTCGTTAATGCGGTCCACAACGGGTCCAACGCGATCTTCGTAATCATGGACAACAGGGGCACGGCCATGACGGGCTTCCAACCGCACCCCGGAAGCGCCATCAACGCCGTCGGCCAGGCCGTGCACGCCATCGATATCGAGGAAGTCTGCCGCGGCTTGGGCGCCCCGGTGTAGACGGCCGACCCCTTCGACCTGAAGGACACCCAGGCGAAGCTCCTTTCCACGATCGAGGCCCCCCCAGGCGTGAAGGTGCTCGTGCTGCGCCAGGCCTGCGCCCTCAGCCCGGAGAAGAAAGGCAAGAAACAGTTCGAGGTCGAGGTGGACGTGCAGCTTTGTCTCGGCGAATCGTGCGGCTGCAACCGCCTTTGCAGCACGGCCTTCCGCTGCCCGGCGCTCATCTGGGACAAGGAGGCCGGAAAGGCGCGGGTGGATACGGTGCTCTGCGCCGGCTGCGGCGTATGCGCCTCCGTCTGCCCGAAAGGGGCAATCCGGAAAAAGGAGGCAGACCGGGATGGAAGAGCATAAATTAGCGCACGACCCTTACAACCTCGTCATCGCCGGGGTAGGTGGACAGGGCAACGTCCTGGCGTCCAAAGTGGTGGCCGACATGCTCGTGCGGCGGGGCTTGAACGTGACGATAGGCGAGACCTTCGGGGCCACCCAGCGCGGCGGCTCGGTAATGAGCCACTTGCGCATATCGCGCGACGGGCCCTGGTCGCCCCTTATGCCGAAAGGCAGGGCCGACGCGATAGTCGGCCTCGAACCCATCGAGACGCTGCGGGTCCTCGCCCAGTACGGCAACCCCCATGTCATGGTCATCGCCAACAGCAGGCCCGTCCACCCGATAGGCGTCATCTGTGGAGACAACGAATACCCTTCCGCAGGCGAGATAGAAGCCTGGCTCGGTGCGTTCAGCCGCCGCCACTGGGTGCTGTCGGCCACCGATGCGGCGACGGGTCTGGGGTCCGCGATCCTGGCGAACATCATCCTGATCGGCGCGCTCGCCGCGACGGGCGCGCTGCCCCTCGACCGGGAGGCGTTCACCGACGCGATCGCCTCGAAGATGCAGCCGGACAAAGCGGAGACCAACCTGCGGGCCTTCGACCTGGGCAGGCAGATGATTGGTTAGGCTTTTCCTATATCTTTTCCCAATATGCTCCAGAATATCTCTTCCATCTCGGAGGTCATCTGGGGCGCTCCTTCAACCCCGGCCGCCTTGACCCGCAGGTCGTACGCCCTTTCAAGCTCCGGCAGGAGACCCTTGATTGCCGGGGAATCGTCCACCTTCCGGCCGATCAGCCTGCGCTGCTCCAGGGCCCTTTCGAAATCTTCCCTGTCAACGGGTATGTCGTAGAGCAGGTTGAGCACTTCCATGAGCCTGACCTTCCCCAGGTAGTCTTCCTCCAGGGCTACGTACTGGGGCAGGGAGACGATGAAGACGACCGTATCGATGCCTGCCTCCGCCGCCTTTTTCTGGACGAGGTTGACGATGGTCGAGGGGCCCTGGTATGTTACGGGTAATACGCCCGCTTTCTTTACGTCCTTGCGCGCCTCTTTTCCCATACCGTATCCGCCGACGAGCAGGGGCCTCGTGTGGGGCACCATGTCGTGCATGGATCCGAGGAGCACGTATTTCTTCGCCCCGAAAGTCTTAAAAAGCTTCAATATCGAATCGACGTAAAGCTCCGCGTGGGCATGGGGCTCCAGGAGACGGAGCAGGACAATGTCGCTGCGCCCTTCCCTTTTTGCATAGTGGACCGGCGTATTGGGGATGGAGAAGTCGCGGATGCCGTCCTCGATATGGATAACAGGCCGGTATCGCGTAAAGTCGTAGAAACGGCCCGGTCTCCACAGCGCCCCCATCTCGATAGCGCCCAGGCGGGCCTCGATTTCGTTCAGGACCAGGGTCCCGACGCCGTTGACGTCTATCCAGGGCCGCAGGCAGGCCAGGACGTACGGATCATGGAACTCCGGGAACAGGTTCGTGCAGTTGAAAGCAGCCTATCCTCATGGTATCACCCCCCTGCCGGCCGGCGTATGCGGGCAGCCGTCGAGCTTCGGCCGCGCGCGGACGAAAGCGCCGGTAACTATATCGTACGACAAGGGGATGAGAAAGGGAAGCTCCGAGTGACGGCGGAACAGGCGCACTCCGGTTTCGGCGGCCGGGAGGTCTGTTTTCGCACCCGGCCGGCCTCATTCGATGAGCGGGAGGATGGCCGGCGCCCTGATGACGGCCGACGTCTTCCACTTTCCTGAAAAATAGTACAGAAGGCTGATCGTCATGGTGGCCACGAAGCTTAACGCGACGGCGATCCATATACCGGACAACCCGAGGCTGGTCTTGGATAGCAGCCACGAGCCGGGCACCCTGACGAGCCACTGCGACAGCAGGGTGAACATCATCGTGATCATCGTGTGGCCCGCTCCGTTTATGACCCCGTTCGATATGAACATGATACCGAAGAACAGGTATGAGGCGCCGACGATCCGCATGTAGCCGACTCCTATCTCCATGACCTTCGGATCGTCCCCGAGGCCGAACATCATGAGTATCACTCTGGAAAAGAAGACGACGACGAGCGATATGACGATGGTGATCGATGAGGTCATCAGTATGCCCCACCGGAATACCTCCTTCACCCTCCCCGTTTTTCGGGCACCTATGTTCTGGCCGGTGAGGGCGGAAACGGCCATGCTCATCGACAGGGCAGGCATGAAGGCGACCATATCCACCCTGCCTACGGCCCCGAATGCGTTGGTCGCCGGGGCCCCGAAGGCGTTGACGAAGGCCGATATGAAGAGGCTGCCCATGGAGACGAGGGACTGCTGCACGATGGACGGGAAGCCTATCCTGAAGAGAATCAGGGTCAGGTGCCTGTCCAGGATAAGCTTACGGGGGTGGAAGGCTATGAAATGTTTCTTCCGGTTCAGGTAAACGATATTTACCGCTATTGCCGCAGCCTGCGAGACCAGCGTCGCGTAGGCGGCCCCGTTGAGGCCCAGGCGGGGGAACGGCCCGAAGCCACCGATGAAAAAGGGGTCGAGGACGGCATTGAGACCGAGCGCCACGGACATAAAAACCAGGGGGGTGATCGTGTCGCCGATGCCCCTGAGCATGAAATTTATGAGCAGCCCGAAATAAAACAGAATAAACCCGGCCAGGGTTATTCTGAGGTAGCTCGAAGCCATCGCGAAGTTCTCCGGCGGCGTCGCCATGAGCCGCAGGAGGTGGTCGCTCGAAAGCAGCCCGGCAATCGTCAGCAGCGACGCAATGATCAGGCCCAGGGAAAAGGCACATCCAACCGCCCTTTCCACACCGGCGTAGTCCTTCGCCCCGTAATACTGTGAAATGACTATCGTGGTCGCCAACGACATGCCCATGGCAATGCCGAAAAGCACGTAGAGGACGGGCAGGCTGACACCTACGGCCCCCACGGCATTTTCCCCGACGAGGTGGCCGACCCATATCGTATTTATCAGGCTGTAGCCGATCTGCATGGCGTTGCCGGCCAGCATGGGTATGGAGAAGAGCAGCAGGTGCCTCGGTATGCTGCCCTCGGTCAGGTCTTTTCCGAACGCCGTTGCCATTTTTGTCTCCTGTTTTGCCCCAAGAAATTACACCATCCGGGGGCGAATGCCAATAGGGGGGAAGGGGAAACGCTCCCTTCCTTGCAAGGGGGCTTCCCGTTGCCCCTGCCTTTAGGCGTGGGAGGGGTGGTTTCTTTACATAGCGCCTAAAAAGAAGTAAAACAGATGAGGGTACTAAAGACCGAGACCAAGCCCGAGGTGGAGAGATATGGACGCCAAGGAAAGGATGATCCTCGCCCTCGATGTCGAAAGCTTCGACGAGGCGGCCGCCTTGGCCGGGCGGTTCGTCGGGCGCGTGGGGATGTTCAAGGTGGGCAAGCAGCTTTTCACGCGGTGCGGCCCGAAGGTCGTCAGCTTCCTGAAAGACCTGGGCGCTAAGGTCTTCCTCGATCTGAAGTACCACGACATACCGAACACGGTGTCGAAAGCCGGTGTAGAAGCTGCGAGACTCGGCGTCGATATGTTCAACGTCCACGCCTCCGGCGGCTTCACCATGATGGCGGCGGCCAGGGAAGCGGTCGATGAGGCGGCAGCGAAGGAAGGGCTGGCCCGGCCGACGATCATCGCCGTCACCGTGCTCACGAGCATCGACGACGCGGAGCTTGCAAGGATGGGCATAGGGATGACGCCGAAGGAGCTTACCAGGCGCCTCGCAGTGCTTACGAAGGAGGCGGGCCTTGACGGCGTCGTTGCGTCCGGACAGGAGATCGACCTGATACGTGAGTCGTGCGGTGGCGAGTTCGTCATCGTCACGCCGGGCGTCAGGATCACGGAGGCGAAGGACGACCAGAAAAGGACCGCCGGGCCGGCCGATGCCATCCGAAAAGGGGCGACCTACCTCGTTCTCGGGCGGACTGTGCTCGGCGCGAAAGACCCCCTCGCGACCCTTGCCCTCGTGGAGGAGCAGATAGCCGATGCCCTGGCTGGCAAACAGGGATAGCATTATCGAGCGCCTGCGCGCCCACCCGGAGAGCGCAGCGAGGCTCTGGGTCGAGGCGGGCCGCGAGCGGGCGTCCGCAGCGATCATCGATGAGGCGAGAAGGGCAGGGGTCTCCGTGCGGGTTGTCCCTGCGGAGCAGATAGAGAGGCGGTTCAAAGGGATAAGGTCGCATGTCTGCCTTGAGGTCGAGGAGTTTGCCTACGCCGACGCAGACGACGTGCTCGCGCGGCTTGCCTCGCTCGAAAGGCCCTTCTTCGCTGCCTTCGACGGGGTATACGACCCCCAAAACCTCGGCAACGCCGTAAGGACGGCCGCTTGCTTCGGCCTCGACGCCGTCTTCATCCCCCGCGACAAGGCGTGCGGCGTCACGGACACGGTCGTCAACGTATCCAGGGGAGGGACGGAGCGCGTCAGGATAAGCCGCGTGGCGAACATGGCGCGCCACATCGAAGAGCTGAAGAAAAGGAATGTTTTCTGCTTCGGCCTCGACGAGAGGGCTGAAAAAGCGTTGTGCGATGCGGACCTGACGGTCCCTTTGTGCCTCGTCCTCGGCGGCGAGGAGGGCCTTCGGCGGCTCACCCGCGAGCGGTGCGACATGCTTTTGAAGATACCGACGGTGCGGGCTTTTCCGTCACTGAACGTGGCGTCCGCCTTTGCCGCGTGCGCCTATGAGGCGGTGCGCCAGCGGGTGCGCTACGAGCGGTAGGAAGCGTTTATCCTGACGTAGTCGTACGTCAGGTCGCACGTGTATAAGTCGTATGCGGCCCTGCCGTCGTGGAGGTTGACGACAAGCTCGATCTCCCGGCTGCCCATCAGCCTCTTCATCCCTTCTTCGGAAAAAGGCTGCTCTACGCCGTTCCGCGCGAGCGTCTCCCCCTGGATCGCGATCTCGACCTTTTCCGGTCTGATCGGCACGCCCGCGTCGCCGGCGGCGGCGATGATCCGGCCCCAGTTCGGGTCGCACCCGAAGAAGGCCGTCTTCACGAGGGGCGAGGCGGCAATCCTTCTGGCTATCCGCTCTGCTATGAACGTGCTGACCGCCCCTTTCACGGTCAGGTGGACGACCTTCGAGGCGCCTTCCCCGTCCTTGACGATAAGGAGCGCGAGGGCCTTCATAACGCGGCCGATGGCGGTCTTGACGGGGGACGTGTCGCCGCTTCCGTCTGCGCCTGAGCCGCCGCTTCCGGCCACCGTTCCGCCGCCCGTCGAGAAGAGGAGGACCGTATCGTTCGTGCTCGTATCGCCGTCTACGCTTATACGCTCGAAGCTCTGCCTGCCGAGGGCAGGGAGCATCCGCTTGAGCTGCATCCTGTCGAGGGGGTAATCGGTGAAGATGAAGGCGAGCATCGTTGCAAAGAGGGGGTTCATCATGCCCGCGCCCTTCGCCACGCCGGCCACGCGGTGCGCACCGCCCGGCAGGGCCTCCTCGACGGTCTTAGGATACGTATCGGTCGTCATGATGGCGCGGGCGAAGGCATCGAGGTTCTTTTCGCCAAGGCCGGCGACAAGTCCGGGCAGGGCGGCCGTTATCGTCTCGACCGGAAGCCGCTTGCCTATTACGCCCGTCGAGGCAAATAGTATCTCTTCCTGCCTTATGCCGAGCAGACCGGCCAGGCGGCCTGCTATGAAGGCGAGGTCCTCGACACCTTCACGTCCGGTGCACGCGTTGGCGCACCCGCTGTTCGCGAGGAGCGCGCGGACCCTGCCCGAGGCCCTGCGCATATTGTAAAGGATGTGGGCCGCCTTGACCTCGTTGCGGGTATAGAGGGCGGCAACCGGCGCGGCTCGCTGAAAAAGACGAGGCCCAGGTCGAGCTCGCCGGCCCCGGCCTTGATCCCCGACGCGGCGGCTGAGAATTGTACGCCCTTTACCATGTCTATCCCTTGCCGCAGCACCGCTTGTATTTCTTGCCGCTCCCGCACGGGCAGGGGTCGTTCCTGCCTATCTTGCGCCACGACTGCGAGGGCGTCTCATCTTCGCCCCTGTTGAAGAAGATTACCGGCCCTTCCATTTTCATCTCTTCTTCGTGCCTGGCCGGCTGGATGGCGAAGAGCTTCTGCACCGTGTCCGTGTTGACCCTGTCCAGCATTTCGAGGAAAAGGTCGAAGCTCTCCCTCTGGTACTCCCTCAACGGGTCCTTCTGTCCGTAACCGCGCAGGCCGATGCCCTCCCGCAGGTGGTCGAGCGAAAGGAGGTGCTCCTTCCAGTGGGCGTCGAGGGAGCTTAAGGCGATGTAGCGCTCGATGTTGCGGAGCGTCTCTCCGAACTCCTTTTCCTTCGCCTCGTATGCGGCCATGACGCCGGTCCTCACCCTGTCGAGGAGCCCGGCCTTCGTGATCGACTTGAAGTCTATCTCCCCAAGGTCGATGTGGAAGAAAAAGGTCTCATAGATGCGGTTCTTGAGGGACTCGATGTCCCATTCCTCGGGGTAGACCTTTTCGGGCGCGTACTCGTCCACCAGGCCCTCGATGATCTCATCGACCAGCTCGACTGTGCGCTCCCGCATGTCGCCGTCGTTTATCATCTCCTTGCGCAGCCCGTAGACGGTCTCGCGCTGCTTGTTCATCACGTTGTCGTATTCGAGGAGGTATTTCCTGATGTCGAAGTTGTGCGCCTCCACCCTGGTCTGGGCGTTCTCGATGGCCTTCGTGATGAGGCGGTGCTCTATGGGCATGTCCTCTTCCATCCCCAGCTTGCCGAAGAGCGGAGAGATGCGGTCGGAGCCGAAGATGCGCATGATCTCGTCTTCGAGGGAGACGTAGAAGCGCGACGAGCCGGGGTCCCCCTGCCTGCCCGGAGCGGCCCCGGAGCTGGTTGTCGATCCTCCGCGACTCGTGCCGTTCCGTGCCGAGGATGTGCAGCCCGCCCTCTGCGATGACCTGCTCCTTTTCCTTCTCGCAGGTGACCTTTGCCTCATCGAGCGCGGCCTGGCGGGACGCCTCGTCGTCCTTGCCCTTCGCCAGCACGCGCGCCAGGAAATTGGGGTTTCCGCCCAGGAGTATGTCGGTGCCCCTCCCGGCCATGTTCGTCGAGATCGTGACGGCCTTGTAGCGGCCCGCCTGGGCCACGATCTCCGCCTCCCGCTCGTGTATCTTGGCGTTCAGCACGTGGTGGGGTATCCCTTTCCGCTTGAGCATCTCTGAGAGCCTCTCCGACTTGTCGATGGAGAGGGTCCCGACGAGGACGGGCTTCCCCTTCTTATACAGATCTTCGATCTCGCCCACCACGGCCTTGAACTTCTCCTTCTCCGTCCTGTAGACCACATCGGGATAGTTTGTCCTGATGAGGTGCCTGTTCGTGGGGATGACGACCACGTCCAGGTTGTAAATCTTCCTGAACTCCATCGCCTCCGTGTCGGCCGTGCCCGTCATGCCGGCGAGCTTCTTGTACATGCGGAAATAGTTCTGGAAGGTCACGGTAGCGAGCGTCTGGTTCTCGCGCTCGATCTTGACGTTCTCCTTGGCTTCCAGCGCCTGGTGGAGGCCGTCGCTGAACCGCCTGCCCGGCATGAGCCTGCCCGTGAACTCATCGACGATGATGACCTCGCCGTCCTTCACGATGTAGTCCACGTCCCTCGCGAAGAGCTGGTGCGCCTTCAGGGCCTGGTTGATGTGGTGGAGGAACTCGACGTACTTCGGGTCGTACAGGTTATCGACCTTCAGGATCTTTTCGATCTTGGCCACGCCCTCTTCCGTCAGATAGGCGCTCTTTGCCTTCTCGTCGATCTTAAAGTCCGCCTCTTTCTTGAGCTGGTAGATGAGCCTGTTGATCTTGTAGTACTTGTCGGTCGATTCTTCGGCGGGACCCGAAATGATGAGCGGCGTCCTCGCCTCGTCGATCAGTATGCTGTCAACCTCATCGACTATCGCGTAGTTGAACCCCCGCTGGACGAACTCGTCCGTCGAATATTTCATGTTGTCGCGCAGGTAGTCGAAGCCGAACTCGTTGTTCGTGCCGTAAGTGACGTCGCAGGCGTACATCTCCTTGCGCTCATCGTCCTCGAGGCCGTGGACGACGACGCCCACTGAGATGCCTAGGAAGGCGTAGATGGGACCCATCCACTCCGCGTCGCGCTTTGCCAGGTAGTCGTTCACAGTTACCACATGGACGCCCTCTCCGGAAAGCGCATTCAGGTAGACGGGAAGGGTCGCCACAAGGGTCTTGCCCTCGCCGGTCGCCATCTCTGCAATCTTGCCCTCGTGGAGGACTACGCCGCCGATGAGCTGGACGTCGAAATGGCGCATGTTGATGGCCCTGCGCGCCGCTTCCCGTACCACCGCGAATGCCTCGGGAAGGAGCGCGTCGAGCTGCTCGCCGTCGGCGAGCCGCTGCCTGAGGGCGGGCGTGATGCCTTTAAGCTCCTCGTCGGAGAGGGAGCGCATCCTCTCTTCGAAGGCGTTGATCTCCTCGACCACGGGGCCTATGCGCTTGAGCTCGCGTTCGTTCTTCGTGCCGACGATCTTTTTGAGTAAATCCCCTATCATGAGACGTATTCTATCACAGCGGGGGGTGGATTTCTACGGGGGCCGGGCATTTCTAAGGGGCCGGGATCTTTGCCCCGCGATACATAGAAAAGCTAATCGCGGGGTAATACGTTACGCGTCCTTCGCGCCGTTTTCTCGGCGCAGCGTGCTCACGTACAAGCGACCCACGCCCGATCGGTTTCGTCAAGGGGCAGGCCCTTACCCCAGAGCGATTGCAGCCCTTCTGCTCGTCGCAAGCTGTTTGGCCATTACGCCGGCAAGAAGGCATGTGCCGAAGGCGAATGAAAACGGTTGGGCGTAAATAAGGAAGACCCCTGCGACAATGAGAAGGACCCTTTCGGGGACGCCCATAAGACGCAGCAAATAACCGGAGTTTGCCGAAGATATGCAAATGATGCCGAAAACTGCCGCAAGCAAGAAATAAAGGGTTTCCCAGAGGTTTGAGCCCCTGAGCAGGATGGCAGGATGAAGCACGAGGAAGAATGTCAGAAGATAGACAGGCGCGCAGATGCGCGTGGCGGCCCATCCGACTTTCATCACGGGGGCCTCTGCCACCCCGGCGGCGGCATAGAAAGAGACGCCGGTCGGCGGGGTAACCATGGAAAGCAACGCCCAGTAAACAAGGAAGAAGTGGACTGCCACGGGGTCGAGCCCGAATTGTATCATGGGCGGGGCCAGAATCGGCACCGACGTGATGTAGATGACGAAAGACGGAAGAGCCAGGCCGAGGACAAAGAGCGTCGCCGCTGCCAGGGCTAAAAGAACGTAGACGTTTGGCGATACCCTGACGAGTACCGTGCTGATCTTCAGGGAAAGGCCCGTTATGCTTATCAGCCCTTCGATGAGGTTGGCGACAGCCAGCGACACAACCACAAGAAGGGCGTTCCTCGCGCCGTCCCGGAGCGTCTCAAGTAGGTCCCGGCCCCTCGACTTTAACCCCGCCCTGGAGAAGACCAGCATCATCCCCATGAGCACGTACAGCGGGATCAAGACGGAGAAGCTGAGCGAATGCTGCTTGACGAGCAGGTATACGAGGACCAGGACCGGTATGGAAAGATGCCATTTTTGCTTGATCACGGGAAGCGCAGAGGGAAGCTCCTTGCGGGGAATCCGGGGAAAGCCTCTTTTTTTTGCATCGAAATGAACCGCGCAGAATATCGAGAAGAAATACATGAGCGCGGGCACGATGGCGTAGCCGATGATCTTACCGTAGGGCATCCCGAGGTACTGGGCCATAAGGAAAGCAATGGCGCCCATGACCGGAGGTATGATAATGTCCCCCGATGCCGCCGCCGCTATCACCGCCCCGGCCAGATAGGCCGGATAACCGTTGCTCCTCATAAGGGGGATCGTGATGCTCCCGACCGTCGCCACGCCGGCTACGGCCGAGCCGGAGATGCTGCCGATGCCTGCACATGCGATAGTCGCAATCTTTCCGGCGCCCCCGGTCAGATGGCCTGCCACCGACCTTCCGCACGCGATGATCAATTCGCCCGCACCCGTCCTCAGGAGAAAAGCGCCGAAGAGGATGAAGAGGAACAGGTAGTTTGCCGATAACCCGAGCGTCTCACCGAAGGTGCCCTCCGTGCTCAAATAACCCACGTCGATAATATTGGCAATACTGTATCCCGAGTGATGAAAAATGCCGGGCAGCCAGTTGCCGAACAATACATAGAGTATGATTACGGCCACGACGTAGACGAGCTCCAGGCCGGCGTGTCTGGAAAGGGCCACAAGGAGGACCACGAAAAAGAGCATGCCGAAGATCATACCGCCACCGGGCAGGGGCTCTATGAGAGGGAACCTCGCAACCAGAGTGCTCCACATCAGGACGAGATAGAGCCCGGTGCCGGCGGTGCAGAGCAAAAGCAAGTAGTTCGTTATCCTCTCCCTGCGGGACTCAACCTGCTTCTTTTTGAGGGCAATAAACGTCAGAACCAGGGCGAAATAGAGATGAATGATGCGGAAGAGAAAGGGATCCAGCTGGCCGAGGGTCGCCATATACAGCTGGAAGACCGAAAAGCCGATTGCTACACAGGCAAATGCGTAACGGCGCAGCTTATCCATCCTACCGCCATCCTCTCTCCTTGAAATATCTTTCCGCTCCCGGGTGGAACTTGGCCTTGGGGCTTATGTCGCGGGCAAGGCTCTTAGCAGCAAAGCCGCGCATAGGGGGCGTAAGCTGCCCAAGATCCTGTATGTGCTCCGCCAGGGCCTTCGTCATTTTGTAAACGAGATCTTCGGGAACGTCCGCTCTGACCATGACCGACAGGGGCATGAGCGCCGTCTGCAAGTCGGGGAAGCTGCTCTTCGATTGAACGAGGGTGTTGCCGGGGACCAGACCCGGACGGAATCCGTTCACGGTCTCACAGAGCTTCTTCAGCTCTTTCTGGTCTATGGGCAGATATCTGATCTCCCTCGATGAAGCGAGGTCTTCCATGGCGGCCATCATCAAGGGGCCGGCAGTAGCCAGGCAGTCCACCCGGTTGTCCTTCATCGACTCCACGGTATCGCCGAAGCCGAGAGAGACGATCTTGATGTCTTTCTCGGGATCGAAGCCGTATATCTTGAAGAGCTTCTTGAACCAGAACTCGGTCCATTGTCCCTTGACTCCCGGCGATACGATCTTGCCCTTCAAATCGCGGATGCTTTTGATGCCCGAGTCTTTCAGCACGATGATCTGAAAGACGTGGTCGTAAAGGCTGCCGATGAGCCTCAGGTTGTTGTAAGACTGGCGGAAGGGGGGCAGGCCTTCCTGGGCGTCGAGGAGAGGACCGAGATTGACAAGGCCCGCATCGGCTTTGCCGGACCCTACGACCATGGGGCCGCCGCCGGCGCCGCCTGGGACCAGAGAGGCGGCAAGACCCGGTATCGATCTCTGAAATATTTGGGTAATGCCCACCGATATGAGATACCAGACCCCTCCGCCGGCGGGGCTGCCGGAAAAGAATTTTATCTCTTTTTGCTCGGGCGCTGCATTCGTGTAGGTGGAAGCGGCAAGCACGACAATGCCGAGGATCGCGATGATGCAAGCGACTCTTCTTTTCTTCATGTTACCCTCCATATAGGTCTGATCTCTTCTTGCCGCAGCCTCATTTACCCACCGTAAGCCTCCCCTGCACCAGAGGGCTGTAATAACCGTTCTTGAGCAGAAGATATCGCAGGACGAGATCGCCGAGAAGACCGAACAGGATCGAGACATACAAAGCCGCGGCAGGGAACGAAGCAGGGCCCGCAAATGCGGCGCCTAAAGTGAAAACCAGGGGAAAGGTCATGCCTATCAGCACTACGCCTATCCAGAAGAGGGGCCACGATTTTCCTCTTATCATCTCGTTTACTGCCGCGCGCCCCGCCGTCAGGCCGTACCGGGCGCTTATAAGGTAGACGGGAAAAATTAGAAGAAAGCCGACGAGGAGCACCCGGACGACCCTCTCAAGGTCCGCACTCTCGGCGCCGGTAAGAAGGAGCAGCCCCATGCTCACCTCAGCACCTCCCCAAAGTCCGGCCAACGTGAACAGCACCGGGAGGAGGGCCGAATTCCAAAGGGGAATGCCGTTGACATAGTTCATAGCGAAGCCGCCGTAAATGATCGTCAGAAAGGCCATGGCGCCGGTCACCGCAAGGAGGCCAGGGTTGGAGCTTCCCGTAACGAGGCGAAGGGCCTCGAACGCAAGAAAGGCGGAGACAAAGATCAGGCCCCGGGATACCCATGACGTCTGGGGCCTCATCAGCATACGATAGAACCTGAAAGGATGACCCAGGTAGATAAGATGGAAGCCTCCCCCGAGGACTGCGCACGTGAGCCAGCCGACAATCTCTCCCGTTCGATGATGGAAGAGCGATGAAACGAGGCATATCCCCGCACCCAGCTCTATAAAAAAGAAGGCCATCCAGAAGAGGATGCCCGGGCCTTCTATCCATTCGGTTTGCGGTGTGTGTTTGATCATCCATTCATACTGTCTCAAACGGCTACCTCCTCACCGCGCAATGTAATATACAGAAGGCCTGGTGCCGAATTCGGGATGGAACTGGGCTGCCCTTTTCTCTTTTATGAGACGGGACACCTCGCTCGCCGGGTCATCGAGGTCGCCAAAATATCTCGCCTTGGCGGGACAGGTGATTACGCAAGCGGGGCTCGCCTCCCGGTCCGTCCCAGGCCGCAGCCCCTTCCGGAGACCTTCGTCGATCCTCTCAAGACAAAACGTGCATTTGACGGCCGTTCGCTTCTGGAGGGGATAGAGCTCCTTGCCTATCTTTTCCAGGTCGGTGAGGCCCTGGCCGGGAAAATACTCCCTGCCGCCGTCACCGAGGTAGCTCCTCTGCTGGTAAGGGCAAGCCACCACGCAGTATCTGCATCCGGCGCACTCGTCGTAATTGATCGCCACGATCCCATCCGCTCTCCGCACCGTGGCCCCGGTCGGGCAGACCTTCACGCATATCGCATCTTCACAGTGGTTGCAGAGGACCGGGTACATGATCTTCGTCACCGTAGGGTATATGCCGGTCTCGCCGGTTACTATCCTTCCCCAGAATATCCCCGGGGGCAGAAAGTGCTCCTGCTTGCAGGCAACCACGCAGGCGTAGCAGCCGATGCACCGCTGCAGGTCGATCACCATCCCCCACCGGGCCATACCTGTTCCCCTCCCCTTTATTCTATCCTGTTAATCTTCACCCTGACGGCCGTCTCAAGATTCAGGCAGAGATGGTCGACGTGATTTAGGTCGTTCTCCAGAAGGGCATCGAAATTCGTGCCCTTGCCCCTGGCGATGGGCATACCGGCCGCCCAGTGACCGCTGCAGGCAGCAATGCTGACCGTCTGCTCCTGTATTCCCTCCAAAAGCTTGAGCGTCCCCTCTACCCTCCGGCCTGCGGCCGACTCCAGGGCCACCCGGTCGCCGTCTTGCAGCCCCTTTCTTTCCGCAGTCCTTGCGTGCATGGCGATGTTGTAAGTGTACGGGTTCATGTGGCTCACTTCGTCGAGCCAGGGTTGTTCCATGGTATGCGAGCCGGTGTGCACCACATCACGATATGAGAAACAATAGAGGTCGTGCTCTTCGTCCCCGGGTGCGTGAATCGAGCAGGGAAACCAGGAGACGAGCGGCGTGTAGTGGTCGGCACGGATAGGGATCGCAGTCTTTTCGGCTATCGCTCGAATCGCCTTCCCCATGTCTACGAGGTACTCCAGATAGACGGGGACCCTGCAATCGACGAAGTATCTCCAGTATGCCTCTTCGATCTTCTTCGGCCAGTTGAGGTAGCCGTGCTTTTTAAACCAGTCCCAGCCCTTATCCCGGCCGAATACCGATTTGAGGACCCGGTCCGTGATCTCCTCCGGCTCCGGCTTCGCATCGGGCTCGATCATCAGGTCCTTGTCTATCTCGTAGACCTCGTTCAAAAGCCGGTTTAAGTCGGCCCTTTTGCCGATCCTGCCTAGAAGCTCGGGCATGACCACGCCGAAGAACTCCCTGCGCTCGCCCCGGGGCGCCACCACAGGCTGTGTGACCTGGAAGTGCCACTCCTCGGTCCCGAAAGGATAGTTGAAGTTGATGCCCGTGCCTTCAGCCCACGTCCCCATCTCCAGGTAGCACGTATCGGGCAGCAGTATATCGGCGAAGCCTTCCGCGAGCTCCGTGGAATAGAGCTCGGAAACAACGACGAATGGTATCTTGTTGAGGGTCTCGGCCAATATCTCCTGATTGGCGACGCTCATAATGCTGTTCGTCCCCCAGGAGATCAGCATTTCTATCCGGCCGGACCACCCTGTCTTCTTCCACATATCCTCCTGATCGCTCGATGCAAAGACAAAGGTCATGTGGGTCAGGGAGAAGATGTCGGTCAGGGAGGGCTCCCCCCTGTGCTCCGGCATCCTCGGCGGCCATGGTCCTTTTCTGCGCATAGCGCCGCTCGACGAGCCGAAACGATCGACAGTGAGGAAGCCGTCCGTGCCTGCGTACGGCGACGAGGCGAGCTTACCCGTGCCGGGAACTCCGAAGCATCGCGCGGGCCAGCCAAGGGTGCCGCCGGGCACGTCCGCGCAGCCGATCAGGAGGTTGAGGAGCGCCACGGCGTAGCAGGTGTGATAGGAGTTCTCGTGGCCCTCACCGCCCCTGAAAAGGACCGCCGAGGCCGGCCTGAAGGGAAGCGTAACACCGCCTACGACAATCGTGCTGCCGATCCTCGCGGCTTCGGCGAATTCCGTCGCGATGCGGCGGATCGTTTGAGAGGGCACCGAGCTGACGGCCGACGCCATCTCGACCGTGTAGTGCTTCAGGTGCTCCCGCATATGGCTGAAGGCAGGAACGGCAGTCACGCCCTCCACATCGTAGCGCCCTTCCAAGGCGTAGTCGGTCTCGCACGCCGCCTTGTACGTCTCGATGCGCCTGTGATCGTACGGCACCGCTCTGGCTTCGGAGACCTCCCACACGAGGGGCTTCCCCGTTGCCTTATCCCGGACGTACCTCATATCGTCCCCGACCAGGTAAGGCGCGTTCGTCTTGGTTTTCAGGAATACCTCGTCGAATGTGCCGAGCTCGTTGACGATGACGTTGGCTATCGCCAGGGCAACGGCCCCGTCCGTTCCAGGAATGATGGGCAGCCATTCGGTCGCCTTGCCGCCCGCCTGGTTGCACATGGGGTCGAACACCACGAACTTCATGCCCCTGGAGCGTGCCTCGGCCGCGAGCCTGGTGGTCATCATCGCGGAGTGGCCGGAGCCGCTGCCCTTGTTCGCGCCGAAGTAGATGCCGTAGTTGCAGTACCTGAAGTCAGGCACTATCGACCATGAGCCGTGGACGCTGCCGGCAACGGGATGTGCCCCGTTCCCGCAGTGGAGGCCGCCTCCGCCGAGATAGTAGCTCGGCTGTCCGAGGAGCTTTCGCAGAGGGAAGATATTCGTGGTCATGTGGCTCGGCCGTACGGTGGTCGACTGGATGAGAAGCTTCCTAGGGTCTTCGTCCAGGATCTTTTTAAGCCGGGGCGCAATCTCGTCCAGAGCCTCGTCCCAGGTGATCCTCTTCCATTTGGGATCTGCGTGCAGCCCTTTTTCCGGATTCGTGCGCCTAAGGGGCACGTCGAGGCGATTGGGGTCATAGAGGACCTGGAGTCCGGAAAGGCCCTTCGCACAGACGCCGCCCCTTGATCCCATCGGGGTGTCGGGATTCCCCTCGATCTTTACCGCTACGCCGTTAACTACCCTGACGCGGATGTTGCAGTTGCCGTAGCAGCGTCCGCAGACCGTGGGGACCCACCTGTCCTCAGAAGATCCTGGCCCCCCTTTTCTTTTCACCCTTCCCCCCTTTGACGCGCCTAGCGGGGTACGCCGCAAGCCATTTCAGCCTACCCCACCTGTTGTCCGTCTCCGTCTGGTACTCCCGTATCTCCCGGTCCGTGAGGGAGCCGTAGCGCCCCTGGGCACGCAGATACTCCCCGACCGGCACGCCCGTCGGCCCCTGATTGATGGTTACATCGACGCCGTTCTCGATTTCCAGAAGAGGAAAAACACCCGTCTCAACCGCCAGCCGGGATATCTCGATCGTTGCATGGGCGGGGATCCGCCACCCCGTAGTGCAGGGGCAAAGAACATGAATAAACCTGAAGCCCTTGATCTCCTTAGCCTTTCTGGCCTTCCTCATGAAATCGTCGGGGTAGGCAACCGTGGCCGTACAGAGATAGGGGATGTTGTGAGCGGCAAGAACGAGGTCGATATCTTTCTTCTTCTCCGATTTTCCCCCCGGATACGGATTCGTCGAGGTAACGGCATTCGGCGGAGTGGCGGAGCTTCTCTGGTGTCCGGTGTTCATGTACGCCTCGTTGTCGGCGCAGACATAAATAATATCCTCATTTCTCTCGGCAGAAGCAGAGATGGCCTGAAAACCGATGTCGAAGGTTGCCCCGTCACCTCCCCATGCCACTACCTGCGTTGTCCCGTCCCCTTTCGATACGAGTCCGCTCTTTACGCCTCCGGCAAACGTTGCGGTCGAGCCGAAGGGTATGCTCAGCAATTTTATAGGCACGTCGCCGTGCCTAAGCCTTCGGTTCGGCAGGCTCGCGATCACGCTGGAGCAGCCGACGGGCGTCACCAGGACGATTTCATGGCCCACAGCCTTGAGGAAATACCTCCATGCCAGGGGTATGGAGCAGCCGGGGCAGGCCGCGTGCGGCGACAGCACGTATTCTTCCTCAGGATACAATAGACGCATGTCCGTCACCTTTGGACGCTGGCAGCCCGAGCCAGATTACCTCACCCGGAGGCCGCTTCTTGACCATGGTAAAGAGGATCGCCTTCTCGATAAGGCCCGGCGTAATGTCGGCTCCCCCCAGACCGGCTACAAAGCCGTAGATGATTGCATGATCGCCCTTGCCCGTGTTGAGCGCCCACTTGATCTCCTGGTAGAAGATTCCACACTGGCCGGGAGAAAGGTCCCTTTCGATTACGGCTATCTTTCGCTTTCCCCCTAAGGCGCCCCTGACAAGGCCGAGAGGAAAGGGGCGGAACATCTTCAACTTGACCAGACCCACGGGGTGCCCTTTTTCGCGCAGACCGTCGACCACGTAGCGCGCAGTGCCGACTGCGCTTCCCGAGACGACCGCCACCGTCTCCGCGTCCTCGCAGCGATATTCCTCCACGAGGTCGTAGCCCCGCCCGAAGGCCTTCCTGAAATCTCTGTCCGCCGCGGTCATAGTTTCCACGCACCGGCCTTCCAGCTCATGGAGCCGAAAGCGGTCGATCATGAAACCGTACTCGTGCGTCATCGCTTCGGTGTAGGGTTGCGGCTCCTCATCCCGCCTCTCGTACAGCTTGTACCTGTTAGGGTGGGGCCTGATCACGGTGTCGTGGGGCGGGAGATAGGCGTCTACCTCCTCTTGGTCGGGGACCTCGACGCTTTCGGCGGTCAGGGAGAGAAAAACCCCGTCCATGCAAACCATGCACGGCAGGCATAGAGATTCCGCAACCCTGTAGGCCTGAATGACCGTATCGAGGACTTCCTGGTTCGACTCGCAGTAAAGCTGGATCCAACCCGTGTCCCGCTGCGAGAGGCTGTCTATCTGGTCGCACTTCAGATTCCACGGCGGCCCTAACGGCCGGTTCACATTGACCATCACGAGAGGCAGGCGCGCCCCGGCCGCGTAGTGGAGGGTCTCGTGCATCCAGGCAAGACCCTGTGAGGACGTTGCGGTGAAGACACGCGCGCCCGCAGCCGAGGCGCCCGAAACGTAACCTATGGAACCCATCTCCGACTCGACGTTGACGAACTTGCCTTTGAAGCGACCCTCTGCCGCAAACCGCGAAAGAGTTTCGGGTATCTCCGATTGAGGCGTAATGGGATAGGCAGCAGCTACGTCGACACGACAGAGGAGCGCCGCGTATGCTGCCGCTTCGTTACCCTTGAGTATCAGTCTTTTTCCCACCGGATCACCCCATGAGGACACTCGTTGATACAGATGCCGCATTCTTTGCAGGCATCGCCGCCGATGTCCGGCAAAGGAAGCGACGGATCGAAACGGACTGCTATGTCCGGACAAAAGATGTAGCAGTTACCGCAAGAGACGCAGATGCCGCAATTAAAGCAGCGGCCCGCTTCTCTTATTGCGACGCTTTTCGAGAGAGTGCGGTTGACCTCGTTGAAGTGGACGGCCCGGCGCTTGGGGTCCAGTATATTTTCGCGCGCCCTGGGCGCCCTCACGAAGTAGTGCGTATTCAGCTCCGGGAGCGAGATAGTCCGCGCCCTGGGGAAGTCTGCGCCGGCGAGGTAAGCCGCTATGGACCGATACTCCTTTCTCGCCCCATCTCCATTTTTTCTTTTCAGGAAGAGGTCTATGCCGATGGCAGCCCTCTTGCCCGATCCAATCGCGTGGGCAATGGAGCGGGAGAATGTCGTCATATCGCCGCCGGCGAAAAGGCCCCGCATGGACGTCCTTCCTATACCGTCGACCGCGACCAGAGTTTTCTCCCTGCGGACCGTGTCAGGCAGGAAGGGGACATTGACGGTTTCACCGACAGCGCTGATCACTACGTCAACAGGTAGAGCGAAGATGCTTTCTTTGATCGGAACTGCCTCTCTGCGTCCGTCCTTCCCCATTTTCTCGGAAAGCGACATTCTCACGCACTCCAGGTGGGTGACTCTGCCGCCCCTTCTGAGCAATCGAACAGGCCCCGCCAGGTAGACGATAGCGATTCCCTCATCCCTTGCCTGGGCTACCTCTTCTTTGTGGGCCGGCATCTCCTCCTCCGACCGCCGGTAGACCACTGCCACTTCCCCGGCCCCGAGCCTTTTCGCGGTGCGGGCCGAATCGATGGCCGTGTTCCCGCCGCCGATCACGCATACCCTTCCGCTCACGGCGGCTTGTTCGCCAAGCGCAACGCGCTTGAGAAATTCTAGCCCCGACACGACAAGCGAGGCGCCGTCGGCGCGTAGATTCAGCCGCACCGGCCGATGGGCGCCGGTTGCGACAAAGCAAGCATCGTGGGAAGCCATGATCTCTTGGAACGTTTTTCTCGTAACCTCCACGCCCGTCCTCACCTCGACCCGCGAACGGACCAAGTCTCCTATCTCCTGATCGACGATGCCCCGGGGAAGCCGGTAAGCCGGTATGGCGATGCGGGGGATACCGCCGGCTACGGGAAGGGCCTCCAACATCGTAACGCGGTGGTCCATAAGACGCAGGAAGTGGGCGCAGCTCATCCCCGCCGGCCCTGAACCGATAACGGCCACGCGCTTGGCGTTCGACCGCACGGCCCTTTGCACTTCCTTTCTATCGGGCCCTCCGTGCTCGGAAGCCGCTCGCTCCAGGGCGCCGATTGCTATCCCTTCATCGAACCCGTTCCTGTTGCAGCCCGCTTCGCATGGATGGAAGCACGCACGTCCCGTTATGGCCGGCAAGGGGTTTTCCCGTTTGAGCACCGTGAACGCCTTATGGAGTTTCCGCAGGGCGATCAAATTGACAATTTCCCTGACGGGGACGCCCGCCGGGCATTCCGCCTCGCAAGGTGCGCCGGCCGGCTGCGCGGAGGGGCTGCGCCGCTTTTCTCCGATCTTTTCGCGGTCCGGTCCCGTCTCCTCCCGGCTCTCCTCTCGGGCTTTCACGCGCGTGAATGCCTCCTCGGCTGCAGCGAGGTTCTTTTCGGTTGCGGGGACTTTCTTCTCCTGCAGAACCTCCCTCAATAGAGAAAAGGGAACGTCGGGAAAGAGGGCCATCATGCCGCCTACGATAGTAGTGTTGATGACGGTCGCACCGCTCGGAAGACGGACATCGTGCTTCGCAGCGATGCGGTCTGCGTCGAGGGTGAGGAGGTTTATGCTCTTCGGCATTGCCGGAGGGTTTACGGACCGGGACGCGTTGACGAAGAGAACACCCCCTTCTCTCACTTTTCGAGGAAGTTGAGGGTCATCCATGAGGGCTTGGTTTGCAAGAACAAGGTAATCGGACTCGTAGATGGCGGAGTGGGTGAAAATGGGCCCTTTCGATATACGCAGATGGCTCTCGACTGTGCCGCCTCTCCTTTCGGCCCCATACTGCGAGAACGACTGCACATAATAGCCGGCCTTGGACATAACGACAGCGAGAATCTCGACGGCCGTCACAACGCCCTGACCGCCATACCCCTGAATCTTGATTTCGGTAGGCCGTGGACCCATGCACTTCTCCTCAGACGATGCCTTCTCTTTGCAGCCGGTCGAGCTCGTCCGCCCCCATGCCCAGGAGGCCGCAATATATTTCTTCGTTGTGCTGCCCGGTCCTGGGAGCGAGACTTGCAATGCTCCCCGGGGTCAGGGAAAGCTTCACCGGGATGCCCGGAATGGGAACCTGTCCAAGCCCCGGGTAATTGACGCTGACGACCATCTCACTCGCAGCTACCTGAGGGTCGCGGAGCAGCTCGTCCGCCCCGTTCACCCTCGCGCACGCGACGCGGGCCGACCGGAGGGACGAGATTATCTCATGGACAGTTTTGTCTTCGGCCCATTCCTGGACGATGGGATTGAGAAGCTCACCGCTCAAGGCGCGCTTCATGTCGCTGTCGAACCTGGGGTCATCCGCCAGTTCCTGCTTGCCGATGGCGTTGCAAAACCTCCTCCAGATGTCGTTGCTGGCTGTCACGAACATCACCCAACCGTCATGCGCCTTCAGGCAGTTCATGTAGCTTCCGAAACCGCAGTTCCCCAACTGTTTTCGGGCGTCGCCGTAAACCGCGTAGTAGATGAGCGCGCCCACGTGCTGCGTGATGTAGGAGGCTATGTCGAAAAGGGACGTGCCGACTAGCTGCCCCTCTCCCGTCTTTTCCCTGTGGTAGAGGGCGAGCATCACGCCGAAGGCGTTCGTCATGCCCGAGCTGCAATCGATGTAAGGAACGGTCGTTTTCAAGGGTGGGGAGCCGGGGAAACCGTTCAGGACCATTGCCCCGGCCCTGGCCTGGGCCACGAAGTCAAAACAGATCTCTTCGGCATCCGGTCCTTCCAGACCGTACCCGGACAGGACCGAGACGATGATCGAGGGGTTGATCTCCTTCAGGCGTCCATACGCCAGGTTTTGGGCCAGGCTTGTCCCGGGAGGGAAGTTATGGAGCACGACGTCCGCTTTCCTCGCGAGGTCGTCAAAAATCGCCTTACCCTGCTCCGTATACAGGTTCAGAGTGATGGACTTCTTGTTTCGCCCCAGGATCTTGAAGGTAAGCGTTTCTCCGTCGGGGCCCACCAGTGCCCACGTTCTGTCCACCCCGCCTTCCGGCGGCTCGATCCTTATCACCTCCGCGCCCATGTCGGCGAGCATCATGGCGCAGAGGGGGCCGGCCAGAAACCGCGAAAGGTCTAGAACGCGCACGTTCGAGAGCGCGCTCGCCGCGGTTCCCCGTAACCCATCCTTCGCAGGAAAAGGCGCCGGTCTCTCAGTCGATCCCAGTACTCGGGCCACCTTGTTCGAGTCAGCTCGTCGTCCTCAGGCGCGATGGTAACTGAAGATGGAGGGTAAATGTTGTTGTCCCACGCGGGCACGCGCTCGTAATCCCAGTTCCTCGTCGCATCGATAAGAACACGGGCCCATTTGCCCGTCCCGAACCGGGTCTCGTTCCGGTCCATGATTCTTGTACTCGGGTCGAGGACGGCCCCAAAACTGCCCGGGAAGACAACGATATCGTTCTCCGCCGCATTGACCCGGTAGGAAATCGCCTCTTCCACCGAGCGCTTGTTCCAGATGTCCGTATCGTCCTCGACAACGATAACGAACTTAAACAGGTATTGGGCAGCCGAAGAACCCCAGAGTGCGGCCGCCACCTGTTTTGCGTGCCCCCTGAAACATTTCTTGATCTTCACTATCGTGATGGGGACCGCGCTTACCTCGAGGATGCCCGGAACGCCCTGTGACTCCAATATATTCTTTGCGACGGCCGAAAGGCTGACCACGAGGATGGAGCTGTCCTCGTTCGGATTCGAGTAGTTCATCCCCTCCAGGGTTCCCCGGAAGATGGGCTTGTCCCTGTACGTCACACAGGAGACCTTGATGGCGGGTCTTTTTGCGGCCTCACCGTAGTATCCCGTATACTCTCCGAAGGGCCCCTCCATCTTGTACTCCTCCGGGTCGGGCGATATAAAACCCTCGATAACGATCTCTGCCTCCGCAGGCACATAGAGGTCGTTCGTCTCGCACTTGACCAGCTCCACGGGCTCGTTCCTCAAGGCCCCCGTCACCTTGTACTCGTCAACGTCTCTGGGCAGCGGCGCTGCCGCGGTGAAGACCAGGGCCTCATCGTACCCATAGACAATCGCCACGGGCATAGGTTTTTTCATCTCCTGGCACTTGATATAATGCAAGCCCCACCCCTGCCCGGGCACGAGGAGGACGCCTATTTCGTCTTTGTCGCCGATCATACCCCGGTAAAGCCCAACGTTGGTGACTCCGGTTTGCGGATCGGCCGTCACGATGCCGCAGAAGGTATTGATGTACCTGCCCCCGTCCAGATAGTGCCAGAGGGGCACGGGGAATCGATAAAGGTCTATGTCCTTCTTGATGATGTGCTCCTTAACCGGCCCGCTGTGGACTATCTTCGGCTCCACAGGGTTATTGAAGCAAACCCTGGCGCTTTCGACCAGGTCTTTCATGCGCGTTTCTTTGGGGAGGCCCATCATCATGGCTACCCGGCCTTTCGTCGCAAGGCCTCCTGTGAAAATGCTGGTGCAGGCGCCGTCCCCGTAACCCTTTACGTTCTCGAAAAGCAGCGCCGGGCCCCGTTTCGAAAAAACCTTCCTCACTATCGCCCCTATTTCACCCTTCCAGTCCACCTCCGCCCGGATGCGCCGCAGCTCACCCTCGGATTCGAGCCGTGCAATCCATTCCCCTAAGTTCTTATGGCCCATGTATCCGCCTCCACGATTTTCCTGGATTATCTCTTCACTCTTTCCCCATGCCGCGTTTCCCAACGATGCCCGGAGCCTGCCTATTTTTCCAGCTTTTGCAACGAATGTGCCATCCCTGTGGAAAGTGCTATGGGAGGCCCGCTGGAGGGAGAGGGTAGCTTACACTATGGCTGAGGCCTCGTTGCAAGCCGGCTGTCTCACCTATTTTGTCCTTTTCGTGGACACGGGGGAGACCGCGAGCGTCGCCTGCATCAACGAGAAACGCGGCTGTCTATATCAGGCGAATACCCTGCGCCGGCCGGCATACCCATACAGGCAGGCCGCCGTCTGTTACCGTAAATATCTGGAATAACAACTATATCATGGGACATGGTATCGCTTTAGGTGTCCACAGAGTAGACACACCTGATTGGCTCAGGGTGGGGCGTCTAGGCCTCGATGCAATATTTCTTCATCTTTTTATAGAGAGTAGACCTGGGCATGCCCAGGAATCGCGCTGCTTCTTTCCTGTTCCCGTCGGTGTGTCTCAACCCGTTAAGAATAAGCCTCTTCTCCCTGTCGGCGATCTTTTCCTTCATGCCGCTGGAAGGAGCAAGTCTTGTCTTTATGACCGGGTTCGGGGACGAGGAGACGATCTCGTTGGGCAGGCATTGCACGTCAATTTCCCTGTTGTTCCATCCTTTGAGTATAGCCTGCTCGAGGACGTTGATGAGCTCCTCTCACATTCCCCGGCCATTCATACCGGACGAGGGCGTTCATGGCCTTTTCCGTTATCCTTTCGATCTCTGTTTGGAACGTTGCCTCCAGCTTCTTGAGGAAATGGTGCGCGTAGATCGGGATGTCTTCCCTTCGCTGTCTCAAGGGCGGGACGTGGATGACGGCCTTCGCCACGCGATAGTAAAGGTCGTCCCGGAATTTCCCCTCCCTAACGAGAACCCTCAGGTCCTTGTTCGTTGCCGCGAGGAGCCTGAAGCTTATCTTTTTTGCCTTCGTGCTTCCAAGCCTCTCCACCTCTCGTTCCTGCAACACCCTGAGCAGTTTTGGCTGAACCGTCAGGGGCAATGAGGAGATCTCGTCAAGGAATATGGTGCCTTCATTGGCAGCTTCGAACTTTCCAATCTTGCCCGACGTGAGGGCGCCCGAAAACGCGCCCTTTTCATATCCGAAGAGCTCGGATTCGGCCAGGTCAAAGGGAATGGCCGGGCAGTTGACATTTACGAACGGCCTGTCGCTGCCGGTGAAATTGTGAATGCTGTGGGCAAATAACTCCTTGCCGGTGCCGCTTTCTCCTTGTATCAGGGCGTCGCTGTTGATGAGTGAAACCTTTTTCGCCGTCTCGACGGCGCTCGTAATCAAGGCGCTCGTTCCAAGAATGTCCTCGAACTGGTGGATGGCATCATACTTGTCGCGGGCTTTCTCCTTGAAATATACTAGCTGTTTCTTCAGCCTGTTGATCTCCCGGTTGAGATTATCCACCTCTTCCAGAGAGTATCGGGTAAGCCGGGCGAGACCGCCAATGATCTTCCCATCCGCGATTATCGGATAGGCAGAACCGATTCCGTTCCTCCCCCTCACTTCGAATACCCTTCCCACGACAGGGACGCCGGTCTCCAGCACCTTGGGCAGGCTCGACTCGGAAAAGAGCTCCTTGATGTCGATCCCGTTAACACACGCGCCATTGAGCCCCAGTATAGTTGCCGAGCCCCTGTCCATGAACTCCACTTTGCCGTGTTCGTCTACGACGATGATGCTGTCATAGGGGTTTCTTAGGACAAATCGTAGAGCCCGGGCGATGAGGGGTGTAAGACCTCGGGCGTCCAATACCTCCAGAACGGTCCCGATCTCGCTCATTGGGCACACCCCTTTTTCCTTCCGTTTAGTTTTAGAAAATAAACTTTTCTAAGTATAGCAGGAAAATTCCAAATAATCACCAAATAAGGAATAGCAGCCAGGGCAAACGCATTTGAACCTGAGCGTGGAGAAAGGAGGGGGATACGCTCCCTTCACACGCCGGCACTACGCTCCCGATCAGCGTAAGGCTTCGCTTCGCTTGCTGCGAGACGAAAGAGTAAGAGAGGGTACGAGCGACTCGCAGCACCGCCTTTTTTCAAAAGGCGGACGCTTAAGGCTCTTGAACAACCTGCCTTAGCGGGGTGCCCGCGTCATATCACTTCACGTTTCGCGGACCGCAACGCTCCGTGATGCGTGTTTCAGGGACGTATCTCCCCTCCCTTGGGGGTGAGATTTCCCAAATGCGTTTGCCCTGGAATAGCAGCCCTATTTTATTTTTCTCGCCGTCACGATTGCCCACAATGGCGTACTTTCGCGTATGTTTGTCCGCACAGCTTCGGGCATTCGGCATGAAAAAGGCCGGCCCAGGGAACGGATGTTGCAATAGCGCTGCACATCTATCGGTATGTTTCGATGAAAACGACGACCACGAGGAGGCGCGCATGTCCCTGAAGATTGATTGCTACACGCATATCCTTCCTAAATCGTACTGGTCTGCCCTGAACGAGCGGGTCGGACAGGCTAGGCTGGTCGACCTGCTCGACGGGGAGATCAAGGCCACGGAGACTCACGAAGACCCTCCTCGATATCGATGAGCGTTTCCGCATCATGGACAGGTACGAAGGCCTTCGCCAGATCATCACTCCCACCGGCCCTCCTCTCGACCTGGTCGCGACAAAGCAGGTGGCCGCCGATCTTGCGCGTATATACAATGACGGGATGGCCGAATTGGTCACACGGTATCCCGACCGGTTCGCGGCCGGTGTCGCCATGGTCTCCCTTCAGGATATGGATGCCGCATTGCAAGAGGTAGAAAGGGCAATAAAGGACCTCCATCTCCGGGGGATACTACTCGTGACGCCCCGCTTCGGGGGTGATATATCCGTTACGATGCCCCTCGATACCCCGGATATGATGCCGCTCTACGAAATGATGGCCGCTTTCGATCTCCCCATCTGGATCCATCCCAGGAGAGAATACCTGATGCCCGATTACAGCGTCGAAAAGAATTCGAAATACTGCCTCAACCAGTGTTTCGGGTGGCCGTACGAAACTACGCTCTGCATGGCCAGGCTGGTCTATAGCGGCATACTCCACCGGTGGCCCGATCTCAAAATCATTACGCATCATGCCGGGGCGATGGTGCCGTTCATGGCGGGCCGCATCGAAGGCTCGTGCGAATGGTACGAGATGAGTCTCAACGTGACGTTCACGAAGAAGTTCCCCCAACGGCCCGTGGAATATTTTAGGCGCTTTTACAACGATACCGGCATTTATGGCAACACGCCCGGCCTCATGTGCGCTTATAGCTTCTTCGGGGCCGACCACCTACTGTTCGGGACCGATTTCCCCTACGATGCGGAATGCGGAGATAAGTACACGAGGAAGACCATCGAGGCCGTCGAAGCGATGGACATCCCGGATGAGGATAAGAAGAAGATTTTCGAGGAAAACGCAAGAAAGATCCCTGAAGATAGGAGGCTAAGGCGCTCAAATCTTCCAGGCTTCGTCGATACCGGCGGGCAGTTATTCTTGCAATACGGGCTGCATTGATCGATGCCGCCTGCGTGCCCCTATAAGCGTAGACGTAAAGACATCCGGGGCGCCCTGTACCAATGACCACGAAAGCTACAGAGATTGCTCTCCTTCTTATATAATTTTTCACTTCCCCAGCTTGCCTATTTTCTCCAGATCATCGGCCACTTCTGCGAGATCCAGATCAACAAGGGTTTCCCTCGTGGGAAAGCTTGTTTTCTTATCCCAACCATGAAGTTCGTAATAGTCATCGAGTAACTTGGCGTACCGCCCCTCATCCATCTTCCATCCTGCGCACTCGCCTGAAGGAATGGGTTCATTCAGATCACGCGGAGTCGGCATGTCGTCCTTCCGGTCAAAGCTCGTAAACCGTAAATTAAAGGCTTTTTCCAGGTTGAGCTGTTTCATTGCAAGCCGGATCAAATCTTCGGGACTTGTTTTCCATCCCGTCGCGGCTGAATAGAGCTCGGCCAACTCGGGCAGATCGGGAAGATTGGGATCCCAATAAGAGGTATTATAGTGACAGACGCCGAAGCAGTTATTCACCCGTTGCGCCGCTTCCCCATGCGCCACCATAATATGCTTGCCTTTGTATTCCAATGGCTTGTGGGGATTATCGATGCCGTAAATCTGACTGGCTTTCTTGACATCAAGGGAAGCGTCTGCGGTCTCACACAAAGGCGCGCCGGTCGTGTGTCCGCCGCCCCGCGTGGAGGTAGTTGCGCCAAGACACCATGCCAGTGCGCCGCGGCATGGCTCGTACAGGTCCACTTTTTTCAAGTGGTGGGCATAATAGCTGCTGTTCCTCCCCAGAATTTCAGCCGCCCTGGCGCTCATTTCGGCCAGAAGGTTGCCGAAACCCTCACGGTAGCAGATCTTCTTGATCAGCAGAAGCGCAACGCCGGCATCGCCCCAGTTCAGTTCGAGGCCGTCCGTGTCGTTCTTATCGATAATGCCTCTCTGGTAGCACTCCATCGCCCATCCAATGGGCCCGCCTGCTTCATCCACCCCTATCCCCATCTGGTTGCAGAGCGCGTTTGACTTCAGCATGAAGGTCGGCTCCATGATGGCCAATCTTCCCTGAAGGCTGGGAATGACTTCAAACTGATTGGCCTCTGTCAACAGGCCTGCATAGGGGCCTTCGGTGATATATAAATAGCGTCCGCACCCCCCGAAGGCGCAGCCGGGCCAACTCAGTTTGGCAACCTGGTATTTTTCTATCGTTCTTTTCGGGTCGATGGCCTCCACCATCTCCGGGGGAAAGGCCACCTCTTGGAAATTCTTATAATTGAGTCCACAGACCGCCTGCTTTCTTGCCAGGATACCGAGTGTTCCATACTTGTGGAAGCGCTCCGTGCTCGGGAGTCCTTCGAACATCGCGCGGCACTTCATCACGGCCTCCATGAACCGCTTTGGTTCCGCCACCCTGATTCCGGATCGGCCTTTGACCACAAGGGCCTTCAGGTTCTTGGACCCCATGACGGCCCCGATCCCCCCTCTGCCGTGGGCTCTACCCTTGTCCTCGATGACGCAGGCCCCCCGGACAATATTTTCCCCGGCCGGACCGATCGATGCGGTATGAAGGGTGGGGTCGCCGAGCTCCTCCCTGATTGCATCCAGGGTTTCCCACGTGGTTCTCCCCCAAAGATGGGTTGCGTCCTTGAGCTCGACACGGTCATCATGGATCCATAAATAAACAGGTGTATGCGCCTTTCCCTCGATCACGATCGAATCATAGCCGGCACACTTCAGCTGTCCGCCCAGATAACTGTCGCTGCAGGAACTCGCCCATCCTCCCGTCATGGGTCCTAATGTACTGATATTCATTTTGTTGGCGCCGGGTGCCGGGGTTCCGATCAGGGCACCAGCACCGAAAATGAGCCGGTTCGCCGGATCATAAGGGGTTACCCACGGTTTGGTCTCGTCATAGAGTATCTTGATCGCTATTCCGGAACTTCCAAGCCATTCCCTGGCATACTTTGAAGTCGGCTCCGTGGAAACGCTCCTATTCGTGAGATTCACACGCAGTATTTTCCCTGCGTAAGCGTATAGGGTGTCGTCATGGTCTGCCATAAGAAGCACTCCTCCTGAATGGTTTATATTTCCCTCGAGCCGGCTGCATCAGCCGGCCCTGCCGTAATCTTGATGGCGGACATGGGCTCTTTTTTCTGCTTCAGCTCGTCGATCATCTTCGTCAATTCTTCTTTTTCCTTGCAGTATTGAACGCAGAGAGGGATTTCTTCATTTTTGCAAAAGTCGCAGGCCAGGTTCTGGCCGTCATTTTCTTCAACCAGCACTACGAAAAATCCAGGCTCGTTCACTTTGTCCAGTATTTCGATGCTGGAGATCGCCGGATTGAACTCTTCACCATGATGAAAAGAACATGCGATTTCACAGGTCCTGCACCCTCCGCAGCTCCGCATATCAAATCTCATCTCAATCACTCCTTTCGCCCGAAGGTCTCTATTATTTTCTCCAAATCCCCGGCTGCCGGGCACGATTGGGTACACTCGAGACAGGCGACGCACTCCAGGCCTTCGCCGTCTCTTTCCTCAGCCAAAGAAATCAGGCAACCCCTTCCATCTCCTTTATTCAGAACTTTAATGGCTGATACGGAGGGATTGAACGCTCCGCTGTGCGTAAAGGAACAGACCATCTCGCAGGTTCTACATCCTCTGCACTCGGGCATTTCAAATATTTTCCGTTTAGACATCGCTATCTCTTCCGGAGCCATCCATTTCAACCGCCTCTGAGTTCAGCTATGGTCTTGGCCACCTTCGGAGCTTCCAAGGCTACACTTTGCCTTGGAAGCTCCCGGGGCGCCTCCTCTATCTTCTTATCGCATTAAGTAGCTATTTCCACCACGGCACTCTCTCGTTTCGCCGCCAACTCGGCGTCGATTTCCGTCACCGTCCTCTTATTGGTTTCCATCGCGAAGTAGAACATAACCGCCATAATGGCAAAGCAAGCAGCCAGGAATATGAAAGTGTTAGGAATGGCGCCAATGGTCGCAGCCGGCTTGATATAGCTGGTGGATCCTGCAAATACGGCAACCGCCGCCGGGCCGATCAATTTGCCGATGCCTCCCCAACCGTAGGCAAAGCCCATCCCGGTGGCTCTCAGATGGGACGGCCATGCCTCGGCGGCGTAGGGTCCTACTATGGCAAAACCGCCGTCGGCAAAGAAATAGATGGCGATCAGGCAAAGCCAGAATACCGGTATAGTACCGATATAAGCGTGCGTAGAAAAGATGGTCAATATCAGCATAATGGTCACGCCGGCTCCCATCAGCATGCCGCTTTTGCGACGCCCGATAAGATCCGACGTAAATGCCCAGAACCATCTGCCGACAAATCCGCCTAAGCTGACGAAAATGAAAAGCGTGGCTGCTTGAGCCGGAGTCTTTGCGCACACCATCGCGAGCAGGGTAGCACCCCACATGGTAATGCAGGTGTATCCGGTTTGCTGGGCAAGATTCGCTATCAGGGTTACCGCTACGCTGAGGGGATATTTAAAGAGCTCGCTGGTTTTAACCTTGCCTGAGGGTTTAATATCATTGACCCATTCTATCTTTCTCCCTTTATGTTTTGAAAAATCATGGTGCTTAAGCGTAACCCAGTCGACAGCCGCTAAAGCTTCATCAAATCTTTTACGCTGAATAAGCCAGCGGGGGGACTCAGGAACCCATATCCGAATCAACAGGGCTAAAAGCGCCGGAAGCAGTCCGATCAGGAAAAGGCCCCGCCATCCTATATAGGAAGTTAAAAATGCTGCCGACATACTCGCAAGCATGGCGCCGATGGGAATAAATGCGGTTACCAATCCGGACATCCGCCCACGATATTTGACAGGAGAAAATTCCTGCATCATCGGCAAGTCAACGCTGTAAAGCCCCCCTACGCCGAAACCGCACAAGAAACGAAATACCATAAGAAAGATCCAGTTGCCTTCCGGAGTAAGATACATAATACCGGTGGCAACTGATAACCATATGATTGTGGTCATAAAGATCGGCCTGCGCCCGATCTTGTCAGCCATCGCCCCGAAGAACAGAGCCCCGAAGATGGTCCCAATCCCGGACGAAAGTATAATCGCCGCAGCTATCGAATAGGTAAGGCCCCACGGTTTGATAATAAATGTCAGAACAAAGGCTATGATCGTTAAGTCAAAAAATTCCAACATATCACCGAGGACGGCGGCACTTAGAATCTTATAATGGTTTCTTGTTAGAGGGGAATTATCAAGTCTCTCATTTAAGACTGATGCATTTAGGGTCACGTTGTTGCCTCCTCTTGTTTTTGTTTGCAAACTCGTTGGTTGCAAACGAATTGCTATTGTTTGATGCCCCCGCGATCCTTATTTCTCAAGAATGGCCACCGGGCGCAGGGGCGAGCCCGTCCCTCCCCGTATCTTCAGGGGAAGGGCGATGAAGGTGAAGCGCTTGCCCACCAGCTTGTCCAGGTTGCACAGGTTCTCTATGTGCGTGACCTTGCGCTCCGCGCAGACCGAGTGGCACGGGTACGTCTTGTCGTACCACATGTCGGGGCTTGCCGAATCGACGCCGAAGTTGACGCAGCCCTTGTCGATGATATGCTCGGTAGCGCCCCTGTCGAGGCCGGGGTAGTCCGTCATGTATTCCGGCTTCCCGTAATAGCGGTCGTACTGGGCCGTGTAGAAAAGGATCGTGTCCCCTTTTCGGATGTCCAGCTTCCACCGCTTAAGCTCCTGCTCGATCTTCTTCCGCCCGAACTGGGTCTTCTGGGGGACGTCGCTCACGTCGAGGCAGATGGCGGAGGTGATGCAGTTCTTGAGGGGATCTTATCGACGGACGGGGCCTTCGGGTCACGCGACAGGTGGCTTACCGCGTCGATGTGCGTCGGGCCGTGGTCGCAAAACATCAGGCCGCGGGTCTCGTAAGAGAATCCCGTCCCAAGCTGCCTTTGACACTCTTCGTGAGAAAGGTGGGTCCAGACGACCGTCTTCATATGGCCCGGATAAACGGGCATGCCCTCGTATATCTCCTGGCTGAGATCGATGATCTTTCCTTTAAACATGTCTGTCTCCTTTCACTTTGATATTTTTGATGCTCCGGCGCCCTGCCGTCTTCATCAGGGCCTCGAATGCCTCGACGACCGCGCGGGCGAAGGCCTCGTCGTTTATATGCAGCGGCAGGAGCCTGACCGGCACCGCCTCGTCGATGACGCTTTTCAGGCCCTTCACGAAGGCTGCGACGCCGGACGGGTTGTAAAAGACCCTGCCTTCATGGCTGGGGTAGGAAAACCCCTTGAGGGGGACCATGACGACCGCCGGCCCCTTCGCGCGGCCCAGCTTGCGTCCCATGGTGCGCCCGAGCAGCGCCATCTCCCTGTCGGAGGGCTGCACGAAGGTCATCTCCGGGTTGTGCATCATCGTCCGCCTTTTCCCGTGGGCGGCCTTGAGATCGGAAAAGCGGCCCGTCACGATGTAATCCGTGCTGCCGGGCACGACCACCTGGGGTATGCCTGCCTCACCTGCCGCCTCCAGCCGCTTCGGGCCTGCCGCGTGCTGCCCGCCGGCTATGGCGTCGATCAATTCATGGGTGGTCAGGTCGATCACGCCGTCGAACGCCCCTGCCCGGACCATCTCCTCCATTGCCGCCCCCCCTACCCCGTTGGGATGGAAGGCGACAACGCTGTATCCCTTTCTCTCAAGAAGGCTTATGATAGCCATGCCCGCCGGCGTCGTCGTCCCGTAGACCGTTATCGCAACCCGTCTCCCGCCGCCGGCCCGCACCCTGCCCGCCCTCAACATGCCTGCTACGGCCCCTGCTGCATTGGTGAGCGCTTGCATCAGCATGGGGTTGAGGCCGAAAAAATCGACCACCGAATGGATGAGCGTTATGTCCGACGTGCCCACGTACGTCTCGAAGACGCGCTTGCCGGACGCCATCGTAGAAAGCATGACCTTGGGGACGCCGAAGGGAAGCGTCCTCATCGCCTGAGTCCCGATGATCGTCCCCTGCGCGCCCCCTACGGAGAGCACGCCGTCGATTTTCTTTCGGTCGTAGAGGGACTTGGTCAGCGCAGCAGCGCCTCGCATCATCGTAGCAATCGCCTCGCCCTTGTCGCCTGCCTCTATGAGCGCCTCGATAGACCGCCCGCCCGCAAGGGCCACCTCATGGCGGCTCACGTCGCCTTCCCCGTGGGATGAAGGAAAAACGCCGGTATCCATGATAAGGACGGCGACGCCCTGGCGCTCAAGGACGCGTCGCAGGTAGTCGCCCTCAGGGCCTTTCGTGTCGAGCGTAATAATGAGCAGCACGGTCTTTTTCATGTGATGTCGAGACCGAATATGACTCCGGTCCGGCCCTTTTCCCTCAAGGGTACGAAACCCTTTCGAATACGCGCATCTCATGCCCCGGAAGCACGATGTCGGCGCGCTTCTTTATCTCCTTGAAGCTGTTCCACATATCGAAATAGTCGATATACCTGCCTATGGGGATGAACTCCAGAAGGTTGGCTGGGTCCCCCGCCATATTCTCTTCGACGAATACGGCGTCCCCGGCGATCACGACCCTCCCCATCTCCGTGCGGACGGCGACCGACTGGTGGCCGACGGAGTGTCCCGGCGTGGGGAATAGCGTGATATCCGCGTTGTAGGCGTATTCGCCGTCGAGCGTGATGAAGGCGCAGCCCGTAAACGGCGCCTCGATGCCGAGGACCGGCGCCTCGTAGGAGCGGTAGTACGGCGGGAGCGGTGGGTCGAGGGCGAAGGCGAGCTCCTTCGCCTGCACGTAATACCGGGCGTTGCAAAAGAGCTTCATGTTCGAGCAGTGGTCCCAGTGGAGGTGGGTGAAGAGGACCGCGTCGATGGCCTCCGGTTTCACGGCGCACCGGCTCATGAGCTGCTCGTCGATCCTTCCGCCGGGCGGCTGGCAGCCCTCGTGGTGCCATCTGTTGGCCCGCTCCGTGTCGCTCATGCCCGTATCGACGAGGATATGCTCGTCTCCGTCGGTGAGATACCAGGCCGTCGAGGGCATGTCCACCTTGGTGCCGATGCCCCTGCCGAGGGTGCAGTACGCCCCCTTGTCCACAGTGATAATGCCCGTATTGAGCGGAACGATCTTATATCCCATGCCGCCCCTATATCTTTGCGCCCAGGCAGCGCACTACGTCGTCCATCCGGCAGTTAAGCTCCTCGAGGTTGCCGGACATGCGGATCTCCCCCTTCTCCATGATATACGCCCTCAGGTTTTCCGACAGGCGCATCGCCATCTCCACGTGCTGCTCCACGAGGAGGATGGTCACCCCGTCGCTCTGGAGCTTACGGATGATCTCCATGATCTCCTGGACGACCCTCGGCGCAAGCCCTTCGCTCGGCTCGTCTATAAGCATCAGCTTGGGGTTGGCGATAAGGCCGCGGGCAATGGTGAGCATTTGCTGCTCGCCGCCGGAGAGCTTCCCCCCGTCCTGCTTCAGCCTCTCCTTCAGCCGGGGGAAATAGCCGAAGATCGATTCGAGGGCGGCGTCCCAGTCCTTTATCTTCCCCCTGACGAGGGAGCCCAGCTTCAGGTTCTCGAAGACGGTCAGGTTCGGGATTACCCGCCTGTCCTCCGGGATGAGGGAGATGCCTTTTCTGGCGATCCGGTGCGGCGGCAGGCCCGTGATGTCCTCGCCGCAAAAGACGACCTTCCCCGTTTTCGGCGGCTGGATGCCCATTACGGTCTTCATGGTGGTCGTCTTGCCGACGCCGTTCCGGCCAAGCAGCACGACGATCTCCCCCTGTTTCACCTCCAGGGCGAGACATCGTGGAGGATGTGGCTGTAGCCGTAGTAAGTGTTGATCCCCGTCAGGCTGAGCATACGTTGCCTTCCCCCAGGTAGACCCTCTGCACCTCTTCGTTGTCGCTGACTTCCTGGGGCGTGCCTTCCGCGAGGGCCTTCCCCTCGTTAAGGACGAGTATCTCGTCGGAGATGCCCATGACTACGCTCATGTCGTGCTCGACGAGCACGATCGGACACCTTAAGGTCCCTGTTCAGCTTCCGTATCAGCTCTGCGCATAGGGCAGTCTCCGCGCAGCTCATCCCCGCCGTCGGCTCGTCGAGGAGGAGCACCTGCGGCTCCGTCGCCAGGGCGATGCCGATCTCCAAATAGCGCCTCTCTCCGTGGGACAGCGTGGAGGCAAGCCAGCCCCTTTTTTCAAGCAGCTCGACCTCTTCGAGTATATCGAGGACGCGCCGGTTGACCTCGATGAGGGAGTGGGCCGTCCTCCAGAAGTTGAAGGCGGTCTTCCGGGACTGGGCGGAGATGCGGACGTTCTCGAAGACGGTCAGGCTCGGGAAAACGTGGGTTATCTGGTACGTCTTCGTGATGCCGAGGCGGGAGGTGGCGTGGAGGGGCAGCCTCGTTATATCCCTGTCCCTGAAAAACACCTTGCCTGCCGTCGCAGGGTAGACCCCCGCGATCAGGTTGAAGAGCGTCGTCTTTCCCGCCCCGTTCGGGCCGATGATCGATTTAAGCTGCCCCTGCTTCAGCGTGAAGTCTACCCCGTCCACCGCGCGCAGTGCCCCGAAGTGCTTCGATACCCTTTCCGTCCGCAGGATCACGGCGCACCCCCCGGCCGGCCGGCCGCCGCCTTCCTTTGCAGCCTGACCATCCTGCGGCCGAGATACGTCTCCCGTATGGTGCCCATGATGCCGCCCGGGAACAAAAGGATGATCGCAACGAACATCGAGCCTACGAAAAGCCTCCCACCGGGGGTGAAAAGGCTGATCGTGTTCTGGAGGAACAGGTAGACGGCAGCGCCGACAAGAGGGCCGAGAAGGGTGCCCTTGCCGCCTAGGATCGTCATCATGACTATCGTCCCTGATGTGAGCCAGAAGAGCGTCGTCAGGGGAACATAGCCCAGATAGAGCGTGTAGAGGGCGCCGGCCAGGCCTCCATAAAACGCAGACAAGACGAGGGAGCAGAACTTGACCATCGTCGTGTTGTATCCGCACGCCTTGGCCCGCTCCTCGTTCTCACGAAATGCCTGGAGGAGCTTGCCGAAAGGCGACTGGAGTATCCTCCAGGTGACGTACAGCATGATGACGGTGATAGCAAATACGAAATAATAAAGGTTCTTCGGCCTGTCGAGGGACATGAAAAAGAACTTCACGGCCGGTATGTGGGTAAGGCCGTCCTCACCCCTCGTGATCCCTTTCAGGGGAGAGAGGGCGAGGAAATAGAGCATCTGCCCGAAGGCAAGGGAGATCATGGCGAAATAGACGCCCCTGCGCTTGATCGCAAGGGCGCCGATGAAGCACGCGAGCAGCACGGCGGAGGCTACGCCGAGGCCGAGGCTCGCCCAGAGGCCGACGCCCCAGTACCTTAAGGAAAGGCCCGCCGCGTATGCGCCTACCCCGAAGTAGGCGGCGTGCCCGAAGGAGAGCACTCCCGTGTAGCCGAGCAGAAGATTGAAGCCGAGACCGAAGATGCCCCAGATAAGTATCTCCGCAGCCAGGGGCGCCGAGATGACGAAGCGGAGAGCGGCGAGGACGCAGGCGGTCGCCCACACGATCGTGGAATGCGGCTTCCGGTCCACGCTCCTCAGCATCTCCTTCTTGTCAGTCATATCCTTAAAACCCCTATTCCCTTCCGCTCTCCCCGAAAAGCCCCCTGGGCCTTATCAGAAGGATGACGGCCATGCAGAAGTAGATGGCAACGTTCGAATATTCCCCTGCTATAAGCGACGTGAAGGCGACAATGACGCCGATGAGGAGGCCCCCGACGATGGCGCCGCCCAGGCTCCCCAGGCCGCCGACGACCGTGACGACGAAGGCGACCATCGTCATCTCTACGCCCATGTCGGGCGTGGCCGCCATCATCGGCACGGCTATGGCCCCCGCGAGCGCGGCAAGGCCGATGCCTATGCCGAAGCCGATGGTCCATATGCGTGAGGTGTTGGTGCCGAGGACCTGCACCATCAGGCTGTCCCTCGTTGCCGCCCGCATATCATCCCCAGGTCGCTCTTCTTCAGAAAGAGCCAGAGGGAGATGAGGATGGCGAGGGTGAAGAAGATAATGAACAGCCGGTAATTCGACAGAAGGAGCGGGCCTATCGTGGTCGCGCCGCTCAAGGCCTCCGGGTAGGCTTACCGGCTTGCCGATCAGGCCGAAAATGACCTTTATCAAATCGGGACTCGCGACCGAGAGGCCGAAGGTCAGAAGGAGCGGCAGCAGCGGATCTTTCCCGTAGAGCGGCTTCAAGAGCAAAAACTCGACCACCATGCCGATAAGGGCCACGATTACGACGGCGCTGACGATGCCGACGGCGAAGCTGTCAGTCAGGCTGACGGCGACGAAATACGGCGTAGGCCCCAAGCATGGCGAAGGTCCCGTGGGCGAAATTGACTACGTCGAGAAGCCCGTAAATGATCGACAGACCGCTCGCCAGCAGCACGATAAACGAGCCCAGGGCCAGCCCGAAAAAGAGCTGCATCAGGATCACGCTCCAGGAAAGATCGCTGAACATGCGTTCGAGCACCCCGCGCCCCCCGGAAGGCGCCGTGGCGGCGCTTTCCGGGGGCGCGGCTCTTGCTTTGCTACTTCGGCAATTTTATATTGGCGAAAGGCATCTTCTTTGCGTTGTCCTCGCAGGACATGATGATGCTGTCGCCGGGTATCTCCGCTACGATGTCCGCGAGGTCCCAGCCCTTCGCCTTCTTCCCTTTCCCCCGCACGAGGACGTAGCTCTGCACCCTCTGGTGGTCGCAGGCCCGTATGTACTCCGGCCCTTTCGTCAGCTGGTACTTGAGCCCTTCCATTGCCGCTACGATCTTTGCCTTGTCGGTCGTCGTGTTCGCCTTCTGCATGGCCATGAAGAGCACGTTCGTCGCTACGTATCCGCATCTCCCCGTCCTGCTCGACGGGCTGCGCCGAACCTCTTCATGTAGGCGTCCATGAACTTCTTGGCAGTCGCGTACTTGTCGCGGAGGCCCCAGTAGAAGCGTCATGCCGCCCATGATGTTCTCGTCGTACGCCGGCCCGACTTCCTTCAGCGTGGACAGGGCCGTCTTCGTGCAGACGATCTTCATTTTCTTCGTCAGGCCGAGCTCGCTCGCCTGCTTGATGGCCGCAGTCTGGTCCGCCCCCAGGTTGTTCATGACGAGCACTTCGGGCTTTGCCGCCATGATCTTCGTGAAATACGTCGAAAAATCGGTGGCGCCGAGGGGCGCGTAAACATTACCCAAAAACTGCGCGCCCATCTGCTGGCCCTGCCACATCCAGCCTTCGAGGAGGCTCTGGCCCCAGCGGTAGTCGGCCGTGATGGAGAACCACTTCTTCCCCAGCTTGTCGAAGGCGTATTTTGATGTCGCGAGGGCCGCCGAATAGGGAATGACCATGAAGGCAAAGCCGTACTTGCACTGGTCGGAGCCGAGGACCATATCCGACTGGCAGTATGCGAGGTACGGGACCTTCTCCTTGCAGGCGAATTCGTTTATCGCAAGCGATATGGCGCCGGACAGCGTGCCGCCGATGAAATCGCACTTATCCTCCTCGACGAGTTCCTTGGCCCTGCGCAGGGCGACGGCGCCGTTGAACTGGTCGTCCCTGTAAACCCATTCGATCTTCTGCCCAGCACGCCGCCCTTCGCGTTCCATTCATCGACCGCAAGCGGGTGGCGTTTACCTGGTCCGCGCCGAGGGCCGAGTACGCGCCGGTGAGGGGGTGCATGGTGCCGTACTTGATGACTCCGTCCTTCGCGCTCGCCCGCCTGACGATAAAAGGCGCCCCGACCCCACGAGGGATGCGCCCAGAACGGTAGCGCCTTTCAGAAAATCCCTTCTCGATATGCTCTTTTCCCTCTTCGCATCCATGCTTTCCTCCCTTATTGTTTAGTGGAGACAGTCTATAACTTTTCCCTTGATGAACACCACCTTTGCCGCTCTTACCCTCAGGGCGCCAAACCTATTCGGCCCAAGTTTACCGTGAAAAAGGGAAGATACGTCCCTGAACACGCATTGCGCAGCGACCGCGAATCAGCGTTGGCGGAGCCTGAGCGTCCGCCCAAAGGCGGTGCTGCGAGGCGCTCGTACCCTCTTTTACTCTCCGTCTCGCAGCAAGCGAAGTGAAGCCTTACGCTGATCGGGAGCGAAGCCCTGGCGTGTGAAGGGATGTATCTTCCCTCCTTTCGCAGGTTCAAATTCGTATGCCCTCCCTGTCCGCTATAACCTTCAATGTATCGTCCACCCCCCGTCGATGTGGAGGATGTGGCCGGTGACAAGGTCGGACGCGGGCGATGCCAGATAAATTATCGCGCCCGTAACATCGTGCGGCTTTCCCACCCTGCCCATCGGAATATTCGCAGTCACGTATTTGTAGAACTCCTCGTTCTTGAACATCGGCTCGGTGAACTTCGTCTCGATGAAGGTAGGGGCGATTGCGTTGACGTTGATGCCGTAAGGCGCCCACTCAAGGGCGAGAAGCCTCGTCAACTGGTTGACCGCCCCCTTGCTCGAGCAGTAGGCCGCCCGCTGCGGTATCGCGACTGCCCCCGCCTGGGACGACATGTTGATGATCTTGCCGCTCTTCCTGAGGATCATCAACCTCCCCACAGCCTGGGAGCAGAAGAAGACCGCCTTCAGGTTGATGTTCATCACCTTGTCCCAGGCCTCTTCCGTCACGTCAACCGCATACTGAGTGATGTTGATGCCCGCGTTGTTCACCAGGATGTCGATGCGGCCGAAGCTCGTCCACCGCTTTTTTTACCATTGCATCGATATCCGCCATCCTCGTGACGTCCGCCTGCACGGGCAGGGCGTGGCGGCCGGCGTCGCGGATGCCGCCGCACACCTCGTCGAGGTCGGCGGCCTTAAGGTCGCAGACGACCACGTCCGCGCCGTAAGCGGCGAGCGCAAGGGCCGCGCTCATCCCTATGCCCCTTGCAGCCCCCGTCACGAGCGCCGCCTTTCCCGTCAGATCAAAGCTTGGAGCGTCTGCCGTCTTCATCGCGCACCCTCCGTGAGCTTATTTCTTTCCGTACTTCTCCTTTCTCACCTTGCACGATATGCCGTGGGCAAGCATGTTCTCGTAGTTGCACGCCCTCTCGCAGACATCGGCGACCTTGTAAGAGGCCTCTTTCGTGGCGTACTGGTACGTGACCGTCTTGACGAACTTGCCGACGGAAAGCCCGCCGGTATACCGCGCCGCCTTCATCGTCGGCAGGACGTGGTTCGTGCCGATCGTCTTGTCCCCGTATGCCACGGTGGTCTCCTCCCCCAGGAAGGCGGAGCCGTAGTTCCTGCAGTTGTCGAGGTAGTACCTCCAGTCCTTCGTCTGGACCTCCAGGTGCTCCGGCGCCCAGTTGTCGCTCTCCTTTACGGCCTCTTCCGGTGAATCGACGACGATCACGTCCCCGTTGTCCCTCCAGGCGACGCCCGCGACCTCCCTGGTCGGCAGGTCGATGAGCTGCCTTTCGACTTCCTTTATCGTCGCTTCGGCCGTCTTCCTCGAAAGGGAGACGAGGCACTGGCGGGCATTAGGATCGTGCTCCGCCTGCCCGAGGAGGTCGGCCGCCAGGATATGCGGGTCGGCCGTCTCGTCGGCTATGATAAGGATCTCCGTCGGACCCGCCAGAAGGTCGATGCCGACCGTCCCGAAAAGCTGCCTCTTCGCCTCGGCCACGTACTTGTTGCCCGCCCCCACCATCATATCGACGGGCGCGAGGCCCTCCATGCCGAAGGCCATCGCGGCGAGGGCATGGACGCCCCCCATGCAGTAGATCTCGTCCGCCCCGCCGGCAGCCATCGAGTAAAGCGTGGCCGGCCAGAAACCGACGCCTTTTACGGGGGGCGAGCAGGCGACGACCCGGCCGACCCCGGCCACCTTCGGCGTGATGACGGTCATGTGGGCGGAGGCTAGCATAGGGTAGCGGCCGCCGGGCACATAGGAGCCGCTCGACGCCACGGGGATGACCTTCTGGCCCAGGTGGACGCCCGGCAGCGTCTCCACCTCGAAATCTACGAGGCGCTTCATCTGCTCGGCCGCAAAGTTCCTGATCTGCGCCTGGCAGAAATCGATGTCCTCGATCTCGGTCTTCGGGAGCTTGCTTCGGGCAGCCCGTATCTCGTCCTGGGATATCTTGAAGCTCTTCGGCGACCAGTCGTCGAACCTCTTCGAGAAGTCCCTGACCGCCGCCTCCCCTTCCTTTTTCACGCGGTCGAGGATCTCCCGCACCGTATCCTGCACGGCGCGTATATCCTCCTCCGGCTTTTGCTTTGCCTTCTTGAGATATTCAGCCATCGAAACCTCCTGTAAGGGCGGCATGTTCGCCCCCGTCTTCGTAAGAAGCCTCCCGCTTGAAGCCGCAGGAGCTGCGTATCACGATCTCGGCCGGCAGGACGATCTGCCGCACCGCGTCCGTTTTCCCCTCGATCTTTTCGATGAGCACTTCGACCGCCGTCGCCCCCATCTCGTATTTCTTCTGGTTGATCGTCGTGATCTCAACCCCCCTGATTGCCGTCGCCTCGATGTTGTCGAAGCCGACGAGCGCCACGTCTTCAGGTATGCTCAGGCCGGCATCGAAAACAGCATCACGCACGCCCAGGGCCATGTAGTCGTTCTGCGCAAAGACGGCGGTCGGGGCCGGGTGCAAGGATAGCAGACGCATCGTCGCGTCGTAGGCCCTTTCCTTCGAGAACCCGCACTCAACGATGAAGCGGGGGTCGAGGCGCAGGCCGCACTCCGCCAGCGCCTTTTTCGCCCCTTGCGTCCTCTCGAAGCCCGTGGAGCTGTTGAGCGAGCCGGCTATGATCGCGATGCGCCTGTGGCCCAGGTCGTAAAGGTGGCGTATGGCGATGGCCCCGCCCGAAAGATTGTCGAGGACCACGTAATCGATCTTCGCGCCTGCCGTTGACTCGGGGACCCTCCGGTTCACCAGCACGAAAGGGAAGGCGTCGTCTACGAGCGGCTTGAGACAAAGGTCATCCATCTCTACGGAAGAGAAGATGATGCCGTCCACCCCCTTGCTTCTCAGGATGTTTATGAAGTCTTTCTGGCGGCTCGCATCGTAATTGGTGCTGCAAAGGATGATGTCGTAGCCCCGCTCCCTCGCCTTGTCCTCGATGCCCTTCGCAAGCTCCGGGTAGAAGGGGTTGACGATGGTGGTGATGACGAGGCCAAGCGTATTGATCCGCCTGCCCGCCAGGCTTCGGGCCGCGTAATTCGGGCGGTAGTGCAGCGCCTCGGCGATGTCCAGGATCCGCTCTCTCGTTGCCGGGCTTATCCTGGGCTTATGGTTGAGGGCCATCGACACGGCCGTTGCCGAAACCCCTGCCGACTCCGCTATGTCCTTTATGGTGGTCCTCTTTTTCAATTGCTTTAACGTTAAAGCAAGGTATCACGAAGGATAAGGGGATGTCAAGAAGAATCCTTGGGGAGTGTTGCTGCAATATAATTATGTCACCCCTTAACTGCAATATGAAAATGTCACCCCTGGCGATAATGAGGAGCACCAAGGGGAGGTGCTCCGGTGAGAAAAGGAGTGACGTTCATGGCAGAAGAGGTAAGGCGGTACGGCGTGATAGAGGCATCTCTGGATGGCAGGATGAAGAACCGGGAAGCGGCGGCTGCACTGGGCATCTCCGTCCGTCATGTAAAGAGGATCAAGAGCAGAGTCAAAAGGGAAGGACCTTCCGGGGTCAGGCATGGTAACCGCGACCGCCCTTCCTGCAGGGCCTTTCCTGGAGAACTCAAGGAGCGCACGATGGCCATGGCCAGGGAGAAGTATTTCGACTTCAATTTCTCCCACCTCTCGGAGATGCTTGAGGAGCAGGAGGGCATAAAAGTCAGCAGGGAGACCTTGAGGCAATGGCTTCGTCCCGAAGGGTTCGGCAGCAAGGTCAGAAAGCAGCGCAGGCATAGGAAGAGAAGAAAGCGATCGGAGAAGGAAGGTTATATGCTCTTCCTGGACGGCTCTCCCCACCAGTGGTTCGGGGAGGAAAAGACGACGCTTCTTCTATGTACCGACGACTCTACAGGAAGACCTCTCTATGGTGTTTTCCGTAAGGAAGAGGACTTGGACGGCTGCTTCCAGGCATGCAAAGAGGTCTTTACCCGTTTCGGCCGCCCCTCTGTCTTCTATCTCGACAGGGCTTCTCAGTTCAAGACGACTCGTCACAAGAGCGAACCTCTGGAGCCCACACAGTTCCAAAGAGCAATGAGCGAGCTGGGCATCAGGCTTATCTTTGCGTACTCCGCCCAGGCTAGAGGAAGGGGCGAGAGGATCAACAGGACCTTCCAGGACAGACTCGCGGCTGAACTGCACCTCAAGAAGATCACTGACTCGGAAGGGGCGACAAGGTACCTCAACGGGAGCTTTATCCCTAAATACGCCCGCCTCTTCGGCGTCGCACCAGAAGACCCGGAAGCCGCGTGGAGGCCGGTTCCTAAAGACGTAGACCTACGGAACATTCTCTGCAAGCGATATGAGGCAAGAGTGAACTACGACAACACGATCTCGGTCAAGGGGCAGATCATCCAGCTGTACCCGACAAAGACGAGGCTCAGCTTTGCGAAAGCTTCCGTTACCATAAACCGCTGGCTCGACGGGACATGGCACGTCTTTCACTATCCGACAGGGGAAGTGCCCTGTAAACTCTGTTCAGGGACGCGTCCGGCCGGGGTCACCCACGCACCCAGGGCCGGCGAGCGAAGCGAGAGCGTCCCTGCGCTAAGGACAGAGGGGGTGACATTTTCATGTTGCAGAAAGGGTGACATTTTCATGTTGCAATAACAGAAGAATCCTTGGGGAGCTGAGGGGCCGGGGTGAAAGGGCCTTGAGCCTCCGCCCGGGAGCCTTAAGGCCCTTTCACGCAAGAAGCGTTTTACTTCCTTGAAGGGGGAGGCGGAGGCGCGGCGTTCCGGGGCCTTCCTCCGCTGCCGGGTATCGATCCCGGAGGAGGCGTAGTCACGTGGACCGTGCTGGTCGAGCCGTGGACGGTGCTGGTCGAAGGCTGTACCGCCCCCGCGTTGACGACGTTGTTCGTCGTAGTCTTTGCCTTGCTCAGATCGATTGAGTGCGTGGGATTACTCTGCTGGGCGCCGGCCACGGCAACCCCCACAACCAGCAATATTCCCAATACCAGAACTCCTGCCAGTAGCTTCATATTACTCCTCCTCATTGATGAAATTCTCGTTACATGCCCTGTAACGATGTTGCCCGAATCGGTCGCTCGAACATTCCGCTTGCCTATGGTACCCCTTTTCATCTTCTCTCTTCTTCCTGTACCATGAGAGGGCGCAGTTATACAACATATTTTTTTCCTTCCTGCTCAAGGCGCGGAAAGGGCGCCTTGCGGACGCCGCATAGCGTCTTCGGCTGCCGATGCGGGGTCTTTCCCCCCGCCCGATTTGTTTTTTACCCCGTGCGTTGCTATGATAACTGCTGTCCTGGGCCGCTTGCGCGGCCCGATATCGGCGCACAGCGGAGAATACTGGTGGAAGCACGGAGCAGCGAGAGTCGTAAAGGGAATTGGTATGCGCTGGGGGCGCACGCGATATGGGGCCTTTTCCCCATCTACTGGAAGCTCCTCCGCCATGTCCCCGCGCAGCAGCTCCTCTGCCACCGGATCCTCTGGTCGTTCATCCTGCTCCTCGCGGCGGTCCTCGCTTCGGGCCAATGGACCGCTTTCCGCAGGACGGCCTTCAGGCGGAACGTGCTGGCCGCCTACACGGCAGCGGCAGTAATGATAAGCGTCAACTGGTACACCTATGTCTGGTCCGTCAACGCGGGCTTCATCGTCGAGGCGAGTCTCGGCTATTTCATCAACCCCCTGCTGAGCGTCTTCATGGGCGTCATTATCCTTCGCGAGCGCCTCCGCCCGTGGCAATGGGTACCCGTCGGGCTCGTGGGCCTCGCTATCCTTTACCTGACGTACTCCTACGGGACGCCCCCCTGGATCGCCCTCATCCTCGCCACGACGTGGGCCGTCTACGGTCTTATCAAGAAGATCGCCCCACTCGGGTCGCTTCACGGCCTGACCCTGGAGACGGGCCTGCTGCTTCCCTTCATGCTTGCCTACCTCGTTTACGTGGAGTCGGCAGGGACGGGCGCGTTCATCCACGGCAGCCCGGCCACCGACCTTCTTCTTATAGGCGCGGGGGTAGTGACGATCATCCCGCTCTTCCTGTTCGCCCTCGCCCTCCGGCGGATAACGCTTATCATGGCCGGGATCCTCCAGTACATCTCCCCGACGCTACAGTTCCTGTGCGGCGTCGTGCTGTACGGGGAGCCTTTCACTGCCTCGCGGCTTATAGGCTTCAGCATCGTCTGGATCGCCCTTGCGATCTTCGGGGTCGAGGGCTTCCTTGCGTACCGGCGGGCGCGGGGCGCATCGCCGAGGCGCGCCGGCCTGTAAGGACTCCACGGCCCTTCAGCGGGGGAGCCACAGGCCCTTCGCGTACGCCGCAGGTCCCTCTGCGCTTTCGGCCCCCTGCGCTTTTCGCTTCACCTTTCGCCTGTTCCGTGCAATAGTAAAGAAAGGAAGGATGGCGAAACCCGACCAAGGAGGCTCTCATGACAAGGAATGCCGTTAGCTGCTTCTTCGCCCTGTGCCTTACGCTCGGCACGGCAGGTCTTGCAGCAGGCCAGGCCGTGAGCGGGGTCGATCACTGGGTGGACAACGGGAAGACCCATTTGTACGTCTGGGAGAAGTACGTGGGGAGCCCGGCGGGCAAGCCGGTGGTGGTGTTGTGCCACGGCTCCGCTACCGCCGGGAGGGAGAGCTTCGACCTGCAAGTGCCGGGGAAACCGACTTACAGCCTTATGGACGTCCTTGCGCGAAGCGGCTTCGATGTCTTCGCCCCCGACGTCAGGGGTTTCGGAAGCTCCACCCGCCCGGAAGGCCACATGACGACGATGGAGGCGAGCCAGGACCTGAACGCTGCCGTTGACTATATCCTCAAGCTCAGGGACGTGAAAAAGGTGAACCTTCTCGGCTGGTCGTGGGGAACGCAGTACGGCGGGATGTTCGTGATGGCCCATCCTGCCAAGGTGGCACGGTACGTCTCTTACGCCCAGATGCACGTGGACAGCCCCGACATCGCAAGGAGGCGGCCGCGCATCGACGTATTCCGCAAGGAGGCGTATATATCGATCCCGGAAGCCGGGTGGAAGACGCGCTTCTATTCCATGACGCCGGCAGATGTCAACGATACGGCGGTGATCGACGAATACGCCAGAAACGCGGTGCGGGTCGAGCCGAAATCGCCGACGGGGCCGCAGCTCGACATGGTGACGATCATGCCGATGGTCAACCCCAGGCTCATACCCGTCCCGGTGATGATTATCCACGGCCAGTACGACGATGTCGCCGACCTGCGGGGGCTGCTGCCTTTCTTCAGCGACCTCCCGAACCCGGCCAAGGCGTATGTCGTGGTGCCCGATGCGGGCCACATGATGCACCTCCAGAAGGGGCACCGCATCTTCCAGCACCATGTGATCGCTTTCTTCACTGCCCCCTGAGAAACGGGGAGCGCGGATAGGGGGAGATCACCGCTTTTCTAGCGTTGTAGGCTTCAGGCGCGCCCCATCGGGAAGTAGTTGCCTGCATAGCGCCTACCTCGATGGATAATAGGCCTTGCGGCACGACAGGGTCATGGCCCGCGTGCCGGGATGCCTATTGACCTTTGAAGAGCTTTTTGAGGCCCTCCCCGAGCCCTTTCACGCTCGATTCGACCCCCTGGGCAGCCTTTGCCCCGATGCTCGACGCAGCTTCGGGTATACCTTTGATGGGAAGGCCGAGCTTCTCCGCCAGGGCGACCGAGATCCGGTGCATCGCGTTCTCCTTGATATCGAACTTAGGATTGTTGAGGTCGCCTTCGATGACAAAATGCAGCGGGATCTCGTTGTTGCTGTTCTTCAGGAAAGCGGTCACCAGGGACAACGGCGCGCCCATGAACCTGCCGCGCATGCCCGGCCCGCTTAGGAATTCGAGCTGCTTCAGGACCGCCGTTCCGGGGGCGTGCAGCTCCCCGGAGGCGACCTTCACGTTCAGGTCGAGATCGAGGAACCCCCTCGTGATATCGACGGGGCTTTCCTTTTCGAAATAGGGCTTGAGGGGCGTCACGTCGAGGTTCCGCACGGTTGCCTTGAGGTCCATGTCCTTTGTCTTGATCTTTATCTTCCCGTTGCTCTTGAGGGTCCCGGCGCCCAGCTTTCCGGGGATGGCCGCGTTCAGCGTGAAAGGTGAAAATGCATCGGCGAAGGGCGTCGAGACGTCGTGCACGACCAACCCTATGTCGCGTATCTTGACGAGGACGGGCCTCACCGGTGTTTTCTCATCGAGGTAGTCTACCGACCCGTTAACGACCTCTATCTTCTTGATGGTAATGGGAGGCATGGCCTGCGCCGGCGCCTTTTTCGCGGCGGGCTGCCCGGGGCCTAGCTCAGACGGCAGGACCGGATTGACGATATTCCCCTTCCTGTCGATCTCGACGAAGAGATAGGGGTCCTTTACGGTGACGCTGGAGATGACGTACTGTTTTCGCAGGAGTCCCATGAAATCGGCCTTCACCGAGAGGTCGCCGACCTTGACGACCTCTTTGCCCTCTCGGTTCTTCAAGGCGACGCCCACCACCTCGACGCTGCCCCATTTAAGGTCGATCCTTTCGACGGAGAAGCTTTTCCCGATCCTCTTTTCCAGCTCGCTTGCGATGATCCGGTTGGCATACTTTACGAGCAGCGCAATAGATATACCCAGGATGACGACAAAACAGACGACTGCGACAAGAAGCACCTTCGTCTTTTTTCCCATTGTCACGAGTCCTCCTTCAACGCTGTCGAGCTAAATCAGGCTACCCTCGCTCCCTTCTGAGGCTTTCCGCGCCTTCTCCCGCTCTTAAGGGCATTTATTGCTCCATGCTATCTTTATATGCGCGCCGTGTCAACCAAGCAAGGGTTTTGCGGCTGTGGAACGGATAAACAGGAACCGGGAGACCCCGGCCGGTTTTTTGGTTGACAGCGCCGGGTCTTTAGCAATATAAAGATGATGGGGCAACTGCTGAAACAGGCGGAATAAAGCAAGATGATCTCGCGGCGGGCGTTCCTTGTTTCAATGGCCAAGACGGCGACCCTCCTCGCGGGCGCAGGCCTGGCGGATTATTGCTTTTCCGGGCTGTGGGCCTCGCGGTCCGCAGCCGGCGGCACGGCATGGGCGGCCGGGTATGAGGACGAGGTGCTCCGGGCCGCGCCGCCTGCCCGCTTCTGGACCTCCGTTGCCTCGGCCGGCCGCAACTGCGCGGAATGCCACGATGCAGCGGAAAAAGTTGCGGGCATCCCCCACACCCACACCGAAAAACTGGTAAAATGCCTCCTTTGCGCCCAGCGGTGCGTCATCCTCCCCGGCAAGAGCGGCAAATGCCGGGCGCGGAAAAACGTCGAAGGCACGCTGAAGAGCCTCGTCTACGGCCGCCCCATCGCCATCCACACGGACCCCATCGAGAAAAAGCCTTTTTACCACTACCTGCCGGGAGCAGCAGCCTTTTCGCTTGCGACCTCCGGCTGCCCCTTGCGGTGCAAGTTCTGTCAGAACTGGCAGATCTCCCAGGCTTCGCCGGACGACTACGAGACGCCCTTCGTCCGGCCCGCCGACATCGTCGATGGGGCGTCGTCGCGCCACGCGCCGATTATCGCCTTCACTTACAACGAGCCTACGGTCTTTACGGAATATATGATCGACATCAGCCGGGAGGCGAAGAAAAGGCGCATCCACCCCGTCCTGGTCTCGTGCGGCTTCATGAACGAGGCGCCCCTAGGCAGAGATGTGCGGGACCCTAGACGCCATAAAGATCGACCTTAAAGGCTTCAGCGACCAGTTCTACAGGGACGTTTGCAGCGCCGAGCTCCGCCCCGTGCTGAGGAGCATCAAGCAGGTCGCCAAGAGCCGGGCGCACCTTGAGATAGTCAACCTGGTAGTCCCCACCCTGAACGACTCGGAAAAGATGCTTGAGGGCCTGGCCGACTGGGTTGCAGGTGAAGTAGGGCCCGACGTGCCTGTCCATTTCACCCGGTTCCACCCGGACTATCAGATGCCCCACCTCCCCCCGACCCCCGTGGCGACCCTGGAGCGTGCCCGCCAGATAGCCCTCGCAAAGGGCATCCATTACCCTTATGTCGGCAACGTGCCCGGCCATCCGGGCAACAACACCTATTGCCCATCCTGCGGGAAGGTAATCATCAGGCGCGACTCCTTTTTCGTCGTCGAGATGCACCTCAAGGATGGCAGATGCGCCTTTTGCAATCGGAAGATTGCAGGCGTGTGGAGGTAGCGCCCTTGAAAGCCCTCTTCGCTCTCACGGCAATCCTGGCCGTCGTCGTTTTGTCGCCTCTTCCGGCCGGCGCAAGCGACACCGTCAGGCCTCCTGCCGTAGCCGGACAGTTCTACCCCGATTCGCCCACTGCCCTGAAGGAGGCCGTGCAGAAATTCCTTCGTGACGCAGTGCCGCGAACGGCGAAAAAACCGGTCGCCATCGTCGTGCCCCACGCGGGCTATATCTTTTCCGGCCAGATCGCAGCCGACGCGTTCAAGCAGGCGCAAGGGGAAAACTTCGATGTGGTCGTGATACTCGGCACGAACCACACGACGCCCGGCTTCGACAAGATATCGGTCTTCAACGGCCTCGCTTTCCGCACGCCCCTAGGACTTGTGGACATAGACCGTGAGACGGCGTCCGCCCTCCTGAAGGCAGACCCGGACTGCACGGCAGACGAGGCGGTCCACGCGAAGGAGCACTCGATAGAGGTCGAACTGCCTTTCATCCAGGTGCTCTTCCCGGCAGCGCGGATAGTCCCTGTGGTCGTCGGCCCGTCGGATGCAGCCCGCTCCTCCCGCTTCGGCGCAGCCCTGGCGGCGGTGCTCAGGAACAGGCGGGCCCTCATCGTGGCAAGCTCCGACCTGTCGCACTACCCCCCGGCTGCCGACGCCGAGGGCCTCGACAGGGAAGTGCTCCGCACCATCGCCGCCCTCGATGCCGAAGCCTTGAGAGCGACCTTGCAGGCCCACATGAAGCGGTCCGTCCCGAACCTCGTGACGGGCGCGTGCGGCGAGGCCCCTATCCTGGCTGCCATCGAGGCGGCCAAAAGGCTCGGCGCGAAGGGGGGCACTGTAGTCAGCTATGCCCATTCGGGGCAAACGGCCGTGGGCGAGCAATCGCGTGTCGTCGGCTACGGGGCCGTCGTCATGACAGCGGAAAAGGATCAGGCGCGCCTGCAAAAAAAGCGTGGTGAGCCGCCTTATTCGGATGCCTTCAGCGCGTCCGAGAGGAAGGCGCTGCTTGCCTTCGCGCGGGAGAGCGTCAGCAGGGCGGTGCTGACCCAGACGGCCCCGCTCGCAAGGGGTTTCGGAGCGAACCTGGAGCAGAAAAGGGCCGTCTTCGTGACATTGAGAGAGCGGGGCGAGCTGCGCGGCTGCATCGGGCAGACGGAGGCGCAGATGCCCCTTTCCCAGGCAGTCGGGGCTATGGCGATCCAGGCGGCTTTCATGGACCCCCGTTTCCGGCCCGTCGTATCAAGCGAGCTTGCCGACATCGACATCGATATCTCCGTCCTCACCCGGCTGAAGCCCATCCCGAAGGCGGCGGACATCGTTGTCGGCAGGGACGGCGTGCTCCTGACGAAGGGCGGAAAGTCCGCCCTGTTCCTCCCCCAGGTGGCGGTCGAGGAGCACTGGGGCCTGAGCACGATGCTCGACAACCTCTGCCTCAAGGCCGGCCTCGCGGGCGGCTGCTGGCGGGACGGCGCCCGGTTCTCGACCTTCCAGGCCATCGTTTTCGGGGAGCCGCCTCGCGGGTCTAAATGACATTCTGCCTCTTCCTGGTCGGCTTCGTCTCGATGCTCGGCCAGGTAACCATCCTGCGCGAGCTGAACGTCGCCTTTTACGGGATCGAGCTTATCTACGCGCTGGCTATAGGGGCCTGGCTTTTGGCGACCGCTACGGGCGCCCTCATCCTCCGCAGACGACAGGCGTCTTTGGCAGGGATAGCCCTTCTCTTCTGCCTCCTCGCGTGGGTCCTGCCCCTCGACATACTCTTCCTTCGGGCAAGCCGGCTGGTCTTCTCCGGCGTGCCCGGCGCCTACCTCTCTTTCTTCCGGCAGCTCGCCGTCATGCTCCTCGCCCTGGCCCCCGTCTGTCTTCCCCTGGGGTTCCTCTTCCAGCGGGGGGCGCGCCTTTACGCGCAGGAAGGCAGGGGCATGGCGATAGCTTACGCGGTCGAGAGCGCGGGGGGACTTTTGGGCGGCCTCACCTCGACGCTCTCGGTCAGGTGGGGCGTGCAGAATTTTGCCCTCGCCGCCCTCTGCGGCTTCGCCTGCCTCACTGTCGCGGCCTACCCGCGCCTCGGCCTGCCACGGCGCGTCCCGGCCATAGTGACAGCCCCGGTCCTACTCCTTGCGCTCTTTTTCTCCGGCCCCATCGAAAGCATGACCGCCGCCTGGAGCCATGAGGGCCTCCTTGCGACGCGGGACACCCCTTACGGCCGGATCACGGTCACGGGGTCTTCGGGCCAGGTGGCCGTCTTCGAGAACGACGCCCTCGCGTTCGAGACGCAGGACAGGGAGATCGAGGCCTTTGCCCACCTCCCGGCCCTCCAGCACGCGCCTCCCGTCCGGGACATTCTCGTCCTGGGGGGCATAGACGGCACGGTGAAGGAACTTCTGAAATACAACCCCGAAAGGATCGACTGCGTGGAGTCTCGACGGGACAGAGGTCGGCATGGTCCTGTCGCACATGCCGGCAGAAATGAAAGAATGGGCGCACGACGCGCGGGTGCATCTTGTCGTCGCCGACCCCAGGCGCTTCGTCCAGGGCCGCCCCGGCCTCTATGACCTTGTCATGGTAGCCATGCCGGAGCCGGTCTCCGGCCAGGCGAACCGCTTCTACACGCGGGAATTCTTCTCCGCCTGCGCCCGCCTCATGCGTCCCGGCGCGGTCCTCGCCCTGCGGCTGCGAAGCGGGGAGAACCTCCTGACGCCCGCCGCCAAAGGCAGGATGGAGAGCATCTATGCGGCGCTCTCGGCCGTCTTCCCCCACGTCCTCTTCCTGCCCGGCGAGACGAACATCGTGACCGGCTCGTTTGCCCCCCTGCCTGCGGACCCGGAAACCCTCGTCGGCCGGTTGCAAAGGCTCGCCATCCCGACGCTCTTCGTCTCCCCGCCATATATCCGCTACCTTTACTCGAACGACCGGTTTTTCGAGATCGGGGAGATGCTCAAGACGACGCGGGCGCCGATGAATACGGACCTGAGACCCATCTGTTACCGGTATACGCTCGTGATCTGGCTATCGAAATTCTTCCCTTCCCTGGCCGCAAAAGAGCTGGCGCAGTTGGATGGACTTTCCCCTCGCTCATCGGCGGTTTTACTCCTCTGCGCGGCCCTTTTTTTCCTTGCGGCCCGCAAAAGAATGGGGGTCCGCAGGGTCCTTTTGGCCGCTACTGCGGGCTTTGCGGGCATGGCGCTCGAATCTGTCGTTATTTTGAGCTACCAGGTGCGATACGGCGTGCTCTACCAGGACATCGGCGTATTGCTCATGAGCTTCATGGCGGGCCTCGCGGCAGGCGCCTGGACCGTCGAAAAGGGTGTGTGCGGCCGGACGCAAAGGGCCAGGCCGTGGGGCGGCGGCCTGCTGGCGGCATCCTGCGCGCTTTGCGCTTTCGTCTACTGGCGCCTTTATTCAGGCAATGCGGCGGGCCTCATGGAGGCGGGCGCGGTACTCGCGGCTGCGGGCTTCGTAGTCGCGGGCATCTTCGTATGTGCGGGCCGCTACGACCGCCCGGACCAAGGGCAGGTAGTCGCGCCCCTCTATGCGGCCGACCTCTTCGGCGGGTGCGCAGCAGCGCTCCTGGTGGGCCTTTTTGCGATCCCCTCGGCCGGTCTGCTCACCGCCACTCTATTGGCGGGCTCATCGACGATGCTTGCGCTGTTGCTGCTCTGATCGGGCCACCGCGCCCTACCCTTTGTCGCCCGTCTTCGCGAGTCTCTCCCTGACCGCCTTGAATGTGCGGAAGCCCCCGGCGAGGCTTTTCGATTTGAAGCCGTTCTGGACGAGCACCCGGTGGGCTATGTACGAGCGCACCCCCGCTGCGCAGAAAGGCACGTAGCGCTTCTGCCTGTCAAGACCGGGCAGGCGGCTGCGAAGCTCCGGAAGGGGGATATGGAGGGCGCCGGGGATAACGCCTTCCTTTTCGAGCTCCGGGGGTTCCGAAGGTCGATGAGGACGTCCTGTTCGGGGTCGAGGCCGGGCAGGTCGGCCCATACGATCTGCTCCACGTCGCCTTTCAGGATGTTTGCAGAGGCGTATCCCGCTATATTTACGGGGTCTTTAGCGGACGAATAGGGAGGGGCGTAGGCAAGCTCAAGCTCCTCCAGGTCATATACCGTCATGGCCGCCTTCATCGCGCAGGCCAGCACGTCTATCCTCTTGTCCACACCGTCAGTCCCGACGATCTGGGCGCCGAGGACCCGGCCGCCGGCCGGGGAGAAGATGAGCTTTATCGCCATCTCCGCCGCGCCGGGGTAGTAAGAGGCGTGCGACCTGGGGTGCGTATAACTGACGAGGTAGAGAATGGCGTGCGTTTGCAGGCGCTTCTCGGATGCGCCGGTCGCGGCGGCAGAGAGGTCGAAGACCTTGGCGATGAACGTGCCGAGGCCGCCCTTATAAACAGAGGCCCTGCCCATAGCGTTGTCCGCTGCGATGCGCCCCTGCTTGTTGGCAGGACCGGCCAGGGCTACGATGGCGCGCGAGCCTGTCACCGCGTCCTTCACCTCTACCGCGTCCCCCACGGCGAAGATGTCGGGGTCGGAGGTCCGCATGGTCTCGTCTACGCGTATGCCCCCCGACGGGCCGACCTCAAGCCCCGCCTCCCTTGCCAGTGCGTTCTCCGGCCGGACGCCGACCGTCACGAGGACGATATCGGCCTCCATCTCGCCGCAGCCGTCCGCAGAGACGACGATGCGGCCGTCTTTCGGGGAGAACCCCCTGACGGTGCAGCCGAGTGCGCACGTGACGCCCTTTGCCTTGAGGTGCTCCTCGACCAGGGCCGCCATATCGTAATCGAGGTTCCCGAGCACCTGGTCGAGCATCTCGACGATAGTGACGCTGCAACCTTTCATTACGAGGTTCTCGGCCATCTCCAGGCTGATGAAGCCCGCTCCGACGATGAGGACCGATTTTGGTACTCCGCCGGCGATCGAGGCGGCGATGCGGTCGGAATCGGGGATGCTGCGAAGGCTGAAAACGTTGGCAGGTTGATGCCCGGTATAGGCGGCTTGAGGGGCTCCGCGCCTGGGGCGAGGATGATCCTGTCGTAGCTTTCCCTGTAGACCGCCTGCGTCCTTCGGTCCCTGACCTCGACCTCCTTTTTCGCCCTGTCGATCGTCGTTACCTCCGAGAAGGTCCGTATGTCTATGTTGTACCGCTTCCTGAGGGCGTCGGACGTAGTCACGAGGAGGTCGGACCGCTTCGGTATGACCCCTCCGATATAGTAGGGCAGGCCGCAGTTCGCGAAGGATATGTATTCTCCCCGCTCGAAAAGTATGATATCGGCGTGCTCGTCGAGCCTCCTCGCCCTTGCGGCAGCCGTTGCGCCGCCCGCGACCCCGCCCACGATCAAGAGTTTCATGCAATGTCCTCCATGACGGAAATGAATGCGTTCAGATTTGCCTCAAAGATTCTATCCCCTGCCGGCGCCCGTTGCAAGGGGGTAGGAATGAGATAAGGCCGCCGATGCCGCATTACGGTCCCTCGCGTCCGCCGCCGGACGCCTACTTTATCCTGACCCCGTCCAGATAGACGATAGTCCTGCTGATGCCGTGGAAGAAGCTCCGGTATGCCCGTCTCCCATTACGTAGCCCAGGCGATCCACGCCATCCTTACCGAGTAGCAGGGGCAGGCCCTGCTCGATTTTCACGCCCTGCTACGGGTTGCGCATGTACGGATGCCGCTCCACCATTGGAGTCTTACAAGCTTACCGGTTGCCCCCGGTTGAAGACCGTTTGGCGCCGAGCCGAGTGAGGAAAGCGGCCCAGAGCAGGCCCAGATAGTAGGAGATGATGACGTCGCTTGGCCAATGGGCTGCGAGGGCTATCCGGGCGAACCAGCCAAGAACGAGGAGGGCGGCACAGATGATGGGTATGACGGCGCGTATGGTACCGGTGCACCTCGCTACGGCAAGGATCGTCAGAAAGCCGAACGTTGCGGCATATCTAAGGGCAAATAGAGAAGGAAAGCTGTAGCCGGGAAGCAGTTTCGTCACGTGCACGAGGTCGGGAGAAGGTCTCGGCCTGCCGATAATTGGGCCGAGCCACATTCCAAGGGCCAGCATGCCTGCAAGGCTCACGATCGAGAGTAGCGCGGCGCGCCATCCGGCAAATGCCCATGAAAAGGCGGCGACTACGCCAAGTATGATAAGGAGCCAGGGGAACTCCGCGGACGTCGAGACCTCCCGTGCCCAGGTCAGGTCTCCGGGGAAGAAGGATTGCACCCACCTTTCGGCTACGACGTCCCCTGGAAAATATGCATAACGGCCTGCGGCCAATACGGATAGCGCGCCGACGGCGAAGAGCGCCGGCCATACCGCATATTCGATGCGCATACCCCTCTTGCTCATGATGATCCCCCTATTTTTATTCCGTACACCACGCCCCCGTCAAGGATTCCAGCCAACCAGCTTCCAGACCAGGCCGATAATGCCTCCGCCCAGAATAATCCACGCAGAATTGATTCTGAACCGGAATAGGACAAAGCCCGAAACTACAGCCAACCCGAGGGTGAGCCAGTCGACAAGGGCAGCGCGGCCGAGCTGCCACGTAACCCCGGCCATAAGTCCAAGTGCTCCCACGTTAACCCCGTCGAGGAATGCGCTCGCCCATCGGGAACGGCGCAGGACACCGACCAGGGGAAAGACTGCTGCCGCGAGGATGAAGGAGGGGAGGAAGATACCGACGGTGCCGAGTACGGCCCCAGGTACGCCGCCCAGGAGATACCCGATGAACGTGGCGGTGGTAAAAACAGGTCCCGGCGTGAACTGACCGACGGCTACGGCATCGAGAATTTGATGGTCCGTGAGCCAACCGAGGCGCTGCACAAAGTCGGCGCGCAGAAACGCGAGAAGCACGTAGCCCGAGCCGAAGACGACAGACCCGATCTTGAGGCAGATCAAGAACAGGCTGGTGAGGCTGAAAGGCGCCGCGGCCGCTCCCGCCGGCACGCCTATGGCCGGAAGGATTGCCAGGACGGGTGCGCCCCCTCTCCACGGGCGCCGTCCGTTCCTTACCGTCATCACGAGAAGGCCGCTGCCAAAAATGAGGGCTATCGCGTTGAACCCCCAGAGATAGAGACCAAGCACGAGTAGTCCTATCCATGCCAAAAGCGGTCCTTTGACTGCGGTCCTGAGGAGCTTCCAGAGTGCTTGGACGATCACCGCAACCACGACGGGCTTGATGCCGTAAAGGAGCCATATTGCCTGGGGAGCGCTGCCGTACCTCACATAGGCCCATGCGAGCGCCAGGACGATGATCATGGCCGGCAGGATGAAGCAGGCCCCGCCCGCGACGAGTCCCCTCCACCCGGCCCTTTCGTACCCGAGATAGATCGCCATCTCGGTCGAGCTCGGCCCCGGTATGATGTTGGCTGCCCCCAGAAGGTCCAGAAAGCGGTCCTCGCTTACCCATCCCCTGCGCAGGCATGTTTCATCGTGCATCATGGCGATATGGGCAGCAGGGCCGCCGAAGGCTATCGTGCCGAGCTTGAGGAAGACGCGAGCCACCTCGCGGACTGAACCCTTCCGGTTCCTTTTTCTGTCCATAGTCACGCCGGCCGCACCCTCACCCATCGTCACTCCTGCATACGTCTACTTTATTCTTACCCCGTCCAGATAGACAACGGTCCTGCTGATGCCGTGGAAGAAGCTCCGGTATGCCCGCCTCCCCATCGCGTAGACGGGCCGGAACTCCAGCGTGTGGCCCATCTCTTCTTCGAGGGAGACCTTCACCTCGGTGTAGTAATCGTCGCAGGGGACGCCGAAGACCACGTGGTGAGGCCCGGCGGGCAGGCGGATCGTCTTTTCCAGCACGTACCTGATCCCCTCGCCGCCCTCCGGCAGCCTGCCCGATGGACCGTAGACAGGGGTGCTCTCCCTTGCCCCCTCGACCTTCCAGACGATCTCCTGTCCGTCCACGTTCAGCTCGAAGGGAAAGCCGCCGCCGGGCGGCACGGGTCTCGACTCAAGGAGATAATGCTCGGGCGTCGGCGTCTTCACCGACGCCTCTATGGTAAGGTCCACCATGCCTTCAGGGGGGCTTCCCACATTCCTCGGCTCGGTGAAGACGCCGGCCGCCGGCCGGCCGCGGACGGCCGGGCCCGCGCTGCCTCCGCACCCGCCGGAAACGATGATGAGGACCAGAAAAAGAATGAGCGCGCCTGCGAAAGATCGTGCCTTCATTTTGCCGCCTTTCTCTCTGCGCCTGTCTCGGCGGGTCCCCACGTCATCAGATAGGACGCATAGAAGAAAAAGCTGGCAGGGCCGTGGATGTCCGTCCCGGCCGAGCAGATGAAGTGGTGAACCTCGGTGAAGTTGATGATTGCGCCGATATTATACCCCGTCTCGGCCTGCCCGCCCGTTACGGGCGCGGTCTGGTGGAACAACTCCGCGCCTATGGTGAGCCACCTGGTTATATCACGCTGTATAAGCCAGCCCGCGAACCAGTAGTCTTTGTTGCCCGCACCGGGGTTAATCCAGTACCCACCGCCGCCGTAGCTCGTCCACGGCCCGAGGCTTTTCTGGAGCCAGATGGGGAGAAAGAGCTGGGGCTGGCCGGTCCCCAGGCCCCTCGCCCTGCTCCCCGTCGGCACTTCGAGGAGGGGGAATGTGCCGACCATCGGGACGTATTCGCTTTCCTGCACGAAGCGGTACTTGACCCCCAGCTCGACGTCGCCCGGCCCGAAGAGGGCAGGGCCGCCTTTGGGCTTATCGTAGGCATCGGGGACGATGAGGTGGAGCTGGACGTTCGGCGCCACGCCGTAGTTCGCCTCAAAGTGTGGCGCCGTGCCGGAGAGGTCTCCCCTGTCGTTTTCATACTGGGTGGCTGTATAGAATTCCCAGTGTTTATAATCTACCGGCTCCGGATCGTCTGTGCGGAAGGGCGGACCGCCCGATGCAAGCGCAGGCCAGAGCGCTGCAGCGAGGAGAACGACCGCGACCGGCAGCCGCGAGCCGCGCTTCCAAAATCCGCCCCGGACCCACCCCATAATACCAATGTAATGCCGCGGCCCTTCGGCCGCCACTCGCTTCTCCACACAGTCGATTGCGACCGCCCTTGCCGCGGCAGTCCTGCCCGCATCCCTTGAACCGGCCGGCCATAGCGTGTATTATGCTATACCTATGAGGAACCGGTGAAGGAAGACCGCGAAGGCATCTCCCATTCTCCATCTTCCGAGGACTAAAAGGAAAAGCACTTATGAGGACTGCTCCGAAGGTCATGACGGGCGCCGCGGTCGCCCTGGTCTTTTTCTTTCTCGTTCTTCTCCTGCTTCCCCGCTTCATCGACTTCGGACGGGTCAGGTCGCGGGTGCTCTCGGAAATATCCCAAAGGACAGGGGCAGCCGTGCAGGCGGAAAAAATAGAGGTCGCCTTCGTCCCACGCCCCTCGATCACCCTCGTCCGGGGGAGCATTTCCGGGAAGGTCTCGGGCGCCTTCGACACCCTTTCGGTCTACCCCAGTCTCCTGCCGCTCTTTCTGGGCAAGGTGCGCCTCGCCCGCATCGACCTCGAAGGCCCCGACTTGCGCATGGAAATGCCTGCATTGCCGGCCGCCCCCAGGGGCGTCTCCCTGAAGGCCCTCGAAGACGAGGCAGCGCCGGCCGTCCTCCGGCTGACCTCCAGCGTCCCCGGCCTCACGGTCTCCGTCGCAAAAGGCCGCATCACGCTCCTCGACGGCGACCAGGCCGCACTCCGGCTCGACGACATCGAAGGGCGGCTGGCCGTCGGGGAGACGCACGTAGAGATCGCGCTCGACTGCGCGTCGAACGTCTGGCGGCGGGCCTCGCTGAAAGGATGGCTTGAGCCGAAAGGGTTCAAGGGAGAGGCGGACCTCCGCGTGGCCGGCCTTGACGCCGGCCCTGTCGCCCGGCGGATTCTCCCTGCGCTGCGGCCGCAGGTCGAGGACGCGCAAGGGGACATAACCTTAACCTTCCGCGTAGATGGGGCACGCAGGCTCGCTGCCGGGTTGGATACGAGCGTCGATCGCGCGTCCCTGCGGAAAGGCGACGAACGCCTTTCCTTCCAGAAGCTCCGGCTCAAGGGCGGCCTGCGCCTGGAGGGCGAAAAAAAGAGCGTCTCCATCGAAAGCCTCGACAGCCTCTACCCTGCGATTAAGCGGCTTTCAGGGGAAATGGGCCTCGACCCCGCCTCGTCGCGGGCGACCGCCCGGATCAGCGCAGGGGAGGCAGATGCTGCCGGCGTCCGCAGCGCCTTTCTCTTCTTCGCCGGGCAGGACAAGGACGTGCGCGATGCCTTCGATGTCATCCGGGCGGGGAATGTTTCCGCCATTACGCTCGCCGCCAGGGGCGCCTCGCTGCGCGACATGGTAAAAGCGGAGCATATAGCGGCAGCGGGCAGCGTCGCGGCCGGCGCAGTAGTCCTGCCGGAAAGCCGCCTTCAGGTTGACGCAATCGTGGGGAAGATGCGCATTGCCGGGGGCTTCCTGGAGGGGTCTGACTTATCCGGCCGCATGGGACCGAACCGCGCAGCAAAAGGAAAAATACGGCTCGACTTGAGGGAAAGCACGCCGGGCACACCCTTCCGCCTCGAAACGCGCGTAACCGCGGACGTTGCGCAGCTCCCCTTCTACCTCACGCGTCTCGCGCCCGACCCCGACCTTGACAGAGAGATCGAGATGGTCCGCTCGCCCCGTGGAACGGCGGAGGGCACGGTAGTCTTCGATTCGCTGCAAAAGCCCGTCCGGATAGTCGTCGATGTCCCGTCTTTCCGCCTTCAGGCCGCCTACGACCGCTTCCCCTACCCCTTCGATATCGAAGCGGGCAGCTTCCATTACGATAAGGCCGGAGGTCGGATAAGCGTTAACGGCCTTTCCGGGAAGGCGGGCAGGTCCTCTTTCTCCGGCCTTTCCGCGCAATTGGCCGCCGGAGTGGACCCATATCTTAGCATCGACTCAGGCGCGGCCGTCGTGTCGCTCGACGAGATCGATCCGTGGCTCCGGTCGATGGCACAGCCGAAAGGCCGCCTTGAGCGGGTCGGACCCGCGCAAGGCATAGTAAGGATCGACGCGATGAGCATGAAAGGCCCCGTCGCCCATCCGGCGCAATGGCAGTTTCACGTAATAGGGCGGATAGAAGATATCACAGTGCAGGCGGCGGGACTTCCGGGACCGGTCGAGGCGCGGACGGGCACGTTCGACGCCTCGCAGGACCGGCTCTCCTTCTCCGGCCTGCACGCCCGCTGCCTCGACGCCTCCGTCGTCGCCTCCGGCGGGCTTGCTTATTCGATGGAAGCGATAGGACGGGCCGACCTGGCGTTCGCAGGAGAGACAGGGGCGGGGTGGGCGCAATGGGCGTCGGACTCCATCCATCTGCCGCAGGGCTTGCGGGTCCGCACGCCGCTCTCGGTATCTAATGCGCGCCTCGTATGGGAAAAGGGCGGTGCAAAGTCCTTCGCGGGCGATGTGACCGTGCATCACGGCCCGCGCGTCTCGGCCGGCGTCGCCGCCCGGCCGGGAGAGCTTATCGTCAAGCCCCTTGTAATCGCCGACGCGGAATCGAAGGCCTCCCTTTTCTTTCACAGCCGGGGGCAGGCCATCGACTGCGCTTTCAAGGGCAACCTCACGGAAGGGACCATCGACGCCCTGTTCGCGGAAAAAGGGCTGGTCACGGGAAGGATCAAGGGGGACATAGAGGCCCGTATCGTCCCAGGCCGGCCTTCCGCATCGACCGCGAAAGGAGACATCGAAGGCTCGGGCATCACCGTCCACGGATTTTCGCAAATGCCCTTGAGGATTGCCGCCTTCGATATCAGGGCGCAGGGGGAGAGCGCATTCGTAAGCTCGGACTTTACGGCCTTCGGGCGGACTATGAAAGCAAGCGGGAAGGTCGCCGCTGGCAGGGACGCCTTCGCCATCGACATTGACCTTACGACGGGCGGCCTCGACCTCAAGCAGATCATCGAACAGGCGAGCGGCGCAGATACCGGCCACGCCTTGCGTAACCTGCCGATAGAAGGGACGCTGCGGGTCAGGCCGGAGTACGTGAGCTATGGCGCGTATCTATGGAGGCCCGTGCATGCGGACGTGACGTTCAGCCGGGGGCCGGTGCGCCTCCTCGTCAATCAGGCGGAGATTTGCGGAATCGGTACGCCGGGCCGCATTGAGTATGACGGCGGCCAATGGACGGTCGATTTCCTCCTCGTCTCGAAGGACAGGCAGGTGCAGCCTGCGTTTGCCTGCCTCCTCGACACGAAGGAATTCACGGGCGTCTTTGCCGTAAACGGAGAGGTGAGAGGAAGGGGAAAGACGGGGGAAGAATTGATGCAGTCCCTGCGGGGGAAGGCCGATTTCGTCGCCAAGGACGGCCGCATATACCGGTTCGGCACGCTCGCGAAGGTTTTAGAGATTGCAGGGCTGAGCGCGATTTACGCCATCCCCGACATCGCCAAAAACGGCTTCTCCTACAACTCCGCGAAGGCCACATTCGAGATCGAAAAGGAGAGGATAACGATCAAAGAAGGCGAGATCGATGCCGCCTCCGTAGACCTCATCCTGAAGGGCGATATAGACCCCGCCAAAAAGAAGGTAGACGTCCTGGTCCTCGTTGTGCCGTTTACTACCGCGAGCAGGATAATAAAGGCGATCCCCGGCCTCCGTTATATCCTGGAGGGAAGGATTATCGCGATACCGGTCCGCGTTGCCGGCGACCTCGAGCGCCCCGGCGTGACCCCTCTGCCCCCCTCTGCCGTAGGCGCCGAGATCCTCGGCATGGGCGAGCGCATCCTGAAGATCCCGGTAAAAATCATCGAGTCCGTGCTCCCGCACTCGTGAAAACGCAACGCCGTTGCACCTGGCTTGATTTTATGGCAAACTGGCTAAAGGATACCTGGAGCAAGGCATGAAGAGGACAAAGGCTCATTCGACGGCGAAAGGCGCAAAAAATCCCGGCAACCCCCTTTCCCTTCTTTCGGAGAGGCTGAAGAAGACCCGAAAGACCCTTTCCGAAGTCTTCTACGGGTTCACCATCCACGAGCTGGTAGTCGATCTCAGGAAGGACAAGGGGGACATCGCCAACCTCTTCATGCTCATAGTCTTCGGCGACCTCGTGGGGCTGCCCCTCCTGCCCCCGTACTATGCCATGCGGCTCCTGCCTTATATCATCCCTTTCTACCGGACGTGGAAGAGGAACCTCCTCCGGGAAAGGGACCTTATGGACATGTTCTCAGGGGACCTCTGAGAACCTGCCGCAAAGGCCGGGAATCAGCCCAATCCCCGCCTGTTTTTCCACTTGGAGCGCCGCCTACCTTATGTGGATCGGGAAGACCAGGTTTATGCCCGGCGGCGGCTCCGGCGGCGGATACGCGATCGGCGGCGGGACCGCATAGACGGGCGCCGGGTAGATGGGTGCGGGGTAGTACATAGGACGCCTGTGATACCTTTCATGCCTGTACCGCTCCCTTCCCCGGTCGTGGCGCTCCCCATCTCTCGCGGGAACTGCCGTTACGGAGATTGCGACCATGACAACGGCCAGGACGAGGACCGCCGCGCACCTCGCAGCCGCCCCGATAGTCCCGGCCAGCGTTTTCAATCTTTCCATGACTCCCTCCAGCATCGGCCGGAAAACCGGCCTTATTTCTTCTTCGCCTTCTTCTGGAAGTGGCGCGTAAAAACGGCATCGGCGTTCTTTTTCTGCCCGTCGGACATGCTGTTGTAAAGCGGCTCGAAGGCCGGGATGAACTTATGGAGTCCGGCCGCCTGGGCGTCCACGATCTCGCTGTAAGACTTGAGGTCGTCCACTGCATTCATGGCGCCCTTTGCCCTGCGGGCCTTTGCGAGGGCCATCATCGTCGTCGCATTCTCCCGCATTACGTCTGCGAGCTTGTTCCATTGCTCTTCCTGGGCCGGCGTGATCTTGAGCCTGGCATGAAACGCCTTGATCCGCGCATCGATGCGGCTGGTCTCGGACGCCTGCGGCTGGGCCGCGGGGGCGGCCGTCTGTGCCGCCTGGGTCTGCGCAGCAGGGGCGCCGGTCTGTTGCGCCTGCGGAGCTGACGGGTAGACGAGGATGAGGGCCATACAAAACAATGCGGCGGCAACGACGGCCGTTGCCGGGCGGGGGAACCGGAACATACGCTTCATGACTGCCTCCGTGTCGTTTTTTTATTCGGCTCGATGCCCGCAGGCCGGTCCATCCTCCAAAGAAATCTGCGGGCCATTGTCCTATGTCGTAAGATAAGCTGTCCTTCCCCTTTGTGCAAGAACCGGATTGCCGCTTCGCCGCATCGGTGCCCCGCACGCCCTCGCAGCGGGCGCCGGCATATGGACAGCCGCCCTTATCTCGGCTTATTCCTCCGGCACGCCCTGAACCGGCGGGGGTCCGTACCTTTCGGCGAAGGATCCCGTACCCTCGCCTTGGGGGGCAGCGCCGGCGGCTTGCCAGGAGCCTTTTTAGTCGATCTCCTTGAAGAGCACCATCGAGCGGAAGGGGTCCCGGTAGACGACGGCGAGCCTGCCCGTGGCGACCAGCTCACCTTCGAGCCTCCCCCTTGTGTCCCGCACTGCGACGAAGGCCCCTTTGTCATGGCCCAGGGCTGCCGTGAGGCCTGGCAGGTCCGCCTCCTCCTTAAGGAAACGCCCCGTGTAGAACGGGACCACGCCCCGCAATGTCTCGTCGGGCTTATAGGCGTAAAGGGGAGCGGACGGCGGAACGGTCGCAGTGACTGCGTCGCAGAACGGGACGAAGCTCTTGTACCGGTCGAGGAGGGGAAACCCGCAGGTAAGGACGAAAAGCAGGAGCGCGAAGAGAGAGGCGCACGAGAGGACCCAGAACTGCCCGATCTCTTTAGCGCGCACGGTGAGGGCCCGCCACGAGAGGACGACCGCGGCTGCGGAGAAGAGAAGGAGGGCGCCGATGAGCCGCAAAGAGACATCGAACCCGTATTTCCTGGAGGCGTATAGGGTGAAGGGGACGATTGCAGCGCCGACTGCGAGCGGGAGGAGGCCGAAAAGGAAGACGAAGAGCCGCTCGAAGGCGCTCAAGGCCCGCCTCCCCAGGGTCCCCTCGATGAAGAGGGCGGTAAGGACTGAGGCAGGGGCAAAGAGCGGCATCATGTAGAGTATCCGCTTGGTCGATGCAGCGCTCAGAAGAATGAAGCCCGCTATAAACCAGCACTTCGCGAGGAGCACCCCTTTTTTCGCATTCCCCGCCTCGCGGACGCGGAAGGCCCACCAGAGGGCAGGCAGGATCAGGAAGGCCCACGGCGCGAAGCCTGCCGGGAACCCGGTCAGATAGTAATAAAAAGGCTGGTTGTGACCCGTCGCGCCGCCCATGAGCCTTTCGAGGTGGTTGCGCACGAGGAATATCCGCAGATATTCCCAGCCCCCGTCATGCAAAAGTATCACGAGCCAGGGCAGGACCACGGCCAGAAGAATCAGTGCGCCGAGCCAGAGGCGCATCCGCAGCACTTCCTTGATGTTCCTGTCGAAGACGAGGAAAACAAGGCCGGCTATGGCCGGCAGGACGACGCCTATGAAGCCCTTCGTCAGAAAGGCGAGGGCACAGCAGAGATAGGCAAGCACGCAGAACGCCGACCGCTTCCAGCCGCCGTCCCTGAGATACGCCGCGGCGAAGAACGTCATGGCAAGTACGATGAAGCACGTGAGGCCGCTGTCTACGATGACCCAGTGGGCGACCCGGAGGTACTCGCCGCACGTCGCCATGCTGAAGGCGGAGATGAAGGCTACCCTCGGCGCGAAAAAGAGGCGGCAGAGGAAAAAAAGGGCGAGCGCGCCGCCCAAGGCAAAGACGGCCGAAGGGAGCCTCGCGGTCCTGTCCGACGCCCCCAGCGTTTTGAAGACGGCCGCGAGGGCGCCATAATAAAGCGGCGGCTCTTCGAGGAAGGGCTTTCCGTCGAGGGCCGGCACTACGCCCGGTCCGCGCGCGGCCATCTCCCTGCCGATCTCGGCCACCCTCGGCTCGTCGGGCGTCCATAGGCCGTGGTTGAAAAGACCGAGGGAAAAAAGCGGGATGACGGCAACGAGGAGCAATATGAAATAGAAAAGCGCGCCTCTCTCCTTACCGCCCATACGCCTTCTCCTTAGCCTCACCTACGCTTCTTGCTCAGCGTTTTGCAAAATAATAACCTTTTGCCGGCTGCATCTCCAGACGCGCTGTCATTAACTGCGATGCACGCCGGCCGCGTGGGCGCGCCGGCATAGTCTATCACCGGCGCCGGCTTCCCCTTTTAACCTACTATTCCTCGTCTTCCCCGTACCCCCTTATCAGCGGGTGCCCCACGTTAAGCATGATCTTCTTCGCATAGAGCGGGTCGCTCGCCCTGAAGCCCCCGTTCTGGACGGCGTCTGCAAGCCTTCGGGGGTTCGTCCTCGTCTCCGCGTCGAACAGGTCCGTATAGCCGGGGGTATTCCTGAAATGGGCTATATAGTCCTTCATGCTCTCTTTATACGATGGGTAGGCGCGTATGGTCTTGCCGTTGGCCTGCATCGTCGGCCCCTTCCAGTCGCGCCCCGCCTCCAGGTTGAACAGGTTGTTGCCGTTGACCCACTTTCCCCACCCCGTCTCTGTGGCTGAATGGCCTATGATGAAAGGCAAGGAAAGCCCCGTCCTCTCGGAGACGGGCTTTGCCTCGTTGTAGACGTTCTTTAAGAAGTCGAACTTCTCTTTCATTGTGTAAGGCTTCCTTGCAGGCAGAGAGAAGTCGGTATGCTCAGGTTCTGGTCCGTCGTAATACTCTGTAACCTCCTCCGGCGAGAACAAACCCCTGTCCGGCGGATAGTAAGGGAGAGGCATGGCTGGATTGCCGAATGACCCCTCTTTTGGCGGATAATAGGGAAGGAGCATAATACGGGGGTCGTCGGCATGGGGCGGCCGTTCGGTGGGGCGCCGGTAGAATCCGGGGACCCGTTCGGTGGGATAATAAGGCAGCGGTCGGGCGATGGGTGAGCCGATGGGCCGTCTGCCCGATCCGGGCTCAGGAAAAAGCCACTCCCTGATGTGGTCGGGCAGCGCCCCCCATTCGTCGCGTCCCGGGGGAGAGAAGTCGTAGAGGTCATCATAGGGGCCGGAACCGGCCGGTGCCTGGCGATAGCTCATCTGGCGGGTTGCCGCTGTCCCGCTCGCAGGGGCCTGCGCTGTCCTTTGCTTCCCAGGCTGCTCTGACTGTGCATCAGGCCCCTGCGTTCCGGGGCCGGGGGAGGGACTCGCGCCTTGAGGCGGGGCGGGAGCGTGGCCGGGTTCAGGCGGTGTGGCGCTGTATGGACCGGGCTCGTAGTTCGGGGCATCGAAGAATTGGTTCGGATCGATGAGGATGTCTTTAGGTTTTATTTTCCTCGACGCGTCTTGTGTTCCCAACGCCTCGTTTGGATATTTAATCTGGTAGTGGACGTGGTGGTCATCAGTACCCTTGTTTCCCATCTTACCGATGGGGTCGCCCGTAGTTACGGTGTCCCCTCTCTTGAGCCGCGACCCTTCGGGTCCCAGCTCCATGTGGTGGATCTGGTGCTTATAGCCATCCGGGTCGGTGATCTCCACAATACCTTTCTTTTCATTGACATTGGTAACCTCGCCGCTCACCGGCGCATGGACCGTCGGCCTCTCGATGTTGATACCGTTCTGCCCGACCTTTTCCCCACTCCCGTAATGGTAGTTGAAGTCTATCCCGCCGTGCACCTGCCCGCGCCGGTCCGCATCGAAGTAATCGTTGACGCCAGGCGCATATGTCGTGCCGTCCCTCCGTACAGGGGGGAGCATAATGCCCATTATTTGGTTTTGAAAATTCGTGTCACTTGGATTGAGGGGGTCCCTTTTTCCCATAGCTTATCTCCTTATCTAATTTAAGCCGCCCACAAACGGCACGGTGCGGTATATGCTCTTCCAACCGTTGCCGTTATAGCGGAAGATCGACAACCACAAGCCGTCCTCGTAGTCGTTTTCAATTTTTCTTGGTGTCGTGACTGATATGGTAGTTAGCGTGACAATCTCCAATATCCCGTCTCCGTCGACATCGATGACGCCTCCAAAGGCAACGCCAGGGAAAATGTACCTATTTGAGGCAAGCATATATAGTCGCCCCGTGTCCATGAGGACGAAGAGAATTTCATACCGGAACCCACAAAGCCGCTCCCCTTTGCGGTCTCTCTCCTTGCTCCCCGCGTACATCGTGTAAATGCCCACGAAGTCCTTTTTCCCGTTATTGTCAATATCGAAGGCTATGAGTGAATCGAGTTCACTTCCGAGGTCTTCGAATGTGCACCTCTTCCCTTTTTTCCTTTGGAACTGCCTTTCGAAGTGTCTTGCGGTGCTGGGAAAGAAGGCCGACATTACGCCATCGGCCGCCTTTTTCCTGTCCTCCTCGGTTACCGGTAAAAACTCTATCTTCCGCGAAGGGGTGAACGAGGGGGGCGCGAGGAGCGGCCTGGGGCAGCCGAAGTTGATCATATACTCATTCCTCACATACTTGGGCATACTGACATAGATATCCTTGAACGACATTCCCGGAAAATCCTCGCGCATGTCGATGCCGGGGGCAAAGAGCTTCTTTCCGGCCGGAGTTTCGGCGCCACCGATGCCCCAAACTGCCGGTTTCTGCTGACCTATCAGGTCCGATCCCACGAAGGCATTGAAGGTTTTGCCTTTGATGAGCTTTTCGATCCTGTCCCTACCCTTCTTGCTTCGCGCCAGCCTGTACGGATCTACCAGTTTACCTTTCTCAACGAGCATGATGGGGCCGAAAGTGATCCAGCGCCTCATGGCGCCGAATTCCAGATACAGATAGAGGCCGTCGGGTATCCTGGCTCTAAAGACCGCCTCGGAAGGACCGGCCGCCCACCCCGAACCCAAAGAAAATGGGATCAGGAGCGCGACATACAGCGCCGCTAAGACCATTACCGCACTTATTCTCTTGTTCATCTTCTTCCCGCCCCCCCTATACAGGTGTCTATACGTAAAAGACTTCGGTCCCGGTATTTTTCTTCCCTGCCATTATGACACAATATCCCGTTCACATTTCCCTGTCAAAGTGACAACCAGAGGTGACAAGGAGGGGTGACAACCAGAGGTGACAAAAAGCACCCGCTGAAATTTTTTCTGCGAATTGCTAATGCCGGAAAATATTTTGCCCTTTGTCCTGCGACGCGCGCCCGGCCCTACCCGCCCTACCCCCTTGGGTGGTGCTTCTTGTGCACCTCTTTCAGCCGTTTGCGGTCTACGTGCGTATATATCTGCGTAGTCGAGATGTCTTCATGGCCCAGCAGAAGCTGCACGGAGCGCAGGTCCGCGCCCCCTTCGAGGAGGTGCGTCGCGAAGGTGTGGCGCAGCATGTGGGGGTAGAGAGGCCCCTGCGCAAGCAGGACGCCGTACTTCCTGAGCATCTTCCAGACGGCCTGGCGCGTCAGCGCCCCGCCTCTGCGGCTGGGGAACAACTGCGGGCCTTTCGGCTTCATCTCCGCCAGGTAGAGCTTTATGACCTCGCGGGCGTAGCTCCCGATGGGCACGATCCGTTCCTTCGAGCGCTTGCCTAAGGCGATGATGAAGCCCGCGTCGAGGTTGACGTCGCTTTTTTTGAGAGAGACAAGCTCAGAGACGCGCAGCCCCGTCGCGTAGAGCAGCTCCAGTATGGCCGCGTCGCGCAATGCCGTCTTTCCGGTCCGCCGGCAGCTTCAAAAGCCGCGTCATCTCCTCCCCGCTCAAGGCCCTTGGGATGGGAGGCCTGAACCTCGGCGTCTCGACCTCCGCGAGGGGGTTGACCTTTATCTTGCGGTCCGCCAGGAGGAACCTGTAAAACCCCCTTATCGCGGAGACCGCCCTGGCGATGCTGCGGGCCGACTTGCCGTCTGCGCGCAGGCGGCCGAGATAGAGCGTCGAAGGCGACCGCCTCCAGGGTGCTTTTCGATTCCTCCAGGTAGATGAGATAGTTGAGGATGTCGCGGTTGTACGCCTCGATGGTATGGACCGACGCGCCTGCTTCCGTTTTCAGGTGGACCATGAAGGCGTCGAGCTCCAGGTAGTGGTTCATCGCCTCCCGGTCGAGCCGAAGCCCCCTTCCCCCCTTCCACTCTCAGGCAGCCGGTCCACTTCCTGCCATGCGGCCCTGACCGTCCTTTCGAAGACCATCTGGGCGATCCTGTCCCCCTTTTTGACCTCGAAGGGGTCCGCCCCCAGGTTTACGAGGATCACCTTGACCTCCCCCCTGTAGTCGGCGTCTATCGTCCCCGGCGTATTGAGGACCGTGACCCCGAACCGGGCGGCAAGGCCGCTCCTGGGCCGTATCTCCGCCTCGAAGCCTTCGGGTATGGCAACCGATATGCCGGTGGGGACTAAGGCGCGGCCGAGGGGCGCGATGACTACGGGGACCTCGACGTCGGCCGCAAGGTCCATGCCCGAAGAGGCGTCCGTCGCGTAGCCGGGGAGCGGTGACCCGGCCTTCCTCGTCACGAAGACCTTCAGCTCTTCCATAGCCGCTCGATGGTGCGCCTGTCCACCTTGCCCGAGCACGGCCAGCGCCATGCTGCCCGGCTCGCCGAAGACGAGGCTGCTTATCTCGTCGATCTGGGAGGCGTGGACTCCGTCTATCTTCCTCATCGTCTCCTTGACGGGCACGTAGCGGTCGAAGTAGATCTCGTTTTTCGCGAGCCTGCCCATGCGCGCCTCGGAGCCTTCCAGCGAGATGAAGAAGTTGCCTTTGATGTACTCCTTCGAGAAGGCGAGGTCGGCAGGCGTCACGCCCTGCCGCTTGAGGTTTGCCGCCTCGCCCCTGATGAGCGCGATCACCTCTTCGAGCGACTCGGCCGGGCTGGACGTCGATATGCCGAAATTCCCCGTGTCCTCGTAGCAGTTGACGAAGGAGAATATGTTGTAGACGAGGCCCCGCTTCTCCCTGATCTCCTGGAAAAGGTGGGAGCTCATGCTGCCGCCGACGATGGCGTTGAGCGCGTACAGGGCGTACCGCCTCGCGTCCGTCTGGCTGACTGCGTCCGTCCCCAGGCACAGGTAGATGTGCTCCAGGTCTTTCTCGTAGACGTAGACGCCGGGGAAGCTCCTGGGCAGCGCCGGCGCGACGGGCAGCTCCTCCCCGCCGGGCGCGCCCGAAAAGAGCTTCTCGACCTTCCTGACGAGCGCGTCGTGGTCGATCCTCCCGACGCACGTGATTATCATGTTGGGCGCGGAATGGTGCGTCCTGTAATGGTCGAGGAGCTGCTCCCTGCCCATCCGCTCGACCGTCTTCTCGTTCCCGAGGACGGGCAGCCCCAGGGGGTCGCCCTTATAGTAATCGGCGGCGAAAAGGTCGAAGACCCACTCCTCGGGGTTGTCCTCGATCATCTTGATCTCCTGGACGATGACGTGCTTCTCCCGCTCGATGTCTTCTTCGTCGAATGTCGAGTGGTTGCACATGTCGGCGAGCAGGTCGAGGGCAAGGTCCATGTCCTGGCGCAGCACGCGCGCGTAAAGGCACGTGTACTCCTTGCCCGTGAAGGCGTTGAGGACGCCGCCCACGGCGTCGATCTCCCTCGCTATGTCGCGGGCGGTCCGCTTTTCGGTCCCCTTGAAGAGCATGTGCTCGATGAAATGGGAGATGCCGTTGTTCTCCCCGCTCTCGTACCTGCTCCCCGTCTTCCACCAGACGCCGAAGGAGACCGTGGGGAAATAAGGAAGGCTCTCGGTCACTACCCGGATGCCGTTGTCGAGCACCGTCTTCCGGTACATTTATTCGGTCTTTCCCTGCGTCTCTTTCATGGCGGCCTTCCTGGAAAGCCTTATCCTCCCGTTCTGCTCCACCTCGATCACCTTGACCGGTATCTCGTCGCCCTCCTTGACGACGTCGGAGACCTTCTTCATGTACGTATCGGAAAGCTGGCTGACGTGGACGAGGCCGTCTACGCCGGGCAGTATCTCGACGATCGCACCGAAATCGACGACCCTCCTGACGATGCCCATGTAGACGGTGCCGACCTCGACCTCCCTGGTGATGCCTTTTATGATCTCGATCGCCTTGTTCGCCGAGGCCTCGTCGGAGGAGACGATCCTCACGATCCCGGAGTCCTCGATGTCGATCTTCACCCCCGTCTGCTCGACGATGCCCTTGATGACCTTTCCGCCCGGGCCTATGACCTCCCTTATCTTCTCGGGCCTGATCTTGAGCGTCCAGATGCGCGGCGCATAGGGCGAGAGTATCTCCCTCGGCTTCTCAAGGGTCTGGGCCATGATGTCGAGGATGCGGCCGATGCCGTTCTGCGCGAGCCGCACGGCCCTTCCCATGATCTCCTTCGTGATGCCCTTTACCTTTATGTCCATCTGGACGGCCGTGATGCCCTGCCTGGTGCCGGCCACCTTGAAGTCCATGTCGCCGAGGGCGTCCTCGTCGCCGAGGATATCGGTGAGGATTACCTCGTTGCCGTCCTTCAAGAGAAGCCCCATCGCGATGCCTGCCGACCGGCTCCTTGACCGGGACGCCTGCGTCCATCAGGGAGAGGCACCCGGCGCAGACGGAGGCCATCGAGGACGAGCCGTTCGATTCGAGTATCTCCGAGACGACGCGTATCGTGTAAGGGAAATCGTCCTTTGGCGGCAGTATCTGCGAAAGCGCCCGCTCGGCGAGGTGGCCGTGGCCTATCTCGCGTCTCGACGGCGCCCTCAAGAAGCTGACCTCGCCCACGCTGAAGGGCGGGAAGTTGTAATGGAGCATGAAGGACTTGTAGCTCTCCCCTGCGTGGATCGACTCGATCTTCTGCTCGTCCTCGGAGGTGCCGAAGGTCGTGACCGCCAGGGCCTGCGTCTCGCCCCTCGTGAATATGGCGGAGCCGTGGGTCCTCGGAAGGACCGACACCTCGCACGTGATCGGCCTGATATCCTCTGAGCGTCCGGCCGTCGATCCTCTTGCCCGTGGAGAGAAGCTGGCCCCTCATCGTCTCCTTGACGATCTCGTCGAGGGCCTTGCGGACGATCTTCTCGTCTACGTTCGGATAGCTCTGAAGCGCGCGTCGTAGACCTCCTTCAATTTCTGCTCCCGCTCCTGCTTCGCCTGGATGGAAAAGGCGGCGAGCAGGTCCTGCTCCATGGCCGCCCGTATCTCGCCTTTAAGCTCCTCGGGGACCTCGACCGCTTTAACGGCCCATTTCGCCTTGCCCACCTTCGCGGCCAGCTGCTCCTGCATCTCGATGACGGGCATCATCGTCCTGTGCGCGAGGTCGATGGCCTCGATAAGGGCCTCGCCCTCTATGAAGCCCGCCTCGCCCTCGACCATCATGATCGCGTCCTTCGAGCCGGCGACGACGATGTCGAGATCGCTCCCCTCGCCGTCCGTCGGGTTGATGACGAACTGCCCGTCCTTCCTCCCGACGACCTACGGCGGCCAGCGGGCCGAGGAAGGGTATCGGGGAGAGCACCAGTGCGGCCGACGCCCCGATGATGCCGAGGACGGCGGGGTCGTTCTCCTGGTCCGCGGAGAGGACCGTCGCGATGATCTGGGTCTCGTGGTGGTAGCCCTTGACGAACGAAGGGCGCAGCGGCCTGTCGATGAGCCGGGACGTGAGCACCTCCCTCTCGGAGGGGCGCCCTTCGCGCTTGAAAAAGCCGCCTGGGAACTTGCCCGCAGCGTAGGTCATCTCCTGGTAGTTCACGGTGAGCGGCAGGAAGTCGGTCGTCGCCTCTTCCTTCTCCGCCACCGCCGTCACCAGCAGCACGGTCTCTCCGTACCGTATTATCACGCTCCCGTCCGCCTGTTTCGCAAGGGCCCCGGTGCTGATCGTGAGCGGTCTGCCGCAGAATTCAACAGTAATCGATTCTTCCATTTTATCTTCCTTCTCTTTTTCCGTTATTTTCTCAAGCCCAGTCTTTCGATGAGCTTCTTATACCTGTCGACGTTCTTTTCTTTCAAATAGCTGAGGAGCCTTCTCCTGGCGCCGACAAGTATCAGAAGTCCCCTCCGCGAGTTGTGGTCCTTCGAGAACTTCTTGAAATGCTCCGTCAGCATCTTGATGCGCTCCGTCAAAAGGGCCACCTGGACTTCCGGCGAGCCGGTGTCGTTTTCATGAACCTTGTACGCCTCTATGATGGCCTGCTTCTGTGACGTGTCTAACGCCATTGCTCCTGCCTCCTTAACTATTTATTAATCGTTTCATCCTTATGCTCTTGGAATCCGTATCGACGCAGCCGATACCCAGGAGCATCGCCGTCCCTGTTCATGATCTTCGCCAGCTCGCCCTGCTTCCAGTCCCTCGATCCCCCTAAAAGGGGCACGGGCATGCCGTTCTTCAGGAACTTCTCAAGCACCGGCTCGATAGCGACCCCCCTGACCGCCTGCATGACGTCTTCCAGGGGGATCATGTATTTTACTATATCCTGCTTCGCCTTCAAAGAGTCGAGTGGCACGCTGCGGCTGATCTCGAACTCCCCGTGGCGCGTCCGCTTCAACGTGTGGAGGGCGGCGCCGCAGCCTAAGAGCGCGCCCAGGTCGTGGGCGATCACCCTGATGTAGGTGCCCTTGGAGCAGCTTATCTCCGCGTCCACGTAAGGGTGGGCGTAGTCGAGGAAGGTCATGCCGTAGACCTCGACCTCCTTGTTGGGGGGTCGATGGCTACGCCCTGGCTCACCCATTTGTAGAGAGGCTTCCCCTCTACCTTTTTCGAGGAGTAGACGGGGACCTTCTGGGTGATCTTGCCCTTGAACCGCGAAAGCGCCTCCTCGACGACATCGCGGCTCGTAAACGGGCGGCGGGGCATCGGACAGGACCGTCCCCTCCATGTCGAACGTGTCCGTCGTTATGCCGAGGACGAACCTGCGCCACGTACCGCTTCTCGCCGTTCTCTAGGAAAGGGATCAGCTTCACCCCTTCGTCCAGGGCGACGGGGAGTATGCCGGTGGCGTTCCTGTCGAGGGTCCCGATGTAGCCGATCTTCCTGAACGCATGGAGCCTCTTCAGCCTCTTTATAACGTCGTAAGAGGTCATCCCCGGACTCTTGTCTATAATCAAAAAACCGTTTATCATAGAGAAATTGCCCCTACCAGCCGGTTCTTTATCGCTTCGATGCCGCCTTCGATGACGCAGCCCGGCAGCGTTGCGGTGGCCGCCCCCGCCGAAGGCGCGCGCGACCGACGCGACATCGACTGCGCCTTTCGACCTCATGCTTATCTTGTACCTGCCCTCGGCCAGCTCGCGGATGAGGCAGGCGACCTCGACGCTCGCCGATCTCCTTGAGGATACTCGACGAACCCCTCCGCGTGCTCGCGGTTGGTGCCCGTCCTGGCGAACATCTCCTTCGTGACGTATGCGGTCGCAACCCTGTCTTCCCGGAGCGTCTCAAGGGTGCGCGAGGACGAGGCAGAGGAGGTGGTAGCGCTCCTTCGGGTGGCTCTCGTATACGGCAGCGGCTACGCCAGGGAGGCGCGTGACGCCGAACTCCGTCATCTCCTCGCATATGGAGAAGGCGCGCTTCGTCGTGCTGTCGTAGCGGAAGGAGCCGGTGTCGGTCAGCACGGCCGTATAGATGTTCGCCGCGATCTCATACGTGAAGCTCGACGCCCAGGGACTTGAAAATAAGATAGAGTATCTCGGCAGTCGAGGAGGCGCGCTCGTCCACGATGTTGATCTGCCCGAACGCATCGTTTGCCTCGTGGTGGTCGATATTGACGATGAAGCCCTTGCCTGGCGAGCGCCTCGCTGGCCGTCGCCCACCCTCTCAAGCTTCCCGCAATCGACGACGAAGACGACGTCGTACCCGTTCTCCGGCAGCTCTGTGGAGGACCGACCGGGGCCTCGGAAGGAAAGCGTACCTGTAAGGGACGGGGTCCTTGAGGTAGACGGCCGCCTCCTTCCCCATGCCGGCCAGGGCGAGGCAGACGGCAAAGGCGGAGCCCACCGCGTCGCCGTCGGGGTCCGACGTGCGTCGTCACGAGGAACTTGCCTGCCCTTTTCTATCGTCTCTTTAATCCTCCCGAACACCTTCCACCTTCCCCGATTCCTCCACCTTCTTCAGAAGCTCTTCTATGCGCTCCGCCCTCTCCTGCCCCGTGTCGAGGACAAAGGTGAGGTCCGGCGTATACCTGAGCTTGATCCTGTCGCCCAGCACGTGCTTGATGTAGCCCCTTGCGCGCTTGAGGGCCTCGACCGTCTTCGTCTTCTCCTCTTCGCTGCCGTAAACGGAATAGTGCACCTTCGCGTATTTCAGGTCTTCCGTCATGCGCACTTCCAGGATCGTGATAAAGCCGATGCCGGGGTCCTTGATCTCCTGCTGTATGATCGAAGAGATCTCCTCGCGGATCTGGTCCTGCAAGCGAAAGCGTCTATACCTCATCTCCTATCACCATGATCTCCGTCCTCGACCCTATAACCTTACCTATGTACATCGATTCGATGTAACGCGAGATGCTCTCTATCGTCGAAGCGACATGGTCCTGTCTGGCGCCGACGACGGCGAAGCCGACGGTCGCCTTCTGCCACAGGTTCGTCTGGTCTATCTCCATGATCGATATATTGAACTTCCCCTTGGTCCTTTCGACTATCCTTTTTATCGCCTGCCTCTTCTCTTTCAAGGAGTGGTTTTCCGGCAGGAAAATCTCAAGCCGCGAGATGCCTACCACCATTTCGCACTAAAGCGTCTGCTTCTCCTGTTCCTCGACGTAGAATTCCATCCTGTCGCCTTCCTGAATATCGTTGAATCCCTCGAACGAGATGCCGCACTCGTACCCGGCCGTTACTTCCTTCACGTCGTCCTTGAAGCGCTTGAGGGAGGCGATCTTTCCGGAAAAAATCGTCTCTTCGCCCCTTACCACCTTCGCCGTGGCCGTCCTCGTGACCTTCCCTTCCGTGACGTAGCAGCCTGCTATCGTGCCTATCTTCGAGACGGCAAAGGTCTTCCTCACCTCGACAGTCCCTATCTTCACCTCCACGATGCGCGGGGCGAGGAGGCCCTCCATCGCCTTCTTCACGTCGTCGATCATGTCGTAGATGACCGAGTACGTCCTTATGTCCACCTTTTCCTGGTCGGCCAGGCCTTGAGTCTTCGCCATGGGCTTGACGTTGAAGCCGATGATGACCGCCCCCGACGCCATAGCGAGGTTTACGTCCGTCTCCGTGATGGTGCCCACGCCGTTGTGGATGACGTTTATCTCCACGGCGTCCGTGGAGAGCTTCTTGAGCGCCTCCCCTATCGCGTCGAGGGTGCCCCTGGCGTCGCCCTTCAAGGACGACGTTCAGCGTCAGCTTCGCGCGTCTCGCCCATCTTCGAGTAAAGCTCGTCCAGGGTGACGCGGGCGCTCTTCGCCTGCCCCTGCTCCCTCATCTTCTCCTGCCTGAAGCGGGAGACCTCCCTGGCGTAGCGCTCCTCCGCTCGTAGCGATGAACGAATCGCCCGCCCTCGGCACGTCCGAGAAGCCGACCACCATTACGGGCGTCGACGGCGGCGCCTTCTGTATCCTCTTGCCCTTGTCGTCTACCAGCGCCCTGACCCTGCCGAAGGCGGTCCCCGCCACGAAGGGGTCCTGTATCTTGAGCGTGCCTTCCTGGATGATCACGGTGCCGAAGGGGCCGTGGCCCTTGTCGAGCCCCGACTCGATGATGATGCCCTTCGCCGGCTTGTCCGGGTTTGCTTTCAGCTCCGAGCAGCTCCGCCTGGAGGAGGATCAGCTCCAGAAGCTCCTCGTATGCCGGCCTTCTTTTTCGCCGATATCTTCGCGGCGAGCGTCGTCCCGCCCCATTCTTCGGGCTGGAGGCCGAGCTCCGTCAGCTCCTTCATGACCCTGTCCGGGTTCGCGTTCGCCTTGTCGATCTTGTTGATGGCGACGATGATGGGCACGCCTGCCGCCTTCGCGTGGTCTATCGCCTCCCTCGTCTGCGGCATGACGCCGTCGTCGGCAGCCACGACGAGGACGACGATGTCCGTCACCAGGGCGCCCCTCGCCCTCATCGCAGTAAAGGCCTCGTGGCCCGGCGTATCGACGAAGGTGATCTCCTTCTTGTCCACCTTGGCGATGTAGGCGCCGATGTGCTGGGTGATGCCCCCTGCCTCATGCTCCGCGACGTTCGTATTCCTTATCGTGTCGAGAAGGAGCGTCTTGCCGTGATCGACGTGGCCCATGATCGTGACGACCGGCGGCCTCGGCTTCAGGTCTTCCGCCGCCTCGGCCCTCTGCTGCTCGTCTTCCCTCGTCATGAACTCTTCCTCGACGGACATGATCCGCTCGACGTCGAAGCCTGCGTCGGAGGCGACGAGATAGGCAGTGTCGTAGTCTATCGTCTGGTTGACGTTGCTGATTGTGCCGAGACGGAGGAGCTTCGCTATCACGTCGGACGCCTTCAGGGAGAGCTTCTTCGCCAGCTCGCCGACCTGCACCTGCTCCGCGACCTTGACGACCTTCCGCGCGGGCCTCGCCTCCGCCCTCCTCTCCTCCTCGGCCCTGTCTTCCCTTCTGTCCCCCTGTCCCTTCTGAAGGGGAGCGTCTTGCCCTTCTGGCGGCGGAAGGCGTACAGGTCCTCTTCCTTTATGATGACCTTCCGCTTCCCTGTCCCCTTGCCCTTCAGCTTCGCCTCTTCGATCTCTTCTTCCTCTATCTTCTTCGAGAGCCGCTCCGCCTTCTTCTTTTTCCGCTCCTCCTCGGTCCCTTCGTCCTCGACGAGGGCAAACTCCTTGTTGAGGTCCTGCTTGTAGACCTCTTCCAGGGCCCTCGTGATCTCCTGCTTCTTCTCTTCGCCTATGCCGTCGGCCTCGGTCTTCGCCGTCTCTTCGGCGGCCTTGGCCTCCTCCGCTATGGGCGCGCCTTGCTGCTCCGCCTTTGCGGCCGCCTGAGATTTCTTCTCGCAGCCTCCGCCTTGCGCGTCTCATCGGCCCGCTCTATCATCTCGATCTGCGGGCGGCCCGACGCCTTTCCCGTCTTTTCCGGCCTCACGAGCTCGATGACCGGCTCTTCCGCCGCCTTCCGCTCCGCGGCGGCCTTCGCGGCCGGCTGCCCTTTCCTGCGCGCCGCCGTTGCCTCCACGGCCGGGGCCTCGGTCTCTTTTGCAGCCTCTTTAACCTTCTGCGGGAGGGGTCTGGACCCTTCTCCTGATGACGGTGGAGGCCACCCTTTTCTCTATGACGGTCTCGCCGGAGGCGGTCGATTTCTTCGTCTCGGCAAGGGCTTGTTCTTCCTTCTCTTTTTCCTTGTCCTTTATCTTCACCCCGATGCCTTTCAGCTTCGACAAGATCTCGTCGTCCTTGATCTTATCGGTCAGGGTCGTTATCTTTATCTTCGCCATCCTTCAGACCTCCCTTGTTTTACCGCCGCATCAGCGCCCAAAGCCCGTCTTTTCGCGGACGCATTTCATGCGGCTCTCCGGCCCATTTCCCCCCGGTCTTCTACTTGCGCTCCTCGGCCGCCTGCCCTTCGGGCTGCTGCGCTTCGGCCGCTCCTTCCGGCGCCTCGGCGCCCTGCGCCTCTGCGCCTTCCGCCTGGCCGCCTTTCTCCTCCGGGGCGTTCGCTTTTTCGGCCTCCGCCTTTTCGGCCTCCATATCGACGATGGCCTTCTTGGCGTTCTCGATGATCCTCGCGCAGTCCTCGACCGAGATGCTCGTGATCTTGTTAATCTCTTCCGGCGTGAGCCGGACGATGTCGCTCATGTCCCTCAGGTATTCATCGAAGAGTATGCGGGCGAGGATGTCGTTGACCTGGAGCCGGTTGGTCAGCTCTTCGATGACCTTGCGCGATGTCTTCTCGACCTCGGATTCGCTCTTTATATCCGTCTTCCAGCCCGTGAGCCGGGAAGCGAGCCGCACGTTCTGGCCTTTCTTTCCTATCGCCAGCGAAAGCTGGTCGTCGTGGACGATGATCTCCATCGAGTGCTCGTCCTCGTTGATGTAGACCTTAGAAACCCTTGCGGGCGCAAGGGCGTTGCAGACGAACTTGGCCGAGTCCTTGCTCCAGGGTATGATATCTATCTTTTCGCCTTTCAGCTCCTGCACGACCGCCTGGACCCTCGACCCCTTCACGCCGACGCAGGCGCCTATCGGGTCGATGCTCTGGTCCTGGCTGTAGACGGCGATCTTCGCCCTTTCGCCGGGCTCGCGCGCCGCGCCCACGACCTTGATGATCCCCTGCTGTATCTCCGGCACCTCTATCTCGAAGAGCTTGACGAGGAAGCCCGGATGGCTCCTCGACAAAAGGATGGTGCAGCCCCTCTGCGTCTTCTCCACGTCGAGGATGTACCCCTTTACCCTGTCGCTCCGCTTAAATACCTCGGTCGGTATCACCTCCTTGAAGGAGAGTATGGCCTCCGTCTTCCCGAGGTTGACTACGTAATGGCTTTTCTCGACCCTCTGGATCACGCCCGTTACGATCTCGCCTTTCCTGTCCTTGTACTCATTGATAGATGACGTCGCTCTCGGCGTTCCGCACCTTCTGCATGATGACCTGCTTGGCTGTCTGCGCGGCGATCCGGCCCAGGGTCGAGGTGTCCATCTTGATGCCGATGCTGTCGCCTATTATGCATTCGGGGTCGTGCTCCTTCGCGTCCTCGACCGATATCTCCATGTCCTCGTCTTCAATGTCCTCTACGACCGTCTTGAACCGGAAGACCTCTATCTCTCCGACCTCGGGATTGTATCTGGCCTCCAGTTCGAGGTGGTTTCCGAATTTCTTCTTCGATGCCGAAAGGACCGCCTCTTCGAGGGTCTCCACTATGATCTCCTTCGGAATCCCTTTCTCTTTCCCCACCTGCTCGATGACGTAATTCAAATCAAAATACATGGCGCTCCCCTTATAGCTCAAGTTCGAGATGCGCCTTCTTTATGACGCTCGAGAGGAATCGCGTACGTCTCCCCCTCTTCCCGCAATTCGACTTCGTCTTCCCCCACCCCGGCGATCTCCCCCGTGAACTCGTTCCTGCCGGCGATTGCCGACCTCGTCACGATCCTGCACCTCCGGCCCTTGTACCGCTCGAAGTCCGCCCTTTTCTTCAGCGCCCTCGTAAGGCCGGGCGAGGAGACCTCCAGGACATAGGGGTGGTCGATGATGTCCTCAACATCGAGCAGCCGGTCGAGCTCCCTGCTGACCTGCTCGCAGTCCGCTATGGTGACCCCGCCCTCCTTGTCTATAAATATCCTCAGGAGCCAACGCTTCCCCGACGGCTGGAATTCCATATCGACAAGCTCGAGCGCTGATTCCCGAAGGATCGGCTCTACGGCGCGGCTTACCCTCTCGATGATCTCCTGCGGGGTGCCATCCATGTCCCAAAATTAAAAAAGCGGGGTAAACCCACTTTTAACGTAAAATGATAGCATGTTGCTGCAATTATTTCAATAAAACCAAAATAGCTCCGCCGAGGCAGGACCGCAAGTCCCGGCTGCCTACCGCCAGCCGCCCGTAAGATGAAGATGCAGGTGGAATATAACCTGGCCGGCGCCGCGCTCCACGTTGACGGCCAGCCTGTAGCCGGACTTTGCCACCCCCATCTTCTGCGCGATCTCCGGGGCCTTCATGAACATCGCGGCGACGATGTCCCTGTCCGCAAGTGTCAGGTCGTTGACGCTCCGTATGTGCTTTCTCGGGACGATCAGGACGTGCACGGGGGCGTGGGGATGGATGTCCCTGAAGGCCAGAAGCGTCTCATCCGCGTAGACGATGTCCGCGTCCCTCTTCCCTGCGACTATCTGGCAAAACGGGCAATTGTCGTCCAACCCGCCCCCTTGTTCGCTTCCCCTCTTAGCGCGCCCTAGACGGCCTTGCCCGCCTTTTTTATCAGGTCGAGGAAGTCGTCGACCCGGTCGGGTTGGATGGTAACACCCTTCTTGGTCGGCTTCCACTCGCCCGCGTCGCTCTCGAAATAGATCCTCACGTCGATATATTTCCGTCCCTTGTATTCCTCTGTGCTGACCCGGAGCACCTCCGTCTCGCCCCTCTCGATCTCGCCGATGAGCATGGTGACCCTCCTTACAGGCCTTAAGTGCGTCGTCCCTAAAGATATTTACCTTACCCGAAGAACTTCAACGCCAAAAGCGGGCCTCCGGGCGGGCCGCCGGGCAAAAAGGCGCGCAGCCAAAGCTCATCCGGGGCGCTTGCCGTCTTCCCGCTTCCTGATGATCTCGACGATCCGCCAGTAGCCTTCCTTTGTCCTCGCCATCCTGAAGGCGATGTCCGATTTGCCCTTCGGCGTCACCATCGCGCTGTCCCCGGCGACCTCGATGTCGAGATACCAGACGCTCGCCCTCCTGATGTCGTGGAAATAGCCCGTCTCGCCGGAAGAGGCGATCGCCTCCCTGATCTCCTTCCTGACGGCCTCTTTGATGTACGGCATGGCGAGGGCCGCAGCCTGTTTGCCCACGAGGACGCCTGCCAGGCCCAGGGGGCTTCCCGCCTTCTTTTCGTACCTCTCGATGATGTCCCTTGCCATGCAGTCCACTATGCTGTCGACGTCGATATATCGGACCGCCCGCTCCGCGTCGTGCTCCAGAAGGGCGCTCCTCAGCTCGTCGAGGGAGCGTCTCGGCGACCCCGCGGTGGTGCACCCGAAAAGAATTAGCGCGGCGGCGAGCGGGACAAGGAGCACGGCCTTCAGTTTCGACTGCATCATCGTCTCTATATACCACATCGGTCAAAGCGCTTAAAGTCTATCGTCAAAACAATTAGGGCAAGCGCATCTCTACCCCTAACCCACCCAAGCGCAAGGAGCCGGGTGTGGGTTATCGACTCGTCTGTGTGAAAGGACGGCTTAGAAAAGCTAGCGACGACTTCCGCCAAGGTAGAGAACCCCCCGGAGCGAAAGGAAGCTGATCACGGTTTTGCGCGAGCATCTATACGTACAGATGCGAGAGCAGATCAGCTTCCTTGAGCGGTGGGGGGATGGGGGGGAGCGCTTGGCGGAACAAAGTCGCGTAGCTTTTCTTACGGCTGAGGCAGACGAGGAGATAATTTACACCCGGCGAATACTGATGGATGGATTGATTTTCTAAGTGCGCTTCCTAAAAAACCCCTTTCCGTCCGCTCGTCCGTGGTCTATACTACTGTGGCCAGGAAGGCGGCTTGAAAGAGAAGAAAAAATACTGCAACTTCTGCGCGGGCGAGCTCGAAGAGAGGCAGGTAGAGGGCATGTTGCGCCAGGTCTGCCCGGCCTGCGGCCACATATACTACGAGAACCCCCTCCCCGTCGTCTCCGTTATCATTGCGAACGAGAAAGGCGAGCTCCTCCTGGTCAAGAGGGCCATGGAGCCTGCCAAGGACACGTGGTGCTTCCCGATAGGCTTCCTCGAATGCGGGGAGAGCGTCGAGGACGCAGCCCTGAGGGAGCTTAAGGAAGAGGCCGGCATAGAAGGCAGGATCGTCCGCTTATTCGATGTAAGCTCGGACGCCACGGGGACTTACGGCGAGGTCGTCGTAACAACCTACCTGGCAGAGAAGGTCGGGGGCACGGAAGCGGCGGGGGACGATGCCTGCGACATAGGCTACTTTGCCCCCGAAAGACTGCCTGAGCTTGCCTTTCCGTCGCAGAGGCGGGCGGCCGCGCTCTACCTTTCGGGCGCGGCCCGTCGGAGCGGGCATTGACCGGTCATGCCTTCCGAAGCACGACCGGTCAGGCGGCCTTTTGCAGCCGCTTCCCGGCCCCGATTTCGGCCGCTTCCCGCCTGTCTTTCGCATACAAACGGACCCTTCTTTCGGGAAAATTAGCTTGACATCAAAAATGCCGTTTGCTAAGATAGCTTTTGCTCTTTATTTCACATTCACATTCACTCCAAAGGAGAGGGAAAATCTATGGATTTCAAATGGTCCGACGAACTGGAATCAATGCGCAAAATGGCCTATGATTTCGCGGTCAAGAATATCAAGCCCACTATGGAAGAGGATGAGAAGGAGCACAAGTACCGCCCCGAATTGCTGAAAAAAATGGGGACCCAGGGCATGTTCGCCTGTCTGGCGCCCGAGAAGTTCGGCGGACTCGGGCTGGAAGAGGGCCACGTGGCCGCGACGCTCATGGCAACGGAATTCGCCAGGGTCAGCCCGTCGTGGGGACTTCCCTTCAACCTCCAGATGAACGGTCCGCAGAACGTCCTTTTGAAGTTCGCTAATGAAGAGCAGAAGGAGCAGTTCCTTCCGGGCCTCATCGGCGGGACGAGCGGCGGCTGCTTCGCCATCACCGAGCCGAACTCCGGGTCGGACGTGGCGAGCATGAGGACGACCGCGACGGAGGCTGACGGCGGCTGGGTCCTGAATGGCTCCAAGACCTGGATATCGGGCGTCCCTTACTGCGGCTGCGGCGTGGTTTACGCGATGACCGACAAGGCCGCCAAGCACAAGGGCATGTCCGCCTTCTTCATCGACTTCAACACTCCCGGCATCACCCAGCGGGCGATCACGACGAAACTCGGCCTCCACTGCGCCCCCACCGGGGAGATCTTCTTCGAAGAGGCGAAGATCCCGAAGACCGCCCTCGTCGGCAAGCTCGGCCAGGGGTTCCAGATCTGCATGACGATGCTCAACTTCACGCGTCTAAGCTCGGCCGCGCGCGCCATAGGCGTCGCCCAGAGCTGCATCGAGGAAGCCTGCAAGTACGCGAACGAGAGGGAGCAGTTCGGCCAGCCCATCGGCCAGTTCCAGATGGTCCAGGAACAGATCGCCAGGATGTACGTCGAGCATGAGGCGGCGAAGCTCCTCGTGCTGAAGGCGGCCTGGCAGAAGGACCAGGGGATGAACAACACGCTGGAGACATCGATGGCAAAGTACTACGCGGCGGAATCGGCCAACTTCTGCGCCTCCGAAGCGGTCAAGATATTCGGCTCCTACGGGTTCTCCTCCGAGTACCCGGTCGAAAGGTTCCTCAGGGACGCAAAGTCCTACCAGATCGTCGAAGGAACATCGAACGTCCAGAAGATGATCATCGCCCAATTCGCTTTGGGATACAGAAAAAGCTAAGGAGGAAAAGATGGCTACGGAAGTAACTGTCCCGATGGTAGGAAAAATAGTGAGCCTGCAATGCAAAGTGGGCGACAAGGTAGTCGAGGACGATCAGATAGCGACACTTGAGGCCATGAAGATGGAGATGCCGATCGTAGCCCCGACGGCCGGCGTGATTAAGGAGATATGCGTGGCGCCCGGACAGGAAGTGGACGCCGATACGGTCCTCGCCATAATAGAATAATCGTGGCGCGCCCTCATTCAGGCGGCGTGCGCCGATAAGACGCCGGGCGGGATAACCGAAAGGCCCCTTCGATAATGAGAGGGGCCTTTTTTTATATTTTTTTCATTCCGATCCCTCCGCCCCCGGCCTGCCCCCACCCTTCACGGCCCCTAGCCGTGCAGCCGCTTCATGATCCAGGCCATCCTCTGCCCGAGGGCGGTCGCGGTCTCCATGCCTTCTGCGTCCTTTTCGACATCCCCCTTATCCCTACCCACGCCGAAGACGCGACCCGCGATTACGAAGTCATTGCTCAGAAAAAGGTGGTTCATCGTCTCGACGGTATGCATCGACCCGGAGCGCCTGAAACAGGCGAGCGACGCGCCGACCTTGTCCCTGTACAGCTTCCTTCCGTTGGCAACGCCGACGAAGCCGACGCGGTCGATAAACGCCTTCATCTCGGCAGTCACGTCCTGGAAGTAGACGGGGGAGCCGAGGACGACCCCTTGCGCGCCCACGATCTTCTCGATGTACTCGTTGACCGCGTCGTTTTTTACAGCGCACCGCCCGTCCAGGTTCTCGAAGCACCTGTAGCAGGCGATGCACCCGTGGATCGGCTTTTCCGAAAGCTGCACAAGCTCCGTCTCGATACCCTCCTCCTCGACTGCTTTCAGCAGCCGGCCGAGCAGGATCGTCGTGTTGCCGTCCTTCCTGGGGCTTCCGTTGAACGCTACGACTTTCATTATTTGCCTCCGTGATGGTTTATGATCGATCTTCATTCTATCACCCCGGCGCCGCTTTCCGCAAAAGGCGGGTCTGACCGGCAGTTTTTTCTTGACGCCACAGTCGCAGCCGATATATAGTTCTATATGGCGGACCGAGGTTCTATTTCTTCCGAGAGACGGAAGGCCGCAAAGGGCCGCCCTTTGTCCCCTGCCGTCGAGCAGGCAGCGCGCGTCCTCTTCTGCCTCGCCGACGCCCGTTCCACCTATATGAGCCTGACCGACATCCACACGAAGGTCGGCATCCACAAAAGCAAGGCCTTTTCGATACTTGAGACGCTCAGGGGATCGGGCCTCGTGCGGAAGAACAGCGACGGCAAGGGCTATATGCTCGGCCCGGGCCTCGTCTTCCTCTCCCGCAGGGTTCTCGACCTTTTGAGCCCCTGCCCGCCTTGCGGCGCCTGTCCTGCGCGGCCTTGCGGCAAAGACGGGCTGCACCGCCGTCCTCGGACTGATCGACGGCGCCCACGTCTTCGTGGCCGCCAAGCACGAGGCGGAGGACGATTTCAGCGTGACGATGCGCATCGGCCACCGCCTGCCCCTCGCTTACGGCGCTCACGGCAAGGCGATAGCCGCTTTCATGTCCGACGCGGAGAGGGCCGGCCTCCTACGGGAAAAGGCCCTTTATTTCCATAACAAGAGCGGCAAGGCCCGAATGGAGCGTCTTCATAAAGAGCTTGAGGAATGCCGCAGGGACGGTTTCGCTATCGACCCCGGCGACCTTAACCCCGGCCTGCACGTGGTCGCTTCCCCGGTATTCGGCCCGCGCGGCGCGCCTGTCGGGTTCATAGAGATATTCGTGCTATTCTCCCCGGAGCGGGTAGCCAGGCTGGCCCCGTCAGTAGCGGAGGCGGCAAGGGCGCTCTCGCGGGAGCTGGGGGCAGACATGGAAGGCCGCTGACACCAGGGCGTCCTTCCCTATATAGATAAGACCAAGGAGAGGCAAAGGCATGGCGATAAAGACCGCAAAACGAAAGGGCAACGGCCGGCCTGCAAAGGCGGGCCGCGTAAGCATTACGGTAAACGGCCGGATGTACCGCCTTACGGTAGGGGATGGGCCGGGCCAGGTCGATCCTGCCCACACGCTCGCCCATACGCTCCGGGAAGACCCTGGGCCTCACAGGGACGAAGGTTTCCTGCGACAACGGGGCCTGCGGCTGCTGCACGGTTCTCATGGATGGGAAGGCCGTCCTCTCGTGCATGATGCTGACTGCCGAGTGCGACGGGAAGCAGATCACGACCATCGAGGGCCTGGGCGACGCCAAAGACAGGGCGGCCTCGACCCCCTCCAGCAGTCGTTCATCGACCACACGGCCTTCCAGTGCGGGTTCTGCACGCCCGGCATCATCATGAGCGCCAAGGCCCTGCTCGACGAAAACCCAGCGCCGACGGAAGCTGAGGTGAAAGAGGCCCTTTCGGGCAACTTCTGCCGATGCATCAGCCACTACCACGTAATCAGGGCCGTCATGGCTGTATCGGAAAAGGCGAGGTGACGGCGATGGAAGGCAAATACCGTTTCATAGGCAAGGCCACGCCGCGGCATGACGCGGCCGACATCGTCACGGGGGGCAGCCGGTACCTGAACGATATCAAGATGTCGGGGCATGCTCTACGGGAAGGTGCTGCGCAGTCCCCACGCCCATGCCGTCGTCAAGAACGTCGATAAAAGAAGGGCCGAGGCCCTTCCCGGCGTCGAGGCGGTGCTCTCGTGGAAGGACGTGCCCGACTGGAAGGGCGGCACGCCCCGCTTCACGCGCATCCTCGACAGGAAGGTCCGCTACGTCGGCGACGCGGTCGCCCTCGTCGCGGCAGACGACGGAACAGACGCGCAAGGAGGCGCTGCATCTGATAGACGTGGAGTACGAGGTACTGCCGGCCGTCTTCGACCCGGAAGAGGCGCTGAAGCCCGGGGCGCCCCAGTTGTACGAGGAATTCCCCGGAAACGTAGTCACCCCAGGCATGCCCTTCTTCGGCCCGAAGACCCTCAAAGAAGTCGTCATGGGCGACGTGCAGAAGGGGTTCGCCGAGGCCGACGTCATCACGGAAGGGACCTTCGGCTACGAGAACATGCCCAACCCCCTGCCGCCGGAGCCCCCCGGCGCCATCGCCCTGTGGGAGGAGCCGGACAAGCTGACACTCTGGGTCACCGAACCAGGCCTCCTACATGGACAAGATCACCCTCCATCACGTGATGGACAGGAAGGTCGAGGTGCGGACCATCGGCGGCCCCTGCGGCGGCAGCTTCGGCTCCAAGTTCATGTCCTGGCAGGTGCAGTACCTACGCCGTGCTCCTCTCCAGGGCGACGGGCAAGCCCGTAAAGCTCGTATTCACCAAAGAAGAGCACCTCGCCGCCTTCGTCCTGCGCCCCGCCTCGCGCATGTAGGCCAGGGTAGGCATGAAGAAGGACGGCACGGTCACGGCGGTGGCAGGGCAACTGGCTCATCGATACGGGCTACTATTCGCAAACGACCCAGTCGCAGGTGGCGGTCGGCTGCGGCGAGACGCAGATCATGGTGCAGTGCCCCAACTGGGACCTCCGAACCGTCATCGTCTGCACGAACCGGAACGCCTCGGGCATCGTCAGGGGCTTCGGCGGGCAGGAGCTGAAGTGCATCCTCATACCCCTTTTGAGCCTCGCCATGGAAAAGCTCGACATCGACCCCTTCGAGTTCCTGAAGAAGAATCTTCGTCAAGCCCGGTGACGGCTATTTCTGGCGGGACGGCATCTGGTACACCTACAGGGGCGTCGATTACGCCCCCGCCATGGACAAGGGGGCGCGGGCCTTCGGCTGGAAGGAGAAGTGGAAGGGCTGGCTCAAGCCGACGGCCGACAAGCGGCTCGAAGAGAAGGGGCGTCGGCGTAGGCGTCCACGGCAACGCCGACATCGGTGAGGACGCCTCCGAGGCGTACGTGCGCCTCCAGCCCGAACGGGACGGCGGTGCTCTTCTCCTGCGTTACCGAGCACGGGACGGGCCAGAGGAGCAACTTCGCAAAGATGGTCGCCGAGGTGCTCCAGATACCGCTCGAAAAGGTCTCCGTAGCGCCCGCCGATTCGCTCTACACCCCCTACGAGTTCGGACCTGCCGGGTCGCGGGGGACCTACGCCATCGGCAGCGCAGTCATCAGGGCGGCGGAGGACGCGAGGAAAAAGCTCCTTCGAGCTTTTTGCCCCCATCCTCGACGCAGACGCCCGGGGACCTCGAGACGGTTGACGGCATGGTCTTCCACGAAGAGACGCCCCGATAAGAAAGCTGCCCTGGAAGGCGATGGGCGTCGACAGGACCATCACGGGGTACGGACGCTTCGAGCCCGACTACACCCTCACAAACTGCATGATGACCTTCGTCGAGGTCGAGGTCGATACGGAGACGGGCAGGTGACCCTCGTCAGCGTCGTCAACGCGACGGACGTCGGGCAGCTCATCGACCCCCTGGGCCTGCGAGGGCCAGCTGAACGGGTGCCTCGGCTACGGCGGGCATCGACAGCGCGATCTTCGAGGAGACGGTCCTCGACCGGCGGACGGGCCACATCCTCAACGCCAACATGATCGACTACAAGTGGCGCACCTTCGCCGAGCTGCCGCCAATCGAGAACGTCGTCCTGGAGACGCCTTTCCCGAGCCATCGCTTCGACGCCGTCGGGGTCGGGGAGATCGCGACCTCCCCGGGCCCTTCCGCGGTCCTCATGGCCGTCTCGAACGCCATACGGGACATGGCTCCACGAGTACCCCGTGACGCCCGACAAGGTGCTCAAGGCGCTGGGCAAGACGCAGGATAGCAGAAGGGGGGTGCGCGATGAAAACCTTCACGCACTACAACGCGCGATCGATCAGAGGAGGCCCTCGACCTCCTGAAGAAACACAGGGGAAAGGCAAAGCTCAACGCAGGGGGCACGGACCTGCTGGCGCAGCTCAAGGGCGAGGTCCTGCCCGACTACCCGGAGGCGATCATCAATTGAAGGCATCGATGGGCTTGACTACATCAGGCAGGAGAACGAGGGCCTTAAGGATAGGCGCCGCTGACGACAGCTTGCGCGAGATCGCCGCGTCCGCCCGTCGTGAAGAAGGACTACAAGGCTGCTCGCGCGATGCGCCCGGTCCGTGGCCACGCCCCAGTCCGGAACATGTGCACCATAGGGGGCAACATCGCCCAGGACGTGCGCTGCTGGTACTACAGGTATCCGTTCCACCTGGGCGGGCCGATCACGTGCCTGCGCAAAGGGGGCCAGATCTGCAACGCCCTGTCCGGGCGACAACCGGTATCATTCCGTCTTCGGCGGCGCACCGCTGGCCTCCTACCCCTGCGCCGTCCAACTGCCCCGCCTCGACCGCCATACCGTCGTACCTGGGTCTCGTCAGGAGCGGCAGCTTCGACGGAAGCGGCCCGGGTCGTGCTCGATTACAACCCCTTGCCCGCCATCACGGGCCGGGTATGCCCCACGTTCTGCGAGCCGGAGTGCAAGCCGGGGCGGCCTTCGACGAGCCGGTGGCGATACGGTGCGTCGAGCGCGTCCTGGGCGACTATATGCTTGAGCACGCAGGCCGAGGTCTATGCGCCGCCCGACAGGCTGAATCGGGCAAGGCCGTCGCCGTCGTCGGCTCAGGGCCTGCCGGGCTTGCCGCCGCCTATTACCTGAGGCGGTCGGGCCACGGGGTCACGGTCTTCGAGAGACTGCCGGAGGCAGGCGGGTATGCTCCTTTACGCCATACCGCCCTTCCGCTTGCCGAAGGACGTCGTGAAAAGGCAGGTCAGCCGCGCTCGAGTGCATGGGCATCGACTTCAGAGGGCGGCGCCGCAGGCGAGGGGATGACGGTTGCCGGCCTTGCCGGCCGGTTCGAGCGCGGTCCTCCTCGCATGCGGCGCGTGGAAGGAGCGGCCGCATGGGATGAAAGGCGAAGGCCTCGTCCTTTCGGGCCTTGACTTTCTGAAACGCAGTGAACGCGGGCGACAGGACCTGCCCGGCAAGAACGTAGCGGTCATCGGCGGCGGCAACGTGGCAATCGACGTGGCCAGGACGCTCGGCCGGCTCGGCGCCAAACCGGTGTCCTCTACCGGCGCAGCCGGGCGGAGATGCCTGCCTTGAAGGACGACGTGGAGAAGGCGGCTAGAAGAGGGCGTGACCTTCAAGTTCCTGACGCTGCCAAAGGAAGCGTCGAGGCAAGGCGGCGCGATAAGGCTCACGTGCAGCCGAGCATAAGCCTCGGGGCGGCCGACGCCTCCGGCCGGCGCAGTCCCGTGGAAATGCCCGGCTCGGAGCTTCACCCTGACCTTCGACGCGGTGATAAAGGCCATCGGGGAAGAACCGGACGATTTCGCGATCCTTCCGGCAGGCATGGGAACGAAGGCGCGCCAAAAAGGCGGCGGCCGGGCGCGCCTGCTCGGAAATAACGTCTTCGCAGGCGGCGACTTCGTGACAGGTCCCTCGACGGTAGTCGAGGCGCTGGCCGCAGGCAAAGAGGCGGCGGCCCGCATCGACGCATCGCTTAGAGGGGAAGAGGCCGCGCCGGCTGCAAAGCCGCCGGTCCGTCCGGCCTACCCTGCCTTTGAAGCAACGCCCCGCCTGCACATCCCCGAAATGGCGGCGGCAGAACGGGTCACGAACATGGGCGCAGAGGAGACGCCCGGCGCAACCGCAGAGGCCATCGAAAAAGAGGCGGCCAGGTGCTTCGATTGCGGGTGCATCGCGGTGAACCCTTCCGATATTGGAATCGCCCTGACTGCGCTGGACGCGCGGGTCGTGACGACCCAGAGGACCGTCGACGCGCAAACCTTCTTCACCGCCACCACGACATCCTCCACCGTCCTTGCGCCCGACGAGCTGATAACGGAGATACGTCGTCCCGAAGCCGCCTGCCCATGCGCGCCAGAGCTACACCAAGTTCACGCTCCGAGGCGCCTGTCGATTTCGCCCTCGTAAGCGTAGGGGTGCTCATCGACGCAGAAGACGGCGCGTGCAGGGACGCCCGCATCGTCCTCGGCGCCCTCGGCCCTACCCCCATCCGGGCGACGGCCGCTGAAAATGCGCTCAAGGGGCGGAAGATCGACGGGCAGGTCGCGGCGCAGGCTGCGGATGCCGCCCTCGCGGGCGCACGCCCCCTTGATATGAACGGATACAAGGTCGAGATCGCGAAGTCGCTCATAAGGGAGGCGATACTGAAAAACCGGACATAGCCTGACTTTTGGGGGCGAAAGGAGGCACGATTTGGCGATAGAGGGGTTCGAGCCGTACAGGCCGGAAGACGCGGAGAGGTATGACAAGTACAGCTGGTGGCTCGGGATCACGTGGGGGGACATGTTCGACAAGACGACGGACCTCTACCCGGACAAAGAGGGCCTCGTCGATGACACAGCCCGCTTCACCTACCGGCAGCTTCGCTCGAAGGTCGACCGCCTCGCCGTGGGTTTCATGGGCCTCGGGATCAGGCAGCGCGATTTCGTGCTCGTCCAGATACCCAACTGGCACGAATACGTGGTCACCTTTTTCGCGCTCCAGAAGATCGGCGCTATAACCGTCCTCCTCATCGCCCGCCACGGCCTCGCGGAAATCCTCCACGTCGCTTCCCTGACCCATCCCGTCGCGTGGATCGGACCTGACCGCTACAGGAACACCGAGTACCTGCCGATGCTCAAGCAGGTGATGGAGAGAAACGGGTCGCTGCACCATCTTATATCGGTGCGCGGCGCCTCAGACGCGGCCTTCAGGCCCCTTGAGTCGCTGATAGGCCCAGGCGCGCCTTCCGCAGAGGACCTTGAGGCCCTGGCCGGCCGGCGTCCCGACCCTATGGAGGTGTCGATGATCCTCCTCACGGGCGGGACCACCGGGCTGCCCAAGGCCGTCCCCAGGACGCACAACGACTACATCGCGAGCGTCGAGTACCATTCGAGGGCTTGGGAGATCACAAGCGAAGACGTGGTGCTCACAGCGGCCCCGGTCAGCCACGCCCAGGGCATGCACACGGGCGTGGGCGGCGCATTTTTCAACTACGCAAAATATGTCCTCACCGACTCGACGGACGCGGAAGACATCTGCATGGTCATAGAGCGTGAGAAGATCACGGCCTTCCCCACCGTGCCCGCCCTCGTCCAGAGGATCGTCGAGCCTCCCGACCCTCAAGGAGCACGACCTCAGCTCGCTCAAGAAGATCTACGCGGGCGGCGCGCCGAGCACGCCGGAGCTGGTGAGGGCCGTCTATGAAAGACTAGGCTGCAAATTCGTGAACACCCTCGGCGCGGCCGAAGGTCTCGGAGCCATGACCCGCCTCAACGCAAACATCGAGACCATCTGCACGACCGTAGGGCAAAAGGACTGCCCCTATTCCCAGTACAAGGTGATCGACGGGTACGGCCGCGAGTTGCCGCCCGGCCGTGAAGGGGAGCTCGTCGCAAAAGGGCCGAATATCTTCTCGGGCTACTTCAAATCCGAGGAAGACAACAGGAAGACCTTTACCGAGGACGGCTTTTTCAAGACCGGCGACCTGGCGAAGATCGACGCATCGGGCACGATGACGATCACGGGGAGGATCAAGGAGACGATCCTGCGCGGCGGGGAGACGATCAGCGCGGTCGCCATCGAGCGGATGATCGCTCGGCCATCCGGCAGTCGAGGACGCAGCGGTCATCGGTATGCCCGATCCGGTGCTTGGCGAGCGCATCTGCGCCTACATGCGGCTCAAGGAAGGCGCCGGTCTTACCCTGCTGGAGCTTGTCGCCTACCTCAAGGACGCCGGCGCCTCCGTCCTCCAGTTGCCCGAGCGCCTGGAGATCATCGACGCCATCCCACTCACGAAAGTGGGAAAGGCCGATAAGCTGGCCCTCAAGGAGGACATCAGGAGGAAGCTGGGGCTATCGTAGACATTGCGCCGGAAGCGGTTCCCTACCGGAAAAAGGGCAGGTGAAAGAACATGGCATACCCGTTGAGCGAGAGGACTGCGCCGAGAACGGCGACGACGAACGAGAAATAGAAAACGGGCCGCGACGCGGACAGGATGGCTATCGAGGCCATCACTATCGATATCTGCAAGAGGGCCTCGGCGAAGTCGAAATAAGGGTCTTTCTTCCTGTACTTGTCCCGCTCGTGCTCAGCTTTTCGCGCCTCGCGCTCGATCTCTTTCTTCTCGGAGGCGTACCGGGCTTCCTCGTCCGACATCTTCTTTATCCCGGCCTCGAAGTGCTCCCGCGCCTCCGGCCGCATGGTCCCCCGTCTTTCCATGAAAGCAGCCTCCAGGCTCATGCGCTGGACCCGGTACAGGTTCTCCCGCATCGCCTTCGCCTGGTAGTACGCCCACTGGTTGGATGCCTCCTGCTGCGCGAGGAGCATCTCTTTCGTGGCGTTGTTGCCGCCGAGGGCCGTCATGGCGAGGATGACCGCGTAGCAGGCCGTGGCAAGGGCTACGCCTTTCGTGAATTTCTTCGACCCGGCTTCTTCCAGCTCGTGGACGTTCGGTAACTCGGTCTCCGCCATCTCGACCCCCCGGTCATTTTTCGCACCCCCGGACCCGGCCTTCATAAGCCGCGAGGACCGGGCGGTGGGGTCAATTATACTACGGGCAGCATCCCTCGGCAAGATGCGCTTTCCGCACTACCTATCTTGACTTTACGGGAAAAGTTCGCTATTTTCTTTTGTTCACGGGCCGTTAACTCAGTTGGCAGAGTATCTGCCTTTTAAGCAGAGAGTCGCAAGTTCGAATCTTGCACGGCCCAAAGGTCCCCATCGTCTAGCCTGGCCCAGGACACCGGCCTTTCAAGCCGGCGACAGGGGTTCAAATCCCCTTGGGGACGCTCTTTACCTTCCCTCAAAACGTCTGACGATAAAGATGGATTACCGGGCTGTCTATGCGGCTTTTTGTGCGCTACCCCACCGTCTCCCGCTCGTACTTGTGGTGCTTTATGACGATGCCCTCGGCCATGAATATGACGTCTTCGCCTATGTTCGTCGAGAGGTCGGCGATGCGCTCCAGGTTGCGGGAGATGTTGAGCAGATGGATCGAGCGCTCGATGGTGGACGGGTCGTCCTCCATAGCGTCGGTAAGCTCTTTCGTGACCCTCCCGTTTAAGTCGTCTACGATGCTGTCCCTGCCGCAGACGTCTTTCGCGAGCCTCGCGTCCTGCGTAATGAACGCAAGGATGCTGTCCCTGACCATGCCCGTCACCTCCTGGGCCATGCGCGGGATGTCGATGAGCGGCTTGACCTGCGGCCTGTCGATCAGGTAGAGGGCGTCCTCTGCGATATTGACCGCGTGGTCGGCCATCCGCTCCAGGTCCTTGTTCATCCCAAGGGCCATGACTATCGTCCTCAAGTCCCTCGCCCTGGGCTGAAATTGCGCGATCAGATAGAGGCAGAGCTCGTCGAGGCTGTTCTCCCAGTCGTTGGCCCTCGGCTCGTCCTTTTCGGGGACTTGAAGGAGCATCGCACGGTTGCGCGTCAGGAGGCCCCTTGACGCTCTTCTCGATCATATGCTCGACAAGACCGGCGTACTCGGTCATCTCGCGTCTCAGGTCAGCCATGCGTTCTTCGAGCAATTCCTCCGCCTCCTATCCGAACTTGCCCGTCAGGTACTCCTCGGTCCTCTTGTCCTTCGGAACGGTAAAGAGCTTCTCCGTCGGTCCGTACTCGACCAGCTCCCCCAGGTAGATGAAGGCGGTGAAGTCCGAGATGCGGGCGGCCTGCGGGATGTTGTGCGTCACCTGGATGATCGTGACCGTGTTCTTCAGCTCGACGACCAGCTCTTCTATATGGGCCGTGGCCTTCGGGTCGAGGGCGGACGTCGGCTCGTCGAGGAGCAGTATCTCAGGGTACATCGCCAGCGCACGGGCTATACAGAGCCGCTGCTGCTGGCCCCCGGATAAGAAAGTGCCCTTCCTGTGGAGGGCGTCCTTCACCTCTTCCCAGAGCGCCGCCTTCCGCAGCGACTCTTCCACTATCCGGTCCTTGTCGCCCTTGGGTATCCGTATGCCGTTCAGGTTGTACCCGGCCACGACGTTGTCGTAGATGCTCATCGTCGGGAACGGGTTGGGCCTCTGGAAGACCATGCCGATCTTCCGCCTCACGATGATCGGGTCCGTCTCGTATACGTCCTCGTCGTCAAGGAGCATCCTGCCGGAGACGCTGGCGTTCGGCACCAGCTCGTGCATACGGTTGATGCACCTTATCAGCGTCGTCTTCCCGCAGCCGGACGGCCCCATGATGGCCGTTATCCTGTTCCGCACTATCGACAGGGTGATCCCCTTGACGACGATCTGCCCATCGAACCCCGCGCTGAAATCTTCGATCCTCAGAACTGTACCTTCCATCTCCGCGTCACCAATTTAGCGAGCATATTAAGGAAAAGGATAAAGGCGATCAGGACGAACGACGCCCCCCAGGCCAGGGCGTGCCATTCCGGGTAGGGACTCGTCGCGTAGTTGAAGACGACCAGCGGCAGGGCGCTGACGGGCTTGAAGATGCTGAGGTCCATGAACGGGCTGCCGAAGGCGGTGAAAAGGAGCGGGGCCGTCTCGCCCCCGATCCGCGCTATGCCGATGATGATGCCCGTCACTATGCCGCTCATGCCGGCGGGGAGGATCACCTTGAGTATCGTGCGGGGATAGGGTACGCCCAGGGCCAGGGAGGCCTCCTTTAACGAGTCGGGGATCAGCTTCAGCGTCTCCTCGGTAGACATGACGATTACAGGGAGCATCATGATGCCTAAGGCCACGCCGCCTGAGAGGGCGGAAAAGGCGCCCATCGGGACGACGATCCAGATATAGGCGATGATGCCGATCACTATCGACGGTATGCCCTGCAAGACTTCGAGGGAGAGCCTCGAAAAATAGGTGAAGTGGACTTTTTTATACTCGCAGAGGTAGATGCCGGCGAAGACGCCTAAGGGTATCGATATAAGGCAGGCGATGACGATGAGGATCAGGCTGCCCGCAAGGGCGTTCGAGATGCCCCCGCCCGCCTCGCCCATCGGCTTGGGAAGGGCCGTGAGGAAATCCCAGTTGATGACCGAGATGCCGTTCTTGAGTATGAAAAAGAGGATCAGGAACATGGGGAGCATACAGATGAAAGAAAGGACGATAACGCCCCCCTTGAACAGCTTGTCGAAGAGCATCCTTCTTCGCAGGTCCTTCTTTCTCACGCTCACGCCTCCACGCTCATCTTCATTATGACGACCTTGCCTATGATGTTGATGAAGGCCGTCACGATGAAGAGCACCAGGGCTATCTCGATCAGGCTCGCCAGGTAGAACCTGCCGGTCGCCTCCGAAAACTCGTTCGCGATGATGCTGGCCATGGTGTTGGCCGGGCCGAAGATGCCCTTCGGCAGCATGTTCGAGTTGCCTATCACCATCGTTACGGCCATCGTCTCGCCGAGGGCCCGCCCGAGCGAAAGGAGCACCCCCGCAACCAGCCCCGAGCGCGCATACGGGAGGACCACCTTTCTTATGACCTCGAACCGCGTCGCGCCGAGGGAGAAGGCCGCCTCCTTCAAATCCGCAGGCACGAGCCCTATCACCTCCCTCGCCAGCGATGCCGAATAGGGGATAATCATTATGGAGAGCACCAGGGAGGCGGCGAGGATGCCCACCCCGTAGGGGAGGACGCCCGTCTTAATCTCGACGAACCTCACGGAGGGGACAAGAAAAAAGAGCGCCCAGAACCCGTAGATGACGGAAGGGATGCCCGCGAGGAGCTCGACGACCGTCTTGACGAGGGATGATGCGACGCCCTTGCGGAAATATTCGCCGAGGAAGATCGAGACGGCCAGGGAGAAGACGAGGGAGATCAAAAGGGCGAGAAAGGATGTCATGAGCGTGCCGACGAGGAAAGGCAGGGAGCCGAACCGTTCGGCTACGGGGTCCCAGACGGTCCCCGTAATGAAAGCGAAGCCGTTCCGGGCGATGGCAGGCATCGACGCGACGAACAATGACGCGAGGATCGCCGCGAGCAGAAGAATGACGCCCACGCCGGTCAGACGGAGCAGCCGCCTGAAGGCGGTCTCCGACATGAGGGCGCGCGAGCCCCGGACGGCGCCGGAGTATACCCTCGCCGCGTCCCGGGAGAGGTCTTTTCCCTGACCTGCGGTGCGGGTCATCATGCCGGCGCCCGTCTCCATCCGCCCGGAAAATCTCACTTCGGAATACCTTTCCCGTTATAGGTGATCGACCCGATGAGGGCGTCCACCTTTTCCACCGCCTTCTTCGAAAGCGGGGCGTACTGCATAGGCTCGCAATATTTCTGACCTTCGTGGGTCATCCACCTGAGGAGCCGCACCGTCTCCCCGGCCTTGGCCGCCGTGCGGCCCTGATACGCCTGTTCCTTGTAAACGAGTATCCAGGTAAGGCCGGCTATGGGGTACCCTTCGTGGGCATCCGTATCGGTAAGGCTCACCTTCATGTCCGCGGGGAGCGTCACGTTCATCGCGGTGCTCGTAGACCCGAGCGTGGGCTTCACGAAGTTGCCGCTCTTGTTCTTCAGGGTGGCGTAAGGCATCTTGTTCTGCAGCGCGTAGATCAGCTCGACGTAGCCGAAGCTGCCAGGCGTCTGCTTCACAAGCCCGGCCACGCCGGGGTTGCCCTTCGCGCCCAGGCCGACGGGCCAGTTGAGGGCCGTGCCCACGCCGACCTTCTCCTTCCACTCCTTGCTGACCTTGCTCAGATAATCGCTGAATATGTTCGTGGTGCCGCTTCCGTCGGAGCGATGGACTACGGTAATCGGCAGGGCGGCCGGCTTGAAGCCGGGGTTTGCGGCCGCGATCAGGGGATCGTCCCATTTCTTGATCTTGCCCAGGAATACGTCGGCTATCAGCTCGGGCGTAAGCCGGATGCCAGGGCTTCCGGGGAGGTTATACGTAATGACTACCGCGCCGGCGCACGTAGGGATGTGCAGCACGGGCGCGCCCGCAGCCTTCGCATCTTCATCGCGCATAATCGCGTCGCTGCCTCCGAAATCGACCGTCTTGTTGATGAGCTGGCGTATGCCTCCGCCGGAGCCTATGGCCTGGTAGTTGACCTTTACGCCATACTCCTTGCTGTAGACGTCGAACATCTTGGAATAGAGCGGGTAGGGGAAGGTGGCGCCTGCGCCGGTCAGCTCCTGCTGGTCGGCGGCGAGGCCGAGCACCGGGAATGACAACAGAGCCAGAACGAGAAAAAGCTTCATCAGATTTCGCATCGGGGTCCTCCGTTTTTTTTGGTTTTACCGATGCCCTATCTTACGTTGCAGCGGTTAAGCGATGATTAATCTTTTGTTAAGGTTCGATTAATTAAGCAGCGAAAGGGCCGTTTCACGGGAAACAGCTCATTCCGGCGGCGAAAGGGGCAGCGTTACAAGGAAGCTGCTCCCTCTTCCGGGCGCGCTCTCCACCTCGATGTCGCCCCCGTGGAGCAGCACGATGTGCTTGACGATGGAGAGGCCCAGGCCCGTGCCCCCCGTTTTCCGCGACCTCGACTTGTCGATCACGTAGAACCTCTCGAATATCCGGGACAGCTTGTCCTTCGGCATCCCTATGCCCGTATCGCGCACCTCGACCGTCACGCGGGCGCCCGCCTGGCGGACGGAGAGAGTGACCGATCCCCTGTCCGTGTACTTGATCGCGTTGTCGAGGAGGTTTATGAGCATCTGCTCGATCTTGAACGGGTCCGCCATAACGGGCGGCAGTCCTTCCGCGCAGTCGAGCGTCAATTCAAGGTCCTTTTGCTTCGCCTGGTGCTCGAATATGCGTATCGTCCGCTCCGCCAGGCCCCTGAGATCGACCTCCTCTATCTCAAGCCCCGTCGCCTTCTCCTCAAGCTGCGACAAGAGCAGCAGGTCGCGGACTATGTTGATGAGCCTGTCCGTGTTCCTCTTGATGATCTCCACGTAGTGCCTCGACTTCTCGTCCACCTCCTCCTCAAGGGTCTCGGCGAACCCCTTTATCGAGGTAAGGGGCGTGCGCAGCTCGTGGGAGACGCTCGAAACGAGGTCCCGCTTGATCTTCTCGATCTCCCTCATGCTCGTGATATCGTGCAGGACGAGGACGATCTCGTCCTCGTGGTCGATGCGGGCCGCGCTGCACAGGAACATGCGACCGTCGATCTCCACCTCCTCGACGGGGCTGATCTTTCCGCCCCTTGCCCTCTCCAGGATCTCTATAAAGCGCGATTGCCCGAGGGCCTCCCAGTACAACTGCCCTTCGATGCCCGATGGGGCGCCGAGGATGCTTTTAAGGCTCTCGTTGCAGTAAATGACCTCGCCCTTCTTGTTGATGACTACCAGTCCCTCGCGCAGCGAGTCGATGATGCTCTTCAGCTCCGCCTTCTGCCGCCCCAGCTCGTCGAACGCCGATTTGAGCCGGCGGCTCGTCGAGTTGAAAGTGTCGGCGAGCGCCCGGAACTCGTCGTTCCCCTTCAGGAAGACCCGCGCGCCGAAGTCCCCGGAGGCAAGCCTCTGGGCAGCCAGGGTCAGCTCCCTTATCGGCCTCGACACGCTCCTCGAAACGATGACTGCGACGACGAGGGCAAGGAGCGAAAAAACGGCCCACATCACGCCGATGTTGCGCAACAGGTTGCCCGGCAGCTTTATGTCCTTGACGAAAAGGCTCGTCCTCACGATGCCGGTGAGGCGGCCGTCTTTTTCCAGGGGCAGGGCGACGTAGAGCACCTCCTGGTTCATCGTGCTGCTGAACCGGGTGGAGACGCCTTTCCTGCCTTTCAGCGCTTCCTGGACTTCCGGCCGGCTCGCATGGTTCTCCATCCGCGCCGGGTCGTTCTCGGAATCCGCAAGGACCGTCCCCGCCGGGTCGATTATGGTGATCCTCGTCCTTAGCTGTCCTCCGAGGCGCTTCACCTGCCCTTCGAGCCGGCCTCTCCCGTCCGGGCTTCCGATAGATGCAGCCGCCTCGTCCTTGAGGGCGGACGCGATGTTCGTAAGGTTCTCCGTGAGCGTCCTGCGGTAGAGCTCGACGAAGGCCCCTGAAAATGCGAGGAGGCTCATCCCCGACAGCATGATGATGACAAGCAGGTACCCCAGGAATACCCTTAAGAAAAGAGAGCTTTTCATGCCTCCAGCTTGTAGCCCGCGCCCCGCACGTTCTTGATGAGCTGCGCGGCCTCGCCCAGCTTCTCCCGGAGGTGTCTGATGTGGACGTCCACGGTGCGCTCCAGCACGATCTTATCGTGCCCCCACAGGTAGTCGAGTATCCTCTCCCTTGAGAAGACCCACCCCGCCCTCGAAGACAGGATCTCCAGGATGCGGAACTCGACGGGCGTCACTTCTACGGGCTTTCCCGCGACCGTCACCAGGTGCCTCTTCAGGTCTATCCCGAGAGGGCCGATTTCGACCGCCTGCGCCGCCGCCTTCGGCTCCGCCCTCCGCAGCACCGCCTTGACGCGCGCGACAAGCTCCTTGGGAGAGAAAGGCTTGGTGATGTAATCGTCCGCCCCTATCTCGAGGCCGAGCACCCTGTCCACCTCGTCCGCCTTCGCGGTGAGCATAATGACGGACACGGAAGAGAGGCGGTCGTGACCCCTCAGGAATTTGCAGATCTCCATGCCGTCAGCGTCGGGAAGCATCAGGTCGAGGATGACGAGGTCGGGGACCTCCCCGGAGAGGGCGCGGTAAAAAGACTCCGCGTCGGCGAACTCCCTTACCTTCATGCCCGTCCTCTTCAGGTGGACGGAGACGAGCTCCAGGATGTCGCGGTCGTCGTCAACGACTGCGACTAGCGGCGCCCTCACCGGGCCCGGCCGCACTACCTCGCGCTCCATGCCTGTAATATTACAACAACTGTAGGATTAAGAAAAGCAGGTTGAAGGAAAGAGAGCCGCTCGTGCTGGTTGACAATTGTTGCGCCCGCTTGCCTTATTCGCCTTTTTCGAGGCGGGCGACCAGCCTGTGGAGCAGCTTCTCTTTCACCTCCAGGGTCCAGTCGGACCATGTCGCCCCTCCTTCATCTGTAGCTGCCGCCTAGATTATGGTGCGACCGGAAACGCCTCCGGCAAGCGGCCTATACGCAGCCCGTCGGCTTGGGAAGGCCGGCCACCTTGCACGCCCCCTTCGCAGGCCCGCCCGGGAAAAGCTGGTATATCTTCTTGAGGTCGAGCCCGGTCTGCTTGACGAGCATCCGGACGGGCGGCGCGATCTCGTACTTCAGGTAGTAGTCGCGCAGGTAGTTGACCAGCTTCCAGTGCTCCTCGCCCATGGGGGAGGCGTGCTCCAGCTTCGCCAGGTCCTCAGCCACTTCCTTGTTCCACTTCTCCGGCTCCTGGATGAAGCCGTCCTCATCGACCTCTATCTCCTGTCCTCCGAGTTGCGTTTTAGCCATTGTTACCTCCTGATTGACGATGTCCTCCCGGCCGCGAAAGCACCCGGCGCGAAAAGCGCCGATACGAAGCCCTCCGCCCAGAAGGGAGAGGAGAGGGCGTGGAGGTGGGTGTACGAGGCGAAGAGGTTCTTATACAGGAAACCGTCCGATTTGCCGTTGATGCCGTGCCCCCGGCGGATGCGGTAAGCGAATTCGGCGGGTCCGTCGAAGACGAGCCTCGAATGATGGAACTCGTGGCCCCTCACACGTGCGCCGACAGGGAAAAACGGATTCTCCCGCACTACCTCCGCGTCGACGTAGCCGTGGCCCGCCGGACGGTCGGACAGCTCCACTGCAGCGGGTATCACGCCCGCCATAGGGTAGCGCTTCCCCTTCCATGCGATCGACCGCGACAGGTACATAAGACCCGCGCATTCCGCATAGACCGCCATCCCCGCCTCCACCGCCGAGGCGATCTCCCGGCGCAGCAATACGTTCGCCTCAAGCCCCTCGGCGTGCAACTCGGGGAAGCCGCCCCCTATGTAAAGCCCGTCTATCGCCGGCAAAGCGGCGTCGGCGAGGGAGTCGATGAAGACGAGGTCCGCGCCCGCCCTATCGAGGGCCTCCAGGTTCTCCGGGTAATAGAAGTTGAAGACACGGTCGCGGATGACGCCTATCCGGCATCGCGCATCCCGCGTAGTGGCGTGCTCCGCCTCCGGGATATCGAAAGCGGTCTCAGGGGCGGACCGGGCTATCTCCATGATCGCGTCCAAATCGAGGCCGTCGCGGGTGCGCTCCCATACCGCCTCTATGATGCCTTCCGCCTCCCCGCTCTCTGCGGCAGGCACAAGGCCCAGATGGCGCTCCTTGACGAACCCGGCCGTCTGCCTGGCGAGCGCCCCGACGACCGGAATGCCGCAGTAACGCCTTATGGCCTCTCTCAGCTTTTCCTCGTGCCTGGCGCCGGAGACCTGATTTAAGATAACGCCCGCGACCCGTGTCTCCGGCTCGAAGCGCTGGTAGCCGCCTACCATAGCGGCAACGCTTCGCGTCATGCGGGAGGCGTTGACAACGAGGACGACGGGGGCGCTGAGGAGCCGCGCGAGGGCGGCGACGCTCCCTTCCGGGCCCTCGCCGGGCGCGTCGTAAAGACCCATCGCCCCTTCCACCAGGGCAAGGCCCGCGCCTGCCGCCTTAGCCGCAAAGGAGCGCGCAACGCCGTCATCGCCCATCAGGTAGGCATCGAGGTTATAGCAGGGCACTCCGCAGGCAGCGGCAAGCCAGGACGGGTCGATATAATCGGGCCCTTTTTTGAAGGGCTGCACCCTGACGCCGCGCGCCCGCAATGCCCTTCCTATGGCAATGCTTACCGTGGTTTTACCGGAGCGCCCCTGGGGGGCGGCAATCACCACGCGGGGAGGCAGACCGACAAGCACCCTTTTGTTGTTCCTCCTCGTTACTTGCCCTTGACCTTCACGAAGGAGGTCCCGAGATAGACGTACTCGACCTTGTCCTCCTTCGCGAGGGCCGCTATCGCCTTATCGACAAGGCCCTTGTCTTCGCCTATCGCCCTCGCCACTTCCCTGTTCTTCGCTTTACTGACAGTCAGGAGGTAATCCAAAACCTTCTGCTTCAGGTCCTCCGTCGCCTCTCCGTTCATGAAGCCTCCCCGGGCGAAGCCCTCTTCTATATAGTATCCCTATAAATACAATATAGTCGCGGGGCTGTCAAGGCGCAGCAAGCAACTGGTAAGGGCCTCGATCTTCGGTGTAGGCAGGAGGGATGGTACGGGGCGTGCGGGGAGCATGCACATGACCCCCGATTTCGGTATAGACAAGCTAGGGCGGCTTGCCCCGTCAACGGGCAGCCCGGGCAGCGCCGTTGTTTGCTTTTCGGCAGGCGAACGGGTATAATCTCCCAACTGGAGAGATGACCGAGAGGCCGAAGGTGCTCGCCTGCTAAGCGAGTGTACGGCTTAAAACCGTACCGAGGGTTCGAATCCCTCTCTCTCCGCCAGTTGACGCCGCAAGCGCAAAGGGCCCGGAGGCTCTCGGCGCGCCCTCCGGGTGAACCGCCCATCCCATATGCAATCCGATTTCGACACATACGCCGCCCGCAGGCAGTCCGACAGCGTCAAATGGCGCAGATACGGGGCGGGCGTGATCCCACTCTGGGTTGCGGATATGGACTTCCTTTGCGCGGAGCCTATCGTCGAGGCCCTGCGCAGCAGGGTGGAAGAGGCCATATTCGGGTACGGGGGAGCGGACGGCGAGTTGCGCCCCGTCCTCGTCGAGCGCCTGAAAAGACTCTACGGCTGGGAGATACGGGAAGAAGACATCGTTTTCCTTCCGGGCGTCGTAACAGGGCTGAACCTCGCCTTCCGGCTTTTTGCGCAGCCGGGGGAAGGCGTCATCGTCCAGCCGCCCGTCTATCCCCACTTCATGGACGCCCTTGCCCACGGCCGAACCATAGCCGACCCGCCGCTCGTGCAGGGAAGCGATGGGAGATATGAGATCGACTTCGCCGCCTTCGAGACCGCCATAACGGACCGCACGCGGGTTTTCCTCATGTGCAACCCACACAACCCCGTCGGCCGCGTCTATGCGCGGCAGGAGCTCGAGGCCCTGGCAGAGATATGCCTGCGGCGCGATTTGCTCCTCTGTTCCGACGAGATACATTGCGACCTCGTCTACCCCGGCCGCAGCCACATACCGATAGCAAGCCTGGGGAGGGACGTGGCCCTGCGGACCGTCACCCTCATGGCCCCGAGCAAGACCTTCAACCTGGCCGGCCTGGGCTGCGCGTTCGCAGTCATCGAGAACCCGGCGCTCCGCGATGTCTGGACGAAGGGCAGCCGGGGGCTTATCCCCTTCGTCAACGTGATGGGCCTCGTCGCCGCTCTCGCCGGCTATACGCGAGGGCAGGAGTGGCTCGACCAGGCCCTTGCATACCTTGCGGGCAACAGGGACTTCCTGGCGGCGTTCGTAAAGGAGCGGCTTCCCGGCATAAAGATGACGCCTATGGAGGCAACGTACCTTGCCTGGCTCGATTGCAGGGACGCCCGCATACCGGGCAGCCCCTTCCGGTATTTCCTCGAAGAGGCGCGTGTTGCCCTGAACGACGGCGTAGAGTACGGCTGGGGCGGGGAAGGCTTCGTGAGGCTCAACTTCGGCTGCGCCAGGGGGACGCTGGCAGAGGCCCTCGGCCGCATCGAGCGGGCCCTCACGCGGCTGCAAGGGGCGCCGGCAGGCGGCTGACGATGGGCTGCCCGAAAACGCCCCGTCATCGCGGCGGATCGTTGCAATTCCCGGCCGCCGGTTGTATCCTTGCATGAGAGGACAATGAATGGGAAAGAACCTGCCAGCCGAGCTTACCGATAAATCGCTCCTCCGCATCTTCGAAAAGGAGAAGCGGCCGCTCTCGATGAACGACCTGAAAAACATGGTCGATGCCTGGAAAGGCCGGAAGAGAGACGTAAAGAAGCTCCTCCGCAACATGGTCAGGGCGGGCGCCCTCGTCAGGCTTAAGGACGACCGTTACGGCATCCCCGACGAGATGAACCTTTTAGTCGGCACCCTCTGGTGCACGCGGAGCGGGAACGGCTTCGTCGTCCCCGACAAGGAAGAGGGAAACGATGTCTTCGTCCCTGCCCACTTCATCAAGGACGCGATCCACGGCGACAAGGTAGTCGTGCGGATCGAGCACATGCGGCAGCGCAGGCGGGAAGGCCGCATAGTGAAGGTGACGGAGAGGAAGACGAGGAACATCACGGGCTTCCTCCGGCAGCACAAGTCGTTTTTCTTCCTCGTGCCCGACGACGAGAGGATCGCAACCCATTTTATCGTCGATCCGGGCAAGTAGGCGGGCGAGCTGCGCGACGGGGACCTGGCTGCCGCCAAGGTGACGCGGTTCCCCGAGGCGGGCGACCCGGAGTGCAGGATACTCAAGGTTTTCAAAAACTTGGACGGCATAAAGAAGATCACCCAGTTCGTCACCTACAAGCAGGGCCTTTCCGCCCGCTTCCCGATAAACGTCAGATGACGAGGCAGGGCAGACGGACCTCGATATCTCGATGAAGGGCAGGGTCGATTTGCGCGACACCGACCACGTCACCATAGACGGCGAGTTCGCCCGTGATTTCGACGACGCGGTCTGCGTCGAAAAGACGCGCAGCGGCTACGTCCTCTACGTGTCGATAGCCGATGTCTCCCACTACGTGCGGCCAGGCACAGCCCTCGACAGGGAGGCGGAAAGCCGGGGGACGAGCGTCTATTTCCCAGGCGCCGTCATCCCCATGCTGCCGAAAAAGCTGTCGAACGTCGTATGCAGCCTCAACCCCCGGGAAGAAAGGATGACCCTGACCGCGAGGCTCAAGTACGACTCCGGGGGCAGGCTTTTGCAGGCGTCTTTCGACCCGTCCGTCATCAAGAGCGCGGCAAGGCTCACGTACCGCCAGGTGGAGGACGCCCTTGTCAAGAAAGACCCGAAGGCGAGGCGCGCCCTTGCGCCGGTCCTGCCGCAACTGGAGCGGATGGGCGAGCTTGCGCGCATACTCAAGGGCCGGCGGGAAGAGCGGGGCAACCTCGATTTCGACCTGCCTGAGCCGGACCTCGTCCTCGATATGGAAGGGGGCATAAAAGACATCCTGCGCTCCGAGCGCCTCTTCTCGCAGGGCATCATCGAGGAGTTCATGATTGCGGCGAACGAGGCGGTCGCCCGGTTCATCACCGAGCAGAAGAGGCCGCTGATCTACCGCGTCCACGAGCAGCCGGAGCGCGAGAAGCTCGCCGATTTCGAGCGCCTCGTCGGCGCCCTCGGCATCGAGTACAAGGCGGACGCGAAGGGGAGGCTGCCCCTCCAGTCCATCTTGAAGAACGTGAGGCAGAGCGAGCACGAGTTCCTCATCAACCGCATCCTTCTGAAGTCGATGAAGCAGGCAAGGTATTCCGCAGTCAACAAGGGCCACTTCGGCCTTGCCCTCGACTTCTACAGCCACTTCACCTCGCCTATCCGCCGATACCCGGACCTCATCTGCCACCGCATCCTGAAGCATATCATCGGCGAAGGGGCCTCCGGCAAGCCGCTCTACGGGGAAGAGGAGCTCGAAAAAATGGCGGGCCACCTCTCCGAAAGGGAGCGGGCGGCGATGGAGGCGGAGCGCGAGACGGAGGACCGGATCAGGGTGCTTTTCATGAAGGAGCGCGTCGGCCAGGCGTACGACGGCGTCATCTCGCACATAACGTCGTTCGGCTTCTTCGTCGAGCTTTTCGAGGTGTTCGTAGAGGGGCTTGTCCTCCTTTCAAGCCTCCACGACGACTACTATATATTCGAAGAGGAGCGCTTCCGCCTGGTAGGCAGGCGCACGCGCAAGGTCTTCCGCATAGGGGACCACGTGAGCGTGAAGGTCGAGATGGCCGACGTTGAGAAGAACCTGCTCCATTTCACGCTGTTGGAGGGGCGTAAGGAAAAGCCGCGCGAAGAGGCCGCGCCCCGCCGCCGCAGGCGCAAGGGACGCGCGGCAATATAGAAAGCCGCCCGGTTGCGCAGGGCTTCTCCCAGGCGTTATAATGTAAGGACAGCCGTCACGCAAGCAACAGCGGCTTCACGGTCAGTTCCCATTTCAAGGGATATAACATGGAAGAGATCGAAAAGACAGCCCGGTGGATCGTCGATGCGAAGGCGATAGTCGTCTTCGTCGGGGCGGGCATGAGCACCGAATCGGGCATCCCGGACTTCAGGAGCCCGGGTGGGGTATGGGACAGGTACGACCCCTCCGACTTCGACTTTCACACGTTCCTTTCGAGCGAGGCGTCGCGCGCCAATTACTGGCGGATGTCCACAGAGATGTACGACTCGATGAAGGACGCCCGTCCGAACGCGGGCCATCTGGCCATCGCCGAGCTTGAGAGGATGGGCAAGCTCGATTGCCTGATTACCCAGAACATCGACGACCTCCACTTCAAGGCGGGCAACTCGGCAGGCAGGGTGCTGGAGCTGCACGGGACGGCGCTCCACGTCTCCTGCCTCACGTGCGGGCGCAGGTACGAGCGGGAGGCCGTACAGGCGCGCCTTGCGGCAGGCGAGAAGGCGCCCGTATGCTTTGAGTGCGGCGGCCTCTTGAAGCCCGCCACGATCTCTTTCGGGCAGGCCATGCCGGAGAGGGAAACAGCCGAGGCCTACAGGCGGTCCCAGGCGTCCGACCTTTTCATAGTGGTCGGCTCGTCGCTGGTAGTCCATCCCGCCGCCTCCATGCCGGTCGTCGCAAAACAGGCCGGGGCGCGGCTCGTCATCATCAACCGCGACGGGACGGCGTGCGACGCCCTCGCCGACATCGTAATAAACGCAACCGCCGGCCCCACAATGGCCTCAATCGTGGAGAAGGTTAAGCAGCTCATAGGAGGAGAGTATTAAAGCCTTTTCCGTTGAGGGGGGAGGCTCCGGCAGCTTTGCTGCCGGAGGGGGCGCTGACCCCAGTAATTGCCTCAATAGTAGAGAACGTGAAACGGCTGATGGCTTAAGGACCTGCGGCCCTTTTCGGACCCTGTCGCGTGCCCTTATGGAGGAAAAATCCGTGGACAAGCTGAGGTTTACCGGCTTCTGGCTCATCGTCGGCTTTTTGCTGGTAGCCTTCGTGATATTCGTCTCGTTGATCCCCGTCCCGACGGAGGTGGCGGCCATCACCCCGACCGACAAGCTCTGCCACGCCCTCGCCTATTTCTGCCTGACCTTCTGGTTCATCCAGATATACAGGCAGAACCTGGTGCGCCTGGCCATCGGCCTTGCCTTCGTGATGATGGGGATCGGCCTCGAATACCTCCAGGGGCTTACCGGCTACCGCAGCTTCGAGTACGCAGACATGGCTGCGAACACGGTCGGCGTCGCCTGCGGGCTGATAGCCGCGCAGACCCCCCTCGCCAGGACCCTGCTCGTCGTCGAAAAATGGATTAACCGCTTCGTGCGGTAGCTCTTATCTCAACCCATCCTCTCCCTTCGCCTCTTCCTTTTTGAGGCCACCTATCCTGGGGTGCGGCCTGCCGCCGTCCGTCACCGCTATGGCGACGAGGATCTCATCAGCCCTCGGGGCGTCGCCTACGGAGACGGTCATGCCGTCGAAGTGGGACCGGACGAATGCGGCGTCCTTGTAGCCCAGGGGTATATCTACCGTCTCCCCCATCCCTCCGAGCTTCTTGACGGAGGGGATGAGGGCCTTTCCGCCGCCCACCGCCTCCCGCAGCGGGGTGCCGAGCTTTGGGTGGAGGATGGCGGCTGCGTGCTCGTACTCGCCGTGCTCGCCTACTATGGCCGCTTTTCCGTAGCTCTCAGGCTTCCTGCCTTCAAGGGCGGCCACCGCCCTCCGGCCGAGTATCCCCCCAAGCTCCTCACCGATATTTATGAGGGCTGTCAGGTCCTCCTGGTAGACGCCCGCGAAGGGGTTCTTTATGACCGCTATCGCCGCCGCCTTCCGCACGGGCTTCTCCGCCTTTTTTGCCCCGTCGGTCAATATATCCTCGACTACCGTCACGATCTTCCTTATCTCCATCTCCCACCTCCCATGTTATTTCCCGCGCTTGCGCGTTGTGCGCTTTAGTATGCTCTCAATGGGCCTGATAACATCGACGTGCCCCCCGATCTCGGCGAAGGTCTCCCTACGCATCGTGTATTCGACGGGCAGGACGAACGAAGGCGTCGGGGAGAGGTAGATGCTGCCGTACTTGATTTTCTCCACGTCCACGATGAAATTGATGCCGCCGCCGGGGAAGATGAACGGCCGCGCTCCGCCTATAGTGATCGCCACCCTGCCCTCGTGGACGGCCCTCGTCAGCCTGATGGGGTTCTTCGTCACGCCGGCCCGCGCCGAGCCGCCCACGCCCGCTGCGAAAACGGCGCTCGCCCTCGACGGCTCGCAGGAATCGGCCAGTACTTCGAGGAACGCCTTTGCAGCGGGGCCGGGCGGCGCCTTAACCGGACGCCCGCCCTTCATCGTGTAGAAGGCGAACTTCCGTCCTGTCGTCTCCGTGATGAGGATGGTCGCGCCGTCCCGCATCTTCTCTTTATCTATCCCCGAGATCGCATCGAGCGGCTCATTGATGCCCGTCCCGCCCCAGCCCGCGCCCTTGGCGACGAAATACCTGCCGTCCGTGCTTTTCCGGCCCACAATGGATACGCCTGAGCGCGCCTTGCCGATCTCGCGCCCGGCCGGGTGCTCGCTGAAAAGGCCCGTGATATGGCCGTCGAGCACGATCACCTCGTCCGCGGCGGCTGCCATGTAGGGCGCGAAAAGGCCGGAGACGGCGCTTCCGCAGCCCACCCGCATCCGCTCATCGGAGACGCCGTCGATCCTCGGCGCCTCGTGGATGGCGACCTCGACCCGCGCCCCGTCCTCTACCTCCATCGCAACCCACCTGCCCTGGAGGAGCTCGAAGATCGCCTTTGCCGCGAACATGCCGTCTTTCGAGGTCAGCGTGTTGACGCCCCCCAGCGATAGCATCTTCGAGCCGTACTCCTCCGTGCAAAGGTGGCCTATCTGCCTTTTCCCTTTGCGCTTTATGTAGATGCGCTTCGATTCCTCTCCCAGGAAGCGGTCCGTGTCGAGCTTCACCTTTATGCCGCTGTAGCTCAAGGGGGCCTCAGTCACGACGGTGATGATGTCGATCCCGTCGCGCACTCCGCTTACGATGAACGGGGAGGGCCTGAAATCGGGATATGTCGTGCCGGAGCCTATACCCGTAAGGAGGGGCGGCCCGAGGGCGGACGCATCTGCTGTCTCCACCATGTCGGCGACCTCTTCGTACGAGTGGACCCTTGCCTTTCGGCCTATCGCGCCGCCTTCGTTGTAGTAGCGCATGCACGCCCCGTAAAAGCCTTCCGGTATCCTGCACGCGATGGGGCAGGCCGAGCAGATGGGCGCTTTTCCGTCGGGTGCCTCGGCCGTAAAGACGGCCTGCGGGCAGACCTTGAGGCAGGTCCTGCACTCAACGCACCCTTCCCCGATATGGACCTTCTTCCCCTCGACCTTTATGGCGCCGGTTGGACAGACCTCCGCGCATATCCCGCAGCCCTTGCACCTGGCCAGGTCCACTTTCATGGTCGATTCCCCTCTCGCGCTCCCCTTTCGGAAAAGCGCCTTACGATATCGCTACGCGCCTTACAGGGGGCGGCGTGTTCCTGCTCACCTCGGCTTTTACGACGCCGTCAACGAGCACTGCCGCGACGCCCGGTATGTCGCCTGCCTCAATGGCTGCCTTGGCGTCGCCGCCGGCGGAGCCCATAGGCGCGTCGATGACCTGCAGGTCGGCCGGCCCGCCGGGCCTGACCAAGCCTTCAGCCAGCCCAAAAACGCCCTTCGTATTGCCCGTTGCGCAGCAGACTGCGATTTCTGCAGGGATATCGCAGAGCGCCGAGATGAAATTGACCATCCTCCATATGCCCAGCGGTATGACGCCGGTGCCCGAAGGCGCGTCGTTGCCGATTATCAGGCGGGAAAGGGCCCCCTTCTCTTTCAGGTACTGCGCGATCTCCACGGCCGTCTTCGGGTTGCCGCAGTGGACGATCTCTATGGCCGCGTCAGAGCGGTCGATCACCCTTTTCGCCTCCGGCACAGAAACGCTCGTCGGCCCGCCGTTCAGGTGGCAGGCCACGGTAGGCTTTGCCGTGAGCACGTCGTCGCACGTGACGGTCGAGCTGCCGGGCACCGAGGTGCCGCCGACGTGCATGAGCACCTTCATGCCGTATTTCCGCGCCCATTCCGCCATCTCCCGCGCCTCGGCGGCCGTCTTTACGCTCCCCAGGCCGATCTCCCCCACGAGCCAGACACCCTCGGCAGAAAGCTCCTTGAAATCCTCCTCCAAAAGGCCCTTTTCGAGGATGAGCGCGCCGCCGTAGACCTTGACGCCCCCCGGCCGCACGGCTGCGAACGATTTATGGGCGAGCAAGGCGAGGGCCTTCGTACCCTGCCTGTCCTTCGGCCTGCCGGGCAGATGTACCTCTCCGGCAGAGATCATCGAGGTGACGCCTCCGTGCAGGCTGCTCTCGATGAACCCCAACTGGCTCTGCCTGGGGGTAAAGTCCCCGAATACGGGGTGCGTATGGGAATCGATCAGCCCCGGGCAGACGGTCATGCCTTTTGCATCGATGGTCTTGTCGCCCCTGCCGCCCGGTCCCTTCTCGACGGCTTTTATCTTGCCTTCTTCCACGACGATGGAAAGGGGTCCTTCCTGAAGGGGTTCCTTTATGTCTCCGGTGAATATCCGACCTATATTGGCCAAAACGAGTTTCATGCGCGCCTCCTCCCTTATTTATCCCTTCTTCCGGGCCTCGAGAAGCCCTTTCAAACGTTCCACGTGACACGGCAGGTCGTAAACGCAGACACCCGTCGCGTCCCGCACGCCGTTGATAATGCTCGCGGCTTGGGGCACGAGCGCAGGCTCTCCGAGGCCCTTTGCCCCGAACGGACCCGTAGGCTCCGCCTCCTCTATCACCATAGCATCGACGTCCGGCATGTCCATCGACGTAGGGATGTAATATGTGTCGAAGGACTCCGTCTTGCCCGGCATGAACTCCTCCATGAGGGCAAGGCCGATCCCCATAGCTACGCCGCCGCAAATCTGGCCCTTTATGCCCCTCGGGTTGATGCCCCTTCCTACGTCGTGGGCGGCCCACACCTTCTTTACCCGGCAGGCGCCCGTCGCTTCCTCGACCTCGACCTCCGTCATGTGGGTGGCGAAGGCATAGGTGGCGTAAGGGACGCCCTGCCCCGTAGCCTCATCCAGGCCGGATGCGGGCGGGTTGAAATATCCCTCGAAGAAAAGGGGCGCCTCGCCTTTACGGGCGCGGTATATGTCGGCAAGGGTCCGTCCCCTGTAGTAGCCCTCCAGCTCCAGGGCCTCTTTCAGCTTGAGCGCAGCGTCCTGGATCGCCTTCCCGGAGATGTAGGTCTGCCGGCTCGCCGATGAAGAGCCTGCGTTCCTGGACGTGTCCGTATCGCCCCTGTCGAGGACGACTTCCGACTGGGCCATGCCGAGGGTTTCAAGGAGTATCTGGAGTAAGGCCGTATCGGACCCCTGGCCTATCTCGCAGGCCCCGGAATGTAGTATGACCCGCCCCTCCTCGCCAAGCTCCAGGAGCATACTGGAAGGATTGGCTACGCCGGTGTTGCCTACGCCGTAATACATACAGCCAAGGCCGAATCCCTGACTCTTTTTCGATTTCTTCCGCGCCCTCCAGAAAGGCTCGATGAGCCTTAAGGTCTCCATGAAACCGACGCTCGCGGAGAGCACCTGGCCCGTTGACGTGGCAGACCCCTGCTTCATGGCGTTCCTGATGCGTATGTCGAGGGGGTCGATCCCCAAAAGGAGCGCTATCTCGTCGATCATCGACTCGTTGGCAACGGCGGTCTGGGGGATGCCGAAGCCGCGCATCGCGCCCGCAACGGGGCCGTTGGTATAGTAGAAATTGCTGTCCACCCGGACGTTCGGCACGTCGTACGGGCCCGTCGCGTGGACCGCCACCCGCAGGCAGACCGCCCCACCGTAGGAGGCATAGGGGCCGGTATCGCCCAGGATGTCAACTTTGACCGCCGTCAGCGAGCCGTCTTTCTTCGCCCCCATCGTGTAATCGATGCGCAGGGGGTGGCGCTTCGTTTGCGCAAGGAAGCTCTCTTCCCTGGTGTAATGCATCATGACCGGCCGGCCCGTGTGGTAGACCGCAAGCCCCAGGAAGCCCTCGACCGTCACGTCCAGCTTCCCGCCGAAGCCCCCGCCCGTCGTCGCCTGGAGGACCCTGACCCTCTCCTCCGGCACGGCAAGCATCCGGGCGACCTCCGTCCTTTTATAATGTATGTTCTGCGTGGAGGAGCGGATGACGATGCGCCCGGCCTCGTCCATCCAGCCGACGCCCGCCTCCGTCTCGATATACGCATGGTCGATGTAGGTCGTCCGGAAAACGTGGGAGACAACAACATCCGACTCCGCGAAGCCCTTCTCCACGTCCCCTTTGCGCACCTTTTTCTGCATCATCAGGTTGCCGGAGGGGTAAACAAGGGCTTCCCCTTTGCGGGCCGTCTCCATGCCGGAGACGGAAGGAAGGTCTTCGTACGCGATGCGCACCCTGGAGGCCGCCTCCCGCGCCTGCGCCTCGCCTTCTGCGACGACGATCAGTATCGGCTCGCCGACGTACCTGACCGTTCCCGCGGCGAGGAACGGCTGGTCTTTTGTGATCGCGCCGTAGATGTTCTCCCCCGGAATGTCTTTGTGGCTCAGGATGCGGACCACCCCGGAGACGGCCATTGCCGCAAACAAATCGACTGAGTCGATCCGCGCGTGGGGCCTTTCGCTCCGGACCAAGCACGCGAAGAGCATTTCTTCAGTCTTGAAATCGTGGGCGTAACGGGCGGCGCCGAGCACCTTCTCAAGGACATCCACCCTGTCGAAGTCTTCCCCTATGAACAAGAGACGCCTCCCAATGCCGACGACAGGAGGTCCCGCACCGTCGGCAGCTTGTAGACAAAAGACGGGCGCATCCCGGAGAGCCGCCGTATCTCTTCGAGCACCATCTCGACGGCCTGCGCGACAACGGACGCCTCCCGCCTGCGCCCTTTCAAAAAATCTTCCGCCCGATACGGCCTGAAGGGTACGGGCGTGCAGCTCCCTACGGCGATCCTCGCGTCGGTTATCACGCCGTCCTCTTCATGGATCGCCCACGCGCAGGACAGCCGGGAGATCGCCCATGCCGCCCGCTTCGCCACCCTCCTGTACCCTTCTTCGTATCCGTCGAGGGCGTCCATCGTTATCGAGCTTATAAGCTCGTTTCTCGCAAGGCTCGTTTTGTAGGGGGCGGTGATGAGCCGCTCTATCGTCTCGCGCCTCGCTGCGCCTGCCGATTCAAGCGTGGCCTCGGCGTTATGCACAAGGAGCGGGGCAAGGGAGTCGGCTGCGGGCGACGCGTTCGCCAGGTTCCCGCCGAGGGTCCCCATATACCTGATCTGCGGCGACCCCACCTGTGAGCAGGCCGCTGCCAGGCCTGAGCACGCCTTCCTGACGGTCGCGTCGGCGGCGATCCGCGCGTGGGTCGCGCCTGCGCCTATCCGAAGGCGCCCGCCCTGCGCGTCGATGCCCCCTATCTCCGCCAGACCCGCGACATCGATGAGGTGGCTGTGGGCCTCGCCCCCGCGCATCCGCACAATCATGTCGCTGCCGCCCGCGATAAGCGCCGCGTCCGGCAGCGACTCAAGGAGCGACAGGGCCTCTTCTTTGCTACGAGCCGATACGTACGAAAAAGGGTGCAGCATCTCTTATAGCCTCTACGATCTGGACATAGCCCGTGCACCTGCACAGGTTCCCGCTTATGGCCTCCCTGATCTCGTCGTCCGTAGGCGAGGGGTTCTTGAGAAGCAGGCTGTACGCTGCGAGGAGCATGGCCGGGGTGCAGAAGCCGCACTGCACCGCCCCACGGGAGATAAAAAACTGCTGGAGTGGATGGAGGGCGTCCGCCGTGCCCAGGCCCTCGACCGTCTTGACGTCCCTCCCCTCGACCTTCGCCGCCAGGGTGAGGCAGCCGTAATGCGGCTCATCGTCGATGAGGACCGTGCACGTCCCGCATTCGCCTATGCCGCACCCTTCCTTGACGCTCGTGATGGAAAGCCTCTCCCGGAGCGCATGCAAAAGGGTCTCGTTATCCTCCACCTCGCAGTCAACCGGTTGTCCGTTCAATATGAATCGTATCCTTCTCACTCCACGGCCTCTCTCAAACGGCAAGGTACGACTTCTTTATATAATCGTCATCGATAAGCTTGTCGCTTCTGCCCTCCAGCGCGATCCTCCCGTGCTCCAGCACGTAGGTCCTGTCCGTTATGGCGAGCGTCTGGAAGACGTTCTGCTCGACGAGCAATATGGCGACCCCCCGCTCGTGGATATTCCTGATTATATCGAATATCTGGAGGACTATCGAGGGCTGCAAGCCGAGGGACGGCTCGTCAAAAAGGATCAGCTTCGGGCTCGCCATGAGCGCCCTGCCTATGCAGAGCATCTGGCGCTCCCCGCCGCTCAAGGTCTTCGCCTTCTGGGAGAGCCTCTCCTTGATGCGGGGGAACATCCCGAAGACCTGCTCCATCATCACGCCTATCTCCTCGTGCCTCGTGTAGCCGCCCAGATACAGGTTGTCGTAGACGGTCATGTCGGGGAAGACGGAGGCCCCTTCCGGGACTACGGCGATGCCCGAGGCGATGATCTTTTCCGTGCTCATGCCGCCTATCTTGCGGCCGTCGAAGGATATCTCGCCCTTCTCCCCCTTGCCCCCCGCCCTTACGAGGCCGAGGACGGCCTTGAGGAGCGTCGATTTGCCCGCGCTGTTCGGCCCTATGATCGAGACGAGCTCGCCTTTCCCCACGGTGACGCTCAAGTCGAAGAGGACGTGCAGGTCACCGTAATAGGCGTTCAGATGGCTTATGCGGAGCAGGTCGTCCGGCATATCCTCTCACCCAGGTAAGCCTGGATCACCCTCTCGTCGTTGCACACCTCGACGGGATGGCCCTCCGCGATCTTCTCGCCGTAGGAGAGCACCACAAGCCTCTCGCAGACCCCCATGATCGCCTGCATGATGTGCTCGACGACCACGAGCGTCTTTCCCATCTTCCGCAGCTCCCTTATGATGTCCATCCCCTCTTCGAGCTCCTTCGGGTTGAGGCCGGCCAGGTTCTCGTCCATAAGGATAAGGTCGGCCCCCGTGCCCATCGCGCGGGCAAGCTCAAGCCGCCGCCTCTTCGGCAGCGATATCTGGGTGGACATCCTGTCTTTCACGTCGGCTATCTTGAGGAAGTCGCAATATCTCGTCGGCCCGGCCGCTCGCTTCCTTCTTGGTGAAGCCCTGCCCGAACATGAGCGCGACAAGGACGTTCTCCTTGACCGTCAGCGTATGGAAGGGCTGCACGATCTGCGATGTCTTCACGATCCCCGTCCGGCATATCTTATAGGGCGGAAAGCGGTCGATGCTCTTGCCCCGGAAGACCAGCTCGCCCGCGTCCGGCTTGTGGACCCCGACGATTACGTTGAAAAGGGTCGACTTCCCTGCCCCGTTCGGCCCTATGATCCCCAGTATCTCGCCCTCCGCCACGTCCAGGCTGACGCCGCCCAGGGCTGCAAGCGCCCCGAAGCTCTTCTTCACGTTGCGGACTGAAAGAAGGCTCATCTCCTGTGCCTCCTCAGCAAAAGAAGTCCGATGAAGCCCCTGGGCAGGAATATGACGACAACAAGCAATATGACGCCCAGGATGAGGAGGTACGTGTAGAGGAGCTTAGCGCCGATCACCTCGTTGGCGAGGCTGAGGACGACCGCCCCCAGGACGGGGCCGAAGACCGTCCCTGTGCCGCCGAAGAGGGCCATAATAATCATATGGATCGTATGGATCACGCTGAAGACGTCGAGGGGGCTGATATAGGTCAGCCAATAGGCGTTTATGCCGCCGAGGACGCCGATCATCACGGCGGTTATGCAGTAGACGGACACCTTGCACCTGCCCGTGTTGACCCCCGCAAGCTCCGCCGAGTCCTCCGCCTCCTTGATCGCCTTCAGGGCATACCCGAACTTGTTCCTGTCGATGAAAAAGACGGTCAGGACGATCAGCGCAGCGACGACAAGAAAGGTGTAGTAGAAGAAGGTCTCATCGTGGGCGATGGGGAGCGTGATGCCGTGGCTGCCCTCGAAAAGTGTCACGTGAAACGTCCTGTCGAACTCCATGACGATCTGGCTGGCCGCCTCGGCGAAGGCGAGCGTCGCGATGCCGAAGTAGGCCCCCCGGAGCTTCATCGTGTATCTGCCTATGAACTGGGCGATCAAGCCGGAAGCTACGCCGCTCACCGCAATGCTCGGGAAGAACGGGACCCCAGCCTTCGTCATCAGGATTGCCGTCGCATAGTTGCCGATGCCGAAATAGGCGACGGAGCCGAAATCGATGTACCCCGTGAAGCCGGACGTGAGGTTCCACGCGGAGGCCAGGCCGATCCAGAGGAAGATCGTCGAGAGGGTGCGGTAGTAATAGCCCTCCATCTTGAGGGCGGGCGCCGAGAGGAGCGCAAGGAAGACGACGATGAAAGCCAGCCTCTTCATTCGACGATCCCCTTGCCCATGATGCCCCTCGGCTTGAGCACCAGGATAATGAATAACAGGATGAAGGTTATCGCGATGGAGAGGCCGGACGTCAGGTAGGTCGCAGTGAGCGACTGGATCACCCCTATGCAAAGCCCGCCGACGAGCGCGCCGGGAATGTACCCCATGCCTCCGAGCACGACGACGCAGAAGGCGATGATCGTATAGGAAAGCCCCATCTGGGGATAGATGACGAAGTGCGTCGAGATGAGGCCGCCCGCAAGGCCGGTAATGGCTGCGCCTAAGGCGAACGTCAGGGTATAGACCCTCCTGATGTCGATGCCGACGAGGCGGGCCATCTGCTTGTCCTGGCTCGCCGCGCGTATGGCCTTCCCGTAGCGTGCCTTCTCCAGGAAAAGGTAAAGGCCGAAGGTCGTGCAGACTGCGATGATGAACGTCACGAGGCGCGCGATCGGTATCGTGATAGGCCCCAGGGAGAAGCCGACGCCCGAATAGCTCGTCGTCACCGTCCTGAAGTCGGCGCTCCATAAGAGGAGCGCCAGGTTGGCGAGGATAAGGTGGACGCCGAAGGTGCAAAGGTACGATATCATGGGCGGCGCCTCCACCACCCGGTTGATGATGAACCTCTGGACTATATAGCCCACCGCCCCGGCAGTAATGATGGAGGCCGGAAGGGTGAGAAAGGGGTCGATATGGTACAGGGTGAAAAGCCAGTAGGTGGTGAAGGCGCCGATCATGATTAACTCGCCATGGAAGATGCTGACGATGTTCATAACGCCGAATATGAGCGAGAAACCGCTCGAATACGCGGCGTAAACACCTCCCATGAGAAGGCCCGTTACGAGGGCCTGGACGAAGAGCGCCATTTAGCTACTTTCTCTCCTTCCACGGCTTGGCGGGATAAAGCACGGGCTTCTCCGCCACGTTTTTCGGGTAAACGGTTGTCAGCTTCCCGCTCTGCACCTGGACGGCGACCGGCGGGTGATCGACGTTCGCCCCGTCAGCCCCGAACTTTATCCTCCCATAGGCTGTCATGGTAGTCCGTCTTGTGCAGCTCCTCCATGATCTTGACCCTGTCCGCTTCCTTGAGGGAAGGCGCGAGGCCGAGCTTCTCGATGGCCCACTGCTGCACGAGCGCCCCGCCCATCGATGCCACTTCAACGTAATCGGGCGATCTGCCGAACCTCTTCTGAGTAGTTCGCGGCCACCTCCCTGGCAGTGCCGAAGAAGTCATCCTTGTAGGGCAGGTTGGGCGCCCATTCGGCCGCCGCGACGACATATTCCGCGTCCTTGCCCAGGGACTTCACGAAATCGGGCACCGTCGGTCCGTAGCTGAAGGCCACCAGCTTCGGCATGAAATCGACCTCTTTGAGCGCCTTCATCGTGTTGATGGCGACCATCAGGTGGGAGCCGACCAGGAGCATGTCCGGGTTCTTCTGCTTCACCTTGTAAAGGAGCGAGTTGTAGTCTGACAGGGCGAGCGGGAAGAGCTCGAAGTAGACCAGCTCGATGTTCTCCTTCTTCAGGTAATCCTTGAAGCCCTCCGCTGCGAGCGACGTGAAGAGGATGTCCGAGCCTATGACGGCTGCCGTCTTCGGCTTCGGCTTCAGGACGCCGGCGATCTCCACGCAGCCCCGGACCTCTTCGGTCGCTTTGCCGAGGGTGGAGAAATAGTACTTGAAGCCCCGCTCGAAAAGCTTGTTGGAGCTTGCGCCGCCGGAGATCATCGGGTACTTGTACTTTTCCGCGATGGCGCTCGCCGCAAATACCGAATCGCTGCCGAAGCCGCCGAGGATCAGATCGACCTTCTCGACGGTGGCGAGCCTCTCCACGAGCTTCGCGCTCTCGGCCTTGTCGCTCTTGTCGTCGAAGAAGAGAAGCTCGACGGGGTACTTCTTGCCCTTGACGGTGATGCCGCCTTTGGCGTTGGCCGTCTCCGCCCAGAACGTGTAGGCGTCCTTCACCAGGTTGCCGTCCCGCCCGAATACGCCTGTCAGCGGGAGCGCGCACCCGATCCTGAATTTTGCCGCCTGCCCGTAAGATAGACCCGGCAGCAGCAGACCCGCGATAACGACCGCCGCACACAATACCTTCAAGCATCTCATGGCACCCTCCTTAGGTTTTGGGGCGAAAAGCTGCATAGAGCCATTCTCCCCTGCCGGCTCGCGCCCCTTGCTAGAACGTCGGCGGGGTAATAACCCAGACTACCACGCAATCCTCTTTTCCCTTGTTGTTCCAGTCGTGAGGGACGGTCGAGGAGAAATAGAAGCTGTCGCCCTGCCTCACGATGTGCGTTGCATTGCCGAGCATCAGCTCCATCTCGCCCTTCAGGATGATGCCGAATTCCTCACCCTCATGCGCGTACAGACCGTGCGAGCCTCCCCCCGGCTTCATCACCGTGTAAAAGGGCTGCATCCTCTTCTTGCGCACGTCTGTCGTGAGGCACTGGATCCGGGCGTCCCATCTGGGGAGCTGCAGGACGGTCCGCTGCTCCGCCCGCACGATAACGTCGTCCCTGCCCGAGCCGAGCGAGAAAAAATCGACGATGTTCGCGTTGAGCGCAGTGGCTATCTTCTTGAGGGTCGAGATAGAAGGATCGGCCTTCCCCCTCTCGATCTGCGAGATGAGGGACGGTGTGCAGGGGACCATCTCGGAAAGCTGCTTCATGGTAAGGGACCTCTTCTCCCTCAGCTCTTTTATCTTTCCGCCTATGTCCATGAAGCTCCTATACTACGTTCAATATACATTAAGTTTCTTAAATTATATTTAAGTTGTCAAGAAAAGTTTGTGCCTCCCGGGCAAGTTTTTTTTCGGGCGGCAGACGGCCTGTTTTGCGCTTTTCGCAGCCCGGATCGCTGCTCCTTGCGGCGGCGCGTCCGCCCCTGTATACTATTGGCGGGACTTCCCGTCTATCAGCCCTTTTTGCATAAGGAGAGATTGTGGCCAAAGAAGACAAGGGCGAGCTGTTCAGTTTTCCCTGCCCCTATCTGTTGAAAGTTATGGGGAGGAATACGAACGAATTTTACTCAGTCGTGAGCGCGATCGTCGAGAGGCACGTCGCGTCCGGCAGCGAGATCACCTATTCCAGCAGGACGAGCAGCAGCGACAAGTATATCTCCATAACCGCGGCGTTCTCAGCCGAGAGCCAGGAGCAGCTTTACGCCCTTTATAAAGAGCTTGGCGAGAGCAACCTGGTCCTCATGACGCTCTAAGCGCGCATCACAGCTTATAGCCGAATTTCCTCAGAAGGTCGGTCCGCCACGCCTTGCCCTCTGCATCTTCCACGCCCTTGGGCCTGGCGCCGTCGATGACGCCCATAATCCCGTTCCCCTGCTCGCTCGAAGCCACCACCACTTCCAGGGGGTTCGCGGTGGCGCAGAAAATACGGCAGACTTCCTGGCACTGCTTGATCGCGTTCAGGACGTTTATCGGAAAACCCTCTTTCAGGAATATGACGAATACGTGGCCGCAGGCAAGGGCGCTTGCCGTATCGACCGCCCGTTTCTCAAGCTCCTGGTCATTCCCCTCGTGGCGCACCATGCAGTGGCCGCTCGCCTCCGAGAAGGCAAGGCCGAACTTCAGATGCGGCGACGACGCGAAGAGCGCCTCGTACAGGTCGGGCACCGTCTTGATAAAGTGAGACTGGCCGATGATCACGTTCATGCCTTCGGGAATCTCCACCTTGACGCTCTCTATCGACACCATTGCAACACCTCGCTCCTTTGTGGTTTAGATTCGATAATAGCAGCTATTGCTGAAAGAGTCCAGATACGAACGGTGGCGCTAACGCCGAACACGATGATAAAGCTAGGCGCGAAAAGCGCCCGGCCGCCATAGGGCGGCCGGATGAGGTGAAACCATCAACAGGACGCCCGCTCGCGCAAGGGCGTCTCGTGGGTGTCTGCCCGTCGGGTATACGCCGGAGGAACAGCCCCCCTTCGGCAGGCGCAACACGCGCGCGGGCGAGGCGCCCCGACCGTTCCGGCAGGCGGTAGTCTTCCGATCTTGCCCGGCTTACTTCTTCTTGGGCGCTGCCTTGGCGGGCTTCTTTGCCCCGCCGCTTACGTTCTTGCTCAGCACGCTCGAGGTGGAGAACTTCACGGCCGTCCGGGCCGGTATCTTGATCTCGGCGCCGGTCTGCGGGTTGCGCCCTTTTCTGGCCTGCCGCTTCACGCACGAAAACGTGCCGAGTCCGGGCAGGCTCACCCTCTGGCCGCCCTTCAAGGACGCAGCAATAATATCAACGAACGCGGAGAAAACGTCGCCTGCCTGTTTCTTGGTGATTTTCCCTTTTTCTGCCAGCTTCGCAACAAATTCGGTTTTCGTCATTGCTTCCCCCTTTGCACTGGATTTGAAGCCTCTGGTTTGCTTTATACGATATATTCACGCCTCTGACAAGCAAAAAGTGCATAAAAGCCGGAAATTTCTTTTATTCGCGCCATTTTGATGTCCCGAAGGGGCTGAACCGGGCTTTTGAGGCCATTTGCCGGACGCTTCCGGCGCCGAAGAAAATCGGGGCCGCGACTCTCTTCGCGGCCCCCGATGAATCACCTTCCCTTATCTTTCAGCCGGACCGTATGCCCGCGAAAAGCGTTTTCTCAAGAGACCCCGTTTCGGCCGTGGGCCTGCTCGTAGAAGCCCTCGCCCTTGAAGGCATGGGCGATGCGCACGCCCCGCGCGTTCTGCGTCCTCTTGCAGTCGGTGCACATGGCCGCCCCCGCCGCCTTGGCGCCCAGGCGGTTTTCTATCCAGTCCACGTGGAGCGCAGTCGTGTAGGGCCTGCTGCACGACGGGCAGACGTGCACCTGCTTCGCCGTGTTAAACTTGTCGATCCTCATCAGCCCCTGGACCGCCTCCAGGCTGATCGCCCCGGTGGGGCAGACGCTCGCGCAGGCGCCGCAGCCGATGCACGTCTCCGACGAGATGTTGAACGCCGTGCCTACGTCCTCGTCCGTGCCCCGGTTCACGAAGCTGATCGCGCTCGCCCCTATCCTTTCCTCGCAAGCCCTGACGCACAGGCCGCACAGGATGCAGTCGCTCTTCTGCGACTGCGCGAACCTCGGCTTCTCGATGCCCGCCTGCCTCGCCATCGCCTTGATGATAGGGACATCGGGGCAGCGCGCCAGGAGCAGCTCCAGGAGCATCTTCCTGTGGGCGAGGATCTTCGGCGAATGGGTGAAGACCTCCATGCCCTTCTCTACGGGATGGTTGCAGGAGGTAACGATCCTGCTCCTCCCCCTCTTCACGATCTCCACCACGCAGAGGCGGCACGAGCCGTAAGGGGACAGGGCCTCGTGGTGGCAGAGCGTCGGGATGCCTACCCCGGCCGCCCTTGCTGCCTGTAGTATCGTCCGGTCTTCGGCGGTCCTCACTTCAGTCCCGTTTATCGTCACGCTTATCATGTTATCTCCTCTCCTTTGCCTTCGGCCCAGGGCCGGCTTGCCCGGCTCTATTTAGGCCGCGGCAATGGCCTGCCGCCTGCACGACTCCGCGCAGATGCCGCACTTGGTGCACAGCGCGACGTCGATATGATGGGGTTTCTTCTTCTCCCCCGTAATCGCCGAATTCGGGCACGCCTTGGCGCAGAGGCCGCACCCGTTGCACTTGTCCTCCGCTATGCCGTAGGTTATCAGGTCTTTGCAAATCCCCGCCGGGCACTTCTTGTCCCTGACGTGGGCGATATATTCATCGCCGAAGTACTTGAGCGTCGTGAGCAGGGGGTTCGGGGCGGAGCCGCCGAGGGCGCACAGGGACGTATCCTGCACGGTCCGGGCGATCTCCTGCAAAAGCTCCACGTCTCCCTCTTCTCCCTTCCCTGCGCAAATCCTGTTCAGTATCTCAAGCATCCGCTTGATGCCCTCCCGGCACGGGAGGCACTTGCCGCACGACTCGTCCTTCAGGAAATCGAGGAAGTACCTGGCGACATCGACCATGCAGGTGTTCTCGTCCAGTATAATCATGCCGCCCGAGCCCATCATCGAGCCTGCTTTCGTCAGCTCGTCGAAATCGACGGGCATGTCGATAAGGTCCACCGGCACGCAGCCGCCCGAAGGCCCGCCCGTCTGGACCGCCTTCAGCTTCTTCCCTGCCGGGACGCCCCCGCCTATGCCGTAGACGATCTCGCGCAGGGATATGCCCATAGGGACTTCCACGAGGCCCGTGTTGTTGATCTTCCCGACCAGCGAGAAAATCTTCGTGCCCTTGCTGCCCTCGGTCCCCGTCTGCCTGTACCATTCCGCGCCGTTGTTGATGATGATCGGCACGTTGGCCCACGTCTCCACGTTGTTCAGGTTTGTCGGCTTCTCCCAGAGGCCCTTCTCTACCGTATGGACGTACTTTGCCCTGGGCCGGCCCGCCTTGCCTTCGAGCGAGGCCATCAGCGCGCTCGACTCGCCGCAGATGAAGGCGCCGCCGCCCCTTGCTATCTTTACGTCGAAGGAGAAGCCCGTCGCGAAGATGTCCTCGCCGAGGAAGCCGTACTCCCTGGCCTGCTCTATCGCCGTCCTCGCGTTCTCGACGGCGAGGGGGTACTCGTTCCTCACGTATATGTAGCCTTCGCTCGCGCCTATGGCGTAGGCGCCGATTATCATGCCTTCGAGCACGCTGTGGGGGTTGCCTTCCAGGAGGCTCCTGTCCATGTATGCGCCGGGGTCGCCCTCGTCCGCGTTGCAGATGACGTACCTTACGTCGCCCTCTGCCTCCCGGCAGGTTTCCCATTTCACGCCCGTCGGGAACCCGCCGCCGCCCCTGCCGCGCAGGCCCGATGTCTTGACCTCCTCGACGATCTCGTCCGGCGTCATCTTCGTAACGGCCTTCGCAAGCGCCGCGTATCCGCCGTAGGCGATATAGTCTCTGATGTCGGTCGGGTCGATGTCCGGGTTCATGCCGAGTAGGAGCCGCTTCTGCTTCTTATAGAACGGTATCTCCTTCTCGTAGGTGATCTTCTCTTTCGTCACCGGGTCCGTATAGAGGAGCCGGTCCACGATGCCCTTCTCCTTGACCGTCACGGTAAGTATCTCCGGGATGTCCTCGGCCTTCACCGACGTGTAGAGGATGCCCTGCGGCTGGATGACGACGAGGGTGCCCCGCTCGCAGAAGCCGTGGCAGCCCGTGCCTTTCACCTCCACGTCTACGTCGAGCTTGAGCCGCTTAACCTCCGTCCTGAAGGCCTCGATCACCTCTTCGGCCCCGCAGGCCCGGCAGCCCGTGCCCGCGCAGACCCTGATCCGCGTCCTTTCCGTGTGCAGGTCGGCGAAGAGCTTTTTTCTCAGCTTATCGAGCGCTTGAATAGATTCGATCCGCATGGCGTCACCTATTCCTTTTCCCTGGCGTATTTCTTGAGCAGCTCGCCCACCTTCTTGACCGTCATGTTGCCGTAGTATTTGCCGTCTACGACGACCACGGGGCCGAGGGCGCACGTGCCCAGGCAGTTGACCGTCTCAAGCGTGAAAAGGCGGTCCTCCGTGGTGGCGCCCGCCTTGATGCCGAGAGACCGGGAGAGCTCATCGACGATCCTCGGGGCCTTCCTCACGTGGCACGCAGTGCCCATGCAGACCGTGATGATATGCTTCCCCCTCGGCTGAAGGCTGAACGCCTTGAAAAAAGTGGCGATGCTGTATAAGCGGCTGAACGGGACCTTCAGCGTCTCGGACAGCTCCATCAACGAGGACAGGGGCAGGTAGTTGTACTCCGCCTGGATGTCCTGGAGGATGCCGATCAACTGGGAAGAGTCGTCGCCGCGTGTTGCTATCAGATTGGTTAAGCGCGTTTCCATCGCAGCACCCCTTTCATTTCTTGATGAGCGTCAAAAGGCGCTTCCTTTCCTCGTGGCTTTTGAGCATCTGCTCGGCGGTCTTCTTCCTCGCCCCGTCCATCGACCCGGTCACGGGCTTTACCGAAAGGGCGCCGCGCGGGCAGATCTGCACGCAGACAGGCTCTATGCCTTCCTCGAACCTCTCAAGGCACATGTCGCACTTCTGCGCCGCCCTGCCTTCGTTGTCCATCGATATGAGGCCGAATGGGCAGGTGAGCAGGCAGGACCGGCAGCCTATGCATTTCTCCTTGTCGAGGACCTTGAAGCCGTATTTTTCGTCGATCCGTATGGCCCCCGTCGGGCAGACGGTCGCGCAGGGCGCGTTCTCGCAGTGCTTGCAGAGCAGGGGTACGGGGAGCGCACCATCGAGGTCCACGAAAAGCCTCGACTCGGGCAGCAGGTCCCAGGCCTTCGGGTAGGCTATGGGGAGGTCCTTTTCGTCTGCGTGATGGGCCGCGCAATCGACCATGCACATCTGGCAGCCGATGCACTTCTCTATGTCCGCGTCGATCGTATACAGCGCGCGCGGCCACTCCGTCTCAAGCACTTTGGACACGCTCTCTTTGTCGATGACCTGCCCGCCCGGACGCCTCTCCACGAGGTCTTCGCCGGAGATTACCGTCTTAACGACGCCCGAAAGCTCGTCCGGCGTGAAGGGCTTCGGTATGTAATCTGCGGCCCCCAGCTTCATCGCCTCGATTGCCGTCTCCAGCGTAGAGTAAGCGGTAATCATGATGATGGGGGTCTTCAGCTTCTCCCCTTTTAGCCTCTTGAGCAGGGTCATGCCCGAAAAGTCGGGCATCTTCATGTCCACGATGACGAGGTCGAATATCTTCTCCAGGGCCTTCTTCACACCCTCCTGGCCCGAATTTGCCATATCTACGCTGTAACCCTCGCCTTCGAGGATCTCTTTGCAGCTCTTGCAGATCATCGGCTCGTCGTCGACTACCAGTATCTTGTCTCTTGCAAGCGTGGGCATCCAAGCACCTCCTTGATGGATTCAACTTACGACTGACCATTAAGCAAACGGGATGCCACGTCGCCGAGGCGAAGCGGCTTTGCGCGTAAGATGGCGGAATATAAGGATATTATGTGAAGATGGGTCCGGGGAGATGCCTCTTTTCGGGGGCTAAGTGTATAAACGGACTATACAGTATATATAACCGGAAGGGGCTTCCAGGCGGGAGGAGAAGCCCCTTCGCATTACGTCCGACGCGCTATTCTATGAACGGCGGCTCGCCCTGTACCGATTTGATAAGGTCGAGGGCCTTTTGCACCTGGTCCCTGGCGCCCCTGAAGACAAGCCAGACACCGCCTTCCGCGCCGCCTATGCCTCCGCCGCCCGCCTGGAAGGCAGTCACGCCCGTGAGGATGTGGAGGGCCTCTATCTCGGTCACGATCTCACCCGTGAGAAGGAACATCGACTGAAGGCCGTTGAGCGTCTCGATCGGCTCCCGCATCTTCCGGGAGACGTCCGCCACGTTGCCCGCCACGAGCTTTTCGAGGCCGATCGGGATTACGAGGTATGCCTTACGTGCGACTGCGTAGGGCAGGGTGATGCCCGTGGTGCCGCCCGACGGGTCGCCTATGTAGACGCCCGCCATCTTGTTATTGTAATCGAGGGCGTTGGCGCCTTTCATGACCACGTCGCCCGGCTTCAGCCTCTTTACCGCCTCGGTCAGCGGTATGTTGATCTCCTTGCCTTTCTCAAGCACTACGTCCGGGAGGGACTCGACCGGAGGGAGGTGCTTGCCGCCCTTCACGGGCTCGACCCTGCCGCGGGCAAACCTCGCGTGCTCGATCTTCCTCCCCGTTATTTCTTCCGCGACGTACAGGTTCGTGGTGCCCTTGACGATGATGACGAGGCCGTTCGCAAGGGCGTTCTTCACGATGGGCATCTGCGCCACGCCCTTTCCGATGAGCCTCTTCGACTCGGCGACGGTCAGGACGGCCTGCCCCTGCACTATCCCGTCCCCGCCGGCGGCAGGCAAAGGCGCAGGAGAGGCAAGGTAGACAACCAGGACGACGAGCAAACCCAGGAAAACGCTTCGTATCATGCTTTTCATAACGGCTTCTCCTTATATGTATTGTACCGCCCCGTGTCGATGGGCGCGGCCGGCTTCCCTTCTTACGGCTTATGACATTCTATTACGGACCGGGCGGGATGGCAACGGAAATTGGATTCGACTTTGCGGCCCGATCCTGGCCGCGCCAAAAAACAGATTGCCGGCCGCTACGGACCGCTTGCCTGCAACGCTATTTCTCCTCAAACGGTCTTGGGACCGCAAGCCTTCGCTTCCTTTTCCTTGATCCTTTCCCAGATCTCGACCACGAAATCGAAGGCATCCTGCTTGTCCTGGTCGATTACTATCGTCCTCAGCCGCTGCACCTCGTTGTCGCTAAGGGTTACGGTCTTCATTGCCAGCCCCTCCTTCCATCGATGGAGATTATCCCGTCTACCATTATTCTAACTGTGCGCGGGCCTTTTGTCAGGCCCGCCCCACCCCTTTATACACCCTGTATAGGCCGCCCATACGATCCGATGCCCTAAAGCCCGCGCGCCTCTCGCCGCCCCTGAAGGTTTTCCCTGATATTGCTGCATTTTGCTAATTACGCATCTAGAGCGGCGGCGTGGCATCGCATTTGCTCTTATGAAAAACAGCAGTCATCAAACCTAAGGAGGTGCAAGATGGCAACGCTTGCGAGAGAAACGGTCGTCGAGAGGGAGACGGACGGACGCGCCGGCAATGGGGCTGTCGCCGCGCTGTTGGAAAAGGCAGCGCCCCGGCCGCGGTACATGATAGAGATAGACACGGAGAAGTGCATCGGCTGCCGGATGTGCATGGTTGACTGCGCGGCCCATAACGCGGCGCCGAAGGACCTTCCCGTCGCCTACCCCAAGGCATGGGCGCTCCTTCCCGAAGCAGGCTTGTTCGCCGATGTCGCATTGCCGGCGGCAAGGGAAGGAACGGTTGCGCACAAGTGCGATGCGTGCCTGAAGGGCCTTGAGGCTGGCATCGAGCCGGTCTGCGTGCAGATATGCCCGAACGGCGCCCTGGCGGTCAAACCCGTAGGGGCGGGCAGGAAGGAACGCCTTAGGCTCGTCGGGTAATAAGATGACGGCGAAGGCGCGGACGATAAGGGCCGCGGCCGCGCGGCGCGACGGTTTTGGCGCGCATCCCTCTCCTGTGCTATATTCTAGTCAGGACGCACAAATCATGGAGATACTCGACGGTTTCGATGCCGCCGCGCGGCAGCGTGCGGCGGAGCTGATGAAGGCAGGCGATGTCGTCGCCTTCCCGACCGAGACGGTTTACGGCCTCGGGGCCGACGCCTTCAACCCGGAGGCGGTGGCAAAGATATTCGAGCTGAAGAAGCGGCCCAGATTCGACCCGCTCATCGTCCATATCGCCGGCCGCGAGACGGTCGAGACCCTGGCCGCGTCCGTGCCGGACGCGGCCGTGCGCCTGATGGAGCGCTTCTGGCCCGGCCCCCTTACCGTCATACTGCCGAAGAGGCCGGTCGTGCCGGACATAGTGACTGCGGGGCTTGCGACGGTCGGCGTAAGGATGCCCAATCATCCGGTCGCCATAGACCTCATCAAGGCCCTCGGCCGGCCGGTAGCCGCACCCAGCGCCAACCCCTTCGGCTACATGAGCGCGACGACTGCGTCCGACGTGGCGCGCCTCTTCCATGACGGCCTGCCCCTCGTCCTCGACGGCGGGCCCGCAAGCTACGGCATAGAATCGACCGTCGTCTCGATATCGGGCGGCAAGGTGCGCGTCCACAGGCACGGCTCGGTGAGCATGGAGGAACTGGCCGCGTGCGTGGGCGAGGTCTTCGAGAAAAGGGAGGACGGGGACGATATCCCCCAGGCGCCGGGGGAGATGCCCTACCACTACGCCCCCCACACGCCCCTTCGCGTCATCCGCGACGCAAGCGAGATAAAAATCGAGAACTCGGCCTTTCTCGCCTTCAAAAAACCGAAAAACGGCATGGCGGCGCGCCACGTGAGGGTGCTTTCCGAGAAGGGCGACCTACGGGAGGCGGCGGCGCGCTTCTTTTCATCGCTCATCGAGCTTGACGGGACGGCCTCCGAGGTCATCTACGCAGAGGCGATGCCGGAGACGGGCCTCGGAAGGGCGATGATGGAGCGCCTCAAAAAAGCAGCGAGAAAAACCGGCGCTTGAGACGGCGGCGCTTAAACGGTTGATAACCTGGGCGATAAAATGCTACGATAGCCTACGGTGTTTTATGGCCGCGAAACGATATACGCAGGTTTCTCGATAATGCTTGAAATCGTTGAGGTTTTATTTGCTGCCTAGTAGGAAGGCATTTTGAAGAAAGGGGTAGGCATATCGACAACTTGACGCGCTCCTCCTACAACTTGTTAACAGGTTTTTCACAACAAATGTGGAAACTCGCCCCTATAGCCGTCGTCATCCTGAGCGCCTGCTCCCTGGCCCTTTTTGCAGGGTGCTCCAAGTCGAAAGGCGTGAAGGGCGAGGGGTCCGCCAAGGGCGACAAGGACGCCAAGGGCGGTAAGCCGTCAACGAAGCGCCCCTTCGATAATGCCCTCATATCGAAAGGGCAGGACGACGTGCGGAAGAGGTTCGGGGACCCGACGGTTGTGAGCAAGACGATAGACGGCCATATCCTCTGGGTTTACGTCCCCAAGTGGAGAATATTGCCGAATGACAAGGGTTACCTGTACGTCGAGTTCGAGAACGATAAGGTCGTAAAGATATTCAGAAAACCATAGGAGAAGCGATGTTGTGCGAAAAGTGCGCCCGTGAAGTGGGCTCCGCCGTTTGCAGCAGCTGCGGGAAGACCGTCGATCTGCTCGGGCCCTTCTGCTACCACTGCGGGTCCAGGATCGCCCGCCAGGCCGGGCAGGATGCGGCCACGCCGGAAAGCGACCAGGAAGTCGATTTTTCGGCCAGGCTCCTGTGCAGCGACGGGACCTGCATCGGCGTCATCGACGAGCACGGGACCTGCAAGGTCTGTGGGAAGCCGTACACGCACGAGTCGTAGGGCGGGCCTCATCCTTTCCTGGGGTCGCGGGGTAAGTCCCGCATCGTGTTTTTGGAAGGCCCCTGCGGATAAAGGCGGCCGGCCGGCAAAGAAGCGGCGTCCGGTTCCGGGCGTCTTTTTCCCCATGTTCCATAATCGAGGCCAATCATGGGTATTTTCGATAAGATAAAGAACGGCCTGTCCAGGACGCGGGCGCAGTTCCAGACTCAGCTTGAGTGGATGGTGAAGGGCAAGGGCCTCGACGACTCCGCCTTCGACGGCATCGAAGAGGCGGTCGTCCTGGCAGACGCGGGGCTGGAAGCGGCCGACGCGCTCGTCGGCGCGCTCAGGCAGCGATGGAAGACGGGCCGGATAAAGACCGGGGAAGACCTGAAGCCGGCGATGGTCGAGGAGATCGAAAGGCTCCTTTTGCCCGTTGAAAAGCCGCTCGATACGCGCGGCGCCTCCCCCTTCGTGGTGCTCGCCATAGGCGTCAACGGCGCCGGCAAGACTACTACCATAGCGAAGCTCGCCAGGATATGCCTCGACGAGCGGAAAAAGGTGATGTTCGGCGCGTGCGACACCTTCCGGGCCGCAGCGATCGAGCAATTAGAGGCGTGGGGGGGCAGGCTCGGCATCGAGACCATAAAGCACCAGTCCGGCAGCGACCCGGCAGCCGTAGCCTATGACGCGACGAGGGCCGCCAGGGCCAGGGGCATCGATGTCCTGATACTCGACACGGCCGGGCGCCTCCACACCAAGGTCAACCTCATGGAAGAGATGCGGAAGATAAAGAGGGTCATCGGCAAGGAGATGCCCGGCGCGCCCCACGAGACGCTCCTGGTCGTAGACGCGACGAACGGCCAGAACGCCATCGCCCAGGCGGAGAAGTTCAACGAGGCTGTCTCCGTGACGGGCATCGTCATAACCAAGCTCGACGGCACGGCCAAAGGCGGCTTCGTCCTGCCTATCGCGCACAAGCTGAAGATACCGATAAGGTACGTGGGCGTGGGGGAGAAGATGGACGACATGGTGCCTTTCAGGGCGAGGGAATTCGCCGAAGGCATGGTCGGCGCCTCTTCGGACGCAGCCGCTTGAGACGGAAAAGATAGGGCGATGCAGCAGGCGCTCAAGCAGGCCATAGAGGCTGCCCTTGCCTCTACCGGCAACCCTGGCATGACCGTCCAGGTCACAGCGCCCGGATGGGCCTTTTCTTCGGCCGCGGGCCTGGCCCGCCTCGCGCCCCCGCTTCCCGCAGCGCCGGACATGCATTTCCGGGCGGGCAGCATATCGAAGATGTTCACCGCAGCCGCCATTTGCAGGCTGGCGGAGGACGGAAGGCTCAACATCGACGACCCGGTCGGGAGATGGCTCGGCCGCCCGTACCTCGACCGCATGGCCCACTCAGACCGGATCACGCTCCGCCTGCTCCTATCCCACCGCAGCGGCATAGCCGACTGCGACGAAGACGCCCTCGAAAGCCTTCAGATGTCGCATCCTGACAGGCCGCTGCCGGCAGACCTCGCCATCTTCCGGGGCCTCGACAGGGGGCCGCTCCACGCGCCGGGCGCGGGGCATTTCTATTCGAACGTCAACTACCTGCTCCTCGGGCCCGTCATCGACGCGGCCTCCGGGTCGTCTTACGAGGAATACGTGGCCCGCACGATCATAAAACCGCTGCGCCTGGCCCACACCTTCGTCACGTCAGACCCGCCCGTCCGAAACCTCCCCGAGCCTTATATGAGGTGCCTTGTGTCTGAAGGCGGCCGGTGGACCGACTATTCGACGATGTACAGGGTCTTCGACCGGGCGGCATCCGACCTCGTGAGCAGCGCGGGCGACCTCAACGTCTTCCACCGGGCGCTCAGGGAAGGAAAGATCGTCGGCCGGGCAATGCTTCGGGAGATGGAAGGCTTCCTGCCTGCCTCCGACAGGTACGATTACGGTCTGGGCTATACGAGAAAGAGGGTGGGTGCGCTGACGCTTCTCGGCCACAGCGGCACGTGCCGGGGCGCCTGGACGAACCTCCACTATTGCGTCGAGAAGAACGCCTATCTCGCTTTCAACGTGAGCGGCAGCCCTTCGGATGCGCTGACGCAGGCCGTCACGGACTGCCTGTAAGAAAAAACTGCGCTAACGGGTGGAGTCTATCTACCTGTGCCTTCCCCTGCCTCCCCACGCAGCGGGGTTGAACTCAGGCTGGGAGTCGGCCGCCGGCAGCACGCCGGGCGGGGTCGCTGCGGCTACCGCGTCGGGCTGCACTGCCTGCCCCGTTGCCTGCTGCTGTCCGGGTTCCGCCGTGACGGTCTGGCCCGGAGGCGGCGGCTGGACAACAGGCCGGCCGGACGCCGGCTGGGCGGCGGGCGGGGCAGGCGGCGCTGATTGCGCAGCGGTAGGCGCGGGCTGAGCAGGCGGCGCAGTTTCTTGCGCTGGATGCGCAGACGAAAGCGGCGGGGCGGCGGCTCCCGGCGTGGAAGGCCTGGCATGGGGCTGCTGCTCTACCGGCGGGGCAGCCGGTGGGGTCGAAACGGGGGTTGCCGTCTCGACCGTAGGCCCTATCGCTCTTGGCTCAGCCTTGCCGACTATGGTCAGGGTCGTCGCCCCCTTGTGCCCCTCCGGCGGCAGGAACAAGACGTAATTGTAGCCGGCCATGAGCTTATGGAGCACCTCTTCGAGGGTAAGGCGGGAAAAATGGACCGTCCGCCTATCGCCCCCTCCGGGCCGCCCCTTCACCTGAAGGGGCGCCTTTTTCGAAAGGTCGGAAAGCACCGCATCGAGCCGCGCATCGACCAGGTCCATGCTGATCCTGCCGTCCTGCCCCATCACTATGCTGTCGCCGGCGGCGCTCGTCTCCGGCGCGCTTACGATCGGCAGGCAGATGAAGACCACAGCCGGCAGCATAACCATCAGCCGCCGGAACATTTTTAGGAACAAGCTCATATCTCCTATTATTTTATCATGAAATGACGGCTCGCGCATCTACCCGTATTTGCAGGCTTTTCCTCTATTGACAATCCGCCCCTTTAGACGGCTAAATATACGAATCGGACGAGGAGCAAAGACATGAAAAGGCGCACGTTTGTTCTCGCAGTCATCATGATGGGACTTCTGGCGGCCCTGCCGGTGACCAGCTATGCAGGCAGGGGGTTCCGGGGCGGCTATGGCGGCTGGCGCGGGCGTATGTGGTACGGGCCGAGGGCATACATCGGTCCGGGGTACTACCCATACTACTATCCCTATTACTACCCCTCCCCCTACTATTATCCCGATGCCGCTCCCCCTGTCTATGCAGCGCCGCCCGGTTATGCTGCTCCCGGCCCCGCTTATGCGGCCCCCAACCCTGCATACACCTACGCGCCCCCCGACGCGCAGGGGGCCGGTAGCGCTGCAGGCCAGCCTGGCGACCAGGGCAGCATAGTTACGGTGCCGGGCCAGTGGGTCAACGGCCAGTGGGTGCCGGAGCACCAGGTGCAGTTGCCTCCACAGTGAAGGGAAACTTCCTGTAGCAGGCGGACAAGCATTTTTCGTTCGGGGCGAGCAGCTTATCTTTCGAGCATCGCCTTGAGGGTGGCCGCGTTCGTCGGGGCGTAGCCTGCGAAGTCGTTGTCGAAGTAGACGTAGGTCTCCGTGCCCCACGACTCGATCTTCTCCTTCCACGCGCGAAGCTCGTCGTTGCTGTAGCTCGACGCGTACAGATTTTCCCTGCCGTGAAGCCTCACGTAAACGAAATCGGCCGTCACCGCCTCGCTGTAAGGGTAACGGCCGGCCGTCTCCGCGATGCACCAGGCTATATTGTGCCGTCGCAATAGCGCGAAGAAGGGCTCGTCGGCGAAGCTTTCGTGTCTGGCCTCGACGGTGTAACGGAAGGCGGGGTCGAGGACCGAGAAGAAATCGGCAACGAGACCCGCGTCGAAAGGCAGTGACGGTGGGAGCTGGATAAGGACAATGCCCAGCTTGCCCGCGAGGACGGAGACGCCCGCAGAGAAGCGCTCTATCGATTCCCGCTCTACGCTCAGCCGCCTGGTATGCGTTATGAACCGGGACATCTTCACCGAGAAGAAAAAGCGGTCGGGCACAGTGGCGTACCACCTTTCGAAGGTGGTCTTTGCGGGCTGGCCGTAGAAGGTTACGTTCAGCTCAAGGGTGTCGAAGCGGCGGCCGTAAAAGGCAAGCCACTCTTTCTGCTTCAGTCCCTCAGGGTAAAATACGCCTTTCCAGTGCTTGTAGTTCCATCCCGAGCAGCCCACGTGCACGTCCATGCGCGCCCCCTACCTTCAACGGCAATTGCGCATCCTGATTCTTTAACTTAACAGCGCCGGCAGCGAATCTGCAACGAGGTAGCCGGCAACAGACGGCATGAGCCTGCCGTTTCGCAGTCGCAAAAGCCCCGCGCGCCGGAGCTCCCTCACGGCAGGCAGGGACTTCTCCTGAAGGTCGGCAAGCCTCACCCCCCGGCGGGTCCGAAGACCCAAGTAGAGGCTCTCAAGCTCGATCTGCCCTGCCGAAAGCGCCTCGCCCGACTCGACCGGTCTCTCCCCGGCAAGGGCCTTCCCGATGTAGGACTTGAGCGACCGGTGGTTCCACCAGCGCGTCCGGCCGTCGAACGAATGGGCCGAGGGGCCGAGGCCGAGGTATGGGACACGCCTCCAGTATTTCTCGTTGTGGCGGCAGGTGCGGCCGGGCAGGGCAAAGTTGGAGACCTCGTAGTGGATAAAACCGGCCGCCTTCAGAAAGCGCGACGTCTCAAGGAAGAACGCCCGTACCTCTTCCTCTCCGGGCAGGCTTATCTTCCCGGAGCTTACCATGCGCGCAAGGGGCGTCCGGCCTTCAAGTGTCAGTTGATAGCACGACAGGTGCGCGGGGCCGAAAGAGAGGGCGCGCTCGAGCGTGGCGCGCCAGCGCTCTTTCGTCTGCCCCGGCAGGCCGTACATCAAATCGAGACCGATGTTCGAGAACCCCGCCGCGAGAGCCGCCTCTATCGCGCAGGCGGCCCCGTCCGCGTCATGCCTCCGGCCCAGTAAGGCAAGCTCCCCGTCGTCGAACGACTGGACGCCGAAGCTCAATCTGTTGCAGCCGAGGGATTTGAGCATCGTCAAGCGCCGCTCGTCCACGTCGTCGGGGTTCGCCTCCACAGTGACCTCGCAGTCCGGCGAGAAGGCAAGCTCCCCCTTCAGGATTTCGAATAGGGCCGCGATCTGCCTGTCGGACAAGCTCGTGGGCGTGCCGCCGCCGATAAAGAGCGAGTCGAAGGGCCCGGCAAAGCGGTCCCTGTAGAGCGCCGCCTCGCGGCCGACAGCGGCGAGCCATTGCCCTTCAAGGCCGCTTTCCGTCACGGAATAGAAATCGCAGTAGGCGCATTTGGTGCGGCAGAAGGGGACGTGCACGTAAAGACCGGCCCGCAGATCGCGGCCCGGCCCTCTATTCCTCATCGCTCGTCCTCAAGGCGGCCATGAAGGCGCTCTGCGGTATCATGACGGCCCCCACCTGCTTCATCCGCTTCTTGCCTTTTTTCTGCTTTTCGAGGAGCTTGCGCTTTCTCGTGATGTCGCCGCCGTAGCACTTAGCCGTGACGTCCTTCCTGAAGGCGTTGACGGTCGAGCGGGCGATGATCTTGCCTCCGATGGCCCCCTGGATGGCGATCTTGAACTGGTGCCTCGGTATCTCCTCTTCGAGCCTGTCGCATATCTTGACGGCCCGCTCCCTGGCGCGCTCCCTGTGGACGATCACGGAGAGGGCATCGACCTTCTCGCCGTTCACGAGGATGTCGAGCTTTATCAGGTCGCTCTCGCGGTAGTCGATGATCTCGTAGTCGAAGGAGCCGTACCCCTGGGTGATGCTCTTCAGCCTGTCGTAGAAGTCGAAGACGACCTCGGCCAGGGGCATGTCGAAGGTGATCTCCACCCTGCCGGGCGTCGGGTAGGACATGTGCGAGTTCACGCCCGCGCCGCTCCATGCAGAGCTTCATCACGGCGCCGACGTAGCGGTCCGGGATGAGGATGCTCGCCCTTATGTACGGCTCCTCGCATTTCTTGATCGCCGCCGGGTCGGGGTAGTACTGGGGGTTGTCGACGACGACGGTGCTCCCGTCCGTCAAGATAGAAGCGGTACTGCACGCTCGGCATCGTCATCACGATCGACTGGTCGAACTCCCGCTCCAGCCTCTCCTGGACGATCTCCAGGTGGAGCAGGCCCAGGAAGCCGCAGCGGAAGCCCTGGCCGAGGGCTGCCGAGGAATCCTTCTGGTAGGTGAGGGACGCGTCGTTCAGCTTGTACTTCTCAAGGGCCTCAAGGAGCGACTGGTAGTCGTCGGAGGCCACGGGGTAGATCGACGAGAAGACGACGGGCTTCACTTCCTTGAAGCCGGGCAGCGGCTTTTCGACCGGGTTTGCGTCGAGGGTGATCGTGTCGCCGATCCGCGTGTCGCTCACGGTCTTGATGCCGCGCGATGATGTAGCCGACCATCCCTGCGAATAGCTCCTGCCTCGGCTCGCGGCTCAGGTGGAAGATGCCCGCCTCCTCGACCTTGTACGTCGCCCCCGTTGACATGAGCCTGATCGTGTCTCCGGGCGCCACCCGCCCGTCGAAGAAGCGGCAGGTCACGATGGTGCCCCGGAAAGAATCGTACCGGGCGTCGAATATGAGGGCCGAAAGCGGCCTTTCGGCGCTGCCCGAGGGCGGCGGGATGCGCGTGACGATCGCCTCCAGGATGTCCTCGATCCCGTGCCCTTCCTTTGCCGAGCAGAGCACGGCCTCGTCGGGGTCGAGTCCGAGGTCGTGGTCGATCTCGTTCTTCACCCTTTCGATATCGGCAGAAGGCAGGTCGATCTTGTTGATGACCGGGATGATGACGAGGTTGTGCTCCATTGCAGCGTACAGGTTGGCCAGCGTCTGCGCCTCCACGCCCTGCGACGCGTCGACGAGCAGGAGCACCCCTTCGCACGAGGCGAGCGCCCGCGACACCTCGTAGGAGAAATCGACGTGGCCCGGCGTGTCGATAAGGTTCAGCTCGAAATCACCGCCGTCCTTGCTCGTGTAGGGCAGGCAGATCGTCTGGCTCTTTATCGTGATGCCCCTCTCCCGCTCGATGTCCATGTTGTCGAGGATCTGGTCCCTGAACTGCCGCTCGTCCACCAGGTGGGCGTACTGGATGAGGCGGTCCGCCAGCGTCGATTTTCCGTGGTCTATATGCGCGATGATGCTGAAGTTCCGTATCTGCTTCATTTATCTAGTGTGGCGGCCGGGTTAATTGCGCGGCCTTCGCGTCCTTTTCTCGGCGCGGCGTGCTCACGTACAGAAAAAGTACGCTCCGCCGCGCGCCATCGAAAAGAAACGCGAATTCCATCGAAATTTCCTCCGGCCGCAAAAGCGACCTTAAACTTCCACATGTACAATGACCCCGGAGTTACCTGTCTGCTTCATGAAAGAATTGCCCCGATACGGGGCCAAATATCATAACCTATTATCCGGCCTGGGTAAAGCCGCGCCATTATGCGAGGGCGATAGCTCCCCTCATACTTATAAAACTTTTATAATGCATAATCCTCAAGTATCTCTGTCCCCTCAAGTATCTCTTGCATAGAGTGAATACGAGTGGTAATGTGGGAGAAAGGCCACCGGGTCAGTACGTGAAAGGAGTTCAGGATCGGCCCTCCGCCCTCCCGAGGCGCTTGTTTGACGCGCGAAATAGTATGCAGGCAGGCCAACTTGCCGTTCGTTTGGTGAGGAATTAGGATGTGTGTCCACGTGAGTCCTCAGTTTCGGACTGATCTCAATCAGGCAGCAGGTACATAAACCATGCCTTCTGCGATCATCAGCGAGTTTGTAACCGCCCTTGACCAGGAAATCACCGCCATCAAGAAGGGCAAGGGAGGAAGTATCGTCAAAGTATTCAACGGTCGCTTTCTCCGCCAGGTTTCGGGCTTTTTCGTCTATGTCTTTAATCTCGAAAACTTCTTGGCCGTCCTGGATGATTCTCCTGCTGAAATAGAAGTCCAGGGCAATCGATACCCCGCACAAGTTTTACTGACGCAGGGCTTAGAAGTAGAAATCGGGATTGAAAGGTTTTGCGGACAATACATTTCGGAGGCAAGGCTCCAGACCAATCTATGGTACCTGCTCGAGCTGCTCAAGAAGAAGTTTGTCGCCCTGCAGAACGGCAATGCCCCTGCATTCGCCGAAGCTCTCTTGGCAGGCCAGATCCCCTCAACACAGGGCCCTGATGACATAGTGCAATGCAGAGAGTGCGGGGCCAAGAACAGAATAACGAAGTATGTAGCGTCTCAGACCCCGGTATGCGGCAAGTGCAAGCATGAAATCATGCCTCAATATTCACTTTCTGCGCGGCCTGCCAACGACGCCCAGAAGATAGCAATTGGCGCCTCTTTCTTTTCACGGTTGGCCGTCATTTGGGGTCCACCGGGAACAGGCAAGACGACAACCGTTGCACAGGCCATAGAGGCCCACCTTAACGCCGGGCGGCGCGTTCTTCTCGTGTCTCACGCGAATGCAGCCGTCGATGAGGCGCTGATGGACGTGGCCGACCAGTTGAGGACCACACCGTTTTACAACGAGGGCAGACTGGTGAGATTGGGTAACCCGCAGTCGAGCCACCTGGAGAAAATAACCGACAAGTGCCCCCTCGTGTTGTTGGACAAGATCGCGGCGAAGCTCGGCGAGTCGTTGTCGAAAGAAAAGCTGGATTTGGAAAAAGAAAAGGCCGGCCTTGAGAATATTCTTGAACAATACAACAACGTACTTCAGGCGATGCGGGTGGTCAAAACCCTATCATCGGAACTGACTGCCATCGCATCGGAGTACTCCAAGCTGTCTGGTAAGCTCTCCGCTGCTAACGAAGAACTCGAACGGCTATTAGGAGTACAGACAAGAAATAGAGCAAAACTGGCTGAGGCCCAATCATCCGGCTCGATCAAACGATTCTTCAAAAGTCTCGATCCCCGCAAGATTCAGAGGGAGATCGATCAGGCCGGCGTAGCTATCGACGCTAAAAAAAGGCTCGCGAAAGAGATCGCCGACCGAATCCACGCCCTTGGGGACCTGCGGGCAAGGAAAGAGGGGGAGGTAGAAAAGGCAAAGACGGAGGCCGACAAGCATCTGGCCACCATGAAGGTCACACCGGCCGAAATAGGGAACAGACACAAAGAAATGGCAGCCCGAAAAGACGCGATACTCGCGCGGCTCGCGGAGATTAATCAACTACTTGATGAACTCCAGAAAAAGATTCTGTCCGAGGCAAGGCTTGTCGCTACTACGCTGACAAAGACATTCACCGCAAAGCAGTTTCCTGATACCCCTTTTGATACGCTCATTCTTGATGAGGCCAGTATGGCGCCGCTCCCGCACATATACTGGGCAGCCAGTCGGTGTCGTGGATTCATCACCATCGTAGGGGATTTTCTCCAACTCCCACCCATCTGCATCGCGCAAGAGGCGACGGCCCAAAAGTGGCTCGGGCGAAGCCTCTTCTCGGTTCTGGGTATAGACAACGTCAAGAAGGCCAGAAGCAATGACCGGGTTACGCCTCTCAGCACTCAATACAGGATGGCTCCCGAGATTTCGGTTATCCCTAACAGGTTCTTCTATCAGGGGATGTTGACGGACGACCCGAGCACCGCCAATCGAAGCCTCGATGATGGAGTCTCACGATCACCCCTTGCGCTCGTGGAAACGGGAGCAATGAATCCATGGTGCAGCCGGCTCTCCACTGGAGGGAGGTTCAACTTATACAGCGCTCTTCTTTGCTGTACGCTCGCTAAGAAGATCATTCTTAACGTCCATGACGGGAAGATCGGGATAATGACCCCGTACGCGGCCCAAGCGCGCCTGATAAACAAGATCGCACGGGATTGGGACATACTGGATCGTGTACGGGTGAGCACCGTCCATCGCTTTCAGGGCGGAGAGGAATCGATAATCATTTTCGATACCGTCGAGGGGTCAGGCACAAGGGTCGCCCCGATGCTTGACGATACTAAGCCCGACTCAGATGCAAGGCTCCTATTGAACGTCGCAGTGACGAGGGCAAAGTACCGGTTCTACCTGGTTGCGCACACAAAGCACCTACTTTCGGACCTGCATCCGGATTCCGTTCTGGCAAGAATGATCCAGTACTTCTATGCTAATGCACAAAAGATTGCCTCTGAAAGTCTCGTGGACAGTTACTTCACGAATGATTTTGCGAGGTGGGCCGGTACCCTCCTCCCGGCAGGGAGACCTTCAGACCCTAGTCGAGGACGCATGTATACGGAAAAGAATTTCTGGGCCAGATTTATTGAGGATGTGAAGAACTGCCAGACGCGGCTCATCATCCTCAGCCCTTTCCTCACCGTAGGGCGCAGCAGCGCCTTCGTGGACTACTTCAGGGCCATGAAAGGGAGGGGCATGGAGATTCGGATATATACGCGGCCGGCCAATCAACAGAGCGGCGAAATGGCAAACCAGGCAGGCGTTGTGATCGATCAGTTCCGAAGCATCGGTGTCACTGTCGTCGAGCGGCGCAGCATGCACCAGAAAGTGGCAATTATTGACGATACCATCGCCTGGGAGGGCAGCCTGAATATACTCAGCCACAAGGATTCGGGGGAGCAGATGAGGCGGTTTGAGGGCCCTTCAGCTGTGGAGGAGGTTATCAGAAACCTGGAATTGGATGAAGAGATGCCCAGCGGAAGCCAGAGCGCAGAGAGATGTCCTGAGCCGGGATGTGATGGCTACCTCGTCGTTCGGAGCAAGAATGGGAGAAAGTTTCTTGGTTGTTCGAACTACGCAAAGAAGAAATGCAGATATACCAGGCCATTGTGAAGGCGAAAGAAGTAGTTAAGCAGTAAGAGTTTGGATTCGACCGATTGGACAATGTCAGGTCGTGTGAGAGCTGTTTCCTAGAAGCCGTAACTTCGGATTTCTTCTCTTATAATGCACTTGATATCCCAGCCATGTCCACCGTACAGCCCGCTCTTACCGCCGCTTTCCGAATGCTCTTTATTCCACTCGCGGCGGTTGCGGCGTGGACGAGCGCCTCCAGGAATCGGGAGGTGTGGATGCCATGTGAGACGTGTCGGCCGGAAACTATACTTTACGTATGTTGGAGGCCACACGGCGAGCAGGGCGCCGCAGATCGCGATTCCGCCAGAGGCGCGAGTCCAGCCGCCCAAAGCATTCCGTAGTTGCTTTTAGCTTCTTGTCTTCGCTCTCGCACGCGGCCCCACCCCCCCGCCGTCCAACGATTGACAACCCCCCGGCCTTGTTTTAATCTTTGTCATGAAGGTCATCACTACGCACTTCAACGCCGACTTCGACGCCCTTTCCTCGATGGTCGCTGCGAAGAAGCTCTATCCCGACGCAGTCCTCGTCTTCCCCGGCTCGCAGGAGAAGAGCGTCCGGGATTTCCTCATCCGCTCGACCCTCTATTTCATGAACATCGCAAAGATAAAGGACATCGACTACAAAGACGTGGACACCCTTATCGTCGTTGACACGAAGCAGAGGGGCAGGATCGGCGAGTTCGCCAGGCTCATCGACGAGGGCCGGGCGAAGGTACACGTCTACGACCACCATCCCCCGGCCAAAGACGATATCGAGGGTGAGCTTGCGGTGACGGGCAATTCGGGCGCCTGCGTCAGCCTTCTCGTAGACCTGCTGCGGAAGAAGGGCATCGGCGTCTCGCCGGAAGAGGCGACGATCATGATGCTCGGCATATACGAGGAGACGGGGAGCTTCCACTATCCCTCTACGACGCAGAGCGACTTCGAGGCGGCCTCTTTCCTCCTGTCGAAGGGCGCCCGCGTGGACCTCGTGGCCGATATCCTCGTGAAGGAGACTCTCCCCGGAGCAGGTGCACCTGCTCAACGACCTCATAGAGGCAGCCGTAGTCCACAACATAAACGGCATCGACGTGGTGGTCGCGGAGGCCAGCACCGAGGACTACGTGGGCGATTTGGCCGTGCTCGTCCAGAAATTCCGCGACATGGAGAACCTGAACGCCATCTTTGCGCTTTTCCGCATGGACGACCGGATTTACGTGATCGGCCGCAGCCGCATCCCGGAGGTCGATGTGGGCCGGGTGCTCTCCTTAATGGGAGGGGGAGGCCACAAGGAGGCGGCATCGGCCACGCTGAAGGAGAGCACAATCATCGAGGCAAAGGCAAAGCTCCTCGACCGCCTCGCCGTTACGGTAAAACCGCTGTGGACGGCAAGGGACATCATGTTCTTCCCCGTAGTCTCGGTCGATGCAGACGCTGCGATACGCGAGGCGCGCGACATCCTCACCAAATACAACGTCAACACCCTGCCCGTCATCCGTAAGGGCCGGGTGGCGGGCATCATCACCAGGCAGATCGCTGAGAAGGCGGCCTTTCACCGGCTTGAGGAGGTCCCCGTGAGGGAGTACATGATTACCGACTTCTCCACCGTGCAGCCCGCCGACTCGATAGAGCGGATGAAGGAGATCATCATCGGCGGGAACCAGCGGTTCCTCCCCGTGACCGAGGACGGGCGCCTGGTCGGGGCGGTCACCAGGACGGACCTTCTGCGCGTGCTGGAAGACGAGATCAGGAAGAGCGTCCTCGGCAAGCTCGACTCCCACGACGTGTACGAAAAGCGAAAGAACGTAAAAAGGCTGATGGCGGAGCGCGTGAGCAGCCCCGTGCTCGACCACCTGACTGCGATGGGCCGCCTCGCCGACGAGATGGGGTTCCACGCCCACCTCGTCGGCGGCTTTGTCCGGGACCTGCTGCTTCGGAACGAGAACTTCGATATCGACGTAGTCATCGAGGGTGAAGGCATCCGCTTCGCGACGGAGCTTGCGAGGCGGTTCGGCGCCAGGGTGCGCACGCACAAGGAATTCGGCACGGCGAAGCTCCTCTTCCCCGATGGGTTCAAGGTGGACGTGGCTACGGCCAGGCTTGAGTACTACAAGGCGCCCGCCGCCCTGCCCGTCGTCGAGCACGGCTCTTTGAAGCTCGACCTCTACCGCAGGGACTTCACGATCAATACCCTCGCCATCTCCCTGAACGGGAACACCTTCGGCGAGCTGGTCGATTTCTTCGGCGCCCAGCGCGACATCAAGGAAAAAAGCATCAGGGTGCTCCACAGCCTGAGCTTCGTGGAAGACCCTACCAGGGTCTTCCGGGCGGTCAGGTTCGAGCGGCGCTTCGGCTTCCAGATCGGCAAGTTCACCCTCAACCTCATAAAGAACGCCGTAAAAATGAGCTTCCTGTCGAAGATAAAGGGCGCGCGGCTATGGCGGGAGCTTTCTTTGATACTTTTGGAGGCGGACCCCGGGGCGATCTTGAAGAGGCTCCAGAGCCTCGACCTGAACCGCTTTATCTACCCCGCCCTTGCCTTCGACGCAGACAAAGAGGGCCTTTTCAAGGAGATGGACACGGTCCTCAAGTGGTACAACCTCTCGTTCAGGGGGAGATACAACCGCGTCTTTTATTACCTCCTCGGGCTGACCGACCGCATGTCCGCGGACCAGACTGCCGATTTTGCCAGGCGGCTCGGCGCGCCTGAATCGATCAAGAGGAAGCTCCCCAACGAGGCGGCGCGGCTGCGCGACGTGATGGGGAAGCTCTCTGCCGGCGTCTGCGTAATGAAGAAGAGCGAGACGTTCAGGCAGCTTGAGCTCCTGACGCAGGAGGGGCGTCTTTTCATCATGGCCAGGACGCCCTCCGACGAGGTGAAAAAGGCCGTCTCCGGCTACGTCACCTACGCAGAGAGCCTCCGGCCCGTGGCTACCGGGGAAGACCTGAAGCGGATGGGCATCAAGGAAGGCCCCGTGTTCAAGGAGATACTCGACGCGCTCAAAGAGGCGAAGATCGACCGAAACTTGACGAGCAAAGAGGAGGAGATCGCTTTCGTGAAAAGGTATGCGGAAGAGCGGCGCATCCCGGCGGGGCAGGCGTCATGATCGCCTTTTCCGCCTCGACCCTGGAGCTTCAGATGGAGTTCTTCGAGGGGCCGCTGCCGGTCCTTATAACGCTCATCAAGCGGAACAAGATCGACATCTTCGACATCCCCATCGGTTTTATCACCGAGCAGTTCCTTGAGTACGTGGACCTCGCCAGGGAGATGAACCTGCGGACTGCTGAGGACTTCATCGAGATGGCGTCGCTCCTCATCTTCATCAAGTCGAGGATGCTCCTCCCGATGGACGGCGAAGACCCGAGGGAAGAGCTTGTCGAGAAGATCATCGAGTACGAGAAGATAAGGACGATGGCCAAGAGCCTCGACCGCCTGCCGCTGCTCGGCAGGGACGCCTTCGTCCGCGAGCCTGCCGCCGACTTCGGGGAAGAGGAGGACGTGCTCTCCCTGTGCACGCTCTTTTTGCAGTTGATAAAGAGCAGGCAGGAGCGCTTCATCTCCGTAGGCGAGATGCGCCCAACCCTCGAAGAGAAGCTGGAAGAGATCAAGAACGAGCTGGAGCGGGAAGGCACGTACGTCTTCAGGATCGACCTGGGGCAGGAGCTGCGCGAGAGGGTGGCGGCGGTCCTGGCCGTCCTGGAGATCGCCAAGCTGAAACTCGCCTGGCTATCGCAAAAGCGGCCCTTCGGGACTATAATACTGAAAAAGAGGTGAGGCCATGCCCTGGAGCCGGAAGAAGAAAGCGCTCGTTATCATCCTTTCGCTGATAGTCCTCATCTTCTTCGTCTCCCTCGCCGTGGGGCTGGCGGGCAGGCCGTCGGGCGAGAGGATCGGCATCGTCGAGATAGAAGGCATCATAACGGGGTCCAAGGACACGATGGACGACATCATACGCTTCAAGGAGGACCCGACGATCAAAGGGGTAATCTTGAGGATAAACTCGCCCGGAGGTTCGGTCGGCCCGACGCAGGAGATATACAGGGAAGTGGAGAAGCTGAAGGAGAAAAAGAAGGTCTACGTCTCCATGGGCACCACGTGCGCATCCGGCGGCTACTATATCGCATCGGCCGCTGAGAAGCTTTACGCGAACCCCTCTACGATCACGGGGAGCATCGGCGTCATCATGCACCTTATGATAGTGGAGGACGTGCTGAAGAAGATAGGGCTGCAAAGCAACACGATCAAGGCGGGCGAGTTCAAGGACACGGGCACGCCCTTCCGGCAGATGACCCCTGCCGAAAGGGAGTACATGGACAATATAATCAGAAACATCTATGACCAGTTCATGAAAGACATCGCCGCGGGAAGAAAGATGGACGCCGAAAAGGTGAAGACCCTTGCCGAAGGCAAGATTTACACGGGGACGCAGGCCAAAGATGTCGGGCTCGTGGACGCCATAGGCGACTTCTACGACACCGTCGATGCGCTCAAGGCGGCCCTCAAGATCAAGGGTAAGCCCGTCCTCGTCTATGCGGAGAAGCCCTTCACGTTCTCCAAATGGCTCTTCGGCTCCCTTTCGAAAGAGCTTACGAACGAGATCTTCTCCTCGCCATTCAAGTTCCTGGCCGCGCCGCTGTCGGTGCGCTGATTGCGGCATCCGACGGGACCGCCACTCTGGCGGCCGACTGATTGGCGGGGCGGCCGGAACGCGGTCTAACCTGCCTGCTTACTTACATATTGACAAGCGGGGACGTTCCTATTATAAGTTAGGAATGTTGCCTGGGTGGCGGAATAGGTAGACGCAAGGGACTTAAAATCCCTCGGTGCTTAGCACCATGTCGGTTCGATCCCGATCCCAGGCACTAAAGATTACAAGGGGTTAGGCATTGTTGCCGACCTCCTGCGCTTGACCCATTTTTTCCGTACTGTCTAAAGCGGTCGTACCCTGTTTTGGTGTCCTCTGGCTTCAACCGAATGAACCAGTCCTTGAGATCGAGTCTGGAGATCGATGATCCAATTTCCGGGACCGATAGGGCGCGGAAATTGGCAAGCTCTGCTGGTAAAAGGAAAGCACGGGGCGTGGGCCGCTTTTGGGCTTGTTAATTAACGCATATCTCAACAATTCAAACTAACCTGACTTATAGTCTCTGGACTTATAGTCTGTCTGCATGATGTCCTCTTAGTATGTCTGAGCAATTCGATCGCATTCAGGTGGGGAAAACGATTCGAGGGCTGCGCCTTGCAAGAGGATGGACTCAGGAGGAGTTGGCCGAGCGAGCAGGGTTGCACTCGACGTACGTTGGTGGGATTGAACGTGGGCGGCGGAACGTAGGATTGGACAACATAGTCAAGTTAGCTCGGGCACTGGAGGTACACCCTTCGGCACTGTTCAAGGATTTGGCGAAATGAGACCGAACGGTGAATTCGTCGGAAAATCGGGTCGGTTTTGGGCGCATGCGAAGTTCATCTCCGAACAGGTAGGATATTGCGGGCGGAAGACGCATCAGCTACGTACTCATTCGGTCGATGAAGCAGGGCGCGTGCTGGTCGAAAGGGGATTTACTGTTGATGGTAACCTGTTAGGGGAAGTTGTGGCGTATTTGAACTGGCGGGCGGAGATACTCAATAAGCAAGTAGCGCACCTCTTTATGGATGGGAAAGAAGCGGCCGAGGAGTTCGAGAAAATATACGAAAGAACAAGACCAACCAAACCATTGGCGATTAATAAACAAAAGGGCGAAAAGCGCCATCCTGCCTACCTTGCGGGTATGGTCGGCATGATAGCAGAGAGTGTGGTTGGGCCTGACGGCTTTGTTGATGATGCACGAAGGCTTTCTATCGTAACATCTGATGGTACGCTCGAAGAAATCTTTTCACGCCGCTTTGATGGCGCTTTACCGGAGACCGAGAATCCGAGGGCGGTGTGGGAGATCAAAGAATATTATGGAACTACGACGTTTGGGAGCAGGGTAGCGGATGCCGTATACGAGACACTTCTTGACGGGTATGAGATACGTGGGGTGCGGTCGCGGCTGAATCGTCCTATTTGGCATTTTCTGTTTATTGACGATCGGTACACTTGGTGGGATTGCGGAAAGTCGTATCTGTGCCGTATGATTGACATGCTTCATACTGCTCACGTTGACGAAATTTTCTTCGGGAGAGAAGTACTCACGGACTGGGAGCGGAGGATAGGAGAGTTATAGGAAGGACAACTGCCCATTGCAACGAGCGTGCGAAAGCAAGAGCCGATCTTTTACGCGCTCGTCGTCAACAGTCTTGCCATCTCTCCAAAACCGTTTAAGCATAGAACCACCTAAAGCAACGTAACTCTCAAGTTCAAAGAGGCCTTCTGGTGGTACGATATTGATTTTGCGGGCACCGGACTTCTTTACGCCATCAATGGACAATGCTACAAAAGCACCTCGTGCTTTCGCGTCTGATAGATCACTTAGCAAGCGTTTAAGTGTAAAATCTTGCGCGCCGTAAATGATCTTCTGACTATCGACGTAGGGGGGATCGCAGTAGACGATATCGGACTGGGCGGCAGCCCGGACAACATCAGCATAATCAGCGAGGACAAATTCAGTGTTATGGATTGCATGTCTCCACTCAGCGACGCGCGTCGATAGCTCCTTGGGCGATATGGGCCTATGCGGGCCGATTGGAGTGCTGAGGTAGCCATCGCGGCGGAATCGGATGACTCCTCCGTAGCATGTCCTTGAAATAAATAGAAAATCGTGAGGGTTTGGGATTCGGTTGAAGCGCGCCTTAACTGTTTCGTATGTCGATAATCGATCCCGCAGGAAATCCTGGTGACTCTCTGTATAGGAGTCGATAAGTTCACGGGGTTTGCTCTGGACAAGCCGCCACATCTCAATTAGTGGTTTAAGAGTATCTGAGGCTACGGCTCGCTTAGGGGAGAAGCAGCCAAGGACTGCTCCACTCCCAACGAACGGCTCAAAATAAGTTCTATAGTCGGTCGGAAATTGAGAACAGATGTGCTCCGCAATTCGCGTTTTATTGCCAATATATTTTATGAGTGGGCGAAGCCCTTTCAACTTTTTGCCTCCTGTTGCTCCGACATCTGGCGGTAGCCGGTGGCGGCCGAATACTAAAGCATAGCACAAAGAAGTGGTGTATGACAGGGAAGCGGAGACCTTCGGCGCGGGTCTCTGAAGAAGAATCCCAGGCATGGTTTTTTTTAAGCGACCGGGGTCCGGCATCGGGCGGACACCGGGGCCGCCTTTTGGGGCGCCGCCGCCCGTCCGATTAGTTCGCTTACAGCCCGCGCTGCCGCAGGACGGCCCTGCCTGCCTCCACGTCCAGGGCGATGCGCGCCTTCAGCTCATCGACGCTTGCGAACTTCATATCGTCCCTGATCCGGTCGAGAAAACTGAGGCGCACCTTCCTGCCGTAAAGGTCGCCTTCGAAATCGAGGATGAACGTTTCTATGGAGCGTCCCTGCCCCTCCCCGAACGTGGGGTTATGGCCGATGTTCGTAAGGCCGCCGCACTTTGTCCCATCGAACGCCGCCTCGGTCACGTAGACGCCGTCTTTCGGTATGAGTGAATAATCCGTCTCCAGGTTGGCCGTCGGGTAGCCCATCCCCCTGCCCCTGCCCCACGCCTTGACGACCGTGCCCTCAAGGGCAAAGGGCCTGCCCAGAAGGCGCGCGGCCGCAGCTACGCTGCCGTCTGCCACGAGCTTCCTTATGCGGTTGCTCCCTACCTTTTCTCCGTCGAGCGTCACCGCGCCGACCGTCTCGACGAAGAACCCGTGGGCGCGCCCGGCCGCCGAAAGAAGCGCGGCGTCTCCCCGCCCTTTCCTGCCGTACCGGAAGTCGTAGCCGACGACGACCCCTGCCACTGCGAGCTTCTCCACGAGGACCGAGGCGACGAAGGCCTCGGGGGACAGGTCCGCGAATCGGGCGGTAAAGGGCAGCACGAAGAGGACATCGATGCCCGCCTTCTCGATGAGGCGCTTTTTCTCCGGCAAAGGCGCTATGGCGGCAAGCTCCTTGTCGGGCCTCAGAATATGGAGCGGGTGGGGGTCGAAGGTCATGAGCATCGACGTGCCGGAAATCGCACGCGCCCGCTCTTTCACCCTCTCGATGATCCGCATGTGACCTAAGTGTATGCCGTCATAATTTCCTATGGTCAGCACCGGTCTTGCGAACTGTTCTTCCACGTCGAGCGACTCGAAAACGCGCATCTCCACCTCTTGACATTGGGCGGCTTTTCTCTATAATTAACGTAGCGCCGAAGTGGCGGAATTGGCAGACGCGCCAGGTTCAGGGTCTGGTAGGCGTAAGCCTGTAGGGGTTCGAGTCCCCTCTTCGGCACCAAAGCTATAGAGAGAAGCCGGTTTCCTATCCTTCTTTAAATCGAGTATGAAGTATAGCACTTCCATCGACCAAAAAAAACGGAGCCTCCATGCTTAAAGCGGAAAAACAAAGGATTTTGCCATGACCGGACGGATGCGATGCGCGCAATGCCCGCTTGCGGCCGTATGGGCCGCTGCCGTAGCTTTGGTGATGCTCGCGGCAGGGATTTTGGCGCCTGCGACATGCCTCGCCGCTCCCGCAACGGGGCCGCAAAGCACACCTGCCGCCCCGACCGCGACGGCGTCAGGCGAGACGGTGAAGCAGGACGGTGTTCCACCGGCAGCGGCGGGCGCTCAGAAGCCTGACCCTTCCTATTATGCGCGGCAGATCACGAGGCGTGGCAAAACGGTCATCGTCCCGCAGGCCGTCGCCGACGAGGTGAGGAAGGATAACGAGATCGTCCTGTCGAGCGTGGCGATCAAGACGCGGGTAGACAAGAACGGCAACCTGGCGGGCTACGAGCTTTTCGAGATCGACAAGGGGAGCATACCCGAAAAGGTCGGCTTCAGGTCGGGCGACCGCGTCATCGCAGTCAACGGCATACCCGCCCGCAATCTGGAGAAGAGCCAGGCGGCTTTACAGGCGGCCGGCCGGTTCGAGATCACCATTATAAGGAAAGGCAAAACAAGAAAGATCTTCGTGGAGATACGCGAGACGGGAAAGCAAGCGACCAGCCGGCGCTGAAAGCCCGCCAAAAGGCGATGCGCCGACCGCAGTCCGCCGCCCTCATTCGGTAGGCGTAAGCCCCTCGTTCATGCTCCCTGTCCTGTACCCTTTCAGGTCGAGCGTCACGTAAAGGAAGCCCGCCTGCGTCAGCGCGTCGGCTATCTCGCCCCTCGCGGCCATTACCTTGTCGAAATCCTCTTCCGGCACCTCGATGCGGGCGACCTGCCCGTGGTATCGCACCCTCACCTGCCCTATGCCCAGGCCGCGCAAGAACTCCTCTGCCCGCTCTATCCTTTTGAGCGTCTCCGCCTCAATCCTCGTGCCGTAAGGTATCCTCGATGCAAGGCAAGCGAGAGACGGCTTGTCGTGCGTAGGAAGGCCAAGGGCCGCAGAAACCGACCTTATATCGGCCTTGGTGAGTCCCGCCTCAAGGAGCGGGCTTTTTATCTCCAGCTCCAGGCCGGCGCGGCGGCCCGGCCGGTAGTCCGACCGGTCATCGACGTTCGACCCCTCCGCCACGTGGTCGAAGCCCTGCTGCCCGGCGATCTCCAATGCCCGGCCGAAAAGATGGCGCTTGCAGAAATAGCACCGCTCGCTCGTGTTGCTCAGGAAGCAATCGTCGCCCATCTCGTCCGTCTCGATCACCTCGAAGTCGATGCCGGATGCGCGGGCGAAGGCGACGGCCCCTTCGATCTCGCGCTCGGGATAGGTCTGCGACCTCGCTATCAGGGCCAGCACGTTCTGCCTGCCGAGGGCGTCGGCGGCTGCCTTCAGAAGCAGCGTGCTGTCCACCCCGCCCGAATAGCAGACTACGACCCGGCCGAGCCCTTTAAGCGCGCCTTTGAGACCCTCATACTTTTCGTACGCTTCCATCCCCTTGAAATATAGCACAACCGGATTGTTTTCGGCACCCCCCGCTGATATAATTAGTTATGCCTCTTGCCTTCAACTCTTTAAGCCACGGCGAGCTTGCATTCGGCTTCTTCAACATAGAGACGGACCTCCTTCTGCTCGACAGCTATTTCATCTTCGCCTCCGATTTCTGCGGCTATGTCGCGGTAATGGCGGATGGCCGTGCAGGCGAGGACCTGCGGATGGAATGGGAGGTCTACGCGCTCACTGACGCGCAGATAGGGAACCTGACGAGCGCCATCCACGGGGTGGACCTGCGAGGCTTCATTGGCGACGTCTACCGCAGGTTCCCCTTCCCGAAGGAGATGAACGACTTCGCGCAAAACCCCGAGGGCCATAAGACTCGGGACGCCGTGAAGGAGATCATCGAGCGGTACAAAAGGGTCTGGCAGGTGCCGGTCGCGGTCGATGCCGCAGCCTCTACCGTTGAGGTCGGCGATTACCTGTTCAGCAGGGAGGAATTCCACGAGCTAGCTCCGCTACGTCTGGGGCGGGGGCTACCCGCGATGGAGGGAGGGCATCAGACCCCAATACGTGCTTAGGATGAAGGAGCGGATTGCCGCCTCCGGCCACCCCCTCTTCGAAGGCTTTTCCGCCTCTATTTGATTTTCCGCCGGGCCGCAGGTATATTAAAGAATGCCGGACGAACTGTTCATGGAGATGTGCCTCAGAGAGGCGTCGAGGGCCTTCGAGGAGGAAGAGGTCCCAGTAGGGGCGGTCATAATATCGGAAGACGGAAAAGTCCTGGCGAGCGCCCACAACCAGACCATCCGGCTCAGCTCGCCGCTTGCCCATGCGGAGCTCCTGGCGATAGGCCGGGCGTCGCAGGCGCTGGGGAATTACAGGCTCGTAGGGTGCACCCTTTTCGTTTCCAAGGAGCCGTGCCTCATGTGCGCAGGCGCCATCCAGGAGGCGCGCATAAAGCGGCTCGTCTTCGGGTGCTTCGACAAAAAAAGGGGCGCCTTCGGCTCGGCAGTCGACGCAAACGCCCTCCCCTCGAACCACAAGGTCGAGGTGATAGGCGGCGTCCTCGCCCGGAAGAGCGGGAACCTGCTCAGGAAGTTCTTTCAGCTGCGGAGGGATACCGAAGCGGTCATAACGGGGCCGACTCGAAATCGGTTGTCCGCCTGATAAGCGGACCGGGGGTTCGAATCCCTCTCCCTCCGCCAATTTGTTCGTTCGGGATTTTCGGATAAGACAGACCACTCTTTTGCGTAGGAAAAATCGAGCCGCCGCGCGGCGAGCCGGAAGTTGGACCAATCTTTTCGAGGAACCCGCGCACGTTTTGGTTATCATCGCTTCTTGCCAAAGTGGAGGCCGATTCCGCTTGCTTTATGAACGCTATGGCAGGCTCGAACCAACTGACGCCTTTCCGCTCAAAAGCCGATATCTTGTCCTTGACGGACTGCTTCTCGGACAGCAGTTTCGACTTGGCCGTCTGATAATCTTCGGGCGATACGCGCATCGGGAGGGCTGGGGCAAGGGCAAGAACCTTTGGAGAGTCAGGCAGATAAGACGCCGGATTACCCCTAACTTCCCTCCTATTCTCTTGTTATCAGCGGTTATGGGCTGATCCGATACGGTTACCCAAAAGTCGCCTGTGACGTTGGGCATTGTCTGATTTTTTTCTTGACAAGTCTTGGCTAACTATAATAATAGTTGTTATAAGGTTATGACATTATGGAAAAGATCACTATAGAACCGATAAAGGCCAAGCGTCTTTCCGAGCTGATCGAGAGCCATATTACGAATTTGATCACGGAAGGTGAAACTGTGCCGGGTGAGAGGCTGCCTACCGAGAGAGAGATCGCGGCCCAGTTCGGCGTAAGCCTCGTTACGGTGAGGGAAGCGCTCAAGGGCCTCGAAGTATCGGGCCTCATCGAGAAGAAGAAGGGGAAAGGTGGAGGGGTTTTCACGGTTGAACGGAGGAGCGAATTCGTCAAGCATTCCCTGTTCACGTTTTTGAGCGCTAAAAAATTGACTTCCGAGCACCTTACCCAATTGCGGCTCATGATAGAGCCCGCGACGGCAGCGTTGGCGGCGCAGAAAATCCAGCCATCCGAAATAGAGAGGCTCGAAGAGAATGTCCTTTTCTGCCAGGATAATATAAGGGACATATCTACAGACGTAAGAAAGCAGAAGAACATCGAGTTTCACCGGTTGATCGCAGAGACAACGAAAAACCCGGTTCTGGCGCTCACCATCGACTACGTGATGGATTTTCTTTTCGATTTCAAAATCAAGAACCTTACCTACAACCCTGAATTCGCCATGTCCACCATAGAGGGCCACTGGGATATCCTCGCAAGGCTGAAGGCCCGTGACCCGGACGGGGCGGAAAATGCAATGGTCCGCCATCTGCAGCATGTGGAGGAGTTCTTTTCCCAAGGGGAACGTAAGGATTAACCGTGCTCACGCTTTCGGGCAATAAACTTTTTGGTGTTGCCTTCGACCCCCCTACCTCCCATGAAAGGCTCGATGTAAAATCTGCCTACCTGCATTACAGGGCGGACGCGCCGGACGCTTCCACCGGATTCTCGGACCCCTATGACTTCACTCTCGAAACGATGCGGGCGAACGCTCGGAAGATCGAGGAAGCATCATGGTTCGGAAAAATGGAGATCGATTCGTGGCTAACGCCAAAACCTTCCATCAAAGACCTTCCCCTGCTTTTCTCGGGCATGCCCGATCTCTTTCTGGAGTCCGACGGCTGCCGGCGCCATATGGAGGACGTGAGGCGCTTCGTCGACGAGCATATTCTTCCCGCCAGACCATACATGATAGGTGTTGACCACTGCTCGACCGGGGGCGCCGTCATGGCGCTCGCGCGGCACGTGCCGAATTTGAATGTCGTTGTTCTCGATTCCCATTTCGACGTCTCCGATGGTGGACAGGGGGGCGCCTTCTGCCACTGCGGGAATTTTCTCCGCTCCCTTCTTGACGGGTCCATACTGGCCCCTGAAAACTTATGGGTCCTTGGGGCCAATACGGACACAACGGATCAGGACACCGGAGACGGCGGCAGCGGGCTGGGCTGCGAGGCCGAACAGTGGGTGAAGCGGGGCGTCCACCTCGTCACTAAGGAGATGCTCCCAAAGGCCGCGGGCGAAGTACAGCCCACGGGCCCCGTCTATCTGTCGGTGGATATCGACATCGGGAGCCTTTCCTCGATCTTTTCCGCCCGGTTTATGAATTGCTACGGTTTGGACCGTCCATGCCTCTTCGGCCTTCTCCGGTCTCTCAAGGACTCCATCGACAAAAGAGGGGTTCCGGTGGTGGGGATGGATGTCATGGAGCTGGATGTGCACTTCCTGGAAACCGCACGCAGTCTCATGCTCGAGGATTGCACTTCAGAGTTTTTCTTGGCGTTGTTCACCACATTTTGTGCTGACGCTGTTTTTCACTAGTCTCAAAGTGCAGATGTGAATGCGATGGCCAGACTACTTGAGGAGGTAAGGAAGGCATGAATACGTTGGCCGGCGAACTCAGGCAAAAACTCGGGCAGTCAAAGGTGAAGGATGATGAGCCGGCACTCGTCACCTATGCCTTTGATTCCAGCATAGCCCCCTTCAGCAAACCGAGCCTTGTCGTGCTGCCGGAGAGCACGGAAGACGTCAGGCAGCTTCTCATAGCGGCCAACCGCGAGCGGATGCCGGTTACCGTCATGTCCGGCGGGGTGAACATCGGGGGGCAATCGGTGCCCTCCGCCGGAGGCATTCTGCTCGATTTCAGAAATATGAACAAGGTCCTGGAGATCGATACTGATGCGGGCTATGCGGTGATCGAGCCGGGGGTGACCTTCGATGCCTTCACCGCCGCACTCCATGAAAAGGGCTTCCGCTGTCACATCCCCACGTCGCCGGGCGGCTCCACTCCCCTCGGCAATGCGCTGCTCAACCCCTCCGGCAGTCTTTCAAACAGGCAGCTCGATGCACTTTTGAGCGTAGAGGCGGTGCTGCCTGACGGCACAGTGGTAAAGACAGGCTCGGAGGCTTTCCCCTCCCCCGCCGCAAAGTCGTATCGCAGGTATGGGCCTTTCCCTGATCTTACAGGTCTTTTCTGCTGCGCCTACGGGACGCTGGGCATTATTACGAGGGCCTCGGTGCGTATATATCCCATCAACGAATCGACCAAACTTCACCTCGCCGCCTTCGACAATTTCGAGTCGGCCGTCAAGTTTGTGAAGGATGTTGTGAACAACAACATCCCCGAGAGCTGCATCATATGGAGCTGGCAATTCTACAAGACCTATGACATCTCATACCCCACCTTTGCGAACCCGGACGTACCGAAAGAGCTTTTCACCGACCCCCGTACTCCTCCGAAGGGCATTCCGTACAACATCGTAACCTCGTTTTTATCGGGTTATCGTGAAATGACGGAAGCGGCCGATAGAATGTGCGGCAAGGTCGCGAAGAAGTATGGAGGCAAGGCCGTGTCGAAGGTGGAAATGGAGCAGATATCCCCAGGGGCGGTCAGGGCCTGGCGGGACTTCTACCTCGAATACCACCACCCGAAAATGGAGCACAACAAGAAGTACGGCTTGGGCCGGTATATGGCGCTGCTCATAAATGCCGAGCCAAAAGACACCATCGAAGTGGAGAAGTGGGTGATGAAGGAGATGCATGATCTGGGGGTGGAGCCTGTCTGCTATTATTCGCAGCCCTTCGACTTCGGCCGGTACATGATGTTCAGGACCTTCGCCTACTTTAATCCACAGGACCAGAAATTACTGGAGAAGGTCTCGGGCACATTCAAAAGGCTCTATGACGCCACGTTGGAAAAGTACGGGGCCACGCCTGAGCGCTACCGGAGGGACCCGTCGATGCTGAAAAACCTGGGGGGCTACCGTGAATTGCTAACCATGATAAAACGGTCGGTTGACCCTCACAACATCCTTAACCCCGGCATCAGGCTCTTTGAGGAGGTCTGAATATGAGACTCGAAACCCGGTTGGATGAGCTTAGGACGGCATCCGCCCTCTGCTTAAGGTGTATGGTGTGCACCTACGGGAAGTGGCCGGAGAACCACCCGCTCTGCGCCCTCTACGAAAATCACCGCACATACACCGGAAGTCCTGGAGGTCTGATATACCTCGCCAGGGCGCTCTCTGAAAAATGGGCGGATTTAAACCCTGAAACGGCAGAGCTCGCGTACGAGTGCACGCTGTGCGAGACGTGCGATATGTGCGAGATCATACCGGTGCCCCCGCCCCACGCCACGCCCTCCGACCTCATCAGGTTTCTGCGGCACCTGTCCGTAAAAAATGGCCTCGCCCCCGAGAAGATACGACAGCTCCGGGCAAGGCTCACAAAGAACGGCCTTTCGGAGAAGAAGATAAGCTTGAAAATCCCGGACGGCGCCGGGAAGATCCCCAAAACCGTGCTCTTCACGGACGGATCATCGAAGGCCGATAGCCAGATGCGGAAACACGCTTTGAGCCTGCTTGCGAAGATGGGGCGGGACGTCGCGGTGCTCGATTATTCCGCCGCCCGATGGGCGGACCTCTACGACCTCGGTCTCTGGGACGAGCTGAGACATGCCGTCGAGGGAAATGGCGGGGAAATGGCGGCACTGAAGGGAAAGGAAGTCGTCTTCCTCAACCCCCATACTCAGGAGTTTATCGCAAAGAGGTATGGGGACGTTGCTTCCTCAAGCGTGGAGATGAAGACCAGACATTTCAGCGAGCTTCTCAGGGATGCCTTAAGGAAAGGAACGCTTAAAGCAGCCGGGGGCATGACGATGAAGGCGGCCTATCACGACCCGTGCAGGCTCAGTCGCGGCCTGGGCATAAATGAGGCGCCCAGGGAGATACTCAAGCTGCTCGATGTGGAAGTCATGGAGATGAAGAGGAACCGCGAAGAGACGTACTGTTGCGGGGCCGGGGCAATCAACCCGGCTTGTGAGAAGTTCTCCAAAAAAGTCGCCGTCGAACGCATAAGGGAGTTCCGCGAGACGGGAGCCGGCGTTCTCGTCACGGCCTGCCCGACCTGCCGAGAAGTTTTCTCAGGTCTCCCCGGCGCGGGGAAGGGCAGGGTGAAAGATCTGATCGAGCTTGCTGACGAACGGACGGAAAAGGCGTGATACAGGGGAACGACATGCATTGTGTGAGGGAAAGTGAGGAAGAGAATGGCAATTTGACCGAAGAGGTCAAGCGCCTCGTCCTGTCAAACGAGATCGACCTTGTCGGGGTGGCGCCGGTCGAGCGCTTTGTCAACGCCCCGGAGGGGCACCGGCCAGAGGATCTTCTGCCCGGAGCCCGGTCCGTCATCTCTCTCGGGATGAAGATGAGCCTGGGTCCTCAGGTCACCCAACGGATTGCGCTGACGGACCGCCGGTTCAGGCACGCATCCTTTAGCTACCGGTGGTTCGCCTACGGCCTGCTAAACCAGTATTTCATGGACAGAGGGGCGTTCCTGGTGGTGAAGCTTCTCGAAGAGCGCGGCTACATGGGTCTTCCCACTGTCGCAAGCGGTGTCGAGGACCTGAAGAACATTATGGCTGCTTTTTCCCAGCGCCATGCGGCGGTGGCGGCCGGATTGGGCGAATTCGGCTGGAACGGAGTCGCCCTGGTCCCCGGCGCGGGCCCGAGGGTGCGCTTTGTCTCCATCATCACCACAGCGCCGCTGGCTCCTGATCCTATGTACTCCGGCCCGCGCCTCTGCGAGCCTAACGCGTGCCGGAAGCTTGGCGGCGGCGTGCAGCTCTGCGTGAGGGTCTGCCCCATACAGGTTATAAGCCCGGATCGCGCCATGATGGCCGTGATCGGGGAAAAACCGTTCGTGTACGGGTGGAAGGACTACATGATGTGCGGAAAAACTGTGGGAGTGGGCCTTCATCCGGCGGTCCTGGGTCCGGAGGGCATGGTGGTCCCGGACAAGATAGATTGGGAAACATCCATGCAACTGCGAAGCAAGATGCCGGCGAGAGAATCATTGGAGACCCTGACCTACGCCAGGGGTCACTTCTGCGGTCTCTGCGTGCTCCGGTGCCCCGTAGGCAAGTCGGCGGCTGTGGAACGTATCATGAAAGGGAGAGAGGTGACATGCCGGTGAAACGCACACAAGAGATAAAGGAGCTGGCAAGGAGCAACAACATAGACTACGTGGGGATTGCCCCGGCGGAGTCACTCGAGAAGGAGCCGGAAGGCAGAAGGCCGTCGGACTATCTGCCCGGCGCCCGTTCGGTGATATCTTTGGGTGTGAGGCTCTCCCTGGGTCTCCAGGTGGCGAACAAGATCGCCCACGCCCACCTCAGGCATGCCATATATTCGTATCTGTGGCATGGGTTCGGCCTTCCGAGCCTCCACTATCTCGATCGGGTGGCCCTTCTCATCACGAGGCGGCTGGAGAAGGACGGTTACCTGGCCGTTCCGGTCATGGCCGCCTCCACCTTCGACATAAGGAGCAACCTGATGGAGTTCTCCAGCATCCATGCCGCCGCTGCGGCCGGGATAGGCGAGCTCTGCTGGAGCAACCTCGTGCTGACGCCGGATTGGGGGCCCCGTGTCAGATTCGGGTCCGTCATCACCACGGCCCCCCTCAACGCCGATAGACCCTATGACGGGCCTGCCCTCTATGATGCCGTGACATGCGGGAAGACGGGTAACGGCCTTCCCGTCTGTGCGTCGCTCTGTCCTACGAATGCGATAGGGCCACAGACCGAGAACGTGGTGTTGGGGGGACGGACCTTCGAGGTGGCCCGCATCGACCGCTGGCGCTGCACCTGGGGTTCCATGGGTCTGACCAAGGGCGCGTGCGGCTTGAAGGAGATACCTATGCCGGAAAAGGTGGGCCCGGAAGACGTTTTCAATGCCATGAAAGAAAGGGACCCTCAACAGAGCATGGAGCTCATGGTGATCGGGAGGGGAGACTACTGCGGGAAGTGTGTCATGGAATGCCCTGTGGCAAGCTCGGAGAGGGTGCGGGACGCAGTGGGAAAGATCAAGGCAAGGAGGGGGTAGATGGCAGGGAGGGCAGAGGAGATCAAGACCGAGATATTGATTATCGGGACCGAGGCCGCGGGGGCAAAGGCGGCAATAGAGGCCCAGGATGCGGGCGCAGAGGTGCTCGTGGTCACCAAGGGCCTCATGGGGAAGAGCGGCAACACGGTGATGGCAGGATGGGGCATTCAAGCGCCTCTCGGCCACATGGACCCGAGGGATAACCCCGACGTCTTCTTTCAGGATGTGGTGAAAGGCGGCTCATTCCTAAGCAACCAGAAACTCGTCGAGCGGCTCGTCCACCTTGCCCTTACGGAAATCCCGAAGATGGAGAAATGGGGAGCAAGCTTCATGAAGAGAGGGGATACGTTCGTCCAGTTTCGACTGCCCGGCTCTTCCTACCCGCGAACGCTCCACCCCATCGGCTATCATGGCGGTCTCCAATGGAGGAAGGCCTTCAAAACGCAGTTCAAGAGGCTCAACACAAGGATCATGGAAGACCTGTTCATTACGACGCTGCTTGTCTCGGATGGCGAGGTCGCAGGCGCCTTCGGCATCTCTCTGCGCGACGGCAGTTATGTCGTGTTCCGCGCCAAGACCACTATTCTCGCAACGGGCGGCAATACGCAGCTCTACCGGAAAACGGACGGCTCCATCAATGCCACGGGGGACGGACTGGTGCTCGCCTTTGACGCGGGCGCCGATCTCATGGACATGGAATTCCAGCAATTCTTCCCACTGTGCTGCTACACGCCGCCCTTCGAGATGAACATGCTGACCGGCAACCTCCGCTACGGGCTCCATGCACGCTTCTACAACGTGGAAGGCGAGGCCTTCATGGAACGCTATATGCCTCTCAACAAGGAATGGGGTCTCAGGGACCCGACATCGAGGGCCATTTACCTTGAGAACAAGTTTGGGAGAGGGACGCCCCACGGCGGCGCTTGGATCGCCGTCAACCACCTGCCTGAAAACGTAATCGACGAGTGGATCAAGAGGGAGAGACCGTCATACCTGCCAAAGCTGCAAAAAATGGGAATCGACATCAAAAAACATGCGCTGGAAACAGGGCCTGCCTCCCATTACAGCATGGGAGGCGTGAGAGTCAATGAGAATTGCGAGACGGGCATCCCCCGGCTCTATGCCGCGGGCGAGGTGGCTGCGGGCATGGACGGGGCGGAGAGAATAGACGGAGGGCCGGCGATCACCTGGTGCCTTACCATGGGGTACATAGTCGGGAAAGATACGGCGAGCAAGGTAAAGGGGCTCGATTGGCCGGACATCGACGCCGGGCAGGTGGAGGCGGCGCAGGAGAAGCTGGAATCACTGTACGCACGAAAGGTAGGGGTACGAGGGTTCGAGGTGACGGACAAGGTCAAGGACCTCATGTGGGAGAACTGTGCCCTCGTGAGAGACAAGCAGGGAATGGCGCAGGCCCTTTCCATCATCGAGGACCTCAAGGCGAACGCCGTACCGGACCTCTCTGTCCCCACTTCCTCGCGCGTGCATAATAAGGCGTTCGTGGAGGCCCTGGAGGCAGGGCACCTGGTGCGGCTGGCGGAGATGGTGGTGAGGGCAGCCATCATGCGCGAGGAGAGCCGGGGAGCGCATTACAGGACCGACTTTCCGAAAAAGGACAACAAAAAGTGGTTAAAGAATATCGTCGTGCGCAAGGATGGGGATATGCTCTCTTTCGCGTCCGTTCCACCGGTAATGACGCGGATGGAGCCAACTTCTGACGAGGAGGGTGAGTAAACATGCCGGACGAAGCGATTGTGAAAATATTTCGATTCGACCCCACCGTCGATAAAGAGCCGAGGTTCGAGACTTACAAGGTGCCCGAAGAGGCTTGGAGAGAAAGGAAGGTGATAGACACGATTCGCTACGTGTACGAAAAGTTCGCCCCCGGCCTTTCCTTCAGGGAGCCGTGCCGGCAGCAGTTGTGCGGCGCCTGCTCCATGCTCGTGAACAAGAAGGCGGTTCTGGCGTGCAACGAGCTTTCTGAAAGAGAGATGACCATAGAGCCGATTCCCAAGTATCGTGTCGTGAAGGATCTGATAACGGAATCCGGTGGAGGTGAATAGAGATGGTGATCGTTGTCAACGGAGAAGCCTGCGATGCCTGCAACACCTGCGTCGACAACTGTCCGGTAGGTGTGCTTGAGGTGGATGGTAAGGTTCGCGTCGCGGACCCCGACATGTGTACCGATTGCGGGATCTGCATCGAGGTCTGTCCTAACGCCGTTCTGGACAGAGCGGGGATTTAATCGAGAGGGGGGCGTGCCAATGAAAACGAAGCTCTTTGTCGTATCTGCCGCAGTTTGCCTGGTCCTTGTCGCAGCCGTCTTAGCCTTTGCGGCGAAGCAGAAGCCTGCGAACTGGCCGAAGGCGGTCTCCATCGCTGCCGCAACCGTAGGCACAGGCAATTACTCCCTTGCCGCCGGAATGGCGAACCTGATCTCGAAGCACGCGGGGATAAGGGCGACGCCGGAGGCGTCGAGCGTCGGGGGGAGGACGCTCTACCAGCTCCAGAACAAGGAAGTCGAATTCGCCGTCTCCTTCTCCGACCAGGCATACCAGGCGGGCCGGGGGATAGGCCCGTACAAGAAGGGGAAGATGAACATCCGTCAGGTCTGGATGGGCACCGTCGCCCCGCTCGCCATGATTACCTACGAGGGCTCGGGGGTCAAGTCCTTTCAGGACCTGAAAGGCAAGAGGGTGATGGACAGGTATTCCGGAAACCTCACCTTCGAGAGCACCATGAACATATTCATGGAAGCCGAGGGGATGGCGGAGGGCGACGTGAAGCACACCGCTTTTACCGGCTGGAAGGACGGGACGTCGGCGCTGACCGAGAAGAGGATAGCGGCCTTCATTCATCCGTACCCGAGCGACGGCATGCCAAGCTGGCTGAAGGAACTGAGCATGGAGATCCAGGTACGGCTGTTCAGCGTGGACGAGAAGAAGATCGATGCCATTCAGAAGAAGTACAGGTTCATGAAAAGATGCGTTCTTTCGGCGAAGGATTACGGCCCGATCACGTACAACAAAGACCTGCCGACGATAAGCCCGTTCAACAGCATGTTCTGCCGCGCGGGATCTGCCCGAGGACCTGGTCTACGAGGTGATGAAGGCGGTCTTCGATCACCTGCCGGAACTCTACCCTTACCACAAGGACGTCAAGGAGTGGACCGATAACCCGCTCTATCCGGGCGTTGTGCCCTATCATCCGGGGGTCATCAAGTACTGGAAAGAGAAGGGGAAATGGACCGCGGAGCAAGACAGGCTCCAGAAACAGCTTCTTGCGGAAGTCGGTATTTCGAAGTAGCGGGAGGTTGTCATGCGGGAAAACAGGTGGCCGTTTGTGGCCAAGATAGCGGCGGTGTCTCTCACGGCGCTCTCCGTCCTCTTCGTTACGCACATACTGGAACCGGTGGGCATCTCTTACCTGCCGGTCATGCATCAGGCGTCCTTCCTGGCGATTATCTTCTTCCTCACCTTCCTGATATACCCCGCCCGGAAAGGTGGCGCGTCTCCCCGGTGGTATGACTTGATACTCATGGTCCTCGGCATAGCCCCCTGCGCCTATGTTATCTTCTTCTACGACCTCTGGCAGCAGAACGCCGGGGCGCAGGCGCAGACGTACGAGATAATCCTTTGCGCCAGCTTCGTCATAGCCTTGCTCGAAGCCCTGCGCCGGGTGCTCGGCATAAGTCTCACCTTCGTCACCCTTTTCTTTATCCTCCATCCCATGTTCTGCGATTACCTGCCCGGCGTCCTCACGTGCAGGGGCTACTCCTTCGAACGGGTCATGGCGCAGTTCTTTCGACCGGCTAACGGGATATTCGGGGCGGAGGTCGATATTGCGAGCACGGTAGTGATCGTCTTCCTTCTCTTCGGTCAGGTCCTCGTTCACTCTGGAGCGGGAGAGACCCTTATGGGCCTCACGTTTGCCGCGGTTGGCAGGTTCAGGGGGGGGACGGCAAAAGCAGCCTGCGTCTCGAGCGGTCTGTTCGGGATGGTCTCCGGAAGCCCTTCGGCAAACGCCGCGACTACGGGTACCTTCACCGTCCCGATGATGAAATCGGTGGGGTACCGGGCCGAGTTCGCGGGGGCTATAGAGGCGTGCTCGTCAAACGGTGGGCAGCTTATGCCGCCGGTGATGGGCGTCGTCGCCTTCATCATGGCAGAGATGCTGCAAATCCCCTACGCGAGGGTCTGTTATGTCGCCTTCGTCCCCGCCGTTCTCTATTACACCATGCTTTTCCTCCAGATCGACTTCGATGCGGCCCGGAACAAACGTCGCGGGCTGCAACCGGGCGAAATACCCCGCATCACGACGACCATAAGGAAGGGGTATGTCCATTTGGCGCCGGTGCTGGTATTGGTATATTTCCTGTTTGTGATGAGGTATTCCCCCGAACTGTCGGCGGTCTACGCCACGGTCTCGATCGTGCTCCTTGCCGCCGTCTCTCTGCTTTTGCGAAAGAAACCGCTTCTTACCTTGCCCCGGCTGGTGAGCGCCTTCGAAGACGCGGGGAAAGGGGTAATCATCATAGGGCTCTCCTGCGCCATGGCGGGCATCATGATGGGCTCCGTCACCCTGAGCGCCATAGCCCTCTCCCTCTCCAACAACATCGTCGATATCGCCGGCAACAACCTCTTCCTGCTTCTCTTCCTTGCCGCGATCGCCAGCTTCGTCATGGGGCTCGGCATGGCCTCGATCCCCTGCTACATTTTCGTGGCGATCATGGTGGCGCCCGCTCTGGAGAAGATCGGGATACCGCCGATCATCGCCCACCTCTACGTCTTCTGGTGGGCCGTCTCCTCCTTTATCACCCCGCCCGTGGGCATTTCGTTCTTTGTCAGTGCGGCTATCGCGAAGGCCGACGTGATGAAAACCGGGTGGCTCGCCACGTACATCGGAATTGCCAATTATTTCATTCCTTTTGCTTTCGTGTACAATCCAGGTCTGATGCTCATCGGCTCGGTGGGCGAGATAGTCACGGCCATTATCGTTGGCGTCGTGTCTGTCGCGGCCGTGGCCGCGGCCTTCCAGGGATACCTGCTTGCCCTTGCGTCGCCCTGGCAGCGCCTCTTGCTGGCCCTCGCGGGCGTGATCATCCTCTATCCGTTATGGTGGACGCGCTTGGCGGGCCTGATGCTCGTTTTGGTCGTCGGGGGCAGCCAATACAGGTCGCGCGGCCTGGCCGTTTCCGCTCCGGCTGCTTTCTGACATCTCCTTGCGCTTCACGAAGGCACGTCGGTTTTGCCCAAAATGGCATAATAGCGGAGCTACGACCTGCTCCGCCGCCTTTGCTTCACCGGAAGAATAACAAGGGGCAGAGAGGGCCGATAGATAAGTCCGTCTCGTATTCCGTATTTATTGTTTTTCCCCGGCAGGAATGTCCTCCGGCTGCGTCGACACGTCATTTTTCGGATTCAGGCGCACCCGCAGCTCCAGTATATTCCTACCCCCCTCCCGGCGGTATGCCGCACTATCCGTCAGCCTCTTTATAAGATGTATGCCAAGACCCCCGGTCGGGCGCTCCATGACAGGGGCGTCGAGGTCGGGCGGCGGGACGGAAAGCACATCGAAGGGAATGCCGGAGTCTACGATCTCATACCACCTCGCCATCAGATGCTAAATAATGGCCCAATGAAAGCCTACCAGGCTCCGGATCATATCGGCCGACTCCATAAGGACCTTTAGGACGGAGGCCAGCACATCTTCCAGATCGGAAAGGGCCGTCCAGAGATAATTCCTGAGATGTCTTTCCCGTATATATTCCCAGAAATGCTCTACCGGATTGAGTTCGGGAGAATAGGAGGGCTGATGGATGATGCGGATGTTCTCGAATTCTCCCAGCGCCGCGCTTCGATGCCACGCCGCCTTATCCATGACCATGATCACCCGATAGGCTTTCCATTGTTCCGAGCATTCCTGGAGAAAGATCTTCATGGCTGCGGTATCGGCATAGGGAAGAACCAGGGAGAGAGATTGTCCGTCGCTAGGGCAGACGGCGCTGAATACGTGCGTATATTGTCGGACGAGCTGGACAGCGACGACAGGTCGTTCTCCGTGGGGCGCCCAGCATGGGAAAGGGTCTCCCATCCTTCCGAAACGCCCTTCATCCTCAAAGAAAAGCTTTACCGGTCGGGCGTCGCCCGCGGGGAACGTTGCAGCGGCGGCCTCCACAAGGCCGGGAAGTTTTTTTTAAATTCCTCCTGCTCTTCCTTTTTGGCCTTGGGATGCTTCGGTCGGGGCGTTACCTTCCGCCACCCGTGACGATGGAGCAGGTCGTAGAGGTAATCCTTGGACACCTGTCTTCCCACCCTGCCTTCCACCTGGCTCCTTATGGCAAAGGCCGCCACGATCCCCCCTTGCTCCGCCCTGGCCCGCAGCTCTGCGAGGAGCGTCTCCTCCTCCTCGATGGACAGCAGCCCAAAACGACGGCCTCCCCGCCCCTGCAAAACGAAAAGCTCGGGTCCGCCATGGTTGTACCGGAAAATCCATTGGTGGACCGTGCCGGGGGTAGAACCGAGATATTCGGCCGCCTTGTCGGCCGTAAGCCCTTTGCTGATCATAAAGAGCGCCTGCCATCGTTGAAACTGTTCGCGGCCCTCGCTTTCAATCATTCGCTTTCTGAGTTCATTCTGGCTGAGGTGATTTTCGAGAACTGCCCTTCTCATACTGCACCTCCTTCTCAATTTACTCTGAAAAGGAGTATACCATATTATTTATCGTATGACAGCGAAATAGTATCAATGACGAGCCACCTGCGGTCACGGATACCGCATCTTACCCTCACCTCGCCGGCCGGTCCCCCCGGGTAGGCATGACTGATGACATTGACAAGCGCTTCTTCCGCTACCAGCTCGATGTCGAGCAGTCTCCTGGGACTTGCTATCCATTCCTTCGCAACACTTCTGACGGAATCGATAAGGACGCCCAGGTTATCCAGCGTTGCCTGCGTCGTCGCATCCGATAGCGCTTTCACCGGCCGAGCTGCTCCAGGGCTGATTCAACCGAGTCGTAGACCGTGAAAAGCGAGTAGAAACCCGATATCTCGAAGACCTCCTTCACGTGACCCTTGAGATTGGCAAAGGCAATGATCCCCGACCACTCCTTCATTCGCTTCGCCGTAGCCAGAAGGGTCCTCAGACCTGCGCTGCTGATGTAATCGAGGCGGTCGAGGTCTATGAGGAGCTTCATCTCCCCTTCGTCCAACAGACCCATAAGGGTGCGTTCCACATCGGAAGTGGTGAGTGCGTCCATTCTCCCGATAACGGCCGCCACCGCAACGTCCTTTTCTTTTTTTGTCTCCACCTTCATGATCGCTCCTTTCGTTTATGGCAGGCCGGCACGTCAGCCCTCCCGCTCCATCAGCGGCCCCTCGTACCGTACCGCCAGTATAGTGATATCATCAGCCTGCGGCGCCCCCTCCGAGTACCGCGCAAGGGCCTGCCTGACGGCCTCGGTCCTGCCTGCCGGCGAGGGGTCGGCGGCGGCGGAAACCTCTTTCAGGAGGCGCTCGTCCCCGAAAAGCTCGCCCTTTCGGTTTACCGCCTCCGTCACACCGTCGGTGAACAATAGGAGCATATCGCCGGGGTAAAGTGTAAGCCCCTTGCTCCCGTATTCGATCCCCTCTATTACGCCCACTACAGGGTTACCCGTCCTTTCTATAGGCGCCGTCTTCCCCTGGCTCCGTATCAGGATAGGCGGGTTGTGGCCCCCGTTCGCATAAAGCAGCTCCCCCGTCTCGATGTCAAGGACGGCGAAAAAGACCGTGACGAACATGTTGGTCCCGCTGCCTGTTGCAAGCTCATTGTTCACGGTCGTCAGCACGTCGCCCGGCGCCTTCCCAGGGGCCGCCTTTGCCTTTATTAGCGTCTTGGTGACAGCCATGAAAAGCGAAGCGGGTACGCCCTTGTCCGAAACGTCGGCAATGACGACGCACAAGCGGCTCCTGTCGAGGAAGAAAAAGTCGTAGAAATCGCCCCCCACGTCCCTGGCCGGCTCTATCCAGGCGTCCATATCGACCCCCGTGCCTGCGGGGAAGGACGGGAACGCCTTTGGGATTATGGACATCTGTATCTCGCGCGCCACTTTCAGCTCGCTCTCTATGGCCTGTTTGGCGGCCGTCGTCTCCGTGAGCCTTTCAATGTAGTCTTTCAGGGATATACGCATATCTTCGAAGGCTTTTGTCAGCACGCCTACCTCGTCGCCCGACCGGCTGACCGGAAGCGCGGCGTCGAAGCTGCCTTCCGCGATGTGCCCCGCTGCCTGAGCCATGGTGCGCAGAGGCCTCGTGATGGAGTGGGCTATGATGACGACAGCGCCCGAGGGCCGCCAGCCCGAATACGGCAAGGATGGAGGCGATCATACTGAAGCGCCTCACGTCGGCCATGAGCTCGGCGACGGGAAAGACCACGGCGAGCGACCAGTTGTTGGACGGTATGGGGGCGTAGTACATGAGGGAGGCAGGCCCTAAAGGCCCGGGACCTAGGGGCACCAGGCCCGACTCCCCTTTTATCATACGCCTGCCCAGCTCTCTCAGGCTCGTATCGCCCGCCTCTTCCGCCATACCGAAGATCGTGGCGTTCATGATTAGCTCGCTGCGAGGATGGGTAACTACCGTGCCGTTCTGGCTGATAAGGAAGGCATAGCCCGTCTGCAGCACCTTCACTGACGAGACTATGGCTTGCAGCCTTTTCAGGGAGATATCGACGGCGATGACGCCGGCGAGGCGCTTCTGCCCCTTTGCCGTCATATAAAAGGGCACTGAGTAGGTCGATTTGAGCGTCCTGTCCCGGCCCTCTCCGTAGTAAGGCTCGCTCCATTCGGGCCGTGAAAGCTCCTTCGGTATCTGGTACCAGTCGGCCAGGGTGTAGTCGATCCGCTCGGAGGCGAGCTCCGTGAACGCTATCGTCCGGTCGCTTCTGTAAACGTAGGGGGCAAACCCCCGCACGTTCTGCCCCTTGCCCGGCTCGAACGCTATGGCCGCTCCGCAAATGTCGGCGTTACTCTCCAATACGTTGAAGAGGAGATCGTGGAGCGCTGCCGGGTCGAGCGGCGTGCTCTCGACAAAATATCTGTCGTTGAGGGGTATCTTCTGCACCGACCGCAGGCTCGCCTCTATCCTGCCCACCGTCGCTTGCGCGAGGTTCCTCGCGCCCTCGTTGATGTTCTTTTCGATGGTCCGGCGGGAAAAAAAGTACGAGTAGCCGAAGACGCAGAGAAAGATGAAACCCCCGGCGGTAACGACGAGGGCGATCAGCTTGAAGACAATGCCCCTATTTCTGAGCACCTGTAGCGGACCCCCTGTAAAATTCCCTGAAATCCGGGATATTCCTTATCAGCTTCAGCTCCTTCAGCTCACGGGCGACAAGGGCGTAATCGGACTGCTTGAGAGAGCCGGGACCGGCGGCCCCTCCTTTCGACGGGACGATCAGCTCTTTCATCCTGGCAAGCATCCAGTTCTGGTGTGCCCTGTTGGCCGGGACCTTCGCCTCTGCGGCGTATTTAAGCACTATATCGACCGCTTCGTTTGGATGGGAGAAGGCGTAAAGCCATCCCTCCAGCGAGGCCGCAACGAAGGCGCGGGCAAGCTCCGGGTCGCGCCGGCGCGTCTCTTCAAGCGTATAGATGCCGTCCTCGGGAAAATTGAGTCCAAGATCGGCAAAGGAAAAGGTGGTCAGCTCCTCCGGGTTGATCCCGGCGTTGATGATCGTATGGTACTCGTTGTACCACATGGCCGAGGCCGCGTCCACGCCGCCCCTGAGAAAGAGGTTTACGGAAAACGACTGGCGCACGGGCTTCACGTGCAGCCCCTCTCTTTCGAAAAAGGCCTTTGGCTGGATCTCGAAATCGCCGCCCCAGAGCCCCACCTTCCTGCCCTCAAGGTCGCGGGGCTTCTCGATGCCGCTGCTCTTTTTCGCAACGAGCATGAGGGCGGACCGCTGTACCACCTGGCCGATATTGACCAGCCGTATACCCTTATCCCGCATCTGAAGGGCCGACGAGAGCCAGGCAGTGATGAACGTGGCCTGCCCCGTCTCAAGATAGCGGCTCGTCGGCCTATCGGCCCCACCGGGAACTATGGTTAGGTCGATCCCGTGTTTCCGGTAGATGCCTTTCGCATATGCCGCGTAATAGCCGGCAAACTGGGCCTGGGGGACCCACTGGGGAAGAAAAACGGCCTTCTTCAGGGCCCCGTCGTCTGCCCGCAGGCAGAAAGGGCAAAGCATGATGCAGGCCGCCAGGAAGAGGCACAGGTCTCGAAATTTCTGCATCCTCCCCACGCTAACCGGACGCATCCGCGACCGCCCCCGCCCGGTCGGCCCGGATCATCTCCATGATCCGCTCGGCCCGCTTCGAGTAAAGATGTATACCTTCCCACTGCGGCTCTTCCCCCAGTTTCTGCATGAGAAGGCCATCGCTGTCATGAAACCAGCGTGGGAGCAGGCCGCCGAGGAAGTAGCCGCCGCTTCTCAGCGCCTCGACAGAAGCGCCGACGAAGGGCCGGGAAAGCTTCAGCCAGACCTGGATGACCCCGACGCCCCGTCCCGCAAGCTCAAGCTCTTTCTCCCCGATGACGCGGGCGAAATCGCTTCCTGTCTCATCGACGGTCATTCTCGCGACACCCGCAAAATCGAAGACCTGCGTTGACAGCCGTGAGACTGAATCGGGCAGGTCCGCCGTTCCGGCGCGGTAGTCCGGCCGCTCCCCGCCGCCCTCGTAGAAAAAGCGCAGGGCGTCCTCGTATCGGGGAGGCAGATGGACGAGGGCCTGCCTTTCCGTCATAACCTTGCCCATGAAAAGGGCGGAGACCCTCCCGGACGCGCTGCCCTCCGCCACGTAGGCCTCGGCAGGCATCAGGCTCAGCTCGAGCGCCGTCTCGACCCACCCGATCGAGGCGCAGAGCTTCTGCATATGGATGTGGTTGCAGACTGCCTCGCCGAAAATGGCCTCGGCGCCGAAGCCGGGCAGCAGCTCCCTGACCATGTACGCAAACACCGTAGCAATTACGCCTTTCCCCCTGAAATCGGGGTGGACCAGGCCCTGCCCGCCCTCGTAGGCGGCCTTGTTCGGCGCGGACCGGTAAAAGGCCTGGTACGCGATGACCCTGCCGCCCGGCCCCCTTGCAACGGCCGGGATGTTATCGCGCCTCTCGAAGGCGGCGACGAGCGCCGCCGGATCGTAGACCGTCTTCATCGGGTAGCCTTCTCCGTAGACCGCCCTGAAAAGCCCGGCCACCCCCGGCGCATCGTCAGGTCGAAAAAGGTCGACGGAGAAAAAGTCCGTTTTAGCCTCTCCTGGTGTCATATATGCGCGCCTTCCTGTTGCGCGTAAACCTTCATGAGGAGCAGGGCAGTAAAAAGAACAAGGGCGCTGCACAGGTAGAAAAGGACCGGAAAGCCCCACGCGCCAAGGACGATCCCTCCCAGAAGGGGACCTATGAAGAACGAGCCCTGCATAGTGACGAGGATCAGGTTGAGATTGAGCCCCCGGAACCGGGGGGCCGATATATCGAAAATGATGGCGTTGAGAAGGGGCATTACCGCCCCCCAGGCAAGTCCGAAGACCGCCGCGAGGCCGTAGAAGAGCGGTCCCCTCGCATGGGCGAGGGCGACGAAGGCGGCGGCGAGGCCGACGAGACAGCCTGACGAAACGAGCAGCTTATTCACTTTGTCGAAGAACGGGTTGGCGAAAAGGCGCACCCCGATCATGACGGCTGTAGCGATAGTGAGAAAAAGGCTTGCCTGCCCGATGCCGATATACCGCCCGAAGCCGACGATAAAGAAGAAGACGACGGTGTAAGAGCTAAAGAAAAGAAGGTTGGCGGCAAAAAGCAGACAGATGGAGCTGCTCCTGAGGTTCTCGGCAAGACCCTTGAAGCCCACGCGGTCGTAATCGCTGCGGCCGGACGCGGGGGACAAGGGCCGCATGAGGAGCACAATGGGGACGCATAGGAGCATGACAAGGGAAAAACCCGCCAGGACGGCAGGGAAAGAGACGTGTGAGGTAGCAAGCGAGGTGACCAGGGGCGGAATCGCGGCGTAAGGCACGAGACGGATGAGGGAGACGAAGCCGAAGGCCCGGCCGCTCATGGAAGGTGGAATGTAGGCCACCATTGCCGCCATTATCGCGGCGACGAGGCAGACAAAACCGGCGCCTTGCACGATGCGGACGGCAAGGAGCGCGGAAAGGCTGTGCGCCCCGCCGTAACAGAGAAGGGCAGCGGCCATTACCACGATCCCTCCGGCCATCCACGGACGCGCATTACGCTCATGGAGAAAGGGCGCCATGATGGGCTGGAGGAAGAGACCGGCCACGGAGTCGGCGCTGATGATCAGACCCGCCCGGGCAGGGGTGATGCCCAGGGATTCGAGGTGCTGCTGGAGGTAGAAAAAAGAGGAGACGGCAGCGCAGGCAACGAAAAAGACTATGTTGAGGCTGATAAAACCCCCGGTGAGCAGGGTTTCCCTGTGCCGCCCGCCCAAGGCGCCGTCGAGAACGGTTTCCCGGGCCGTCATACCGCAGGCCCGTATGTTGCCAGCCGTAGCAGGATATTCGCCGCCACTCGCCTCCTGTACTCCTCGCCCGCCCGGATGTCGCTGATAGGGGAGACTCCCCTTTCTACCATGTGGTGGACGGACCGCAGGGTCTCGACAGTCAAGGGCCGTCCGGTAAGCGCTTTTTCCACTTCCGGCATGGTGACGACGAGCGGCCCGACGCTCCCCCACGCGAGACGGACCTTCACGATGGCGCCCGACGCGTCGGTCTTCACGAGAGCGGCCAGGCTGGCGATGGAGATGGCCGACGCCTTCCGCTGCCCCACCTTCTCGAAGTGATGGACGTTATACTCCATGCCCTTCTTCACCCGGATGCCCGAGACGACTTCGCCTTTGCCGAGCGCGGTCAGGCCGGGCCCGAGGATGAACCTGTCTATGCCTACCCGGCGAGCGCCGGCGCGGGACCTGACCTCCACCTCTCCGTCGGCCAGATAGAGCGGCGGAAGCGTATCGCCCGCGGGGGAAGCCGTGCAGATGTTGCCGCCGATGGTGCCCATGTTCCGTATCGGCGGCGACCCGAGAAGGCGCGCCGCTTTCTGAAGGACGGGCAGCGCGTCCCCTACGAGGCCGCTTTCGAGAAGCTCCGTGTGGGTGGTGCAGGCCCCGATGAAGACCCTCTCCCCTTCGTCGCGTATGCCCCGCAGCCCGGCTATCCTTTCCAGGCACACGAGGGCAGGCGGCGACGGGATGCCCGTCCTCAGCCTCACGAGAAGGTCCGTGCCGCCTGCGTAGACGGCGGCATCCGGCTCCTTCGCGATGATCTCCCAGAGACGGTCCATCTTTTCCGGGACGAAGACGTTCATGGGAAGAGGCGCCCTCTATCGGCCGCCACGTGTGCCCCCCGCCGTTCCGTTCCGGTCCGAGACGACAGCGCAGACGGCGTCGACGATCTTCTGATAGCCCGTGCACCGGCACAGGTTCCCGCTTACGGCCTCCCTGATCCTTTCCCTGTCGGGCGCGCGGTCGCGCCTCAGGAGGTCATGGACTGCGAGGATCATCCCAGGCGTGCAGAAGCCGCACTGGACGGCCCCGTGGGCGACGAAGGCCTCCTGGACGTCGCCTGCGGCTTTTCCTTCGGGTGCTATGCCCTCGATGGTCGTTATCGCCCTCCCTTCGAGCTGGGGCGCCAGCATGAGGCACGAGAGGCGGCTTTCCCCGTCGACAAGTATCGTGCAGGCCCCGCACTCGCCCGTTCCACATGCCTCCTTTGTGCCCGTGAGGTCCAGGTCCTCGCGGAGCAGATCGACGACCCTCCGGCCCGGGTCCGCGTCCACGACGGTTGCCTCGCCGTTAAGGGCGAAAGATATCTTCATGGTGCGTCTTCCTGCGGGCCGCCGGGTCCGTCGAGCTGGGCCAAAAGCAGCCGCTCCGCGGTGAGCGGACCGGCCTTGACCCGCACCCCCACGGCCTGCGCGACGGCATTTGCCACAGCCGGGAAAGGACCGCTTACTGCGATCTCCCCGGCGCCCTTCATGCCGAAAGGCCCTGTCTCCTCCGCCCTCCCGACGGAGAGGGATGTCACGTCGGGGACGTCGAGCGCGGTGGGCGCCGTGTAGGTCGCAAGGCCCGTCGAGCGTATTGCGCCTTCTTCAACGGAAAGCTTTTCCGTGAGGGCATAGCCCAAGCCCTGGGCTACGGCCCCCTCGATCTGGCCCTCGAAAAGCACGGGGTTAATGACCCGCCCCGCATCGGTGACGGCAAGGTAGTCCTTCACCTCAACTGCGCCCGTCAGCTCGTCCACCTCCACGCGCGCAAGGTGCGCCCCGTAAGAAAAGATGGCGTGGGGTCCAAGGTAGATTATGCCGGAGTCCTCCTCCGCAACGGGCGCCTGGTAGAAGCGCTCGACGATCCGCTCGTCCGAAAGGGCGGCGGAGACCCGTGAAAGGGGCAAGGCCTCGCCCGTTGTCCGGCGCACCACGCCGCCTGGGACCAGCGCCAGCTCCCCGGCGGCGCAGGGGAAGAGGCGGGAGGCCGCATCCAGGACGCGCGATCTCAGCGCGGCGGCGGCCTCTATCAGCGCGTTTCCGTAAACGTAGGTGCAGCGGCTGGCCGACGCGGAGCCGCACGGCAGGGTCCTTTCCGTATCGGGCAGCACAAGCTCCATCTGGTCCGAGTCCTGGTCGAGCATGTGGCCGGCGATCTGCAGGTAGGTGGCGGCGTTCCCCTGTCCCATGTCGGATACGCCGGCGTAAACCCGTATTGTGCCGTCCGTGGTCAGCTCAACCTTCGCCCCCGCCCGGTCGGGCACGTCCTTGGGGTAACCCATGGCGTGCGAAAGGCACGCTATGCCGACGCCCCGCCGCTTGAAACGCCCTGCCGAGCGTTTCCATGCCTCCCTGTCTTTCCAGAGGGAATGGCCGGCGAGGGCGGAAAGGCACTCCTCCGCAAAGGTGGAATGGACCATAGCGACGCCGATGGAGTTTCTGTCGCCCGGCGCCAGGAGGTTGCGCATGCGGAGCTCCAGGGGGTCCATGCGGAGCTTTTCGGCCAAAAGCTCTACGGCCTGCTCCATGGCTGCCGCCGCCTGGGGCACGCCGAAGCCCCGGAAGGGGCCGCTCGCGGGGTTGTTAGTGTAGGCGCAGAAGCCGTCCACCCGCACGTGGGGGATCCTGTACGGACCGCCCGCGTGCTCGACGGCCATAGTCATGACCTCGCCCGCAAGACCCGCATAGGGGCCGGCATCGAAGTATAGGCGGCAGGCCAGGGCTGTCATGGCGCCGTCCGACCTTGCGCCCAGGCGGTAGTACATGCGGGCCGGTAGGCGCTTCACGCCGGCAAGAAAACTCTCCTCCCTGTCCCACCACATCTTGACGGGCCTGCCTTCCGATTTCAGGACTGCGAGGGCCAGGAGCGCCTGCACGGTAAGGCCGTCCTTGCCGCCGAAGGCGCCGCCCAGATAGGGCGCAGCCACGCGGAGACGGTCCGGGTCGAGGCCCAGGGCGCGCGCCACCTCAAGCCTGTCCCGGAAGGGCGTCTGGGTGGAGGCGATGATGACGATGTTGCCTGCTTCGTCGGAAAAAGCCCATCCCGCCTGCGTTTCGAGGAAGGCATGCTCCTGGCGCGGCGTCTCGAAGGAAAACTCCACGACCGCATCGCACAGGTCGAGACCCCTCCCGCCCTTCCCCTTCGTCACCGCCACATGGCGCAGGAGGTTGCCGGAGGGCCAGTCCTCGTGCACGAGGGGTGCGCCGGGAGCAAGGGCGGCCTCCATATCGAAGACGCCCTGAAGGGGCTCAATGTGCAGGCGGATCGAATGGAGGGCATCTTTCAGGGCCTGTCTGTCCCGGGCTATCACCACGGCGACAGCGTCGCCGCAGTGGCGTATCTTCCCGTCGGCAAGCACCGGCTGGTCCTGCCGGATGATGCCCTGCCTGTTCGGTCCGGGCACGTCGGCATGGGTCAGGACAGATACGACTCCGGGGAGGCGCCGCGCTTCCTCCGCGTCTATGCCGAGCAGCAGGCCGTGCGGTATGCCGGCCCTCTTCACCCCGGCCCAGAGAAAATCAGACCCGTAATAGTCGGCTGCGTATTTCTCCCTGCCGGTCGCTTTCGACGACCCGTCGTGCCGGGGGACCGGCTCGCCGATCTTCATTCCCCGTCCCCTTGGGGCAAGACCGATCCCAGCGCCTCTATCACCGCCTCCATCGCCTCGTGCGTGCCGATGCTTACCCGTATCCAGTTGGGAAACCGGAAGCCCGTCATGCTTCGCACCATGACGCCCCGGCTCATGAGCTTCCGGTAAGCAAGGGTGTCGCTCATAGGCAGCTTCATCATCACGTAGCAGCCCTCCCCGGCCTGCACCTCTATGCCGAGACGCGCCGCTTCCTCCACGAGGAACTTCTTCTCCTCCCGCACGAGGGCCCGGGTGCGGGGGACGTGCTCCTCGTCGTCCATGGCGACCAATGCCGCTTCCTGGGCAACCGCGTTGACGGAGTAAACGACGCATGTGCGCCGAATGATGCTGACCGCTTCCAGGCTCCCGGCAAGGTACCCTATGCGCAGGCCGGCGAGCCCGTACATCTTTGAAAACGTCCTGAAGACGACCAGGTTGGGATAGGCGGTGAGGAGCTCCATGGCGTTCGGGTAATCCCCTTCTTCCACGAACTCGCAATAGGCCTCATCGACGACCACGATGAGGCGCCCGGCCACGGCGTCTAGGAACCGGCAGAGCCTTTCCCTGCTCCAGTATGTTCCGGTGGGGTTGTTGGGGTTGCAGACGAAGACGACCTTTGTCCTCCCATCGATGTTTTCGAGCATGGCTTCGTCGTCGAAGACAAAGCCGCGCAAAGGGACAAGGCGCGCCTCAAAGCCCGAGAACTGGGCAACCCACTCGTATACGGCGAACGTCTTGTCCGCTGTCACGATGTTGTCCCCTTCCTGGCAGAAGGCCTTGATGACGAAGGCTATGGTCTCGTTGGCGCCGTTGCCGAAAAGGAACTGATCGGGATGGAGACCGAACTTCTCGCCGAGTCTCATACGCATATAGTAAGAGTCGCCGCTGGGGTAGAGGCTCGCCCTGGAAGGGGGGAATTTTTTCATAATCTCCCGGGAAGCCGACGGCGGACCGAGGGGGTTCTCGTTGTTGTTGAGACGGAAGAGACGGCTGCAACCGAAGAGCTTCATCAACTCGGCGTCGGGCTTGCTCGGGATGTACGCCTCGAACTTCCTGATATGCTCCGGTACTAGCCGCTCAAGCTGCAAACTCAGGTCTCCGTTTCTCCTTCCGGTCCGGCAGCTCACGAAGCTGCAACACCACGATGTCGCCTTCACCCGCGTCCGGCAGAAGCAGAACCGGCGCGAACCCGTTCTCAAGGAGTGCCGGGGTCATGAGGCACTGCCAGGATTGGCCGAGGTCCAGCTCGAAAAAAATGTTCGCGAAGCCTTCATCGGTCAGCACCGTCACGTGGTCGCCGATATTGCGCGCCGCGTCTTCTCCATCCCAGGCCGGCCGCAGGCGGGCCGTCCTGACAGGACGGTCAAAACGGACGGTGAGCGCCGAATGGGCATTCCGTCTCTCCCCCTCCCATGTCGAGGTGAGTATCTCGCGGGGCAGCACCAGATGGTCGTACCGGGTGCGCAGGAACGGCACAAGGTCAGGGTGGGACCAGACCTGGGAGCCCATATCCTCATGGAGCTGCCGGTAGAAGAAGGGGCATTGCCGTACTCCTCCCCCCGGAAGGCGGAACTTTATGTCGCCCAAGGTCTCGAAATACCCGGCGGGCAGATCGGGGGTGGCGTAGCTCGTGACCACGAAGGTCGCGTTGGTCTTCGCAACCTGACCAAGGAAGTGGTCTGCCAGCCCGGCCGCTGTCTCCTTCTTCCGTTTGGTATCGAAGATGTAAGGGCCGAATAATTCTATCATGCCCCTTCCCACGGGGCGCCACAGGAGGCCGCCGCCGATCTCCTGCCCGACCCGCCCCGCGCTGCCCGCAGGCGCTGCTGCCCGGCCGCGGCCCGTAGCCACAAGAACATGGTAGTCGCCGCTTGCCGCCATATCGGCCACTTTGGCCGGATAACGATAGCGGGAAGGAAAGTATGTCTCGTCGTAGCCGGTGCACGCCATCCTGGCGAAGCGCTTTACCGTCGCGTTGTCGGGGGTCGTTATCGTGAAGCCCTCCAGGGCGACAGGGGTGTCTGCGGGCGCGGCCTCGGCAGCGTCCGGGTAGTTCTTTTCCTTAATCAGCACGAATCCGATCCCTTCGTTAAGGCCGTGCTGGATGTAGAACTGATCGACCGACCGGGAGGCAATGAGGAGGCCCAGGCTTTTGAGGCCCTGCTCGTCCGGGGCGACCCTCGCCGTGAAGTTGAGGGCATAGGGGTCGAAGGCGACGGCATCGAAGAGGAAGCGGGCCTTGACGTAGTATGTTCCGTTCGCTACCTCTATCTCACAAGGCCGGCCCTTGGCGATCTGGCAGAGGTAGAGAAAAATCTCCTCCGAAGCAAGGCGTATCCGGTCCGCCTCGACGGCACCGAAACCAAAGGCCCTGACAGACTTTTCCGCGAAAGAGAGCGCCACCGGCAGAAATGCTTCATCGAGGGGCGTTTTTAAGGAGATGCCACGGTCTGACAGGCTCATACCGCCTTTCCTTTCGCACCCTGCCGTCCCTGGCCCGCATTAGGGCCTTGCCCCGGCGGGAGCAATCATAACGGGGCGGCAGAGGGGACCGGGCTTGCGCCCTGTCGCCCTAAACGATATATGATATCGATCGACCGTGTCAACAACAATCCCGCCACGTTTCCTGGTTGGCGCCGGGTCCGGACAGCGCAATTATGTTTGCGAATAAGACGGAATTTGCTACAATTGCGAGAACGAAGGGGGGCTGGGGCATGAAGAACCGTTGGCTTATTGCGGCTTGCGCAGTAGGTATCCATTTGTCCATCGGCTCCGTATATTCCTGGAGCGTCTTTGTTAAGCCCATAATGAAAGAATTGGGATGGAGCTTGAAGGATGTGCAGCTCGCCTTCAGCATTGCCATCCTTTTTCTCGGACTCTCGGCTGCGATGCTCGGCCGCTACGTTGAGAAATATGGACCGAGAAAGGCAGGCACGTTCGCAGCCTTATTTTTCGGGATCGGCATCGCCGCGTCGGGGCTGGCGGTTACCGCCAGGAACATCTACGCCCTCTACCTCTGTTACGGCGTGCTTGGAGGCATCGGCCTCGGCGTCGGCTACATCGCCCCCGTTTCGACCCTTGTAAAGTGGTTTCCGGACCGCCGGGGCCTCGCGACCGGCCTCGCCATCATGGGCTTCGGATTCGCCTCACTGATCGCCGGACCGGTCATCCAGAGGCTGATCGTGCACGTCGGCATAGCGAATACATTTTTTTCGCTCGGCTTAGTCTATTTTTGCATCATGTTCGCATCCTCGCAGTACCTCGCTCCTCCCCCGGCCGGATGGGCGCCTGAAGGCTGGAAGGCAAGCGAGGTTTCAGGACTGAGGAAACCGAGACCCGACCTTGCCCAATTGCTCGCCGCCGAGGCGGTGAAAACGCGCAGGTTTTACTGGCTGTGGCTGATGCTTTTCGTCAACGTAACGTGCGGCATCGCCATAATCTCCGTCGCATCGTCGATGGCGCAGGAATCCGTCGGCATGACTGCCCTGCAGGCCGCCACGATGGTCGGCATCATGGGACTGTTCAACGGCGGCGGGCGCATAGCATGGGCTTTTGTCTCGGACTACATAGGAAGGCCGAATACGTACACGCTGTTCTTCCTTTTCGAGATCGTCATGTTCTTCCTGCTCATGAAGACGCCTGCCCCGTTGGCCTTCCAGGTGCTGATCTTTCTCATCATGACTTGCTACGGGGGAGGGTTTTCCTGCATTCCCGCCTACATTGCCGATATCTTCGGAACGAAGCAGCTGGGCGCGATCCACGGTTACACCCTGACCGCCTGGGCGGCGGCCGGTCTCGCCGGTCCGATCCTGGTCGCATGGGTGCGGCAGATGTCGGGCAGCTATTCGGGTGTCCTGACAATCTTCCTCGGTCTATTCGTGATCGCCTTTATCGTCTCCATTGTGATAAGGATCGATATCAGGAAGATGAGGGCCGTCGTTGCCTACGAAAAGGCGGACTATTCGGCAGAAAAAACATGGGACCTGAATATGGCCCGGATTCCCGAGGTGCTCGATTTCCTGAAAACATGGGCTGTCAAAGCGGGCCTCGCTTCGAATCGAGAGCTCCCGTCTCGAGCTTGCCATCGAGGAGGCGGTCTCCAACATATGCGCTCATGCCTATTTCGAGGAGGCTGCGGTAAACTCCATGAGCTATGCTTACCACGATGAGAGGGCCTATACCGTTCGGATAAAAGATGACGACCATTCTTTTTCGGTCGAGCTGATCGACAGGGGCATACCGTTCGATCCGCTTTCCGCGTCGGCGCCCGTCATCGATGGCCCCCTCGAAATCCTGGAAACCAAGGGGCTGGGGGTTTTTCTGATGCGCCGGATGACGGACGAGGTAAGCTACGTGCGCGAGGGAGACCGGAATATCCTCACCCTGACGATGCACAAGGCCTGAGCCGGTAATAGCGTCAACGGGCGTCGCAGCCTTTCCGCTTTTGAAACTCCCGGAGCTTCTTCCTGTCGGCGTCGAATTGCGGGAGCTTCGACAGATGCTCTTCCATAAAGGTGAGCTGGGCCTTACACGTCTTGTCTGCGGTGTCTTTTATGAGATAGTGCATCCAGACGCCGACGCGTCTGCTGTCGACCAGCCCGGAATGCTTCAGGTAAGCAAGGTGTCGGGATATTTTCGACTGCGGTTCGTCGAGCACCGCCTGGATGTCGCACACGCAGAGCCCGCCTTGGGTGAGCAGCATCATTATACGGATGCGCGTCTCTTCCGAGAGCGCTTTATAGAGTTGGGCTAACTGCTCCATTGCAAAAGCCCCCTTTTATGTGTATAATCGTTTATGCACATATATATGAATATCGCGGAAGCGGAAATATGTCAAGAGCGGTCGCGGTCGTTGCAGGATGAAGGCTTGCGGGTTATAGCAGGAGAGGCTTTATGAACCTTGATGCCAAGTTAAAAGTGCTGTTCCTATGCACGGGTAATTCATGCCGGAGCCAGATGGCTGAAGGATGGGCGAGACACCTTAGAGGGGAGGCCATTGAAGCCTATTCAGCGGGAACGGAGCCGAGGGACGTTGATCCCCGCGCCGTGAGGGTCATGGCGGAAGCAGGCATCGATATTTCTCGACAGCGCTCGAAATCCGTCTGGGAACTGAGGGATATGGAGTTCGATTATGTCATTACCCTTTGCGATGATGCACAGGGGACGTGTCCTTTTTTTCCCGCGAAGACGGCCATCGTCCATCACGGTTTTGACGACCCGCCCCGCCTCGCTGCGGGTGCGAGAGACGACGAGGAGGCTATGGGCCATTACCGGCGCGTCCGTGACGAGATCAAAGCATACGTTGAGACGCTGCCCGACTCCCTGAAGGATGAGGGTTAAAAGCTATGAAGGCAATAGAGGAGCACAAAAGCGGACGCATCTTTTGCGGCAAAGAGCTTCGCTACATCGCCGAACCGGAGGAGATGCGGTGCATCTTTTGCAATAAGGTCTTCAAGAGCCAGGCAATTTGCAGTACACGACGGAAGACGCGCTATGCGCCCATTCGATAAATAACGGGAAGGGGACAGGCATGATTGTAGAGATCAACGGCAAGAGACCGCGCATAGGCCCTAAGGCATTTGTTGCTGAAAGCGCTCTAGTCGCAGGCGACGTCGAGGTAGGGGCGGGGGCGAACATATGGTTTCAGAGCGTCGTTCGCGGTGATACGAATTACATCCGCATCGGGGCGAACTGCAACATCCAGGACGCCTGCATCCTCCACGTTGTAAAAGACAGATATCCCTTAATTTTGGAAGACGATATAGTCCTCGGCCACCGCGTCGTAGCCCACGGCTGCCATATAAAGAAAGGTGCGCTCATCGGCATCGGGGCAATCGTCCTGGACGGGGCGGAGATAGGCGAAGAATCGATCGTCGCGGCAGGCGCCGTCGTGGCGCCGAGGACCGTCGTCCCGGCCAGGTCACTCGTATTAGGGACGCCGGCCAGGGTCGTCCGCTCCCTCGGCGAAGACGACGCCCGGATGATCCGGGACATGGCCGATCAGTACCTCGTGCTGAAAGAGATTTACAGGCAAGCGCTTGCGTGATGACGGTATCGCCGCTGCTTTCGCTTGCCCGTAAAGCCCCTTTCTTCTACTTGCCCGCCCTTGCCCGCGCGGCGGCGACCTCCTCGCAGGTGGGCGCGCCGTCTTTCGGCGAGACGGTCAGGATGTCCGTCCCGATGAGAAAATTCTTATACTCCGGCACCTTTTTCGTCACGCCGTAGAAGGTCGGCAGCAAAAGCTGATGGTCGCACTTGCGCACCTCGAGGCTCCCTATGGCCGTCTTCTCCAGGGTCATGCCCTCCAGGGCGTCGATAAACTTCTCCGTGTCTACGCGCCCCGCCTTCTGGTAAGCCTTCGCGATGAAGTACGCGACGTTGTAGCCGTAGAAGGCCGGCTGCGCAGGATACCTTTTGTAGACCTTCCAGAATGCGTCCACGAAGGCCTTGTTGTCTGCGGTCTTCGGATAATAGAACAGGTAGTTCGCCGTCCCTATGGCGCCTTCAGGACATTCGAGGCCCAGGCTGGAGAGCACCGTGAACTCGATGGCCGTGTGCTGGTAGAAGGGGACCTTGGCGCTCATGCCCGTCGCCTTGGCCGCCTTCTGGAAGGCGATCACCGACGCGCCTGCGGAGCCCATGATGATGAAGTCGGGCTTGGCCGCAAGGATCTGCGTTATGTAGGGGACGAAGTCCGACTCGCCAACCTTCCACCAGGTCTGCCCGATAAGCTGCACCTGGGGCTTCAGCACCTTCAGGCGGTTCCAGGTCGCCTCGCAGATCGCATGGCCGTACTCGAAATCGTCGCCCGCTATCCAGTACCGTATGTACGGCTTCTTCGCAAGGACCGCTGCCGCAGCCCTGCCTGCCATAGCCGTGTTCTCCGCCATGTGGAAGACGTACCTGTGGCCGAGCTCGCCGGATATCTTCTCGCTCTTGGAATAGGTGCACAAAAACGGCAGCTTCTCCGTTTTCGCGAACTGCGATATGGCGAGCGCGGAGGCGCTGCTGATCGTCCCCATGAGGAGGTCCACATGCTCCTTCATGACGAGCTCTTTGGCCATGGACAGGGCGACGGCCGGCTGGAACTTCTCGTCCCTGGTGACATACTCGATCTTCTTGCCGAGGACCCCTCCCTTCGCGTTGATCTCTGCCACGGCCATCTTGAATCCGTCGAGGAGGTCGAGGCCGAAAGCGGCCGCGCCGCCCGAATAGCTGTCCACGATGCCTACCTTTATCGTATTGGCCGCAAGTGCACCGGAGGCGAAGAACAGGATGGAAAGCCCTGCCGCGAGCACTACAGTGACAACCAGTTTCTTCATGTCAGACTCCTTTGATCTTTATCGTTCCCAAAATAACTTCCGTCCTGAGCGGCTTCAAAGAACCGTTCTTCCCGGCCCTATTCCAGATAGGCGCCCTTGTCCGCGCTGGTCGCATGTTTGGCGAAATGGGCGAGGTAGCCCTTCGTCACCTTGGGGGGCGGCGGCGTCCACGCGGCGAGGCGCTCTTTTATCTCATCGGCGCTCACCTCCACGTTGAGGGACCTCGCGGCTATGTCGATGTCGATAATGTCGCCGTCGCGGATGACTGCTATCCGCCCGCCGTCGACCAGGGGCTTCTCCAGGTCTTCGTCGGTCGCCCCGACCGACCTTAAGAACGCCCTGCGCATGTAATACTGCGGGACTTCCGGGCTGATGTCCTTGCTTCTCAGCTTTGCGCTCATTTCTCCTCCTCCCCTCCGGTAAAGCTACCACTTCCCGCCGGGGCGCACAACAAGAATTCTCCCTTGACGCTCGCCTGTCCCCGTATTAATAAATACAAAGTACTCTGTATCTTGCCGGGGTTGCGATCGTCCGGCCGTTCCGTGAAAAGGCCCTGTTCCGGCAGGCAACGGGCAAGTGATGCATCAAAGCCAAAAAAGGGGTGCGCCATGCACATGCGTTATCCGTTCTCCAGGCAGTCGCTCAAGATGGCCCTTGTCGCGGCCGCGCTTTTTTTCCTGGCCGCTGCGGCGGGCAGCCGCCTCTATGCCGTTGACCTGTCAACTGCGATAGTCGAGGTGGCGAAGAAGAACATCCCGGCCGTGGTCCATATAGAGGTTACCGAGCGCAAAGAGGTCGCCAACCCCCTGCTGCCTTTCGAAAAGGACCCCTTACTGCGGCGCTTTTTCGGCAATCGCAGGATGCCGAAAAACAGCATGAAGAGCTGAGGGGCCTGGCCTCCGGCATGTTGATGGACGCCAAAGGCCACATACTCACGAGCTACCACGTAGCCGGCGGCGCCACGAAGCTGGAGATCCAGTTGTCGGACGGCAACAGGTATCCGGCAAGGCTCGTCGGCGGGGACCCGAAAACCGACCTTGCAGTCATAAAGATCGATGCCAAAGAACCGCTGCCCAGGGTGGCCTTCGGCGACTCGGACAAGCTGGAGGTGGGGGAGTGGGTCGTCGCCATCGGCCATCCGAGGGGCCTCGACCAGACGGTGACGCAGGGCATTATAAGCGCAAAGCACAGGCGGGGCATAATCGACCCGACGAGCTATCAGGACTTCCTCCAGACGGACGCGCCGATAAACCCCGGAAACAGCGGCGGGCCTTTGCTCAACCTGAAGGGCGAGGTAATCGGCGTCAACAGCGCCATAGCGACGGAATCGGGCGGCTCGGAGGGGATAGGCTTCGCCGTGCCGAGCAACATAGCGGTCCACATAGGGAACGAGCTTATAGCCCACGGAAAGGTGGAGCGGGCCTGGATGGGCGTGACCGTCCAGGACGTTCCTCCGGCGAAGGCCAGGTCCCTCGGCATGGAGGCCCCGAAGGGGGCGCTGGTCGTCTCCACCCTTAAGGGGGGACCGGCGGACAGGGCAGGGATCGTGAAGGACGACCTCGTCGTCTCCTACCAGGGCAAGCCCGTGAGCGACGCGGGGGCGCTCCAGAATGCCGTTGTCATGACGCCCATCGGCAGCCGCGTTAAACTGACCGTGCTGAGAAACGGCAAGCGGCAGGACTTCACGTTGACCCTGGGCGATATGAAGGACGCGGACAAGATGCTGGCCACGTCGGTGGACGAGCGGCTAGGGGGCACATTCCGCGACGTGACCGATCAGGAAGCGGAAAAGATCGGGCTGGACGAGAAGGCGGGCGTTGCGGTCGTCTCCGTCGAGCCCAAGGGCCCGCTGGCGAAGGCAGGCTTCGAGAAAGGAGACATCATTGTCAAGCTGAACGGCCAGACCGTGGCGAACGCAACGAGCCTCGCCCAGTTGGTAGGGATGCTGCCCCCCGGCCAGGAGGTGAACGCCCTGGCCGTCGACCTGAAAAAAGGCCTGGCGGGGACGGTGAGGGTGAAAGTGCGGTAAGTTCGACACAATTTCACACGCGGCTCCGAAGCCGGGTTGCATTCCTTTTTTTCAACACGCTGCCTGCCGAGGGGCCGAGGCTATTTTCGATGCTTACCACCCCCGGCCGCAGGTGGCTGCGGTGCAACATCGGTGGCTGCTCGGGGGTGCCCGGCAAACCAAGTTTTACGGTTTTGGCCAGGTCGCGGAGAGTGCGAGCCGGAGCATATAAAATAATAGGCCGGGTACCCGCGCTCAGAGCTTGCTAGGCGCGGGTGGCAAGTGAGGACTCGCGCCGAACACGACGACGAAGTAAGGCGCGTAACGCATTACCCCGCGGTTAGCTGTTGTATAGACCGCGGGGCAAAGAGCCCGGCCCCCAACTCTCCCACACCGCTTGACACGCTCACCATCCTGGGCGATACTTTTTGCGGTGAAAAAGTATACCCTGCACCGTGACATCTCGCCCCGCAAACCGCTCCTCGATTATGAAAACGAGCTGAACCCGGAGCAGCTTGCCATAGTCGCCGCTCCCGACGGCCCCATCCTCGTCATCGCCGGGGCGGGGAGCGGGAAGACCAGGGTCGTCACGTACAGGGTCGCCCGGCTGCTCGAAAAGGGCGTCCCGCCGAACGCCATCCTCCTGCTTACTTTTACCAACAAGGCCGCCAGGGAGATGCTCCACCGCGTGGAGCACCTCATAAAGATGGATACCCGCTACATATGGGGCGGCACGTTCCACCACGTCGGCAACCTGATCCTCCGGCAGAACAGCCGCAGGATCGACTTCAAGCCGAACTTCGCCATCCTCGACAACGAGGACGCGAAGGACATGGTAGAGCTTGCGACGAAGGAAGCGGGGATTGACACGAAGGAGAGGCGGTTCCCGAAGGGTAATGTGCTGAAGGAGATATTCAGCTACTCCGTCAACACGATGGAGGGCCTCGAAAAATCGGTCAACGCGAGGTTCCCCTATTTTATAGACATCCTCGACGAGATCGACGCGGTCAGGAGGAAGTACGCGGAGAAGAAAAAGGCGTCGAACTCCATGGATTTCGACGACCTCCTCCTGTACTGGCACGCCATGCTCGCTTCTGACGAGGCCTTGAGGAAATACTATGCCTCCGTCTTCTCCCACATCCTCGTTGACGAGTACCAGGACACGAACAGGATCCAGGCGGAGATCGTCGATTTCATGGGCCTGATAAACAGGAACGTCACCGTAGTCGGCGACGACGCCCAGTCGGTCTACTCCTTCAGGGGGGCCAATTTCCGCAACATCCTCGATTTCCCCAGGCGATACCCGGAGGCGAAGGTATACAGGCTGGAGACGAACTACAGGAGCACGCCGGAGATCCTCGATCTGGCAAACCACTCCATCTCCCATAACACGGAGCAGTTCGAGAAGAACCTGAGGGCGGTCAAGACGAGCGGGGGCGCGCCGGTGGTGACGTCGCTCCGCGACGTGATCCAGCAGGCGGAATTCGTCGCCCAGCGTATACTTGAGCTGCGCGACGAAGGCGTCCCCCTGAACGAGATCGCGGTCCTCTACCGCGCCCACTACCATTCGATGGAATTGCAGATGGAGCTGACCCGGCGGGACATCCCCTTCGAGATCAGGAGCGGGCTGCGGTTCTTCGAGCAGGCGCACATCAAGGACGTGGTGGCCTTCCTACGGGTGATGGTCAACCCAGGCGACGAGATATCCTGGAAGAGGATACTCAAGATGTTCCCCCGCATAGGGAAGAAGACGGCAGACCACATCTACGATTACCTGAAAACCTTCGACGACCCCGTGCAGCTTTTCGTCACCAAGGAGATAGGGAAGCATTTCAAGGCCGTGCAGCCGGAGGCTTTGGAGAGGCTGTCGAAGCTCTTCGGAGAGCTGGAGGGGCTTGCCAGGCACGATGCCCTGGCCGACATGCTCTCCGCCGTACTGAGCCACGGGTACATCGATTACCTGAAATATACGTATCCGAACCACGAGAACCGGCTGGAGGACATAAACCAGCTTATCAACTTTTCGAGCGATTACGATTCGCTCGTCAACTTCCTCTCCGAGCTTAGCCTTATGAGCGGGATAAGCGGGGAAGAGGTGGTGTCTGGGGCCACGGAAGACGAAAAGGTCATCCTGAGCACCATCCACCAGGCGAAGGGGCTCGAATGGAGGGCGGTCTTCCTGATCTGGTGCGCGGAAGGGCGCTTCCCCAACCCCAAGGCCGTGGAAGAGGGCGGGACCGAGGAAGAAAGGCGGCTCTTTTACGTTGCGACGACCCGCGCCATGGACCAGCTCTATCTATGCTACCCCCTGATGGTCTTCGACAGGCAGGTCGGCTCGGTGATCCTGCGGCCCTCCCGTTTCATAGCGGAGCTTGAATCTGCGCACTACGAAGAGTGGCAGATAGGCGAGGTCTGATGCCCACGCTTATCAGGACCTGGCATCTGGCGAACGGCCTCAAGGTGGAGATACTCGACGATACGGTGAGCTACTACGGCGACTATTCGACCGTAAAGCTGATAATCCGGTGCAGGGTCGGCGTGAAAAGGGAATACCTCGGCCCCTTCGAGACGCACCCCCATTACAAGACCGCAACGGAGGCGCTCGGCGCCGAGGCGGAATACCTGCGGGAGATTACGAAGCCGGGGGTACCGGGCAGGAACCTTGCCGGAGTCAAGGCCTTCCTCGTCGATAAGTTCGAGGAAAACGCCCTCAGTTATTTCGAGCACGAGGATTTCCCCCAGAAGTTCATACAGAAGCAGTTCAGCGACATCGCAGAAAAGCTCTCAGGAAAGGGGCGCCCTGCCGATGGAGACGGATAGGCTGGTGCCCGTTGCGCTCCTCTCCGGGACGCGCAAGGGGGCCATCGTCACGGTCGAGGGCGAAGGCGGCGAATACAGGGGCAGGGTCGTCCGCATCGACGGGGAAGAGGCAGAGGTGCACGTTTTCGAGGAGCTGCCCTTCGCAAGCGAGTCGCCCCTCGATATCGTACTCATCCAGGCGGTCCCTAAAAGGGAGCGGATGGAGCTTATCATTCAAAAGGCGACGGAGCTCGGCGTCAAGGCCATCTTCCCGTGCATATCGGAAAGGAGCATGATCGAGGGCGCTCCACGCGGCCAGGATAAATCACACCGCTGGCAGGCAGTGGCGCGGCGGGCCGTCGACCAGTGCAGGAGGCGCCTCGTGCCCCCCGTCGCCCCGTGCAGGGGCTTCGCAGACGTAGTCTGCGGGCCGGCCGCAGGCAACAGCCTCAAGCTCGTCCTCTACGAGAAGGAGCGGACGACGCGCCTCAAGAACCTCCTGGAGCGGCCGCCGGACTTAAGGGCCAAAAGGGTGGTCATCGCGTGCGGCCCGGAAGGGGGCTTCACCGATGACGAGGTCAAAACAGCCGTCAAAAACGGCTTTATACCGGTGAGTCTTGGGGGCAGGGTGCTGCGCTGCGAGACGGCCGCCCTGGCGGCGCTTTCCATCGTGCAGCATGAGTGGGGAGACCTTTAGCCGGACGCGCGGCTAGGCGCGTTATTTCATCTCTATCTTTCTTATGCCTGCGTAGTAGCAGCATTGCTCGCTTTTGAAGTTGTTGTCGAAAACGCGGACGTTCCCGTCGCCGAAGCTTATACGCACGTAGCAGAAGCCGCCAGGCACTTCCGACCTTCTCTCCTCCACCACGACGCCCGTCCCCCAGCGCTTGTACTGCTTATGAAAAACCTGGTCTCCTACCTTCAAATAGAGGGATTGCTCCCTTTCCATGGGAAAAGGATATATCATCGAATAGGCCATTTCAAGGACTCAAGATAGGGCCGCGCAGGGCAAACGCCTTTGAGCCTAAGTGTGGAAAAGTGAGGGAGATACGCTCCCTTCACACGCCGGCACTACGCTCCCGATCAGCGTAAGGCTTCGCTTCGCTTGCTGCGAGACGGAGAGTAAGAGAGGGTACGAGCGACTCGCAGCACCGCCTTTTTTCAAAAGGCGGACGCTTAAGCTTCGCCAACGCTGATTAGCGGTCGCTGCGTGATGCGTGTTTCAGGGACGTATCTCCCCTCCCTTGGTGTGGGATTTCCAAAATGCGTTTGCCCTGCAGGGCCGCGTGAATGCCCTTGACCTGCCGCGCCGTTTGCATTCTCGGCGGGTTTGTAGCATAATCAGAAAGGCGTACAAGGTTCGCAGCGCAGATATTCCCAGGGGGGCGGCGCGATGGGCGGCGAGACGATACTACTGACCGGGGCTGCCGGTTTCATCGGATGGGAGACGGGCAAGAGGCTACTTTCGCAAGGGATGCGCGTCGTCGGCGTCGATAACCTGAACGACTACTATGACGTGCGGCTGAAGGAGCACAGGCTTGCAGACCTGAAAGGACGGACCGGCTTCTCCTTCTATCGGGCAGACATCGAGGACATCCGGGCGCTGGGGGCCATATTCGAGAATAACCGGATAGACGCGGTCGTCAACCTCGCGGCAAGGGCGGGGGTGCGCTACAGCATCGAGAACCCCTTCGTCTATATGAGCACGAACGCAAACGGGACGCTCAACCTCCTTGAGCTGATGCGGAAGCACGGGGTGCGGAAGATCGTCCTTGCCTCCACGTCTTCCCTCTACGCAGGCCAGAAGATGCCCTTCTCCGAGGACCTCCCTGTCAATACGCCCATTTCCCCTTATGCTGCGTCGAAAAAGGCGGCGGAGGCGATGCTCTATACGTACCATTACCTGTTCGGCATCGATGCCTCGGTGGTCAGGTATTTCACCGTCTACGGCCCGGCGGGCAGGCCGGACATGAGCATCTTCCGGTTCATCAAGTGGGTCGATGCAGGCAGCGAGCTTGTCCTTTACGGCGACGGCTCGCAGAGCCGTGATTTCACGTTCGTCTCCGATATAGCGGAAGGCACGGTAAGGGCGCTCAAGCCCGTAGGCTTCGAGGTCATCAACCTGGGCAACAGCACGCCCCACGAGCTTAATGAGGCGATCGCCCTGATCGAGCAATACCTGGGCAAGAAAGCGGCCGTGCGGAGGGAGCCTTTCCAGAAGACCGACATGGCGGCGACCTGGGCGGACATCGCAAAGGCAAGGCGCCTCCTCGACTGGACGCCGCTTGTCCCCCTCGCCGAAGGCCTGAAGGCGACGGTCGACTGGTATCTGCAAAACAAAAAATGGACCCGCGATATCGTGATCGACATGACGAAATGAGGACAGGAGCACAATGAAAGCCGCGTCGCCAGCAGGACGGCTCACGTAGCGCCCCCGCCCCTATGGTATAATCTCGCATGAAAAAGGTCATCTCTTTCGACCTCGACGGCACCCTCGTGGACGGGCTGTACGGCAACATGGTCTGGCTAGAGGGCATTCCAGAACTTTATGCCGAAAGACACGGAATGTCTAGAACAGACGCTGCGGCCGAGGTGAAAAAAGCCTACGACTCGGTCGGCGAGTCCCATCTGCTGTGGTACGATATCGGCTACTGGCTCAAGCGGTTCGACCTGACCGTCTCCGTCCCCGATCTGCTCGACCGCTATTGCGACTACATCCGCCCCCTCCCGCACGCAGCGGAGGTCGTCGAGGCGCTCGGCTTCAAGTACAGGCTCGTCATTGCGTCGAACGCTGCCCGCGTATTCCTCGAAAAAGAGCTGGCACACGCAGGGCTGGGCCGGTATTTCAGCCGGACGATATCGGCGACGAGCGATTTCGGGATGGTCAAGAAAGAAGAGGGGTTCTACCGCTGCATGTGCGCGGCCCTCGACGTGTCGCCCGCCGAGGTCGCCCACGTGGGCGACCACCGCGTCTTCGATTTCGAGGCCCCCCGCCTGGCCGGCATCGACTCCTATCACTACGACCCCTCGGCCGCCGCGAACGGGGCGATACGCGATTTGCGGGACCTTCTGGAGAGACTATGAAAAAGTGCCACAAGTGCGGCGCGCCCGTAAGCCGGGAAAAGGTGTCGAGGCAGGACGAGTGCGAGGCGTGCGGCGCCGACCTGCGCGTCTGCCTGAACTGCGCCTTCTACGACAAGACCAGGGCGAACGAGTGCTTCGAGCCCCAGGTGGAAAGGGTCAAGGAGAAGGACAGGTCGAATTACTGCGACTACTTCCGGTTCAAGGAGGAGGGGCAGCAAAAGGAAGGCAGGACGGAGGCGGGAAAGGCCTGGAAGGACCTTTTCAAGTAGGTCTTCCGCCCGAAGGGTCGTCGCGCGGGCGCGTGTAGATCGTCCGGTATCTCTCAGGATCGACCTCAAGGCAGGCGGTGCAGCCGCCCTCCGCGCACTCGGCAAGCTCCTCCCTGGGCGGCAGCGGCTCCAGGAGCACGTCGAACCCTATCGATTCGTACAGCTCCTTCATCTCAGACAAACGGGGCTCTTCCGCCATGAACCGCTTTTCCCATCCCTGGCCGGCGAGCTCCTCTTCGCGCCTTGTCATATCGTATATTATACCGGATCGGTAAAGTCGGGGGGAAGGTCCCTGAAATAATCGATGGTATGCTTCAGTCCCTCCGCAAGGCCCACCTCTGGCGCCCATTCCAGATAGGTCTTCGCCTTCGAGATATCGGGGCACCGTCTTCTCGGGTCGTCTTCGGGCAGCTTCTGGTAGACGATCGGCGACGACGAGCCGGTCATGCGGACGATCTTCTCCGCCAGCGCGCCGATGGGCGTCTCTTCCGGGTTGCCCAGGTTGACCGGACCTGGGAAGCCTGAGAGGTACGGCCGCGTATAGTCCGTCCCCCTGGGGCTTTCTCCCGTCTCGTAGTCCATCATCCGTATCATACCCTCCACCAGGTCATCGACGTAGCAGAACGACCTCGTCTGCTCGCCGCTGCCGTAGATGGCGATCTCCCTGCCGGTAAGGGCCGAGACGATAAAATTACTTATGACGCGGCCGTCGTCGGGCCGCATCCTCGGCCCGTAGGTGTTGAATATGCGCACTACCTTGACGTCCACCCTGTTCTGGCGCAGGTAATCGAAAAAGAAGGTCTCCGCGACCCTTTTGCCCTCGTCGTAGCAGCTCCTTTTCCCGACGGGGTTAACGTTCCCCCAGTATTCTTCCGTCTGGGGATGGACTTCCGGGTCCCCGTAAATCTCGCTCGTCGAAGCCTGCATGATCCTCGCCCTCACCCTCTTCGCCATGCCGAGCATGTTGAGCGCGCCCAGGACGTTGACCTTGATCGTTTTGACCGGGTTGTACTGGTAATGGATGGGGCTCGCGGGACAGGCAAGGTTGAAGATCCAATCGACTTCCAGAAGAATCGGCTGCGTGACGTCGTGCCTTATAAGCTCGAAGGACTTGCGGTCGAGGAGGTGGGCGATGTTCTGCCTCCTGCCCGTGAAGAAGTTGTCGAGGCAGACGACCTCATGCCTGTCCTTGATGAGGCGCTCGCAGAGGTGGGAGCCGATGAAGCCGGCGCCGCCCGTCACGAGGATGCGCTTCTGCCTCAGGTAGGTGCGGTAGGCGTACAAGCTCCCGCTCCCTCTACTCAGGCCGGAACCCGACCGTGTCGGGCCTGCCTATGCAGACATACGTAAAGCCGAGCCTCGCCAAGGTCCTGGGGTTGTACTGGTTCCGTCCGTCGAATATCACCGGGGCCTTCATGAGGGATTTCATCCGCTCGAAGTCCGGCTCCCTGAAAGAGAGCCATTCGGTCAAAAGGATAAGGGCGTCGGCCCCTTCGAGCACGTCGTACTGGCTCTTGCCGAACGAAAGGGCGCCGTTGTCGAATATGCGCGAGGCGGATTCCATCGCCTTGGGGTCGTATGCGCGCACCTCGGCCCCGCCTTCCGTGAGACCGTTGATGATATGGACGGCGGGCGCCTCGCGCATGTCGTCCGTGTTCGGCTTGAAGGCAAGCCCCCACACCGCGAGCTTTTTCCCTTTCAAGTCCCCCCCGTAGAACGCCTTGACCCTCTGGAGGAAGTGGAAGCGCTGGGCCTCGTTTACCTCCATCACCCGCTTCAGTATCGAGAAGTCGTAGTCGAAGTCGCTGCACGTCTTTATCAGCGCCCTTATGTCTTTCGGGAAGCAGGAGCCGCCGAAGCCGACGCCCGGGAAGAGGAACCTCGGCCCTATCCGCGAATCGCTGCCGATGCCCCTCATGACCTTCATGACGTCCGCGCCCACCCGCTCGCAGACGTTCGCGATCTCGTTCATGAAGGAGATGCGCGTGGCGAGCATCGCGTTGGCCGTATACTTCGTCATCTCGGAGGACCGCAAGTCCATCGTGAGCAGGGGGGCGCCCGTCCTCACGTAGGGGGCGTAAAGCTCCGAGAGGATCTCCTCGACCCTGCTGTTCGGCGAGCCGATCACGATCCTTTCAGGCTTCATGCAGTCGTCAACGGCGACGCCTTCCTTGAGGAATTCCGGGTTGGAGGCGATGTCGAACGGCACATCGACCCCGCGCTTCGCGATCTCGGCTGCGATCACGTCCCTCACCTTCTCGCACGTGCCCACCGGCACGGTGGACTTCACGACGACCACGCGGTATTTCTCGATGCACCTCCCGATGTCTGCCGCAACGCCGAGCACGTAGCGCAGGTCGGCCGAGCCGTCCTCGTCCTGGGGCGTGTTGACGGCTATGAATATGATAAGGCCGTGGCCGACGGCCTCCTCGATGCTGGCCGTGAACCGGAGCCTGCCCTCGCCCAGGTTGTTCTTGACGATCTCTTCCAGGTGCGGCTCGTATATGGGTATCTCGCCCCTTTGCAGGCGCTCCACCTTTGCCTGATCGACGTCCATGCAGACGACGGTGTTCCCCGTCTCCGCAAAACATGCGCCGCTTACGAGACCCACGTAACCGACGCCGACTACCGCAATGCGCATAAGGCTCCTCCTCGCAAATCGTAACAATTATGGCGTGCTCAAGTCAATCGAAAACCGGGGATGCAGGGAAGATGCAAGACCGGTGATGCGTCCGCCGCAAATTGAGAGGGAGCGGCTGCCCCGTTCCCGCTTTTACCGGACGGCGGACGGCAAAGCCACGGCTGGTTTTAATAGAAGCCAGAGTGGGATTGCGGCATATCCGGCCGGCCACCGGCCGTAAGGACCTATTGTAAGTAAATACGGCGTAAAACGTGAGGTCGATGCGCCGCTATACGCTCCCCCGTATAAAAGAGTTGACAAATATATTACATCTCCTACAATAGTATAGAAGCTCACAAGCCGACCGGAAGAGACGTGCGACCTGGCAACGTCCACAGGGCCGAAGGCCTTTTCGTTCATGAGTAACGTGGGTATGCACGCAGCGGGTCGGGCGCAGGCGTCGCACGCTGTGGTCGCTCACGGCCGGGGCCTCGATAATTGCGGTGTGAGAGTGTATTGGCGAAGCAAAAAAAGGAAAGGAGGTGAAGGGAGCATTGACTCGGGGGGCATTTTGCGCAACCCGGAAAAAGTGAGGAGGTAAAAAATGAGTGATTTGGTAGCTGAAAAGGAAAAGCAAGCGTTTACGGCGCCTGCAGGGTGCGGGCCCGAGTTCGAGGTCGCCGATTTCCCTGAGCCTCTGCGCGACCTGACGCCTAGGAAGCTCTTTGCGATCCTGGGACCGGCGGTTATCGCGCTCGGAGGAACCATCGGCGGGGGGGAATGGCTCATTGGGCCTTCGATGTTCGTAAAGTACGGTCTTGCCCTCCTGTGGATCACTACTGTCTCCTCCCTCCTTCAGGTATTCCTTAACCTCGAGATGGTACGCTACACGATGTACACCGGCGAGCCGATCACGGTTGGCTTCATGCGACTCAAGCCGGGCAAGGCGTTCTGGGGCTGGTTCTTCACGATCATCGGTTTTTGCGAGCGGGGCCTCCCGGGATGGGCCCTCGGGGCGGCAACGGCCATCGCCGCCTTTCAACTGGGCATAATCCCCGGGGCCGCGATGAAGGGAACCGTCATCTTCTGGGGCTACATAGTCTTCATCTCGTGCGCAGTCATCATCTGCCTCGGAAAGAGCGCCGAGCGGACACTGGAATGGGCCAACTGGCTCATGATGATCGTAGTGCTTGCCGGGCTCTTCCTGCTCGACCTTTACATAGTCCCGGGCCGCGTCTGGCTCGACGGCTTCAGGGGGTTCTTCACGTTCGGCTACGTGCCGAAGGGGGTGGACATTTTGCTCCTCGGGGCGCTCGTCGGTTATTCGGCCTACGGCGGCTTCGGGAACAATGCCATCACCAACTGGTACCGCGATAAGGGCTACGGCATGGCGGGGAGGATCGGCTACATCCCGGCCCTGATCGGCGGCAAAATGATGCATGTCTCGGCGTCCGGAAAGATAGCCCCGCCGACGGATGCCAATATCAGTAGATGGCGCGGCTGGTGGAAGCTCCTGAACATCGATCAATGGGGCGTTTTCTATTTCGGGGCCATGGCGGGGATGTTCCTTCCGGGCATCCTCTATGTCGCCGTGCTGCCGGCGGGCGAGGCGCTTCCACAGTGGGGCATCGCCGCATCGTCCGCGAGCGGCCTCATCAAGCAGCTCGGCCCTTTCGGATGGTTCCTCGCCCTCTTCTTCGGGTTCTGGATCCTGTACTCAACCGCCATCAGCAACGTGGACCTCGTGGTGCGACAGTCGACGGACATGCTGTGGTTCGCCTCCCCCCGCGTGAGGAAGTGGGCAAAGTCGGACATCCGAAAGATCTACTATGTCCTTCTCGCCCTTTTCGCCATTTGGGGCGTGAGCTACATGAACCTCGCGGTCCCCCTCATCATCCTGGCCATCAGCGCCAATATCGCAAACTTCACGATGGCCTTATCTGCGGTCCTGACGCTCAGGCTCAACAGGAAGACCTTGCCCAAGGAGTTCAGGCCGAGCCTGTTCAGAGAAATGGTGCTCGTCTGCAACCTGATCTTCTTCGGTTTCTTCTTCGGGGTATTCCTCTTCCTGAAAGTTATTTTCTGACGGAACCGATTCGGCCCCGTCCCCTTCAATGGGACGGGGCCTGCGGTCTTCGCGCCGTCGGTTGACGATCTTCGTGGGTGTTTTGGTTTTTGCCGGCTGTTTTAGCGAAGGAGCATCCGCGAGGGGACGCCCGGTCATGAATATCGTTTACAACCCGCCCTTGAGGCCGATCTCTTCCGCTACGGCCTGCATGCCCTTTATCGTCTCCGCGATCACTACGTCGAGGTCCATACCCAGGGACTTTGCCCCCTCCTCGATGATCTCCCTGTTGACCCCGGCTGCGAAGGCCCTGTCTTTCCACTTCTTCCTGACGGATTTTACGGGGAGGTCGAGTATGCTTTTGCCCGGCCGGACTATTGCGGCTGCGGATATCAAGCCTGTCAGCTCGTCTATCGTGTAAAGGACCTTTTCCATTCTCTCCACCGGCTCGACGTCCGAGCAACGCCCCCAGCCGTGGCTCTCCACGCCCCGTATGTAATCCTCCGGCCAGCCCCTTTCGGTGAGGATCTCCCGCACCTTCCTGCAATGGCTCTCCGGGTACATCTCGTAGTCGAGGTCGTGAACAAGGCCGATTACGCCCCACTTCTCCCTGTCCGCCTCCCCGAGCAGGCCGGCAAAGTGAAGCATGACCGCCTCTACCGCAAGGGCATGCCTGATAAGGCTTGCGTTAGAGTTGTACTCCCGCAGCAGCTCAAACGCCTGGGACCTGGTAGGGGTGATCCTGTCCATTTTCAGCAGATTACCACAAGAAGGGGCGCTTTTCATCCGGGAAATCTCAGGGCAAGCGCATTTGGGAAATCTCACCTTAAGGGAGGGGAGATACGTCCCTGAAACACGCATCACGGAGCGACCGCGTATCAGCGTTGGCGGAGCCTGAGCGTCCGCCTTTGAAAAAGGCGGTGCTGCGAGTCGCTCGTACCCTCTCTTACTCTCCGTCTCGCAGCAAGCGAAGCGAAGCCTTACGCTGATCGGGAGCGTAGTGCCGGCGTGTGAAGGGAGCGTATCTCCCGCACGTTTCCACGCTCAGGTTCAAATGTGTTTGCCCTGGCGGGAAATCGGCGGCGGGGGGAGGCGAGGAACGGGAGGCCTTAAGTTTTCCCTCATGAATCCGATAAATACAATAAAGGCCGGAAATCCCATCTCCTTCGCATCAAGGCGAGGGAGCCAGAGCAATAAATGCATCCTCGATGTTTCCCTCCGGACGAAGCCCTGCCGGCCGTTGAGTGGGCGCAGGGCTTCGTCTTCCCCCCTTCTCAACGCCATCTTTCATGAAGTTGAAGAGGACCCGTGCGTCCGGCCGTCCGGCTCGCGTCTTGCGGCGCGCCGATGTCGCGGCCTTAAGGCATCGACAAAAGGGTCGAGGAAGACAGGCGCGTTTCGACAAGATTGGCCGCGCGGCCTGCTCCTTCCCCCGTTTTATTGCGCGTCGGGCACCCACGCCTTATGGTCGGGCACCCATCGGCCGTTCACGGTCTGACCAGGCACATCGACCCACTGGCCCTTGCCTTCCGGGGCAGGCGCCGGAGCCATTGCGGGGGGCGGGGCAATCGGTGCCTGATAGGCGTATCCCCGGCTCGGGGCCGCGTAGACGGGGGGAGGGGCCGTATAGACGACCGCAGGCTGCGGATAGACGTAGACAGGCGGAGGGGCGTACCAGGGCCGCGCCAGGGCCGCACCGACAACGAGGCCGCCTGCAAAGAATCCCGGCCCGTACCAGCCGCGACCGTACCAGCCGCGCCACGCGTGGCTCTTCGCTGGAAAAAGAAGGGAAATCCCGATGAGCGCCACAACCATGAAAACCATGCTTTTCTTTCCCATAGCCGCACCTCCTGCTGCAATGATATATACGATCATAAGAGCAAGTTGTGTGCCACCGACGCGCGCCGGGCGTCCCGGCCTTTCCGTGTAACCTTCCTGCACGTGCGGCCGACTATATGTTAAAGATTCCTTCGGGTTAGGTTATAATACGGAGTCTATGGAAGATGCTCCCCGCCAGGAAGACGCAGAAGTTGTCCGCCGCGTGCTCGACGGCGACGTCAACGCTTTTCGCAGCCTGGTCGAGAGGTATGGAGGCCTCGTGGTCGGGATCGTGAGAAAGCACGTGCCCTTCGACTACCTCGACGACACCGTGCAGGACGCCTTCTTCCGGGCCTACCGGTCGCTGCCGACCTTCAAGAACGGCAGCTTCCCGGTCTGGCTCTCCGTAATATCGGTGAGGGCGTGTTACGATTTCTGGAGGGAGCGCTACAAATGCGCCGAGCTTCCCGTGAGCGCCTTTACCGAGCGGCACCAGGCATGGCTGGAGGAGGCGCTTTCAGACGCATCGAGTGAATCGTATCGCGAGAAAGGCCTCCAGAAGGAGGCCGGGGAGATACTCGATTACGCGCTGGCGAAGCTCTCGCCAGGGGACAGGATGGCGCTGGAGCTCGTCTACCTGGAGGGCCGCTCGATAAAAGAGGCGGCTGCGCTTCTCGGCTGGACCTCGGCGAACGTCAAGGTGCGGCTCTTTCGCTCCCGGAGGAAGCTCCGGGGGCTGCTCACCAATCAAAACGGAAAAAGGAGCGATCGATGAATATTTTCGATCCCGACCAGAAGCTGGACGCAATACTGAGGCAGGCCTACAGGGCGAGGGAAGGCGCGCAAGCCCGCGGACAATTGGGCGACAGGGTCATGGCGCGCATACGGGAAGCGGACGCACCCGGCCGCCAGGAGCGGTTCCTGCCGGCGTTCGGGGACCTGGTATGGCGGCTTGCCCCTGTTTCCTGCCTCCTCGCGGTCGTGCTGATCGCCCTTCTGCTCACCCTCGGGTCTGCTGCCCAGGCCGATCCGCTCCAATCTTTCCTGAACAGCACGGAAGAGGCCGTTCTTAGCCAGGTATTCGGGGTATAGGGGGACGCAATGAGGAAATGGAAGCCTGTAGCCGGTGTGGCCCTGGTGCTCCTCCTGGGCATCCTTATCGGGTCGATGGGCGCCCAATTTTACCTGAAGCGCACGTATCACCCCTTCCCCGACCGCAAGGCAAGGGCCGAGCGGCTTATGCGGGTCTTTTCGAAAAAGCTGGACCTCTCGGAGCAACAGAAAGCGGCGATCAGGCAGATCGTCTATCAGACGGAAGAAAAGCTACATGAGCATTATTTACAGACGCGGCCGGAGGCGGAGCGGATCGTGGATGGGAGCTTCGCCGAGATACGGAGCCAGCTCAATGAGGACCAGAAGAAGAAATTTGATATACTCAGGGAAAGGTTCCGGCAGCACAGGCGCGCACGTGACAGGTAAGATTGCAGGTCCCGGACGGCGGGAAGCGATGCCCTTTATTGCAGCCTTCACTTGGGGGTCGATGAGAATGACGACGGAGCGGGCAGGGAGAGCGCTTCTCATTTTGTCTCTTTTAACAGGCGTGTGCTACGGGTTCAACCCGGCCGACCTGGAAAAGGTCAAGAACACGAACAGGTGCGAGGACTGCGACCTCACGGCCGCCGATATGGCGGGCAGGGTGATGAACGACGTGAAGCTCACCAACGCAAAGATCGCGGGCGCAAAGATGGCAGGCGCCGATTTGTCGAGCGGCAACCTTTCGGGGGCAGACCTGTCCGGCGCGGACCTTTCGGGGGCGGACCTCTCTTACGCGAACCTGTGGCACGCCAGGCTGACGAAGGCCAATCTTTCAGGCGGCCGGCTGATCGGGGCAAAATTTCAGGGCGCGGACCTGTCCGGGGCCGATTTGTCCGGGGCGAACGTGGCTGCGGCCGATTTCTCCGGGGCCAACCTGAGCGACGCTACGTGGACGGACGGGAAGAAATGCCTCGAAGGCTCGACAGGATCGTGCAAGGCGGGTGAGCCCGCGCCGGAGAAGAGGCCCTCTAAGCAAAAAGACCTCCGAAGGACCCCCCTGATCCCCCCTCCGCAATAACAGCCGCCCGGCCGCTCAACCCATGCAGGCCCCGCAACCCGCCAGCCTTTCTATGGGGTTTCGCCGTCTATCTCGGCAGGGCTTCGCCGTTCTTTCGCCGCTCGCTTAATACGTCCGCGATAGCTCGCTTGCGAAAAACGGCTTGAAGCCCTGCCTCTGGGTGGTCGGTGTTTTCAGTGCTTTCGAGCCTTGCCCGGCAGGGGGGGGGAGGAGTGCCGGCTTTTTTTATTGACTTTGTCCTGAGCCGATATCATGATGTCCTTGTCGCGATCCTTCGGAGGAGGTTGTACCGATGCTGACTAAACAAGGCTGCATTATGCACCTTCACCTCTGGCTGGAGACGAAGGAAGGGATGTTTTTCGGACCGGGGCGCGCCGAGCTGCTGGAGCGCATCGAATACCACGGCTCTCTGCTGAAGGCCGCTGACGAGCTTGGTATGTCGTACCGGGCCGCATGGGGGAAGATAAAGAAGACGGAATCCGTGCTCGGCTACAAGCTGATCGAGAAGACGGGAAGCTACAGGAAGGGCTATCGGCTGACCGACTACGGCAGGACGCTGACGGAGAAATTCAGGCTGTGGTACAACGAGATAGAAGAAGACGCCCTACGGAAGGCCCGCACTGTTTTCGGAGTGCCCGTCGAACGGCAAAGGGAGAAAGGCCTGCACCTGGAGCATTACCCGGACGTCTGAAAAAGAAGAAGGCCGCTCCCTCCCAAGACCACGCGCTCTCACATCAACCGCACCAAAAACACCCTGTTTCCCCGTAGACTTACGATTCAGCGTCCTCCATCGCCATCTCCGGGGCGCGCGTCTTTATCTGCACCCATATGCCCCTGCCGATGGAAAGAAAGGCGAGGACCATGAATACGACGGCGATGGGACGGGTGAAGAAAATCAGGGGAGAGCCCTGGGAAATGAGGAGTGATTGCTGCAGCGACGTCTCCAGCATCGGGGCAAGGATCGTGGCGAGGACCATCGGCGCGATGGGGAACCCCAATTTGCGCATCACGTATCCGATGACGCCGAATATGAGCGCCACCCAGACGTCGAATAGCATAAACCGGATGCTGAAGGCGCCGATCACTGAAAAGAGGATGATGAGGGGCCCGAGGACGGGGAAGGGGATGAGCGCGATGCGCGCCCACATGCCGACTAGGGGGAGGTTGAGCACGAGGAGGATGATGTTGCCTATGTACATGCTCGCGATCACGGCCCATACGAACTGAGGGTTTTGCTTGAACAGCATGGGGCCGGGCTGAAGACCGTACATCATGAGCCCGCCCAAAAGGACGGCTAAGGCCGGTCCCGTGGGAAGGCCAAAGGCGAAGAGCGGGACGAAGCCGCCGCTCGTTGTCGCGTTGTTCGCGCCCTCCGGGGCGGCGACGCCCTCGATGGCGCCCTTTCCGAACTCCTCCGGGTGTTTCGACACGCGCTTCTCGACGTCATACGCCACGAAGGTAGTCACCGCCGGGGCGCAGCCCGGCAGGAGGCCGAGGAAGAAGCCTATGCCCGTCGAGCGGAGCATCGCGCCGATGCACCGCCTTATATCCCTCCACTTGGGCATCCAGTCGAGCGTCTTCGTGTCGTACATGAGGTTTATCGAATGTTCGACGTTTATCATGATCTCGCTGATGGCGAAAAGGCCGATAATGACGCTGATGAAATTGATCCCTGCCATCATGTCGATGGAGCCGAAGGTGAGGCGGGCAGCGCCCGTAAGGGGGTTCTGCCCGATCAGGGAGGCGGTAAGCCCCAGGGCCATCGAGATGACCCCTTTGAGCAGCGCCCTCCCGGAAAGACTGATAATAAGGCTCAGGCCCATGAACATCAGGGCGAAATATTCCGGCGGGCCGAAGGCGAGGGCAAAGTTCGCGAGCACAGGCGCAAAAAAAGTGAGCCCCACGAGGCTCAGGGTCCCGGCGAAGAAAGAAGATATCGCGGATATGGCAAGGGCGGGACCTGCCCGCCCCTGTTTCGCCATTGCGTAGCCGTCGAGGGCGGTGGGGACGGAAGACGCCTCTCCCGGTATGTTGACGACGATGGCCGTTGTGGAGCCTCCGTACATCGCCCCGTAATAGATCGCAGCCATCATGATGATGGCCGACGTGGGGGGAAGGATCGTCGTCAGGGGCAGCAGGATGGCTATGCCGGACGAAGGGCCGATCCCCGGCAGTACCCCGATGAGGGTCCCTATCAGGCAGCCAACGGTGGCCCAGAGCAGGTTCTGCCAGGTGCAGGCCGTTATGAACCCTTGCAGCAGGTAATCCCAGGAAAAAAGCAAGACGCCCTCCTATCGTTGCAAGATGCCGGCGGGAAACGAAAGCTCCAGGAACTGCATGAACAGGAAGAAAACAACGGCCGCCGACAATATGCCCGTTATGGCCGCGTAAAGGATCCTGTAACGCCCCTTTTGCAGGTACCAGACCGAAAAAGAGATGTAGAGCGCAGTGGCTATGGGCATACCGATGGGTTCTATCAAGGCCAGGTAGGCGGAGAGGCTGACAAGCGTTACGAGGACATGCCTGGCCCCCGTCCTGTCCGGCCAGTTGATCGGCGGGTTCTCGCCCTTGAACCGCCAGGCCTTGATCGCCAGGAGGACGCCGCCGAAAAGGACGAAGAAACCCATCGTATACGGGAGCGTCCTGGGCGGCAGGCGCTCCTCCAGCCCGCCTCTGATCCCGGCCGAGGCGGCCAGGATGACGATTCCCAACACCGCCAGGAATATCCCGCTGCTTATGTCCGCCGAGCGTTGGGTTTTCATGGGCGGTCCGTCACTTCTTCAGCCCGGCCACAAGCTCCTTATAGACCTGCGTCATCCTTGCGATGTACGCCTTGCTTTCCTCGCTGCCCATCGAGATGGGGATGAACCCGTCCCTTTTCATCTGCGACTGTATCTCTGGAAGCTTCGACACCTCGAGGAAGACGGCTTCGAGCTTTTTCATGATGTATGCGGGCGTCTTAGGCGGGCAGGCAACCCCACGGTCCACCACCTCGATGAAATCGTACTTCAGCTCCTTGAAGGTGGGCACGTCCGGGAACTCGGAGAACCGCTTGTCCGTGGCAAACGCGAAGACCCGCACCTTGTCTTTGTAGCGCGTCAGGTCGTCGGAAGTGCCGAAAATGGCGTCGATGTGGCCGCCGAGAAAGGCCGTCATCTGGGGCGCAGTGCCCGTAAACGGCACGTACGTCAATTTTGTCCCGGTCATCTTCTCGAAGCGCAGGGCCGCCATGTGGTAGCCGGAAAACGTGCCGGAGCCGCCTACCGTCATCTTTCCGGGGTTCTTCTTTGCCTGGTCGATGAACTCCCGGAGCGACTTTATATTGCTCGTATCGAGGACCGTCAGCGCGAGAGGCGTCCTCTGGAAAAGAACGAGGGGCATTATCTGCTCGGTCTTGTAGCCGACCTCTTGCTGCATCGGCTGCAAAATAATGTGCGGCACATTGAACCCGGCCACGCTGTAGCCGTCAGGCTTGGCCCTGACGAGCTCTCTTTCAATCCGAGCGCGCCTCCGCCGCCTACCTTATAGTCGATTATCACTTTTTGCTTGAACAGCTTGCTCAGATGCGGCTGCTGCATCCGCGCCACCCTGTCCGACTGTCCCCCGGGATCGAAACAGATCGTGTAGGTGATCTGCCTGGTCGGGAAGGGCTTCTCCTGCTGGGCGCTACAGACGTTGGAAAAAAGCCAAGCAATCAGGACAACAGCTATCGCGGCTGAAAGCGCCGTCTTCTTCATGGTCCACCCCGCGTCGTTTTTTTGGGTTTTCGTTTCCCTTCGTTTGTACATTACATTTAATATCGGCAAAACGTCAACAGTTTTAATGCAGGACGGATACCGACAGGAATTTACGGACTCTTAGCCCTTTCCCCTTCTTTTCTTAACTTTGGATGCATATGGTATAATGGCTCGCCGGAAATAGACGGCCGAAGGGGAGATGATTATGGAGAACATCAAGACCATAGCGCTCGTCGCACACGACAACCGCAAGAAGGACCTGATCGAATGGTTCGAATATAACTACAAGTCGCTCGTAAAGCACAGACTCGTCTGCACGGGGACGACGGGGAAGCTGATCGAGGGAGTGATTCAAAAGAAGCTGGAAGAAAACCAGTTCGACTATCACCTTGAGCGGTTGAAGTCCGGGCCGCTCGGAGGCGACCAGCAATTGGGCGCCATGATCGTCGAAGGCAAGATCGACGCGGTCATATTCCTTTGGGACCCGATGCAGCCTCATCCTCACGACGTGGACGTCAAGGCCCTGCTGCGCATTGCCGTTCTCTACAACGTCCCGATAGGCTGCAACCGGGCAACCGCCGATTTCATCATGTCGTCCCCCCTGATGGACGAGACGTATGAGCCGGTGCCGCCCGATTACGATTCCTACGCCAAAAGGCTCGTCGATCTGTAACAAAGCCGGAGAACAAACCGCAAGGCGTGTCGTGTCTATCCAGGACGGACAGTATTTCCGCCATTTTTCCAAAAAACCTGGACGGCGTCGAAGGCGTCCGCCCCGGGGGGAACGGCGTATCCAGGGACAATTGCGTTATATTGATTGAAACGGGCCATGTATTGGGTTAAAATATGGATTGTACGGTACTGCTACCGGGCCGTACAGGGCATACAAGGGCTTGCGAGAAGGCGCACGTGGGGCAGAATGCCGCGGCGCTTTTTTGGCAATTGTCTCGTAATAAGCTAGTTCCAGGGATGGCGCTGAAGCCAACCGGTTTTTCGGGAAAACGATTCAAAAGCACGGAGGTATCTTCGATTGCTCGTGCTCGGTATCTACCGGGAAGAAATCTTTTCGCCGGGAAGGGTTGAAGACGATAAACAGATCATGGACGCGGCGCTGACGGAGCTGCGGGTCCTGGGCCACGCCACCCGCGCGGTCAGCGCTGATGCCCTCGACGCCCCAATGCCGGGAGTCGGCTGCGTGCTCACGATGGCCCAGTCACGCCGGGCGCTTGCGGTGCTCGAAGCATGGGGTGAAGCAGGCGTCCTCGTCATCAATGCCCCTGCCGCCATATATGCCTGCCGGCGGACTTCCCTCGTGCGCGTCCTCGACACAGCGGGCCTTCCGTTGCCTCCGGGGGTAATTGTCTCCCTTGAAGACGGGAACGCAGTGGGAAGGCCGGCCTCCCATTCTTTCCGCCACTGCTGGCTCAAGCGCGGGGACGTCCACCGCATACGCCCGGGCGACGTTGTAAAGGCAACATCCGAGCCGGAGTTCGCTGCGGCCCTCGACTATTTCAGGAGCAACCGCATCCCGAAGGTCGTCATCCAGGACCACCTCGAGGGAGAGGTCGTCAAGTTTTACGGCGTACGCAACGGCTACTTCGCGGGGTTCGGCACGTCCGGGAACGGCGACGGGGCCGGCCGATTGGCCGACTTGCGCTCGATAGCAAAGCTGGCGGCAGATGCGGTAGGCCTGGAGGTTTACGGCGGCGACGCGGTGATCACCCCCGACGGCCGCACCGTCCTTATCGATCTCAATGCCTGGCCCAGCTTCTCCCGCTGCCGCCGGGAAGCCTCCCGAAGCATCGCATCGTATGCAGTCCAGGTCATCGCCGGCGCTATCCCGGCCATGAACAATGGAAATAGACCGAATAAGCGCCTTTCTTCCGTGACCCGCTCGTAACCTTACGAAACCTCCTCCCTCTTCCCTCCGTCTTTATATCCCAACTATTGATTTAGTACAGCCTGCTCTTACCGCCGCCTTATGGATGCGCTTTATACGATTGCGGCGGTTGCGGCTTGGGGCGGGCCTCGGCTTACAGTGAGCTAGAGTACGGGTATGAAGACTCCATCTTACTATGAAAGTGTGCGTTGGCGAGCCCGGGGAGCGCCTCCAGGAATCGATGAGATGTGGATGCACTGTGAGGCGTGTTGGCCGGAGGCGTACTGTACGTACGTCGGAGGCCACACGGCGAGCAGGGCGCCAATAATAGCGGGGCACCCGCCGTCCACAGGCGGGTCGCAACGCGATTCCGCCAGAGGCGCGAGTCCGGCCGCCGGGAGTAGTACGCATTTCGCTTTTTCAACAGACGCCACGCAAGTACGAGACCAGCCCTCACGTCGAATCGATGGGCCTTTCCCTGGGCGTCATGAGGCTGACGAGAAGGACGGAGAGGATGCCGGTAAGAAATATGCCGTCGAATGTGCCCGCCCCGCCGATCGATGCGACAGGGGCGCCGAGACCCCGGATTTTGCCGAGGTTCAGCAGGTCGGCCCCGATAAGCGTGCCGAGGCTGCCTGAGATGTAGGCGAGGGGTGGCGCATAACGGCGCGAAAGCAGGAGGGCGACCATCGTGGAGATCAGGGGGGGCACGAACACCGGCTCCGCTATGCCGACGCCTTTTATCGGGTAGGCCAGCGCGTGGACGACCAGGACGACCACGCCGACCCCCAAAAGGCTGCGTAAATAGATCCTGTTCTTCCGCATAAGGTAGAGTGAAAGAAGGGTGGGGATAATGGCGCCTCCCAAGTTGATCGCCACTACGGTGCCGTGCCAGCCGGTCACCTGCGGCACTACATAGCTCATCCCTCCAAAAGGGATCACCATGTCGGATTGGACGCTATGGGGAGGCAGCTCGTAAATGGGGATGTTCACGTAGCTGCCCAAGAACGAGAGGACCAGCAGCGCGAACATGTGGCGCTGTCCGACGCCTATCCGCTGGTAGGCGTACCTGAGAATGCCGACCTCGATCAGCAGAACCAGGAAGATAAGAAAAAGGGCAAAAAGGAGAAGGAACGGCAGCGCTATGGGAAAATAATGCAAGGTCGATTCCTCGACGACGCGGTATTATGTACCCGTTCTATTATTGTGCAGGATAAGGCCGCAGGTCAAGCTTTTTTTTCGATACGGCTTTTTCCGATACAGCTGTCGGGGCAACCTCCGGCCCTCCTCCCAAAACGAGCCTGCTTTTCGGATGCCGGACGCGCCCCTGCCGGCCCGTGCGCTGTTCGCACGGGCTCCGGCGCGGGTGCGCACCTCCTTGACAGAGACTTGCCGGACCGAATAGAATTATGGGAAAGACGCCAAAAAAAGACCGGGGCGTAAGCCATCATCGGGGTATCATGAACAGAAAAGCCGTCTCTCTCCTGTCCGGCGGACTCGACAGCGTCCTTGCGACAAAGCTCGTAAAGGACCAGGGAATCGAGGTAACCGCGCTCCATTTCACGTCTCCCTTCTGCAATTGCACGCAAAAAGCCGGCAAGGGGTGCGGCTCCCAGGCGGTACGCAGCGCGGACGAGCTTGGCGTGAAGGTGGCCGTCAAGACTAAGGGCATCGAATACCTGCGGATGGTCCAATCGCCCCCCCACGGATACGGGCGCAACATGAACCCCTGCATCGACTGCCGCATCTTCATGCTGAAAGCGGCGCGCGCGTTCATGGAAGAGATCGACGCGAGCTTCCTTGTCACGGGCGAGGTGATCGGCCAGAGGCCGATGTCCCAGCGCAGGGAGGCGATAGCCCTCATCGAAAGGGAGAGCGGTCTGGCCGGCCTGATCCTGCGGCCCCTGTCCGCCCTCCACTTCCCCCCGACCGTCCCAGAGCGGGAAGGGGTCATCGACAGGCAGCGGCTTCTCGATTTTGCCGGCAGGTCCCGAAAAGGGCAGTTCAGGCTGGCCAGGGAGTACGACCTGAAGGAGTTCGGCTGCCCTGCCGGGGGCTGCCTGCTTACGGACCCCATCTTCGCCGTCAGGCTCCGCGACCTGTTCCGCTTCAACCCCGGCTGCACGATGTACGACGCGGCCCTGCTCAAGACCGGCCGCCACTTCCGCCTCTCGGATGAGACAAAGCTGATCGTGGGGCGGAACCAGGCCGAGAACGACCAGATATGGAGCCTATCGCGGGCCGGCCACACCTTCCTCGTGCCCGTGTCGTTCAAAGGACCGTCTGCGCTCCTCGCCGGGCCGGCAAATGATGACGCCGTCCGCACGTCGGCGAATATCATGGCCTCTTACTCAAAGGACTGCGTCTTTCCCGTAACCGTTGCCGTCACGCCGGGCGGCGGCGAGCCGGAGGAGCGCATCGTCGAGCAACTCCCGATCGACATCGATAAGCTTCGGATCTGAAAATAAGCCCCCGGCAGACCGCCCTGCCCGGACGGCGCGGCCCGGCGGCAGAAAGCGGCTTCTTGAAAACTTAACGGGCAGACTGTAGAATAGGAAAGACGGAGGGATGGCTGAGCGGCCGAAAGCGGCGGTCTTGAAAACCGTTGGGCGTTTACGCGCCCCGTGGGTTCAAATCCTACTCCCTCCGCCATTTTTCCCTTATAATTCAATAACTGACGCAAATATTATGTCAACCAAATCTGTCTCTGAACCCTCTCTGGGATTCCGTTTACCCGATAAAGGTCGGAAAATCGATTCAGGGGTTAATTGCACCCTGCAACGAGGTAGGGGGTCTCCATATAGGGTGTTGAGGAAGGGGAGTTAAAGTTATAGACTATGCGCCAGGGACTAAAAGGAGAAATGAATGAGAGGCTTGATCGTCGTTATCGCCATCGTGGTTGCTTGGTACGTGCTCAACAGGTATGTTCTGCCCAGGTTCGGCGTAAAAACTTGAGTGCGACCCGGCGGGAAGGATTCCTGCAAGGATGGATAGGCAAAGCACTATGTCCTGCATTTACAAGAAGGAAAGGGCCGACAGAGTATTCATCATCCTCTTGTTTTCGCGCTCTCTTCCTTGATTTTGTCCGCTATGAGCTTTGCGAGGGCTTTATCGTGACTCGCCCATAGACATCCGGGGTGGGTCGCCGAAACACCAACTTCGCTTATCTTCTCCGTAAGCCTGATGATCGCAACTTTTACATCCGTTTCCTTGGCCTTCCCTTCGATTAAGCCTCCGTTTCTCCCTGTGGTCCGTTCTCTTAGCGTGACCTCGATATCGAGGTTCACCAGCGCTGCCATGGAGGCATCCCATGTATTTTCAAAGGATACAGCAACAGCCTCCTGAGCATCCGCCCTTCTGACTTGGCCCTGTAGCTCTGCCCCCTTAATGACCAGTCCGGCGCTACCGATAACGGCTGTGGTTGCAGGGGCAGCCAGGTAAACGCACCCCTGTAGAGACAGACATACACCGGCAAGACATAAAACATAAGAGATGGTTTTCATGGGTCTGTCGGGAGCATACAGTACTACTCTTTGCCTTTTTTTGCCCTTTTTGCTCTCTTCTTCTTGGCCGGTTGGCCGGAGATGAGCTTGGAGACAACGACATCATAGACGTTTGGCCGAACCTTTCTCTTGGACGGTAGCAGCTTGTTGACCGTTTCCTTTTTTACCCCTTGCTTTTTCATCGATTTTCTCAATTGAGCAGCCCAATAGGCAACGGACGCTTCGTCTGCTTCGAGCATCGAGGCGATCTCTCCGATCTCTTTGCTGCTCCAATTGCCTATGAGGGATCTGAAGTTTCTCCTCGGTAACCTTATTCTCACGTCTCTTAGCCAATATGCACCTCTCGCATTTATTCCTCTGATTATACCTCTTTAGAAAAGCGGAGGAAAGCAAATCCGGCTATCTTTTCGATGCAGCAAGGGTTACCCCCCTTCCGGGACGGTGCAGGGCCCCGGTTCTCCGAAAACAAATCTCACCCCGGCTTTTCCCTTCGCTTAATCGCCTTATTGCTTTTTGAGTGCAATAGGTTCTATAATAGAGCCATAATGACACCACAGGAAGGAGAACCATGCCCGTAAGCCTGTCCATAAAAAACGTGCCTGACGACCTTGCCGAAAAACTTCGCCGCAGAGCGGTCCGCACCCACCGTTCCCTCCAGGGCGAGCTGCTTGCCATCCTCGAAGAAAGCGTGGCCGGGGAACAGACCCTCACGCCCGTCGAATTGGCGGCGCGGTTGAAGGAGCTGGGTCTTGAGACGCCTTCGGAATCTACCCGTTTCATCAGGGAGGACCGGGATGCAGGCCGTCGTCGTTGACGCCTCCGCCCTCGGCGCCCTGGTCTTCGGGGAGCCGGAAGGCCCACAGATGGCCGGGCGCATGAGCGGCGTCAGGATAGTAGCGCCGGCCCTGCTCTGGTTCGAGCTTGCAAGCATATGCGTTAAGAAAGCGCGGGCGCATCCGGAAATGCGCGAGAAGATATTGGAGGCTTTCGACATGGCGACAAAACTGCCCGTGGAGGTTGTCGCCGTAGACCATAAGGAAGCGGTCGCGCTGGCGATGAAAACCGGGCTGACCGCTTACGATGCGAGCTACCTTTGGCTCTCCCGCGCAATGCGCGTTCCGCTTTTGACGCTCGATGCGATGCCCTTGAAGATCCTCGGCTGAAAATCTGCCGGTAAAGGAAACGGCCCTTCCCCGGAATATCCGGGAAAGGGCTGTTCCATGTCGTTTTGAAAATGCCTTCAGGCGCGGCCGCGGCTCTTACTTTCCGCCTTCCTCGCCTATCCTCTCTTTGCCGATCCTCATACTATAGAAGGAGCGGTATATGAAAACGAGGGCCACGATGAAGAAGATGCAGGCTATCGTCGTCTTGAGTGTCTGCGAGTGCATCGTGACCGCGATCTCCGTCGCCAGCAGGCCGAAGAGCGTGGTGAACTTGATGACGGGGTTCATCGAGACGGAAGAGGTGTCCTTGAAGGGGTCGCCCACCGTGTCGCCCACGACCGTCGCCTCGTGGAGGGGCGTATTCTTCTCTTTCAGGTCAACCTCGACTATCTTCTTGGCGTTGTCCCATGCGCCGCCCGCGTTGGCCATGAAGATTGCCTGGAAGAGGCCGAAGAAGGCGATGCCGATAAGGTAGCCGATAAAGAAGTACGGGTTGAAGAACGACAGCGCCAGGGCCATGAAGAAGATGACGATGAAGATGTTGATCATGCCCTTCTGTGCGTATTGGGTGCATATCTTGACGACTTCTTTGCTGTCCTTGATGGAGGCCGTCTTGCTGTCGAGCTTTATGTTCTCCTTGATGTAGACGACGGCCCTGTAAGCGCCCGTCACGACGGCCTGGGTCGCCGCGCCGGTGAACCAGTAGATAACCGCGCCGCCCATGAGCAGGCCGAGGACGATCTCGGGCTGCACGAGCGACAGCTTCGCCACCGCCCCGCCGAAAATCCTCTCCAGCAGGATGATGATGCCGAAGACCATCGTCGTCGCGCCGACGACTGCCGTGCCGATCAGCACTGGTTTCGCCGTCGCCTTGAACGTGTTGCCCGCTCCGTCCGCCTCCTCCAGATAGTCCTTCCCGTTCTCGAAATCCGGCTCGAAGCCGAACTGCTTCTTTATCTCCTCCCTGACGTTGGGGACGCTCTCGATCTGGGACAGCTCATAGACAGACTGGGCGTTGTCCGAGACCGGCCCGAAGCTGTCTACCGCGATCGTGACGGGACCCATCCCGAGGAAGCCGAAGGCCACGAGGCCGAAGGCGAAGACGGGGGCGGCAAAGACGAATTCCTTCGGCATCAGCGCCTGGATCGACCCGTTCGTGGAGACCAGGTAGGCGATGAGCATGAGCACGATGATCGTGAGGCCTTCCCAGAACGCGGAGAAATTGCCCGCGACGAAACCCGACAGAATATCGAGCGATGCGCCGCCCTGGCGGGCGCTGGCGACGACCTCTTTCACATGGCGCGAGCTCGTGCTGGTAAAGACCTTGGTAAACTCCGGGATCAGGGCGCCTGCAACGGTGCCGCAGCTTATGATGATGGAAAGGGCCCACCAGAGGGACGCGTATTTCGGGTCGGGGAGGCTGCCGAGGAGCAAGTAGGTCGCGCAGAAGGTCACTATGATCGAGATGGCCGACGTAATCCAGACGAGGTTGGTGAGGGGCTGCTCGAAGCTGAACTTCTTCTTGTCGCCGTATGCGGCCTTGGTGATGGCTGCGTTAATGAAGTATGAGACGAGGGAGGTGAGTATCATCAGGATGCGCATCGCGAAGATCCAGATGATGAGCGTCCCGGCCATGACAGGGTTGAGCGCCAGGGCCAGCGCGAGGAAGGCGATCAGGGCGACGCCCGTCACCCCATAGGTCTCGAAGCCGTCCGCGGTCGGCCCGACGCTGTCGCCCGCGTTATCGCCAGTGCAGTCGGCGATGACGCCTGGGTTCTTCGGGTCGTCCTCCGGCAGGTGGAAGACGATCTTCATAAGGTCGGAGCCGATGTCTGCGATCTTGGTGAAGATGCCGCCGCAGATGCGCAGTGCGCTTGCGCCAAGCGACTCGCCTATGGCGAAGCCTATGAACGAGGCACCGACCATCTCCTTCGGAAGGAAGACGAGGATGCAGATCATGAAGAAAAGCTCGACGCTTACGAGCAGGAGGCCGACGCTCATGCCTGAGCGCAGCGGGATGGCGACGACATCGACCGGCCGGCCGTAGAGCGACGCGAAGGCTGCCCTGGAATTTGCGCGGGTATTGATCCTCATGCCGAACCAGGCGACGCCGTACGAGCCGAGGATGCCCAGGACCGAGCAGAAGAGGATGACGACTATGTTGAAAAAGGGAGCGCGCTGGAGTCCGCCGAAGTAGTAGGTCATGCAGATGGCAATGAGCACCCAGAGGATGACGAGGAATTTACCCTGCTGGGCGAGGTAGGACTTGCACGTCTCCCAGATGATGTCGGAAACGTTGAGCATCGAGGCGTGGGCCGGCAGGTTCTTCGTCTGGTTCGACTGGACGAGGCCGAAAACCAGGCCGAGGACGCAGATCAGGAGACCGAAGTACATGATGTGGATGCCGTTCAGGGTGCCGCCGAACACGTTGAAGCCGATGTTGGACAGGTCGGGCAGCACGATGTCGGCCTCGCCGGCAAAGACGGGCGCGGCGCCGAGAAAGACCGTAAGACAGAAGGCAAGTAATGCGGGCAGTACCTTATATGTTTTTGCAAACCCCATAAAACCCCTCCTTACAAAGTTTTTTATGCAGGAGACCCTATTCGATTCGGAACGATGCATATTATAACTACCGGAAAGCGGCGTATGTCAACCATTTTTCACCGTTTCGCGTATATGAAAACCTGCGGCCATATTCGCCGCCGCGCAACCCCCCGGATGGCATAAGGCGCCGGCTGGTCCGCCTCAGAAAGTAAATTCAACGGACCGTTTCTGCGCTGAGAGCATATCGCCGTAAACGATCTCTCCGGTGCCGTTCTGCCGGAAATAGTCGTCGAACCGGTCCATGACCTCACCGGGCATGGTTGGAGGCAGCGCGTCGAGCACGTCTATGGGGATGAACACGCACCTGGTCCGGGCCGTCACCCTGTCCTTGTTCGACTGTCTCCAGACCCACCGGCGGGTGAGCACGGACTTGTCGTCCCTGTAAATCACCTCCCCCTCTTCGGCCGTCTCCTCCTCGCCGCCCTCTATAGGCGTGAACGTCTCCGTGCCGGAGGCGAAGCCCAGGCGCAGGTCTCCCTCCACGGCGCCAAGGTCGTGGCCGCCTACAGGCACGAGGAACTCCAGGGAGAGCGCATTGTAGAGATCGACAAGGGGGTTGACCCTCGGAAAAAAACCGCCCTTCAAGGCCCTCCTGACGAGGGATTCGACGGAGCTCTGGTACTTCGACGGCGAGACCCGCAACGCAGCGAACGCCTCGCGCCACACCCTGATGCGGGGGTGGTCCTGGGGCTTCTCGTAGCCGAGACCCTTCTGTATAGCCTCAAGCGCCCCTTCGAGCAGGTCTTTCCCGTACCTGCTGTTATCGATGCGACATATAAGGCACCCGATGCGCAGGCCGGGGAAAAGCTCGAAAAGCCCATCGTCTATCGAAAACTTCATGCCTGGGTCTTCGACGCAGTCGCAATCCTCGTAAGGGCGCGCATGAGGGCTGCACGGAGGAACGCGTACTCCTCCTGCTCGAAGGTCAGCCCCTGCAGGGCGGCCTCGGCCCTTTCCCTGGCCCTGTGCGCCCGCGCCAGATCGATCTCCTCCCCGAACTCGGCCGTGTCCAGAAGCAGCAGCACACTGTTCTCCCTGACCTCGGCAAAGCCGCCGCTCGTTGCAATGAAGCGGGTCCTGCCTTCGTTCGAGAAGCGCACCTCGCCGTGGTTGAGGGTCGAGAGAAAGGCGACGTGGCCGGGAAGCACGCCGAACTCGCCGGCTGCACCCGGCGCCTCTACCAGGTCTGCGTCCTCGCGGACAAGCGGCCTCTCCGGGGTGATGATCTCAAGATGGAGCTTCTCCATCACTCACCCATCATCTTCTTGGCCTTCTCTACGGCCTCGTCGATGTTGCCGACCATAAAGAACGCCTGCTCCGGCAAATCGTCGTGCTTGCCGTCGAGGATCTCCTTGAAGCCCCTCACCGTCTCTGGTATCGGCACGTACTTGCCGGCCGAGCCTGTGAACGCCTCCGCGACGAAGAAGGGCTGCGAGAGGAACCTCTGGATCTTCCGCGCGCGGGAGACGACGAGCTTATCCTCCTCGGACAGCTCGTCCATGCCGAGGATGGCGATGATGTCCTGGAGGTCCTTGTATTTCTGCAGGGTCTGCTGCACGCCCATCGCCACCCCGTAATGCTCGTCGCCGACTACCTTGGGGTCGAGTATCCTGCTCGTCGAATCGAGGGGATCGACCGCCGGATAGATGCCAAGCTCGACGATCTGCCGGGAAAGGACGGTCGTGGCGTCGAGGTGGGCGAACGTCGTGGCCGGGGCCGGGTCGGTAAGGTCGTCGGCAGGCACGTAGATGGCCTGCACGGAGGTGATGGAGCCGCGCAGCGTAGACGTGATCCTCTCTTCAAGCTCGCCTAAGTCCGTCGCAAGGGTCGGCTGGTAGCCGACTGCTGAAGGCATACGGCCCAAGAGGGCGGAGACCTCGGAGTTCGCCTGGGTAAACCGGAATATATTGTCTATAAAGAGCAGCACGTCCTGCCCCTCTTCGTCGCGGAAGTACTCGGCCGCAGTAAGCGCCGTGAGGCCGATCCTGGCGCGCGCGCCGGGGACCTCCGTCATCTGGCCGTATATGAGGGCCGTTTTGTCGATGACGCCCGAGCCCTTCATCTCGAGCCACAGGTCGTTCCCCTCGCGGGTCCTCTCGCCCACGCCGCCGAAGACGGAGATGCCGCCGTGCTGCATCGCTATGTTGTGTATCATCTCCATGATGACGACCGTCTTCCCTACGCCCGCGCCGCCGAAGAGGCCCACCTTGCCGCCTTTCGGGTACGGCTCCAGGAGGTCGATGACCTTGACGCCCGTCTCAAGGAGCTCGATCTTCGTGTTCTGCATGACGAGCGTCGGGGCTGCGCGATGGATGGAGTACTTCTCCTTCGTCTCGACCGGGCCTTTGCCGTCGACCGGCTCGCCTATGACGTTCAGCACGCGGCCGAGCACCTCCCTGCCGACGGGCACGACGATGGGCGTCCCCTTGTACGACGCCTCCTGGCCGCGCCGCAGGCCGTCGGTCGTCTCCATGGCGATGCAGCGGACCGTGCTGTCCCCTATGTGCTGGGCCACCTCGAGGACGAGGTTCTCCTTCTTGTCGCTGATCGTCGGGTTCGTGAGGTAAACGGCCCCATATATCGGGGGAAGGGCCTCAGGCGGGAAACGGACATCGACCACCGTCCCGATAACCTGCACGACCTTCCCTGCAACCTCGTTCATGCTGCCTCCTTTAGCTGCTCTGCAGCGCCTCTGCGCCGCCCACGATATCCATCATCTCGTTGGTGATGCTCTGCTGGCGCGTCTTGTTGTAGACGAGCGTGAGATGGTCGATCATCTCGCCGCAGTTGTTGGTCGCGTTCTCCATCGCCGCCATGCGCGACGCGTGCTCCGATGTCTGCGACTCGACGAGGGCGAAGTAGATCTTCGTGAGCACGTAATGGGGGATGAAGCGGACGAGTATCGTCTCCATGTCCGGCTCGTAGAGATAGTCCGCGCTCGTCCCCTGTTTTTTCCGCTTTCAGGGGCAGGAACTCCTCGAACCTCACTTCCTGCTTTATGGCCGAGTGGAAATGCGTATAGATAAGGTAGACCCTGTCGTACTCGCCCTTGAGGTAGAGGTCCGTTAAGTCCTCGGCCATCTTGCCTGCGATATCGGCGCCGGCCGTCTTCAGGTCGAGCCATTCCTTCTCCGTCCCGATCTTCCTGCGCCTCAGGTAATCCCTGATCTTCCTGCCTACGAGGTAGACGCCTATCTTTTCGTAGTGCGACCTCTCCTCGAGGACGAAGCGCTCGACCGCGGTGGCGACGTTCAGGTTGAAGGCGCCGGACAGGCCCCGGTCGGAGGCGATGGGGAAGAGGAGCACTTTTTTGACCTCTTCGCGCCCGCCGATGAGGGGATGGGCGCCTTCCGGGATACGGCTCGCGAGCCTCGAAAGAAGCCCTTCGCTCGCAAGGGCGTAAGCGGTCACCTTCTCCAGCTCGTCCTGGGCGCGCCGGAGCTTCGAGGCCGAGATCATCCGCATCGTCCTCGTGATCGTCTGGGTGCTCCTTATGCTGTTGATCTTCCTTTTTACGTCGCGGAGCGTCGCCATGTCACGCCTTGAACCGCTCCTTGAACGCGGCGAGGGCCTTGTTCAGGTCGGCTTCTATTTGTTCGTCGATCGCCTCCTTCTCCCTCACGGCAGAAAGTATCTCCGGGTGCTCCTTCTCGATATAGGCGAGCATCTCCGCCTCGTAGCGCGGTATGACCGCCTCCGGGTAGACGTCCGTGTAGCCGTTCGTGCCCGCATAGAGGAGCACCACCTGCTTCTCTACGGGGTACGGCGAATAGAGGCCCTGCTTCAGCAGCTCCTGGAGGCGCGCGCCCCTGGAGAGGAGGGCCTGCGTGGACTTGTCCAGGTCGCTGCCGAACTTCGCGAAGGCGGCCATCTCCCTGTACTGGGCGAGGTCGATCCTCAGGCGGCCCGCCACCTGCTTCATCGCCTTCGTCTGCGCGTTGCCGCCGACGCGCGAGACGGAGAGGCCCACGTTGATGGCCGGCCTGTTGCCGGCGTAGAAAAGCTCGGGCTCAAGGTATATCTGCCCGTCGGTAATGGAGATGACGTTCGTCGGTATATAGGCGGAGACGTCGCCCGCCTGGGTCTCGATGATCGGCAGGGCGGTCAGCGAGCCGCCGCCGTGGGCGTCGTCCCATTTGGCCGCCCTCTCCAGGAGCCTCGAATGGAGGTAGAAGATGTCGCCCGGATACGCCTCCCTGGCAGGCGGTCTTCGCAGGAGCAATGAGAGCTGCCTGTAGGCGACTGCGTGCTTCGAGAGGTCGTCGTAAGCGATCATCGCGTGGCGCCCCGTGTCCCTGAAGTACTCGCCCATCGAGCAGCCCGAGAAGGGGGCGAGGTACTGGAGAGGCGCGGTATCGCTTGCCGTCGCGGCGACGACCGTTGTATATTCCATTGCGCCGTAAGCGGTGAGGACATCGACGATCCTCGCGACGGAAGACCTCTTCTGGCCCACGGCCACATAGATGCAGAAGACGTCCTTCCCCTTCTGGTTGATGATCGTATCGATGACGATGGCCGTCTTGCCCGTGCCCCTGTCGCCGATTATCAGCTCGCGCTGCCCCCTGCCGATAGGGATCATCGCGTCGATGGCCTTGATGCCCGTCTGGAGGGGCTCCTTTACGGGCTGCCTCACGACGACGCCGGGCGCCCTCTGCTCGACGTTCCTGTACTCTGTTGGCTTCGATGGGGCCTTTGCCGTCAAGGGGGCTGCCCAGGGCATCGACCACCCGCCCGACCAGGCCCTCGCCCACAGGGACCTGGGCGATCCTGTTCGTCCTCTTGACGAGGTCACCTTCCTTGATCTCCGTATAGTCGCCGAAGATGACGGCCCCTATGTTGTCTTCCTCAAGGTTGAGGACCATGCCTGTGACATTGTGGGGGAACTCGATCAGCTCCCCGGAGACGGCGTTCTCGAGACCGTATATCCTTGCGATGCCGTCGCCGACGGAGATGACGGCCCCCGTCTCCTGGAGGTCGATCTCCCGCTCGAAGCCCGATATCTTCTGCTCTATGATCCTGCTTATCTCGTCTGCCTTGACTGCCATCGTCTACTCCTCCATCATCCGTTCGCTCAGAAGCTCGAGCTGCCTCCTGACGCTGCCGTCGATCCTGAGTCCGCCCACGATCACCTTGATGCCCCCGATGAGCCCCCTGTCTTCCTCGACCTTAAGCTCGACCTTCTTGCCGAGCCCGGTCCGCAAGAGCCGCCTCGATCCTTTGCCTTACGCTCATCGGAGACGGGGTAGGCCGAATAGCATACCCCTCTCGCCCTTCCTTCCTTATCGTCGATCATCTCCCCGTAAGAGCCGCATATGAGAGGCAGGTAGTTCATCCGTTTGCTTTTCGAGAAGAAGGCCCATGATCGCGGCCACGGGCGGCGCGGCGCCGATGGCGCCGACCAGCGCCGAAAGAAGCTCCTTTCTCTTCTCCATCTCTATGAGAGGGAGCATAAGGGCCTTCTCGATCTTAGGGTCGAATGCCGCTACCGAGAGGACGTGTCGCATCTGCTCCAGGTAGTCCCTGTATCTGCCGTCCTTTTCGCCCACGGCAAAAAGGGCCTTGGCGTACCGCCTCGCTATCGACTGGCGTATCAATTGACGCTCCTTACCTTCTTGATGAAGTCTTCGACCATCCGGTCGTGGTCGTCCTTCCCGAAGGACGCGCGCACCTTCTTTTCTGCCGCCTCGATCGTCCTTCCTGCGACCTCCGACCTGACGCGGGCCATCGTCTCCCGCATCTCCTGCTCGTAGGCAAGGCGCGCCTGGTCGCTTATGCGGGCGGCAAGGGCGGAGGCCTCATCGAGGACCTTCTTTTTCTCTTTCTCCATCTCTTCCAGGACAGACTTACGGAAGGCGTCGATCTCTGCGCCAAGGCCCGCGAGCCGCTCCTCGTAGAGCTTTTTGGCCTCACCGGCCTCTTTTATGAGCCGTTCCGCCTCTTCCATCTTCTCCCTGACGGACCGGCTTCGCCTTTGCAGGTACTCGCCCAGGGGCTTCCTGATGAAGTAGACCAGGACGAAGACGAGGATCCCGAAGTTTATGAACTGGAAGAAAAGCCGGAGCCACAGGGGAAGGTCCTTGCCGAGTCCCATCAGGCGCTCCTTCCCGTGATCTTGCCGGCAATCTCTCTGGCAAGGCGGTCGGACTCCCCGATGAGGGCGTCCAAGGTCTTCCGGCCTTCCGTCTTCACTGCATCCCTCACCCTGGCGAGCTCTTCGGCAAGGTTTTTCCTCGCCTCTTCTATGACCTTCATCGAAGCGGCATGTGCCCCCTTGAGGGCCGCCTCTTTCTCCGCGAGTATCGGGAGCTTCCTTTCCTCCAGGCCCTCCTCGTAGGTCCTGCCGAGGCTTTCTGCCTCGCCTTTCTTCCCTTCGGCCTTCTGCGCGAGCGCCTTGATTGCGGAGCGCCTCCTGGCAAGATGGCCGAGGATGGGCCTGAAAAGGAAGACATTGAGGAGAATAAGGAGTACGAGGAATTGAAAGAACTGGATGAAAATCGTGTAATCGGGATTTATCATAGGTTATCCCCCCCTGTGCCCCATCCCCCACGTGGTTGTGAAATTATTAACACGGATGGACGAGAATTTTCAACCTAATTTTGTTAAGTTTCGACAGCCAGGCAGTCGAGCAATCTTTCGAGGTCCTCTTTTGAATAGAACTCGATGATAATTCTGCCTTTATCTTTCTTGAACGTCACCTGCACTTTCGTCTTCAGCGCCTCCCGCAGCATCTCCTCCGCATGGAGGAAGGGCGAGGGGGGCGCCGTCCGCGTCGTTTTCCTGACCCTCTCCAACTCCCTGACCGAAAGGTTTTCGTCGAGCGCCCTCTTCACGTATCTTTTCTGTTCCTGCTCGCTCTCAAGGGTGATGAGCGTCCTGCCGTGGCCCTGGGTCAGCTTGCCGGCCGCCAGCAGGTCCTGTATCCATGCAGGCAGCTTGAGCAGCCTGATGTAGTTCGAAACGGAGCTTCTCTCGATCCCCATTTTTTTCGCAAGCTCTTCATGGGTATAGCCGAATTCCTCGACGAACCGCCGGTAGACGTTGGCTATCTCCAGGGGGTTCAGGTCCTCCCTTTGCAGGTTCTCGATCATCGCAAGCTCCAGGGCTTCCCGGTCGTTTACCTCCCTGATGATCGCTGGGACCTCTTTCAGGCCCGCCATCTTCGCCGCGCGGAAGCGGCGCTCCCCTGCGATGATCTCGTATACGCCTTCCTTCCTTCTGACGAGGATCGGCTGCAAAAGACCTTTTTCCTCTATGGAGGCGGCGAGCTCCCGGAGCGATTCCTCTTTCATCTCCAGCCTTGGCTGGTTGGGGTTTACCAGTATTTGCTGCACGGGGATGGAATGGGCGCTCCCTTCGTCCACGTCCTTCAATATAGCCGAGAGTCCCCTTCCGAGCGGGTCTTTCTTAGGCATTTAGCCCCCGTCGCCTGATATTTCGGCCGCCAGCTCCAGATAGCTCTCGGCGCCCTTCGACGCCGCATCGTACAGGATCACGGGCTTCCCGTAGCTCGGGGCCTCGCTCAGCCGCACGTTCCTCGGTATAACCGTCTGAAAGACCTTGCTCCCCAGGTGCTTGCGCGCCTCCTCCATGACGCGGAATGAAAGGTTGTTCCGCTTGTCGAACATGGTGAGGAGCACGCCGAGGATCTCCAGCTCCGGGTTGAGCCTCTTCTTGATGACCGAGATCGTTTTCAACAGGAGGACAAGCCCTTCGAGGGCGTAGTACTCGCACTGAAGGGGTATCAGGACAAAATCGGAGGCGGCCAGGGCGTTTACCGTGAGGAGGCCCAGGGAAGGGGGGCAGTCTATGAATGGTATAAGGATAGCTCTCCCTTACGCCTGCCATGGCCTTCTTGAGGACCATCTCCCGCTCGTCCATCTCCAAAAGCTCGATCTCCGCGCCGATCATGTCGGGATGGCCGGGGGCGAGGTCGAGCATCGGAAGCTCTGTCTTGACTATGACCTGGTCTATGGCCACGTCGCCTATCACCGCACGGTAGAGGTTCTCCTTCACCTTCCCGTAAGAGACGCCTACGCCGCTCGTCGCGTTGCATTGCGGGTCCATGTCCACCAGCAGCGTCCGGCGCTCGGCCACGGCCACCGAGGCCGCCAGGTTGATCGCAGTGGTCGTCTTCCCCACACCGCCCTTCTGGTTAGCGATCGCTATGATCTTTCCCATAGACAACATACATTAGCACAAAACAATCTTTCTATGGAACCTTTTTGTAAACGAAGAGTTGGTACGCCCCGGCTGAGCCGGGAAGGCTGTAGCTTTCCGCCCGCTCCAGAAGAAAGCCCGGCCGCCCGGCAGGCTTTTCCCCCTTGCCCCTGACGAGGAAGGCCAATCCGCCCGCGACAAGATGCCTTCCCCCCTTATCGAGCACGGCTGCCGCCGGACCGAAGGCCTTTGCGACGAGGAGGTCGACGCCGAGGGGCGCAGCCTCTTCCGCCCGCTTGTGGACGATCTGAAGCCTGTCGAGGCCGAGCAGCCGTTTCACGTGGCGCTGAAAGAGGACCTTCTTCAGGGTTTTCTCCATTGAGAAGATGCTTCTTTTCGGGTCGAGCACGGCCAGGGGGACCGCGACGACCCCCGACCCGGAGCCGAGGTCGAGGAGCGACCCGTCGTCCGGTATGCGCGAGCGGATGAAAAAGGCGTCGTAGACAAGCCCCGTGACGATCCGGCCGGCCTCTTTAGGGCCGATGAGGTTCATCGTCCGGCCCCATCGCTCAAGCTCGCAGACGTAAGACGCGAGGCGCGCGACGGTCTCCGCCGTCCCGCTCGATCCCGAAGCAGGCAAGACCCTTCCGCGATCAGCTCCCGCAGCCCCTCCATGACCCGTCCTTTAAAATCCCTTCCGCCGTGATTATTGATAAGCAGGGGCGGGGACTTCCCGCCTCCAGATATTAACGTTAGCATAAATTTTTTGTTTCTGTTATAGTAAACCCGATGCGCAACAGGCTTTTGATTCTATTCGTCATTTGCTTCGCCGTCGCTGCCTGCGGCGGAAAGAAGCACGAAGTCAAGAAGGTTGACAGTCCCGGCAGCCTGTACGTCCAAGGCATCGCGTTCATGAAGAAGAAGGACTGGGACAAGGCCATATCGAGCTTCGCAAGGTCCGGGAGAATTATCCCTTCGACCCCATAGCGCTCGTCGCGCAGATAAAGCAGGCAGACTCCAGCTTCGCAAAAAAGGCATACGCCTCGGCGGCGGCATAACTTACGAGGATTTCGTCAACAGCTACCCGGAGGACGAGAACGCAGCTTACGCCCTGAGGCGCCTCGCGGAATGCTACGAGAAGCAGTCTCCCTCCATAGAGCGCGACCAGTCGAACACATTCAAGGCGGTCGAGCGCTTCACCTTCCTGAAAAACCGCTATCCCGCCAGCCCTTACGCCAAGGACGCAGACGCGCACCTGAAGCAATTGACGCAGAAGCTGGCCGCAAGGGAGTTCTTCGTCGGCGAGTTCTACTACAAGTGGGAAAGGTATAACGCCTCGATCATCCGCTTCGAGTATTTTCTCGAACAAGTACCCCGAGGCCAAGGACAAGGACAAGGCGCTCTATTACCTCGCCCAGGATTACCACGAGCTGCAGAACGATGAAAAGGCACAGAGCTACCTCGACAGGCTCAAGAAGGAATTCCCGAAGAGCACTCTATGGGCGGACCATAAAACGGGAGCGAAAGACCCTCCAGGTCGCGGGCCGTCAAGCCGGCCGAGGCTGCCGCGACCGCCAAATCGGCGGCCGCCCAGCCGGCGGCGCCGACCGTCGTTTCTTCATATGAAGAGAAGGCGCCGAGACAGATCGATCTGAAGCCCGTCGAGCCGCCGGCGCAGCCGGCGGCAGGCGCAAGGCGCGGCGGATAAGGCGCCAAGGCATCCGCCCCATCGCCTGCCCAGGCGGGGGCGGAAAGCGCCGGGGCGAAGGCAGGCGCGGCCGGGACCGCGCAGGCGGCGGCAGCGACTGGCGGCGGCAGGCCGCCGGGGCGACCGGGGAAAAAGAAGCAGTCGAAGAAAACGGAGGACAAAAAAGGCTCCCTGGGGTTCTTCTCCGAAAAGAAGCCGGTCGATGTCGTGGCCGACTCGATGGAAGGGCTGGAAAAGGGCAAGATCATCGTCTTCAAGGGCAACGTGATCGCCAAGCAGGTCGACCTCTACCTTTTCTCCGATATGCTCACTGCCTATGTAAACGAGGAGACGAACGAGATCGAAAGGGCCAAGGCAGAGGGGAACGTAAAGATCGTGAAGCTCGACAGGACGGCGACCTGCAAAGAGGCATTGTTCTATAACGACAAGGGCGAGATCGTCCTGAAAGGGGACGTGATCGTCTTCTCAGGCAACGACAAGGTCTCCGGGGACGTAGTCACTTACTACATCAACGAGGACCGCGTCCACGTCCAGGGGCGAGAAAGACAAGAGGGCAAAGGCGCTCATAATCGCCGAAATAGGCCGTCCCGCGCCTTCTTTGCCCGCTTCCGTCCGATCCCCGATCTTTCGCTTCTTCAGCCGCCCATATACGGCGGGCGATATGCCGGAGCGCCCGGCTAACCAAGCACCTTTTTTATGAGGCTGTCCACCGTCCCCTTCGGGACGGCCCCGACAACACGGTCCACGACCTCGCCTTTATTGAAAAGGATGAGCGTAGGTATGCCCCTGACGCCGAACTTCGATGTAGTCAAGGGGTTTGCATCGACGTTGAGCTTCATTACCTTGACCCTGCCGTCGTACTCGTCGGCCACGTTGTCGAGGACCGGGCCCATCATCTGACAGGGTCCGCACCAGGTGGCCCAGAAATCGACCAGGACGGGAAGGGTCGACTCCTCGACCTCCTTCGCAAAATCGCCGTCGTTCAAGGGTAATGCCTTGCTCATGCCTCCTCCTTGTCAATCCGTCGGTTCGGGGAATGGCGCCGCCATTCCTTTCGCTATCTTCAGGTAAAGCGGCCGCGCGGCCCGCACGATGAAGCGGCCGGCTTCTCCCGCCAGGGCACGGCCTCCGTGCTCCCGCAATGGACGCACTTCGGCGTCTTGTCCTTCTCCTTCATCTGAAAAGGCCTTGCCGCATTTTTTGCATTCATACTTCTTGCCTTCCATCTGCCTCATTCTCCTCCTTCGGATAGCCTTGAATCGTATTTTGTTTAGATAGTATAAGGCGTCGGGGCAGCCATTTACAACCGGGGTGAAAAACGGCGCACTTACAGCTTGCGGCCTCGAATACGGCGGAGACAGGACAACCGACAGAAAGGGAGAGGCGCCGACGGGGGCGCCGTGCGTCTTTTCTAGAAGAGAAAGCTCGCCTTTTCCTTGCCGCTGAGGATGCCCACGTAGACATCCTCGTCCGACAGCTCGTTGCTGCCCATTTCCTTTCTTACCTGGCTGCTCCCGCAGCTCGGGCAGAAGACGTTCTTCGCGTTGAGGGGGAGGAACAAATAGCCACACAGGTCGCAAACGTATTCCTCAGGTATCATCGCGCACTGTCCTCCTTATTTCCGCCACGTGCGAGGCGCAGGCCGTCGTGAGCCCCTTGAGCGCAAGCCGTCTTCATAGACGATAATCGCCCGGATGCGGGCAAGAACTACTGTTTTGTCCAGACGTGCCGCTATGTTTGACGCCTGGAAGCCTTGTATTCACTGTCGGCCTGTTGAACCCATACATACTATGCCGCCGGCCCTGTATTGTCAATAGGCAGTTACTGGGGCTCAGCGCCCCCTCCAGCGGCATAAGCCGCATGGAGCCTCCCCCCGGCGCGGCGCATTCGCTTGCTTTATGAGGCTGCTTGTCACAGGGTATTCAGAAGAATTCGGAAAGGATCATCTCGAAATTTCTTCTGCACGGCCTTCCGCCCTTTCACCATGTCGCCGTGGCCTGGGATCAGGTATTCGATGTCCAGCTTCGCAAGCTTTTTTAGGCTCGCGAGAAGGAGGCCCGTATCGCCGCCCGGAAGGTCCGTCCTGCCGACGCCCAGGGCAAAAATCGTATCCCCCGCGATGAGGGCCTTTTCCTTCTTCATGTAGAGGCAGATGGAGCCCGGCGAGTGGCCGGGGGTCTCGATCACGAGGATCTCTTTCTCCCCGAGGAAGAGCGGCCCTTCTTTCAGAAGCAGCCTGAACGGCCTTGCCGGCGGCTGGGCGCCCATCGCGAGGAAAAGCTCCTTGCCCTCATCCTTCATGTACGCGTATTCCTTAGCGCCTATCGCCCGGAGCACGTTTTCCTCGAATAGATCGGTCGCCTCCACGTGGTCGGGATGGGCGTGGGTAAACAGGATGAGCTTGAGACGCGCCGGGTCGACGCCGTCGCGGGCCATAGCGGAGGCGACGCCGCTGAACAGGTGGGCGTGTCCGGGGTCGATGAGGGTAGGCACCGCGCCCCCGATGTAGACCGAATTCGCGTTATTTTCCTCAAAAGACTGCCAGGGATAGAAGTTGACCTCGTCGAAAACCCGCATAAGACCGCGCCCTCCGTCTGCGCGCTGCGTTGTCAGGAGATTTCTATGTTGAACTTTATCTCTGCCTCCGACCTTCGCCCGTAGATCGGCTTTGCATCCGCCGGACCGCCCGCATCGCAGGCGGCAAGCCCGGCGGCCAAAAGCGCCTCCCCGCAGATTCTCTTTGAAGGGCCGTCCACCGTTTGCAAGCCCTCGATCCCGGCGAGGGCCTCCCTGCACGGCCCCACGCCCGTCCCGAAACAGAGACAGGGGGTAGGGATCGCATCCCTTATCTTTTCAGGCTTCACGGCGTAAAAACCGTCCATGCGTACCGCGGTCCCGTCAACCGCACGGTAAAGGGCGAAGAAGACCTCGCCTTTCTTGGCGTCGATGAGGGGGCAGAGGTAATGGCCTTCCATGAAGGCGAAGGGGTAAGCGAGGACATCGGGGGTCGGCATGCCGAAAAGCGGGACGGCCAGTCCCTGAGAAAGCCCCTTGCAGAAGGCGAGGGCCACCCTTACGCCCGTAAAGGAGCCGGGGCCGAGCGTCACGAGCAGCAGCGAGAGGTCGGCGGCGGCGTAACCGTGGTCCGCCAGGAGGGATGAGACCCTGGCAGGGAGTGCCTCAGAAGAATGGCGCTCCATCCTCGAATGGCGCTCCTCGATCAGCCTGTCCTCGCGTCCGAGGACGAGGTTGAGGAAGTCCATCGAATTGTCGAGGCCCAGAATAAGCCTATTTGACATGAAAAAGCCTCATGACATCATTGAACGTGGCGAGCACCATGATGCACACGAGGATGCCCAGGCCCACCTTCTGAGCGACCTCGACGGCCCTGGTCGGGATCTTCCGCCTCACCACGACCTCGATGATCGAGAAGGCTATGTGGCCGCCGTCGAGGATCGGCACGGGGAGCAGGTTGATGACGCCCAGATTGATGCTTATTATGGCGAGGAAAGAAAGGAAATTGCTCTTCCCTGCCTTCGCCTGCTGACCGACCTGCTGGAAGATCAATATGGGGCCGCCGACGTTTTTCGTGGAGATGCTGCCCTTTATAAGCTTTACGATGCCGATCACCGTCAGCTCCGTCAGGTTCGCCGTGTCGGCAACGGCCTTGGAGACTGCGCCCACCGGCGATTCCTTCCTGATCTCGGTGGCGGGGCCAACCCCTATGAGCTTGGTCTTCCCTATCGTTTCCTGGAAGACGTTCTTTTCGTCCCTCGAGCCTCGGGGTGATCCATACGTCGATGGTCCGGCCGTCCCTTTTGATCTCGAACCGCATGGGACGTATCTCCGGGCTGCCCGTGATCGTCTTATGGAGGTCCGTCCAGTTATGGACCGCCTTCCCGTCAATCCGCACGACGACATCCCCGGGCTTGATGCCGGCTGCGTAGGCCGGCTCGCCCGGCATCACCTGCCCTATCTCCGTGGTCGTCGAAAGGGCGGGGTAGCCCGTGACGAAAACGACGAAAAAAACGACCGCCGCGAAGACGATGTTGAAAAAGGGGCCGGCAAAGGCGATCAACGTCCTTACGATGGGGGGCTTGTTCGAGTAAGACCGGGAGGCCTCTTCCTCCGGCACGACATCGTCGGTCGATTCGCCCAGCATCTTCACGTATCCGCCAAGGGGCAGGGCGGAAACTGCGTACTCCGTCTCGCCTTTCCTGAAGGTGAAGAGCTTCTTGCCGAAGCCGAGGGAGAAGGTGAGCACCTTGACGCCTGCCGCGCGGGCTACGAGGAAATGGCCGAACTCGTGCACAAATATGAGGATGCTCAGAACGATGATGAAATAAATCAGATTAATAAGCATCAATCCTCCTGGAGGAGCGCCTTCATAGAAGCCTGCGCCCACCCCTGTATCTCCCAGACCGTATCGAGGTCTTCTATCTCCCTGACGGACGGGTGGCGGGCAAGCGCCTCCTCGACGAGGCGCGGGATATCGGTAAAGCCTATCCTTCCGTCGAGAAAGGCGGAAGCGGCGACCTCGTTGGCCACATTAAGGGTTATGAGCGCGCCGTCGCCCGCAGCGAGCGCCTCGTAGGCGAGCCTGAGCGCGGGGAACCGCACCGTATCGGGCTTGTAAAACGTCAGCCTGGCGCGGCTCGCGAGGTCCACCCTGCCGAAGGGTATCTCCCTTCGCTGACCGCCGTTCAGGGCAAAGGCAATGGGGATCTTCATGTCGGGGTAGGCGAGGTAGGCCGAAAGCGCCCCGTCGATGAAATGGACCATGCCGTGGATGATGCTTTCGGGATGGACGAGCACGCTGATCTTCTCAGCCTCCATACCGAAGAGCCACCTGGCCTCGATGACCTCCAACCCTTTGTTCATCAGCGTCGCGGAATCGATTGTCACCTTCCTGCCCATCTGCCAGGTAGGGTGCCTGAGGGCCTCCTCGGAGGTCACCTTTTTCAGCTCTTCCTGTGAATGGTCCCTGAAAGGGCCGCCGGAGGCCGTTATGACCAGCCCCTCTACCTCGTTCCTGTCGACGCCCCGCAACAGTTGATAGAGCGCCGAGTGCTCGCTGTCGATGGGGAAAAGGACCGCCCCGTCCCGTCCCGCCAGTGCCGAGATCAGCCTCCCCGCCATGACGAGGCTCTCCTTGTTGGCAAGGCCGAGGACCTTGCCGCCTTTCAAGGCCTCGACCGTCGGCTCAAGCCCTATGCTGCCGGGCAGGGCGTTGACGACGATTCCTGCGTCTGCGGCGACGAGGGCCCTCATGCCCTCCCTGCCGGACAGCCTTCCTGCAGCGCCGAATGCGACCGAGTCCGCCAGGTCCTCCCGCCAGATGCACGCCAGCCTGGGCTTGAAGCGCCTTATCTGCTCGCTGAGCAGACGGGCGTTTTCACAGCAGGCGAGCCCCACCACCTCGAACTCGTCCTGCTGGTTCGCAACGACTTCGAGGGTTGACCGGCCGATGGAGCCGGTCGAGCCGAGTATGACGACACCCTTTTTCATCCCCCGGACCCCACGAGATAGTAGTAAACGAAAGGCGCAGTGAGGATGAAGCTGTCGATCCTGTCGAGCAGGCCGCCGTGGCCGGGGATAAGGCCCGATGAATCCTTCACCTCGCACACCCTTTTTGCAACGGATTCCAGGATGTCCCCCAGTTGACCCAGTAAGCCTATCGCGCAACCCACGCCTGCCGCGGCAAAAGGCGTCAGACCCCCCGTCTTCCTGAATATGAGCGTCACTACGACCGCCCCGGCCAATGCGCCCAAGAGGCCCTCGTATGTCTTCTTCGGGCTTATGAGGGGCGCCAGCTTATGCCTCCCCACGCTCTTTCCGACGAGGTAGGCCGCCGTATCGCTCGCCCATATCGTAAGGACGAGGACGAGGGGGGCAAGCCGGTCGATCTCCTTCAGCCTGTAAAGAAAAAAAAGGGGCAGCGCGAGAAAGACCTCCGCCAGGACCAAAACTGCCACCGACCTGCCGATCTCCCTGTTCGGCGAAGCGCCTTCCCGGCCCCGGCCCGGCGCCGCCATCCTGAATGCGAGGTAGGCAGCCGGGGACAGAAGGAGCCAGAAGGGGTAGGCCGACAGGCCCATATATAGGGGCAAAAACGTCAAGACCGCGAGGACCGCGACCGTTTTCCGGTCGGCCGCCTGAGCCATCGAAGCGAACTCGTATGCCGCCAGCGCAAGGACGCACCCCATGAAGACGAGCAGCAATTTTGCCGGCAAAAAGAGCAGCAGGAGCACGACGAGGGGGCCGACTACCAGCGCGGAAAGAAGTCTCTTTCTGAAGTCCCCCACTCAAACCGCCTTCAGGCTGCCGAATCTTCTCTTTCTTCCCATATAGTTCCTGAGCGCCGTAAGATAAGCCTCCTTCCTGAAGTCGGGCCAAAAGGTCTCCGTCACGTATATCTCGGTGTAGGCCATCTGCCACAAAAGAAAGTTGGAGAGCCTCATCTCCCCGCTCGTCCTTATCAGCAAATCGGGGTCCGGCACACCGGCCGTATAGAGGTATCCGCTGAAAGTCTCTTCGTCGATGGCTACCTTTTCGCCCCCGGCCGCAGCCTCCGCTATCAGCCGGGCCGCCCGGAGTATCTCTTCCCTGCCGCTGTATGAAAGGGCGATATTGAGCAGGAGCGACCGGTTGGCCTTAGTCTTCTCCATTACGCTGCCCAGTTGCTCCTGGAGCTCGCCGGGCAGGTCGCTTATGGCCCCTATTGCGTTGAACCGCACGTCTTTTTCGAGCATGAGGGGCAGCTCTCTTTCGAGGTAGACGGCGAGAAGCTGGAGGAGCGCCTTTACCTCGCCCCTCGGTCTCGACCAGTTCTCCTTCGAAAAGGCGTAGAGCGTCAGGTAAGGGATGCCGAGCTCCCGCGTCGTCGTTACGATCTCCCTTACCGACTCTATGCCCGCGATATGCCCCTCTATCCTCGGAAGCGCCCGGCTCCCGGCCCACCTTCCATTGCCGTCCATAATGACGGCAACGTGCCTCGGGAGCCTCTTTTTATTTACTTCCATGACCGTCAGATCTCCAGGATCTCTTTTTCCTTCTCCGAGTAAATGCCTTCGGCCGAGCCGATGTACCTGTCGGTCGTCTTCTGGACGTCCTCCTGGAGCTTGAACGCCTCGTCCTTCGAGAGGGCCTTGTCCTTCTCCATCTTTTTCAGCTTCTCGTTCGTCTCCCTCCTGACGTTCCGCATGGCGACCTTCGTAGTCTCCAGCATCTTGCCGCCCAGCTTCACCAGGTCTTTCCTGCGCTCCTCGGTGAGCCTCGGGAAGACGAGGCGTATGACCTTGCCGTCGGACATGGGGTTGACGCCGAGGTCCGACTTCTGGATGGCCTTCTCTACCTCCGCAATCGATGCGGCGTCCCACGGCTGGATCGTGATCGTCCTCGAATCGGGCGCGGCGATGGTCGCCATCTGGTTGAGCGGCGTGGGCTGGCCGTAGTAGGCTACCCTTATGTCTTCGAGGAGTGAGATCGACGCCACGCCGGTGCGCAGCTTCGATAGGTCCTTCCTGAGGGTGCTTATCGATTTCTTGAGCTTATCCTCAAATTCAGCCGAGCAGCTCGCTTGCCATATTCACCCCCTGACGATAGTGCCCGTCCGTTCGCCCCGGACAACGCGCTTCAGGTTGCCTTTCTTCCTCAGATTGAAGACGACGATGGGCAAGCCGTTTTCCATGCAAAGCGATATCGCCGTTGCGTCCATGACCGCGAGGTTCCGGCGCAGCGCCTCCATATAGGTGATCTCCGGGAAGAAGACCGCGTCGCTGTGCGCTTCCGGGTCCTTGTCGTAGACGCCGTCCACCTTCGTCGCCTTCAGCATGACCTCCGCACCGACCTCGACGGCCCGCAGCGCAGCGGCAGTGTCGGTCGTGAAAAAGGGGTTGCCCGTCCCGCCGGCGAATATCACCACGCGGCCCTCTTTGAGGCAGCGGACGGCCTTCCTCCTCACGAAGGGCTCGACCACGTTTCCCACAGGCAGGGCCGACTGGACGCTCACTGCCAGACCGAGCTTTTCAAGCCTGGCCTTCATGGCGAGGCTGTTCATGACCGTTGCGATCATGCCCATGTAGTCGCCCGTGACCCTGTCTATCCCCTGCTTTTCAGCGCGCATGCCTCTGTAGATGTTCCCCCCGCCGATGACGACCGCCAGCTCGACGCCTGCATCCCTGACGTCCCTCATCTCCCCGGCGACATCGCCGATGGTCTTGGGGTCGATGCCGTAGCCCACCGCTCCCATCAGGGCCTCGCCGCTCAGCTTGAGGAGAATCCGCTTATAGGCCATCTGCGCTATTCGACCGTCTCGCCCAACTGGTATCTGACGAACCGCCTTACGAGTATATTCTCCCCCATCTTCGCGATAAGGTCTTCGAGCAGGGCCTTTATCGTCACGTCTGGGTTCTTTATGAACTGCTGGTCGAGGAGGCAGACATCCTGATAGAACTTCTCCAGCTTGCCCTCCGCGATCTTGTCGAGGATCTTGTCGGGCTTGCCCGCCTCTTTCGCCTGCTTCCTGTAGATCTCCTTCTCCTTCTCCCGGACCTCTTCGGGCACGTCCTCCCTTTTCACGTAGACTCGGGTTCGCGGCGGTCACCTGCATGGCCACGTCCTTCGCGAACGCCTGGAACTGGTCCGTCTTGGCCACGAAATCCGTCTCGCAGCTCACCTCTACCATCGTGGCTATCTTGCCGCCCATATGGATATAGACCGCGACAGTCCCTTCCGTCGCTGTCCTGCCTACCCTTTTCTGGGCCTTCGCGAGGCCTTTCTCACGGAGATAATCGACCGCCTTCTCCATATCCCCGCCCGCGACCTTCAGCGCCTCTTTGCAATCCATAAGACCGACGCCCGTCTTTTCCCTCAGCGTCTTTACCTGTTCTGCGGTGATCTCCATCATCAGCCTCCCTTACTCACCTTCCACAAAACCCGGCTCGTATTTATCCCCCAGGACGCTCTCGTCGATGAAAGGCTTCGGCCCTTCCTTCTCCTCATCCTTGCCCTGGAACTCTTCAACATAGAGCGCCCTGCCTTCGAGCACCGCATCTGCGATCTTCGACGTGATCAGCTTGATCGCCCGTATGGCGTCGTCGTTCCCCGGTATGACGTAATCGATGTCGTCGGGGTCGCAGTTCGTGTCTACGATGCCGAGCGTCGGTATGCCGAGCTTCCGGGCCTCGTTGACCGCGATGTACTCCTTCTTCGGGTCTACGATGTAGATCGCGCCGGGCAGTCTGTCCATGTCCTTTATGCCGCCGAGGTGCCTCTCGAGCTTCACTATCTCGCGGTCGATGCTCAGAGCCTCCTTTTTCGGAAGGACCTTGAAGATGTCGCTCCCTTTCAGCTCCTCGTACTTCCGCAGCCTGTCGATGCTCTTCTCGATGGTCTGGTAGTTCGTGAGCGTGCCGCCGAGCCACCTGACGTTCACGTGGAAGGCCGAGCAACGTTTGGCCTCCTCGACGATGGCCTCCTGGGCCTGCTTTTTCGTCCCCACGAAAAGAACGTATTCGTTCCGGGAGGCGACCTCTTTGACGAAGTTGTAAGCCTCCTTGAACATCTTCAGCGTCTTTTGCAGGTCGATGATGTAGATGCCGTTCCTTGCCCCGAAGATGTAAGGCTTCATCTTGGGGTTCCAGCGTTTCGTCTGGTGGCCGAAATGGACACCGGCTTCGAGCAGTTGTTTGATGGTTAAATTCGACATCGGACCTCCGGTTTAGTCTTCCGCCTTTCGCGTTTCGCCACAAGGCACGAAAAAGCCGTGCACCCTTGAGCCGATTGAAAGACGTGCAGAATAACGACGATATTGAGTATACGACAAAAACGGTCTTTTCTCAACAAGAATCAGCGCGCGACCGGTCTGCGGCGGTATACAAAGTGGAACAATCGGCTCTCTTGCGGCCTTTGCCGCGTTCGACGGAAGGCCCGGAGGCGAATAATGAAAATTCCGGCCTTTTAACAGTTTTATACCTTGTATCATAACCGAAACACCATTATATTTAAAAGATCGGCTGAACAGCACAATACATCGCCCAGGGGGTGGCACGTGGCCTGGCTCAAAGGCAACATAATCACCGCACTCGCAATCGGCGTCGGCTCGGCCGTCATCGCGCCTTTGATCGCCCCTGCCCTGTCAAAGGCGGCCAAGCCTCTTGCAAAGGCGGCCATAAAGGGAGGCATCGCCCTTCTTGAGACGGGCAAGGAGAAGTTCGCGGAGATGCAGGAGGTCGTCGATGACCTCATGGCTGAGGCCAAGGCGGAGTTGGCCGCCGAGCAGGCCGCAGCGATAGAGAAACAGGCCAAGGACGCCTAGGACCACTATGGCTCCCGATGCAATCGTCACGCACCGGACGCCGGCCAGGCTGCGGCTCCGGGTCCCCTCGAAGAAAGGCGACGCCCTATATTTCGCCTCCGTGCGGGACGCCCTTTCGGCCATCGATGGGGTAGAGAGCGTCGAGGTCTCGCCTGTGACCGGCAGCGTCCTGCTGCACCACACGGGGCCTTTTGCGGCAATCGAGGCGGCGCGTCCCCGCGACCTTTTCAATATCGTGGAGACGCCGCAGGCAGAGGCAACGAGTCTCCACGATTCCGTTACCACCCTATTCGGCGCCATAGACGACCGCATCAAGGGGGTTACCGGAAAAAGCGTCGATCTGGCCGGCCTTGCCTTCCTGGCCCTCGTGGCGGCGGGGGTCTACCAGATAGGGCGCGGCAATTTTACGGCGCCTGCGTGGTACACGGCCTTCTGGTATGCCCTCGGGATATTCGGGAAGTCTCGCAAAAACGGCGGAGAAAGCGAAAAAGGCCTGGCGTGACGGCGCGGTTAGGCCACCCGTGGCAAAAACAAAAGACAAACGTAAGGAGGGACATAAGATGGAACCCAAGGCAGAGGGAGACGAGTCGAAAGGCAAGGTCGAAAACGACCTGGGCCGGGCCGGCACAGCGGTTAAAGAGGGCGTCGTCCGCAGCCTGAAAGGGCTGAACGAGATCGAGGCGGATATCGTCAGTCTGGTCAGGAATACCGTTGCGGACAGCCTTAAGCTTACATCCGACGCGGCCGGCATGAGCCTCAACCTGACCACCGAGGTAATCAAAGGCGCTATAAAGGCGACCGAGGAGGTGGGCACGGGCCTCATCCTGAGCACGAAGAGCGTGACGAAAGGCATCATAATGGGTGTAGGCGACGTGGGCGGTGACGTGGTGACCGTTGCAAGCCAGACGGTCAAGGGCGCGGTCAAAGGCGCAGCCGAGGTCGGCGCAGACGTCTCTATGGTCGCAAGACGCGCAGTAGACGGAGCGATAGAGGCGGGGAAAGAGGTCGGCGTAAACGCGGAGGAGATGGCGAAGGTCGCCGTAGCCGGCGCAGTCGAAGCCGCCGGAACCATCGGGGCGACTGCGGTGAAGGCGGTGAAGGAGATGCTCATCGGCGTGGCCGAAGGCATGAGGGGCGTCGTGGGGGTGCTGCTGCCCCCGAAAACGCCTGCTCCCCCCGGAGGCGCGCGGCCGGAAGAGGGCGCAGCGCCGGGGCCGGAAAAACCCTCCCCCGCAGAGCAGCGACGGAGGTCGAAAGAGTAGTCCTTGGTCCGGATAGTTCACGCCGCCGTCAGCGGGAGGGTCCGCCTCAAGGTAGACGGGCTCTACGGATCGCGCGAGCTTAAGAGACATCTCGAAGAAGGGCTGTCGCGGGATAGCGAGGTGGCCCTCGTCTCGGCGAGCCCCCTTACCGGGAACGTCCTTGTCCTGTACGCATCCCCCAAAACGCCGTCCGATATCAAAAACGAGCTGAGTGCGCTCTTACCTGAAGGCAGCGGGGAGAAAGCGCCCGGCGGCGCCGTCGCAGAAGAGGCCCCAGGCCGGCCGGCAAAGAACGCCCCCGGCCGCGCATCGGTCCCGGCCCGGAAGCTCAGGAAGGGCCTCGTCAGGGCGAAAGAAACGGCGCCCCAGACCCTCTGGCACATGCGCAGGACAGCGGAAGCGGCCGCCCTCTTCGGCACTGACGGCGAGACGGGGCTGAGTCTTGAGGCTTACGGAGCGAACCTGAAGCGGTTCGGCCCCAACGTGCTGCCGGAATCGGTCCCACGCTCCGGCTGGTCCATCTTCGTCGAGCAGTTCAAGGGCCTTCCCGTGCTGCTTCTCGGCATCGCCGCCGCCGTCTCGGTCTTCACCGGGGGCCTCGCAGACGCAGTCGTAATCATGAGCGTCGTAGGGATCAACGCGGCGATCGGATACGTGACCGAAAGCCGCTCGGAGAAGACCATCCGCTCCCTCAAGAGCCTTGTCCGTCCCACCGCCCTCGTAAAGCGCGGCGGTGAGATCGTGCAGACGAGCGTAGAGGACGTCGTCCCCGGCGACCTTTTGGTGCTGAGGCCCGGCAGCTACGTCGCTGCGGACGCGAGGCTCGTCGCGGCGCAGCACCTGAGCGTGGACGAATCGGCCCTGACAGGCGAAAGCATGCCTGCCCACAAGACGACGGATCTCCTCGACGACGCGGGTCTTTCGCTTGCAGACAGGACGAACATGGTATACATGGGCACTCTCGTCACCGGCGGCCAGGGCCTCGCCATCGTCGTTGCGACCGGTCCTTACACGGAGATCGGCCGCATCCAGATACTGATGGGCGAGGCGAGCACCCCTGCTACGCCTATGGAGATACAGCTCGACCGCATGGGGACGAAGCTCGCGATATTAAGCGCCGCCGTCTGCGCGGGCGTTTTCGTTGTCGGCCTCCTGCGCGGCTACGGCTTCGTGCGCATGCTCAAGTCCGCCATCTCCCTTGCCGTTGCAGCCGTGCCTGAAGGTCTCCCGGCCGTCGCGACGACCACCCTCGCCATCGGCATGAAAAGCATGAGAAGGCAGCACGTCCTTATCAGGCGCCTGGGGGCCATCGAGGCGCTCGGGTCCGTCCAGACCATATGCCTCGACAAGACCGGCACGCTGACGCTCAACAGGATGACCATAACGGGCGTTTATGCGGGCCTCCGCCATATGGATGCAAGGGACGGCAGGTTCATCTCGGCCGCCGGAGAGAGCGACCCCTACGCGTGCCCGGAGCTGCTGATGCTCCTCCACGTCGGCGCCCTGTGCAACGAGAGCGAGATATTCGGATCCAACGGGTCGTTCACGGTCACGGGGTCGCCTACGGAGAACGCGTTAATCAACCTCGCGCTGGGGGCGGGGATCAACATAGCGGAGCTGAGGGCAAGCTTTCCCTTAATCAACATCATCCACAGGTCGGAGACGAGGAACCTCATGGCGACCGTCCATTCCACAACCGACAGGAGCAAATGGCTCCTGGCGATGAAGGGGAGCCCGCCCGAGGTGCTGGCCGGCTGCACGTGGTACATGAAAGACGGCAGGCGGCTGCCCATGTCGGATGAGGTAAGGGACGAGATACAGACAGCCAACGTAGAGATGGCGGGCCGGGGCCTCCGGGCGCTCGGCATGGCGCACGCCGTCTCCGACAGCAAGCTGGTCCTGATGGAGAACGGCGACATCACCGTGAAGGACCTGACCTGGCTCGGCATAACGGGCATGACCGACCCCATACGGCACGGCGTCAAAGACCTGATCGCGGGCTTCCACAGGGCAGGCATCGATACGGTCATGATAACGGGCGACCAGAGCGCCACCGCCTATGCGGTGGGGAAGGAGCTCGACCTGGCGGATGGAGATGACATCCGCATCCTCGATTCGCGCCACCTGGCGGAGATCCCGCCCGAAGTGCTCAAAGGTCTGGCCAGGGGACTCCACGTATTCGCGAGGGTCAGCCCCGCCCACAAGCTCCAGATCGTGCAGACCCTCCAGGATGCGGGCAAGGTCGTCGGCATGACGGGGGACGGCATCAACGACGGGCCTGCACTGAAGGCCGCTGCCATAGGCATCGCTATGGGACACACGGGGACCGACGTCGCCAGGGAAGTCGCCGACGTAGTGCTTGAGGACGACAACCTGGAGACGATGCTGGTGGCGGTCAGCGAGGGACGCACGATATACAACAATATCAGGAAGTCCCTCCACTACCTGCTCTCCACGAACATGAGCGAGATCATGGTCACGTCCGTAGCGATGACGGCGGGGCTCGGAGAGCCTCTGACGCCTATGCAGCTCCTCTGGATCAACCTCGTCTCCGACATCTTCCCCGGCCTGGCGCTCGCCCTTGAGCCGCCGGAGCCGGACGTCCTCCTCCGTCCCCCCAGAGACCCGGCGGAGGAGATCCTGCAAGCCGGCGCGGCTTAAAAAAATGCTGAGGGAGGCAGCCGTCCTCTCCGCAGGCTCCCTCGGCGCCTACGGGTACGGCATAGCCCGATACGGGCAGGGGCCGACTGCCGGCACCATGGCCTTCCTGAGCTTGACGGTCGGCCAGCTCCTGCACGCCCTGACGTGCCGCTCGGAAAACAGGACGATCTTCACGGGAGAGAGGCAGGCGCCCAACCGCTACCTGACGGCGGCCATGCTCGGCACATTTGCCCTTCAGGGGGTCGCCATTGCGGTCCCCGGCCTGCGCCGTCTCCTCGGCATCGCCCGGCTCTCGCTGGTGGACGGCCTTGTCGCGGGCGGGGGGGCCGTTCTCCCCCTCATAGTCAATGAAGGGATAAAAAAGCCCAGGGGAGGCGACTTGTGAACAAGCACTTCGTATTCACCTCCGAATCGGTGACCGAAGGCCATCCCGACAAGCTGTGCGACCAGATCAGCGACGCCTTCGTGGACCGCATCCTCCAGCGCGACCCGTACGCCCGCGTCGTTGCCGAGTGCGCGATATCGAACGCCATCGTATTTATCGCGGCAAGGTTCGACACCCCGGCTTCCGTCGATTTCCCTTACATTGCGAGGGAGGTGATCGACCAGATCGGATATACCCACTCGCAGTTCAACTCGAAGACGTGCAGCGTCGTGACCAGCCTCCATGAGATGGCTGCCGACGCATACAGCCGCTTCGACGAGAAGGCCCTCACGGACGAGGAGATCGACCGCGTAGTGGCCCGCAACCAGGTGACCGTCTTCGGTTTTGCCTGCACGCAGACGCCCGCCTTCATGCCTCTGCCTATCTGGCTCGCCCACAAGCTCTCCCGCAGGCTCACGTCGGTCCGCCTGCAAAAGACGCTCCCGGACATAGGGCCGGACGGCTGGACCCAGGTGAGCGTCGAATACGAGGACCGGAAGCCGAGCCGCATCCACGGCATCACCGTAATCGCGAGCACCACGAGAAATGAGGTGACCCTGAAAAATCTTCACGATATGCTTATGGAAGAGGTGATTATGCCGGTCTTTTTCGACGAGACCTTCAAGCCCGACGGGAAGACGCGCATATTCATAAACCCCGACGGCCTTTTCTATGGCGGCGGGCCTTCCGTCCACAGCGGGCTGACGGGCAGGAAGAACGGGATCGACACTTACGGAGAGTACTCGCGCCACAGCGGCGCGGCCTTAAGCGGCAAGGACCCGCTGCGGATCGACCGCTCGGGGGCCTATGCCGCGCGGTACGCAGCGAAGAACGTGGTGGCAGCCGGGTTGGCGGAGGAATGCGAGGTCACCCTGAGTTACACTATAGGGCTTGCGCAGCCGGTGAGCATACAGGTGGAGACCTTCGGCACCGGCAAGCTGACGGACGACGAGATCGTGGCCCTCGTCGGCCGCCATGTCGATTTCCGTCCGGCCGCCGTCCTCCGGCAGTTCAACCTCCGCTACCTCCCCTCGATCGTCAAGGGCGGCTTCTACCGCCGCCTGGCCGCTTACGGCCAAGTAGGGCGCATGGATATAGGTCTTCCCTGGGAGGTGACGGACAGGGCGCGCCTCTTCCGGTCCGGCTGATAACGTTTCTCAGGCGTTGAAAAGGTGTGCCAGGTGAGTCAGGAGGACGAAGTCCCGAAGGTCAGCAGGACAGCCGAGTTCACCAGGAAGCAGGAGCGGTCCCTGAGGCGGATGAAGCTCTTCGCTACGGGTCTTCTCGTGCTTATGGCCGTTATCTACTGCATCTGCCGCGTCTTTCAGCCGAGACACCCCTGGTTAGGCTTCGTCGCCGCCTTCAGCGAGGCGGGGACCATAGGCGCCCTCGCCGACTGGTTCGCTGTCGTGGCGCTTTTCCGCCATCCCCTCAACCTCCCGATCCCCAGGACCGCCGTTATCCCCCGGAATAAGGACAGGATAGGGGAAAGCCTCGCCCGTTTTTTCAACGAGAATTTCCTGACGAAGGACCTCCTCGAAAAGAGAATGGCCGGTGTCGACCTGGCCGGTCTTCTGGCCGCATGGCTTGCCGATGAGAAAAACGCCTGCTTTATCGCGCAAACGGCAGCCGAGTACGCCCCTTCTCTGCTTCGGCGCGCCTGGGGCGACAGGCAGAACGGCGAGGCCGGGGCGGAGGCGGAGCGGCCCCGAAAGGGCCTCGCCGGCTTCTTCTCCGGCGCGGCTGAGGCGGTGCGGAAGCACCCGCTTATGCGCAGGGTGCCTCCCCGCTTCCTCTCAGGCCTTCAGCGCGGAGGCCTCTCTATATACGACCGCGTGCTGGCCCCTGTCGGCCATGCGGTATCCGGGGCCTACAAAGGGGGCGGCCATCTGCACCGGAGGGTGGGCGAGAAGCTCGTCAAGGACCTGAGCAACCCCGACTCGGAGCTGGTGCGTCAGGTCGCGGAATTCATCAGGAACGCGGGGCAGGGGGCGATCAACGATAATGACCTGAAGGAACGGATCAACAAGGGCCTGCGCGCATGGATATCGGGGACCGTGGAGGGGAACAGGGAGCTTTTTGCCGTATTCATATCGGATACGGTCAGGAAATGGGACCCGGAGGCCACGAGCAGGCGGATCGAGCTGCACGTCGGCAAGGACCTTCAATGGATAAGGATAAACGGCACGATTGTGGGCGGGCTGGCGGGGCTTCTCATTTACCTTATCTCTTGCATCTTCCGGGGCCTTCCATGAGGAAAGAAAGGCCCCCGGCCCTTTGCCTTTTTTGAAAGGGCCGGGAGACGGGGGGATGCTTAAATGAAGGCGGCGATGAGCGACAGGAGCTTGGAAGCCGCCTCGTGGATATATTGATCGTTCGTAATGGCCTTCGACGGGTCGAAGTAGCCCATGCGGACGAGGACGGAAAGGATCTCGTCCCTCTTTGCTTTTTTCGGGTCGTAGTTGACCAGGCAGCTCCCCGTCCTGGTGTTGACGGCCACGCTTGCGACGCCGCCAACGGCAAGCAGAAGGCCCTCCACCGCGCAGGCCGCCTCCTGGTTGTTCTTCATGAAGGGCGTCGTTATTCTCAGTCTTCCGGGCAGGTCGTGCAGGTAGTAGCCCATGCTCCCCTCCTCGCTTTCAGGTGTTATCGCTCTCTTCTACCTTCGCTTTTACGTAGGTGCGGCAATCGGGATACCGGCAGCACCTGAATACCGCGTAGCCGTCCTTCTTTCTTTTGAATACGTGGGTGCTTGCACCGCAGGCGGGGCAGTCCGGCCTTGCGCCGGGGTAGCGCCTCTGGCGGCCGGGTATGAACTGGCGGTTGCACATCATGCAGATGTAGCGCTGCCGGCTTTTGGTCCTTCCGTACTTGTAGACTGCCTGCGAGCCGCACGAAGGGCAGCTCGTCTTGCCCTCTCCCTCGACTCCGGGCCGGTCGTTATGCAGCTCGTTTTGCATCGATATCAGTCTACATGTCGTTTGTTAACCCTTTATTTCGCGTATGTTAATTTTTGGCTAAGAGCGAGATGGAGGGCAAGGAGAAGGGACGGGCGGGCGCCATCGAGCATAGCCCGCCGCCCTGCGGTCCCGGCGCGGCACCCGAATCCCCTTTGAAGAGGGCTAAAAGCGAGCTCCTAAACGACGTCTTCGATTACTTTAGCCGCGGTCTCCCATGCCTCTTCGATGCCTTTCTCAAGGTAATCGTCCGGCGTTTTTGCCTTCGAATGGTCAAAATAGCCGCTTTTGTCGAGGGCCTCAAGGAGCCTCCCGTGGTCGAGCTTCGCAGGGTCGTAAAGGATGACGGCGCTGCCGATCTCGGGCCTGATAGTGACCTTGGAGACGCCCTCGATGCCCGCGATGAATGCGCGGAAGCGATCGAAATCAGGACTGCCCGACTTGAGCGCCGGGCATTCTATCCTGAGCCTGCCCGGCGTATCTGCCATGTAATAGTTCATGGTGGCGCTCCTCCTTACCGTCTGCGGTATGGTTCCCGTTCTTAATTATAACACGGCGCGAGGGCGGGACCCGTTTTTTCTGCCCGCCCCGGTTTTTTCGCCCTTTTAACGCCTTATCAACAGATTCATCATATGCCGTTAACGTAAGGCCCGTATGCTTAAGACGTAACGAGCATGTCCTCCCCTCTTTGCGGTCCCGCCCCGGCCCCTCCCGTTCCGGGGCGGGACTCTTCCATCTTTTCGCAGCGGACGGCGGCGTAAGGTATTAACGCATTTTTCACGCGGCTCTCATCCCCGGTTAACCGACCATGTGTAACCTGTGCGAGGAAAAGAGAATGAAAAAGCGAGAGGTAAGACAAGGAGGGATGCTTGGACATACTCGAACATGAGCGCGGAAAGATATTCAAATTACCCCTGCCCGCCGGCCGTGCCCTGCCGAAAAGGCTGTCGGCTGCCGTAGCCGGGGCGGTCGAGAACGTCCTGTCGCTCGGAAGGCTCGACTCCGTATACCGCGACATCGGCGCGAAGGACGAGACGATGGGTTTTATCGACGAAAGTCTTCAGAAGCTGAAGATACGTTACGACGTGAGCGGGGACGACCTTGCCGCTGTCCCGGCTACGGGACCTCTCGTCGTCGTTGCGAACCACCCCTTCGGCGGGATAGAGGGCCTCATGCTCGGCGCCCTTCTCCTGCGCGTCCGTCCCGACGTCAAGATCATGGCAAACTATCTCCTCGGCAGGATCCCGGAGCTGCGCGACCTCCTGCTCTGCGTCGATCCCTTCGGCACAAGGGCTGCCACGATGCGAAACGCCCGGTCCCTGAAGGAGGCCCTGAGATGGCTCCAGGGGGGCCACGCCCTGGCCGTCTTTCCCGCAGGCTCGGTGTCCCACCTTCACGTGCGGGAACGGAAGGTCATCGACCCCGAATGGAACGCCACTATCGCGAGGCTCGTCCATAAGGCCCGGGCGCACGTCGTCCCTGTCTTCTTCGACGGCGCCAACAGCCTTTTCTTCCAACTGGCAGGCATGGTCCACCCGAAGCTCCGGACGGTATTGCTCCCCCACGAGCTGCTCAACAAGGCCGACAAGACCATAAAGATCAGGATAGGCAGCGCCGTACCCTTCAGGAAGATGGAGACCCTCGACGACAAGAAACTGATGGGATACCTGCGCATGAGGACTTACGCGCTCAAGCATCGCTGCCTTGAGGCAGCAGGGGGCACAGCCATGAATGCAGACCGATTATCCGTAGTGAGACGGGCCGTCTCCGGGGCTGCCGATCCGGGCATGATCCGGCGGGAGGTCGATAGCCTTCCGTCCAGGCAGCTTCTCCTCGAATCGGACGGATTTGCCGTCTTCTACGCCAAGGCCCACCAGATACCTAATCTCCTCTTCGAGATCGGGCGTCTCCGGGAGGTCACCTTCCGTAAGGTCGGGGAGGGCACGGGCAGGCCGGTCGATCTTGCCCGTTTCGACCTCTACTATACGCACCTTTTCGTCTGGAGCACCAGGACGCTGGAGGTCGTCGGGGCATACCGGCTCGGGCAGGTCGATCTGATCCTCGGGCGGTTCGGCAAAAGGGGCCTCTACACGAATACCCTGTTCGATTTCAACCAGGACTTCCTGCAGCACGTCTACCGGGGCATCGAGCTCGGAAGGTCGTTCGTCCGGGAGGAGTACCAGCGGTTATACTCCCCGCTGCTCCTTCTCTGGAAGGGCATCGCCCGCTTCGTCGCCCTCAACCCCGGATACACGATCTTATTCGGCCCGGTTACCATCAGCGACGCCTATTCCGACCTGTCCAGGCAGTTGATCGTCTCTTATATGACCGTCAACCACTACGCGCCGGACCTTGCCCGGCTCATAAGCCCGAGAAAACCGCTGAAGAACCGGTCGCTCAAGCGGCTCGGTCTTGAGGAGTACAGCCGCATGACCGCCGATATCGACGACCTCTCGGCGCTCGTCGCAGACATCGAGGCGGACAGAAAGGGCGTGCCCGTGCTGCTGAAGCAGTACGTGAAGCTGGGCGGCAGGCTGATGGGCTTCAATATCGACGGCTCATTCGGCAACGGCCTGGACGGCCTCATTATGGTCGATCTGCTCAAGTGCGACCGGAAGCTCCTCGACCGTTACATGGGAAAGCAGGGGGCGGCCGATTTCTTCGGGTATCACGACGAGACGCCCCGGAGAGACCTGGCTTCGTAAAGCTGCTTTCTACGATTTGCCGGCGTAGACGGCCTTGCAGATATTGACGCCTGCCACCGCGTCCTGGGCATAGAAGTCAGCGCCCGTGAAGGCGCGCACCTGCTCGTTGCACGGCGCACCGCCGATGACGATCTTCACCCGGCCGCGCAGGCCCGCTTTCCCCACTTCATCGACAACGTTTTTCATCTCCGGGTACGTCAGGTTGAGGAGCGCGCTGAGGCCGAGGACGGCAGCGCCGCTCTCCTTCAAGGCCGCAACGAACTTCTCCGCAGCCACGTTCACCCCCAAATCGATCACCTCGAAGCCCGAGCCGCGAAGCAGCGTGACGACGACGTTCTTGCCGATGTCGTGGATGTCGCCCTTTACCGTGCCTATGACGACCTTGCCTTCGGACAGGTCCCCGGCAGCGCCCTGGAGGAGGGGTTCGAGGCGCTTCATCACGTTCTTGAGTATCTCGGCTGAGAAGATAAGCTGGCTGATAAAGTACCGGCAGCTCGAAAAAAGCTCGCCCACCTCGACCATGCCCCGGTTGCACGCCTTCACGATCTCGATGGCTGGCGCGCCTTCCCCGATCTTTTCTTCAACCAGGCTGTAAACGCGTTTTTCGTCCAGGTCCCGCAGCGCCTTGACAAGGTCTTCCATCGTCCCCCTCCTTATGCCGGTGATGCCTCTACAGAACCCACTGCCACAGCCAGACGTACGCCATTGCCTCAAGGTTTTCCCAGGGCTTGCGGATGAGGTCCTCGTTGCCCATGACGCCCCCGATCTCCGCCCGCTTCACCTGCCAGGGGGTCGCCATCCTGGGGAACGGGAACGCCTTGACCTCGCCCTTCGGGGGCGTCTTCGGCCGGGGTCTTATCCCCCTGTCGTAGACGCCGAATTCGAGGACAGCGTCGATCATCGCCCTGAAGTTCTCCGGCTTGCCCGTGTAAGGGAAGTTGCACCCGCCGCTCATTATGTAGCCGCCGCCCTTGCCGACGGTCTCGCAGAGGAGCCTTACCTGCTTTCGCATCTCCTCCGGCGTCCCGAGGATGAACTGGGAATCTTTGATGCCCCCCGCTATGCACTGGTGGTGGCCGATCTCTTCCTTTGCCTTGAAGATGTCGCCCTCGTTGTCGATGTCGCAGAGCACCTTGCCCTTCGGCAGCTCCAGCATGTGACGCCAGTGCCTTCCCCAATCGCCTTCGAGGTAGGCCCTGACCGTGTGGCCGGCGCCTATCAGTATCTCGACCACCTTCTTGAAAGAGGGCCAGTAGAACCGCTCGAACTGGTCGGGGGACAGAAAGCAAGACTTGTGGGTAGGCACGAAGATGGGCCAGCGCTTCAGCGGATCCGCGAGCGCAAGGGCTATATTGGCCATCTCTTCCACCAGGACGTCGCAGGCTGCGACCACCTTCTCCGGCTGGCGGTAGCAGTCGAGGAAGATCCCCGTGAGGCCGCGCATGGCGTCGGCGATCACGTCGAAAGGCGCGAGGAAGAAGCCGGCCATGGGCTGGGGCATGCCTGCCTCGTTCTGCAGGACTGCCGTCCGGTTCCGCATGATCTGGCCCGCCATGATCTGGGCCATGCCGCCTTTCAGGAACGCCATGTACGAGCGCATCGACCCGCGCTCCCCGAACTCCCCGAGGATGCGGGGCAGCCACCTGTCGAAGAGGAATTGGACCGGGCTTTCGATCAGAAGGTCATATTCGTCCGCCTTCATGTACTCCTCCTCGACGAACTGGAACTGGTCGCCCGGCGGCAGGTCGCGGCCGGGGAGCTTGTACGTCTTCAGCCCTACGGCGTCGAAGAGCGGCCCGTAAATGCGGTTGTTCCTCAACACGTCGATCTCAGGGAAGTCGCGGCAAAAGGCAAGCTCCGCCTTAAGCCACTTCTCCGGGTCGTAAATCGTCTCCTGGTTCGTGTTGCCTGAGTAGACCTCGGCGAAATAGTTGCTCCCCGTGGCGATCGGTATGCGGTCGGTAGGCTCAAGGGCGATGGCGGCCTGGTAGCGGCCAAGCCTCTCCTCGAAGAAGCTCGTTCATAGGGCCGGACATATCCAAGACCTCCTTTTCCCCGTGCTGTGCGTGGTCGGCCTCGCAGCCGCCTCGCGACGGCCCGGCGGGGCTGCAAGGGCTATCGCTGGACGCGCCCCGAGGCCTCCCCCGCCATGAGGCTTCTCACTTCGTCAACCGTCACATGGTTGGCGTCGCCTTCGATAGAGTGCTTGAGGCAGGAGGCGGCTGCGGCGAACTCCAGTGCCTCGCTGTCGTCGACGGCGCTCAGGAAGGCGTAGATCAGGCCGGCGGCGAAGGCGTCGCCGCCCCCCACCCGGTCCACTATATGGACGGGATAGCTCCGCGAAAAGCGGCATGTCCCGTCCTTACAGAGCATGGCGGCCCAGTTGTTGTCCGAGGCGGAGATGCTTCCCCGCAGCGTGACGGCAACGACCTTGAAGCCGAACCGCCCCTGAAGCTCGCGCGCCACAGCCTCGTACCCTTCCCGGCTCAGCACGCCGCCCGTGATGTCGCTCTCTGCCGCCTTGATGCCGAAGACCTTCTCCGCGTCTTCCTCGTTGGCTATGCAGATGTCCACATAAGGCATGAGGGCGGCCATCACCTTTCCTGCCTTCTCGCCCGACCAGAGGTTCTTGCGGAAGTTGAGATCGCAGCTTACCGTGAGGCCTGCCCCTTTGCCGCCTTGCAGGCGTCGAGCGCGGCCTCCGCCACGTTGTCGCCAAGGGCAGGCGTGATCCCGGTGAAATGGAACCAGTCGGCGCCGGCAAAAATGGACTGCCAGTCGAAATCGCTCCTCTGCGCCTCCGAGACGGCCGAGCGTTTGCGGTCGTATAGCACCTTTGAGGGCCTCTGGGATGCCCCCTTTTCAAGGAAATAGATGCCCAGCCGGTCGCCCCCTTTGAGCATGAACCGGGTGTCCACGCCGTAGCGGCGCATCTCGTTGACTGCCGCCCGGCCTATCGGGTTCGCCGGGACCTTCGTCACAAAATACGCGTCGAGGCCGAAATTGGCCAGCGATACAGCCACGTTCGCCTCTCCGCCCCCGTATGTCGCGTCGAAGGAGCGGGCCTGCTCGAAGCGGAGATACCCCGGAGGCGAAAGGCGCAGCATGATCTCCCCGAAGCAGACGACCTTCTTTCCCATCCCCCTACTCCTTTGGCGCCTTCGGAGTCGTCAGCGGCCGCGCGCCTCGCGGATCCTGCCGATGAACTCCTTCGCGAGCGCCGTGATCGAGGCGTAGTCGCCCTTCTTGGCCCCCGCCGTCAGGTTGCCGCCGACGCCGAGGGCGACGCAGCCCGCCTTGATCCAGTCTGCGGCGTTCTCGATGCTCACCCCGCCCGTAGGCATGAGGCCGGCCTGGGGCAGCGGCCCCCGCACCGCCTTCACGAAGTTGGGGCCGAGCGTCTCGCCGGGGAAGACCTTGACGATGTCGGCCCCTGCCTCCAGACACTCGACGACCTCTTTCGTCGTGCCCGCCCCCGGCATACACGGGACCTGGTAGCGGTTGCACAGCCTCATGGTATCGACGTTGAGGTGCGGGCTGACTACGTACCTGGCGCCCGCCAGTATGGCTATGCGCGCGGTCTCCGCATCGAGGACGGTGCCCGCCCCTATGATGATCTCGCCGGAGCGGTACGCCCCGGCCAGCTCTTTTATTACGTCTGCCGCGCCGGGCACGGTGAAGGTCATCTCTATCGCCGCAACCCCGCCGTCGATGCACGCCTCAGTGATCTTCCTGGCCTGCTCGGCAGATTCGGCCCTGATGACGGCCACCAGCCCACCTTCGACAATCCTTTGCAGCACGTCGTATTTAGGCAGCAATTGGGTCACCCCCTCCCTTCTCGATCCTGCTTCTATTCTCCCATAACGGCGCACGTGCGATCAAGGGCGGCCTTTCTTTCTAAGGGCCTTTCTTCGCCCCTGGTATGAGCGGTGCGGCCCGCCATATGAGGTGGAGTATATTCCCTTCCGGGTCCCGGAAAAAGATCAGCTTGCTCTCTTCCGACGGCCGGTAGTCGAAAAACTCGTCGATCCCGTTCTTCCTCAAATGGTCGAGGGCCGCGTCGAAATCTGGGACTGCGATGGCGATGTGCCTCAGGCCCGGCGCGTACTGTTCGTAGACGGTCCGGTCCTCGTATGCGGCAGGCATGATCTCGATGACCGTGCCGTCAGGTGCGCTCAACAGATACGTCGGCGGCGTCTTACCGTTATCGAAGACGACCCGTAGGCCGAAGACCCTTATGTACCAATCGGCCAGCCCTTTGCTGTCATGGGCTGCTATGGCTGCGTGCTCGAAGCCTGAAAACATGTCCGCCTCTCTACCCTTCCTCGTACATGGCAAGCCGCGCGCCCTTCCAGGCGGGCTGGGCGTTCGTCGCGTAGAGGGCGAGCACCCCCCTCGTCTCGCGCGGCGGCCGCTTGCGCCACCTTTTAAGCCTCTCTTCCAGGTCGTCGATCATAAGCGAAAGCTCCCGCTTCGGCATGGAGATGTGGATCGTGTCGCCGTCCCTTATGACCGCGAGGGGTCCACCGACGGCCGCCTCGGGCGATACCTGGCAGACACCGAGGCCTCGGGCGAAGCCGGAGAACCTGCCGTCCGTCACGACCGCCACCTTCCCTTCCAGGCCCCGGCCCACGACGGACGCAAGGACAGCGTAGGTGTCAGGCATACCGGGCGCGCCTTTCGGACCCGCGTAGCGGACGACGATCACGTCGCCTTCCAGGACTTTTCCGCTGTTGATGCCTGCTATCGCGTCTTCCTGGCAGTCGAAGCACCGCGCAGGCCCGGTATGCTCCGGTATCGTGTTGTTCAGCCGGCGCGCAACGGAGCCCAGAGGCGCTAGGCTCCCCCTCAATATGGCGATGCCCCCTGTATCTGCCACAGGGTCCGTCCTGGGGCGGATGACGTGCCTATCATCGACGATCACCCTCTTCTTGGTCTCTTCGATCTGCTCACCTATCGTCTTTCCCGTCACAGTGGGCGCATAGAGGTGAAGCTCCTTCTCCAGGGCCTCAAGTATCTTCGGCACGCCTCCTGCTGCGTGGAGGTCCGTGAGGTGGTAGAAGCCCGTCGGAGTCACGTCCACCAGGCAGGGCGTCGTGTCGCTGAAACGGCTGATGAGGTCGAGGTCGATCTCGCCACCGAGCCCGAGCTCGTGTGCGATAGCAAGGATATGGAGGACCGCGTTCGTCGAGCCGCCTATCGTCATCTGGGTGCGCACCATGTTCTCGAGGGCCTGCCTCGTCATGATCTTCCTGGCGGTCATCCCTTTTCGGACGAGATCCATCACCCTGTTGCCTGCGAGCTTGGCAAGGCGCAGTTGCTCCCCGGACATCGCGTAGCACGTGCCCGCGCCGGGCATCGCCATGCCGACGGCCTCGACGAGGCACTGCATCGTGTTGGCAGTCCCGAGGATGGGGCAGGCGCCAGGTCCAGGGCATACCTCGTCTTCCAGGCAAAGTATCTCCTCCGCCGTCGTCTTCCCCATCTGCAGGGCGCCCCATACCTTTTCATCGAGGTCTGCCAGGGATACGGGCCTGCCCTCGTGCCTCCCTACGGCCATTACGCCGCCGGGCACGACGATAAACGGCATGTCGAGGCGGGCGGCGGCCATGAGCGCGCCCGGTATCGTTTTGTCGCACGTAACGACCGCGACGACCGCGTCGAAAATCTGGGTCTCAACTATGGTCTCTATGTCGAAGGCGAGGAGGTCCCTCGCGGGCAGGTCGTAGCGCATGGAGGCAAGGCCCAGAGATGGGGTCGCGCACTGGGAGATGGATGTGAACTCCATCGGCGTGCCGCCCGCCTGCCAGACGCCCGCCTTGACCGCGTCTGCCACCGCCCTGAGGTGGAAATGGCCGGGGCAGACCTCGCTCGGTGTGTTGACGACTGCCACGAGGGGCTTCTTCATATCGTCGTCCGTGTACCCCATACCCTTGTATGCCGCTCGCCTGTGCGTGCCTTCGACGCCGTGGAAATAGCGGGCCGTTTTCAGCTTTTTCATCGGAATTCCTCCCTTAAGGCCGTAATACAACCTTGATCGGCGATGCCGCCGGGTCGAGGGCCGTCTTCATCGCCTTGTCCACGTCGGCAAGGGCGAAGGTGTGCGAGACGAGTCCCTCAAGGTCTATCGTGTCGGTGAGCTTAAGCGCCCTCTCGAAATCCCAGCAATAGCCCTGCGACCCCTGCACGGCGATCTCCTGCGAGACGAAGAGGGTGACAGGCGCCTTAACAACCTGCTGCTCGAAGATGCCGACGACGGTCGCGACGCCCCCTTTGCGCAGGCAGCGCATCGACTGCTCGAAGGTCTCCTCCCTGCCTGCGCACTCGAAAGACCTGCCAACGCCCCTTCCGCCCGACGCCCTGCGGACGACATCGACTATCGACTCCCTTCGGGCATCGACCGTCTGCGTTGCCCCGACGATCGATGCGTGCGCAAGGCGCGCCTCCGCGACATCGCCTACTATGATCTCCCGCGCCCCAGATGCCTTGCAGACCGCGGCCACGAGCAGGCCGATAGGTCCCGCGCCGATAATGGCGACCGCATCGCCAAGGCCGACCCCCGCCCTCCTCACTGCGTGGACGGCAACGGCCAGCGGCTCGATGAGCGCCCCCGCCTCAAAGGAAAGGCGGTCAGGCAGCTTGTAGACCCAGCGTGCGTCCGCCGTGAAATAGTCCGCCATCGCCCCCCGGCCCTGCCTGTAATGGAAGCTAAGGTTATCGCAATAACTGTATTCCCCCCTGAGGCACGGGACGCACTGCCCGCAGGCGATCACAGGCTCGACGGTCACCCTGTCGCCGACTGCAACAGAGGCCACCTTTGCGCCGACTGCGACGACCTCTCCGGCAAGCTCGTGGCCCAAGGCCGCAGGAAGGGGCGCAGAAGGGTGCTTTCCTTTGTAGATGTGCAGGTCCCCGCCGCAGATGCTGGCCGCCCTCACCGCTATGAGCACCTGCGTCTCTTCGGGCTGCGGCACGTCCCACTCCACCAGCTCGGCCGTCCCTGCCTTCCGCACCATCGCCATCCTATTTTTCACGGTCTTCACCCTCTTCGAGGAGGTATTGCTCTTTCGGTCCGAACAGCCTGTATTGGCCGGCCATCTCGCGCAGCTCGTCGGCGATCAGGAAAACCTGCGCGGGACATCCGGGGACGTAGTGCTTCTTGCCCCTGTGGCGCTTGAGGCACCTCCCTATGATAATATCGTTCGCCCCCCTGACCTCGCCGTTTTCGCCGACGACGATGGTCACGGGCGGCAGCTTATCGAGAAGGCCCGCTGCCCCGATGCGCCCTAAGGCTATCCGCGCGCCGTCGAGGCAGCCGGGGCACGCGCCGCCGTCCACGAGGGTGACGCCGGGAAGATCGGGGAACGGGCCGGAGGCGGGCCGGAAGGGCCGCCTGACTTCTTCGATGGGAAGGCCCGTAAGGGTAATATCCTCCTCGCGCCAGACGCCTATGCCCTGTTTCCTCGCGTAGTCGAAGCACTTCAACGTCCAGGGGTCGAGGCCCATGACGCGCATTGCGACGAGGTCCGTCGCAACGGTGTCGGTCCCAGCGATGACCAGGCCGAGGCCGACCGGCTCACCCTGCATCGGCCCGTCGCCTTCCATCGCTATGGTGGCGTCGATAACGGAGAGGTGCGGCTTCACGATGGAGTTGAGGTCTGCGACGAACCTGTTGACGCCAAGGAAATGGGAGCGCCTTTTTTCGTTTTCAGGCAGCGCGCCTTTCAGGTTCTTCATGCAGAGGCTCACCCCTGTCGCCACGTGGGTCTTCATGGTCGGCACGTTGATGAGAAAGTCGGCCTCCACTACCCTGCGGGCCACCCTGATCTCTTTTGTCGCCATGCCGTTCGTAACGGGCACGGCGATGAACTCTTCATCATAGAGATCGACGATCCGGCTGCCCGTTCTGGCAGCGACCTCCTCAAGCCCGTTGGCGCGGAAGGCCCGCTTGTTATCAAGGCCGCAGGCGGTCGCCTCGGCTATGACAATTTCAGCAGGCGACGCGGCCTGCGCCCAGCGCACGATGCCTTCCACCGTGTAAGGGTTCGTTACTATGCCTTTCTGCCATAGCTCCGTATCGGCCGTCAGGTTCGGCTTGACGACCACCCTTGCGCCCCGTTTGATGGCCTTCCCGGCAGGCGCGAGCGCGCCAAGGGCAGCGATGACGCCGGCAAGGACCGACTCCCTGTCAAGCCCGTCGCCCACGCGCCCTATATGGACCGTTGCCTCCGCCAATGCTCCCCTCTTACGCCCCTGCGCCGTCCGGGTCACGGACCTCCAGCCTCATCCCCTCCGCTGCCTTCTTTATAATTATATACCTGCACCACCTCTCGTCGTCCCGCGCGATAGGCACGGTCTCGTCGCCGCCCTCGAACCGCAGGTGCGGGCCCCGGCTCTCGTCCCGCAGCGCAGCGGCGGCGAGCACCATCTCCGCAACGAGGAGCATCCCCTTCGTCTCCAAAAGATAAGAAAACCCCCTGCCGTCGGCATAGGCCCTCGAACTTTTAAGCTGTCTGACCTGCGCGAGGCCGCGTATAAGGCCCTCTTGAGTCCGGACAACGCTCGCGCAGCCGTCCATGACCTCCCTCAGCCGTCTGCGGAGCGCAGAGGCGGCTATATCCCCCGACGAAAGCGCTGAGAGCTCCTTGCCGAACGCCTTAGCCTCCCTGTCGATAAAAACGCCCGTGCGCCTTTTTGCAGAAGCGGCGTACCCGGCCGCAGCAATCCCCGCGATCTTCCCGAAGACCTGGCAGTCGAGCAGGGCGTTGCCCCCCGGCCTGTTCGCCCCGTGTTGCCCCCCGGCCGCCTCCCCTGCCGCGTACAGCCCGGCGACCGTCGTCCGCGCCCCCGCGTCGATCTTCACGCCGCCCTGGAAATGCTGGGCGCATTCCGCCACCTCGATAGGGTCGCCCTTTGCAAGGTCGATCTTGCGCTTTCTAAACCATTCGACCGAATCGGGGTTGATCTCCGAAAGACGGCAGAACGGCGAGCGCCGCCGCGCGTCTTTGCCCAGGTCATTCCGAACCTCCGCCATGTAGCGGCTGCGAAGCTCCGGGGCAAGGGCGTCGAAAGAGAAGCCTTCAGAGTTGCGGGCATAATCCAGGTATACCTTGCGGCCTGCCTGGGTCTCCCTGTATACGGCGATATCGATGATATGCGTCTTCTGCTCGTAGCTCACCGGCCAGCTCGCGCCTTTTTTGAAGAGTATATCGAAGCGCCCGCTTGCCGGCGTGCCGGCGTCGAGATATCGGCCCAGGAACTCGACGCCTGCGTCGTTCACGAGGCGCGGGACTGCGCGCATCATGCTGCCTGAGCAGTTGAACCGCGTCCGCGTCGATGCGATGCCGATCTGGATGAACTCCATGTTGACGAGCTCGGCCCCCGCCTCGAAGGCCATAGCGTGGCCGTCCCCCGTCATGCCTGCGGGGAAGACGTTGTGCCTGTAGATGAGTCCTGCCCCGCCCGTGGCGAGTACGACGGCGGGCGCGGTGAAGGCAACGAGGCCGGCGTCCGCGGCCTTTTCCGTCGTGGGCACCGCCACGGCGCCGGCGATCCGTCCGTCCTTGACGACGAGCTTGTGCACGGCCGTAAACTCGAAGAGATCGACGGCGAGCGTCCTGAACTTGCGCAGCAGGGCCTCTTCGATATCTGCGGCAGTCTTCGGTCCCGTATAGCAGGCCCTTGCGAACTCGGAGCCGTCCGTGACGAACTGGTCGGCCAGGCCGCCTTTCTTTACGAATGGCACGCCTAGGCCGTCGAGATAGTCGAAGGCCTCCTTGCCGCCCCTTGCAAGCACCTCCGCGAGGGAGCGGTCGGAGACCATGCCGCCGATGCGGTAGATGTCGTCCGCGTGATACCTCCAGGCGTCGCCTTTCGGCGCCGTATGGTCGAGGGCGGCGTGAAAGGCCATCCGGTCGGAGAAGGCGTTGGCAGTCACCCCGCTTTTGCCGAGCCTGCCCTTGACGGCCAAGGCCACGCGCAACCCCGGCGCGCCTTCCTTCGCCGCTATGGCCGCCCGCAGGGCCGCGCACCCTCCCCCGATGACAAGCACGTCGCAGGAAACGCTCCTCACCGGCAGACTCTCCATTTCATATCGTACCGCATGGCTTTGCTTCTTTTCGCCTAAGACTCGCCCAGGTAAGACTTTTTTACGGCCGGATCGCACAGCAGATCCCTCCCCTCGCCGCCCATCGATATCCTGCCGTTTTCGAGCACGTAGGCATAGTCGCAGAGGGCAAGCGCCTTCCTCGCGTTCTGCTCCACGAGCACCACCGTTATTCCCTGCTCCCTGATCTGCCGTATCAGGCTGAAGACGCCGTTGACGATGATGGGGCCAAGGCCCAGGGAAGGCTCGTCGAGGAGGATCAGCTTCGGCTCGGCCATCAACCCCCGGCAGATGGCGAGCATCTGCTGCTCGCCGCCGCTCAAGGTGCCCGCCTGCTGGTTCTGCCGCTCCCTCAGGATCGGGTAAAGGCCGAACATCCGCTCGATATTCCGATGGAGGCGCGCCCCGTCGCTGAGGACGTACCCACCGGCCATCAGGTTCTCCAGGACCGTGAGGCCCGCGAAGATCTTCCGCCCCTCCGGCACCTGCACGATCCCCAGCTTGACTATCTGGGCCGTGGAGCGGCCGAGCTCGCGCCCCTCGAACGTGATCGTCCCGCTCTTCTGGCGCACCAGGCCGCAGATGGTGTTGAGGAGGGTCGTCTTGCCTGCCCCGTTGGAGCCTATGATACTTACGATGGTCCCTTTCTGCACCTCAATAGTGACGCCGTTCAATGCAAGGACGGGTCCGTAGGCGACGTGCAGGTCCTCTATTGTGAGCACACCGCCTCCTCTTCCCCCAGGTACGCCTTCGTGACCTCCTCGTGGCGCACTATCTCCGCCGGCGTGCCGGATGCCAGCAATTTCCCGAAGTTGAGCACGAAGATCTTCGACGACAAGCCCATGACGACTTCGAGTCTGTGCTCGATCACGATAATCGAGAGCTTGAAGTCTTTGTGTATGGCGCGGGCCAAATCGATGAAGCCGTGCGCCTCGCTCGGATTGAGCCCTGCGGCAGGCTCGTCGAGAAGCAAGAGCTTCGGGTTAGTCGCGAGCGCTCGCGCCAGCTCCAGCTTGCGCTGCAAGCCGTAAGGCAGGCTCTCCGGTTTTTCCTTCTCGTACCCTTCCAGCCCGACTATCCTGAGGAAGCCCCTGCTTAAGTCCCGCACTGCCTGCTCCCGCCGCCTCTTTCGCGGGGTAAAAAGACAGACGTCGAGCAGGTTGTATCCCGAATACGGGTCTGCGGCGGTCATGACGTTCTGGAGCACGTTGAGGCCCTTAAAGAGCCTTATGTTCTGGAAGGTCCGGGCGATGCCCGACCGTGTGATCTCGTGCTGGGGAAGCCCGGTCAGGTCTTTACCGTCGAGGACAACGCTACCTGCATCAAGCCGGTATACGCCGGTCAGGAGGTTGAAGACGGTCGTCTTGCCTGCGCCGTTCGGGCCGATGATGCCGACTATGTCGTTGACCCCTACGTCGAAGGAGAAATCGTCAACCGCCTTGACGCCGCCGAACGCCTTTGAAATGCCGCGGACCTCAAGCAGGCTCAAGCTGCCCCGGCCCCTTTCCGCAAGCGCTTCAAGAAGCGCAGCGACATCTCGTGCTCGCCGAATATGCCGCTCGGCCTGAAGTTGAGGATCAAGATAACGATGACGCAATAGATCGCGATGCGCCACTCGGAGGCGAACCGCAAAAACTCGGGCAGCCCGGTCAGAAGCACGGTGGCGAAGACGGCGCCCGTAAGGCTGTTGACGCCGCCGACGAAGACGATAATCATCCACTCCGCGGAGACGGTCCACCCGAACGCCCCCGGCTCGACGTAGGTCGTATAAAAGACATAGAGGACGCCTGCATAGCTGGTCATCGCTGCGGCGATGAGGAAGGTGAGGAGCTTCAGCCTTTCCACGTCGATGCCCATCGACTTCGCGGCAAGCTCGTCGTTCCGCAGCGCCAGGCACTGCCGCCCGTACTTCGAGTTCTTGTAGCTTATGACGACCGCGATGCAGACAAGGACGCTGACTACGACGAGGACGAACCCCGTGTGCTGCGGCACGCCCGACAGGCCCATCGCGCCGCCCGTGATGTTGGCCGTGTTGTTGAGGACAGCGATGATCGCCTCGCCGAACCCGAAGGTGACGAGCGAGATATAGTCCCGCCGCAGGCGGACCGTAGGGAGGCCGACCAGGAGGCCCGCGCCCAGGCCGACGATCATGGCGGCAAGCGCCGCAACGGGCAGCGGCAGGCCCACGTCCTTGTAAAGGACTGCGGAGACGTAGGCGCCGATAGCCAGAAACGCCGCCTGGCCGAAGGAGAAAAGGCCGGTCAGTCCGGTCACCATGTAGGCGCCGAGGACCCCGATGAGGGCTATGCCCGTGAAGGTGAGCGTCGAGACGACGTATTCCAACGAGCTCCCCCTATGCCTTCTCCTGGACGATCACGCCCGATATGCCTCGCGGCCGAAGCAGCAGGAAGACCAGCATGATGACGAAGATGACCGCAGGCGCCCAGCCCGCGCCGACGAGGTCGATCAGGAATATCTCGACTATCCCCAGGAGCACCGCCCCTATCAGCGCGCCCGATATGCTGCCGAGGCCGCCGATGACGGAGGCGATGAAGCCTTTGACGATAAGCTGCCCGAGCTGCGGATAGAGCGTATAGTTGATCCCCAAAAAGACGCCTGCAACGCCGCCCAGGACGCCGGAGGCGAAGAACGCGGCGGCTACGACCCTGTTGGGGTCCATCCCCATCAACCTCGCAGTGGCGGTGTCGAACGACGTGGAGCGGATGGCCAGCCCGATCTTCGTCCTGAAGAGCACCCAGATGAGTATCACCAGCGACCCGGCCGAAAAAAGGAGGGTCAGGAGGTCCGGGACCGCAATGCTAAGCGTCCTGAACCTGATGAGCGAGCCAGGGAAGAACGTAGGGTAGGAATAGAAGTTCGAGCTCGCGAAGATCGTGACGCAGTTCTCCATCAGGATGCCCATCGTGATGGAGGAGATGAAATAGTAGATGACCGAGCTGTTGTTGTCGCGCAGGCGCCTGAAGGCGACGCGCTCGACGACCAGCGCGAGAAGCCCGCCGCTTAGGGCCGCCGCGAGCAGCACCCCGATGAACAACGGCAGCCCGCTGACGTGGCGCACCAGGAAGAGCGACGCGACGTAGCCGATATAGGCGGTCACCGACATGAGGCCGCCGTGCGAAAAGTTGGAAAACTTGAGGATGTTGAAGATGAGCGCGAAGCCTACGGCGACGAGCGCGTATATGGAGCCGAGGGAGATGCCGTTGATAAGCAGTTGGAGCGTCACGTTGCCTTGTCCTTACCCTTCCGGCCCGCCAAAAGCGGCGGACCGGAAGGGACGATCCCAAGACAGCCTGCAACTAGTGCTGCTGCTTGTGCTTTGCCGGTATGTAGCGGCCCAGGTCCTTATAGACGCCGTGGTCGATGCGGTACATGACCATAGAGAGGCCGATGGGCTGGTGGGTCTTCGGCGAGATGGTGATGACGCCGGTCGTCCCCTGGAGCCCGCTCACCTTGTTGAGGCCCTCGATGATCTTTTCCGGGGTGGCCCCGCCGCCCTTCTTGATCCCCTCGGCGACCACGAGCATCTTATCGTATCCGAGATAAACCTTGTTGATCGGGTCTTCGTTGTACTTCGCCCTGTATGCCTTCCTGACCTCCGTCAACTGCGGCTCGCTGTCCGAGTAGTTGTTTGCGAAGTAGATATTGTTCGCCGCCTCCGGGTCGTTGACGAGCGAGGCGAAGGGGGCTGCGTAGTCGAGAGCGCCGATGAAGGGCATTTTAAGGCCGAGCTGCTTGCTCTGCTTGGCCGTTATTACGAGGCCCTGGATATAATTGGGGGCGAAGACGCAGTCCGGGTTCGACGCCTTGATCTTGGAGAGCTGGGTCCTGTAATCCCTGTCCGTCTTGCCGTATACCTCCTCATCGACTATCTTCGCGCCGGCCGCCTCCGCGTAAGCCTTGAACGGACCCACCAGCGAGACGGCGTAGGCGTTCGACTGGTCGTAGAGGATGGCGATCTTCTTGAGTCCGAGCTTCTCAACCGCGTAGCTCGCCATGATCTCGCCGTACTGCACGGTGCTCGGCTGGATGAGGAACATGCAGGGGTGCACCTTGCCGTCCTCGCCGACGGTCGCCCTGGGGTCCGCGAAGCTGCCGACGAAGGCGACCCTCTTTGCGTCTGCGACGGGGGCAAGGCCGATGCCGATGTTGCTTATCGGCGGGCCGAGCACGGCCACCGCCTTTGTCTGGTCAACCAGCCGGTTGAAGGCCTTGATCGCCTCCTGCACGTCGCCTTTCGTGTCGAGGGTGACCATCCTGATCTTCTCGCCGTTGATGCCGCCGTGGGCGTTGATCTTCTCGGCCGCAAGCTCCGCGCCCCTGGTGACGGCGTTGCCCCATACGGAGGTGGGGCCGCTCAGGTCCTGGAGGTTGCCGATAACGATCTCCTTCGCGGGCGCGGCGTTGCCTGGGCCGCTTGCGGCGAGCAGGAGCGCGACGGCCGCGAACACGGCGATCACTGTCATTGCGCAGTATCTTTTCATCTCTATCTCCTCCCTTTACGTCTATGGTTACTCTTTAAGGGCCTTTTTTATATATAGCCTATTTTTCAGTGGAAGTCGCGCCAAATCTTGCGCGGCTTACCGGCTGCCGCACTACCCGAAGTCTCCGCCGGGGAGAAGGACGGCCTTGAGCGCCTCCCTGCTCGCCATCGCCTCCAGGGCCTCGTTCGCCTCGTCCAGCCTGAACCTGTGGGTTATCATCTTTGCGAAGAGCGCGCTTTCGGCCTCGATCAGGGAGAGCGCCATAAGCGTATGGCGCGTGCCGCTGACCCAGACGCCCTGGATCTTCACGTTCTTCCTGACCACTTCCCTGAAAAAATCGACCTCGCAGTCCCCCGGCGGCTGGGAAAAGCCGATGGAGAGGTATGCCCCGCCAGTCCTCAAAAGCCCGAGGCCCTCACGGACCGCAGACGGGTCGCCCGCTGCCTCGACCACGACATCTGCGCCCCGGCCTGCGGTAAGGCCGAGGACAAATTCTTTACGCTCTTCGACGCCCGTCGTGCGCCGGTTGAGCGCGTCCGTCGCACCGAACTCCCGGCAGAGCCGGAGGCGGTTTTCCGAGCCGCCTATGACCACTACGCGGCCTGCCCCGAGGCGGCTTGCAAAGGCCGCGGCGTATACGCCAAGGGGCCCCGGCCCCTGGACAACGATGGTACTGCCGAAGTCGAAAGGATGCTCGTCGAAGGCGTGGGCGACCGTCGCCCCGGAGCACGACGCGGAGACGAGGACGGCAGGGTCCGTCTCGCGGTCAACCTTGAAGATGTCCGTCGGGGCGGTCAGCACGATGTGCTCCGCGTAGCAGCCGTTGATGCCCGGCGCATCGGAAAGCGGCCGGTTGATCCCGTAGACCTTGCGGGAAGGGCAAAGCCAGGGACGGTTGAGCACTGCGCAGTAGTAACATCCGCCGCAGCTTACGCCCCGGCTCCAGAGGATGCGGTCCCCCGCTTCGAGGGCGCCGCCCGTCACGTACTCCTTCCTTCCCTTCGTCTCTACGACCGTCCCCACGCCTTCATGGCCCAAAACAATCGGCAGGGGGGTCCTTTCGTCCTCGCCCCTCCACATGTGCACGTCGGAGCCGCAGACGCCTGCTGCGTCGACCCTGACGAGCACCTCCGAATCGCGCAAGCGAGGTATCTCGATCTCCCTCAACATCAGGGGAGCGTTGAACGATTCGAGCACCATTGCCCTTGTCTTCAAAAGACCCTCATCCTTGCCGTGAAGCGACTACAGATGCTCTGCGCCGCGGTCGCTTGTCGCCGGCGGCTTCCCGGCACGGCCCTTTTCGTAGATCGGGCCGTAGACTTCCTTGTCGCGGGGCACGCACCCTGCGCAGCCCCCGTCGCGCATGATCGTCGTGCACCGGCTGCACGCAAGGCACGTCTTCTTTGCGTCGAGCGTCCCCGTCTTCAGGATATCGGCTGCGAAGCCCGGACAGGCGATGGCCTGCCTGCCGAAGCCTGCGAGCTTGCACCACCCCTGCTCCACGCAACCGGCAGCGACGTTGGGCGCGAACTGCCGGAGCCAGCTCAGGCCCCCACCCATGATGACCGCCTCGGGGACGGCGGCCTGCATGGCCTTGGCAGCCGAAAGCAGCAGATAGACGCCTTCCAGGGGGTGCACCGGTGGCATGTAGCCGCCATTGTTGTAAGGCCTCGTCAGGTGCGGGTTGTAATAAGGATTGCCCAGGCTGATGGCAAAGAGCCTTACACCCTTTTCCCACAGCAATTTCACGAGGGCGGCAGGCTCGGAGTAATCGGGCTTGCGGAAGTCGTCCTTATCTGCGCCCCAGTTGTAAGGGTGCGGGACCTGCTCGTAAACGCCGAGGCGCACCGCAATCGTCAGCCGGCCCCCCAGCTCGCCCTTTATGGCGTCAACGATGGAGCAGAGCGCCCGCGTGCGGTTCTCGAAGCTGCCGCCGTAACGCCCCGGCCTGGTGTGTGCGGAGAGGAGCTCCGCCAGGAGATAGCCGTGGCATGCCTTCACATCGACGGCGTCGAAGCCGACCTCCGCCGCATGTTTCGCGGCAGAGACGAAATGCCCGACCAGGCGGTCCAGCTCTTCATCGGAAATGATGCGTCCCGCAGGACGCCCCGCGTCGAGATAGGGGTTGGCTGCGGCTACGACCGGCGCCGGGGCCGCGGCCGGCCTGGTGTAGCGCCCGGAGTGGGTAAGCTGCAGAACGGAATAGGGGCGGCTGTTGCCCGCGCCTTCCGCCGCGTCGAGCATTTCCTTCAGGCTCGCGCCGATGTCGGCAGCGGTCTCTTTGTTGATCTGCAGCTGGCGCGGGTTTGCGCGCCCCTCGTTGACGACTGCCGTCGCCTCGTACCAGACCAGACCCGCCCCGCCCGCGCCGAAGCGCCTGTAGCGCCTGCGCGTAAGCTCGCTCGGCCTGCCGTCCGGCGTGCCGTCGCACCCCTCCATCGGGTTGATGGCGATGCCGTTGGGCGCAGCGCTGCGACCGATGGCAACACGCCGGGACAGAACGGAGATGTCCCCGGAGACGGGCAGATCGAGGCCCAGGCTTGCGATATCCTTTTCAAGCGCATCAAGGCTTTTGTAGTGAAAGCGGCCATGCTCAGCCATCGCGTCCTCCCCTGCTTTCCGGTGTGCGGCTTCAGGTGCACCCTGTGCGCCGACACCGTATTATATCATATGCAGGATGCCTGCAAAGCTATGCGGGCTGAAGGGGGCTGTCCATTGCGGGCGGTCGCAGAGCTTCAGGCAATGGAGGCGCATTAAAACGGCGGGGAAAACGGAAAACCTTATTTTCTTGCGAAAAAGAACCCTAAAGGCCGGCGCTCGCTTCACTCGCCGGACATTCTGAAGGACAGGGGCATTAGGTGCCCCTGCCCCCGAACAGCTAGGGGCAGGGGCAAAAGACGCTCGCTACTTCTTCGTTTTCGCGGCGGGTTTTGCTGCCTTCTTGGTGGCCTTCTTTGCCGGTGCCTTCGCCGCTGCTTTTGCTTCCATTTTCTTTGCCATGTTTCCCCCCTTAAAGTGGATTTCTATATGATTTTCTTTTTTGGGAAAATATGCAAGAAAAAAAAGACATAAAGGAAAAAAAATATTCTTTCGCGTCGGCCGGCGCCTTTCTTTTTCGGCGCCCGGCCGTATGTCATTTCCGTCAAATTGACAGCCGGGGAGTAAAAGTGTAGACTCCGACCATGATGGAACGGCAGCGCCCGGAGAACGGACAGGGCCGTCCGGAGAAGCAAAGCGATCCCAGTGCTGCCGGGGAATGGGCCGGCCGGAAGGAAGAAAAACACGCAGCCTCGAACCGCCATGCGACGCTCGTAGCGTCGGGCATCCTGCTGAGCCGCATTGCCGGTCTGCTCAGGGACCGCGTCTTCGCCTACTATTTCGGAAGCTCCGATGCGGCCGACATCTTCAGGGCGGCATTCCGCATCCCGAACCTCCTACAAAACCTTTTCGGCGAAGGCGCGCTTTCGGCCTCCTTCATACCCGTGTACGCCAACCTGCTGGCGCGCAGGGAAGAAGATGAGGCGGACGAGGTAGCTTCCGCCGTCTTCTGCATGCTCGCCCTGACGATGTCGTGCCTTGTCCTCGCAGGCGTATTCGCCGCCCCGTACCTGACGGCAGTGATCGCGCCCGGTTTTACAGGCGAGAAGCTCGACCGGACCATCGGCCTTGTCCGCATATTGTTCCCAGGCGCCGGGCTTCTTGCGATCTCCGCATGGTGTCTGGGCATCCTCAACAGCCATCGCCGCTTTTTCATCTCTTACTCTGCGCCCGTCGCCTGGAACGTGATGATGATCCTCTCGATGGTCGCCTTCGGCGGCCGCCTCGACCAGGACGCCCTTACGAAGGTCCTTGCCTGGGGGTCGGTGGCGGGAAGCGCCTTGCAGCTAGGCGTGCAACTGCCGTTCGTGCTGCGCCTCATGCGCCGGCTCAGCGCGTCGATCGGCCTCGCCAAGGAAAACGTCAGGACGGTCGTCCGCAATTTTCCGCCCATGCTCGTCAGCCGGGGCGTAGTGCAGATCAGCGCTTACATCGACACGCTCATCGCTAGCTTCCTCCCCACGGGCGCCCTCGCAGCCATCGTCTACGCGCAAACCCTCTACATCCTGCCTGTGAGTCTTTTCGGCATGTCCGTATCCGCTGCGGAATTGCCCGCTTTCTCAAGCGCCCTGGGCGATGCCGGCGAGGTGAGCGCCTATTTAAGGGCCCGTCTGAACGCCGCCCTGCGCAGCATTGCCTTCTTCGTCGTCCCATCGTCAATGGCATTTCTCGTTCTCGGAGATGTCGTCGCCGGGGCAATCTACCAGACGGGCAGGTTCGGGCGGCAGGATTCGGTTTACGTCTGGACGATACTTGCCGGATTTGCGATAGGTCTTTTGGCCACGACGTGCGGCAGGCTCTATGCGTCGGCCTTTTACGCCCTGCGCGACACACGCACGCCGTTGGGCTTTGCCGTGCTGCGGGTCCTTCTGACTGCCTTGCTGGGATACGCAGCCGCCCTGCATCTGCCCCATTTCCTGGGCCTTGAGGCACGGTGGGGGACCGTGGGACTCGCCGCCTCCGCCGGGATAGCCGGATGGCTGGAGTTTGCCCTTCTGAGGGGCGCTCTCAACCGCCGCATCGGCGCAACGGGCCTGGCCGCCGGGTTCCTGGGCAGGCTATGGGTCGCGGCTGCGGTCGCGGCTGCGGCAGGCTGGGGCGTGAAGCTGGCGATGCACGGAGACCACCCGATCAAGCTCGCCGCCGCCTGTCTGGGATTGTACGGCGTCGCGTACTTCTCCGTGACTGCTGCCTTGCGCGTGCCCGAGACGGGCAGACTGATCAGGAAGGCCGCCCGCCTGGCGAAGACGGTCCGCCGGTAGGCCGGCTCCTGCAACGGCGGGCGTTCCGCCGGGCTCAAGACATTGTATTTATTTAAATAAAAAATTGCATACAGTCGCATAGTTTTTTGTGCTAAAATATGTGGGCCTTTGATAAAAGAGGACGACTTGCAGACGAAGGAGGACGGTAATGAAGACCAGGGGTAGCGGCGAGGACCGTAAGAGGAAGAAGAAAAGACTTTTGAGGGAGCAGGTTTACGGCGGGATCAAGAACGCCATCATCAGCGGGGAATTCGAGCCCGGTAAGAGACTTATCGAGGAAAGGCTCGCGGAGGACATGAAGACCAGCCGGACCCCGGTCCGGGAGGCGATACAGAAGCTGGAAAAGGAAGGGCTTGATCCAGAGGCTGTCCGAGGGGCGGGTTTGCGGTCAAGGGCGTAACCGAGGAAGAGGTCGAGGAGGTCTTCGGGCTGAGGGAGGTCCTGGAAGGGTACGCCGGCATACCTGGCGACCGCAAGGATCGACGAGGACGAGCTGAAGGCCCTCGAGGAGATCATCAGCCTGCAGGAAGCCTGCCTGCAGAATATGGACGTCGATGAGTTCATCAGGCTCGACGGCGAGTTTCACGACAAGCTCTATCAGGCCGCCAAGAACAACCGGCTTTACGCGCTGCTCAACGACCTGCGCGACTACATGTACCGCTACAGGGTGATACTGCTGCGCTACGGGAGAAAGGCGGCGGCGGCCGTCCAGGACCACAAGGACATGCTCACGTCGGTAAAGGCGAAAAATGCGAGGCAGGTAGAGAAGCTCGTGAGAAAGCACATGACGCGGGGCAAGAACCTCATCAAGAAGAAGATAAGGCAGGGCCAGGAACCGAGGATATAAGTCGGCAAACGGGGTACAGCGTCCACGACTCGGGAACTGCGGCCAAGCGGCGAAAGAGCAGCCCGTCCGGAAAGGAGAGACATCATGTCGGGCATCGTTGAGAAATGGGTAGAGGAACAGGCGGCGCTGACAAAGCCCGACAAGATCCACTGGATGGACGGCACCGAAGAGGAGGTGAGGAAACTCGTCGAGATCGGCATAAGAGAAGAGAAGATAGCCGGCCACCCGACCTTCCAGCCCCTCAACGGGGCCATCTTCCCGGGCTCTACTACACAGGAGCCACCCGACGGACGTGGCGAGGACCGAGCACCTGACGTACGTCTGCCTGCCGAAAAAAGAGGACGCAGGCCCCAACAACAACTGGATGGAGCCGGCCGAGGCGCATCGACATGCTCCGCCCCCTCTTCGACGGCTGCATGCGCGGCAGGACCCTCTACGTCATACCCTATATGATGGGCCATCCCCGATTCCCCCTACGCCAGGGCGTGCGTCCAGATCACCGATTCGGTCTACGTGGCCGTCAGCATGTATATCATGACGAGGGTCGGGCCGAAAGTGCTCGACATCATCAACGCCACGGGCCGGTTCGTCAAGGGCCTCCACTCGATAGGCGACCTCGACCCGCAGAGGCGCTTCATCATGCATTTCCCCCAGGACGACCTGGTCATGAGCATCGGCTCCGGCTACGGCGGGAACGCCCTCCTGGGAAAGAAGTGCATCTCCCTCAGGATCGCCTCTTACCTGGGCTACCGGCAGGGGTGGCTCGCGGAGCACATGATTATCATGGGCGTCCAGAAGCCCGGACGGAGATATCACTTATCTCCTCGGCTCCTTTCCGTCCGCCTGCGGCAAGACGAACCTCGCCATGCTCGACCCCGTCTTCGAAGGCTACAAGGTATGGACCCTCGGCGACGACATCGCCTGGATAAACCCGGGGCCGGACGGCAGGCTCTACGCGATAAACCCGGAGGCGGGCTTTTTCGGCGTCGCGCCCGGCACCTCCGACAAGACGAACCCGAACATGATGAAGACGCTCAAGGGGGACAAGTTCTACCCCACCCTTTTCACGAACACGGCGCTCGACACCGATACGAACGCGCCCTGGTGGGAGGGCCTTACGGACGAGCCGCCCGACGCATATGCTCGACTGGCAGGGCAACCGGCCCTGGGACCGCTCGGCCGGTCCTGCGGCCCATCCCAACTCGCGCTTCACCGTTTCCATCTATAACTGCCCCGGCCTTTCGCCGGAGGTCGATAACCCGAAGGGCGTGCCCATATCGGGCATCATATTCGGCGGCAGGCGGTCGACCACGATACCCCTCGTCTACGGAGGCTTTCGACTGGGAGCACGGCGTTTTCAAGGCGTCCGCCAACGGGTCGGAGACGACGGCGGCCGCGACGGGCCAGGCAGGCGTCGTGAGAAGGGACCCCATGGCGATGCTCCCCTTCTGCGGCTACAACATGGGCGGACTATTTCGCCCATTACCTGAAGATAGGCGCAGGCCTAGCGCACCCTCCCGAAGATATTCTTCGTCAACTGGTTCAAGAAGGACGAGCAAGGGCAGCTTCATATGGCCCGGCTTCAGGGACAACTCCCGCGTCATCAAGTGGATGGTGGACAGGATCAAGGGCAAGGTGCAGGGAAGGCAGACCCCCGTCGGCATCATGCCGAACTATCCAGGACCTCGACCTTGCAAGGTCTCGCCATCAGCGATGCGACTATGAAGGAGCTTTTCGAGGATCGACAAGGCCGAGTGGGAGCACGAAGCGGCCGAGACAGAAGCCTTTTACGCCCAGTTCGGCGCCAGGCTGCCGGCGGCGCTCACAAAGAGGCTTGCCGAGCTTAAAGAGGGAGTCAAGAAACTATAAAGGCGCTCCCCGGCTTCTAGCTGATAAAGACCTTGCCGTACCGGTCCATCTGCTCGACGGCCTTGCCGCTGCCCATGACGACGGTCGTCAGCGGGTCCTCCGCAATGTTGACGCGCAGGCTCGTCTTCTCCGCGATCCTCTTGTCGAGACCCTTAAGGAGCGCTCCGCCGCCCGCAAGCGTGACGCCCGACTCCTGCAGGTCGGAGACGAGCTCCGGCGGCAGCTTCTCAAGCGCCCTGCTTATCGAGTCGATTATCGCCGCCACAGGCTCCTCGATGGCCTCCCTCACGTCCGCGCTCGTGACGGTCAGGTTCTTCGGGATGCCGCTCGTCATGTCCTTGCCTACGATCGACATCGACCCGGCGTCTACCGACTCGTGGGCCGAGCCTACCTCCATCTTGACCCTCTCCGCAGCGTTGAGGCCGATAGCCACCTGGTATCTCTTCTGAAGGTAGCGCACGATCGCATCGTCAAGCTCGTCGCCGGCCACCCTGAGCGACTCGCTGTAGGCGTTAGCCGACAGGCTTATGATCGCCACCTCGGTCGTCCCGCCCCCTATATCGACGACCATGTTCCCCCTGGGAAGCTCGATCGGCAGCCCCGCGCCTATTGCGGCAGCCATAGGCTCCTCGATAAGGTGGATGTTGTGGATACCGACCTGAAGGCAGGCGTCGAAGACCGCCTTCTTCTCGACCTGGGTGATCCCCGTCGGCACGCAGACGACCATCTTCGGCCTCGACACGCGGTTCTTCTGCCTGACAGCGGTGAGGAAGTACTTTATCATCGCCTTGGTCACGTCGAAATCGGCGATGACGCCGTCCTTCATCGGCCGTATGGCGGTCATATGCTGCGGCGTCTTCCCGATGAACTCCTTGGCCTCCCTGCCGACGGCGATGATCTTGCCCGTGTTCCGCTCTATGGCGACGGCAGACGGCTCGTTGAGCACGATGCCTGCGCCCTTCATATAGATGAGCGTGTTGGCAGTGCCCAGGTCCATGGCGAAGCTGCGTCGAAAAACTGGAAAAAAAGGCGCCGAGTCTTCTAAAGAAACTCATACCGGGAATCCCCCTTTTTAAAGTTGCCGGGGCTGCAGTATCTGGGCTCAGCGCCCCCTCCAGCGGCAAAGCCGCGTGGAGCCTCCCCCCTCATAAAAGCCTTATGCTTCTTTTTTCCTCCCCCTTTTCGCCGCCACGTCCGGTAGCTCCCATAGGTCCATGCTGGCAATTATTGGGGTCAGCGCCCCCTCCAGCGGCAAAGCCGCGTGGAGCCTCCCCCCTCATAAAAGCCTTATGCTTCTTTTTCCTCCCCCTTTTCGCCGCCACGTCCAGCAGCTCCCATAGTCCATGCTGGCAATTATTGGGGCTCAGCGCCCCCTCCAGCGGCAAAGCCGCGTGGAGCCTCCCCCCTCATAAAAGCCTTATGCTTCTTTCTTTCTGCCCCTTTTCGCTGCCACGTCCAGCAGCTCCCACAAGTCCGCACTGTCCCTCGGGAAATAGGCGGTGCCTACCTCTATCTCCCTCTTCGCGCCCGCCGCCATGTCGGACAGCGTGTTGAGTATCGTGAACTTGAGGACGTTCAGTATGTTCTGCCTTTCCTCAAGCCCGTCGGTGCCGGTTACGGCCGCGTAGAAGTGCGCGCCCCCGCTCCTCGTCACGATCGCGCCCTTCCCGACGCAGCACTCGATGCCCTGGCGCATCCGCTTCAGTATCTCGTCCCCGTACGCAGCCCCGAAGGCCCTGTTGAAGGCGGGGAAGCCGGGAAGCCTTATCGATACCACGGAAAAGCGCTTTTTCTGCCGCGCCATCTGCTGGAGGCCGTCGAAAAAGAGGCTGAACCGGGCCACGCCCGTTGCCGGGTCGGCTCCCGCCTGCGCCTCAATCTCCTCGGCAAGCCGCAGCCGCCCGAGGAAAAGCGACATGAGGACAGCCGCGTCGCTCAGGGCCGTTATCGCGCTCTCCCGCAGCCGCCGCCCAGAGAGCGACGCAAAGCCCAGAAAACCGAAGGGCTTCTCGTGCATCGTCAACGGGAAGCCGAAGTACTGCCTCGCCCTTATGCCGTCGTTCGGGAAAAGGAGAGGCTTTTCCTTGAGATATCCGCTGTCGTAAGGGAGGAGGAATTCCCTCCCGCCCTCAAGGACGGTCGAGGCGATCGTCGCTTGCAGCGGGCATTCCGCGCCGGCAAGCGGCCCTGCGTTCATCCCCACGGCGCAGATGATGGAAAGGCCGCCTTTCCTCTCGACGCCGGCCAGCGCCAGATCGCCCCCGGAGACGGAGAGCGCCTCGCGCACGACCTCCTCCATCAGCACGTCGTCCGGCCGGGGCTGCCTCAAAAAGCCGATCTGCCTTTTCAAAAGGGCGGCCTCTTCGCGCTCCTCTTCCATCTGGGACAACTGCTTCTGCCCCTCGACCTCTTTCGACAGCATCTTACCGAAATGGGCGAGGATCTTCTTGTCCTTCTCCGTGAAGACCCATCTCCCCTTGCTGTCAACGACGATGACGCCCGGTATCTCAAGGGGATAGGCCATGAAGGACTTGATCTCTTCCTTCTTGCCGTAGTAGCCCAGCGTCTCCTCGTCCTTGTCGAAGTTCCCTATGATGAGCGGCTCCCTGTGCTTCAGCGCCCATCCGGCAAGCGTCCCCTCCAGCGGCAGGGCGCGCCCCTTGTCGAAGCTCTGGGCAAAGCTGACCGCCGAAAGGCACGCAAGCCGGTCGTCTTCCTTCACGTAGAGCGCCACCGTATGGGCCTCGTAGACGTTGAAGATAAGCTCGACGAAGCTGTCCAGGCTCATGCTGCCGCCGGCTCGTAGAGTTGGAAGCGGACTGCGGGCCTGATGCCGAAGCGCTCCATCAGGCGGCAGAACCCGCATTGCGCGCCGTATGACGGGTAGCCGCACGTCGCGCACGATGTCTTGGGATCGGTCCGTTTTGCCTGCTCCTGCCTGCTCCTCTTGAGGTAGCCCTTCATGAAGGCGAGCTTCGTTGCGGGCGAGGTCTCCTCCACCCGGTTGAGGAGGGCCTTGTAAAGGAGCGTCTTAGCCCCCTTCGAGTGGGGGCATTCCTCGTAGACGTAGTCGATCCCGCTCATCAGCGCGTAGGCCGCCGTCTCCTTCTCGGAGCAGAGGAAGAAAGGTTTCACCTTCTTGACGAGGCTCTCCCCCTCCGCCTCCAGCACAACGTCCTTCTTCCACAGGTATTCTTCCTTCCAGTGGAGGATGTTGCCGAGCAGGGCCGATGCCTCGTCGTCCAGGTTGTGGCCCGTGGCGAGCACCGAATAGCCGTAGTCCGTGCACGAGCGGTTCATGACGTACCGCTTGATCGAGCCGCAAAGCGAGCAGGGCGGCCTTTTCATCGTCCGCGCGAGGGCGTCGACGCCCCTGTCGAACGCCTCCGCGAAGGAGAACCTATAGAGCCGCCGGCGCAGCTTGTCCGCCATCTGCTTTGCCTTATCGTAAGAGACGCGCGAGTAGTCGCCGATGGCGAGGTCGATATAGATTGCGTCCGCAGGGTAGCCGAGCCTGTTGACGAGGCGCCAGAGGGAGAGGCTGTCCTTCCCGCCCGAGACGGCCACGAGCAGCCTGTCGGAGACGGCGACGAGGCCGTATTTCTCGATGGCGCCGGAGACGCGCTTTTCGAAGAAGGAGATAAAATCGGCCGCGCACAGCGCGGTGTTGTACTGGGGTAAGCGAATGTTAGCCTGGGCGCCGCACACCCTGCACTTCATCCGCCCGATATTACCCGTACGATCCTGACCCGGTCGCTGCGGTCGAGCATATGGTCCTCTGTGACGAGCGTCCCGTTGGACGTGACAAGGTGGGCCTCACGGCTTAACTGAAACATCTCAAGCAGGCGGGCCACGGTAACCCGCCTGTCGATCTCGTGAAGCTGGCCATCGAAGTCTACGGTCATGCACATTTCTATCATACGGTGGGCGAGTTGTCAAAGGCGCTATAGTTGGACTGCGAGTTTTCAATTTGGGTTGATGTGGAATGTTATAAAATTGTGGCTGGCCCTCTGATGGCTTGGGCAATTCTTGATTGCCGCCTTTGTATATTCTATACTCTCATGTAGGCCACCGAACCGGATGCCGGGAATAGTCGGATGAGAACGTGAACTTCGAAGTCCTTGGCGATATCCTATGGATTGAGACTATTTGCTCGGGTCGCGCCATCCGTGAATTGCGAAGGCTTAATCGTACCTATGGGAAAACCACGTGGAGAAAAAGGAAAGGAATTGCTAAAATCAGACTGATGGACGGAACGGAAAAGATTGCCGAACTCCACTGGTATGAAGGACACGGCAAGGGACTAAAAGAATTGAAAATCAAGAAATACTTGGGGTGAACAATGACGAAGCGTAAGTTTTTGCTTTGCGTCCAGAATAAGGGCTATGAAGCATCCCTGGAGATAAGGAAGTTGTACGAAAGGCTCCTCGACAGGGAAGCCGAGCGCCACGATCAAGTCAGGATTATCGACGAATCAGGGGAAGACTATCTCTATCCGTCAACCTTCTTTGCTCCTGTCAGGCTTTCAATACTGACCAGGAGCAAGCTGCTTGAAAAAGCAGCCTGACATTACCAACCGGCCAGGTTAATTCCGCGCCATGCGTCTGCCTCTCAGGCCCGCAACATCTTCACATACACAAAAAGTATGCTCCGGTGTGCGGCCCTTCGATCACGGCGCCTATCATCGAAATTTCCTCCGGCCGGAGTAAGGGCGCTATATACTTCACCTGCAAGGTGATTGGCGGGCCGACCAGCCGTGGCTGTGTTGTCCCGTTGCGCGAAGGTCGTTCAGGTCTTTCCAAACAGAGCAATGATCGTGCTTACTACGAGCGCCAAGCTGACAAAAGCCAGAGCCCAGGTCGCAAGTACCAACCGCCTGGTGAATAAGGAAAGACGTTGGGAAAACCTCAAATTGAGAATGGTTACACAGTGATTGTAGTGATCGGAATTGAACGTCCCGCTCAACATACTTTCATAAATTTGATCATCGGACATGGCCCGAAGATCCTCAGGTCCTATTATCATAATAAACTCCTCCTGTTGTGGGTCGATGCCCCTTCTGCTTAATCTTCAAGTTTATCTGGGCTTATGATAACGCCCGAACAACCTGGTCGATGGCAGCCTGGTCATAATCCAGCCTTTTCAGCACATCCTTCAGGATATCTTTCTTGGTGACCGTGGAGTTATTTGTTACTACCCAGTAAGGAGAATCAGGTATAGGCTTGGCATTTACGCTCTTTCCTGTTTCTTCAAGTTTGTGCTTACTATCCGCAAAATATAGTCGTCGTCTCCCTGACAACTTCGGTATCTTTTCCACAAACTCGTTCCGCTTCTCTTTGTAAACGTGGCTCAAAATATACAAGAATTTTCCGACAACATCTCGTTGGCCCCTAAAGTGAGGGTCATTAAGACATTCTGAAAGCTGACTGCCTGTATAGGTCATTTCCCGTTTTGTCCCGATGTCTAAGAGCCTCCTCAAGATTTCTGAAGCGTTTTCCCCAATGTACACTGCTTTGCGCAACAGGTATTCATACACGTCGTCTTCAATCTTGATCGTTCTCATGGCGTATCCTCCTTAGTTTAGATTATTCTAATAGATTAGACTGATCGGAGTCTTGTGTCAAGAATTATTCAGGCAATACCATTGGAGCATCAGCCTATCTTCTGGTGGTTGAAGTTCCATCTCCGCGGGCCATGTGAAGCATTCGCGCTGCAGAAGAATGACTTCGACGGGACGATGTTCACCGGCAAGGCGCCGAGGCGCTGGGTACGTTCTTCACTTCTTTCACTTGCCTGTCCGCCTAAAAACGGCTTCAGCACATTTCCCATGTCAGTGAAAGAAGTGAAGAACATACCCATAGCTCTCTTAAAGATTTTTTGATAGCGACAATTCGCTGGTTCTTGAATCACGGAAGAAGGACATGGGGCCGGACGGGAGTCTATTCGGCCGAGGCGATTTTTGATGAATAATGCGTAGACGAGGAGAGTGCGCGGCGGAGCGTACTGTTTGTGTACGTGAGCACGCTGCGCCGACGAGTCGCCCGCATTAGGCGCAAAAAGCGCCCGGACGCGATCCCCCCAGGTGAAGCTTACCGCACTTCTTTGATCCTATTCACCAACTCCTTTATCTCCTTCGGCTGGCTATCGTAGATCGGCTTCACCGCATCCACAAATGCCTGTCTCTGCGATGCTGTCGGGACGGAGACGGAGCAGCCGGCTGCGATCACCTTGTTTTTCGCTTTCGTCACCGTCTCGGCCCAGAGCTTAAACTGCATGGCCTGGGCGTCCCTCGCGGCCTTCTTGATGATCTCTATATCTTCAGGGGAGAGCTTCGCCGCCAGGGATTTCAGGCTGCCTATGATGATGTCCGGGCTTCTGGTGTGCTCGTCCTGGAGGAAATACCTCGCCAACCGGTAATGGTTCGTCTCGTCGTAGGTCGGGTAGTTGTTCTCCGCCCCGTCGATCGCGCCGCTTGCGAGGGCCGCGTACGTTTCGCCGTGGGGCATGGGGACGGCGATTGCGCCGAAGGCGTCGATCATCGCCACCATCAACTGGCTTTGCAGGGTACGTATCTTCATACCTTTGATGTCTGCCGGGGTCCTGATCGGCCTTTTCGTGTAGAAGTTCCTCGTGCCGCCGTCAAACCACCCGAAGCCGATAAAGGCGCCCCTTTCGACCGATTTGAGGACGTCGTCCCCCACCTCCCCGTTGATGACTTCGAGCAGGTGGTCCGTGTCCCTGAAGATATACGGCATGAGGAACGCATTGAGGGTCGGGACATACTTCGTGACCGGGCCGATGTTGATCCTGGTCAGGTCGATCTCCCCCTCCTGCACCTTCTTGATGACCGCCGCCTCGTCGCCGAGCTTCATGCTATCGTATACCTCGATGACGACCTTGCCCTTCGTCCTCTGCTTTACGAGCTTGGCGATCTCGAAATCCCCCAGCGTCGTGGGGTAATTGGCGTCATGGATCTCGGCAAACTTAAGCGTCACCGGCTTCTTGGCGAATGCCGTATCGTTTGAGCCGCACAGGACGACGGCGGCCAGCAAGGAAACGAGGACCAGTCTTTTCATGGGGCCTCCCTTTCACGCAACGTTTCAGTCGGTATGCTATTTCTCTATCACCCCGCGCCTGCCCAATGCAAGATAAATTGCTATTTGGCGGCAACCTTCGGGGCAAGGCGGGACACCGCTATCTTGTCCGCCCTCTTACGTACCTGTGCGAGGTCGAAATTCGTCTGCATGCGCAGCCAGGTGTCGGCCGTGCTCCCGAAAGCCTTCTCGAAACGTACCGCCATTTCCGGCGTAACGCTGCTGCGGCCTGCTATCACGTTATGAAGCTGCTGGCGGGTAACGCCGAGGCCTTTTGCAGCTTCCGCAACGCTTAAACCAAGCTCCGCGAGGCACTCTGCCACGAGAGCGCCGGGATGCACGGGATGTTTCATCTCCATGGTTCATACCTCCTTTAATGATAATCAACGAAGTCAACGTCGAAGACGTCTCCTCCGTCGAAACGAAACGTTATTCTCCAATTGGCCCTGACCGTTACTGCAAAATGACCTTTCAACGCGCCTTTAAGGGGATGCAGCCGGAAGGTAGGCACATCCATCCCTTCTATGCTCGATGCCGCGTGCAAGACGGAGAGAATGAGCCTGATCCGGGCCAGCATATCGGCAGGCAATTTCCTGCCGTCGTCATCCTCGAATAACAGTTGCAGGCCCTTGCTCCGGAAACTCTTAATCATCTACTATATTGTAAAGCGGAAAATTACATTTTACAACACTTTTTTGAAAGGCGCGTCACCCGTGCGCCCCGGTATCTTTATTTTTTACTTTCCTCTCCGTTTTTCATATAATAGCGAGAGTTGCAGGCGGATAAGGAGACCGATGGGCGCCCATACGATCATCCTTGGGGATTCGAGGCAGATGCGGGAGGTGGATTCCGAGTCCGTCCAACTGATCGTGACATCGCCCCCGTACTGGCAGTTGAAGGACTACGGCGCGGCCGGGCAGATCGGCTTCGACGACTCCTACGAAGACTACATCAACAACCTGAACTGCGTCTGGATGGAGTGCGCCCGCGTGCTCCACGGGGGGTGCAGGCTGTGCGTCGTCCTGGGCGACCAGTTCGCCCGCTCCGTTTTTTACGGGCGGTACAAGATCATCCCGATCAGGGCGGAAGCCATCCGGTTCTGTGAGACCATCGGCTTCGATTTCATGGGCGCGGTCATATGGCAGAAAGTGACCACCTGCAACACGACGGGCGGCGCGAGCATCATGGGCTCCTACGGGTACCCGAGAAACGGGGTCGTCAAGCTCGACTATGAGTCGATCCTCATATTCAAGAAGGGAGGGGAGCCGCCTGCCGTGTCGAACGAAGCCAAGCTGGCCTCGAAGATCACGGCGGAGGAGTGGAATATCTATTTCGCCGGCCACTGGCGGCTGCCTGGGGACAAGCAGGGCAGGCACCTCGCGGTCTTCCCCGAAGAGGTCCCCCGGCGGCTCATCAGGATGTTCAGCTTCGCGGGCGAGACCGTCCTCGACCCGTTCCTGGGCAGCGGCACGACGACGCTTGCCGCCGAGCGGACGGGGAGGAACTCGATAGGCTACGAGATCAACCGGGACACCCTGCCCATCATCGAAGAAAAGCTCGGCCTAGACGCCCTTATCCATGCGGGGTCGTTCAGGATCGTCGAGCAAAAAGGGACGCTCCCGCCGAGGGACGAGCTGTACGCAAGGCTCCCTTACATGTTCAGGGACCCCGTGGCGGTCGTCCGCCGGGTGGACCCCAGGGAGAAGGACTTCGGGTCGAGGGTCACCGCAGCAAAGCCGAAGAGGCGCGAGTTATATTCGGTGAAGGAGGTGCGCAGCCCTGAAGAAGTGGTGCTCTCCAACGGCGATGTCGTCAGGCTGATAGGCGTCAGGAGCAACGGGCTGACGGACAGGGCGGCCATCGCCTTCCTTGAGGAGGCGACGAAGAACCAGAGGGTTTACCTGAAGACCGAAGGAGAGGCAGGGGCTGATGCGGCAGCCGCAGAGAACAGCTCTGCCGCCGCTACCGCCGACAGCGGCGAAGCTCCCGCCTCCGGCGCTTCCGCCGCACCCGCAGCCAGGCCGCGCTACCTCTATCTCAAAAACAAGACCTTCCTGAACGCCCACCTCATCAAGAAGGGCCTTGCGGACGTCGATGTCTCGTCCCAATATTCCAAGCGCGACAAATTCTTAAGCTACCTCCCGCCCCCTCCGTCCCCGATAAAAAAAATGTGACCGCTGGAGTTGACAATTAAAGGCCGTAAACTCTAAATAACAGTATGGGGACGGAGAACAAGATCCTAAAATGTCTCAAGAGAGGGAGATTCTGCGTCATTCCGCACCCTTAGCCCGGTCGCCCTTTCCCTGAAAGCCGTCTATGCCCGGTCCCATTATCCGTCAAAGACGCCGTCGATCTTCGTCTTGCAGAACCGGCAATGGCCGTCTTCGAGGTCGTACCGGGTGACCGTGAAGCCAGACCTCATTATGACCGGCTTCTTGCACGCATAGCAGTAGGTGTGCTCGCCGTCTATGCCGGGGATGTTGCCTGTGTAGACGTACCGCAGCCCGGCCGCAAGACCTATCTCCCTCGCCTTGAGAAGCGTTTCCGCGGGCGTCGGGAAGCTGTCCTTCAGCTTGTAGGTGGGGTAGAAGGCGCTCACGTGCCAGGGCGTATCGACGCCCACCTCGTCCCTTATGAAGGCGGCGATCCGCCCGAACTCGCCCTCGCTGTCGTTATATTTTGGGATGACGAGGGTTGTAAGCTCGACCCAGATGCCGAGGGACTTGTACGTCTTTATCGAGTCGAGCACCCCTTGCAGCTTCGCGCCGCATACCTTCCTGTAGAAGCCGTCCGACATGCTCTTCAGGTCGATATTCGCTGCGTCGAGGTACGGGCTTATCGCCTCAAGGGGCTTTGCCTCTATATAGCCGTTCGTCACGAAGTTGTTGCGGATGCCGGCGGCTCGCGCCAGCTTCGCGATGTCGGAGGCGTACTCGTAGAACATGGTCGGCTCGGTGTACGTGTACGAGATGCTCTTGCACCCTGCCGCCTTCGCCTCCTCGACCACTGACGCCGGGCCGATGGGGTAGCCCGTGATCTTTTCCGAGTTGCGGGGCTGCTGGGATATCTCGTGGTTCTGGCAGTGAAGGCAGCGGAAGTTGCAGCCGGCCGTCGCTATCGAAAATGCCTTGGAGCCTGGGAAGAAATGGTAGAGCGGCTTTTTTTCGACGGGGTCCACGTGCCACGAGCACGGGTTTCCGTAGACCAGGGTGTAGAGCGTGCCCCCCCGGTTCTCCCTGACGCAGCAGATGCCCCTTTTGCCGTCGGGGATCAGGCAGTGGTGCCTGCAAAGAAAGCAGGCCGCCTTTTTTCCCTCGCGTCTTTCATAGAACGAGGCTTCTCTCACGGCCCACCCCCGCACATAAATAGGTTAGTGCGCGCCTTGCCCGGACAGCGGCCCGGCATAACCGCGGGCCGGGCGCCTCGGCAGGCGGCGGCTTGCCGCCTTCGCCGGCTGATTCTTTCGCCCCGCCTTTGCGGACTTCCGAAAAAGGATGTCGGTCACCCCTTTCATGTCCTTCACCGGCAGGAACCTGACGCGCCTCCGCACGTAGGGCGGCATCTCCTCAAGCTCCCTTGCGTTCCCGTCGGGGATGATGACCCTTCTTATCCCTGCGCGCAGGGCGGCCAGGGTCTTCTCCTTGAGGCCGCCGATGGGCAGGACCCTGCCCGTCAGGGTGATCTCCCCCGTCATGGCGATCTTCTTGTCGACGGGCCTGCCCGTCAGGGCGCTTATCATCGCCACGGCCATCGTGATCCCGGCCGAGGGCCCGTCCTTCGGTATCGCCCCCTGCGGCACGTGGATGTGCAATTCGAGATTGTCGAATACGGCGTCGTCGATCCCCAGGGCCTCGCCTCTCGTCTTGATGTAGCTCAGGGCCGCCTGGGCCGATTCCTTCATCACGTTCCCCATGTTTCCGGTCAGGATCAGCTCTTTTTTCCCTTTCCGGCCGGACGCCTCGACAAAAAGCAGGTCCCCGCCCGCCTCCGTCCAGGCCAGGCCGCACACGATGCCGACCATGTCTTCCGAGAGCGCGTTTTCCGGCAGGAACTTCGGCTGACCGAGGAGGCTGCGCAGGTTGTTCGGCGTCACCGTCACCTTCCGCTCGCTGCCGCCCGCGATCTTTCGCGCCACCTTCCGGGCCACTGCCGCTATCTCCCTCTCAAGGTTGCGCAGGCCCGCCTCCCTCGTGTACTCGGTGATGATCTTCGTGATCGCCTTATCGGTAAACCGCAGGTAGCCCTTCTCAAGCCCGTTCTCCCTGATCTGCTTCGGGATGAGGTGGCGCTTCGCGATGAGCAGCTTCTCAAGCTCCGTGTAGCCGGGGATGGCTATGACCTCCATCCTGTCGTGGAGCGCCGCGGGGATCGTGTCCACCTGGTTCGCGGTAGTGATGAACATGACCTTCGAGAGGTCGAAGGGGACGTTCAGGTAGTGGTCGCTGAAGGCGACGTTCTGCTCCGGGTCGAGCACCTCAAGGAGGGCGCTCGCCGGGTCGCCCCTGAAGTCCATCCCGATCTTGTCCACCTCGTCGAGCATGAAGACGGGGTTATTCGTGCCGCCCTGCTTGAGGCCCTGCATGATCCTGCCCGGGCATGGCGCCGACGTACGTCCTCCTGTGGCCCCGTATCTCCGCCTCGTCCTTCATGCCGCCGAGCGACATGCGCTGGAAGCTCCTGCCGAGGGCCCTCGCTATGCTCTTGCCGAGCGAGGTCTTCCCTACGCCAGGGGGGCCGACGAAGCAGAGGATGGGGCCCTTCATCTCGCCTTTCAGCTTGATGACGCTCAGGAACTCCAGTATCCTCTCCTTCACCTTCTCCAGGTCGTGGTGGTCCTCGTCGAGGATGGCCTTCACCTTTCTTATGTCTATGTTGTCCTTCGTCGATACGCTCCAAGGCAGCTCGACCAGCCACTCGATGTAGGTCCTGAGCATGTTCGACTCTATCGCGTCGGGGTGCATCATCTCCAGCCGCTCGACCTGCTTTTTCGCCTCTTTCTCGACCTCGCGCGGCATCTTCGCCTTCTTGATCCGCTTGCGCAGGTCCTTGACCTCCTCGTCGCGCTCGTCCGTCTCGCCCAGCTCGGAGCGTATGGCCTTCATCTGCTCCCTCAAGAAGTAGTCCCTCTGGCTTTTAGTCATCTCTTCCTTGGCCTGGGAGAGTATCTTCGCCTGCATGTTCAAAAGCTCGATCTCTTTTCCGACGATCTCGGAGAGCTTCCGCAGCCTCTCGATGGGATCGACGATCTCAAGTATCTCCTGCGCCTTATCGACCTGGAGGCCGAGGTTCGCGCAGGCGACGTCTGCGAACCGCCCCGGCTCGTCTATCGTATCGAGGACGAGGAGCACGTCGGAGGGGACCATCCTCCCCATCGAGACGACCTTTTCCATCTCCTCCCTGATGTAGCGCATGAGGGCCTCCGTCTCAAGGGAGATCTCCGTGATGAGCGGCTCCTCGATGGGCTTTACCCGCACGAGGAACGTCGGGGTCTCCTGGACGTATTCCTCGATCTGCGCCCTTTTAAGCCCCTGGATCAGTATCTTTATCCTGCCGTCGGGAAGGCGCAGCATGCGCATCACCTGGGAGACCACGCCCATCGAATAAATCCTTCCGGGCAGCGGGTCCTCGTCCGTCAGGTCCTTCTGCGCGGCAACGAGGATGAGCCTGTCCTTGGACAGCGATTTCTCGACCGCGTTTATCGACATCTCCCTCCCGAGAAAAAGCGGGAGGGTGACCGAGGGATGCATGACCATGTCCCGCACGGGGAGCAGGGGCAGTATCTCCGGCACTTTCAATGTTTCATCTTCCATCATCTATTTATTGCCTCCGTAAAAGCCGTTCTATCCTGTAAAAAACGCCTTCATGGCGCGGTATGTCTCGTATATGTCGAGCTTGCTCGATACCTCGAAGGGGGAGTGCATCGTGAGGATGGGGGCGCCCATATCGATGATATCCATGCCGTATTGGGCGAGGTACTTGGCGACCGTCCCGCCTCCGCCTTCGTCGATCTTCCCCAGCTCGCCCGCCTGCCAGATGATGCCCGCCTTCGAGAAAATCTCCCTTATCTCGCCTATGTATTCCGCGTGGGCGTCGTTCGCCCCGGCCTTGCCGCCGTGGCCCGTGAACTTGGTGACGCAGACGCCTGCCGCCCAGGAAGCACGCGTTCTGCTTCTCGTGCACCTCCTGCCAGTTCGGGTTGACCGCGCCGTTGACGTCCGCGCTGATCGCCTTCGACTTGTAGAGCGCGCGCCTTATAACCGTCTCGATCTCGCTCGAGTCCCGAAGCCTCGACCACGTCCTCGAAGGAAGATGTGGATGAAGTGCGACTGGGCGCCCGTGTTGCCCTCCGAGCCTATCTCCTCCTTGTCGGCGAAGATCGCGAGCACGGGCCGCTCGGTCTCCCCTTCGAGGTCTACGAGGGCGGAAAGAAGGGGGTAAGCGGAAGCCCGGTCGTCCTGGCCGTAAGCCCCCACCATGCTCCTGTCGATGCCTAAGTCGCGCGCCTTGAATGCAGGCACCGCTTCGAGCTCGGCGCTGAGGAAGTCCTCCTCCGCTATGGCGTAGCGCTCCTCAAGCAGCCGGAGCACGCCCTTTTTCACCGGCTCCTTCTCCTCGCCCATAAGGGGCATGTTTCCGAATAGGATGGTCAGCTTTTCGCCCTCTATCGCCTCGGATAGCTTCTTTTCGTCCTGGTGCTTCCGCGAAAGGTGTGGGAGCAGGTCGTCGATGGAGAAGACCGGGTCGTCCTCGTCCTCGCCGATGACGATGCCGACCACGCTTCCGTCCGCCTTGACCACCACCCCGTGGAGGGCGAGCGGCATCGCGACCCACTGGTATTTCTTTATTCCGCCGTAATAATGGGTGCGAAGGAGCGCTATATCGACCTCTTCGTAGAGGGGGTTCTGCTTGAGGTCGAGGCGGGGCGCGTCGATGTGGGCGATGATGATCCTCATGCCCTCGGTGACGGGCGCCCTGCCTTTTCTGTAAGCGATAACCTCCTTGCCTCTGTTAACCCTGTAGAACCGGGGGCCCTTCGGGTCGCCGGAGAAACCGGCTGCGCAAAGCGCCTGCTCGATCTTGGCGGCCGTTTCCCGCTCGGTCTTCCCCGCGTCCAGGAATTTCTTGTACCCTTCGGAAAAAGCGAAGATGCGACCTGTTTCCTCTTTCGATTTCTGCTTCCAGCCTTTCCTTTCCATGGGGATTACCTTCGCTATAGTGGATTTGGCCGCCCGGCCTGCGCCCTTACCAAACTGCGGCAGAGGCGTCAGGAGGCCGGTTCGATGTCAGGGGCGTGCTTTGCCGGGTCCGTCTTCACCGCTTCTTCTGCCTGACCCTCCGTAAGCTCTCGCAGGTATTCACAAAGGTGAAGCCGCTGGAAAACGCCCGTTTCCCTGTAGACGACCATTCCAGCAGGCTGCGCGGGCACGCAGGGCTTCTCATCCTTCATACGATATCATAGTCTATCACCTACCCCGCCCCGTTTCAACCCGGGGGTGGAATGAGGGCCGGGTTAATTCCGCGTCCTTCGCGTCGTTTTTCTCGGCGCGGCTCCTCACATACGCAAAAAGTATGCTGCGTCGCGCGCCGTCGAAAAACAACCCGAAATCCATCGAAATTTCCTCCGGCCCCCTTTGGATAATACCCAACGGCGTTGCAAGGTATCTCTTATCCTCTTGCCGCTCCATTATTGAAAGTCTCACAATAGAACAACACCTCAATGTCCCACCTATGTATATAGTACAGCCCGCTCTTGCCGCCGGCAGTTATTGGGGCTCAGCGCCCCCTCCACGAGCAAAGCTCATCGGGGTACCCGCTTTAGCGGGTCGTCCCCCCTCAGACAGGCAAAGAATATGCTCTTTATTCCGCTAGCGGCGGCAGCGGCTGGGGCGGGCCTCGGCTTACAGTGAGATAGGGTACGGGTATGAAGACTCGATCTTAGGATGAAAGCGTGCGTTGGCGAGCCCGGGGAGCGCCTCCAGGAATCGGGAGGTGTGGATGCACTGTGAGACGTGGCGGCCGGAGATCGTACATACGTACATCGGAGGCCACACGTCGAGCAGGGCGCCAATAATAGCGGGCCACCCGCCGTCCACAGGCGGGTCGCAACGCGATTCCGCAGAGGCGCGAGTCCAAGCCTGGAGGAGTCCGACAGTCTTTCAGCTTTCGCAACAGACGCCGGTGTAGTTGCGAGGCCCTTAGCAGTATCGTAGAGGAGGCGCGAGGGGGGTGGGGCCGGCTTAACTCCTGCGCAGGGCGTCCGATAAATGGAATATGGGCTGCGGCTTTCGCCTGGGACCTTGCCCGGCGAACGTGCGTTCCAGTCCGCCCTCTGAGGCTCGCCAGGCGCCATACGCCTTTTTTCGGCGCGCCCGGCGGACGAAACATTTTATGGAGGAGCAACGGAGATGACAGTGGAAGACGTAAGCCGCGAAGGCGAAGAAAACGAGATTCCCTTAAGCGACCTGAATAAGCCGGGCAAGTCCTTCTTTTTCCCGGTCGGTCTCCCGTTGCAGGTCGAGATCAGCGGGGTCTCCCTCAGGATGAGCAGCGTCTCGGTGGGCTACCTGGCCGGCAACTGGCTCATAATAAAATACCCGTCCACCGGCACCTTCGGCTCTATTGCCAGCAAGCTGTTCAAGGGCAACAAGATCACCGTCCGATACATCAACGAGGGGGACGTCTTCGGCTTCCAATCCGAGCTTTTGGGCATGACGGTCGAGCCGATGAGGCTCCTGTTCATCGCCTTTCCGACGTCGATTGCCCGCCGCAGCCTCCGGTCGACCAAAAGGATCGAATGCTACCTTCCGGCCGACATGTACAGCGAGAAGATGAAGGACGGCGATATCGTCAGGGACGGCATCATCCTCGACATAAGCATCGCGGGGTGCCACTTTACTATGGTGCGCGGCTCGACCGAGCAGGTGCTCCCCGAGGTGCGGATGAACGACACGATCCAGCTCCATGTCCAGTTGCCGGGGATGGAGGAGAAGATCGCCCTCGCGGGAAACATAAGGAACATCCAGAGGGACTCCCAAAGGATCAGCCTGGGCGTCCGGTTCGACGACATTGACGAGGAAAGGAGGAACAGGCTCCTGGAGTATATCTCGACCCTCGAAAAGTTCAGTTGGGAGAAATAGGAAGGCAGCTAAAAGGGATATCCCAGCCCGGCGAAGATCGCTATCCCCTCCGAGCCGACGCCCATATCGACGCGGCCCACGATGTTCGGCCTTACGATGCCCCTGAAGCCGATCCCAGGATTGAACTTGAAGTTCTTATGGCGAATGTCCGTAAGGTCCCTCATTACCGTCCCGCCGTCGAAAAAAGGCGCGGCTTCTATCTCGGCGTTTACGTCGAAGAGATCGATGCGGCCTATGCGGATACGCTCCTCCACGTTCCCCAGAAGGTAGCTGTTGTCGATAAAACGGTTGCGGCCGTATCCGCGCAGCGTATTCTCCCCGCCCAGGGCGCTCCGCTCCAGGAACGGGACGGTGTTCCCCATCGTCTGGCTGTAAGCAAAGCGGGCGACGCTGACGAACCTGGCCCCATCCATCGGGAAATACCCCTTCACCTCCGTCTCGTAGTGTTGATAATTGGCGGATGAGCCGAGGTCCTTCCTGCTCTCCTCGAAGACGGTCCTCCCGTAAAGGCCATGCGTAGGCGTGATGCGGTTATCCATCGTATTATACGTGAATGCTGCCCGCTGCGCGTGCGCTGTGAAGCCGTTGATGCCCGGCACTTGTTCCTGCGTAAAAAGCTGACCGATGTACGGCAATCCTTTCAGCGCACCGTGCCCGACGGAGACGTCCCTGTACCTTTCCCCGAACGCCACCTGGAAATTTTTCAGCACGTCGTAACCTGCGGACAGGTTGAGGCTCCCCTCCCGGTCCGTATAGTTCGTCTGGTTCTTCCGGCGACTTGTCGACTGGAAGCCGAAGAACCGGGTGGAGCCGTCGGCGAAGAAGCCTGCGTAGCCGTTCGTCTCCAGCTTTGCGTCCAGGAAGGTCTTGTCCCGGAACCTGACGTCGTAGTCCTGGTTTATGATCGTAGACTTCGAAAGGTTTATCTCCAACTGCTGGTTCTGCTTAGGATAGAAGGCCCCGTATAACGTCCCGGTATTGCCGAAATTGTGGTTGTAATTGTATTGCGGCGCGATGAGTGTCGCGACTTCGTTCTGCTTATTGTACTTCATGATTGCCGCGAGGGCGCCGTAAGACGTGCCCTCGTTCGGGGTGGTGGCGACAAAGGGCACAGGGACAAAAGTGAACTCCTCCTTTTTGGCCGGACCCGCGGGCTTGGCCTGCCCGGCCTGGACCTGTACGTCAGGGGCCTGCACGGCCTGGACCTGTCCGTCAGGGGCCTGCACGGCGCCGCCGCCGGGCGCCGCTACGTTCGGGCCGCCTCCGTGGCTTCCCGCATCCCCGTCCGGCGCCTGCGCCGCAGCCGTGGCAGGCGGCGCATATTCCCCTGCGAGAGCGGTCAGACATGGAGCGAGCAGAAAAGGGAGGAGAATAGGGAATAATTTGGCCGCGATCCCCATGAAAGTGGATCAAGATACCACGCTAATCGGCCCGATTGCAACATTATTCAGCGGCCGTCTCCCATTTTGACCATTTTGCCCCCTCCTGAAACACGGTAGCGCGTCCCCCGCCAATAGACCTTCGAGCCCGCGAAGCTCCACAGCCAGATAAAGAAACTGACGACATCCTTGACGGGAAGAAGGAAAAGCCACCTGGGCCATGCGGGATCACGGATCACCCGCTTTTGAATCAATAATGCGCAGGCATACCGCAAGGCGAGGACGAGGCCCGCGAGCGCGCCGGTCCATACGCCGGGACGGGCGAGGAAGAGCAGCAGCGCGAAAGGGAAGGTATGGGTGATGCCGTAGCCGACGAAGCCCTTCGGCCTCGACGCACGGTAGGTCTTTGCCCAGCGCAACTGGTGGACGAGGTGCCCGCCGATGCCCATCCGCCCCACGCGGTTCTCGATTACATAAGCGCTCAGGACGTTCTCGTAACCCTTCCGGCTGCACCTGTAGCCAAGCTGGTAGTCGTCTGCGAGATAGTCCGCGACGGCCGCGAAGCCGCCGATATCGCGGAGGACATCCTTCGATATGAGGATGGACGCCCCCAGCCCGAAGGTGATGCCTTCCATGCGCCTGGCAACGAGCACCGACGGGATGAAATCGAGGGCGATGGTGAGCGATTCGAGGGCGCTCCCGATGGAGGCCGGTCTCGATGTCGTGTAGAGTGAGGTCACTATCCCCGTTCTCTTGCCCCGGAGGTGCTCGCCGACTATGCGGCTCAAATAATCCCTGTCAACCACCATGTCGCTGTCCGAGAGGGCGAGCATGGGGTAGCGGGCGGCCTCCGCGAGGTTCTGCAGGTTGAGGGCCTTCAGGTTCGCCCCTGCGCCCGCGTCGCTGACAACGACGCGGGCTTCGCACGGCGCAGCCGCCGCCATCTTCGTGACGATGGGGAGCGCGGGGTCGTCTGCGTCCCGAAAGCCGAAGAGCACCTCGAACCGGGGGTAGTCCTGGGCGAGGAAGCTCGCCAGGTTTTCGGCGCACGAGTGGTCGATCCCCTTTATCGGCTTGAGGACGGAGACGGCGGGCGCTTCTTCACCAGAAAGTCGCGGCGCCTCTTCCCGCCGGGACTTCCTGAAAAAATCGAGCGTGCATACGAGGGCAAGCACATGATACCCGCCCCCCAGCACGACGATCACTAAAAGGATGATAAAAAGGATCGTCACGATCTATTTCCGGCCTTCATACTATGATTGGACCCGTGTATCTGTGCCTATGTAGGTTGTTATCCCACCTTAGGGAACAGTACAGCCCGCTCTTGCCGCCGCCTTCCATTATGCTCTTTATTCCGTTAGCGGCGGCCGGCTCCGGGGCGGGCCTCGGCGTACAGTGAGATAGAGTACGGGTATGAAGATTCGATATTACGATGAAAGCGTGCGTTGGCGAGCCAGGGGAGCGCCTCAAGGAATCGGGAGGTGTGGGCCTGTTGCCCAAGTCCTCCTCCCCCTTGCGGGGATAATATCTGTTTTCTGTAATTAATGGCTTTATTTGCATACATTATACTGGTAATTCCCGGAGGGGTGTGATAGACTTAACAAGTCTGCAAGACAAGGAGATCCTCCATATGATGGGTTACCAGCCGCCCCCCGACGACCCCCTCTTTTCTTACCATGTCCAGTTAGAGACCAGGGTCCGCAAGGATCATATCCTGCGTCGTATAAAGCAGGCGGTAGACTTCAGCTTCATCTACAACAAGGTGTCCTCCGCATACGGAGCAAGCGGCAACGTCTCCGTCCCTCCCCCGGTCATCTTAAAGCTCATGCTTCTTCTGGTCCTCTATAATGTCCGCTCCGAGAGGGAGCTTATGGAGACCCTTCCCGAGAGGCTGGATTGGCTCTGGTTCTTAGACTACAACATAGAAACGCCCATTCCCGACCACAGCGTTCTCTCCAAGGCAAGGAAGCGTTGGGGAGAAGAGGCCTTCAAGCATTTCTTCCGGGCAATAGTGAGCCGGTGCGTCGAGGCCGGCCTTGTGAGAGGAGATAAGATATTCGTCGATTCGAGTCTGATCCGGGCGGACGCATCGAGGGACTCCCTTACGACCCGCCTCAACCTGGCCTATAACGAGATGGAGAAGAGGCTGGAAGGGGATCCCCGCTTTTCCGTCAACGACCGGCGCGTCTCATCCACCGACCCGGACGCCTCGGTCGTGCGTTGGGGAGACCTCCGGTACAAGACGCACCGGGCAGTGGATGAAGCCCATGAGGTTATCACCGCAGTAGAGGCTACAACGGGCATTGTGGACGACGGGGTTAAGCTCGCCGACCTCATCGACGCCCATGAGGCAAATACGGACATGAAGGCGACCACGGTAGTCGCCGATTCCAAGTACGGGACGGTGGACAACTTCCTCGCCTGCCACGACAGAAAGGTGACGGCTCATATAAAGCCCCTTGCCGACAGGATAGTCCCATACCGAAACGACATCTTCCCTCAAGGACGGTTTATCTACGACGCCGCCTCCGACGCCTTTACCTGCCCTGCGGGAAAGGCAATGAAGCGGAAGGCCGGGATAGGGGACTGGATTATCTATGTCGCCGGGACGGATGTATGCCTTGCTTGCAGCCTCAAGGAACAGTGCACGAAGGCCAAGACGGGCAGGGCGGTCCGCAGGCATGTCCGCCAGGACGCGCTTGCCATGATGTACGCCCACGGCAGGTCAAAAGCTGCAAAAAGGAACTTAAGGATCAGGCAGCATCTTATGGAAAGGAGCTTCGCCCAGGGGGTCCGCTTCGGGATGAAGAAGGCCCGATGGCGAAGGCTCTGGAGGGTGCAGATCCAGGAATACCTGATAGCGAGCGTGCAGAACATCCGCATCCTCCTCAATGCGACGAAGGACAGGTTCAGAGGGATAGCAAACAAGGCCAAGAACCAGGGCCTTGCCGGCTGCCTGGCCGCTCTTAATCATGCAAGACTGCATCTTTGCCTTCCGATAGGGCTCCTTCCGCTCCGTGCGGGCCGCCTTTGCTTCTTCATCCCCGGCGCATAGGCGCGGAAGGCAAAGGCCCCTTGGGGAGGGACCCCCGGCGGTTCGCTCATGGGGGTGAGTCGGGCAACAGGCCCGTGTGGATGCACTGTGAGACGTGGCGGCCGGAGATCGTACATACGTACATCGGAGGCCACACGTCGAGCAGGGCGCCAATAATAGCGGGCCACCCGCCGTCCACAGGCGGGTCGCAACGCGATTCCGCAGAGGCGCGAGTCCAAGCCTGGAGGAGTCCGACAGTCTTTCAGCTTCTGCAACCGCCGCAGCAATAACTATCGGTCTTCGTACCCATCGAACTCGTTCACACTTCACAAACCAATACGCCGAATAGTACAATAGTAGCCATGAGGTTGCTCATCCTCTACGCCGTCCCCAGGGAATTCGGCGACGCCGCCCGCTTGCTCGGGCGCAGGACGAGGCTGCCCGGCCTGCCTTTCAGGGCATTTCGCTTCCGCCACCCCGCCCATACGGTGCTCGCTGCCGAGACGGGCGTCGGCATCGAGAGCGCGGCCCGCGTCTTCCTGCGCATCATCGAATCCGAAAAGGCCGACGCCGTGGTCTCCCTCGGTTACTGCGGCGCCCTCACACCAGCCGCGGACATCGGCGACCTCGTCTGGGCCTCGCAGGTCTGCCTGGTCCGAGAGGGGCACGTAGAAAGATTGCCGCTTCCCGACCCTGGCGGCCTTCTTGAGGCCGTCTCCGGCCGCCTTCCCATCAGGACGGCCACTTTCTTCACCCTTGCCGGGCCGATGAAGAAACGGGAGATCGTCCCTCTCGTGCTGCCGGGCGCGCCCCTTCCCGTTTGCGATATGGAGACCTTCGCCCTCGCGCAGCACTCCGCTGCTGCCGGTCTGCCTTTTTTTGCGATAAGAAGCGTGAGCGACCGCTACGATGAAGATATCCCCTTCGACCCCCGCGCAGTCTGCGACCGGTCCGGGACTTACAGGCCGCATCTCGCCGTCCGGCTTTTCCTCACCCGGCCCGGCCTCCTGCCGGCCGCGCTCAAGCTGAGCCGCACCTCCAAAGTCGCGTCCCGCAGCCTGGCCCAGGCCCTGGACGCCTTCCTCAGGGCGCTTTGAGGTCCGCCGCCTCCCCCATCCCGCAAACGGTCAGCCCCTCCCAGGCACTACCGCGTCGGGGAAATCCCGCAGGTGCGCCTCCAGCGCAGAGGCGGCGTCCGTCCCTTGCAGCCTCGTTTTCACTGCCGCGACGAGGACGGCCAGAGGCAGGAGCACGATAAAGATGTCCGCCCACAGCAGGTTGTACTCGCCGATGTAAAGGGTCATAGACATATTGAAAAGCATGACGCCGCAATAGAGCGCAGGGCCGAAGATGTACCTCAAGGGGAAGGCGGGGGCGTAGAGGTCCCTGCCGGGCAAGTAGCGGTCGATGAGCTGCAAGACCCAAATAAGGACGAAGCCTACGAAGAGCCAGCCGATGAAATTCGAGATGGGGATGCCGAAATAGACGCCGCCATGCGCGTAGCCGTATATAAGGCCGAGGAACCACCTGTCGCCCCGAAAAGCAACCGGGTCTATGACGATGTCGAGGTACATGAAGAAAAGCGCGCCGAGGAGGCGCGCGCCGAGGGAATGCCTGATCTTCCTGTTTTCCAGCAGGTAGATGCCGCCGGCCCGCACGGCAGGCGAGATCGCGAAAAGGGCCATCGTGTACGACGCATAAGCGAGGAAGACGAAGCTCATCGAGTCCATGAAGGGGACGCCGAGGACCCATAGCTCCCGGCCCTTCGTCGCAGGGATGTAATAGTAGCTGCCGAACGGGATGCCGTTGTGTATGGACGAATACTCGGAGGCCCATGCGACCGCGTATCCGGCGACCGCAAAGAGGAGCGCCCGCTTCAGCCCCAGGTGGAGCGAGCAGGCCAGGATATAGGCCAGGAAGAAGGCGACGAAATAGGGCCTGAGCGCGACGGTCCCCAGAAGCTGGCCGCAGAACGCTTCCATCAGGAATGGAACGTGTTCCAGAGCATGAGGCGGAGCATCGACTTAGGACGGGTGAAGACCTCGCGCATCGCTGTAGGCTCGAACCCGCTGTGCACCATGCAGTTCGCGCAGCGCCCGTCCCTGCCCGGCCCGTATGAATCCCAGTCGGTCTTCTCCATAAGCTCGGAAAATGAGGCGTAATAGGTGTCGGTGACGAGGTAGCAGGGGGATTTCCAGCCCAGCGGGTTTCGCGTGGGGCTGCCCCACGGCGTGCATTCCATCTGCCTTTTCCCCTCAAGGAAATCGAGGTAGAGGGGGGTCCCCGTCATGGGCAGGCCGCGAAGGGAGGCGCGCATTACCCTGAACTTCTCGGCCGCCTCTTCCTTGGAAAGGAAAATATCGTCCGAGACGCTCTCGTACCCGAAGGCGGGCGACACGAGAATGCCGTCCACGCCTATTCTTTTGAGAAGGGAGAAGAGACCGACAAGCTCCCCCGTCTCGCTCCCTTTATAGACGGAGGTGTTCGTCCATACGCGAAAACCCCTTTTGGAGGCACGCTCGATGGCGTCGATGGTCGCTGCGAACGACCCCGGCCGGCCGGTGATGCGGTCGTGCGTCGCTTCCATGCCGTCCACGTGGAAGCTGAGTGTCAGGCGCGCATCCGGTTTTGAGGTCTCGACAAAAGAGGCGGCGAGCAGCCCGTTCGTGCACAGGTAGACGTGGCGCCTCATCCGGTAGAGGCCCGCCAGGAGCCTATCCAGGTCCCCGTAAAGCAGCGGCTCTCCGCCCGTCACGGTGACCACCGGCGCGCCCGACTCGGAGGCTGCCGCCAGGCACTCGTCGAGGGTCAGGTCGGGCGAGCGGCCCTGCGCATAGAGCCTTATCCTGTCGCAGCCTGCGCACGCGAGGTTGCACCTGTGCGTCGGCTCCAGCATCAGCACCAGGGGGAATCGCTTCTGCCCGGCAAGGGCGTTCCTGAAAAACCGGCCCGTAAGGGAGGCGCAGAGGCGGGGTGAGAAACGCATTGACTCCACTCAGTCGGACGTATCGGGCATGGGGGCTATCTGTTGCCGGCTTTGCTCGTCCTTGCCGTGATGAAGGAGAGCGCGTCGTCGAGGGCGTCGAGCTGCAAGTGCGTGTTCTTGCAGGGGCCTTCCGGCCTCTTATTCGGTATGGCGAGCACGGGTATCTTCTCGGCCACATCCTTGATCCCGCTGATGAGGTCCCTTTCGCACGCTATGGCAATGATGAGCGAGGGCTTGAACCGGCTGATCGCCTTTCTCGCCTCCTCGCCCCCGGCAGCAGTGACGATCTGGACGGCCCTGCCGTTTGCCCGCTCGACCACCTGCCGCCTGGCTTCCTTCTCAAGACAGCGGGGCAGGAGGATCAGGAGCGTATCGGCGGATAGCTCCCGCGCGTGGCTTTTCACCATCAGGTTGTGGACCTTGATGAACGAGTTGCCCACCCTGTCCCTGCTAATGCCCAGCTTTCCTCCCAGCCACATGCTCTTCGAGAGGAGGGTCAGAAGGAATTTCGCGCCCCACATATACGGAAAGATCGACTTCCGGAATTTGAGGAGGAGGGTCGTCTCCAGCACTACCAGGATGAAGACGATGACGGTCAGGACGACGGCCGACCATCCGATGAGGCTGGAAAGAAGCGGGCTCAACTGCTCGAACCTGGGTTTTGCGAGATACCAGGCGAGCAGGAGGCACGCGAAAAATATGAGGACTGCCCCGGCGGCGAGGGTGAGGAATGTGCTCAGCTTCTCGTCGATCTCTCCGTCACCGGGATCGGTAGAGCCGTTCCAGTCGAGCCATTCGTCCCCCAGTCTTCTGTCCGGCGGGCCCTTCTTCTTGTCGAGATCGTTTTCGGTCATGCCTTCCCTCCCGACAAACGCCCCTTCACGAAACCCTTCCCCATATACCATTCTATGGCCTTCCGGGCTGCATTTTCAACTGAATTCTGCGCCATGCCCAGTTGCCGGACCGCCTTCGAGCAGTCGAAAAACATGTAATGGCGCGCCATTCTGACGCCGTCGAGGGGAATGGCGGGCCTCGTCCGCGTCAGCCTCGATACGGCCTCGCCCGCATAGGCGAGCATAAGCACGGGCCTGTACGGGAGCCTCCAGCGGGGCGGCTCCCTTCCGGTCAGGCGCGCGAGCATCCCGAGGAACTGCTTCAGCGTAAGGTTCGCGTTCCCCAGTATGTACCTCTCCCCGGGCACGCCTGCAACCGATGCGAGCACGTGCGCCTCCGCCACGTCTTCCACGTCGACGAAATTGAGGCCCGTGTCCAGGTAAGCAGGCATCCTGCCGTTTAAGAAATCGACTATGATCTTTCCCGTCGGGGTCGGCTTCCTGTCCATAGCGCCTATGGGAGCGGTAGGGTTGACGATCACTGCCGGGAGCCCTTTTTGGGCGAAGCCCCGCACCTCCTGTTCCGCAAGGAATTTTGACCTCTTGTAATGACCCGTCATATCCGCAAGGCGGGCGGCCGTCTCCTCGTTGCCCGGCTCTCCGTTCTTCCGGGGCGGCAGCACGCCCACCGTGCTCGTGTAGACGACTTTCGAGACGCCCGCAGCAAGCGCAGCCTTCATTACGTTGACAGTGCCCCCGACGTTGATGTCGTACATGGTTTTCGGGTCAGGCACCCACAGCCGGTAGTCAGCGGCGACGTGGTAGACCTCGTCGCAGCCTTTCTCGGCCCTGCATACCGCGTCGTAATCGCGAAGGTCCCCCCGGACCGGCTCGACGCCGAGGGCCGCAAACTCCGATGCGTCGGCGCCCTCCCTTGCGAAGGCGCGCACTTCGTAACCCTTTTTCTTGAGCGCCTTCGCGACGTGGCACCCGATAAAACCGGTCGCCCCCGTAACCAAGGCCCGTTTCATTATCCCTGCTCAGGCGTATTCGAGGGAGACATTGCCGTTTGCACGGCCGAGAGAAACCTGCCGAGGGCCATGCAGGGGAAGCAGTTCCGGTAGTTATGATACTTTATCATAAAATGCTTCGGAAAACCGGTTGCGGTAAAGTCTTCCTCTTCCCAGGTCCCATCGGGCGCCTGCGTTTCGAGGAGAAACCGCACGCCGTCGGCCGCTGCCCGGCATGAGCCCTCCCCGGCCGCTATCAGCGCCATCAACACCCAGGCGGTCTGCGAGGCGGTGCTCTTCCAGTGCATCCTCGCGGCCGGGTTCGTGTAGGATTCGCACGCCTCGCCCCATCCCCCGTCCGGGTTCTGCCATCTTTTCAGCTCTTGGACTGCTTTTCTCACGTAAGGCTTCGTCATGTCCTCGCCGATGGACTGGAGGCCGGCAAGGACCGACCACGTCCCGTAAAGGTAGTTCACGCCCCACCTGCCCCACCAGAGGCCGTCCTTCTCCTGCGTCTTCACGAGAAACTTGATGGCGGCCTTCACTACGTCGTCCGAAAATTGGTAGCCCGCGCAGCCGAGCAGCTCGAGGACCCGTCCGGTGATGTCGGGCGTGCTCGGGTCGATCATGGCTTCGAGGTCCCCGAAGGGTATCTGGTTTAGCACCTCGACGTTGTTGTCGACGTCGAACGCGCCCCATCCGCCGTCCTTACCCTGCATCCCGAGGACCCAGTCGATGGCCCTCTTGTAGTTCTCCTGCGTAAGGAACCTCTCCCGGCCGCATTTATTGAGAAGCATGAGCACTACGGCCGTATCGTCCACGTCGGGATACCAGTTGTTGACGAACTCGAAGGCCCACCCGCCCGGCTCAAGGTCGGGCCGCTTGACGCTCCAGTCTCCCTTCTTGAAAATCTGCTTGTCTGCCAGCCACCTGCAAGCGCCTTCTATGGCAGGATTGTCTTCCTTCATACCCGTCGAGACGAGGGCAAGGGCGGTAAGGGCCGTGTCCCAAACGGGGGAGATGCACGACTGGAGGAGCATCTCGTCCTCCCGCTCGATGGTGAACCTTTCGAGGGCCCCGAACCCTTTCTTCACCGGCTCGTAGGAAAGGTCGTGCCCCTGGACGAGGAGGGCGAGGATCGAGTTGACCATAGCCGGCTGTATGCCGCCCCAGTCGCCCGTCTCTTCCTGGTGGTCCCGCACCCACCTCAAGGCCTGTTTCAGGCCCTTTTCCCTGAACGACCGCAGCCGGCTCTCCTCTGCGGCCTTGATAAGCCGGTCGAGCTGGGCGAAGAAACGCTTCCAGGAAAGCAAAGGCTCACGCTTCTTGTGCCCCTTGCCGTTCTGGTCCTGGGCGAACAGCTCCCGCACACCCTGGCTGTCAGGCACCGCCCTGACCGGCTTCGCGTCGAGGACGATGGACAGCGGGACGAACGTGGCCCTCGCCCAGCTTGAGAAATTATAGATGTTGATAGGGAACCAGGGGGGCAAGAGGACGATCTCCACCGGGACCGACGGTATCGCCTTCCAGTCGTACTGCCCGAAAAGGGCAAGGAATATCTTCGTAAAGAACCTCGACTCTCCGGGGCCTCCCGCTGCCGAGATGAACTCGCGGGCCCGGTCAGGCGCTGGTCGTGGGCGGGTATCCCGGCCAGCTTCAGGGCGAAATACGCCTCCACGCTGGTGCTGATATCCCCCTTCCCGCCCTTATATATCGGCCATGTCCCGTCGGGCCTTTGCTGCTTCAGGATATAATTCGCGACCTTCGCGTCCCTCTCGCGGTCGGCAAGGCCGGCGAAATGGAGGAGCATGAGGTATTCGGCCGTTATGGTTACGTTCGATTCGAGCTCGAACCACCAGTAGCCTTCCTCGTTCTGGCTGCGGATGAAGTAGTAGGCGGTCTTTTCGACGGCCTGTGAGGCCCGGTTTGCGAGGTCGTTGGCCGGCTCGGCTTCCGGCCCGTTTTGAGACTCCGCCGAGATGAGACGAAAGTTATCGATGAGCATATGCAATAGAGTCCTCGCTAGAGCGCGTTATTTTCACGTCAAGCCTTATGGGCATCAGCTCCTAGTTTTACATAAAATAAGCCTAAACGCGGTCTTGACCGGGACCTCCACCGATGCGCTTCATGCCGGGGCTTAAGGAACGTCTCCCCAACGGCCGCGCACATCGTTGCTATAACGACCACCACCACCGTTTTCATGCGGGCACAGGCCTTTGAGCCGCCGGCGCCGGGTCCCCCCGGGCCGCCGAAAGCCCCCCGAAGCCCACGGGCGCAAGGCCCAGGGCCTTCAATTTTTCGGCCACCCGGCCCGACGTGAGCGCTTCCGCCTCCGCCAACCCCCTGCCGGAGGCCATGTCGGGGTGCAGATATACCTCGCTCGTCGCCCCCCGCACGTGCGGCAGGAGGGCGAGCAGGTAGCCTTCGTCCATCTTCCCCGTCCCGGAAAGCCCGTAGACGTTGCCGGCTACGCCCAGGCCGAGCCTCTGCGCCACGCGCAGGCACCGGCCGGCAAGGAGCCGGAAGACGAGCCAGGTGACGAGCACCCGGCCGTCGAGCCGCCGCCCGTGGGCGCGAAGGACAAAGCCCAAAGGCTCCCTCGGTATCCTTATCCAGCCCACCCCCCTTGCAGCCGCCTCCGCCGCGATAATATCGAACAGGAGCGGATGCACGTGGAGGTGGTGGTGGCAGTCAACGTGCGCCGGGCGGATGCCGGCCGCCCCGATCCTGTCGAACTGCGCCTTTACCTCTGCGCGGACCTGGCCCGCTATCGACCTTCTCATCCTCCAGTATGCAACACCGGCCCGAAAAGGGGTGCGCCGGAAAAAGCCGTCCCCATCGACGAGGTCCGGGACGGCCGACCGTCCAAGGAGAGAGCGGCCGTCGGACAGCGTAACGTGCAGCCCTACCGAAAGCCCGGCCGTCCGGGCGGCAATGGCCGCCGCCTCGTCGAAGGCGTCTCCCCCCGCGACGATGCTCGCCGACGTGAGCACGCCCCGCCCGCAGGCCGCAGCAACGGCCCGGTTGATCGACTGGGAGCGGCCGAAATCATCGGCCGTTATGACGAGATATCGCTTATCATTCGGAGCCGTCCCGCCCGCTCTATCGCTTTTCGCCATGCCCCCTTCCGTTCACGCGGCCGCCTTTCGCTTTGCCATGAAGGAAAAGAACTCCCTGCCTTCCCTGATCCGCCTGGCGAACTCGTGCCTGTCCCTGAGCATCTCTTTAAGTATACGCATGATTGGGGCAGGTCTGAAATAGAAACGGCGGTAAAAGAGCTCCACCGCCTCGAATATCTCTTCGCTCGAAAGCCAGGGGTACCACATAACCGAGTTCTGGATGCCGTCTTTTACCAGTCCGGCCCCCTCCCCCGTAAGCCACCCCTCGTTCCTTGCCTGCTCGTAAAGCACCGTTCCCGGATAGGGGGCGGCGAGGGAGACCTGGATGCTGTAAGGGTCAATCTCGCGCGCGAACTGCATCGTCTCCGTCATGGTCTCCCTCGTCTCGCCGGGGAGCCCGAGGATGAACGTGCCGTGGACGAGAACGCCGGCTTCCCTGGCCGCTTTCGCGAACTTGCGCGCCCCTTCTATGCTCAGCCCCTTCCTGATGTTGTTCAGGATCTTCTGGTTGCCCGATTCGAACCCGACGGTGAGGAGGCGCAGCCCATTGTCTTTGAGTATGTGAAGCATCTTTGCCGGCAGGTTTGCCCTGGCGTTGCACGACCACGTGATGCCAAGCGTGCCGATCTTCCGGGCGATCTCTTCGAGGCAGGGGTGGTCGGTGAAGGTGTCGTCGTCAAAGAAGAACTCCTTCACCGTCGGGAAGAGCCTCTTCGCGGCGGACATCTCCTCGTATATGTTCTCGGCGCTCCGCACGCGGTAGACGCCTCCCCCTATCGTCTGCGGCCACAGGCAGTATGTGCAGCGGCTGCGGCAGCCGCGTCCCGCGTAGACGGAGATATAGGGGTGCCGCAGGTATCCTATGAAGTAGTTCTCTATGTTGAGGTCCCTGGCGTAGACCTTCGTGACAAAAGGAAGACGGTCGAGGTCGTCAATGAGCGGTCTCGGGCGGGTGGCCTGAAAAGAGCCGTTCGACCGGAAGACGATGCCCGCTACGTCGCGCAGCGGCTTCTCGCGGGCGATCTCGACGACCGCGTCGTCGAACTCGCCGACTGCGACGAAATCGACTGCCGGCGCTTCTTTCAGGGTCTCCTGGGGGAAAACGGTCACATGGGGGCCGACCATGCCTATCGTCACACCGGGGTACGCCTCTTTCAGGGTGCCTGCCAGGGCGGCGTCGTGCTCGAACGTCGCGGTCCCCGTATGTATGACGATCAGCTCGTAGCCGCGCGCCTCGCTGACGGTGTCGTCGCGCGTGATGCCGTCGGCGGAGGCGTCGAGCAGCCTCGATTCCTCGATCATCCCGGCAGGGTAGGCAAGCCAGGTCGGGTACCAGAACGACCGGATTTCCCGGCACGCCTGGTAGCGCGCGCCTGCACTACCGTCAAAGCCCTTGAAGGAGGGTGGGTTGAGTAGAAGGGTTCGCATCTTCGCAAATGGGCCCTAAACGTCTCCAGCTCACGCTGCTGCCCGGCCGGCTCACTCTATTATTGTTAGCATCTTGCAATATTTTGTCAACCCAGCATGGCCAAAAACCGAAGCAAGGCAACGCATTTCGCCCTCTCTTCTTCCCGGGAGAATGAAGCACCGATCAAGCGTATTCACATATTTTAGTTCAGTTTTTGAAGCCTGTCAACGAAAAACAGGCAAAAAGCCGCGGCGCGCAAGGCGGTCTTTCGGCCTCGCGACCCCGATCGGCGCCGCTCATATGCTTACATCCGTTCCGGCCCGCCTGTCTCTCTGGAGCGTCTCAGGAAGGAAACAGAGGACTACCACGCCCAGGAGATTGACCACGCAGGTAATGGCGAGGCCGGTTGTGAGACCGTGGACCTTGCCTATATAGCCTATCGTGTATGGCGCGAGCACGGCGCCTATGCGCCCCGCGTTCCAGCAGAAGCCGCCCGCGTAGGCGCGGAGGTGCTCGGGGAAAAGCTCCGCGTAGTAAGCGCCGACGGCCGCCGCTACGCCGCTCACGCCGACGCCCACCACCCCGCCCCAAAAGAACAGGAAAAGTCTGTTGCGGGAAACGAGGAAGACCGCGACGGACAGGGAGACGAGGAGGAAGGCGGCCATCATCGCGGGGCGTCTCCCGGCCTTGTCCGCCATTACGCCGAAAAGCTGGAAGCCCGCGAACATGCCTGCGTACATGAAGAGCGAGAAGTTGGCCATCGCGGGGAGGGAAAGCCCCCTCTCCATTACCAGGAACGTGGGCACCCAGTAGGCCACCCCCCAGTATCCGGCGAGGTTGAAAAAGCTCACCAGGGTGGCGAGTATCGTGGTCGTGATCAATCTCTTCCCGAAGATGGCCCCGACACCGACGCTTTTCCCCGTCTCCCCGCGCGTGCCTCCTGCGGCGGCCCCCTTTCCGGCAGGGATGAGCAGGGCAACGAGAAGGGCAAGGGGCATCGAGCAGGCGCCAGCGAGAAAAAGGAGGCGCCAGCTCGGGCCGAGGGCGAATCTCCCTACGAGCGACGCGACTACCGCCCCTACCGCGAAGCTGCTGTAAACGAAGGATGCGGCCCTTGCGCGGAAGGCAGGCGCCCAGTGCTCCGCTACGAGGGCGGAGCACGGCCCCCAGAGGCCGCCGATAGCGAGGCCCGTGAGGAACCGGAGCGCCATCCACTGGCCCCAACTGGAGACGAGCACGACCGCCGCCATGCCTGCGCCGAGCCAGACGAGCGACACGATGAGGGCAAAGCGGCTGCTCCGGTTCTCCGCTATCAGCCCGAAGACAACCGAGCCGGCTATCGCGCCGAGCATGGTGGCCGACCCCAAAAGCCCGCCTTCGGGCAGCGAGATGGCGAGCACCTTGAGCAGTACAGGCATGGCGATGGCCAGGACGATCAGGTCGTAGCTGTCCACAAGGTAGGAAAAGAAGGCCGCCCAAAGGACGCGCCACCGGTATGCGGTCCCGGGCGCCGGGCAGACCCTTACGTCTCCTGCGCTCATCCCGTTCTCCGTATAAAGGGGGGCTTTTTTCGCATAAAAGGCCGCCGGCACATGTCGATGCCTGCGGCCCTTTATGCGACTTACCCGTTTTTGCTTCCCTGCGCCGGCATTATCCGACAGGTTCAAGGGGTCATCCCGCGCTGGGCGCGGGGTTTCTCAGCCGCTTTAAGCTCCCCCAGCACTATGTGTCGCTATCACTTTACAACGCCTTCCGCTTCGGAATCAAGAAAATCCGCTATTCGACCCCGATCATCACGGAGCTGGCCTTGATCACGGCGTACGCGGTCATCCCTTTCTTCAGCCCCAGGTTCTCTACCGCTCCGTTGGTGATGATGGAGACGACGGACGCCCCACCCTTCAGCTTAAGGGTCACTTCCGAGTTTACCGCCCCCTTCTTGACCTGTGCTACGGTCCCTTCCAGCACGTTCCTCGCGCTCAGCTTCATTCAACGCCTCCTTGTCGGGCATCGGCGCGCCGGCCATAGCCGGCGTTCGCTTAATAGAAGCTAATACGGGCCTGGTGGGTATGCAACATACGGCAGGCGCGAAGAGGACGTGCATGTCCGAAAAAACAGTCCGGCTGCCCTCGCGCCCAAAAGATCAAGGCGACCGGTCAGTTCGCCCTTGACAGCAGCAAGGGCTATTCGATAGAATTGACGGTGTCGATGGGCACATTCAAGATCGCGTACAAGGTGTGGCTCGATTGCGGCGGCAAGGCCTTCGGGGAAGGACCGGCCAGGCTGTTGCAGGGCGTCGAGGCGACCGGGTCGCTCCATAAGGCCGCAGCCGACATGAAGATGTCTTACAGAAAGGCCTGGCTTATGCTCCGCACCATGGAGCAGCGTCTTGGCTTTGCCCTTCTCGAGCGCAAGGTGGGCGGTGTCTCCGGGGGAGGATCGAGACTGACCGAGGAGGCGCGCCTCTTCATGAAGCGCTACGAAGCGTTCCGTAAGGAAGTCGAAGAAAGCCTCCGGCAGATATGCCGGAAGCACTTCGGCTAAAAATGTCCGCCCCGGTCGCGCCATCCTTCAGGAGAACATGATGAATATCGCAACGAACCTGGAACAATCTGCGCTCTTCTTTCCCGGGCGGACGGCTATCCGGGAGGGCGGCCGGGAGATGAGCTACGCCGAGCTGAACGAGCGGGCCAACCGCATCGCAACCGGCCTTATAAAGACGGGGCTTGCGCCGGGGCAGTTGGTCGCCCTCTGCGCGCCGAATTCTGCAGACTGGATCACCTTCTACTTCGGCGTCCTGAAAGCGGGCGGCGTAGCCGTCACGCTCTCCGCGCAGCTCGTGGGTGACGAGCTTCGCAACCTGGTAAGCCACGCAAGGCCGAAATTCATTTACATATCCGAAAGCAAGCTCCCCGACATCGAAAAGGTCCGTGCGTCGGGTGAGGTAGAGAAGGTGATCTGCCCGGCCGGCGACATGGACCTGGGCCGTCTGATGGAGCTTGGGTCGGCCTCCTTCAGCGCGGTCAAAAGGGATCGCACCGACACGGCCGCCATACTTTATACGGGCGGCACGACGGGAGTGCCCAAAGGAGCCTTGCTAAAGCATGAAGGCATCCTTTTTTCCGCGTACAGCATCGCCTACTACGAGCGGTCCACAGAGAAAGACCTGGCCTTGTGCTTCCTCCCTTTCAACCACGTTTTCGGCCAGATGCACATCATGAACTCGACGATCTTCAGCTCGGGCTGCCTGGAGCTCCTGCCCGCCTTCGACATGGACCAGGTGCTCGCTATCCTGAAAGAAGGCCGCGTCACGAAGTTTTTTTCCGTTCCCACCATTTATATCAGGCTCCTCGGCCTGCCCGACCTCAAAGAGCGGCTCGGGCCGCTGCGCTACTGCTTCTCCGCCGGCGCAGCGATGGTCCTGGAGATCGTCAGACGATGGAAAGAGCGGACGGGCATCACGATAGCCGAGTCCTACGGCATGACCGAATGTATGCCCATTACCTTCAACCATTACTATCCCGAAAAGCACGTCGCCGGGACGGTCGGGCAGGGCTGCCACGGGGTGGAGATCGAGATCAGGGACACAAAGGGAAAGATGCTGGAGCAGGGCGGGCAGGGCGAGATCTGCGTGAGGTCGCCGGCAGTGATGAAGGAGTACCTGAACAACCCCAAGGAAACGGCTGCCGCGTCGTGGCCGGGTGGGTGGCTCCGGACGGGCGACATCGGCGTCTTCGACCCCAACGGCTATCTCTCCATAGTGGACCGCCTCAAGGACCTCGTCATAACGGGCGGGGAGAACGTCTACCCGAGGGAGGTGGAAGAGGCGCTCTACGGCTGGCCGGACGTCGAGGAGTGCACGGTCCTGGGGCTGCCCGACAAGGAATGGGGCGAGCGCCTTGCGGCCTTTATCATCCCGAAGGCAGGGGCCACCTTGCAGCCCGACAAGATCAAGGCATACCTCAAGTCCAGGCTCTCGCCTTTCAAGGTGCCCAAAGAATTCATAACAGTCAAGGAAATGCCGAAAAGCCCCGCAGGGAAGATATTGAAGCGCGAGCTGAAGCTCTCGTATGCTGCCGGGGGAAGCTCAGAGGGGAACGGCTGACGGGCGCGAAGGGAGTGCACAGGGCGAAAATAGATAGATTTCCTATGAAGCGACTACCTGGGGCCATGCGATCTTGATGATCTCGTAAGTCCGCTCTCCGCCCGGCGCCGAAAAGCTCACCTCGTCCCCTACCTCTTTTCCCATGAGCGCGCGGCCCAGGGGGAGCTCATCGATATCCTTCCTTTTTCCAGGTCCGACTCGAAAGGCCCGACCACCATGTAGACGACCTCTTCGTCCGTGTCGAGGTTCTTGAGGAAGACGCGGCCGCCGAAATCGACCTTGCCGTTCGGGTTCTTCTTTATCTCCGCGACCTCGCACTGCTTGAGCGTCTCTTCCAGCTCACCGATCTTCTTCTGCATGAACTGGTATTCTTCTTTTGCGGCCTCGTACTCGGCGTTCTCCGATATGTCGCCGTGCGCCCTGGCCTCTTCTATGGCCGCCAATATTTTGGGCCGCTTGGTGTTTCTCAGGAACTCAAGGTCCTTCTTCAGGTTGTCGTAACCTTCGCGCGTCATGGGATACTTCATTACGTCTCCAATGCTCGATGGAATATCCGGTGGAATATTACTTCTAATATATTTCGGGTAAATTTTCAATACCCTTTCCATCCGGGGGAGCGGCTGCGTGCGGCCCTTGAAGGCAGGCCCCTTTCTGTGCTATGTTTCTAGGCCAGATAAATGACCCTGCTGCAAGCAGCAGGGTATCCACTGAACACTTTCGTGAGCGGGGAAGCTCACCGGGCAAAGCCCGACGGAGGGGGCGCTGAGCCCCAATAATTGCCTGTTATAAGGTGTGCCAAAGCTCCAAGGATGATAGTCGGATGCAAAAAGCGCGGGAACGAAAGAGCACGCAATAAGTCGAAGGAGGGACCATGCCGTCGAACACGAAGATCACCGAGATGAAGAGGAAGAGAAAAAAGGGCAATCTCGGCAAGAAGAGGAAGAAGGCCCAATCGAAGCAGTCCACACCCGTTTTCCCTATCCATACCGAAGAGAACGCCTGAGCTGCGCGCTGCGCGGGCGCGGCGGCCGGCGTGCCCGCACGAGGCGAAAAGCCCCCTGTTTGCGCGGATGAGGCGGCTGATGAGCTTAAGCTACGAGATAGGACCGATCAGACCGCCCAGCGAGGCATACAGCCTGCTCGTCCGCTTCACCCGGAACTGCCCCTGGAACAAGTGCGAGTTCTGCCACCTTTATAAGGGCCAAAGGTTCGAGAGAAGGCCGCTGGCCGAGATAAAGCGGGACATCGACACGATAAGGGCGATAAGGGACAGGGTTTCCGCCCTTTCCTGGCAGAGGGGGGAGGGAGGGCGTCCCTCTGAGGCCCTCGTCAGGGAGATATTCTCCGACCCCCGGTACGACGACTTTTTCCGGACGGTCGCCCTCTGGACTTACTCCGGGGCACGCCACGTCTTCATCCAGGACGCCAACTCGCTCGTCATGAAGAAGGACGACCTGGTCGACGCCCTTAGCTACCTTAAGCAGACTTTTCCGACCATCGACCGCGTCACCTCTTATTGCCGCTCCCAGACGATCGCCCAGCTTTTCAACGTGGACGACCTCGCGCGCCTGAAGGCCGCCGGCCTTACGAGGCTCCACATCGGCATGGAGACGGGCGACGATTTCCTTCTGCGTTACATGCGCAAGGGGGTCACGAAGGAGCAGCACATCACGGCGGGCCGGCGCGTCAAGGAGTCGGGCATAGAGCTGTCGGAGTACGTCATAGCCGGCCTCGGCGGAAAGCGATGGCAGCGGCAGCACGCCCTGGAGACGGCGGACGCCCTCTCGGCAATCGACCCCGATTTCATCCGCATACGGACGCTCAAGGTCATGAGGGGCATGCCCCTATTTCAAAAGGTGGAGAGCGGCGATTTTATCATCGAGCGCGATGAGGAAACCCTCGAAGGGTTGAGGCTTTTCATCGAAAACCTCCATGACACGGGCGCGGTCGTCAAGAGCGACCACATCCTGAACCTCCTGGAAGAGGTGGATGGAAAGCTGCCTGACGACAAGGAGCGCATCCTCTCCGTCATCGACCGCTACTTCGAGCTGGGCGAGGAACAGCGGCTCGTCTACCGGATGGGGAGGAGGGCGGGCCTTTACAGGGGCACGGGCGACCTCGCCGACGAGGCGACCTATGCGCGCGTGAAAAAGGCGATAAGCCAGATGGAGGCCGAGGCGCCCGGCTCCGTCGAGGAGCACCTTTCTTTGCTCCTCGAAGAATATATTTAAAGCCGGGCTGCGACGGGGGCGGGCCGGGCGGCGGGCCTGCAGGCGCCTGCTCTATGCTGCCTTCAGCCACTTCCGCTTTGCGTACCGGCTATAAAGCAGATATGCCTGTATGAACTGCGAGATATTCATCGACCACCAGACCGAGGCGGCCCCGAAGCCGAGGACGACGATAAAGAGATAGGCCAGGGGTATCCTCACGATCCAGATGCTGAAGGCGACGCGGGTCATTACGCTCCTCGTGTCGCCTGCCCCGCTAAGGCCCCCGCCCAGGATGGCCCCGCACGCCATGAACGGCTCGCTTATCATCGCGATCTTAAGGTAGCGCACGCTTTCCTTCACGACGACGGGGTTCTGCGAGAGGAGCGAGGCGATCCGCCTGGCGTTGAGGATCACGGCCGCGACGAGGAGCGTCACCACGCAGACCCCTATGAAGGCAGTCACGAGACCGCTCCTGTACGCCTCCTCCTGCTTCTTCTCGCCAAGGTAGTTCCCTACGATCACCGCGTTCGCCATGTTGAAGGCAAAGGCGGGCAGGTAGATCGCCGATTCGATGCGCAGGCCCGCTGTGAGGGCGGCGAGTATCTCGACCCTGTTCTCCGGCAGGGCGCTGATAATGAGAAAGAGCGTGATGCTGCCGAGCTGCCAGAGGACCTGGAGCGCGCCCATCGGCCACCCGACGTCGATGATGCGCCTGACTGTGCTCCTGGACCAGGTCCTCGCCCCGGTCGCAAGCCTTCCCACGTACGACAGGTTGACGAGACAGCCGAGGAGCGCAGCCAGGGCGGTCGCAAGGGCGATCCCCCTGAAGCCCAGGGGAGTAAAGAAGACGAAAAAGACGTTCAGGACGATGTTGAGTGCGCAGACTGCGGCCATCGTCCTCAGCGAGATCATGATCCGGTCGCACGATCGCAGTATCCCGTTCGCGTTGATGAGCATATACTCGAAGAGAAGGCCCGCCGAATATATGCGGACGAGGGGTATGCAGAACGGCTTGAGCTGCGAGGGGATATTGAGCAGCTTTATAAGCTCAGGGGTAAAGACGATGCCCACGAGGGCGACGAAGGCGCCGGAGGCGCAGGTGAGCGCCGTGGAGGAAACCACGGCTGCGCTCAACCGGTCGTTGTCGCCCTCCGTATAGAGGCGCGATACGACGGAAACGGCGCCGACCGTCAGGGCGTTCGCCACAACGATGAACATGAAGTAAATCTGGATTACGAACCCGTAGGCGGCCTGGACGTCTTTGCCGACCCTGCCCGCCACGTAGACGTCGGTCAGGCCCATAAGGAACTCGAACGACATGATGAGCGTCATGGGCCAGGCGACGTGCCAGCTATGGGCGATGAGGGCGCTTACGCCCGCGCCGCCCGCCGGCCGGCGCCATCCGTAAGTCCCCTTGCCGCTCCTTTCGAGGTCGTCCATGGCTCCTTCGTCTATATTATTATATGCGTGAAGAACGGCAGGCGCGAAGAGGAGAAGCTCTCCTACTTTTTCCCGTGCCCTCCGGCGGCGGCCCGCCCAGCGTAGCGCGGCAGAAAGACAAATTTCAGCAGGAGCCCGACGGCCAGCATGGCGAGGCTTAGGATCTGCCCCATAGTTAAAAGGCCGAGGATGTAGCCTACCTGGACGTCCGGCTCCCTGAACATCTCGCAGAAGATGCGGAATAGGGCGTAAAATATCAGAAAGACCGCGAAGACGTCCCCCTCATGCTTCTTCCTCTTCCGGTACAGCCAGAGGATGACGAAGAGGACGACGCCCTCAAGCAGGGCCTCATAGAGCTGCGAGGGGTGCCTGCCTGCGCCGCCGCCTTCGGGGAAAACCATCGCCCAGGGGACGGTTGTCGGCCTCCCGTACAGCTCCCCGTTGATGAAGTTGCCTATCCTCCCGAAGAATATGCCTATGGGGGCCGTGGGGATAATCAGGTCGGCCATAGTGAGGAAAGGGAGTCCCCTCCGCCGCATCGCCCAGTACCCCAGGACGAACGTGCCGACCGCCCCGCCGTGGAACGACATGCCGCCGTGCCAGAGCACGAAGATCTCAAGGGGATGGGCGATATAGAACGGCAGGTTGTAAAAGAGCACGTAGCCCAGGCGCGCGCCTATGAGGAGCCCCAGCACCAGGTAAAAATAGATATCGTCGATCTGCGCCTTCGTGATGCCCTTTGCCGAGCGCCGCGCCTGATAGACCACGAGAAAATAGGACGATGCGAAGCCAAGGACGTACATCATGCCGTACCATCGCACTGCGAAAGGGCCGATCCTGAAGATCTCGGGCGGTATATGGGGATACGGGATCAAAATTTATTGACCTCCAGCATCTTCCAAAGGTCGGCCGCCTCCCTGAAGATGAGGCCGTTTATGCCCATCCCGGCAGCGCACCGCACGTATTCCTCCGTGTCGTCGATATAGAGCACCTCGTCCCTTCTTACGTCGCACTTCTCGAATATGGCTTCGTATATGCGCCTTTTTGGCTTCTTTGCGCCTACCTCGAAGGAGAGTATCCATTCGTCCATTACGTGGACGATGGGGTACCGCTCGATGATGTGGGCGAAATGGAGCTCGTTCGTGTTGCTCAGGAGGAACAGGGGGAAACCCTTTGCCTTGAGGTAGACGATGACCTCGTTGACCTCCCGGTTCTCCCAGAAAATGTTGTTCCATATATCCTTGAACGCGTCGAACTCAAGGCCGAGCCGGTAGCGGTCCTTCACTTCGAGGAAAAACTCCAGGGAGGAGGAGTTGCCCTCCTCGAAGCCGTTGATCGACCCGTCATACAGATCGAACAGGTGGCGGAAGATGTCGGCAGGGGAGCACGCCTCCTTCGCCTCCGAGGACGCGTAAAGCTTCTCCGCGATCTGCCGGTTGTCGAACGGCAGGATGACGTTCCCGAGGTCAAAGACAAAAAGCTTTATCATGGATGAAAACCTTTTTGGGGTGGAGCGGGCCGTATGCGTCGAAGGGGTCGCACAGGTGCTGCCATCCGCAGACATGGACGAGGCAGGCACGGGCGCGGTCCTTCATGATGCCGGCGATCGTCCCGCTCATGTGCCTGTCCCGGTCGCGCATCTCCTCCGTATAGGAAAAGGCCTTTACGCCTTTTTCGAAGAAAAGCCGGGCAATCGCCTTCTGGGAAGCGCCGCCGGAGCACGCCGGCAGGGAAAGGAGCACGGCCAGGTTATCCTTCGAGACGAGCTCTTCCATGCAGCGGAGGCGCGCTGAGGAAAAGCTATCAAGGTCTATGGGGAAGACGGGGACGCCGTGCCTTGCGCAATAATCGGAAGCCGACGCGAACTCGAAAGGCGGGTCGATATACGCAAAGAGGGCCTCCAGGCCGGCCTCGTCGATAGGGCGCCCCTCGCGCCTCAGCTCCTTCACGGCAGAGCGCACTTTCTCTTTGAGCGCTTCCCCCTCCGACCGCCTGTATGCAAGCCCGTAAGGCGAAACCTCCACCGTGACCGCATCGGGCCGGGCCGATTCAAGCCGGGCCTCCAGGAGGGCCTTGCCCTCCCTCTCTCCATGTATGACGCCTATCATGATGAATTGATTCTCACCCGGCCGGGCGCATGGATAGCTCATGTTGACCCGCTAGAGTACCATGACGTAAAAGGGCTGTCAAACAAGGCCCGCGCAGGAATGGCGCAGGACAAGCGCTCTTCCGAGTAAGTTTCAGCAAATCGCCTCGAATGTCCGCGAGCTTGACAAGCAATGGCCTCCGGCATAGCTTATAGGTAAGCCTTCAACGGTGCTGGTGTATACAAAATCGCACGCCAGGGGGGAGCAGGTGGCCCAAAAGCTCAAGATAGGCATATTGACGGGAGGCGGCGATGTCCCCGGCCTGAACGTCGCCATAAAGGCCGTCGTGTCGCAGGCCGAGATGCACGCCATCCAGGTTATAGGCATCCGCACGGGATGGAGGGGGCTTCTCTGCGTCAACCCGGACGACCCGGCGACCGCCGCGCAGTACACCCTGGACCTCAACATGGAGAACGTGCGGACCATCGACCGGACGGGCGGCACCTTCCTCCACACCTCGCGCACGAACCCGAGCAACGTACCCCCCGAAGAGGTCCCCGATTTCGTCAGGCAGGAGGACAGGGAGCAGACCGCCAGAGGCACAATCGATTGCACGCGCCACATCCTGAGGGTGCTCGACAGGCTGGGCATCGAGGCAATGATACCTATCGGCGGGGACGACACGCTCAGCTTTGCCAGCCGCCTGCACAAGGAGAGCTTCAGGGTCGTCGCGATCCCCAAGACGATGGACAACGATGTCTTCGGGACGGACTTCTGCATCGGCTTCTCCACTGCCGTCACGCGCTCCGTAGACGCCATTCATGCCCTCCGCACGACCGTCGGCTCCCACGAGCGCATAGGCGTAGTAGAGCTTTTCGGCAGGAACTCCGGGGAGACATCGCTCTTTGCCGCGTACCTCGCCGACGTGGACCGGGCAGTCATATCGGAGGTCCCTTTCGAGATCGACAGGCTGGCGGAGCTCCTGCGCCAGGACCGGGGGCGCAACCCTTCCCATTATGCAATCCTGACCATATCGGAAGGCGCGTATTTCCGGGGGGGCGCGATCACTCGAAAGCGGAGAGGCGGACGCATACGGCCACAAGAAGCTGGGCGGGATCGGCGCCATCGTCGCCGGCGAGATCAGGAAGCGGACGGGCATCAACATCATCTACCAGCAGCTCGCATACATCATGCGCTCCGGCGCCCCCGACTCGCTCGACCGCATGGTCGCCGTCTCGTACGGGATACTGGCCCTCGACCAGATAGCCCACGGCTCTACCGGCCGCATGGTCGCGCTCCAGCAGGGCATCTACACGACCGTCCCCCTCGAGCTCGTCACTGCCGCCAAGAAACGCGTCGACGTGACGGCCCTTTACGATTCCGAGAACTACCGCCCCAAGGTGCGGAACATGCTGGGCAAGCCCATGTTCCTGTACTAAAGGCCGTCTCAGGGCCGCGCAAAGAGATGGTCTCCCTCGACGACATAAAGGCGGCCGGCAAGCTGATAGGGACCGCCGCGCACAAGACCCCCCTGCTCCATTCGGACTCCCTTTCCCTCCTCACTGGGGCGGACGTCTATATCAAGGCCGAATACCTGCAAAAAACAGGCTCCTTCAAGGTGAGAGGCGCGTTCAACAAGATAGCCCGCATCGGAAAAGGCCGGGTGGCGGCCGCATCGATGGGGAACCACGCGCAGGCCGTTGCTTACGCTGCGCGCCGGATGGGAATGCAGGCGCTCATAGTCATGCCGAAAACCGTCTCGATAGTGAAGGAAGAGGCGACGAAGGGATACGGTGCGCACGTGCTCCTCTGGGGCGAGACCTTTCAGGAGGCCCTCGACCGGGCGCTCTCCCTTGAAGGCTATACGTTCGTCCACGCGTACGACGACGAGCAGGTCATCGCGGGTCAGGGCACAGTCTGCCTTGAGATCGCCGAGGAGCTCGACGGGATCGACGCGGTCATCATCCCTGTGGGGGGCGGCGGCCTGATCGCGGGATGCGCGGTCGCCATGAAGGGGCTTTCCCCGCGCACCGATGTCATAGGCGTGCAGGCGCGGGCGGCCCCTTCGGCGTTTCTTTCCCGCAAGGAGGGCAGGCCGGTGGCCGCCCCGCCCGAAAAGACGCTTGCCGACGGCATAGCCGTCGGCAAGGTCGGGGAAAAGACGTTCCCCCTGATAATGGATCACGTTGACGACATAGTGACGGTCGGGGAGGATACCGTCGCAATGGCCATCCTCCTTTTCATGGAGCGAAGCAAGGCCGTCGTCGAAGGCGCGGGCGCCGCGCCGCTGGCCGCCCTCTTCGAGAACGCAGAGCGGTTCATGGGCAGGCGGGTCGTGCTGGTCGCGAGCGGGGGCAACATCGACCTTACGCTCGTAGACAGGATGATCTACAAGGGGCTGCTGACCTCCGGCAGGATCGTCATCTTCGAGGTCACGGCCGACGACGTGCCGGGCAGTCTTTCCGCGCTGGCGGGCATCATCGCGGGCCACAGGGGGAACATCCTGAACGTCGTCCACGACAGGCTGCACGCGGACCTGCCCATCGGCAGGACGAGGGTCATATTCATCGTCGAGACCCGTCAGGCGGGCCACCTGGAGGAGATTATCGGCGATATCGAGGCGCGGGGGTACGAGGTGCGAAAGAGGGGGTGAAAGGGGCCGTCACTTCTTCTCTTTCCGGCCCTTCCCGGCCCGCGAGATCGAGGCCTTCATCGATTTCACTTCCCGGCAGTAGTCGCACATGCCCTCTGCGTCGAGGAGGTCCGAAAAGACCTCCTTGCCGCAACGTGAGCAAGCCTTATGCCAAGGCTTTGCAGCCGTGACCTCTTTCTGCATAGTTTTCCCGGAATTGCCGATCAGTGAATATTGAACAAATCCATTCTATCCTTCCGCCCGATTTTCGTCAAGCAAATTTTTGCGCATTTTTTGCGAATCTTTTTGAGGCATGGCGCCCGCCCTTTTCGCGCCTTCGGACGAGCGGCCGGCTGCGGCGGAAGTGCGTTGACATAGGGGCGCGCGTCTGGTAGCATGGAGACGAAGAGTACCGGACGCAAGCCGGGGGGAAAGGAGATGGGGAGGGAAGAGGGACGACCGGACGGCGGCGGCGCTGTCTTGCGCACAAGGCTGCACTGGGTCATGATAGCCGGCCCTGCCGCCCTTATGGTCATCGCCGGCCTTTCCATCGGCAATAAAGGGACCTCGGCCGCCATCGTCCTCGCCTTCGCCGTTGCCTGGGGGATATGCTCGTCGATAAGCTTCGAGCTTTCCGAGATCGTGCTTACAAAAGAAAGGCTTTCTGTGAAAGTCGGCTTTCCGTGGCGCCGCTCCCACGACTTTAAGCTGGCGGACGTAGCGGACGTCCACGTCTATCAGCCGTCCCTCGGAAAGGTGCTCGATTTCGGCAAGATAACGATCATGCAGACAAACCACAAAAGGAACTCCTTCAGGATGGTAAGGTCGCCCCACCTGCTTGCCCAGGGCATTTACGAGTGCAAGCGGGACGGAGCGGCCCGGCCCGGGTAATCTTTCGGGATTGCCTCACCCGGCAGGCCCGCCTGGAAGGCCGGTCGCTCCCGTCCGCACGGTCAGGAGGGGTTTGACCATGACCGCTTTGCAGCGTATACTACCCGCGTGGATGAGGAAAAAGCAAAATCGCTAATTAACTCGTGCAAAGTCTCAAAACTCCTCGGGATTGAAATTGACGAGGTCAGAGAGGGCAGGGCATCGGGCAGGCTGCCTCTCAGAGATGACCTCCTCAACATTTTCGACATGCCCCACGGCGGTGTTCTCTTCACCTTTGCCGATCAGGTCTGTGCGGCATGCGGCAACACCATAGGAAGAAAGGCGGTTGCCGTGGAATCAACCGTCCAGTTTATGAAATCGGCGTCCGGCGAGTCTGTGCTTTATGCCGAAGCCGAGGTGACGTACGTCAGTCGCAGCATCGGAAGGGTCGAAGCGAGAGTCTTCACGGGCGGGGGCAAGACAATCCTGAAAATGCACCAGATATTCTTCATCATAAATGAAGCGCCCTAACGGGCTTTGACTTCCGCCATCGCAGGCATCTGCAAGAGGTCCTTAAAACCGGTCCATTAGCCGTGTATGAGGGGATTCAGACTGTCCGATTGTTGTTCTTTCTCTGGGTGGGCAGCTCCCGCTTAAGGTTCTCCGTCATGAGATCGAGGAACTTCGTCAGTTGTTTACGCTCATGCGGCGTCAAGCCTTTGGACATAATTCTGGACATTTCATAAAGCGGGGAAAAGTATATTTCGCGCATTTGTTTTGCCTTCGCGGTGAGATATACCAACTTCTGACGCCTGTTGCTCTCGTTTTCCTTGCGCATCACCAGTCCTGTACGCTCCATCCGAACGATGGCGCGGGCCGTGCTGCCTTTGTCCAGATGCACAAGCCCGCTCAGCGTCTCCTGAGTGATCCCGTCATTGTGATATAACTCGCTCAGCAAAGGAACCAGACTGACCGAGATATCCGCCACGGCCAGAAGATTTCTCACGCACAAGAGATAGAGTCGATGTAAAACACCGATCCGGAAACCAAAAGCAGCCCAGCGCTCGTCTTCCACTGCCTCTCCTTAAAATTCGGATTTAGACTAGTAGCCCGATCAACTCGGTAATATCGCTCACATCTTCCAGATTCACGACCATCCGGGTTAATTCATCAATTCGTCTTTTGCTCACAGGTCTTGCGGACAACTGCACACAATCTATCATCTTTTCCCGTATATCTTCAATACTCATCTGCTTCTCGGGAGAACCATAGGCAGCATCGATACGTTTGCTGTACTTCCTGCCGTCCCTAAGCGACACTTCCACAATCGCGGGATCTAACCCTATAGTTTGCAAGGAGTTATCGACAACGGGGAAGACCCTGCTCGACAAGGAGAGAACTTTTGCATCCTTGATGGCTTCGGGCATAAAGGCGCCAAGCCCTACTTTACGATAATTGAGGGCCCAGGCGACCGTCCAGGGGATTGAGAACTGCGCATCGACTACAGTTTGTGGATTCTGTTTTCCCTGGACCGGCTCGCAAAGGAGATAGTAAATGCCCTTTCCGATGTAAACCTTTACCTCTTCCACATCGTCCGGCTTCATATCGTGCTCGCTCGCCAAATCGAGCGCCGCGTCTATCGACGGATGAGCGCCTCGGCAGCAAGGATAAGGTTTGAGCGAAAGGTTGACAACCTCAAATAATTTACCCAGGTCTTTCAGCAGGATGGCCGGATCGTATTTGTCACGGTGGTATACCTTATACAAGCCGGCCTTGCCGTCGAGAATATTTTTGGCCCCGGTGATTCCTCTCTGGGCCAAAAGTGCGGCAGTAATCGCATCGCGCGAGGAGAAGCCGGGTCCTATCCGCTTGGCGAGCGTACCGTCATGGAGACCCTGGTAGTTTCCGCCTGCCTGGTGATAAGCGAGGCCGAAGGCGTCCACCATCGTCTCTTCGTCCATGCCGAGAAGCTTTCCGGCAACGGCAGCGCCGTTAAAGTTGCCGTGCAGCGTGGTGTAGTGCCAGCCCAGTTCGAATACGCTGACGGTAACCGCCAGAGAGAGACGTGAACAGATATCCGAGCCGAGAGTAACGGCCGTGATGAAGTCCTTGCCGCTCACACCACCCAATCGCTCCGCCATAGCAAGTGCAACGGGTATAGCCACCACTCCGCAATGAAGCACGGCCTTGTCATAGACGTCATCGTAATCGAGGGCATGCATCATCATGGCATTGACTTGGGCGGCGGCGGCGGCGGGGAGCTTATCGCCGAATGTCCAAACCGTGCTTTCGCGTTTACCGCCCCAATCACGGAGCAGGTCCAGAAGGCTGGAAACGCCTTCTTTGCCGGAACCGCCCAGACCTACTGCGAACCCGTCCAGCACGAGCCGCTTGGCTGCATCGACAGCCTCGCAAGGCAGGTCTTCATAACGGGTATTCACGACATGTTTTGCCAGGGCATAAATGGAATCCATAGTTTTTACCTCTTTATATCGCGTTATTAGTTATCTCTCGCTATCCCATGCTGAATTTATCTTTGATCAGCTTATTCAGGCTGCGCTGGCTGTCCAATATGCGCCCGGATTCCTTTTCCAGTCTGTCTTTCTCCATGACCGTCTTCTCCCGGCGGGCTTTCACCATGCGCATTACCTCCTCCGGCGTACCTCCCCCCGCAGATTTACGGCCGGCAACAATTTGTGCAACGGTCACCCCGAGTTCGTCATCATGCAAATCGAGATCTTTACCAAGTACTTCCTGAGCCGCAAGATTGATATGCTCGGCCGAGAGGGAGCTCTTGCCGTCCTCGATGGCCTTCCTCACCGCCGTTGCTATCACCCCGTGTGCTGTACGGAAGCTCATCCCCTTGGTCCGCACCAGCCTGTCGGCGAGTTCCGTGGCGGTGGAAAAGCCGTCCCAGGAATGCTGCTCCATCGCATCTTTGTGAACTATGATAGTGCCCACCAGGCCTTTCAATACCCTCATGGCCTTCCTTACGTTCCTGATGTGTCCGAGGCTCCAGCCGGCAAAGCAGAGCAGGTCGAAGTTGAAACCCATCGGGATGCCCCTCGTTATGGTGAGGCCCTGCATCAGACCGCCGGTTATCTCCCCCGCAGTGGCGCGTATGGTTTCAGCGGTAAACGGGTTCTTTTTCTGAGGCATGATCGAAGACGAGCAGGCAAAGGAATCGTCTATCTCGAGCATACCGTACACTGAAGAGGTCCAGGGGATAAGATCGGCCATGAAACGGCTTACGTTGTTCGTCATTATGGCGAGGGCGGAAAGCGTCTCAAGGAGGTAGCTGTAGTCCCCCACCGATTTGATCGAGTTTTCCACTACCTCGGTGAAGCACATGAGCTGCGTCGTATACATACGGTTCAGGGGGAACCCGGTCCCGGCAAATGCGGCGGCGCCGAGCGGGTTCCGATTGGTGCGCATATAGGCGCCGTTCAGCCTGTCCATGTCTTCGTCGAGAGAATCCGCAAGACCCAGCAAATAGTGCCCGAGCGTCGTGGGCTGGGCCGGCTGAGTATGGGTAAACCCGGGCATAACGGTATCGTGGTGCTTTTCCGCCTGATCGAGCAGCGCGTCGATTGCGTCCACGGCTTCGTTCATAATGGCCAATATCTCATCCCGGATAACCAACCGAAAGGCGCAGGCGTAAAGATCGTTACGACTTCGTCCGGTCATCATGCGGCCCCCGACATCCGGCCCGCTCCGGTCTATGATCTTGCTCTCTATGTTGCTGTATATCTCGTGCAAATAAGGGTCGAGAACCATATTTTTGCCCAGGCCGTCGACGTCGAAAAGTGTTCTTAGAATCTCCCTTCCTTCATCTTCGGAGATAATTTCTTGATCGATTAGCATTAGGGCATGCGCCTTGTTGATAAATTGAATGGCCTCAAACAATTCGCGTTGTCCATCCAGCAGAGGAGTGATAAAGTTCTCCACGACTTCGTCTGCAAAACGTTTAACGAGACGTTGTTTTTCCGACATCGCATTCCCCCTGGTCAAGTGCGAATTTTACATGAGCGTTCGCACGTTCGGATCGCCCAAATGGAGCCGTGCCCCTCCCTGCCCGCCAAAAGGGAGAGGGAGAGGCACGTAAAGCTTACCCTATTTACCCCTTCCATTATAGGGCTTGGGTTTTGCCAGCCACTTCTTTGACTTGTTGCAGTTTATCGGAGGCAGGGCGATGCTGGGATCGGCCTTGACGAACTGGCCGAACCCCGGCTTCCCTATCACTTTACCGTTCGCCATGACGCTGGTGCCTCGAACGATGGTATGGGTTACCTGGCCCTTGATCTTGCGCCCGTGGTACGGATTGAGCTGGGTCTTGGTGTACATGACATCGGAATTTATAGTCCATTCCTTGTTCAAGTCGGCTATCGTAAAATCGGCGTCCGTACCGGGAAGGATGGATCCCTTCCTGGGATAGAGACCCAAAACCCTAGCCTGGTTGACAGAGGTCACCTCCACCATACGCTCCAGGCTTAAATTCCCGCTGTTCACCTCATTCAACATCAGATGGCCGTACCAGTCGAGGATGGGGAATCCCATCGCGGCTTTCGTCGGGTCGGTATGCATGAACTCTTCCATGCGATGGGGGGCGTGGTCTGAGTCGACGATATCGATCGTGCCGTCGTTGATTGCCTCCCATGTGTACTCAATGTCGCCTACATACCAGATGTTGGACTCGATCCACGACTCGGTGGGCTTGTAGTAAATCTTATATCCTTTCTCGCGGGTTTCCATCGTCTCCAGGATGCCGCCGGACATGGCCTGGGTAGTCCCCACGACTTCTATTTCTCCATGTGCCTTGGCCCACCGGATGAGGTCGATATAGTTGGGATGCCACACGTGCAGGCACATCCATCGCATCCCTGCCTTTCTTGCCAGATAATAAAGCTGAAATGAGGCGCCCGCCATCTCCTCGTCGGTATAAATGGCAGGCATGTAGTTCCAGATGTTCCAGTCGAGTCCGGCTTTCTTTACGTCCTCCGGGGCGTGGTCGAAGAAGAAATGGTCGAATGGATGAATGGTGCAGAACTTCCCGGTCTCCGCCACAGCCCTGAACGCGTTCAGGAGTTCCCAGGTGTCTATAGTGCTCGCGCTGGTAGAGTACGGATAAGCAGCCAGCTTCTGAAATATCTTGAAATAGGCGCAGCCCATGTCGGACAGCGGCTTTACGTGGCCTGCCCGCCACATCAAAGGGCTGGGGGGAGGATTGAAATCGATGAGAGATTTCTTCTCACCTTCGGCGATTTCCATCGCGTATGCTTCCGGCGTATTGATGACCGGGTCCAGATTGGGCATCGGACAGACAAAAGTGACGCCGCTCGCAGCCGCAGCCTTCGTACCGGTTTCAAAGTCTTCTTTGTGCGTGTAACCGGGGTCGCGAAGGTGCGTGTGGGTGTCGATAATGCCCGGCAGGACGTACTTCCCTGTGACGTCGAGGATTGTTTTGGCTTCCTTGACCACATCGGGATCGAACAGCGCAGCGATCTTCTCGCCGTTCACTGCCACGTCGAGCTTGCGGAAACCCGCCTCGGTGTATACCATCCCACCTTTTATTAAGAGATCAAACTGTGACATTTCCTTACCTCCTGTTCGTTGGTTGTCGCACGGCTGTCTCATTGGCTTCTATACGTGCATAAGAAAAACGATCTCGTAGGCCAAGTCCTATGGGGGGCGTAATTTTTCCATGTTGTCCTCCCTCTTTAACTGAGAAAACCACCAATGCCGCATGTGGCGATTCACAAATGCTCCCTTATCCGAGATATGCCAATATCACTTTTTCGTCCGTCAACAGGGTCTCCGAGGGACCGCTGAACGCTATCCTGCCCGTGTCTAAAATGTAGCTCCTGTGTGAATATTGGAGCGCGATCCTCGCGTTCTGCTCGACCAGTAGTATGGAAACCCCGCGTTCATTCATCTTCCGGACGATCCGGAAAATGTCTCTGGTAATGAGAGGGGCAAGGCCCATAGACATCTCGTCCATCAACAGAAGCATGGGCCTGGACATCAGGCTGCGTCCGATAGCCAGCATCTGCTGCTCGCCGCCGGAAAGCGTCGCGGCACGCTGGTTTTGTCTTTCCCGCAAAATGGGAAACAAACCGAACACCTCTTCCAAATCCAATTTGAAGCCCTCTTTCGCGTTCCGGCTGCCGAGACGCGCATAGGCGCCCAAGACCAAATTATCCATGACGGTCATGGGGCCGAACACCTGCCGGCCTTCCGGGATGAGAGAAACACCCAGTCTGACTATTCGCTCCGTGGAAAGCCTGGATATATCCTTCCCTCGAAAAAGAATGCGGCCGCTGTAAGCAGGGCAGAGACCCATAATCGACTTCAGCAGCGTTGATTTCCCAGCCCCGTTGGAGCCGATGACGGAGACGATCTCGTTCTCGTTGATCACCAGATCAATATCAGTCAAGGCGGTATTGAGCCCGTATCTCGTACATGCTTTTTGAACGTTCAGGATCTCAACAGCGGTTGCATTCATATCCGCCTTCCGGTCAACGGGAGCCCGACTGCCGTTAATGCAGGAGAATCCATTTCCCGTTCTTCGCTTCCACCATTACGAGGTCCTTGGGATCGAGTCCGACGTGGTCGTCCTCCGTGATATTGTATGTTCCCCATATGCCCTTCAGGTTGCGGATCTTCACGATCTGGTCCCTGATCGAAGCCCGGTCTTTTCCGCCCTGGCGGATCGCCTGTACAATGATGCTTAAGGCGTCCCACGCACCGCCTACGTGCATATTCGATGTCTTTACGCCGTATTTCTTCTCGTACCTCTGTTTTATGGAAAGGATGTTCGCTTTCAAGGGGTCGCTGTTGGGCAGTTGCTCCGGGGCGATATATTTGGAAGCGGCTACCCGGACGCCGTTCGCCCCTTCTCCGGCCATGTCGAGGAATGTTTGGTCGCCCACGCCGTACCACAGGTAAAGAGGGATTGTCATGCCCAGTTGTTGATGGTTCTTCGCTATGATCGCCGCAGGCGGCCCGACTACCGCCCCGACGATCGCCTTTGCGTCGGTAGCCCTGATCTTCGTGAGCTGGACGGACATATCCGTATCCTTTTGGTCCAGACGCTCGTGGGCGACAATCTTGATCCCCTTTGCCGGCGCCATTTCGATAAAGTGTTTGCTGACGCTATCGCCCAAGGCATTCGAGACGGATAAAATTGCTATCCTATCCAGTCCCCGCTTCTTCATATCCATGAGATAACGTTCCGTTGCCTTTCGATCCGTATAAGGTGTTTTGAAAATCCATTTTCGAATAGGCTCGACAGGCGGAGAGCTGCCGCTGCAAGCGATCAAGGGAATCTCGGCTTTTTGAATTACAGGAAGCATGGCCATAACAGGGCCGGTGAGATAGGACCCAATTATCGCAACCGCTCCGTCATTATAGATCAGCTTGTTCGCAGCCAGCACGGCCTTTGATTCATTGCTCTGGTCATCATAAATTACCAGCTCGATAGGGATGCCGTTTATCCCTCCCGAGGCGTTGAGCTCCTCCTGGAACATTAGGGCCGCGTTTCTCCCTGCCTCGCCGAACGTCGAGCCTGCGCCGGTAATGCAGAAAATTACGCCTATCTTCCAGGACTTGACCTGCTGCGCCCCTGCGACGCCTGCCAGCGTTAACATACAGGCCATCAATATGCTTACGGAAACCAATACCAGTCTTCTCATAGTCCCCCCCTGATATAATCGTTCCGACAACCTTCGACGGGCGACGCCCGTCCTTACCGCATATGCGACATCTCCTCCTTTCTATCGGGCCGGCCCGATCACACGTTATCGCGAAGATCAACCATCTTCTTTTCCGAGGTATGCCTCGATCACGGCCGGGTGGCGGCGGATCTCGCCCGGCGTCCCACCCGCGATTTTCTTGCCGTAATTCAGAACCGTTATGCGATCCGATATGTTGACGACCATCTTGACGTCGTGTTCGATCAGCAGCAGCGTTGTGCCTTTCCTCCTGCATTCGATGACCAGTTCCATCATGGCAGCGGTCTCACGCTCGTTAAGGCCCGCCGCAGGCTCGTCAAGAAGGAGCAGTTTGGGAGACGTAGCGAGCGCCCTTCCCAATTCAAGGATTTTCTGTTCGCCGTAAGGGAGCTCGACAGCCAGCCTGTCCCCCTTCTCCGCAAGCCCGATGAACCGAAGGATCTCGACGGCTGCGTCACGTATCTGCCTTTCCTCTTTCTTCACTTTCCACAGGTACAATCCGGATGAGAAGATCCCGCTGTCAAATTTGGTATGAAAACCGGCCATTACGTTTTCTATGACCTTCAACCCGGCGAACAACTCAAGTCTTTGAAAGGTTCTTGCCATCCCCATCCCGACTAGCTGGTAGGGCTTGTAATCCTTGATGTTGTGCTTTGCATAAATGATCTCACCCGCGGACGGGCGAAGGAATCCGGAAAGCATATTGAACACGGTTGTCTTGCCTGCGCCGTTGGGACCGATGATCGAATGTATCTCCCCCTGCCGCACGTCGAGATCGAGCTCCGACACCGCGACGACGCCCCCGAAATGCTTGGACAGGTTTCGCGCCGTGAGAAGGGCATCGGTCTTTTCAGCCCGAAGATCTCTTGATTGAGTCATAGTGTCCCGTTCCGCGATGTCGTCCCCGGGCCGGGAAAGTGCTCCGAGCCCGCCTATGCCTTCGCTCTGAAGCGGTAGAGACCCTGGCGAAGGCAGCCGCGTATCCCTTCAGGCATGAACACCAGTATCCCTATCAATATGGCCCCGTAAATGAGGACATCAAAATCCTTGAAGGCCGACAATAATTCAGGCAGGTAAGTCATTATGCCCGCTCCCCACACCGCTCCCCATATGCTCCCCATACCGCCTACGACGACCATGATGACCAGAAGAGTGGAAAAATGCATGTCGAAATCTTCCGGGGAGACAAAGGTTACAAAATGGGCATAGACGTTGCCGGCCAGTGCGCAAAATAATGCGCTCAAAACAAATATTTTGATCCTGTAACTGACAACGTTGATTCCGATCGAGGTCGCCCCTTCTTCGCTGCCGAGCGGCTTATACCGAAAAGAGAGCAATGCCCTACCCACCCTGGTATTAACCAGGTTCAACGAAAAACAGAGGATTATGATCGCTAAAATCCAGGCCAGATAATAGTAGTGCACGGTCTTCGTCAGCACCATACTGCCGATTCCGAAAGGGGGTATGCCCGGCAGCCCGGAGGGCCCGGCCGTCAGAAAACCCATTTCTTTAAAACAGATGAAGATCACTTCTCCCGCGCAAAGGGTAGCCAGCGCCAGATAATGACCCCGCAGCCTCAAGGTGGGGATTCCCAGGGTCAGAGCAACCATGATGGTAACGACAATCCCGACCGCAACACCCAGCACAGGGGGAAGCCCGCTGATCGAAACGATGCCCGAGCTATAGGCGCCGATGCCAAAAAAAGCCGCATGGGCCAATGAGATCTGGCCGCTGTATCCCAGAAGAAGACAGAGGCCGATCGCCATTATCGTATTTATCCCGAAAAAAACAAGAATCGAGATGTAGTAATTATTTTTGACAAAGAAAGGGATGGTGAAAATGATCGCGCTTAACAGAAGAGCCAGGTATACGTCTTTTCTTCTCATCTTCCTTTACTCGGAGCCCGTACGAAATAGACCCGTAGGCTTGAAGCACAGGACGAGGATGAGTATGATCATGGCCATCGCATCCTTATATCCGGAGGAGATAAAACCGGCGCCGAAGGCCTCCGCCACCCCCAGAATAAGCCCTCCGACAAGCGCCCCTGCCGGGCTGCCCATACCCCCGACGCCTGCCGCTACAAACCCTTTGATCCCTATCATGAGTCCCTGGCCGTAAAACATCATCGATATGGGTGCGATCATGACCCCACCCAATCCCCCGAGCGCCCCGCTCAATACGAATGAAAAAGTCACCATGCGCTTGGCGGGTATGCCCATCAACCTGGCCGCGTCCCTGTTGTAGTTGCAGGCGAGCATCGCCTTGCCGTAAACGTTCCTCTTAAAAAAGAAGGTCAGGATTCCAAAGAGCACGAGAGCGATCCCAAAGATCCACAAGACCTGCGGGATAATGACCGCGCCAAAGATGTGGATCGGTTTCTCCCCATAAAACGGCGACAATGGATAAGGGTTCTTGCCCCATGCGAACATCGCCAGGCCTCGTAAGAAAATTGCAACCCCGAAGGTAATGATAATCAAAGTAACGAACGACTTCGAGGCTACCGAGGATAATACGAGCTTTTCGATTAACCCGCCGACCAGCGCTACGATACAGACAGCGGCCAAAAGCGAGACGATCATCGGCAGTTGAAGGATCTGATGGAAGGTTATAGCAAGCAGCCCTCCAAGCATCACGAATTCACCCTGGGCAAAATTGAATATTTCAGTCGCGCTGAAAATTATCGTGAAGCCGAATGCGACCATGGAGTAGAGTATTCCGTTGGTCAAACCCGTCAGCAAAAATTGCAGGATCACCGAGCCGTTCATGCTCGTCCCTATATAAAAACGTCATTTAGTTGCGCATGCAACTGATGCTAGCGCAACATAGGCAATGATACTGAGCGACCGATTGCTTGTCAAGAAAAAAATTCACAGAAGAAAATTCTCTGGAGTTTCATGACTGTTGTCTTCATGTGCGTTATCTTTAGTTGACAAAAATTGCGCAAATGCTTACCATTGAGAGGAATGGCGTGCGATAAGGAGGGGCGTTTGCGCATGAAAACAATCGCCGTCCACGCGACGGGAGCCGCCCGGACTCGTCGGAACAGCTTCCCCGGCCGCCCCCCTTCTTTTGAGAGCTGCACATAGATTCAAAGGAAAACCAACGCTATTCACTTGGAGATGATGGGTGAGACTATCGATTATCCAACCGTCGCACTACCGCTCGAAAACGGACAGGTCCCTTTTGAAGATAAGGAAACGGCGCCTGATCGGCCTCACCCTCCCTTATCTCGCGGCCCTCACGCCGCGCGACTGGGATGTCCGCCTGATCGACGAGCAACTGGAGGACGTCGATTTTGACGCCCCCGTCGATCTCGCAGCCGTCACAACCTGGACCATAAACTCTTTTAGGGCCTACGAGATAGCGGACACCTTCAGGCGGCGGGGGGTGAGCGTCATCATGGGAGGCCCCCATACGTACTCGTACCCGGAGGAATCGGCAGAGCACTGCGACGCGGTCGGCATCGGCGAGGGGGAGACGATTTGGCCGTCGATGCTCGACGACTTCGCAAAGGGACGCCTCAAGAAGCTCTACCTTGCGCCCCATATGCAGGACCTGTCGGGCCTGCCGATGCCGCGCTACGACCTCCTCGATCTATCCAAATACGCTATGATAAAGACCTACTCCATTCAGAGCCTCGCGGGGCTGCCCCTTTGAGTGCGAGTTCTGCTCGGAGCGGTTTTACCTGGGCCCCCGCTATCGCCATCGGCCCGTCCAGGACGTGATCGCCGAGATCAAGAACACCGGGGCGCATTACGTCCTGTTCGCGGACAGCAACTTCGCGGGCAGGCCGTCCCACACGAAGGAGCTCATGGAGGCCCTCATACCCCTGAAGATACGCTGGTCCGCCCTGTGGCCGGCCTACCTCTGCAACGATCAGGAAATAATGGACCTCGCGGCGAAAAGCGGCCTTCTCCACCTTAACATCGGCATCGAGAGCATCGACCAGGAGACGCTCTCAGGGCTGAAAAAGCTGAGCAATAAGGTCAAGCAGTACAGGGAGATACTCCACAACCTGCGGAAGAGGAACATAAGCTATTCCCTCAATTTTATCTTCGGGTGGGACACGGAAAAGGCAGACATCTTCGCTGCCACCCTCGCCTTCCTGCAGGACGAGAAGGTGCCGGCCGCCTACTTCAACATACTGACGCCGCACAAGGGCACGCCCCTTTACGACCGCATGTTGACGGAAGACAGGATCATCGACATCGACGACATAGGAAGATGGCCCGGCATCCACTGCCACATCAAGCCAAGCTATTGCTCGCCGGAGGACCTGGAAGCCCACGTCAGGACCATCTATCAAAAGTTTTACAGCCTGCCCTCGATGCTCTCCCGCCTGCCGCTTCCGCTGAGGCAGACGGAGATCGCCTCGTGGATGGTCAACCTGGAGCAGCGAAGGGTTTCCCGGACCGATAATGAGGCGGAGAACTTCGACCACTACTGAAACCTACATTTGCGTAGGCCGTGCCATGCCGTCCTACTTTAACGTGGCTTTCAAGGCCCCCGCCGCGAGGGACGGGGGCCTTGCTTTAGGTCGAAGGGGCATTCCGAAAATCCGTCCGCCTCACATTTTTATGCCTTATTGACGCCTTCCGGCAATACTTTTACACATAACATACGCGCAAGCATATAAAATATCGTCACGGGTGCGGCGCATATGGCACGGTTATTGATGTAATCGGCCCGACGGGTTTGCTCATCGTCCTCGATAAAGCCAGGAGGTATTCGATATGAGATACATTGCAGGCGCTCTCGTCGGCTTTATGCTGCTTCTCGCATGGCCGGACGCGGTCCGCGCGCAGGAAAAGGGACAGGCGCCGCCTGAGGCGCAAAAAACAGCGCCGCCGCCCTCGCAGCCGGGCGCCCCTGCCGCACCGCAGGCAGCAGCCCCTGCACCGGCACAGCAGGCGGCCCCGGCGCCCGCAGCGGCCCCCGCCGCCCCGCAGAAGGTCGGCAACATGACGATCGACGAGCTGAGAAAGGCCCTGGGCTTCAGCCTCTATTTTCAGGGCGGCTACCTCCAGAACACGAGAAGCCCCGGCTCGGGGGAGAACGAACTCCGTCTCTTCGACCACAAGGCCAACAGCTTCAGCCTCGACCTCGCCCAGCTCAGGTTCCAGAAAGACGCGGACGTGGGCGGCCTGGGGTACAACTTCAGGTTCTCCTTCGGGGAGACGGCGAAATTCATCCATTCGAGGGGCCTCGGCCCGCAATTCAACAACCTGGCCCCCGGCACGTCCGACATCAGGGACACGACCCCCTTCGACCTTACGCAGGCGTATATCGATTACAACGCACCCCTTGGCAAGGGCCTCAAGTTCTCCTTCGGCAAGTTCGCAACCCCTATGGGGGCCGAGGTCATAGAGGCCATGGATAATATGAACTATTCGAGGTCATTTCTATTTAACTACGCGATACCCTTCACCCACACCGGCATAAGGGCCTATTACCCATTTTCCGACGTCTTCAACGCGACGTTCTACGTGGTAAACGGCTGGGACAACACGAACGACAACAACACCGGAAAGACGGTCGGCCTCTCCTTCGGCCTTACCCCGGTGAAGCCGGTCGCCCTCACCTTCAACTTCATGTACGGGCCGGAGCAGGATAACAACAACAGCAACAAGCGCTTTCTCTTCGACTGGGTGGCAACCTTCAACGCCACCAAAACCCTTACCTTCGTCCTCAACACGAACTACGCAACGGAGCAGGGCGTTCTCACGGCCCTGGGTGCGCGCAACACGAAATGGTACGGCATAGCCGGCTACGTCAAGAACCAGTTCACCGACTGGTTCGCCGTCGCCCTGCGCGGCGAATGGTTCAGGGACCCCGACGGCGCGCGCACGACGTTCACCACATTGCCTGTGACGAACACCATCCTGCCGACAGGCGTCGGGCAGACCCTCAAGGAGCTGACCCTGACGACCGAGTTCAAGTTGGCGAAGGACCTTATCCTCAGACCGGAGTACAGGCACGACTGGTCGGACAGGGACAGCTTCGGCGCGGTCAGCTCCTCACCTCCCGCGCTGCCGGACGGGCGCTGGAAGTCGCAGGACACCATCGCGGTCGGCGTGATGTACCTGTTCCAGTAAGCTTTATTGAGGGCACGGTCAAGACGCCGGGCAGGTATGCCCGGCGTCTTGCTTATGGCTAGGCTGTAACAAAAAGCTAAACCATGCTAAGAGCGGGTGGTACTATATCGATGGTGTGGGAAACCAAGACACTAAATCTATTACGAGTTTTAATAATCCGCGTTTCCCCTACGAGTGGAGCGTTGCAGCTTTTCGGAATTCTCAACGAATGCCGTGAGAAAGGTGGCAACCAGCGATAATGAGGCCCCGACGGGATAGACATGACCTCAAGGGGTATCACGTTCCGGCTCGCAGGGGTGGCCGAGTGGCGTCTAAGATGGGCCGAAAAGAATACACCGGGTCTCCCGCGCGCTCGCTTTGACATGCCTGATTCCACAGCATATAATAGTCCACCGCGGGCGACTGCCAGGACTTAGGAGTGATCTGATGTCGAAGAGGGGACGGCCGAAATCGTCTATGCGCAAAGAAACGCCCGCGGCCCCTGGAAGCCCTCGGCAGCCGTCCGTGAGCACACCACTCCCCGCAAAAACCAAACGGGCATGGCGTTCGACATGGACAAACTACCACACTATGGCTGCTTCATTGTTCACTGTCGGGATTTTTCTCAGAGTCCTTTTGTGGTGGTCGAATCCCGTGTACAATGCTTTTGACGATCATTTTGAGCCGATTTTCAGAATAATGGATTCAGGCGCGATCCCGGCAAAAAACGCCTGTTTCCAGTGCTACCACCCCCCGGTCTTTTACTATGTGTCGGCAATTGTGGGCAATGTGGCGACGGCCTTCGACGTGGGGATTCACGAATTGCGGAAACTGTTGCAGTTCATGAATTGCCTGTACGGCATTCTAACTATTGGGATAGTTTACTTAATCCTCGGCAGATTGAGGTTGACAAATTTCTCGAGACTGCTTTCTTTCGGCGTTGTTTGTTTTCTTCCTCGCCACATCTATATGTCTGCGATGAATTCCAATGACGCCATGAGCTACCTTTTTGTGGCAGTCAGTATCTACCTGCTGCTTGTTATGTTTCAAAAGAAACTGTCTATCCTGCTCGTTTTGGCTGCGAGTGCGGCTTTATCGATAGCCGTGTTTACGAAGTACACGGCATACGCCGTGCTGCCGGCCGCGATCGCTTCGTTCGCTCTCCTCTACTGGAAAGGGCGGAGCCTCCCGCGGAAGAGAATCGCAGTCTCGTGTGGCGTGTTGTTGTTCATGCCGGCCGTGTTGTTGGGGGTCTACTGGGTATCAAACACGAGCAACTACGGCACTCCGTTGCCATGGAATATTGCACAGTTGGACCCCAGCGCGACCCAGCCCCGCGACAGCAAAGGCCCCTTGGACTTCGTCAGTTTCAAACCGTGGGAAAGCATGAAGACATTGATGATCGTGCCGGGGGAAATGCATTCCTTCTGGACAATGGTTTATAGCGGAATGTGGTTCGACAACGAGCCGAAGTTTTTGTATTTTCTCGACTCGGGTACAAAATGGTGGATGCACTACTATGCGTGGCTCAGGGGAGAAGAACGTTTTCCGGGAGAAAATACTTCACTGTCGATTCTAACGCAGGTGACGGGATCGGGCCTAATCGGCCTGGGTCTTCCTCCGCTCTTGCTGATTATCATCGGTTTCGGATTATGCTTCAAAGCCATCCGCCGCAGCCTGATCGACGGGGGAAACGTGGAAATGGCCGTCATGAGCATATTCCCCATGCTGTTGATCGTAAACGCCGGAATCGCTATCAGTCTCGCCCTCAGATTGCCTGTGTTCTCTGCCGCTAAGGCCTCTTATTTCCTAGTTTCAATGCCGGCGTTAGCTGTTTTCCTCGGCCTCGGCTTGCAGTGGGCAGAAAGGCGCAAATGGCTGATATGGATTGCCAGTGTAGTCTTCGGACTCCTCTTTACGCTCGTGACTTTACACATTGTGCAGCTTTGGTGGTCGATCATCTGGAATTGCCCTTATCAAAATTGCAGTTAACCACATTTATCGTGGAATCGGGGGACAGACTGAAAATAAGGGTTCGGCGACCAGGAAGTAGTAAGTCCCCCCGCCTTTCCGGGCGTGGGCGGTTCCTGTTCTCATTTGAAGCGGTAATGACGAACTGCTAAAGCCATAAGGTCAAGGACTTTTTCTCCTATTGCAAAGTTTGTTAAAGAGGGTCTAAAGAAATAGACAATATGCGCATGGCATGATAACATGCTCCGGGGGCCGAGAAGAAGGTGATCGGAGTGATGACGGATGAAAACAACTATCGCAGGAAGGAGGGTGCCCCGCAGTTCCTATCGAATCTTCTATGCCCGGAGCAAGTCGCCCGTATCCTCGGAACTATCCGGGCAAACAGGTACAAAGCAGGCGCAGGCATAGCCTATGTATCTAAATAAGAAGGTCGTCGTGATCATGCCCGCATACAACGCAGAGAAGACACTGCTCCGTACTCATGCAGAGGTAGTGCATGAACAATGCGTGGACCTCGTCATCATTGTCGACGACGCCAGTCGCGACCGGACAGTTTCCGTTGCCGAGGGCCTTCCCAAGACCAAAGTCTTCGTGCACGAGTCGAACCGCGGTTACGGCGCCAATCAGAAAACCTGTTACCGCCATGCCCTCCAGGAGGGCGGTGATATCATCGTCATGGTTCACCCGGACTACCAGTACACCCCAAAGTTAATCCCGGCGTTCGTCGCAATGATCGGGAACGGTCTCTATCATGTCGTCCTGGGATCAAGGATCCTTGGCGGCTATGCCCTTAAGGGCGGAATGCCCGTTTGGAAATACGCGGCCAACCGGGCACTTACCTTCGCCGAAAACCTCTTCACGGGCGCCAAGCTCTCCGAATACCACACGGGCTACCGGGCCTTCTCGCGCGAGCTGCTGCAAAGAGTGCCATTCGGGGGAAATTCCGACGGTTTTCTCTTTGACAATCAGATGATCGCCCAGGTACTCTGGCTGGGGTATACGGTCGCTGAGGTCAGCTGTCCGACCTCCTACTTTCCGGATGCCTCATCCGTCGGCTTCAGAGGCAGCGTGAAATACGGGTTCGGCTGTCTTGTCGTTGCTCTTGCCTACCGCCTGGCGAGGATGGGCCTTTGCCGGCCCGCGCTCTTTGGCGGCTTGGAAAGGGGGGAGATAAGGTAAGATGGGTCCCCGGCCACCGGGTCCGACCCGGCGGCCAAAAATCGCTCCATGAGAGATTACAAGAAGCAAATTCTGACGCTCCTCTGTCTCGCAACAGTTGTCACTGTGCTGCGCCTTAACCATGTCACCGAGTACCTGACGCTTGAGAGCCTTAAAGAACACCGAGACGCGCTCGAACAGGCAGTGGCCGGTCATTACTTGATCTCGGTGCTGCTGTACATCCTTATCTACATCTCGACGTGCCTCACCGTCCCCGGGGTCATAGTACTCACCCTTGCCGGCGGCCTCCTCTTCCACACCTTCCCGGGTGCTTTCTACGTCATTATCGGCGCTACGGCGGGGGGCATCCTCGGGTTTCTCTTATCGCGCTATATGGTCGGTGCCCGGCTGCAGGCGCGCTACGGGCGACAGCTGGGGCAATTCAACCGGGAGTCGAACTGAACGGCTCTCTTTATTTGCTGGCCGCCCGGCTTGTCCCCTTTTTCCCCTTTTTCCTGGTCAACTTCCTTTGCGGCCTAACCAGGCTGTCTCTCCGGACCTTTGCGTGGACGACGACTGTCGGCGTCCTTCCCGCGTCCCTCATTTACACCTTCGCGGGGAGCCAGGCAGGCGCGGTCTCATCCCTGGACGATCTCGCCTCTCCCCGGCTGCTCTTTGCCTTTCTCTTTCTAACGTTTCTTGTAATTTCCCGTGTTTTCTGGAAGAAATGGAAAGTGGGCCGTCGGCTCCACTGAGCCCCATCCGATTTGGTTGCTCGGGTAGTCCGCCCGGCTACCGGCTCTGCCCCTGGGGTCTCAAAAACTCCCTTGCCGGCTCGCTGCCGAGCCTCGCTGCTTCTGTCAGGTCGTCTGTGGCCCGGGACCGATTGCCCATGAGGTTGTAAGTCATTCCCCGGTTATAATAGGCCTGGGCGTATTGGGGATTGATCTCTATCGCCCTGGTGAAGTCGTCTATCGCCCTGGCGGAGTCGCCGGCTGCGCCCCAGGTTGCGCCCCGGCTCCTGTAGATCTCGGCCGCTTCCGGGGGATTGAGGCTGAGGGCCCTGTCGAAATCGGCTATGGCTTTCGTAAAATCCGTCATGCCCATGTCATAAGCAATGCCCCTGGCCCATAAGGCATTCGGGAGTCGCGGGTTTATACTGAGGGCCTTATCGCAATCACTGATAGCGAGCCTGTATTCTCTGAGTGCATTGTGAGCGAAAGCCCGGCCGACATAGCAATCCACGCATCCGGGGTCTATCGCGATGACGCTGTCGTAATCCTTCAGCGCACGGGGGTAGTCGCCGAGTCCGCTATAGGCCAAGCCCCGGTTGTAATAGGCATTAGCATATCCGGGGACGATTCTGAGCGCCTCGTCAAAATCGGCTATCGCTTGCTTGTATGCTCCAAGTCTCCTGTAAACAATGCCTCGATTATTGTACGCATCGGCGTCTCTGCCATCGACCTCGATAGCCCTGTTAAAATCGCTCATCGCACTGGCGTTGCGTCCATACGCGAGATGTACGATGCCGCGGTTGTTAAGGATCGCGCCGTTGCGCGATGTAACGGCCAAGGTATGGTCAAATAAGGTTATACTGTTTCGCCAGTAGCCTACCTGCACCCATGTCGCTGCGAAAAGGCACGACAGGACGACTGCGGCGGACGCGGCGAGGGCCTGCTTACTGTATCGCCATGTCTTAAGTAGCTCCGGGACGCCCCACGCCGCAATGATGAACAGGCCGATTAGGGGGATGTAAGTATAACGGTCCGCCCTGGCCTGCTTGCCTACCTGTATTATCCCGATCACGGGAACGAGGGTGCCTGCGTACCAGAACCACCCCGTGGGCAGGTACGGCCATTTGCGGCCGGCCCGGAAGACCGACGCCGTTGCGGCGGCGAAGAACAGCGCCGCCGGGACCGTTTCCAGGAGCTGCACTGACCCCGAAAGAGGATATAAGACGGCGAGTGCGGACGGCCAGAGCGTGGCGCCGATATACGCAAAATAGGAGACGAAGACGTTAGCGATCCGCACGCCGAAGGGCTGCGCCGAGGCTACGACAGCCTTATGCTGGGCAATATATGTGATCAAACAGGAAAGCGCGGACATGGCGAAAAGCGGGGCCTTCTCCCGGATGAGTGGAGCTATCGGTTTCAAGGAAAAAGGCTGAACCGCAAATCCTTCTGCACTTTGGGACTCCGGGGCCCCGGGCGGCCGCCCCGGTTTATCCCGCTGCTTCTTTCTTTGCTCACCGTTGACTGCCGCAGAAGCCTGGCTTTCCACTCTCTGCGCGAAGCGGCCCAGGGGCCAGTAGTCGAGAAGGAGAAGGGCGAAGGGAAGGGTGACGAGCATCGGCTTTGACATAAGGCCGAGGGCGAAGGATACAAGAAGGGCTACGTATCGTCCGGATCTCTTCTTGTCTATGTATCGGATATAAGCCCCCATTGTAAGTATCCAAAAGAAGGTGGAAAGGACGTCCTTTCGCTCGGATACCCAGGCAACCGACTCTACGTGCAGTGGATGGAGGCCGAAGAGGGCCGCTACGAAGGCGCTCTGCCAAAGGCCCTTAGTCATCCTGAAAAGGACGAGAAAGAGGAGGACTGTATTGGCGATATGGAACAAGAGGCTGACAAGGTGGTGCCCCGCGGGGTTCATACCGAAGAGCTGCACATCCAGCATGTGGGAGATCCATGTCAGGGGATGCCAGTTGGCGGCATAGCGGGCGGTAAAGGTCCATACTAAACTACCCCACGTCAAGCCGTCGCGGATGTAAGTGTTATCCGTGACATACATGTCATCATCAAGGGTGACAAAGTTGTTTCGGCCGACCTGCCAGAAGGCGCCCGCAACGGCAGCTGCCATGAAAAGACAGATCAGAAGCAGCCGCTTCCTTTCCGACCAGGGTTTTTGATCCGTGGTCCCCTTGACCCTACGGCCCGTTGCCTCGCTCATAAAGCCTCGCACCAGTTTAAGCCAAAAGAATGGGCAATCGAACAGCGCAATTTTACAAACGCAGCTGGGCATTGTCAAGGGGCTGGAGCGAGCCGGCAATGTATCATATCTTGTGTCAGGACGATAAGACGGGGTACGCTTCCAGATAGATCGACCAAATCTATTAGAGGAAGGAGGTACCCCGATGAAAGCGGTTGTCATCAACAGTGTAGCACGGGCGATGGAGGTGGTAAAGGAGATGAACGCCTCTTCAACTGAATGGTCCGACGAGTGCCGGGCGGCAGGCCGAAACGCCATTGCCGGCTTCTTGAGGGACCGGATGAAAGAATCGATCTCGGACTATCTGGCGCGGCTGCCGGACAAAACCTCGGATCGGAAGAACGGAAGTTATCTGCGCCATCTTCTCACCGAGCTTGGAGACATTGTCCTTTCAGTCCCCCGGACAAGAAGGTATATCCCCCTTGAGATTCTCAAAGCCTATGCCCGAAGGTGCGCCCAGGTAGACGGGCTCATCCTGGCCTGCTTCCTTTTAGGGCTCTCTACCAGGAAGGCAGGGGAGGCCCTTTTGACCATCCTTGGAGAGAAGGTGTCTCCTTCCACCGTAAGCCGGGTGGCGGCGACATTGGATGCGGCGGTTGCCGCCTTCCATAGTAGGAGGCTCTCCAACGTTTATCGCGCCCTTGTTTTCGACGGGATTATTCTTTCAAGGAAGACGGGCATGGGGCCATTGAGGAGACCTGTCATTGTAGCATTGGGCATACGCGGAGACGGCAGGAAAGAAGTGATCGACTTCAGGCTCGCCTCTTCTGAAAGCGGGGCCGAGTGGGACAGGTTCCTGAAAGACCTCTGCGAGAGGGGCCTGACCGGAGAAGGAGTTGAAGTCATTTCGGTTGATGGGGGAAAGGGACTCCTTTCAGTTCTTCCCGATCATTACCCCGCTGTCCCCGTACAGCTGTGCTGGGCGCACAAGATGAGGAATATACTGGAAAAGGTGAGGAAGAGAGACCATGAGGCAGTGCGAGAGGGCTTGCGGAAGATCTATAGGGCGCGCCATGCTATGCTTGCCAGACAGCACGCCGGAAGATGGAAGAGGAAATGGGAGGAGCAATACCCCCAGGCGGTAAAATGCCTCTTTGCCGACATTGACGAACTCTTCACCTGCTTCCAGTTCGAGGACCCCGCCTTCCGGAAAAGCGTCAGGACCACCAACCACATTGAACGACGATTCAAGGAGGTGCGGAGGAGGACGCGTCCAATGGGGGCGTTCAGCAACAAGACAAGCGTGGACAGGATACTCTATGCAGTCTTCATGTACGAGAACAAGGCAGAGGAAGTCTATCCCGTCTTCCTGCTGACACAAAAGTCTTGACATTGCCGAGCGAGCCTAACGATGAATCTCAATCCGGCCTGTACGAGCAGCATCAACTGGAGTACCGGATGGAGATTGCCCGGGGGGGGAACAGCGGCGGAGCCTGGGGTTATGATGGTACAACAGGGTCAGGCTGGAATATTACTACCAGCGAACTGGGCCACTTGTTTTGTGTATCAATGGGAAACTTGGGACTTTACGACACGAAGGGAAACATGCGATCAAGCGGGTATGGGCTTGTTAATACAGGCGGTTTCCTTATTCTCGGCCGCGGCCTCGTAAGCCTCATAGTGGGCCTAGGGGGACGTAGTTCCGTTCATTCCGTTTTCTCCTGCGGCTTCCTATCCTTCACTACCTCACGTGCTATATAAAGCCGGCACTACTTGCTTGCCTCTCACACATTATAAATAAGAGCTCAAACTTTCGTCCAAGCATTTTGGTTATTATCGATGAATGCCGTCTGAAATCTTCACAGTCTCGGAAGGTGTACTTGTCGAGGAGTTCGGGAAGAACTTCTTACACGACCTGACATTGTCCGATAGGCTGAATCTCTACTCTTACACTTTTAACGTATCACTATAAATAACGTACAGCCCGCTCTTGCCGCCGCCGGCAGTTATTGGGGCTCAGCGCCCCCTCCACGAGCAAAGCTCGTGGAGCCTCCTCCCTCAGACAGGCAAAGAATATGCTCTTTATTCCGCTAGCAGCGGCCAGCGGCCGGAGAAGTTTTCGCGTAGCGCGCGAAGCGCGTTTTTCTCGCGCTTCGCGCAAGCAGGAGCTCCGTACCGCGCAGCGTCGCGAGTCCGGCCGCCAGGAGCATTGATTTAGCTTTTTTGCCTATCGCCTTATTCAGCCCACGAGCATGATTTGCACATCCATCACGTTCGTGCCCGTTGGGCCGGTGCGGAACAGGCCGCCTGCCTTCTCAAAGAAGTGGTACGAGTCGTTATCCGCCAGGTATTTTTCCGGGTCGATGCCGGCGGAGCGCGCACGGCCTGCCGTCGCGCCGTCCACGATGGCCCCGGCTGCGTCCGTGGGGCCGTCGCTCCCGTCCGTGCCTGCCGAGATGAGGGCGATGCCTTCCTCGCCTTCTATCTCAAGGGCGAAGGCGAGGGCAAGCTCCATGTTGCGCCCGCCGAGCCCGCGTCCCTTCACGGTTACCGTCGTCTCACCGCCTGAGATCAGGCAGAGCCTTTTGCCCGACCCCGGCTGCCGGCCTGCCCCGGCGCGGGCCGCCCGCGCCTGCGCCGCGAGCCACCTGCCCATCCGGGCTGCCTCCCCGGAAACGTGCGTCGAAAGGACGGCTGTCTCAAAGCCCAGCTCGACTGCCTTCCGCCGGCCCGCCTCGATAGCCGCCCTGTTGTTCGCGACGATCGTGTTTCGCACGTTTCGGAAGACGGGGTTTCCCTCTTTCGGGGTCTCCGGGATACGCCCCTCCGAGCCTTTCTGAAGTAGATGGAGGAGGCTTGGAGGGACTTCACCGCGAAGCCCGAATTTTTCGATAACGTCCAGGGCGTCCGCGTACGTCGTGCTGTCGGGGGCGGTCGGCCCTGAGGCAATGACGTCCAGGGGGTCGCCCATCACGTCCGAGAGGATCATCGATTCGATCGTCGCCGGATACGCGATCTCCGCGAGCCTTCCCCCCTTGACCATAGATGCGTGCTTCCGTACCGCGTTGAGGTCGTTGATGTCCGCTCCCGCCTTGAGCAGTAGGTCGGTTGTCTTCTGCTTCTCGGCGAGCGATATCCCCGTGTAAGGCGCGACGAGGAGGGCCGACCCGCCGCCTGAGACCAGGCAGACGAGGAAGGTCTTCTCGTCGAAGGTCCAGGCAAGCTCCATCGCCCCCACGGTCGCTCGCAGCCCCGCTTCGTCGGGGAGAGGATGGCCCGCCTCGTAGACGGCGATCCGCTCCGATTTGGCGTCTACGCTGTAGCCGTGCTTGGTTATGGCGATCCCCCCCGTCAGATGTCCGCCCATCGTGTCCGTAACCGCCGCGCAGCATGGGGGCGACCGCCTTCCCGAAGGCAAGGACGTAGAGCCTCGTGTAGCCGCCTTTTTCGTACCTGGAAAGAAGCTCGTCACCGTGGCGCGCTACGGCTTCGTAAGGGTCGGCCGCAGCCAGGGCGTGCGAGAAAATGGCAGTCAGCAGGTCGTGCGAATCGCCCATTTCGGTTCACCCCGCCTTGTTATTCGATGCCCGCGCCCCTTCTTTCGGACTTCTTGCGGCCGCGAAAGCCGCCGGCGCCTGCCCTTGCCCTGGCCGCGACAATCGATTCGGCGTCCCTGTAAGCCTCGATCAGGCTTGCCGGGTCGGCCGCCCCTGTCCCGGCTATGTCAAGACCTGTGCCGTGGCCGACCGATGTCCTTACGAAAGGCAGGCCGAGGGTGATATTGACCGTCCTTTTGAAATCGAGGGTCTTGACGGGGATGAGTCCCTGGTCGTGATACATGGCGATATAGGCGTCGCACCGCGGCCCGTGGAAAAGGGAATCCGCGGGAAAGGGCCCCTGCGCGTCGATCCCCGACGCCCTCGCCCTGTCGATGGCCTCGGCGATGGCCCCTTCCTCGCTGCCCATGAGGCCCTGCTCCCCTGCGTGCGGGTTGAGACCGCATACCTTTATAACGGGCGACGGGATCGCGAAATCGGTCTTAAGCGCCCGGTCGGTGACTGCGATGCAGGAGAAGACCCTTGCCGGGTCTATGAGGGCCGGGACGTCCTTCAGGGGGACGTGGATAGTGACGAGGCAGACCTTCAGCTTCCGGTTCTTCATCATCATGACGTAATCGGTGACGCCCGCGTAATGGGCGAGAAGCTCCGTGTGGCCGGGGAAGGGTATGCCCGCCGCGTCTATCGATTTTTTCGTGATGGGGCAGGTGACGAGCGCATCGACCGCGCCGGAGGAGATGAACTTGAGGGCCTCCGTCAGGTAACGGTAGGACGCTGCGCCGCAGGCCGCGTCGCTCGCTCCGGGCCTGACCTGCCTGACGAGGCCGAGGTCCACAAATTCCGCCTCTCCTGCCGACGCCCGGCCGAGGGGCTTATACGCGAGCGCGCTGCGGCCGAGCTATCTTGCAGGCCAGGTCGAGGACGGATGCGTCCCCGATGATGACGGGCGTGCTCCTGCGGGCAAGGATGTCTACGGCCTTCGCAACCAGCTCCCCGCCTATGCCGGCGGGGTCTCCCATCGTTACGGCTATCCTTCTCAGATCTTGACCTCGATGTAGGAAGAGGCCCGCAGCTTCGCTATGAAGGCTTTATACCTCTTTTCCGCCTCCGCCTGGAACAGCCGCGCCTTGACGCCGTCCTTCACCGATTCGAACGGCTGGACCTCGCCTTTTTTCGTCTCGATCAGCTTGAGGATGATGGTAGCCGAAGGGCGTGCGGATGACATTGCTGAAGCTGCCCGGCATAAGGAGGGCGACTGCCTCGCGCAGCTCTGGGATAAGCTCCTCCTTTTTCGTAAAGCCGGCGTCGGCCTGGGCGCCGCCACGCCTCGTCCGAGAACTCGGCTGCCACCTTTTCGAAGGGCTTGCCCTGCTCCAGCTCGCGCCGGGCCTCCTGCGCGCGCTCGGCCGCATCCCCCCTGCGGGACGAAATGAAGACATGCTGGAGCCTGTACTCTTCCTGAACGTAGTCGCTCAGGTGGGCGTCATAGTACGCCCTGACGTTCTTCTCGTCCAGGTTCACTTCCTCATGATGGTCCTGGCCAGCACCTTCTGCCTGGTCAGGCCGATCCTGATGCCCCTGATGAATTCCTTGTACTCGACGTTGTCGTTCTTCAACTGCTGCTTCAGCTCGTCCTCCGTAATCATGTTCTGCTTCTTGATGCCGTCGACGGTCTCCTGAATGTCCTTGTCGCTGACCTCTATCTTCAGCTTCTTTGCCTGCTGGTTGATCAGCAGGGCCTCGATGAACGAATCGAGCTTTTCCCTGAGCTGCATGTTCCTCATGTATTCGTTCATCGACGAAAAACGGCTCTTCTTCTCGACCGATACGAACCTCTCCACTTCCCGCAGCGTCACGACTTCATCGTTTACGATGGCAACGATCCTGTCCGTAACCTCGGCCCGGCAGACGCCGGGCCAAAGAAGCGGCAGGAGCACGCAGCCGATCACGACGAGCCGCTTCATTTCGTCGCCCTCTCTTCCGTCTTTGCCGGGGCCTTGCCCTGCTCCGGCGCATTCGGCTTCGCCTGGGCGGCAGGCGCGTCTTTTGGCGCCTCCTTGACTTCCGGGCCTGCCGTGGCGGGCGCCTCAGCCGCTTTCGCTTCCTCTTTGAAGAAGTCTTCGTTGACTGACGATCTTCGTGTTCTTCTTAAGGTCTTCGATATATTTCTGCACCATCTCGGTCTGTTTTTCCTGCACCATCTTCTGTCTTATGAAGTCCTTCACCTCGGCAAACGGCACATAGGCAGGCGCTTTAATCCCCTCCAGCTTTATGATGTGGTAGCCGAGCTGCGTCTTTACCGGCGGGCTCACCTGCCCGACCCTCGTCAGCTTGAAGGCGGCCTGCTTCATACTCCGGTATCAGCGTGCCTTTCGGATGGTAGCCTATGTCGCCGCCGTTCGCCTTGGCGCTCGGGTCGAGGGAATACCTTTTCGCCAGCTCCGCAAACTCCTCGCCCTTTGCGACCCTCGCCTCAAGCTCCCTCGCTTCCTGCTCGGTCTTGACGACGATCTGTCTCGTCTGGATCTCCCTTTCCTTCTTGAACTCCTCCTTGTGGGCCTCGTAGTACTTCTGCAGCTCTTCATCGGAGAACTTCGGGTCCGCCATGACCTTCTTGGCGAGCAGGGTCTGCATGATCAACTGGTCCTTGAACTCGGCCAGCTTATCCTGAAATTCCTTGCTCTTCTCTATGTTCTCCTTCTTTGCCTCCCTCAGAAGAAGCCTCTGCACGATCAGCCTGTCCAGAAAGTTCTTCTTCCCGCTCTGGCTCGCCACGAGCATCTTCATGTTCATCGGGTATCTTGTCCAGCTCGCTGTTGAACTCCGCCAGGGTGATCTTCTCCCCGTCTATCGTGGCGACGACCTTGACCTTCCTGCTTCTTGGAGCACGCGACAAGCGGCAGGAGGAGCAATAATAGAATCAGATATTTTTTCATGGTCACCTCATTTTGTTGTCTTATATCATACCGTAACAAGCTCCAGCAAGATATTTCTTGCGGTGCTCACGATATCTTCCGGCCTTCGGTCGTTTTGGATGACGATCCTTCCGTCGGGCAGGAGCTTGATCCGTTCCCTGCCCTCCTTTACCATCTTCAGGACCTTTTTCATGTCCAGCGGGCGTCCGCTCCGTCACCTGGAGGATGATCTGCTTGCCCGAGTACTCGAGCCGCTTCATCTTCATCCCCGTAAGCATGATCTTGAGGCCTATGATGTCGAGCAGGTTGGCGAGCGGGCCGGGGACCGGCCCGTAGCGGTCCTTCAGCTCTTCCTTCATGTCGGCAAGCTCCTCTGCGCTCTTGATCTTCGACAGCCGCTTGTACGTCAGGAGCTTGCTCGTCTCGTCGCCTATATAGGAATCCGGGATATAGGCGCTCAAGGGGAGCTTGATCTCCGTAACGGGCTCGTCCTCTTCGTGGGAGTCGTCGTTCTTCAAGGCCCTGACGGCCTCTTCCAGCATCTTGCAGTAAAGCTCGAACCCTATAAGGTTGATATGGCCCGACTGCTCCTTTCCGAGCAGGTTGCCGGCGCCCCTGATCTCCAGGTCGTAATTGGCGACCTTCAGGCCCGCGCCCAGCTCGGTCATCTCCTCCAGGATCTTCAGCCTGACGAGGGCGTCCCTCGGCAAGGCCTCCTCCTTCGGCACGAGGAGATAGGCGTAGCCCTGCTTCGTGCTCCTGCCCACCCTGCCCCGGAGCTGGTAGAGGTCGGCCAGCCCGAACCTGTGCGCGTTGTTGATGAAGATCGTGTTGACGTTCGAGATGTCGAGCCCGGACTCGATGATGTTGGTCGAGAGGAGGAGGTCGTATTTGCCCCCTATGAAGTCGAGCATGATGCGCTCCAGCCCCTTTCCGTTCATCTTGCCGTGGGCGACGGCGATCTTTACGTCCGGCAGGATCTTCTTCAGGTGCTCGTGGACGACCCCGATGTTGTAGATGACGTTATGGACGAAAAAGACCTGCCCGCCCCTTTCGCAGCTCGCTTTCCACCGCCTTCCTGATAACCCCGTCGTTGAACTTGACCACCTGCGTCTTTACGGCCAGCCTGTCAAGGGGAGGGGTGTTGATTATGCTCAAGTCCCTGATGCCCGTTATGGCCATATGGAGCGTCCTGGGAATGGGGGTTGCGCTTAAGGTGAGGACGTCGACGTTCTTCTTCATAAGCTTCAGCTTCTCTTTGTGCTTCACGCCGAAGCGGTGCTCCTCGTCGATCACGAGAAGGCCCAGGTCCTTGAACTCGACGTCCTTCTGCAAGAGACGGTGGGTGCCTATGACCATGTCCACGGCCCCTTTCTTCAGGCGCTCGGCGACCTGGGCCTGGTCCTCCTTCGACCTGAACCTTGAGAGCATCTCCACGTTGACCGGGTAGTCGCGGAACCGCTCCGAAAAGGTCTTGTAATGCTGCTGCGCGAGGACGGTCGTCGGCACGAGGAGGGCGACCTGCTTGCTGTCGATCATCGCCTTGAAGGCGGAGCGGATGGCCACCTCCGTCTTTCCGAAGCCCACGTCGCCGCAAACGATGCGGTCCATGGGCCGCTCCCTCATAAGGTCGTCGAGCACCTCCCTGATGACCCTCTGCTGCCCCTCCGTCTCCTCGTACTCGAAGCGCTCCTCCATCTCCCTGAAAAGCTCGTCGTCGGGAGGAAAGGCATGGCCCTTCGCCAGTTCCCTCTCGGCGTAGAACTCGATCAGCTCCTTGGCGATGTCCTCGACATACTTCTTGACCCTGTTCTTCGTATTCTTCCAGTAGCCCGCCCCCAGCTTGTCTATCTTCGGCTTTGATTTCTCGCCGCCCACGTATTTCTGCACGAGCTCCAGGGAATCGACGGGCACGTACAGCCTGTCCTCGTCCTGGTACTCGATCAGGAGGAAGTCCTTCTCGGAGCCATCGACGTTCAGCTTCTTTATGCCCCTGTAGACCCCTATCCCGTTCTCGACGTGGACGATGTACTCCCCGACCGCAAGGTCCTTGAAGGAGTTGAGGAACTCATCGACGCCCTCCCACTTGTGCTTCACGGTCCTTTTCTTCGGGCCTACGATGTCTTCCTCGGTCAGCAGTATCATGGAGGGCGTCCTGAAGCCCCTTCTCAGCGGCCCCACCACGATGGCCCATTCTTTTTCTTTGCCGTCGATGGAGAGATCGGAGACGATGGGGAGGGCGATGCCGTAGCTTTTCAAAATCTCTTGCAGCCTTTCCGCCTGGTGGCGGTTGGAGGCGGAGAGATAGACAAACGGGCACGAGGCCCAGTCGCCTCTCATTTTCTCGCCCAGGGTCTTGAACAGCTCGCTCCTGCGCGACTCGAATATCTCCCGCAGGTCCCTGTTCGATGCGGTCTCCAGCACCAACCCGTCCTCGTCGCCCTTTACGCCCGATACGTCTACGTTCAGGAGAGAGGCGAGCCTCTCCCGCGCCGCGTCCGCCAGCCCGGCCCCCTCGATCTGCCGGCAGAGGTCGTCGATGCCCCGGTGCACGACTACGGCATCGCCGGCGAGGTAATCGAGAATCGTCACGCCGCTATCGACCGAGACCCTCGCGGGGGTTACGACGACCCGCTCGATCTCGCCTTGAGACCTCTGGCTTACAGGGTCGAAGAACCTGAGGGAATAGACCTGGTCGCCCAGGAGCTCGATCCTTACCGGCCTTGCGGACGATGGGGGGAAGAGGTCGATGATGGCCCCCCTCTTCGCAAACTCTCCCTGCTCCCGGACGAGAGGCGCCGGCTCGTAGCCTGCCTCGCTGAGATAAGCGACCAGCTCTTCCTGAAGCACGGTCTGGCCGAACTCCACTTCTATCGACCTCTCCGTCAGCCGGGCGGCCGGGAAGAGGGCGGATGCGAGGGCCTCGACGGGGAAGAGGCCGATGAAGTCCGCGTCCGTAAGGAGGCGGTAGAGGAAGCTGATCCTCTTCGACTCGTCCTCTTTCTCGAATATCCTGTGGCTGTACACGGGGAAATAGCTCACCTGCCGCTTCGAGAAGAACTCGATCTCTTCCCGCAGCAGCAGGGCCTCGTCCTCCCCTTCATAGAAGACGACGGTCCTCCTGCCTGGTATCCGGGAGAGGAAGAACGACAGGAACGACTCGATCTTCCCCGTAATATAGACAAAGCCTTTTTCCGGCAGCGGGTACACGGCAATCCTTCTCGCAAAACAGGCGGCCGCTCGAAGCGCCGCCTGTTGCGTTAATTATACCAGTTTTTGTCGCAGGTATCAGTAGCCGTCGGGCTGGTTAGGCTGGTTGGTCAAATACGCGACGGACGGGGGCGCCTGCGGGTCCGGCAGCAGGGAGAGGTTTTTCGCATACTCCCCCATGACTGCGCTCGCATAGCGCGCATCGGGCGACGATTTGCGCTCCGGCCCGGCCTTTGACGCCTTCGCGCCCTTGTTGTAAGTGTCGAGGGCAGCCGGAAGGTGCGCGAAATCTTTGACGAGGCCGGAAAGATAACAGACGCCGATCTTTATGTTATTTTTCGGCTCGTGGAGCTGGGCCTTGCCTGTCCAGTCCATGCCGATGCGTCTTGCCACGCTCTCGCCGACCGACGGCTTTACCTGGAGCAGCCCCAGGGCGCCCTTGCATGAAACCGCATCCTCTCTGAAGTTGCTCTCGACCTTCATGACCGCCAGGATGAGCCTGTAATCGATATGGTAGCGGCACGATTCCTGGTAGACGTGCCTCGCGATGGCCGCCGTCTGCCGATCGCTCAGCCGCGCGTTCTCCTTCTTTACGTAAGTTTCGATATCTCTTATGACCCTGTCGTACCGGGCCTTATGCACGAGCTTTTCCGGAGTGGAGAGGGGCAGCGGGAAGAGGGTGAGCAGGATGGCGCAGAGCGCGCAAAATTTACCCATATATTTAACATAGGCTGCCCGCGCCAGCGATGCAATCCCCGCAGGGGAGCTCACCAGGGACCGGCCGGTGCGTATAAAGGCCGTCAATCCTTCCGAAAGGACGGGATACGGTGCAGCACAGGGTAAGCCGTGGGTTTGCCGGATGGGCCAAACCTTGCAATGCGCGGTTATTGAGCTATAATTCCCTAAGGGTGATAAGGCCGCTCACCCAAAATAGGAGGGGATGATGGCAGCAGCATCTCCGGTCCGTTGCCGTCGAACGCCTGTTTTCTCCATCATGCAGAGGGAAAGCGCGCTCGTTTTTGCGCTCCTGCTGCTTTTGGCGCCCGCCTTTTGCTCCACGGCCTCCGTCCAGCCGGACGCCGGGACCGTCGTCATCGCGGATGTGCCCTTTTTCAGCCAGGAGGCGTATCAGTGCGGCCCGACGGCCCTCGCCATAGTTATGGATTACTGGTACGCAAAAACGGGGGCCGGCAAATCGGTCACCCCTGAGGAGATAGCGCAGGCGATCTACAGCCCTTCGGCAAGGGGCGTCCTCGGCATCGACCTTGAGGTCTACGCGCAGAAGCACGGCTTCACGACGGAGCAGTATCCCGGCGGCATCGACGACCTGAAAAACCGAATCGACCGGGGCACGCCGCCGATCATCTTCGTCGATTACGGCTTTCTCTCGTATGAGGTGAACCATTTCATGGTAGTCACGGGTTATACGAAGGACGGCGTCATCGTCCATTCGGGGCGCCTCCGCAACCGGAATATCCCGGCCGGGCAGCTTGAGAAGATATGGAGAAAAAATCGCTATTGGACGCTTTTGCTAAAACCCTCTGCCTGATCCTGCTTTTCCTGGCGGCGACCGCCTGCGCCATGCCGAGGGCCGCATCCTTCCGCGACCCCCTGACGCCGGAGGAGCATATCAACCTAGGGGTCTCTTACGAGAAGAGGGGGAGCTCGACGCAGCGCTGAAGGAGTACAGGACTGCGGCAGGAAAGGCGCCCATAGCCAATCTTTACGAAGGCAACGTCTACTTCCAGCAGAACGCCTTCGACGACGCCGAGCGGTCTTACAGGCGGGCGATAGAGAAGACGAATTCGCCGGAGGCGTATAATAATCTTGCCTGGCTCTACTACACGAAGGGCGTAAAGCTCGATGAGGCCGAGCGGCTCGCGGCCAAGGCGGTGGAGCTGTCGCCTGCATCGGAAGGCTTCAGGGACACCCTTGAGAAAATCAGGGAAAAAATGGGCCGGTAGAAGGGCCTTTTTGACTTTACAGCCATCCGCTTCATGGCCGGAAGGCCGCCGCTTAAGGTTGCAGGACGATCATGCCCTTCGGGCCATCGACGAACTCCCCTATCACCCAGAAGGGCATCCGTTCGCCGATGCGCTCTTCTCGAAGGCGTCGAGGGCGTCTTTACCTATCGCGACGAGCAGGCCGCCCGATGTCTGGGGGTCGAAAAGGATATCCCCGAAGAAGCCGCTCGCAGTCCCGCTTATATATTTTTCGTAAAAAGACCTGTTGCGGTAGAGTCCGGCCGGCACGAAGCCCGACGCCGCCAGGCCGGCCGCTTCCTTGAAATAGGGCAGCTTTTCGGGGAAAAGCCTGACGCCTAACGCCCCTTTTATCATCTCGGTCAGGTGGCCCGCCAGGCCGAAGCCCGTGACGTCGGTCGCAGCGTGGGCGTCTGCGGCCCTCATTGCCTCTGCGCCCCGGTCGTTGAGCGCCGCCATCACCTCGATAAGCTCCCTGACCGCGTCCTCTCCGACCATATCGCCCTTGATGCCCGTATTCATGATGCCCGTGCCGAGGGGCTTCGTCAGGATGAGCAGGTCGCCGGGTCTTGCCCCCTCGTTCCTCACGATCCTCTCCGGGTGGACGAGACCCGTGACCGAAAGGCCGTACTTTATCTCCGGGTCGTCGACGCTGTGGCCTCCCATCAGGCTGACGCGCGCCTCACGCAGCTTGTCGGCCCCCCCCTTCAGGATTTCCTTGAGGACATCCGTCTTGAACTTAGCAGGCGAGAAGCAGACGATGTTCATGGCGGTCTTCGGCACGGCCCCCATCGCGTAGATGTCCGACAGGGCGTTCGCTGCTGCTATGCGGCCGAAATCGTACGGATCATCGACTACCGGGGTGAAAAAATCGACCGTCTGGACAAGGGCAAGCTCGTCGCTGATGCGGTAAACGCCCGCGTCCTCGAACCCCTCTATACCGACGATTACGTTCTCGTCGGCCGGAATGTCGATGCCGCAGAGGATATCGGACAGGTCCTCCGGACCTATTTTCGACGCTCAGCCGCCGCCCCTGGCCTGCTTCGTCAACCGCTCCGCCACCGCCGCTCTCCTTTCCTGCCAATAATTATAGCACCGGAACGCGAAGATTGCCGTTCCATTCCGCTTTGCGCTTGTCCGGCCATCCGGTGTAAAATGGAGAGACGAAAGCCATGTCCGAGACCATAAGCGCCATAGGCGAGTTCGGCCTGATCCGGCTGATACGCTCCCTCATCGACACAGAGGGCGTCAGGCCCGAAGGGCTTACCCTCGGCGTAGGCGACGATGCCGCCTCCTTTATCCCGCGCCAGGGATACGAGCTTCTCGTCACATGCGACGCCATCGTCGAAGGGCGCCACTACCTGCCGGGCGTCATCGCCGGCCGTGACCTCGGGCGGCGCGCCATGACTGCGAACATCAGCGACATAGGCGCGATGGGCGGCGCACCCCGCTATGCCCTCGTCTCGCTGGGACTCAAAGGAGAGACGGCCGTCTTCGAGGTCGAAGGGCTTTACCGGGGGTTCCTTGCGGAGCTGAACCCCCTTGACGCCTGCATAATAGGCGGCAACGCAGCAGAATCGGCCACGACGTTCATCGATATCACGCTGATCGGCGAGGTCGGGCAGGGCATGGCCGTCCGCCGCAGCGGCGCGAAGCCGGGGGACGCCGTTTTGCTGACAGGCTGCACGGGGCGGGCTGCCGGCGGATTGCAGCTTTTACTGCGCGGGCATGACCGGCCAGGGCTTTCCGGCAATTCCCTGGTGCAGGCATATATCGCCCCTTCCCACAGGGCGCTCCCCGGAAAGGCGGTTGCGGCGACGGGATACGTCACGGCAATGATCGACACGAGCGACGGCCTTGCGGGCGACCTCGCCCACATCTGCGAGGAGAGCGGGACAGGCGCCGAGCTATTCGTGGAAGCCATACCGGTAGACGACAGACTTCGGGAGGCCGCGCGGGTCTTAAGCCTCGACGTGTACAACCTCGTCATCGGCGCGAGCGACGATTACGAGCTTATCATGACGTGCGACCCGCGCCGCGCGCCGGACCTCAAAACCATTGCCGCGCAGCAGGGCGTGCCCCTGACGCAAGTGGGGAAGATCACAGAAGGCAGCGGGATAAGTCTTGTGATGCCCGGCGGCGAAAGGCGCCGCCTGGATTACGCGAGCTGGGACCATTTCCGCAGGTAGGAGCTACCGGACCGGCAGGCATTTCTATATCTTCCGTATGGCCCTTCTCGCCTGCCTCAAGCCCTTCGGGGCCTTCCGGGGGTTGCCTTTCTTGTCCGTCCTGGGTCCGGCCTCGTCGGCCGTATCCGCGCCCATGATGGCCGCCTCCAGCCGGTCGGGGGTGATGAAGGCCACGCTGTACTTCTTCGCCTCGTCGATAATCGCCCGGTCCGATGTCGCAACGACCAGCCCCGACAGGCGCGTCCGTATCGCCTCCATTATCACCTGGTCGGCAGTCTCGCCCCTTTTCGAGTAGATGACCTCGACGCCCCTGTAGCGGTCCCTTTCCCGCGTTATCGAACGGCCTCCCCCGCCGTCGAATACGACGGTGATGCGGACCTGTTTTTCCTGTTTATAGCGGGATAGCTCGTCGAGCAGGTAACGGCGGCTGCCTTCGAGGTCTCCGGGGGCGAAGGGCGCTGCTGCGCCGCTGCGTCTTATGATGTTGTAGCCGTCGATCATGAGGTGGGCGGCCATAGGCCCCCCTCCGGCGGCTTCGAGGTCGCTCTGTCGGGCCCTTTGTCAGGCAGCATCGTCTCCGCCCTCATCGATCTCTTCCGCCTTCTTACCGTAATGGTCTTTCAGGATACGGTCGAGGATGCCGTTCACGAAGTCCTTCGAGTCCTCCCCGCCGAACTTCTTGGCGACCTCAAGGGCCTCGTCTATGGCGACCTTCGGCGGCACTTCGGGCGAGTAGAGCATCTCGAATACGGCCACCCTCAATATGTTCTTGTCTACGTATGTGATCCTGCCGATCTTCCAGTGCTCGGAGGCCTCGGCTATGTAAGAGTCAAGCGTGGCCTGCTCTTTCTTTACCCCCGACAGGAGAAACCTCGTGTAATCGACGATCTCCTGCTGGTACGGGAATATCTTGAGATACCGGTCGAGTGCCGGACCGACGGCGTCGAGGTTGACTTCGACCTGGTAGAGTATCTTCAGCGCTAATTCCCTGGCCTTCCTTCTCCGCACAAATACTTGTCCTTCAAGAGGTTTGCCATCTCGATGGCCGACATGGCCGCGTCGTAGCCCTTGTTGCCCCCCTTCGTCCCCGCCCGCTCGACCGCGTGCTCCACGGTCTCGGTAGTCAGTATACCGAAGGAGATGGGCTTTTCGATCTCCATGGAGGCCGACGCTATGCCCTTCGTCACCTCCGACGCGACGTAATGGAAATGGGGGGTCGAGCCTTTTATCACCGCCCCCAGGCAGATGACGCCGTCCACGTCTTTCCTCTTCGCGAGCATCTTTGCAGCCAGGGGTATCTCGAAGGCCCCCGGCACCCGGAATATTTCTATGCGCTTTTCGTCGGCCCCGTGGCGCTTCAGGGCGTCGAGGGCCCCTTCGAGGAGCCGCTCCGTCACGAAGCTGTTGAACCTGCTTACAACGATTGCAAACCTGAATCCCGCGGCATCAAGCTTTCCTTCGTGCATCATGGCGTTTACCTCACACGTTCTCAAGGATATGGCCAAGCTTCTCCCGCTTGGTCTTGAGGTAATGTATGTTGTCCTTGGTCGGCGTGCACTCCAGCGGAACGCGCTCGACCACCGAAAGCCCGTAACCCTCCAGGCCCTTTATCTTCCTGGGGTTGTTCGTAATCAGCCTCATCTTTCGCACGCCCAGGTCGGCCAGAATCTGGGCGCCTATGCCGTAATCCCGCAAATCCGGCGAGAAGCCTAGGGCTTCGTTCGCCTCGACCGTGTCCTTCCCCTCGTCCTGCAGGCGGTACGCCTTGATCTTGTTCAGCAGGCCGATGCCCCTGCCTTCCTGCCGCATGTAGAGGAGCACGCCCCTGCCTTCCTTCTCGATCATGGCCATCGCTATGTGGAGCTGCTCCCCGCAGTCGCACCTCTTGGAGCCGAAGACATCGCCGGTGAGGCACTCCGAGTGGACGCGCACCAGCACGGGCTCGTCAGGGTCGAACTGCCCCTTCACGAAGGCGAGGTGCTCTTTCGCGTCCAGCTCGTTGTCGTAAGCGATCAGCTTGAACTCCCCGCCGTAGGTCGTCGGCAGCTTCGTCTCCACGACCCGTCTCACCAGCGTCTCGTACCGCATCTTGTATTTGATCAGATCGGCGATCGACGCTATCTTAAGGCCGTGCCGTTCGGCGAAGACCTCCAGGTCCGGGAGCCTCGCCATCGAGCCGTCTTCTTTCATCACCTCGCAGATCACGCCGGAGGGCTTGAGACCAGCCAGGCGCGCCAGGTCCATCGACGCCTCTGTGTGTCCCACCCGGACGAGGACGCCGCCGTTGCGCGCCATGAGGGGGAATATGTGTCCGGGCCGCGCGAGGTCCTCCGGCTTCGTCTTCTCGTCAATGGCGGTGAGCACGGTCTTCGCCCTGTCGTAAGCGGAGATGCCCGTCGTCACTCCTTCTTTGGCCTCGATGGAGACGGTGAAGGCCGTATTGTAAGGCGAGGTGTTCTCGTGCACCATGAGCGGCAGGTCGAGCTCCTTGACCCGGTTTTCAGAGAGGGAAAGACAGATCAGGCCGCAGGCGAACCGCGCCATGAAGTTTATGGCCTCCGGCGTCACCTTTTCCGAGGCGATCATCACGTCTCCCTCGTTCTCGCGGTCCTCGTCGTCGACGATGATGACCATTTTGCCGGCCCTTACGTCCTCTATCACATTTTCTATGTCTGCTATCGGCATAACTACCTTCCCTTGATGTATCCGTGCCTGTATAGGAAATCCAGGTCAACGCCTTTCTTGCCGCCGCCTGTCACGAGCTTTTCCACATAGCGTCCCAATATGTCCGTCTCAACATTGACTTGGTCCCCGAGGCTCTTGGATCCTATCGTTGTTTTGGATGCAGAATATGGGATAACGTTGAGCGTAAATCTATTATCACGTTGCTCGTTGACTGTCAAGCTTATTCCATCTACTGCAACGGACCCTTTCTTTACGATATACCTCGCAATCTCCCCGTCCGTCTCGATCTCAAGCCTTATGGAGTCGCCCTCCCTGCTTACGGAGGCGATGCGCCCTATGCCGTCTATGTGGCCCATGACGATGTGGCCGCCGAGCCTCGAATCGGCACGCATCGCCCTCTCGATGTTCACGCGGTCGCCCACGGATGCGTCCTTCAGGGTTGTCACGCTCAGCGTCTCGAAAGATGCGTCGGCGTAGAAGAGGCTGCCTGCCAGGCGGGTAACGGTAAGGCAGACGCCGCTCACTGCGATGCTGTCGCCAATGGCGATGCCTCCCGCGGGCAGACCCGTCCGGACAGAAAGCTCCCAGCGCCCGCCGAGCTTGCCGATGGCGGCTATCGCGCCCACGTCCTCAATGATGCCCGTGAACATAACCCTCCAGGCAGATATCGTCCTTGAGCTTCTTTACCGAGATAACGTCCACCTTGTAAGCGTCCTTCAAAAAATCGATGCCCTTGCCCCCGACGAGGCCCGCTGCGTTCCTGCCGCCTATCAAAAGCGGCCCGTAAAAGAGCAGCACCTTGTCGATCAGGCCGTCCTTCAGCAGACTCCCGTTGACCTCCCCTCCGCCCTCGACGAGGACGCTCGTGACCCCCCTTTTCGCCAGCTCAGCGGCTACGGCCGGGAGGGCCACCTTCCGGTTCTCCCCCGCGTCCACCCGGACGACCTCGACGCCGAGCGAGCGGAGGCGGCCTTCCTTGTCCGCGGACGGGTCGTTGAGCGTGAAAACGAGGGTTTTATAGTTGGCGGCCGTCTTGACGAGCTCGCACGAAAGCGGTATGCGCAGCTTCGAGTCGAGGACGACCCTAACGGGGTATTGCTTCGGCCTGGCGATCCTGGGCAGAAGAAGGGGGTTGTCGAGGATGACCGTGTTGATGCCCACCATGACTGCGTCCATCGTCGACCGCAGCCGGTTCACGTAAGACCTCGACTCCTCGTTGGAGATCCATTTGGAGTCTCCGACCTTCGTCGCGATCTTGCCGTCGAGGCTCAGGGCTGCCTTCATAACGAAAAAGGGGCGCTTCTTTTCCTGGAACGTCACGAAGGCCTCGTTGAGCCTTCGCGCCTCATCGGAGAGCATACCCACCTTGACGTCTATGCCCGCCTTCCGCAGCGCCTCGATCCCCTTTCCGTTGACTTGCGGGTTCGGGTCGAACATGGCGACGACGACCTTCTTGACGCCGGCTCCGATAATTGCGTCTGCGCACGGCGGCGTCCTCTTATCCGTATGGCAGCAAGGCTCCAAGGTCACGAAAAGGGTCGCGCCCCGCGCCTTCGGCCCCGCCTTCTCCAGCGCGACCGCCTCCGCGTGCGGCTCGCCTGCCTTCCGGTGATACCCCTCCCCGACGACCTCGCGCCCTTTTATAACCAGGGCGCCGACCATCGGGTTGGGCGACGTAGTCCCGAGTCCCCTTTTCGCCAGCGAGAGGGCCATCCGCATGAAGTCTTCTTCTTTCATGTCTCCCCTTTTTTAAGGACCAGGCTCTTCAGCTCTTCCATGAACTCGGTGATATCCTTGAACTGTCTGTAGACCGAGGCAAACCTCACGTAAGCCACCTCGTCGAGCTTTTTAAGCTCGTCCATCACAACCCTCCCGATCTCGTTGCTCGTGACTTCTTTTTCCCCCCGCTCGGTCAGCTCCGACTCTATCCTTGAGGCCGCCTTTTCGAGGTCGCTTATGCTGACGGGCCTTTTTTCGCACGCCTTCCTCAGTCCGCCCAGGATCTTCGCCCTGTCGAACTGCTCCCGCCGCCCGTCTTTCTTGACTACAAGGGGGAGGCCCTCCTCCAGCACCTCCGCCGTGTTGAACCGTTTCCCACAGCCGAGGCATTCCCGCCGCCTGCGTATGGCGTCCATCTCCTTGCTCGTCCTGGAATCAATTACCTTGCTCTCGGCGTATCCGCAGTAGGGACACTTCATAGGCCGCGCTCCTGTGCGAAAAGACGCGAAAGGCGCCGGACCCGCAAGCGCTTTCAGGCGCGGCTCGCGCGCCCCGCGCCTTCGTGCCTACCGTCCTTTAAGGTTTCGGCACCCGCTTGATTATTATACCCGATTCCGAGATCAAAGTGGCGGCAAGCTCATCGGGATACCCCTCCAGGTGGAGGATCTCCCTGATGCCGGCGTTGATAATCATCTTGACGCATATCGCGCAGGGGAGGTGCGTCGAATAAATGACGGCCCCCTTGATGGAGACTCCGTGGGAGGCCGCCTGTATGATGGCGTTCTGCTCCGCGTGCAGGCCCCTGCACAGCTCGTGGCGCTCACCGGAGGCCACGTTCATGCTCTCCCGGACGCACCCGATATCCGCGCAATGGGCAAGGCCCGTGGGCGCGCCGTTGTAGCCCGTCGCAAGGATGCGCTTCTCCTTTACGATCACGGCGCCCACGCTCCTGCGCACGCAGGTCGAGCGCTTGGCCACGATGCCTGCGATTTCCATGAAATAGGCATCCCAGTGGGGGCGCCCGCCTTTCTTCATGCCCGTCTCATAACTCGAAGATGCGGGAATAGAAGGGGAACCTGAGGCAAAGCTCCTTGACCTCTCCCTTTATCCTCTCTTGCAGCTTTGCGTCCTGGGGTTTTTTCAGGACTGCGTCGATCATCCCCGCCATTACTTCTATCTCGGGCTCCTTCATGCCCCTCGTGGTGACGGCGGGCGTGCCGATCCTGATGCCGCTGGGAGCGATCGGCCCCCTCTTGTCGAAGGGTATAGCGTTCCTATTGAGCATGATGCCGCTTCTTTCCAGGAACTCCTGGGCCTCCATGCCGCCGATGCCCTTGTCGGTGAGGTCGATGAGGAAGAGGTGATTGTCCGTCCCTCCCGAAACTACCCTGTACCCGAGGCGCTCCATGCAGGAAGCAAAATGGCGGGAATTCTTGATGACCTGTTCCTGGTACACCTTGAACTCAGGCTTCATCGCGTTCTTGAAGGCCACCGCCTTTGCGGCTATGATATGCATGAGCGGCCCGCCCTGGATGCCGGGGAAGATCATCGAGTCGATAATCTTGGCGTGCTCTTTATCGCAGAGGATCAGGCCGCCCCTCGGCCCGCGCAGCGTCTTGTGCGTCGTCCCGGTGACGAAGTGGGCTACGCCGACCGGCGTCGGGTGGAGGCCCGGTTGCCACTGCGCCCGCGATGTGGGCGATGTCGGCTAAGAGGTAGGCCCCTGCCTCGTCGGCTATCTCCCTGAATCGCTTGAAATCGATGATCCTCGAATAGGCGCTCGCGCCGCAAACGATCAGCCTCGGCCTTTCCGCCAGGGCGATTTTCCTCACCTCATCGTAATCGATCTGCTCGGTCTCGCGCGAGACATGGTAGGAGAGGGACTTGAAGAAACGGCCCGCAAAACTCGCCGGGGCGCCGTGCGTCAGGTGGCCGCCGTGCGAAAGGTCCATGCCGAGGATCTTGTCCCCGGGGCCGAGGACGGCGAATAAGACGGCCATATTGGCCGAAGAGCCCGCGTGGGGCTGGACGTTCGCGTGTTCCGCCCCGAAGAGCTTGCAGGCGCGCTCTATCGCAGTGCGCTCGACGTCATCGACGAACCGGCAGCCTCCGTAGAAGCGCTTGCCCGGATAGCCCTCCGCGTATTTATTGGTGAGGACCGTCCCGTGCGCCTCCAGTATGTCCTGGTCTACGTAGTTCTCGGAGGCGATGAGGATGAGGCTGTACTCCTCCCTTTCTATCTCGCTCTTGACGGAAGCGTAAATTACCCTGTCGCTGCCCTTAAGGGCATTCATGGAGATCATTTTCGAGCCTTCCTATCTTGTCGATCCGCCTCTGGTGGCGTCCGCCCTCGAAAGGCGTCTCCAGCCACACCCTGACGATCTCTGCCGCAAGCCCTTTCCCGGTGATCTGGGCGCCGAGGGCGAGGATATTGGCGTCCACGTGGCGCCTGCTCTGCTGTGCAGCGAGGAGGTCGAAGGCGAGCGCCGCCCGCACCCCGCGCACCTTGTTCGCAGTTATCGACATGCCGATGCCCGTGCTGCACATCAGTATGCCGCGCTCCGCCGACCCTTCCGTTACGAGCCGGGCCACCTTTATTGCATAGTCCGGGTAATCGACCGACTCGGGGCCGTCCGTCCCCACGTCGATCAGCTCATGCCCCCCGGCGAGCAGCACCTGTTTCAGGTGGTCCTTCAGCTCGAATCCCCCGTGGTCCGATCCAAGGGCGATTTTCATTTATTCGTGCCTCTTGAATGCGAGGACCGCGTTCGTCCCGCCGAAACCGAACGAATTGGAGATGGCGATATCGATCTTATGCTTCCGCGCCGTGTTCGGCACATAATCGAGGTCGCACTCAGGGTCGGGGTGCTCGTAGTTTATCGTAGGCGGGCACACCTGGTCCCTGATGGAGAGCAGCGTGAAGATCGCCTCTACCGCGCCCGCCGCCCCCAGTAGATGGCCTATCATCGACTTCGTCGAGCTTATGGGTATCTTATAGGCTTTCTCGCCGAAGACCTGCTTTATCGCGCGCGTCTCCGACAAATCGTTCAGGTCTGTGGACGTACCGTGGGCGTTTATGTAATCGACCGCATCGGGCCCTATCCCTGCGTCCCGGAGGGCCATCCTCATGCACCTCATGGCGCCGTCGCCGTCGGGACAAGGCGCAGTTATGTGGTACGCGTCGCCGTTGTACCCGTAACCGGCGACCTCCCCGTAGATGCGCGCGCCGCGAGCGCGGGCGTGCTCAAGGTCTTCCATTATGACGATGCCCGCCCCTTCGCCTATCACGAAGCCGTCCCTCTCTTTGTCGAAAGGACGGGAGGCTTTTTCGGGGGCGTCGTTTCTGAGCGAAAGCGCCTTAAGCGCATTGAAGCCACCCACGGTGAGCGGCGTCAGGTTCGCCTCCGTCCCGCCCGCGACCATTACGTCCGCGTCTCCGTACTGGATGACCCTGCACGCGTCGCCTATGGAATGCGCCCCTGTCGCGCAGGCAGTGACGATGCTCAGGTTCGGCCCCTTTATCCCGTACTGTATCGCGATGTTGCCCGGCGCCTCGTTGGCTATGAGCATGGGGATGAAGAACGGGGAGATGCGGCCGGGCCCCTTTTCAAGAAGGATCGAATGATATTTCTCCAGGGTGGGCAGGCCGCCCAGCCCGGTGCCGACGATGACGCCGACCCTCTCGGCGTCCTCTTTGGCCAGGTCGAGACCGGCGTCCTGCACTGCGACCTTCGTCGCCGCAAGGGCGTACTGGATGAAAAGGTCCATCCGCCTCAGCTCTTTCCCCGATATGAAGTCCTCCGGCCTGAAGTCCCGCACCTCGGCGGCTATCCGCGTGTCGTGCGCCGACGCATCGAACCTTGTTATGGGACCGACCCCCGACTCCCCTGCAACGATCCTCTCCCAGACGTTATCGAGTCCAACCCCAAGCGGGGTGGCGAGGCCGAGACCTGTTATGACGACCCTTCTCTTCAACCGTCACCTCGTGCTCTATTTTAAATGCTCCTCGATATACCGGACGGCGTCCCCGACGGTCTCTATCTTCTCCGCGTCCTCGTCGGGAATCTCGATGCCATACTCGTCCTCGAGGGCCATCACCAGCTCGACTATGTCGAGGGAATCGGCCCCCAGATCGTCGATGAACTTCGCCTCCGGCACCACCGCGGACTCATTTACCTCCAGTTGTTCGACGATCATCTTCTTGACCTTTTCAGCAACTGCCATACAGCCACCTCCTGTTTTTGACGAGGGATCTCATCCCTCAGATGTACAAGCCTCCGCTGACATTTATGACCTCTCCCGTCACGTAGCTGCCGTATTCCGACAGGAGAAAGTAGACGACGCGGGCCACGTCCAGCGGCTCGCCCGGCCGCTTCAAGGGCATCGACTGTAGTATCGCATCCCTGTATTTTTCGGGCAGCCCGGCCGTCATCTCCGTGGCGATAAAGCCCGGCGCGACGGCATTCACCCTTATGCCCCGGTCTCCGTATTCCTTGGCTACGCTCTTCGTAAACCCTATGACGCCCGCCTTGCTCGCCGCGTAGTTCGATTGGCCGGCGTTCCCCGCTACGCCCGCAAGCGACGCGATGCTGACGATGCTCCCGCCCTTCTTCATCATGTGGCGCAGCACCGCCTTCGTGCAGTTGAAGACCCCTTTGAGGTTGACCCGCAACACCTGGTCCCAGTCTTCCTCCGCCATCCTCAGAAGGAGCTTGTCCCGCGTGATCCCCGCGTTGTTGACCAGGCAGTCGATGCCGCCCATGCCTTCCGCGACGGCGGCGACGGCCTTCTCGACCTCCTGCCGGTCGGCGACATCCGCCTTATGGAATACAGCCTTCGCGCCTTTGGCCTCGACTGCGCGGACCGCCTCGGCGCAGTCCGCAACGTCGATGCATCGCGATGTCGGCGCCTTTCTCAGCCAGAAGCTCTGCGACGGCCCGCCCTATGCCCTGGGACGCGCCCGTCACGACCACGACCTTCCCCTTCACGCGAGCACCCCCCGGACCGCCTCTATCTCCGCCATCGTTTCCACGTGACGGCAGGGGATGTCGGGGACGATCCTTTTCATCATGTTCGTGAGCACCTTCTGCGGCCCCACCTCTAAGAAAAGCTCTACGCCACGGGCAGCCATCGTCCTTACGCAGTCTTCCCAGAGGACAGGCGAGAACATCTGGCGGAAGAGCAGATCGCCGACCGCCCCTGCCTCCATATTGGGCCGGGCATCTACGTTGGAGACGACTGGGACGCCCATCGGCGAAAAAGCGACCTTCTCTATCGCCCCTTTAAGCCTGAGCGCCGCAGGCTTCATGAGCGGGCTGTGGAACGGGCCCGATACGTTGAGGAAAATCGCTTTCTTGCAGCCCTCACCTTTGAGCCTCTCGACTGCCTCCTTCAGGGCGTTGACGTCGCCCGAGAGGACAAGCTGGTCGGGGGAGTTGAGGTTGGCGGGGGAGGCAACGTAATCGCCTTTGGAGACGGCCAGGCAGACCTCTTCCACTTTCTGCCGGACAGGGGCGACGAGGGCGACCATGCCGCCTGTCCCGGCGGGGCAAGCCTCTTCCATCAGGAGGCCCCTCGTCCGGGTCAATCTTACCGCGTCTTCGAAGGAGAAGAGCCCGCTCGCAAGGAGCGCTGTATATTCGCCGAGGCTGTGCCCTGCGAACAGGTGCGCCTCAACCCCGGCCTCTTTGGAGAGCGCCGTCCACGCCGCGTAGCTCGCAAGAAGGATGGCAGGCTGCGTGTTGAACGTCTTTCTCAGCTCGTCCTCGGGGCCTTCGAAGCAGAGCTTCGATAAGCCGAAGTCGGCCGCCCTGTCGGCAGATTCGTACAACCCGCGGACGTAGCCGAAGCGGTCGTAAAGCTCCTTCCCCATCCCGACATACTGCGACCCCTGCCCCGGAAAGACGACCCCTATCCTTTTCATCCTATCTCTTTTTCGACGACGCAGCTTCCTTTATCAACTCAAGGCCGATGACGTTTCTCTGGATCTGGTTCGTGCCCTCGTAGATCTGCAGGATCTTCGCGTCCCTCATCATCTTTTCGATGGGGTAGTCCCGCATGTACCCGTACCCTCCGAATATCTGAAGGGCGTCCACCGTCACCTTCATGGCAACGTCGCTCGGGAAGACCTTGCTCATGGCCGACGCCTTGGAAAAGTCCTTCGCGCCCGAATCTATGTAACGGGCGACCGCGTAGACGAGCGCCCGCGCCGCCTCTACCTGAATGGCCATATCCGCAAGCATGTGCTGTATTGCCTGGAAGGATATGATCTTCTTCTCGAACTGCTCCCTTTCCCTTGCATAGGCTACTGCGGCGTCGAGCGCGCCCTGGGCCACCCCTACGCCCTGCGCCCCGATGCCGGGCCGGGTCCGGTCGAAGGTCCTCATCGCAAGGATGAATCCCATACCCTCCCTACCTATAACATTTTCCTTCGGGACTTTGCAATCCTGAAAGACGAGCTCCCTCGTCGCGGAGGCCCTGATGCCCAGCTTCTTCTCTTTCTTGCCGAAGGAGAATCCGTCCATCCCCTTTTCCAGGATGAAGGCCGTCGCGCCGCGTCCGCCCCTGGAGCGGTCGGTCATGGCGATGACTGAGTAAATCTCCGCCTCGCCTCCATTCGTGATCCACTGCTTGGTGCCGTTGAGGACGTAATAATCCCCGTCCCTGCGCGCCTCCGTCCTGATGCCGGCAGCGTCGCTCCCCGCGTTCGCCTCGGTGAGACCGAAGGCGGCGAGCCGCTTACCGCTCGCCACGTCGGGCAGATACTTCGCTTTTTGCTCTTCGCTCCCTCCGAGGAGTATCGGATAAGAGCCTAGCAGGCTGGCAGCGTAGCTCACCGACACGCCTAGGCAGGCCCTGCTCAGCTCCTCGACTACGATGCAGTTCTCGAACGAGCCGCCGCCCAGGCCGCCGTAGCTTTCCGGTATACTTACGCCGAAGAGGCCCGTTTCCGCGCAGTTGCGCATGATCTCCCAGGGGAACGTCTCCGTCTCGTCCAGCTCCGCCCTGACGGGCATCACCTTTTCCTGGGCGATCCTCCGCGCAAGCTTCCTGATCTCCTTTTGGTCGTCCGTCAGAAAATAATCCATAGTCTAAAGCTCCTTGCTCCTCGTAGGCGACAGGTACTCCCGCATCGCGTCCTTTATATGCTCGTTGACGTTCGTCCCGACAAATCCCTTCGCCTGCATGATGGCGTTCTTGATCGCCCGCTCGTTCGACTTGCCGTGGCAGATTACGCAGACCCCGTCTACCCCTACCAGGGGGGCGCCGCCGTATTCGGAGTAGTCTACCATCCGGGAAAGGCTCTTGAAAACAGGCGAAAGTAGGAGATATCCCAGCTTCGCCCTCATGCTCCTGCCTATCTTTTCCTTCAGGATGCCTATAACCGCCTCGGCAACACCCTCGCTCACCTTCAGCGCGACGTTGCCGACAAAGCCGTCCGTTACGATGACGTCCGCCATCCCGTTGTACAGGTCGGTCCCCTCCAGATAGCCCGTATAGTTGAGACCTGCGCCGGAAAGGAGGGCGTGCGTCTCCCGCGTAAGCTCGTTTCCCTTCGTCGATTCCTCCCCGTTGCTCAGGACGCCGACCCTCGGGGCCTCCACCCCCAGCCCATGTTTCGCGAAGAGGTCGCCCATGATGGCAAACTGGACGAGGTGCGACGGCCGGCAGTCCACGGTGCCTCCGGAGTCGAGAAGGATCGATTTGGTGCCCTTGACGTTCGGGTGTATCGTGAGGATGGCCGGCCTCTCGACGCCGGGGATCCGGCCCAGGGTGAAGATCGCAAACGCCAGGAATGCCCCCGAGTTTCCGGCAGAGACTACGGCGTCCACGTCTCCAGCTTTCAGCAGGCTGAACGCCCTGTTGATCGAAGAGTCTTTCTTCCGCCGCAGGGCGGTGGAAGGCGACTCATCCATCTCGACTACGTCAGGCGCGTGGATGATCTCGATGGCCGACCGGCTCCGCAGAAGCGGCCCTATCACGTTCTCGTCGCCCACAAGGACAAGGTCCCCGGCCCCTTCGGCTGCGGCAGCCTCCGCTCCCCGCACGACCGCAAGGGGCGCATGGTCTCCGCCCATGGCGTCGATAGCTATTCTCACCATACGGCTAGAGCTCTTCTACCTTCAGGTACTTCTTACCCTTGTAGTTTCCGCACTTCGCGCATACGCGATGGGCCAGCATCGGCTCCTTGCAGGTCGGGCAGAGGATCACACCCGGGGGCGAAAGCTTGTAGTGCGTCCTCCTCTTGTCTCTCCTCGACTTCGATGTTTTCCTTTTCGGAACAGGCATAGTATTCTCTCCTTAGCGGTCTTTAAAAAACGCCCTCAGCTTCTCTCCCACTGCCGTCGCGCCCGTCTTTTCGCAGCGGCATTCCTCTATGTTCAGGTTCTTGCCGCAGGCCGGGCAGATGCCCTTGCAGCCTTCGGAGCAGAGGGTCTTTACGGGTATGTTGAGCATGACCTCCTCGAACACGTAGGGGTCGATATCGATCTCTTCGCCGTCGAAATAATAGACGTTCATCTCGTCTGTCTTCAGCTCTACTTCCGCAGCGGCGGGCGTCTTTTGCCGGGGAAGGAGCTCTATGTCGAGCCTCGACGTTATGGAAAAAGCAAACTCTTCGAGGCAGCGGGCGCAGGCCAGTGAAAGCCTTGCGCGCACCGGCCCCCGCAGCCATACGTTGTCGCCCGCCTTCTGTATCGTGATCTCGTATTCGATGGGCGACAAAAAGGCTATATCGCTGTCCTCGGGCCTCCTGAGCCTTGCGCCGTCGAGCGACCCCTTGACCGATAGAGTATCCTGTAGATCGTAAAGTTTTATAATCATTGATTGTTTCCCGTTTAGAGTCTAACAATATAAGGATTTAGGGGCCGATTGTCAAGCAATTTGGCTATGCTACAGGGCAAACGCATTTGGACTATACCCTGTCACTGGACGGAACCTTCAAGTATCTTGCCAAGATAGTCCATGTCCCAGCCGGCCCTGAGCCGCTTGGTCTTGATGCTCCTTCTCTTTGAGTTTTCTTGTCTTAAGAGATTGAGCGCCATATGTCTCAGGACGGCGAAGTTCGCCGGAGCGTGATCTTTCCGTATTCGGCATTCGTCTTCACGGAAGGCGATGTCGAGCACCCAATGAAGGCTGTTCTCAATACCCCAATGGCCTCGTACTGCCAGAGCAACATGTTCGGCGTCGCTTTTCAGGCTTGTCACGTAGTAGCTCGTCTCCGTACTTGTTTCGCCGTTTATCAACCGTTCTCTCTGCGCCATGACGATGGATGAGAGGTTTTTCCAGAGAGCCTTGTCGGGCAGCCAGTCGACGTCGGAGACGGTCCAATAACGCCTAGTCTCAATCCTCCCGTGATCCCCGTCGACGGTCTCATGATAATCATAGTCGACGTCTTTGAACCTTGATCTCAGGCAATCTTCGAAGTAGAACTTCACGTCCTCATGGAGCGCTCCCTGGTTCCCTTTCAGGCCAAGGACATAATCTGCGCCTTTGTCGACGATCGTTTTGACGATCTCCTTCTGACATCCCATGGCGTCAATAGTTACGATGCAGCCCTCAAGCTCCAGGACCGAAAGCAGTTCCGGGATGGCGGTGATCTCGTTCGACTTCTCCTTGGTTTTTATCTGACCCAGGACCATCCTGTTCTCAAGCGCCCAGGCGCTCACCATATGAATGGGAGATTTGTCCTTCTTGTAGGATCGGCGCAACGTTTTGCCGTCAATGGCGATAATGCCTTTCGTGGCCGACCGTATGGCCTCCGCCCATCTGAGAAAGGCCCGCTGGAACTCTTTCGGGTCCATGCTTGCAAAGATGCGGGCAAAAGTGTCATGGGCGGGAATGCCGTGAGGGAGTTCCAGGAAAGTCCCGAACCACTCCGCCTTCGCCTGGCCGAACTCCTCAATCTCCTCCCAGGTGTCGGCCCCGCAGATTGCCGCGCATAAAGCAATCGTGATCACATCAATGAGCTTATGTCGCTTATTTGACTCCCGTGGTTCGGTAAGATCAGAAAAGAAGTCCCTGATCGAGTTCCCTTTATCCATGCATGCCTCCACCTGATAACGTTAATAGTTTCAGGTAGATAGCATATATATTACCAAAAGTCTAGAAATTTCTGCCTAGTTAGCTAGATTCCAAATGCGTTTGCCCTGGCTATGCTATGCGGCTGCGTCTGATACTATTTCGCTGTCATACGATAAATAATATGGTATACTCCTTTTCAGAGTAAATTGAGAAGGAGGTGCAGTATGAGAAGGGCAGTTCTCGAAAATCACCTCAGCCAGAATGAACTCAGAAAGCGAATGATTGAAAGCGAGGGCCGCGAACAGTTTCAACGATGGCAGGCGCTCTTTATGATCAGCAAAGGGCTTACGGCCGACAAGGCGGCCGAATATCTCGGTTCTACCCCCGGCACGGTCCACCAATGGATTTTCCGGTACAACCATGGCGGACCCGAGCTTTTCGTTTTGCAGGGGCGGGGAGGCCGTCGTTTTGGGCTGCTGTCCATCGAGGAGGAGGAGACGCTCCTCGCAGAGCTGCGGGCCAGGGCGGAGCAAGGGGGGATCGTGGCGGCCTTTGCCATAAGGAGCCAGGTGGAAGGCAGGGTGGGAAGACAGGTGTCCAAGGATTACCTCTACGACCTGCTCCATCGTCACGGGTGGCGGAAGGTAACGCCCCGACCGAAGCATCCCAAGGCCAAAAAGGAAGAGCAGGAGGAATTTAAAAAAAACTTCCCGGCCTTGTGGAGGCCGCCGCTGCAACGTTCCCCGCGGGCGACGCCCGACCGGTAAAGCTTTTCTTTGAGGATGAAGGGCGTTTCGGAAGGATGGGAGACCCTTTCCCATGCTGGGCGCCCCACGGAGAACGACCTGTCGTCGCTGTCCAGCTCGTCCGACAATATACGCACGTATTCAGCGCCGTCTGCCCTAGCGACGGACAATCTCTCTCCCTGGTTCTTCCCTATGCCGATACCGCAGCCATGAAGATCTTTCTCCAGGAATGCTCGGAACAATGGAAAGCCTATCGGGTGATCATGGTCATGGATAAGGCGGCGTGGCATCGAAGCGCGGCGCTGGGAGAATTCGAGAACATCCGCATCATCCATCAGCCCTCCTATTCTCCCGAACTCAATCCGGTAGAGCATTTCTGGGAATATATACGGGAAAGACATCTCAGGAATTATCTCTGGACGGCCCTTTCCGATCTGGAAGATGTGCTGGCCTCCGTCCTAAAGGTCCTTATGGAGTCGGCCGATATGATCCGGAGCCTGGTAGGCTTTCATTGGGCCATTATTTAGCATCTGATGGCGAGGTGGTATGAGGCGCAGATTTGGGAACACGTCCGCCGGGGGGCAGGCGCGATGCCTTTTCTCAGGTGGGCTTTAAGACAAGGGCCGCGAGGGGCGGCAGGTTCAGGCTGAGCGAGCAGGGGCGGCCGTGCCAAGGTATGGGGTCCGTATGGCGCCCTCCCTGGTTGCCCGTATTGCTCCCCCAGTAGAGGCCGGAATCGCTGTTGAGCGCCTCCCGGTAAAAACCCCATCCCGGCACGCCTATGCGGTAGTTGTACCTCGGCACCGGGGTAAAATTGAAGACAAAGACGAGGAAGTCGTCCGGGTCCCTCGCCTTCCTTATGAAAGAGACGATGCTCCGCTCGTAGTCGCCGAAGTCGATCCACTGGAAGCCCTCGTAGCTGAAATCGACCTGGTGCATGGCCGGCTCGCTGCGGTAGAGGGCGTTCAGGTCGCGCATGAACGCCTGTAGCTTCTTGTGGGGCTCGTTCTGGAGGAGGTGCCAGTCGAGGCTTGCGTTCGCATTCCACTCCCACCACTGGCCGAACTCTCCCCCCATAAAGTGGAGCTTCTTCCCAGGCTGGGCAAACATATAGACGAAAAGCAGCCGCACGTTGGCGAACCTCTGCCAGAAATCGCCCGGCATCTTGTCGAGGAGCGACCGCTTGCCGTAAACGACCTCGTCATGGGAGAGGACCAGGATAAAGTTCTCCGTGAAGGCGTACAGGAGCGCGAAGGTGAGGTTGTTGTGATGGTACTTCCGAAACACGGGGTTGTCCTCGAAATACTTGAGTATGTCGTTCATCCACCCCATGTTCCACTTCATGCTGAAGCCCAGGCCCCCCAGGTAGGTGGGGCGGGAGACGGCGGGCCACGCGGTCGATTCCTCCGCGACGGTCAGCACGCCCGGATGGCGGCCGTGGACGATCTCGTTGAAGCGCTTTATGAAGGCGACCGCCTCAAGGTTCTCGTTGCCGCCGAACCGGTTCGGGACCCATTCTCCGGGCTTCCTCGAGTAGTCGAGGTAGAGCATCGAGGCCACCGCATCGACCCGCAGACCGTCGATGTGGTACTTGTCGAGCCAGAACAAGGCGTTCGAGATGAGGAAATTGGCAACCTCGTTCCGGCCGTAATTGAATACGAGGGTGCCCCACTCCTTCTGCTCCCCTTTCAGGGGGTCTGCGTGCTCGTAAAGGGCCGTCCCGTCGAAATAGGCGAGGCCGTGGGCGTCCCTCGGGAAGTGGGCGGGCACCCAATCGATGATGACCCCTATGCCCGCGCGGTGCATCGCATCGACGAAGTACATGAAATCGTCGGGCGTCCCGTACCGGCTCGTGCAGGAGAAGTAGCCTGTCGTCTGGTAGCCCCACGATTCGTCGAGGGGGTGCTCGCTCACCGGCAGAAGCTCGACGTGCGTGTAGCCCATCTCTTTTACATAGGGCACGAGCTCATCGGCCATCTCCCGGTACGTCAGCCAGCGGTTGCCCTCTTCCTGGACCCTGCGCCACGACCCGAGATGGACCTCGTAGATCGAAACGGCCGCGTCGAGCCAGTTGGTTTTTGTGCGCGCCTCCATCCATGCGCCGTCAGTCCAGACATACCTGTCGAGGCTCCACACGATCGACGCGCTCTTCGGCCGCAGCTCCGAATAGAAGGCATAAGGGTCTGCCTTCTCCGCGAGAAAGCCCTTGTAGCGCGATTTGACCTCGTACTTGTAAACGGTCCCTGCCTTGAGGCCGGGTATGAATATCTCCCAGACGCCGGTCGAGCCCCTGACGCGCATCATGTGGCGCCTTCCATCCCACTTGTTGAAATCGCCTGTGACGCTCACCCTGATCGCGTTGGGCGCCCAGACCGCAAACAAGACCCCCTCCACGCCCTGGACCGTCATCTCGTGGGCGCCCAGCTTCTCGTACTGGTCGTAATGCGTTCCCTCGGCTATCAGGTAGAGGTCGTAGTCGGAAAGGACGGGCAAAAACGAATAAGGATCGACGATCAGGCGCGACGCACCCGACTGGTACGTCTCTTTGAGGCGGTACGGGAAGACCTCGGCCCTCCCGCGAATGACGGCCTCGAAAAACCCTTCCTTATGGAGCCTCCTCATGGCATATTCCTGCCCGGACGCTGCATCGACTGCGGCTGCTTCCGCGGCTTCGGGCAGGAACGCGCGCACAGCGACGCACTCCTTGCCGCCCCATTTTATAACGTGGCTGCCCAGTATCTCGAAAGGGTCAGGCCAGGCGGAATTGACGATCTTTTCTATCTCTTCCTTCAATGCCACGGTTATGACTCCCTCCACAACCTATACTCTTTGGGCGGTTTTCGCAAGCTATAAGAGGTCTGACAATCATCACCGCGTCTGTTGCGCGAGCAAAGACAAAAAGCGAAGAGAAAAAGCTAAACTGCATGGTCAGCCGTTCGGACAGGGACGCGCTCCCATCAATTGTAATGATATCGGAAAGAGATTGCGCCACCCTTATTTAGCAATTGCCGGCCGATGCTCGCCCGCGCCCCCGTTGGCGCGGTTGTAATCAAGGGCCGAAAATAGTATGCTAAGGCAAATCTAATGCGGAAGGGACCATGTTCGTAAAACAGATGGAAGTGGGAAATTTCTCCGTTTTCGCCTATATAGTAGGCTCCGAGTCGACGGGGGAGGCCCTCGTCATCGACCCCGCGGCAGAGCAGGACCGGATCGTGCGCGAGGCCGGGAAGAAGGACCTGCGCATAAAGTATATCGTCAACACCCATTTCCATATCGACCACGTAATGGGCAACAGGAAGATGAAGGAGCTGACCGGCGCCAGGATCATCATCCACGAGGCCGAAAGCGCCTATCTCGCCCACCAGCCGGGCCACATGATCAGCATGTTCGGGGCGGACCAGTCCCCTGCGGCGGACGAGACGGTCAGGGAGAACGACCTGATAACCGTCGGCAGCGTCTCGCTCAAGGTGATCCACACGCCGGGCCATTCGCCGGGGAGCATCTGCCTGCACACGGACGGCCTCGTCTTCACCGGGGACACGCTTTTCGTCGGCGGCGTGGGGCGCACGGACTTGGACGGCGGCTCCTGGCAGACGCTCGTCAGCTCCATCCGCAACAAGCTGTTCGTCCTGCCCGACGCGACAGTGGTCCTTCCAGGACACAATTATGGAGAATACCCAAAAAGCACCATCGGAACGGAGAAGGTCAACAACCCGTACGTCGGCTCGCGCGGTTAGCCCCGGCTTTCTGCTCGCCCTCCTTTCGCTTTTCCTCCTTTTTTCCTGTCAGACGGGCCATGCAGGCAAGGCGCCCGCTGCGGGCGGCGCAGTCAAGGCGGCAAAGAAAGAGCCGGTCATAGCCCTCGTCCTCGGCGGGGGAGCGGCGAAGGGTTTTGCCCACGTCGGCGTGATCCGAGTCCTGGAGCAGGAAAAGATACCGATCAACATGATAATCGGGACGAGCGTAGGCAGCCTCATCGGCGGGCTGTACGCGGCGAACCCCGACAGCTTCCAGCTCGAATGGACCGCCTTCAAGATCGACAGGAGCGACATCCTCGATTTCTCGATAGCCTATTCGAAGATGGGGCCTGTGCAGGGCAGCCGCCTTGAGAGCTTCATCGAGCAGAACGCGAAGGTAAGGCGGGTGGAAGATACGAAGATACCCTTCATACCCATCGCCACAGACCTGAACACGGGCGAGACCCTGACGCTCGAAAAAGGCTCGCTCGCCAAGGCCATCCACGCCTCCGCCGCCATTCCGGGCATCTTCGTGCCGGTCTCCTTCGGCAGCAGGACGCTCGTCGACGGCGGCATCACGGACAACTGCGCCTGCGACATCGCCAGGGCGAAGGGCGCGGACATAGTGATCGCCGTCAGCCTTCAGAAGGACATCAGGAACTACAAGATCGACTCGCTCATCGATATCATCGCCCAATCGGTCGATATCATGATGCGCGAGTCGAGCAAGGCAAAGCTGGGGCAGGCCGACGTGCTGATAGAGCCCGATGCCAAAGGCACGTCGATGTTCGACTTCAGCCGCAAGAAGGAGTTGATGGACGAGGGCATCAAGGCCGCAAGGCTTGCTGTGCCGCGCATCAGGGAGTTGATGGAGCGAAAGCGGTAGCGCCTTTGCGCGGTCTAGTTCCGGCTGCCTCCCGGCAGCCACAGGTAATAGAAGCCCGGCTCCAGCGGCGGCATGATGTCCGGCAGGTTGATATCGACGAGCGGTTGGAGGAGGCCGCTTCCGGCAGCGCTTGCTGCCGTGTTGTACAGGGTATCGTCAGGGTACTTCGCGCGCCTGTAAACGACTACCCTCGCGTCTTCCGGCAGGCCGGCAAGCTGCCTGGCCTCCCTGACGCCGTCCTGCACGTAGCCTATCGAATCGACGAGGCCAAGCCGGAGCGCCTCGTCTGCCGAGTAGATGCGGGCGGTCGCGATCTTTTGCAGGTTCTCCTTCCCGATCTTCCGGTTCCTCCCCACGAGGTCGATGAACTTCCTGCCCATCTCATCGGTGAGGTCCTGGAATATCTTACGCTCCTCCGGCGTCGCCGGCCGGAAAGGCGAGCCTATGTCCTTCTCGCTGCCCGACTTGCTCACGTCTACGGTTATGCCGAGCTTGTCCATGAGGCCCGACACCTTCGGCGTAATCAGGATAACGCCGACCGACCCGGTGATGGTGGTGGGGTGCGCGATGATGCGGTCCGCGGCCAGCGATATGTAATAGCCGCCCGACGCGGCGAGGTCCATGAAGAGGGCGACGACCTTTGCGCCCGTCTTCTCCTTGAAATCGACGATCTCCTTATAGATCATATCGCTCGCCGTAATGGAGCCGCCCGGCGAGTTGACCTCGAACACGACCGCCTTCACGTCTCCGTTTTTGCGCGCGAGCCGGAGCCTTGAGACGACCTCCTCCACGGCGCTCGGCTTGCTCCCAGTGAGCCTGCCGCCGGCCTTGTCCGACAGGAAGCCCGTCACGGGGATCACCAGCACCTTCTCTTTCCCCTTGCCCTCAATCGTATATTCCTTGAGCGCCTCCCCTGACGGCCCTCCGAGCTGCACCTTCAGCTTGAAGCAGGAGGTGGAGAGGAGCGCGACGGCCACGAGGAGGATCGCAAAAGCGAGGGGTCTGAGTTTCATCGGGCTGTTTCATTGTCGCTTGTTGAGGGGATGGTGTCAAGGGAAATGAGTAGTTATCGGGGCGTCTGTTGCGAAAGCTGAAAGACGGTCGGACTCCTCCAGGCTTGGACTCGCGCCTCTGCGGAATCGCGATCTGCGGCGCCCTGCTCGCCGTGTGGCCTCCGATGTACCTATGTACGATCTCCGGCCGCCACGTCTCACAGTGCATCCACATCTCATCGATTCCTTGAGGCGCTCCCCGGGCTCGCCAACGCACACTTTCATAGTAAGATGGAGTCTTCATACCCGTACCCTATCTCACTGTAAGCCGAGGCCCGCCCCACAGCCGGCCGCCGCTAACGGAATAAAGAGCATATTGGAAGGCGGCGGCAAGAGCGAGCTGTACTATATCCATAGTGTGGGATAGCAAGACGTTGGTTCAATACCTGCTTTCCTTTGTCTTGCCGCCGTGGTAAAAATAGACATGGCGGGGAAGATTGAGACCATAAGGATAGTCGGCGCCGGGGCCGTCGGGGGCGCGGTGGCGGCCATGCTCCACGATGCGGGCGAGGTCGTCTCTCTGCTTGCCGCCGGTCCCCGCCGGGAGCGCCTTCTTTCCGAGGGCCTTACGGTCAACGGAAGGCGGTACGCCATACCCGTCATCGACGCGGACGGTCCGGCAGACCCGGCCGACTTCATTATAGTCGCAGTGAAGCACCACGACCTCGACGCGGCCATACGCCAGATGGCCGGCAGCGTGGGCGCAGATACGGTCATCATGTCCCTCATGAACGGGGTGGACAGCGAGGAGCGGATAGGAGAGGTCTACGGGGAAGAGTTGGTCCTGCCCGCAGTCATAGTCGGCATCGACGCGGTCCGGGAGGGCAGCCGCATCACTTATTCCAGCAAGGGAAAGATATTTTTCGGGGTTGCGGCGGGCGGCAAGACGGAGCGGGCCGGCCGCGTCCGCGCGCTCTTCGACCGCGCCGCCGTCCCGTACGAGATGCCCCACGACATAAGGCGCGCGATCTGGTGGAAGTTCATGATAAACGTCGGCATCAACCAGGCATCGGCAGCTATGCGGGCGCCTTACGGCATCTTTCAGCGGCCGGGCGAGGCGAGGTCTCTCATGGAGTCCGCCATGCGCGAGGCCATAGCGATTGCCGAAAAAATGGGCGTATCCCTGACCGGGGAGGACCTTGCCGATTGGGACAGGGTCCTTGCGGGCCTGCGCCCGGAAGGAAAGACATCGATGCTCCAGGACGTAGAGGCGCGAAGGAAGACCGAGGTGGAGATGCTCGCCGGCAAGGTGATGGAGCTGGGCAGGCGCTTCGGCGTCCCGACCCCCGTAAACGAAAGGCTCTTCGACATTATCAGGAGAATAGAGGCGTCATACGCATAGAAAAGAAGGCGGCGGCCCCGCCGCCTGAAGTCCTTATTCCGGCCGCGTCTTCTCGACCGTGCAGTCGAGGCCGCCCCGGAAGAGTCTCACCTTTACCTGCTCCCCTGCCGCCACCTGGGCCGCCTCCCGCACTACTGCGGACGTGTCCGCCCGCGTCGTGATGCTGTAGCCCCGCTTGAGGATATTGTCCGGGTTTAAGTCCATGAGGCGCTGGCTGCACGATTGGAGCCGCACCTTTTTGTCGCGGTAAAGCGCCGAAAAGGCATTCTGCAGGCCGTTCGAAAGCTCGTCGAGGTACATCTTGTGGCGTATGAGGAGCGACCTTTGCTCCTTGAGGGCCGCCGCGTCCCTCGCAAGGACGAGCCTCGCCCCTTCCAACCGCTTGAGCGTAAGGCCCACGAGCCGCTCGCGCACGCCTGCCAGCATATCGGTTAGCTCCCGCTTGTCCCGCACGACCATGTCGGCTGCGGCGGTCGGCGTCGGCGCCCTCACGTCAGCGACGAAATCGGCTATCGTGAAGTCGATCTCGTGGCCTACGCCCGAGACGATAGGTATGCGCGAGGCGCATATGGCCCTCGCCACCGCCTCCTCGTTGAAGCAGGCCAGGTCCTCCAGGGAGCCGCCGCCCCTGCCCAGGATGATGACATCGACATCCCCTTCATCGTTGAAGTGCTCGATGCCCTCGACGACCTCCCGGCACGCCTGGTCCCCCTGCACCCTCACCGGGTATATGCGCACCGCCATGTTGTCGAACTTGCCGTAGATGATCTTGAGCATGTCCCTTATCGCCGCGCCTGCCGGGGACGTGACGATGCCTATCCTTCGCGGCAGGAAGGGGAGCGGCCGCTTTCTGGCTGCCTCGAAAAGGCCCTCCCTGAAGAGCTTTTCCTTGAGCATCTCGAACTTTATCTGGAGGAGGCCGAGACCCTTGACCTCTATCTCGTCCGCAAGGAGCCTGTACTCGCCCCTCTTCTCGTATACGTCGATGCGCCCCTTGCAGATGACGGCAGTCCCATCCTTAATCAGGTCGCTGCGGCATTTCCCCTGGTAGTTGAACATGACCGCCTTGACGCTGGACGCATCGTCCTTGAGGGTAAAATAGAGATGGCCCGAAGGGTAGACCTTGAAGTTGGAGACCTCGCCCTCGACGATAACGTCGCGGAATTGCCGGGAGATGCAGTCGCGGATGCGCGACGTGAGCTGCGAGACCGTCAATACATCGACCGGCCATTCGAGGGGGTATCTCATCTACTTCTTGAAATACTCCGAGACGATCTTCATGGCGCAGTATTCGCCGCACATGCTGCACACGTCGCCGTGAAGGCTCCTCTCCTTCCTGAAATCGACTATCTTCTGCGGGTCTATGGCGGTCTTTATCTGGCCTTCCCAGTCCAGGGCCTTGCGGTACTGCGACATCTGCCGGTCCCTGGCCCATGCGTCCGCCCTGCCCCGCGCGAGGTCGGCCGCGTGGGCGGCGATCCTCGCTACGATGACCCCTTCCCTCACGTCTGCTATGGTGGGCAGGCCGAGGTGCTCGGAGGGGGTCACGTAGCAGATGAAGTCCGCCCCGTAGTAACCGGCGAGCGCGCCTCCTATGGCGGACGTTATGTGGTCGTACCCGGGCGCCACGTCCGTGACGATGGGGCCGAGCACGTAAAATGGCGCACCCTTGCACATCTTTTTCTCAAGGATGATATTCGCCTCGATCTGGTCGAGCGGCACGTGGCCGGGGCCTTCGATCATCACCTGGACGCCGCTTTTTTGCGCCTCTTCGCACAGCTCGCCCAAAAGCAGAAGCTCCTGCACCTGCGTCCTGTCGGTCGCGTCGGCCAGGCAGCCCGGCCGCAAGCCGTCCCCGAGGCTCAAGGCCATGTCGTATTTTTTCGCAATCGAGACGAGGCGGTCGAACTGCTCGTACAAGGGGTTCTCCCTCTCGTTGACGATCATCCATTCCGTAAGGAACGCGCCTCCCCTGCTGACGATGTCCGTGATCCTCCCCTGTTTTTTGAGCCTCTCCAGCACGCCCCTGGTGACCCCGGCATGGACGGTGATGAAATCGACGCCGTCCTCGCCGTGCTTCTCGATGACCTCGAAGAGGTCGTCCGGCTCCATGCGCGTGATGCTCTTCCTCTTGGCTACCGCCTCGACGGCCGCCTGGTAGATGGGGACGGTCCCTATGGGCACGCTGGCGTGGGACATGACGATCTTCCGTATCTCGTCGAGCTTTCCGCCCGTCGAAAGGTCCATGATCGTATCGGCCCCCGCGTCCTCGGCGGCGCGCAGCTTCTCGATCTCCTCTTCGACGTCCACCCTTTCAGGGGATGTGCCTATATTGGCGTTGACCTTTATCGAAAGCCCTTCCCCTACCCCCCTCGGGACGGAGTTCCTGCGCCTGTTATTGATAAGGACGATCGCCTTGCCCGAAGCGACGAGGTCGCGCAGGGCCGCGGCCTCCATGCCCTCCCTGCCTGCGACGTCCTTCACGGCGTCCGTGACGTTCCCCTTGCGGGCCTCGACCAGTTGATTGCTCATCGCATCATCTCCATTTTCTTTAGCAGCTCCTCCGGGTCCCGCCCAAAGAGCCTGATGATCGGCTCCTTGCCGACATCCCCGTGATCGTATATGATGTCGGGCGGCCCGTCCGCCTCTTCAAGGGCCGCTTCCACGAGGAAATCGAGGCTCCTGCCTTCCGTCTCCTTCACGCCTTGCGGCTCCTTCCCCCTGTCCCAGAAGACCGCCGATAACCCGCGCTCGCGCGCCCTGGCTAGGACGGCCTCTCCGTACTTTATGTCGACTGCCGCGCGCCGATACGGGTAGCGCCGCATGTACGTCAGGCAGAGGCGGGCCACGTGGGACGACGCCCCGAACTCAGGCGCCCCCTTGAAATAAATCTTTCCGCCGCGCGTCCCTATCCGGCCGGGGAAGGCGGCGACGTCGGCCGTCGTCTGCGCCCCCCGCAGGGCGTAGCCCATGTTCATCTGGACGGCGGGCACCATATCGGCCATATCGAGCTCGGCAAGGCGCGCCGCAGCCTCTCCCATCGCCTGAAGGACGGCCCATCTCTGTGCATCCACGGCGGCGACGCAGCCGGGGTCCGCGTAGTAGTACGCGCCCTCGGCAGGCCGGTACGACTCGTGAAAGAGCCTGTCGAGGAGCCGCTCCGTCTCGAAAAATGCCTCTCTCACGGGGTAGCCCAGGGCCATATAACCGAGGAGGGACGCAGAGAAAAGGCAGCCCGTCCCGTGGACGATCTTATCGACCCTTTTCCTCCCGTATGTCGTCGCGCCGGCGCCGTCGAAAAGGAGGTCCACAGGCTCACCTGCGATATGGCCGCCTTTCACGACCGCGTGCCTCGCCCCCTTTGCGCAGAGGGCGCGCGCAGCCTTTTCCATCTCCGCGATATCCCCGGTCCGGCCGCCCGTAAGGGCCTGGGCTTCGTCGATGTTGGGCGTAAGCGACGGCCCGAGCGGCAAAAGGAGGGCCGCAATGGCGGCCAGCCCTCCTTCCGTTATCAACCTGACGCCGTTCTTCGCGGATATCACGGGGTCGAGGACGAACGGGATGTCGCCCAGGGAGGCCAGGAAACCGGCCACTTTTTCCACGTGGGGCGCGTCCGGCAGCACCCCGACCTTGACGCCTGAAAGGGGAAAGGCGTCTTTCGCCGTCTCCACCATCTCAGAGAACACCCCGATCGGCAAGGGCTCGACGCGGCTTGTCCCCTTCGGCCCCTGCACTACGTAGGCCGCCGGGACGGAAAGGCCGTGCAGGCCGAGGGACGCGAAGACCTCCAGGTCTTTCGTGATGCCCGCCCCATGAGAGAGGTCGTGTCCCGCGATGGTAAGCACGTACTTCATCGTTATCTCTGCGACAAGGTTCCTTTGTCGTCCCCGTCGTCTCTCCAGGTATTTTGGGCGTGGGGATGGCTTCAATATAGCACGTTACCGGCCTTAAATACAGATGAAATTCACCCCTGGGCGGCGTCGGGCGGGCCGGGTGACGGGCGGGCCGGACTTAGCAAAAAACGGTCTTTTACGAGCGGATCATGACGAGCAGCATCTTCAAAGGGTCGAGCGCCTTTATCGCGTGCTGCCTCTGGGCAGGCAGGGACAGGGGCCGCAAGTACGCGGAGTTTTCGAGTTTTTCCTTGACTCCCCGCATCGTATCTGGTATTGTGAGGCGATGGACCGGCAAGAGGTCAAAGACATCTACTCGAAGTATTCCGCTTTCTACGACCGGATATTTTCTCATTTTTTTTTTCCAAGGATAAGAATCGGCATCGATAGATCGACGATCGGCAGGGGCGACCGGGTGATCGAAGTAGGCATAGGAACGGGCATCTCTCTGCCCCTGTACCCAAACGGCTGCGAGGTCGTAGGGATCGACCTTACGAGGAAGATGCTCGAAAAGGCCCAGAAAAAGAAGATAAGGCAGAAGCTGGACCACGTTGACCTCTTCGAGATGGACGCCGAGAACATGACGTTCAACGACGACAGCTTCGACCACGCGGTAGCCGCCTTCGTTGTCACCGTCGTCCCCAACCCGGAAAAGATGGTCTCGGAGATGAAGCGGGTGACGAAGGCGGGCGGCAACATCGTGATCCTCAACCATTTTTGCAGCAAGAACTCCTTCCTCCACAAGATGGAGAACGTCTTCTCCCCGCTGTGCGAGAAGTGGGGGTGGAGGTCGGACATCTCCCTCGACCTCCTGTCCAACCACTGCAAGCTCCAGATAAGCCAGGTACTCAAAAAGAACAAGCTAGACCCCTGGTCCATAATCATAGCCACCAACAACAAGTGAGATGAAGGTAGCCGGCGTACAGTTCGCGTGTTCCGACGACAAGGAGAAGAACACGGAAAAAGCCTGCAAGATGATGGACATGGCGGTCGAAGAGGGGGCAAGGATCGTCTGCTTCCAGGAGCTTTTCAACCTCCAATGGTTCCCGAGGAGCAGGGACGAGTCCGCTTTCGCCCTCGCCGAGGAGGCCGCGGGCCGGACCGTCTCGCGCATGAGGCGAAAGGCGGCGAAGGCGGCGTGCGTAGTCGTCCTGCCCTTCTTCGAGAGGGAAGGCGACGCCTTTTACAATAGTTGCGCGGTCATCGACGCGGACGGGGAGGTAGCCGGACTTTACCGCAAGGTCCACGTCCCCGATATACCGCTGTGGGAGGAAAAATTCTATTTCTCGGCGGGGAACCTGGGCTTCCCCGTTTTTTCTACGCGCCACGGCCGCATCGGCGTCCAGATATCGTGGGACAACCTCTTCCCGGAAGGCTCGCGGATACTGGGCCTCAAGGGGGCCGACATCGTTTTCGCGCCGACCGCCTGCTCGTTCAAGTCGCAGCATATATGGCAGACCGTAATAACGAGCAACGCCATAACGAACGGCCTCTTCGTCATGCGCGTCAACAGGGTCGGGAGCGAGGAGAGCCACGATTTTTACGGCATGAGCTTCGGCGCGAGCCCGGAAGGCGAGACGATAAGCGGGCCGACGGGCAGGGCCGATGGGATCATGCTTGCGGACGTAGACCATGGCCAGTTGGCCGAGATAAGGCGGGAATGGCCGATCATAAAGGAAAGGCGGCCGGACCTGTACGCCGAGATATGTAAGGCATAACACCGAAAACCCGCGCTGACGCCGGCCGGAAAGCGCGCCTTTTGGCAGACGCTGCGCGGACCCGGCGCCCGAAAAGCCGCCCCTAGGAACTTTTCCTGTTTAAGGATACGGACGCGACAGCAAGGCAAGGAGACGACAGATGATAAGAAAGCGGATTGCAGAGATGCTCAGGGGTTCGATCGAGCGCTGCAAGCGCGAGGGCTTCCTTCCCGGCGACATAGAGGTCGAGCCGGCCGTCGAGATACCGAGGGAAAAGGGGCACGGCGATTATGCCACGACGTCGCCTTCCTGCTTGCTAAGAAGGCGCGGAAAAACCCGGAGGAGATCGCCCGCTGCCTCGTGGAGCACATGGACGCCGGCAGCCTGTGCAGCGCCGTGGAGGTGGCGGCGAAGGGCTTCATCAACTTCCACGTGGCCGACCGGGCGTTCCGCGTCGGAGCTGGCCGGAGATCCTGAAGGCTCGGCCTCGACCCGTTCTTCCCCGATGTCGGCGGCGGGAAAAAGGTCATCCTTGAGTTCGTGAGCGCCAACCCGACGGGACCGCTCCACATAGGGCACGGCAGGGGCGCGGCCGTGGGCGACGTGCTCGCCAACATACTCGCCAGGTCGGGCTACCGCGTCAGCCGGGAGTATTACGTAAACGACGCGGGCAGGCAGATCGAAACGCTCGGGCGGTCGGTCTACCTCAGGTGGAGGGAGCTGAAGGGGGAAAAGGTCGACTACCCGACAAACCTCTACCAGGGCGGCTACGTGAGGGATATCGCCGCCATGCTTCTTGGCGGAGGGCGCCGGGGTGCCGGCCGGGGAGGACCGAGGCGGTCGCCTTCATGGCCCGCTTCGCCGCAGACCTCGTGCTCGCCGGCATAAAGAAGGACCTGGAAGAGCTTCGGCGTCTTCTTCGACGACTATTACAGCGAGCGCGGCCTCTTCGAGAGGGGCCTCGTCGACGAGACCATAGAGGAGCTGCGCGGGCGCGGATGGCTCCGGGAAGAGGAAGGCGCCCTCTGGTTCAGGACATCCGGGCTGGGCGACGAGAAGGACCGGGTCATCATAAAATCGGACGGCGAGAAGACGTACTTTGCGTCCGACATCGCCTATCACAAGGAAAAATTCGAGCGCGGCTTCGACGCGGCCATCGACATCTGGGGGTCCGACCACCACGGCTATATCGAGCGGCTGAAGGCCGTCGACTTCGAGGCCCTCGGCATCGACAGGGACAGGCTCAAGGTGATCCTCATCCAGTTCGTGACCCTCCTGAAGGACGGCAAGCCCGTTAGGGATGTCCACCAGGGCCGGCCAGTTCACGACGCTCAGGGAGGTGCTCGACGAGGTCGGATCGGACGCGGCCAGGTTCTTCTTCCTCATGAGGAAGAGCGACGCCCACCTCGAATTCGACCTCGACCTCGCCAGAAAGACCTCGAACGAGAACCCCGTCTACTACGTGCAGTACGCCCATGCCCGCATCGAGTCGATATTCAGGATGGCGGCCGGCCAGGGCATCGATATCGCCGCTGCCGGCAGGGCGAACGTGGACCGCCTGGTCCTCCCCGAAGAGACGGACCTGATAAAGGCCATCCTCAATTTCTTCGATGTCCTGGAGGGGAGCGCCAGGAGCCTGGAGCCCCACCGCATCGCCTTCTACCTGATCGACCTCGTCGGCAGGTTCCACGGCTACTACAACAAGGCCAGGGTGCTGGGGAACGAGACGGACCTTACGATGGCGAGGCTTGCGCTGCTTTCCGTGCTGCAAAAGGTGATCCGGGAGGGCCTTTCGCTTCTGGGCGTCTCCGCCCCGGAGAGGATGGAGCGGACCGAAGAGGCGGGCGCGTGATAAATTCTTCGTTTTAGGTTATATTGAAAGATGCGCGCTTCGGAAAACATATCCTGGGAGAACTAATGAGACAAAAAAGCAAGACACGGGAATACATCGAGTCGCTTCTGATCGCGGCGCTCATCGCCCTGTTCGTCCGCGGCTTTATCGTGCAGGCATTCAAGATACCCTCCAGCTCCATGGAGCCGACCCTGCTCGTGGGCGACCACCTGCTCGTCAACAGGCTGAGCTACGTGACGAAGGTACCCTTTACCGACATCGTCCTTTTCGACCTCGGCAAGCCCTCAAGGGGCGACGTGGTCGTTTTCCGCTATCCAGTGGACAGGAGCAAGGATTTCATCAAGAGGGTGATCGGGATCGAGGGGGACATCATCCAGATAAAGGACAAGGTCATCTACGTCAACGGCAAGAGCATGAACGACCCCCATGCCTATTTCGCCGAGGATACGATCATTCCGGGGGTCTTCTCCCAGCGCGACAATTTCGGACCGGTCACGGTCCCGAAGGACTCCTACTTCTGCATGGGCGACAACAGGGACCGGAGCCTCGACAGCAGGTTCTGGGGGTTCGTGAAGAAGGACGACCTGGTCGGGCGCGCCCTCATCATCTACTTCTCCTGGAACAGCAACGCCGACGACATCATCCATTACGTGCGATGGGAGAGGATCGGCAAGCTCATACGGTAGCTGCCCTTTGTGTTTTGAATCTCACGGAAAAAGAGGTATCATAGTATTATGAAGAGGCTTCTGTTCGTCCTTTTCGTCGTTTTCTTCGTCTGCGCGACCGTCTCCCCGGCGCATGCAGTAAGCCGCCTGGGCGACGCCTACTTCTTCTTCCTGGAGGGGTACAGGCAGGCCCAGGCGGGCAAGTACGATGAGGCGCTGAAGCAGTACAAAGCCGCCCTGCGCTTCGACCCCGGCTCTTCCACCATCAAGGGCGAGATGGCGCTGATTTACCTGAAAAAAGGCGAGTACGACAAGGCGGAGGCCCTGCTCCAGGAAGCGGTCAAGGGGGCGCCCAAGAACCGGCACAACCTTATGCTGCTTGCCGGCCTTTACGCTTCGAGGGACCAGTTCGACAAGGCGCAGAAGCTGTACGAAGAATGCGTGGCCATGGACAAGGAGGATACGGAAGCCTACCTGCTCCTCGGCTCCGTCCTCATCGCACAGAAAAAATATCAGGAAGCCGCTGCCCTTTACGAAAAGGTGCTCGCCTACGACGAAGACAACCTGATGGCCCTCTATTACGCGGGCAGGCTCCAGGGGGAGATGAAGAACTACGACAAGGCGCGCGCCTACTACGAGAAGCTCCTTTCCCTGAAGCCCAACTTCGAGCTCGCCCTGCTCGACATAGGGACGCTCAGCGAGATCGAGGGCAAGCTGGACGCGGCCGTCGAATATTACAAGAAGGCCATCCAGGTCAACCCGGCGAGCAAGAAGGCGAGGGCGAGGATAGCCGCCATCTACGTGCAGAAAAAGGATTACGACAGGGCGATCTCCGAGTTCGAGAAACTCTCCGACCTGGACAGGGAAGACCTCTCCATCAGGGAGAACATCGGTCTTCTCCACCTGGAAAAGGGGAGATACGAGCAGGCGATCCAGGAGTTCAGCCTGATCCTCGCATCGAGGCCGAAAGACAACAAGGCGAGGCTCTACCTCGCCACTGCCCTGCAGGAAAAGGGCGACCTCGAAGAGGGCGATCGAAGAGTTCCTGAAAATCGACCCTAAAGCGGAAGAGTTCCAGCCCGCCTCCAGGAGCCTCCTCGCGCTCTATGTGAAGAGCGGGACCGTCGATGACGGCCTCTCCCAGGTAGACAAGCTGATCGAGAAGAACCCCAAGAACGTCCCGCTCTACCTCCTGAAAGCGGCCCTCCTCGAAGAGAAGTCCGATTACCCCGCCGGGATAAAGACCCTTGAGACGGCAAGACAACTGGAGCCGGCCAACGTCGAGCTCCTTTACCAGCTGGCCATGCTTTACGAAAAGAACGGGGACAACCCGACCGCCATGAAATGCATGGAAGAGATACTGAAGAGCGAGCCCGGACAACCCCGGCGCGCTCAACTTCATAGGTTACAGCTTCGCCGAAAAAGGCGTCAACCTCGACAGGGCCGAGGAGCTCATAAGGAAGGCCCTGGAGAAGAGGCCCGACGACGGCTATATAATCGACAGCCTGGGCTGGGTCTTTTACAACAAGAAGGACTACCGGAAGGCCCTGGAGGAGATGCTCAAGGCGCAGGCGCTCGTCTCGGACGACCCCGTCATCAACGAGCACCTTTCCGATGTCTACGCCAGGCTCGGCCAGTACGACAAGGCAATCGAGTTCCTCCGCCAGTCGATAGGCTTCGAGAAAAAGAGGACCGGAAAAAGGCCCTCGAAGGCAAGCTGAAGGACCTGGAGCAGCATAAGCGCAAGTGAAACGGCTTCTGCTGATTGCCTTCATTATCATCCTTTCGGGCTGCGCTTTACTCCCCCACAAGCTGGAAAGGCCGCAATGGCCGTCCGGCATCGCGTCCCTGACGGGGGAAGGCGACGTCGAGGCGACCTGGGCGAAGGAGCACTTTTCCGGGCCTTTCATCGTGAAGATGGATTACCCCGGATCGTTCCTCCTCGAAGTTTACGGCGCCTTCGGCCAGACCCTCATGCAGGTCAAGAAAGAAGACGGGCAATTCCTCCTTGTCGCGGGCGACGAGAAGACTACCGACGAGGCGGTCTTCGAGAAGCGATACGGCTTCTCTGTCAGCCGGCTGATGGACGACCTCTCCGCACGGGGGCCAAGGGAGGAAACGCCGGACGGCTGGGTGATGCAGCGCGAGGGGTACATAGTCCGCTACGGGCAGGACCGGCGCGGCAGGAGGAAGATCTGCTGGGAGGGCCAAAAAGGCTCTATCTGCCTCACCTTCGACCGGATAGACCTTAGCGGGCAGTGATGTCAAGGATCGTTGCAGGCGGCTGCGCAAGCTACGACGAAGAATCTCTCAGGCCGTTCCTTGCGAGGGCCTTCGCCCTGACAGGCACGGCGCCGGCCGGCTGCAAGGTGCTCCTCAAGCCCAACCTTCTCTCCGGGAAGCCGCCGGCAAAGGCCGTCAATACGCACCCTGTCGTCGTGCGGGCCGTCGCCCTTATGCTTCTTGAGGCAGGGTGCGCCGTTTTTGTGGGAGACAGCCCCGGCTACGAATCGACCGAAAAGGCCCTTGAAAAATCCGGCATCATGGAAGTCGTGCGGGACCTGGGGCTACAGGTCGCGCCCTTCAGGAAGAGGGTGGTGAAAACGAGCGACGGCATCTCCCCTTACAGGGAGCTGATCTTCGGCGAAGACCCCCTCGACTACGACCTTATCGTCAATATGCCGAAGCTGAAAACCCACGTGATGATGGGCCTGACCGCCGGCGTCAAGAACCTATTCGGCTTCGTCCCCTCCCTCGACAAGGCGAAATGGCACCTCCGGTGCGGGACAGACAAGCGCCTCTTCGCGTCCCTCCTCATCGACATCCACGCAGCCGTAAGGCCGGCGCTCACCGTCCTCGACGGCATAACGGGCATGGACGGCGACGGGCCGAGCAACGGGCGCGTGCGCAACCTGGGGATCGTCGCAGTTTCCGACGACGCCCTTGCCCTCGACGCGTTCCTCGAAAGAAGGCTTTCCGTGCCGTCCGCCCTGCCTGTCTCGGTAGTGGCGGCGGAGAACGGCCTGCTCAACGATGCGGACGTGGTCGATCTCGGTATGCCGTCCGTGCGCGACTTCCTGATCCCTGAGTCGATGGAGGTAGACTGGAACCTTCCCCCTCTGGTAAGGGAGACGGCGAGGCGCGTCTTCACGAGAAAGCCGAAATGCGCAGTGAAGAAATGCACCCTCTGCGGGACCTGCGTCAATGTCTGTCCCGCAGGCGCCATTCGGAGGGGGGAGACGCGGATCTCCTTCGACTACCGGGCGTGCATCAGGTGCTTCTGCTGCCAGGAGATGTGCCCGGCAGGCGCGATCACCGCCTGACGACCGGCTTTTTATAATGGGATCCCAATTCGGCTATTGGGACCCCAAAAGGCCGAGGCGATTTTTGATGCATGGCGCGAAGTCGTGGAGGCGCGCGACGCAGCATACTTTTTGTGTATGTGAGGAGCCGCGCCGAACACGACGACAAAGCCAGGCGCGAAAAGCGCCCGGCCAACTATCCGCGTTACCGCGCCGCCGCGACGGCCGGCTTCACTTGCGCTGCGTTCTTCTCGCCTATGGGAAGCACCGTCCGGCCCTGGGCCTCGTTGATGACCTCTGCCATCGCAAGGTAGAAAGCGGCCGCGCCGCAGGTGATGCCCTCCCATCCGGCAAGCACCCCTATCGCCGCGTTGCCGCTCCAGTCCCTTATGGCGAGCAGCCAGAAGAGGACGGTAAGGCTGAGGAAGATATACTGCAGGACCCTGTTCTTTCCCCATGTGCCGAACCACATGAAGAACGTGAACAGCCCCCAGCAGAAGAGATACCAGCCAATGAACGCCGGAGAAACCCCTGGAAGATTCTTGAACATCAGGATAAAGACAAGACTCATCCAGAAAAGGCCGTAAGACGTGAAGGCGGTCATGCCGAAGGTGTTGCCTCTCTTGAACTCCAATATCCCGGCTATGACCTGGGCAATGCCGCCGTAGCAGATGCCCATCGCAAAGATCATCGAGCCGACGGGGAAAAAGCCCGCATTGTGGATGTTCAACAGGATGGTGGTCATGCCGAAGCCGGCCAGTCCCAGAGGGGCCGGATTACCCAATTTCTGCTCTTCCATAAGACCCTCCCTTATGTTTTGATCCCCCCTTGTGCTCTTATTCACAAGTTGCCGAGAATATACTACGGGCCTTGAAAAGGTGTCAACATATTATTCGCTTAGGTTGAGAAAAATAACAGCCGATAAGAATATCGGGTATTCTTATGGCAAGACAATACAAGGTCGAAGAGGCTTCCGGCCGCTGCATCCGCATCCGCCGCCTCCTGGGCAGGCGGCTTAGGATGCCCCTCGTTGCCGTGGTCGAGCCTGTCGATCCCGGCTTCGTCGCCTATGCCGGCGGCATCTCCGTATTCGGCTACGGCGACGACCCCGCCGAAGCCGTCAGGGTATTGAAGGAAGGGATAGAAAACATGTGCCTGGATGAGGAGTTCCTCGACCTTCGGGCCTCTGTCCAGAGGATGCTGGTGCTGGAAAACGTAATGAAAAGCGAAAAACGGCAAAGACGAAGCAATTAGACGCAGGCTGCCGGCTTTTTTTCAGTCCCTCCTTCCTATCGGCGCGCCCGCTTTCTCTGGGTCTCCATTTTTGGCGCCTGGGCGGCCGCTGCCTTCATCGCGTCGATGTCGGCCTGCAGCCGGGCGATATCCGCCTTGAGCTTCTCCGTCTCGCCGGCGGACTTGTCGAGCTTCGCGCCGAGCGCCGCGATCTCGCCCTTGAGCTCGTCGATGGCCTTCTTGTCCGCCTGGGCCCGCAGCGGCGCCAGCTCGCGGTCCAGCCGGTCGATCCTCGCAAAAGAGATGAAGCAGAGCAGGAGCAGTACGGCGGCCACTATCGTCGGCCCGAGTAGCCCCCTGTTCCTTCTCGGCGCGCCCGTCCTCTGGTAAGCCATGACGCTCTGCTCGTCCATCGCCTCGCCGTCCTGGCTTCTGATATATCCGTCCACGCCCTTTTCCCGCTTGGTTTTCCGAACACCGGGCATTGCCTCTAACCTCCTGACGCGCCCTTCGGCCGCTTAACCGTAGTCTATATTCCGCACGCGAGTTTTTGCAACACTTTTATTCCCGGCGGCAGCCGGAAAGGAGGCTCTTCACCTTCTGCATGTCCTCGTATGCGTCGCCCATCGCCCCCTGGTTCCTCAGCAGAAAAGACGGGTGGTAGGTGGGCAGGAGCGTAATGCCCTTGTAGTCGGTCAGGCGGCCGCGTATCTTCGTGATGCGCGCGTCAACGCCGAGGAGCGTATTGTACGCGTGCTTGCCGAGGGTGCAGATGAGGAGCGGGTTTATGGCCTCAAGCTGGGCGGTAAGGTAGTCCTTGCACGCCTCGACCTCGGCAGGCTCGGGGTCCCGGTTGCCCGGCGGCCTGCACTTGAGGACGTTGCAGATGTAAACGTCCTGGCGGCGCAGGCCGATGCTCTCGATCATCTTGTCGAGCAGCTTGCCCGCCCGCCCGACGAACGGCCTGCCCTGCCGGTCTTCTTCCTCTCCCGGCGCCTCGCCGACGAAGACTACGCGGGCAGCCTCGCTGCCTTCCCCGAAGACGACCGACCTGCGGCTTGCCGCGAGGCCGCATTTCGTACACGCCGCCGCCTGTGCCCGGATGCGGGCCAGACCCGGCCTCTCCTCTGCGCCGGAGACGTACTGGTCGATGCCCATCCTCAGAAGGGCAGCGAGAAATCGTTTCGGATCGTCGATTCGACTCATGGGGTCACGCAAAGGCGTCCGGGAGTTTTTTCAGCCCCTTCTCCGCCTCGAAGAGATAGGCTGCTTGCAGCATGAGGGCCTCGTCGAGGGGCTTGCCTATGATCTGGAGGCCGATGGGCAGGCCCCTGCCGTCGAAGCCGCAGGGCAGAGACATCGCGGGCAGGCCCGCCAGGTTTACGGGGATCGTGAAGATGTCAGAGAGGTACATGGTCAGGGGGTCTTCGGTCTTCTCGCCGATCTTGAAGGCGGTCGTGGGAGAGACGGGCGTGACGATCAGGTCGCACCGGCTGAAGGCAGCGTCGAAGTCGCGCCGCATGAGCGTCCTCACCTGCCCCGCCTTCCTGTAGTACGCGTCGTAATAGCCCGACGACAGGACATAAGTGCCGAGGATGATGCGCCTCTTCACCTCTTTGCCGAAGCCTGCCGACCGCGTCTTCTTGTACATGTCGATGATGTCTTTCCCGTTGACCCTCATGCCGTACTTGACGCCGTCGTAGCGGGCGAGGTTCGAGGAGGCTTCCGCCGTGCAGATGATGTAGTAGACGGCGACCGCGTACCGCGTGTACGGCAGCGAGACGGGCACTATATGCGCCCCGAGGCCCTCGAACGTAGCAAGCGACGACTCTACCGCCTGCCTCACCTCGGGTCCATGCCCTCGATGAAATACTCTCCGGGGATGCCGATGCGGAGGCCCTTGATCTCTTTGCCGAGACCGGCAGCATAGTCGGGGACGGGCTGTGGGATGGACGTCGAGTCCATGCGGTCGTGGCCGGCTATCACCTTGAGGACGAGGGCGCAATCGGCGACATTCCGCGTGATCGGCCCTATCTGGTCTAGGGACGAGGCGAAGGCGACCAGGCCGTAGCGCGACACCCTCCCGTAGGTGGGCTTGAGACCGACCGCTCCGCAAAGGCCCGCCGGCTGCCTGATGGAGCCCCCCGTGTCTGTACCGAGCGCAGCAGCGCAGAGGCCGGACATCACCGCAGCCGCAGACCCCCCGCTCGACCCTCCGGGTATGCGGGTCAGGTCCCACGGGTTCTTCGTGATCTGGTAAGAGGAGTTTTCCGTCGATGATCCCATTGCGAACTCATCCATATTGAGCCTGCCCAGGTGGACGTAGCCGCTCTCGCTCAGCTTCTTTATGACCGTGGCGTCGTAAGGCGGGCGAAAACCTTTCAGGATCTGCGAGCCGCAGGTCGTCTCTACGCCCTTCGTGCAGAAGATGTCCTTCATGCCGAAAGGTATGCCCGTCAGGTCGCCGTCGCTCCCGGCGCGTATCCTCTTGTCCGCCTCACCGGCCATCGCGAGCGCTGTCTCCTCGGTGGTGCGGAGGTAGGCCCATACCTTTCCGTCGTGCTCCTTTATCCTGTCTAGATAGAAGCGGGTCAGCTCGACGGAGGTGATCTCCCGCCTTTTCAAAAGGCCCCTTACTTCCCCTATGTCTTTATGCAGAAGCTCTTTCATGCCTTTGTTCCCCTTTCATCCCAAAAGCTCTGTCACACTCTCTTTTGTTCCCGTGCTTTTTGCATCCGACTATCATCCTTGGAGGTTCAGCACACCTTATAACAGGCAATTTATGGGGCTTCCGCGCCCCCTCCGCCAGCAAAGCTCGCCGGGGCACCCGCTTGCGGGTCGTCCCCCCTCATGAAAAGCATTGTTGCTTACATCAGAGTTATTCAATCCGTTTCTATGATGGGCGGCACCTTGAAGAACCCACCTTCCCGCTCCGGGGCGTTTGCGACCGCGTCCTCGACCTCGAAGTTCAGATCTACGGCGTCCCCCCTGAAGACGTTCACCAGGGGTATCGCATGGGTCGTAGGCTCTATGCCCGTCGTGTCGAGCGCGTTGAGCTGGTCCATGTACGCGAGTATCCTGTCGAGCTGCTCCGTGTACAGGTCCACTTCCGTTGGGAGAAGCTCAAGCCTCGCCAGGTGGGCCACGTATTCGACTACGTCTTTCGTGATCTTCATTGACACCTCATTCGCACTCGGCTGCCGCCTTTATCAGGTCGCCCCTCGTCACGATGCCGACGAGCTTGTCGTTATCTACGACAGGCACCCTGTTTATGCCCTTTTCTATCATGATCTTAGCAACGGCTACGGCAGGCTCCGTCGAGGCTACCGCGACGATCTCCCTCGTCATCACGTCGTGCACGGAAAGGTCATGCAGCGTGCCGGATTTGAGCCCCTTCAGGATATCCGTCTGGGATACCATGCCGACGATCGACCCCTTCTCGACGACCGGCATCCCGGCGATATGGAAGAGCTCCAGCTTGTTGACGATAACCGCCAGCTTCTCTGCAGGGTGGCACGTCACTACGTTCTTGTTCATGACCTCGGCTACCTTCATTTCCCCGTTCCCCCTTTCCCCTTAGAGGGGCTCCCCGAACAGCACTACCTCGTGCAGGTACTTCTGAAATGCCTCGACCGTCTTCATGGCCTTTCGGAGTTTCCCCGACTCCTCGCCCGCAAGGCGGCCAGGGTCGATATAGTTCTGGCCGTCCCTGCCTTCCTGCCCTATCTGGTTCATTACGCGAAAGCGGGCAAACAAAAGGTACGCCTCGATCAAATCGAAGGCCGTCTCCTTTTTTACCACGTTCATCTCCCGCAGCCGCTTGATCCTCTTCAAGGTGTTCGTCTCGTAAAGCCCTTGCGCCAGGGCGAGCGCCCGGACGGCCATAATCAGGGGCGACCATCCGAGCACCTTCAGATTGAACGTGCCCTTGTGGTCGCCTTCCGTCTCCAGCCTGAACTTGCTGAAAAAACCGAGGGCGGTGGGCATGGCGACAGCCGTCTCGGTGATCTGCTTCATGATCTGCCTGTTCTCCCTGAGCAGCGAGAAGAACCGCTCCAGGACCGCGTCGAAGAGCTGCCGGTCGCCGTGCATGACGCGCGCGTCCGTGATGATGATGAGGTCCAGAAGCTCAAGCAGCTCGCCGCCCTGCAAGGTCTTTTCGATCCTATCCTTCCAGTCCTCGACGGAGCCGCGCCACTTCCGGTTCGACGGCATGATCCCGCCCTTGCACTTCTCGAAGCCCACCTGGGCGAGCCTCTCCATGACGCGGCTGCTGAATTCCTCGAAGTAGCGCTCCCGGCTGCAAGGCGCGTCCGCCTTGCCGTTTGCGCCGCCGTCCCGCCCCTCGTAGACGAGCATGTTATCCTGGTCGGTCACGAACGTCTGCTCGTCCCGCCCCTCGCTGCCGAGGCCTATCCAGCAGTAGCCGGAAGGCGGCCGGCCGAAGCCCGAGGCCGCCATCTCCTCCTCCACGAGGGTGAGCACGCGGCTTGTCAGCCGGTCCCTCACGATGCGGAAGAGGTCGTGCACGTCTGCTATCGTCTGCTCTTCCTCGAAGTAAATCTTTACCCCCTCGACGGAGGTCGTGTGGTATTTCCTGAGGATGTCGAAGTCCTTCGCGGAGTCGATGCTGTCGAGCACCCTGTGCAGCTCGGCCTCGAAGCGCTCCGCGTCGCGCAGCGCCTCCCAGAGCGTCTGCCGCAGGCTGACCAGGATATCGTAGCGGTCGTGGCGCAGCAGCGTCCGGTCGTGCATGACCTCGCCGTACTCGGAGACGAACCGGTCTACGATGGAAAAGTTGAGCGCCACTTTAGCCCCTCAGAAGCCCCTCCAGCATCGTCTTGCTTGCGACCAGCTTCTCACGCCTCAGCCGCAGCTCCTCGAAGTTGGCCTCTTCTTTCGCCAATATCGCGTCCGGCGCCTTCTCCCTGAAGGCCCTGTTGTTTATCTTATTGAAAGCCCGGTCGATCTCCGATGCGACCTTCGAGAGCTCCTTTTCGATCCTTGCCCTCTCCCTGTCCACAACGCCTGAGTCGTTGATGGGGACGAAGACCTCGACCCCCTTGAATATGCCGAGGGCGGCCCTCTTCGGGGCATCGCCGGTCACGTAGCCGATCTTCGAGGCGCGCGAAAGCTCCCTTATGTAGTACCCGTAGCCCTCAAGAAGCGGCCTGTGGCCGTCTGCGCGGATCAGCACCTCCACCTTTTCGCTGGGGGCGAACCCCATCTCTCCCCTTATGTTCCTGATCGCGTCGATGACGCCCATGACCATCGCCATCTGCCCTTCCGCCTCTTCGTCTATCCGGCCGGGATCGACCTCCGGGAAGGGCGCGACCATGAGGCTCTCCCCGTCCCTTCCGGGCAGCTTCCGGTAGATCTCCTCCGTGACGAAAGGCATGAAGGGATGGAGCAGCTTGAGCACGTCGATGAGCGTCGCCCGGAGGGTCGCGGCCGTCGCCCCCTCGTCGAAGGAGGTAACCTTGCCGTAGAGGTTCGGCTTGACGAGCTCCAGGTACCAGTCGCACAGCTCGTGCCACACGAACCCGTAGAGGCTGTGGGCCGCGTCGCTGAACCTGTAGGTCTCGATTGCCTCGCGGACCTCTTGCGTCACCTTCTGCACGCGCGAGACGATCCACCTGTCCGGCAGGAAGCCTGAAGGCGCAGGCTGCCCCGAAGGGGCCGGGGCGCCCTCCAAAAGCGAGACCGTCAGGCGAGCGGCGTTCCATATCTTGTTGACGAAGTTCCTGTTGCCCTCGATGCGCTCCTCGGACATCAGGATGTCCCTTCCTTGGGCGGCCAGCATGGCGAAGGTGAACCGGAAGGAGTCCGTCCCGTAGCTGTCGATCATGAGGAGGGGGTCGATGACGTTCCCCTTCGATTTGCTCATCTTCTTGCCTTCGGCGTCCCTCACGAGGGCGTGGATGTAGACCTCCCTGAAAGGGACGTCCCCCATGAAGTGGACGCCCATCATAATCATCCGGGCGACCCAGAAGAAGAGTATATCGAAACCGGTAACGAGCAGGGAGGTGGGGTAGAAGGTCTTGAGGTCGTCCGTCGCGTCCGGCCATCCGAGCGTCGAGAAGGGCCAGAGGCCCGACGAGAACCACGTGTCGAGCACGTCCGACTCCTGCCTTACAGGCCCCGCGCACTCGGGACAGGACGAGATGTCCTCGCGCGAGGCGTATACCCCTCCGCAGGCGTCGCAATACCAGACGGGGATGCGGTGGCCCCACCATATCTGCCGCGATATGCACCAGTCCTTGATGTTCTCCATCCAGTCGAAGTAGACCTTTTCCCACATCTCCGGGATGATCGTCACGCGCCTGTCGCGCACCGCCTCGATGGCGGGCGCAGCAAGGGGCTTCATAGCCACGAACCATTGGAGCGAGACGATCGGCTCCACTATCGTCTTGCAGCGGTAGCACCTGCCGATTATCAGCCCGTAGTCCTCGATCTTCTCAAGGAGTCCTTCCGCGGCCAGGTCCTCGATGATGCGCTCCCTCGCCGCAAAGCGGTCCGTCCCGGCGTACCGGCCCGCGTGCTCGTTCATCCTGCCGCTGTCGTCGATCACCTTTATGACCTTGAGGTTATGCTTTTTGCCGATCTCGAAGTCGTTGAAGTCGTGGCCGGGGGTTATCTTGAGGGCGCCCGTGCCGAAGGCCATATCGACGTAGGCGTCGCCGATAATGGGTATCTTCCGGCCGGTGAGCGGAAGGACCACGTCCTTGCCGATGAGGCGCGCGTACCTCTTGTCCTCCGGGTTCACCGCAACGGCCGTATCGCCGAGCATCGTCTCGGGCCTCGTAGTGGCGACGGTGATCGACCCGGCGCGCCCCGCAAGGGGATACCGGATATAATAGAGGTGCCCTTTCGTCTCCTCGTGCTCGACTTCCACGTCAGAGAGGGCCGTTTTGCACCTGGGGCACCAGTTGATGATGTAGTCGCCCCGGTATATCAGCCCCTCCTCGAAGAGCCTCACGAACACCTCGCGCACGGCTCGGCTCAAGCCTGCGTCCATCGTGAACCGCTCGCGCGACCAGTCGCAGGATGCCCCGAGGCGCTTCAGCTGCTCGATGATGACGCCCCCCGATTTCTCCCTCCACTCCCAGACCCTCTTTATGAAGGCCTCCCTCCCCAACCCTTCCGCGCTCAGGCCCTCCTTGGCCAGCTCCCTTTCCACGACGTTCTGCGTGGCTATGCCCGCGTGGTCCGTGCCGGGCAGCCAGAGGGCGTTGAAGCCTGCCATTCTTTTATAGCGGATAACGATGTCCTGGAGCGTATTATTGAGGGCGTGGCCCATATGGAGCACGCCTGTGACGTTAGGCGGAGGTATCACCATCGAAAACGGGGGTTTTTCGGAAACGGCCTGCGCGGTGAAGTAACCCTTCTCCATCCAGAAGGCGTACCACTTCCGCTCGACCTGCTTGGGATCGTAGACCTTGTCTATCACTCTCCGGGCTCCTTCAGCAATTTATCGATCTCTTCCCGGACCACCTTTTCGGTGATCTGAAGCAGCATCTGCTTGACATAGTCTTCGACGTACTGGGTCAGGACGGGGGCAAGCCGGGCCGACAGCTTGTCCGCCGCCTCCTCCATAGCCTGGCCGAGCACCGTCTTGAACTGTTGCTCCAGCTCCGACGGGGAGGGGGGACCGGCCTCTGCCTGGACCTTCATCACTTCCGTCGCCTTGACGGATTCATCGACGTTGTCGATCGCGTCCCTCAACTGCTTCCCGATGGCCTCCCGGATCGTCGCGCCTTCCCCGGCGGCCGCCTCCTTCACGCCTTTTCCGGCCGCCGGCGCCTCCGGCGCCTGGACGAAGGCCGGAGGGGCTTCGCGCGCGAACTCCTCAAGGGGGCGCTCTTTGGCCTTCCAGGGGTCTTCGGCCGCTTTTTCATCTATCAGGTCGGTAAGCTCTATCACATCGTCGTCTCCCGTCATGGCCTCGTAGAGCCTGAAAAAATTGATCGGCTTCTCTATGACGCCGTCCGCCGGGTACTCCTCAAGCTCCGTCTCGTCCCCCTCGTCCTTCAGAAAGAAGAAGCTTGCGGTATTGAGATAGCCGTCCTGCCGCAGCTTCTTGTAGACCTCGACCCCGCCCGTCTTCGGGAGGTTGACGTTGACGACGTAGAAGTCCGCGTTCCCCTTGCCCGCGATGCGCTCGACCTCTTTCCCGCTCGGCGCGTAGACGACCTCGTATTGCTCCTTCGAGAAGACGGTCATGAACGCCTGCTGAAGCCTTTCGTCCCTGTCCGCAACGACTATCGTTTTTCTCATTTGCTCCCCCTAAACGGGTATCTTCCAGGGCATGGGAAGGAATACCTTTTCGAAGAGGTTGAAGGCGTAACGGTCCGTCATGCCCGCCACGTAATCGCAGACGCACGTTGCAGGGTCCGCGTAGAACGACCCTGCGGAGGTCTCTTCCAGGAAGGCCCCCGGATTCTCCAGGAAGTAGCGGTAGATATCTTCGATGATCCTTGAGCACTTCTTGAATTCCTCGTGGACGACCGCGTTGTCGTAAACGTGCTCGTAAAGGAAATCCCTCAATACGAGAATGCACTCCTCGATCTCCGGCTCGATGGCCATGCTGCTGTCCTTTTTCCGCGTCTCCATGATGACAGACCTCACCATGCGGTCGATCCTCGCAGAATGGGTGTCGCCCAAAGACTTCCGGCACCCGCCCGGCAGGTCGTCCAGGGTGATTACCCCGCCCCTTATCGCGTCGTCGATATCGTGGTTGATATAGGCGATGACGTCTGCGACCCGGACGACCTCGGCCTCCCGCGTCAGGGGCTTGTCCGCGTCGTCGCTTACGATGATCCCCCCACGGCCTTTTGAATGCCTAAGGATGCCGTCCCTCACCTCTATCGTAAGGTTGAGCCCCTGCCCGTTCCTCTCCAGGAGGTCCACGACCCGGACGCTCTGCTCGTTATGGTGGAAGCCGCCTGGATGCAGCCTGTTCAGCACTGCCTCCCCCGCGTGGCCGAAGGGCGTGTGGCCCAGGTCGTGCCCGAGCGCTATCGCCTCGACCAGGTCTTCGTTCAGAAGGAGGGACTTCCCTATAGTCCGCGCTACCTGCGAGACCTCCAGCGTATGCGTCAGGCGCGTCCTGTAGTGGTCGTCCGTAGGGAAAAGGAAGACCTGCGTCTTGTATTTCAGCCTTCTGAAGGCCTTGCAGTGGACGATCCTGTCCCGGTCGTGCTGGAACGCCGGTCTTATGTCGCACGGCGCTTCTTCCCTGAGCCGCCCCCTGGTGCAGCGGCTTTTCTGCGCGTGCGCTGAAAGATTCTTTTCTTCCCTCTCTTCTAATTCTTCCCTGATATTCATAATGAAATAGGCGCGAGAATACAGGGTAATCTATCACAGCCAGAGTGTGATTTCAACAAGGTAGACTTGGGGGGCAATGTATCATATCTTGTGTCAGGACGATAAGACGGGGTACGCTTCCAGATAGATCGACCAAATCTATTAGAGGAAGGAGGTACCCCGATGAAAGCGGTTGTCATCAACAGTGTAGCACGGGCGATGGAGGTGGTAAAGGAGATGAACGCCTCTTCAACTGAATGGTCCGACGAGTGCCGGGCGGCAGGCCGAAACGCCATTGCCGGCTTCTTGAGGGACCGGATGAAAGAATCGATCTCGGACTATCTGGCGCGGCTGCCGGACAAAACCTCGGATCGGAAGAACGGAAGTTATCTGCGCCATCTTCTCACCGAGCTTGGAGACATTGTCCTTTCAGTCCCCCGGACAAGAAGGTATATCCCCCTTGAGATTCTCAAAGCCTATGCCCGAAGGTGCGCCCAGGTAGACGGGCTCATCCTGGCCTGCTTCCTTTTAGGGGCTCTCTACCAGGAAGGCAGGGGAGGCCCTTTTGACCATCCTTGGAGAGAAGGTGTCTCCTTCCACCGTAAGCCGGGTGGCGGCGACATTGGATGCGGCGGTTGCCGCCTTCCATAGTAGGAGGCTCTCCAACGTTTATCGCGCCCTTGTTTTCGACGGGATTATTCTTTCAAGGAAGACGGGCATGGGGCCATTGAGGAGACCTGTCATTGTAGCATTGGGCATACGCGGAGACGGCAGGAAAGAAGTGATCGACTTCAGGCTCGCCTCTTCTGAAAGCGGGGCCGAGTGGGACAGGTTCCTGAAAGACCTCTGCGAGAGGGGCCTGACCGGAGAAGGAGTTGAAGTCATTTCGGTTGATGGGGGAAAGGGACTCCTTTCAGTTCTTCCCGATCATTACCCCGCTGTCCCCGTACAGCTGTGCTGGGCGCACAAGATGAGGAATATACTGGAAAAGGTGAGGAAGAGAGACCATGAGGCAGTGCGAGAGGGCTTGCGGAAGATCTATAGGGCGCGCCATGCTATGCTTGCCAGACAGCACGCCGGAAGATGGAAGAGGAAATGGGAGGAGCAATACCCCCAGGCGGTAAAATGCCTCTTTGCCGACATTGACGAACTCTTCACCTGCTTCCAGTTCGAGGACCCCGCCTTCCGGAAAAGCGTCAGGACCACCAACCACATTGAACGACGATTCAAGGAGGTGCGGAGGAGGACGCGTCCAATGGGGGCGTTCAGCAACAAGACAAGCGTGGACAGGATACTCTATGCAGTCTTCATGTACGAGAACAAGGCAGAGGAAGTCTATCCCGTCTTCCTGCTGACACAAAAGTCTTGACATTGCCGACTTGGGGGGCCGGGATCTTTTCGCGGCAAATGCGGGCGACCCCTTGGCGCGGCTCCTCACATACGCAAAAAGTATGCTGCGTCGCGCGCCTTCGGGGGTCTACGCATTTTCCATCGAAAATCTCTCCGGCCCCAAGCGCCTGCGGCAGAGGGAGCCGCTAGCCACCGCCGCCCTCACTTGAACGACCGCCGGTTTGGTAATATACTAACGCCTATGAAGAATATATGTTTAGCCGTGATCGCAGGCATTCTCCTCTTCGCGTCCGCAGCGGCCGCTCAGGATTACGACGGCGCGCTCAAGGCCGCAAAAAGGGACAACAAGCCCGTCCTGCTATATTTCTACAGCCGGTCGTGCGGTTACTGCCGGCTCATGGACGGCAAGACGCTGGCGGACAAAGAGATCGACGCCATGCTGAAGAAGGATTTCGTCTACCTGCGGATCGACGTGGACAAATCGGAAGACCTGGGCAGGCTCTACCGCATCAGCGGCACCCCTTCCTCCTGGTTCCTCGAATCTTCGGGGAAGCGCATCGGCGAGATACCGGGGTACGTAGACGCGAAGAACTACAGGCGCATCCTCGAATATATGAAGGGCAAGATTTACAACCAGATGGACCTTTCGGCCTACATGAAAAAGGCATCGGCGGGGAGATAGGCGGCGTCAGGCGGCAAAAGCCGTTCCGGCAGCGGGCCGCAATCGCCTTCTGTGGTCAGAGGACGCGCCTGAAGTTGCGGAGATTCCTCTTCCAGTAACCGGCATCGACGCTGTCGACGGTGACGCCCCTCGACTTGGAGGCGTGGATAAACTCGACTCCGTTTATCATGATGCCCACGTGGTAGTCGCGCTTGATGTGGAAGACGACCAGGTCTCCCACTTCCACACTGCCCCGCTCGACCTCGTAGCCCGTGCGGTTGATCCCCTCGGTAGAGACCGGCAGGGAGACGTCGAACCGGCCGTAGACGTAATGGACGAAGCCGCTGCAATCGAAGGCGTCCGGGCCTTTGGCCGCGTTCCTGTAAGGCTTGCCGAGGAGCGTCATCGCGTACCGGACGATGTCGCCCCGCGTTCTGACCGCAGGCGCCCGCTCGTAGATCTCGATCTTTTTCGGCGCGCAGCCGAAGCCGGCGAGCAGGGACGAAGCGACCGCCAGACCAACTAAAAACCTGATGGTTTTCACAGCCCTCCGGCGGCCTTCTCTCACGCGCGCGCTCTCAGTACCTCAAAAACCTCTTTGAAAGAACCGTTGTGAAGGGCGTGGTCGAGAAAGGGCAGGACGCCCTCGCTCGGGTGATACCCGACGGCAACGCCCGCCTCCCCGAACATCGACCGGTCGCCTTCGCTGTCCCCTACGGCTGCCGCCTCGGCCTTCTTCAAGCCGTAGCGGCGCAGGATGCTCCTTACCCAGTAGCCCTTGTCCTGGACCTGAAAAATACCGGCAAATCCCTCTGCCTGGCTGCCTGCGCCGGCCGCGTCGTCGTGCGCAACTTTCAGCCTGATCTCACCCGTCAGGACCCCGTCTTCGACGACCAGATCGTTCGCGACAGCGGCGTCCATCTGAAGCTCGCTTCGCACCCTCCCGACGAGGAAGGAAAGCCCCGTGGAAAGGACGACCGTTCTGATGCCTTCGCGTTTAAGGGTCTCCACCGTCTCCCTCACCCCGTCGTGGTAAGGTATCTCCCCTATAATGTCGAGGACGCGCCTTTCGGGCAGGCCCTTCCACAAGGCCGCGTCCCTCCTGCAGAACTCCGTGTAATCGATCTCTCCGGCGCGGAACAGGCGCTGGAACTCGTCCGCCCGCCCGTCCCACAAATCGAGCCTTTCGTGGAGGTACTGCCAACTGCTTTTGACGGTCGTGAGCGTACCGTCGCAGTCGAAAAAGACGATTTTCACGCCCATGCTGTCCTTATAGCACGTCGCCGAGAAAAAATCTATTTTTTGAGGGGAAGAGGTCTTATAATAGCGTATGCCTGTCCTGGACGGCCACACACACCTGTTCCCCCCCGAAATCATAGCCGGGAGGGACCGCATAGCCGGGCGCGATCCGGGGTTTGCGGCCATTTACGGCGACAGGCGGTCTAGGATGGCGGACGCGGCCGGCCTTTCGGCCTACATGGAGGCCGAGGGCATCGACAGGGTGATCGCCGCCTGCTTCCCTTTCAGCGACGGCGGCCTCATACGCCTTGCCAACGACTATGCCATCGAGGCTGCGAAGGGCGACGAAAGGATCGTGCCTTTCATCGTAACGGACAGGCAAAACGAAGCTGATGCGGTTGCCGAGGCGCAGCGCTGCGCAGGCAAAGGCGCGAGGGGCGTGGGAGAGATGGCCTGGTACGAGCGGCCCTTCGGCGAGGGCGAGCGCAAACGCATGGAGGGCCTCGCAGGATACCTGGAGCAGGAAGGGATGGTCTTCATGATGCACCTCAACGAGCAGGTAGGCCACGCCTACCCGGGAAAGGGGCGCGCAGACTTCGCCGAGGTCGTCCGCCTCGTCCAGGGGCATCCCAATCTTTCAGTGCTCCTGGCGCACATGGGTGGCGGCCTCTGTTTTTACGAGCTGATGCCTGAGATAAAGAAATCCTTTGCCCGCGTTTACTATGACCTCGCCGCAGTCCCCTTCCTTTACTCGGACGCCCTCTATCGTTACGCGGCCGGGTTCCTTGCGGACAAGGTGATTTTCGGGTCGGATTACCCCCTCCTCGGCTTGCGCCGCTACAGGCCGGCAATAGAGGCGCTCGGCGGCGAGGCGGTTGGGAAGATCCTGTGGGAAAACGGGGTGCGTCTCCTTGGAGATTGATTGGGACAAAAGGTACAGGGAGGGCTTTTATGACGGGGCAGATGAGGCCCACGGGCTCGTCGGGAAGTTCTCCCGCCTGATACCGCCGGGAAAGCCGGTGATCGACATAGCTATGGGCAACGGCCGCGACCTCATTTTTCTCGCCGGGAAAGGCTTCCCCGTTTACGGCCTCGAAAAATCGGAGGAGGCGATCAGGCTCGCAAGGCAGGCCGCGCGGAAGGAGCGCCGGCAGCTTACGGTGATCAGGGGCGACGCCTACCGGCTGCCTTTCAGGGCGAGCGCGGCCGGCTGTGTGCTCGTCTTCTATTTCCTCGTGCGTGAGATCATGGACGAGCTTACGAGGCTCCTTGCGCCGGGGGGCATTCTCATCTACGAGACGTTCCTCAAGCGGCAGAACGACCTGGACAGGCCGAGGGACCCGCGCTATCTCCTGGACGACGGAGAGCTGCTCGGCTATTTCGGCCGCCTCGACCTTTTGTCCTACGAAGAGGGCGTCTTCGACGCAGGAGGAAAGCAGCGCGCAGTCGCGCGCTACGTCGGGAGAAAACGATGATGCTTGAGTGGAACCCCGCAAGGCCCAAGAAGAAAACGACCGATTTCATCAAAGAGAGCCTCGAAAACGGCGCCATCATCGGATACCCGACGGACACCTTCTACGGCCTCGGCTGCGACCTGTTCAACATCAAGGCGATAAAGACCTTATACGACATGCGGGGGCTCGACGAGAAACGGCCCCTGAGCATAATCTTCAAGGATATCAAGGATATAAGCAATTATGCCGTTTTGACGGACTTCGCCTTCCAGGTCCTCAAGAGCACGCTGCCCGGCGCCTACACCTTCATCCTGAAGGCGAGGAGGATCGTGCCGAGGCTCCTCATGACGGGCAAAAAAGAAGTAGGGGTGAGGATGCCGGACCACGAGGCGACGAAGGCGCTCGTCCACCTGCTCGGCAGGCCCATTATCAACACTACCGCAAAGCTGCCCGGAAAGGAGGCGATGGGCGACCCACGGGAGATCGAGCGCTACTTCAAGGGACACGTGGCGTTCGTGATCGACGGGGGGCTGATCGTGGGCGCACCCTCGACAGTTGTAAGCCTGGTGGACGACAAGGTGAAAGTGCTGAGGGAAGGCAAGGGGCCGCTTACAGGTCTTCTTCGGGACTAGACCCTGGCCGCCGCCTTCGAGGGCCTCCGCCATCTCCTCTTCGAACCCCTCGCCCATCTCGTCGCCGAGCTCGCTGCCCATCCGCTTCATCAGCCTTTCCATCGACCGAGGGTCGTTCTCGTCGAGGTCGCCGATCTTGGACGGGTCGAGGAGGCTTTCCATCCTCTTCTCCTCGCTCCGCAAGACGGCGACGCGCGAGAGCACGCGCTTAACGTCGCAAGACCGGCAATGCTTGCAGTAGGGCGAGACCTCCTCGGTCGCGCGAAGCAGCAGGAACGACGACATTTTCTTGCAGGACTCGCAATAATACTCGTAGATCGGCATGAATAAATTTTATTTTTTTCGATTTGATTTGTAAAGGCTTTACGCGATAGTCTATGCCTTGGCGGAGGGAAAGATGAAGGCAAGCAGCCATTGCAAAGATTGTCTCAAGGACCTTGCGAGGCGGGTCGTCGCCCTTTCGGACGGGAGTAAGGGCCTCGTCGCATCGGCCTTCCATCTCATCGAGGCGTTTTTCGACCCGGAGCGGAGCCCCACCGAGGTGTCGAACCGCCTCCTGAGATACATAAAGGCCGAGACGGGCGTCTATGACCCGTTCGCGGAGCGGAAGGAGACGGAATTCAGGCAGGCCCTCGCGGCTTCGGCCAGGCTGAAGGACTTTTTCCCCGATACCCTGGAGGGCGCCCTGGCCGCGTCGGCCTTCGGCAACGGCGGGGACTTCTTCACCGAGCACGCATACGACCCTGCCCACATGGAATTCGAGGGCGATGTGGCCAAAATAGAGCGTCAGGTTTATATTAACAGCAAAATAATGGTGCTGGGGGACAACCCAGGCGACCTCGTCTTCGACCTGCCGCTGCTCCGTCTGCTCAGGCGGGAGGGAAAAGAGGTATATTACGCGGTGAAGGAGCACCCTGTGCAGAACGACATGTCGCTGGCGGACGCGGCGAGGCTCGGCGCGCACGACCTGTGGGACGCCATAATCTCTGCGGGCACGGAGCGAGGTCGGCATCAGGAAGGAAGCGATGACGGGGAAGGTGCGGGAGTGCTGGGAAGACGGCAGCATGATTATCGCCAAGGGCATGGGGAACTACGAGACGATCTCCGAGTACGACCGGGGGCGACCCGTCGTCTACGTCATGGGCGTCAAGTGCAGGACCGTGGCGGCGGCGCTGGGACTGAAGGTCGGCGCATATATCGCTATCGCTGGTGGTGAGCATGGCTAAAAAAGACTACTATGACCTACTGGGCGTGCAGAAGACGGCCCCGGAAGACCAGATCAAGAAGGCGTACAGAAAGCTGGCCCTCAAGTACCACCCGGACAGGAACCCTGGGAACAAGCAGGCCGAAGAGCAGTTCAAAGAGATAAACGAGGCTTACGCGGTCTTAAGCGACAAGGACAAGCGGAAGGAATACGACACCTACGGCATGCGCGGGTTCCAGCAGAAATACACCCAGGAGGACATCTACCGGAATTTCAATATAGGCGACCTTTTCAAGGACGTGGGCTTCGGCACGGGCGACATTTTCAGCATGATCTTCGGTGCCCAGGGTCGGGGGGCGGCGGCAGGGAGGGAGTCGGCGAGGGGCGGAAGGCGGGTCTACGATTTCGGCGACTACGTGACGAGGGACCGCACGGCCGCAGGCGAGCTCGACCTCAACTACGAGCTTGAGATACCCTTCATGGACGCCATGAGGGGCGCGGAGAAGGTGCTTTCCTTCGCCAGCGACCGGGGAACCGAAGAGATCAGGGTCAAGATACCCAAGGGCATCGATACCGGCCAGAAATTGCGGCTTCACGGCAAGGGCGGCAGGGACCCGCATACCGGCAGGACCGGGGACTTATACGTGACCGTGAAGGTGGCCGAGCACCCCGTATTCAAGCGGGTGGGAAACGACCTCTACGTGAAAAAAGAGGTAAAGATGACGGATGCCTTCCTCGGCGGCTCCATCGAGGTGCCCACTATAGACGGCCCGAAGCAGATCAAGATCCCGGCAGGCGTGCGGTCCAGCTCGAAGGTGCGCCTGAAGGGCCTCGGCGTACCGCACATGGGCAAGCAGACCGGGGGCGACGAGTACGTAGAGATCGTAATCGACGTGCCGCGCAGGCTGACGGACCGGCAGAAGGCCCTTCTCGAAGAGCTTAGGAAAGAGAGCCTTTAGCGGCCCGACCGGCGCCGGATGCCTGGAAGGAAAAAGGCAGGCCCCAGGGGCCTGCCTTACCTCTCTACAGCTTGACTACGTTTGCGGCCTTCGGGCCTTTCGGGCTGTCAACTATATCGAAACTGACCGCCTGGCCTTCCGCCAGCGACTTGAACCCCTCGTCCTGGATGGCAGTGTAATGGACGAAGACGTCCCCGCCGTCCTCTTTGGCGATAAAACCAAAGCCCTTTGACGCGTTGAACCACTTAACGGTCCCATTTGCCATACGCAAAGCACCTCCTATGCGAATATCGAAGAGCCGAACGATGCCAAAAAAAAGCCGCAACACCGTTTCGCGCATTGCGGCACTTAACAATACGTCCGAAACTTCGGGTACTATGATTGCACAGAATCCCGAAAAGGTCAAAACAATTTTAATCTTCTTTTAACCGCCATTTTTTCATTCGGCATGGAAGGGGAAGGGACCGTCCGACCGTTCATTGCGGTTGACACAAAACGCCTGTTTTTGATATGGTTTAGGGTTGGCGGATATTTCTGTCGCGTTTTTCGTCCAGGCGCCGACCCGGCGCCGGTATGGAAAGGCCGCGCGGCCCGCCGGGACGACGGCCGTTATCGATTCATGGTAAAGATGGAAACCATCGAGATCGACAAAATCGATGCCCTGGACAGGAGGTTCTGTATTTCCTACCCCCTGGCGGACGAGCGCCTCCTCGCCTCCATAGCGAGATTCGGCATACTCGGCCCGCTCGTCCTGCGAGGCGGCAGGCGCCCGGTCGTCATTACGGGCCACAAGAGGCTCGATGCTGCGCTGCGGCTGGGGATCGGGAAGGTCCCATGTATTTTTTCGGACGCAGACGACAGGCAGGCGCTCCTTACGTCGATAAACGACAACCTGGCAAGGCCGCTCAACACGGTGGAGAAGGCCGTCTGCGTGGAGAAGATGGCCGGCCTCGGCTTCCCTTTGGACGAAATTTACGCCGTCATGGCAATGCTCGGCCTGCCCGCAAGGGAGAAGGCCCTGAATACCTGCATGGCGGCTGCCTCGGCGGAGGAGCAGGTGTTGGCGTTTATCGTGCGCCACGGCCTGCCGCTTTCTGTGGTCGCGCAGCTTTTCTGGTTCGAGTCCGGCGAGAGGAAGGAAATCATCCGTCTCGTCGGGCCGCTCCATCCCACCGTAAGCTCGTTGAGAGAGGCGCTCCATCTCATGATGCTGCTCAAAGTGAAACGGGGGGAGATCGCATTGGCCGGACTCGAAGACACGCAAGACATGGATGGACTGAGACGGGCGCTGAAAAAAAGGACCAACCCGCTCATGACCGGCCTCGAAGAGAAGCTCGCGGGCATACTCGCTGCCTGCGCCCTGCCCCCTTACGTGAAGGTGCGGGTGGACCCGGCCTTCGAGAGGGAATCGGTCGATATCACGATACAGGCGGCCAGCAGCCAGGAAGTCGAAGGGGCCCTTTCAAAGCTGGGCAGCATTGCGAGAGAAGGACGTTTCGGGAGCATATTTGAGCTTACCCACGGTACGCCTGACAGCATCTAAAGGCAGCGCAGTCAGGGACTGCCCCGGCACGCGCAGGCACGTCTGCTGCGGCTATAAGACCATCGACCTCGTGGAGGGCTGCCCCATGTCCTGCTCGTACTGCATCCTCAGATCGTATCTGAACAACCCCGGCATTACGGTAAGGACTGCGACGGATTCCATCATCGGCGAGATCGACCGGGCGATCGCGGCCGAGAAGGCGCACGTCCTTCGGTTCGGCACAGGGGAACTGGGGGACAGCCTCGCAGTAGACAGGAAGCTCGACGCGGTAAGGCCCGTCGTCCGGTTCTTCGGTGAGAGGAAAGGGGCGCTCCTGGAGCTCAAGTCGAAATGGGCGGGCCTCGACCACCTGCGCTCCAGCCTCAACCCTTTCGTGGTCGTCTCCTTCTCCCTCGCTCCGCAGAGGATCGTCGATGCGGAGGAGAAGGGGACGAGCCCTGTCGCAAAGAGGCTGAAGGCCCTCAAGAAAGCCCAGGATTGGGGCTGCCTCGTCGGCCTCCACTTCGACCCGGTAATCGTCTACGATGGGTTCGAGAGCGACTACGCGCGCCTTATCGATGATATAGCGGAGGCGCTCGATCCGGGCAGGGTCATATGGGCCAGCATGGGCTGCCTGCGCTTCGTGCCCTCCCTCATGAAGCTTTTTTTAGAAGAGAGGCGGCGCAACCTGCTGCACGGCGAGCTCATCATGGGCGAAGACGGCAAGTACCGCTATATCAAGTCGGAAAGGATAAAGGTCTACAGGATGCTTTACGGGCTGCTCAAGGCGAAGGCGCCCGGCCTTTTCATCTACCTCTGCATGGAGAGGCCCGACGTGTGGCGGCAGGCGACCGGCGCGCAGGTGGCCGGGAGCGAGGACCTGATGAGGCTTTTTGACGGGAGAATAGGCGAATTCTACGGAGGCTTGCAATGAGGTTCAAGGAGAAGGTTGTCTTTGTCACGGGGGGGACGCGGGGACTCGGCAAGGCAATGGCGGGCGCCTTCCTCGAAGAGGGCGCGAAAGTGGCAGTCAACGGGAGGAAAACGGAGGCGGTCGAGAGGTTCCGATCCGAGCACGCGCAAGGGGCGGCCAGGGCCTTCGCAGCCGATATATGCGATTACGCGGCTATGGAAGCGGTCGCCGAAAGCGTAGCGCAGGAGTGGGGAGGCATCGATATCCTTATAAATAACGCGGGCATCGTCAACCCCCTCGTGCCTTCGGCGCGGATGAAACGGGAGGATTTCGACAGGGTGATCGACGTGAACCTGAAGGGCGCCTTCTACGTCACACAGATATTCGGGCGCAGGATGATCGAGCGAGGCGCCGGGAGGGTCGTATCCATATCGTCCCAGGTGGCGCTCTTCGGCGAGAAGGGGTTCCTTCCCTACGCGATCAGCAAGGCGGGCATCGAGCTTATGACGCGGAACCTGGCGTCCGAATGGGGCAGGTCGGGGGTCACCCTCTGCTGCCTGGCGCCCGGTTATATAAAGGGCGGCATGAACGAGGGGCTGGCCAAGAGGCAGGACCTGGTCGATTTCCTGTCGGCCAGGACGCCCGTCCAACGGATGGGCACGGTCGGGGAGCTGGTCGGCACGGTCCTTTTCCTCGCGTCCACGGAGGCGGCGTATATCAACGGCGAGACGGTCGTCATGGACGGCGGGCTGACCGGATACGCGGCCGAAACGTTGCTCGACGCGATAACAAAAGGCAAGTGATGGACGTTATCTCTTTCATCGTCTTCACCTTCAACTCGCGCTATATAAAACGGTGGATAGGCGGCGGGATCATCCTTCTGATCCCCCTGGCCAACTTCCTATCCGTCGGGTATCTCGCCCGGACCTCGAGCCTCACCATGATAGGCGGCATCGGCCTGCCTACCTGGGAGCGGAAGAACGAGCTTTTGTGGGAGGGGGTGAAGCTCTTCGGCATCTTCATCCTCTACGAGGCGCTCCCGTGTTTCCTCTTCTCCTTCAGCTTCCTCCTTTCCAGCTTCGGCAACACCCTTACGGGCTTCGCGGGCGGCATAATCAAGCTCCTGGCGGTCCTCGCCTTTATCGTCTGCTCCGCCTTCCTCCCTTTCGCCTTCTGCGCCTTCATCGAGCGAGCTGAAGTGCGGAGGGCCTTCGAGTTCGAGCGGATAGCCGCAGCAGTCAGGGAAGTCATGCCTGCCTATATCCTGGGCTACGTCCTTAGCCTCGTCTGCATGTATATCGCATACAAGCTGCATAGCATCCCATATCTTTTAGGCTTCGCCCTCTCGTCCGTGCTGATCTACTATGTCCTTCTCGTCTCCACCTATTATTTCACCCAGCTTTACAGGGGTACGAGCCTTTCGGCAGAGAGGCTGCCTTAAGGCAGCCGGACGGCCGTGGAGTAATCGGGAATTGCCCTGACGTGCGCCATTTGGCGCTTGAAGAGTTTGCCGATATTTTGTAAGATACCTTGTTAATAGAGCCTGAACGGTCCATGGATGGTTTCTTGCCCGTGCTGAAAACGAGGTCTCATCGAAGTGGAGGCGGCAGGCTTGCGGCGGTAGCCTGTAAAAAATCGCCAATGAGCGACTCAATCGGTAAGGAAGCTAAGGAGCGGGTCTCAATATGAAAGGCATCATACTGGCGGGAGGCAGCGGCACGAGGCTTTTTCCGCTTACGCTCGGCGTCTGCAAGCAGCTTATACCCGTATACGACAAGCCTATGATCTACTTCCCCTTATCGGTGCTTATGCTGGCCGGCATCAGGGACATCCTCATCATCTCGACGCCGCAGGACACTCCGCGCTTCGAGACCATTTTCGGGGACGGCTCGCACCTGGGCCTCCGGTTTACCTATCGGGAGCAGCCCCGGCCGAACGGGATCGCAGAGGCCTTCATCATCGGCGCAGATTTTGTAGGCAGCGACGACGTCTGCCTGATCCTCGGAGACAACATATTTTACGGGCACGGCCTGACTGACCGCCTGCGGAAGGCAGTCTCGGACGTAGGCTCGCGCGGCGGCGCTACGGTCTTCTGCTACTACGTCAGCGACCCGCAGCGGTACGGCATAGCCGAGTTCGACGAGAGCCGGAACGTCATATCTATAGAAGAGAAGCCGCAAAAGCCCAAATCAAACTACGCTGTGACAGGACTCTACTTCTACGATAACGGCGTCATCGAGATCGCGAGGAACATCCGGCCGTCGCGCAGGGGAGAGCTCGAGATCACGGACGTCAACAACGCATACCTCAAAATGGGCAAGCTCCGCGCGGAGCTTCTGGGCAGGGGCTACGCCTGGCTCGATACGGGCACCCACGAGACCCTGCTGGAAGCGGCCGAGTTCATGGCGACCATCGAGAAAAGACAGGGCCTCAAGGTGGCCTGCATAGAAGAGGTCGCCTATATGCTTGGATACATCGACGAGGACAGGCTCCTCTCCCTCGCCGAGCCGCTCAGGAACAACGGCTACGGGCAGTACCTCATCGCCCTCGTAAAAAGGCCCAGGTCATAGCCTGTCCCATGAAGGTCCTCATCGCCGGGAAGAGCGGCCAGCTTGCGCGTGAGTTCGCAAGGCAGATTGCGCCGCCGGCCTTCACGGTGGAGGCGCCCGAGGAGCACGAGCTCGACATCACGAACGCCGAGACGGTCAGGGCGATAATCGGCGCGAGCCGGCCGGACGTTGTCCTGAACTGCGCCGCCTACAATTTCGTGGACGCCGCTGAGAAGGACCCCGACACGGCCTTCGCCGTAAACGCGACAGGCGCCGGCAACCTGGCGGCAGCGTGCAGGGAAGCGGGCGCCCTGCTCGTCCATTACAGCACTGACTACGTCTTCAACGGCCTTAAAAGAGCGCCTTACACGGAAGACGACGCCCCGGACCCGGTCTGCGCTTACGGGCAGAGCAAGCTGGCAGGAGAGCGGCTCGTCGCCGAGGGCATGGACGCCTATCTGCTCCTGCGGGTAAGCTGGGTCTTCGGCGACGGGAAGCAGAACTTCTTTTACAAGATGCTGGAGGCGGCCCGCACCCACGACGTGCTCAGGGTCGTCGATGACCAGGTCTCCGTGCCTACCTGTACGCGGGACATCGTGAGATTCACCATGCTCGCCCTCGATAAGGGCTTGAGGGGCCTCTACCATCTGACCGCGAGCGGCTTCGCCTCACGATACGAGACGGTGCGCTACTGTTTCTCGAAGCTCGGTATGGCCAACCGGCTCATACCCGTAGCCACGGATTATTTCCCCTCCCCTGCCCGCCGCCCCCCCTTTTCGGCCCTCTCCAACGCGAAGCTCGCGGCTGCCCTCGACGTCGAAATACCCCATTGGACCGATGGGGTAGACTGGTACGTGGAAAGGGCAGCGTCCATTGGCTGACGCGTCCGATACCGCATTGACGGAAAAGACCGGCGCAATATGCTCTCTTTCTGCGGCGGTCTTTCCGGCCTTCATTTGCATGAGCGAGGTACTGTTATGAAAGTCGTCATTCTGGCCGGCGGGCTCGGCACCCGGTTGAGCGAGGAGACCGTCGTTAAGCCGAAGCCTATGGTGGAGATAGGCAGCAAGCCCATCATCTGGCACATCATGAAGATTTACGGGCGGCACGGGATCGAGGACTTCGTGGTCTGCCTCGGCTACAAGGGCTATGTCATCAAGGAGTTCTTCACGAACTACCTGGTGCATGGGTCGGACCTTACCATAGACCTCAAAACGAACAGGTCGCATCTCCACGGCAACAGCGCGGAGCCTTGGCGGGTGACGCTCATCGACACGGGCGACAAGACCATGACCGGAGGCCGCGTCCTGCGCGTCAGGAGCTACCTGGAAAACGAGACCTTCATGCTCACGTATGGGGACGGAGTGGCCGACATCGATATCAAAAGGCTCCTCGCGTTCCACAGGGGCCACGGTAAGCTCGCCACAGTGACGGGCGGGCAACGTCATAGGCGGCGGAGGCTGGTCGGAAGACAGGATAGTCCCCGACTGCATCAGGTCCCTGCAGGCGGGCGAGCCTATAAAGGTGAGAAACCCCGGCTCTGTAAGACCGTGGCAGTTCGTGCTTGAGCCGCTTGGCGGCTATCTGCTCCTCGGCGCGAAAATGCGCGCCGACCCGGCCGCTCACTGCGGTCCGTGGAACTTCGGCCCGGAAAGGTCATCGGCGATCACCGTCGGCGAGCTTGTCGGTCTCGTTATTGCAGAATGGGGCTCCGGAAGCTGGGAGGCTGCGGGAGGCGAAAGGGAGCCACGGAAGCTTCAACTAAGAATTGACAAAGACCAAAAAATTCCTTTAACCCTTTAATTAAGATGCGTCAAAAAATAGCACCAAAAAAATAAATTAAAAAATGAAAAAAATTCTTTTTATAACGCATGAGGCATCTTTAACAGGTGCACCGATTATATTACTTAATTTTCTTAAATGGCTGAAGCAAAATACAGATTATCATTTTGAAATTTTAGCCGTAAGAGGCGGTCCTTTATTGTCAAAATTCTCTGATCTGGCGCCAACGATCTCCTTAACAAAAGAAACGAATAATCGCTTAATCGCACGCATTTTAAATGAAATAAGATTATGTCCATTATTTTTAAAAATCTTCCTCAGAATAAAATACAGAGAATGTGATTTAATATACTCAAATACAATCACTAACGGCAGGCTTTATCCATTACTTAAATACCTTAATTGTCCGATACTCACTCATGTCCACGAACTTCAATATACTATTGAAATGAATGGGAAAGACAATCTGAAAAATATTTTGGCAAATACTTCGCGATTTATTGCTGTATCTCAAACTGTAAAATCTAATCTGGAAAAAAATAACGGCGTTGACCCAATTAAAATAAATCTTGTTCATGAGTTTGTGCCAACTTCTTTACATTTTGAAAAACAAAAAGAGAAAACGCTAAAAACGGGGAGGAGTTTTGTCGTTGGTGCTTCAGGCACGGTCAGTTTAAGAAAAGGGACGGATATATTCATAACCATCGCAACAAAAATCATTAAAGAAAATTCCGACAAAAATATTGAATTCGTTTGGATTGGGAAAATAGATACTGATGAATGTATTTTATTAGACGACGTAAGGAAGCTCGGGTTGGAAGATAAAATACATTTCTACGGCGAACAAGTTAATCCGATAACTTTTTATAATGATTTTGACATATTCATTCTCACCTCACGAGAAGATCCATTTCCGCTAGTTTGTCTCGAAAATGGTTCCCTCGGTAAGCCTGTCATTTGTTTTGACAAAGCAGGAGGCATTAAAGAATTTGTTGAACAAGATGCCGGATACGTAGTCCCCTATCTTGATATCGAGGAGATGTGCAAAAAAATAATCTATCTCTATAATAATCCAGATAAAAAAATATCCTTGGGGAGCATCGCTTCGCATAAAGTTTTAAATAGATTCAGTATTGATGTTCAAGCGCCAAAAGTGCTTTCCGTGATCGATATGATGTTACAAGAAAATAAGCAATAGAAGAAAATGCCGAAAGTATCCATAATCATTCTCGCCTATAACGGCGAACGATCCCTTGATAGACCGATCTGGAGCGTTCTAGCAAAGAAGGTCACGTCCGGGGCGGGTTACGGGCTTTCCGTCGAGTGGTCGCAGCGCGTTTGGTGTTAAGGGGTTCGATAGAATGACGAACGTAAAGATATTTTTCTATTTCATGAAAAACCTTTACGCGGTCCGCTTCATGCTGACCGCGATGGCGCTGCGCGAGCTTAAGGCGACGTACGTCGGCAGCTTCTTCGGCTTCTCCTGGGCGGTATTGAACCCGGTATGCCAGATAGCGATTTACGGCGTAGTCTTCGGCATATTCATGAAAGGGGCCGCCCCTGCCCAATACGGGACCGACAGCTTCTTTCTGTATCTCGTTACGGGACTGATACCCTGGCAATTCTTTGCCCAGACGATGTTCGCCACGAGCACGGTGCTTTTGACCCACAAGAACCTTGTCAAGAGGGCGGCCGGATTCCCTTGCGAAGTCCTCCCCATCATAACCGTGATAAGCAACATGGTAAGCCAGCTTGTAAGCATCGCCCTGCTCTTTGCGATAGTCATTATCTTTACCCACAGGGCCTCCCCGGCCATGCTGCTGGTGCTCATATACGTCTTTTTCGTAATGGTCATCCTTGTGGGCATAGGCTGGGTCCTCTCGTCGCTGACGGTCTTCCTCCGCGACGTTCCCCAGGTCATCGCCCTTTTGCTCACCGGCCTATTCTTTTTTATTCCCGTTGTCTACTCGCCGACGCTCGTTCCGAAGCATATACTCTTCGTGATGAAGCTCAACCCCCTCTACCACATCATCGAGGGGTACAGGCTCGCCTGCCTGGCGGGCAAGCTCCTGCCCCTCCCCGATATGGCCTATCTCGCCGTCTCTTCTTTCGTGATACTCGGCCTGGGCGGCGTCTTTTTCAGGAAGCTCAAGCCTGTTTTTGCGGAGGTCATATAAAGGAAGCATGGGCAGCCCCGTGATATCCGTCGACGATCTCGGCAAGCGCTTCGGCATGTACTCTAAGCCGTCTCAAAGGCTGTGGGAAGTCCTTTTCCCCTTCGTCAAGACGCACGCCCGCGCATTCTGGGCGCTCAAGAACGTCTCCTTCGAGGTGAAAAAGGGTGGGACCCTGGGCGTGATAGGCCGCAACGGAAGCGGAAAATCGACGCTCCTGCAGATAATCAGCGGCGTGCTCCACCAGACGTCCGGGGCGGTGAAGGTGAACGGGAAGGTCTCGGCGCTTCTGGAGCTCGGCGCAGGCTTCCATCCCGAGTTCAGCGGGAGGGACAACGTCTACATGAACGGCGCAATCATGGGCCTGTCGCGCAAGGAGACGAAGGCGCGCTTCGAGGCGATAGCCGATTTTGCCGAGATCGGCGACTTCATGGAACAGCCGGTAAAGACTTATTCCAGCGGCATGTTCGTGAGGCTTGCCTTTGCCTGCGCGATCAACGTCGCCCCGGATATCCTCGTCGTTGACGAGGCCCTTTCCGTCGGCGATGCCTATTTCCAGCAGAAATGCATGAGCAAGATCATGGAGTTCAGAAACAGCGGGGGCACGATACTCTTTGCCTCGCATGACATGGAGGCTGTAAAGAGGCTGTGCGACTCCACCATTCTCTTAAGCGGCGGGGTCGTCATCCGCAGCGGCGACCCGGCTGTGGTCACCGATTTTTATCAAAGCATGAATCTATGAGAAGCACCGTTTGAAAGCGTCGCTCGATAGGAGAGACGGGCGCGAACGTGAACTGCAGGTTCTGCGGCAGAAGACATATCTATAAGTTTCTAGACCTGGGGCAAATGCCGCCGGCCAACAACTTCCTGACCGAAGCGGAGCTTCTTTCGGGCAGGGAAAGGTCGTGCCCTTCTATGTCTTCTTGTGTGAGGGCTATGAGTTTGTATAGATAGCGTACGTGCTCCCTCCTGGGTCGTACCGGGCCAACCAGGGAGGGCATCGATTACGATCTTCTTCTCATCTCTATTGGCAATGTTTGAAAAAAGCAAAAAAATGATTTTCAACGTCCTTGACCGGGCAGGCTATTTACTGTTCAAAAAAAAGGACTTTGATAAAATGATGGCATCGCGTAAGGACGACGTTCTGGGATTTTATGTCAACTCCGCCCCTTCTCCGCAAAACGCTCTAAGTATTTTTGAAGGGGAATGGAGATCAAGAGTGCCTTGCGAGGCTAGAAGCGGCGCTGCAGTTTCATTTGAAGACGACCGACTTTCTTGGCTGGAGAAAGAGATCGGCTGCAAAGGCAAAACGGTTCTTGAGCTTGGCCCGTTGGAGGGGGGACATTCTTACATGCTTCAAAAAATGGGGGCAAAGATAATAACATCGGTGGAGGGCAATAGCCGCGCCTATTTAAAGTGTCTGGTGGTTAAGGAGCTATTGGGGTTACAGCGGGTCAACTTTCTCTATGGCGATTTCGTGGAATACTTGAAAGAGACCGACAAATCTTATGACATCTGCCTCGCAAGCGGCGTTCTTTACCACATGAGAAACCCTGCAGAACTGATTGACTTGCTTTCCCGGCATTGTCAGGGACACCTCTTCTTATGGACTCACTATTTCGATGAGAAAATCCTCAAAAAAAAACCTGCATACAAGTCGAGGTTTCCCAGAGCTGTCACCGCCAACTACAAAGGGTTCGACCATATCCTGCATCAATACGAATACTCGCACGCCCTGATCTGGCAAGGGTTTTGCGGTGGAAGTGCACCATTCAGCCATTGGATGTCAAGGGAGGACATATTCCGGTGCCTGGAATATTTCGGGTTCGACCAATTTAAAGTCAACTTTGAGGAGCCGCTACAGCAGAACGGGCCAGGCCTTGCCATAATCGCAAGAAAAAAAGGTAGCAAATGACGGGCCGGTGCATAAGCACACTGGCCAAATGCATCGAGGATAGAAAAGGGCTGGGCAGCGCCTATACTATCGTATTCGGAAAACGCCGCACCTCCTGATAGGGTTCCACGGGATAAATTTGTCCCCCCAACCGGCTCCGGTCCCATCCTCCTTCCCATAATGTCCGCATTGCCCCGCGTTATCATCACGTCCGTAAGAATATCCAAAATATTGATAGTATCCTTATGGCACATCTGGAGGAAGGAAAACATACGGTTGATAAGGGGTTTGCCCGCCATCGTCGCGCGATGGACCGCCGTTGCGAGGTCGGGAGGGTTTGCCGGCCTGAAGAAGTACATCGACGACATTATAGACGCCAATTATGATGTGAGCCGCCTTATAAGAGCCAGTCTGCAGCAGGAGGAGGCGTATCGGGCTTGGGTTCAAAAATATACGCCTACCCCGCCTGAGCTGCATGAAATGGCTGGAAAGGCGGCCCGGCTCTCCTATAAACCCTTCTTTTCCATCCTGACGCCCGTTTACAACGTCGAGGAAGTCTGGCTGCGAAAGGCCATAGACTCCGTTCTCGCCCAGGTCTACCCCCATTGGGAGTTGTGCATCGCAGACGACGCCTCGACGAAGCCCCACGTGCGGGCTACCCTGCGAGAATACCAGGAAAGGGACAAACGGATCAAGGTTTTGTATCGGACCGAGAACGGCCACATATCGGCGGCAACGAACAGCGCCCTCTCCCTTGCGACGGGTGACTTTATCTGCCTGATGGACCATGACGACGAGATCGCACCCGATGCGCTCTTCGAGTTCGCCCGCCTTTTGAGCGAGCGCCCCGATACGGATATGATTTACAGCGACGAAGACAAGACAGGCGCAAAGGGCAACCACTTCGAGCCCGTCTTCAAGCCCGACTGGTCGCCGGAGTACCTGGAAACATGCATGTACACGGGCCATTTCGCCTGTTACCGGGCCGATATAGCTAAAAAGATGGGCGGCTTCAGGGTAGGCTACGAGGGATCGCAGGACCATGACTTCGTCCTCCGCTTAACCGAGCAGACCGGGCGCATCGAGCACGTTCCGAAAGTACTCTACCACTGGAGAGTCATCCCCCAATCTGCGGCCGCCTCGACGGCCACGAAAGACTATGCCGCGAAAGCGGCCGTAAAGGCCCTCGGAGACCGCATGGCGCGCACCGGCGCAACGGGAAGGGTCAGCGCCCGCCCCCACCTGCCCATTTACCGCATCGACCGGGACATCGCGGGCAGCCCCCCGGTCTCCGTCATCATCCCGTCGGCAGGACCCATTGCGAGGATTGGCGGCCGAAAGATGGATATACTGGCCAATTGCATATCGAGCATTTACAAGAGATCGACCTACGCCAACTTCGAGGTTATCGTCGTCGCCAGTCGTGAGCTGACGCCGAAGACCAGGGACTCGATAAAAATGGCGAACTGCGTCACCATTTCACTGAATGAGCCCTTCAGCCACTCGAAGGCGATCAATCTAGCCGCAGCCCGGGCGCGTGGCGAGTACCTTCTCTTGCTCAACGACGATACGGAGGTGATATCTCGCGGCTGGATCGAGGCTATGCTCCAATTGGCGCAAGCGGCCAGGGTCGGCGCCGTGGGCGCAAAGCTTTATTACGACGACGACACCATCCAGCACTGCGGCGTAACCTTGAACGGGGCGGGCATGCCCGACCACGTGTGTCGCGGCTACCCCAGGTCCTGGCCGGGCCACAACCTTTGCTTTGCCGGCAACAGGAACTGCCTGGCCGTAACGGGGGCGTGCTTGATGACCCCAAGGGCGGTCTTCCAGCTGCTGGGCGGCTTCAGCGAGGAGTTTGCCTTCCATTACAACGATGTCGATTATTGCCTGAGGGCCCGCAGGGCGGGTTATCGCATCGCCATCGCCGCCGATGCGGAGCTATACCATTACGAGGGAAGAAGCAAATCGGCGACGGTGGACCCGGGCGAAGAGGAGCTTTTCTTGCGTTCGTGGCGGCAGGAGCTTAGTATTGACCCCTACTATAATGTCAATTTTGATAGAAGCCCTCCTCGTTACATTCTCAAAATGTAGCGCGGGCTGCCCCGGCCTTTCCGAAATCCCGGGCGGACTCACATGACCAAGCCGGCAACCGTGATAGTAATGTTTTTCCGTTTCCTTCGAAGGAGCCGGCTTTTCTCTCCAAAGGCGGCCTATCCTCTTCTCTGGGACGCATACAGGGCGGTCCGGGCCGGCGGCTTCGGGCAGCTTTGGGCCTTGCTGCACGCGTTCATCAGAAGAAACGTGGACACCCGGGGGAGCTACCGATCGTGGCTGGATGCGCACAGGCTAGACAGGAACGATCTCGACAGAATGAAGGATGCGGCGCTCGATCTTGCGCATACCCCCTTCTTTTCCATCGTGATGCCCGTCTACAACGTCGAAGAGGTCTGGCTCAGAAAGGCCATAGACTCTGTTCTAGCTCAGGTCTATCCCCATTGGGAGCTATGCATCGCGGACGACGCCTCGACGAAGCCCCACGTGAGGGCTACCCTCCAGGAATACCAGGAAAGGGACAAACGGATCAAGGTTTTGTATCGGACCGAGAACGGCCATATATCGGCGGCAACGAACAGCGCCCTTTCTCTTGCTACGGGCGACTTTATCTGCCCGATGGACCATGACGACGAGATCTCCCCCGATGCCCTCTTCGAGTTTGCACGCCTTTTGAACGAGCGTTCCCATACAGACATGATCTATAGCGACGAGGACAAGATAGACGCAAGCGGCAACCGGTTCGAGCCCTTCTTCAAGCCCGACTGGTCGCCGGAATACCTGGAAACATGCATGTACACAGGCCATTTCGCCTGTTACCGGACCGATATAGTGAAAAAGATCGGCGGGTTCAGGATAGGCTACGAAGGGTCGCAGGACCACGATTTCGTTCTCCGGTTTACCGAGCAGACGAAACAGATCGAGCACATCCCGAAAATATTCTATCACTGGAGGACCATCTCTGAGTCTGCCGCCTCTTCGACGGCCGCAAAAAGCTATGCCTCTGACGCGGCCGTCAAGGCACTTGAAGACCGCCTGGCACGTTTCGGCGAAACGGGAAGGGTCAGCGCTCACCCTTTCATGCCCATTTACCGCATCGACCGGGACATCGCAGGCAGCCCTTTGGTCTCCATCATTATGCCGTCGGCAGGCCGGACTGCGCTGATTCGCGGAAAGGAGGCCGACCTCCTGTCGAATTGTATCAACAACATTTCCGCCAGGTCTACTTACCGGAACTATGAAATCATCGTGGTGGACAACGGCGACCTTGCCGAGAGCACGATCAAGGCGACCAGGGGTGACAAGGTCAGTTTCGTCCATTTTGAGCGGCCCTTCAACGTCGCCGAGAAGATAAACCTCGGCGCCGGTCACGCTTCGGGGGAGCACCTTCTTTTTCTCAATGACGATACGGAGGTAATTGCGCCCGGTTGGATCGAAGCGATGCTCCAATTCTCGCAGCGCCCCGAAATCGGGGTAGTAGGCGCCAAGCTCTATTACGACGATGGCACGGTGCAGCACGCGGGGGTCTCCTTTCTCGCCGACGGCATGCCCGACCACGTTTGCAGTCGATTTCCGGGAAAATCCCCCGGATACTACTTCAACCTGGTGGCCAACCGGAACTATATGGCGGTCACGGGGGCTTGCATGATGACCCGGCGGGCAGTCTTCGAGGAGGTCGGGCCGCTCGACGAGAGGTTCGCAGTCAACTACAACGACATCGACTACTGCCTCAGAGCGCACGCGGCCGGTTACCGGATCGTCTATACCCCTTATGCCGAGCTTTTTCATTACGAATCGACGTGCAGAGAACGTACCGTAGCCCGGAACGAGACAGACCTTTTTGCCAGGCTATGGGGATGGAAGACTGCAAGCGACCCTTATTACAACGTGAACCTCGACCCCACGCCCCCCAATTTTGAGATCAGGGCGGGCTGAGGGCCCATCATGCTTCTGGCGGTTCTTGTGCTCTATAAGGAAAGGCTGGAAGAAGGAGCGACCTTTTCGTCGCTTTTCGGGGCCACGCACTCTTTTGATGAAAGGCTCAGGCTCCTCGTATACGACAACAGCCCGGCGCCGATGCACGCCGTCGAAGAGCCCCTGTTCGCGGGAGACCGCATCGCCTATATCTCCGATACGTCGAACCCCGGGGTCAGCAAGGCGTACAACACAGGGGCGCAGCGGGCGAGACGCCTCGGCTGCACCCACATGCTCCTTCTCGACCAGGACACGATTTTTCCGCAAGGCGCCATCCTTGCCTACATCAATGCCATAGAAAAGAACGGGGATTGCCCGTTGTTCGCCCCCGTGCTCGTGTCCGGCAACCGGATATACTCACCATGCGGGAGCGTCCTCAACGTGAACCTGCCCCTGCGCGCAATCGATAGCGGCCGGAGAAGCGCAGGGGGCGTAAGCGTTCTCAACAGCGGCATGTGCGTGGCTGTCGATGCCTTCGAAAAGATAGGCGGCTTCGACGAGGCGATACCCCTCGATTTTGCAGACCACGATTTCTTCAGTAGGTATCGCAGGCATTTCGACAGCTTCGTCCTCCTGGACGTCCGCTGCGGGCACGGCTTCGCAGACAGGGAAACCCAAGACCTTGACAAGGCGCTCGCCCGCTTCAGGCTCTATTGCAGGGGGGCGCGCAATGCGATCAAGACCCTTGCGGATGTCGTCTCCCTGCCGGTCCTCGTCTTTGTGCGGGGGGCGCGTCTTTCCCTGCGGTTCGGAAGCCCCGCGTTTCTTCACGCCTTTTTCCGCATATTCTTAAGGGGTTGATGCGCAGCCTGCTTTTTTGGAAGTAGCTTATGAAGCTTTCGGTCTGCATAGCAACTTACAACGGCGAGCGGTTCATCGCGGAGCAGCTTGCCTCTATAACGGCCCAGCTCGACGACTGCGATGAAGTCGTCATTTCCGACGATTCATCGACCGACGGCACGCTCTCCATAGTCGAGGGCTTCCGGGACCGGCGCATCACCGTCCTTCCCGGCAACGCCTTCCATAACCCTATTTACAATATCGAGAATGCGATCAAGAAGTCCGGAGGGGATGTAATCGTCCTCTCCGACCAGGACGACGTCTGGCTGGAGAACAAGCTGTCCGTCGTGCGGCGCTGGTTTTCGACCGACGGGCCGGCCGTCCGCACCTGCGTGCTCGACGGCTGCATAATCGACGAAAACGGCTGCGTACTCCATGATTCCATTTTCGCCATGCTCGGCATGGGCGCAGGCATCATCAAGAACCTCTACCGCAATACGTACATGGGCGCCTGCATGGCCTTCTCCCGGCCGCTCCTCCGGGTCGCCCTGCCGTTTCCGCGCGGCATCCCCATGCACGACTCCTGGCTGGGCCTCCTCAGCGAAATTTATGGGCGCGTTGAGTTTTTGCCCGAGAAAACGATACGGTACAGGCGCCACCCGGCGAACAGAAGCTATCGGCGCTTTACCGTCCGGCAGCAGATAACGTGGCGTTTTTTGCTTGCGTATCACCTCGTCAAAAGGGTATGCGGCAACCGGGCAGGCTTTTTTAGGAAACGCCCTGGCCTGACCGCCTGACCGCGTCCTCTTTGAGCTACACTGCGGGACGCCTAAACAGTGCCCTTCTTCGGCCGACAACGATGCAAACAAGAGCAGCCGGTCATATTAAAACCTTCATAGGGAGAAATCAGAAGAAGTCCGTAGCTATGATCGGACTTCTCGCTGCTATCTTAAGCTGCTATCCCGTTGTATTTTTCGGAAAGAGCTTTGTCTCGCCGGTGGGGGTGGCCCAGTTGTACCCCGATCCCCCATATGTGCCCGGTTTTCAGGCAGGTCACAGGTACGAGAATTTTCGCTCGTCGGACATCGGCGCAACTGCGTGGGAAATAGCACCCGACACCGTTGTCCAGCGCAACGCGCTGATGCACGACCATGAATTCCCATTCTGGAACCGCTACGTCGCGGGAGGCGCCCCGCTTTTTGCGCAAGGGGTGTCAATGATAGGAGACGCGCTCCACTGGATCCCTATTCTGCTCGGTGGAAACTCCGTTGGATGGGACATAAAGTTCGTCCTGTCGAAGGCCGTATTTGCCGCAGGCATGGGACTCCTGGTCCTCACACTGACGGGCAGTTTCCCGGCGGCTGCGCTGATCGCGATCTCCGGTTGCTTTCTCGGCTTCTTTGCATTTCGATTCAACCATCCCGCCTTCTTTGTCCTGACGTATGCCCCCTGGGTCGTGCTTCTGTGGGACCGCCTCGGACGGGTCCTGTCCCTGCCTACACCCGGCGCCGGCCGCTGCCTGGCGGCGGGTCTCCTGCCGGCTGCGGCAGTCTGGCTGCAGCTCAACGCGGGGGCGCCGAAGGAGGGCGTTATTACCTTATGCTTCATGCAGGTCCTCGGGATGCTGCTCTTCGTGGACCATGTGCGGAAGAAAAGGGGCTGGACCCTGTCCTTCATCGCTGCCGCAGGGTTTGCCCTCGCCATCGTCATGGCGACTGCGCCCTACTGGCTCCTTTTCCTGGACGCCCTCGGCAAATCGTATACGACTTATGATAATCCAGAGGCGATAACCTATCCATTGTGGAAGCTTATCGGGTTTTTCGATAATTTCTTCTTTCAGCAGATAGAGGGGAATATCGGCGGCCCGTCGACGAATATCTTCGTCTTGCTGGGCCTGTCGGCCGCCCTTGCAGGCTTCTGGCGGCGCAAATCGATCCCCTTTTACGCAACCTGGTTATTTTTCGTCGCAGCGGGCTGTTTTGCCTTCGGACTGGTCCCCGGTTCCATTATAACTTCCGTGCCGTTCATAAAGAATATACACCACATCTGGAACACCTTTACCGTGCCGATGATGATACTTGCCCTTATTCTTGCGGGGTTCGGCATCGACGAATACCTCGCTTCGCCTCAAAAACGCAAATACCGGGTCACTTTCATCTCGTTATCGGTCTTCCCGGCGTTATGGATCGTCTATCTGCCGATGGTCCATTCTCAGAGCGTGATCCTTGTCTTCCTCGCCATATTCGGCATCACGCTCGTGGGGGCCTGGCAGTTATACCGCCTGAGCGCGCCCGGCGGCCGGACGAGGCGCACCGTTGCGATATTACTCGCTTGCTTTTTCCTCCTTCTCGTTCGCCACGGCATGCATCTGCCGACAGGCACGAACGTGGACCGGTATGTGACAAATCCGATGGCGCGGGCGGACTACTCGGTTAAATCGAGCGCAGTTGAGTATATCAAGGACCGCCTCACGCGGCAGGGGCCGTACCGGGTGATCGGGGAAGGCACTGTGATGTTCCCCGGCTACAATACGCGGCTCGGCCTTGAAAGCCTCGTATCCGTCGAGCCGCTGAGAAATAAATATTATGAGAATTTACTGGCCGTGGTCGATTATCCCGACCGGGGCTGGGGCTGGCTGCGCCTGATAAAAAGCGACGAGATAGCGGACCGGGCACGGGGCCTCGATCTGCTCAACGTGCGGTATGTGCTGGCTAGGCCGGGCACAGAAATGCCGCAGGATATGAAACTGATCCACTCGTCCGACCTCGACGTCTGGGAGAGGGATACGGCCTGGCCCAGGGCCTTTTTTGTCGATCGGGTCGCAGAAATCCGGGGACCGTCGGACATCCTGAGGGAGCTCACCCGGCGTCCACGGGGGCCTTTTGCCGCCGTTGAGCCTCGATCCGTCCCGCCCTGGATGCCCGGAAAGGCCGAATCCGTCCGCCGGGTAATACCGGCCGGCAGCTATCGGCTGACCAACAACAGCACCAGGTTTTCCGTCCGCGCCGACGGCCCAGGCCTCATTGTGCTCGGCGAGACCTATTACCCAGGAGACTTCGTCGTGAAAGTGAACGGCAGGCGGGCAGATTATATCCGGGTGAATAATGCGTTCAAAGGCATCTGGGTCCGAGAGCCGGGCAGGTATGATGTTGACTTTACTTACAGGCCGGCCAAGCTTTTGCAGGCGATTATTCTATGCCTGTGCGGCTTCCTTATATTACTCGTGATGTCTCTGGCTTCTTCCAGGCTGGTCTCTTTCAAGGAATAGGAGACTAATGGAACCAACACCTGAAAGGGCGGAGAATCAACCGGCATCTGTATATTACAAGCACACGGGCGGCTCGAAAATTGCCTCAAGGTTTTCCACGAACGCCCGCAAGAGGATGTTCAGGATTTTCACCGAGAGATTTAGCCCATATCCATCAATGAAAGTTCTGGACGTTGGAGTAACGAGCGACCGTGGAAATATCGAATCCAATTATTTCGAGCAATTCTATCCTTTTAAAGACCAAATAACTTGTGTAGGCACTGAAGACGCGGCATGGCTGGAGGATGAGTATCCAGGCTTAAGATTTCAAAGGATCGAACCACATACACGGTTGCCATTTGAAGACAGTTACTTTGATGTCGCATTCAGTAATGCGGTGATCGAACATGTAGGAAATTCTGTTTCACAGTCCGACTTCATTTCCGAGCTGCTTCGGGTGTCTAAAGGCATTTTTATTACTACTCCAAACCGGTGGTTTCCGATTGAGACGCATACTATGCTGCCCCTTATTCATTATCTTCCCGCGACTTGCTGGCGAGCTTGTCTGAGACTGTTGGGATACGAGTATTACTCACACGAGTCTAATTTGCATTTGTTGGACAAACGGGGTTTAATGGAATTATTCGCAATAAAGGAGCAAATCGAACTTATTGAAATAAAGACGTTGGGTTTCGTATCGAACCTTGTTGCTGTGACAAAACCCGAGTACATAAGTTCATAGCAAGAGACATACCTCTAAGGACTGAAGAGTAGTGCAACGCAAAGCCGACAAATGTCCAACGGGCGGTGCAACAAATTATGTCCTCCGCGCCTGCGCCGTATGCGGATCGAGAAACATTCACTACGCCTTTTCCTTGAAGGAGCATAGAATAGTCAGGTGCGACAACTGCGGCTTCATGTTTCTCAATCCGCAGCCGTCCGGCGCAGTGCTCGATCAGATATACGGTCACGATTACTTTATCAGCCTGTCGGCGGAAGACGGGCTCGGCCACGTCGAATATCTGAAACGGTCAACGGCCGACCGGTATCTGGACGCCCTGGCAGGCGGCGACGACGTAAGCTCATCGACCTTGCTGGAAATCGGCTGCGGTCGCGGCGAGCTCTTATGTCGCGCTGCCGCGCGCGGGTTAAAGGTGACCGGGGTCGAGCCGTCCGAACACGCGTGCGCCGAGGCGAGGAGCAAGCTGAGGGAAGGACAGGGCGAGGTTATTCAAGGAGAGATCGGTCTCTTTGCGGGACAGAAAGAAAGGTTCGATTATATCGTTTTTTGCGATGTCCTGGAGCACCTCAGGGACCAGCGGGCGTTCTTGCAGACCGTCTTCGACCTGTTGAAGCCCGATGGGAAGATACTCTGCGTAGTCCCTTCCCTCGACTCCTGGTCCGCGAGGTTTTTCAAGACAAACTGGATAGAATTCAAGCTCGACCACCTTTTTTACTATAATAAGAAAAATCTCAGGTCTATCCTGTTCCAAAACAGGTTCTCGGAGTTCAGGTACTTTCCGGCAAAGAAGACGCTGAGCATCGACTACATCGCCGGCCGCTTCGCCAAGCACCCCGTGCCGTTTTGGTCTCCGGTGGTACGGATTGCCCGCTCCGTGGTTCCGAGGCGTTTGGCCCGGAAGCCGTTTCCGATTTCCGCCGGCACGATCGGCGTGATCGCAAGAAAAAGCCCCGTACCCGGTCATCGTCGCTTGTCCGTTGTTATGCCGGCCTTCAATGAAATCGGCACGACCAAGGGCGCGATTGAAAAGGTCTTGCACAAGGAGCTGGAAGGCGTCGATATAGAGCTGATCCTGATCGAGAGCAATTCGACCGACGGCACCAGGGAGGTCGTCAACCAGTACAAGGATCACCCGCGCATTAAGATCATTCTCGAAGAGCGTCCCTCAGGCAAAGGCCACGCGGTCAGGGCCGGTCTCAAGGCCGCGACGGGCGACTTCGTGCTGATCCAGGATGCTGACGACGAATACGACATAGAGGACTATGACGCATTGATCGAACCTTTGCTAAGCGGCAGAGAGGCGTTCGTTCTGGGCGCGCGGCACGGCAAGAGCAACTGGAAGATGCGGAAGTTCACCGACCAGCCGATGCGCGGCGTCCTGTTGAATTGCGGCCATTGGTTTTTTGTGGCCTTAGTCAATATTTTCTACGGGGTCTGGCTGAAAGACCCGTTTACCATGTACAAGGTGTTCAGGCGGGACTGCATACACGATATTTCCTTTGAGTGCAACCGATTCGATTTTGATTTCGAATTAGTGATCAAGCTTATCCGCAGGGGTTTCAGGCCGGTCGAGATACCTGTTTGTTATCGTTCGCGCTCTTTTTCGGAAGGCAAGAAGGTAAGGCTGCTTGCCGATCCATTGACCTGGTTGAAGGCGCTCATAAAATATCGCTTCGTGCCAATGTGATGCGCTAAACCAGGCGCGCCGCCTCAATCATGCAAGCAGGCATTTCATATTTCTATCGACAGCGAGGCCAGATCATACGATTCGGCATAGTCGGCGTTGTCACCTTCATACTTAATTATGCAATGGTCTGGGCGTTCTATGGTCTGCTCGCGTGTAACTACAGAACCGCCGTGACCCTTGCGTACATCATCACGGTCTGTACACACTTTCTGCTTAATAGGGCGTTCACATATGAGAGCACGGGTTCGGCCATCCTTAGTCACATGAGCAAATATGGTATTATGCTTGGGATCAATTACTTAATAACGCTGTCTATTTCCGTCGGCACCGTAGAGCTGCTCGGGCTGACTCCTTATCACGGCGTTGTCTTTGCAACTTTTGCAACGGCATTTTCGAGTTTTCTCTTAATGAAGTACTTCGTCTTTTGCAGGTAGGAGGCTTAATGCGCGTCATCGTAACCGGTTGCGCGGGCTTTATCGGGAGTAACCTTGTCGACAGGCTGCTCGCTCAAGGGCACCCGGTTGTCGGTATCGACAACTTTTCATCCGGGCAGCGGAGATTCCTTGAAGGCGCATTGGAGAATCCGGCCTTTAAGCTGATTGAAGCAGATTTGCTGGACGTGCCCCCCTTGGCTCAGGTGTTTTCCGGGAGCGACATGGTTTTCCATCTGGCTGCCAACGCCGATGTAAGGTTCGGGGTCGAGCATCCTCGGAAAGACCTGGAGCAGAACACGATTGCGACCTACAACGTGTTGGAGGCGATGAGGGCCAACGGTATCAAGCGGATTGCATTTTCTTCTACGGGATCCATTTATGGTGATGCTACGGTGATTCCGACGCCTGAGGACGCGCCGTTCCCGGTTCAAACGTCCCTTTATGGCGCTTCGAAGCTGGCGTGTGAAGGGCTGGTTACGGCGTACTGCGAAGGCTTCGGCTTTGAAAGTTGGATTTTCCGCTTCGTGTCGATCCTTGGCGAACGCTATACGCACGGGCATGTGTTCGATTTCTACGGGCAACTGAAGGCCGATCCTGCACGGCTGCGCGTTCTCGGCAACGGCAGACAAAGAAAATCTTATCTTTACGTCCGGGATTGCATCGATGCAATTCAAGTGGCCGTTGCAAAAGCGACGGAAAAAGTTAATATATTCAACCTGGGGGTAGACGGCTATTGCGAGGTCAACGATTCCATCCGTTGGATTTGCGAAAGCATGGGAGCTCAGCCGGAACTGGAGTACACGGGCGGGGACCGGGGCTGGATCGGCGACAGCCCGTTCATATTCCTGGATACAGCGAAGATTCGCTCCCTCGGATGGAACCCGAGATCATCAATAAGGGAAGGCATTGTCAGAACCGTGGAGTTTTTGAGAGAGAATGAATGGATACTGGAGGCCCGAAAATGAAGATTTGCGTTCACGGGCTATGGCACCTTGGCTCTGTCACGGCCGCTTGTCTTGCTTCCGTGGGGCACGAGGTCTTCGGGCTTGACTACGACGAACACATCGTCCAGGGGCTTCGGGCAGGCAAGCCGCCTATTCTGGAGCCCGGCCTGGAGGGAATGATAAGGAGAGGCCTCGATTCCGGGCTGCTCCGTTTTGCTTCACTCCCCGAAGAGCTGCCGGGCGACACACAGCTTCTATGGATTACCTATGACACACCCGTAAATGAAGACGATGTGGCGGACATCGATTTCGTCATCGCTCAGGCGGAGACCGTCTTCCCATTCCTGCCGGCTAATTTGACCGTGCTGGTTTCTTCCCAGATGCCGGTGGGCTCGATCCGTCGCATGGAGGCCATTGCCGCCCGACTTTGCCCCGAAAAAGTCTTAAGCTTCTCTTACTCGCCGGAAAATCTTAGATTAGGCAAGGCTTTGGACGTGTTCCTGAAACCGGACCGCGTCGTTGTCGGCACACGGCTGGAGGGGGACAGGGAGCGAATCGGACAAATGCTGGCACCGATAACCGACAGGATTGAATGGATGTCGGTCGAGTCGGCGGAAATGACCAAACATGCGATAAACGCCTTCATGGCTACCTCTATTGCGTTTGCCAACGAAATTGCCGTTGTCTGCGAAATGGTCGGCGCAGACGCCAAGGAGGTGGAGCGTGGTCTTAAGTCTGAACAGAGGATAGGATCGAAGGCTCGTCTTGCGCCGGGTGGCGCATTTGCCGGCGGGACACTTGCCCGTGACATCGAATTCCTGAAAGCCATCAGCCGTGAGAACCGGCTTTCCATTCCGTTGGTAGAAGCTGTACGGACGAGCAACGATCAGCACAAGGATTGGGCGCGCCGTAAGCTGGAAGCTATCTTGCCAAACCTGGATGGGGTGGTTGTCGTTGTCTGGGGGCTAACATACAAGCCAGGGACTGACACCCTGCGCAGATCGTTGGCGGTCGAGTTATGCAACTGGTTGATCGAGCGAGGCGCGAAAGTGAGAGTGCATGACTCCGTAGTGGGAATTCTTCCGGATAACTGGAGCGGTCATGTCCAACGCTTCGAAGAGCCTTTGGCAGCATTGGAAGGGGCCCAGGTCTTATTGGTCGGGACGGAGTGGCCGGAATATAAGGAGATACTCCGGGGACCATGTCGCAGAAGTGGCGCCCGGTCTTGTGGTGATTGACCCTAATCGGTTTCTATCCTCTCTTGGAACGACGACCGCACTTCGTTATATCGCCGTCGGCACACCGTCGGTAGGGAGGCAGAAATAATGTCGTTCACCTTAAAGGAAAAAGTCGCGATTATTACCGGCGCTAATCAAGGACTTGGGCTGGAGATCGCACACAGGTACGCAGAAGCGGGGGCTTCACTTGTCATATGCGCACGCAACGGCGACCTGTTGGCGAAGGCCCGGAAGGCGCTCGCCGGCGAGTTGAAGCCCGGGCAGTGTATTGAAGCTATGCAGGCCGATGTGTCAAATCAAAGGAACGTTGAGGAATTAGTCGAGATTGCTTTGCGGGCTTTCGGTCGAATCGACATTCTGGTCAACAATGCAGGTATATACGGTCCCATGTCCCCGATCGAACAGGTTGACTGGATGCAGTGGATCAAAGCCTTGGAGATCAATCTTTTTGGCTCGGTGCTGATGTGCAGGGCCGTTCTGCCTGCCATGAAGGAGCGAAGACGAGGCAAAATCGTTCAGCTTTCCGGTGGAGGCGCCACGAACCCTCTTCCCAACATCAGTGCCTACGCCGTCTCTAAGGCAGCAATAGTTCGCTTTGCGGAAACACTGGCCGAAGAGGTGCGGGAATTTAACATCGACGTTAATGCGGTGGCCCCCGGCGCATTGAATACCCGAATGCTTGACGAAGTCCTTGCGGCAGGGCCGGGCAACGTTGGACAGGCATTTTTCGACAGGGCGGTCAAACAGAAGGAATCGGGGGGGGCCGGTTTGGAGAAAGCCGCGAAACTGGCCGTCTTCCTGGCGTCCGATGCCAGCAACGGCATCACGGGAAAATTGATCAGCGCCGTCTGGGATGACTGGGAACATTGGCCTGAGCACATTGAGGAGCTCTGCTCGCACGATGTTTATACTTTGAAGCGCATTACCGGCAAAGATCGCGGTTTTTTCTGGGGTGATAAATGAGTTTTAATATAGGGATTATCGGCTGCGGTCTCATCGGTCAGAAACGCTCGAAGGCCCTGGGCAAAGGACGTCTGGTCGCCTGCGCCGATATTGATGAGGCGAAGGCAAAAGCGCTCGCAGGCAATTCTGACGTCAAGGTTTTCAGCGATTGGCGCAAACTCCCGGCGCTGCCGGAGGTCGATATCGTTATCGTCGCCACACTCCACGACTCGCTGGCAAGAATCACGCTCGCCTCTATTGAAATGGGCAAGCACGTGCTGGTCGAGAAGCCTGCTGCGCGCAGCTCCGTCGAACTGCAGCCTGTGATAGAAGCGGCCCAGCGGCATGGAGTGAAGGTGCATGTCGGCTTCAACCATCGTTATCACCGGGCCTTCCGCAAGGCGCGCCAATTGTTCGATGACGGGGAACTGGGCGAGCTGATGTTCGTCCGCGGACGCTACGGTCATGGGGGCCGGATCGGTTATGACAGGGAATGGCGGGCCGACCCGAAGCTTTCCGGGGGTGGGGAACTGATCGACCAGGGCCCACACCTTATAGATCTTTCACGCTGGTTCCTTGGGGAATTCACTGAAGTCCAGGGTTTTGCCCATACCTACTACTGGGACATGCCGGTGGACGACAACGGTTTCATGCTATTGAAGACATCGAGGCGCCAGGTTGCGTTTCTCCATGCCAGTTGCACCGAGTGGAAGAACCTGTTTTCAATGGAAATCTACGGCCGCAACGGCAAGCTGGATATTTCGGGGCTGGGAGGGAGTTACGGGGTTGAACGTCTCACCTATTATAAAATGCCGCCGGAAATGGGACCTCCGGAGACTACGACCTGGGAGTACCCGATGGCGGATGACTCCTGGGCCTCTGAGCTGGCGGAGTTCTACGAGGACATCCGGCTGGACCGGGAGCCTTCACCGGGTTTGAATGATGCCTATGAAGTATTGAGAATAGTCGAAAAAATTTGTGGAGAGTGCGGCTATGATTATCGCGCGTAGTCCGTTGCGCATTACCATGGGTGGGGGCGGCACCGACCTGCCTTCCTACTACCGCGATTACGGCGGGTTCCTGATAGCCGCCGCGATTGACAAGTACGTTTACGTGACGGTGACGCGGCCCTTCACGGAAGGCGTCTACCTGAAATATTCGGAGCTGGAGCACGTGAGCTCCGTCGGTGAAGTGCGCCACAGGATCATCCGCGAGGCGCTGTCGATGCAGAACCTGCGCACGCCGCAGATCGAGATAACCACCCTGGCCGATATCCCGGCCGGGACCGGCCTGGGGTCGTCCGGCAGTTTTACGACTGCCCTCCTCAAGGCGTTATACGCCCATCGCCGCCAGTTGATCCACCCCCAGGAGCTGGCGGAGATGGCTTGCCGGATAGAGATCGAGCGGCTTGGCGAGCCGGTCGGCAAGCAGGACCAATATATCGCCGCTTACGGCGGCCTGACATGCTTCACCTTCAACAAAGACGGCAGCGTGACTGCCGAGCCGCTTAAGGTATCGATGGATACCCTCTTCGACCTCGAAGACAACATCCTGCTGTTCTTCACCGGCTATTCCCGCAATGCAGGCAGCATCCTCGCGGACCAGGATAAACGCACCAGGGGCAGTGACGATGGAATGCTCGCAAACCTCCATTTCGTCAAGGAGATCGGGCGTCTCAGCAAGGACGCGCTGGAGGCGGGCAACACGGCGAGGTTCGGCGAGTTGATGCACCGGCACTGGGAGCACAAGAAGCGGCGCTCGGACGGCATGAGCAACCCCGTGATCGACGAGTGGTACGAGATCGGAATGAAGAACGGCGCCCTTGGCGGCAAGCTCGTGGGGGCTGGCGGCGGCGGGTTTCTCATGTTCTACGCGGCGGACCGCAACAGGCTCCGCCACGCTATGGCAAAGGCAGGGCTCGAAGAGGTGCGCTTCGCCTTCGATTTCGAGGGGACCAAGGTGGTGCTTTCGTGAGCCTGCCCGTAGCAATCCTTGCAGGGGGCCTTTCGACCCGCCTACGGCCGATAACGGAGACCATCCCGAAGGCGCTCGTCGATGTAGCGGGCAAGCCTTTTATAGCGCGCCAACTCGAATACTTGCGGCGTCAAGGCATTACCCGCGTGGTGCTCTGCCTGGCCCATCTGGGCGAGCAGGTCGAGGCCCTTGTGGGCGACGGCGCGCCCTTCGGTTTCGATGTGCGCTATTCGTGGGACGGCCCGCGCCTTTTGGGCACGGGAGGCGCTCTGAAGCGGGCCTTGCCGCTTTTGGGCGGGCAGTTTTTCGTCTTTTACGGGGATTCTTACCTGCCAATCGACTTTCGGGCCGTCGAGGAGGGCTTCTTCGCAAGCGGGATGCCTGCCTTGATGACCGTATTGAGGAACGACAACCGGTGGGACAAGAGCAACGTATCGTTCCGCGACGGCGTCATAATCGAATACAACAAGAAGGCGCCCGGACCGGAAATGGCGCACATCGACTACGGCCTCGGCGTGCTCTCCGCCCCGCTCCTCGAAAACGCGGCCGACGGCCCTCTCGACCTGGCGGACATCTACCACGACCTTTCGGTCAGGGGATTGCTTGCGGGCTTTGAGGTCTTCGAGCGGTTCTATGAGATAGGCTCCCATAAGGGGCTTGCAGAGACCATCGAATATTTTGAAAATGGAGAAGGCAAGGGATGAGTTGCGCAAAACGGCGCATCGACGAGGCCATCGCCTCAAGACGTACGACTTTGAGCCGTCCGGGCCTCGTGCCGCTGCACTCCCTGCCCCCCACGCCCTCCCCGTCTGACCCCTACCGCATGAGCGCGATCTCCCGCGCACCCACCCCGTACTTTTTCAGCAGCCCGGATATCTCCCTCCGCCCTATCTTCCTTCTTTCCTGAATAACCCGTCGCTTCTTCCATACGGCAGGCAGGCCCGCTAGGCCTGAGGCCCACGCCTTGAGCAATATCGCTGCCAGCTCGCCCCTCGAATGCTCCTTCGAGAAGGCGCCGGGCGCACCCCTGCCCGCGAGCGCCCCGTATGCCTGGAAAAAATAGCGCAGGGCGGTGAAGACCTGCCCACGGCATATCGTTAAAAAGGGGAAGTACTTCGCCTGGAGCCAAATCCTGTTCCTCTCCACCAGGAAAGCCTTGAGCGGCGAATAGCCCTCCGATGAAGCCGAATGGAGGTGATAGACGAGGGCGTCCGGCGCATAGATGCACCTCCATCCCCTCAAGGAAGCCCGCCAGCCCAGGTCCGTGTCGTCGGCGTACATGAAGAACGACTCGTCGAAATAGTCGTCCCCTACCTTTATGTCCTCAAGCATCTCCCTCCTGCACATGACGCAGCAGCCGCTCCCGAAAAAAACCTCTTCTTCGGCGTCATAGCGCGCACCCGCCTCAAGCCTCCCCCGCCCTATAGAAAGCCCGTCGGGGCATACCACGATCCCGGCGGCGTCGAGAAGGTCCGGCTCGAATTTCAAAAGTATCTTCGAGGCGCACGCCCCGTACCGCCTGTCTTTCCCGATCGCCCGCCGCATCGCGCTGACCGCCCCGGCCGCAAGCTCGGTGTCCGGGTTGAGGATCACCACGCAGTCGCCGGCGGCGGCGCGGATGCCCACGTTGTTGCCTGCTGCGAAGCCGAGGTTTGCGCCGTTCTCTATAACGCCTATTTGCGGATAGCGTCTCTTTATAAGATCGACGGAGCCGTCGCTCGACCCGTTATCGACGACGATGATCTCCAGGTTGGGATAGTCCTGGGCGCAGAGGCTGTCGAGGCACGGGAGGACGTAATCGCGGCCGTTCCAGTTGAGGACGACCACAGAGACCAGATCGCCCATGTCACATCCTGTAGACGCGGACGAACGTCCCTTTGGAGCGCGCCGCATAGACAGGGGTCGCCCGCGACAGGTAATCCTTCAAAAACGGCAGCTCCAGCTCCACCTTTTCATCGAAGACGAGGTATCGCACCTTTTTCTCCGATACGACCTTTTTGAAGCGGGCCTCCGTGTTGTCCCCCGACATCGCAGACAAAAGATCCACCGGCCTGCCTTTTTCGTAAAAGGCGACGAGGGGGAGCCTGGAGGCCACAACGCTGCCCGGGTCGTAGCTGAGCAGGAAAAGACCCGCCCTCTTGTGAAGCATGCGCTCGTAGTGGAACGGCGTGAAGGACTGGTAGACCCCGGCGCCCAGTATGATCGCGACCATGGCGTATTGCATCCAGGCCCGGCCGGGGAAGCGCCTTTCGATATAGCCGCCCGCTGCGTATATGCCTTCGACAGCGAGGATCATGCAGGCGGGGACAAACTCTACGGAGTACCGCTGCGTCGCATGGCCGACAAAGGAGAGGCTCGCTATGTGACATGCCGCCAGGAGCAGGACGAGGCGCCTGTAGGGCTTTTTGATGCCCGTATATCCGAGGACCGCCAGCAAAAAGAAGAGCGGGAATAGGGCGATAAAGAATTCGTAGGCAACGAGCGGGATATTGCCTAAGACGACCCGAAGGGGTACGAACGGCCAGAGCATCGCCTTCCTGCTTATCGTCCAGACGCCCGTCTGCCACCACAGGCAGCCCATGTAGAGAGAGCCGAGGAGAAGGAAGGGCAGAAAGAAAAGGAGGCTGTCGAGAAATCGTCTCCTTGCCAGCAGGCACGCGATAAAAGGGGCGTAGAAGACCAGGTATTCGGGCCGGGTCAGGTACGTCAGGGCGAGGCAGAGACCCGATATGCCTATGAAGCGGCGCCTTTTCTCCTGCCATGCCATGTAAAAGGAGAAGACCGTGGCGCTGAAGAGGAAGGAGGCGCACGCCTCCGACAGGACGGCCCCGGAGTACCGCACCAGGTACGGGTGAAGGGCAACGAGCAGGGCCACCCAGAGGGCCTTACCCTCGTCCCGGAAAAACCTCCTGGCAAAAAGGAACGACAGATAGATCAGAAGGACGCCGAACGCGAGGGAAACCAGGCGTCCGGCTACCTCGACGTCGGGTATCGCGAGATGGAAGAGGGCAATAAACAGCGGATAGACGGGCGGGAAAACGCTTTCCATGGCCCGGCTGAAATGCCCCCCGGCGAAGTCGTCGGCCATCGTCGCATAACCGATCCCGTCGAGCTCGATGGCGGCGGCAGTTGCCGCGACGTAGAGGCGCAGGGCAAGTCCCACCAGAAGGATAGGGATAATGGCGCGGTTCCTTGGCTTGTCGCCTATCAAGCCTTTCTCCTGCCTCCTACTTCCCGCTTATCTTGAGCCCTTCGACGAAGAGCGTCGGGGACCCGTATGTGCCGTAGAAGGTAAGGTCTTTCCCTACCGCCTTTACCCGGCTCAGGAGATCGAAGAGGTTGCCGGAAAGGATGACGCCCTTGAAGGGCGCCCATGCTTGTCCTATCCTGCGGCTGCCTACGGCGCCCACGGAAAAATCACCCGTCACCCCGTTCGCCGTATGGGCGCCCATAAGCTCCTCGACAACGATCCCGCCCTCTTGCGCGTCCGGGCCTTGCGTCCCGCCGGCCTCGATGAAAAGGCCCCTCGTCCCGCACCTGGGCGGCTCCTTCACGCCCGCCCGCACTGCGCTGCCCGTAGACGCCTTGCCGAGCCTCTTCCCGTAGCAGGTGTCATAGAGGAAGCCCTGGAAGACGCCTTTATCTACGAGCACGTTCTCCCGCGACGGCACGCCCTCGCCGTCGAAGGGGAACGCGCCCGCCCCCCTGGCGCCCGAATCGACGATGGTCAAAAGATCGGAAAAGCACTGTGCACCGGCCTTATCCGCGAGGCGCGTCTTCTTCTTGTACAAGTTTTCCGAAAGGAAGGAAGGGGCAAGGATTTCAAGCACCTGGCAGGCGCACGCAGGCGTCAGAAGCCCATCATAGACGCCCGTCTCCAGTACCTCGCCGCCGAGGAAGGAGACTGCTTTCCCGGCTATCCGCGCGCCCAGCCTGCGCCCGTCCAGCCCTCCCAACTGGAACGACCAAGCCCAGTCGTACCATGAGACCTCGTCCTCCCCCTCCTGCGCGACGGCCAGAGCGCCCAGGGAATAGACGGTCTTCTTTGCCTCCGCCGCGAGGCCGTGGGAGTTGACGATCCTTACGCGGACCTCCGTCTCGGAAAGCTCGCAGTTCCTCGTCTTCACGATCCGCCTGTCTGCCGAGCGGATGGTCGACTCCATCTCCAGAAGCGCGCCGGTCTTCACTTCATCTGCTGCGCCGAGGCCGGCTGCGTCGTAAAGGTCAAGACCCGGATAGGCCGCAAACCCGCCGGGCAGCGCATTGCAGGCGTCGGCCTCTAGAAAAGGCATAAGCTCGGTCACGTTCCCGACGAGCCTGGAGGCCGCTTCCTCGCCCTTCTCGAAGGTATAGGAGAAGCACATCCTGCCGTCCTTGACGCCCCGCAGGGCGATCCCCTCCTCCTCTTTCACCTCCATCGTGAGGATCTCGCCGTCGGCTGCTTCGAACCTTTTGGCGCGCTCCATTATGAAACAGAGCTCCCAGTCCTCAAGGATGTTCCCCAATCGATGCGTCCAGAACTGAGCCTCCATGTTAAGCCTCCTGGTGGTAGATGCGCCGCCCTTCAGGGCAGGCGGGCGATCATAGCCACTTCGTCGCAGAGGGGGAATTTGGGGCAATTGACGCAGTCCGTCCAGATTTTCTGGGGCAGCTCCGTCTTCTCCACCTCCTCGAAGCCGAAGCGCCCGAAGAATTCAGAGCGATATGTGAGCACGAAGAGCCTTTTTACTTCGAGCCGGCCCGCCTCGTCGATGCATGTCCTTACGAGGCTCTCCGCCCAGGCCCTTGCGCCTGGCGTGCTCCATTACGCAGAGCGACCTTATCTCGGCGAGGTCCTCCCAGCATATGTGGAGCGCGCAGGCGCCCTGGACCTCGCCCGTTTCCCCGTCCTCGTAAACAACGTAGTCGCGCATGTTGTCGTAAAGCTCGGCCAGCGGGCGGGGCAGCATCTCGCCTTTGCCCGCGCACGCGTTGACCAGCCTGTGGATATGCGGTATGTCCTTAAGACGCGCTTTTCTGAGCATGTTCGAGCATCTCCTCTGCCTGTCCGAGCGTCTTCTGCGTGATCGTTATGCCCCCCAGCATCCTCGCCACTTCCGCCGTCCGCTCGCGCCCGGCCAGCTCCCTGATGGACGTGCGGGTCGAGGCATCGCCCTGGTCCTTCTCGACCAGAAAATGGTGGTGGCCGTAAACCGCTATCTGGGGCAGGTGCGTGATGCAGATGATCTGGTGCCTCCCCGAGAGCTCCCGGAGCCGCCTGCCTACAACCTCGGCGACCCTGCCGCCTATCCCTGAGTCGATCTCGTCGAAGACGAGCGTCCTGTCCTCCGCCGCCCCCGTGATCTTCTTGACGGCCAGCATGATCCTCGAAAGCTCGCCGCCCGAAGCGACCCTGCGAAGGGGTCTCAGAGGCTCGCCCGGGTTCGTAGAGAGCATGAACTCGACCTCATCCCTGCCGTCTTCGCCTATCGACCCCCGGTCCGCGATCTCTATCCTGAACCGCACGCCCTTCATGGAGAGAAGCGCAAGCTCATCCATTACGAGTTTTTCTATCCTGCCCGTGCCTCCCCTCCTCGACGCGGAGAGGGCGCCCGCCATCTCTTCGACCTGCGCCGACAGCTCGGCCCTTTCGGACTCAAGCCCCGCAACGTCCGTCTTCAAATGCTGAAGCTCGTCTAGGCGCTTGTGCGCCCTCTCTTCGAACTCCTGTATGCTGCCGTAGGTCTTCGCGTATTTCTCCTTGAGCCTCACGATGGTCGAGAGACGCTCCTCCAGCGCCTCCAATTCGCCCGGCTCGTAATCGAGGGACTTCGCCTTCTCCCTGATCGATGCGATCACGTCCTCTACGTCGAAGGAAAGCCCGTCGAGCTTCTCCTTGATCGCCGCAACCCACCCGATGCCCGAAAACGGCCGAAGCTGCGCGGATAGCGCCGAGACGGTCGCATATACGGACTGCTCGTCCTCGTAAAGCCCTTTCTCGACGGCTTCGATGCCGCCCCTTATCCGCGCCGCGTCCTTGAGCACCTTGAGCCTCTCCCTGACGGCCTCTTCCTCGCCTTCGCCGATGCGGGCCTCCTCGATCTCCCTTATCTGATAGGCGAGAAGCTCGGCCTCGTTGGCCTGGCCCTCCGCGGTCTTTTTCTTGGCCTCCAGGTCCCGGCTGACCTCGTCGAGGCGCCTCACCTTCGCGGAAAGCTCCTCCGTTTGGGCCTCAAGTCCCAGGAAACGGTCGATTATGGAGATATAGTTCTCCTTTCCGAGGAGCTGCTGCGACTCGTTCTGGCCGTACACGTGGATGAGCAGGTCCCCGACCTCTTCAAGCCTCCTGAACGTCACGGGGCTGTCGTTGACGAAGGCCCGCGAGCGGCCCTGGCTGCCTATGATCCTTCTCAAAATATACTCCTCGCCGTCCTTGAAGCAATGGCCCACCACCTCTGCGTGCTCGGCCGCCCCGCGCACCGCGTCTGCCGGCGCCTTCGCGTTGAGGAGGGAAGAGAGGGCGTTGATGATGATCGATTTCCCCGCGCCCGTCTCGCCCGTTATCACGTTGAGCCCTTCCTTGAACTCCACGTCGAGCTTGTCGATGATGGCAAAGCCCGAAACGCGCAGGAAAGCGAGCATCTACCTTTCACCCCACTTCAGCTTGGTCCGCAGGACCTCGAAATAGCCGTTGGTCGCCGATTTTATCAAAGAAACGGAGAAGGCCGATTTTTTCATCACCACCTCGTCGAGGTATCGGAGGGGCAGCCCCACCTGGCCGTCGAGGGTCAATATCACCTTTTCGTCCGGCGAAAGCAGCCTCGCCCGTATCGTCATCTCCTTCGGGAGGATGATGGGGCGGTTCGTCAGCGTGTGGGGGCAGATGGGCGTGAGCACCACATGCTCCAGGGAAGGATAGAGGACGGGGCCGCCCGCGGCGAGGGAATAGCCCGTCGAGCCGGTGGGCGTCGAGACGATGAGGCCGTCGCCCCTGAAGGTGGTCAGGTAGTCGTTGTCTACGTATGTCTCGATGCTGATGATGCGGGCGAGGGCGTCTTTGGCCATGACCGCGTCGTTGAGCAGCGAAAGGGTGAATATCTCCTCTTCCTGTCTCCTGACCGTTACGTCGAGCATCGACCTGGTCGATGTCTCGTAGTCGCCGGCCAGGACGCGGGGGAGCATGTCGGGCAGCTCCTCAAGGGATATCTCCGTCAAAAAGCCGAGGCCCCCAAGGTTCACCCCCAGGATGGGCACCCCTGCACCCCTTATCTGCCTGGCGACGGAAAGCAGCGTGCCGTCGCCGCCCAAAACTACTATAAGGTCTGCGGCGTCCGCAACGTGCTCAAGCTCGAACGCCTCCTTGCGGCCGAGGTTCGAGGCGGAATCCTCGTCGAGGGCGATACGGACGGATGACCCGTACCGCTCGATGATCCCTTTGGCGACTGCCAGGGCCGCCCCTTTCTTCCTCTTGCAGACGATATTTACCGCATTCATGCGCTTGCCTTCTTCCCCTTTAAGCCCGGGTCACAGCAGGCCCTTCTCCTTGAGGCTCGTGTGGCCGTGGCGGGTTATGATGATATGGTCGAGCACTTCTATGCCCATGAGGCGGCCCGCGTCGGCCAGCCTGCGGGTTATGGCGATGTCGTCGTCGGACGGCTCCGGGTCGTCCGAGGGGTGGTTGTGGGCGAGTATGATCGAAGACGCGCTGTGCGCCAGCGCGTCCTTGAAGACCTCCCTGGGGTGGACTAGGCTCGAATTCAACGTCCCCACGGATATGGTCGATATGCCTATGATCCTGTTCCTCGTATTGAGGAGAACGAGCTTGAAATGCTCCTTTGCCTTATCCTGGATGCCTTTACGGATCGCTTTCACCAGCCCGGACGGGTCGCTTATGCTGTACTGCCCGACGTCGGGGGCCAGGTCCTGCCGCCTGCCGAGCCTCGAAGGCCGCCTTGATCTGGGCGGCCTTGGCGAGACCTATGCCCTTGACCCGCGACAATTCCTCGACCGTCGCCCGGCTGACGGCGTTGAGGTTGCCGAAGGTAGTCAGCACCTCCTGGGCGATACGGACCGCAGATTGGCCGGGAATGCCCCTTCCTATGATGAGGGCCAGCAGCTCCTGGCCGGAAAGGGCCTCGGGGCCGAGGGCGGACAAACGCTCGCGCGGCCGTTCGGCCCTGGGCAGATCGTGTATGGTGAAGGAGTCTCCCATTGGTGACGTTAAAGATTATACAAATTAAACGGGCAATTACAAAGATGATTTTTAGGGAGCCGGGTTAATTTCGCGGCAAATGCGGGCGACCCCTTGTCACACGGAAGGATGCTGCGCATTCAATGGTTGTACAGGCGATAGCGCCGGCACTCCGGCTTTGGCCATGAGATTGCTTGCAGATGATAGCATCTTGTGCTATCATAAAACATGAGGGCGAAGCACCGGCAGGTTCTTGAAGCCATCTTTGCTGTTCCCACGCGGGGAAACATTCTGTTCTCCGACATTGAGGCGCTGGTGACTGCTCTTGGCGGAGATGTTCGGGAAGGAGCGGGCTCTCGTGTCGTTTTTGAGCTTAAAGGAAGTCGACAGTACCTTCATCGGCCCCACCCGGGCAAGGAAGCTAAAAAGTATCAGGTCGAAGACCTGCGGGAATGGCTTAAGGTATTGGAGGTGTCACTATGAAGAATGTAATGACCTATAAAGGATATACGGCCCGGATCGAATTTGATGAAAGGGACAGTGTTTTTACCGGGAAGGTCATTGGGATCGCAGATAGCATCACGTTTCATGGAGAAACCGTAGAAGAACTCAGGGCCGACTTTCAGGCTGCCATGGAACATTACTTGGCGGATTGTGCGGCGACGGGCCGTAAGCCATTAAAGGCAGCTTCAGGAAAGATGATGCTGCGCGTTTCTCCAGAGGTTCATGCCAGGGCGCTTGCAACGGCAAAAAGTGCGGGAAAGAGTCTCAATCAGTGGGCGGAAGAGGTTATTAACAAAGCCGCCCATATTAACTAGAGTGGGGGCGCGGTAATGGTTCACGCGGCTAAAGATATCACTTCTTTCCGGCGATCAGCGCAAAGGCAGGCCCGTTCGGATGCGGATCGTCGAAGCGTATCTTGATGTCCTCAAAGCCGAAATGGGTCAGGCAGTTGAGTATATCTTCCCTGCTCAGCCAGTTGGCGTATGCAGCGCTCCCCCCGCAGAAGCCGGACCATTTGTCCGAGTGCACGTAATTGCTCCTGTGCAGGACGTGCTCGAACCCCTCACGCCTCGCGGATGTCTCCTTCGTGAAACGCAGCTTGAAGGCAGGGTCCTTGCGCAGGACCGCGCCGTCGAAGTAGTGCGTCCACAAAAGCAGATGCCCGCGACACCGCTTCGCGAGCAACGAGATAAGCTCGACCGGGTCGGTCATGTGGTAAAGCACCCCGCAGGCTACCGCGATATCGAAGACAAGGTCGGTCTGCCTCAGATACTCCATGAAGTCCGCAAGGATGAAATCGACCCTCTGAAGCCGCAGCAATTCCTTCGTAATCAGGCATTTCAGGTAGGCCTGGCTGTTCGCTTCCACGGCCGTTACCTTCTCGGCCCCCATCTGTTCGAGCATGTAAGAATGCGCGCCTTCCAGCGGCCCAAGCTCGATGACGCTTTTCCCTGCGATCCCGACCTCTTCCCCCAGCCACTTGAGACGGGCGTCGTCGAACAAATCCGCGCTCCCCGTCACCGCGTCAACTGGGAGCTTGCTGTACCACTCTCCCTTGAAGATATCGCATGTCGTCTGGGCGCTCGGACCGGACGTAACGTATGTGCACCGGCTGCCTGCGCCGCGATTCCAGAGCTTGATGGCCGCACCGCATAACCCAGGGTATCTGCGCAGGATTATCTCCACTGCTTTCCGCATTGCGTTAGGCTATCATGTGCAGTTTTGCGGTGTCAAATGTGAGCTATCGGTGGGTGGACGAGGCGGGTGCAACAGCTAAATGCGTCGGACTTCTGGCGGCTGGACTCGCGCCTCTGGCGGAATCGCGCCATGCCGCGCCCTGCTCGCCGTGTGGCCTCCGATGTACCTATGTACGATCTCCGGCCGACACGTCTCACAGTGCATCTGCCTATCATCGATTCCTGGAGGCGCTCCCCGGGCTCGCCAACGCACGCTTTCATAGTAAGATCGAGTCTTCATACCCGTACTCCAGGGCAAACGCATTTGGAATCTAGCTGAACTGGCAGAAATTTCTAGACTTTTGGTAATATATATGCTATCTACCTGAAACTATTAACGTTATCAGGTGGAGGCATGCATGGATAAAGGGAACTCGATCAGGGACTTCTTTTCTGATCTTACCGAACCACGGGAGTCAAATAAGCGACATAAGCTCATTGATGTGATCACGATTGCTTTATGCGCGGCAATCTGCGGGGCCGACACCTGGGAGGAGATTGAGGAGTTCGGCCAGGCGAAGGCGGAGTGGTTCGGGACTTTCCTGGAACTCCCTCACGGCATTCCCGCCCATGACACTTTTGCCCGCATCTTTGCAAGCATGGACCCGAAAGAGTTCCAGCGGGCCTTTCTCAGATGGGCGGAGGCCATACGGTCGGCCACGAAAGGCATTATCGCCATTGACGGCAAAACGTTGCGCCGATCCTACAAGAAGGACAAATCTCCCATTCATATGGTGAGCGCCTGGGCGCTTGAGAACAGGATGGTCCTGGGTCAGATAAAAACCAAGGAGAAGTCGAACGAGATCACCGCCATCCCGGAACTGCTTTCGGTCCTGGAGCTTGAGGGCTGCATCGTAACTATTGACGCCATGGGATGTCAGAAGGAGATCGTCAAAACGATCGTCGACAAAGGCGCAGATTATGTCCTTGGCCTGAAAGGGAACCAGGGAGCGCTCCATGAGGACGTGAAGTTCTACTTCGAAGATTGCCTGAGATCAAGGTTCAAAGACGTCGACTATGATTATCATGAGACCGTCGACGGGGATCACGGGAGGATTGAGACTAGGCGTTATTGGACCGTCTCCGACGTCGACTGGCTGCCCGACAAGGCTCTCTGGAAAAACCTCTCATCCATCGTCATGGCGCAGAGAGAACGGTTGATAAACGGCGAAACAAGTACGGAGACGAGCTACTACGTGACAAGCCTGAAAAGCGACGCCGAACATGTTGCTCTGGCAGTACGAGGCCATTGGGGTATTGAGAACAGCCTTCATTGGGTGCTCGACATCGCCTTCCGTGAAGACGAATGCCGAATACGGAAAGATCACGCTCCGGCGAACTTCGCCGTCCTGAGACATATGGCGCTCAATCTCTTAAGACAAGAAAACTCAAAGAGAAGGAGCATCAAGACCAAGCGGCTCAGGGCCGGCTGGGACATGGACTATCTTGGCAAGATACTTGAAGGTTCCGTCCAGTGACAGGGTATAGTCCAAATGCGTTTGCCCTGACCCGTACTCTAGCTCACTGTAAGCCAAGGCCCGCCCCAAGCCGCAACCGCCGCTAACGGAATAAAGAGCATAATGGAAGGCGGCGGTAAGAGCGGGCTGTACTGTAGCTATGGCGTGGCGTATTAAGGACTTATCCGTAAATAGCAACAACCTTCCTCCAGCAAATAATCGCAGCCGCGAGATGAACAAGAGCTTCGTAGCTTTCGGACATCTTCTCATATCTGACCAGAAGCTTACGAAACCTGTTGAACCAGGAGTGCGCCGCTTCCACAACCCAACGCCGGTTCTTGGGAGGACGCCCGCGTTTACGCTTCTTTCGTGAGACCCTCGGAGCGTAGCCCCTGATGCGGATCTGCTCGCGAGCCTGTTCGCCATCGTATCCCTTATCTGCGTATAAGAATCGTTGTCTCTTCGGAAGGGGAATAACGACGGCATCGAGCACTGCGGTAAGCTGGCTTGCGTCATGTCGATTGGCCCCTGTTACGATCAGCGACAGCGGGACGCCACGTCCGTCCACCAGGAGGTGTCTCTTGCTTCCTTTTTTTCCCCCTGTCTGTCGGGTTCGGACCGGCTGCCTCTTGCGCCAGAGGCGCTTTGATGATGGCCCCATCCATGCTCTGCCACTTCCAGGCGATCCCCTCCATATCATCGTACTCGGCGAGACCGGCGCGCCAGAGGGCAAGGAAGAAACCTCCCTTCAGCCATTGCCGGAAGTACTTGTGTATGGAGCTTGCGCTTCCGAACCGTTCTCTGGGCAGTGACTTCCACTGGCATCCGGTTCTCAGCACAAAGACGATGCCTTCGAATACGCGCCGCTGGGACATAGCTTTACGGCCGCCGCCGGGCTTCCTTTTGAATGCCTTACCAGATTCTCGCTCCCGTTTCGGAATAAAAGGTGCGACACGTTTCCAGAACTCGTCGGACACTTCCCATGAGCGGATCTTTGCCATACCCACCTCCTCGCTAAAGTGTAGTATGGCTATGAATTTAAATCAAGTTAATTACGGATAAGCTCTAAAGCTAGAACTCGACATTGCGGACGTTGGAAGAGCAACCCGGAGTGGGTACTGATAACACCTGCAAGTGGTTAAATCGGCTCGGTAGTCTAAGGTAAGGATTGCCGCACCAAAGCGCTATTTTGCAACAGCAACGTAACGAATGAAACAACGCCCCTACGTCGCATGCTTTCGTTTTCTCTACCAATCAATCCCTTGTTGCTTTAGAAGGGTCTGCGCTTCTTGATTTCCTAAGCGGCCAGCAATCTTCATGTCATCAAGTCCTTGCTTGAATTTACCGCTATTCATCAAGGCAATTCCACGATAATAATAAAGGAACTGATTCGTAGGCATGAGGTCGATGGCTTTCCCGAAGTCAATGATAGCCTTATCATAATCCTTGAGATTATAGTACTCCGAACCACGTCGTGCGTAACCACCCATCCAGTTCGGGTAAAGTTTTGTTATCTCTGTGAAAACTCGAAGAGCTTCGGTATGGTCTCCGGTATCAGAGTACGCATTTCCAAGCTCTGAGTACGCGAACACAGGGTCTTCGCCAACAAGCGGAAGATACCTAACGGCGAGGGATAGCATCTTAATCGCCTCTTGGTTGATGCCAAGGCTCCTGTACAGAATTCCCATATCCTGGTACAGCTTTCCCTTATAAGGGGGCAAATTATCAACGGCATTGAGAGCCTTGTTATAGGAATCAACAGCTAAATCGAATTTTTGAAGACCGGCATAGACTTCTGCCACTTTTGCAAAATACTCGCTTGCCAGCGTATCGGACTTTTCCCATTTGGTGTCCTTGTTATTATTTCTTGCGTTCGTCTCGATAGCTTTACCGTAGGCTTTAAGGGCATCCTCTGGCTGCTTGAGTTCTACGTAAGTATCTCCGAGCTCTTCGTAAATCATCGAAGGGGGATCGGTTGTTAAGCAATCAATCGCCGCCAAGTAGTCTGCAATCGCGTGCTGATGGTTGCCTATTTTTCTATATGCCGTTCCTCGCTTCTCCAACATCTCATACGCTATGAAACTACCCATATTATACTCTTTCAGTGCTGCACCGAATGCCTTCTCCCAGACATCAAATGCCCTGGTATAATCGTTTACTGCAAGCTCGTATTTCCCAATTGCCTCGTAGACGTGTGCCCGAATCTCATACGCAGACCTGGGCCAATCAAGAAACGTCGGATGCTTTAACTCTATTGCTTTTGTCAAATCTTTAATCGCCTGGTCGTATTGCCCCAACTCTTTATAGGCAATCGCCCGATCATGATACGTGCCAGGGTAATCGGGGTTTATCGAAATCTGTTCATCATAATCTGCTATAGCAAGCTTATATTTCTTCATGGTCAAATATTCTTCGGCTCTGGCGGCCAGAAAACGCTCTCGCCATACTTTGTCCTTACGTACCTTAAGGCCCCTTGTGGCTGTATCGACAATGTTCTGATGATTGACGGGATCAATCTCATTGAAGTGCCGCACATCGAAATCTCGCGCCTTTTCACCGTAGGCATCCATTAATAGCGAATATATTACCGGAGTTTTGCTCCCACCCCTCATCGTTAAGGCCTTTTTCAGGTCGGCAATTGCCTGATCGTAGGCTTTGGGATTATCTGACCGACTGATAAAATCACTGTTGAATCTGCCCCGAAAAACGTACACCCTATAATCGGCTGGGTATTTCTTCACGAGCATTTCTATGTCGGAAGCTTTCCACATCCCACCAGGTTTCAGTATGGTATGTATCGTTTCCGGGTCCATCTCTAATGCCGTCATCAGGTCATACACGGCCTGTGGAAGCCTATTCATTCTCTTATAAAGCAATGCACGAAATTCATAGTGCCCCGATGTGTTTTCAAAGGGAGTATTTTGTCCGGGCCGATGGTACTTGATTGCTTTGGTAATGTCATCAATGCCTTTCTGGTAGTCCCTTGCGATTTCGCCGTAAAGATACGCCCGCATCAGGTAGGGTACTGAATATTCGGGGTCTATCTCGATTGCATGATTAACCGCATCGAGAGCATCCTTATTCTCTGCAAAGCTTTTCTTATCGTCAAAAGTTTTGACGAACTTTATCATCCAGTCGGTGGCCTGTTTTTGATTAACGATCTTGGTATATCGCTTTTGACGCTCTTGAGGTGTACTGCCCAAGTCGCTTTTGACCGCCTCAAGCTCCTTGGTGAGTGTTTCTATCCGTTTTTGAGCGGCCTCAAGCTCGGATGTTTTCTTCGTGTCGCTTCTTATTACCTCGATAGCCTGGTTGACCACTACGGGGTCAGCGGCTATCTTGGCTCTGAGCCAATATACATGGCCGTCCCATCTTTCATCCACGATTTCCGCCGATACAATGCCAGCGGTGATCGTAGTGATTTGGTCTTTCGTAAGGGCTGAACCTTTCACCTCTGTCTGGCTGGTAAGAAAAACCCCAAGCTCTTCAAGTAGCATGCGTTTGGCCTGCTCAAGGGCCAAGGTTCTGCACGTTGATTTACTGTCTAGCTCGCTTGCCTGATAGGTATATTCTTTTTCAAAGGTCTTTATTTCAGCAGAGACTGGTGCATAACTAAACAGTAGTAACGGAATCACGATGACAAGGTAACGGATTGCGATGACGCCTGTTTTGCCACTCATTCTCTACTGTCCATTCTGCGTCTGTAATCGTCCGCACGATTCATAAGTACTCTAGCGTTTGCGTGGGTTCGAAGCTCTATTTCTACCACATTACCAGTTATAAGATCGCGGTTCAACAAGAAAAAACAGAAATGTGGATAACAGGAAGCAGGTCTTAGATGACCGGACACTATCCGATAGGTAAAATTCGAACTATTACATTTATATAATATGCCACACCATGGATACGGTACAGCCCGCTCTTACCGCCGCCTTATGGATGCGCTTTATACGATCGCGGCGGTTGCGGCGTGGACGAGCGCCTCCAGGAATCGATGATAGGCAGATGCACTGTGAGACGTGTCGGCCGGAGATCGTACATACGTACATCGGAGGCCACACGGCGAGCAGGGCGCTGCATGGCGCAATTCTGCCAGAGGCGCGAGTCCAGCCGCCGGGAGTATTCCGCATTTCGCTTTCGCAGTAGCCGCTCCCGTGCCCTCGCCAGCCCGCCAGTCACTCCCCCATCACCCTCAGTATCTCCTCCGCCACGCCCCTGTTGAGGCCCCTCACCGCCGCGATGCCCGTGACTCCCGCAGTCCTCATCTCTTCCAGCGAAGGGAACGCCTTGAGTAGCGCCATCGCCCGCTTCCTGCCCACCCCGGCCACCGCCTCAAGGCGCGAGGCCAGGTCTTCCCGCCTCTTCCATCTCTTGTGGGAGGCTATGGCAAAGCGGTGCGCCTCGTCCCTCATCCGCACCACCTCTTTAAAGACGGGCGAAGACTTCGGGAGGAGCAAGGGGTTCTTCCTGAAAGGCAGGTAAAGGAAATCCTCCATCCTCCTCCGCCTCTCGCCTTTGGCGATGCTCACGGCGTCGATGGCGTGCTTCCCACCCTTTATGAGGGCGAGGGCGGCAGCCAACTGCGCCTTCCCGCCGTCGATCACCATGAGGTCCGGCAGCGGACCGCTGGCCTCGTCGCCTAGGCGGCGCCTCACCACCTCCCCGATCATCGCGACGTCGTCCTCGGCCGCAGCCTCCCGTATGTGGAAGACCCTGTACGCATCTTTTTTGGCCTTGAAGTCCTCGAAGACGACCATGATGCCGGAGGGCTGCTGCCCGTGGATATGCGATATGTCGTAGACCTCTATCCTTTTCGGCGCTTTTTCCAGATGCAGCGTCTTCCTGAAGGACTCGTCGAGGGGCGCGGTCTCTATCTCGTGGAGGTTCTCGACTGCCAGCCGGACCATGTCGGCAGCGCCGTGGTCCGACGGACCGAGAATGCGCACGCGCGCCTTCTTCCTTTCCCGGAGGGTCTGCTGGAGGAGCGGCCTGTCCTCGATCTCCTCCGAAAGGATGACCTCGTCGGGGATGGGCCTCGTAGCGTAATACTGAAATAGGAACGACGCGAGCGAGTCGTCGAGGCGGGGCGCAAACGACTGCCTGAACGTCCTCTTTGCGATCAATACGCCCTTCCTGAACGTGAGGACCACCATCCGCAAGCGCCCCTCTTCTTCGAGGATGCCCCATACGTCCCTGTTTATCCCCATGTGCTCGTGGACGTGCTGCTTTTCGACCAGCCGCTTGATCGCTGCGTGCTTCTCCTTCTTTGCCTGGGCCTCCTCGAAATTCCAGGAGCGGGCGGCCTCCTCAATCTCCCCCTCGATCTTCTTCAGCAGCCTGTCGTTCCTGCCCTGGAGGAGGTCGGCCACCTCATCGACGATCGCCCGATACGCCTTTTCGTCGATCCTCCCAACGCACGGGGCCGGGCACTTCTCGATCTCCGCCAGGATGCACGGCCGCGTCCTGTGGCTGAAAACGGAGTCCCTGCACCGCCTTACGGGGTAAAGGGACTGGACCGTCTTGAGAAGCTCCCTGGCGTCCTTTGCGTGGGGATGCGGCCCGAAATAGAGCGCCCCGTCGTCCTCGATCGTCCTGGTGACGCTCAAGGCAGGGAACCGGTCCTGGACGCTCAGCTTGAGGGAGACGTACGTCTTGTCGTCTTTCAGGACGACGTTGTATTTCGGCTGGTGCTCTTTAATAAGGTTGTTTTCGAGGAGAAACGCCTCTTTTTCGTTCCCCGTCAGGACAAACGACATGTCTTCGACGCGCCTTACGAGCCGCTCGGTCTTGCTGTCCTTCCTGCCCTTGCTGAAGTAGCTCTTGACGCGGTCTTTGAGGCTCCTCGCCTTGCCTACGTAAAGGATCTCCTTCGATGCGTCCTTGAAGAGGTAGACGCCGGGGCTGTCGGGGAGGTTGGAGATGTAATCGTCGTTAATCATGCTTAGATCGCAAGCTCCATCTGCTCAAGCCTCACGAGCCTGTCCCGGAGCTGGGCCGCCCTCTCGAAGTCCCACCTTTTGGCCGCTTCGTTTATGTCTTTGCGCAGCTTTTTCACCATCTTCGAGAGCTTCTTCGGGTCGGCGCCCTGCTCGTCGGCGCCGTCCGCATCGACCGTATAGTAATCCCTCTCGTAAATGGACGAGAGGATATCGACTATCGACTTCTTTATGCCTTCGGGGGTGATCCCGTGGGCTGCGTTATAGGCCGTCTGGACGGTGCGCCTTCTGGCCGTCTCGTCGATGGTCCGCTTCATCGAATCGGTCACGCGGTCGGCGAACATGACCACCCTGCCGTTGATGTTGCGCGCCGCCCTGCCGCACGTCTGAATAAGCGAGGTCTCGGAGCGCAGAAACCCCTCCTTGTCCGCATCGAGGATGGCCACGAGGGAGACCTCCGGCAGGTCGAGCCCTTCCCTCAGGAGGTTGACGCCGACGAGCGCATCGAACTTGCCGAGCCTCAGGTCGCGGACGATGGCGATACGCTCCAGCGTATCGACCTCCGAGTGGAGGTACTTGGCCTTTATGCCCGCGTCGAGGAGGAAGTCCGCAAGGTCCTCCGCGAACCGCTTCGTGAGCGTCGTGATGAGGACCCTCTCGTGGCTCGCGACGGTCTTCTTCAACTCCGCGATCAGGGCGTCCACCTGGTTGCGGGCGGGCTTCACCTCGATGGCGGGGTCCATCAGCCCAGTCGGCCTCACGATCTGCTCGACTATGTGCCCCTTTGCCCGTACCAGCTCGTATGTGGCGGGGGTAGCCGATACGTAGACGGTCTGGCTGACCCGAGCCTGGAACTCCTCGAAGGTCAGGGGCCGGTTGTCGAGGGCCGAGGGGAGGCGGAAGCCGTATTCGACAAGCGTCTCCTTGCGCGAGCGGTCCCCCCTGTACATGCCCTGTATCTGGGGAACGGTCACGTGGCTCTCGTCGATCATGACGAGGGCGTTCCGGGGTATGTAGTCCATGAGCGTAGGGGGCGCCTCGCCGGGCTTCCTCCCGGTAAGGTGCCTCGAATAGTTCTCTATCCCTGAGCAATAGCCGATCTCACGCAGCATCTCAAGGTCGTATTTCGTCCTCGCCTCAAGCCGCTGCGCCTCCAGGAGCTTGCCCGCCCCCCTGAACTCCTTGAGCCGCCGGTCGAGCTCCTCTTCGATGGTTATGACGGCCGCGTCGAGTCTTTCCCTCCCGGTGACATAGTGCGTAGCAGGGTATATCGTGCACCGCGTCAGCTTTTCTACGACCTTGCCGGAGAGCGGGTCGATGGCAAAAAGGGCCGTGACCCTGTTTTCGTCTAGGACAATGCGTACGGCCCTCTCTTCCTCGTAGGCGGGAAAGACATCGATGTTCTCCCCCCTCAAGCGGAACCGCCCCCGGTAGAAGTCGAAATCGTTCCGCTCGTACTGGCACTCTATCAGCTTGTCGAGCAGCGCGGCCCTCTCTATCTTATCGTCCACCTGGAGCGAGATGAGCATACCGTAGTAGGCTTCCGGCGACCCCAGGCCGTAGATGCAGGAGACGCTCGCCACGATCAGCACGTCGTCCCTCTCGAAGAGGGCGTTTGTCGCGGACAGGCGCAGCTTGTCGATCTCTTCATTGATGGACGAGTCTTTCTCTATGTACGTGTCCGTCGGCGGCACGTAGGCTTCGGGCTGGTAGTAATCGTAGTAGCTCACGAAGAAATGGACCGCGTTGTCGGGGAAAAGCGTCTTGAACTCCGTGTAAAGCTGGGCGGCGAGGGTCTTGTTGTGGGATATGACGAGGGTCGGCCGCTGGACCCGCGCCACTACGTTGGCCATAGTGAAGGTCTTGCCGGAGCCGGTGACGCCGAGGAGGACCTGGTCGGAGACGCCGGAAAGGAGGTTTGCAGCGAGCTTGTCGATGGCCTGGGGCTGGTCACCGGCAGGCGCGTAATCACTCTTGAGCCTGAATTGTGGCATAGCAAAATATTCTAACGCCGGCGAGAAGCGTTGTCAAAACGGGCCATTGGTCGCCCGAAGGTTGACGCCTGCCGTCATGCCAACTATACTGATTTGGATGGCGGATGAGGCGTCAAAGGAAAGCGTCGGCTTGTTCGTCCACATGGGCGGGCTGGGGGATGTCTGTCTGTCGGAATCGACCATTCTTTCGGTGACAACGCATTTCGGCGGCAGGCTTCACGCGGTGGGGAACAGGCCCGTGCTGGAGGCTTTCAGGGAATATTTCACTATTGTCGAATCGATCGGCGGCAGGAAGTGGGCCTGTCTCTTCTCGGACGGGCTTTCCGGTCCGCCGCTGCGGCGGGTCGTCTTCATCGGCAAGGACAGGTCGGGCGCGTTCCGGGGGCGCATCGCGGGGCTTGCCTCCGAGGTGATGTTCATAGACATGTACCCGGAGGGGCAGGCCGTCCGCGTGGAGGACTACCAGCTCGGGCAGCTCGCCGCGTACGGGATATCGCCCGCAAAGAAGGCAATGCGGGCGAAGGCGGGGGGGCGCGTAGTCGTTTACGCAGAGAGGGCCTATAAGAAAAGGAAATGGCCTGCCGAAAGGTTCGCGGAGGTTTGGGGGCTGCTGAATGCGCGGGGCATCGAGGCAACGCTGATGGCTCAGCCGGGCTTGAGCCTGCCGGACGGCGTGCCCGCGCGCGTCTTTGAGCGCCTTTCGGATATCGCGGACTTCTTCTCTTCCGGCGGCATTTTCCTTTCCAGCGACTCCGGCATGGCCCATTTCGCAGCCAGGTGCGGCATGTACCCGGTCACGCTTTTTTTCGATGCGGACCCCGACGTTTGGCGGCCGGCGGCCGGAAAGGTCCTTAAGTGTGATGGGGACGCGCCGGGCGCGGAAAAGGTTGCCCTGCTGGCGGCCTCGGCCCTCGACCGCCAGGAACGGCCGCTAGCTCCTGCCGGGCTTCTTTTCCCCGGGCGGCCTCATGAGGTCGAGGAGCCTCAGTAAATCCTCCGCTTCAGGGGAGTTTATGCCGTACCTTACAACCGCCTTCTCCAGGTTGATCTTCGCCTGCTGGTACCTGCCAGTCTCGTAATAGTAGCGGCCCAGGTATTCGAAACCCCCGGCCTGGTTGCCCTGCCTTCCGAGGACCATCCCCAGCTTCTGATAGGCCTCGGGGAAGGTCTCCCCGTAGGGGACGAGCTCGGCGAACGTCTTCCCGGCCATGAGCAGGTCGCCCCGCCCCTCGTATGCCTTTGCGAGATAATACCTGGCCACGGGGTGGGTATCATTCTGCAATACCTCGATCGCCTCGTTAAACCGGCGGCCCGTAACCAGGAACTCGCCCACAAAAAGGGGCGCATGAGGGGAGTTGATGGTCTTCGCCAGCGCCACGGCCTTGTCCGTATCGCCCTTCAGGGAATAGACGAGGGCAGCCCCGTAGGCGCTGACCGGGTCATCCGGCTCTTTCTGGTATTTCTTGAGCCATATTTCCTCGTTTTGCGTGCCCACGGGCTTTCCGATGATATGGAGCCTCGCCACCATAAAAGGGAAGAGCGAGACATCGACCCTCGTCTTCATGGGGCTCGCAAGCTGCCGTATCCTCTCGACGCGGACATCGGAGTACGGGTGGGTAAGCAGATATTGGGGGATGATCTTCTCGGGTTCGGTGCTCGCCAGCTTTTTCAGGAACTCCGCGCTGCCGAATCCGTTGTAGCCCGCCTTCTCCGTGATGCCCACCCCGTACTTGTCGGCCTCTTCCTCGGCTTCCCTCGTATATTTCAGGGCGACCATCTGGCCTGCCCCCATGCTGCCCGTCACTATGGCCGCTTTTGCAGCGGGGTTGGGTATGAGCAGGCCGAGGAGCATCGTCGCAACCGACACGACGTTGAGGGCCGTTTCCTTTTCGATGGCTTTCGCGACGTGGCGTCTCCCGATGTGGGTGAACTCGTGGCCCAGAATGCCCGCGATCTCTTCCTCCTTGTCCGCCTGCTCCAGGATGCCCGTCGTCATGTAGACATAGCCGCCGATGGTCGCAAAGGCGTTAAGCTCAGGCGTATCGATGATGCTGAACTTTATGTGGAAAGGCAGGTCGGCGACGTCCTCCAGCCTCTTCTTGACGATCGCCATCTCGATCGACGCGTACGGGTCGGAATAGAGCCTGGCGCCCCGCGCGATCTGTAGGAAGATCTGCCTGCCGTACTTGCTTTCCTCGTCGAGGGTTATCGTCGCCCGTGCGGGGAGGGGGAGAAAGCAGAGGAGAATAAAAAGCGCTGTAATCCGCCTAAACTTCATCAAGCCCGTCTAAATTTCAGACGTTTCCTTTTCTTCGCCTTTCTGAGCTTCTTTTTTTCTTTGAATTTCTTCTCTTTACTGACTTCTTTCCTGAACTTGTAAGAGGAGAGCTTGATCTTTCGCGCGTTCCGCAGGTCGTAGCCCGACAACACCACGTTGCTCGCCTTCACCAGGGACATCTCTTTCTGGCTCGGCACATCGGTGTATATCTGCTGGAGGATCTCGGTGGCGTCTCCCCACAGGTTCCTGCTCCCCAGTATAGAGAGGATGTAGACCCGCCCGTCTTTCTCGAAGGCCCCTACGTAGCAGTGCTTCGACGCGTGGGTAAAGCCCGTCTTGCCGCCTATGGACGGCGCGAAGCAGAAGAGGAAGCGGTTGTGGTTCATATATCTTACGTCCGCCCTGCCGTTTTTGAACAGGAAGTATTTCGTCCCTACGATCTCCTCGAACCTCTTCTTCTCAAGGGCATAGCGGAAGATAAGGGCGAGGTCGTAGGCCGATGCGACATGGCCCGGCGCGTAAAGCCCGGAGGCGTTCTCGAAATTGCTCTCCAGCGCGCCTATCTCGCGCGCCTTCTCGTTCATCATCTCTGCGAAGCGCTCCTCGCTCCCCGCTATGCCTACAGCCAGGGAGTACGCCGCGTCGTTCGCCGACTCGACCATGGCGCCGGTGATGAGGTCTATCGCCCTGTAAGACCGGCCCGGGACAAGGCTCAGCTTCGAGGCCGGAAGGGAGAGGACGTTTCTCGTGGGCACGATGGCGTCGTCCTCTTCGAGCCTCTCCAGCGCGAGCACGGTCGTCATCACCTTCGTGGTGCTGGCCGGCGGCAACGGGGTGTGGTAGTTCTTGCCCGCTATGACTGCGAAGGTATCCTTCTCCACGAGCAGGTAGGCATCGGCCGTAATCTCCGGGAAGTCCGCAGCGAGCGCGCAGAGAGGGCATAACAGGCAGAGGATAATAACAAGCGCCTTCATAATTCCTTTATATATCATATCGCCGCCTTAAGCAACCCTTTTCGAGGTTGTATAGACTTTTTTCCAAGGCGTGACAAGTATATGTGCATCGGAATCGATTTTCAAGGGATATTTTATCCGCGTAAGGCCGGGCCCATTCGGACAACATATCCCTGCGTCGGTAGTCGCCCGGTAATAATTGGGATATGGTGAGATCGGTTCTATTGTGAGACTTTCAATCATAGGACGGCACGTGGATCGTGCATACCTCGCGATGCTATTCGGTATCTTCTAAAGGTGGCCGGAGAGATTTTTTCGCAGAGCGCGAAGTCGTGGAGGCGCGCGCCGCAGCATACTTTTTGTGTATGTGAGGACGCGCAACGAACACGACGACAAAGCTATGCGGAAAAAGATCCCGGCCCCCATCCCCGCCCGGGCGCTTTCACTTTTCCGCCCCATATAGTATCATTTTAGCCATGAAGAAGGTCGTCATAGGGACGGCGGGTCACATCGACCACGGCAAGACTGCCCTCATAAAGGCGCTGACAGGCATCGACTGCGACAGGCTCAAGGAAGAGAAAGAGCGGGGCATCACGATAGAGCTCGGCTTCGCTTACTACCGCTTCGGGGACGACATCCTCGTCGGCATCGTTGATGTGCCCGGCCACGAACGCTTCGTAAGGCACATGGTGGCGGGGGCATGGGGCATAGACATGGTGCTCTTCGTCGTCGCAGCCGACGAATCGATAATGCCCCAGACCAGGGAGCACATGGACATATGCGAGCTCCTCGGCGTCGAGAGGGGCATCATCGCGATAACGAAGAAGGACCTCGTCGACGCGGAGATGGTCGATCTCGTCGTCGAAGAGGTCAAGGACATGGTGAAGGGGAGGTTCCTGGAGGGCGCCCCCATCATCCCGGTCTCTTCGACTACGGGCGAGAACATCGACCTGCTCAGGGAGGAGATAAGGCGCAAGGCGACCGAGATAGACGGGAGGTCGAGGGAAGGCATCTTCCGGCTGCCCGTGGACAGGGTCTTTACGATAAAGGGCTTCGGCACCATCGTCACCGGCACCTGCATCTCAGGCAGCGTCCATCCGGGCGAGGAGGTAGAGATCTACCCGTCCGGGAAGAGCGCCCGGATCAGGACGGTCCAGGCGTACCACGAAGAGGTAAAGGAGGCAGGGGCGGGCCAGCGTGTTGCCCTCAACCTCCAGGGCGTCGAGAAGCAGGAGATAGAGAGGGGCACGATCGTGGGACGGCCGGGGACGCTGCTCCTGACGAGCCGCATCGACGCCACGCTGCGCTACCTTAAGCTCCCCTTCAAGCCCATCAAGAACAACACGATACTCCGCTTCCACATCGCCACAGCGCAGGTCGAGGCGCGCCTCATACTCCTCGACCGGGCCGAGCTCGAGCCGGGGCAGGAGGCGTTCGTCCAGTTCTCCTTTTTCGAGCCCATCGTCATCCTTCCCGGCGACCGCTACATCATGAGGGGCTCCTATGCCATACAGACGCTTGGCGGCGGGACGGTCCTCGACATAGCGCCCGGCCGGCACAAGAGGCTGTCGGCCGGCCTCGACGCGATCTACGAGCTTTTGCGCCGGGGCTCGCTGCGGCAAAAGGCGGATTACCACGTCGAGAAAGGCGGCTACAGGGGCGTGGGAAGGGATTACCTGGCGATGCTCCTCGGCCTTAAAAAGGAAGGCGTAGACGCGATAGTGGACGAGCTTGCGCGTGATAAGAAGATCAGGGCCGTCGGAAAGACAGTCGTCAGGGCGGAGCGGTTCGACGCCTACAAGAAGCTGCTCGAAGACCTGCTCAAAGAATTCCATGCAAAAAATCCGCTCAAGATAGGCATATCCCGCGAAGAGCTAAGGACCAGGCTCCCCGAGACGGACCAGCAGGTCTTCCAGACCGCCCTCGAAGAGGCGGCGGAACAGGGGGCCGCGGAGATCGAGAAAGACAGGGTGCGGCTCAGGGGCGCAGCGCAGAAGACCGACGAGTCGGTCGAGAAGCTGGGGGCGCAGATCGTCTCTATACTCGATGCTGCGGGCCTTACGCCGCCCGCCTTCGGCGAGCTCGCCGGAGAGCTTCGCATGAGCGAGGCCGCCATGCGCGACCTCATGGGAAAGCTGGCCTACGAGGGGAAGGTCGTCAAGGTGAAGGGCGACATGTACTTCAGCGGGAAGAGCATCGAGGGGCTGAAAGGGACCGTCGCCGAGAGCCTCGGCCTGCGGAAAGAGATGTCCCCCATGGATTTCAAGGCCGTTTTCGGCCTCTCACGGAAGTATATGATCCCGCTGCTCGAATACCTCGACGATATTAAGCTGACGATCAGGAAGGGCGACAAGAGGGTGCTCAGGACGGGCGCCTGACGCTAACCCCGCTCACGGCTTGCACACCTTGCACGGCACGTACCCTATCCGTATGGGATCGCTCCGGTCCCTGAAGATGATCCTGTTCCTCTGGGGTATCCTGTTGCTCAACGGGCAGGACGGCCTGTGGAACGTGTAGGTCCGCTTGTTCCCGATGTAGTAGGGGGTCGTCTCCCCTTTTTTCTCCTGCCACAGGCCCGCGTACCTGGCCCCAGCCTCTTTCTCGTACCGCAGGAACAACTCCCTGTGCCTTTCGTCGAGCAGGCGCGGGTCGGCGCGGGCGTACCCGAGCCTCACCATCTCCCCGTTGACTAACGTGTTCTTCACAAAAACATAGGCAAGGAGCCTGCCTTCGGCGTCTTTCCTTCCGCCTTCGAGGACAACGCGGACTTTTTTCAGAAGGACGAGGCTCTTGTTGAACCTGGCCGCCTCGCGTGCATAAAACTGGGGGCCGCCTTCGCTTTTCTTCAGGTGGGGCGCGTCGATGCCCATGTACCGGACGATGTCCCCGTTTTCGAGGACTATCGTATTCCCGTCGATCACCTTAGTGACGACAAACTCCCTCTCGCCGGCCCCCGCCCGACATGCCCAGAAAGCGAGGACCGCGGCCATGATCGCCAGGAACCTGTACATGCCGGGCACATTCTACACCATTTTCCATCCGCTTTCCATGTGCCCGGCGTGACGCGGCGGGGAAGCGCGTTAGTGCGTCACGTCTCCCATTTCGGCACAGGGAGCTGCTCGGGGCTTTCCCAGTCTTTTACGGGCTTCATCCAGTCCGCCCGGTTCACGAATGCGTCCTGCGCGAGGGGGACGGGCGGGTGGCAGACCCAGTGGGGATCGAACGCGTTCTTCAGCCTCAGGAGCCACTCGTGGTAATTCGGACCGAATTTCGGGCCCGTGAGAAACAGGGGCTGATAGGGACCCAGGAGGGCCGAGTAGAACTTGTTCTTGATGTTCGCCTTTATCGTCTCCGTATAGAAATGATCGACCCCGGTCGTGTCCTCATCCTGGTCCCAGTATACGAGGTACTCCGAGTATCCCTGGTGCCCTAGGTCGCTGCCCTGGAACCAGCCGGAGTCGCCGTAGTCCGGGGTGAACCATTTCTCGAACCGCTTTTTCACCCCGGCGAGCATGGGGCCCTGGCTTACCGCGTGGGAGAGGGAATCGACGATGTATTCGATGGACATGTAGGAGCCGCTCAGAAGCCACATGCCGGCCGAGTCGGCGTTCTTTATCCAGGATTCATCGGTAGGCTTCGTCGCGCGGACCTTGCCGCCGAGAGGCCCCATGATGTCCATGAGGACTTTTTCGTCGTACGCCATCTGCTCTTCGGAGGTGTATCCGATGAGGAGGATCCGCAGGATATGGAAATTCTTTACCGATTCCTCGCCCTCCTTCGACCAGATTTCCCAGAACTCTTCCTTGGATTGGGCCTTGGCGATAGCCCTCCAGAAGAGCGGCACCTTCGTGACCGCCCCCGCTATCTCGGCCTCGCCGATCTCGTGCATGGCCTGAACGAGGGCCTCCTTGGTCGGTATCTGGACGTTAAGCCATTTCAGCCGCTTCTCCGGGAGTCTCAGGCCCGTGTTCGGCGACACCCCCTCGGGCACCAACCTCTCCGGCTGGAAGGGGAGGAGCTTCAGCGTCATTTTCGTCACGATGCCCAGGCAGCCGCCAAGCCCGGTGAAGCCGCGAAGGATGCCTCTGAGGTCCGGGCCTGGGCCCTCCCCCCAAAACCCGTCGTCCCCGGCCGCGAGGGAGCCCATGCGCACGATATCGCCGTCCGGCAGGACGAGCTCGGTCCCCAGGATGCGGCGCTGGGCAAGCCCCATGCGATGGCTCAACGGAGACATGCCGTAGCTCAGCATATTGGCGATGATCGATACCTGCGCGCCTCCGCCCCCTACGCAGGTGTACATCCCCCGCCTCATGGCCTCTTCCTGCACGGGCGAGTAGACCATACCCGGACCAACGGTGACGGAGAGGTGCTTCTCGTCGATCTCCACGTCGTTCATCCTCTTCAGGTCGATAATCAACGCGTTTCTCACCTGCGGATGGGAGCGGGGCCCATAGAAGCCGGTGGCGTAGGGGACATAGGGGATCCCGTACCGGTTGCAGACCCTCACGATCTTCTGGACGTGTTCGGTCGTCCTCGGCAGGATGACGCACCCCGGGACCCTCGTCATAACCCTTTCATAACCGGAGCCGCTCTCGTACCCGCCGGGGCCGGAGCGGTACCCCTCGCACAGGACCGGATCGCTCGATATATGCTCGCTGCCGACTATGTCCTCCAGAACCCTGTAAGCCTTCCGCGAGAAACCCATGTCGCCCTCCTTCACGCATCGATGGAAGCTGCAATCAGCTCGGAAATGTCGTAGATTCTCGTCGCGTCGCCGCTCGCTTTCACCGCCCGGCTGAAGTTGTCCTTGCACCAGGGACACGCGGAGACGAGCGCTTGCGCGCCCGCGTCGCGCGCCTCCTCAAGGCGCTGCGCAGCGGCCCATGACGAGAACTTGGGAAAGGCGAACGAAGTCCCTCTTCCTGCGCCGCAGCAGAAGGCATTCTCCCTCGTCCTCGGCATCTCGACGAGCTGCAAGCCGGGAATGGCAGAGAGTATCTCCCTCGGCTGCTTATATATCCCCTCATCGCCCCGGCGCCTCTTGAGCGGAGGGTTGACGACGCCCCATAGTCCCCTCTCGCCGCTCCAGGGCTTCCAGGGGTCGGAGAGGCGGCCGAGGCTGCACGCATCGTGGTAAACCACCCGGCCGGCCTGGGGCCGCGCCAGCCTGACCCTGCCGTCCTTGACCATCTCGTCGACAAACTCGACGACGTGGGCCACCCTGAAGCCGAGGTCCTCTGTAGCGATGTCCATCATCTTGGGGTAATCGACTTTCCACGTCCTGTAGCATTCGGCGCAGCCGGTAAGAAGTGTCTTTACCTTCGCGGCGCGGACGGCCTCCACGTTGCGCTTTGCGATCTCCCTCGCCTCGTCGAGCATACCGACGGAATAGACCGTGTTGCCGCAGCACCTCTCGTCGTCCATGAGCTTGAAAGGGGTACGGGACGCTTTCATGATCCCGGCGATCGATCTCGCTATCTCCGTGTTCCTGTAAGACGCAGCGCACCCGACAAAATAGAGGACGTCCGCCTTAGAGGCCGTTTTCAGGCCGGGGGACACCCACGCCTTCCTCCGGTTCTCCGGGGCGCCGAGGCTGTTGTGCTTAGTCTCGATGTCGCGGGCGACCTTCTTGTGGGCGGGCAGCGGTCCGTAGCCGTCTTTGACCGCCTTCACGCGGAGGGCTTCGAGGGTGAGCCCTATCTCCATATCGAGGTTCCTTTTGCAGCCGACATCGCAGGCCCCGCAGAGGGGGTCCTCGTAGATCAGCTCAAGCAGCTTATCGGTCCATTTGAGCCGGCCCTCCTTTACTGCAAGGCCGATCCTCACCTTTCCGTAAGCGCCGTAAGAGTCGAACTGGTGCTTAGTCGCGGTGGGGCATCGCGTCATCCATTTCGTCCCGGGCATGTAGGTATGCTCCACCCAGTAGCAGCCCTTGCACCTTATGCACCTGCTCATGTCCCATTCAAAATTGTCGAGATTTGCAACATCGAGGCTTATCTTCTTCGCCGGCATCGCGTCCTCCTTAAAAGCACAGGTTCCCCGGGTTCATGATGTTGTTGGGATCGAATACCTTTTTGACCTTTTTCAGGGCCAGGGTATAAGTGGCCGCCCTCTCGTAGACCATGTTTGCGATCATGCCGTAAGGACGGGTAAAGACTGCGCCCTTCGCCATCAACGCCTCCGCCGCTTCCCGGTAGATCGCCCGTATCCTGTCTTTGGCGGAAGGCTCGGACGGGTCGTAGAAAAAGTCGAATTCCATGTAACACGCGCGGTTGTGCTCGATGGGCTGAATGTAGGCGCCGATCTGCTCGCCCGGATAACCGTGCCTGGCGGCAACCACCCCCGCCGTCTCCAGAAAAACAGGCGCAGAGCCGGGCTTTGCAATGAAGAATAGGCCCTGGCACCCGCCTTTCCACTGGTGCTTCCAGTACGGCCTGCTCGCGGTCCAGGGTTTCCGCAGCAGGGCAATAACCTTCTCTCCGAGACCGGGAAACCCCTTCAGGCCGTCGTTGAGGTCGAGGGCGGGGAATTCGTTCCGCAGCACCTCCTGCAGGAACTTCTCCTCGTAGGCCACCCTCTCCTCGGGCCTCATTTTCAGGCCGCAGATAACCAGAATAAGCGTCCACGGCGGCAGGCTCTTCCGCAGCCTCTCAAGCTCTTCCGCCCCGCCTGCGACCAGGGACGCCAGGTTGAGGGCGTTGAGGAAAAGGCACTCCTGCCCTATTCTCCTGGGTAAAATCCGGTGGAGAAACTCGGTTGCGTACGAGAGGTCCTTAACCGGGGCAAGAAATACCTTATCGATCTTCGGTATCGACTCAAGCTTGACGTTCATCCATGTCACGATGCCCATCGTGCCCTGCGCCCCCTGGAGGAGACGGTAAAAATCGAGGCCCGGCCCGGAAGGGTTCATGCCCTGGGACGGCCCGTTCGGGTAGCCGTCGACGCTTGCCGACCCCGTTCTGAATATCTCCCCGGTCGGCCAGACGACGCCCATGCTGAGGGTCGGCTCGCCGTAGTCGAAAACGGTATTCGTAATGACCTCCCTCTCAAGCAGGTCGGTGACGACCGAGCGCTTCGGGTGCGGCGCCAGGGGCATCATCAGGCGGAGCCCGTTCTGCTCGACGGCACGGGAGAGCGCCTCCCATGTGACCCCGGGCTCGATCCGCGCCATCCGGTTGTAGACATCTATCCCGATGATCTTGTTCAGCCTCGCGAGGTCGAGGACGATGCCCCCTTCCCTGGGAATCGTAGAGCCGTTGAAGTGGACCTCCGAGCTTACGGGAACGAGGGCCGTCTTCTCGTCGTTGCAGACTTTGACGATCTGCGATATCTCCTCCTCGCTGCCGGGCCATACCACGAAATCGGCCGTGCCTGAAGGGAGGAGGCTGTAATCGGCGGCGTATCTCGCAAGGTCTTTCTTGAGATCGCTCACATGCTTCGCGCCTACGATCTTCTGCAATTTTTCCTTCATTCCCATATTCGTCTCTCCTTATTGCGGATGGCGGTCCCTGCTCATCGGTCCGAAAGCCGTTCCTCTATTGCAGGATTTCAGGCCCTCTTATTAATGTCGATTGTCGACAATAAAGCCCACGACAGTCCCGATCCATCCGGCCTCAACGAGCGGCCCCCCCGTACGGTCACCAGGCATAGCCGATCTCCCGATCCTCATCGGCCGTCATCCTTTTTTCTGCTTTTCCAGGGCCTCGACTATCTTGTCCGGCGTTATCGGAAAGTCCTTTATCCAGACCCCCAGCGCGTTGCAGATGGCGCCCGAGTAAGCCTGGGCCGCAGACATGGCGATCGACATCCCCGCTTCCTTCGCGCCGTAAGGGCCCGTCGGATCGTCGCTCTCCACAATGATCGAGTTTATCTTCGGCGTGTCGCACGCCAGGGGCACCTTATACTCAAGCTGCGTGGGGTTGAGGACGCGCCCTTTGTCGAACATGACGAATTCGCTGAGCATGCCGCCGTGGCCACCCATCACAAGCCCGCTTTCGAACTGGCTCTCGATCACCTTCGGGTTTATCGCCCTCCCCACGTCCTGAGACGCCCACGCCTCCACGACCTCCACCTGGCCCGTTTCGGGGTCTATCTTTACCTCGACGATGGTGGTGCCGAAGGTGAAGGTCTCGCTCAACTGGCCGGTGGGGTTGTCAACCCATTCCCTCTTCGGGTCAACCTTCGGCCAGTAGGCTCCCTCGCCGCTGATCGACTCGCCCCTGCCGAGGGCCATCCTGACGAGCCTTGGGATTGAGATGGAGCGCTCGGGCTCTCCCTTGACGAATATATTCCTCCCTGCCGCGACGAGGTCTTCCGCCTTTGCCTCCAGCTTCTTCGCCGCGACGGCAAAGAGCTTCTTCTTCGCGTCGAGCGCGGCCAGGCGGACGGCATTGCCTCCGACGAGGGTCGTGCACATCGAGTAGGAGCCGGGTCGCTCGGGGTGACTTCGGTGTCCGCGTTGATGACCTGGATGTCTTCCGGGAAAAGGCCGAGCTCTTCTGCTGCGATCTGAACAAGGAGATGCTCGTTTCCCTGGCCGTTGTCTACAACGCCGGATATGACAGTCGCGCCGCCGTCCTCGTTGAACTTGACGAATGCCTCGGAGCCTCCCCTGATGCCCATAGGGAAACCCACCTGGAGGGAATTGCAGCCGACGCCGATGCCGTGGAAGGGGGGAAGCTTTCCGAACTTTTCCTTCCACCCGGAGGCTTCCCCGGCCCTGACGATGGTCTCGCTCATGCCGCAGCTCTGGACATACGACCTGGTCGGCGTATAATCCCCGGTCTGCCGGGCGTTCCGCAGACGCATGGTGAGCGGGTCGATCTGGAGGTCCTTGCCAATCATGTCTAGCTGCAAGTCGACGCCGCCTGCGAAGCCCCTCCCGTGGCAGCGGTACATGCCCCGCACCGGCTTGTTGGTAAAGATGCGGTATCCGTTGTAGCGCACGTTCTCCATGCGGTAAGCCTGCTCCATGCACAGGAAGGGGACGCTGGCGGCGATCGGCCCGGTGCTCGAATAGGCGCCGCCGTCCATGTGGCAGACGATATCCCTGGCCACAACGCGCCCTTCACGGTCCACCCCGGTCTTGATCCATGTCTTCATGCCGTGGGCCTGGCGCGTGGCGATGGTATTCTCCTCCCTGGAGTATGCGATCTTTACCGGCCGGCTCGCCTTTCGGGCCAGCATCGAGCAGATAACGTCGGCCGGGCAGATCTCCGAGCGGCTCCCGAAATGGCCGCCTATCGCGATCTTCCTGACGCGCACCTTGTTGAGCGGCATCCTGAGGCAGTTCGCGAGGGGTTTTGCCTTGAGGTGGGGGCCCGCGTTGGGCGTCCAGACCTCAAGGTTGCCCGAATTGTCGAACTGGGCGACGACGGCAAAAGGCTCCCCCTGAAAGTACGCGTCGTCGAGGGCCGTAAACGTATCTTCCCGGACCAGATACGATTCCTTGAACCCCTTCTCCACGTCGCCCACGTCGATCTTCACGTGGATGTTTATGTTCCCCGGAAACTCGTCGTGGATCAGGACCGCCCCTTTTCCCATCGCCTCTTCGGGGGTGAAGCAGGCAGGGAGCTCTTCGTAATCGACCTCGATCAGATCGAGGGCCTCCAGGGCCGTGTCCTCGTCCACGGCGGCCACTGCCGCCACCTCCTCGCCGATGTAGCGCACCTTATCGGAGGAAGGAAACTCCATGTCCTGGGTATAGCGGAAGACGCCCCATTTTTCCCCCGACGAATCCCTGCCCGTCACGATGGCCTTTACGCCGGGGAGCTTTTCCGCCTTCGAGGTGTCTATCCTCAGTATCCTCGCGTGGGGATAGGGCGAGCGCAGCATCTTTCCGATGAGCATGCGCGGCAGGAAGAGGTCCGCGCTGAACCGCGCCTCACCGGTTGCCTTCGCCGTCGTATCTACCCGTTTTATGCTTTTCCCGACTATCGACGTCTCTTGCATGGTTTCCTCCTTACGCCGTCGCGCTCATTTGCCCGGCTGCCGCCCCACCGCCTGTATCGCCTCGACGACCTTCGTGTAGCCCGTGCACCGGCAGACGTTCCCCGATATGGCCTTGCGGATCTCCTTTTCCCCGGGATGAGGGTTTTCGTCGAGAAGGGCCTTTGCCGTGAGGATCATGCCGGGCGAGCAAAACCCGCATTGAATGGCGTGATGCTCGACGAAGGCTTCCTGGAGGGGGTGGATTCGCCCGTCTTTTACGAGGCCCTCTATGGTGGTGATCTCTTTGCCCTGGGATTCGAGGGCAAGGAGGAGACACGAGCGGACGGGCAGGCCGTCCAGGAGGACCGTGCAGCTCCCGCAAGCACCGGCGTTGCAGCCCTCCTTCGCCCCCGTAAGGTGGAGCTCGTCTCTGAGGACTTCGAGGAGGGTCCGATGAGGGTAGACGAACAGCTCGTATTCGTCGTCGTTCACTCGAAGGATGCATCTGGTCTTTTCCGTCTTCGCCGTCATGAGCCGGCCTCCGTAAGATCGCGCAGGGCTTCGTCTATGGCCCTCGCGGCGAGTATTTTGAACATCTTCCGCCTGTATGCCGCGGGGAGCGACAGGTTATCGACGGGCTCTCCCGCCTTCGACGCCTTCTCGGCGGCTTTCTTTACGTCCGCGTCACCGGGCGCCTTCCCTTGCAGCAGGGAGGCCCCTTCGGCGACGGATACAGGGGACGGGCCGCAGGCCCCGATGACGAGACGGCCCTCATCTATGACGCCGTTCTTAAGGGAGAGAAAGACCGCCGCCGAGGCGAGGGGATAGTCGAGGCTGCCCCGCAGTCTCAGCTTCTTATAGCATGAAGAGGAGCGGCCGGCCGGCAGAGGGATGCGGACCTCGGTGAGCAGCTCTCCCTTCCCCACAGTAAAGGGCGATTGCCCCGACCCGGAAAAAAGCTCCGGGACGGCAAGCATGCGTGAGGCCCCTGGTTTTTCCAATTTGACCGTGGCGCCGCAGACAACAAGGGCAGGCGCGAGGTCCCCCTGGTAGACGCTGAGGCAGCGCTTTCCGCCCTTCACCGCGAGGCACGCTCGCCCCCCGGTTTTTATGCAAAGGCCGCTCGCCTTCCTGGTCAGCACAGGCTGGTTGTACTGAAGACAGCGCGTGTTCTGAAGCAGGTTGCCGCCGACCGTGCCGGCGTTCTGAACAGGCGGCGCGGCGACTGCGTCCGCTGCCTGGGCAACCGCCCTGGACGCCTTCGCTACTGCGGGCGACCGGGCTACCTCGCGCAGCGTCGTCATCGAGCCGATGACCAGCTCGCTCCCTTGCGTCCTTATGCCCCTGAGTTCCTGAACGCCCTTCAGGCTGAGCACCCAGGAAGGGTTGACCAGCCGGTGCTTCATGCGGCCTAGGATCTCCGTACCCCCTGCGACGACCGCCAGATTTCCGTTGTACCGCGACATCAAGTCGAGCGCCTCTTCCAGGGTCTCGGCGCGAGGTACTGAAAGCGCGGAAGAGTCATACTTTCCTCCTTTTTCGGGTCCCTATTGCAATCTCACGCAAAGCATAAAAGTTCCGACAGCCCAGCGAGGCCGAAAATGGTTCCAAAAACAACTCCTTCGGCTCTCTATATTAGTTACTGCCTCATTTTACTCTATCCAGGTTATTTCTCAAGCCTCTTCAGCTCTGTCAAGCAGAAATCCAAAGCCTCTTTTCCAGGCAGGCCCTGCTTTTTCATATTTTCCACGTATTCATCGAGCAAGGGCTTAACGCGCGCGGCCCACCTCGCATTCTCAGCGGGTGAAAGAGGGATAATCTTTTTGCCCAACGATCTCATCCAGTCTTCCGCCTTTTTACTGACATCATCCCATTGAACTCCCGACCTGTCCGCATATTCCCTATTCACCTCTCTGAAGACCTTCTGTATGTCTGGAGGGAGAGAATTCCATTTGCTCTTGTTCATCACGACGAAGAAGCCCGTCGAGTAGCCTGCACCAAAACTCAGGGTGGAAGCATTGACAACCTCTCCCCATCTCCAACCCTGGGTCGACTCCTGGGGCGCCATCGTGCCGTCAACCACGCCCCTGCTCAGGGCATCGTAGGTCTCTCCCATAGGCATGGCGACGGGCACGGCCCCGAGCTTACTTACTATCCTGGCGGCCAGTCCCGTACAGCGGATCTTCTGTCCTTTCATGTCCTCCAGCTTGTAGACAGGTTTCTTGGAGTGCACAAGCCCGGGGCTGTGAGCCATGAAGTACATGACCTCCGTTTCAGCGTATTCCTTCGGTTTGAATTTCTCGTAGAACAGGTTGATCAATTTTGTCGCGGCGACGCCGGTCTTATAACCCAGGGGGAGGTCGATCACCTCTGACAAAGGAAATTTCCCCCTCGTGTAAGCCATACAAGACTGGCCCATATCAGCTATTCCGGTCACTATGCCGCTATAGGTCTTATCGGCAGCAAGAAGCGTGCCGCCAGGGAATACGGTAATCTTCACCCTGCCGTTCGTTCTCTTTTCGATGTCTTTTGCATACTCTTCGGAAAGCTTGCCGAAGGAGTTGCTCGCGGGTATGAATTGCGCATAGGTAAGCTCTATTGCTTTGGGCTGAGCAAACACGGTGGAGACCGAGAAGCCAAATCCAATGACCGACAAACATACAACTAATGATATTACTTTTAAGCCTCTCATTTCTACCTCCCTTTTTCTTATATTCGACAACCTCGTCCAACCGCAACCTGAAAGAGGCCAACCTCTTACCGAGCATTTTTCTGTAGCCATGCTCTCTATTCCTGTCCAAAGCTATTTGTAAACTCCATACATCTTCGCCGTTTCTATCATCGCTCTCAGGTTTTCGGGCTTGGTATCAACCGGGAGCTCATCCCCCGAGCCCAGTATAAAACCTCCCCCATCGCCGACAATATCGATCAGCTTCTTGCAGTAGTCTTTCACCTCGTCCGGGTTCCCGATTGTCAGGAGGGTGGCCGGCACATCTCCCAGAATGCATGTGTGGTCCCTGAGTATCTCTTTAGCTTTGAAGATATCGGTGTGATGATCAAAAGCGACAATACACTTGCCTCTCGGCAGCCTCTCTCTTAAATAGGGAAGGTTGAGGGTCCAGTCATTGTCGCAATGTAACGTGACCAGGATTCCGGCATCCGCAAGCACGTTGACCAATCTCGACAAGAACGGCAAAGCGAATTTTTCGAACTGCTTCGGGGAAATGAATTCTCCGCTGCACCTGTAGGATCCTATAAAGAAACCTTTTGCCCCGGATGCCAGAGCGTTGTTCTTGACAGTTTCCACCAATCCCGAGGTGACGACATCGAGCGCTTCCAGGACTTTTTCCGGACATCTGAATAGATCGGTGAAGAACTCCTGTATCGAACGGTAGAAGCTCAGCTCATCAAATGGTGTGTTTATCGTAAACGCATGTAATGTAGGAACGCTCAATGCATTCCATTTCTTTATAAAATTACTGCGCGCGGTCTTATATTCACTCATAACTTCCGCCCGCTTGCTGCCGTCAACTTCCGGCCACGTTCTCTTTGTCAGAAGTCGGAAAAACTCGCGGTACCCCTTGTGAATAAGGAGATCATAATCTTCCTCTTTCATGACCTCCTCTTCCACCGTCTGGTAGATCTCGTTCGGCCCTAACTCTCTGCCCGGCATTTTGAATTTAAGAGGATGATAGTAGACTGTCCTGCCGTCGATATAGGGATACCTGTACCAGGCGTCCCATCCACCGAAATCATTAAAAGCCTTTTCGGCCGCTGCTTCGCATTTCTCTCTGTCAAACAGGTATTCCTCCATAGTGATTCCCGCATGGCGCCCAATAAAGAACATCAGAAACGGAGCGACTGGAACTCGATCCGGAATATCCAACCTTATGGCGCTCTCAATTCGCTCATAACTGTCCATGGCGAGCCTCCCCGAAGCCTCCGACAATTTCTTTCAAGATTTGCACCGCTTCCATTGCATTAGCACCGAAATAGTCGGCCCCAACGTACTCTCGTACCTTCTCATTTATGATCCCTCCTCCGATGAGAATCTTGCAATGCCGTTTCCTCTCTGCTTTCTTCAACTCCTGTATGGTTGTCTTCATGGGATCAACGGATGTAGTAAGCAGACAAGAAATTCCGATTATATCGGGATTGAGCTCGTTTGCCTTGTCGACAAAGGTCTGAACCGGAACATTCACGCCTATGTCATGAACTTCAAATCCATTCATTTTCAACACTATGCATACAATGTTCTTCCCAAGGTCATGAACATCTCCGGCAACGGTCCCGATGAGCACTTTACCAAGGGTCTTCTCGTCGGCAGACTTTGTGAGCCTTGGCTCGACAAGCCTCATCCCATTTTCAAAAAACTTTGCAGCGGCCACCAACTCAGCCAGGAAGAATTCCCCTTTCCCGAATCGGTCTCCCACCTCTTGTATGCCCACTCTTAGCTCCTCGGCAATTGACAAGGGGTCTCTATTGCTATTCAGTTCTCTCCCGATGATACTGAGCAACTCTTTTTCGTTAAAATTTACCAGTGCCCGGCTCAGACTCGACAGCTCCATATATCCCCTCCTCCTTATCGTGCATCATAGTGTTTTCTCTCAGGCCTCAAGCTTTTGTTCTCGGAAAGCATTGATATAGCTCAACGCATACGGGTCTTGATCGGTCAAAAGTTTAGCAGCGTAAAGAGAGGAGGTGAGGGCCCTGTCTCTCACGTCTGCGAGAATCGTATCGAGTCCTGCAGCAACAGCCAGGACTAGAAAACTTCGGTTGATTAACTTCCTCCCCGGCAGACCCATGCCGACATTGCTTACCCCGCATATCGTGTGGGATTCCGGGAAATGCCGTTTAATCCACTCAAGTGTCTGAAAGGTAATCGTTGAAGCTCCCGGATTGGTACCCACTGACAGGACCAGAGGGTCAAAATAAATGTCCGCAGGAGAAACATTCGCTGCCGTCAGTTTTTTGTAGAGCCGGCTTGCTACATCGATCCTCCCTTCAACGGTTTCCGGAATGCCTTCTTCTGCCATGCACAGAGCAACGACGCTCGATCTCGATTCGACTATTATGGCCAACAGCGTACTCAATTTGTCCTTCTCCAGGGTAATCGAATTGATAATGGCTCTCGCTTCATTTCGGTAGACGGACAGGGCGGCTTCGATGGCTCGCGAGCTTGAGCTGTCGATCATCAAGGGGACCTGAACCGCCTTCTGGACAACTTCTACAGCCCAGACAAGGTCCTCAATCTCGTTACCTTCGCCTATGCCCGCATTCACGTCGAGCATTTGAGCTCCAAAATGGACTTGACTCTTCGCGAGCTCCCGGATAAATGCTTCGTCCCTATCGAGCATCGCTTGACCTACTCTAGGGATCGTTCCGTTAATTGATTCGCCGATAATAAGCAAGTGCTCCTCCCCGTTTCAAAACGAGTAATGGATTAGATGCGGGTATCCATAAAGGGCCTAAGTCTGGACGACCTGTCTTCTTCCCGTGTATCTTTCTCTGAGCTCGGGTTTTAGTATCTTACCGGTAGCACTTCTGGGAATCACATCGAACACGACTTTCCTCGGAACCTTGTATAGCGCAAGCCGTGACTTGCAAAACTCATTAACTTCTGCCTCTGTCATCGATTCACCTTTCCTTAACTGCACGACCGCCATTACTATCTCGACAAGTCTGTCGTCAGGGAACCCAATCACGGCCGCATCTTCGATTTTTTCATGATCATGCAGGACTTCCTCGATCTCGACGGGATAAATATTTTCGCCCCCGGAGCAGATCATATCTTTCTTTCTGTCAACGATGTAGTAATAGCTGTCCCCATCGGTCGTCGCAAGATCCCCCGTATATAAATATCCGTCCTTGATGGTTTGAGCTGTCAAATCCGGGTTCTTGTAGTATTCTTTCATGTTTCTGGGTGTCTTCAGCAATATTTCTCCTACCATTCCGGGTCCGACTCTATTACCCTTTTCATCTACCAATTTGCATTCGACACAGAAGTTGGGTTTACCAATCGAGCCGGGTTTTTTCAGTAAGTCTTCGGGGTAGAGAGTTACGGTGCTTCCACCGCCCCCCTCCGTAATTCCGTATGCGACGATAACTCCGCAAGGCAGAAGCCCGGCCAGGTCTTTCAATATATCGAAGGGAACAGGCTGAGCCCCGATCTCCAGCATTCTCCAGCAAGAAAGGTCGTAGCTCTTGAGGTCGATATCTCCATTCTTAACGGCATTTATTATGGAAATGGCCACCGGAACTACCAACATCAGATCGGTGCCCCTCTCCTGCTCCACGGTCTCGATAATCCATTTTGGATCCTTAATCTCAGTCAAGAGCGTTGCCGTCGACCCCGTAATATAATAGGCGGTCATGTAGAACATTGTTCCCGCATGGTAGAGAGGGAAAAATCCGATATAATTGTCATTTCTGCCGACGGAGAAAGTAATGGCGTTTCCGACGGCAACGGCGTTGATGCTGCCGTGGGTGTGGAGGACCGGTTTCGGCTTGCCGGTTGTACCCGATGTGAACATCAATGCAAGGCTCTCGTCCTCTGCCATGTCCTGTATTCGCTCGCCGACATCGGTCTGCTTCTCAAGCTCGGAAAACCTCTCCATGCCGGACGGCGCCACATCTCCTACCACGACATAATTGTTGATTGATTTCAGGTCGGGCTTGATTGGCAACACGCGCTCCAGGAATTCCGAGCCCAATATGAAGGCTACCGGATCGCAAACGGAAGCGGCGTATTTAATATCCTCGCCGATAAATCGAAAATTGAGCGGGACAACGGTTGCTCCGATTCTAATAATCGCGTAGTAGGTAATAAGCCATTCCAGGCTGTTGTTTTGCAGGTGGAGCACGAAGTCGCCCTTACTTATGTGAAACTGATTTCTCAGGTAATTTGCGACTCCGTTCACTCTATCGTTAAATTCTTTCCAAGTAAGCGTTCTGCGGGTTCCTTTTTCAGGAGACCTTTCTATCAAACACACCTTATTGGGCATTGTTTGGGCATGAATACTTGCGTAATAAGAAAAGTTCATATCGGGGCTCCTTTGCTAATTCACAACGAGCTTCCTCACTTCATAAAAAGATTAGGCAAAAAGGTGGCCATGCCCGGCAAAAGGAATAGCAGTACAGTGACTGTAATGAGACTTATAAGAAACGGGTAGACCCCGCTGTAAATCACCCCGAGGGGCACCTTCGTAATGTTCTTGACGACGAAGACGTTCGACGCGACCGGCGGGATGACGCAGCCGATCATGACCGTAAGACCGATAAGTATCGAAAACCAGAGGGGGTCGAAGCCGAGCTTGATCGCCACAGGGAAGAAGATCGGCGTGGCGAGTATCATGAACGCGAGGTCGTCTATGAACGATCCCCCAAGCTGGTAAATGAGGCTTACGAGGATCATGATAACGTAGCGGTTCACGGGCAGACCGGCGACCCAGTCGGCGGTGATAATGGGGATCTTCGTAACAGCCAGAAAATGGCCGAGTATGGTGGAGCCTGCAATCAGCATCAGCACCATGCACGCGGTCCTCAGAGATTCGAGGAGTGATTTGATATATCCCTTGAAATCGATGTCCCTCTTCGCAACCGACAGCAGGAGCACGGCCATCGTTCCTACGCTGCCCGCCTCGGTGGGGGTGAAAAAGCCGTCCATGAGGCCCACGACGAGAAGGACAAAGATCACGGCGATCCATATTACCTCGGGCAGGGACCTGATCCTCTCCCCCCAGCTCGACCTTTCCCCTTTCGGTCCGATGGCAGGGTTGATCTTCGACCACCCGTAGATAACGACCATGAAGAAGAAAGCAGCAAGCAGCCCGGGGAGCATTCCTGCAATAAATAATCTCGCTATGGATTGCTCCGTTATAATTCCGAAAATGATCAAAGTGACGCTCGGCGGAAGGAGTATGCCCAGCGTGCCGACGCTCGCCACGATGCCGGTCGATAATTTCTTGGCATAGCCGTACCTGTCCATCTCCGGCACTGCCACGCTCGCGAATGTGGCGGCCGTCGCGGGAGAAGAGCCGCAGATCGCCTTGAACGCGGTAGCTCCGGCCACCGTCGCCATAGCGAGCCCTCCGGGGATGTGTCCGATGAACTTATAGGCGGCGCTGTACAACCTTTTTGCTATCCCCGCGTTGAATGCCACCTGTCCCATGAGAACGAACAACGGGATGACGGTCAGGCTGTATGTGGTAAGAACGTCAAAAAGATCAACGGCAACGAGGTTGAAGGCGGAGCTGAAGCCCTTGAGGATGCCGAAACCGAGGAAGCCGATTATCGCCATGGCGAAACCCAGCTCGATGCCGGTAAGGAAAAGCGTCAAGAGGACCATGAGCGCAACGATACCGAGGATTACCTCATTCATATTTGCCTCCCACTATCTTCGCGATATCCCCGACCAGGACCAGACATTCGACCACGCAGGCAATCCCTATGCCGAATATGACCGGATAGAAGGGAAGCTGGAGGGTAGGCGAGACTTCACGCGTGCCGTAAAGATACAATCCATGCTTGAAAAGGTTGACGGCTGCTATCAGAAAGAAAAGGATCACCACCAACCGTGTAAACAGATTGGCCACTTTCCGGTTTCCCTCGGGGAGCTTCTGAACGACGAAGTCGACATATATATGCGCCCTTGCCCAGGACGTCATGGGAAGCGCGAAGCCGATGATTACCCCTCCCGTGAACCCGACGAGCTCGTAAGTTCCCACGATAGGCATCTTGAGCAATCTCAGGATCACGTCAAGGGTGGTGAGCAGCATTATGAACGTGAGGGCTATGGCGGCAACGGCGTTCAGGAAGGCGCTGACCCCCTTTACCCCCTTTAGATACGCATCCATCGGGCTACCTCCTAATCAGATAGGGAAGGAGAAAGAAGGAGACGGCTTGCCCGCCTCCTTCTTTACGTCTCTCTACTTATCGATCCTCTTCAGCTCCGCCAGGCAGTAATCCAACGCCTCTTTTCCAGGCAGGCCCTGCTTTTTCATGTTTTCCACGTATTCGTCGAGCAAGGGCTTGACGAGCGCAGCCCACCTTGCGTTTTCCGCGGCCGAGAGAGTGATAGTCTTCTTGCCCAGCGACGCCATCCATTCTTCCGCCCTTTTGCCGGCCGCATCCCATTCAACACCGGTTTTGTCCGCCCATTCCTTGTTGACCGCTACGAAGACCTTCTGTATGTCGGGAGGCAGGGAGTTCCACTTGTTTTTATTCATCACGATGAAAAAGCCCGTCGAATAGCCTGCCCCGAAGTCCTGGGTCGTAGCAGTTATCACCTCTCCCCACCTCCAGCCCTGGACCGATTCCTCGGCCCCATCGAGCCGTCGACCACGCCCCTGCTCAGGGCATCGTACGTCTCTCCCATAGGCATGGCGACCGGGACAGCACCAAGCTTGCCCACTACTTTTGCAGCCAGGCCCGTGCAGCGTATCTTCTGTCCCCTCAAATCCTCAAGCTTGTAGACAGGCTTTTTGGAGTGGACTATGCCGGGGCTGTGGGCCATGAAGTACATGACCTCGGTTTCGGCGTATTCCCTCGGCTTGAATTTCTCATAGAACAGGTTGATCAGTTTTGTCGCGGCAACGCCGGTTTTGTAGCCGAGAGGGAGGTCTATGACCTCCGACAGCGGGAATTTTCCTCTTGTGTAGGCCATGCAGGACATACCCATGTCGGCTATGCCGGTCACTATCCCGCTGTAGGTCTTGTCCGCGGCGATCAGGGTGCCGCCGGAAAATACTGTGATCTTTACCCTGCCGTTCGTTCTCTTCTCGATCTCCTTGGCGTAGCTTTCGGAGAGCTTGTTGTTGAAGTGAGCGGCGGGATGGAACTGGGCATAGGTAAGCTCTATTGCCTTGGTCTGGGCGGACGCCCGGTCAACGGAAAAACAAAGGCCGACGATCGTGAAGCACAACACCACCGATAGCAGTTTTAAGCCCCTCATGTTTGCCCCCCTTGTCTTTTTCGGTCAGGATACCCGACCTCTTCTTCGGCTAATGCCGCATTCCCTTGTGCACTGCCCGCAAAAGAGCGCGCTGACCGCCAGTCCTGCGGCAATTCCCCAATCCGTCGTTCTCACGCAGGCGGCAGTCCCATCCCCTTCGGTCGATCAGCGCCCCCCTCCCCCTCGGCGCGTCTGCCGCGCCTTTTCCGCGTTACAAATGGTCCTTCCACATGCCGTATCTTTCCCTCAATATCCTGTGCAGGATCTTGCCGGCGCCGCTTCTCGGCATCTCACTGTCTGAAATGAAGATCACCTTCTTGGGCACCTTATATCCGGCGATCTTTCCCCGGCAGTAGTCGGAGATCTCTTTTTCGGTCGCCTCCTTTCCTTCGTGCAGGACGACTACGGCCGCCACCTGCTCCCCCCATTTCTCGTGAGGTATGCCGATGACGGCGACGTCCTTCACCTTAGGGTTGCCGCCCACCGCGTTCTCCACTTCGGAAGGGAAGACGTTTTCGCCTCCGGATATGATCATGTTCGCCTTCCGGTCTACGAGGTAGTAGTAGCCCTCTTCGTCCCTGTAGCCCATGTCCCCGGCGCTGAAGTATTCTCCGCGAAAGGCCTTCTCCGTCAGCTCGGGGGCCTTCCAGTACCCATCGAAGAGCATGGGGCTTCTCGAATAGACTTCCCCTACGACGTTCGGCGCGTCGATCTCGTTCCCCCCGTCGTCGATCAATTTGATCAGGTCGCTGCCGATGCATTCCCGTCCCACCGACCCGAGCTTGCGCAGGGCGTCTTCCGGCTGCAGGACGGTCACCGTCCCGGCCTCTGTTGACCCGTAGCATTCATACAATTTCGAGTTCTTGAAATAATCCATGATCGCGAGCTTGGTGTCCCTCCTCGCGGGCGCGGAAGAGCAGAGCAGTTTTTTGACGCAGCTCACGTCGTACTTGCCCTTCACCTCTTCGGGCAGGGCAAGCATCATGATATAGTGCGTGGGGACGAGGGAAGTGAAGGTGATCTTGTGCTCCGAGAATGTCTTCAACAGTTGCTCGGGATCGAAGCTCACCATGTTGAGCGCCATTACGGTCCCGCCCACGTAGGTACAGACGAAAGAGTAGAAGAGGGAATTGATATGACAAAGGGGCATGACGAGGAGCACGGTGTCCTCGGAAGTGAAGCCGTGCTCGTGAATCATGATGAGATAGTAGGCGTAGAGGGACTCATGCGTCTTGATGACCCCTTTGGGCCTCCCCGTTGTGCCGCCCGTATACATGATGACCCACACGTCGTCGCCCGTCACCCTTACATCCGGCTCCCCGGGGCTTGCAGCTTTGATTAACGCCTCGTAGCTCAGGTAATCCGGGAGTTTTCCTGCCTCGCTCCCGAAGGCGATGTACTTTTCTATGCCGGGAAGGTCCTTCTTGAACCCCTCTACCGTCGGGACCCATTGGTCCTGCACGATGAGGATTTTAGCTTCGCTGTGGGTCAGCACGTATTGCATCTCTGGAGGGGAAAGCCTGAACATGACTGGCACACAGACGAACCCCCCCTTTGCGGCCGCAGCGTAAATGTCCATCCACTCGACGCAGTTATAGGCGAGGACGGCAAAACGGTCGCCCGGCTTGAGGCCGAGGTCGCCAAGGGCATTGGCGAGCCTGCACGCCCTCTCGTCCCATTGCCGAAAGGTGAAGGACTTGCTCAGGTCCTTTGCGCCTATCTTATCCGGCCACTTGACCGCGTTCACCCTTAGAAGGTCCTTCGCCGTCATCCACTGTCTCCGTGTCATCGCCACCCTCCCTTGCGTCGACTCATCCTTGACCTCCATAGTCCGTCCGCGCTCCCCTTCGCGGGATCATCTTTTCCCCAGATTCGCGCCATGCTCAGCCTTTTTTCCGGTCCCGGCCCGCTTCGCGGGGGAAGTGCAATCGACGAACGCCCTTGCGTGCATCTCCAACATGCGCGCCGCCTTCGCCATCTGTCCCGATGCGAGGAGACCGCAAATCTCCCTGTGGCCCATGCCCTTGAAGCGGTCGGATATCTTGAGGTAGCGGTAAGTGAACGTATGGGAAATAAAGGGCCCCGTTACGGCGCGATAGATCCGCGCCAGGATCCGGTTGCCGCTGAGGCTGATGATAGTTCTATGGAAGCTCCAGTGAAGGCGCGTAAACCCGTCTATGTCACGTTTCTCCACGGCCTCGTCCATCTGCCCCAGGATGCGGGACAAATCCGCCAGCCTGGCGGGGTCGATCGGCCTTTTCGCCAGGCGCAGGGCCAGGGCCTCGAGGCATCCCCTGACGGCTGTCGCCTCGATCACGTCCTCTGCGGAGATCGACCGCACGAAGGCGCCCCTCCGGGGGTTGATCTCGACGAGACCCTCCCTCTCAAGGCGGTGAAAAGCCTCACGGATAGGCGAGCGGCTCGTCCCGAAGGTTTTTTGCAGGACCAGCTCGTTCAGCCTCGCCCCTTCCTCGAGCTTGCCGGCGATGATCTGCTCCCTCAGGATCTGGAAGATGTGAACGCCGAGGGGCATGGGGACGTCTATGGAAGGATCGATCCTGTTCCCGTTTTCCATTGTGAAGCTTCGCTTTCCCGTCTTTTAGCGATCACGCATCGCCCTTCGCGTATTTCTCCCTCAGCTTTGTCTTCTCGATCTTGCCGGCCGGGTTACGGGGTATCTCCGTATAGACGAACTTTTCCGGCCACTTATACTTGGCAAGGCCCCTTTCCCTGCAAAAATCGACGATCTCCCGGTCTTCGATGGTGAAGCCCGCCTTCGGCTGGACAATCGCCATGCTGATCTCGACGAGCCGCGGATGGGGATAGCCGATGACGGCTACGTCCTGGATTTTCGGATGCTTGCGCAGGACGTCCTCTATCTCGGCCGGGAATATGTTCTCGCCGCCGCGTATGATCAGGTCCTTGGCCCTGTCTGCGAAATAGAGAAAGCCGTCCTCGTCGTAGTACGCCAGGTCCCCCGTATGGAGCCACCCGTCCGTGATCGTCTTTGCAGTCTGCTCCGGGTTGAAGGCATACTCTTTCATCAGACGGGGCCCTTTCAGTAGCAGCTCCCCGACCTGGCCGACGGGCAGCTCCTTCCCCGCATTATCGACGATCTTCACATCCATGAACGGGCCGGGCTGTCCGATGGCGCCTATTTTCCGCTTCATGTCGTCATCGTACAGGGCAACGGTGCAGCCGCCCCCGCCCTCCGTAATGCCGTAGGTATTCATCATCTTCAATCCGGGGAGGAGCTTTTTGCCCTCCTCTATGATGATCGAGGGCACCGGCTGTGCGCCCATAGCTATGTACTTTAGGCAGGAGAGGTCGTAGCCCGCGATCTGCACCTCTCCCGACTTGATCGCGTTTATGATGTCGGACCAGATGGGGACGCTTATCCAGCCGCCCGTCGCCTTTTCCGACGACAACGACTCTATCATCGATTTCGGCTGAAGCTCCATCGGCAGTAGCACCTTGCCGGCAGCGATGTACGGAGCAAAAGAATAGAAGAGCGAGCCGCTGTGGTAGAGGGGGTGGGGGGCTATGTAGACGCTCTCGAACCCTTCGCCGAAGGTAAGCGCGTTGCCGACGGCGATATGAAAGAGGCTGCTGTGGGTGTGGCAGACCGGCTTGGGCGCGCCGGTCGTCCCTGATGTGAACATCAGCTCCGCCATATCGTCGTCCTTTGTCTCGACAAGGACATCCGCGGGGTCGCCCTGCTCGATAATCCGGCTGTAAAGCTTCATGCCGGAAGGCGCTTGTGCGCCGACGCATATGAACTCTTTTACGTAGTCGAGCTGCCCCCTCACCGGCTCTACCCTCGAAGCAAGGCCCTCGTCGACTACGAGCACCTTGCACCTTGCGACGTCAGCCGCGTATTTTATGTCGGCCGAGGCGAACCTGTAGTTGAGGGGGCATACGACGGCGCCCGTTTTCAGGATCGCCATATAGATCACGCACCATTCGAGGCTGTTCGCCATGAGCTGGAGGACGATGTCCCCCTTGCCGACGCTGCATTGTTTCCCTATATAATTTGCGAGCTTGTCGGCTTGCCCGTTGAACTCCTTCCAGGTAAGGCTCCTCCTGACGCCTTTCGACGGCCGGCTTTCGATGATGAACTCCCTCTCCGGGAACTTCTTCGCATTCAGCCGGCAGAACCTGGCGAAATTCATGCTCCCCCCTGTGAAAAACAAATTGTCGACAATCCACTTTCGACATTATAACAGGCAGAAAATATTGTCAAGAAAAAAATGCGTCAGGTGTTCCTGCAATACAATTATGTCACCCCTTAACTGCAATATGAAAATGTCACCCCTGACGATAACAAGGAGCACCAGGGGGAGGTGCTCCGGTGAGAAAAGGGGTGACGTTTATGACGGAAGAGGTAAGAAGGTACGGTGTGATAGCGGCGCTTTTGGACGGCAGGATGAAGAACATGGAGGCTGCTGCGGCATTGGGCGTCTCCGCAAGACAGATAAAGAGGATCAAGAAAAGGGTGAGAAAGGAAGGCTCTATCGGCGTCCGCCACGGCAACCGGGATCGCCCCTCGTGCAGGGCCTTTCCTTTAGAGCTCAAAGAGCGGGTCATGGCCCTGGCCAATGAGAAGTATTTCGACTTCAACTTCTCCCATCTATCGGAGATGCTTTCCGAGCAGGAAGGCATAAAGGTAAACAGGGAGACATTAAGGCAATGGCTCCGTCCTTCCGGGTTCGGAAGCAAGGCAAGAAGACAGCGCAAACATAGAAAAAGGAGAAAACGGTCCGAGAAGGAAGGCCAGATGCTCTTTCTGGACGGCTCCCCCCATCAGTGGTTCGGGGATGAGAAATCGACCCTTCTTCTGGCTACCGACGACTCTACGGGAAAACCTCTCTATGGTCTCTTCAGGAAGGAAGAGGACTTAGACGGCTGCTTTCAGGTATGCAAAGAAGTATTTGCCCGTTTAGGCCGGCCCTCGGTCTTCTACCTCGACAGGGCGTCCCAGTTTAAAACAACCCGTCATAAGAGCGATCTTCCTCCGCCTACCCGGTTCCAAAGGGCCATGAGCGAGCTGGGGATAAGACTCATCTTTGCATATTCCGCCCAAGCAAGAGGAAGGGGCGAAAGGATCAACAGGACCTTCCAGGACAGACTTGTGGCTGAATTGAGACTTAAGAAGATCGTTACCTATGAAAAAGCAACCGCATATCTGAACAAGACCTTTATCCCCAAATACTGCCGGCTCTTCGGGGTCGTCCCGGAAGATGGCGAGCCTGCCTGGAGAAGACTGCCGGCCGATATAGATTTACGGAACATCCTCTGCAGAAGGTATGAGGCAAAGGTGAACTACGACAACACTATCTCCATCGAGGGACAGGCAATACAGCTCTGGCCGACAAGGACAAGACTAAGCTTCGCCAAGGCGCAGGTTACGGTGAATCATTGGCTCGACGGAAGCTGGCATGTCTTCCATCATCCGACAGGGGAGATACCATGCAAGCCTATTTTGAGGACGCGGCCGGCCTGAGGTCATACATGCACCCAAGGCCGGGGAGCGAAGCGAGAGCGTCCCTGTGAAAAGGACTTTGGGGGGTGACATATTCACATTGCAGAAAGGGTGACATTTTTATGTTGCAATAACAGAAAAAAATGCGTCAGGCCGGCAGTCCATTAATCAGCACAGGGAGTGAAAGACGATGTTACCGGGAGGGGTCGCCCCCGCCGTGCGGTTCTTCGGTGAAATGGAGGTTGCCTGCTACTTTCTCTTATATACTACTTTCCCGCCTACTATCGTATATTCGACCTGCAAATCGCCGGGCGCGTTCCTGGCGTCGTTCCATATGCGCTCTTTCGGCGTCTTGAAGGGGTCGAGGTTCAGGACGACGAAATCCGCGAGCTTGCCGACCTCCAGGGAGCCCAATTCATGGTCCCTGAAGAGCCGCCGGGCTGCATCGATGGTGTAGCCGCGGATGGCCTGGCCCATAGTGATGATCTCCTCCGGCCGGCCCATTCCGTCGACGCACGAATAGATGCCGATCCTCGGGTCCATGCTCGCGCTGTAAGGCAGGTCCGACCCGAGGCTGACGTTTATGCCGTTTTTGTAAAGCGTGCCGAGGGGGACAGACCTCTTCCATCTATCGTGGCCCAGACGCAATTCGAAAAAGCCCTTCGGCCGGCCCCAGGCGGATCGCATAATAGGCTGCACGGACGCCCATATCTTCAAATCCCTCGTCCGCCTGAGCTGATCGGGCGTATAGACCCCATAGTGGTCCACGGTAAGGCGAAGCTCGGTGTTGTCCTTGCCCGTATTCTCCTTATACCATTTGAGGGCCTTTTCGAAGGCGTTGAGCGCGATCTCCAGGTCGCCGTCGCCCATGACGTGAATCTGCATCGACCATCCGCTCCTGACGCTGTCCATAATGAACTTCTCTATGACGGCGACGGGATAGAGGGGAGCGCCTTTGTGGGCGGGCTGATCGGCGTAGCCTTCGAGAAGCGTCGCCGTTCGCGCGCCCAGCGTCCCGAGGAGGATCTTCGTCTGGCCGAGCCTCATCCACTCGTTCCCGAACCCGCTTCCCAGCCCGGTCTGTATGTAGTGGGCCGCGGTGTCGAGGTCGATGTTCGGATTTATGTTGATGCGTATATTGAGCCTTCCCTCGTCGAGGAGCTTCCGGTACGCCCTTGCCGTCTCCTTCAGGGAAAGGGAATCTTCCATCGTGCCTATGCCGAGCTTGGAAGCCTCGGCTACGGCCTTCTCCAGGTAGTCTGTGTGTTCCTCGAAGGAGATGGGCGGCACCTTCGCCTTGTATTCGAACCACTTGTGCTCTGCCATTGCGCCGACGGGCTGGCCGCTCGCGTCCCTCCAGATTTCTTTGTCGGGGTCGGGCGTCTCCCCCGTCACGTTCAGCTCCTTCAGGGCCTGCGTGTTGAAGAGGCCGAAATGGCCGAGGGAGGCTATAACGACAGGGTTTTGGGGCGTGACCTTATCGAGCATGTGGCGGTCTATCCTGACTACGCCGAGGGCCAGTAGCTCGTAGCCGAGGCCGTATGCCTTGATCCAGGCGCCCGGCTTCGTCCGCGCCGCCCGCTCCTTTATCAGGCCCACCGCCTGATCGGCGCTCTTGACCCCTCGCAAGTCCACTTGCGCAAGGTTCGCGGCCCATTCGAAAAGGTGGCAGTGGGAGTCTATGAAGGCAGGCAGGACCGTTTTCCCCGCCAGGTCTATTACCTTCGTCTGCCTTCCGATGAGCCTCCGCACCGCCTTGTCGGTACCCACCGCCGTTATCCTGCCGGCAGCGCAGGCGACGGCCCCGGCCCGCGTATCGGCCTTGTCTACGCAGACGACATTGCCGCCCAAAAGTACCAGGTCGGCCTTGCTATTCGCCTGCGGCTTCCCGGAGGCGACAGCGGCAGCGCTTTCTCCACTGCCCGCTACCAGGCAGCCTGCAGCCAGCCCGGCTATCGTCGCAGCGCCGCCCGTCGATTTCAGGAATTCCCGCCTCGACAGCTCCCTCAGGGTTTTTTTCGTGATTGTCATCCCCCGCCCCCCCCTTTTTTATTGTCGACTGATTAATGTCGACAAACGACGGTAACAGGTAACACTCAATGTTGTCAAGCGGAAAAACGACTGGTGAAACGATGGGTTCGCCGTGTAAACGGGTGGCTTTCGTAATCAGTACATTGACCTTCATGCCTTTATGTATGACGTAGGTAAAGCTTTACGTCACCGCTCCACGATAACCTCGATCGTGTAACTTGTGCCGCCATTAAGGCGAGCCTCGATCTGGGCATCCCCGGGGGTCGGCCCAGCCGTGACATAGAAGCGGATAATGCCCAGTCGGGCAAAGCCAGGACCAAAGGGCTTGGGCTTCAAAGTGAGAGGAACACCCCGTCCCGTGATCGTGCCTATCGGAGCCCCATCGCTCGTGATCTCCAGGTTCCCCTCTGCGGTAGGGCGCAGGGCGATGAAGGATCTGCATTTATCGGGCAGCGTGACCAGAAGATCGATGGGCAGGGCTGCCGCCTGGCCTGTCTTCACATGCTGCCAGTTTTCGTTGCGGCCCTCATGGAGTTCATTATAGGCGGCGATATTGGGAACAGGTTTGGCCGTAATGTGGGCCATCGCTTGAGTCGTCCCCGATAATTCCCCGGCATTTGAATATTCAATAGTGATCGGATAGTCGCCCGGCTGCGAGGGATTGAGGGGACCCCAGGGCAAATGGATCGCCTTCAGCCCCGGACGCTCGGGAGGACCGGACGGGAGGGACGCGGTAAGCTTGAGCACAATCGTACGGGGATCTCGGGGGTCGAGTGCTACAGTGAAAGGGATTGTGATGGCGCCCTGGGGCCAGCCACCGAGAAGGACTGCCTGAGGGCTATGGGTCGATTGTGGCACGAAGGACTGGGGGAACTTGAAACGAAAGGTCGTACCGGCGGGAAAGGCATAGCCAGGCACCGCAGGATCGGGTGACCTGTCGAAGTAGACCCAAGCTTCAAATGGATAGCCTGCCGCAAGCCCTTCCGCCGTCATGGGCTGGTAGACGATTGTCGCTGAAGGAGGGGCAGCCCAGATGCCGGTTGCAAAGAGAAAGATTGCTACGGCGAATATGATCTTCTTCATTCTGAGACCCCTTATAGAGGATTGGCCTCAATCGGTCGGCTTGAATTAATCTAATGGGCACCTTTACGATCGGCAATGGTAAAAACGACTTCTTCACAATTTTTCATAATGCCTTCTATGTCCCTTCACATTTCCGGTGTATATTATGATAGAATATGGCATTGGGAGACATATGGCAGGGAAGAACAAGGTTTTTCTGGTAACGGCTCTGATTCTGATTCCGATGCTCCTCGTGCTTATGCCCCTGAAACTCGCTCATAAAATGGCGAATGCCGCATCAATGACACCGGGTAAGCACCTCCTCAAATGCGATCCCTGTCAATTTAACTCGGTCACCTCTCAATCGGAGCAATCAACCAGCCATGCAGGCGATATTGCCCCTACCCCTCCTCCGAGGATCTCCTTAATTTTTGTAATCGGCGCGATAGACATCGCACCCTCCGTCTTGCCGCCTCCTACCCCCCTACGCTGTTAGTCCCCAAATACTCCTCAATCTTGCAGTTCGTTCTTGTGGTAATTTGACAGGCGCTGCGCCACATGGCGAACGCTGGACTAAAAACCGAAGATTACAAGGAGATGACATATGATTCGAGTATTTATTCTGTCGTTTTTCGTGCTGTTAACTTACGCCCCATTATCGACACCGCCCGCGCTGGCCCAGACCCATCACGACACCGCTCATCATAGCTTTCAAGGCGCAGCGCAATGGGCGAAGGAGTTCGATGATCCGAGCCGCGACGAATGGCAAAAGCCCCACGAGGTGATCCAGGCGCTCGCGCTCAAACCCGATGCTGTCATCGCTGACATCGGTTCAGGCACGGGTTACTTCTCGGTCCGCTTCGCTCACATGGTGCCGAAGGGCCGGGTTTACGGTGTGGATACGGAGCCCGACATGGTGAAGTATCTTGCCGACCGCGCAAAAAGCATGGGGCTGACTAATGTCGTCCCGGTACAAGCCGCTCCCGACGATCCGCGCCTGCCCGAAAAGGTTGACCTTATCTTTATAGCAGACACCTTCCATCACATCGAAAACCGCGCTCAATACCTACGTAAGCTCCGCGATTCGCTTAGACCGGACGGACGTATCGCCATCATCGACTTTCGCATGGATTCGGTTGACGGACCGCCGAAGAGCGCGCGCAGCACGCCTGATCAGATCAAAGCCGAACTCGGTGCGGCGGGCTACGGCTTCGTCCAGGAGTATAATTTCCTGCCCAAGCAGTATTTTCTGGTTTTCGGTAAGTCGTCAAAGTGATTCTTTGAGCACGGAGGGCCAGCCGAATGAGTGATCAGGGGGCAGGAAAACCGGGCCTCGCCCGGCAAATCGGATTCTTTTCCGCAACCGTCGTGGTCATAGCCAATATGATCGGCACGGGCGTCTTTACCACGTCCGGTTTTGTCGCCCGAGACCTTGGCCATCCGGTACCGCTTCTTCTCTGCTGGGTCGTGGGCGGCATCTTCGCCCTGTGTGGTGCGCTCTGTTATGGGGAGCTTGGCGCCCAGTTTCCCAAGGCAGGCGGCGAATACGTCTATCTGAGACAAGCCTTTGGGCCGTTGCCCGCCTTTCTATCCGGGTGGGTATCCCTGATCGTAGGTTTTTCTGCCCCTATCGCCGCCTCCGCCATTGCCTTTTCCGTCTATTTCCTAAGAGCTTTCTCGCTCCCCCCTGTTACACTGCTCAAGCTCAACCCCTTCGGCTTCGATCTTGTGGTCGTCTCTACCGAGAGCCTTATGGCCGTCCTTGCTGTTGTCGCCCTCTCGCTGGTTCATATTCATAGTGTCAGGTTAGGCAGCCGCGTTCAGGGAGCACTGACTGTTTTCAAAGTAACCGTGATAGCCGCTTTCATAGTGGGTGGTTTCCTTGTCGGGCGGGGTTCCCTCTCTCATTTTTCAGGTGATTTCAGAACGGCCTCGCTTCTTAACGGCAGGTTCGCCACGTCGCTCATCTTCATCTCCTTCGCCTACAGCGGCTGGAATGCTGCCACCTACCTGGGCGGCGAGATAAGGAACCCGAGACGGAACATACCGCTTGCCCTCTTTGCCGGTACCCTTGTAGTAATCCTCAGTTATCTCGCCCTCAATGCCGTCTACGTCTATGCGCTGCCGATAGGCGAGATGAGCGGGGTCGTGGAAGTCGGGCAGAAAGCAGCGTCGGCCCTGTTCGGGGTGGGCACGGGTCGTTTGCTGACGGGAGCCATCGCGGTAGGCATTCTCTCGGCGCTCAGCGCCATGATCCTGACCGGCCCAAGGGTCTATTACGCTATGTCAAGGGACGGAGCATTCTTCAACCGCTTCGGGAAGGTAGATGACCGGCGTAGAACCCCCGTGCTTTCCATAGTCCTGCAAGCGGTGATCGCTATCGGCATGATCATCACGTCCTCGTTCGAGACGCTGCTCCTGTATATCGGGTTCACCCTTTCGCTCTTTTCGGTCCTCACTGTTCTCGGCCTTCTCCGTTTGAGAGCTGAGAAGAAGCTGACGGTCGGCGGTTACCGCACGTTCGGTTATCCGGTTACGCCTCTCATATTCATTGTCGGTAATTTGCTCATTGTTTCCCTGATGCTGCTCAATAACCCAGTTACGGTCTTCTGGGGGCTTTTCACTATCGCCATCGGCACGTTTTTCTATTGGTGGGCCGCCAGATTGCGGACTGTTGCTTGATCCGGAACTCCTGTCGAAGGAGCAGAAAGATAATGGAAGTTCCAGCGGAAAGACAGGAAGAGACGCGCGGTGTTCCGCCAAACTACTTGACACCTCCCCTGCGCCATTATAATATAGTGCAATTTTACAGATTGAAATGATCGCCCGCTACATGGAACGCACACTCATGCCGGGCACAGGAATACAAAACAAGCGAAGGAGGCAGGTTCATGAAAGGTTATACCAAGGCATTCATTCCTTACGGTGGTTACTACTCGACGCCTTTCAGTCGCTGGCAGGGCAGCATGCAGAACGACAACGCGGTGAGCCTCGCGGCCCTCACGGCGAGAAGGTGGTTTTTGGAAAAAAGGCAGCTCGACCCCACCATCATCGATTACCTCTTCCTCGGCTCGACCGTCGCCCAGAATCACTGGTTCATCGCGCACAACTGGGCGGCCGCGCTGCTCACGGACGACAAGAGGTTCGTCCCCGGCCTTTTCGTCAACCAGTGCTGCTCGACCTCGACGACCGTACTGAACCTTGCCGCGAAGGACATGGAATTGGGCGTCTACGAAGTGGCCTACGCCCTTATGGCGGACCGCTGCTCGAACGGCCCCCACACGATATGGCCCGACCCCCTCGGCCCCGGCGGCCAGCCGGATAGGGAGGACTGGAACATGGACAACTTCGGCGGGAACCCGAAGCACCGCGCCGCTATGGTCCAGACCGCTGAGAACGTGGCTGCGGAGTTCGGCATAACCAAAGATGAATGCGACGCCGTCGTGCTGAGGCGCTATGAGCAGTTCCTGGAAGGGCGGGCAAACGACAGGGCATTCCAGAAGCGGTATATGTTCGCCCCCGAATTGACCGTTACGCGGAAGAAGACGAAATTCCTCGAAGAAGACGAGGGCTGGACGCCTACCTCGGCCGAGGGGCTTGCCAAGCTGAAGCCCGTAGTGCCCGGCGGCTGCTTGAGCTTCGGCGCGCAGACGTTCCCCGCCGACGGCAACTGCGGCATCATCGTGACGACGAGGGAGAGGGCCAGAGAGCTTGCCACGGACCCGAAGATAGGGGTACAGATCATTTCCTACGGCTATTCAAGGGTGAAGCCGATGTTCATGCCGGCAGCGCCCATCCCGGCGGCTGAGATGGCCCTCGCCAACGCAGGCATAAAGCTGGCCGACGTGAAGGCCGTCAAGACGCACAACCCCTTCGCGGTCAACGACGTAGCCTTCGCCAAGAAGACGGGCTACGATGTCATGAAGATGAACAACAACGGCTCTTCGCTGATTTACGGCCATCCCCAGGGACCCACGGGTGGAAGGGCGATCATAGAGCTGATAGAAGAGGTGACGCTCCTCGGCGGCGGCTACGGCCTCTTCACCGGCTGCGCGGCAGGCGACGCGGCAGCGGCAATGGTCGTAAGGGTGGGCTGACGCCGCAAGAAGGGGCCGGCCCCGGCGCCGGCACCCGTCAGGAGCGGAAAGAGTCCGCAAACAAAGGGCCGGACGCCGCATCGCGGCGCCCGGCCCTCGCTTTTTGCTTTCCTTGCGTCCCTTCTACTTGTTCACAGGCTCGAAGGCGTAGAAGACCCTATCCATCATGATCGTGCCTGCCCTTCCCTTCTCGATGGGCGTAGGCGGCACCTCGAAGACGACGAGCTGGACCTCGTCGCCCCGCTTCAGGGCGCCCACCGGGCAGTTGACGATCTTGCTTATCATCCTCTTGATCGGTCCGTCGAACTGGACGACTGCGTGGATGAGCGGCGATTCGTAGCCTAAGGGCACGCCCTTCACCTCTTCCGTGAGCGACGACCACCTTGCCCTTCTTCGGCAGGTCTATGTACTCCAGGTTCTCGGAATAGCAGGCCGGGCAGATGACGCCCCTCGGAGGGAAGGCGACGTGGCCGCAGTCTTTGCATTTCGTCGTCGTGAACCTGCCCTGCTTCAGGTTCTCATAGAAGGGCCAAACCTTGTTGAACTCCTTCGCCTCGACGGGCCACAGGTCCATTGTGACGGGGTAGAGATTGTCTAAGTATCGGGATTCCTGCTACGGACATTGTTCGACCTCCTTATTTTACTGGCTCCAGCCCATAAATGAGAATGGTATGCTCGGCGTTCGCCCCGCTCAGGTTGTGCGTAAGGCCGATGTCCGCGCCCTTGACCTGGTGGCGCGCCCTGCCCTGGAGCTGCTTCATGATCTCGACGCCCTGCCTGATGCCTGTCGCGCCGAAGGGATGGCCCACGGCGAGAAGGCCGCCGTCCGTGTTGACGGGCACCTTTCCGCCGATCTCGATCTGCTTGGAGCTGCAGAACGCGCCGCCCTCGCCCTTCTTGCAGAAGCCCAGCTCTTCCACCTCGATGACTTCCGAGATGGTGAAGCAGTCGTGCGTCTGGGCGACCTTGATGTCGGAAGAGGAGACCTTTGCCCTCTTGTACGCCTTCTCCGCCGCAACCCTCGTGTGCTTCCAGTCTGCCAGGTGCTCGCCGGGGAAGTTGACGGAAAGGCTCGACAGTGAGACCTGGGAGCAGCCCCTTAAATAAACGAGGGGCCTGTTCGTATATTTCTTTGCGATCTCCTCCGTCGTTATGATGCAGGCGGCGGCGCCGTCCGTAATGGGACAGCAATCATAGAGCGTCAGCGGCGGGACGACCGAAGGCGCGCCCATCGCCTCCTCCAGGGTCAGCTTCCTCTGCATCTGGGCGACCGGGTTGTCGGAGGCGTAGTTGTAGTTGGCTACCGAGACCGCCGCAAGGTCTTCCTTCTTCGTGCCGTAATGGATCATGTGCTCCTGCGCCGTAAGTGAGAAGAAGGGCGGCGGGAGGCCCATGCCGTGGGTCGCTTCCCAGTCATGGTCAACCGATGCCAGCTCGCTGTAGAATATCTCCCATTTCTGCGGTGTATAGAGCTTCTCGCCGCCCGTGACCATGACGATGTCGGCGTTGCCCGACTCCACGAGGCCTTTCGCGAGGATGATGCCCGTGCTTCCGCCTGCGCAGAGCGTATCGCACCTGGTGCATATCGATGTCGGCTTGAGGCCGAGCCTTTCCGCCACGACTGGGGCCGTGTTGACCTGGAAAGAACACCTGCCGGCATACGACGTGGCAACGATGAGGCCGTCGATGTCCAGCGGCTTGAGTCCGGGTATGTCGTCCAGGCACGCCTTACCTGCCTCCTGGAAAAGGTCCATAATGTGGGCCTCTCTGACGCCCCACTTGCACTGACCCCCTCCCAATATAACTGCGTTTCTCGACATGGAATCCTCCTTGATCCTTTCTATTTACCTTTGAAGGTGGGTTTCCTCTTCTCTATGAATGCGTTGAAGCCTTCTCTTCCGTCCTCCGATACGTAGGTGGTCACGAACAGGTCGTTTTCGAAGATAGTGCGCCGTGGCGATGTCCATGTCCAGCCCGCAGTCGATGGCGCGCTTGAGGGCGGCCATCGCCACCCTGGGCTTCGCTGCAAGCTTCTTCGCCCAGGCCTTCGCCTCGTCCAAAAGCGACTCCTTCGCCACTACCTTGTTGACGAGGCCTATCTTGTATGCCTCGTCGCCGCTCACCGTCGTGCCCATATAGAGCAGCTCCTTCGCCTTTGCCACCCCTATGAGCCTGGGGAGCCTCTGGGTGCCCCCCGAGCCGGGTATGATGCCCAGGTTGATCTCGGGACAGCCGATGTTGGCGTCAGGGGTCGCCATCCTGAGGTCGCACGCCAGGGCAAGCTCGCAGCCCGCCGCCGAAGACGAAGCCGAAGACGGCCGCGATCGTCGGTTTCTCGACGGAGGCGACCTTGTTTACGCACCGGATGAAGCCTCTATGGCGGGTGTGATACTCTGGTATCGATACCCCCGCCACCTCCTTGACGTCCAGACCCGCCCCGAATGCCTTCTCGCCCGTTGCCGTCAGCACGATGGCGCGGACAGAATCATCGTCCTCGACCTCGCAAAAGGCCTCGTAAACCTCGCGGTACACCTTCACGTTGAGTGAGTTGACGGGAGGCCTGTTCAGCTTGATTATCGCGACGGCTTCCTCTTTCTCGATCAGCACGTTTTCATACGCCATATCTGCCCCCTTCTGCTATCTGTTTACTAGTACTTGTACCAGCCCCCGCCCGTCTTCCTGCCCAAACGGTTCGCCTTTACCATGTCTTTCATCAGCCGGGGCGGGACCCACTTCAGCTCCTTGTTCATCTCCTTGAAGAGGTACTCCGCGACGTTGTAAGCGATGTCGATGCCCGTGAGGTCCATAAGCTCGAAGGGACCCATCGGATAATTGAGGCCCAGCTTCGCGGCCTTATCGATATCCTCTACGCTGGCGACGCCTTCCTGCAGGAGCAATACGGCCTCGACGAAGTGGGGCATCATGAGCCTGTTGACGACGAAGCAGGGTATGTCCTTCTTAACCTCGATGGGCTCCTTGCCGAATTTTCTCGACAGGTCCATTGCGACGGCGATCGTCTCATCGTTCGTATGGAAGCCCCTTATAACCTCGACGAGCCGCATAAGGGGAGCGGGGTTGAAGAAGTGCATCCCGCACACCTTCTCCGGCCTCGACGTGGCGTTCGCGATCGTCTGTGATCGACATCGAAGACGTGTTCGTGGAAAGGATGGCGTCTTTCTTCGTGATCTCGTCGAGCTTCTTGAAGGTCTGCATCTTGAGGTCCATCACCTCGGGGACGACCTCGACGATAAAGTCGGCGTCCTTCATGTCCTCGAGCTTCGTGGTCCCCTTGATCTTGGCGAGGACCCCCGCCTTGGCGTCCGCCGTAATCTTGCCTTTCTCGACGCTCTTCGCGAGGAACTTATCGATATTCTTCAGTCCGTTCTGCACGAACTTGTCCTCGATATCGCTCATGATGACGTCGAAGCCGGCCGCCGCGGCTACCTGAGCGATGCCGTTACCCATGGTCCCGGCCCCTACTACGCCTATGGTCTTAACATTCATCTGACACCTCCGGATTCATTAGTTGATTTGGCTACAAAGGAAAATAGGCACAAGATATTAATTATATACCTATAATGAATAAAACAGTCAACTTATTTCTCGCCCGGATGAGCTTTCACTCGCCGAAAAGGCGATATTTTTCGTAAGTATGCGGTTCCGCCGGGATGAAAAGAAGAAAGTGGGTTGGTTCAGCATACTGAACAAATTGACGCAAGGGATACTACCCCCGGCGGCGTATGTAGTATACTAATGAATAAGGCTCGACGCCTTTAGCGAAAGCGAAAGGGGAGGCTGGATTGGTAATCGGAAAAACGGGTACTGTGGCGGACGATCTCTACATACTGGGGATCACGTGGTCGCCCGTCTACCTTTTGAACGGCAGGAGGCCGGTACTGTTCGAGTCGGGCTTTGCCTGCACGGGAAGGATATCGGAGGAGGCGATAAGGGCGGCTGCGAAAGGGCGGCCGGAGACGCTCTTTCTCTCGCACGTCCACTGGGACCACTGCGGGGCGGCCGGCTACCTGAAAGAGCGGTTCCCCGGTCTGGCCATTGCCGCCTCCGGCCGGGCCGCGGCGATCGTCATCCGTCCCAACGCCAGGAACCTTATAGGGAAGTTGAGCGATGATGTGGCCCCCGTCGTCGCCCGGCTGCCGGAGGTCGATGAGGCCATGACCCGCGACCTCCATTTCAGGCCCTTCGAGGTCGATACGGTCCTGGAAGAAGGGCAGACCGTCAAGCTGGACAAGGACCTGAGCATCGTGCCGATGGCAACGCCGGGCCACACGCGGGACCACCTGAGCTACTACATACCGGAAAGGCGCATCCTCGTCGCTACCGACGCCTGCGGCATAATCGACCGGACGGGCAACTTCATCACGGAGTTCATCGTCGATTACAACGCGTATATTGCGTCGATAAAGCGCCTTGCCTCCCTGCCTGTCGATATCCTCTGCTCAGGCCACCATTTCGCCTTCGTAGGCCGCGACGAGGTGGCTGCGTTCTTCGCGCGCTCGCTGCGCGAGGCGGACCGCTTCAGGGATCGCGTCTGGCGGCTCCTCGAGGCGACGGGGGGCGACGAGAAAGAGGTGGTCAGGCGCGTCAAGGCCGAGCAGTGGGACGCCAACCCCACCGTCAAGCAGGTGGAGGCCGCCTATCTCCTGAACGTGGGCAGGCAGGTCGCCCATCTCGCCGAGAAACTGCGGGAAAGCGGCGGCCTTCGATGAGAGGCGCCTTATGCGCCCCCGCTGCCCTTTTCTGCCTCATCCTCTTCCTGCCCGGCGCCGTGCCGGGCGCGGAAGCCCAGTCGCCTGCCTGCGACCACGGCAGCTTCGTCGTAGCGGTCGACGCGGGCCATTCGCCCGATTCGCCGGGAGCGACGAGCGCAAGGGGCGTGCCTGAGTATGAATTCAACGCGAGGCTCGCGAAGCTCATCGTCGCGCGCCTTCACGCGCGCGGCTTTACACGCGCCTTTATCGTCTCCGGCGAAGGCCGCGCCTTATCGCCCGCCGAAAGGGCAGGGGCGGCAAACGGGGCAGGGGCCGACCTTCTCATATCGGTCCATCACGATTCCGTGCAGCCGGTCTACCTTTCCGAGTGGTCTTACGGCGGCAATAAGCTCCTTTACTGCGACAGGTTCAAGGGTTACTCGCTTTTTATCTCCGGCGTGACGGAGGGTTACGGCCGCGCGCTCCTCTTCGCCCGCATACTGGCGGGAAGGATGATTTCCGGCGGCCTCAGCCCGTCGCATTATCACGCAGAGCCTATACCCGGCGAGGCCAGGGACCCGGTCGATCAGGACAAAGGGATATACCGGGACGACAGCCTCACGCTCCTGAAAGAGGCGCACATGCCTGCCGTATTGATGGAGGCGGGCGTCATCGTAAACAGGGACGAAGAGGCGATGCTCGAAGACGGCGCGCACCGGGAGAAGATCGCCGAGGCGGTCGTCTCTTCGGTCGAGGAATACTGCCCGCGCGTTGAGGGGGGACGACCCGCTGGCGCGGGTGCCCCGGACGGCTTTGCTGGTGGAGGGGGCGCGGAAGCCCCAATAATTGCAAAAATCACGGAGATAACGGAGGCGCGAGATGGATTCGGCGGAAGGAAGGGACGCAAAGACGGACGCTCCTGACGGGCGCGAGGCGCTTATGGAAGAGATAATGGGCTTCTGGCGGATCAGGGTCATCCTGACCGGCGCGGAGCTCGACCTTTTCACGCTCCTCGACGGACGCCCTTCGACAGCCGGACGGCTCGCTGCGGCCCTCCGCTGCGACGGGCGCGCACTGGAGCGGCTCCTCGACGCCTTGGCCGCCCTCGGATTCCTGCACAAAGAAGGGGACGCCTTCAGCCTGTCCGGCAGGGGGGCGCTCCTTGCGTCGGCCCGCGAAGGCACGGTCCTTCCGATGCTCCTCCATTTCAACGATCTCTGGTCCAAATGGAGCGGCCTGACCGAGGTCGTCCGCACGGGCCGGCCGGTTGCAAGGGCGGTGGGGGAGACGGGAGAGGCAAGCCGCAGGGCATTCATCGGGGCGATGCACGCGATAGGTCTGCGCCTTTCGACGGAGATCGCGTCCGGCTTCGATGCCTCCGGCTTTCGCCGCCTCCTCGACATCGGCGGCGGCTCAGGGGTCTACACGATAGCCTTCCTGAAGCGCAACCCGAAGATGACCGCCGTCCTCTTCGACCTGCCGCCGGTAGTCGATATGGCGGGCGAGCAGATCGCGGCGGAAGGGCTTACCGAGAGGGTAACCCTTGCGGCGGGCGATTTTTACAGGGACGAGCTGCCTTCCGGCTGCGACCTTGCCTTACTCTCTGCGATCATCCACCAGAACGACGCAGCCGGGAACCTGATGCTTTATCAAAAGATTTTCCGCGCATTGGCGCCCGGCGGCAGCCTGCTCATCAGGGACTTCGTCATGGACGCCTCCCGCACCCGGCCCGTCGGGGGCGCGCTCTTCGCAGTCAACATGCTGGTCGGCACGAGCGGGGGGAATACTTACATCTTCGAGGAGACAAAGGCCGGCCTCGAAAAGGCGGGCTTCGCAGGCGTAGAGCGCGTCCGGGAGTCGGACGGGATGGACAGCCTCATCAGGGCGCAAAAGCACGGGTAAAAGCGCCCGCTACGTGCGGGGCCGCAAGGCGTCACTCCTTGGGCAGGCGCTCCTTCAATGCACCAACGAGCGCGTCCCCGGAAGCGGCGTCCTTGAGGCCCGCAGCGCCGACGACAAACCTGCCGGAGCGGGAGAGGGCCATGCCTTTATACAAAGGGTCGGTCGCGTGCAGGAGGCTTTCGTCTTTCCCGGCTGGAGCTTGCGAGCCGCCTTTCGATGTCTTCAGATATGCGGCGTATTCTTCCAGCCCCCGCACTGCGGCCTCCGCCGACGGGAAGAGCATGACGAATATCTTCACCCGCTCAGCCCCGAGCATCGATTCCGCAGTCAGGCCCCCCCCGAAGAAGCCGTAGCCGAGGAGGCCCGACGGGTAGTACCGGTCCGTCAACGGGACGACGCCGGGGACCTTGATCAACGCGAGCTCCTTCGGCCTTTCCCGGCCGGCAGGGAGGCTCTTCGAGATCGCCGCCGCGCACGACCGGAAGACGGCTGCATCGCCCTTTGAGGCCCCGGAGACCTCGATGCGGACGAAGTAGCGGTCCTGGTAGAACATCAACTGCGACTCGTCGCCGAAGCCCTCCACGCCGACCGCCGCCGGCTCCACGCCCGGTCCCCGGTAGCTCGCGTAGATCCCGAAGGCGTCGAGGAGCGACCCCATCCTGAAGATGCTCGCCACGACCCCGTAGCCTTTGCCGCCTATCCGCGAGTACCTTACGGTCGCCGCCTTCTCGAACCCGTAAGGCAAATACATCTCCGCCTCTCCGTCGATATACTTATAGAGGGTCTGCGGGGTGTACGTCGCAGGCTTGCCCTCCATCGACCAGCCGGGGGCGCATTGCGCGGGCAGAAGGTCCTCGACGCCTTTTTCGGCGGCGGCGGCCGGGAGAGCAAGCGCAATTAATAAATACACTGCTGCGGCAAACAGCAGTGTAAAAACGAGCGTATGCGAAGCGCTGAGCGGGGAGGCTCCACGAGCTTTGCTCGTGGAGGGGGTGCTGAACCCCAATGATTGTTTCATGCGAAAAGCCGCTCCGCCTGACGCATCTTCCCCGCTATATCGAGACCGTTGACACACCGGGCGACGCAACCGGCGCAGTCCGAGCAGCGCCGGGCGTTGGGCGCTTCCCTGAAGGTCGCCTTCGCGAGGGCGTATTCCCTGTAGCCCTCGGCGTACATCAGGGCGCGGTTGACTACGCTTATCCGCACCCCGTTGGGGCAGGTAGGCTCGCACCGGGCGCAGAGCCTGCAAAAATAGCCGTCGACAGCCTTCGCGTACTCCTGCAATATGCGCCGGTCCTTATTCGTAATGCGGGCAGACATGAGCGGCATCATCTGCCTTACCTGGTCGAGGGTCTTCATGCCGGGGATGGCGCACGCCACGTTCTCATCCTGGATCACCCACTTGAAGGCGGCGGCGGCCTGCTCGGGCGGCAGCGGCTCGTTCTCCTTCCTGTAGCCCCCCATCTGGATCTTCATCGCGATCACGCCTATGCCCGCCGCCTTTGCGCGGGCTATCGCCTGTTTCACCGAAGGGTCGCTCTTCGCGTTGTAGCCCACGAGGACCGTGTCGAAGAACTTCTTCGGGTCATCGATGATACCGTTGATTACCTCCGCCTGGTTCGTATGGGTAGTCACGCCGAAAAACCGCACCTTTCCCTGCTTCCGTAAGTCTGCGTACGCCTCACGCACCTCCGGGATAAAGGCCCGCTTGGGGTTTTCGAGGTTGTGGAGCTGGATCACGTCGATGTGGTCCGTGCCGAGGCCCCTAAGGCTCGTCTCCACGTCGGCCATGATCGCCTCCCGCGTATTCGAGTCAGGCTTCGTCTTCGTGGCGATGTAGACCTTGTCGCGGATGCCCCGGACGGCCCTGCCGACTATCGACTCGCTCCTCCCGTTCAAGTAGCGGCGCGCCGTATCGACGTAGTTGATGCCCGCATCGAGACCCGCCCGTATGACCTCGTACTCCGGGGTCAGCATCGCGCCGAAGCTCAAGGTCGTCACCTTCAGGCCTGTCCTGCCGAGGGTGCGGTAGACGAGCTGCGGGTCGGACTCGGCGTGGAGCACCCCTTCCAGCCCTCCGATGCCCAAGGAGGCAGCGGCGGCCCCGGCCATGCCTGTTTTGAGGAAATCCCTTCTGTTCATCGAGCACGACTTTTCCCGCTTTTTCATATCTCCTCCTGGGGTGGCTTCTCGCGTCTTATAGGAGAATTCTATACCTTTTCCGGCCCGCCGTTCAAGTGGCCGGGACAGTGGCCGGGACAAGTGGGTGTGAACATGGCGGCCGCGGGCAGGACGGACCGGGGCGGCAGGCAGGGCCTTTGCGCCCTCAGTGGGGCACGCGTGAGAGGGCGCCCGCAATGGAGCGCTTTTTCCTGTCGGCTTCGGCGGCCATAACGCTCGCTTTAAGGACCCGGCCGCTGAACGCGTTTTCTTCGCGGAACGATTTCTCAAGGGCGATCAGGCGCTCGCCGAACTCGGTCGCGTGGAAGCGCATGGCCTCGTAGGAAGCCTCGCTGTTCTTGCTCAAAACAGCCTTGACGACAGGCACGTGCCAGTTGCCCGGGTGCATGTCCCAGGGGTCCGGGTTTATGACCTCCACCACCTGTCTCGTCAGCTTCAGCATCGAGTGCACCAGGCCCTCGTAGAAACGGTTACCGCACATCTCGGCCAGTATGAAGTGGAGGGCCTGCTTCCTGTCGATGTCTTCCGGCAGGGCGACAGGGGGAAGGTTTTCCGCAGCCGATGCAGCGGTGAGGCGGTTGGCGTACTCGTCCGTGACGTGCTGCGCAGCGAGGCGGGCCACCTCCGGCTCCACGAGCACCCTTACCTGGTGCAGCTCCGGGATGGAGATCTTGTTGCTGAGAAAAAGGTCGAGGTACGTATCGGCCAGGTGCGCGAAGGTCAGCTCCGTGACGAAGGCGCCGCCCGTCGGCCCCTGGCGGACGCTTATAAAGCCCGCGTTGCCGAGGGCGCGCAAGGCCTCGCGGATCGCCACGCGGCTCACCTCGAATTCCTCGGCGAGCTGGCGCTCTGAAGGGAGCCTGTCCCCCGCCTTGAAATTGCCGAGGAGGATCGACTGCTTGAGCTGGCCGGCCACCTCCTCCGAGACGCGCGACTGCTTGATCGGCTTAAACCTGCGTATATCCATAAATTTCTCTTTACAATACGCCATCGGACTCTCCCTGTCAATCTTATTATCATAAAATTCTTGACATTTAATCAAGGACTAAGGTCAAATGTTTATACCAACAAAGATTGTAGGCGTCGAGACGTTTCCATACAGGAGTGGAGATGAACGTTGCTGCAAATCTGGAGAGATCGGCCCTTTTCTTCCCCGACAACCCCGCCATAAGCCAGGACGGCAATGAGACGACCTATGCCCGCCTCGACGAGCAGGCAGGGTTGATAGCCTCCGCGCTTATCGAGAGCGGGATAGCGCCGGGAGACCACGTCGCCCTCTGCTCGGCCAATTGCCCCGAGTGGCTCGCGTTTTATTTCGGGGTGCTGAAGGCAGGCGCGGCAGCCGTCACCCTTTCGGGCGCCCTCACCTTCGACGAGATGGCCCTCCTCGTGGGCCACGCGAAGCCCCGCATGGTCTTCACCGACAGGGCAGACGAGATGGCGCGCATCCTCGGGACGGGCGCGGACGGCCGGGTCATAAGCACGGGAGGCGCCCTCGATATGGCCGCCTTCTGCCGCCGCGCCAAGGCGTATGCAAAGGCCCTGGACCGCGACAGGACCGACGTCGCCGCCATCCTCTACACGGGCGGCACGACCGGCACCCCGAAGGGCGTCATGCTCACCCACGAGAACATAAACGTGTCTGCCCACAACGTCGCCTACAGCGAGAGATCGACCCAGAATGACCGCGCCCTTCTCTTCCTCCCCCTGAACCATGTATTCGGCCAGATGCACATAACGCACGCGACCATTCTTTCTGCAGGCTGTCTGGAGCTTACGCCATCGTTCAACCTCGACCGGGTCCTTGCCATCCTGAAGGAGCGGCGCGTCACAAAGCTCTTCGCCGTCCCGACCGTCTTCACGCGCCTCCTTGCCCTGCCCGACCTTAAAGAGAGGCTCGGCGCGGTGCGCTACTGCTTCTCGGCTGCGGCAAGCCTGCCCGCCGAGATCATCCGCAAATGGAAGGAAGTGACGGGCATCGACATCTCCGAGGGGTACGGGATGACGGAATCGGCCTCGGCGGTGACGTACAACCATTACTACAGGCACGTTGTGGCCTCGGTGGGTGAGACCGTGCCCGGGGTGGAGGTCGAGATAAGGGACCTTTCCGGCAACCGGCTTGGCGCCGGCCATGAAGGGGAGATATGCATCAAAGGGCACAACATAATGAAGGGCTACCTGGACAACCCGGAGGAGACGAAGGCCGCCTTCTGGCCGGACGGCTGGTATCGCTCCGGCGATATCGGCCTGCTCGACGAGAAGGGCTACCTCTTCATAGTCGACCGGTTGAAGGACATGATTATAACGGGCGGCGAGAACGTTTACCCTCGCGAGGTGGAAGAGGTGATCTATTTGATGCCGGAGGTGCAGGAGTGCGCGGTCGTGGGTATGCCCGACAGGGACTGGGGGGAGCGGGTCGTCGCCTTCATCGTGCCGAAGGAGGGCCGCGCCCTCGACGCGCAAGGGATGAAGTCGTTTTTGAAATCGCGCATATCGGCGTTCAAGGTGCCCAAGGATTATATAGAGGTGGAGGAGCTGCCGAAGAACGCCGCCGGAAAGATACTCAAACGGGAGCTTAAGGCAACAGCGCCCGCCGGCGGGCCGGGCGAAAAGTGAGGCCGGCGGCTGTAAGGTGCTAAGCCAAAAAACGATAAGATCAGGGAGGAGACAATGAAAAAGTTGGTGTTTGTCCTCTGCTGCGTCCTTCTCGCGGCGTGGACGCTAAGCGTATCGGCCGTTCCTGCGCAGGCGCAGGAGAAGACGATGAAGCTCAGGCTTTCATCGATCTGGCCCCCTCAGCACCCGATGACGAAGCTCTTCGATCAGTGGGGCAAGGATGTCGAGAAGGCCACCTCCGGAAGGATTACCGTGGCCGTATACGCGAGCAATACCCTTTCGCCGCCCATGCAGGTTTACGACAACACGGCAAAGGGCGTAGTCGATGTCGGCACGAACCTGCTTGCGTATTCACCGGGCAGGCTTCCCCTCTCCGAGGTCTTGCAGCAGCCCCTGGGATACAGGAACGGTTATCAGGCAACCATGCTGGCCAACGCATATTACAACAAATTCAGGCCGAAGGAATTCGACGACGTCCATGTCCTCTTCCTCCACGGCGCCGCCCCCGGCTTCATTTTTACGAAGAAACCGGTCAAGTCGATTAACGAGGTAAAGGGACTCAGGATAAAGGCCAATGCGGAAAACGTCGATATAGTCAAGAACCTCGGCGCATCCCCCGTAACGATGCCGGTCACCGAAACGTACGACGGCCTTTCGAGAGGTCTGGTCGATGGCTGCCTCTTCCCCCTGGAAGCCCTCCAGGGTTTCAAGATAGCCGAAGTCGTCAAGACGGTGATCGAGGATTACGGCATGTCGTACATGACATCCATGTACGCCATTATGAACAAGGCCAAATGGAGCGCCATATCCCCTGCCGATCAGAAGACAATAGATAAGCTCAATGACGAGTACGCCGAAAAGTTCGGCAAGCTGTGGGTCCAGCTCGACAGTAACGCGGTGGCCTTCGCCAAGGGTAAGGGCGTGAATTTCATCAAGGTCTCTAAGGAAGAGGAAGCGGCAACGGCCCAGAAGATGAAGCCGATCCTGAGCGGCTACGTCAAGATGGCGAAGTCGAAGGGTCTCCCCGGCGACCAGGCGCTGAAGTTCTGCCAGGACTACCTGAAGACGCACGAGTAATATGGAAATCGACGGCGGATGCGGGGCCTAGGGTCTTTCGGCCCTCCGCCGCCATAGCGACAAGGGCATAAAGAAGCAGGTTCGTTAGTTGGTCCTTTTTTTGAGATTCGGAGGCGGGCGATGAAGCGTTTCATGGCAGGGATCGTCAATGTCGACAAATCACTATACGTCGTTGCCGGCGGCGTGCTCGGGTGCATGATCGTATTGACCCTCTTCGACGTCATTCTGAGGAATTTCGGCCATCCCATTACCGGATCGATGGAGATCATACAATACGGAGGGTCTGTCGTATTCGGCTTCTCGATCCCTTACGGGACGCTGCTCGGGGCGCAGGTCATCGTCGATATCATAACGGAGAAGCTCAGCCCGGGAAGGAAAAGGGCCGTAGAGATAGCCACGAGATGCGTAGGCATTCTTCTCTTTCTCTTTATCGCCTACCATTTCTTCAAGTACGGAATCGACGTGAGGCATACGGGCGAGCGTACGGCCAGCTTCAAGATACCGTACTACCCGTTCAGTTTCGCCCTTTCACTCAGCTTTCTTCTCCAGAGTTTCACCATATTCCACGATCTGGTAAAGAAGGTGAAAGGAGCAGACAATGAGTGACGTATCGGTCGGCATATACGGGATAATATTGCTGCTTGCCCTTTTTCTTACGGGGCTTGAGATGGCCTATTGCATGATACTTGTCGGCTTTCTCGGCTTCATCTTTCTTATGACGTTCCCGGCAGCCTGCAATCTCGTCATAAAGGACTTTTTCGACAACTTCACTACTTACAGCTATACGGTAATCCCCCTTTTCATCATCATGGGAGAGTTCGCCTCGAATTCGAATATCGCAAAGAGGCTCTATCAGGGCGCGCACAAGTGGTTCGGCCATATTCCGGGCGGTCTCGCAATGACGACCGTAGCGGGCGCGACGGCCTTCAAGGCGATGTGCGGCTCGACCCTCGCCACAGTCGGGACTTTCTCGAACCTTGCAATGCCTGAGATGGACCGGTACGGCTATAGTAAGGAGCTTTCCGCCGGCACCATCGCGTCCGTGAGCACCATAGGCATGATACTGCCTCCAAGCACGGTGCTTATCATCTACGGGCTCGAAGTCGAGCAATCGATAGGCAGGCTGTTCATAGCAGGTATTATCCCCGCCCTCATGATCTCGGCACTTTTCATGCTGGTCATAGCCGGCTGGGTGCTCTGGAAGCCCGCGATAGCCCCCAGGGCTGAAAAGGCGCCCTGGAAGGAAAGGTTCGCGGTAATCCCCGAGGCGTTGATCATCATCGTGATTTTCGGGATCGTAATAGGCGGGATGATAACGGGTTTCTTCAGCCCTACGGAGGCCGGGACTATAGGCACCGTGGCGATCTTGCTTCTGGCCGTAGTGCGGAGGGAGGTCAACGGGCACATGATTGCCAACTCCTTCAAGGGGGCGCTGAGGACCTCCATTATGGTCCTCATGCTCATTGCCGGGTCCGCCATTTTCGGCCACTTCCTCGCCATAACCGAAATCCCCATGATCGCCGCAAAGTGGGCCTCAGCGCTTCCCGTCCCAGGATACGTCGTGATACTCCTGATCATAGTCATCTACCTGATAGGCGGGTCCATCATGGATGACCTGGCTTTCATGGTGCTCGCCACGCCGATCTTTTTCCCGACGGCCACCCAGCTCGGCTACGACCCGATCTGGTTCGGCATACTCATTTGCGTTACCCTCATGATCGGCGGCATCATTCCGCCCATCGCGATCTACGTCTTCATTCTGGGCAACATAACGGGCCTGCCCTTCAAGACGATTTACAAAGGCGTAGTTCCCTTCCTCTCGGCGCTCGTCGCGGCCTTGATAATCCTCTTTGCTTTTCCGGAGGTCGCCCTGTGGCTGCCCAACCTGCTCATGGGCAAGGGGTAGCCGTGTAAAGGCGCGCAAGAAGGGTATGTGAGCGCAATCGAGACTGAGGCGACAAAGGGCGAAACGGTCATCTACGCAGCGAAATGCCACTGGGCAATGCTCCTCGGCCCGGTAGTCGTCATTATCATAGGATGCCTGGCCCTCGGGTCGCAGGGGCGCCACGCTGCGGCGCTCATCGCTTTCGGCTTGATCTGGACCTTCTTCGCATATAGAAGCTGGCGCAGGTCGGAGATAGGGCTGACCGAGCACAGGGTCTTCGTCAATGCCGGCTTTCCGCTGCCGAGGTCTTACGATATCCCCTTGAGCAAGGTCGTCCACATCGAGTTTTTTCAGCCCACTTTGGGCTCTATGCTCGATTTCGGCAAAGTCGCCATCATCTATAGGGGGCAGGAAAAATGCGTCGTCAGGTTCGTTTCCAGCCCAGGGGAATTCGTAGCGAGGGTCCGGCAGCAGATAAGCACGCCAAGCCCATCCTTTACCGAGGATTAGAAAAAGGCGCCTTTCGCGCCCGGAGGTACGTCCCTTTAGCGTTCGTGCCGGTCTTCGCCGCCCCGCCGGCTGCGCAGACCTTCGGCCTTGTGCAATCTTTCACCGACGCGCATCTGCCCGGTTTCTTTTATTTATTGCGCCGTATCCACTCGCTGTGCTACTCTTTACGATGCGTGTCCTCGCTGTCGATGTCGGAGACAAGAGAATAGGAACTGCGATCTCCGACGAAAGCGGGACGATAGCGCAGGGGCTTGAGGTCCTTCTTTCGACCGGCTCCCTGGCGGGCGACGCCGATGCGATAGCGGGCCTCGCCCGAAGGTCGAACGCTTCCCTCGTAGTCGTCGGACTGCCGAAAAACCTGGACGGCTCCCTGGGCGTGAGGGCCCGTAAGGTCGTCGCCCTGGCCGAGGCCGTCGGGCAGGCAGCGGGCCTGCCTGTAGAATTGTGGGACGAAAGGTTCAGCACGAACGAGGCCCACAGGATCCTCGACATGGCGTCCGTCAAGAGGAAGAAGCGTAAAGGGGCCATCGACATAATGGCTGCGCAGATCATCCTTCAGGGGTATCTGGATGCGAAAAGCCGGACATAGGACGCTCATCGTCCTGACGTGCCTGATCCTCCTTGCAGCGCTCCCCGTTGTCGCAGCCGTCGTTCCGATAGGGAAGGAGGGCGCAGCCAGGCCGTTTATTGTGAAAAAGGGAACAAGACTCTGGGCGATCGCCCATGACCTCAAGGGGGATAACCGGGTCTTCTCCGAGTATCTGTTCCTGGCGTGCTCGCTCCTCCTCCACGGCGGCAGGGTAGTGGCCGGGGAGTATGAGCTTTCGGACGGCATGTCAACTTACGGGATAGCCGGGAAGATGGCCAGGGGGGAGCGAAAGCTGTACACCCTGAAGATCGTCGAAGGCTACAACCTTTACACCATCGGCGACGTGATCGAAAAGGCGGGGATCATGGATAGCGCGGCGTTCCTCAGGCTGGCGCACAACCGGGAGTTCCTGGAGCGCCTGGGCATCGGCGCAGATTCCCTCGAAGGCTACCTTTTCCCCGACACCTATTTTTTCAGCAAGGAGACCGGGGCGGACGAGTTCCTCGAAAAGATCGCCCAGAGGACGGGCAGCTTCTTCGAGAGGGACGACATAAGGAAACGCATGGGGGAGCTGCACATGGACATGTACCAGGTGCTCTGCCTCGCCTCGATCATCGAAAAGGAAGCGAAGCTGGAGAAGGAGAAGAAGACGATCTCGGCCGTATTCCACAACCGGCTGGCGCGCGGCATGTCGCTGGACGCGGACCCCACGGTGATCTACGGCCTGGCAAGCTTCAACCGGGACCTTAAAAAAGCCGACCTCGCGGCCGATACGCCTTACAACACGTACCGCCTCAAAGGGCTGCCGAAGGGGCCTATATGCAGCCCTTCGAAAAGCTCGATCATGGCGGCCCTCTACCCGGAAGCAAGCGACATGCTCTATTTCGTGTCGAAAAACGACGGGAGCCACGTCTTCTCGAAAACAATACAGGAGCACAACCGCTTTGTAGCGTATTATCAGAAGCATAAAAGCAGAAAACAATAACAAAGGACGAAGGAGGGATTCCTATGGAGAAAGATGTCGCAGTGATCGGTGTCGGTCAGAGCTCTTTCGTAAGGGGCTACGAAGGGTCGATCCGTGAGCTGGCATTCGAGGCCTTCAGGGAGGCGATGCAGGATGCGGGGATCGCGCAAAAGGACGTCGATGCCTCGGTCTTCTGCTCGGCCCCCGAGTACGACAAGCAGAGGTCGCCGGCCGGCGTGCTGGCGGAGTATCTCGGGCTGATCCCGCAGCCCACCTTCTACGTCGAGACCGTCTGCTCTTCGAGCAGCACAGGCGTGAAGGTCGCTTACAGCATGATCAAAGCGGGACTCCACGACATCGTGGTCGTCCTGGGCTTCCAGAAGATGTCCGAGATCACGTCGGCCGAGTCGCAGGAGAGGATGGGCCGGGGTGCGGACATCCAGTGGGAGGCGCCTTTCGGCACCATGATGCCCGCGTACTACGCGATGTACGCCCAGGCCTATATGGCCAAGAACGGCCTCACCCACGACGATCTCCGGGACATCAGGCTGAAATCGGCCACCTACGGGACGACCAACGAGAGGGCCGTCTACAGGAAGGGCGTCAAGGCGGCGGACTTCGATCCCAACAACCCTGACGCGAAGATGGCAGGTCCCGTCGCCTGGCCGCTGCGCGTAGGCGATTGCTGCGCCAACGCGGACGGCAGCTCCTGCATCATCCTGGCAAATAAGGAGAAGGCCAAGGCCCTGTCGAAGAAGCCCGTCTGGATCGTCGGCATAGGGGCCGCTTCCGAGGCGGTCAACATGGCGGCGAGGCCCGATTTCGCGAAGGGATTGAGCGTCGGCTACGGGGCGGCCGGGCAGGCGTACAAGATGGCGGGCATCACGGCCAAGAACGTCAAGGTGGCCGAGGTGCACGACTGCTTCACCATCGCAGAGATCATGGCCTACGAGGGCCTGGGGTTCGCCCCTATGGGCGAGGGCAAGCAGCTTATCCGCGAGAAGGCGACCTACAAGGAGGGCAGGATACCTGTGAACGTCGACGGCGGCCTTCTCTCGAAGGGCCACCCCATCGGCGCGACCGGCGGCTCGCAGATGCGGACCATCGTCCTCCAGTTGCGCGGCGAGGCAGGCCCCATGCAGGTCCCCGGAGACCCGGATGTAGGGCTGGTCCACAACGTCGGCGGCGTGGGTCTCTACGGCAACGTAACGATATTCGGGAGGTGAGACATGGGTTTCGAGAAATTCGGAAGGAAAAGCTTTACCGCTATAACGAAAACCGCGAAGTTCGTCGATCTTCTGGCCGAGGGCAAGATCGAGGGGACGACCTGCAACAAGTGCGGCGCGAAATTCTTCCCGCCCAGGGCCGACTGCGCCGGCTGCCTCTCGAAAGAGATGGACTGGTTCGATATGCCGAAGAAAGGCAAGCTCGAGACCTTTACAACGGCCTATTACGCGCCCTTCGGCTTCGAGGCCGACCCTCCCTACACGATGGGTGTCGTCGCCTTCGACGACAAGCTTAAGCTCTTCGCGCGCCTCGCAAAGGACATCAAGCCTGAGGACGTCAAGGTCGGCATGGACGTCACCATCCGCCCGCTTAAGTACGATGACGGCCAGCTTTCTTTCGAGATCACGAAGGCTTAGAAGATAAGGACCGGCAATAAGAAAGGGGACCTGCCCGATGCAGGTCCCCTTTCTTATTCACGCTTCTATGACCGTCTCACCCGATCACGGGAAGCATCCCAACTGGCAGGCATGTATCTTGATCTTCAGCTCGTTGAGGATCTCGCCCACCTCGTGCGGCGAGACCTTGGCCTCCCGCGCTACGGCCAGCGCCTGGCTGCACGTTATCTTCCCGTCCTTGCTCGCCGCCTTCACCATTTCGATCAGCTTCTCTCTCTCCATCTCGCACCGCCTGCGTTTTGGGGTGAGTGAAGGGGATCGAACCCTCAACACCCGGGTCCACAGCCCGGTGCTCTACCTTTGAGCTACACCCACCGTATGCTTCTTTTTTAGCACAGGGGGGGGCAAAAGTCAATTTGGGGATGGGTGGGGGCCGTGATCCTTTCGCGTCCTTCGCGTCGTTTTCTCAGGCGCGAGTCCTCAACGCTGCGCGGTAGAACGATCTTTTACCATGCGCGAAGCGCAATGAAAGAGATCACTTTAGCGCGAAGCGTGAAAATCTCCCGGCCCCCCTTCGGATAATGCCGAAGGCATTTCGCCGACCCCGCTACTCGCTTCCGGCAAACCTACATTCTTGGAGGCACTACTCCGGCCGCTGCCGCCGCTAATGGAATAAAGAGCATAATAGAAGACGGCGGCAAGAGCGGGCTATACTGCGTACATGATTGGGATGTTAAGGCGTCGATTGTGTTAAAGTGTAAAAAATGTAACTCGGTATTACGGACTGTGGAAGAGTATGTCCTATTCGGTATTATTGACAACGCCTGCAAGTGGCGTATGCAGGACCTTGCCTCGATAGCCTGCATTGCCATCCTAAAGAGCGTAACGACAAACTGAGTGCTTCGCTTCACTGCGCGGTTCTGATGCCCATTCCACGGAATTAATGCCTAGTTTGCGTTTAGTCAAATGTGGAGATCAGGTTTGAGAAGCGTTCCAGGTAATTGCGATGCAAGGTGGCGTATCGCCAAAGGACAAGATCGATTACCGGCACAGGTTCGTCTGTAACATTGGAGATGTCACGGCAGAGGTGTTGCACGCAGTTGTAGCCAAGTCTATTCGCGATCCTGCACAGATGCCTATCTGGTTTAGCGCACAGGAGGCCGATGTTCTTTGCGAGGTGATATGAAGTTGCTGGCCCGATGTAAGGAAATCGCCGCAAGTACTCAATCCCTTTTTCCAGTACGTTATCCACGACATGCTCGAACCCATGGCTACCAACGTGCTCTACCACGGCCAGAATTGCACTTATTTTGGCTGGATTTCTGAAGTGGTACAAGGCGCGGGATCGACAGGCCTCTGCATTATTGATAATAGCCAACGCTGATTTCCAATCAAAGAAAGCATGGCTGATAGCGGGGAACTTCTGCCTGACGACACGTTCGTACATGCCGCTGGAAAGAATGACCCAGGCGGCTTCGCGCAACAGAATCTCTTCGTTTATGCGGTCTAGTGAAACGTTGTACTGCCAGTCGATCTCATCGGCGTAACCTTCCTGCAATACCTTCCGCTTTGCGACGTAATAGGCTTTGGCAAGCCTACGTATTTTGCTTTCTGCCGGACCTGCTGTTGTCATGGCTTCTTCTCGTCTGGCAACTCGGCGTTGAGTGCTTTCCGGTTCCTGCGGTACCACAAGCGCAGGCGGAGAACTATAATAGAACTGCCGGAATTGGCGCTGATCATTTTACTCAACATCACTTTTCTGTAGTGACGAGCCTTTAAGCGGTTGAACTGTGAGTCCGGAATGGGAACAAGATTGCCCAGGATTAACGCTGACTTACGCGAAAACTCTGCCTTGTAACGGTCGTCGTATTCATTGTATGAGGCAAGGAGGTCGCGCCATTCGGATTTCAGGGGGTTGAGCGTTTTAAATGCTTCCAGGTGCTGTCTTGCTTTTCCCTTCCAGTCCACGATCAGTGCGATGATGGATAACAAGAATACGAGTATAGAGCAAAGGCCAATAAGAATGCGTGCTGACTCCGGCCGGGTGTTGATGTGTACGAGAATCTGAGGATCCAAAAATGTTAGTGCAACGAGGATCGTGGAAACGGCCACGAGTAGAATGTCCAGGACCTGTGCTCGCCGGTGGTATCGGTTTGCCAGGATCGAGTGCATCGTAAGCATCATGTCGACCACCTGAGCCTGTTGCTTCAGTTCCTCGGGTTCCATCGGCTATGGCCTTATTCCCCAAATAAGTTCTGCCATTCCTCTACAGAACGGGCGTTATCGACGTTGCCCATTCGTCGACTCATGCGACCGAAGGCGTCCGACACAATCTTGCGTTCAAGGCTGTTCGGAGCACCGAGGTAATCGTCAACATGCACCGACTGGCCTGTTCTATCCTTAATAGGCTGAAGCACAAGCTGAGAGGCTTCTCGGAAGTAGTGCTTCAGCATAGCCTTCGGCTTGAGGTCACCGTGATAATCCCTGAAGATTTGGACTGCGAGGGATTCCGCGTGATAACCCGATATCCGATGTTTTTCAGGGAGCGTGGCAACGACAGCCTTAGCCAGCTTGACGACAGGGACTACTTTGCGTCCGTTCAGCTCATTGGTCTTGGTCAGAACATCGGTAAAATCTTTTGGGCTGATTTGGGCCCACTCGCGCCCAGTCTTGTCGGCAATCTTCACGCGGCTCCGGTCAGTAACGGCAGGCAACAACTGAATCTCGACATCCGAGAAACGAACGGTGACGGCCAATTGTCCCTCTTTTACCTCAGTGTTAGGGAAACGCTCTTGCAGTCTCTCGGCGAAGTATCTCTTGACTGCTTCAGGCGATTGAACAGCAAGCTCGGAGTTATTCAGGACTACTAGCGAATCAATGTCGCTGAGCCCGTCAACGTAGGTATGCTTTGCAACCGAACCGCCATACTGCAGGTCTACCGTCCCGTCGATTTCCTTTTCCAGGGCGCTCTTAATCTCTTCGAGATGGCGAGTGATGGCCTCGCGATCTCGGTCGTTGAAGTTGGTAAGAAGCGAGGCCAACAGGTCGCCCGCTTCTGCTTCGTATTTGGCGTCTTCAGTTCGTGCTTCAGAATCCCGAAGCTTCCGAACGAGGTCGTTCGGATCAGAGCGAAAATACCCACCGCCGCTGCTTCCCATTACTGTATCCTCCCAATTCTGGTGCGTAGAAGCTCGAAGCTGTCGCGCAGTAAGACTGCATTGTGTTCGAACTTGTCATAGTCGGCTTCCAGGAGATACTTACGCATTTGATTCGGCAGTTCAACCAGGTAGCTCAGGTTGTCCTGAAAGGTCTTCGCTTTGACAAAATCATCTGTCCGGTGGATGCCAATTTTCCTGGCTCCGTAGTTATGCTGATAGCAAGCAAAGCCTTCAGCATAGCCGAATCGACACCAAGTCAGTCCATCGAACAATTCGGCCCCGGAGAGGAAGTAGAGCGCCGACGTGATGGGGTCGAGGCTGCCGTAGACGTGGATCGGAACATTGACTCGGGCGTCATCCATCGCCAATCTAATCTGGGCAATGTTCATCATGCGCTTGAGAATGGAGTTGCCAAGTTCCTTCTCCGTAAAAGCTATGATGTCAAAGGCTCTCAGCTCGTCTGCGCACGCAATAACATTTTTCTCCTGGATGTAAACTTGTCTCTGGGCTTCCGGTTTAATCAGCAGCGTGTGCAGCTGGTTTCGATAGCCTGAAAACAGGCGGAGGGCGTCCTCTATCTGCTCACCGAGCGGTCTGCGAAGGTCCGGTGCGTCGTAGCTAACGAAGACCGCAGGCACGTGCTCCGGCCAACCATCCAACACTTGTCGAAGCTTCTCCTCCGTCCAGTTTTCAGGGTGTACCGGCTGCCTGTAAATCGCCGACAAATCCTGCAAATCGGAGATTTCATAGCCACCACTGTCGACGAAGATAAGCTCGGTGATGGCGCTCTCAATGGGATCGAGATGGCCGTAGTAAATGTCGTAGGCGCTGATCAACATTGTGTCGGCAAGGTATTCCGACGCAACAGTGAAGATCTCTTTGATCTCGGAGCCCTTCTCCTTGCTCATTCCGAACCCTTTGCTGGAGAAGGAAGGGATTAGGAGCGGCGTCTCAACCGTAACCCCAAGCGGGTGATGTAGTTTCGTGCTTCTGGCCAGCATAAATTGGCTCATCGAGTTTTCCGTAGTTTGTCAGCAACAGGGTGTAAATCCGAAAGATTGTTGCTGTGGGTCAGATGAAGCGGTACGTGCTTCATCTGGGCATAATCCCAAATCTCACTTTTCGTCCAGTTTAAGAAGGGGGCGTCAATTCGAATACGGCCTTTTGTGTATAAATCAAGAACCTGCTGCATGGCTTGTACGAAGTCAGGTGAACAATCAACATAGGGCGTGCCCGCATGAATGCCCAGCGCAAGAATACCGCATTCGTGACGAAAATCCATCAGAGCTAGGCTGAGCAGCAAGCTATTACGGGCAGGCACATAACCCTCCGGCACAGCGCAACCGGAAACAGTGAGACGTCTGAGAGAGACACTGTAGTGGCCCGAAATGGCTGAAGCCGCCGAGAACTCCTTCTCGGAATCTGCTTGGCCGTAGTCGATGAATAGGGCAGAGACCGTGTAGCGTCTGGACGTGTAATACTCCACGCACGTTGCTGAGTCGATCCCGCCACTCAGCAACACAAGCACGTTCCCGCTATTGTCAGTTGATGATTTGGGCATGGGAACCTCACGTGAATGCCCGGCGGCCTTGTGCTGCTTCGACATTGACTTCTGACCCATCCATTCATGAATTACCATTCGTATTAGCGAAATGCAAGAAAAATCCGCTGGTTATCGAGTACAGGAAGCAGTTCTTACATGACCTGACATTGTCCGATAGGCCGAATCCCAATTCTTACAGTTAAGGCAGGGCCTGCCGGCACATGGCGGCGAGGTTTTGGAGGAGAGGGAGCGATTTGGCGCGGGTGGTTGCAAGGATAAGGTTGGCAAGGCCGGAAGGGATATGAGATAGAAAAGCGGGAAGGTCTTTCTTACGGCCCAGGAATCCGAAAGCGCCGAGGGCCTGCATAAGGCGCTGGGCCGAAGCCTCCCAGAAGGCGTCCTGGAAGGCGGCCAGGTCCCCCTCTCGGCCGGAAAGGCCGAGATAAAAAGAAAGAAGCTCTTCCCGGCGGTCTTCCGGGATTACGACATAGGGGTCGCAGAGGAGCGAGCCGAGGTCGTAGAAGGCGCAGCCGAGGCGCAGCCCCTGGAAGTCGATGAGGACCGGCTCTCCGTCGCGGACCATCACGTTCTGCGACTGGAGGTCCCTGTGGACGAGGCACTGCGGGCAAGCGGCAAGGCGTCCGGTAAGCCCGGAAAGCTCCTCCTCAAGCCCGGCCGCAAAGGTCGCGGCCGGCTCGATCCCGCAGACGCCCCTCACGAAGTGCTCCATGAAATAGCCGCGCTCCCACCGGTAGAGGTCGGGACCGAATGCCTCCATGAGCTTCACCTGCCGCGAGGGAAACTCAGCCGCCGGGAAGGAGTGGAGCAGGTGCGCCGCCGAGAGGGTTTTCCGGTAGAGGTCGCCCCGCGTCTCCCAATCGACGCCTGCGAAAGAGGCAAGGTCGGCATCGCCCAGGTCTTCCATCAGGACCAGGCAGTTCTCCGGGTCGTGGCGGAGCAGGCGAGGCACGGGGACGCCAAGCCCGGCGAGGAAGAGGGCGATATCGGCCCAGAGGGCGTTCTCCCGCCTCACCGGGTCGTAATGGACGAGGACGGCCAAGCCTTCGGGCGCCCACGAGACGCGAAAATAGGAGCGGTCGGACCCCCTTTCGTTGAGCGGGGCAAGTGCGATGGGAACGGACTGCGGAAGCCCAAGCGACTCCCGCGCAAAGGCGATCATGGTTTCCCGTTGCATCATGCCCCTTTCGCCGCCGATACGCCCGCCGGCGGCGCTGCGCAGAGCCGCTCGTAGATGGCGATGTCGCCAGTATCGTGCCATGCGCCTTCGTCTATGACTACGCCCCTCACTGAGCCCGGCGCCTCTTCGATCCGCCTCAGGAAGACGGGGACGACGGACTCCGGCCGGCCCGCCTCGATAAACCGGAGGATAGAGGTCTCGACGGCGTAGACGCCGGTAAAGAGGCAGCTTCTTGCGCCAGGCACGGAGAGCGCGCCGCGTATGTCGCAGACCGCCCCCGCCTCGTCGATAGCGACGTTAAGGGGATGGCCGCTGCTCCTCAAGACAAGCGTCGCTTCCGGCCGCATCCTTTCATGGGCTGCGCAAAGGCGCTCCAGGGGGAAATCGGCTATCACGTCTCCATTGTAACAGAGGATGGCCCCATCGTCAGCGAGGAGGTCTTCGATATTCTTCAACCCCCCGGCCGTGTCGAGAAGGACCGGCTCGAAGCGGAAGCAAACGGGCACGCCCCTCCACAGGCCGTCGGGGAACTTCTCTTCGTACATCTCGTGGTGGGGGTGGGTGTTCACTATGAAGCGGTCGACGCCGGCAGTGAGCAGATGGTCCATCACATACGTAATGATGGGGCGTCCGCCCACAGGCAGAAGCGGCTTCGGGCAGCGGTCGGTCAGGGGGCGCAGCCGCGTCCCAAGTCCCGCGCCCAGGATAAAGGCCGTCTTTAGCCGCCGTCTCTTCAATAGAGCCTCGAAAGCGCTGCGCCGGGAAAATAATGGGCCATGATCTGCTCGGCCGAAAAACCCCGGCTCGCCATCACCGCCGCCCCTATCTGGCAAAGGCCCACCCCGTGCCCCCATCCTGCGCCGGAAAGGACGAAGCGCTCGGGCGCGCTTTCTCCCGCCGGGAAGGTCCGTACCGTGAATGCGCTGCTGTAAAGGTGGGTGGGCGACAGCCAGCGCCGTATCTCAAGCTCCTTGCCCACAACGACTGTCGCGCGCGAGCCGGTGATCCTCAGCCGGTGGATGCGGCCCGACGGCCCGCGCTCCAGGGGCTGGATCGCCCGCAGATCGCCGGGATCGAAGCCCGATTTCTCCCGCAGGATCTCCTCGAGCTCGCCGCGCGTATACGCGACCGTCCAGCGGGAGAACGACGCGGTCTCCCTGTCAAACGCGGGGAGGATGGTCGCAAGGAGGGCCTCGTCCTGGGTGTTGCAGTAGGCATCCGGCCGGCTGCCGATCCAGCGCCCGGCCTGCCCTTCCGTCGCGATAGGGGCGTGGACAACGGGTCCGTCCGAAACGCACGCGAGGTAGGGGACATCGATGTCCGCCCAGGCGGTGCGGAACTCCTCCGTCAACCCGCCGCACGCCTTTGAATAACGGGCGTCGCAAATCTCGCCGCCGAAGGTGAGCGCAACGCCCCGCGTCCCCCTTACCGCTGCCCGGACCGCCTCGGAGGTGATCCGCGTCAGGCCGTGGTAGCGCTGGCAATGGTCGTCCGCGCAGACATCGAAGAGCGCGTGGTCCTCCCTGTCGTACCAGCGCACGACCTCGCCCTCGCCCTCAACGTCGGTCGGGGGCATTGCGGCCGCCTCTTGCGGCCTGCCCTTCCTGGCCATCACGGAGAGGACCCAGCTCCGGGAGAGCAGCGCGTGGCACTTCAGAAACTCCCTGGGGGCGGAGGCGCACATCTCGGAGGCGACGACGCTCTCCAGGTAATCTTCCACCGGGATTTCGTTGACTGCAACCACCCCACCGCCCTTTCCGGCAATAAGGACGAGGTCCCCCGGAAAGGCATGATCTTCCTTTCTTTCCCAGTGGAAGCCCTGCCCTATCGTTACACGGAAGAGGTCGAAAGTCGCGTGAGCGCCGCCTGCGATGCGCAGCGAGGCGGAGCGGCCCGCCTCCCGCCCCTGCCCATCCAGAAGCACGACTTCTCCTGCATCGGATGAGGCCGAAAACAGGCCGGAGACGGGCCGCGCGCCTTCCACCGAGAAGGCCCCGTTGAAGCGGCCTTCCACGAGGTCACGCCCTTCCATGATCCCCACTGAGATGCGCGGCTCGCTCACGATCTTTACAGCCATAGGCCAAACAAATTATTACTTTCTCAGGGGACTGTCAACTTGTGAATTCCCTGTGGCTTGCTACAGAAGTACTATCACCGTCTTCCATAAAAGCCGTTTTGCGCATTCTTTAGTTCCCGCGCTTTTTGCAGCGCAAGGCGGCGCAGTAGGAGAGGCGTCTTTTTGAATGTCAGGTTGACCTTATTTCACGAATAATCTATGATGAGATGTCCGCCCTGCGGAAGGCCCGGTCTTTCACCGGCCGCGAAAGAAGCAAGCGGCGCGCGGCCGGGACCTGCGTGTGGGACCGGGGTAATCTTTTCGTATGCCCCGAAATGCAGACCAAGGAGGCGCCATGCGCGCGACGAGAAAATTCGGCCTCAAGGGTTACTCCCTGCCTCTCACCCCGAAGGGGCGCACCTCGGTGATCGATGCTCCCCCCTGGTATTACGGCGGGGAGGTGATCCATATCGGATTCAGGGCGGACCCGAAGAAGGTCGCGCCGCTGCTGCCTCCGCCCCTGGAGCCTGGTTCCGAGCCTGGGGCCGGCGCAGTCTGGTTCACCGAGTGGGTGTCCGTCAGCGAGGGGCGGCCCGACCTTGCTTATCTCAACCCCGAAAGGTCGAACTACCGCGAGTGCATCGTGATGCTCGCCTGCCGGTTCGACGGCAAGCCGGGGTACTTCGTCCCGTATATCTGGGTGGACAACGACTTCACCCTCATCAGGGGGTTCATCCAGGGGTTCCCGAAGAAGCTCGGCAGGGTCTATATCACGAGGCTCCACGAGCTGAACCCGAAGGTCGGGGGAAAGAAGGTAGGGGCAAGGGTGAAGGGCATCTGCGACGTGAACGCACAGAGGATAGTGGAAGGCTCGATGACCTTCACCCGCAAATCGACGCCTTCGGAGGTCCCGGCCGTTAAATTCTACCTCATGCGCCATTTTCCGAGCGTGGAGGACCCCGGCAAGCCCGCAGTCCACGAGCTTACGGCAGGGTCGGTCAAAGACGTAAAGGTGGCCGATGTCTGGGCAGGCAAGGGGGAGGTCGCCTTTTTCCCGTCGCCCTTCGAGGAAGTCGCCGGCCTCGGCCGGGTCAAGGCGCGGGAGGCATTCTATTTCAGCATGGGCATGGCGATCACGGGCGGAGAGGTGCTATACAAATACAGGTAGCCTTCTTTACGGCCTTTAAGCCCTCATACCCGTTCGCTCCCCTCTTCGGCCTGCGTCCGGTTTCTCTTTACAGACGCTGCCTTCGGTATGATAATCTCTAGGAAATGCGACAGTCGGGGAATCGGCGCCGCAGGGGCTGCACCGACCTGAATATCCGCCTTTATGACCCCTGCGTCGACGCGCGCATTACGGGTACCCAAGCCTGATGAGCAGCGGACGGGAAACGATGAAGGAGACGCAGACCGATAAAGCCGGGAGGCAGTCGGAATGGTTCGTGCCCAAATTCGGGCCCGCCGCGTTTCGGTCGTTTGTGGGTCTCCTTTTCCCGCCGTATACGGGCATGGTGCTCTCTTTCGCCGTGCTCGGCGCAATCGTCGCCCCGTCGATAGACGTCGAGAGGCTCTGCGCCATCCTGGTTATCTACGCCCTGGGGCTCGGCATAGGCGCCCATGCCCTCGACGCGCTGGGAAGCGGGGGGAGAAAGCCGTGGGGCGCAGTCTTCACGAGACTCCAATTGATCCTTATTGCTGTGGCTTCTCTGACATGCGCCTACGCCATCGCCGTCTATTATATGGTGAGCGCCGTCCCCCGCCTCTGGACGGTAGCGGCGGCGGAGGGTTTCTTCGTCTTCGCTTACAACCTCGAATGGTTCAGGGGCAGGTTCCATACGGACGGGTGGTTTGCCTTCTCCTGGGGGTTTCTGCCTGTAATCGCCGGCAACATCATGCAGACGAACGCGGTCTCCCCCGCCGCGTGCGTCGTGGGGCTTTCGATGGCCTTTTTCAGCCTCATCGAGATAAAGGCGTCCCGGCCGTACAAAGACCTTAAGAGGCGCGCAGGCCCGGCCGGGGCCGATTACGGCTCCACCCTCGCCGGATACGAGATCATCCTCAAATGCGTCAGCCTGGGCGTCATGCTTCTGGCGACGGGGTTGCTGATCTGGCGACTTTCGGCAGGACGGCACGGATGAGCGACTTTTACGCCTATATGGCGACGCGAAGGCCCGCCGTCGAGGAGGCTTACAACCGGACGCTATCCGCGCTTCTCGCCGGCGTCACGGCCGCCGACCCTGCCGGCCTCATGCAAAGCCTCAAGGCGGGAAAGAAGATCAGGGGGTGTCTCGCCTGCCTTATCTGCGAGGGGCTCGGCGGCCTCGTGGAAAACGCAACGCCCAGGGCGGTCGCCGTGGAGATGATACAGGCGGCCACGCTCCTGCACGATGATTTCGTCGATCAGGATGTTGTAAGGGGGGGAAGACCGGCCGTCTGGACGGTCGAAGGGGCGAGAAGGACCGTTTTGATAGGGGACGTGATCTTTGCCGCCGCGATAAAGATGATGAGCGACCTGAGCGCAGGCGACGGGCGGGCGGCTGCCGAGGCTATTGCCTTAGTTTCGCGCGGCGCCCTCCGGGAGCCGCTCGATTCATCGGCTTATGCCCGGAAGATAGAATCGGAAGACGCCACGGGCGGGCTATACGACGAGATCGTCCGCCTCAAGACGGGCACGCTCTTCGGGACCGCCTGCGCCCTGGGCGCGATCGCGGCCGGCCGGGAGGGTCCTGTAGCGCAAGCGTGCCGCAGGTACGGCCTGTCGGTCGGTGAGGCGTACCAGATAGCCGACGACCTGAAAGAGGTAAGGCACTGCCTCTCGGTAAGGCTTATCGACGCCCGTCGCATGATTGCCGTCGCGCCTGCCCTGCTCCGCTTTGCCCCCGAAACGCGCCCCTTCGTCCTCGACGTGCTCAAGGGCGGCCGGCAGGACCTCGATCGCGGGCGCCGGGCGCCCCTCATGGCGGCTGCCCGGCTCATGGAAGAAGCGATCGACCGGCGCCGGAAGGCAGCCGCAGACGCGATAGAAGGGAGTTTCCCTTATAACGGGTACAGCGAGATCGTCCGGAAGGCAGCCGCAGATATTATCGCCATCTTCAATGAATCGCCCTAAGCCGCGTCCTCCCGGTCGGGGCCCTCCTGGCCCAGACGATGGCTGCCGCCCCGAAGGTGAGCGACTCGGAGCGGATTTCCTCAAATCCGCAGTCCGCCAAAAGGCCCTTCAGTCGGTCTACCCAATCCGTTTGGCGGAGGAACCACGGCAGGTCGTCGAAGGCAGGCTTCCACGAGGGATAGAGCCTGACCCCGGCGGCCCGGAGGAGCCCGAAATAGAGCCGCCACGCGGCGGCCCATGCCCAGTTGCCCGGATACGTAAAGTCGTGCATGATGACGACGCCGCCAGGGCGGAGCATCTTTCTTATATTCGCGACAAGGCTGTGCAGGTCGGCGTATTTCGCAAGATATGACGAGGTGACGCAGTCACATGCGCCTTCCGGCAGGATGTCCTCGGCCCGGCCCTGTATTAATTCGATGTTGCCCAACCCCAGGGCGGCTACCTTCGCTTTCGCGACCTGAAGATACCCCTCGGTCACGTCGATGCCCGTTACCCTGGCTTTTGGGAACCTGCGGGCTATCATCACCGTGAGGATGCCCGTGCCGCAAGCCTGGTCTACGATCCCGGCCGAACCGGCGGGGATCATCCCCACCATCTTCCTTTTCCACCTGTAGTCGAAGCCCAGCGTAGAGAAGCGGACTACCCGGTCGTAGCTCGAAGCGGTCCCGGAAAAAAAACGGCTGACGAGATCCATCCGATCGCGCCGGTCCATTCGTCCCGACCCCAAGCCTGCTTAAGCCGCAGACTTTATATCAGATTGCCCGTCTCTCCGAGCTTGCGCAGCAGGGCCGAGGCCTCCCTGACGCCCACCCGGATGCCCATCCGAGCCGAGCTCCTCTTAATGGTCCGCGCGCTTTCAAGGTCGAGCCGCTCGCCCCGCCGCAGCCGGTCGATAATGTCCCGTTCGTCCTTCATCCAGCCGAACTCACGCAACAGGGCGCGCGTATAGCCTTCCGGGTCGTCCCACGACGCCACGAGCAGGCTGACGCTCTTCATGCCGGGCACGATTCCATCCCCGGCGATGGGCGCAACGCAGCCGATTGCCTCACCGACCCCCCAGACCTCGCACCCGTTCCCGGTCTCGACAAAAGGCATGGACGCCTGCGGGGACGTGAGGCGGATATGGCCCTTGCACCCGCAGACTACCTCGGCCCGCGAGCCGTTGCCGCTTACCCAGCCGAGCTCGCGGAGGCGCATCGCGGGGTTTGCCTCCATGCAGCCGCAGCCTATGTGGTATTCCCCCTTCGCAAGGGGAAAGCACCAGGCATAGCCTATGCCCCCCAGGGTTATGCGGTTTTCGAGCGCCTCGTCCGTGCGGACCCTGAACTGGACGCACGGGAGCGTGATATCGTCCTCGATGGGCGGCAAGAGCGCCCTGGAGACGCCCGATGCGTCGATCACCCTGTCATACGACGCGGCGTCGAAGCCCGACTGTCGTATCTCCGCGCCGGACAAAAGGTCCCTTATGAGTCTCTGCTTGTCGAAGGTGAGAAGATCGACCTTCATCCTGAACCCGTGGACCCGCATATAGTCCATTTTGCTGAGCACGTAGGCCGACGCGTCGAGTCCCGCGTCCTTTACGAGGTCCGAGAAGTCCCGCGAAGTCCCCCACGCGCACGGACTGATTCCGCATACGGTGCCTGGGTCCTTGCCGAAGATGTCGGCGCGAAGGCCCTTTTGCAGGAGCAGCAGCCGGTAGAGATAGGCAGCCGTCAGACCTGCCCCCAGGATGGCCACTTTCATCGCTCTGGCGTTCATAAACGGCGCAACCTTTCTTTCATTATACAACTATTATTTATAATGTATACGGTATAATATGTACCGCTCTCTCCCTGCGGGAGATGCCGGCCGTTTGAAAATAGTATTCATGCAGGCGTACAATAGAAAGGCTTGAAAGCTGCCGCGCTCCCCCTGCTTTGGCTTTGCTATTGACAAGGTGCGCGATCTGTAATTAAATCAACCCCGTGGACCGGCCGGGCTATATCCGGGAGATGCAGATCGCCAGGGGAATCGGGATACTACTCGTTACCGTCGGCCACAGCGAGCCTATCAAGGACGTTTACCCCCACCTGTTCAATATCATTTACGCCTTTCACATGCCCCTTTTCTTCTTCCTGTCGGGCTTTTTTTCCTTGAAGTCGGCAGCGGCCGGCACGGTCAGGGAATGGCGCACTGTCGTCTGGCCCAGGCTGCTGCGCCTCGTCATCCCTTACTTCGCCATAACGGTAACTTATTCGTCTCTCAAATGGCTCGTGCCGGGGCTGGCAAAAAGGCCCGTGGTCCTGAGAGACCTCCTCGTCACGATGCTGATCTACCCCAGCGACAACCCTGCCCTGTTCCTCTGGTTCCTCTACACGCTCATCATCATGAGGGCATTCACGCCGCTGCTCATGAGGCTCAACCCTTACGCGCTTCTGGCGGTCTTCCTCTTTTTTCAGGTCATGACGCCCGATGTCAGGCTTTTTGGGATTTCCCTCGTCCTCTACTACGGCATATATTATTACCTGGGCCTGAAGACAGCGGCCATGGGCAGGGACCGGTTCCTCCTCCTGCTCAAGCGGCGGATGCTCCCTATCGGCTCGTTATGCGTTTTCGCCGCCGCCTGCGTCGCATACGGCCTGCGGCCGACGCCGCTTCTGAAGTTCCCCGCTGCAGCTTCGGGCACGCTGTTCGTGCTGTCGGCCTGTTTCGTCTACGGGAGGTTTCTGCCGGCCAGGCTCCTGGAATATATCGGCCGTTATTCCCTGCAGATCTACCTCCTCCAGTACTTTTTTATCTTCCCAAGCCTGTTCGCGCTGCTCGCCCTCCACGTGCCGGGACGGCTCATCGTATTTGCGACCTTTGCAGTCGGTCTCACAGGGCCGCTCCTGATCGTCTCCCTGGTCTTCCCGCGAAGCCGCGTCATCTCACTGCTTTACGGCGGCGCCGAGACGGGAAAGGAGCATCAAGGCTCCCTGGAAAGGGGACGCCCGGCCTGAAAAAAGACCTGCCGCCTAGGCCTGCTGCAATTTACTGATACGGTCCTGCACGAAGACCTGGATCTCGTGGGGCGGCTTCATCTCCAGGCACGTCTCGTACTGTTCCAGGGCAAGGCCCTTCTCACCGTCAGCCTCATGACATCGGCCGAGGACGTAATGCACCCTCGCGTAATAGGGGTTCAGCTCGACGGCCTTGACCGAGTGGGCCCTGGCCTCCTGGAACCGCGAGCCTTCGAGGCATACCTCCGCCAGGGCGCAGTAGAAATCGGGGTAGGAGACGCCGGCGGCTGCGAGCAAGGCCCCGTGGCCGGCCGCCTCTTCGTGCTTTCCTAACGATTTCAGGGCGTAAAAAAGGTTGAGCCTTGCTTTCACGTACTGGGGGTTGAGCCTTACCGCCTCGGCAAAGCACGCCTCCGCCTCTGCCGGCTGGTTCACCTTCATGTAAAGCGTGCCAAGGCTGTTGTGGACATCGGGGTAGGCGGGGTGCTCCACGATGTGGTTCTTCACGAGAGGGATCAGCATCGCCGTAAGGGAGGCGTCCTCGTCGGCGACGCTCAGGATGACGGCGACCATCTCGGAGACATCGGGGTTGATCCTTATCGACTTGTTGAACTCCGGCATATTTTTGGTGATCTCCCGGTCTTTCAGCATCTTCCGCAGCAGGCCCGCAAAGTTTTCGCCCCTGGCGGAAGAGAGGACGCCCCGGATGGCGAGGAGCATCGTGGCCACGTCTCCGTCGCCTGGGTCGACGGCGTGAAGCTGTTCCAGCTCTTGCAGCCCCTTGTCGAACTGGTCGAGGTAGCAGTAGACGGCCGCCAGCTTGATCTTGGCCTCCTTATAGGAAGGGTTGATCTCCAGGGCGCGCGCGAAGCTGCTCTTGGCCTCTTCCCACTCGCTGCGGGACGTCCGGACGAGCCCCAGATAATAGTGGAGGTCGGCGTAATCGGGGAATGAGGAGATAAGGCTCGACAACTCGGCGAACGCCTCATCCAGCTTGCCCAGGTAGATGTGGGCGACGACGATCTTTATGCGCGCCTGGAGGTAATTGGGGTTTATCTCAAGGGCCGACTCGAACGCCGCGAGGGCGCGCGCGACCTGTCCCTGGCCGAGGCACGCAAGGCCGAGGTTGTAATGGATGTCCGCGTAGTGAGGGTTCTTGAGGAGTATCTCTTTGTAAAGGGATATCGCCCTGTCCCACATCTTGTTGTTGTGCAGGACTACGCCGAGCCTGAGCGCCACGGGGAGGTTGTGGGGATCGACCGAGAGGACCGTGTTGAAGCTCTCTATGGCGCCCAAGAAATCCCCCAGGTTGTTCTGGCAGACGCCGATGAAATAGTTGAGCTCGTTATAATCGGGGTTGAAATGGAGGGCCAGCTTGAATTCCTCCAGCGCCTCGCGGTAGCTTCCCGTCGCGAAGAGGACAACCCCCAGGTTCCTGTGCGACTGGCTTGCATATACGAGGGAGAGGTTATAGTGCAGGCTCTTGCGCGACCGCTTTTGCGCCAGCAGCTCCTCGAATTTCGCAATGGCCCCCCTGTAATTGTGTTCGTTGAAGAGCTGCATTGCCTCATTGTAAAGCTCGTTGCTTCCCAGCGTCCAGATCCGTTTGAACATCCTCATTATAGGGCTCCCCTGCGTTCTACCACCGCCTTTATGGTTCGCAGCAGAATCTTGACATCCAGAGCGAGCGACCAGTTGTCGATATATTGCATGTCAAGCTTCATCCACTCATCGAATTTGACTTCATTCCTTCCCGTTACCTGCCACAGGCACGTAACCCCCGGCGTAACCGACAGCCGCTTGCGCTGCCAGGGGCGGTATTGAGAAACCTCTTTGACAATGGGCGGCCTCGGGCCGACAAGGCTCATCGTGCCGTTGAAGACGTTGAACAACTGGGGCAGCTCGTCTAAGCTGGTGCGCCGCAGGAACATGCCGATCCGGGTGAGGCGCGGGTCGTTCTTTATCTTGAAGACAGGGCCGTCCATCTCGTTGAGGTGCATTACCTGGTCCTGCATTCTGTCCGCCCCATGCACCATGGAACGGAACTTGAACATGGAGAAGAGCCTTCCATTTTTGCCTACCCGGTCCTGCACGTAGAAAACGGGTCCGGGGGAATCCTTCTTGATCAGTATCGGGATCACGATCCAGAACGGCACGCAGAGAACGATAACGATCCCTGAGACTAAAAGATCGGTGAGCCGCTTTATGAACAGCAGCTCCGGCCTGCGCCACACGGGCTTGAAGACGATGAACGAATAGTCTTGCATGCCTTCGAACCCGACGTAGCTGACCTTTTTGACAAAGGCGGAAACGTTGAGGATGAAGTCTACACCCACGACAGGGCAGCGCAGGGCGATGCTCTGGATGTCCTGTTGGTTGCTCGTCTCTTCTGCCAAAACCACGCAGTCGACCACATACTTTTCGAGGATCAGGAAGAGATCGTCCGTCTTGCCCAGGACACTGAACCCGCCGATCTGCGTCCCCACCTCTGACTCATTGCCTGTCAGCAGACCGACTATCTTTATCCCCCATTCACGGCGCGCGGTCAACGAGCGGGCTATGTTCAGGGAAGACGCGTCGGTCCCGACGACGAGGAGATACCTCAGCGATTTCTTCCTCCGCGATGAGACGCTTATCACCCGCTGCATCAGTGCCCTGTCGGCCATCAGGAGGAGCCAGAGCATGGCCGCAAAGATGACGACGAACCACGTATAGACGATCAGGCCCGGATGGACGACGACCATGCACAGGAAAACGATGAAGACGAAAAGGGACGGAAGGACCATCCCGAAGAGGCTCTCTCTCAGCCTGTGCCTTTCATAGGATGCGTCCCGGGTCCAGAACTGTAAGAAAAACATGAACGGTATGATGACGACGGGCAGAAGGTGGAGCATACTGTCCCAGTGGAAGCCGGGGGAAGCCACGAATCGCAAAGGCGGCAGGTCTTGCGGAATTTCCGCGATGAAGCACAGGTAGAGAAACACAGAGATGATGTATGAAATAAACGTCGCCACGCAGTCCAGAAAAAAGAGCAGCGGCGAATAGTAAGTCTCCTTGTCCCTAAGCATTTCTCGTACCCGACCGTGACCTTAACATTCGTATACGGCCCTTAAGTCTATTCCGTTCCATGACGGTGCGAGCCGGGCTTCAGCTTCAGGATTTCCTCGCCGCATACACGGGCGCACACCGTTACATCGTACCGGTCAACGAAGCTTTGATCTACCCCAAGCCTCTTCATCTCTTTCCAGAGCACGAACCGTCCAGGCCTCATGCCGACAAAGTATACGTCATTTCCTGCCGAGACTGTATCATTTATCCTCCGGTCGATCTCCGGCAGCAGGTCCTCCCCGGACCTGTCCTGAATACCCAACAGAAAGATGGAGAGCACATTCTTATGAAAAAAATAGGGAATATAGAGAGACAGCCTGTCGGCGCCCGAGGTGATAATCAGGTCGTTCTTCTTCGCCAAGTCCTTGAGACCCGCGGCGACATTGTACTCGATGTTGTTCCTGATGCTCGTGTTGGGGAGGATAGTGCCGAAAAAATTTACGAGACTTATGATGCAGACAAAGGCGACCGCAACCGCGCCGGGCCGGGACGACACGATCCCCGACCGCCCGTTCCGCCGTCCTTCCTCGGAATAAAAAGCAAGGACCAGGCCGATCGCGCCCCACCAGGATGCGACAACAGGCACCCAGAACTGGATGTCGGCCGGTATCCAGTATAAGGCGAAGGCCGCGTACAGGAGCCCCGATACCGCGAACAGGGTCAACGGCAGGCGGTAACGGCCGAACAGGCCCCGCCAATGGACGAGGAGCTTGAAAGAGACGTATACCCCCATCGCAGACAACATCGCGTAGTAACATACGAGCAGCGCCTTTTGCCACAGAGGGGCGAACATGAAGAACGTCCTGATGCCCGCTATATAGTTGAGGCCGGGGAAACTCGATAGGCTCCGCACGAATCCGAACATGCCCGTCGGAATACTTTGCCTGGTAAAGACGCCCCAGAGTCCCGCTTCTTTCATAAAGAACTGCCAGTGCACAAATCCCCTCACCGTTGAAACGTTATATGCCGCCCGCGCGACGAGAAGATAGCACCCGGAGACGACGACGAGGACCGTGAGGAGGTAAACGGCTATCAGCCGTTTTTTCGACGCAGACGCGCCGAGGTCCCGCATGATATAGGCAAGCCCGACGGCCGGGACCATGAAGACGCCGGTCTGGTAGGAGAGTATGGCGGCGGACGTCAAGAGGCCCGTCGCCGCTGCATTGCGCAGCCTGCCAAACCAGGGTGCAGACGACGTTATCGCCGCAATCAACAACAAGACGTTCAGGGCAAGGGGGAATGTGACGACCTCCACATCCGTGCTGAAGAGCCAGACGGCGAAGCACGTTCCGAACCCGAAGGTAACGAGGCCCGTAACCTTCGGCGCGCCGGTTATCCTCCAGATAAGGAGCGAGAAGAGGGCTACGGAAAAGGCCCCCCAAAAGGCGCTGAACACCTGCAAGGGGAGAATGGCGTTTCCCGTCCACCCCAGGAGCTTCCACACCGTGTACCACCCGAAGATAGAGGCATTATAAAGCATGTGGTTCGGCATGAGCGAGACATCGCCCGATTCCGTGGCGGCCACGAACTGAATGCCGTCGCCGAGATAATTCCTTGAAAGGGTCAGGAGGTAGACGATCAGGACGGAAAGGCCGAGCAAGGCGAATGAATACGGTCCCTTGCCTTTAGCCACGGGCCTGCCTCCCGGTCCCCGGAGATTGGGACTGCCGCGCCGCCGGTCTCCCGACGGGCTGCAGATGCTCCTGCAAAAGATGTATCAGCTTCTTCGTTCTTATCACCTTTCCCGCCTCGTTTAGATGGTAGATCGAATCCGTGAAATAACCGTAGCCAAGGGTGAAATCGGAGGGAGAGCCGAGGACGGGCATATCGAGCTTTTTTTTCAGCGCTGCGCAGAGCCCGTCCAGTTGCTTGCGGTTGCGCTCGTATTCTGCCGTTGGGATTGCCGGGAAACAGAAAAAAACCTCGACCCCCTTGGCCTTCGCCGTCGATGCAAAATCGTTCAACTGCCGATATATGTCGGCGTCCAGCCCCTGGTCGGGAAAAACTGACCCGAAATTCATCATATGCTCTTTGCTGAGGCTCGGAAACTCCCCCCCAAGGCTGTCTCCCAATTTATTCGCCTTCCTGGAATAATTCACGTAGCCCCTTCCAAACGGGTTCTCAAAGGGAGGAAAAAGCAAGCCGCGCGCCAGCCCGACGATTTTATACTGGCAGAGGCTCGCAATGTCATTAAGAATAGCGCCCGTATCGGCCCAGCCCGAATACAGGTCCCTGATGGCCAGGGCCGGGGACATGGCGAGAAACCACTTCCGGGCGCGCGGCACAGAATATATGGTCGATTCGTAGAGTATGTGGTACTCAGGGACGATCACCACGACATCGCCCTTGCGGAGTAAGACGAGCACCGCCTTGGGTATAAAGACCAGGCCGAACTCTCGATAAAGCCCCGTATTTGCTACGTTGTAGCCCGTCTCTGCGCTGACGCGGGGGCTGTCGAGCCCGCACCACAGGCCGCTTCCGCCCGTGAAGACGATCAGGGGCTTCGGGACCGTCACGTCGCGGCGGACCATCTCGTACTTGTCTATAATGGAGGCAAAGTGATACCCGTACTTGATCGGCGCCACTGCAATGATTGCGATGCTGCACGCTACGGCGGCGGCCAGCGCCGAACCCTTCCAGAAGAACTCCCGGTATCTCGGTCTCTCTTTCAAAACTGAAAATAAACGAACGCCTTCATATTATCGAAAACCCCGAAGAGAAGCGTGCCGGCCGTGATAGTGTAATAAAAGCCCCAGCGGAAGAGCGGTGACCGGCCGGAAAACATTGCCCGCATCCCGTCGGGCTTTTCAAGGACAGAGACTATTTCCACAAAGAGAATGGCCAGCAGTGCTATGCCGAGCTGGATATGGTCGAGGCCGAGCCTGGCCATTGTCAGCAAGTCTTTCAGATACCCCGGTTTTATAATGCTTCCGTACCCGCTGAAGAGGTGGGAGACCACGTAAAGCGCATCCGTGAGGCCCTTGGAAACGAAGAATATCCAGGCAAAAGAGACGAGGACGAAAGTGATAAGCACCCGGAGGCCCATGTGCAGCGAGGGGCGCCTGTCCAGGAAAAAGAGGGGGGTGAGCGCCCGCCTGAGGCCGGCAGTCCGGCGGGAGATGAGATAGTAGAGGCCGTGAACGGCGCCCCAGGCGATGAACGTCCAGTTCGCGCCGTGCCACAAGCCGCTCACGAGGAAGGTGACCATGATATTGGCGCACCATCTCGGCACGGAGACCCTGTTGCCTCCGAGCGGAATGTAGAGATAGTCCCTGAACCAGGTGGAAAGGGAAATGTGCCACCTCTGCCAGAACTCGACAACCGAGCCGGCATGGTAAGGGTTCCTGAAGTTTTCCATCAGACTGAAACCCATGACCTGCGCAGACCCTATGGCAATGTCCGAGTAACCGGAAAAGTCGTAGTATATCTGGAAAGCAAAGAATATCGTCGCCAGCGCCAGCGACGGTCCGGTATACTCCCTGGGGTTTCCGAATACCGTCGTTACCAGCAGGCCCAGGCGGTCCGCCACGACCACCTTCTTGAAAAGCCCCCACACCATCAGCTTGAGGCCGTTCGTCGCCATGACATAGGAAAATTCGTGCCTTTCCCGGAACTGATGGAGCAATTGCTGCGGCCTCCCTATGGGACCGGCCACGAGCTGCGGAAAAAACATCACGAAAAGGGCGTAATAGCCGGGATGTCTCTCCGCTTTCTGTTTGCCCCTGTAGACTTCGATCAGGTAGGCCATGCTCTGAAAACTGTTGAAGGAAAGGCCCAACGGCATAATTATGCTGAGCACGTGGGGCGAGTAACGCCAGGAGAAGAAACGGGCGGCGGCGACCAGACAGCCTTCAAAGAAGCCAAGGTACTTGAACGCAAAGAGCACGGAGCACGTGAGCACTATACCCGCTGCCAGCGCGCATTTCCTGCCTGTGCCGCTCGTCCTTTCAATAATCAGCCCGAAGACGTAGCCGATAGCGACGATTGCAGCGATAACCGCGAGATAGGCGGGAATGAACGCCATGTAAAAGACCGAGCTGGCAAGGAGCAGGAACGCCCAGCGATACCCGTGGGGCATCAGGAAGTAGAGGGTGACCACGATGGGAAAGAAAATAAGAAACTCTATGGAATTGAAGAGCATGGCAAGGTCTGTCAGGAATCTTTCATCAGGCTTGGGAAAACGCTCCTTATGTCCACAAGGGCCAGCCCGTTTTCTGTGGCTCTCAAAACGTATGCCTTTGCCGGCTCTATGTAGCGCTTCCGGTATTCCTCGCCCAGGAGGGTCACCTTCTCGCTTTCATCAGAAACATCGAGGACATAAATCCCGTTTTCATCGGATTTTATCTGGGCGAACGTGTAGACGTCGATGCTCCCGTCCCTGTACCAGAAGCGTGGGCCGTACTCATTGGCGAAGGCGTCCGTATCGACCCCGTCGAAAATGAGGACCGCCCCGTGCGGAAGCGCAGGCAGGCGCCGCAGCAGGTCGCGCCGCAGCCCATCCGCCGCAAGGGCGCGCCTTACGGTATCGTGCCGCCCATGCCGGAATATTTCCCCAGACTGGTATATCGAGGCGCCCGCAACGGCAATGACGACGCACGCGGCAATGATGTCGAGCCGGGCGGTTTTTAGGCCCGACCCGTTCTCGAAAAGCATAAAGACGAGCGCCGCAAACGCGGGCAGGGCATAGACGCTGTAGTACGAAAATCGATGGTTTACGAGCATTATGGCGGGCACCAGCGCAAAACCGGCCCACAGGAAGAAAAAAAGGATATGCGCGGCGACATCCCTCTCTTTTCGCTTGAGGAGTACGTTCTTCAGGCACAGGAGGAGACAAAAGCCGACCAGCAGGAAGAAGGCCACGAATGCGGGTTGCCGTATCGTGAAGAAAGGCAGGAACGTCCTGAGCATCCAGGCGGTATACGCGTACAGGTTTATGGGCACGTGCGCGCCGAGGGGCTTCACCAGGTAAGGGTGCGTCGAGGGGAAGTTGACGTAGAATATGCCCGAGGCGACTTTCGGAAGCAGGCTCCCCGCCATTACGAGGGCGAAAAGGATGCCGGCCGCAACCTCGCCCCTGCCGGAAGGGGCCTCTTCCCGGTCTTCGGACCGTGTGCGGTAGATCAGTCTGTATGAAAGAAAAATCGCCGGCAGCAACAGGCTCGATTCCTTGGACAGAAGGCTGCATGCAAACGAGGCAACGCTCAGGAAAAGCCTCCCGTGCAGATAAAGCAGAAACGATAGAAAGAAAAAGAAGGCGCACAGCAGCTCATAAGAGCCGACCATCCACAGCAGGGGGTCCAGGTTGACCGAGAGCGAGACGGCGTACAGCAGGGAGGCGACGTAGGCGATCCTGCTGTTGCCCGTTATCTTTCTGATAATGAAGGCGACCATGACGGCGTTGAGGAAATGGATCGAGAGCGCCGCCACGTGAAACGGAGTGGGGTCGGCCCCGAACAGACGGTACATGGCGAGCATGTACAGCTGGGATAAGGGCCGGTAGAAAAGCTTCCCCTTGAAGGAGAGTACCGAGTGAATGACGGAGGACGGATCGGCCGCGCTGAAGTTGTAAAGCCATGCCCAGTCGTCCTGAAAGAACGGAAAGGCTGCGCAGCGCCAGTAGGTCAGGCCTATCAGGACAGCGAGGGTGCCGAGAAACGCGGGCAGGGGGTATCTCAAGCGCATAACGATCTCACCGTTGCTCGAGACAATCCAGGAAGAGCTTCTCGTAGGTGTCGGTTATTTTTTCCCACGTATAGTTCTCTTCGATTATCCCTACCGCCTTTTTTCGATATTCATCGACGGGGATGCGGCCTTCGGCGACTATCTGGAGCTTTTCCCGCAGGTCCGCCTCGCTGTTTGCTTCGAAGACCACGGCCGCGTCGCGGACAACCTCCTTGTTCTCCGGCGTCCCGTTCACTATGACGCAGTTGCCGAAGCCCATCGCTTCTATGAGGGCCGGATGGGTGCCGCCCACCGACGTGGCGTGGATGTAGCAGTAGGCGTGCGACTGGAACTCCCCGTATCCTACGCCGAAGACGTACCCCGTAAAGACGATCCTCGGGTCCTTCGTCGCCTTCAGGCCCTCGATATATTCCCGGCTGTAAGGCGCATCCCCGACAATCACCAGGTGCATGTCCGTCTTCACCTTCTCGAACGCCCTGATGACGAGATGGGCGTTATTCTCCGGCTCGAGCCTGCTGACATAGAGGAAGTACCTGCGGGGCTTGACCCCCGCTGCATCGAGGGCAGCGGTCGTCATGATTTTCCCGGTCCGCGCCCCGTAGGGGATCAGGACCGTCTTTTTTCCGTACGTCTCCAGGTAATAGTCCTGAATGACCTTCGCGTCGGAGACTGCGATATCGGGGAAGACGGTCGCCCCTATCTCCCCCATCCTGTACCAAAGCCTGCCCAGGGCGTTCCATTTTGCGCGCTTCCTCTCTATGCCGTCCACGTTCAAGACTACCCTGGCGCCTCTCAGCCTCGGGATGAAGGCGAAGGGGCTGTTGGCGGCGTTGCACATGAGGACGATATCGTAATCCCTGAAGAGGGCATGGATGCAGGAGATGAACGTATGGACCACCGTATCGAGGTACTTGTGGCTGATGGTGGGGAGGATTACAAGCCTCACCCCGCGATAGAAGGGCTCAGGATACCTGATTATGTTCGACCTGCCATAGACCGTCACATCGTGGCCCTTTCCGGCAAGCCTCACGCCCAGTTCCTCGGCGAACGTCTCGAATCCACCGTAACACGCCGGTATGCCCCTGGTGCCGATAATAGCTATCTTCATTGCGAGGTCAACGGGTCCGCTCGCCCACGACGGTGTAGGTGAGCCATTTCCGGCCCTGGTACTTCTGGAGAGAATACCTGACCCTGGTCTTCCCGAAGCCGAGGGTGCGCAGAAACGCCTTGACGACTGCCGGGGACATGAACCACCAGGTATCCGGGTACCTGAAGCCCTTCTCTATGGGCAGGAACGTCATTTGCGGACGGGGCAGAACACTGTTCAGCAGGTGATACGGCACGAACCGGTTCCAGATCACGTCCGTCACTATGACCTTCTCCCGCGTAAGGGACAGGGCATTCTGAAGGGCGGCGAAAGGGTTTTGGAGATGGACGAGCACGGCGCAGAAGGTCGTTATATCGACCTCCCCGATTTCACGCGGGATATCGTATACCGTTCCGTAGACAACCCTGCTTTTTGAGTTGAAGAGCTTGTGACTCAACCAGAAGGCGTTGTTTATCTTCGCCACGCCCTTTTTGAACTCATCGACGTGCCCCTTATGGTCGTAGCCGGAAAAGGGCACTACGTCCCACGGGTAATTCTCGTTCAGATCGAAAGCGACCACTTCCGCGCCCTGCTTTTCCATATAGAAACAGAGGCAGCCGCTTGCAGTGCCTATCTCAAGCACCCTTTTCCCTGAAAAATCGACCCTGCCGAGGTAATCGCGCTCGCGACCCCTGATATCCCACGCCCCCTTGACCAGCCCGTGTCCCGGCAGGTCCATCGTGTGGTAGAAAATACAATCCCGAATGTCATCGACGATTTTCGGCGCTGCGTAAATGATAGGACCGTCCGTCACGTTACCTCCTTCTATGGACATAATGCAACCTGGAAGCGTATCGGTTGAAGTTTATCAATCCAACCGGCCCAGCGCCCGGTGTGGCGGCTCAATCAGGTATGGACAACAATCGTGCCGCGAAAGAATATCTTGCTTTGCACTTCTTATTAAACCTTTTTATTATTTTTTCCTTGACATAAAGCCGTACATGAGTTATACACTGTATTAACAAGCCAACGCAAGCTATTAAGATAAGTAAGGCGGATTCGGGCGCCGCAAGGTGGGATTCGGTGGGTGGTTCTGCAAGCGCCGTATTAGAGTTGCCGCTTAACGCTGCATTACGGGGAGGCAAGAGGATGAAGAAGCTGTTGGCAATAGGGATTCTGGTCATGTTGTTTTCCTGGGCGGCAGCCGCCAACGCGAGCCTCAGTGTGGTCCAGGACACGAAGGACGGCGGCTACCTGGTCTTGGATACCACCAATAACGTTACGTGGTTTTATCAGACCAACTCGCTCGGTATGCTGACTAATACGTTTAGCGGCGCCAATTCCTGGGCGAGCAATCTGAACACTCTGAACGTCGGCGGCGCCAGCAGTGGTTGGTCCCTGGGGACGATCTCGCCTACAGGCACAATCAACCAGCCTGCGGGCAGCCAACTGGGCGCCCTTTACAACGCGATCGGCGGAAACTACTCCCAGTTAACCAACGCACAGCTAAACTATAATGGGTCAGGGCCCGGCCCAGCCAGCTTGTGGTCGAGCATCAATTTTACCCAGAGCGGTACCTTGTATGCATACTATCTCTCTGTCGGCAGTGTGTCTGGTGCGCCGGCCGGCACGGAATCCATAGCGAACGCGAGCGACAACTTCCGTGGGGAGATCGCCGTGCACCAGGGGATCGTGCCGATCCCTCCGTCGATCCTGCTTCTCGTCCCAGGTCTCGCGGGCCTCGGCATCATGAGAAGGGCGAGACGGCCGCGCTGAAAAAGATCGATTACGCACGCTCACATCAGCCCCTGCCGGGATCCGGGAGGGGCTGATGTTTTGAGGGGCAGCTAAGCCCGATCGCTCAACCGGCATCCTATCTTCCCTTCCTCGCCGCCAGATATCCCCATACGTAAGCATTCGGACCGATGGTCTGGTGCACGGTAAACTCGCACATGAGGGGATACCAGAATACATCCCAGTACGTCTCCATGACGGGCCATTGCCTCGCCTCCGGATAGCAGAACTGACCGGGTATCTTGTGAGACCCGGAGTCGAAGCCCCCTGCTATGCTGGCATCGAGGGGTCCGAAGACGGTGATCCCCGGCGGCGGCGCCTGGCCTGTGACGCGCGAGTCGAAATGCATAGCATGAAGCGGGCTTTTACGGCCCAGACCCGTCGTGAAGCACATATTGATGGGGTTGGCGCCGAGGCCCTCCTGGCAGGCCAGCACGGCCCCCTTGAGATACCTCGTCTCTCCCGTCATATGGTATGCACGGAGCACGCTTATGGCGTCGGGGACGGTGAAGGCGCCCGCCAGAGGCGGTCTATATGGGTCCTTCATCCAGCGAAAGGCCGCCTTCTGCTGGCCGGCCAGGCGGTTTCCCGCTTCCTTGAGGATCGCCTCCCTGCATCGGCCTTTCAGCGCGTTGTCCATTCCCTGCCTGTCGGTCCGCGCGTAGACCCAGGCCGTCTCTTCCTGGCTGGGACTCTTGGGTACGTCCTGGCTCCTGAAGGGCGTCGTCGCAGCAAATATATCGTGAAAGGATTTCTTGCCGGTCAGGCGGAAAAGGTGGGTTGCGGCGAGGCCCCTCGCGTTGTTTACCTCTTCCGGCCAGGATACCCGCTCGCCCCGCCTGCCCTCGGCCCATGCCATTGCAGATAGGGCGCTTTCGGCATAGCCCCGTGACAAGGCGGCGCTCCGCGTCCTCAAGACATAGGCGGCGTCGGCGGCTGCCGCCGCGTACTCGTAGCTCGACCAGACATCGGGGGCGTAGGCCATTACGGTCTGCGATTCCTGCCAGCTACCCTCCCCGTACCTGGGATGGCCTTCAGACTCTATGCCTCCCCGCACCCCGCCGTCTTTGGTCTGGAGCCGCTTGTAGAAGTCGATGTCCCAGAGGGCCTCGCGTAGAAGGTCCGGCAGGTCTTTGGAGCCCGGCAGGTTCAAGTCAAGGTGGTCGAAATAACCGGGAAATAGCTCATAAAGGTCGAGGAGAAGTCTCGACACGTACAGGTGCTCGATCCGCCGGTCCCAGTCGCCGGCGTCGCAATACCCTCCCCACGCGTCGGGGACTATCTCAGCCGTTCTTCCCTGCGTGAGCTTTTCGAAGACATCGGCTTTGGCGTCCAGGCCGTTCGACGTTTCCATAAGCGTCGCCGTCGAGGCGTAGACCCTGACGCCGTCGTCCGGACAGAAATTGCGCGGCCGCCTGAAGCTCGTATAGGGCGGCCCGAGCTCGATGCCGCTTCTCTGGTGGTAGAGACCGCGCACAGAGACGTAGAACGCCTTCCGCCACACGTCGTCCTGTATATCGAAGGAATGGGAGCAGCCTACCCCTTCGACGCAGACGCGGTATGTCCCGGGCCTCGACAGCGGGCTGAAGTCCATCATGTAAACGTCTGCGCCGTTGTAATTCCTGCCGTAAATGTCTTCGGTGGGGTCGCCGGCGCGTTTCGAGAGCCTCACGCTGCCCCTGAAAACAACGGTGCTGCCCTTGTCGTCGATGACCGAGAAAGGCGTCCCCTCCCGAAACGCCGCCCCCCCTCCGCTGCCCATCCAGAGCGAGAGAAAGGCGACCTTCGAGGGGTCGTCGGGCCTGAAGCCGATCCGGCTCACGTGGACCGCCTCGCTTATCAAGCGGGCAGGGTCGTATACAAAAGTCTGCTCCGGCACATCGGAGATCGGGAGCTTGACGGTGTACCGCTTTCCTGGGCTTAACGGAACGGGGAGCTTTAGATAGACGGTGTGCTCCACGGGCGCGTCGAAAGACGCTCCCATACAGGCCAGGTCCGTCGGCTTGGTTTTGCGAAAGACCTGTTGGGGGCTTCGCTGCGTTGAATAGGCCGCATCGTCGGGGGAGGTTATCCCGTAGCCATCGGGCCTGTCCAGGAGCTGTGGGTCCGGCCGCTCGCCGACAACGCGGTCGAAGGTCATGATCTTGCCTTCTTTGCGAATGAGCGCCCCGAACATCCTGCCGTCCCGGAAGACCCAGAGATTGCCGTTGCCCTCCCTGACCTGGTCGCCTTTCGCCTGTGCGTACGGCTCCTGCCTGCCGTATTCCATGCGTCCCGCCCTGAGCGTTATCGAGGCGATGTCGGGCGTTACTGTCCCGATGGACTCGACTACCGGCTTCTCCGCACGCACTGCCTTCGGCGCCGGCGCGGCGGGCTTACCGCAGAACGCGGGTGAAGCGAGGGCCAGGCATCCGAGCAAACAGAGGTATGAGAGTGAGCCCCGTGTTTTTCCTCCCTTCCGGTCAGCCCGAGTCTGATTCTTTCCTGAGCCTGATAAAGATGGGTATTACAAGACCGAGCGAGCGAAAAATCATATGCTTGAATGTTCCCCCTTATAATAGACAGGGACCGGGGATGCCGACTCTCGCCTGCGGCGCATCATCAACATTTCCTGCCTGAGATCGGCAATGCGCAGTGATAGGCGGCTCCGTTGCAACCGCGCTGCGCGCAGAAGATTAGAAGGTCCTATGACGCCCATTGCGGCCGTGGCGAAGCGCGGCAGTCCCGGCGAATCAAAGGCGTAGATCAGGAGACGCCTCAGATAGACAGAATACCGTTTCTCGACCGATATATTGATGATGTATGACAACGCGAGCATGAGAAAAACGGTGCCCCACAACAAAGCATGTGGGTTGAGGGCCGGATACGCTGAGGAGAGTATGGCGGCCCCGATGACTTGATGAAGCAGATAGAGCGGATACGTCAGTGCGCCCACGGCCATCCACTCTCTTTTGCCGACCCAGCCCGTTCTCCGCAGCGAGACCAGCAACATGATACAGAAAAAAAGAGTAATGGTCCCGATCACTATGCGCGAATCGAGCGTGGTATTGCAGGTGCTTTCGATATTCTTGACCACGTGCGAGGAGTGGCGTATCACCACTATCCATGCCATGATAAGCATTGCGATTCGGGTCAGGGACAACCCTTTCGACCGAACCAGAAAGAATATCGCGCCCGCCGCAAAATACGCGCAGTAATCGGCTGCAAAGACGGATCGCAGTCTTGCTATCGGGAAAATATCAAGGACCACCGTCAGGATGAGCCAGATGCACAAAAATATCTGAGCTGCGTGCATTTTCCTGAAGGCAAGGCATAGGGCGACGAACACGTAAAATTTCATCTCGATGAAAAGCGTCCAATAGACGCTATCCATATCCGGCACACCGATAAAGCCGCTCAACATAGTGATGTTGACCAGGTATTGACCGACGAAAGATGGTGAGAAGCCTTTTCCGCCGAGCACCGCAAGGGTGATGAATGTGCAGGTGCAGCACACCAGGAAGGCAGGGTAGAGACGCACAATTCTTGATATCGTGAATTTCTTGAAACTGCTTGCCGACGCGGTCATCGATACCACGAACCCGCTGATCAGGAAAAATAAATCGACGCCGAGATAACCATATTTGGCCGCCGGGGCCAGTAACGGATAAGCGACCGGCGACGTTCCCGCAGCATAATTTCTGAAAGCGTAGTGATACATCACAACAGACATTCCTGCGAAAAACCTCAGCAAATCAATTTCATTCACTCTGCCGATCGTCGTTTCCGATTGCGCTCCAGGGTGCATATCCAATTTCTTCGCCAAAATCATGGACACGGACAAACCTCTGACGGGAAGACGAAAACGGCGCATCCGTTGCCGGGTCCGGCCGGGCTGCCTTTTCGGACGCTCGCCCGCAGCCGGCGCCGCTGCCCGGAGGGCTAAGCCGTTTTTAGTCACTCGTTCCTGAGATGGTCGGGTCCTGCTGGAAAGCAGATGGGGAGGGAGGCAGATCGTCGCACGTGACGGCTTCGATCGCGACCCACATACAGTTATTCGTATTGACTATCCGTACCGGCACGAACCGGTATATAAACCCGTCGCAATTGAACTCCGGAGGTCTCACGTTCATAACCGCGCTGCTGTTTGGGTCCCTCCGCAGGGCCTCGATGTCGTACTGGCAGCTAAAGACCGGGGTGCCGGCCTTCAGGACCATGTACTTCTTGTCGAGTATCAGTTGTATAAAGTCCGCGTGGAGCGGATCGGGGTGGAGATCGGCCATATTGAGCGTCTGAGGTGCAGTCTCCCCGGGCCTGTACATGCGCGCCTCGTGGCGGTGCAGGAAGCAGACCCGCTCCACGAGGTTCGGCTCGGCTACGCCGAAGCTTCCTCTCTTGATATAACACTGGGCAGACCGGGCTTCTACGGGAAAGAGAAATGCGATGAGCAACAACACAAAAAGGACGGCTGCACGAATTCGATGTTTCATGATTCTTCTTTAGGAAACCATAACTTCCGGCGGGATGTCAAGCGCCAATTTACGCCCGGCCTGTTCGATATATAGTCAGAGAAATGAGGCATTCTTCGTAAAACCCCACTGCCCACCAAGCGCTTCTTTCCCGCTGATTACCTATGGATCGCTATCCTACCCCTCCGAAATGGTCCGGCTATGGGCAAGAAGAGCAGCCGGCATCGCTAGCGAGGCCGGAGTCCCCGTTCTTCCCGTTCTTTTCCGTGAAGAAGAGAAGCAGGTCGGTCGGGGTTATCCGCGATATGAGCACGAGGATCACGTAAACGCCCAGCGAGAGGCCGACCCTGGGGAAAGGGCTCATGCCCGAGAGGACCACGTTCGACAGTATGTAGAGGAGCAGGTTGAGGCCGATGATCTTCACCCATCTTTTCCACCTGAAAACGTTGCCGAGGTGGCTCATGACGTAGCAAACGGTCACCCCCGCCAGGAAGACCTCGCAGGCGAGGGCTACCCATGCGGTCCCCAGAAAGCTCCATCGGGGAATCATGAAGTAATTAAGACCCAGGCAGAGCAGCGCGACGCAGGCCCCGCTCCAGTACGCATATTTTACGGCACCTATGGCGATCGCTGCGGCAGACGAGAAAAGCGAGTAGAAGAGCACTACGCAAACCCAGGCCAGCACGTTGAGGACGGGCGCGGAATCGATGAAGACCGGTCCGAACAATGAGGAGACGAGGGCCCCTGAAAGGGCGGGCATAATAACGGCCACCGGCAAGGCGATAATGGCGACGAACTCGATGAGGGGGACGAGCATCATCTTGACCAGGTCCTTCCCCTTGATCGCCCTCGCTGCAAAAACGGGTATTAGGGGAGTCGAAAGGGCCGTTATAAACAGGATCGAAAGGTCCACAAACCTGTAGGCTGCATTGTAGATCGCTACGGCCTGGTCCGATTTCATCGCCGCGAGCATGAGGATCGGGATACGGCCGGTAATGATGACGAAGATAGAAGAAACGCCGAGGGGGGCCGTCAGCTTGAGGACGCCCTTCAGGATGGGCGGGTTCAACGCGAAGCCCGGCTTCAGGGACCTCCGGGAAAGCAAAAACGCCGTCACGCCGTAGATCGCGTTTGCGGCAATAAAGGCGGCCACGATGAGGGCAAGACTCTGCGTCCAGAAGAGGGCCGCGGAAAAAAACAGAAAAAAACTGACCCCGTAAGCCAGGGAGGAGTAAGCCGAGTGCCAGGGCCTGCGGTAGACCTGGAAAACGGGGTCGAAGAAGCGGCTCGCGATAAAAGGAACGGCGAGCAGGCCGATGAGGAGGACGGGAAAGAGGTCCCTCCTCACATAAAAGGCTGCAATGACGCCGACAGGGATGACGGCCAGGCTGAGGACCACCTTGAGAATCAGAAAATTGCCCCAATAAAGGCTTGCGGATCTGTCTGCCTGGGTGATGCCCTTCCCCAGGACCGAGCACATGCCGGAGTCGGCTATGGCGCCGAAAACGCCTAAAAAAGCGAGGACATACGAGTATTTGCCGAAGAACTCGATGCCGGCGAAGTGGCCGATCATAACAAAGGAGATAAAATTTGCGCCGAAGGAGACGGCCCTCCCTACGGCCTGGCTGGCCAGGTTCGAGAAGTACTGCCTCTCCAGGTCCTGATGGGTGACGCTCCGAATCATACCGCCCCTTGCCCCATGCCGGGATTCCGCGCCTCGCTTCGGTCCGTCTCGCGCGCTTTTTCGATAATGACGTGGCTGTGGGAGATATGCATGTTGAGAAAAAGGGAGGGGAGGAACACACCGGCGCCGAAACGGGGATGCGTAATGTCACCCATGCCCGCTTCGTCTATAAGCTCTTTGACGAACCCTACCATCCCGTAGTCGTGGCTGGGGAAGCGCTGCTTATAGAAGGACAGCCTGCGCAGCCTCATTTCCCATCGGGCGCCGACTTTTCTACCGGTTGCCCGCTCTATCGCGCGCAGCAATACCGAGGCCAGCCTGTAGCGAGCCGACGGGCGGCGGGGCGGACGATACCTTTTTCCGTCCGGCCAGCTATCCCAGTAGCCTGTGCCCCAGTCCTCGATTGCGTACATGCCTCCGGGCCGTAAATGGCGCCCGAACAGATGCCGGAAGCTGATCCTGGTCAGCTCCCCTATGTGGGAGCAATCGTCTATGATGATGTCGAACCCCCCGGTGCGTTTTCGCGCGCTATGCGGTCGAGCAGGGCCAGGTCGTCCTGGGACCCCTGATAAACGCGGACCCTTCCCGTTGCATCTTCGAGGGTGCAGGGGTCGATGTCCAATCCGATTATCGTCCCCTTCTCGAAGAAATCCCGCCACATCAACAAAGAGCCGCCCTTCAGGACGCCGAGCTCCAGGAGCTTTACCTCCCTTTCGACGAGCGGCGCGAAATACCTCTCGTAATTCCTCAGGTAATGGGAGAGGCTCGCTTTGTCGGTGTCGTATGCTGCCGCGTCGAGATGTCTCATGGCCTTATCCGTATATCGCGCGCGTCCGTCCGAAGACATGGCGCACCGTCGCCCAGGGCTGCCCTCACGAGGCGCCCAGGAATAGTTGTCTTATTTCCCGACCCATCCGCCCGATCGAGAACTTCTCAAGCACGCGCGCCCTCCCCGCCTCACCCATGTCGGACATGAGACCCCGGTCCCCGATCACCGTGCCGATGGCCTCTTTTAACGCTGCCCCGTTGTTCGGCGCCACGAGGATGCCCTGCCTGTTATGCTCCACTACCTCCGGGATCCCGCCCGTTCTGGAAGCTACGACGGCCTTCCCAGAGGCCATAGCCTCGACGAGGGTGATGGAATAAGCCTCGAACAGCGTGGGAAGGACAAAACAGTCGATGGAGTTGTAAAACCCGGGGCAGCTCACGATTCGGCACGGGTCCCAGCGCGTGAAAGTTGGCCGGCGCCCCCCCTCTCTTTATTTTATCCGCCAGGCTGCCCTCCAGAGGGCCGGCTGCGAAAAACTCCGCCTTGCCTTGCATCGTCCGCGCGACCTCCATGAGCAGGTCCGTGCCCTTTTCCGGCCCGAGCCTCCCCACGGTCCCGATCCTCGGAAGCCCGGCGCCGGACGCCCCGTCCACGGCCGCATTCCTTATATCGGCCGGCCGAAAGACATCCGTGTCGACACCGTTGTAGACAACCTCCACCACCTGTCTGCCCCCGAGCTGCTTTTCAAGCTCTGCCTTGCTCCATCTGGAGCACGTAACCATAAGATCGACCGACTTGTTGATCTTATCCCTCAGATGGGCGTAGATGCGGGGCAGCCAGGGCCCGTGAAAGTGTATGATCTTTTTGGCGCCCCTGTCGAGGAAAGGGAAAATGAGGCCCTCGACCGCATAATTGACCTCCACGACGTCCGACTGCTCCAGCGCCGTCTTGATTCTCCGGGGAGGGCACAGGAGGCTTAAGGCCTCCACGTCGAGCTCGTTCAATTTGGCGCGGAGCCGGCCGCGGATGAGGCTTCGGGAGAAGGCGGACCTCCTCCCTATGAACCGAAGGCCGTGGAAGACGACCCCTGAGGAGGCAAGGAGCCCCTTCAGGTCTTCGGTAGGCTCTCCTTTCCCGGAGACGAGGTGGACCTCGCAGTCCGCCGACAGGACCCGCGCCGCATTGAGCACATACGTCTCGGCCCCGCCGAAGCATGTGGCCGCCGACGACGAGACGAGGGAAATTTTCACACTCACCGGGCAACCACGTCGCCGCCCAATGCGCGCCGGATGCTTTCCCGCTCAAAAGACTTGTAAATCTTCTTATAAAACAGCCGGGCAAGTCTTTCATGCTTCCGGCTAAGGCGTCTCGCTATGAAAATGAGGAGCGGTCTCGTGACTGCATTGATCGCTGCATCCGCCAGAAAATATTCGATTCTTTTCATGCGAGAAGACCCTATGTAAAACCCTACCGTTGAAAGCTCCTTTTTCAGATGGGGCGATTTCCTGTACCAGACCGCGAGGGTCTTCCCGCTCAAGCGCGCCAGCCTGACGTAGTCGTCCTCCGACAGATAATGATAGTGGTAGCCCAGGCACCTTTTGTCGTAGAAAATCCGGAGTCCGTGATGCGAAAGCCGCTCTGCGAGCTCGATGTCGTCGTTGTATCTGATATCCTCGTCGAAAAGGCCGTATTTCAGCAGGAAGCTTTTATTGATAGAGAGGTTGCACGTGTAAAATGCCTTCCAGGGGACCTCCACCGTGTTCCCCCAAACGGCATAGGCTGCGTCGAGGTGGAGCTTTGCGAAGAGCGACGGGGGCAGGTCGGGAGAGACGGTCACCCTCCCAAGGACTGCGCAGTTCTCACCGGGATACGTGCGATGGCCCGTTATGTGCCTCTCGATCACATCGGGCGCTGCAATCGTATCGTCGTTCATGAACAGGAGGATCCGGCCGAGGCAGCACTTGATTGCCCGGTTGCGCGCGGCGTTCTGCCCCGAGTTCTCCTGTTTGATGTACTCGATGTTGAGCGTGGTCGAAGCTGAGAACCGGCTGAAGACCTCTGCCGTCTCGTCCTCTGACCCGTCGTCCACAACGATTACCTCGAAGGCGTTTCTTGGCGCAGTCTGCGCCTCCAGGGCCTCAAGGCACCTTGAAAGGGTCTGCGCCCTGTTGTAAGTCGGCACTATAACGGTAATCGCGTATGTCTTTTCGTCTGCCCGGTCAGCCATGGAAAGCTTTGTAGTTTATTGCCGGCCCTGAAGATTAGCGCCGCGCGGACTATCGTCCACCCCGGCCCATCCCGACCCTGCTCTTAATGTTTATCGGCTGAGCTTCAGCCTGACATTAGCCTTCCTGCCCGATTGCCTGAAAGAGGTCCGCCAGGGTCCCGGCCGCCGACTCCCACGTGAACCGGCCGGCCCTGTCGAGACCTTTTTTGACGCAATCCCGGCGAAAGGCGTCGTCAGACAGCATTTTCTGCATGGCGCCTGTCAACGCCCCGGCATCATCGGGCCTGACGAGTATGCCCGCGTCGCCGACGACTTCGGGCAATGACGTGCAGTCGGAGCTGACTACAGGGCAGCCGCACGCCATCGCCTCAAGGCATGGAAGGCCGAACCCTTCGTAAAGGGACGGGTAGGCGAAAAGGTCCGCAAGGCCGTACAGCATGGGAAGATGTGCGTGGGGCACGAAGCCTGTGAATTTTATGTCGCCTGCGTAGGGGGAGCCCATTATGGCCGCCTCGTCCTCATCCGGCAGGAAGTCTTTCGTGCCTGCTATAACGAGACTCTGCCCGAACCCCTTCGCTTTTAATGCGTTGAAGGATCTCACGAGTCCGGTGAGGTTCTTCCGCTTGTTGATGCGGCCGACGAAGAGGATATAGCGGGCGTCGCCCGGAATGCCGTATCCCTCAAGGGTCCGCCTCGCCGGGGCCGTCTCCCCGACGGGTCTGAAAATCGGATCGACCCCGTTATAGCTGACGCATACGCGCTGATATGGAACGCGATAGGTATCGGCAATATCCCTGCGGGAATATTCCGAGACGGTCAGAACCACCCGCGCCCTTTTGATGAATAGAGGCACCAGCAGGCGGTCCTTGACCCTGTCGAACGCAGAAAAGCTATCGGGAACGTGAAGGAAGGACAGGTCGTGGACGGTGAGGAGGAGCTTCCCCCTGTAAAGCGGCGGGCCGTAGTAAGTAGCGTGGAGCAGGTCGATCCTGTCCCTGAACGTCTCAAGACCCAGCAGGACCATGCGGACAAGGGGAGACCGGAAGGGGACGACGCGGAGGCGCACGTTCTTCAAGCCTTCGAACCGTCCGTAATAGGCGTTCGAGGCGTCCGTGACGTAGAGAAAGTAGTCGTGCTGGGGTGCGAGGCGCACGAGCTGCTCGACTATATTTCTGATATAGGTGCAGTTGCCCGTCCCATCTCTTTCCGCTGCATGAAAATCGATGCCTATGCGCAAGAAAAGCCTCAATGCGGCGTGCAGGTCTTAAACAGATGCCTCAGGACGAGTCTCAGGTACTCCCCCATCCTGCGCCCCTTCTCCTTCATCCTTGTGTCCCCCGACGCGAGAAAGCGCAGGTAGTAGGAGACAGCCCTCAGGAAGAAGCTGACCGAAAAAAGGATATCGAAGACCGCGACGGCCTTCCCCCCGTTGTACCGCGCGTAAAGGCTGCGCATGTTCTCCAGCCAGGCGAAGGACGGCGGTCCTTCTCTTGCGGCCCCTCCCGTTGCCCCCTGGAGGTGGATGATGCTCAGGGCCGGCAGGTAGAATACCTTGCACCCGAAAGACCTCATGCGGCAGCCCCACTCCACGTCGTCGGCATACATGAAGATGTTCTCGTCCATCATCCCCACTTGCGGAAGGATCGAGCGTCTCACGAGGAACCCGGCGCCGCAGACCCAATCGACCTCCAGGGGCGCCCTGAGGCCGTCACTGTTCAGATAGACCGTCTTGAGGGAAGGGAAGAGCTTCGAGAGGAAAAGGGCGTAGCTTGCCACGCTCTTCAGCGTGGGCTTGAAGCCCGCGTCGCCCACCTGGTGGCTGCCGTCGGGAAAGACGAGCCGGCAGCCGCTCGCGGCAGCCTCCGGGTGCTCGTCCATGAAATGGAGCCAGGCGGCGAGTGTCCGGCTGTCGGGTATTATCGTATCGGGGTTCAAAAGGAGAACATACTCGCCCGAGGCCCTTTCCAGCGCCAGGTTGTTCGCCCTGGTGAACCCGAGGTTCTCCCGGCTCACCATAACCTGAGCCTGGGGGAACCGCCGCCGGACCATATCTGCCGACCCGTCGGTCGATGCGTTATCGACGACGATGACCTCGAAGGGAACGGGCAGGTCCTGGCTGAAGAGGGAGGCAAGGCACCGGCCGAGGAGCTCCTCCGTGTTCCAGTTGACGACGATGACGGAGAGCTTCATGCTTCTAAGCCGGGCCATAATAGACCGTTCCCGCGCGGCGAGAAAAAATGCGGCTGCGGGGCGGTCTATTTCTTGTTGTTATTGTTATTCTTGTTGTTATTGTTACCGTAATTGACGGCTATTGCGCCTATGAGGCCCATGAGGCTGTAAAAAAGCATCGACGTGCTCATGAGGATGCGGAAGCCCGGGTCGACGAACCCGTGTATCGCGTGGGCCATCAGGCCGGAGACGGCCCCTATCAATATCCCCCTTTGCCAGAGGCCCACCCTGAAGAGATATTTGAAGCCGACGTAGAAGGCCGAGATGAAGAGTCCCGCGAAGGTGACCATGCCTATCGTCCCCGTTTCCGTCCAGACCCACAGATAGAGGTTATGGACGATGTGCTGGACGTCGCCTTCGGTCTGGAAGACCGCCGACCCTCCGGTCGTATCATACGTCCTGAAAACCCTTGCAAGGTTGTTGAGGCCGACCCCTGTAACGGGAAACTGCTTGACAATCGAGAAGGCGGCCCGGTTCAACGGTATCCTCGACCGCGCGGCAACGTCCTCGAAGCTGAGGCGGTGCCTGATGATAGGGAAGATAAGAAAGAAAACCAATGCGGTGATAAGGAGTCCGGGCACAAGCAGTGCCCACGACCTTGCCTGCCTCAGCTTTCTCGCGTACATGACGATGAATACCAGGGGGAGCGATACGGGAATGGTGATCCAGGACCCCCTCGACTGCGTCGTATACAGCCCACCAAGGCCGATCGCCGTGGCGACCAGGTAGAGCAGCCTGAGAACCGCCCTTTCCTCGGCCAGGAACATAGCGAACATGAAGGGGATGAGCATCTCGAAATAATAGGCCATGATGTTCGGATGGCCGATCGTTCCTCCGGCCCTCGTAAGATAACCTAAGCCCGTAGGGGCGAGCTTCTCCCCCACGACCGCCAGCCCGAGGGCCCGGCCCGTCTTCCACTGGTAGTAAGCGATGAGGCCTTCCATTATTATGCCTACGGCGAGGGAGACGACGAAGGTCGTTATCTGTCCCCTGTTGCGGAGGTTCATGATGATGAAGAAGATCAGGAAGAGCATCGCCAGGCGGACGAGCTCCAGGACGACAAGCGCCGGGGAGCTGGCGTTGTAGAAGCTCAGCAAGCCTGCGCCGATATAAAGAAGGGGCGCCCAGAAGAGGGGCCTATTGTAGCGAAAAAGAGGCCCCTCTTCCTCGCGGATATACTCGTAGAAAAAGAGACCGCAGAGGATTACGGCGCATATAAGGCTCATGCCTATATCGACGCTCGTCACGCCGACATAGACGCGGTAAAAGAGGTTGATATCGAGGTTGAACGGGATGCCGAGACCCAAAAACACCAGGGCCCACTTGACGAACCCCTGCTCGGTCGAAAAGTACGAGACGAAGATTACGCCCACCGTGACGACGGATACGACGAAAAGCGACTTCATCTCATATTGGGCAAGGGATACGGCGAGGATCACGGAGATCGATCCGAGCAAAACGGCGACGAAGGCCTTGAGGTAGGTCTTATCGATCGGGGGTGTTGTCTCTCGATACTGCATATATGCTCTAGAAATGCAAAAGGCGTAAAGCCGGGCGCGCTTACAGCCGTTTGTAAATAGACTCCGGAATGACGAACCGCTGCTTGTTGAGGATTGCCCCCAGAACCCGCACGTTCGCGCTTTCCAGGTCCCGCCTCGCCGACCTCGCGACTTCCCATCGCGTCCTGCCTGCCTGCACGACCAGGACCAATCCGTCCATCCTGGTTGCAAGGAGCAAGCTCTCAGGGTTGTCGAGGACTGAGGAAGAATCGAAGATAACCAGGTCGAACCGGTCCCGCAGCTTCTGCATCAGCAGGGGAAATTTTGCAGACTCGTACAGGGCTAAGGGGTTATCGATCATGCGCCCTGCCTGCACGAAATAGTACCTCTTGGAAATAATCTCGGCAGCGGCGTCCTCGACATCGCCTTTCCCCTGAATGAGATCGACGAGCCCCTTCTTTTTCTTCTTTATCTCGAACTGGTAATGGAGGATAGGCGACCTCAGATTGCCGTCGACAAGGACGACGCTTTTCGAGCAGCTTACGGCGAAGGCCGTGGCAAAGTTGAACGCCATAGTGGAGGCGCCTTCCCCGCCCCTGACGCCCGCAAAGGCTATCGCGTAGCCCCCTTTCTTTGCCTTTGCCGCCCTGCCGCTCCCGTTGGCCTCTTTCGGCCTCGCGGCGGCCCCGTTGCCGTCCCTCTCCGCGCGCATGAGGATCTTCCAGAGGACCTTGTAGAAATGGTCGTACATGAACGTCATGTTGCGGAGCTGGCTGCCGCCGAGCCAGCCAAGCACAGGCAGCCCTCTTTCCTCATAGGCCATTGCTTCACCCCTGCTTTGCGGACGGGTCGACATCGCTTCTAAAACCTCACGCTCGAAAATCGCATCGCTTTCTCCGCTGTCTCATGAACAAGATTCCACCGCAAAGCATCTTTCACAAGCCGAAACCCTTCACTTACCCGTGCCGGAACGGGAATCCGTATTTCCATTGCCCGGCCGGAACGCGTCCTCGCCCCGCGAGGCCGCGCCGCCTCCGAACGGGCTGTTCTCATACTGCGATCTCTTCAGCCGCGCCTCCATCTCACTTCTGACCTTCTCGAGCTCCGACTCGATCTCGGCCCGCTGCTTTTCCAGGACCGCCCGCCGCTTTTCCAGGTCGTCGGAAAGCAGGGGATCTCGCCCTGTTTCGGGGCGCTGCCTTTGGCGTCTTCGGCCTGTTTGGCAGGCGCATTATTGAACAGGCGGACCGGGTAAACGGCCGCAAGGGAGACCTGCTGGGCCGACGCAGGCCGCTGGCTCGCAGTCTGGGCGGCAAGGATGGCCTCGTTCATGTCCACGTCGCTCTTATGCAGGTAGAGCATGTAGCCGCCTATGCCCGTCATGAGGAGCACGAAGAAGACCATTACGTTGACGCCCCCAGGCGCAAAGGCGCCGCGTCCGCCTGCGGCGGCCTGCTGGTCCTCGCGGGAGAACGCTCTCCGAAAACCCTCGAACCCCCTCCTCATCGCCCCGTGCCTGAAGGGCTGTGGCTCTGATACGCCAATGAGGGGTACGGTAAGCAGGAGGGGCACGCCGAGCACATCGAGAACATCCTCGTGACCCCTGAACGTATGGTTGAAGAACTCGCTTACGGCAGAGAAGCTGAAGCCGAGGGCCAGGCCGACGATGGCGGAGATGATAACGATGAGACCCTTCTTCGGATATGCGGCAGTGAGGGGAGGTATCGCGGGCATCGCTATCTTCACGTCGGAGATGCGCCGCGAGTCGAGGTCGTCGGAGATGCGCAGCTCTTCCGCCTTCTTCTTGTAAACCTGGTAGTTCTGCTCGGTGATGTCCCTTTCCCTCTCAAGCTGCTTGAGCGATACGGTCTTTACGTTAATGTCGTCGATCTTCTTTCTCTCGCCCCCTATCTCCCGCCCCAGGCTGGCTTTCTTGTCCTGGAGGAGCGAAAGCTCGAGACCCGCGATGTTGAGAAGGCTTTCCGTCTTCTGCTTCCGCAGACCCGCAAGCTGGGTGTCGATCGCCTTGATCTCGTCCGATCTCGTCGTGTAGAACTTGAGGAGCCTTTGCCGTTCCGCCCTCAATCTGAAGTACGCCTCATCGACGGAACGGAGGTACGCCTGTTTATCGGCCATGTGACTGCCCATCTCGGGCGTCTCGACCCATCCCGTGCTCCGCGCCATCTCTCTTATCTTGTTGATCTTTGTCTGGGCCTGTGAGAGATCGATCGAGGTGGTGTTCAATTGGTTCTGCAAGTCCGCCAAATTGCGAAGGAGGAGGTCTTTCTGGAGGACGATGTTCGCGATGTTCGTGCTCGCCAGGAAGTTTTGCAGCCTGTCCTCCGCGTCTCTCAGCTTCTTCTCGAACATGGCTATCTGGTCTATATAGAAACGATACGACTTCTGGGATTCGTAAACGAGCATGTGCTGCGTCACGTACTCGTCGGCGTAGACATTCGCCACCAGCGCGGCGAACTTCGGGTCCGTCCAATCGAAGGCTACCGAGATCATGTCCGTATCTTCGAGGTAGGTCACGTGGAGGGCGTTCATGAAGATGAGCACCGTTCCCTTATCGGTGGCGACGGGTCTCGACGAGAGGCCTAGCCAGGAGAATATCGTTCCGACCATCGTCTTGACGCCTTCCACCACCCTGCCGATGATCGACTCGTCCGTCTTGAGCGGCTCGATCCTGTCCCTGAGCCGGGCGAGGACCTTCTCGGTAAGGTACTGCCCCTTGAGGAGCTCCATCTCGTTGCGGATGTTCTGCGTCCGCTCCTGGAAGACGACGTTGTAGACCTCCGGCCGGAATTGCTCCATCGACGATACCTGAGACTTGCCCAGCTTGACGAGGAGCTTAGTCTCCGCCCGGTAGACGGGAGGGGTGACGATGCAATAGACGAGCGACAGGACGATAGCCGTCAGAAAAACTGTGGTGATGACCACTCTATTCTTGCGAAGAAGACATAGAGTACGTCTCTGGCCGTCAGCAGCCTTTTTCCTTCCATCATCGTTCTCCCGTACTTACCCCCGCTTTGCCGACGATCAGGCCAAACATTTCCTAGGGCGTGGTGGTCGTGATAATCCTGGGCTGGTGCAGTATATAGCTGAACCCCATCGACGCGCTCTCGCCCTGATACAGGAAAAGCTGCTTGATGTACTGATCGACCCACTGGTCCATTTTCGTGATCGTCGTCTTCGGCACGTAGATGACAGCGTTGTTCGGCACTATCATATCACTTTCCAGGCTCAGGCCGCTAAACATCTTGAACAGGTCGATCGTCCTCACTATCGGCTCGTTCTTCTCGTTCCAGTACAAGATCTTTACGTTCTTGAGCGTGCCCGTCGGCGTCACGCCGCCGGACTGCGCGATGATCTGGAGCACGGTCATAGGCTTTGCGAGCTGCACCGGGCCCGGCCTGTAGACCTCTCCAAAAACGAACGCCCGGCTCCCGCCCAGGCTGTCGATCAGGACCGATACGGTCAGGTTGTTGAACTCGTACCGGTACGCAGTGTTTATCGCGTCGTTTAGCTCGTCGATGGTCCTGTTCGCCGCTTTCACCGGCTTCAGGAGAGGCAGGTAGACGTTGCCGTCGGGACCTATCGGAAAGACCTTCGCCTGGCCCCTGGGGGCATTCGTGATCGCCTTTTGCAGCTCCGTTATCTTCGACGAGTACTTATTGACGCTTACGGTGATTACCGGTTTATTCAGGATGTCGGAGAAGCCCTTTGCTATGTGTGACGCGAGCTCTTCCGGCTTCAGGCCGGCCGCCGCAAAATCTCCCTTGATGGGCACCGTGATCTTGCCGTCGGGCCTGACCACGACCGTGCGGTTGATCTGGGGCTGGTAGAAAAAATCGATGTTCAGCTCGTCGTTGACGCCTATCCTGTAAGCCTGCGTCTCCGATACGAGGGAAAGGTGGTACATCACTTCGAGGGTGTCTCCCGGCGATAATCTATACCGTGTAAGTCCGTCTTTCGCCTCCCTTATGAGGTTCTGGCGCAGCTTCGCCTTTTCGGCCTCGGGCAGGTCTTCCGGCTGCTTGAGGCGGATAAGCTCGCCGTCGGGCGTCCGCTTGACCTCTCCGGTCGGGACCGTGGTGCTGCATCCGCAGAGCCCCATGAGAACAATAAAGGCCGCAACCGGAAACAGCGGCAAAACACCTGCAAGTAATAGTTTTTTCAAGCTGAAATGCGCATTCAGGCGACTACGCATACAGGCTGCACCCCTATCCTCCACGCGGAAAAGCTACCGCCCTCTCCTCGCCCGGAAGGAACCCAGTAAACCTAAGCTTGGACTTTACTGGTATAATTCGTACAATGATAGCCGGCGCTTGTCAAGCTTTTTCTGCTCTATTTCTAACATTGTTTACATTCAATCTTAATCGTTTATTATAAGGAGCGCCCGCCATTGCCGCCTATCGCGGCATCGGTCCCAATTCCTTATGTCCGAAATCGGACCCGAATTGTGTTGACATAGATATATCTCTATCCTATACTCCATCGTAAGCGGGCCATTCTACGGCATGGGGGTTATACATATGTCGATGAAGTTATGCTTATTCGCCTGCGCGGCCGTCCTTGCAGCCGTCTTTCTCTCAGCCTGCGAGCAATCGGTCGGCCGGCTGGAAGAGCCTCCCCCCTTCCTGAAGGTCGAGAGCCCCGCCGTTCCGGCGCCCGAGGGTGTCGTCCCCCCGCCGGAGAAGAAGACGGCCATATGCCCCGACTGCGCCGCCCGCTCAAAGGGCGTCAGGGTCTCGCGCGCGGCCGTCTACCGGTCAGGCGAGCATCCCTGAGCTTTCCGACATCTACTTCGATTACGACAGGCATGTAATCACGCCCACCGCCGCCCGCATCCTCCACAGGAATGCGGAGTGGTTCAGGGCCAACCCGGGGGTGAGGGTCAGGCTCGAGGGGCACTGCGACGAGAGGGGCACCGGCAAATACAACATCCGCCTCGGGATGCAGAGGGCAGAGGCCGCGAAGAGCTATCTCATGAGGCTGGGCGTCAGCGGAAGGCGCCTGGAGGTATCGACCTATGGCAGTGAAAGACCCGATCCGTCCGCGCATAACATTCAGGCATGGTCCAGGAACAGGAAGGTCCACTTTGCGCCCGTCGAATGAGGCCGCCGCAATGAGAGGAGAGACAGGGAACGCAGGCCCTAGGTCCCGCCGGGCGCAGGCAGGGAGGCGTCTGTCGCTGCCCGGCCTTATCGCCGTTGCGCTCGCGGCTGCCGCGTTCTGCCTTGCCCCTGAAGCCCACGCCTTCAAGCCGGCCGACTACCAGAGGCTCCTGACTACCAACTCCTGCGAGAAGTGCGACTTAGAGCAGCTCGACCTCTCGTCCGCAGACCTTGCCGCAGCGGTCTTGAGCGGCGCCAACCTCGGCGATACTGACCTCACCTTTACCAGCCTCTACTATTCCAGGATGGAGGGCGTATCCCTCAAGACCGGCAACCTTTCCGGCGCGAACCTCGCCGGGGCTAACCTCACGGGGGCCAATCTTACGGGGGCGAACCTTTACGAGGCAGACCTGTCCGGGGCTAACCTCACGGGGGCCAATCTTACGGGGGCGAACCTCGTCTCCGCGAAGATTCTTCGGCGCCGTCCTTTCAAAAGCGGTCCTTACGGGCGCCAACCTTTCCCGCGCCATACTTTCTCACTCGGACGTGACCCGCGCCAATCTGGCGGGGGCCAATCTCAACAAGGTCACCATGAGGTGGGCAGACTTCGCGGGCAGCAACCTGTCGCGCTCCGACCTGACCGCTGCCGACATGGGGAGCTCGCGGTTCTTCCGGGCCGACCTCTACTGCGCAAACCTGAGGAACGCCCGCGCCACCGGCGCCGATTTCCTGAAGGCGAACCTGAGCCAGGCGGACATGACCGAGGCGTACGTGAACGGTGCCAACTTCACGGAAACGGACCTCAACCTCGTAGATATGACGAACGCAGATTTTACGAACACGATCCTTTTCCGCGCCATCCTCTCGCGGGCGGTCCTGACAAACACCATATTCACCGGCGCGACGTGGACGGACGGCAAGATATTCAAATCGACATCCTTCAACAGCAGGTCCGGCAGGTAGGCCGGCAGCCGCACCTTCGGCCGATTCCCTGATGCTTGCATCGGCGGGCGGACTAAAGGCCCGGAGCTGCCCTTTTTCAGCGGTCCTTCGGGGTATCGGCGGCTGCGCCGTGGAGGAAGACCTCGACCACGGTCTTGGCGAGCTTATTGATGTCTATCCCGGTCGTCTCCTTGCCGAACATGAGCTCCTGGCAGTAAAGAAAACCGAAGAGGATACCGTAAAAGATGTGACCGAGGACGAAGGGGTCGAACGATTTTATCAGCTTCTTCTTTTGATAAGGCTCGATAAAGGAGGCGATGTCCCCGATCAGCCTGTGCAGGAGGTTGACGTAGTACTGGTGGCCGAGATCGGGGTTCGCGAGCGCCTCGGAGATGCGGAAGCGGATGAGGGGCAGGTCCTTTTGATGGCCGAAGTATTTCTTCGCCGTCGTCATCAGGAATTGCTCCGGCGCAAGTTTTTCGGCATTCGTCTCCCGGAGCGACTCGATGAACCCCGACGCCCCCCTCGCCCCGATAAGCTCCGTGGCGAGCTGGAACTTGCTGGGGAAATAACGGTAGACGGTCCCGTTCGCCACCCCTGCCCTGGCGGCTATCTCCTGCATCTTGGCGTTGTGATAGCCTTTTTCGCCGAAGACCTTGATGGCTGCCTTGAGGATATCGCTCCTGCGCTGCTCCTCGCCTACGTAACGCCGCCGCCCTGACGCCTTTTTGACCTTGTTTCCAGATATCGGGTTAACCGTCGCCATAAGCCCCTTGAGTGACGGGTCAGTCACAGTCTGATTATATTCCGGTTGCATACAAGTTGTCAAGAAACAAAAACCGGAATATTCCCGGCGGCTTGGACTCGCGACGCTGCGCGTTAAATCGACCTTTTGCCTCCGCTTTCGCGAACGCAGGCGACTCGCTAAGCCGCGTCGCCTGCGTGCCCCGCGCTCCGGCATCGCTAGAAGGTTTATCTTGCAATACTCTCTTACAGATGGTAACAATGTGGTGTAAGAGACAAAAACTGTAGACTCCAAATGATATATGAAGAAGTAGATGCATGAAACAGGATATTACGACAGCGCTCACGGCTTTTTACGGAAAAAGTTTGGAGCCTGAATTCCGGTCTATAAAGGAAAAACTGGCCGAGCACGACGACAAGTTCGCCCGCCTTCTCGACCACGTCGATGCTCTTTACCAACGTTTCGAGAAGCTTGATGAGGAGTACCGCCTAATAGTTATGCTATAGAACGTATAGAGAAAGCAATCGGAGCAGGTTCGTACACACCCGAAAACTTGCAAAAAAGAAATCGCATCGATGAAGACAAAACTCACAGACCTGCAGAAGCGGCTGGAAGAACTTGAAAAGCGAGCAATCCGAGCATAGCCTGCCGGTGAGGTTGTGAACCATCACAAGCAAGAGTGGGCTCGGGGCGATGTTCAGACGTAACAAACGCATAGGATTAATCCGATGAGTAGGGATTTTCTCCTCATCGGCCCACCCTCGGCATAGTCCTACCTTCGTCAAATGGATAATCACCAAACTTTTCCCTTGACTTCCCCCCAGCTTCCGTCTAATTTATTGAGTGACTGACGAGTCAGTCGTTATCCCAGGGGCGGATGCGGTACAGCCCGCCGCAGAGCGCGATTCTGCACAGGCGCGAGTCCAGCCGCCGGGAGTATTCCGCATTTGTCCTTTCGCAACGAGTCAGTCGCTAACCGCGAGGCAGGGGCAATGGCTAAGCTGAATCCCGAAGAGACAAAGCGCTTTATAGGCGACCTTGGGACGTGCATCGAGTGCGGGAACTGCACCTTCTGGTGTCCTATCTACCACGAAGAGGGCGTTGAGTCGTCCGTGGCAAGGGGCAAGATCAAGATGATCAAGCGGCTCCTCGCCGGCGAGACGGACTACACCCCTGAGTTCACCGAGCTTCTCAGCAAGTGCATGCTCTGCAAGACCTGCGCGGAGCACTGCCCGGTCGCCTGCCAGGTCCAGTCGACGGTGCTCGCGTCGCGGGCGGACAGGGTAAAGGCCCGGGGCGTGGGCCCGATCTCGGCTTTGATCTACCGGGGCCTCATCCCCCACAGGACGCTCTTCGGCAACATTGTGCGGGTCGCCTCGTGGTTCCAGGGGATAGTCGCGCCCAAGACGGAAGGGAGGATACGCCACCTGCCGATGTTCCTCTCCGCCCTGGGAAAAGGCAGAAAGATACCGTCCATCGCGCCTAAATTCCTCCGGCAGATGGCGCCGGAGGTCAACAGGCCCTCCGGGAAGCCGAAGATGAAGGTGGGATATTTCGTCGGGTGCGCGATGGATTTCATCTTCCCCGACATCGCGCGAGGCACGATAGATTTCCTGGTCAAGCAGGGCGTGGAGGTGGTCGTGCCCCGCGCCCAGGGGTGCTGCGGCGCGCCCGTCTGGGTGGGGGCCGGCGATTTCGAGACAGGCAGGAGGCTCGCGGACGCGAACGTCCGAGCGTTCGGGGACGTAGACCGCATCGTCGTTGACTGCGCCACCTGCCTCGGCAGCCTCAAGGAATACGCCAAATACCTGGCCGATTCGCCCGAGAGGGAGGCCGCCTACCGGAAATTCGAGGAGAAGATCGTCCATACGAGCCTTTTCCTCACGGACGAGCTTAAGATCGACCTCGCCGCGCTTAAGCCGTCCGACGGCGTAAAGGGCAAGCGCGTGACGTGGCACGACCCCTGCCACCTGAACCGTTACGCAAAGATCAAGAGCGAGCCGAGGCAGATACTCAAGTCGATACCGGAGACGGAGTATATCGAGATGGTCAGGGCCGACCGCTGCTGCGGCATGGCCGGCTCCTTCAGCGTCCACTACTACGACCTCTCGAAGAAGATTGCGGACAAGAAAGCTGAGACCATAAGGGATACGGAAGCCGACATCGTTGCGACCGCTTGTCCGGGCTGCATGATACAGTTGATGGATACCCTGAAGAGAAACAACCTGCCCCAGAAGGTGATGTACCTCACCGAGCTTTTTAAGTGAACGGGCTGAGAGGCGATATGGAAGGCGCGGACCGAAAAGAGATTCTCACGTTTTGCCACGTTTGCCCGAGCCATTGCAGCCGCAAGATGACCGTGCAGGACGGAAAGATCGTGGCGGTCGATAGGGACCTGGAGAGCGGCCTGCCGAGCGAATGGTGCAGCTTCACGCGGGCGCGGATGATACCGGAGGTCTGCACGCACCCGGACCGGCTCAAATACCCGATGAAAAGGGACGGGGCGCGGGGCGAGGGAAAGTGGAAGCGGATAACCTGGGACGAGGCCCTCGACACGATCGCCGAGAAGATGAGCTCCGTCAAGAAGGAGCTAGGCGCGAACAGCTTCGCCCTCTGCCTCGGGGAGCCGAAGGGTCTTGAGTTCGCTTACGGCCAGCGCCTGGCATCCGCCTTCGGGACTGCCAACGTCGCCACTCCGGGTAACTACTGAGGCGTCCCCAAGGTAGCGGGCGCTACCTTCACGTTCGGATGGCCTCTCGTCTTCGACCCGAAGCCGGTCACAAAGCTCCTCGTTTTCTGGGGGAACAACCAGATACATTTCATGGGCGGCTTCCTGCGCGAGGAGTTCCGCTCGGCCCTCCAGGGCAACGCAAAGCTCATGGTGATCGACCCCAAGCGGATCGACATCGCCAAGCGGGCCGACGTCTGGCTCTGCCCGAGGCCGCAGAGCGACGGGGTACTGGCCCTCGGCATGATAAAGGTCATCATCGAGGAAGGTCTCTACGACCGGGAGTTCGTGGAAAACTGGACCGTCGGCTTCGACAAGCTCCGGGACCACGTCAGGACATTCTCCCTCGACGACGTGGAAAGGCTGACGTGGGTTCCCCACCGGAAGATCGAGGACGCAGCCAGGCTCTTCGGCCGCATACGCCCCGTCTCCCTTGTCGTCGGCAACGGCATCGAGCGGGCGCAGCACGCCTTCCAGACGCTCCGGGCGGTCTTCATCTTAAGGGCGCTCGTAGGCGACATCAACACCCCCGGCGGGAACGTCTGCCTGACGCCCGGAGAGTTCACGCGCATGGGCCGCTTCTACCTCGTAGGCAAGTCGCCCCGGCGCAAGGAGCTTTACAACTCCGTGGCCAAGGAGCACCCGATAACGATCAGCTCTGCCTACATCCCTACGCAGTCCCTCGTGAAGGCGATCCTCGACGAGAAGCCCTACCCGATAAAGGGGGTGCTCTGCTTCCTGACGGACCCGCTAGTCAGCTACCCGGACACGGAGCAGACGTACAAGGCCTTCATGAAGCTCGAATTCATAGCCATCTCGGAGATTTTTCCCACCCCGACGACGCAGATCGCAGACATAGTCCTTCCGGCAGCCTGGGGCGCAGAGCACGTCGCCATGGGACACTGGCCGGGCTGGCACGAGGAGGTGCGGGTTTACGAAAAGCTCGTCGATCCGCCCGGCGAGGCGCGGGCCGACACCGATTGGATCAACGACCTGGCGGGGCGACTCGGCCTGGGCGAGCAGTTCTGGGAAGACGAGATGGGGGCGTTCAAGGAGCTGCTTGCGCCGAGCGGCCTCTCTTGGGAGCAGTTCAGAAAGAAGCGCTGCATCGAGGCGACGAAAGAATACAAAAAGCCCGAAGAAGGCATCTTCAAGACGAAATCGGGGAAGATCGATATCTTCTCGCAGCCGTTGATGGACATCGGGTGCAGCCCCATGCCCCTCTTTGAAGAGGTGTGCCGCTTCAGGTTCGCAGAGTCGGACGACTTCCCCCTGCTGCTCCTCAACGCCAAGGAAGGGCCTTACATGCTTACGGGTTACAAGCACGTCGAGTTCCTCAAGCGCATGAGGCCTGAGCCGACGGTCGAGCTGAACCCCGAGACGGCAAAGCGTTACGGCGTCACGGAAGGCGAATGGATCTGGATCGAGACGAAAAAAGGGCGCATCAAGCAGCTTCTCGTCCTCGATGCGGACCTCGACCCGCGCCTCGTCAACGCCTCCTTCGGGTGGTGGTTCCCCCACGAGAAGGACATGTTGGGGTTCCGCAAGTCGAACATCAACATCCTGACCGACGCCGACCCGCCCTACGACCCGGACACGGGGTCGGTGGAGCTGGGCGGCATACCGTGCCGGGTCTACAAAAATTAAAACGGAAGCTTCATTGCCCAGCAAGGAGGACACCATGCCGGCCATCCCCCGCAGTTATCTCCCGCCAGCGCAGTTCAGACCAGAGAAGATCTACCCCCTGCCGGAGGTGCGCCTCCCTGAAAGGCTGAACCTGGCTTCCCTCTTTCTCGACAGGCATATCGTCGAGGGGCGGGGCGGGAAGACGGCCGTCATTTACCGCGACAAAAGAGGCAATGACAGGGCGCTCTCCTTCGAGGAGCTGCAAAGGGACGCCAACCGCCTTGCAAACGCCCTTCGCGGCCTCGGCGTGGGCAAGGGCGACAGGGTGATGCTCCGGGCGCCCAACCGCCCTGAATACGTCGTCGGGGCATACGCCTGCTGGAGGATCGGCGCGATGCCCGTCCTGGTCCACCACCTGCTCAAGGCGGACGAGGTCGCTTTCAGGGCAGCGGACTCGGCAGCCAAGGCGATGCTCGTAAGCTCGGACGCCCTGGCCGAAGTGAAGGCAGCCGCCAAATCGATGCCCCGCAGGTGCAGGGTCATCGTTTTCGGCGAGCGGGACGAGGGCCTGCTTTTCTACGACGACCTTCTTGCCGCCCACAGCGAAAAGGCGGCCACGGAGGAGACGGTGCAGAACGACTGGGGCCGCATTATTTACAGCTCCGGCACGACGGGCCGCCCGAAGGGCATACTCAATACGATCGGCGATCTGGCGACTGCAATAACCGTTGCCAACACGTACCTCCTCCAGCTCACGACGGACGACGTCCTCGGCAGCCATCCGAGCTTTGCCTTCGCCTTCGGTTTCTTTTCCATACTCTTCGCGGGCCTGAGCGGGTGCACCCTCTCGATCGTAGACCATTTCGACGCGGAGTTCATGTTCCGGACGCTCCAGGACCACGGGATAACGGTGCTCAGGTGCGTACCGACCGTCTTCCGCATGATGCTGGCCGCGAATGACGCAGAAAAACGGTACAACCTGTCCTCCCTGCGACTCTGCCAGAGCGCAGGGGAGAGGCTGCCGGCCGCCACCGCCAAGGAATGGCACAACCGGTTCGGGGTCCACATACTCGACTCCATCGGCTCGGGGGAGTTCCACTCGATCCTTTCCACCCGCCCGACGACGCCCGACGATAAGCTCGATTCTTCGGGCTTCGGGGTGCCGGGCGTCGAATACAAGATAGTCGATGAGCACTTCAACACCCTGCCGCCGGGCGAGCCGGGCGAGCTGTGGTTCCGGGGCCCGTGGGGCGTGCAGTACTGGAGGCGGCCGGAGCTTCAGAAAAAGAGCGTCCGCGACGGATGGAGCAGGACGGGGCTTCTCTTTACGCAGGACGAGGACGGCTACTTCTGGCTCAAAGGGAGGGACGACGACATGATTATCAGCGCCGGCTACAAGATACCTGCGGGGGAGGTCGAGGCAGCGCTTCTCGACCACCCCGAGGTGCTGGAAGCGGTCGTGGTCCCCTCCCCCGATGAGATCAGGGGCAGCATCGTCAAGGCGTTCGTCGTGACGAAGGGCGGAGATGGGTCGCCGCAGCTCGCGGATGAGCTGAAGGACTTCGTCAAATCAAAAATCGAGCCTTACAAGTATCCCCGCGAGATAGTCTTCGCTGACGTGAAATCCCTTCCCCGGACGGTAACGGGGAAGGTCCAGCGGTTTGTGCTTCGCGCGCAAGAGGCGGAGAAGGCTCGCGGCAAGGAAGGGGCAGGCGCCTGAAAAGCGCCGGGGGAGCGCCTGATGCAGGCGAATCGGGCGGCTGAAAAGGCGCCGATGAAACCGGATAAGCATGTCGGGCGAGGCTCTGTTTGTGCTATGCCTAGGGTCAGGGAAGACACGCATGACCGGTGGTGGTGCGGATTGCCTTCCGCCAATAAAAAGGGAGGAGTGTAATGTCTCTGACGAAGGTATCGTTGTGCGTCGTGGTGTCGGCAGTCTTTGTTTTCTGCTTTGCCGCTTTCGGGGCAGCGGCCGAATATCCGGTAAAACCGATTACCGTTATCCTTCCGCACCCGGCAGGCGGCGCGTCGGATTTGTCCTTCCGGCCGCTTGCCACCGCTGCGCAGAAATACCTCGGCCAGCCGATCATCGTAGATAACAGGGGAGGCGGGGGGGCACGGTGGGCCCGAGCCTCGTCGCGGTAAGACCGCCCGACGGCTACACATTGGGCGTAATGACGGGCGCTACGGTCATAGCGTGGCACATGCACAAGCTCAACTTCAACCCCATCGAAGGCATCACGCCGATCATGACGTACAGCGGCTTCTTGCTGGGGATCGTAGTGCGCAGCGACTCGCCCTTCAAGAACATGAAGGAGTTCATCGATTTTGCGAGGAAGAACCCAGGGAAGATACAGTACGGCTCGGCGGGCGTCGGGACGACGGCCCATATGCCTGTCGAGGAGCTTGCGATGCAGGCGAACGTCAAGTTCACCCATGTCCCGTTCAAGGGCGACGCAGGCGTGACCCCGGCGCTCCTCGGCGGCCATATCGACGCCCTCTCCTCGACCTCGGCCGCCTGGGGGCCGCTCGTAGAGGCAGGCAAATTCCGCGCCCTCGCCGTATATACGGCAAAGAGGGCGGACAGGTTCCCGAACGTCCCCACCCTGAAAGAGCTCGGCTATGATGTCGTTACGCCGTGCCCTCTGGTCATCTTCGGCCCGAAGGGCCTGCCGAAGCCCATCGTTGAGAAGGTACACCAGGCCTTCAGGAAGGCGATGGACGATCCCGAGTTCCGCACCGTCCTCAAAAAGCTCGATATGCACGTCCTCTACATGGGTCCCGAGGAGTACGATAAATACGCAAGGCAGGACTCGGAGAGGGTAAAGCAGATCGTACACAAGGTCGGGCTAGACAAGTAGGGCCTAGTCCCCAATACCCGCTCATAAAGGCCTTTCGCGCTGCTAGGCGCGAAAGGCCTTTATGTGTCTGGAGGTTGGCTTGTTAGATTACTTTTTCTCGGTTTTTTGTCCGAGCCTTTCATCTTCAACTTTTGCTCGTTCGATCTCAGTAACGTCGTCAATCAAAGGCTCCCAATTATTCCAAGAGACTTTATATCTAATGAGATAGATTCGGCCAGCCCGGGCTTTAAACGATACAGGTAAATCTCTTCCACACCAACGATATCCCCATCCCTTGTGGTTGGCATAGTAGCTGTCCCAAAAGCAGACGTACAACGTGTGGTTTCCCGGCAATAGACTAATCTCGCATCTACGAGCCCAGACGCCTCCATCGCCCCGGTCTGGATACATATCTCCGACCTTGATGTCGCCGCCCGTATCCAGTCGAAGAGGTATTCTCACTCCGACACCAGGACTGCATTTTACGACGGCAATCTCTTCTAAGGTTCTTTCGGGCCCATCGTAGGCCTTGATATACCGCGTCTTTGTCGAAGCGCAACCAGCCACGGACAACAAAATTAGACAAACCATCCCCGCCGCAAGCAACGGGGCATTAATCCGAAGATTCCGTGGTCCGGCTCGGAGTAAACCGCGGGGAATACAATCCGAAGCGAATAAAGCTGAGATGTATTTGATCATCTCTTCTCGATACGGGAGCGCAATTACAAAACTTCTATTTCTTAACATCCCAAGTCGCGAAGTTCTCTATAAACGGCTTACCGTGAAAGTTGCGGTTATTCTGTCCATTAGGGGTGAAGATATCCATAGCTATGACAAGAGTACCAGTCGCTGTCGCTTTAGTGCCCTTGATGCTGACCGAGAACCGAGATTTGGGTACCATCCGCTCCGTCGTCATAAGCTTCTCCACGCGCTGCCCGATTGCGTCTGTAAGGAAACTTGTATCCTTTTTCCCCACGACCCTTGGATCTACGGATATGGTGGCACCTTTGAAGATAAGGAAAACGAGGTTATCCAGGATCTCGATGCCGCCGTTCTCGCCCGTCAAAGAGAATGCCTTCCCGTTAATCTTTGCCTCGACACTGGCCCCTTCCTTCTGCCAGGAAATTCCGTCTGCAGTGCCTGCCCCCCTCCCCCAAGATGTACTGATTATCTCCAGGCTGTTCCCACCGTTGAGCGTCTGCTGGAACATGGGCTTGTTTTCGTTCAGTGGAAAGCTCTTTAATTCATACTGGCTCCCCTTGCCGCTCCACTGTGCAAGGGAATTGGTCGCTGAAAAGACAATTAGCAATGCTATCAAAATCAGTTTCCAGTGTTCCATTGTCGTCCTCCTCTCTCTGGCCCGATACAGCCGTGATTAAGGTTCAGGGTTATCGCAAATCCGCCGTCCTTTCAGTTTTGAGAGAAGCATAAGGGCTGTGAAGATGTGTGAAAAGCAGGAACCGACCCTCGGCCCGTGCTCGAACTCTTACACCAACTGGTTGTGGCACCGTATTCTTTTATATCAATAGGCCCGTTCTTTTGTCAAGCGTCAGTGTTTCAGGGACAGTCCATTTTTGCCGGGAACCCGCACGGTAAAGGGCGGTCTGAAAAGGCGCCACCGTGCATGCGGGTGGTCCGCAAGAGGCGCGAGTCCAGCCGCACAAAGCATTGGTTTAGCTTTTTCTCCTTCGCTTCTTGTCTATCGCTTTTTGCCTTCGCGCCCTACGTCTCGTCCGATGCGATGGTCATGCGCCGCTTCCAGAGCCAGGGTATCATCGAAGAAAGGAGCAGCACGATCGAGACGATCAGGAACGTCGCCGAGATGGGGTGCGTGAAAAAGATCGAAAAACTGCCGCTCGACTGGATGAGGGACTGGCGGAGCGCCTGCTCCAGCATGGGGCCGAGCACGAAGGCGAGGACCATAGGGGCGACCTCCATCGATACCTTCTTGAGCAGATAGCCGATCACGCCGAAGATAAGCATCACGAACATATCGACTACATCGTTGTTGATCGAGTAGGGTCCCGACCAGGCAGAACAGGACGATCACCGGCAGGAGCACCCAGTAGGGTACTTTCAGAAGCTGCACCCATAGCTTGATGAGGGGCAGATTGAGGACGAGGAGCATCGCGTTCCCGATATACATAGAGGCGATGACCCCCCAGAAGAGGTCGGGGTGCTCGGTGATGAGCAGTGGGCCCGGCGTGACGCCGTGGATTATCAGGGCGCCGAGCAGCATCGCCATGACGACGTTCGAAGGTATGCCCATCGTCAGAAGGGGGACGAAGGCGGCCTGGGCAGCGGAATTGTTGGCCGATTCGGGTCCCGCGACGCCTTCGATCGCGCCTTTGCCGAACTCCTCGGGGTGCTTCGAGACGCGCTTCTCGATGGCGTAAGAGACGAAGGACGCGATCACCGCCCCGCCGCCGGGCAGGATGCCGAGGAAAAAGCCTATGAGCGTGCCCCGTATGATGGCCCAGATCGAACGCCCCCAGTCTGCGAGTGTCGGCAGAATGCCCTTGACGTCCTGGGTGAAGACCTCCTGTTTGATCTTCATCTCTATGTTCGCAAGCACCTCGCCGATGCCGAAAAGACCCATGACGACGGGCACGAGGCCCACGCCGTCGAGAAGCTCAGGCATATGGAAGGTGAACCGGGGCGTCCCCTCTATGGGGTCGAGCCCGACGACCCCGATGAAGACTCCGAAGGCGGCCATCATGAGGCACCTTATCATCGACTTCGAGGTCAGGAAGGTCAGGATGGTAAGGCCCAGCACCATCAGGGAGAAATATTCGGGCGGGCCGAACCTGAGGGCGAAATCGACGAGCGGCGGTGCGAGCAGCATCAGGCCGACGATGCCGACGGTGCCTGCGATGAAGGAGCCGAAGGCGGCGATGCCGAGCGCCGGCCCTGCGCGCCCACGCCTCGCCATCTGGTAGCCGTCGAAGGTCGTGACAACGGAGGCGGCCTCGCCCGGTATGTTGACGAGGATCGAGGTCGTGGAGCCTCCGTATTGCGCCCCGTAGTAAATGCCGGACAGCATGATGATCGCCCCTACAGGGGTCGTCTTCAGCGTGGCGGGCAGCAGCAGCGACATGGCGGCGACAGGACCGAGGCCCGGCAGGACGCCTACGAGGGTCCCGATCAGAACGCCTATGAAGCAGCAAAAGATGTTCGCCGGCTGGAAGACTACAGAAAAACCGGTCATCAGGTACCCGAAGGTATCCATAATCCCCCTTGGCTAAAACCCCAGGAATCCCGACGGCAACTGGCAATCGAGAAAGGTCTTGAAGACTACGTAGAAGACGCCGGTGGTGACGCCGGATATGACGACCGTGAGAACCCACGACTTGCGCCCTATGACCTGGATGAAGAACACCATGAGGAGAAACGTGTCTGCGATGAAGCCCAGAAAACGAAAGAGCAGCGCGTAGGCGAAGAGCACGGCCACGGTCGATACGAGCTTGAGCCAGCTCGTCTGCTTCCAGGCCGATTCGTCCGCGTAGTCCTTCCATCCGCCCATAAGGCCGATTATGAGGTCCGCGGCAGCGAGACCCGCCATGATGAGGCCCGCGACGAACGGCATGAAGCCCGCAGCCGGCTCTTTGAGGGAGCCGAAGCCGAGTCTGAGCGCCTCTATGCAGATCAGGACGGAGACGAGCATCCAGCAGACGTCGTTGATTACGAAGCTTTTCTTCACGTGTCCGCTGCCCGCCCTATACCTTCAGGATCGTCGTGCCGCTGTTGCCCATCAGCCCGTAGGTCTGGGCCATGCCGACCTTCGCGTTTTCCACCTGCCTCAGCCCGCATTGACCCCGGAGCTGGGTCACCACCTCTGCCACCTGCCAGATCGCCTGCACGCCTATCGCCTCTCCGAATGAAGAGAACCCGCCGCTCGGGCAGACGGCCACCTTGCCGCCGATGCGGGTCTTCCCTTCCTTCAGCATCCGCTCCGCCTCCCCCTCGCCGCAGAAGCCGCAGGTATCAAGGTATTGCAGGTAGTGCCACGAGCTGTTGTCGGGCAACTCCAGCACGTCCACGTCTTCAGGACCGATGCCGGCCATCTCATAAGCCTGGCGGGACGCGGAATAGCTTTCGCTCAGAAGCGGGGCCTCCGCCTTCGCGGGCGCCGATATCGCGGAGATGCGGATCGTCGGGTCTCCGTAAATGGCGCTGCCCATCGCGGTGGCTGCCACCGTGACCGGCCGGCTCGTATACTTCCGCGCCTTGTCGGAAGCGCAGAGGATGAGGGCCGCAGCCCCGTCGCTCGTCGCGCAGATCTCGTAAAGGCGCAAGGGGTCGCTTACCATCTTCGAGGTCAGGACCTCCTCCATCGTATAGACCTTCTTGTAGCGCGCGTTGGGGTTCTGGCTCCCGTACCGGCTCAAGAGCACCTTGACGCTCGCGAGGTCCTCCCCGGTGGTGCCGTACCGCGCCATCCGCTTCCTGCATTCGAGCGCCCAGTAGGTCGGGTTCGGCATGCCGACCATGCGCCACCGCAGCACGTCCCTGTCCTGTTTGGGGTTATCCGATTTTGCGCCAAGGAACCCTTCCGGCGAGAGGTCCACGCCGACGGCGAGGGCGACGTCCACCTGCCCGGACGCGATGGTCAGGTACGCCACGCGGAGCGCGGAGGCGCCCGTCGCGCACGCATTGTACACGTTGACTATCGGGATGCCCGTCTCGCCGAAGACGCTCGCGAGGTACTGGCCCGAAAGATGGCCCGCGTTGCCACCCCATATATCAGATCCCGGAGCAGACCGTCTGGATCTCCCTCCAGTCGATAGCTGCATCGGAAAGCGCCCTCGACACCGCGGCAACGCCCATATCGACGAAGGTCTTTTCCCGGAATTTCCCCCACGGATGAATGCCGACCCCGATAATCGAGACCTCTCTCATATCTCCTTCCTTCGCTCCTTCGCGTCTTATGCCCGTTTCACGGCGCCTGCGGGCCGGAACGCCCACGTCACGACGTCTTCCCCCTGCTCGTTCTGATAAAGCGTGTAGGTCGTCGTCTCGACGGGCTGGCCTATTTTGAGCTGGTCGTGGCTGCACCCGACGACGATGCCCGTCACCTGGATGCCCTCAGGGAACTCTACGAGACCGATCACGTAGGGGGTGATATCCGTTGCAGTCCTGAAAGGAGGCGGGGGCAGGTAGTACTGGATCGTGTAGCTTGCGAGCTTGCCCTCCCTCGCGAGCGGGACGTTCTCGACGCCCTCCCGGGCTGCAGCCCGGCCTGTGCTGCTCGTGGTAGCGCGGGAAAAAATATGTGCCGCACGAATTGCACCGGGCGCTCAGGATGTGGGCGCCGTCTTCGGCCTCGATGAAAAGATCTGGTAAGGCCATTACGGCCATGATAAGCCTCCTCTATCGATAAAGCGACTGACGCGTCAATCAGTTAACTTATAATAACCGCGTGAGGGGTGTCAAGCAAAAACAGCCCTGTTTTCGGATTATTACGCGCCAGGAACAACGCTTCCGAATGCGATGCTATGCACAACGCCGGTCGGAAGCACGCTCGACCGCGGCAGACCGGCCTCGCCCCAGCCGCCCTATGCCCAGGGCTTTTCCTTCATGACGTTCGTACCGGCAATTTTCCCCGTCACCAGGGCCTCCGCGTTGTTCCCCCCGCCGTTGTACATCCAGCCGAAGAACGAGCCCATCTCGCCGCCGCTGTACAGGCGGGGAATAGGCCGGCCGAATGCGTCGAGGACCTGGCACTTGCCGTTGCGCCTCGGGCCGCCCTGGGTATTGTAAGTAGCAGGGTAGGTCCTCATCGCATAGAACGGCCCCTTCTCCAACGGAACCAGCGTCTTTGCGGGCCGCCCGAACTCTCCGTCAGTCTTGCCTTTGCAGAAATCGTTGTATTTGGCTACCGTATTGCCCAGGACATCGGCCTTCGCCTGCATGCGCGCTGCCAGCTCCCCGATGTCGGCCGCGGACAGGATCCATCCCTTTGCGACCTCGGCGCTGTTGTCTTTGCTCCACTTATAGCCCGAATGCGCGTTGAACCAGGTGAAGGTGGTGCCGTGCCTGTATAGGAGCGGGCCTTTCTTGGCGGTCGCATCGTCGAAGACGGTCCACCAGGGGTTGCGCGTGAAATCGGCCAGGACGCCGTCGAAGAAAAGCTGGTATTCCTTGTGGCCGAAGCCGTGCCGGTTCTCCCGCTTTTCGTTCATGAACCGCCGGCCGAATTTGTCGGTGAAGATATAGCTGTCCGCAGGCATCGCAAGGTTGATGAGGACCGGCGCAAATTCGGGGACGACGAGGCAGCCGAAGCCGCCCAGCGTGTTGTTCATGTGCCAGAGGGCCGCGCCCGCTTTCTGGCACATCCTGATCCCGTCGCCCGTATTGTACGGCGTGCCGCGACCGTAGACGGGCCAGCCCGGCAGGAATTGCTTTGCCATCTCGAAGTCGAACTCGTAGCCGCCGCAGCCCATGACTACACCGCGCCTCGCCTTGATAAAGAGCGGCTTGCCTGCCGCCTCCGCCATGACCCCGACGACCTCGCCTGTTGGCGCCTGGACAAGCTCCCTGGCGGGCGTCTCATACATGAACCGGAGCTTGATCTTGTCCGCGTATGCGCGAACCGGGTTGTACAACTGGCCGAAGAAGACCCCGCCTCCGTTTCCCCAGGTCCGCACGCAGTCGTTTCCCGGCAGCTCCGGGTGCTCCGGCTCGAAAAGCCCGCCTATGGGCGCGGGCTTGACGCCGAACTTGGCGGAGAGCCAGTCGTTGAGCTTCACGTGCTCCGCCTCCAGCGCCCTCAGACTCTCGTCGTCCGTCGTCCCGAAGGCCATCGCCTTGACGTAAGTGAACCCTTCCTCCGCGTTCGTCGGCGTCCACCACATGTTGCCGGAGACCTTGCTGTTCCCGCCCTCGTGCGCCTTTTTCGCCTTTTCGAGGACGACCACCTTCGCCCCGGCCTCCGTCGCCGTGATGGCGGCTGCCAGACCCGTAAAACCGCTGCCGATGGCGACTACGTCCGCTTCCATGTCCCATTTTTTCGGTACGACCGCAGCAGCAGCCGGTGTCGCCCGCTGGGCGCCTATTACACCTGCCGTCGCTATGCCGGCGCCGGCCACCGTCTTCTTCAGGAAGTCACGCCGGGTTACTCTCTTTTCATTCGACATTTTGTCTCCTCCTCTAAGCGAAAAGCGGCTTTCCGGCCTTCGTTCTCAAAAAAGCGCACACCCATCGATGCAGGCTGCCGGTCCCTACTATTTACACCGAACCGGCCCGCAAGGCAATTAAAAAAAATGTAAAAATAGAGCTCGACATTAAGGACATCTGATTTCTTCCCCCACTCATTTCGCTACTTTTCCGTTGCCATTCCCATTGTTCCATCATATCATCTGTTGAGGAGCGCCAATTGAGTAAAAGCGTGGAGGGGGCAATGAGCTACAACCTGCTCGAAGAGAAATGGATACCTGTTTTATGGAAAGATGGGAAAACGAATCGTGTGGGCATCATTGAGGCTCTCACTCAGGCAGGCCGGATTCGTCAAGTTGCGGCGAGCAATCCCATGGACCGGGTGGCGGTCCTGCGATTCTTGCTCGCGCTGCTTTATTGGTGCCAGGGAAGCCCGACGGACAAGGCCCCGGATGGCTCGTTCCCTCGGGATTGGTTCAAAAAGCTCTATGATAATGATAATAAAGACTGCTTCAACCTCTTCGGAAAAAAGCCTTTTTATCAGGATCGTGAGGCAGACGGTAAAGCAGTTGCTGTAACGTACCTGTTACATGATCTTCCGTCGGGTACCAACATTGCACATTTCAGGCACGTTAGAGATTTTCACGAAGGACTCTGTCTCGCGTGCTGCGCAATGGGGCTATTGCGATGGTCTTGCTTTGCGACGGCAGGGACCGCCGGCCCCGGACAAAGCATGACCGCCAGCGTTAACGGGAATACGCCGTCCTATTCCATAAAAACCGGCGCTAGTCTCTTTGATTCGCTATTGCTCAACTGGCCGGGCAGTGAGCCAGTCAACAATGACGTACCCTCTTGGAAAGGTGCCTGTGAAAGAACACCGCTCGGCTTTCTAAAAGGCATGACCTGGCAATCCCGACGCGTTCTCCTTTTGCTGCCCGAATCGCAAATCAATAGAGATCACCCTCGCGGACGATGTTGTTACTGTGGGGCTCCAACCGATCGCTTAGTCAAAGAAATCCTTTTCCGTCCGGGATGGCAACGATCTTCAAAAGAGCCGTGGGCCGACGATCCCCAGCTGTTGCGTGTCAATATCAAGGATAGCAAGGGGAGAGAGAAAAGTATTGTCCCGTCATGGCCCGCCCCCAATGATCCCTTAGAGGATCATGCAGGTGTGTGGCATTCTATATTGAAGGGACTATTACAACGTTCTGCCCGGCAGACCGGTCCTACTAAGTTTCACACGATCCTGGTCGGAGCCAGCCAGCAGCTTTACAAGCACGTCGAGGCCTATGTGGTCACTATGCCTATCCTGAACAATAGTATCCAAAAGGGTCTGATAGATGAGTTAGAGTGGCTCAGACAGCTTACCCGGAAGACGACTTTCGCCGGTACAATGAACTGGAACAGGAGGCCGAAGTATCATGCTGTCATAGAGGCCCTGAGTTCGAAGGCGGCGAAGGGGCACGCAATCCGAGCCGGTCTTTGCGCGGTGAGCTTCCTAGTTGAGGAAAGATTGGAGAAAGCATTTAGAATTCTTATCCAGGAGTTACGCTGCGCTGACCAATCCGATACGGATACACAAATGAAGGCAATGAAGAAGTGGAGGGAGGAAGTTTGTAGAATTCTCTGCGGAAATGTTGAGCAGGTCGTCGATCTTACAACAACTGGATCTGCCCTGCGTCGGCGTCAGGAGATTCGCCGCGCTACTGAAGCAGTCTTGAAGGCGCGACAGCAGGTGGATAGGGCGGCGGGCGAGCCTGTTCGTAAGAAGGGAGCAGAACGATGAGTCAGACAACAGCCTATATTGCTCGACTTACCAATGACCGCCTCTTTGGACCGGGAGAGCGGGCGCTGCTCCGCTCTTTGGCAGGGCGGGGATTGGACGAAACCATAGACGGCTTCGACCTGTTCACGGGGCTCTGGTGGCCGCTTCGAGCTAAAAGTCCGGTCGCTCCCCGCCGCGAGGTGGCCTGGCTGATAGCCAAGCTCTACGCATTCCGTCCGGTTCCACAGACACCCGGCAAGACGCTTGCCTGCCGGCTCGGGCGGTGCCGGCCCGACAAGGGCACGGAAAAACGTTTCAGGCAAAGGTTCGACAGGCTGTTGGCACTGCCGCTTGGGAAGATGGAGTCCGACCTGCGGTGGGCGCTTGATCTGGTCGATTCAAAAGACATGGGAATCGACTGGGTGAGATTTACCCATGATCTCTCCATCTGGGAGCGCGAATCCACGCGACTCAAATGGGCGGAAGAATTTTTAAAAACCTTCGAAGGAGGGAAGCCATGTTGATCGAGATTCACGCGATTCAAAACCACAGCCCGTCCAACCTGAACAGGGACGACCTGGGTGCGCCAAAGACCTGCTATTTCGGTGGCGTGTTGCGCTCGCGCATATCCAGCCAGTGCATCAAACGGAGCATACGCATGAGCAGGGAGTTCCAGGAGTTACGAGGCGGGATTCGCACCCGGCAATTGGCGAAATTGATAGCCGAAAAGGTTACTGGTATGGATGTCGGGAAGCGGGCGGAGAATATCCTGAAAGCGTGTGGATTAAAACCCAGGGAGGCGAAACAGGGCGCCGAGGAAGATGGTCAAGAGAACGCGGACAAAAGCAAGATGCTTGTATATACCACGGGAGAGGCAGTCGCAGCGATGGCCGAGCTCTTGCAAAAGAGCGATGGAAGATCGGATGAGGTCTTGGCAAAAGAATTCGGCAAACTCATTGCCGAACGAACGGCAGTGCCCGATATGGCCTTGTCGGGGCGTATGTTGGAGCCCGACAAATCATCTAAGATATGGGAAAAACTTCATACTACTGTTGAGGCGGCGCTACAGGTGGCCCATGCGCTTTCCACTCATGAGGCCCACCTCCAAGTCGATTACTACGTAGCCACCGACGATATCCCCGGTGAAGATGCGGGCGCGGGCTATCTCGACGAGGCGATGTTTGCCTCGGCCTGTTTTTACAAGTATTTCTCCATCAACTGGGATACCCTGGTCGGTAACCTGAAGGGCAATGAGGAGCTGGCCGCGCATACGGTCGGGGCGTTCATTCGGGCAGCGGCGGTTGTCAATCCCGCAGGCAAGCAGAACAGCTTCGCCTCCCATTGCGAGCCGTGCGGCCTGCTCGTAGAGATAAAAAAGACCAGGACGCCGACCAGCTACGCGAACGCCTTTGCCGAGCCCGTAGAGCGCGTGGGCAAACCCGATGACGACGCGCCTGATGAACACAGCATCGAGGGACGCAGTGTCGCGTGTCTAGCGGATCACGTTCAAGCAATCCGCAATGCCTACGGCGTAGATTCTACTCTCCTCTGGTACAGCCCCAAACTATGGAGGTTTCCTTTCCGATACTGGGAACGCTCGGAGGATGGAAGAAAGAAGATGCCCAAACTCGTGACCGAACGGCGATTCGACATCCTCGGCGGGGAGGAAGGGAAACCGGGTGGCTTCGTGGAGGCGATTATAAACGAAATCGCCCACGTCAAGAACATTCGTTTGAGAACGGAGGCCTGACCATGAGCGCATCAAATACGCTTCTTCTGGGCATCGAAGGTCCGCTCCAGGCCTGGGGCGATACCTCCAAATTCGTAATTCGCAGAACGATGGAGGCGCCCACCAAATCCGGCATCATCGGCCTGCTGTGTTGTGCAGCCGGTCTATCCCGTAGAGACTCAGAGGCCCGCATAGAAACTCTAAGACACCTTAAAATGGGCGTCCGCATTGACCGGCCCGGCATCCGGTGGTGGGATTATCACACCGTCGGGGCAAAAGTCGGCTTGCCTAAGGCAGATGGAACCGGCATCAAGATAACAGCCGGGACAAAGGAGATCGAGACCCTCATTACCCGTCGCGAGTATCTCTGCGACGCCTCTTTTCTCGTCGCCCTGCAAGGCGAACCGGATTTGATTGCCGAAGTGGAGGCCGCAGTGAATACCCCCAAATGGACGCTTTACCTCGGTAGAAAGTGCTGCATTCCCTCTCGCCCTCTGCTGGAATATCCAGCCTCCGACTTTCCGGATTTGCTCTCGGCGCTCAAAGCGGCGCCCTGGCGCCCGCGGCTCAAAGGAGACCGGCCTCCGCAAGTCGTGAATTGTCTGCTCGACTGGGTCCCCACCCCTGAAGAGCCGGAAGCGCCCGATGACGCGCTCGTCTGGTATGATGTACCTCTGACATTTGAGCCGCCCTCGCATTACCCGCGATTCGTTATCAGGAGATCGTTAACAGTCGGTGCGGGATGCGATATCGATATTGACGAGGCACATTCTCTGACGCGCACTCCAGCGCCGCCCCGCACTCGCACCGATTACGACAAAAGTACATGGGGCAAGATTCGGGACAGGCGTCTTGCCGACGACCATCACCTTTGCGTCCTCTGCAAATCACCTGCCAAGACAGGTCAACATATCTCCTACCGCCGCGCCGGGAAAGAGCATAATTTAGAGGCCCTTCAAGACGAGAAAATAATGAAAGAGCATCTTGAGAATGTCCGCTCCCTTTGCCGCCTGTGCCATGATGCCGTGACAATGATCGAATATGGCCTTGGTATGGGTTTGGACCGCATCGATCCCGAAGAACCGCGCTGGCGCGACACGATCATCCGTAAACGGGGCGAGATCATCAGGTTCCGGTCGTTGGAGACCCGTCGCCGGCATCTTGCCGGCGAGGAGGTGCAATAATATGTACCTGTCTTCTCTCTTGATCGATATAGGCGACAACCCCGATCGTCCCAGACCCGGACGGTTGTGGCTGCGAAATCTCTATCACGTACACCAGAGGCTTTGCATGGCGTTTCCGTCTGATCCGAGAAGAGCGCGCGATCCCGATTTTCTTGCGCCTTATGCGCCGGACGATTTTGCAGGGCAGGTACACCGCAGGCGCGAACCCGACTCCGGCTTTCTCTTCCGCATCGATCCGCATTCCAATGGCCGGGCGGTGATAATCGTGCAATCCGCCGTAAGGCCCGACTGGGGATACGCCTTTCACAACGCCGGTTATCTGCTGGCGACTCCCCAGGAGGTGAAGCCGTTTGATCCACGCTTTACGAGAGGACAGCGTCTCAGGTTCCGTCTTTCGGTGAATCCTACCAGACGTCTGAGTAAGAATTCACCCGACGCAAAAGAGGAATCTATCGGCAAGCGCGTCCCCGTGCCGACCGACCGACTCATTGATTGGCTTGACCGCCGGGCCGAGGCGGCGGGATTTTCAATAAGCAAGGACTCGACAACCGTTCAGCAAGGCTACGCCTATTTCAAAAAACCCGAAAAAACCGAACAGTCACGTCTCCGCTCCGTCCGCTACGATGGGGTTCTCGTCGTCGCCGACCCCGCCCGTTTTTATGAAACGCTTATCCAGGGCATCGGCTCAGGTAAAGCCTTCGGTTTCGGTCTTCTCTCTCTTGCTCCGCTTGACCCACCTAATCCACTGGGGGCGACATGAGAATTCGAGACCTTCACGTCTTGCCTAAGTTCAGCGACGGATGGAGTTACCTTTATGTTGAACATTGTCGCATCGACCAGGAAGCGCGGGCCATCGCCATCCATGATGAAGCCGGCAAGGTTCCCGTCCCCTGCGCCAATCTGGCCCTCTTGATGCTGGGTCCGGGCGTATCAATCACCCACGCTGCCGTTTCAGTCCTGGCGGATCATGGGTGCCTCGTGGCCTGGTCCGGCGAGGAGGGGGTGCGCTTCTATGCGGTGGGCATGGGCGAGACCCGGAGTGCCGGGAACTTCCTCCACCAGGTCCGGATGTGGGCGGATCAAGCGTTGCGCATGCAGGTAGTGCGCAACCTCTACCAGTTGCGGTTCTCCGAGACCTTCGATCCCCAATTGACCCTGCAGCAAATTCGAGGGATGGAGGGCGTCCGCGTTCGCGAGTCATATGCCAAGGCCGCTAAGGAGACAGGGGCGCCCTGGTCGGGCCGAAATTACACCCGTGACAAGTGGAGCAATGCGGACCCTGTAAACCGGGCCTTGTCGGCCGCTAACGCGTGCCTGTACGGCATCTGTCACGCAGCGATTTTATCGGCCGGCTTCTCACCGGCCCTCGGCTTTATCCATACCGGCAAGATGCTGTCTTTCGTATACGACGTTGCCGATCTCTATAAGACGGATGTTACCATCCCGGCGGCGTTTCGAGCGGCCACCGAAAACCTGGTCGGACTGGAGCGGCGCGTGCGCGTGACGTGCCGCGACAAATTTGTATCGACAAGACTCCTGGAGAGAATTATTCCCGATATCCAGACGGCATTGATGTTGCCGAAGCGGGCAGCAATCTGCGACAGTGGGTCTTTTGACCGCGACGCCGCTGCCCCAGGCGCTTTGTGGGACCCTTTAGAGGGAGAGGTGGAAGGCGGTCGCATACAGCCTACGGAACCTGACGAAACGGAGGCCGGCGATGGTGGTCATGATTCTTGAGCGTGTGCCGCCTGGGTTGCGCGGTGAATTGACACGCTGGCTTCTGGAGCCGAAAGCCGGCGTATTCGTGGGGAGGGTCTCGGCCGCCGTTCGGGACCGCCTCTGGGATAAGGCGTGCATGCAGGCCGGAGAGGGCGGTTGCGTCATGATTTACAGGAGCGACAATGAACAAGGCTTTAGCATCCGCAGTTGGGGGCAGACGGCGCGGTCAGTTCAAGACTTCGAGGGCCTCTTTCTGGTCCGGGTGCCGTAAAATCGAGGCTTTTTCAGTATTGTCCCCACGCGCGTGGGGGTGAACCGTTTGTAGGCTCGATAAAGCGCACGCTCGAAAAATTGTCCCCACGCGCGTGGGGGTGAACCGCAAATACCGCAAATCCACCCGCTCCGATTCCGATTGTCCCCACGCGCGTGGGGGTGAACCGTCCCGGACCCCAACAAGGCATCGCCGCCCGCTATTGTCCCCACGCGCGTGGGGGTGAACCGCGGTTCACCGGGTCGGGACGGCCGGGGGAGACATTGTCCCCACGCGCGTGGGGGTGAACCGGCGGTCCAGGCCCTTAACCAGCTCGAACAGAAATTGTCCCCACGCGCGTGGGGGTGAACCGCAGGCTATCGTAGTGCAGGATCGTGCCGACCGATTGTCCCCACGCGCGTGGGGGTGAACCGCACTCGCCGTCCTTGAAAATGTCGCGTATCTGATTGTCCCCACGCGCGTGGGGGTGAACCGATTAGGGAGGCGCAGCTTGAGGAGTTTTCTATATTGTCCCCACGCGCGTGGGGGTGAACCGCAGGACTTCGACGCAGCGAAGGGCAGGTTCAAATTGTCCCCACGCGCGTGGGGGTGAACCGAAGGGTAGTCGCATCTGCGCCTGACTGATACGATTGTCCCCACGCGCGTGGGGGTGAACCGTAGTGCCGCGAGTAGAGCCGGAAGGCAACGGCAATGTCAACCTAGGAATTGTCCCAGTGTACCCGTTCTCTTATGTGGGCAAGACGATATACCTGAGGGCGGCGGGATTCGACAATCCGGTCGATTCCGCCGCCGCGCCGCGACGGTTTTGTCGAATTCGGCAGGCAGGGGGAGAAAGGGAGACATCCGCGATATCGGGTACTTATGGTGCATCCGGCGTTGTGGCACAGCCGTTGCTTCACCCTTCTTTGTGCGTGGAGGGGCACAAAATATGGGAAGATGCTCCTCGATGACCGGCCGTCTTCTTCGAGCGTCATTCAGCCTCACCATCGTTCTTGTAGCGCTGCTCGCGCTGCTGCCTGCAAGAAGGCTCATAACGGTTGAAACGGGCGCCCCGGACAATCAGGCGCACTATGCCCAGGATACAAGCGACTCTATTGCGTTCGTCAACTGCGTCGATGCGCCGCCGTTCTCCCGTGAGACTGTCGAGCTCGTTCCAGACGCAGCGGCGCCATATGCCGAATCGTTCGTCGTCTCAAGCTATTCTTACAGGGGTCCCCCCGTTTCTTCCTGAACCTCACGTAAGCTCGCCCTTGCGATGCCCGGCCCCATCCTGCTCGCCAACGGGCTGCGGCTCCCGGCGTCGAAAGGAGGGAAAAGCGGGAAGGTTTATGCCACTGTGATGAACCATAAGGAGTAATCTATGGAAGCCTATATACGGATAAACCCAGGAGAAGCAACGGGGTCGAAAACGGGCGGGGCGATAGGTCCCATCTGCCGCGAGACGCCGGATGGGGGCGGAAGGGTCGCAAGGCCCGAGCCGCTCGACCTGAACGCCTGCATCAGTCGCCTCATCAGGCTGCTTGCACCCGATGAAAGGACCAGGCTGCGGGCGGCCATCGGCGACAGCGTGCTGCCTGTAATGGGGGACCCCCACCAGATAGCGGCCGTATTTTTCACCCTCGTCGAGTGCGCGAGCCGCCTTACGCCGGGCGGAAGCACGACGGTCCTCACGACCCTTCTGCCCCTCGATGCAGGTCTCATATCGGACAAGGCAGACAACGAGTGCGCCCTTTTCTCCTTCCATGCGGCAGCGAGAGGGGGCGGGAGGATATGCCTTGCAGGCCCCGGGTACGATAACGCGATGCGTCCCTTATCGAATGTCCGCAGCATCGTCGAAGAGCACGACGGCTGCTTCAGGGCGTCTCTCAGGGCCGCAGAGGTCACCTTCAACATCTACCTTCCGGTGATGAGCCACATGCCGGTCCCGGCGGGCAGGGACGCAGGGGTCGCCTTTGCCCCGCCCGTGACGGATCGGCGCTAAATCTGCGATCAAGGGGGCTCCTCATGGAAAGAACCCGTCCCCTCCGTAACAAGCAAACGCCCGGAGGAGCCCCCATTCAGAAGACGGCGCTCCCGTTTTCCGCAAGAGATGCGGGGAAGGTCAAACCGGCGGGGCAGAGACGGTCGACGGAATGCATCGTGAATAAGCTCGCATCCGTTATCCTCTTCTTTGTCCTCGCATTTTTCGAGGCAGCCGGGGAGGCCAAGGTATATTTCGACGTTTACGGCCAGCCTTACAAGAAGTTCGTCATCGCTGTGCCGCCCTTCGCAGGCGCGGAGAAGCCGAGGCCCGAGATAAGCGACCTTCTCTGCCGGGACCTCGATTTCTCCGGCTTCTTCGATGTCGCGCCCCGCTCCCTCATGGACAGCGGCATGTTGGGCGAGGGCGTGGACAGGGACAGCATAAAGTTCGACCGGTGGCGGTCCCTCGGTGTGGAGTTTCTCTGCAAGGCCCTCGTGAAGGAGAACGGCAACGACCTTACGCTGGAGGCCTATCTCTACGACACGAGCGACGGCACGCTTTCCTTTGCGAAGCGATACCGGGCGTCCCCTTCCGAGTGGAGGAGGGTCGTCCACAGGCTCGCCGACGAGATCATACAGGCGGTGACGGGCGAGAAGGGCATCATGAGCTCCAGGGTCCTCTTCGCAGCGGGAAAGGGGCGAAAGAGGGACGTCTACGTGGCAGACCTCGACGGCCACGGCATAAGGAAGCTGACCGACCAGCGGACCATCGTCGTCTCGCCCTCGGTATCGCCCGACGGGAGGTATCTGGCATTTACGTCTTACAGGCACGGCCAGCCCGACCTCTACGTCTTCGACCTCGTAACGAACGATCAGGTCTATTCGGACAGGAGGGGAGGGACGAAGGTAGGGTCGAGCTGGATGGACGCCCATACCGTTGTCTACAGCCACATTTTCGGAAAGACATCGACTATCGTTGCGGCCAACGTCGAGACGAAGGAGCGGAGGGACCTTTTGCGAAAGGAGGCCATCCTGAGCCTCCCCCGCGCTCAGCGCCGACGGAAAGAAGATGCTCTTCGTCTCAGACATGCACGGAGGGGTGAACATCTACATGGACGACCTGGCTACCGGGGATATCAAGAGGCTCACGTATTCAGGCAATTACAATACCGCGCCGGCCTTCTCGCCGAAAGGGGACTCGATCGCCTTCGTGTCGAAGACGGAAGGGGCGCTTGAGATATGCGTGATGAAGCCCGACGGCTCGGACGCGCGGGTGCTGACGGACGGAGGCATCAACGATTCACCCCAGTTCTCGCCCTGCGGCAGGTATATCCTATATTCCTCGCAGAAAGGAAGAAAGACCTCCATCCACCTGATGTTGAGCAACGGCGAAAACAAAAGGGAGCTTAAGTTCACCGGGGCCGACGAGAGCCAGCCGAAATTCATGCCTTGAAGGGGGGCTGTACGAGGAAGGGCGTATCCCCATCGTTTCCGGCATTTCCGGCGGTCGTCTTCCTGCCCTCTTATGGATGCGCGCCCTGACGGGCGTGAGGGCATCCGCAATTCTCACGTCTTACGATCTGCCTGACGAGGGCTTTCTCGCGCGCTCCATCTCCACGTGGTACGCGCGGGTTATGTCCTTCCTGCTCACTATGGAGACGACATTTCTCTGGTCTTTCCCGTTCACTACCGGCAACTCCCTCACGTCGAGCGCGGCCATGATGCGCAAGGCCTCGTTGAGGGTATCGTCCATCGTGACGGTGACCACCCCCTCGATGGCGACGTCCCTGGCCAGGAGAAGGCGGTGAAGCTCCTTATCCGCCATAGCTTCGCGCAGGTCCGTCAGGGAGATGATCCCTTTCAGCTTCTCGTCGTTATCGACAACGGGAAAATCCTGCTGGCTGGAGCCGAGCATGTGCTGGAGGATCTGCTCGAAAGGCATATTCTCCGGGATAGTCTGCGCCTGCCGGCCCTCCGGGACGGCGTCCCTGACCGTTAGGCTCTCCATGATATCGACTGCGAAATCACCGATATGCGCGGGCGAATCGACCCTGGTCGGCACCTGTTTCTCGTAAAGCGAGACCTTCCCTAGGAGCAGATAGGATAGGGACGAGACGATCATCATCGGCACGATGAGGCTGTATCCCCCCGTCATTTCTGCGACCATGATGAGGGCTGCTATAGGCACCTTCGCCACCCCTGCGAAGAACCCCCCCATGCCGACGAGGACGAAAGCCGACGGCTCGGTCACGATGTTGGGGAAGAAGGCGTGGCAGATGCCCCCGAAAGCGCCGCCGAGCATCGAGCCTATGAAGAGAGAAGGGGCAAAGACACCGCCGCTCCCCCCTGAACTTATCGTAAACGACGTGGCGGCGATCTTGGCGAAAACGAGGGCAGCCATGAGCGGGACGGCAAGGCGCCCGTCGATGGCCGATTGGATCATCGGATAGCCGCCGCCGAGCACCTGGGGAAGGTAAACGGCGAGAAGCCCCAGCATCAGGCCCCCGATTGCCGGCTTCACGTGGCTCGGGAGGTTGATCCGCTTGAAAAACCTGTCGCGCATCCCATAGAAGAAGCGGACGTAGAGGAGGCCCGCGACCGTGCAAATAATGCCGAGGACGGCGTAGAAAGGCAACTGGGCAGGGGTGGCCAGGCTGAGCCTGGGGATATGGAAGATCGTATCGTTGCCGTTATAGTAAGTGAATACCATGAAGCCCACGATAGAGGAGAGGATGCAAGGGATAATGGCCTCGAACTCGAAGGCCTCCCTGCTGTAAAGGACCTCGGTCACGAAGAGGGCCGAGCCGAGGGGCGCTTTGAATATGGCGCCCAGCCCGCCCGCCGCGCCGGCAAGGAGCATGATGCGCCGCTCCCCTTCGCTCACCCTCAGGATAGAGGCGAGAAACGAGCCGAAGCCTGCGCCTATCTGGGCTATGGGGCCTTCCTTCCCCGCCGAGCCTCCCGACCCTATCGTTATGGCGGAGGCTATCGTCTTGATGACCGGCACCCGCCTGCGGACTACGCCTTTTTTCCTGTGAAAGGCATCGACCATAGCGTCCGTCCCATGCCCTTCCGCCTCCGGGGCGAAGCTGAATACTATGAGCCCCGAGATAAGCCCTCCGAGGGCGGGGACCAATATCATCACCCACCTGGAGAGCGGAACGCCGAGGAAATGGCTTCCGGCCGCAGACGCGGGAAGCACGAAGGAGACCAGGTCCTCCATGAAGAACTGCGTCCCTGTCTTGAGCAGGAAATTGAAGAGTATGGCGCCAAGCCCCGATACGACGCCGATCAGGATGCCGATCAGCGTCCCCCGCCAGATGCTCCTGATCCTTCTGCGACGAATCGAGTTGTCGGTCTTCGATGCCATCGATATCAATAAAACCTATAGCGCCGGGAAGCTGTATGCCAGGGCTAAAGAATATCACAAAAAAGCAGGACACAGGATAATGTAGTAGAGGCCCCGCTTTTACCTGCCGCGGAAGCAAGTCCCGGACGGACCCGGGCAAAAAGCGGGTCGCCCTTGTCAGGCTAAAGAACCGGCGCTTGGGGAAGGCCGCCCCCTTTACCAGCCTCCCCCAAGCTGCACCAGTAACCGGTCCGGCAAAGTTTGCGCGTCTTAATATACTCTATTGGACTACAGCTTGTCCGGCGCCATATGCGCCCTTCTGTTCTTCGCCCATGCCGCCTCGTCATGGCCGGGGTCGATCGGTTTTTCCTTCCCGTAGCTCACCGTCTTGAGCGTCTTGCCCTGCACCCCAAGGGTCTCCAGGAAGCTCTTGGCGGCGTCGGCCCGCTTCTGGCCGAGGGCGAGGTTGTATTCTATGCTGCCCCGCTCGTCGCAATTGCCTTCGATCGTTACATGGGCCGTGGGGTGCGCCTTTAACCAGGCATAGTCCTGTTTAAGTATCTGGGTATCCGCAGGTCTTATGGTATACCTGTCGAAGTCGAAATGGACGTCCTTGAGCATCGCCGCGCCATCCTCCTTCCCTGCCATTGTCGAGGGCATCGCGCGCCCCGTATTCCCCGCCGGGGTGGGCTTCGACGCCGCCTGTGCGGTTTGCGCCGGCGGCTGGCTCTTCGTGGCCTTCGTAGAGCTGCTGCACGCGCCCAGAGAGACGACGAGCACATACGATTAGAACGAATAACCCTGCCGATCTAAGACCCATTATCTTGCCTCCTTATTGTTTTTGATGAAATTCGCTTCCCATCGTTTCAGAACCATCTCATTCCTTGTCGAAAAAAAAGGTGACTTCCACGTTCTCCGCCTCGACGATTTCCGCCAGTTTCTTCACGGATTCGAAGACAACGTGCAGCTCCGCGCCGTCCAGATTCCGCAGGCCGTAAATCATCTTCCCCTGGACGGGATTGGGCGCCCTCTTGGCCAGTTGCTTGCCGTCGGCAGTCAGGCTGACCTTGACGACCCTTCTGTCCTCCGTGTCCCTGTCCCTCGATACGTACCCTTTGGCTTCAAGCCGGTCTACCACCCCGGTAACGGTGCTGGGATGGAGGTACATCTTCCTGCCGAGCTCGCCGAGGGGCAGGGCCTCGTGCTCGGCGATGGTCTTGAGCGCCCAAAGCTGAGGGCCGGTGATCCCGAAGCTGCCCGATACGTCCTGGGAGTAATCCTGAATGGCCTTGAAGATCCGGCGGAGGGATTGGACCGTCTCGGAAATCTCGAAATCCCGGCCCGTATTCCGCATCGGTCTCCTTCCCTTCCTGACAATATGTACAGAGAATATCGGTATATAAAATATTTCTGCACCAACTATAATCTGCTTTTTTGACGGTTGTCAACAAAAATTTGCAGACGGCCTCATCTGGACGGCGGCCGGACGGATTACATTATAGCCATATGAGCCGTTCGCCGCTTTCTACGGGCCGGCGCCTCCTTGCCCTCGACGCGCACCGGGGGCTTATCATGGTGGTGATGGCCGTAGACCATGCGAGCTATTTCATCGCCAGGGTCCATTCACGGGAGCTGTGGGGCGCGTCCTTGCCCGCCTACCCGGATGCGCTCTGGTTCTGGACGCGCTGGATTACCCATATATGCGCGCCGGGCTTCTTCCTGCTCATGGGCGTAGGCGTGGTATTATTCGCGGACGGCCGCCGCAGCGCAGGATGGACGGCCGGCCGGATAACGCGCTCCCTCGTAATCAGGGGTCTCCTGCTTATCCTCTTGCAGCTCGTTGTCGAGAACAGCGCCTGGATGATAGGGGACCTCTCAGTACGCCCCGACGCAGAGGTAATCAGGGGCGGCCCGATGCCGGGAGGGGGGACGGAAGCCGCTGTCTATCTGGGCGTGCTCTTTTCCCTCGGCGGCTCCCTCGTATTCTGGGCCTTCTTCCAAAGGCTGCCGGCGTGGCTGATCGGTCTGGTCAGTCTGGCCGCTATAGTCGGCGCGCAGGTTGCCGTATCGGGTCCGGACCACGCAAAAACGCTCTATTCGCCGCTCGTCAGGGCGCTTCTCGTTCCGGGGCATACGGACGCGATCGTAGTGCTCTACCCCGTGATACCCTGGCTCGGGGTCACGGGACTGGGGCTCCTCTTCGGGAGGCTGCTTCTGGCCGATAGCCGCGCTGCGGGGAAAGTCGCCCTCTTTGCAGGTCTCGGAACGTGCGCCCTCTTCATCCTGATCAGGCTCTCCGGCGGCTTCGGAAACCTCGCTGAGATAAGGGCAGGCTGGATGGGTTTTCTCGACGTGGTGAAGTATCCCCCCAGCCTTGCCTTCCTGACGCTCACGCTGGGCATCAATTTTCTTATTATAGCCTCCTGGAAGCGGACCGGGGGGCGCCTTCGCAGCCCTTACAACCCGCTCCTCGTATTCGGCCGGACGGCGCTGTTCTTCTATCTCGTCCACCTCTGGGTATACGCCCTTCTCGGCCTACTCTTCAGGGGCGGGGCCGGCCCGGCGGCGATGTACGGCGTCTGGCTCCTCGGTCTTGCGATCCTCTACCCGCTCTGTTATCGGTACGGCCGCTTCAAGCAGGGCAGGGCAGTCGATTCCGTCTGGAGGTTGTTCTGATCGTGCTTACGAAGGCGACACAGGAGAGCCGTGAGGATCGGGCACGCGGCGCAAGCCGGGAGAGGCGGATGACTTTCAGGATAGTCCTGCCTTTCACGCACAAAAAGACCGAGTCCTTAAGCGGCTTCGGCCGGCGCCGTGAAATTGTAGTATACTTTTTCAGCAACCGGATCACCCAAGGGGGCAAGACATGGGGGCGGGGGAAAACAGGAACGCGCCGGAGGAGCCGGGCTACAAGGCGGAAGACAGGGAGCCGGGCCTTGCAGGCCGCTGCGAGGACATTCTCGATATAGCGCAGTTAATCAATGCGAGCGCCAGCCCGGAAACGATCATGTTCGACGCCGTGGACCATCTCGCCCGCAGACTCGGCAAAAGGGCCAGGTGCGCCGTTCTCGACGGAGGCGAGCTTGTCCTCCGGTATTGGAGCGGCCAATACGAGAGCCCCTCTTGAGGGGACGCCCATCTCGCGGGAGAGCGTGGTATGGAAGATCTTTGAAGAGGGAGAGCCGGTAAACCTTACGGACGAGCGCCAGAGCGACGGCTATAAGCACACGCTGAAACGGGCGGTCAAGGTAAAGGCCGTCGTCCCCTTCGGCTACACCGACTCGATAACAGGGGAGCGGAGGAAGATAGGCGTCCTCGTCGTCGATTCGGGCGAGAGCGGCGTGCCCCTCTCAGAGCAAGAGTTCGAATACCTCAAGATTATCGGATACCTTATCGGCTCGGTCGCCGGAAAGATGCAGCTCTTCGACCGGTTTACGATGTCCTGCGTAAGGCAGCAGAAGGTCATACAGGAGACGGCCCACAACTTCCGCAACCGGATGGTGGTTATCGGGGGGCTGTGCCGCCACATCCTGAAGCACAGCGCGGACAAGGACCTGGAAGGGGACGTCTCCCTCCTTTACGGCGAGATACAGACCCTTGAGGCCCATGTCAAAACATTCGAAGAATATATGCGCGACTCCGCCGCCGGCTGACGCCCCGCATCGACGCTTTTGTCCCCCAAGGGCGGCCCCGCCCGACGGGCCGGTCTCATCCCCCTGCCGCGCCGCCGAAGGGCCATTTCCAGTCCGACTCCTCGGGCTTGTCGATGCCGTTCTCGTAAGCGTAATTCGATATTGTCGATGATCCGGTCCTTGAGCCATTCCTTGAAGATGGGCGGCCGCAGCCGACAGGCGGGGAACCCTGTCGATGACATCGATGGCCAGGTTGAAGCGGTCGATCTGGTTTCGCATGGCCAATTCAAGCGGGGTGTTGACGTTGCCGTGCTCCTTGTAGCCCCGCACGTGGAGGTTCCGGTGGTTCGCGCGCCGGTAGGCGAGCCTGTGGATCAGCCAGGGATAGCCGTGGAAATTGAAGATTATCGGCTTGTCCGTCGTGAAGAGGCCGTCGAAGTCCAGGTCGGTGAGGCCGTGCTCGTGCTCGGTGCTGCGGCTCCAGCTTGAAGAGGTCGACCACGTTGATGAAGCGGACCTTGAGGTCCGGGAGGCGCTCCCGCAAAATGGCCGTGGCGGCCAAGGGCCTCCGTCGTGGTCACGTCGCCTGCGCACGCCATGACAACGTCCGGCTCGCCGCCCTCGTCGCTGCTCGCCCAGTCCCATACGCCGATGCCCTTAGTGCAGTGCTCTATCGCCTGGTCCATCGTCAGGTACTGGAGGTGCATCTGCTTGTCGGCGACGATGACGTTGACGTAATTGGTGCTTCGAAGGCAGTGGTCCGCCACCGAAAGGAGGCAGTTCGCGTCGGGGGGCAGGTATATCCTCGTCACCCTCGCGCTCTTGTTGACTACGAGGTCGAGAAAACCGGGGTCCTGGTGGCTGAAGCCGTTGTGGTCCTGCCGCCAGACGGTGGAACTCAGAAGTATGTTGAGCGAAGAGAGGGGAGCACGCCAGGGCACGTCTAGGGACTTCTCCAGCCACTTTGCGTGCTGGTTGAACATCGAGTCGATGACGTGGATGAAGGCCTCGTAAGACGCAAAGACCCCGTGGCGGCCGGTCAGGACGTAGCCTTCCAGCCAGCCCTCCAGGGTGTGCTCGCTCAGCATCTCCATGACCCGGCCGTCGGGCGCAAGGAAACCGCCGTCTGCGTCCTCCGGTAGGACTCGGAAGCATCCAGGTCTTCCGGCTCGCCTCATAAATCGCGCTCAGCCGGTTTGACGCCGTCTCGTCGGGTCCGAATACGCGGAACGTGCCCATGTTCTCCCGCATCACGTCCCGCAGGAAGGCGGCCAGCGCCTGGGTGTTCCCTGCTGTGGTGGCGCCGGGCGCCGCCATCCCGACCGCGTAATTCCTGAAATCGGGCAGCTTGAGCGCCTTGCGGACCGAGCCCGCCGTTCGTCGACGGGGTTCGCGCTCAGGCGGCGCGCCCCCGACGGCGCCGTCTCCTTAAGCTCCGGCCTCAGACTGCCGCCGGCGTCGAAGAGCTCTTCCGGCCTGTAGCCGCGCATCCACTCTTCCAGGAGTCTTCAAATGGGCGGGGTCGCCGTGCACGTCGAAGGGCACCTGGTGCGCCCGCCAGAAGCCCTCTATCTTGTGGCCGTCCACCTCTTTGGGGCCTGTCCATCCTTTGGGGGTGCGAAGGACGATCATGGGCCGCCTGCTGTAACACCCTTCGCCCCCGGCGCAGGCCGCCTCCCGGATCGCCCTGATCTCCGAGAGCACTGTTTCGAGGGTCTCCGCCATAAGCTCGTGCATCGCCATCGGGTCCGAGCCTTCGACGAAAAACGGCGTGTATCCGTACCCGAAGAAGAGGCTTTCCAGCTCGTCCCTGCCCATGCGGCCGAAGATCGTGGGGTTGGCGATCTTGTACCCGTTGAGGTGGAGTATAGGCAGGACTGCCCCGTCCCGCGCGGGGTTGAGGAACTTGTTCGAGTGCCAGGACGTTGCGAGGGGGCCTGTCTCCGCCTCGCCGTCGCCGACGACTACGGCCACTATCAGGTCCGGGTTGTCGAAGGCGGCGCCGTAGGCGTGGGAAAGGCTGTAGCCGAGCTCGCCCCCTTCGTGCATCGAGCCGGGGGTCTCCGGCGTGCAGTGGCTCCCTATGCCGCCGGGAAAGGAGAACTGCTTGAAGAACTTTTTCATCCCTTCCTCGTCCTGGCCCTTGTCCGGGTAGACTTCCGAGTACGTCCCTTCGAGGTACGCGTTGGCCAGCGTAGCCGGCGCGCCGTGACCCGGACCGGAGATGTAGATCATGTCGAGGCCGTATTTCCTGATGAGGCGGTTCAGGTGGACCCAGACGAAGGACTGGCCGGGGTCCGTCCCCCAGTGCCCGAGAAGCCTTTTTTTCACGTGCTCGATCTTGAGTGGTTGTCTGAGGAGCGGGTTGTCGTCGAGATAGAGCATCCCTGCGCAGAGATAAAGGGATGCCCGCCAATAGGCGTCTATCTTTTCCAGCTCTTCACGGGAAAGCACCGTCATCGTTATGCCTCCTTACGATCTCTCCATCCCTGTCGGGGGACGGCCCGTCCGTTCTCCCCGCAAGAGATTGAACGTGTGGCGCGCAGTCATCAGCTCTTCGTCCGTCTTCATCACGCGGACAACGACCCGGCTGCCCACGGCGGAAATGACGGGCGCATTCGCCCCGTTCGCGCCCGCGTCGATCCCGATGCCGAGGAATTCGAGGCCGGAGCAGATCTCCGCCCTGACCGCCGGCGCGTTCTCGCCTATGCCGCCCGTAAAAATGAGGGTATCGAGGCCGCCGAGGACGGCCGCCAGGGCGCCCGCGAATTTCTTAGCCTGGTAGCAGAAGAGCATGACCGCCTCCGCAGCGTGGGGGTCGGCCGCCTTAACGGAAAGAAGCTCCTCCATGTCGGATGTCCTCGCCGATACTGCGAGGAGACCCGCGTGCTCGTTCACCATGTCGTTGACCGTCGAGGGCCGAAGCCCCTTCTCTTCGAGCAGATATAGGATGACGCCTGGGTCGAGGTCGCCGGAGCGGGCGCCCATCATCAGGCCCCCTGCGGGGGTGAACCCCATCGTCGTATCGACCGACTTGCCGTCCTTAACCGCCGCCATGCTCGCCCCGTTGCCGAGGTGGGCGATAATGAGACGGCCCCGCGCAGCCTCGGGCCCCGCCTCTTTGGCAAGCTCCGCCATGATGTACTCGTAGGACAGGCCGTGAAAGCCGTAGCGCCTTACCCCCTCCCCTTCAAGGAACCTGGGTAAGGGGTAGATGCGCGCTGCGCGAGGCATGTGCCGGTGAAAGGCCGTGTCGAAACACGCAACCTGGGGCAGGCCGGGGTAGGAGCGCCTGACCGCCATAATCGCCCTTAGCTCATGGGGCAGGTGGTCCGGCGCAAGGGGCGTAAGGCCGACCAGCGCCTTTACCAGCTTGTCCGTCACCGGATGGGGCTGCACGAAGGCGTTGCCCCCGTGGACGATCCTGTGGCCGACCGCATCGGGCTGGGCGGAAGCGTCGCGCAGCCACGCGAAAAGGAGGGCGAGCGCCTTGTCGTGGTCCTTCACGTCCTCGTGCCTCTCCACGAGCGTTTCACCCCTTGCATTCACCGCCCTGAAGATGCCGGAGTTGAGCCCGATGCGCTCGATGGCGCCCCCGGCCTGCCTTTGCTCTTCGGCGCCGCTCATGCGGAAGAGGGAGAATTTCACGCTGGAGGAGCCGCTGTTGACGGTCAGGATCGTGAAAAGCTGTTTGGCGATGCCGGGCCGGGTTATTCCTCACCCCCCTTAAGAGACGGAATCGGCGTTTATGCCATCTATTATGCGCTCGTCCTCGGGCGCCCGTCTACCCCCCGTCACGCTCTGCCCATGCCCCGGCAAAAGCACGGGGTGTCCCGATCGGCGTCCGCAGATATTGTAATCACTTTCGGGGTCAAAGCAGGGGATGCCCCGTCCCCGACTGCCAAGCGGATTACGGACAAAGAAGGCTGCGAGGCATACAATTAGCATATACGAGGAGGTGAAGAGAATGCAAAAACCACAGATTATAGTCAAAGAGAAGTGGCGCATTCTTGTCATCGACGACGAGCCGTTTCTCCTCCGAACGGAAGCCGATATGCTGCGCGGTATGGGATACGACGTCGCCGCGTTCGCAAACGGCTTCGAAGCGATAAGGTCATTTTCGGCCAATCCCTACGCCTTCGACCTCGTAATCACGGACCAGACGATGCCCGGGATGACGGGAACGCAGGTGGCAAGGAAGGTCAACTCGATGCGTCCCGGGCTTCCGATTATACTTTATACGGGCGCGCCGGACGTAGACCGCGTCGAAACGGAAGAGTCGGGCATCGGCTGGATCGTCCGAAAACCGTTCTCCATCAAAGAGTGGTGCGGCTTTTTGCGGCAGATACTCAATAAAGAGTAGGGGGAAGGGAGGGCGCGTCTCTTTGATAACCATTCGGGGGCAGCTGGGAAGCGGCGCACCGGAGATAGGCAGGCTGATCGCGGACGAGCTGCAGATCGGGTACGTGGACCGGGAGATAATCGCCGAGGTCGCCGAGCGGTTACAGCGGGACGAGCGTGAGGTCATAAGAAAGGAGATGCCTCCGGGCACGCTCCTGGGTCGCATCGCAGAGGCACTTACAAGCAGCGCGGTAGGGGATACCTTCTACGGAGGCGCCTATCTCCCAACGGAATATATACCCGTCGGCGACACGAGCTACGTGAAGGCCCTGGAGGTCGTCATCCGGGAGCTGGCGAACGGCCCCCCGCTGGTGATCCGGGGCAGGGGCAGCCAGATCATCCTCAAAGATCACCCCGGCGCCCTCCACGTGCTCGTTGTGGCGCCGTTCGAGGTGCGCCTCGACCGCGTCATGCACGACCATGCCATCGACGGGGAGGCTGCCCGCCGGGAGATATCCCATTTCGATACGTCGCGGCACGAGTTCGTAAAGCGATACTTTCAGGCGGACGTGGAGGACCCGTTGCTCTACGACCTGGTTCTCAATACGGGGCGTCTTTCCTTCGAGGCTGCCGCTTCGGTCGCCATCCACACCTTGCGCTCAAGGAAACGGGCCGGCCTCGGAAAGCGCGGGACAGGCGCATAGGCGTCCGAAGCCCTTGTCCGCTGATATTTCAAGCCTTTCCGCAGCGCCAAGCGGCAAGGCCATTATCGGCGTCCCCTGCCGTATCTTCCTAAAGCGGCGCTATCACCGGACTCGATGCCGGGATCGATGCCCCCTGAATTTTCCGCGACAACGGGCGACAGGGAGATTATATTTTGGTACAGGTAGATTTTTTACAAACGTTAGCGGCGGCGCAAAACAAGGCCGGTGGGCCTTGATAGGGCGGTGCAGCCCTTAAATTTCAAAGGAGATGCCCCATGAAGTATTTAACGGTGTTGGGATTGGCGACCTTGGCCCTGGTTCTCGGTCTCGCGGCCTGCAGCAGCAAGGAAAATGCGAGCACGGCCCCCAAGCAGGAATATGTGATAAAAAACCTGGTCCCCGCAAAGGCTGATATCAAAGGGGCGGATTTCCAAATCCACATCGAAGGTCTTCAGGTCTCGATGAATGTCGACGCGGCGACCAAGCAGCCCGTCGAGACCCCCCGTCTGGCAGGGAATTACAAGATAACCAATACGTCGAAAGACGTACTGGACGTGCAGGGGGTTACTATCGAATACCTCGACCAGCAGGGAAAGGTCATCCCGTTCAGCTCGGGAGAAAAGATAGCAAAGGCCTCGATGATGCTGGCCAAGATCAACCCGGGAGAGGTCTCCGAGGGGACTCTGGATATTACCTTTCCAAAGGCCGCCCTGAAAGACCTTGGGAGCATAGACCTCAACCTGGTTTTCATCCCGTCCCCTCTCAAGAGAGAGACGCTCAAGATGCCGGAAAAAGTCGAATAAAGGCAACGAACGCCCGAAAGGGACTTACGTAATCGAAGAAGGAGGAGCGCGGCATGAAGCTAAGATCGTTCGGTCTCGCGGTAATGGTCGCCGCTATCGGTCTCAGCCTGGCGGCATGTGGGTGTTTCCAGCAGAAGATGAGGGGCGAGGCGGCGGCGCCGGCAGCGCCCGAGCAAAAGACGGTGGTCGCCCCTGAAAAGAAGGAACAGGTGGCGGTGGGCAAAGAAGAAAAAGGGGTTGCAGGGGCCGTATCCGTGCCGGCCCTCGGCGATGTCTACTTCGATTTCGACAAGTACAACATAAGGCCGGGTGACGCCGAGACGCTCAAGAAGGATTACGGCTGGATCGGGTCGAATACGAACGACAAGGTGAGAATCGAGGGGAATTGCGACGAGAGGGGAACGGTTGAATACAACCTGGCCCTCGGCCAGAAAAGGGCGGATGCCGCAAAGGCCTTCCTTGTGAGCCTCGGAGCAGACGCGAGCCGTCTGGATACGGTGAGCTACGGGAAAGAGAAGCCCGTGGACCCGGGACACAACGAAGAGGCGTGGGCGAAGAACAGAAGAGACCATTTCACGCCCATCGGCCGGTAAGGCAAGGCAAGAAACCGGGCACTGAAAAAGACCATGCCTGGAAAGCGCGCCGAAAAAGAACCCGATAATGATATAATGGGCAAGCTTCGCTCGTTTTTCTCCCCCCAAGCCCCCAAGCAAAAGAAGGACGGCCTCCCGCCCAAGGCCCACTTCAGCATCTGGTACTTCGTCGTCATGATGCTCCTGATCATGTACTTGCAGCAGTATGTCTTTTCCCAGAAAGTTGAGACGATCCCGTACAGCCGGTTCAAGCAGGAGCTTTCCCAGGGCAACATCGAAAAGCTGACCATCGGCCCTGACAGCATCACGGGCACGCTGAAAGGGAAGGACAAGAAGCCGGCCGTGCAGTTCGCCACCGTCCGGGTAGACGATCCGGGTCTCGTCAAAGACCTGGACGATCACAAAATCGATTATTCAGGACGGTACGAGAGCAAATTCTTAGGCAGCCTCCTCTCCTGGATACTCCCTATAGGCATCATGATCCTGATCTGGCGGTACGCAATGAGAAAGATGGGGCCCGGGATGGGGGTCATGTCGTTCGCCAAGAGCAAGGCGAAGCTCTTCGCGGAGAATGAGACGAAGGTTACCTTCTCCGACGTCGCGGGCATCGACGAGGCCAAGGGGGAGCTCCAGGAGGTCGTGGAGTTCCTGAAGAACCCGGAGAAATTCCAGAAGCTCGGCGGGAGGATCCCGAAAGGCGTCCTTCTCGTGGGCGCGCCGGGGACGGGCAAGACCCTCCTGGCAAAGGCCGTGGCCGGGGAGGCGAAGGTGCCTTTCTTCAGCATCAGCGGGTCCGAGTTCGTCGAGATGTTCGTCGGCGTTGGGGCGTCCCGGGTGCGCGACCTCTTCGCCCAGGCAACGGCTCAGGCCCCCTGCATCATCTTCATCGACGAGCTTGATGCGCTGGGGAAGGCCAGGGGCATGAATGTCCTTGGGGGAAACGACGAGCGGGAGCAGACGCTCAACCAGCTCCTCGTCGAGATGGACGGGTTCGAATCGAACACTGGGGTCATCATCATGGCCGCCACGAACAGGCCGGAGATTCTGGACCCGGCACTCCTGCGCCCGGGGAGGTTCGACCGGCAGGTCGTCGTGGACCGTCCCGACATAAACGGCCGCGAGGCCATCCTGAAGATCCATTCCAAAGATGTCGTTTTGGGGCCCGATGTAGACCTCCGCAAGATAGCGGCCCTCACCCCCGGGTTCGTAGGGGCCGACCTGGCCAACCTGGTGAACGAGGCCGCCCTCCTTGCCGCCAGGCAAAACAAAGAGGCGGTAGGTTCGGCCGATTTTGACGAGGCGGTCGACCGGGTGGTAGGCGGCCTGGAGAAAAAGAACCGGGTCATGAGCCCCAAGGATAAAGAGATCGTTGCCTTCCATGAGTCGGGGCACGCGATCGTGGCGGAATCTGTGAAGTATGCCGACCCTGTGCACAAGATATCGATCATTCCACGGGGGGTTGCGGCCTTAGGCTATACGCAGCAGCGGCCGAGCGAGGACCGCTACCTCATGACGCGGCCGGCGCTGCTCGACCAACTGGCGGTCCTTCTGGGAGGCAGGACGGCGGAGGAGGTCGTCTTCGGGGATGTCTCCACGGGGGCTGAGAACGACTTGCAGCGGGCAACGGATATCGCCCATGCCATGGTCGCCGAATACGGCATGAGCGACGTACTGGGCCTCGTGACCTACGACCGCCCCCGCCAGCCCATGTTCCTCCCGGAAAACTATGCTCCGCCCAAGGCCTACAGCGAGACAAAGGCAACCCAGATCGATGAAGAGATCTCAAGGGTGATGGCCGAGGCGCACGAAAGGGTGAGGAAGATCCTCACTGAACGAAGGGAAGTCCTGGATGACCTGGCCCGCCTCCTCACCGAGAAGGAGATCATCGAAGGGGAAGAGCTGAGGAAGATGCTGGCCGAGCATGGACAGGGAAAGACCCCGGAAGGGTCAGCATAAAAGACTCCCACTTGCCCCGGTCGCACCCGGTGGTTTCGGATTAGGCTTGTGGCGTCTCTCGAAGCTTTTGACCCTGCCTTCAGGGCCGGGACCGGATGCCGGATGGCCGCAAGGCTTGGTTTGGCGCAAATCAAGACCAAGAATATCAACATCAAAACGGAGGGCCTCAATGGATGACGTGAAACGGATTCTCGTTCTAAGCAGGTCGACGGTGGACTGCAGGAAGGCGGTGCACTACGGCATCTCTCTCGCCAGAAAGTACGGCGCTCAGCTCTCGATACTCCACGTAGTCTATGATCCCCTCGTCATCACAGGGGGCCTGGTTTACATTCCCATGCTCAGGAGCTTCGAGGAGGAATATAGGGTGATGATGGAGAAGGTCAAGGCGGAGCTCGAGAAAATAGTGCGCAAGGAAAAGGCGGAGGGGATGGCCATCAAAGAGATAGTGAAAAACGCGGAGCCCGTCCATGAGATCATGAAGACCGTAGAGGCGGAGAAAATAGACCTTCTCATCATGGCTGCCCATGACGAGACGAGGATCGAGCACATCATCTACGGCCGGGTCCACCACGAGATCCTGAGAAGGTTGCCCTGCTCCGTCTTCCTCGTGAAGGGGGCGTGAAGAACCCGGCATATCCCGAAGAAGAGGATGGCGCCATGCGAGATGGGCCGAGTAAGCGGTAAATGCCTTCGCCGCACGGGGCTTAGCTTGTCCATATTGATATTATATGCTTGAGCTGACCCACTACCAAAAAAGAGGGCAGCCGATGCCGCCCCCTTGCCATTGGAGATATATGGTGCCGACGGCGGGACTCGAACCCGCACGGGATAACTTATTTGCTCGGTTTCGGGCTACGGGGAAAGTGAAGCGCAAGCGGCCCTCTGGTATTTCTTCCCGAGGGCCTTTCTTTCCACTACGAGACGGCTTCACACCACCCTGTGACTTCGCTCTCACCGAGTGGCGGACCGCTGTTTCTTGAGGGGGAATAGCGGAAGCATTCCCCGTCTCTGCTTTTTTTCATATCGCGCAGACCGGCGACTAGAACTGCGATACCTCGCGTGCATGACAGTGGCGGTCATAACAATCGAATGGCCGAGGAACGCTTTCTGGCCTCACCACTCCAGCAAGATTTCATCCGTATTTCTCAAGAGAGGATAATGGCTCTGGACAGATAGGGGAACAGCGGAGGTTTTCCCTCCGGCCCGTTTAAACAGGACTCCGGGTAATCGTATTTGGATCCAGCGCTCGCGAAAAAGGTCGTAATTGTCGCCGATTTTTGGGGCCTCACACGTATAGAAAAAATCGATAAGCTTTGTCTTATTCGCCGTATACAGCTCGGGAAGCGTAATTTCCGACAACCAAAAGAAATTCGGAAGATCTTGTACAAGCTGTAGCCTTTCTGCCTCCGAGAACTTTGCACCCGCGAAATCGCTCTGGTGAAGGCTCCGCTCATACTCATCCCTAGCCGTCAAGAATGTCCGTACCAGTAGCGGGCGGGGTGGTTGAGCGTCCATTGAAGCGATTAGTCTCTTTGTCCATTCATCAGGGACGGCACGGTTCTTAAAGAATGTTAGGATATTGGCCACGTTGACGCGTGAACCGGCCTCAGCTTCCCAGGCCTCGGTCGTCAAAAAAGATGGAATAATTGCGATCGCATAGCACGCGCGAAATTGCAGGGTTGTTAAGGGTGAATCCGGTTGTTTCAGGGTCCCGGTAGGCAAGCAGAAGTACATGCCGAAGTTGTCGTCGTGGATTATGAAGTGGTCGACCCATAAGTGGACAGGCTTATAGTAGTCCTCAACGCGGCTCTGTTGAGGGTTGTACGAGTAAGCCGAAACGGCTTCGGGCGCCCATAGATCAGTGTTCAAAGTATGACCCAATACTGGAATTACGTGAGCCACCGTGTCTGAAATGCCGAATCCCAAGATCACCGGGCATTTGCTCTCCACGTACTTGTATACGTAGTCCTTGTAATCTTCACCGGGTGTCGATATGAAATCACGCCAATCGATAATAAGGCCAAATTTCTCCAGGACCTTTTCGATCTGGGCTTTCTCGAGCCGCCCGAGACTTTTGCTTGAACGTGGTCTATACCGATTGCCCTATTGATTTCCTCTGGAAAAATCAGGTCACTGTCAGGAGGATTCATATTATTCACGGTCATGCAGAGAGCCGCGTGAGCACATACCGATGTCAGGCTATTTTGCTGGCAAAAGAAGCTTCCTCGGATCTTAAAACTGCGCGTCACCCCTTTACCAACTCCGACCTCGGCGCTAAACACCCTTCTCACGTGAAGATAGTTATTCAGCAACGGAAGGTTCCCGAACCTCGGATGGGCGGCGATCCTGGGCTCCGATACGATCGCATTGAACAGGTATGACTTCCAGCGCCCATCGCGTTGTTTGTAGTTTATTACTGTCGCGCTTGCCAGGAAATCGGTGTCTTCAAGGCGACCGGCGTCAGAAGCGTCTGCAAGGTCCTTGGATATGAAGGTCACCCGGAAAGCCTCCAAGTCAGCTTTTTCTTGGAGCCTGTTGTTGATGGCTGACCATTCAGATAAGACCGGGGGCGAAGTCAACGTCTCGATGATGGCTGATCTCGCCTTCATTTTCCTCATTAAGGAGCAAAGACGATGAAAGGGTCTGCTTATGGCGCCTTCATACCTTTCTTCGAAGCAAAATTCCTCGACAAAAGAGAAGAATGAATTGCCTTCTGCCACCAACCTTACAGTCGGTTCCACAAATCCCCCCTAACGAAAAGACCGACCCAAGGTTTTGAGTCGGTCTCCGATAACATGATCACGGATCGAGCTACTTGTGAAGTGGAATCGGGCCACCCATCCGGAAGCTGGTTTCCCTTGCCTTTTCTCCAGCCGCTCTCGCCTTGTCCAAATAAGCGCGTTCACGTTCGTTCAGATTGACCTCAAGATCCTTTTCGGATATCTGGGAGAGTGCTTCCACCATCGAAACCTTCTTCCGTCCTGCCAATTTTTCCTCCTTTTTCATCGGCATCCCTCCTTATTGTCCCCCTTCCTTCACACAATAATTATCGGGCGCTTCCGATACATACTTACATCGCCCGTAGCTTGTGTCAAGGTTTTTCTTTGCCCAGCCTTTCTTCCGAGAGACGTCACGCCGCCAAAATCGAAGACCGCGAGAATCTATTCAATGGAATATTTTCCCTACAATACCCAGGGAGGGCCTTCGACGCAGCAGAACAAACAGCGTATATCTGTTCCACCAGGCATGCCATTCAAAGCCCACATTTTCTCCGCCGCACGAGAAGACGTCATGGCCTTCACACATGTCTTGGTCCTCGCAATCACGGGCGTGTGTCCAGGGATCCCCGGTCCTTATCTTTAGGGGTAGTACGATATCCCCGTACCTCCTAGAAAACTTCGGCGAAGGGATTACCTTCCACAGGCCGAGAACCTGTTTGTCGTATTCATCGAAGATGCTTGTCGGGTAGTACTGGGCTACGGCCATGGCTTCATCGTGTTCTTCCACGTACCGCCAGATCGTGGCATGATTGGAGGCCCCGTGCATGGCCGCAAGCTCGAACACGGCATCAAATGAAGGGGCGTAGTCGAGGGCAAGCTCCCTAAACCGCCTGCCCTGAAACATGAGTTCGGCGGCAAAGAAACTGGCCTCTATTTCGAACTTTGCCTGTATATACGGGCTCAGCGTCAGGTCATCATCCAGATATGTCGGGTCCACTGTGTGCCATGGTATTTGCTGATGCCCCAGTTCGTGGAGTGTGACAAATCGAATTCGGGGCGGCCGATCACTTTGCTGGACATATATGGCCCTTCTCCTCAGGTCGGCTATGCCTCTGATCTTTTGCATGATGCCTCTGAAAGTTGCCCGCGCGCTCCCTCTGAGGCTGGACAGGAATGCTTCATTGCATTCCTCGAGGGGTATAACGTCAATGATTCTGGCAGTGCCTATAATGGCATCCACAGGGGTCGGCAACACGCCGATTGCATCAGCTCTCCTCAGCAAACGATCTGCTATCTGAGATATGTCGGTCTCGCTATCGGGCCTGGCTATCAGGATCGAGCTATTTGGGAGCATCAGGCTTCTCTTTTTTTTGCCGAGACCGTAAATACTCTATATAGTCCGCTACCATCGCCGTTTCTTCCTCGGTCAGTTTCGCGGCCATCAGCACGGCCTGAATGGACGTCGGTACCGATGATTCGTTCTCTGCCGCCTTAGCCCCCTCCAGATATCCGGCCGTCTGCATTAAGGACGTATAGGGGACCTCGTAAAACTGAGCGAGCTTATGCAGTATATGCGGGGACGGTTTGGTTGCATTGCCGCTTTCGAGCTGAGAAAGGTAGGCATTGGATATGCCCGTTGCCTTTTCGACCTCTCGTAGACTGGCATTTTTCACCATCCGAACCCGCCGCAACTGCTCGGCCAATCCCATGGCACCCATATAACCTCCTCCTTATATTGATTCACCTTCATAGGGAGAGTCTAACAATTTTTGCTTCATATAGCAAGCACTGCGCATTATTTTAAAAGATTTTCTTGACAAGGCGAGCAGTGCTTACTATAATAAGCAGAGAGAGACGAGATCTCTCAGAATTCCTTCACACAGGGGGGTATCATGGATACCAGCATAATTGTCGATGGCGAGGGCTTGACGGACGTGGAAGTTATCGTTGTTCCGCAGGGCAGCACTGGGCGAGAACTCATTCTCGAGGTTGCAAGAAAGACCGGGATAGGAGTGGAAGGGGCGATCCTCTTCATCGAAGACAGGGACGAGCCGCTGGACCTTGACCTCGTAATCAGGCAGGATTCAGCGGGAGAAGTGCACCACGTGCATCGCGCAAGACGCATCGAGGTGATGGTTCATTACCAGAACAGCGCGAAGGAGAAGCCTTTCTCGCCTTCGACCAGGGTCCAGGCAGTCCTGGATTGGGCGGTGGGTCCCGAAGGATTCAAGATCGACCCGATCATCGCGCCCGAAATGGAGCTCGCCCTGCGTGGTCAGACTGTGTACCTGCCGAAGCAGGCACACATCGGGCGGTACGTACGGCACCCGCAGCACGACCTCGTTCTCGACCTCGTCCGCGGCATTGTTCCCAATGGGAGTGAGCCATGCTGATAGAAGACCCTGCCAAGGCGACTATAGCTGCGGACCTCTCTTCTTCCAGATTCCAGGCGGGTGTTGTTCGTAAGTATTGGCGCAAGGTGTTGTTCGAGTTTCCCATACTGATTATCGCCGTGGCAGCCACAGAGCCAGACGGATCGGCGAGCGAATATGGGTTTCATTATGAACTGACAGGGTATCCTGGGACTCCACCGGAAGTCTATATCTGGGATCTCGAAAAAGACCAGTTTCTAGCCGCCGAGCGCCGTCCCAAAGGTTCTCCGCGAGTGACAGAGGCTTTCAAGGACTGGGGCAGCCACACAATCTACCGCCCATGGGAACGGCACAGCGGGGCTCATAACGACTGGGCAAACAAGTACCCTGGCCTCGCTTGGCATTCAAAACGAGACATTACCTTTACCCTGGAGGATCTTCATGGGCTTCTTAATTCCAACGCTCTTGCTTGCAGCGCTCGGTCAGCCTCCTAGGCTGGTATGCACACGAAACGTCTGGCTGAAGGGGGTGGATGAACTTCGCCGGCGCGCCGATGGTCGTCGTGAAAGTGGCGCATTTCTTCTCGGACGGCCGAGGGGACGTACAAGCAGGATCGAACGCTTCCTGTTCTATGACGACATAGACCCTGAATGTTTTCGGAACGGGATCGTAGAATTTAACGGCCGGTACTTCGGAAAGGTCTGGGAACAGTGCCGAGCTGAAGGCCAGATAGTCGTAGCCGACGTGCACGTACACCCGGGCGCGTGTGGTCAGAGCCCGATTGATAGGCATAACCCCATGATCGCCGAAGCCGGCCACTTGGCCGTTATCGTGCCCAACTACGCCACAGGCAAGATCATGCCTGGCGATGTCGGGATATACGAGTACCTGGGATCGCGCCAATGGCGGAGCTTCGGCCGCCGAGGCAATAGAATATTTTATATCGGATGGTGGTCACGATGAACATCAACTCTGAAACCTCCCGTATCCGCGCCGCGCTGGTAAATTGCGGCCGCTACAGCTTCGCGGAAGCCGAGCAGAAGCTGGAGAATTTGCGGCTGGCGATATGCATCGGAGACGAAGCAGCAGACACAGTAGCAGGCCAGGCTGCGGCCTTGACAGCGGTCCTTACTGCCTCGCGATGTTTTCTGGGCGGTGTCACTCTTTCAGGAGCGGTCGATCGTCCTTTGCGTGTGCCTCTTCCGCTGACCGCCGAGACCCTTCGGGAAGCAGCCTACATGCTCGGTGCCGCCGCGGAACTCGGTACTCGACCGCAACGCACTATTATTGTCGGGTCAGGGGAACCCGTCCCCGGATGGTCGCTCCGGGCCATATGGAACGGCTGGAGCGCGGGCGTCGCGCCAGGGCAACAAGAAAACGTTCGTAGGGGTCGCGGCGATTGCTCGCTCGCGGGAATCGCCGCGGGTGCGCTTGCCGTCAGCTATGCGTTCCTGGCTGAGCAGGATGATCCTCGAGTGGGCAGAATAACGCAGGGAGTATCGCTATGGGCACCCGATGCAGGGCAAGCATGGTGGGAGAATGATGGCCCTGACGAGTACTATCTTCCGAGTGCGCTATGGCTGATCGGTCTGGGGAATCTGGGTCAGGCTTACCTGTGGGCTTTATCATGTTTGTCGTACGCAGATCCGAACTCTCTCGAGCTCTTTTTTCAGGACGACGACTTGGTCGCAAAGGAAAACTGGGGTACATCTATCCTTGTGAAAAGGGAACGCTATGGCGTCTTAAAGACGCGCATTGCCGAGGAATGGGCCGAGGGTCGCAGGTTTCGGGCGCGTCGTATCGACCGCCGGCTGGATGCAGACCTTCGGCGGACGGACCGAGAGCCCGGTATAGCGATGGCGGGTCTGGACAAGATGCCTCCGCGCCGTTTGCTCGGGCAGCCCGGCTTCGACTATATTATCGATGCCGGCCTTGGGGCAACAGCGCGTGACTATCGCAAATTCCGTCTTAATGTTTTTGACCATTCGCATGATCCGGCTGCACATTTCCACGATGTGGAAGATGTGACCCAACACAATATAGAAGAGGTGATGAGCATGCCGGCATATCAGGAAGCGGCGCGGGACGAATACAAGGACGGTTGCGGTCTGGCCGAACTGGCGGGCCAGAGTGTGGCCGTCCCTTTTGTGGGCGCGTTCGTCGCCACCCTTGTTGTCGCTCAGGCCATCCGTCTGGCATCCTCCCAGACTCCGTATTTTTCGATTGTCGGCGATCTTGACGACCTCAGGAGCATACGTGCCGTGCCCGGCTCAGCTCCAGAGCGGATGCTTGTGGGATATTCAAAAATGACACACCTTGCAGCGCTATAAGAATCGTAGCATATGTAAGATAAACCTTTCCGATGACCCGTGGGGTTTGCTTCTCTATACAAAAACTCGTGACCGGGCAATCTGAAAAAAACCTGAGAGATTATGACCATCCACGTATCAAGAGGCAGCGCGAGGTAATGAAGCAGTTTCTTGAGCAAACAGTTGTATCCATCAAGATTGGCCAGGGAAGTGAAAAAAGTGAGGGCGATCGATGATATCCCCTTGGAAATCCTCGAAAACCCTAACGAATTTATGGTGCCGACGGCGGGACTCGAACCCGCACGGGTCTCCCCGCCACCCCCTCAAGATGGTGTGTCTACCAGTTCCACCACATCGGCACGCATCTACTTCGCCCCGGCAGGCAGCTTCTCTTCTATCGGGGGAGGCACCGGTATGGTCGTCGTCCTCGACGACATGGACCGGCCGCTCGTGTAGGTGAGCGCCAGCACCAGGCTCGTCAGCATGAATACGATGACGACGATGGTGGTGACCCGCGTCATGAACCCCGACGTGCCCGAGCTGCCGAAAAGCGTCTGGCTTGCCCCGCTCCCGAACGCCGCGCCTATCTCGGACCCCCTTCCCGTCTGCAAAAGGACGATGAGGATGAGGGCGATGGCGGCGAATATATGTATAATGCTTATGGCAGTAATCATCTTCGTTTATCCGAGACGGTTTTTATTATACCGATAAAGCTTTCCGATTTCAAGGATGCACCTCCGATAAGCGCCCCGTCTATATCCTCCATAGCGTAAAGCTCGCCGATATTGCCCGGCGTGACGCTCCCCCCGTAGAGGACCCCGGCTGCGGCCGAGGCCGCCTCGCCGTAGCTTTCGCCGAGAAGCCCCCTTATGAAGGCGTGGACCGCCTGGGCCTGATCCGGCGTTGCGTTCTTGCCCGTGCCTATCGCCCAGACAGGCTCGTAGGCGATCGTCACGTCGTCCAGGCGGCCGACCCCGTAAAGACCTGCCTTTACCTGCCTGCCGACGACGAACTCGGTGACGCCCTTCTCCCGCTCTTCCTCGGTCTCCCCTACGCACAATATGGTCTTGAGACCTGCCGACAGGGCCTTTTTCACCCTGGCGTTGACCGTCTCGTCCGTATCGTGGAAGTATTTCCGCCTCTCGGAATGGCCGATGATGACGTATGCGCAGCCCGCATCCTTCAGCATGGCAGGCGCGACCTCTCCCGTGTAGGCGCCCTTCTCTTCGTAAAAGACGTTCTGTGCCGCAAGGGCGACGTGGCTCCCTTTGATGACCTCACGGACTGCGGAAAGGGCCGTGAAGACAGGCGCCAGAACGATCTCGCCGCCCATCACGCCCGCAGTGCCCGCAACTACGGCCTTCGCGAGCGCGGTCGATTCCGCGATGGTATTGTGCATCTTCCAGTTCCCGGCAAGCATCCATCGTCTCATCGCCTTCCTCCTCCGCACGTCCCAAGGGCCTCCACCGCGGGCATCGTCTTGCCTTCGAGAAGCTCCAGGAACGCGCCGCCGCCTGTCGATATATACGATATCCTGTGCGCCTCGCCCGCCCGGTGTATGGCTGTGTCCGTGTCCCCGCCCCCTACGATGGTCAAGGCATGGGCGTTCGCCACAAAATTGACAAGCCCGTAGGTCCCCCTGCTGAAGATGTCCATCTCGAAGACGCCCATCGGGCCGTTCCAGACGATGGTCTTGGCGTCGGCCAGGGCCTCGCCGAAGAGCGTTGTTGACGCAGGCCCGATATCGAGGGCCATCCAGCCGGGAGGGATCTCCTGCACGGGGACGTACTTCGTCTCCGCGTCCGCGGCCATTTTTTCGGCGATGACGCAGTCGATGGGCAGATAGAGCCTGACCTTCTTCTCTGCCGCCATCGCCATGATCTTCTTCGCCGTTTGGAGCATCTCCTCTTCGCAGAGGGACTTGCCCACCTCATGGCCGAGGGCCTTTAAGAACGTAAAGGCCATGCCTCCGCCGATGATGAGCTTGTCCACCTTCTCCGTCAGCCTCTGGAGGACGGCTATCTTGTCGGAGACCTTCGCGCCTCCGATAATGGCGACGAGGGGCCTGACGGGGTTCTCGGTGGCCCGCTTCAGGTAATCGAGCTCCGATTCAAGGAGCAGGCCGGCCGCGCACTCCGGCACAAAGGCGGTTATGCCCGCGTTTGATGCGTGCCCCCTGTGGGCGACGGCGAACGCGTCGTCCACGTATACGTCGCAAAGCCGCGCCAGTTGCGCGGCGAAGGCCGCGTCGTTCTTCTCTTCCTCGGCGTGAAAGCGCAAGTTCTCCAAAAGGAGGACATCGCCGTCTTTCATAGCCGCCACTGCGCTTTCCGCCTCCGGGCCGAGGCAGTCGCCGGCAAAGGCGACATCCCTGCCGAGAAGCTCCGACAGCCTGGCGGCCACGGGCTTCAGGGAGTACTTGTCCGCCCTCTTGCCCTTCGGCCGCCCGAGGTGCGAGGCGAGTATCGCCTTCCCTTTGTTCGCCGTGACGTAATTTATCGTCGGAAGGTGCGCCTTTATTCTTGTATCGTCCGTAATATGCCCCTGGTCGTCCATGGGCACGTTAAAGTCAACGCGGATGAATACCCTTTTCCCGCCGACCGCGACGTCTCTCACAGATTTCATCGCTTTCCCCTTCGAGTAGTAAAGCCCGCTTTCGGATCACTTCATCACGAAGGTCAGAAGGTCGCACATGCGCGACGAGAAGCCCCATTCGTTGTCGTACCACGAAAGGACCTTCACCATCCTGCCGCCCGTCACGAAGGTCTCGGCCAGATCGACGATCGACGAGTGGGTATTCCCGATGAAGTCGCACGAGACGAGCTCTTCCTCGGTCGCCTCGAGTATCCCTTTCATGGGGCCGGCCGCGTACTTCCTGAAGGCTGCGTTGACTGCCTCCTTCGTCGTCTCCTTCGACAGGAGGGCAACGAGATCGACCAGCGAGACGGTGGGCGTCGGCACCCTGATGGAGAGGCCGTCCATACGCCCTTTCATCTCCGGGATGACCTCGGAGATCGCCTTCGCCGCGCCGGTGGTCGTCGGTATCATGGAAAGCGCAGCAGCCCTCGCCCTTCTCAAGTCCCTGTGGGGCTGGTCGAGGATGACCTGGTCGTTCGTATACGAGTGTATCGTCGTCATCAGGCCGCGCTCGACGCCGAACTCCTTGTGCAGCACCTTCACGACGGGCGCGAGGCAGTTCGTCGTGCAGGACCCCATAGAGATGATGTTGTGCCTCTCTTTGTCGTAGACCTCTTCGTTGACGCCGAGCACGAAGGTCACGTCCGGGTTTTTGGCGGGGGCGGAGACGAGCACCTTTTTCGCGCCTGCCAGGCAATGCTTCTCGCCGCCTATCCTGTCCGTGAACCTCCCGGTCGACTCCAGGACCACGTCCACCTCGAGGTCTTTCCACGGCAGCCTTTCAGGGTCCCTCTCGGCGAGAACCTTGATGGTCTTGCCGTCCACGACAATCGAGCCGTCTTTCTCGCTCACTTCAGCGTTCATGGTCCGGTGGACCGAATCGTACTTCAATAGATGGGCAAGGGTCTTCGCGTCCGTGATGTCGTTGATCGCGACAAACTCAAGCTCCGGGTTCTTGCGGCCTATCCTATAGACCTGCCTTCCGATCCTGCCAAATCCGTTGATACCCACACGTATGGCCATCGATGCCTCCTAGAATGTGGTTAAGACAGCAGCGGAAACTCTCCCGCCCCGTCAAACGACTTCTTTGCGAAAAAATGCGGTCCAGCCTACAAAAAAATACTGTATGCCCGATACGGCGGTCAAAAGGGCAGTTGCGTAGAAAAAGAACGGGTCAAAGCTCCGGTCGGCAAACGCCAGAACGTAGACAATGGTGAGCATCTGGAATACGGTGGTCATCTTGCTTACGAGGCTTGGCGCGGGAGTAGCCGCCAACCCCCTTTTCCATAATATAAGGAATCCGACCGAGATGACAAGGTCGCGCAGGAATACCGTGCCGACCAGCCACAACGGCAATATCTTCTGAACGCAGAGGACGATGTAGGACGAGGCGAGCATTACCTTGTCGGCCGCCGGGTCGAGGTAGGCGCCCAGGTTCGTCTTCGCGCCCATCCACCTGGCGAAGAAGCCGTCGAGGAGGTCGCTCAGGGCCTGCATCACGAAGAGGATGAGGGCAAGGGTGAACCGCTCGTAAGCGACCAGCAGGATGAAGAAGGCCGTCACGAACAGGCGGAACAGGGAGAGGAGGTTAGGTAGGTTCATTGCTAAGGTTTCTAAAGGTTGTATATTCCGCCAAAAATACCGTCTCGATGTCTCCCGTGGGGCCGTTGCGCTGTTTTCCCACTATGATATCCGCAATGCCCTTCCGCTCCGAATTCCTGTTATAAACCTCATCGCGGTAAATGAAGATAATGACATCCGCGTCCTGCTCTATGGCGCCCGACTCGCGCAGGTCTGCCAGGCGCGGCCGCTTGTCCTCCCTCTGCTCGACCATCCTGTTGAGCTGCGATATCGCCACTACGGGGATATTGAGCTCCTTTGCCAGGGCCTTGAGGAACCGCGATATCTCCGATATCTCCTGCTCCCTGCGGTCGAGGCTCGTAGTCCTGCCGCGCATGAGCTGGAGGTAGTCGACAACCAGAAGCTCTAAGCCGTGCTCCTTTTTCAGCCTGCGCGCCCTCGCCCGGAGCTCCAGGATGCTCAGGGCCGGCGTATCATCTATATAAATAGGGGCGGTGTAGAGCCTTCCGGCCGCCTTCCCTATCCGGTTCCAATCCGTATCCCTGATCATGCCTGTGCGCAGCTTGCCGAAATCGACTTCGGCTTCCGAGCTGAGAAGCCTCATGACAAGCTGCTCTTTCGACATTTCGAGCGAAAAGATGCCCACAGGGATGCCGCCGTTCGAAAGGGCCGCGTGCTGGGCGATGTTGAGGCAGAAAGCGGTCTTCCCCATGCTCGGCCTGCCCGCCACTATGATCAGGTCGGAGCGCTGCAGGCCGCTCGTCAGCTTGTCGAGGTCCGTGAAGCTCGTGGCGATCCCGGTGACCGCCTGTTTCTTCTCGGCAAGCCTCTCGATCACCTTCATGTTATCCATCACGAGGTCCTTGATGGAATAGAAAGCAGGCTTGAATTTCTTCTCCGCTATCTGGAAGATCAGTTTCTCGGCGTCGTCGATGAAATTGTCGACGTCCGTATCTACCTGATAGCCCCTTTCGACGATGTCCGTAGCCGTATGCATGAGGTTGCGGAGCAGCGCCTTCTCCCTGACCATCCTGGCGTACTGCACTATGTTGGCCGACGTGGGCATGGCGTCGACAAAGCGGGCCAGGTTCGTCACGCCTCCCATTTTTTCGATGAGGCCCTTATCGCGGGCCAGGCTGGTCACCGTGACAAGGTCTATCGGCTCGTTCTTCTCGTAAAGGTCCAGCATCATCTGGAAAATGGTCCTGTGGTCTTCCCTGTAAAAATCCTCCGCGTCTACGACATCGACGATCTTGTTGAAAGCCTCGGGGTCGACCAGGATGCCGCCGAGAACCGACTGTTCCGCGTCGAGGTTCTGGGGCGGTATGCGACCCCTGATCTCAACAGGACCTTTCAGGACCCTTGCCATTTACTCTTCTTCTATTTCGAGCTTCACCCGGGCGATAACGCCTTTTTCGAGATGCGCCTCCACCGTATAGGCGCCCGTCATCTTTATGGGCTCGACGAGGCGCAGGCCCTTCCGGTCCACGTCGAAATCGAGCGCCTTCTTCATCGCCTCGGCAACGTCTTTGGCCGTCACCGAGCCGAAGAGCTTCCCGTCCAGGCCCGATTTCTTCTTTATGACCAGGGGAGGGGACTCTTCGAGCCGCTTTTTGACGCTTTCCGCGGTCTTGACGTCCTTCTCCCTTTTCCCCATGATTACGCGGGCTTGGTCTTGCAGCTTCTTGACGTTGCCCCGCGTGGCCGGTATCGCGATGCCCCTGGGCACAAGGAAATTGCGCCCGAAGCCGTCCCGCACTTCGCGCGTCTCGCCCTTCTTGCCGACCCCATCCACATTGTCGAGGAGTATCACCTTCATTGCTTCCTACCTCCTATCGCGTAACGGTCGTGAAGGGCAAGAGGGCGATGTGCCGGGCCTTCTTGATCTCTTCCCGGAGCTTCCTCTGGTGGTTTGCGCACGTCCCCGTCATCCTCCGGGGCATGATCTTGCCGCGCTCGGTAACGAAATGCTTAAGGAGCTTCGGGTCTTTATAATCTATCCTGATGCTCGCGTCCGTGCAAAACCGGCAGACACGCTTCCTTACGTAGACGCGCTTTTTTCCGGAATCCTGCATCCTCGGCATTTATTCCTCCATCCATAAGATTTTGCTGGCCTTCACTCTCAAAACATCGCGGGATTTGAGCCTGGTCTTTATCAGCTCTCCAGCCACGAGAACACCGCACGTCGGCGCGGGAAGGGCGCCGGCGGGAAAGGCCTCGCCCGCTCCTATAACCTCCACGCTGAACGCGCCTTCGTCAACCCACAATGGAAACGTGACAACCTTCCGGCCCTTGGGGGTGTATGCCACTTCCGGTTTTTTCCTTATCTTCCCTGAGAGGAAGACCCTGTTCACTATGCCTCACCCTCCAGCTCGTCGAAGACAACCGCATCCGGCGGCTTCTCCGGCCCCTTGTCCTTCTCGTCGACCACCACGAAAAGGTGCCTGAGAATAAGGTCCATCGTCCGGTAAAACTTGTCCAGGACGACTACCGTCGATTCGTCCATGTTCAGAAGCAGGAAGAAGTAGTGCCCCCTGTCTTTCTTCTTGATCTGATAGGCGAGCTTCCGCACGCCCCAGTCATCGACCTTCAGCGTCTCTGCGCCCAGCTTCTCGATGTTTGCCTGTATCCTTCGGAGCAGATCTTCCTCGTCCTCCTTGGTACAGTCGGGCGCAACTATAAGAATATTCTCGTACCTTCTCACGCCTGCTCTCCTTTCACGTAGTCTACCACCGCGCTCTTAGTGACCTTTACCCTGACTTTTTCGGCTATTTCCATGGTGATTGCCTCGTCCGTGATGCCTGTTATTTTACCATACAAACCCCCCGAAGTGATAACCGTATCTCCCTTCTTCAGGTTCTCCATGAACGTCTTGTGCTGCTTCGACCGTTTCTGCTGCGGCCTGATAAGGAGAAAATAGAAGACCGCGAACAGAAGGATGAGCGGGAGAAATGTGAGCATGCCGCCGCCCTGGCCGCCCGCATACCGGACTACCCATCGCATATGCTAGATCCATCGTATATCTCACCTCCTTTCCATTCGGACATGAACCCCTTGTAAAACTCCTCGAACCTTCCCTCGCCGATGGACGCCCTTATGCGCCCCAGAAGCTCCGTATAGAAGAACAGGTTGTGCACCGTGTTCAGGTAATAGCTCGCAAGCTCCCGCGCCATGAAGAGGTGCCGCAAATACGACCTCGAAAAACGGGCGCACGTGTAGCAGCCGCAGGAATCGTCTATCGGGCCCGGCGTCTGCCGCGTATCTTGCGTGCTTTATGTTGATCCTCCCCGTCCTCGTAAAGAGGCTCCCGTTCCTCGCGTGGCGCGTAGGGATGACGCAGTCGAACATATCGACGCCATTCCTTACGCCCTCCACGATGTCCTCCGGGAAGCCCACGCCCATAAGGTAGCGAGGCTTTTCGGGGGGCAGCAGGCCGATGACCTCGTCGACCATCTCCCACATGACGCCCTTCGGCTCGCCCACGCTGAAGCCCCCTAGGGCATATCCGTCGAAGCCGATCTCCAGAAGGCCCGCCGCGGAGTGCCGCCTCAAGTCGGCGTACATGCCTCCCTGGACGATGCCGAAGAGCAGCGACGGCGTCTTTTTCGCGGCCCGGCACCTCTGCGCCCACCGCGTCGTACGGTCCGCAGACGCGCTCGTATACGCGTGGGAGGACGGGTAGGCGACGCATTCGTCGAGGCACATGCAGACGTCCGCCCCGATGTTCTCCTGCACCTCCACGATCCTCTCCGGCGTAAGGAAGTGCTTCGAGCCGTCTATGTGGGACTGGAAGGTCACCCCTTCCTCCTCTATCTTGCGCAGCACGCCAAGGCTGAATATCTGGTATCCGCCGCTGTCCGTCAGGACGGCCCCGTCCCAGCCCGTGAACCTCTGGATGCCGCCCATCTCCCTTATAAGCGCGTCCCCCGGCCTCAGATACAGATGGTACGCGTTTGCCAGCAGCATCCGCGCGCCCATCTCCGAGAGGTCCCGCTGGAGGACGGCCTTCACGGCCCCTTGCGTCCCTACGGGCATGAAGACCGGCGTCTCTACCGTGCCGTGACCCGTATGCAAAGCGGCGAGCCTTGCCTGCCCGTCGACCTTCTCGACCGTGAGCGCGCTCATGAAATGAACATCGCGTCCCCGTAGCTGTAAAACCTGTAGCCGCGCTCTACGGCCTCCCTGTACGCCCCTGCTATCGCCTCCCTCCCCGCGAAGGCGCAGACGAGCATGAGCGGCGTCGAGCGGGGAAGGTGGAAATTGGTGATAAGGGCGTCGACTACGCGGAACCGGTAGCCGGGATAGATGAAAAGGTCCGTGCTCCCCTCAAGCGCCCCGTCTCCCCTTCCGAAGGCCGTCTCCAAGGTCCTCACCACGCTCGTCCCCACCGCTATGACCCTGCCGTGTGCCTCCTTCGTCTTTCCGATCGCCTCAAGGACGGCCGGCGAAAGAAGGTAGCGCTCGCTGTGCATCGCGTGCCCTTCGACCTGCGCGCTCTTTATCAGAAAAAACGTGCCCGTGCCGATGTGGAGCGTGATCTTTACGACGCCCACGCCCATCGCCGCAATCCGCCCGAGCAGGTCCTCATCGAAATGCAGGCCGGCGGTCGGCGCGGCGATGGAGCCTTCCTGGCGCGCGTAGACCGTCTGGTAGCGCTCGTCGTCGCCGTTCCTGCCTGCGCCCTTCTCCCTTTTTATATAGCGGGGAAGGGGCATGCGGCCGCAGGCAGCCATAAGCTCCGCCGCGCTCGTGCCGTCCGGGAACTCGACGGTCCACCCGCCGCCCGGCGCAGCCTTCAAGTCGAGGGGCGTCTCCCCGACGCTCACGCGCACCTTCTGCGTCGTGCGCTTCAGGCCCCCCGCGAGGCAGGACCACCTTTTCCCATCGACCTTCTCGACAAGCAGGATATCGACCGCCCCTCCCGTCCCCTTGACCCCCGAAAGCCTCGCGGGCAGGACCTTCGTGTCGTTCAGGACGATAAGGTCGCCTCCCTTGAGGCAGCCCGGTAATATCGGCAAAACGGCTGTGCTCGACCCGCCCGCTTCTCCTGTCGAGGAGAAGGAGGCGGGACGCCGTGCGCTCCTTCGCCGGGTGCTGGGCGATCAGCTCCCCTGGCAGTGAATAGTCGAACTCTTCGGTCCTCATAATCCCAAGAAACGAGCTAATTTTATAGCAGATCGCGCACCCATAAGCAATGCGCGGCGGCAAAAGGGCCGCCTGGTACGCCCCTCCCGCCTCACGGGCGGGCCGGCATTGCGCGGGGAAGCCTCCAACCTATTGACTTGACCCGGCAATTCCTCTATCATGTTCCTGATAAGCGGGCATAACTCAGTTGGTAGAGTGCAAGCTTCCCAAGCTTGATGCCGCGGGTTCGAGCCCCGTTGCCCGCTCCATTTTTGCTTATCCGCGTCTCTCCTTCTCAAGCACTTTAAGCCTCAGCTCCAGCAGGGCGCATCTCTGCGTAAGCTCCTTGTTCATCTCTTTCATCTTGGATATCGCTATCGAATAATGCATCAGCACCGCTATGATGAAGGCAAAGACGATCGCCAGCACGGCAGTGATGTAGTATAGCCCCGTTATCCTGCTCAAGATGTTTATCAGGCCCGGCCAGAGGCTCAGGATCGCGATGATCGAGGACGTGAAGAGCCAGAGGATCGCATATTCTTCCCTCAGGTGCTTCTTCCTTATGAACTCGAAAGTGACCGCAAAGAAAATGATGCTGATTATGCCGATAAAAAGGCGGATGTGGAGCATCTCTTCCAGTCTCCTTCAGATCTCCTTGAACAGGTCGATCAGCATGGCAAGGAGCACCTTTATCATGTAATAGACGGCCCGGAAAGGCGTGATCGACGATATCCCGTGCTCCCTGTAATTCATCTCGACCGCGACCTCCGCCACCTTGAAGCGCTTGAGGTGCGCCAGGAGCAGCGATTCCGGCTCCGGGTAATCCTGGGGATAGTCGTGCGCAAAGAATTCCATTACCGCCCTGTTCATCGCCCTGAAGCCGCTCGTCGCGTCCTTCAGCCTCACGCCGGCGCTCGCCCGCAGGAAGAGCGATATCACGCCGATGCCGAAGGACCTCATGAGCGGGACCCTGTAGGCGCCGCCTAAGAAGCGCGAGCCGACTACCATATCGACCCCGCGTGTGAAGAGCGGCTCGACGAGCTTCGGTATCTCGGACGGCGGGTGCTGCCCGTCCCCATCGACCTGGACGCAGGCGTCGAAGCCCGAAGCGAGCGCGTATTTTATGCCTGTCTGCACTGCGCCGCCTATGCCCAAGTTGACGGGCAGGTCGATAACCGTAGCCCCTTCGATCTCCGCGTTCCCTGTGGTATTGTCTCGGGAGCAATCGTTGACAACGACCACCTCGTAGGCAGGGCCGAGTCCCTTCACGCCCCTGATGACGCTTCGGATCGTCTCTTCCTCGTTGTAAGCCGGCACGATTACCGCGACCCGTCTCTCCATGCAGTTACCGCCGCCCCCCTCGCGCGATTTCAGGGCGCAGGGCGGCCGTCGCGGAAGCAAGGACCGGCGCGCGGAAGCGCCCGGCAATGAAGTTACTAGGACGTTTTGGTTGCTCCCTGCGACAAGGCCGTGTGGTTATAATTGAGGCGCCCCGTGCATCCATTGGACGTTTTCGGTTGTGCCTTCCGGCAAGCCCGTGCGACCACGGCGATGGGTCGAGACATTGCGCAATGCTGGGGGACTAGGATTCGAACCTAGATTGCAAGATCCAGAATCTTGCGTCCTGCCGTTAGACGATCCCCCACCCGTGACGGTTTGATGCTCGCTAATCGGCCTTCTCCTGCTTCACCTGCTTCTTGCTGCCGGCTCGCGCAGGTTTCTTAGCTGCGGCTTCTTTTTTCTCTGCTTTTTCTTTCTTTTCCGGCTTCTCTTTCTTTTCCGCTTTCTCTTTTGTCTCTTTCTTCTGCCCTTTCTTCGGCTCCGCCTGCGCCTTCTCTTCCTTGGCCTGGGCCTTTTTCTCTTCCTTCTGCGCCTTCTCGGGTTTTGCCTGGGCCTTTTTCCGGGCCTTCTTAGGCGCCTTCTTTTGCTCTTTCCGCTCTTTCTCGTCCTTCTTCAGGGTCAGCTCGATAAGCGCCATAGGCGCAGCGTCCCCTTTCCTGGGGCCGAGCTTGAGGACCCGCGTGTAGCCCCCGTTGATGCCCGCGTATCGCGCCCCGATGTCCGAAAAAAGCTTCTTTACGGCCCCTTTGTCGCGCAGGATGGCGAAGGCGCGCCGCATTGCGTGGGCGCCCCCGTCTTTTGCCAGCGTGATGAGCCTTTCCGCGACGCGCCGGAGCTCCAGCGCCTTCGGGTTGGTCGTCTTTATGCGCTCGTGGTAGAAAAGGGAGGCGGCCAGATTGCGGAAGAGCGCCTTCCTGTGGCTAGACGTCCTATTGAGTTTCCTGCCTGCTTTCAAATGCCTCATGGCGCACCCTCTATACTTGGTCTTTCCTTCTCTGGGCCATCCTGTCGAGGTCTTCCCTCGGCGGGAAGTTGTCCAGCCTGATGCCGAGCTTCAGCCCCATGCAAGCCAGTATCTCTTTTATCTCGTTGAGCGACTTCCTGCCGAAATTCTTGGTCATCAGGATTTCCTGCTCGCTCTTCTGCACAAGCTCGCCGATGTATTTTATGTCCGCGTTCTTCAGGCAGTTGGCGCTCCTGACGGAAAGCTCCAGCTCATCGACGTTCCTGTAGAGGTTGTCGTTGAACTCCTGTCTTTCACCTTCTTTAAGCTCGCCCCCTTCGAGGTCGAGGGGCTCCTCGAAGTTGATGAAGATCCGCATCTGCTCCCTGATGATCTTGGCTGCAAAGGAGAGCGCGTCGAGGGCGCTGATGCTGCCGTCCGTCGAGTATCTCCATAGTGAGCTTGTCGTAATCCGTCCTGAAGCCGACGCGCGCGGGGGTGACGTTGTAGCTCACCCTCTTTACGGGCGAGAATATCGAGTCGATGGGCGTCGTCCCGATAGGCTCCTCCTCTTCGCGGTTCCTCTCCGCGGGCACGTACCCCCTGCCTATCTTCGCCTTCATCTCCATGTAGAGCTTCGCCTCGTCGCTCAACGTGGCGATGTGGTGCTCCGGGTTTATGACCTCGACGCCGCCGTCGTGGATGATGTCCCCCGCCTTGACGACGCCCTCGCCCTTCGCGTCGATCTTCAGGGTCTTGGGGCGGTCGTCGTCGAGGCGGAGCACGACTTTTTTCAGGTTGAGGATGATCTCGGTGACGTCTTCCTTGACGCCCCTGACCGTCGAGAACTCGTGGTCAACGCCCTCGATCTTGACGGACGTGATGGCCGCGCCCATAATGGACGACAGGAGCACCCTCCTCAGCGAATTGCCGACCGTGATCCCATAGCCCCGCTCGAAAGGCTCCGCAGAGAACCGGACGTAATATACGGAGCAGGTCTCCCTCTCTATATCGATTTTCGTTGGCTTTATCAATTCCTGCCAATTTTTTTCGAACATATACATGGCTCCTCCTTGAGGGGGAAAGAAACTAACGGGAATAATACTCTACTATGAGCTGCTCTTTTATGGGCACAGAGATGTCTTCCCTTGTAGGCAAAAGCCTTATCTTGCCCGTCATCGTCTCCTTGTCCAGCTCGAGCCACGGGGGCATGCCCCTGCGCACGACGGACTCCAGCGCGTTGCGCACCGAAGGCAGCTCTTTATGCCTGATGGCGACCTCATCGCCCTCTTTTACGAGATACGACGGGACGTCCACCGTCTTGCCGTTGACCGAGACGTGGGAGTGGGATACGATCTGGCGGGCCTCTTTCCGCGAAACAGCGAAGCCCAGGCGGTATACCATGTTATCCAGCCGTCTTTCGAGACAGACGAGGAGGTTCGTTCCCGTTACGCCTTTCGTCTTCTCGGCCATGACGAAGAAGCGCTTGAACTGGTTCTCCGTGAGGCCGTACATCCTCTTCACCTTCTGTTTCTCGCGGAGGCGGATACCGTACTCCGTCATCTTGCTCCTCGTCTCCACGTGGACGCCCGGTGGATAATTCCTCTTCTCCACCTCGCACTTCTCGGTGTAGCATTTCTCCCCTTTTTCGAAGAGCTTCATGCCCTCTCTTCTGCAAATCTTGCAAACAGGTCCCGTGTATCTCGACAATTTCTCCTCCTAGACTCTTCTTCTTTTTGGCGGCCTGCACCCGTTATGGGGAATAGGAGTAACATCTTTTATCAGATGGATCTTCAAGCCTGCGCTCTGGATGGCCCGCAGCGCGGCCTCCCGGCCGGCCCCCGGTCCCTTTATATAGACATCGACGGTCCTCATGCCCTGCTCTATGGCCTTTTTCGCCGCGTTCTCGGCGGCAAGCTGCGCAGCGAAGGGCGTGCTCTTCCGCGAGCCTTTGAAGCCGGCAATGCCGCCGCTCGACCACGAGACCACGTTCCCCTGGGGGTCCGCTATCGTAATGATAGTGTTGTTGAAGCTCGACTGTATATGGACTTCTCCGACGGGAATATTCCTCTTTACCTTCTTCTTGCCGGTCTTTCGCACCTTCGCCATTTCTCCCCCTTACTTCTTTCTCTTCATCGAGGTCTTGCGCGGTCCCTTCCTCGTCCTCGAATTCGTCCTCGTCCGCTGGCCCCGCACCGGCAGGCCCTTTCTGTGCCGCAGACCCCGGTAGCAGCCGATATCCATCAGCCTCTTTATATTGATGCCGATCTCTTTGCGCAGGTCGCCCTCTATCTTCTGGTCCTGCTCGATTATGTCCCTGATCTTGGCGACCTCTTCGTCGGTCAGCAGGTTCGTCCGCTTGTTCGGGTCGATGCCGGCCTTCGAAAGTATCTGGTTCGAGAGGGACCTGCCTATGCCGTAGAGGTAGGTCAGGGAGATTTCTATCCGCTTCTCTCTCGGTATGTCAACACCAGCAATGCGTGCCACCGCAAACCTCCTTAACCCTGTCTCTGCTTATGCTTCGGGTTTTCGCAAATAACGCGTATTATCCCTTTTCTCTTGATTATCTTGCACTTGTCGCACCGTTTCTGCACGGAAGGTCTTACCTTCATAAAAAACCCCCTACTTAGCCCGGTAGATTATCCTGCCCCTCGTCAGATCGTATGGCGAGAGCTCCACGATAACCTTGTCTCCGGGCAATATCTTTATGTAATTCATGCGCATTTTTCCCGAAACGTGGGCGAGCACCCTGTGCCCGTTGGGCAGCTCCACCCTGAACATGGCGTTCGGCAGCGGCTCGATCACCGTGCCCTCTACCTCGATCCCTTCCCCTTTAGGCATAGGCCCTCATATGGCGCTTAGGATCTCCGCCCCCTTGTCCGTGAGGGCAACCGTGTGCTCGAAGTGAGCCGAAAGCTTGCCGTCCCTTGTGGCCGCCGTCCATCCGTTTTCCCTGATGATTATGTCGCTCGCGCCTTCATTTATCATAGGCTCGATGGCGAGCACCATGCCCTTTTTCAGCCGGACGCCCGTGCCCCGCGCGCCGAAGTTCGGTATCTGCGGCTCCTCGTGCAGGCGCGTGCCGATGCCGTGGCCGACGAACTCCCTGACTACGGAAAAACCCCTCGACTCCACATAAGACTGGATGGCATGGGAAACGTCGTGGAGCCTCGCCCCTTCCCGCACCTCGCCGATGCCCGCATAAAGCGACGCCTCGGTGACGGAAAGCAGCTCCCGCGCCGTCTCCGATATCCCCCCCACGGGGTAGGTCACCGCCGCGTCACCGTAAAAACCTTCATAAATGGTCCCGAAATCGAGGCTGACTATGTCCCCTTCCTTCAGGATGCGCTTCTCCGAAGGCATCCCGTGGACGATCTCGTCGTTTACCGAGACGCACAGGCAGTACGGGAAGCCGTTGTACCCCTTGAAGGCCGCCTTTATGCCGTTGCGCCTGGCGAGCATCTCCTCGCACGCCGCCTCCAGATCAGAGGTCTTCACGCCCTCACCGACGTGTCCTTTCAGCTCCAGCAGCACCTCCATCGCGTACCTGGCAGCAGTCCTCATCCTGCCTATCTCTTGTGCATTTTTCAGCGTTATCATCCGTCAAGCCCGAACTCCCCTTGAAGCACCCCCATGCTATCTTCTCCCCTTCATCCGCGCGGATTTTTTCACGAGACCGTCGTAATGGCGCAGGATAAGGTGCGACTCGATCTGCTGGATCGTATCGAGACCGACGCCGACGACGATGAGCAGGGCGGTCCCTCCGAAATAGAAGGGGGCGTTGAACCTCTGGACCAGGATGGTGGGCAGCACGCAGACGAAGGATATGTAAACGGCGCCCGTAAAAGTGATCCTGGAGAGTATCCTCTCGATATACTCGGAGGTCTTCTTGCCGGGGCGTATCCCCGGAATGTAGCCCCCGTATTTTTTCATGTTGTCGGCCACGTTGTCGGGGTTGAAGACGATGGCCGTGTAGAAGAAGCAGAAAAAGATGATGAAGCCCACGTAGAGCAGCTCGTACCCGACGCCCCCCGGCGTGAGAAGCTGGGCGAACTTCTTCATGTAGGGGTGCTGGATGAAGTTCGCGATCGTCGCCGGGAACATGATGATCGACGACGCGAATATCGGCGGTATGACGCCTGCCTGGTTGACCTTCAGGGGCAGGTGCGTCGATTGGCCCCCGTACATCTTTCTGCCAACTACGCGCTTCGCGTATTGGACCGGTATCCTCCTCTGGGCCGTCTCCATGTATATGATGAAGGCGACGACGACGAACATCATGACTATGAGCAGGATGACGACGAACCAGTTCATCTCGCCCGTGTTTACTAGGCTGGCCGTGCCGGCCATGGCGTTGGGCATCCTCGCCACGATGCCTGCGAATATGATGAGGGAGATGCCGTTCCCTATGCCTTTCTCCGTGATCTGCTCGCCGAGCCACATCAAAAACGACGTACCCGCGCAGAGCGTCAGCATGGTCATAAGCCTGAAGGACCAGCCTGCGTTGTAGACGACGAGCTCTCCCCCGGCGCCGCGCATCTGCTCCAGCCCGACTGCGATGCCGAACCCCTGGATGAGGCTGATGACGACGGTCCCGTACCGGGTGTACTGGGTGATCTTTCTCCTGCCCGCCTCTCCTTCTTTAGAGAGCTTTTCGAGGGAAGGCACGACTACGGTGAGGAGCTGCAATATGATCGACGCGCTGATGTAAGGCATGATGCCTAAGGCGAAGACGGAGAGCTTCTCCAGGCCGCCGCCTGCGAACATGTCGAAGAAGCCGAGGAGCGTACCCCTGGCCCGCTCGAATATGCTTGCCAGGACGGTCCCGTCCACGCCCGGCGTCGGGATGTGGACCCCGATGCGGTAGACGGCCAGAAGCGCGAGCGTCATGATGATCCTGCGCTTCAGCTCCGGGATCTTCCCGATGTTCTGGAAACCGCCGGCCATTATTCAACTACCTCGACTTCGCCGCCCTGGGCCTTTATCTTATCGACGGCCTTCTGCGACGCCTTGTGGACCTTCACCTTGAGAGGGAAATCGATATCGCCGTTGGAGAGCAGCTTGACGCCGTCCTTCACCTTTCCCACAAGCCCGCCTTCGAGAAATTCCTTCAGGCCGGCCTCCGTAAGCCCGCGGAAAGCCTGCAGGTCGCCTACCTTCACGATGGCGTATTCCTTCCTGAAGGGGTTCTTGAAGCCCCGCTTCGGTATCCTGCGGGTCAGCGGCATCTGGCCGCCCTCGAAGCCTTTTCCCTTCGAGGCGCCCGCCCGCGCCTTCTGGCCCTTGGTGCCCATCGTCGCCGTCCTGCCGTGGCCGGAGCCGGGACCCCTTCCGATCCGCTTCCTCGCCTTTTTCGAGCCGGGATGGCCCCTCAAGTCCTCGAGTTTCATTTATCTCACGTCCTCCAGCACGGATACGAGGTGGATCACCTTCTTGACCATGCCCCTGATCTCGGGCGAGTTCTTGACGACCCGCTCCTCGTAGAGCCTCTTGAAGCCGAGGCTCCTGACCGTGCTCCTCTGGTCTTCCGTGCACGATATCGTGCTCTTTACCCATTTTATCTTGAGGTGCGCCACGTTATGCCTCCTCCGGCTTCCCTGCCTGCTTGACGGCCGCCTCGCGTGGCTTGAGCGTGGAGAGTCCCTGCATGGTTGCCTTGACTACATTATGGGGATTGCGCGAGCCGTAGCATTTCGTGTATATGTTGCGGATGCCGGCCACCTCGACGACGGCCCGCACTGCGCCGCCCGCGATAACGCCGGTCCCTTCGGACGCAGGCTTGATGAAGACGTGGCTCGACCCGAATATGCCCGTTATCTCGTAAGGCACCGTGCCCCTGTTGATGGGCACCTCGATGATCTCTTTCTTGGCGCGCTCGACTGCCTTCCTGATGGCGTCGGGGACCTCGTTCGCCTTTCCCGAGGCCGAACCCTACGTGGCCGTTGCCGTCCCCAACTACGACGATGGCGCTGAAGCTGAACCTCCTGCCGCCCTTTACGACCTTCGCTACGCGGTTTATATGCACCACCCTGTCCACCAGCTCAAGCTCCGCCGGGTCGATCCGCCTCTTTTCAATCAAGCCGAAACCTCCTTAAAAGATTAGTCCGCCCTCGCGGGCGCCGTCCGCAAGCGCCTTGACCCTGCCGTGATACTTGAAGCCGTTCCTGTCGAAGAGGATCTCTTTTATGCCCAGGTCCTGCGCCTTCTTCGCCACCGCAGCGCCGACGGCCTTCGCGCTCCCCGCGTTGCCGCCGTGCTTGATGCCGCCTTTTACGTCGGCGCTCAGCGTCGAGACGCCCGTGATCACCCTGCCCGTCCCGTCATCGACGAGCTGCGCGTAGATGTGCCGCAGGCTCCTGAAGACGCACAGCCTCGGCCGGGCGGCGGTCCCGGATATCTTCTTCCTGACCCTTTTCTTCCTTTTCAGCCTTCCCTCTATCTTATCTTTTCTCTCCATTACCAACGCCCCTTATTTGCCGGTCTTCCCTGCCTTCTTGCGCAATACCTCGCCTGCGTACTTGACGCCCTTGCCCTTATAAGGGTCGGGCTTCCTCAAGTCCCTTATCTTGGCGGCCGTCTGGCCGACGAGCTCCTTGTCGATCCCCTTGATGGTGACGAAGGTCTGCTTCTCGACCTCTGCGGATATGCCCTTCGGAAGGGGGAAATCGATGGGGTGCGAATAGCCGAGGTAGAGGGCCAGGTTGCCGCCCTTAAGCTCGGAGCGGTAGCCGATGCCGACGATCTCCAGCTTCTTCTCGAAGCCCTTCGACACCCCCTCCACCATGTTGGCTACGAGCGTCCTCATGAGGCCGTGGAAGCTCCTCGACCGCTTGTCGTCTGCCAGCCGCTTCACGTTGACCGCCCCGCCGGCGATATCCATCTCGATGCCTTCGAGGAGCGGCCTTTCGAGCGACCCTTTCTGGCCCGTCACCGATACCCGCCTGTCCTTTACGTCCACCTTGACGCCGGGGGGCAGGGCTATGGGCTTCTTTCCTATCCTTGACATCTCAACACCTCACCAGATCCGGAAGAGCAGCTCCCCTCCCAGGCGCTTCTCTATCGCCTGCTTATCCGTCATAAGCCCCTTCGAGGTCGAGACGACCGCCGTCCCGAGCTTGCCTTTCTCCCGTCCTATGTCGAGGGCCTGCACGTAGACCCGCCTGCCGGGCTTGCTGATCCTCCGCAGGCCCGAGATCATGCTCTTCGAGCGCTCGTCGTAGCCGATATAGACCTTGATGAACTTCTTCCTCGCTTCATCGACGAACACCTTGTAGTTCCTCAGGTAGCCTTCTTCCTTGAGGAGCCTGGCGATGGAGAACTTCGCCGTCGAATAAGGCATATCGACCGACTCGTGGCGGACCATGACCGCGTTCCTTATCCTCGTCAGCATGTCGGCTATCGGATCTGTAGTTACCATTCGTCCTCCTACCAGCTCGATTTGATAACCCCGGGCAGCTCGCCTCTCAGGGCGAGCGACCGGAAGCAGATCCTGCACATCTCGAACTTGCCGATGAAGCCGCGCGGCCTCCCGCAAATAGTGCATCTGTGTCTCGATCTCACCCGGAACTTCGGGGTGCGTCTTGCCTTCTCCATCATGCCCTTTCTCGCCATTGCTCCTCCCTAGCTTCTGAAAGGCATGCCCATCAGCTTCAGGAGCTCATAGGCCTCTTCGTCCGTCTTCGCTGTAGTCGCTATCGTTATATTCATGCCCCTCACGCGATCGACCTTGTCGTAATCTATCTCGGGAAAGATGATCTGCTCCTTTAACCCGAGCGTATAGTTCCCCCTGCCGTCGAAGGACTTCGGGGATACCCCCTTGAAGTCCCTGACCCTCGGCAGGACGATGGTGACGAGCTTCTGATAGAACTCGTACATCCGCTCCCGCCGCAGCGTCACCATGCAGCCTATGGGCATCCCCTTGCGGAGCTTGAAAGAGGCTATCGACTTGCTCGCCTTCGTGATGACGGGCTTCTGGCCCGCTATAAGGGCCATGTCGCCGGATGCCGCGTCGAGGGCCTTTATGTTCTGGATCGCCTCTCCAAGGCCCATGTTGATGACGACCTTCGCCAGCTTGGGCGCCTGCATCACGTTCTTGTACTTGAACTTGCGCATCAGCGCAGGCCGTATCTCTTTCTCATACTGCTCCATGTAAGCCGTTTTCACCACCCCTCCTACTTGTCGAAGACCTCGTTGCATTTCTTGCAATATCGGGCCTTCTTGCCGTCTTCGAGGACCCTCGTCCCCGTCCTGACGGGCTTGGAGCATTTGTCGCAATATATCATGACGTTCGACACGTGGATGGGGCTCTCCCGCTCCATGATGCCGCCCTTCGTCTTCTGGCTGGGCCGCACGTGGCGCTTTATCATGTTCACCTTCTCTACGATGAGCCGGTCGGTCTTCCGGTTGATGCGGAGCACCTTGCCGGTCTTCCCCTTGTCCTTCCCCACCATCACCATCACGTTGTCATTCTTCTTCACATGATATGTCTTTTCCATGCGTCCTCACACTACCTCTGGGGCAAGGGAGACGATCTTCATGAAGCGCCTCGCCCGCAGCTCCCTGGCCACGGGCCCGAAGATCCTGGTCCCTACCGGCTCGTTATACTGGTTTATGATGACGGCGGAGTTGTCGTCGAAACGGACGTAGGAGCCGTCGATCCTCCGTATCTCCTTCCTGGTGCGGACGATGACCGCCTTGACGACCTCCCCTTTCTTCACCTTGCTGTTCGGGAGCACCTCTTTCACCGAGCAGACGATGATGTCGCCGACGGTGCCGTACCTCTTCCTGGAGCCGCCAAGGATGCGTATGCAGCCGAGCTTCTTGGCGCCCGAGTTGTCTGCGACCTCGAGCTTCGTCCTCACCTGTATCATGGTTAAGCCACCTCGTTCGCCTCGGGCGCAGGCGTTTCCTTAGCGATGATCTCTTTGACCACCCATCGCTTGTCCTTGCTGAGCGGCCTCGTCTCCACGATCAGCACCTTGTCGCCGATCTTCGCCCTGTTCTCCTCGTCATGGGCCTTGCACGTCGTCCTCGTGCGGAGGTACTTGTGGTACGTCGAATGCTTAAGGACGCGCTCCACCTCGACGACGACCGTCTTGTCCATCTTGTCCTTGACGACTATGCCTATCAGCTTTTTCTTCCTCGCGTCCTTCTTCTCTTCCATCGCTTATACCTGCCTGCCTTGGGCCTTTTCGTGTAGGACCGCCATGATCCGCGCAAGGTCCTTCTTTATGATCTTCATGCGCGACGTGTTATCGAGCTGCGCCGTCGAATGGCGGAACCTCAGGTTGAAGACCTCTTCCTTGAGGTCCTTCTGCCGCTTCGCGAGCTCCTCCGGGGTCAGTTCCCTCAGCTCTTTGGCTTTCATTCTACCCGACTCCTCACGGCGAACTTCGTCTGTATCGGGAGCTTCTGGGCCGCTATGCGCAGGGCCTCCCGCGCCTTGTCCTCGGGCACGCCCATGATCTCGTATAAGACCTTGCCCGGCCTCACGACGGCCACCCACCCCTCGACGGGGCCTTTGCCCTTGCCCATCCTCGTCTCGGCGGGCTTCTTCGTGATCGGCTTGTCGGGGAAGACGCGTATCCAGAGCTTCCCCGTCCGCTTGACGTACCTGGAGAGCGTTATGCGGGCGGCCTCTATCTGGCGGGCCGTGACCCAGCCGCACTCCGTGGCCTGAAGACCGTAGTCGCCGAAGCTGACCTCTGCGCCCCTCGACGTGACGCCCCGCATCCTGCCTTTCTGCTGCTTCCTGTATTTGACCCTTTTCGGCGCAAGCATTACCTTGTCTCCTGATAGATTTCACCTTTGAAGAGCCAGACCTTTACGCCGATCACGCCGTATTTCGTTGCGGCGGTCGCGACCCCGTAATCGATGTCCGCCCGTATCGTCTGTAAGGGGACCCTGCCCTCCCTGTACCACTCGGTCCTCGCCATCTCCGCGCCGGCCAGCCTGCCGGCGCACATGATCTTGATGCCCTTCGCCCCGAACTTCATGGCCTGGGAGACGTTCCGCTTCATGGCCCTCCTGAAGGAGACCCGCCGCTCCAGTTGGAGGGCGACGTTCTCCGCAACGAGCTGGGCGTCCACCTCCGGCCGCTTCACCTCGGTGATGTTGAGGAGTATCTCTTTATCGGTCAGCTTCTGAAGCTCCTTTTTCAGGCTCTCCACCTCCGCGCCCTTCCTGCCTATGACGATGCCGGGCCGGGAGGTCCAGATGTTCATCTTCGCCCTTTTGTCCTTGTTGGCGGCCCTCTCTATCTCCATCTTCGAGATGCCCGCCTGGTAGAGCCTCTCCTTGATGAACTTCTTCATGCGGATGTCTTCGTGGAGAAATACGGAGTAGTTCTTGGACGCGAACCACTTGGAATCCCACGTCCTGATCGTGCCGAGCCTGAAACCTATCGGATGCGTCTTCTGACCCATTTAACCCCCAATTTTTAAGCTTCGTCCAGGACCAACGTGACGTGGCTCATTCTTTTGCGGATCGGGGTCGCCCGCCCCATCGCCCTCGGGAGGAACCTCTTCATGGTCGGTCCCTCGTTCACGAGGATGTTCTTCACGTATAGCGTGTCCACATCGACGTACTTCTTCTGCCGCGCGTTGCCGATGGCGGAATCGAGCAGCTTCCTTAAGATAAAGGCGCCCTTCCTCGGCGTGAACTGGAGTATGCCTAGGGCGTCGTTTACGTTCTTCGTCTTAATGAGATCGCCCACGATCCGCACCTTTACGGCCGAAATCCGCGTCATGTTCGCCTTCGCAACGATTTCCATTTCCCGCTCCTGAGAATTATCGGCGGCTCTGAAACCGCTCTTTTACGCCGGCAAAGCCGACTGAGATACAGAAAAAGGAGATTACTCCTTCCTCTTTACAACCTTGGCCTTCCGGTCTCCTGAATGGCTGTGGAAGATCCGGGTGGGGGCGAACTCGCCCAGCTTGTGGCCTACCATCTCCTCGCTCACGAAGACGGGGATGAATTTCTTGCCGTTATGGACGGCGAAGGTCAGACCGACAAAATCCGGGGTGATGGTAGAGCGCCTGGACCACGTCTTGATAACCTTCGACTCCCTCGAACCCTTTGCATGGTCCACCTTCACCATGAGATCGTCATCGACGAACGCCCCTTTTTTCAGCGACCTTGGCACGGAAACCTCCTAACCCCTCTTCTTCACGATAAATTTATCGGTCCTCTTGTTCTTCCTCGTCTTAAGACCCTTCGAAAGCTGGCCCCACGGTGAGCAGGGGTGCCTGCCTCCCTTGGTCCGTCCTTCGCCGCCGCCGAGCGGATGGTCCACCGGGTTCATGGCCGTACCGCGCACCGTCGGCCTGACGCCCCGCCAGCGCGACCTGCCCGCCTTCCCCCAGTCCACGTTCTCGTGGTCGATGTTGCCGACCTGCCCGATCGTCGCCGTGCACGCAAGGTGTATGAGCTTGACCTCACCCGATGGGACCCTCAGGTGGCCGTAGTCGCCTTCTTTGGCGACTACCTGGGCGTAGCTGCCTGCGCTGCGGGCCATCTGGCCGCCCTTGCCCGGCTTCATCTCGACGTTGTGGACGAACGTGCCGAGCGGTATGAGCTTCAAGGGCAGGGTGTTGCCCTCCTTGATCTCCGCGTCTGCCTTCCTGCTCGCCACTACCGTGTCTCCAGCCCGCAGGCCGGCAGGCGCCAGTATATATCGCTTCTCCCCGTCCGCGTAAGCGATGAGCGCTATATTGGCCGAGCGGTTCGGGTCGTACTCGATGCCCGCCACCTTTCCGGGGACCTCCAGCTTGTCCCGCCTGAAATCGATGACCCTGTATTTCCTCTTGTGGCCGCCACCGATGTGCCTCGTGGTGATCCTTCCCGCGTTGTTCCTGCCGCCCGTCTTCCGGCCAGGGGCGAGGAGCGACTTCTCGGGCTTCTTCTTCGTGACATCCTCGAAGGTCGTCACGCTCATGAACCTTCTGCCGGCCGAGGTCGGCTTATATTCTCTTACACCCATCACGCACCTTCAAAGAAAGAGATTTTGTCCTTCGGATTGACCTTGACCACGGCCTTTCTCCAGTCCGGCCGCTTCCCCGTGTGCTTTCCGAGCCGTCTCTTCTTGCCTTCCATGTTCATGACGTGTACGGATACGACCTTCACCTTGAAGAGCTGCTCGACCGCCTTGGCGATCTCTATCTTGTTCGCCGTCCTTGCCACCTCGAAGACGTACTGGTTCCCGCCGTCCTTCATGAGGGAGCTCTTTTCCGTCACTATGGGCCTCAGTATCACGTCGTACTGGTTCATGATGACAATGCCTCTTCTATTTTCGAAAGCGCATCGACGGTCACGACGAACTGCTCGTGCCTGACGACGTCGTACACGTTGAGGCCCTCGACCCGCAGCACCTTCGTGTAGGGGATGTTCCGCGCCGACTTCTCAAGCGTCTCGTCCTTCCCGTTGACGACTACGAGGGGCTTCGACAGGCTCAAGGTCTTCATGACGCCCGCGAACGCCTTCGTGCTGATCGCCCCGAGCTCGAATTTGTCTATGACCTTCACTGCGGAGTCTGCGTACCTGCTGGACAGGGCAGAGCGCAATGCGGCTTTCCGCACCTTCTTAGGGACGGAGACGTGGTATTCCTTAGGCCTCGGCCCGAATACGGTGCCGCCGCCTACCCACACGGGGGACGTGGTGCTGCCGGCCCTCGCCCGGCCTGTCCCCTTCTGGCGCCAGGGCTTCCTTCCGCCGCCCCGCACCTCTCCGCGCGTCTTCGTGGACGCAGTGCCGCGCCGCCGGTTCGAAAGCTGCATCACTACCACGTCGTGCATCAGGTAGGGCTTTATGTCGGCCGCCCATACGGCATCGTTCAGCTCGACTTCCCCCACCTTCTCGCCCTGCATGTTCAAGACGTCCGTTTTGGCCATAAGACACCCCTACGACTTTATCTCCACATCGACGCCTGCCGATAATTCGAGCTTCATCAGGGCGTCCACGGTCTGCTGCGTCGGCTCGACGATATCTATGAGCCTCTTGTGCGTCCTTATCTCGAACTGCTCCCTCGATTTCTTGTCTATGTGGGGGGAGCGCAACACACAAAACTTCTGGATATTCGTAGGCAGGGGAACCGGACCTACAACCTGTGCCCCGGTTTTCTTGGCTGCGTCCACGATCTCTTTCACCGACTGATCGAGCAACCTGTGATCAAACGCCTTCAGGCATATCCGGATTCTCTGCCTCATCTTTTCCTCTTTATTCTATGATCTCCGTCACTACCCCCGCCCCTACGGTCTTGCCGCCTTCCCTTATGGCAAAGCGCAATTCCTTCTCAAGGGCGATCTGGGTAACAAGCTCTACGGTGATGGTGACGTTGTCGCCCGGCATGACCATCTCGACGCCTTCGGGGAGCTTGACTATGCCCGTCACGTCGGTAGTCCTTAAATAGAACTGGGGCCTGTAGCCTGTGAAGAAGGGGGTATGCCTGCCTCCCTCTTCCTTGTTGAGGACGTAGACCTCGGCCTTGAACTTGGTGTGGGGGGTTATCGACCCCGGCTTGGCAAGGACCTGGCCCCTTTCCACCTCGTCCTTCTTCGTGCCACGGAGTAAGACGCCTATGTTGTCGCCTGCCTGTCCCTGGTCCAAGATCTTACGGAACATCTCTACGGAGGTGGCTACGGTCTTCTGGGTGGGGGTGAAGCCTATGATCTCCACCTCTTCGCCGGGCTTTATGATGCCTCTCTCTACACGGCCTGTAACAACCGTACCCCGGCCTGAGATGGAGAAGACGTCCTCTATGGGCATGAGGAAGGGCTTCTCGATGTCACGGACAGGCTCGGGGATGTAGGAGTCGCAGGCATCGAGCAATTCGAAGATGCTCTTGCAGTGGGGGCAGTCGGGCTTGCCGTCCCCGCACTCCAAGGCCTTTAAGGCAGAGCCCCTTGATGATGGGTATCTTGTCTCCGGGGAACTCGTAGGCGGTAAGGAGCTCGCGGAGCTCAAGCTCGACCAGCTCGATAAGCTCAGGGTCGTCCACCATGTCCACCTTGTTCAGGTAGACGACGATGTAGGGGACGCCCACCTGGCGGGCAAGGAGGATGTGCTCCCTGGTCTGGGGCATGGGGCCGTCGTTGGCGCCTACTACAAGGATGGCGCCGTCCATCTGGGCTGCGCCCGTTATCATGTTCTTGATGTAGTCTGCATGGCCGGGGCAGTCCACGTGGGCGTAGTGGCGCTTGGCGGTCTCGTACTCTACGTGGGCCGTTGCGATCGTTATGCCCCTTTCCTTCTCCTCGGGGGCCTTATCTATTTGATCGAAGGGTACCCACTCGGCCATCCCCCTATTCGACAGGCATCTGGTAATGGCGGATGTCAGGGTGGTCTTCCCGTGGTCGATGTGGCCTATGGTGCCTACATTGACATGGGGTTTCTTGCGCTCGAATCTTTTCTTAGCCATAGAGAGCCTCCGTAACTGTTTTTTCTCTATTCTTCATAAGGTCCTCGACGATCGACGGGGGGGTGGGCGCGTAATGGGAGAACTCCATGTGGTAATATCCCCTGCCTTGCGTGATCGAGCGAAGCCGGGTCGTGTAGCCGAACATCTCCGCGAGGGGCAGGTGCGCCTGCACGTACTTCACCTCGTTCCTGTCGTCGATATCGGCTATCCTCCCCCTACGGGCGCTGATGTCGCCCACGATGGCGCCCAGGTACTCCGGGGGCGCGGAGAGATCGACCCTCATGATCGGCTCCAGGATAATGGGGTTGGCCTTTCGCACCGCTTCCTTCACCGCGATGGACGCCGCCAGCTTGAACGCAAGTTCCGACGAATCGACCTCATGATAGGAGCCGTCGACCAGCTCCACCTTTATATTTATCAAAGGATGGCCGAGCACTACGCCCTTCTCTAAGGCCTCCCGCACGCCCTTCTCGATGGCAGCCATGTACTCCCTCGGTATGACGCCGCCCACTGTCTTGTTCTCGAACTCGAACTCCATGCCCTCGACAGGCGATACGTCGAGCACTACGTGGCCGTACTGCCCCCTGCCGCCCGACTGCTTTATGTATTTCCCGACTGCCGAGGCGCGGCGGGTGATCGTCTCCCGGTAAGCCACCTGGGGGGCGGAGAACGACATATTGAGGCTGTGCTCGCGCTTCGCCCTGTCCATGACGATGTCGAGGTGCAGCTCGCCCATGCCTGAGAGCACGACCTCTCCCGTCTCTTCGTCCATCTTCACCTTGAGGGAGGGGTCTTCGAGGGTGTACTGGTTGAAGACGAACCACATCTTCTTGAGGTCGTCTTTCTTCTTGGTTGTGACTGCGATGGATACGACGGGCGTGGGGACTTCGATGGTCTCGAAAAGTACGGGCTGGTCCGGGTCGGCCAGGGTATTCCCCGTCGAGACGTTCTTGAGGCCCGATACCGCGCAGATGTCGCCTGCCTCGACCGTCTTGATCTCCTCACGCTTGTTCGCGTGGAGCCTTAAGATTCTGCCTATCCGCTCCGTCTTCTGCCTCGTGCTGTTCAGGACGGTCTGCCCCTGCTTGAGCCTGCCGGAATAGACCCGGAGGTAGCTCAGGCGGCCCACGAAGGGGTCGTTCATGATCTTGAATACGAGGCCGCTGAAAGGCTCATCGGCCGAGCCTTTAACGGCCGTCTCCTGCCCATCCTCGTCCCAGCACGCATACGGCGAGACATCGACGGGGGACGGCAGGTAATCGACTATGGCGTCGAGTAAGGGCTGGACGCCCTTGTTCTTGAAAGCGCTCCCGCACAGGACCGGCAGGATGCTCCCCTCTAAGGTGCCCTTCCTGACGACCCGCCTCACGTCGTCTGCGCTTACCTCTTTGCCGTGGACGAAGCGGTCCATCAATTCGTCGTCGATCTCGGAAAGGGCCTCAAGCATCGCTTCCCGCGCTGCATCGAACCGGCCCTTCAGGGCCGTGGGTATCTCCGTCGCCGAATATTCGAGGCCCATGCCGTCGGTCTCATAGAGCAGGGCTACGCCTGCGATCAGGTCCAGAACGCCCTGGAACTCGTCCCCGTCCTTTACGGGGACTTGCAGGGCGACGGGGTTCGCCTTCAGGATGTCCCGCATCATGGCGATGCAGTTGCCCAGGTCTGCCCCCGGCCTGTCCATCTTGTTGACGAAGGCGATGCGGGGCACGCCGTAGCGGTCCGCCTGCCTCCATACGGTCTCCGACTGGGGCTCCACGCCTTCGACGCCGGAGAAAAGGGCGACCGCGCCGTCGAGGACGCGGAGCGACCTGCCGACTTCCACGGTGAAATCGATATGGCCGGGCGTGTCGATGATATTGATGCGGTGGTCCCTCCAGAAACAGGTCGTCGCTGCCGAGGTGATGGTGATGCCGCGCTCCTTCTCCTCTTCCATCCAGTCCATGGTGGACGTGCCCTCGTCCACCTCGCCGATCCTATTGTTGACGCCCGTGTAGAAGAGTATCCGCTCAGTCGTCGTTGTCTTTCCGGCATCGATATGCGCCATGATGCCGACGTTTCTGATAACTTCCTGCATTTACCACCTGTAATGGGCGAACGCCTTGTTGGCCTCTGCCATCTTGTGCGTATCTTCCCGCTTCTTTACGGCCCCGCCCCTGTTGTTGTAAGCGTCCATAAGCTCGCCTGCGAGCTTCTCGATCATGGTCTTCTCGGAGCGCTCCCTGGCGTAGCGTAGTATCCACCTTATGGCAAGGGACATCTTCCTGTCGAGCCTCACCTCGACCGGCACCTGGTACGTTGCGCCGCCGACCCTCCTCGCCTTTACCTCCAGCTCCGGCTTCACGTTATCTATGGCCTTGCGGAAGACCTTCAGGGGGTCTTCCTTCACCTTTTTCTCGGAAAGGTCGAGGGCACGGTAGACGAGCCTCCGCGCGATGCTCTTTTTCCCGTCCCACATCACGGAATTTATGAACCTCTGGACGAGAACATCGTTATATTTCGGGTCAGGCAACCTCTCCCTCTTCGACACCCTTCCTTTGCGTGGCACTACCCGCCTCCTTTATGCTTTCGGCCCTTTCAGGCTTATTGCTTCGGCTCTATTGCTTCGGTTTTTTCGAGCCGTACTTCGACCTGCTCTTCTTCCTGTTCTGCACGCCGCTCGCGTCGAGCGACCCCCTTATAATATGGTAGCGGACGCCTGGGAGGTCCTTGACCCTGCCGCCACGGATCAGCACGACCGAGTGCTCCTGGAGGTTGTGGCCGATGCCGGGTATATAGGTGGTCACTTCCATGCCGTTGGTCAAGCGCACCCTTGCGACCTTCCTCAACGCAGAGTTCGGCTTCTTCGGGGTCGTCGTATAGACCCTGACGCAGACGCCCCTTTTCTGAGGGCAACCGGTAAGCGCGGGCGAAGCGCTTTTCTTTTTGGCGACTTCTCTCCCGAGCCTTACCAACTGGTTAATAGTAGGCATCAAAACCTCCAAAAAAATAATCCCTTGTTCAAGGGATAGAAAAAGTACGCACCAGAGCGTCAGCTTTTGGAAAAAAGCTCCGGGATGATATCACTTTCACCCTCTCACTGTCAAGAGGATTGTTCGTTCCGGCCCTTAATCCTTATCAGGCGAATACGCGCTTTTCGTCACGTGGCTGCATACAGACGCAGCAAGCATAAATAAAGGCAGTCTTCACCCGCTTATTACGGCAGTAATTACGGCAATAATTATTATACTACGGCAAAGCGGAAAATGGAAGGCTCCCGGTGCGTTATCGTTAATTTTTTTGACAGGATAGGCGGGCCGGAGCGTCACGGCCGTCTCGGATGAAGGGCAAGGGGACAAAAAAAGCCCTGGGGCTGCGGGGATCACTTGAGCAGGCCGAGGGCGCCCTCGATCTCCGTGTCTCCGCTGAAGCTCGATTTTTTCCCGTTCTCGACGATGACGCACGTCGGGGTCGATGCGATCTTGTCCTCCCGCATCAGCGCAGAGAGCGCCGCGAACGTAGGCCGCGGGTCGGTCTCCTTGAACTTCACGTCGTGCGCCTTCAGATACTCTTCGAGCTTCTCCCTCTCAACGATCTTCTGCCCGGCGGCCCCGAAAAGGACCGCCCGCGACCGCAAGACTTCGCCGAACCTCCTGTCATGGTTGACCGCATAGAGGAAATACCGCGCGTAGAGGGGCGTGAGCGTGTGGATGGGCGTATCGACGAGGGTAAGGGTGACGACGTTCCTGCGCACGAGGTCCTTGAGCGTCCGCTCGATTTTCGGCTCCATGTGGCTGCACGGGCCGCAGAAATAATCGGTATACAATCTCACCTGGACCTTCCCCGTCCCGAAGGTCGGCATGAGGACCTCGTCCCCATAGGCGGGCGTCGCGGCCCCCTTGAAAAAGATGAGGCAGGCGAAAAAGCCGATTGCCGCGCAAATCGACATGAGGGGCAGCTTCGACCGCCGCCAGTTGAAAATGAATAGAAAGACCAGGATGGCCGCGAAAGCAAGGCAATAAGGGCAGTACGTCCCGTTCCTCACCTGGAAGGCCACCAGGTTGATCTCCGTCCCGATGCCGAGGGAAAGCGCGGCGAGGTGGGACGCCTCCCGCTTGAGGAGGACCAGGGCCGGCAGGAGCAGCGCGTACGCGACGCCGAGATACTTGAGATCGACGCCGAGGAGGTCCCCTTTCAGGAACGTGCACGACGAGCCGCAAAAACTATAGAAAACGATGACCCCCAGGCCGGCCAGCGGCAAAGCGATATTGACGATCTTTCGTGCGCCCATAATTGAAATCCCGTTACAGTTTAAGTGGAGTCCGGGGGCAAGTCAAGGGCGGGAAGGGGCCGGGGGCGAAAATCGTGGAGAGCCTGCGCTGATTCCAGGCTGTGTCAGCGGTGCCTTACCATAGCTATAAGCCCCTTCAGGTACTCCGTCTCCGGGATCGTGAGGAGCACCGGGTGGTCGGCAGCCTGGGTCAGCTCGCGTATGAGATATACATCGGCGCGGCCGTATGCCGCGATGCGCACCATGTCCCTGAACCTCGGCCGCTTCATATGGTAGGAGCAGGAAAAGGTGAAGAGATGGCCCCCGTCGGAGAGGCGCCGCAGGGCCTTCTTGTGGAGGTCTATGTACCCCTTTTCGCCTTCCCTGATCTTCTTCTTTGATTTTATGAATGATGGAGGGTCGAGGACTATCAGGTCGTGCGCTTCCGTCGATTCCTTCAGGTAGTCGAAGGCGTCGCCCTTCACGAAGGATGCCCCTTTCAGGTTGTTGAGCCGCACGTTCTCCCTGCACGTCTCGATCGCCTGGGCGGAGGCATCGACGAACGTCGCCCGGCGCGCGCCGTAGAAAAGCGCGTAAAGCCCGAACCCGCCCGTGTAGCAGAAAAGGTCGAGGACATCGCGGCCTGCGGCGAAGTCCCTCGTCAGCAGCCTGTTCTCCCGCTGGTCGAAGTAAAAGCCCGTCTTCTGGCCGGACAGCGGATCGACGAGGAAGCGAAGCGGCCCGACCCTTATGACGGCGTCCCTTTTTGCCTCCCCGTACGCCACTTCCGTATACGCCGGAAGGCCCTCTTCGGCCCGGCCGGGGCTGTCGTTGCGCAGCACGATGGCCGAGGGCGCGAGCGCTTTTTGCACTGCCGCTACTATATGCTCCTTCTGCCTCTCCATCCCCAGGGTGACGAGCTGCACCACCGCCTGCTCTTCGTACTTGTCGATGATGAGGCCGGGAAGGAAATCGGACTCCGCGTTGACGGCCCTGAAGCTGCCTTCATAAAGGCCCGCCCTGAGCTTCAGCGCCTCTTCGATGCGGCGGGCAAAGAACGACTCGTCCGGCTCCACGCGCTCCCGCGCAAGCAGGCGCAAGGCGATCAGGCTCTTCCCGTTGTAATAGCCCGTGCCCAGGAGCCTGCCCCGCTCCCCCGCCACCTCGACCACCGACCCGTCCGGCAGGCCGGCAGGCTTCGACCTCACCTGGTTGCTGAAAATCCACAGGTGCCCGGCAGTGACCGACTCCTCAGCGGTCTTGTCTACGATGATACGTTCCATAAGCGCCTGCCCTTATTACGGGCTACGTCTGCCTTTCCCCACACCACTTTTCAGCACCTTCTTTGATGTTTGTTTATGATTTGTCCGGTTGAAAGGGGGGCTACTCCAATATTACTTTCGGTGAAATTACGAAAAATACTGTTATTCTCATTAGTACAAGCCGTTTGCATTAAAGAGTACTCTTCTTCTAAGTAATTACTCTTCTGTCTAAGGGAGTCGATAAGGGAATTGACCATCTGCAAAAGAACAAAAGACAGATGCACAGTAAAGCTATCGTCTTCACCGTAACGATCTAAGTCAACTGTCGATGCTCCATAGTTCAGGTCTACCAATTCTGTTTTCAGGTCCTCAAATAGCCATTCCCGATTCTGGTAAATCAAGGCGTTCCTTTGCTTTGCAAAATCCTTGGCGCTTACCCGCTGAAATAGACGCAGGTATTTGTCATCAATCGGAAGTTGCGCGGATACATTAAGCACTCTCTTGAATAACGACCATACCTCCCAATGCTCCAGGAGTTTGCTTACTAGTATTTTACAGAAGTTGCCCTCTCGCAACCGCAATAGCTCTTTTCCACTCTTACCTGTAAACGCCGGAAAGATATCCGCCACCATATTCTTGCTATCTATAGTCGTATGAACCCAGACACCATTCAAAAACAGATACGATTTAACAAGAAAGAAAGATGCTTGGTAATAATTCATAATTGACCAAGATTTGTATCCAGATTTCTGACTACACTGGGCAGATTTTATTGAATTCAGTGCTTTGTAGTATAATATTACTGCGTCACGGAAGACAGCATATTGAATACCGCTGATGTGGTAATAGTGTTCTTTCTGCGTCTGTTTTCTCTCAGCTTCCTTCGTTTCATCGTAAATGGCCGAAAGCTCCTCGTCTGCGGGGGCATAATCCGTGCGGAATGAAACTGGAAATTGAACGTTGATAATGTATTCTTGCCACAGCTCAGCAACGGTCTCCCAATTCTTAGAATCTATTCTCTTACATATGCTGTCTATTGCTATCATAGGCGTATCTTGGTTTGTTCGTCGTGTTCAGTGAAAACTGTTTCGAGTTCTTTCTTTAAGTCATCGGATGCCTGTATCTCAGCGGCATTGCCAGTCCCTATTTTTTTCCAGATGTCAAAATCAAAATGACTAACATTTTTCAAAATCTCCGACACATCTGCAACCGAGAATCCTTGCTTGATTTTCAACGTATAGTTGAAAATTACAGGAAATGCTTTGAACATGGCGCCGAATCCAGTCGTTTTGAAGAATATTGAATCCGCTTTGTTAAAATACTTTGGAAAGATATTTTTTGTTCCTCGGTAGTAGTTGTCGACTATTCCCACCTGTTCCTGAAAACTGTAGGCCGACAGAAAGCCTTTGCCTTCCGACACTAAGGGCGCCACTGCCCTAATAAACGTCGTCAGTGAGATTTCTCCTTGTTTTGGACTAGTAATTGCCACAACCCTACCAAAAAAAGGTGATTCTTCATTTTTCTTCAGATCTGTCGCTATGTCACTCGCTCTTTCCTTGGATCTGTCCGTAACATTCTTCACCGGCAAGTGCTTAAGTAAGTCATAATATAATGAAGTTGGTACTCCTTTGGCCTCCCTGTTTATTGTGATAAATTGATTAATTTGCTCTTCGATGTTTATGTCTAGGAATGCGACGACGGGAATAAGGAGGTTTGTGCCCGATTTATAAGCGCCAGCGATCCTGTGCTGACCGTCGATAATCCATCCCACATCTGGTTCATCATTAATTGAGATTCTCGTCATTTTCGATCATATACTTACCGTTTTCCAGTGACGCTAACACACTCAATGGCAACGCATTATTTGCTGTCACATATTTCGATATCACGTCAACCCTGCTTTGGGATAGGGCTCTCTGATAACCCTCATCCTTATCCTCAATTCTTCTATTAATTGAAAAATGTTCATAAATATCGTTCACAGGTGCACAGAATACCACTAATCCATATTTTCCTTGTTCAAAGGATATCAATTTATAAGGCATATTATCCTCCCAGTGTTTTCTATACAGCTCCATACGCCAGCGGGATATCCTTCATTATTTCAATAATCCTACTGACCGGTCAAGGTCCTTTGACTTCCCTTTGTTTGGCCTGTCTTTATCGGGCTTCACAGTTCTTTGCATTGTCCTTTATTACCCCGATCCGAGAGTCGTATCTGGACCCATCAGTTAAAGCCTAACCCACGGCTTAAGTGGGGAACGGACCTTATAGGCGATCTGCTGCAGCCGAAAGGTTATGGGGCATTCCCGAGTCAATCTAAGATTGCTCTGTTTTGAGATTCGAAATTCGGTTGCTTAGCTCCGCTGTCTCGCCTTCCGAGTTCTGGACTGTCATTTAGCGACCACATAATCTGGCAGTGAGTGTACGTATTGTTCGCCGATCTTTGTTCAAGCTCCAATTCCGACGATAACGAGCGGGACTGCCGGTACACCCCTTCCCTGCCTCACGACGTTGTATAGCTCTCCTTCGTAATAGCCAACGCCTGAACTCATCTGAGACTGAAGAGATTTCATGGGCAAAATCTCTATGCCCACGTCGATTCTGTCGCCGACATAAAACGCCAGATGCTTTACAAAGAGGTCATACGCGACGAAAGAATACTTGCCGAATTGTACTTCAACGGCCACCCGGTCTTTGACGAAGTCTGTCTGGTTGTAACTAAAGATGGGTGTCTCACCCGCTTCTTCGATTTGCTTTTTCTGTTCTTCGGCCGGCATTGTGAGAGTTTTTCGAATGAGCTTTTCATCTTTCGTGACCCAATAACTTACTCGGCTTTCCTTCCAGCCGAGGGCACGGAGCAGCTTGGAAAAAAAGGAATTCATGGCGATAGGGCTGCAAAGAAGCTTGCCCTTCATTGTTTTTTCTTTGGAAACCTTGGTTCGACAGGTATCCGCATCGACTGAGGCAACCACTTTCTTGATCTCTTCCCACAGCTTAGGCTGGTGGACCAAGAGGAATTCAAGGCCGTTCAGATGAGAGTATGTTTCGACTATCTTCATTTGGTCCTATATCTTGCGCCTTTCTCAAGCAAGCGCAATTGCTTGTCTTCGTCCTGTTTCTTCGTCCAGGGGGCAATTCGCAGGCTGTTTCCTGCCTCGTCTGGGTCATAAACGGGTTTATACATAGGTCGTGTTCTCAAGGTCCCGGCAAGTTCTTCCTGGATGCGCTTTCTTGCTAGCTGTACGTACTTATCCACTATCTCTGCGCCTGCACCCCGGCGATTATGGCGAACAGCCGCAACGATGGTGGTGCCAGTACCCAAAAACGGGTCTAATATCCAGTCGCCTTCTTCAGTCATGGATAGAACCAGCCGCTCTATCAACTCGACGGGAAACTGGCACGGATGACCTGTTTTTTCCACATGGTTGCTCTTGACGTTTGGAATTACCCATAAATCGCCAGGGTTTTTGCCGAGGGGGTTACACGAGTATTTACCGGCGTTTGGACCCTTGAAGTACTTTTTGCCAGGATATTTTTGCGGCACCCTCACTGGATCAAGGTTGAACGTATATTTCTCGCTTTTCGTGAACCATATGATTGTTTCGTATCGGCCTGAAAACCTGCGGCTGCAATGGAGGCCATGTTCAAAGTGCCAGATTATCCGGTTTCTCATTCTGAGACCCAAACCAGTGAAGATCGGATACAGCACTGTATCCAACGGTACAATGGCCCCGTCATCAACGTAGTTACCGACCTGCCAGCAAATACTGCCTTTAGGCGAGAGGCATCGTACACACTCCCGAATAACGGCAGCCTGCTGCTCAAGGTAGGTTGCCAGCTTCAACCTCTTTTCGTACTCTTTCCCTATGTTGTATGGTGGCGATGTGATGACCAGAGATAGGGACTCATCAGGAATGGTTTTGATTAAGTCGAGGCAGCCTCCCGGAAACAACACCACTTTCTCGGATGATAAGAATTTGTTCGCTATCTCTCGGCTCTGAAACATTTGCCTATAATAACAAGGCAGTTATGCCGTAGTCAATCTATTCGTGCTCCTTGGACCGGTATCCCGTTAAAAAGTACCTCCTGCCGACCACTGGCGATACTATTCATAAATCGTGGCAAATCTATAATGCCCTGAAGGGCCGGCGGCCGGAGAGATTTTCGATGGATTTCGGGTTGTTTTTCGACGGCGCGCGACGCAGCATACTTTTTGCGTATGTGAGGAGCCGCGCCTAGAAGAACGACACGAAAGGCGCGGAAATATCCCGGCCGCATATGCGCATATGCCCACAAGACCGTGCTGCATCTTTAATGCAGCACGGTCTTGTGTTATAATACTACCACAAATCCAAATATGGAGGTCCGCCAAGACTTATTGGAAGAGAAAACTGAAGAAGAGGTAGTGCAGCTCTCCTTTGACGACACGCACCTAGCCCGCAACCTGTTCGGCCCCCGCGACGAGAACATAAAATACCTCAAAAAGTATTTCGATGTCAGGACGAGCGTCAGGGGGACCCACCTCACCCTCATCGGGAAGCGGAAAGAGGTGGAGAACACGAGCAAGGTGATCCACGAGCTTGCCGGGCTGGTCAAGAAAGGCTTTCCCATAAACCCGTCCGACATCGACCACGCGGTCCGCTACATAGCCCACACGCAGAAAGGCGTCGACGAGCTTTATCAGGACCAGATATACATCCCGCCGTCGCGGAAGGTCGTCATCCCGAAAACGAGGAACCAGAAGGCCTACGTCGAGGCCATACGGAAGCACGACATCGTGATAGGCATAGGCCCGGCCGGGACGGGCAAGACGTACCTCGCTATGGCGATGGCCCTGGCCGCCTACTTCAACAAGGAAGTCTCGCGGATAGTATTGACGCGGCCGGCGATAGAGGCGGGCGAGAAGCTGGGGTTTTTGCCGGGGACGATGTACGAGAAGGTAAACCCTTACCTAAGGCCCCTTCACGACGCCCTTTACGACATGGTCGATATGGACAGGGCGGGCCGGCTCATCGAGAAGGGCGCGCTTGAGATAGCGCCCCTCGCCTTCATGCGCGGCAGGACGCTCAACGACGCCTTCGTCATCCTCGACGAGGCGCAGAACACGGCGTCCGAGCAGATGAAGATGTTCCTCACCCGTCTCGGCTTCTCGTCGAAGGCGGTCATCACCGGCGACGTGACGCAGATCGACCTGCCGGAAAAGCGCTCGTCGGGCCTCGTCGAGATACAGACCATCCTCAAAGGCATTAAAGGCTTGCAGTTCGTATATTTTACGGAGAAGGACGTGGTAAGGCACCCTCTGGTGCAGAAGATCATCAGGGCCTACGAAAAGAGGGCTGCGGCGGAAAGGAGCAAGACATGAAGACCGAAAAGGACAAACCTCCCTCGCGTCCCGCGCTGAGAAAATACCTCATCATCGTCGGTTTTTCCCTCATCCTGGCCGCCCTGGCGAACGTAAAGCTCCCGCTTCTGCCCGAACACTACCAGGTAGGCGACATCGCGACCAGGACGATACGGTCGAGCGCCGACTACGTAGTCTCCGCGTCGGGGGCGGCCGTAAAGAAGGGGGAGGTGATCGTCAGGGAAGGCGAGAAGGTAAGCCGCGAGGACAACGAGAAGCTGGCCGCCCTGGCGGAGCTTGAGCACCGGAGGACGCCGTTCACGCGCCAGGCGTTCTTCCTTTTCCTCCTATTCTTCTCGCTCATAACGATCATTATCGAGTTCGCCGACAGGAACATCAAGAAATTCCGCCTCTCCGGGAAGGACTTCATCTTCTCCGCGTCCCTCACGGTCTTCACGGTCCTTCTGCTCAAGGTCTCGTTCATCGCCTTCGAGCGCTTCGCGCCGGACTACGCGACGCTCCTTTTTTACATATTCCCCCTCTTCCTTTTCGGCATCGTCATGAGGATTGTCCTCTATTCGGAGGCGGTCCTCGTTTTTTCAACCATCCTAGCGGTCGCCGTGGCGCTGACCGTCGGGAACGGGAACGCCCTGCCCGTCTTCATCTATGCATTCTTAGGCAACCTCGTGGCCTCCTATTTCTCCGGCCAGGTCGAAAGGCGCTCGACGATGCTCGGCGCGGGCTTCTTCGCGGCGGTCGCCATGTCCTTCGTCGTCTTCTTCTTCCATCTTCTGCTCGGACATCCATTGACGGACCTTCCCCTTAAGATAACGCTCCTCCTCCTTGGAGGCGTAAGCGCAGCCTCATGACTGCCGGGCTGCTTCCCCTCATCGAGCACACCTTCGACTACACGACGAACTTCAAGCTCCTCGAGCTCGCCAACCTTGAGCACCCCCTGCTCGAGCAGATGATGGTCTCCGCCCCGGGCACCTACCACCACAGTATCCTTGTCGGCAACCTGTGCAAGGTCGCTGCGGAGAGCATCGGCGCCCATCCCATCCTGACGCGGGTCGCCGCGTACTACCACGACGTCGGCAAGATGAAGATGGCCCATTATTTCATCGAGAACAGGAGGGATGAGGACGCCCACAGGAACCTGTCGCCCAGCATGAGCAGCCTCATCATCCTCTCCCACGTCAAGGAAGGGGTGGAGCTTGCCCAGGAATACCGCCTCGGGAAGAAGATCTACGAGATCATCCAGCAGCACCACGGGACGAGCCTGGTGAGCTTTTTCTACAAGAGGGCGAAGGACATGGAGGACGCCGGAGCTCTCCGCCATCGAGGAGAAGGACTTCAGGTACCCGGGGCCTAAGCCGCAGACGAAGGAGGCGGGGATAGTCATGCTCGCCGACGCGGTGGAGGCGGCGTCGAGGACGCTGGAGGACCCGAGCCCCAAGAGGATAGAGACCCACGTCCAGAACATCATCGAGCAGATATTCTTAGACGGCCAGCTCGACGAGTGCGAGCTGACGCTCAAGGACCTCCACGCCATCCAGAAGAGCTTCATCACTATCCTGATAGGCATCTTCCACCAGCGGATAGAGTACCCCGAGAGGACCGACGATGACGGTGCTGATAAGAAATTCCCAAGGCTTGTTGAGGCTGGACAGAAAACGGCTAAAAAGCATAACAGAGGATTTGCTCGCCTATTCAGGGCTGCGGGATAGGGACCTGAGCATCCTTTTTACGGACAACAAGAAGATCGCGGCGCTCAACCGGAAGTCCTTCGGGAAGGACGCGCCCACGAACGTGATCTCCTTTTCCTACCTCGACGGTTTTTCCTGCGAGGTCGCGGGCGACCTCATCATCTCAGTGGAGCAGGCACAGATTGAGGCGGCCGGCGCGGGCCTGCCCTTTTACGAAAGGCTCTTCTCCCTCATCGTCCACGGGCTTCTTCACGTGCTCGGCTTCGACCACGAAAAGGGCGGACCGGAGGCGCGCAGGATGCGGTACAGGGAGAGGAAGGCTATGGGGTATGTTACGGGACTTCCTGCATATAAAGATATCGGCCGCTAGCCGCCTCGCCGTCCTTTCGGGCGCGCTCCTCGTCGTCTGCCAGCCGCCGTCTCGGACAGTTCTATCTCGCATACATCGCCCTCGTGCCCCTTTTCTTCGCCCTAGCGCCGGGCAGGGGGCGTGCCAACTTCGCCAACGGGTTCGTCTGCGGAGTCGTCTCATACGTCGGCCTCGTCTACTGGGTGGTCGTCGCCATGAACAGGTTCGGGGGGATCCGCCATGCCCCTTGCCGTAGCGACGATGCTCCTTCTCGTGCTCTACCTCTCACTTTTTACGGCCTCCTTCGCGTGGCTTGCCGGCTTTTTGCGAGACCGCCTCGGCATACCCATCGCCGCAAGCGCACCTCCCGCCTGGGCGCTCCTCGAATACCTGCGCGGGGTCATGCTTTCGGGCTTCCCCTGGTCCTTCCTCGCCCATTCGCAGTACAACTTCCTGCCCATCGTGCAGGCGGCCTCAATCGCAGGGACATATTTCATCTCGTTTTTGATCGTCGCGGTGAACTGCCTGATATATATGGTCCTCGCGCGGAGGCGCTTACCCCTAGCCTACGGCGCGCTCATCAGCCTGCCTCTTCGCCGCCTGCCTCGCCTTCGGCTTCTACCGGATGTCGGAGCCCGTGAAGGGCGACATGCGGACGGCCATCGTCCAGGGCAACGTCCGCCAGGACCTCAAGTTCGACGAGGCGTACAGGACGGCGACGATCAACAAGTACGCCAACCTGACGCTCCTCCATTCACGGCCTTCCGACCTCGTCGTATGGCCTGAGACCGCGATGCCCTTCGTCTTCGACCCGGACCGGACGGCAGGCGCAATCCGCACCCTCCCGGAGGCGTGCCGCAACACCCTGCTCTTCGGCACGATATCGAGGGACGCGAGGGGACGTTATTACAACACGGCCTACGCGATCGGGAAAGACGGCGAGGTCTTCAATCCTTACTCGAAGAACGCACCTCGTCCCCTTCGGCGAGTATACGCCCCTTGCCGACTATTTTCCTTTCCTGGCGAACATCAGCGTCGCAGTCGGCGACTTCTTTCCAGGCCCGTCCCATGACCCGATACGGACGGATGCAGGCAGGATAGGCGTGCTCATCTGCTACGAGGGTGTCTTCCCGTACATCACGCGCGACACGGTCAGAAGGGGCGCGCAGGTCCTCGTCAACATCACGAACGACGCCTGGTTCGGCAGGTCTTCCGCCCCCTACCAGCATTACGCGGCATACATCTTCCGGGCGGTAGAGACCGACCGGTACGTGCTGAGGGCGGCGAACACGGGCCTGAGCGCGATCATCGACCCGCGCGGGCGGACCACGGCGGAGACGGGCCTGTTCGAGACTGCGGTGCTGCGGGGGACTTTCGGCCTGCGGGACGGCGAGACGGTCTATGTGCGGTACGGGGACTGGTTTCTGCTGCTGGCGATGGCGATGCTCGTTGCGCCGGTAGGCGTGCGGGCCGTTGCGGCGCTGCGCCGGGGGCGACGGGGGCAGACAAAGCGACGACGGTACTGAACCCGGCGTTTGTTGCGGAGGCTGAAAAACTGTCGGACTCCTCTGGGCTTGGACTCGCGCCTGTTCAGAATCGCGCCATGCGGCGCCCTGCTCGCCGTGTGGCCTCCGATGTACGTATGTACGATCTCCGGCCGACACGTCTCACAGTGCATCTGCCTATCATCGATTCCTTCAGGCGCTCCTCCGGAGCCGGCCGCCGCTAACGGAATAAAGAGCATATTATAAGGCGGCGGCAAGAGCGGGTGGTAGTGTATCGATTGTTGGGGATGTTAGATCAGGCATGACAACACTGCTGGCGGGGAACGCTGCTGTTCAGATATTAAGCTGTCTGCTGTTCCACCACAATTCGGCTGCAGATGTTCGATACTGCTGCACGCAGTAAAGCTCCGAGATCGTCATCCGGGCCGTATTCGGGCGAGTGCATTGATATTACGCGTTGAGGCTTCAGAATGTCTATGAGGGCGGTTTTGGCTTTCGACTTATCTTTAGGGTCGAAAACACCGAAGCAGGTTCCATCAAGCCTTCTTAACAGTGAGAAACACGGAATATCGGTTAAACCATCCCCGACGTAAATCATGTTTCTGAACGGAATCGCACGTTTCTTTTCGGGAACGTCTTTATTGACTAAATAAGGATTCTTGCGCGTTTCTTCTGGAGCAAGCCCCTTGTTTATCTCGAATATATATCGAGTTTTTTCTGTGAAATTGATTGCCCGCTTGACGCTCGAAATAGCGGGAGGATCCCCCTCCTCGTCGAGGGTACACCCATACACAGCTGAGAAGTTATCCTTCACGATCTGGCTTCCTTCAATAATAGCCTGAAGACCCCCTGATATAATGTAGAACTCGATGGAGATAATCCGAAACTCACCAACAATGGACCTAAGATCGGAAAACAACTCCGGTAACCCAGGCTTGAAAGCCGAATCCAGTGTTGCACCGAATGCACGTAAATCCTCGTTAGTTAGCCTTCCGAAAGGACGATCAGGCCCTATGTTGTCAAGAAGAAGTTTCAAGAATCCCAGCGCGGGATCGAAACCGTCATTGATAAGGGCTCTTAGGTCTTTTTTCCAAAAAATGTCAGGATCTATACCGTATTTTCTTAGAAGGGCAGTAGTAGAGTCGGAAACAAGAGTATCATCGAAGTCAAAGATGAGTGCGATTGTACCAGAGATCGCCAAGGCGGCTAACCAGTGGATCTCATACTTTTTTTGCGCTAGCGGACAGTGCCCTTAACCCAAGAGACACAACGGTCTTGGTGTTTCTGTTGATTTCCTTGTTCGTTAAAGGCATACGGACAGAACCCTTTACTTCCCCTGAACGTATTACCCTTGCCGATGTACACACCTTTCGTCCCATCTTGATTCCTCCTCAAAGAAGTTTACGCCTATATGTACAGCTTGTAACGGTACAAATTTCTCCGTTGAATATCAAAATCTAACACATCCCTTTAGCCGTTGCAACACATAGAATCCTCTGGCAATCCATAGCAGAACGGGCGCAGGGTGATACGAACAGATCAACGCATGGTCGGGGTCACGCATGGTCGGCATGGTCGGGGTCAGGTCTTGTTTCTTGCATCTTGCTCGTCATCCTCTCTTCTTCCGCGCTTAGCCCTTCTCGACACGGTAGCATAGTGAAGGGACAGATGGTTGCCAATCTCCAACAGCGAGTAACCATGCCGACGCGCAACGATGATGTCTTCATCTGTTGCGCCGGACGGAGACGGAATAATAGCCGCAAGAGACGGCCTTACAGCGTGACGTTGTCGCTTGGGGATTTCTGACGACGTTGCCCGGATAGAATCTTTGATGCCATCAACAAAGGATGTCGAGCCGAGAAAAAGGCCTGCTTGGAGGTTTTTCCAGGGAGATTCCTTGCCGATACCTGATAGAACGAACCTCCGGTACAGCCGCATCGCTCTTGAGCGTGAATCCGAAAACTGAGCGAGAATCCAATCAATGGAGAGGAAATTGGGCTTTGCTGCAAGTCCTGCCGTCGAACCGAAACTGCTCCACGGCCAGGCGTCCGGCGACTCCACCATCCCCGCTCCCACCGGATTCAGAACGATGTAGCGACAAAGTTCCAGAAGATGACCCTGCTTCTGAACAAGAATTGCCTTGAAACGTCCCTGAAATATATGCCCTGAACGGCCATGTCGTCGATTTATCGCCTGGGTGTAAACGCCGTTTAATTCACGCATCCCAGCTGAGAGATTGGCTTCAGTCGTCTCGATGAGAACATGGTAATGATTGGACATAAGACAAAAAGCGTAACAGATCCACCGACAATCTTCGGCAACATGAGAGAGGATAGAAAGGAAACGGAGCCTGTCTCTGTCATCAAAGAAAATAGCTTCACGGGCGTTTCCCCTGGTGGTTACGTGGTACAGTGCTCCGGGATACTCAATTCTCAAGGGGCGAGCCATAGAGAAAGCATAGCACCCGACAATGCAAATTACAAGACCTGACCCCAAAAGTGACCTTACACTTTTAGTGCATCACCATGAATACCGTACAGCCCGCTCTTACCGCCGCCTTATAAATGCGCTTTATACGATTGCGGCGGTTGCGGCTTGGGGCGGGCCTCGGCTTACAGTGAGCTAGAGTACGGGTATGAAGACTCGATCTTACTATGAACGTGTGCGTTGGCGAGCCCGGGGAGTGCCTCCAGGAATCGTGATTGTGCGGATGAAATGGGAGCCTTGCTGACCGGAGGCGTACGTCGGTACGTCGGAGGGCGCAAGGCGAGCAGTTCGCCGCCCCGCCCTATCAGTTCAAAGTCGGCTTGCCGGGTACCCGCACGGTAAAGGGCTTGCTGAAAAGGCGCCACCGTGCATGCGGATGGTCCGCCAGCGTCGCGAGTCCAGCCGCACGAGAGCATTGGTTTAGCAGTTTTAACGCTTTTAGCCGACTGCCGCCCGGTTAGACTTCCTTCCAGTCGAAGAACTCCCTGAACTTCTGCTTGAAGCCGGCAGAATGGGGGGCGCCGTCGCCGTTCTGGAGCTCCTTCGCCAGCTCCTCAAGGAGCTCGCGCTGCCTGTCGGTGACGCTTTTCGGGACCGCTATGTGGAGCTGGACGAACTGGTCGCCCTTGCCGTAGCCGTTCGTCTTCGGGACGCCGTGGCCCTTCAGCCTGAATACCTTCTCAGGCGGCGTCCCGGGCGGTATCTTCAAGCCCATCTCCCCGCCGAGGACCGGCACCCTGATCTCCCCGCCGAGGCAGAGCGTGGGGAAGCCGACCTCCGTGTGCACGTAAATGTCGTCCCCCTGCCTCTCGAAAACGGGGTGCTCCTTCACCGTGAGCACGACGTAGAGGTCGCCGGCGAAGGCGTCCTGCTGCCCCTGCGCCCCTTCCCCCCGCATCTTAAGACGGGTGCCGTTATCTACGCCGGGCGGCACGCTGACTTTCAGGGTCTTCTTTGCCCTGACGGTCCCCTTGCCCCTGCATTTCTTGCACGGGTCCTTGATGATGCGGCCTTCGCCGCCGCACTGCTCGCACGTCCTGTTGATCGTGAAGAAGCCCTGCGAGAAGCGGACCTGCCCCTTGCCGCCGCACGCCCGGCAGATCACGGGCTGGAAGCCCGGCTCGACGCGCGTCCCCTTGCACGCGTCGCAGCGCACGTCGTGGGGTATCTCTATCTCCTTCTCGACCCCGAAGACGGCCTCCTCGAACTCGATCTCGAGGTTGTAGCGAAGGTCGTCCCCCCTGCGCGTCCGCCTGCGCTGGGTCTGCCCGAAGAAGTCGTTGAAAAGGTCGCCGAATATGTCGTCGAAGTTCCGGGTGAAGCCGAAGTCGTACGAGCCGCCCCTTGCGTCCGCCGTGCCGAAGCGGTCGAAGCCCGCCCGCTTGTCGGCGTCGCCCAGCACTTCGTACGCTTGGTTTATCTCCTTGAATCTTTCCTCTGCTTCGAGGTCGCCCTGGTTGCGGTCGGGATGGTGTTCGAGGGCGAGCTTGCGGTACGCCTTCTTTATCTCGTCATCGGTCGCGTTCCTGGAAACGCCCAGTATCTCGTAGTAGTCTTTGGCCATAATAGTGCAATATCTTACTCCGTTTCAGGCTTCTTCGCAACGGATACCATGGAGGGGCGCAGCAGCCTGCCGTCCATCACGTAGCCCTTCTGGAGTTCGCCGGTGACCGTCCCCGGCTCGGCCCCTTCCTTCTCTTCCTGGTAGACGGCCTCGTGGAGGTTCGGGTCGAAGGGCCGGCCGATCGCCTCGACGCGCTTCACGTCGAACTTCTCAAGCACCTTGAGGAACCCGTTGAGGGTAAGGGCGACGCCTTCGGCGATGGCCTTCGCCTCTTCGGTCTTGCCCGCGTGCTCGATGGCCCTTTCCAGGTTGTCGATGACGGGCAAAAGCTCTTTGATGAGCGTCTCGTTCCCGAACCGGAGGACGTCCTGCTTCTCTTTCGCCTTCAGCTTCTTGAAGTTCTCGAAATCGGCCTGCTGGTAAAGGAGCCTCTCCTTCAACTCCCCTATCTCCTTCTCCTTTTCAAGGCAGGCCGCCTTCAGCTCTTCGATGCCCTCTTCCTTCTTCTTTTTCTTCTTATCCCCTTCGTGCTCCGGCTCGTGGGGCTCTTCCTTTGCGCCCTTCCCGCTTTCGGTATGTACATGCACGTGCTTCTCTTTTTCCTTGTCTTCCATCCCAACCCTCACATGATCCTGAGCAGATCCGTTACCGCCTGGGCCGTATAGTGGACTATCGGTATGATCCTCGAGTAGTTCATGCGCAGGGGGCCTATCACCCCGAGCACGCCCTGGTTGTTCTGGTCGATGCCGTAGGGCGAGGTGATGATGCTCATGTCCCTCATCTCCCTCACTTCCGTCTCGGCCCCTATGATGACGCTGATGCCTGCCTGCTCCATGCTCCTGTCGAGGAGGCTCAGCAGCTTCCCCTTTTTCTCGAAGGCCTGGAAGAGCTCCTTGAGCCTCGTTATGTCGGACAGCTCCGGGACGCCTATAAACCTGGATGTGCCCTCCAGGTAGACCTCCCTCGCCCCTTCCTCGGCCATGATCCCTTCGAGGACGTCGACGACCTTCCCCATCAGCCTGTGGAACGCCTCCTTGTCCTTCGCCATATCGGCGAATATCTGCTTTCTCAGGTCGTAAAAGGGCAGGCCCTCGCACCGCTCGTTCATGTAGCCCCTCATGCCGCTCAAAAGCTCCAGCGGCAGATCGTCCTCGGTATTGACGAGGCGCGTGTGGACCATCCCCGCAGACGTTACGAACAGGACGAGGATCGTGTTCTTCGAGAGCTTGACGAACTCGACCTCCTTGAAGAGCATGAAGTTTATCTTCGGCTCGACGACGATCCCCGTGTACTTGCAGAGGTTTGCGAGCATCCGGGAGGCGTCCCCCATGATCTCCTCGACGTGCGAATAGCGGTGGGCCGTCAGCCCTTCGAGGGCGTGCAGATCGCGCTTGCCGGGGGAACCGGGCACAAGGAGGGTGTTCACGTAATAGCGGAAGGCCTTTCCCGTCGGCACCCTTCCCGCGACGACATGGGGCTTGTAGAGGAAGCCCTGCTCCTCCAGGTCCGCCATGACGTTCCTGATGGTGGCGGAGCTCCATTTGCTGTTGACCAGCGCCGACAGCGTCCTCGACCCGACCGGCTCCGCCGAGGCGATATAGCTCGTCATTATCAGGTCAAGGACCCTTTTTTCCCTTGGCGTCAGCGCTTCCATAGAGACACACTATAAGTTAATGATATCGCCAATCTTTGTCAAGCAATCTAAAAGCCCCGAAAAAGGGCGCAGGACAAAGGCATCACGAGGTGGCAGGCCCTTCGTCCTCCTCTTCGCCGCCTGCCGCCTCCGGCGCCGGCGCAGCGGTCAGCCCCCGCTCGTTCCTGATCTCCTCTATCCTGTTGAGGGGCCGCTCAAGCTGCCTGCGCCGCACGCCGCTCAGCGCCTCGAAGTCCTTCTGCAGGTCGCCTATCCTCTTGCCCATCCCGGCAAGCCGCTTCAGGAACTCGTCCCACTGCTTCTTGAAGCCGCCAAGAAGGGAGAGTATCTCGTTCGACGTCTCTTCCATGGAGAAGGCATCGACTGCCTGCCTGATGACTGCGAGGACCGCGAAAAGCGTGATCGGCGAGCAGCAGATGACGCGCTGCCGCAGCGCCTCTTCGAGGACGCGGCTGTCCTGCTCCTGGATAAAGGCGTAGACCTGCTCGTTGGCGATGAGAAGGAGCGCGCAGTCGAGGGTGCTCCTGCTCCGGGTTGATGTAGTCCCTCGTCGCCACTTCTTTAATCTTCGCCTTCACGTCCCTCAAAAACTCGGCCCTGAAGCGCGCCTTTTCGCCTTCCGCTTCCGCGTCGAGGAAGCGCATGTAGTTGTCGAAGGGGAACTTGACGTCCATGTTGAGGCGCAGGCCGCGCGGCAGGAGGAAGGTGAAGTCCGGCCTTCCGCCCGCCCCCTGGATCGTCTTCTGCTTCAGGTAGTTGACGTTCTCGACGAAGCCGAAGGCGCGCAGGATGTCCTCGGCCATGCGCTCCCCCCATTGCCCCCGGGCCTTCGTGCCCGCCAGGGCCTCTTTGAGGCTTGCCGTAGTGCCCGCGAGGAGCGCGGTCTGCTCCCCCGCGAGCTGGAGGTGCTTCGTCAGCTCCCCGAACTTTTCGACCCTGTCCTTTTCGAGCTCCCTCATGAGCCTGCCGACGTTATCGACCTCCTCCGCCATCTTGCGCAGCTCCTGGTCGATCAGGTCCTTGCGCGCCTCAAGCTCGCGCACGTTCGCCTGCCGCTCCGACTCGAGGTGCGTCTTCGCGAGCTTTAGGAACTCTTCGGTCGACTTCGAGAGGGCCTCCAGGGAGAGGCTCCCGAAGCTCGCCTTCACGTGCTCGACGACGGCCTCTGCGTCCCTTCTGCGCTCCGCGTCGTGCCGGCCGAACAGTTCTTCCGCAAGCTCTCCGGCAGTTTTCGTCCGGTATATCCTGAAGAGGAAAGAGACGGCAAGCCCGGCCGCAAACCCCGCCGCGACCGCCGCTATGATCGACCAGGGCATGGGACGGCTCAGCCTTTATCGAGCGTTCTTACTGCGTCGGGGAGGTTTTTGAGTAGGTCAAGCGCCCGGTATGCCTCCGCCTCGCCCAAGGAGCCCAATCCGCAGGCAGTCGTTACGATCTCGTCCGCATCGGGAGGGAAGCCCGCATCCGCCATCCGGCCCTCGAACGCGCGCAGCGACCTGGCGAGGCCGTAGACATCGGCGCCTGCAAGTCCTTCCGCCAGGGAAGGCACGATCCCAGGCGCCACCCTGCCCCCCCTAGCCAGGAAACCGGAAAGCTCGCGGGGAAAATAGAAGAGCGTCTCCATGAAGTTGAAGGCGTCGTAATTGATGATGTCGAGGCCGCTCGTGAGCAGCGCGGGCCAGTCCGTATTGCCGCAGCAATGGACCCCTATGCGCCCGTCGAGGCCTTCGATCACCTCGTCGATCATCGCCGTGGCCGCCTCCCGCGAGACCGATACGTAGGCGGAGCCGAGGGAGACCATCGCAGGCTCGTCGAAAAAAATGACCACTTCCGTGCCGGGGCAGGCGCGCCTTATCGCATCGATCATCCAGGCCGCCTTCATGCGCAGCGCCTTCTTGATGATATCGAAATAGGCGTCGTTGTAAATGATGGGTTTTCCGTTCTCGTCCTTCAGGCCGATCCCGAGCGTGAAGGGGCCGCTCATCTGCCCCTTGACGAGCCTGACGCGCCCGCCGGCGCGTTTGAGCCTTTCGAGCAGCCCGTAAAACCCCGGCGCCGCGTCCTGCGATACGGCGAAGGCCCCGATGTTCGCGCTCGCTACGTCCTCGTAAAACCGCTCTATCCCTTCGGTCTTGCGGGTGTCCATGTAGACCGCGCCCTTCCCTGCGTCCGTCGTCAGGGCGGGCACGCCTTCGAGGCCCTGGACGTACATGTCTTCGAGGAAGGAGCGCTTAGGCAACTGCGGCCAGAAGGGGGCCTCGGGGCAGCTCGCAAAGACCGCGTCGAGCGCCTTTTCCACGTCCGTAAAGGGCAGGCTTCCTATGCTCGTGACCAGCATCGCAATTTGTAGCACAACGGGGGTGGGGTGTCAAACCTGTCTTCACGATCATCGCAACCCGTTGATAGAGCGGAAAGACGGTCGGACTCCTCCGGGCTTGGACTCGCGCCTCTGCGGAATCGCGCTATGCGGAAAAAAATCCCGGCCGCATATAAGGCGCAATGCTATTGACCTTCGGCCGTTTTTTTGCTAACTTACCGTGAACAGGTGTTCATTAATGAGCAGGCAACCGTCGCCATTGGTAAAAGGAAACATCTTATCGGCAGCCAGACAGGTATTCGCGGAAAAGGGCTATAAGGGGGCGACCGTCAGGGAGATCGCCCGGCTCGCCGGCGTGGCGGTCGGCGGGCTTTACCCGTATTTCGGGAGTAAGGAACAGCTTTACCTCGAGGCCCTGGAGGAAGGGATGAGGCTGTATAAGGAAGGCATACGGGAGCTGGAGCGCGAGGAGCCCGCTGTTGCGATCCGGCGCTACATCGAGAACCATCTCGAATATACGGCTTCCAGAAAGCAGACTATCTCGCTCCAGTTCAAGGACTACGACCTGGAGTTTGCCAGGCCGTTCAGGACCGGATTTTTCAGATTTCAGAAGGAGTTCCTTGCCGGGATCATCCGCAGGGGCGTAGAACTGGGGATATTCGGGGCGGCAGACTGCGGGGACGCGGCCCTCTTCATCCTCTGCGTGCTGAAAGGGGCTGTCTTTAACGCCTTTGCCGGTACGGTGGACCTCGCCGCATCGCGGGATACGCTGTGGCGCTCGGTCCTGACCTTTCTGAGCCAAAAAGAGACAGGCGGGGAAACGGACGCGTGCCGGGGATAAGAAAGGGGACGGGCAGTTCCCGGCCGCCCGGCGTACCCCGCGCGGCCCCGGCCTATAGGGGGCGTGTTTTTATAAGGAGATGCCAAGGGGATGCTTTCAGGGGGTAAGGTAGCGATGCGGCCGTGGGCCTTCGCGGCCGTCGCAGTGATCGCAATCATCGTCTTCTTCATGCCCTTGCCGGCGCGGTCCGAGCCGCTCACCCTTCTCGACGGCTTGAAGATAGTAACGGCGGAAAACCGCGTCATCAGGATCAAGCAGCAGGAAGAGAAGATGTCCCATGAAGACACGGTCATCGCCAGGTCGAAGCTGCTGCCGAGCGTCAATACCTCATACGCCCAGACCTTTCTGGAAAACCAGCCGGGCTTGCGTGCCGGCTCGCTGGTCGCCCAGACCTCTGAAAAAAGCTTCTATACCTACCAGCTCGTGATCCAGCAGATCCTCTACGATTTCGGCGGGGTCAGCTCCCTGTACAAGTCCGCGCGGCTGATGGAGGACACGAAGCGGCTCGACACGATAAGGGTCAGGAACGAGATCGCCCTCGCCTTCACGACCCTTTACTTCGACGTTCTCGAATCGGAGAAGGTGATCGCCGTCGCGGAAAGGGAGCTAGAGGCCCTCGCCTCGCACGCGGAGGTGGCCAAGAACCTCCTGCAAAACGGCCTGATCACGAGGAACGACCTGCTCCAGGCGGAGGTGCGGCTCGCAGACGCCAAGCGGAAGCTCCTGAACGCGAAGAACACCAGGCGGATAAACGGGGCCAGGGTGAACAACATGCTCACGAGGCCGCTTTCGAGTCCCGTCGAAGTGGTCGAGGTGACGAGGCCTTACGCGAAGATGCCGCCGTACGACGGGGCGATAGCGACTGCGGAAAGTCAGCGGCCTGAGCTGAAGATCGTCGACGCTACGCTCAAGGCCCTCGCGTACGAGGAGACGGCGCGGAAGGCCGAGTACCTGCCCAAGTTCATCGCCCAGGGGGAGTATGACTACACGAAGAACAAATACCTGACCTACGAGAACAATGCAGCGGTGCTCTTCCTGATGAGCCTGAACCTCTGGAGCGGCGGAAGCACGAATGCCGCGATCCAGAAAGTGCAGACGGCCGGGTCCCGGCTCCGCATCGAGCGCAAAAAACTGACTGACGACATCGGCCTTGAGGTCGAGAAGCACTATCTCGACGCGGTGAACGCGAGCGAGGCGATCAAGGTGGCTTCAGGCGCCCTCTCCCAGGCGGAGGAGAACCTGAGGATCACCAGGGTCAAGTATGCGGAGGGCACGGGCATCGCGCGGGACGTGACGGACGCTATCGCCCTGCGCGCCCTTTCCGAGACGAATTATCACCGGGCCGTCTACGACTACTACCGCTCGGAGGCGGGCTACCTTTACGCCCTGGGAGAGAACCTGAAGGACGAATACGACAAATGAGGCGGAATCGGTGAACGGACAAACGAAAAAGCGGGCCTTAAGAGGCATAGCGGCGGCGGCGGTCCTGGCGGGCCTTATCGTCGGGGCAAATTATCTCGTCTACTCCCTTTCCCACGAAAGCACGGACGACGCCTACGTCACAGGCACGATAGTGCCCGTCGCGCCGGAGATAAGGGGGAGGGTCGTCACCGTCTACATCACAGACAACCAGTACGTGAAGGCCGGCGCCCCCCTGCTCGATATCTTCCCGCAGGACTACTCGGACACGGCGAAAGAGAGGGGCCAGGCGGTTTCCACCCTCGTAGCGGAAAAGGCCGAGCTTCAGGCGTCCCTCAAGCAAAGGCAGAAGGCCCTCGACCAGGCGCAGGCGAACCTCGCGGCTGCCGGGGCGGAGCAGGCCCTCGCCGAAAAGGACTTCGACCGGTACAAACGGCTCGTAAGGGAGGACGCGGCTACAAGGAGCCAGTACGACCACGTCGAATCGCGCCTGGCGGTGGCCCGTGCCAGGAAGGAAGCGGCCGCTTCCGCCGTCGGGGAGGCCGTAGAGGCGATAGAGGCGGCCAAGGGCAAGCTCTCCACCCAGGACTTCAGGATCAGGCAAGCCGAGGCTACGCACAGGCTTGCGGACCTGAACGTAAAGCGGACGACCCTCGTCGCGCCCGTCCCCGGGAGGATCGCCAAGAAGAACGTCGATCCGGGCAAGTACGTGCAGCCGGGGCAGGCCCTCCTCGCTATCGTGCAGCAGGACACCTGGATCGTAGCCAATTACAAGGAGACGCAGGTGGGAAAGATGGCCGTCGGCCAGCCGGTCGAGATAAAGGTTGACGCATACCCCGGCATCGTCTTCCGGGGACATGTTGACAGCCTTCAGCCCGGCACCGGCGCCGTTTTCAGCCTGCTCCCACCGGAGAACGCGACGGGCAACTTCGTGAAGGTCGTCCAGCGGCTCCCCGTGAAGATCCTGGTGGACTCCCCGTTCGACCCCCGCCATCCCTTATGGCCCGGCCTCTCCGTCACGCCAACCGTTGACGTGAGCCGGAAAACGGGCTTGAAGCTGTCCGGGCGATAGGTCCCGTGGACAGCGCGCACAAATCCCACAAATGGCTCGTGACCGCGACGGTGATGACGGGGGCCCTGATGGCCGCCCTCGACATGAGCATCGTTAACGTGGCCCTGCCCCACATGCGCGGCGCCCTGGGCGCCTCGGTCGAGGAGATCGCATGGGTCTCGACGGGCTACATCCTATCGAACGTCATCGTCATGCCGATCATTGCGCTCTTGAGCTCCCGGTTCGGGCGCAAGCGGTTCTTCCTTTTCTCGGTCATGCTCTTCACGGGCTCTTCGATGCTGTGCGGGACTGCCTGGGACCTGTCTTCGATGGTCGCCTTCCGCGTCCTCCAGGGCATAGGGGGCGGGACCCTCATACCCTTGGCGCAGGCGCTGCTGCGGGAGACGTTTCCCACGGAAGAGCAGGCAACTGCGATGAGCCTCTTCGGCCTCGGCGTCATCCTCGGTCCCGCCTTCGGGCCGACCCTCGGCGGATGGCTCACCGACAACTACTCATGGCCCTGGATATTCTATATAAACGTCCCCGTCGGCATCGTCAATATCCTGCTCATCATGCGCTTCATCGAAGACCCCCCTTACCTCGTCCGGGAAAAGGGGAGCGTAGACGCGGTGGGCCTGTTCCTCATGGCCGCCGGGCTGGGGTCGCTCCAGATCATGCTCGAAAAGGGCGACCAGAAGGACTGGTTCACCTCCGATATGATACGATATCTGGCAGTCGCCGCCCTCGCCGGCCTTACCCTGTTCGTAATCAGGGAGCTGATCGCCAAAAGGCCCGCGGTCAACCTCCGGATCCTGAAGGACCTCAATTTCAGCTCCGGCAGCTTCATGGGCGGCATTCTCTCCCTGGGCCTTTTTGCAAGCCTCTTCGTCCTGCCTCTCTTCCTTGAGCAGCTCCTCGACTACCCTGCCTACAACGCCGGGCTTGCGCTTATGCCGAGGAGCCTCGCGATGGCCCTGGCGATGCCTTTCACGGCACGGCTGTACCGCAGGACCGGGCCCCGGCTGCTTATAGCCCTGGGGCTTTTCATCAACGCCGTCTCGTTCTACTTCCTATCGCTCCTTTCCCTGGACGTGGGATACTGGGACATATTCTTCCCCCAATTTTTGCAGGGCATCGGCTTCGGTCTCATATTCGTGGCCCTGAGCACCGCCGTGCTATCGACGATAGAGAAGCCCCTGATGACGGCCGCGACCGGCCTTTACAACGTTATCAGGCAGGTATTCGCGAGCGTCGGCATCGCCCTGGCCGCCACCTGCATCACCAGGGGCGAGATCAGGTATCGCGCGATACTCGTGGAGCACGTGACAAGTTATAACGACATCACGACGGGCGTGATCGGGCGGCTCCTGTCGCATGTTTTTACGACCGGGGCGGGCGCGACCGGGACAGGTATGGAGGCCCTTGGGCTTCTGGAGAGGGCGGTCGGAAGGCAGGCGGGCATGCTGGCCTACAACCACGTCTTTTTTCTTATCGCCGTGCTTTTCCTTATATCGGTCCCCCTGGCCTTCACGATCAGGGACCCGCAGGTGGGCCGAGGCGCGGAGGTCGTCGCCGAGTGACGGGCGTCGCGCAGCCGCGAGCGGCTTCCGTATTGGCGCCTGGCCGGGGAGTCCTGGTAAGAGGGGGGCTGGCATTTTATGGCAATCACTGTTACAATCCTATGAAAGCGGTGTTGGTCTGCCATACAATATAGAGTCAATAGGCGTGGGTGCGCGTGCAGGGTCCAATGGATGGGATAGAGAATAAGTCTGCCGGGGGTGAAAAGCGGCCCCCCGACTCCGCCGCTAAGGGCGCCTATGCGTCCCTTGCATCGGTGAAGCTCACGATAGTCCTCCTCGCCCTGATTGCCGTCGTCTGCGTCGTCGGCACGCTCATACCTCAGCAGGCGGCAGTCGAGGAATACGCGCAGAGGTACGGGGAAGCCGGGCAGGTATTCCTGCGTCTCTCGGGCCTCGCCGACGTCTTCCACGCACCGTGGTTCTTCGGCCTTACCGGCCTCTTCGTCCTCAACCTGATCCTCTGCACGCTCCGGCGGCTCGGAGGGCTTTTCAAAGGCGGCAGCCGCACGCTGCCATCCGAAAAGACGCTCTCCGCCATGCCCTTCGGGTTCTTCCTTAAAGACCGTAAGATCGGAGAGGTCGAGGCGCTCTTTTCGGGATACCGGGCGAGGCGTGAGGGACAGGGCGCCATCCTCGAAAAGGGCCGTTTTGCGCGGTACGGCGTCTACATCATCCACGCAAGCATCGTCGTCATCCTTTTGGGGAGCCTGATCGGCCTTCTGTTCGGCTACCGGGGCGCACTCGCGCTCGGCAAGGGCGAGACGAAGGACGCGGCAATGAAAAGGGACGGCCGCACGCCGATCGATCTGGGGTTCGCCATCAGGCTCGATGATTTCACCGTCAGCTTTTACCCAGGCGGCGAGCCGAAGGAATACTTAAGCCGCATAGAGATCGTAGACCACGGGAAGACGGCGGCAAAGGCGGACGTGCGGGTCAACCACCCCTTCTCGTACAGGGGTACGAGCATCTACCAGGCGACCTACGGCATGGACCCAGTTTTCTTATTCGACGTAGGGGGGCAGGAGGTGAGGCTCGGCCAGGGCGGGGTATACAAGCAGGGCGATCTTGCGATCATGGCGATGAGGTTCGAGCGCTCCGTCCATAATTTCGGCCCCGGCGTGCAGGTCGCCTACGTCGAAGGCGGACAGACGCGGACTGCCTGGTTTCTGAGGGACGTCCCGAGGCTTGCCGAGAAAGAGCTGGCAGGCGTCACCGTCCGGCTCAAGGGCATCGACAGCGAGGTTTACTCCGGGCTTGAGGTGGCCCGCGACCCAGGCGTCTGGGTCGTCTGGACGGGCTTCGCCCTCATCCTCTTCGGCCTTTACACCAATTTTTTCATGCACTACAGGCGCATCTACCTGCTTGAGACTGCCGAAGGGGTGCTTGTCGCCGCGACGCAGGCAAGGAACAGGGAGGCGTTCAGGGAGGAGTTCGAGAAGTGGAGGGAAAAGGCGCATGATTTGGAGCGATAAAATCCTCGGGGTGGTGACCCTTGGCTATCTAGCCCTCTTCCTCATCCACCTCGTCTACTTTGCCGCGAGGAAAGAGGCCGCCCTTCGGGCCATGTGGCTCCTCCTCTACGGAGTCTTCGGGCTGCACACGGTCGGCCTCGCTGCGCGATGGGTCGAATCCTACAGGCTCGGCATTGGCCACGCCCCCCTGTCCAACTTCTACGAGTCCCTTATCTTTTTCGCCTGGTGCATCGCCTTTATCCTGATACTGATGAAAAAGCGGCTGCGGCTGCCCGTTGTAACGATGCTGGCGACGGTCGCGGCGCTTTTGTTTATGGGCTATGCCTCCCTCTCGCCGTCGGTGGACAGGAATATCCAGCCGCTCATCCCGGCCCTCCAGAGCAACTGGCTCCACGTGCACGTCTTCACCTGCTTCATCGCCTACGCCTCTTTCGCCATCTCCTTTCTGGCCGGTCTTCTCTACCTGATAGGGCCGAAGGGCATCCCCGGCGACAGGCTGGAAGAGCTCAACTACCAGGCCGTCGTCGTGGGCTTCCCCATGCTGACTGCGGGCATCCTGACGGGCGCAGTCTGGGCGCACTACGCGTGGGGCGCTTACTGGAGCTGGGACCCGAAAGAGACGTGGTCGCTTATTACCTGGATCGTCTACGCCCTTTTCCTCCACGCCCGATTTACGGCCGGATGGAAGGGGCGGAGGATCGCGCTGCTCGCGATCGTCGGCTTCGTGAGCGTCATTTTCACCTATCTCGGCGTCAACTTCATCCTTGCCGGACTCCACAGCTACGGGGCGTCGTAAAAGGACCGGCGGCCTATTTTGAGGAAAATGCATTTTCCTCTTGCTTCTTTGCCATAGATATAGATAGAATTTATTCCCCGTCTTTCACGGGGAAGGGCCTGAACATATTCAGGAATGCATACATAGGCCAGGGGGAGGTTTGTCAATGAACAAGATCGACATAGTCAATCATCTTTCGGAGCAGATCAATCTCAACCAGAAGTTGGCGAAGATAGTGGTTGATACGATTATAGATAGCATAAAGAAGGCGATCATCGAGGGGGAAAGAGTCGAGATAAGGGGTTTCGGCAGCTTTTCCCTGCGCTCGTACAAGCCTTACAAAGGCAGGAACCCGAAAAACGGCGACATCGTCGACGTGCCGGGGAAGAAACTCCCCTATTTCAAGGTCGGCAAGGAGCTGAAGGAGACCATCTGGAAGGGCTAGAGCTTCCAGTAAGGCTTGATCGCCTCTTTTACCGTTGAGACTGCCTGCCTCCCGGCAGCCGACGCGTCGCCCCCATCGTCTGCAACATAGACCGGCGTCCCTTTCATCTCCAGGATAACGGTCCGCACGGAATTTGCGAGGGCCGTGATGTCGTAGCCCCCCTCCAGCGCGAAGAGCGCCTTCCCGCCGCAGCAATCGGCCGCTATTCCCATGAGCGTCTTCGTCATCCCTGCGAAGCCGCGCTCCGTGACGGCCATCCCGCCCAGCGGGTCCCTGGCGTGGATGTCGAACCCCGCCGAGACGAGCACGATCTCCGGCTTGAACTGCCGGCCCACCGGATCGACTATCTCCCTGAAGGCATAAAGGTAATCGGCGTCGTTCATCCCGTAGCCGAAAGGTATGTTGACCGTATAGCCCTTCCCTTCCCCTTTGCCCACCTCGTCGTACCAGCCTGTCCCCGGATAATACGGGTACTGGTGCGTGGAGACGTAGAGGACCGTCTTGTCGCTATAAAAGCTGTGCTGTGTGCCGTTCCCGTGGTGGAGGTCGAAATCGACGATGAGTATGCGGGTGAGGCCGTATTTCTTCTCAAGGTAGCGCGCGCCGACCGCGATGTTGTTGAAGATGCAGAAGCCCATCGACCTTCCCGACTCCGCATGGTGTCCCGGCGGCCTGACGAGGGCAAAACCGTTGTCGATCCTACCCGCCATCGCCGCGTCGATAAGCTCCATGAAGCCGCCCGCCGCCATGCACGCCGCCTCGTACGACCTGGCCGACGCCACCGTGTCGGGGTCGAGCCGCGTCTGCACCTTCCCTTTGGTGCCGCAGATCATCTCGACGTACCCCCGCTCGTGGTTGAGCGCGATCTCCTCCCTCGTGGCAGGACGCGCGGGCACGCGGACAAGGCCCGCCTGGTCCATCTCGTCGAGCATCGCGTAAATCGACTTCAGGCGCCTCGGGTTTTCCGGGTGATAATCGTCGGTGACATGCTCCAGATAGATGTCTTCCCTTACTATGCCTACCCTCATTTCGACCCCCCCTGGAAGAATATTACAACCGGCGCTTCGGAAAAACAAGACACTTTTGACGGGGCGCGACACAAAGGGATTTTAGGTAATCGCGTCGATCGCCTCCACTGCGTCGCGGAGCCTTTCGACCAATGCGAGGACCTTTTTCGGGTCTGCCCTGAAGTCTCTCGCCTTGCTCTCGACGATCCTGTAATCTGCGTTGATCTCGACCTGGGCCGCCTCTATGCCGAGGTCGTTCCGCGCGAAGCAGGTGATCGTGCCGCCGCCCCTGGCAGCGAAATGCTGGTTGAAGACCTTCGGCACGAAGCCCGCGAAGACCTTTTCGAGGGCGCCCCTGAACGTGGGGCAGGAGCACATCGAAGGGGAGTCGTCCATGATCCCTATATCGACCCTGGGCCGGTCGGCCGAAGACCCGTGGAGGTCGAGGACGAACCTGATATGGTTCTCCTTTACGATCTTTCGCAGGGCCTCTTTGTACTCCGTGCCCGTGTCGTTGTTCGGGTCTTCACGCGTCTTGTTCTTGACGTAGAGGACGTGCGCACCCGTCAGCCGCCCCAGCATGATGGCGAGCGAGGACGTATAGGCGTCCTGGGACCTCCACCTGCCCTCGGCAGCGCGGTAGTGCTTTGCGCCGTGGGGCGCGGAGATCAAAACGGGGATCGAGCCCTTGATGTAGCCGTAATAGGGGTCCGCCTCTTCGTTGTAATTTATCTGCGTGAACTCGATGCGCCGCATCTGGTCGACTATGGCCGGGTCGAGGCGCGTGCGGGCCTGTCCCGCACGCGCGGTAAGGAGAAAGGGTACGGCAGACATGAAGATCAGCGTTATCACCCTAGGCCCGCTCACGAACTAGCTTTACCGCTCACCCAACTGGCAAGTACGCAATGCAGACTGCGGCATAATTCACAGCCCACCCCGGGCCCCCGCATATCTTTCCATCGCCGGCTGCGGCCGGTATATAATAATAGGAGAAAAGGGACGGCCAGGCAAGAGGAGTCCGACAGGGGGGAAAGTGAGGGCGAACCGGATCATCGACATGCATATCCACGTGGGCCACAGGTTCGAATGGACGCAGCGGGCGCAGGCGGTCTGGATGGATACGGGGCCTTACGTGCCGAGACTCTTCGACGCAGGGCAAAGGCAGGTCCCGGAAGTTTACGGCGACGTTGTCAAGGAGGAAGTCTTCGCGGGGGTCCTCCTTCCAGAGTATTCACCTCAGACTGCCGGCCTCATGCCGTTCGAGCGGGCGGCCGAGATAAGCCTCTACCATCCCGAGCTTATCCCTATGGCCTTCCTCAACCCCAATTACCACCAAGACCCGATGGCGTCCTTCGACGAGCAGAGGGCCGGGGGGGCGATGGGGCTTAAGGTCCACCCCGTCCACGGCTTCTTTTTCGCTAACGACGAGCGGCTCTATCCGGTTTACGAGCGCTGCCAGGAGGAGGGCCTCGTCGTCATGTTCCACGCTGGCACGAGTCTCTTCAGCGGCTGCAAGATGCGGTACGCAGACCCGTACACCTTCGACGACGTGATAAACGACTTCCCCGACCTGAAGGTGGTCCTCTGCCACGGGGGCAGGGCGTTCTGGTTCCATATCGCCGAATTCCTCGCAAAAAGGTTCGAGAACGTCTATATCGACGTATCGGGCCTCCCGCCCGCGAGGCTCCTCGAATATTTCCCCGCCATGCGCAAGTTCAGCCATAAATTTCTCTTCGGCTCCGATTTCCCCGGAGTCCCCGGCATAACTAAGAATTACGAGGCCCTCGCGTCGCTCCTTGCCGACGAAGAGGTCATGCAGAGGATCGGCTTTCGGAACGCCTACGACCTTTTCGGCTTCTGGAAGGAAGGGCTTTTCGAGGTCCGGGACGCGGATGAGATATTCAGGGTTGTCAACGACGCGGCGGATGCCTACAGGGGCGTCATACCGGACGACCGCCGGCGCGAGCCGTACATGCCGATGGAAGAGGTCCGCGAAGAGATGAGGCGGATGCGCTTTTACGGGTTCCGCAAAGATATGGAGCTTCTCGGCGTGATGGGCAGGGAGCGGGTGGGCGACACGACGCTCATGCGCCACGCATACGTGGCAACGCGCCGCCAGCGGCAAGGCATCGGCTCGAAGCTCCTCGACCTCATCGAAAGGCAGGTCGATACGGAGTGGTGCCTCGTCGGCACGTGGCAGGCCGCGTGGTGGGCGATAGACTTTTACCGGCGCCACGGCTACGAGCTGATGCCGGACAAGGACGGGCTGCTCAAGCGGTATTGGAAGATACCCGAACGCCAGATCGAGACATCGGTTGTCCTCGGGAAGAGGTTAAACCATTCCCCGTAAGTCCACGCCCCGTCGATTTCCATGTCATAAAAATAAGGCAGCCTCCCGCCTGCCGCATCTCAGGCCGGAAGCGGCCTTTCAGTGAAAAAACCTTGCAATCGGACGGGATAGATGGGTATTATTGGGCGTGCCGGGCAGCGACAAAAAGCGGTATTTCCAGGACGCCCTCTTCGAAGAATTCAGGGCCGACACCTGCTACGTCTGCTGCCGCAGGATCCGGACGAACAAGGGCATCTGCGTAGGGCAGGGCCTCTGGCGCCACGCGAGCTGCAAGCCGGGCAGCCGCACATGGTCCAAAAGCGGCGTCGATTCGCGGGCCGCAAGGGCGGGTGGGCGGCCGTAAGCGCCGCCGCAGGCCGCTCTGAGGGCCTTTACTCGCCGCTTCCCCCGTATCCCTTCTTCCGCTTGCGCTTGTTCTTTTCCTGCTTCCGGTCCTCTTTTTCCTGCTCGTAGATGTCGGCGACGATCGAAGCGACCCGCTCGCGCCACCTCGGATCGTCCTTGTTCAGCTCCACCTCTTCGTAGAAGTCGGATATGCTGTGGTCGATCAGCTTGTAAGGGTTCGATTCCGAGTCGATGTCGAAATACGTGTGGCGAAGCTCGTGGCGGAGCAGCCTGACCCGGTCGGCCTCGCCTATGGCGCTCCACCCCTGCTTGTCGAGGGTGACGATATAATCATACCCTTCCACGGCTATGGCGTCGTCCTTCGTGAGGAGCCTCAGCAGGTCGTTCGTCCTCATGATGCGGCCCAGGACCACCCGTCCGCCTGAGGAGCGCTTCTTCAGATCGAAGAGCGTTATGATCTTTGCATTTTTCAGCTCGGGGAAATACTTCGACTCGACCTCGCCGAGCAGCTTGTTTACATCTTCCGTCACTTCTTCGTACCTGATTCCCATGAGGGAAAACCTCCTTTTCGCTTTCGGACCTTTCGGTTCCAGGGTTTTATCACGGAGCCGGAAGGGAATCAAGATAAATCCTGAAGCCTCTCCCCGAAGCGCCCCGTGCGGCGCCTTTCGCGCGGGATGCTTGCCTTTCACTGCCGCGCCGCTTATATTGGTATAAACGATCACAAGCGGGACGCTGCACGAAGGCGATTGCCAAAGGAGGCGGCGATGAAGTATAGCGCAAAAACGCTGGGCAGGGAGGCAAAGGCGGGCCAGTTGACGGTCCTGCGGCTGGAGAGGCCCGCCGGCTTCGATTATCAGGCGGGACAGTTCTGCTTCGTCAACGCCCCCGACATCGGGATAAGCGACGAGCATGGCCTGCGCAGGCCGCTCAGTCTCGCTTCGTCGCCCCTTGAGAAAGACCTGCTCTTTACCGTCCGGCTCAGCGAGAGCGCCTTCAAGCGGACGCTGCGTGATATGCCGGAGACGAGCGAGGTCGTGATCGAGAGCGCGATGGGCCTGTTCACGCTGCCCGCGGACAAGGGCACGCCGCTGTGCTTCCTGGCAGGCGGCATGGGCATTGCCCCTTTCAGGTCGATGCTGCGCTACGCGGCCGACGCCCGCACGGGACACAGGGCCATGCTCTTTTACTCAAGCCGCGTGCCGGAAGAGGCGCTTTTCCTCGACGAGTTTTACGGGATCGCCTCTAAGGACCCTTCCATCGAGGTTGTGGCGACGATGACGCGGCCGGAGCAGTCGGTCCAAAAGTGGGAGGGGCGCACGGGGCGTCTCGCCGCAACGACGATCAAGGACACCTGCGCCTACTGGAAAGAGGCGATCTATTACCTCGCCGGCCCCCCTGTCATGGTGGACGGCATGAAGACCGTGCTCGACGGGATGGGGGTCGATAAGGCCCGCGTCAAGCAGGAGGTATGGACGGGGTACTGATCGTATCGCCCCGCCGAAGCCCTCCTTGCGGCCTTCCCCGCCGCCGGCGGCCGCCGCCCTTCTACCGGAAGGCGGCGGCCCTTGTTTTTTCGCTTTTGTCCGCCTAATCTTTGTCGTTGTGAGGCGGCGCCTCACCCGGCCGGCCCTCGTGCTCCTTGGCCGCCTCTTCTTTGGTCAAGGGCATCCCGCCGCCCGCCAGCCTCGCGGCCGTCGTCAAAAGACTGAGGGAGTGATGGTTCTTGACGGCCCTCTTCTTGAAGATATCGGAGGCCGTCACGATCTTCCCGTAGTACGCGTCGTTCCAGTCGTTCCTCGTCTTGACGACCGCCCCATCGACCGATATGCCGCCAAATAGCCCCTTCGAGCGCGCAAAGCTCACTATGTCCGCGCTCAGGTTCGCAGTCGAGGCGGCAGCACCGATACCGACCGGGCCGGCCGCCACCCCTATATCCGCGCCCAGCTTGACGCTGCTGTTCATAAGCGCGTTGATCCCGCGCTGCGTCATGATGACGAGGATCACCTCGGAGGCTTCGCCGCCTATCTGGAGACCGAAACTGGCCGAGCCCATCGTATAGAAGGCGGGACCCGTCCAACGGCCGGTCAGGGTGTCGCGTGCGATGAGCACGCCGCTGCCGCCCGAACCGCCTATAAAGAATGCCCCTTTGAGGATCTGGGGAGAGATGAAGAGGCCCCGCGCACCCTTTTCCTTGACAAGGGTCCTGAAACCCTCCATCTCCTCGGCGTGCACAAAGTCCTCAAGGGTCTGTTGGGCCCTCTCGACGAGGTGGCGCGCCTCCATCGCGTCGTCCGCAGCCGCAGGGCGGGGAGCGAGGGTCACGCCCCCTGCAAGGGCGACAACCATAAACATCACAGGCATAACCATTGCCAATCCACGCCAACGCCATTTTTTCATAGATCCTCCTTATAAGAACCTCTGTCTCCTATGTTTGCCGGGCGCCCCCACGGGCCTAGCCTCAAGCCGGTGAGCGCCTTTAAGCCCTTCCGTAGGTGACGGTGAGCGCGCGAAGCCTGTCTGCGACCCCAGCCGTGAGCTGTCCCGGCGCGAGCCTCCATCCCCAGTTGCCGAGGGCCACCGACGGGCGGTTCATCTGGGCCTCTGCCCCGAGACCCAGGATGTCCTGCAAGGGGAAGACGGCCATCTGGGCGACGGAGGCCATCGCGAGCCTCACGAGGTCCCAGTGGACGTCCCCGGCGCGCACTTCCTTGCCCAGATATCGGGCCAGCCGCTCCTTCTCGCCCGGCCCGGCCTCGCGCTCGAACCACCCCCGCGCCGTGTTGTTGTCGTGCGTCCCCGTGTAGACAACGCAATTCCTTCCATATGTATGGGGCAGGTAGATGTGCATCGGGTTGTCTTCGCCGAACGCGAAGAGGAGCACCTTCATACCCGGGAAGCCCCACTCCTCGATGACCTCCCTCACGTCCGGGGTGATGATGCCCAGGTCTTCCGCGATGATGGGAAGGCTGAAGAACCTCTTCGAGAGCCGGCTGAAAAAATCGTGCGCGGGGACGTCCGCCCACCTGCCGTTGACCGCGTTCTTCTCGTTCGCCGGCACCCCCCAGAAACTGACCAGCCCCCTGAAATGGTCGACCCTGACCACATCGAGGAGGGCGAGCGTGTGGCGCAGCCTCTCGATCCACCAGGCATACCCCGTCTGCCGCAGGGCATCCCAATTGTAGACCGGGTTGCCCCAAAGCTGGCCCGTCGCGCTGAAATAGTCGGGGGGCACGCCGCCGACGGTCAGCGGCCTCTTCTCCCCGTCCAGCTTGAAGATGCCCGCATTGGCCCACACGTCGGCGCTGTCGTAGCTCACGTATATGGGGATATCCCCTATGAGCTGCACGCCCCGCTCGTTGCAGTGCTTCTTCAGGGCCGTCCACTGGCGAAAGAAGAGGTACTGCCCGAACTTCTCCCGCTCGACCTCCGCAGCCGATTCTGCGCGGTGGGCCTCTATGGCGTCCGGGACGCGGTCCCGCAGCTCCGGCGGCCAGTCGCAAAAGGAGCGCCCCTCCATGCGCCTTTTGATTGAGACGAAGAGCGCGTAGGTATCGAGCCACGACGCCTGCTCCTCGCAGAAGCAGTCAAACCCCTCGCGGTCGCTGCCGGATTTCACGAAGCCGTCGTAAGCGAGCCGCAGGAGACGCTCCTTGTACGCGGCCGCCCCCTCGTAGTCGCACCTGCCTTCGGGGAAAGCAGGGCGCGATTCGATCTCGCTGCCTGAGAGGAAGCCGTCCGCGACAAGCGCCTCAGGGCTGATAAAAAGCGTGTTGCCCGCGAACGTGGAGACGCTGCTGTACGGGGAATTGCCGTAAACGGGCAAGGTGGGGCTGAGGGGCAGCACCTGCCAGTAGCTCTGCCGCGCGTCGGCGAGGAAGTCGGCGAACCGGTAGGCGGAAGGCCCGAGGTCCCCTACGCCGAACGGCGAGGGAAGCGACGTGATATGAAGCAGGATGCCGGACCCTCTTTTTCTCATCAAGCCCCTCGCCTTAATTGTTATGCTCCGCTGCGCATTTTGCAAGGATCGAAGCCCGCGCCCGAGGCGAATAGCCTACTTGATCGGCCGGCTTTTTCAACCGGCCGGCGGGACCCGCTCCCTTTGCGCCTCTCAAAGCATGTTCTTTACCCGGAGCTGCAGCTCCCGGAGGTCCGCCTTCGAGAGCCTGAGGGAGCCGTCCTTTGCGACCTTCCCCGGCTTTACCTTTCTGACCGCCTCGGAGACTGCGTCCGATATGGTGAGGCTGCTCTTCATGAAATAGCTGAAGGCCCAGCTCGTGATCTCGTACTTGTCACGCTCGGACAACCCTAGGAACCAGAGGAACTTCCATGCGGTCAATGGGCAGCCTCCCCGATCTGAAAAAGCAGGCACGAGCATAGTGTAGCATACGGAAGGAACGTGAGAAAGGGACACGGAGGAGCCGCGCGGCCCAAAAAAATCCCCTGCACTGGACCGGTACAGGGGATCGCAAAGTCTGACTTTCGGGCGCCTTTCGGCCTGCGGCTACGCCCGCTTCACCGCCTTTTTCAGGATAATGTAGCCGTTCCTATGTCCGGGGACGGCGCCCTGGATCATGACGATGTTCGTGTCCCCCCGCACGTCGATGACCTTAAGGCTCTGGACCGTAACCTTCCTGGCCCCCATATGGCCCGCCATCTTCCTGCCCTTCAAGGTCCTGCCGGGGGTCGTGTTGTTGCCTATCGAGCCGCCGTGCCTGAAAAACTCGTGCGTCCCGTGGCCGCCGGGGGCGCCGGAGAACTTGTGCCTCTTGATGACGCCCGCGTATCCCTTCCCGATGGAGACGCCCGTAACATCGACGAAATCGCCCGGCTTGAAGAGGTCGATAGGCACCTCGCTGCCGGCCCCGTACCCGTTGAGCTCTTCCCCGTCTACCCGAAATTCCTTCAGCCTGACCATCGGAGGGACGCCCGCCTTATTGAAATGACCCATGCGGGGCTTATTGACGCGGGAGGTCTTGGTGATCTGATCGAAGCCGACCTGCACGGCGTTATAACCGTCGCTCTCTACGCTCTTTTTCTGTACTACCAGGCAGGGACCGGTCTTCACTACCGTGACCGGGACCATGACGCCGTTCTCCCCGAATATCTGCGTCATGCCCAGCTTCTTGCCGATTAGTCCGATGGCCATCTTACACCTCCGAAGGTATAAGTATAGTCAATTCTCGGCCAAAGTCAAGCAGCGCTAGTGTGGGCGGCCGGGATCCTTCCGCGTCCTTCGCGTCGTTTTCTCGGTGCGCCTCCTCAACGTACTTCAAATGTACAGTTTCGTCGGGCGCCTTCGAAAAGCAACGCAAAATCCATCGGAAATCTCCCGGCCGCCGGCCCGGTAACCTCTTATGTGTTTATATCAACTTCCGACTAAGGTCGCATGCATCTTTACCTTTCGTTGTCACCCTCAGGCGGAAGCATAGCGAGTTGAGTGGGTTCCCTCTCATCTCGGGCCATCGGTCTGGCTCGAACTATTCACTTTCTGGTACCCGGCAAAGATTGCCTGGTGCACTTACACTAATCGAGCACGCCTTCAAACAGGCAAAAGTAGCGATCGCCACAGGAAAAGCAATTATATTATTGCGGATACCAAGCAGTACGAGGCTTCGTTTCTGCCGCGGCTTACCAACAAAAGAAGAGGACAGATCAATAAGGAGGTTTGTTCATCAGCACCCGGTAGCGGCCTACCTCGGTAACCGCTCTGGCGAAGTCGGCAAATTCAACCGGCTTTACGGGGAAACTATTCGCCCCAGTCTGTAGCCCTCTATTCTATCCCGTTCTTCATTCGAGGACGTCAGGATCACCACGGGAACGGCATATTTCGCTTGACATGCAAAATCACCTATCCTATCTTTAACTCATGCAAAAGCAAATGATCAAAGGCATTTCTATCCAGCCTGCGACCTTCGATGATTATCCCTTTATTTTCGAATTTCTGCTGGAAAGCACTCATTTGTACCCGGATATTGATATTTGGTGGAAGAAGAAGGTGTTGCCCGGCGTTCTCGAAGGCACCAGAGTGATCTATGTTTTGAAAAAAGAGGATCTTATTAAAGGCCTTTTTATTGGCAAAAAGGGTACTAACTCTAAGATATGTACTCTTAGGCTAGAAAGTGATATGAAAAAGAATGGATTAGGCAAGACCCTATTATTTGAAGGCTTGCGCCACATAGTTGATGAATCTACTAAGGATATCAGGGTTACTGTTAGTGAAGCGGCCGAGTCGAGCGTAGCGCAATTCTTTGAATCATTTGGATTTCGTAATATCGCCAGTGTTCGGAACCGATATTCTCATGGTGTGGATGAGCATATATATACTTGCTCTGTTTCCAATTGGTTGACTAGTTCGATACGTGAGCTGACACATTCCGAAAATAATAACAACTTCGGGCAGCATCCCACCCTATTATTTTCGCTTAAACCACAATTTGCAGACTTAGTCATTAAGGGAAAAAAACGAGTTGAATTTCGTCGTCGTTTTTCAGGAAATATGGAGGGGGCATTAGCATACTTCTATGTCTCTTCTCCCGTCAGATGCATTATGTTTTCATCGATATTGTCTAAAGTGCATTATTCCGCTGTAAATGATTTATGGGAACGGTTCTGTCCTATCGGGGGAGTATCTGAAGAAGATTATTTTACTTATTTCAATGGGATGAATAACGGTTATGCCATTGAACTTGACAATGTTAAGACCCTATCAAAAACATTGTCCTTAGATTCCATTAGAAATAAATATATGTCTTCTTTTAGACCTCCTCAGTCTTTCTGCAATTTAAGACACGATTCTCCATTGTTTACTATATTAGAAACAATATAGTATTCTTATTTGATATCTGCCGGCACGGATTGATCATTTATTTTCAGCCTGGAGGCGAAGATGAAAGATACCCTTGTCGATGCCATCACATCTTTATTTACGATACAAAGATGGAATTTTCTGCCACGCGTAGAAACGTGGGTAGAAGCAGAGAACGTTGCATATTCTACACATATCGGTTTTGCCTTACTCTGCGAGGTAATCAAGAAATCATCAGAATTCAAAAAGTTGGCATTTGACTACGTTGCTTATGAAACACTTAAACCCCTGACAAAACGTTTCTTGTCGGATATATCATATAAATTTAAACGTGCCCTCGACAAGATCCTTGATGACCGCGATTTAGGACTTATCCGTAAATAGCAACAACCTTCCTCCAGCAAATAATCGCAGCCGCGAGATGAACAAGAGCTTCGTAGCTTTCGGACATCTTCTCATATCTGACCAGAAGCTTACGAAACCTGTTGAACCAGGAGTGCGCCGCTTCCACAACCCAACGCCGGTTCTTGGGAGGACGCCCGCGTTTACGCTTCTTTCGTGAGACCCTCGGAGCGTAGCCCCTGATGCGGATCTGCTCGCGAGCCTGTTCGCCATCGTATCCCTTATCTGCGTATAAGAATCGTTGTCTCTTCGGAAGGGGAATAACGACGGCATCGAGCACTGCGGTAAGCTGGCTTGCGTCATGTCGATTGGCCCCTGTTACGATCAGCGACAGCGGGACGCCACGTCCGTCCACCAGGAGGTGTCTCTTGCTTCCTTTTTTTCCCCCTGTCTGTCGGGTTCGGACCGGCTGCCTCTTGCGCCAGAGGCGCTTTGATGATGGCCCCATCCATGCTCTGCCACTTCCAGGCGATCCCCTCCATATCATCGTACTCGGCGAGACCGGCGCGCCAGAGGGCAAGGAAGAAACCTCCCTTCAGCCATTGCCGGAAGTACTTGTGTATGGAGCTTGCGCTTCCGAACCGTTCTCTGGGCAGTGACTTCCACTGGCATCCGGTTCTCAGCACAAAGACGATGCCTTCGAATACGCGCCGCTGGGACATAGCTTTACGGCCGCCGCCGGGCTTCCTTTTGAATGCCTTACCAGATTCTCGCTCCCGTTTCGGAATAAAAGGTGCGACACGTTTCCAGAACTCGTCGGACACTTCCCATGAGCGGATCTTTGCCATACCCACCTCCTCGCTAAAGTGTAGTATGGCTATGAATTTAAATCAAGTTAATTACGGATAAGCTCTTAGAACCATGGCGGGACAAGGTTCGAGCAACAGCATTGAAAGACACTCTGCCCTTATTCCCTAGAATGATACGCCCGCAAGTAAAGCAATACCTTGTCATAAGTAGTGACACCCGAATCCAATCTTTGATCAAATATGTTCAACGTAGAACTGCTTTACACGAATGTGAAACAAACGCAACCGTGTACCTCGAATATTACGAAGGGTACATTAACGAGATAAAAGAGGACATTGCTGAGTTCTGCAAAAGCGATTCTTGGATGAAGGCGCTTGACGATGCTTTTGTCCGATATGATAAGCCTGGAAAAACAGGTGATTTAGAGGTAGATAAAATTCCCGGATACATTAAAGCAATAAGGAATTTAAAATACCTTAGACGTTGGAATAGAATTAATCGGTCTATAGAAAGTAACGTCCTCTCCCATACGTATGTCGTAACCCTATTAACATTAATGTTTACATGGATGCATGAAAAAAATGATGATTTTGGTATTGAAGCGCTTCAAAGAGCTCTCTTTCATGATGTCCCTGAAGCATTAACAGGGGATATTATTACCCCCGTTAAAGACATTATTAAGAGAGAATATCCTACTGTGAAAGACCTCTGGACCGCCATAGAAGATGCATTGGCCAGGAATCCAATAAAAAAACTTATTGGTGCTAGTTCCAACCTCTCTAAGTATATAGATAAGAATCATCTGCTTGAGGACGTCTCCGACAAGGAAAAAGATAGTGCCTCTTCTTTAGTAAAAGATTGCGATAGAATGGCTTTGGCAATCGAATGCATACAAGAAGATTTAGTCGCCAAAATACCTCTAGAAATGTCTAGAGCCTATCCTGACTACTTAGAAGATTTACAAAATTCTGAATGGCCTCACATCAGAGAATTCGCAGCGAAATTGGCCACACGATATAAATTGGTCTCCTCGGCTGATTAGAAATAGAACATTGTGATTTATCTACCGGCTCACTATTCCACTCTGGAGAAGGGTTCTTCACGCTGCTGATCTGTTGTGCAGAGGTAAGTGTACTCCGGGGAAATGCGACATATGCAATGTTGCGCCTTTAGCCGGATTATTGCGTGTCACCAGTAAACTATATATCTAGTACAGCCCGCTCTTGCCGCCGCCTTATAATATGCTCTTTATTCCGTTAGCGGCGGCAGCGGTTTGGAGGAGCGCCTCAAGGAATCGGGAGGTGTGGGCCTGTTGCCCGACTCACCCCCATGAGCGAACCGCCGGGGGTCCCTCCCCAAGGGGCCTTTGCCTTCCGCGCCTATGCGCCGGGGATGAAGAAGCAAAGGCGGCCCGCACGGAGCGGAAGGAGCCCTATCGGAAGGCAAAGATGCAGTCTTGCATGATTAAGAGCGGCCAGGCAGCCGGCAAGGCCCTGGTTCTTGGCCTTGTTTGCTATCCCTCTGAACCTGTCCTTCGTCGCATTGAGGAGGATGCGGATGTTCTGCACGCTCGCTATCAGGTATTCCTGGATCTGCACCCTCCAGAGCCTTCGCCATCGGGCCTTCTTCATCCCGAAGCGGACCCCCTGGGCGAAGCTCCTTTCCATAAGATGCTGCCTGATCCTTAAGTTCCTTTTTGCAGCTTTTGACCTGCCGTGGGCGTACATCATGGCAAGCGCGTCCTGGCGGACATGCCTGCGGACCGCCCTGCCCGTCTTGGCCTTCGTGCACTGTTCCTTGAGGCTGCAAGCAAGGCATACATCCGTCCCGGCGACATAGATAATCCAGTCCCCTATCCCGGCCTTCCGCTTCATTGCCTTTCCCGCAGGGCAGGTAAAGGCGTCGGAGGCGGCGTCGTAGATAAACCGTCCTTGAGGGAAGATGTCGTTTCGGTATGGGACTATCCTGTCGGCAAGGGGCTTTATATGAGCCGTCACCTTTCTGTCGTGGCAGGCGAGGAAGTTGTCCACCGTCCCGTACTTGGAATCGGCGACTACCGTGGTCGCCTTCATGTCCGTATTTGCCTCATGGGCGTCGATGAGGTCGGCGAGCTTAACCCCGTCGTCCACAATGCCCGTTGTAGCCTCTACTGCGGTGATAACCTCATGGGCTTCATCCACTGCCCGGTGCGTCTTGTACCGGAGGTCTCCCCAACGCACGACCGAGGCGTCCGGGTCGGTGGATGAGACGCGCCGGTCGTTGACGGAAAAGCGGGGATCCCCTTCCAGCCTCTTCTCCATCTCGTTATAGGCCAGGTTGAGGCGGGTCGTAAGGGAGTCCCTCGATGCGTCCGCCCGGATCAGACTCGAATCGACGAATATCTTATCTCCTCTCACAAGGCCGGCCTCGACGCACCGGCTCACTATTGCCCGGAAGAAATGCTTGAAGGCCTCTTCTCCCCAACGCTTCCTTGCCTTGGAGAGAACGCTGTGGTCGGGAATGGGCGTTTCTATGTTGTAGTCTAAGAACCAGAGCCAATCCAGCCTCTCGGGAAGGGTCTCCATAAGCTCCCTCTCGGAGCGGACATTATAGAGGACCAGAAGAAGCATGAGCTTTAAGATGACCGGGGGAGGGACGGAGACGTTGCCGCTTGCTCCGTATGCGGAGGACACCTTGTTGTAGATGAAGCTGAAGTCTACCGCCTGCTTTATACGACGCAGGATATGATCCTTGCGGACCCTGGTCTCTAACTGGACATGGTAAGAAAAGAGGGGGTCGTCGGGGGGCGGCTGGTAACCCATCATATGGAGGATCTCCTTGTCTTGCAGACTTGTTAAGTCTATCACACCCCTCCGGGAATTACCAGTATAATGTATGCAAATAAAGCCATTAATTACAGAAAACAGATATTATCCCCGCAAGGGGGAGGAGGACTTGGGCAACAGGCCCGTGTGGATGCACTGTGAGGCGTGTCGGCCGGAGATCGTACTGAAGTACATCGGAGGCCACACGTCGAGCAGGGCGCCGCCCCGCCCTATCAGTTCAAAGTCGGTTTGCCGGGCACCCGCACGGTAAGGAGCATGCTGAAAAGGCGCCAGCGTGCATGCGGGTGGTACGCCAGAGGCGCGAGTCCGGCCGCAGGGAGTACTCCGCATTTGCTTTTCGCTTTTCGCCTTTGTTCTCCCAACAGCCGCCCGTAGCCCTACCGCCTTTAGCAGCCTTCCATCCCCAGGACTTCGTCGAGCATCTTCTCCAGCTTCGCCTCCTCCGTCTCGTCCGCGTACTTGGGCCTTGCCACGTCGGGGAAAAGGCGGAATATGCCGTTCATTATCACCTCGGCGTGCGGGGGGCAGCCGCGCAGGTGGGCACCTTCCGCGGCGTGGTGCTGCTGGCAGATGCCCATGAAGATGTTCGTCTGCAGCGGGTCGATGGGGACGGGCGTGTCGGGACCGAGAAAGACGTTGACCTTCGGCGTAAAAGGCCGGTCGATGAGGCGCCGCCCGCCGGAGGAGGGGTCGGGCCTTCGCAGCTTGTTCAGGACGAAATGGAGGTATCCCCGGCAGCCCGGACAGGCGCGTCCGTCGTGAATGCGAAAATCCGCGCCCCCTCGCAAATCGATCAGGGGCAGCTTGAAGGGACTCGCGACATCGTCGATGGCGGCGCCCGCCACCTCGATCGACTCACGCCCTATCGGGCCGAGGCCCTGAAGGTGCGCAAGGAGCACAGGGGGGGACGACGCAGGGTCGAGCCCCATGACGCGCATGGCGGTCGCGTCCACGGCGATGGGGTTAGTGCCGCCTATAAGGACGTTCATCGGCTTCGGCGTGCCTGAGACCGGGCCGAAATCCTCCTGCCCCGTGATGCCGTCGATGATCGTCAGCCCAGGCTTTACGAGATGGTGTATATTAACCAGGTTTTGCCAGAGACCGAAGAAATGGCTCATGTACTTCTCGAGGGGCGGCATCGCGCCCTGCAGGTTCTTGACTGCAAGGGAGACGGCGGCGGCGAAATGGATCTTCATCACGGGGACGCTGATGATGAAATCGGCCTCATCGATTGTGACGGGGACCTTTCGCGACGCCATCCGCTTACCGTAAGGGACCTGCTTCTCGACGAGGGCGTCCGTGTTGAGATCGACGAGGCGGACGCGCTTCGGGTCTGCCTCCGTGAGCCTTTCATATCCGTAGTGGGCGAACATCCTGACGGTCTCGCTCCGGTTGATCGACGAGCCTTCCGCAACGGCTATCTCGCCGGCAACGGGCAGGAGCAGGTCGATGAGCGCCCTTAAGAGCCTTATATCGGTGACGACGCCGCCCGTGTAGACGCCGTCTTTCATCCCGTGGTCTGCGACGACGTTCGGCTTTATCACTACGCGCGCGCCAGGTTTGACGAAGCGGCCGACGCCGCCGAGCCGGCCTATGAGACGGCCCAGCGCGGCGGCGATCCCTGCCTCCGTCTGCCCGTCCGGGATGCGCTCGATGGCGACCCGCTCCTTCCTGCGGTACGGCCTGGCGGGCGGGCCGCCCCCTGCGCGCGCAAGATATACGGCGGTCGAGAGGTCCATCCTGAGAAACGAGCGGCCACCGGCCGCGTAAGAGCGGGTCGGCCGGAAGCCGTATGCGACCATCCAGCGGACTTTTCGCTTATCCGCCTCAAGGACCTCCGCGGCGACAAGGCTCTCTTTCGCGATAAGGGCGTCGATTACCTGGGGCAGACAGGCCCCCGCCTGCCCTGGATCGACTGCAAGGACCTCCTCTATCGTGCTGGAGCGGGGGTCGTAGACGATGCGGGCGATAGTCGCGCCGCCCTTCTTAGCCACATATACCTTGATTGCGCACTCGCCCGCCCATCGCCGTAAGCGCATATCTGAGTAATCTGCGCCTGCGCCCTCAACCAGGGCGTAGTAGGCGCTAAGGGACGCAGCCAGGGCTGAAGAGAGCTTGGCGGGCGCAAGGGTAACGCCGGGGGCGGACCGGGCATGGCGCGGGCCTTCGGGCGGTCCTTTATTTTGCATTATCACACCGTGAACCACGTCATCCGAGCCTTCCTTCCCTGAAGGCCGTTATGTAGTCCACGCAGTAGTCGTCCTTGCCGCTGATGAGCAGCGCTGCCTTGAGCGCCCCGAAAAGCTCGTTGTCCGTAGGGTCGAGGATGGCGGAGTCGAGGCCCCTGGCAACGGCTGCAACGAGGAAGGTCCGGTTGACGAGCTTCCTTTTGGGAAGCCCGTAGGAGACGTTCGTCAGGCCGCACGTGGTGTGGACGCCCGGAATCCCCTTCATGATCTCCTCGATTGCCCCCAGGGTGGCCTCCGCGGAAAGGTTGTTCGTCGCAACGGGGTAAACAAGCGGGTCGATGTAAAGGTCGTCGAGGGGTATGCCCGCCTCCCCCACCTTCGCCGCAAGCCCGGCCGCCATCCGCACCTTCGCGTCGGTCGTCTCCGCAATGGCCTCTGACGACTGGCAAAGGGCTATGACCTTCGCCCTGTATTGCTCAACGAGGGGAAGGACGCCTTCGAGGCGGGAAGCCTCAAGGGTAATCGAGTTTATCATGGGCGTTTTCCTGACCAGCGGGAGGACGGCCTTCATCACTGCGGGGTCCGGGGTGTCGATGCAAAGGGGCTTCTCCGTCGCCTCCTGGACGGTCTCTATGAGCCAGGCCAGGTCCTCAGCCTCCCTGGCTTCCGAGGTCCCCGCGTTGACGTCTATGTAGTCGGCCCCTGCCGCAGCCTGCGCAGCCGCCTCGCTCCTTATAAACGCGGCGTCCCGCGAAGCGATGGCCTCCGCTATCGATTTACGGGACGCGTTTATTCTCTCGCCTATAATCAGCACGTTTCGCCTCTGTCTTTCCGCTTTTTCCCTTATATCCGGCCTTTCAGGCCGCCCCTGCGACGATCTTCAGCGCGGCCTTGTCGTCGAGCAGCTCCGCCGGCTTGCCCGCAAAGATCATCTCCCCGCGCTCTATAACATATATCTTGTCTACGTAGTCGGGGACGTGGTAGATGTTCGACTCTGCCATCAGGATCGAGCGCCCCATCTTCATGATCTCGTGGATGCTCGCGGCTATCTGAGGGATGACTACAGGCGAGACCCCTCGAAGCACTCGTCGAGCAGGAGTATATGGGGGTCCATCGCCAGCGCCCTCGCAACGGAGAGCATCTTCCTTTCGCCCCCGCTGATCTGCGTCCCTTTCCTTGCCTTGTAGCGCTCAAGGGCCGGGAAGACGGCGTACGACCTGCTTATCCTCTCTTCCGCCTTTTGCGCGGTCCGGCGCATCCACGTCGCGATCTCTATATTCTCAAGCGTAGTAAGGTCTGCGAAGATCTCGCTTTCCTCCGGCGAATAGCCGATCCCGGACAGGGCGATCCTGTACGTGGGCGTCCCCGTGATCTCCCGCCCCATGAACGTGACGCTCCCGGAGACAGGCTTATTGAACCCCATGATGCTCCGAAGGAGAGTCGTCTTGCCCGCCCCGTTCCTGCCGATGAGACAGACCGCCTCACTCTCGCCCAGCTCCAGCGAGACGTTGCGCAGGATATGGCTTGCCTCGATGTAGACGTTCAAGTCCTTAATTTCGAGGACGCCCGCCATCTCCTTTTTTAGCCCTCCCTGTTCAGCAGCGCGCTGAACGTCTTGAAGCACTCCTTCTGGCCCATCACCGTGCAGACTACCTCTTCGTCTTTCTCTATCTCGGCAGGCGGCCCGTCCGCGAGGATTTTCCCGGCGACAATGGCAATCACGCGGTCCGAGTACGAGAAAACGAGGTCCATGTCGTGCTCGACCTGGACGATCGATTTTATGCCCATCTTTTTGGAGGCCGATACGAGGGTCTCCATGATCCTGTTCTTGTCGCCCGTGCTCACGCCGCTCGTCGGCTCGTCGAGGAGGATCACCTCCGGGTGGAGCGCAAAGGCCGACGCAACGTCGAGCATCTTCTTGTCCCCTTGAGGCAGGTTCTTCGTCAGCATGTCTTTCTTCTTCTCAAGCCCGAAGAGGGACGCGACCTCCATCGCCTCGTCCGTCACCAACTTGTCCGCCGGAAGGGACGAGAAGAAATGACCGCCCTTGCCGAGCCTCGACACGACTGCGACCATCAGGAATTCGAGGACCGAGAAGCTGGGGAAGATATTGACGAGCTGGAAGCTCCGGGCGAGGCCCATTTTCGACAGCCTCCCCGGCCCCATCCCGGTCACTTCCACCCCCTTGAAGAAGACCTTCCCCGTCGTCGGGGAGAAAAGGCCCGTCAAAAGGTTGATGAGCGTCGTCTTGCCCGCCCCGTTCGGCCCGATGATGGAGACGAACTCCCCTTCGCCTATCGAGAAGCTCACCCCGTCGAGGGCGCGGAAGTCCCCGTAATACTTGCGGAGATCGTCCGCAGAAAGGGTCCCTTTCGGCGCCATCCCGCTCACGTCCGCGCCCTCCTTTTCATGAGGGAGCCGATCACGCCGGAGACCCCGCCGGGCGCGGCGATGACGACGAAGGCGAGGATCGCGCCGAAGACGAACCTCCAGTAAGTCGTGAGGGACATCACGCGGTCCTGGAGGAAGATGTAGATGATGCCGCCTATGATAGGCCCGAAGAAATATTGGAAGCCGCCGAGGAGGGTCATGAAGACGAGCGTCCCAGATTGGGTCCAGTAGGTAAGCCCCGGATCGACCTGGCCGACGGCAGGGGCCAGGATCGCCCCGCCCACGGCTGCATACGCCGCAGAGATAACGAAGGCCCACCAGCGGTATTTCCTGACGCTAACCCCGAGGTATTCCGCCTTCTCCGGGTTGTCCCTGATCGATTTCAGGCAGAGCCCGAAAGGGGAGGAAACGATTTTCCATAAAACGAGCGTCAGGATCGCCAGCACTACAAAGGCATAGACGTAATAGCGTCCCGTCAGGAAATCCATCTTCGGTATGGCCGACTGGTCGAAGCCCAAAAGATAGGGCCTCAAGACACGCATCCCCTCGTCGCCGCCGGTAAGGTAATAGAACTTGAGGAGGAACGTGTAGAAGAGCATCCCGAACGCCAAGGTCAGCATGGCGAAGTAAATCTTGATGTACCGGACGCAGATCGCCCCGATAAGGGCGGCGAGGACGGCCGCGGCAAGGACGGCGACGACGAGGATCACCTCCATATAGGGCACCCCGAAGTTGTCCGTCAAAAACGCCGCCGTATAGGCCCCTACGGTCATGAAGAGGGCATGGCCGAAAGAGAGGAGGCCCGTGTACCCGAAGAGCAGGTTAAAGCCCATGACGGTGATCGCGTAAGCGAAGAACGTCAGCATCAGGTAGCTTAAGAACTCGCCGGCAAAGAGCGGCACGCACAGGAGGAAAACGCCGGCCGCGGCGATGGCGAATATCTTCGTTTTCCCGATGCGGGCTGTTCCGAAGGGCGTTTCCATCAGACCCTTGCGCCCCCGAACAACCCCTGCGGCCTGACTACGAGAACGACGATCACGATCAAATAGATGGTGAGCATCTCAAGCTCCGGGTAAATAGAGATGGCGACCGACTTGAGGATGCCCACGATAAGGGCGCCGGCAAGCGCCCCTTTCATGCTGCCGAGCCCGCCGATGACGACGACGGCGAAGGCCAGGACGATGAGGTCCATCCCCATCTCGGAGACGGCGGCCCCCGCCGGGATGACGAGGGCGCCGCCCAACGTTCCGAGCACCGTGCCGAGGGTGAAGACCTTTATGTAGACGGACCTCATGTTGATGCCCAGGGCCTCGCTCATCTCCTTCTTGTCCGCCGTGGCCCGGATGATCCTGCCGAACCTTGTGCTCATGAGTATGTAGCCGATGAGGACCGCGATCACCACGCTGCACGCGATGACGATCAGGTTGTAGACGGGAACGGTTGCGCCGAAGACGCTCAACTGCCCGTACACCATGTCGATCCCGCCCGTGCTCTGGGGGGACGTCCCCCAGACGAACTTTATGACGTCTTCCAGCATCATGACGATCCCGAAGGTCAGAAGCAGTTGAAACGTCTCGTCCCTGTCGTAGACGAAGCGCATCAGCCCCCTCTCTATGAAAGGACCGACCAGCAGCCCGATAACCAGACCCGCCGCGATCAGGGGCAGGATGAAAAGCGGCTCGGGAAAGCCGTGGTCAACGAGAAGCCTTACCACGGTGATGCCGAAATAGGCGCCCAGAGCATAAAGCGTGCCGCAGGCCAGGTTGAACACCTTCTGGACGCCGAAGACGACCTGAAGTCCCGCGGCCACCAGGAAAAGCGTCGAGGCGTGGAAGACGCCGCTGAACAATATATTGAGAACGGTCTCCATATCAGCCCTTTACCGGCACGTTATTTCCACCCCTTGATCCATTCGTAGAGCTTGGCCGCAGCGGTCGGCTTCATGATCTGTACGGGCGTGAGGACCTGCATCTGGTTGATGGTGACGAAATCGTAGGGGTTCTTATGCGTAGTCAGGCCCATGAAGAAGTTGCAGGACATGATGTTGTCCTCCCTGTATCCCCGGAACCCGGAGTAGGAGGGCACCTGGATGCCGGAGAGCACCTTCCCGATCTCTTCCTTGGTCGGCCATCTCTTGAGGATGCCGTAACATTTCTCGACGGCCTCCTTGTACGCCTCCAGGACGAAATAGGCATGGTCGCACTCGTAGACGGGGTATTCCTTATATTTCCCGTAGTAGGCGTTGACGAACTTCGTGAGGAGCGGCCACGTGTCGGTCCACTTGAAATAGAGGCTGTTGTAGCCGAGGATGATCCCCTCCGGGGTGAACTCTTTCTTGAGCGTGTAGTGGGCGCCCCCTCCCGTCGTGAAGCACGCCTTCGATTTCTTGAAGAGGCCCGCAGCCGTCGCCTGCTTCATCAGTATGGGGACGTCGCCAGACCAGAAGCTCGTCATTATGAGGTCCGCGTTGGCCCTTTTGAGGGCGGCGATGTGGGAGGTAAACTCGGTCTCCCCCAGCTTGGGCCAGAGGGCCTCGACAAATTTCACGCCCGGGTTGAAGTGCTTCAGGACCGCCTGGTACGAGTCCCAGCAGTCCCTGCCGTAGGAGTAGTCGTTGTTGATCCCTGCGACCGTCTTGACGTTCGGGAAGAACTTGGCAGTCATGATGGCGCCGCCTATGGCCTCCGCCTCGTTGTCGGTGCTCCTGAAGCCGAACCGCGTCTTCGGCATCGTCTCGACGACGCCCTTTTGCGTTGTCGCGTCCCAGGCGAGCCACAACTGGCCCAGCTCCTCCGCGAGCGGCCCGACGGCAAGGCCGTTCCCTGTTGACATCAGGCCCACGATAACGTCGCACTTCCTGTCCAGGGTCAGTTTTCTGAAGCGCTCCACGCAGTCTTTGGCGCTCGTCTCCTCTTCCATGTGGAGCTCGACCTTCCTGCCCAGGATGCCGCCCGATGCATTGATTTCATCGGCCCACATCTGGGTAGTGCGCCAGGCCGCAGTGCCGGGGACGGCGATGACGCCGGACAGGCCGGGCATCGCCCCGATCCTCACCGGCTCGGACGGCACACCCTTTGCCGGTTTCGCCTGGGCCTGGGCCTTGCCGCTGCCGGCCAGCACCATGCCTGCGCCCAATGCAGCCCCTCCGACCAACTTGACAAACTCGCGTCTCGTCTTTTCCATGTCTTCCTCCTTAGAAAAAATGATTAGCTGTCGGGAGAAAAAACCGAAGAACCGTCGCTGCCAATGTCGTTAGCGTCCTTCCGTCTCTTGTGGGCGAATCCTAGGGGCGAATTTATACCACCACGCACTTTTTATTTTAACAGGAACGGGGCGGAATACAAGTATTTTTTGCAGGCTAGGGCGGATGAGTAGAGCGGGCGGCGAAAGAACGGCGAAGCCCTGCGGCGGATCAGGAAGGGGGTTTCCGGCGTACGATCCTGTTGCTATCGCCGCCCTTCTCGCTTAAAATAGCGGATGGACTTATCCGGACATACGGCGCTGATCACGGGCGCAGGCCAGGGCATCGGCCGGGCGTGCGCGGAGGTTTTCGCCGAAAAAGGCGCGCGCCTCATCCTCCTCGACAAGAACAGCCGGACCCTGCCCCGCGTTGTCGAGGGCATAACCGCACGGGGCGGCACGGCCGAGGGCCATGTCATCGACCTGATGCAGACGGAGCGGCTGAAACGCCTCATCGGGGGCATCGGGGGGGAGTGCCGGTCGATATCCTGGTGAATAACGCGGGCTTCGACCGGCCCGGCACGACGGCAAGGGTGGACAGGAGGGGCTTCGGCGAGGTCCTGGGCATCCACGTGCTCGTCCCTTTCCTGCTTATAAAGCTCCTCTTGCCGGGGATGCGCAGCGCCGGCTGGGGCAGGATCATCAATATAAGCTCGATTTACGGGCTTTCCGGGGCAAAAGGGGAGGCCGCCTACTGCACTGCAAAGGCGGCAGTGATAGGGCTGACGAAGAGCGTTGCGCGGGAGGCCGGCAGGGACGGGGTGACGGTCAACGCTATAGTCCCCGGTCTTATCCGCACGCCGCCCATGGAGCGGATGCCGGGGAAGTACACGGCGCCTATCATAGCGGATACGCTGCTCGGAAGGATGGGGGAGCCGGAAGAGGTGGCAAGGACTGCGGCCTTTCTCGCGTCCGGCGACAGCTCGTTCATCACCGGCGCGACAATCACGGTATCGGGAGGGTGGGGGATCTAGGTTGGGGCTTCCGCGCCCCCTCCAGCAGCAAAGCTGGCCGGGGTACCCGCTTTAGCGGGTCGTCCCCCCTCACGAAAGGCGTTTAGCGGATACCCTGCTGCAAGCAACAGGGTCTTTAATCCCTGCCTGAGGCCTGTTTTCTCCTCTCCGCCCGGAGACGCCGCTTCCTCGCTTCCCTTTGCTTGCGCCTCTCCCTCTCGGACGGTTTCTCGTAAAAGCTCCTCCTCTTGATCTCCTTGAGGATGCCTTCTCTCTGGAGCATGCGCTTGAGCGCCTTGATCGCCTTCTCGATGTTGCCGTCGTTTACCTCTACGTTCGCCACACTTACCTCGTTTTCGTCTTTTAGCGTTTTATCATCCGGCCCGGCGCCTCAAAGCCTTCGACCCCCGTGGAGCAGCCCGAATCAAGCAAAAAATAGCAACAGACCAGCGTATATCCCACAACTGACTATCTCTCTGTCTGCGATCGCTTTGGTACGGATAAACGGAGGTTCGAAAACAGGAGAAATATCAGCCCGTAGGATAACATATTCCTCGCGTAAAGGCAAAGAGCCTAAAACCCATGCTTCCGGGTACTTCGGGCCGTCGGACGGAAAAAAAGACGCTGCCCTTTCCGGCGGACAATGATAAAGTAAGACCCTTATTCGATAATTTCCACCTTTTTTCGACCGGAAAAGTGCGATTTTTATTTCCTTGCGCTCGAAAAACACGTACAATGTTCCCTTGAGGGATGATAATACCTATAAAACCGCCAGTCTTGGAGCGAAAGGAGGTGAAGTGACATGACAAAGAAAGATCTTGTCGACAAAGTGGCAGCAGGCGCGGCAATCAAGAAAACCCAGGCAGAGAAGGCTATAGACGCCTTCGTGGCAGCGGTAAAGGAGTCCCTGAAGAAAGGCGACCGCGTAACGGTTACAGGGTTCGGCACGTTCTCAGTCGTGGAAAGGAAGGCCCGCACCGGCAGGAACCCGCGCACAGGAAAAGAGATCAAGATTCAGGCGAAGAAGGCGCCGAAATTCTCGCCGGCAAGTGCAATGAAGGACGCCCTGGCTTAGGTAATAATAATAGCACAGGGTCCTGTCCGGGGACCCTGTGCCCCATCTTTCGATCCGTATTCCTTTGCGCCGACGCTTATTATTTGAGGCGGCTTCCCGTCAGTATCTCGAAGATCTCCCGGTATCGCGCTGCGGTCTTCTCGACGATGGGGGCCGGCAGGCCGGGGCCGGGGTAGGTCTTGCCCCAGTCGAGGGTGTTCAGATAGTCCCTGACGATCTGCTTGTCAAAGCTGTCCTGCCCCTTGCCCGGCGCATAGTCGCGGGCAGACCAGAACCTCGACGAGTCGGGCGTCAGGACCTCGTCTATCAGGATCGTCTCCCCGCCTGCTGCGCCGAACTCGAATTTCGTGTCCGCTATGATTATGCCCTTCGACTCTGCGTAAGAGACCGCCCTTTTATAGATCGAGAGGCTCAGGTCCTTAAGCTGTGCGGCCTCTTTCTGCCCCGCTATGGCGGCGCACTGCTCGAAGGAGACCGCCTCGTCGTGCCCTTCCTCCGCCTTGGTGGTCGGCGTGAAGACCGGCTCGGGAAGGCGCACCGACTCCCGCAGGCCGGCGGGCAGCGCGATGCCGCAGACGCTCCCCCTTTCCCTGTACTCGGCCCAGCCCGACCCCGCCAGGTAACCCCGGACGACGCATTCCACGGAAAAGGGCTTTGCCTTTCTCACTATCATGCTCCTGCCGCGCAGGGCGTCCGCATACTTCCGTAGAGACGCGGGGTAGCGGTCCGCGTCAGATTCGAGTACGTGGTTCTTCACGATGTCGGACACCATCCCGAACCAGAAAAGGGAAAGCTGGTTGAGCACCTTGCCCTTGTCCGGTATGCCCGTCGGCAGGACGACATCAAAGGCGGAGACGCGGTCGGTCGCAACGATCAGGAGCGTATCCCCCAGATCGTAGATATCGCGCACCTTGCCCTTTCTCGGCGTGCCGATGCCGCTAAGCTTCGTCTCTATCAATATCCCGCCCGCCCCCATGCTGCCTGTCATGCCTTCTCGAACTCCGTCTTGGCCGCGCCGCAAACAGGGCAGACCCACGTATCGGGCAGGTCTGCGAACGGGGTGCCGGGCGCTATGCCGGCGCCCGGGTCGCCTTCCTTGGGATCGTAAATATAACCACAGACGGTGCACACGTAGCTTTCCATCGTATCCTCCTTCCTTCCGCGGCGTGACGGGTAAAACCCCGGCACTTTTCAGATTATAGGCGAAGGGTGGGCCAAATGCAAGGCGGGGCGCGGGCGGTACGTTCCCGTCGGCCATGTTGCGAAAGCTGAACTACTGTCGGACTCCTCCGGGCTTGGACTCGCGACGCTGCGCGGACCACCCGCATGCACGGTGGCGCCTTTTCAGCACTCTCGGATCGTGCGGGTCCCCGGCAAACCGACTTTGAACTGATATGGCTGCTACTTGCGCGAAGCGCTAGAGAAACGCGCTTCGCGCGCTACGCGTAACGCATCACCCCGCAGTTAGCTCTTGTATATACTGCGGGACGAACATCTCCGGCCGCTGCCGCCGCTATCCGAGCGGCAATTGCGCAACGAAGGAGAGAAGACAAGCCGTGCTGGTTGCCGACGTATTTGGTGACCACAGATTGTCTCATGTCGCGATGACCCTTTTTTCTTCCTGTTGATTTCTTCGACGATTGTATTTACAATTTTGTAGTTCAATGACTATAACGTGGGATGAGGAAAAGAATCGTCAGAACAAGAGGAAACATCGTGTAAGCTTTCATACGGCGCAGCTCGTTTTCGATGATCCGCTCCACGTCAGTGTTCCGGACCGGTTCGAAGGACACGAAGAACGATGGCAAACGATGGGCCTTGTAGGGGCCACGGTTGTGCTGCTTGTAGCCCACACGTATGCGGAACACGGCGGGAAGGAAACGATCAGGATTATTTCCGCACGAAAAGCAACTAAGAAAGAGAGGGCCTTATATGAAGGCAACTAAGAAACAGGCAGAAGAGGTAAAAGCTTTGGCAACAATGGGGGAGGAAGAGATCGACACATCAGATATCCCCGAAATTACGGATTCCAGATCGACGGTTGTTGGTAAGTTTTATCGGCCCATAAAGCAGTCTATTACGGTGAGGCTCGATGCGGACGTTATTGCATGGCTCAAATCGGCCGGCCGTGGGTATCAGACAAGGGCCAACAGGATGCTTCGATCTCACATGGAAAAACAACAACGCCAGGCGCGCAAAAGGCAAGGCTAACCGGACCGGCTGCGGAGCACGCAGGCGACACGACTTAAGCGAGTCGCCTGCGTTCGCGAAAGCGGAGGCAAAAGGTCGATCTAACGCGCAGCGTCGCGAGTCCAAGTCCGGAGAAGTCCAACCGCCTTTCCGCTTTAGCCCTATAGGCCTAGCCCCTGGATAACTACCCGACGTCCCCGACTCTTGCCAGCTCCGCCGCGATGCGGCGCGCCAGGACCGGGACGACCGCGGCAACGACCGGCGTAAGCTCCTCCCGGAAGATCGTGTTCTCCTCGATCTTGATCGCGTGGATCGCCACGGTCGCGGGCATCTTGTAGCCCAGCCGTTTGCCCAGCTCCATCGTCGTCTTGAGGTCGAGGGCGTGGGAGGCATAGGGCACGACGATCTCCCCAAGGTCGTCGAGGACTGAGGTCGTAGACGAACCCGGCAGGCCGTCCGTCCGTAGTCATGATGGCGTCGATGATGACGAGCCTGTCGTAGCCGGTGATGAGGTCGAGAAGCACCATCCCGCCGAGGCTCGCCTCGACGAGCTCGACGTCCGCGTTGCCGGGCCGGATGCGCCGCATCTCCCTGACGGTGCAGATGCCGACGCCGTCGTCGCCAAGGATCGTATTGCCGAGTCCGAGGACGAGTGTCTTGGGGGAGGCCATGATGGTTAAAAAACGCACGCCGTGCAGGACGTGCACGGCGTGCGCCCGTTCCTTCTCCTTACCTAGAGGTCCCTGCCTATCCGGTCAAGGACGTTGCCCTTGCGGTCGCGCAGCACGACCTCCAGCGGCATCTTGCCCGGCAGCGTGTGGGTCGCGCAGCCGAGGCACGGGTCGTAGGCCCGGAAGGCCATCTCGACCATGTTGAGGAGGCCTTCCTTCGGCTGCCCGCCCTTTACGAACGCCTGGGCCGCCTTCTTCACGGAGAGGCAGATCGGGGCTGCGTTGTGCTGCGTAGCCACGATCAGGTTCGCCTTCGTGAGCAGGCCCTTGTCGTCCGTCTCGTAATGGTGGATCAGCGTGCCACGCGCCGCTTCCACGCAGCCGATGCCCTTCTTCGTGAGGCGGAGGTTCATGTTGCGGGTGTCCTTGCTGGTGAGCAGCGGGTCCGCGGCTATGCGCTGCATGTCCTCTGCCGCCTGCAGGGCCTCGATGAGGCGCGCCCAGTGGAAGGCAAGCGTATGGTGCGCCGGCTTCTCCCGAGGGTCGCGTACATCTCTTCGTATTCCGCCTGGGCAGCCGGCGTTGCCATGCCTTTCGACGCGTTGAGGCGGGCAAGCGGCCCCACCCTGTAGAGGGACGAGCCGAAGCCCTCTTTTAAGCCCTGCCACCCCAGGACCTTCAGGTAGGTGAGCCTGATGTACGTCCAGGGCTCGACCCACTCCGCGATGTGGTCCGTGTAGTACTGCGGGTCGAAGAGCGCCCTTTCCTTGCCTTCGGGGTTGACGACCCTCAAGTTGCCGTCATAGAAATTGACGCACTTGTTCTCGTCGACCATGCCCATGTAATAGGTGTTGAGGGCGTAGGCGTCGTTCAGCACGAGCTCCAGGTACTTGGGGTTCTGGACGACTACCTGCTTGAAAAGCTGGAGGGCGAACTTCGAGAACTCGACCGCGTAGTCGGCCGTTCCCTTTATGACCGTCCGCTCTTCCTCGGTGATACCCCTCGCCACGCCGCCCGGGCAGGCCGCCTTCCGGATGGGGCGCCTTGCTGCCGAGGAGCCGCATGATGTCCCTGCACCGCTTCCTGACCTCGATCACCTTCCCCGCGATCTCAAGCCCGACCTTCTGGATCACCCCCAGGATGTTCCGCTCCGCCGGATTGGCGTCGGGGCCGACGACGAAATCGGGGCTTGCGAGGAAGAAGAAATGGATGAAATGGTCTTCCACGAAGAACGCGTTGTACTGAAGCTGGCGCACGAGCTTCGCCGTTGCGGTCGGCTCGACGCCGTAGACCTTGTCCACGGCCTTGGTCGATGCCATGTTGTGGGGCGTAGGGCAGACGCCGCATATATTCGGCGTGATCCTCGGCATCTCCTCCACGGGCCTGCCGATGCAGAAGCGCTCGAAGCCCCTAAGCTCCGTCACCTGAAAATAGGCGTCCTCCACATCCCCATTGTCGTCCAGGAAGATCTCGATCTTACCGTGCCCCTCCAACCTCGTTACCGGATTTATCGAGATTCTTTTACCCATGCTTACACCTCACGCTTTTTGGATGCTTCTCTCTTCTTCCGCAGCAGAGAGGACGCCGTCGTAAAACGATAGAAATATCCCGTAGGGTCATCGAGGGCATCGACTACCTTCATCGCCTCGTCCAGGTTGGGGCCGTCTATGAGGGAAGCAAAGGCGGAGAGGTATTTGGAGCCCATGTCTTTGACGCCCTCGACCGGGCCGAAGCAGCCCCTGCAGGGCATGTTGATCTTCAGACAGACCTCGCCGCACCCGGCCCGCGTCGCAGGACCGGAGCAGACGACGCCCTGCGCCAGGAAGCACTTTTCGGGGTCGGCCTCTATCTCGTGTATCCTTTTTATGCTCGATATTGAGAGCCTGTCGGGCTTCGTCTTGTTTCTCTCGCATACGTCGCAGAGCGCCCTCTCGGGGGCAAGGGTCGAGCCCTTCGGGGGAAGACGCCCTTCGAGGACCGCGCTGACCGCTTCGAGTATCAGGTTGACGGGCGGCGGGCAGCCGGGCAGGTAGTAATCTACGTCGATCACCTGTTCCAGGGTGCGCACGTCCTCGAAAAGATCGGGTAGGGTCAGCTCCTTGCCGTTGACCTTGGTGCTCGTCTGGGGGTAATTGTCCTTCGGGTTCGTTACCGTCGGCGCGTCCTTGTAAACCCACTGGAAGATGTCGGCCTTCGAGCGGAAGTTCGCCAGGCCCGGCGTGCCGCCGAAGCAGGCGCACGCGCCGAAGGCGAGGACAAGCTGCGATTTCTTGCGCAGCACCTTGGCGAACTCCTCAAGCTCGGAGTTCCTGACCGAGCCGCTTACGATGGCCAGGGCGATCTCCCCGTCCTTCATCGCCTCTATATGATGGTACTTGAAGTCGAGGGCCACGGGCCAGAGCACCAAATCGACGGCGCTCACCACCTTGAGGATGTCCTCGTTGAGGTCGACGATTGCCTCGTCGCAGCCTCCGCAGCCTCCGAGCCACATTATTGCAACTTTAGGTTTATCAGCCATGTCTTCCTCCTAAACCCTTACCGGTTCGAGACCCTTGAGCGTGTTCTTGAATTCCTTGACGAGTCCCGCGACGTTCGCGCCTGTCGGGTCGAAGGACGTGACGACCTTCACCCTTTCTTTCTCGATCCCGAAGGATTCGAGCACCTTCTGCAGGAGGTAAATGCGCTTCCGCGCCTCTTCGTTGCCGTCCTGGAAGTGGCAGTCGCCGTCGCCGCACCCGAGGAGGAGGACGCCGTCAGCCCCTTTCTTGAAGGCGTTCAGGACGTCGGTGCTGTCCACCTTGCCTATGCAAACGACGGGGATGAACGTTTTTACCCCGGCCCCGACGCCGTTCCCACAGTAGCCGTATCCGAACTTACATGCAAAGCAGACGACGCCTGGCTCCTGGCCGAAGTTCTGTTTCTCCATCTTGATGTCCGGGACCAATTCCCTTGCGCCCGAAGGACACGCGGAGACGCACATGCCGCAGGCCTTGCATTTTATGGGGTCGGAGTAGCTGACGAGGCGCGTCCGCACCTCCCGGCCCTCGACGATCTCTTTCGTCTCGACCAGTTGCGCAGTCTCGTAATTGCAGGCGGAGACGCAGACGCCGCAGCCGGAGCAGAGCGCCTCGTCCACCTTTACTGCCGGGAGATCGGGCTGGATGCCGACCGAGACGCACGCCTTGCAGGCAGGGCATGGCCCGCACTCCAGGCAGCGCCTTGCCTCCTCCCTCGCCTCGCTGAGGGTGAAGCCTATCTCGAACATATTGAAGTTTTGCCTTTCGGCAGGCGAGGTCCATTTGATGGCGGGCTCGGCCTTGAAGGTGTTCCTCGTCGGCGTCCCCGTCGTCTCCCTTTTCAGGCCCCAGCGCTGCATGGGCATGCCGCGCAGGTAGCGCTCCATCGACTGGGCGGCCTCCCGGCCTTCCGCCATTGCATCGACCATGAAGCCGATCCTTCTCACGTCGCCGCCGATGAAGACCTCTTCCCGAAGGGCGCTCCGCCTGGTAAGGGGATCGACGGCCAGCCTGCCGCGCTCGTCGAAAAGGCCGCAGCCATGCAGGAGGCTGCGGTCCCACATCTGGCCGATGGTAATAAGAAGCACATCGCCTTCGACATCCTGACAGTCGGCGCAGTCGAACTGCGGGTTGAAGCCCTTGTAATCGAAGACGCTTGTGCACTTCGGGCAGTCGATCCTCTTGAACTTGCCCTTTTCCGCTATGATGTTCCGCACGCCCCTCGAATAGACGATTTTCATGCCTTCCTGGATGGCGCCTTCGATCTCCTCGACATCCGCCGGGATGCCGTCCTGGGTCGTCTTGTCCTCGTTCTCCAGGCAGACGACCGTCACCTTGCCGCCGAGCCTGTACGCAGTCCTCGCAGCGTCGAAGGCCACGTTGCCGCCTCCGATGACGACGACCTTCTTTCCTTTATAATAGTCAGGCGGAAGGAGGCCCCTTCCCGCCTCGTCGAGCATCGTCAACCCGTAGCCTACGCCCTCCATGCCCTGCCACTCGACCTTGTCTACGCCGAAGGTCAGCGGTCTGGGGTACGGCGTGCCGGTGGCGACGAAGAAAACCTTGAAGCCCTGCTCCTTGAGCTTGGAGACGATGTCGCCCTCCAGCTTCACGTTCTTCTCGACCTTGACGCCCCCTATCCGTACAAGGCTGTCCACGGCCGCATCGAGGACGTCCTCGGGGAGGCGGTACTTGGGGATATACCTGATGGCGCCGCCGAGCTTCGGGTTGTTGTCGAAGATGGTTACGTCGTGCCCCCTCTTGGCCATCTCCCAGGCGCACATGAGACCGCCGGGGCCGCCGCCTATGACGGCCACTTTCACGCCGTCCTTCTCGACCTCGACAGCCTTCTTCTCCTTGAGGTAGGGCGTATACGTATCGGAAAGAAAGCGCTTGAGGAGCCTTCTCTTGATGGACCCGCCCTTCGTCCTGTAGTTGCACTCCCTCTCGCAGATGCCGCAGATGTAGCCGCAGACGGTGAAGAAAGGGTTCCTCTCGTAGAGGTGATCGCCTATCTGCAGCACCCCGTCGCGCGCCTCCTTCGGGTCCTCGGGAAGCAAGGAGATGAGAACGTTCGTCCGCTGGATGTCCTCGCGGATCGGGCACTTGTTCTGGCACGGCGGCAGGAATATCTTGACCGCAGCCTCTACCTTCGCCTGCGCATCATTCCTCAATTGCCACATACTGTTACCTCCTTTTCGTTACACTGTCCGGATGATCGAATCGCCAAAGAAGGGCAGTATGGCTCACGCGCCTTCCCGGCGAACCCACTCTTGTATACTGAAAACCCCCTTTTTCGTTAAAAAAACGGTGCGGGAGACTGAAAGTGAAGAAAATCACGAACAAGGATATCACCTCAAAGCTGCATCTGTCAACATCATTCGGACGCCGCGAGGGGCATGGGCGCTTCCTCCCGCCTGTCGGCGGCCTTGGTGATTTTCACCGCGCAGACCTTGTACCCAGGTATCTTCGCGACGGGGTCGAGGGCGCCGAGGGTCAGGAGGTTGATCGCGGCCTCTTTATAGTGGAACGTCATGAAGACGAGCCCTTCCTGGAGATGATCGACCACCCGCGCCTGCGCCTCTATGCGCCCGCGCCTCGACTCTACGACGACCCGCGCCCCTTCCCCGTTGAAGCCAATCTTTTTGGCGTCCTCGCGGCTCACCTCTATAATCGGCTCAGGCGCCATGTCCGAAAGGGGCTTCGATTTCCTCGACAGGACCGCGTGGTAGTGGTAGAGGATCCGGCCCGTCGTCAGGCAGAAGGGGTACTCCTCGTCGGGCAACTCGGGGGCCGGGACGTAGGGCGTCACGTGGAACTTCCCCTTGCCCCTCGTAAACTGCCCCTTATGGAGGTACGGAGTCCCCGGATGGTCGGCCGTAGGGCAGGGCCACTGGAGACCCGACCTGTCTATGCGGCCATACGTGATGCCGCCGTAAGAGGGCGTGACTGCTGCGATCTCCGCCATGATCTCCTCGGGCGACTTATAGGCCATAGGGAGGCCGAGCCGGGCCGAGAGGTCGCAGAGGACCTGCCAGTCGGGACGCGCCTCGCCGGGCGGGCTTACGGCAGAGCGGACGCGCTGCACCCGCCTCTCCGTGTTCGTGAACGTGCCGTCTTTTTCGGCGAAGCTCGCGCCGGGCAGGACTATATGGGCGATTTCCGCAGTCTCGGTCAGGAAGATGTCCTGGACGACGAGGAGGTCGAGGTGCTGGAGCTCGCGCCGCACCTTGGCCCCGTCCGGGTCGGTGAGCAGGGGGTTCTCCCCCATGATGAAGAGCGCCTTAATCCGGCCCTCGCCTATGGCGCTCATCATCTCCATGAGGGTAAGCCCCGGACGCGGAGAAAGGGCCGCGCCCCAAGCACCCTCGAATTTCCCCCTCGCCGCCTCGTCATCGACCCTCTGATAACCCGTGAAGACGTTCGGCAGGCCGCCCATGTCGCAGGCGCCCTGCACGTTGTTCTGGCCGCGCAGGGGGTTGACGCCTGACGAGGGCTTGCCTATCTGCCCCGTTATCATCGAGAGGTTGGCGAGGGCGAGGACGTTGTTCGTCCCCGTCGTGTGCTGCGTGATGCCCATCGAATAGAGGATCGATGCGGTCCCCGACGTTGCGAAGAGGCGCGCCGCCTCGACGATGTCGGCCGCCTTCACCCCCGTGATCGCCTCGACCGCCTCCGGCGTGTACGGCTTGACGGACTCGGCGAGCACGTCGTAGCCTTCCGTCCGCTCCGCGACGAACGCCTCGTTCGCCCAGCCGCCCGCGATGATCGCGTTTATCATGCCGTTGACGAGGGCCACGTCGGTCCCGGGCTTATGCTCGAGCCAGAGGTGGGCGTAATCGACGAGCTCGATCCTCCTCGGGTCGGCCACGATCAGCTTCGCCCCTCTTTTGCGCACGGCCTTCTTCACCTCCAGGCCGATGACGGGGTGGTTCTCCGTCGTGTTCGAGCCGATCACGAAGATCGTATCCGCGTTGCCTATCTCGTCGATCGAGTTGGTCATTGCGCCGCTTCCGAATGACATCGCCAGTCCGGCGACGGTGGAGCTGTGTCAGAGACGGGCGCAGTGGTCGACGTTATTGGTGCCGATGGCGAGCCGGGCGATCTTCTGCAAGAGGTAGTTCTCTTCGTTGGTGCACTTTGCGGAGCAAAGGACGCCTATCGCGTCCGGCCCGTATTGGTCCTTCACTTTTTTGAGGCCCGCGGCCGCCTTGTCGAGCGCCTCGTCCCAGCCGGCCTTGCGGAAGGCCCCATCTTCCTGAATGAGCGGCGAGGTAAGCCGGTCGGGGCTGTGGATGTAATCGAAGCCGAACCTGCCCTTGACGCAGGTCCAGCCCCTGTTCATGCCTGCGTCCCTGTCGGAGGTCACCCTTACGACCTTGTCGTCCTTCACGTTCAGGACGAGGGTGCAGCCCACGCCGCAGTAAGAGCAGATCGTGGGCACCTTTTTCATCTCCCAGTCGCGCCCCTGAAACCGGCCGGCCTTCACGGTGAGCGCGCCGGTAGGGCAGACGCTGACGCAGTTGCCGCAGAAGACGCAGGTCGTCTCCTGCATCGACCGGTCGCCGAAGGCGGCCACCTTCGTGGCGAAGCCCCTGTGCGTAAGATCGACGGCCCCGCAGTACTGCACCTCGTGGCAGACCGTCACGCACCTGCCGCAGAGGATGCACTTGTTGTAATCCCTCTCGTAGAACGGGTTGCTGTCGCGCACGGGGTAGGAATGCTTCTCCCCCTCGAAGCTGCTTTTCCTGATGCCGAGCTGGTAGGCGTACTTTTCGAGGGCGCACGTCCCGCTTTTCTCGCAGGTCATGCAGTCGTATGGGTGGTCGGAGAGGAGGAATTCGATCACCATGCGCCGGGCCGCCATGACGCGCGGGGTAGCCGTCCGGACGACCATATTGTTCGCCGCGGGCAGCGAGCACGAGGCCGAAAGGTTCCGCGCGCCCTGGACCTCCACGACGCACAGCCTGCACGCGCTCGTCGGCGACAGCCCCTCACTGTAACAGAGGTGCGGTATCTCTATGCCGGCCTTTTTGGCGGCCCAGAAAACGGTGACGCCCGCCGGGACCTCTACGTTTATGTCGTCTATAGTCAGTTTAATTGCGCTCATCTCTACCCCTTCTTCTCAAGATCGCAGCGCAGGCAGCGCTTCGCCTCGCTCAAGGCAGTCTGCTCATCGAAGCCCAGGTTGACCTCGGCATATCCCTTTACGCGGTATCCGACGCCGAGGTAGGGCATCTGGTAGCGCTCCTTTTCCTCGCCCTCGCCCTCCGCCTCCGGTCGCTTCACATCGGCTCGCCTCTGTGCCCGGTAGACCCGGTCGGCGTGGAGGTCCTGGCCTTTGAGGTACCTGTCGATCGATATGGCGGCGTGATACCCTCCGGCCATAGCCTCCACGATGGTCGTGGGGCCGGTGGTGACGTCGCCGCCCGCGAAGACACCGGGCATGCCTGTCGCGAGCGTCACCGGATCGACGGAGAGGGTGCCGTTCTTGTTTATCGGAAAGAGGCCGCTGTCCGGCAGGCACGTGAGGTGCGGGACATAGCCGATCTCGGGAATGATAGTATCGGCTGGAATTACGAACTCGGAGCCGGGGATCGGAACGGGCTTTGCCCTTCCGCTCGAATCGTACTCACCGAGCTTCATCTTCTGGCACTCGATCCCTGTCACGCGGCCGTTGTCCGTAATGATCCTCGTCGGCGAGAGCAGGTAAAGGAAGGTGATCTTCTCGTCTTCCGCCTCCTCGATCTCCTCAATGTTTGCGGGCATTTCCTCCCGCGTCCTCCTGTAGATGATCGTCACGCTCTTCGCGCCGAGGCGGAGGACCATCCGGCCGGCATCCATGGCGACGTTCCCGCCGCCGATTATCGCCACCCTGGATCCTATCTGAACCTTTTCGCCGAGGTTCGCACGCCGCAAGAACTCTACGCCCCTAAGCACGCCGTCGGCGTCCTCGCCGGGTATATTGAGGCTCTGGTCGAAGTGGGCGCCCAGGGCGAGGAAGACCGCCTTGTAGCCATCGCTTAGGAGCTTCTCCACAGTGAAATCCCTGCCCAGCTCCCTGCCCGTCAGGATTTCGACGTTGTGCTGGCAGATAAATTGGATATCGTGCTCTAGCACCTGGCGGGGAAGGCGAAAACGGGGAATGCCGACGGCGAGCATGCCGCCGGCGGTCGGGAGGGCCTCGAAAATCGTCACGCGGTAGCCGCGCCTTCCTAAGTGGTAGGCGGCGTTGAGGCCGGCGGGGCCTGCGCCGACTACGGCCACTCTTTCCTCTTTCGGTTTCTCTATGAACGTCGGCGGGGCCATTTTCCCCTGCTTCATCTCCCAGTCGGAGGCAAACCGCTTCAGGGCCGATATGGCGACAGGGTCGTCGATATCGCCTCGCTTGCAGACCTTCTCACAGGGATGGTTGCAGACCCTGCCGCAGATGCCGGGAAGCGGCATCGTGAGCCTTATGAGATCGAGGGCCTCGTCATACCTGCCCGCAGCAATGAGAGACGTGTAGCCCACCGCGTCGCAGTGGACGGGGCATGTATTCTCGCACGGCGCGAAGACGAGGGCGTCGCATACCCCCGACGGACACCGTTTGTACTTGATGTGCGCCTCGTACTCTTCCCTGAAGTGGCGGATAGTAGACAAAACGGGGTTGGCGGCCGTCTGGCCGAGGCCGCAGAGGCTTGCGTCCTTGACGGATTTACCCATCTCCTCAAGCATCTCGATGTCGCCTTCCCGGCCCTCGCCCTTGGTGATTCTCGTAAGGATTTCGAGCATCCGTTTCGTCCCCAGCCGGCACGGCACGCACTTTCCGCAGGACTCGCTCTGGGTGAAGCTGAGGAAGAAGCGGGCCACATCGACCATGCAGGTGTTCTGGTCCATTACGACCATGCCGCCCGACCCCATGATCGCCCCAACGGACTCCAAAGAGCCGTAATCAATGGGAAGGTTCAGGTACTTGATGGGCACGCAGCCCCCCGAAGGCCCTCCCATCTGGACCGCCTTGAACTGGCGATCCCTGGGGATGCCGCCCCCGACTTTGAAGACGACTTCGTGGAGGGGCAGGCCGATAGGCACCTCCACGAGCCCCGTGTTGTTGATGCGGCCTGCCAGGGAGAATATCTTCGTCCCCTTGCTCGACTCGGTCCCCATAGAGGCGTACCAGTCCGCGCCGTTTAAGATGATCGAAGAGATGTTCGCAAAAGTCTCGACGTTGTTGATGTTGGTGGGCTTCCCCCAGAGTCCCGACTGGGCGGGGAAGGGCGGACGGGGCCTCGGCGTGCCCCTGCGGCCTTCGATCGAGGCGATGAGCGCCGTCTCCTCGCCGCAGACGAAAGCGCCTGCCCCTTCCTTTATCGTGAGGTCGAACGAAAGGCCTGAGCCGAGGATATTGTCGCCGAGGAGCCCCAGCTCCCTCGCCTGGGCCGTAGCGATCTTGAGGTGCTCGACTGCGATCGGGTATTCCGCGCGCACGTAAACGTAGCCGTGTGTGGCCCCCGTAGCGTAGGCGGCTATCAGCATCCCCTCCATGACGCTGTGGGGGTCGCCTTCGAGCACGGCCCGGTCCATGAACGCGCCGGGGTCTCCCTCGTCTGCGTTGCATATCAGGTACTTTATCCCCTTCGCGCGCTGCGGCAAAGAACGACCACTTCACCCCCGTGGGGAAGCCTGCGCCGCCCCTGCCGCGAAGGCCCGATTTCTTTACCTCTTCGACGACCTCTTCCGGCTTCATGGAGGCGAGCACGCGGCTTAAGGCCGCGTAGCCGTCCCTCGCTATATACTGCTCGATGCTGCGCGGGTCTATCTTCCCGCAGTTCCGCAGCACGATCTGTGTCTGTCCTTTATAAAAAGGGATATCCGCCCTGTGGGGAATGCGCTCCTCCGTGTGCGGATCCAGGAAGGTGATGCGCTCTACGATGCGCCCCTTCTCTATCGTCTCCGAGACGATCTCCGGCACGTCTTCGGCGGAAAACTGCTGATAGAATATGTCAAGGGGGTCTATGGCGGCCACGGGCGCCCTCGCGCAGAAGCCGTGGCAACCCGTCTCCCTGATCTCGACCTTCTTTTCCAGGCCCCGGCTCGCTATCTCGCGCACGAAGGCGTCTCTCGCCTCCTCCGCGCCGTAAGCCCTGCATCCCGTCATGCAGATGCGGACGACGATCTTGTCGGGGTCGGTTCCCTGCCTTATCCGGGCGCGAAGCGCTTCGAGGTCGGACGTCGATCTTAATCTATTCACGTTGTCCCCCTTCGCCCTACCGGTATTGTGCGAGGATGGAGGGAACCTTCGGGCCTACGAGCTTCCCGTAATAGCTCCTGTCGACCATCATCACAGGCGCCAGAAAGCATGTCCCGAGACACGCCACGGTCTCAAGGGAGAAGGAAAAATCCGCGGAAGTCTCGCCGTCCTCGAGCCCGAGGAAATCCTTGGTCGTATTCAGGACCGATTTCCCGCCCCGGACGTGGCAGGCCGTCCCCCTGCACACGCGGACCGTGTGGCGGCCCCGGCGCGTCAGGTAAAACTGCGCGTAGAAAGTGACCACCCCGTAGACCCTGCTCATCGGAAGGTTGAGTCCCTTACCGACAAGCACCAGGGCCTCTTCCGGAAGATATCCGTATATCGCCTGGACCTCCTGGAGGACAGGTATAAGGGAACCCTCCTCTCTCCGGTGCCCCTTGAGGACCTCCTCGATCTGGGAAAAATCGTTGCTGTCTGCCATATTTCCTCCATAAATTATGAGAGGTTAAGAGTATATAATGTTTCGCCCTCAGTGACAACAGGGTAAAGGCCGCCCTTCCGCCCCTGCGTCGCCTCCATTATATATATGGATGGGGGGCCGGGAAGGGGGCCGTGGGACAGGGCGGCGGTCACTTTCGAGCGCATCGTGCAGGGCCTCTCTTCTGCAAGGCGACAAGGGGGATCGCCGGGATGCAGCCTAAAAACCGCAACATATTACGGCATACTGATCCGCATGCTACGGCTGCAAGAACCGGGCCGATGGCGGGGTCGCAGGAAATGGCGGGCCTTCGCAGGAGGGGCCGCGAGATGTTATGGATGATTCCGGCAAATATGCCGGAAGTCGGCAAGGCTGCCGCGGGATATGAAGGCCGGCAAAGGTCTCCTTTCCCCAGTCGAGGATCACGAAGGCCCGTTCTGCCCCGTCGGGCCTGGGCTGCGCCTGCGGCCCCTGCGGCGCTTGCCCCGCCTCCTCCGTCTTTTTTTCGGCGTGACCTCATCGGCCGGAGGCTCCGGCAACGTCATCGCCGGGTTGCCCGCAAGGAAGCCCTCCCACCATTCCAGGGCAGCCTCGCGCTCCCCTGCCGTCTCCTCGGTCAGGCGGAGATACGCAAAGGCCTCCCCGAACTCCGGCCGGGACGTAACGGAGGCCGGCCGCCGGGGGGGCAGCCGCCGCAGGGAAGCCTGGAGGGCGAGGACCGCGCGGAGCCGGAAGCCGACCTTTCCGGGGATGGCGACGGTCTTACAAAGCTCCTTCGTGAAGGCGGCGCAGACGGCCTCCATCGCCTGCTGGTAGGGGATGCCTTCCCTGTGCCTGGCCAGGGCCGCCCCTTCGAGGCCGGGCCCGAAGACCGCTGCCAGGAACAGGGCAAGGGAGGCAGGCGCGCCTTCGCGGCACGCCCGGTCGAGCCGCCCGAGGCTTGCCTCCAGCATAGCGAGGCGGCCGCCGTCTTCATCGAGCCAGGGGCTAAGGGTGGGGAAAAGGGCAGCGAGAGCCGCCCTTCTCAAGGAGCGAAAACGCCGGGCGGGCAGACCCCGTGAGGAAGAGCTTCTGCACCTCCTCGTAAAGCCTTGCCGGGGAGACGCGCGCGACGGCAGGCGCAAGCTCGCAGAGGCTTTCCCAGGCGGTCCGTTCTATGGCAAGGTCGTGGGACGCGGCGAACCGGACGGCCCGGAGCATCCGCACGGGGTCTTCCGTGAACCGGACGCCGGGGTCGCCGATCGTGCGGATCAGACGGTCCTTCAGGTCGCCCAGTCCCGTGCTGTAGTCTATGACGGACGAATCGGCAATATCGTACGCGAGGGCGTTGATCGTGAAGTCGCGGCGGAGGGCGTCCTGCTCGGGCGTCCCGAAGACGTTGTCCGCCAGGACCATCCCCGCCTCGTCCTTGAGGTGTCGCGCGAAACGGCCCCCGTGGCCTGCCTCTTCGGCCTCTGCCTCATCGGACGGCGGGGCGGCCCCCCGGAACGTCGATACCTCCACGATCTCGTCCTGAAAATGGAGGTGGGCCAGCCTGAAGCGGCGGCCTATCAGCCGGCAGTTGCGGAAAAGGCGCTTGATCTGGCCGGGCGTCGCGTTCGTTCCGATGTCGAAGTCTTTCGGCGTGCGCCCCAGCAGGAGGTCGCGGACGCACCCGCCCACCAGATAGGCGATGAATCCGTGGGCGTGAAGCCGGTAGAGGGTGCGCAGGGCGTTCGGGCTGATATGCCTTCTCGATATACGGTGTTCCTTCCGGGGAATGATGCGCGGCTCCACACCATTCACAATAGCATACCCGGCGGAAAAAAGAAAAATCCGCGCGTCTGCGCAGGCCGGGGGTCTAGGGCAGGCCAAAGGCAGGGCTTCAGGCTTGAGGGCGGAAAGGCCCGCTTCCCGACAGTGCGCGGGCGCCCCCGGCGTGCCCTTTTCGCCCGTGACGCCTCCATCTTTTCGTTGATTTCGCATGGGAAGATATGAGAAAACTTTCGGCAGGTGCGCAAAGGAGGTACGGCCGTGAGCGCCTGGGGAAAAAGAGTGGTTTCCTTTGCTCTGTTGCTCGCCCTCTTCGCCCTCCTTTCGAGCGCCGGACCCCTCTTTGCCCAGCGTAGGGGCGGCTCCCGAAGCGGGTCGCAGGCAGGGGGACCGGGTTCGGGGATGGAGACGCTGGTGCCGATGGAGTACGACGCCGCCCCCTTCGACATCACCCGCGCGCGCCTGCCCGGCGCTTACGGCGGCAATAACATCGAGTCGATTTACAGCGCGGTCGAGAGCGGTATGTCCCGGTCCGGCTCACGGCCAGGCGTGGGAGGGCCTGGTGCGGGCATGGGCGGTATGGGGGCAGGCCCGGGCATGGCGTGGGCGCTCATTCCCGGCAGCGTTTATGCCTTTCAGGTCAAGCCCTTCGATGTCGCCTACGACAAGCGCGAGCAGACGATATGGGTCTATTGCCGGTTATGGACGATTCTGGCCCACGGCGGGGCGGACATGGGCAAGCTCGGCTTCAGGATCGACTATATCCCGCAGGTGGACAACAGGTATGACTATACGGGTGCCGACGGCAAGAAGGTCGAGATCGAGGATGTCAAGTTCACGGAATATACGGCCGCCTTCGCAAACCTGTCCGAATTCGCCGTCGAGAAGGCGGGCCTTCCGGCGGGCAGCGGGCAGCCGAAAGGAAAGTCGTTCAGCAGCCTGGACGACGCATTGATGTTCAAGAGCATCATTATGGGGGCGCCGGCCCCAAAAAAGGGGATGGAGGACGTTGCGCTGAACGTCAGGTTACTGGCCGTCTGCCGTCTGGCCCGGCCGTACGTAACATCGGAGACCGTGCAGGTGAGGGGGACGCCCGAAAAGCCCGGGGAGTACCTTGCCCAGCACCGGTACCTCCACGTCCGCCTCCTGCAGCTATGGCTTTACGATGCGTTCAGCGGCAGGGTCCTCAAAAAGATAAGGCCGGCCGAGGAAAGGCGATAGGGGACCTGATGGGCATAGCGGGCGGCAACATAAGGGAGGCCTGCCGGATATCGGGGCTGCCCAGGCCCAGGCTCTATGCAATAAATGACCCTGCTGCAAGCAGCAGGGTATCCTCTGAACGCTTTTCGTGAGCGGGGAGGCTCCGCCGGCTTTACCGGCGGAGGGGGCGCTGAGCCCCAATAATTGCCTGTTATAAGGTGTGCCAAAGCTCCAACGATGATAGTCGGATGCGAAAAGCGCGGGAACGAAAGAGCGCGCAAAACAGCTTTTATGTGGGGAGAGGGTGATAGTATCCCTGTAGCAAGCTACAGGGAATCAACAAGTTGATGAAGAAGTACAGGATATCGAGGTATGGGTGAGGGGGGGCGGGGCCGCGTCTTGCGGGCGCCTTCGCCGGATGCAGTCCCGGATATAGGATTTCGCTTTACAGGGCTGTCGTTGTCGGGATATAGTGAAGCAATATGACGCGCAGCAGAAGAAGGGGCCGCGGAGGCCCCAAGGCCCGTTCCGGCCCGCAGGAGGCCGCCAAAACCCCCGGCCCCCAGTCCCACGAGGCCCCGGCCGGCGATAAAGGGGCGGCCCTGCCCGCCATGCTCAGGATAACGCTCGAAAGGGCGGCCGACATGGCGAAAAGAGGGCTTGCCTCCAAGGGCAGGGTAGAGCCTATGGCGGTTTTTGGCTACCACGGTCAGGCAAGCGGGGGGGAGGCGGGCGGCGACGTTTTCAAGGCGGTATCCCTCGTCTGGCGGACGGAGCTCCAGAAGGAGGCCGTCCGCAAAAGGGTCAGGGAGAAGGCTGTGGCGGAGGGCGCGGCAGCGCTGGTCGTCCTGACGCGGGCAGCCGGGGAAGGGGCCGGCCCCCGGCAAAAGGACAACCCCGGCCTGAAAGGTACGCTCGTCTTCACGGGGGCGATGCCTGGCGCAAGGGGGGTGGCGAGGGTCGCCTACGTCTTCCAGAAGGAGGCAAAGGCCTTTACTTCCTGGGAGATGCGCCTGTCCTCCGAGACGCTGGAGAACTTCTTTCTCGACGGGATCTTCGCCCCGCCGCGCACCGGCAGGTAGGCAGGCGGGCGGCGTCTGGGAGCAGGCGAAAGGGACAGGTCTTGGCTCCCGGCGGCCGTATTGTATCCAGGCGCCGGTTCTGATACTCTAATAATAGAGCATTATTCTATTTCGGAGGTACTTGAGCGATGTCGCTCCTTTCTGCCATCGGAAAGACGCCCCTCGTCGAGCTCGTACAGGTGAACGGCAAAGGGGGGGTGCGGATATTCGCCAAGCTCGAAGGGTGCAACCCCGGAGGGTCGGTCAAGGACAGGCCCGCCTATTCGATGATCTTGAGGGCCGAGGAGCGGGGGGAGCTGACCCACGACAAGACAATACTGGAGCCTACATCCGGCAACACGGGGATCGCCCTTGCCATGATAGCCGCCGCCAAGGGGTACAAGATAAAGCTCTTCATGCCGGAGTGCGTCAGCTCGGAGAGGCGCATCATCCTGGAGGCCCTGGGGGCCGAGGTACTGCTGACACCGGCTAAGGAGGGGACGGACGGGGCCATCCGGCGGGCGCACGAGCTGCACGACGCGGAGGCCGGCAGGTACTACATGCCCAACCAGTACGACAACGAGAGCAACGTCCTGGCCCACTACGAGACGACAGGCCCGGAGATATTCGAGCAGACGGGCGGCGAGGTCGATGTCTTCGTCGCGGGCATGGGCACAGGCGGGACGCTCATGGGCACGGGGAGGTTCCTGAAGGGGAAAAAACCGGGGGTCAAGGTGGTAGGCATCGAGCCGACCCTCGGCCACGCGATACAGGGCCTCAAGAATATGCACGAGTCGATTGTCCCGAAGATCTACCACCCTGAAGAGCTCGACGACAAGATCGTCGTCGAGGACGGCGAGGCCTTCGAGATGGCGAGGGACCTTGCGCGGGGCGAGGGCATATTCGTCGGCATGTCGAGCGGCGCAGCCGTGGTCGGCGCCCTGAAGGTGGCCGAGACGATGAAGAGGGGGACGATCGTTGTCATACTGCCCGACCGGGGCGACCGCTACCTGAGCGTCATGCAGTTCCGGTCGATCTGCGCGAAGTGCCCGCCGTAAAAAGTGTTAATAAATGACCCTGCTGCAAGCAGCAGGGTATCCGCTGAACGCTTTTCGTGAGCGGGGACGACCCGCAAGCGGGTACCCCGGCGAGCATAGCTCGTGGAGGGGGCGTGAGCCCCAATAATTGCCTGTTATAAGGTGTGCCAAAGCTCCAACGATGATAGTCGGATGCGAAAAGCGCGGGAACGAAAGAGCGCACAAAACAGCTTTTATGTGGGGAGAGGGTGATAGTATCCCTGTAGCAAGCTACAGGGAATCAACAAGTTGATTGTGATACGTCAGCTTAACCGCCGGCAGACCACCGGGTCCTGCCGTTCTCCAGGGCCTGGTCGAAGGATTCCCGCACCTTGCCTATCTCCAGCACCCTGAAGTTGACGAACCTGATCCGCATCATATCCTCGACAGAGGCGCCGGGGAGCCACTCCTGCTCGTAGACCTCCTCGACGAGGTTCGTGCCCCGCTCCATGGTGGGCTTCACGCTCAGGGTGTTCTTCGACTCGTAGCGGAACGTGCCGTCGTCCTTCTGATGGATGATGACCTGGAGCTGCTTCATCCTCCGCATGGCCTCCGGGCCGGCGTCCGTCTCGGGGCAGATGCTGTTCTTGCGAAGCCACGTCCTCAACCCCCCCATGATCTCCCTCGCTTCCGGTATCGAATACCGCAGGAACGAGACGAGGTGGGCGCCGAGGTAGACCTCGAACGCCTGGTCCGGGGAGAAGAGACGGGTCTGACCGCAGCGCATGCCCGCCTTCCGGTCGGGGGGCAGGAACTCCCTCGTCCAGCGCTTCAGCGTAGCGAGCTTCACCCGGAAGGCAGAAGAGGCCTCTTTAGCCGTAAAAGAGCCGTTTCGGGGTGGTGTCACGCTGATAGAACAATATAACAACCTCTCACAATAGTCAACAAAATTATCGCGTGTTTTCTTGAGAATCGCGAAATTTGGCCCTTGGGCTTGCGGCTTGAGGCGGTCGGCGGCAGTATCGGACCCGACCGGCCGCCCCGGGGCGCCTTCCGAGGCGCCTTGGCGCCTTTCCTACCCCTTGAGGCGGCCCCTAGCCGAAGATGCGGGCTATCTTTTCCTTTGCTTCTGCGATCTGGCCGGGGCTTACCGCGCGCCCCCCCGGCGTCTCCAAGGGGGCTTCGGCTACGGTGTAGATGCGCTCGTCGAGGGACGCCTGCCGCTTCATGCGGGGGGGCGGCTCGGGGGTGACGCCCGTTGCCTTCGCTACGTCTTCGGGGAACTTCCCAGGGTCGGCCGTCTCATAAATGACCGCCCGGCCTCCGACCCCTGCCGAGCGGGCGACTTCGAGGGACCTCCACCCGACCGCCCCGTGGGGGTCGAGGATGATCCGGTAACGGTCGAAGACCTCCCTCATCGTAAGATAATGCTGGGGATTATCGATACTTACGGAGAAAAGATCGCGCCGCATCTCCTCCATGTCGGGCATCCTGTCGATGACGCCGGGCCGCACGACGTTCCCCGTCTCAGGGTCGCGCTCGTCCCTCATGGCGCCGCCGTAGAAATCGATGAGGCGGGCAAGGTTGCTCGGGTGGGAGACGATCATCGCGGAGGAAGGCGACGGCTTCGAGGCGCTCACCCTGTACTCGCCGCTGTATAAGAAATCGGGGAACTCCCGGTTTTCGTTGACGCCGCAAACGATGCACGAGACGGGCAGGCCCATCGCCTTGGCGATCACCGTCCCCATCATGTCCCCGAAGTTGCCCGAAGGGACGCTCGCGACCAGGGGCCGGCCGTCGGCTGCGGTCCTCGAATAGGCAAAAAATGGGTATACCGCCTGGGGCAGGAGCCTGCCCAGGCTGATCGAGTTCGCGGATGTGAACCGCTCCCGGTCGCCGAATACCGCCCCGGCGAACGCCCCGTCCCCCAGAAGGCCCTTTGCGAGGGCCTGGCAGACGTCGAAGTCTCCGTTCACCTCGAAGGCATGGACGTTCCCGCCGAGGGTCGTCATCTGCCTGCGCTGCCCCTCGCTTATCGACCCTTTCGGGAAAAAGACAATATTATCGACATTTTCAAGGCCGGACAGGGCGTCGGCGACCGCGCCGCCCGTATCGCCGCTCGTAGCGACGACGACCGCCCTGCGCAGGCCGCGCCGCCTGAGGAAGTAGCTGAGGGCGCGGGCGAAGAACCGGGCTGCATAGTCCTTGAAGGAATAGGTCGGCCCCTTCGTGAGCCACATGATGGAGGTCTCTTCCGTGACCTTCTGCACGTCGGTCGGTATCGTCTCTTCGCTGTATGCGTCTTCGAGGAGGGCGATGAGGTCCTTTTCGGGGATCTCGGCGCCGAGGTACGGATCGAGCACCTCGAAGGCGATGCGGGCGTAAGACATATCGCGCATGGCCCGGACGGTCCGCTCATCGAGCCTCGGTATGTCCGCCCTGTCCACCATGTAGAGGCCGTAATCGGGCGCAAGGCCCTTGAGGAAGGCCGATTCGAAATCGACCCTCGGCGCGGCGTTGTTCGTGCTCTTGTAAAGGATCCGCTTCATCCCCGCCGAAAAACCCCTTATCGCAGGTGGCTTGCGATGTCCTCGACGAGGCGCTTGCAGCCGACATAGAGGGCCGTGCGCTGGTGGTGGTGGCCGGGGTTGATCTCCAGTATGTCGGTCCCCTTCTCGTTGACCGCCAGGCCGCCCGCCTCCGCGCACATGAAGGAGACGACGGCCGCCTCGTACATCAGGCGCAGCTTCCCCTCCGGCCGGTTCTTCTTGGGGTTCGGGTGATTCACGATAGCGGGGTACATGAACATGCCGCCGTTCGCGAGGATCCTGTGGAAATCGCCGGCCAGTGCGCCCAGGTACCTGAAGGCGTACTTGTCCTCATGATCGCCGATCCATTTTTGCACGCCTTCCGCATAGGTGGCCGTGTTTGCGGCGTTGAAGGAGAGCTCCCAGCTCTTGGCGTCCTCGGGGAGGACCATGCGGGTAGGCTTCACGTAGTTCATCGTCTCGTCTATGTGGAACCGCCATGCGCCCGCGCCTTTTAGGCCGATGGTGAAGGTCCCGGTCGGTATTACGAACATGCCCGCAGCGATGAAATCCTTGCCTGCCCTGAGGTGGCCGTCCTCCGGCCCTTCGAGGTTGCGCTTGGCTATGCCGAAGAGGAACCCGACCGGCAGGCCGTGGGCTACGTTCGACGAGCCGTCGAGGGGGTCGAAATAGACGAAATAGCGCCCCCCTTCCGGGTCGATGGGGATGATCTCGTCCGATTCCTCGCTGACTGCGTGGATGACCCTGCCGGAGGTTCTCAGGTAATGGATGACGATCTCGTGGGCGATCTGGTCCATGCGCATGACCTCCTCGCCCTGGACGTTGATCGCCCCGGCCCTGCCGAGTATCCCCTTGAGCGCCCCCGTCAGGTAATACTGCTGGATGTGCTTTGCTGCGCTGGTCAGGGCGTCCATGAGGATGAGGAAGTGGTACGTCCGGTTGTGTCTTTCCTGGTGATGAAGGAGGAAAGTCGTGAAAGTTTGCTCAAATTCGACCATGCAAACCTCCTCACGTGTTATTGCCGATCCTGTGCTTGCTGAAAGCGGCCGTTGGGATCGGGCGGCGCTCCGTCTTTATTGTACCACCCTTTGTGAGAAAAATCCCTAAGTAAGGTGTGCAGGCTGCGACAGGATTTGGGGCCGCATCGCTTTTTGGGACGTTTTGCAAGACTCAGCGCGGCTGGAAGAGGTAGAGGGCGTCCGTGTGGGGGCTGTAATTCTGGCCGTTCTTCGTTATCGTATCGACTACCTTGCCGTTTTTGAAGATGACGAAGAAATCGCATTTCTCGAACAAAGAAAGGTTCGGGTTGCAGCGGCGGTGGTCGTACCGGTAGAGGAGATAGGCGGCATTGTCCTTCCTGACGGTTTGACTGGCATCCGGCCGGCCCATTATATGCTCGACCTCGTGAAAGCCCATGTCCGCATCGACCCTCTTCAGCCTCGACTGGGTGGAAGAGCAGGCGGAAAGCGCCAAGATAAGCAGGGTGGCGATTACTGCCTTAGGAAGCGACATGACCGGCCCTCCATCAACGTTCTAGTATATCTATCGATTACCACGGCCCGGCGGCCCTTGGCAAGGAAAATCGGACGCGCAGGGAGCAGGCCCGGACAAAAAGGGGGCGGCCGGTCGCCCCAAGAGCGATGCGAGGCCGGGGTATAAATGAAAAGGGGAGCCGGAAGGCCCCCCTCTCTTTTGTTACGCCTTGGGATAAAGCTTACTTCGCCGGAGCCGGGGCCGGTGCAGGCTTCGCGGCTTCTTCTTTCTTCTCGGCCTTCTCTTTCTTCGCCTTCTTCACCTTCTTGGCCTTCTTCTCTACCTTCTTCTCTTCCTTCTTCTCGGCTGCCGGGGCCTTCTCCGGCGCGGCCGCAGGCGCCTGGGCAAAGCCCACTCCCGCGAAGACGAACGCGATCATGATTGCGAACACGTACACTAATACTTTCTTCATTCTTCTCCTCCTAGAGAATTTTTGATACAACTTGTAATGCACAAAGCGTGCCGCCTTATGAAGCGATGGCAGCCTTTCTTGCGGATTGTCTTCATTGCGGCCGATACCGGCCATTTCCGCCAATCGGGGCCTCTTTAGGGGTCGGGCGGCAGCATATGCGACAAGGAAGCGCAGTCAAGGTAAAAGGGAAGAGGTCGGAGTTTTCCGATTCCCGACGTTTATGCGTCGGAGGTTTCCGACTTTGCAGCCCGTCAGCCCTTCCGCCGGTAGCGAAGCGGGTCTTCTACCCCCGCCTCCCGGAAACCCTTGAGCCGCAGCGTGCAGGCATCGCATTCCCCGCACGCCTCGCCTTCCGGGGAGGGGTCGTAGCAGCTCGTCGTGAGGCCGTAGTCCACCCCCAGCTCAAGCCCCTTCCTGATAATCTCTGCCTTTGTCATCCGGATGAGGGGGGCGTGGACGGCAACATGCCTGCCTTCGACGCCTGCCTTGGTAGCGAGGTTCGCCATGTGCTCGAACGCCTCTATATACGCGGGCCGGCAGTCCGGGTAGCCGCTGTAGTCGAGGGCGTTGACGCCGATGAAGATGTCGGAGGAGGGCAGCGCCTCCGCCCAGGCAAGGGCAAAGGAGAGAAAAATCGTATTGCGGGCGGGGACATAGGTGACGGGGATGCCGGCCGACATCTCGCCGGGCGTGCGCCCCTTCGGCACCGGGACGGCCCCCGTAAGCGCGGAAGACCCGCCGAGGCCCGCGATGTCTATACGAATGACCTTGCGGCCGGCTGCGCCTGCCGAGGCGGCTATCCGGCGGGCGGCTTCGATCTCTATCCTGTGGCGCTGGCCGTAGTCGAAGGTGAGCGCATAGGCCTGGAATCCTTGGGATTTTGCGATGGCGAAGACCGTCGCGGAATCGAGCCCCCGCTCAGCAGCACAACCGCTTTCGGCCCGCCCGCGACGCTGTTCATTTCATGCCCTTCCAGGACGACAACGATCCGACGCCCGCAATCGCCTTTAGTCGTCTTCCCATTCGTCGAGCGCAGCGGCCGCGCCTGCCGCAAGGACGGAGAGCTTGACCGCCCCGATCATCCGGTAGACCTCGGCCGGCGACCGCCTGCGCCCGGCCACCGTGAGAAGCTCATCGACGGTGATCCCGAAGAGGCGCTCGTTCTCCTCGAGGTAGGGCCTTATAAGCGCCCACTCCGCGTCTCCGAAGGGGATGAACTGGCCCCCGTTCAACTGCTCGTCCACGAGGACGCCCGCCGGGTCCCGGACGAATATGGCGCCCCCGGAGGCCAGGGAGAAAAGATTCGAGCCCGGGTAGGGCGTCTCCTGGGGGACGACGCGCCCGTCGTCGTCGAAGGAAAGGCCGTTCACGATAACGAACCCGCCGTTGTTGTAAGGGTCGCCCGCCATGAACGATTCTGCGAGGAAGTCGAGGGCGGTCCCGTTGATGACAACCCTGGGGCGTCCGGCTGCGTTTATGAGGGGCCTGCCCGCCGCGTTGCCCAGTACGTAGACCTCTCCGCCTTTTGCGCCGTACATGAAGGTCTGGCCTACGTCGCCGTGGACGACGAGCTTGCCCGACTTCAATATCTGGCCTATCTGGTCCTGGCCGTTCCCATGGACGTGCAGCTCCAGGCCGTCGAGGCCCGAGCCGAGGTAGTCGCCGGTCGAGCCGTATGCGTCGATCCTGACGCCCCGCGTCTCCGGCCCGAGGCCGCAAGCCAGGAAGCGCTGTCCCCGGTGGCCGAAGCAGATGAAGCGCCGCCAGCCGAGCTCGTACGCGTCGCATACAAACCGCGCGTGGGCCTCCTCTCCCTCCGCCGGGAATCCGCCCGCGTCCGTCACGAGCACCTTCTCGCCCCTCTTCGGCCGCCTCAACGCGTGCCTTGAAGCGAAGTCGCACCTGACGTATGCCGTTTTTTCCGCATCCGCGATAAGGGGGACGCTGCGGAAGATGTCGTCGAGGGCGCCCTGGACCATCTGGAGGAGCGACCGCCTCCTCTTGCCGCCCGTCGGGTAGCGGTGGTCGAGAAGGCGCGTCAGGAGGCTCGATGGCTGCGGGTCTCGCCTTGCCGGTCGCGGCCAGGCTGACCAATGCGGCCAGGCGGCTTCTTGTCTCTTCAAAGCCCCAGGAGGCAAGGCCGCCCGCGAAATATTCGAATAGGGCGCCGCCGTCCCCGGAAAGCCGTTTTTTGACGTCCGACGCCTCCGTTTTTGCCAAAGGCGCGACAGCCGGGGCAGCGCTGAAGTCATAGGGGGCCTGGGCTGCCGGCACGCCTATCTCGCGCCCGAACTTGTCTGTGCAGGTCATGGCGTGGCCGCCGTCTGCCTCGCCGATCGTAAAAATAAAGGCGCCGCCGTCCGTGTAGCTCCCGCCTCTGGCGTTCCAGTACCGGTCGGCCACCGTGCCGAACCTCGCGTCCTCCGCTGCGAGGCTTTCGAGGGTCGCGTCGATCGCCTGCTTCTCCGAGCAGATGAGGCCGACCTGGAAGTCGCCCTCCTGGAGGGCGAAGACCTGCGGGCGGAGCATCGCCGTGTCCGTGATGCCGATAAGCTGGAACTTCCGCTCTTTCGGGATCGACCGGGCGATGATGAAGAACCAGGGGCCGTCGGGCGAGCCGTGGATCTGCGTCGCCTGTATCTGCCTGTAGACCTGTTTCTTTTCCTCGGGCAGGTGGTCGAAGTCCATCTCCGTCGTCGGGGCGAGGGATTCTATAATATATTCAAGGGGATATCCATATACCCGGTTAAGGAGGTCGAAGACCTGGACCGAGACCTCCGTGTCCGTCAGGAAGAGGGGGTAGACGTTCCTCTGGCGCAGGTATTCCGTCACCGAGTAGTAGTTCGCGAAGTCGCCGTTGTGGACGAGGGCCTCGTCGAGGCCGGCGAACGGGTGTGCCCCGCCGGGGTGCCAGACGCGCCCCTTGGTCGGATAGCGCTGGTGGGCGATCCAGACGTGCGCCTTGAAGGACTCCAGCTTGTAGTACTGGGCGACCTGCTCCGCGTACCCGACGATCTTGAGGATCATCATATTCCGGCCGTGGGAGAGGACAAAAGCCCTTTTTTCGCCCAGCGAGCTGTAATAGGCCCGGTTGAGAAGGAAGGTGTTCTGGTAGACGAACTCTTCCTCGACCTTTTCAGGCGGCAAATCCAGCAGGCCCCGCTCTGCGGCGAAGCGCTCAAGGACATCGGGCTTCACCCGCACGAAGTAGCGCCTGACGGCAGGGGGCTTCATCTCCAAACCCGGCACGTCCCGGTAGTCGTCTACCGTCTCTATGAACGCCTCGTGGTCCACCCTGAAGTGCGGCCTGACATATTCCTTTTCGAGGTCGGGCAGGACCGCCTCGTCAAGGAGGGCGACCTGGAGGAGGAAATCGTTCTCCAGCGTCTTTTGATCGACCCCCATCCGGTCGGCGGCAAGGCCGACGGCGGCGATGCCTCCGCCCTTGCCGTTGCCCCGGTTGTGCATCTGGACGGAAGGCTCTATGATGTGCCGGCCGCTCACGGGTATGTTGCACGCAAAACCCGTGACCCCGCACCCGCCTTCCTCCGCCTCGCAAACGGCCCGGGCGGGCGCCTTGTCCTTCATCCAGCGCCGGGCGTCCGTTATGAGCGTGCCGTACGATTCCTCTTTCATGTGACCCTCTTAATCGAGCACCCCGTCTATCTCCCCCGGCTTCACGTAGTCCATGTGGACGAGCGCGTCCGTGCGCCCAACGAGCTCCGTGACGCTTTTCATCCCGAGCCTGGCGAGCAGCCAGGATAGGTGCGTCCGCCACGCGAGGTAGAGGTTGATGATCCGCTGGGCGCCCCATTCGACGTTCATCAGGCCGGTAAGCTCGTCGTCCGTCGTGGCGATGCCCCGCGCGCAGCCCCGCCCGGACTCGCAATGGTGGCAGCGCAGGCACTCAAGGGCGACGAGGTCGGCAGTCCCCAGGCAGACGGCGTCCGCCCCGAGGGCGATGATCTTCGCCATGTCGTGGGGGGTCCTTATCCCGCCGCTCGCGACTATCGTCACCTTGTCCCTGATGCCTTCCTCCATGAGGAACTTATGGACCTTCGGGATGGCGTACTCGATGGGCATTGCTATGTTTTTCTTCGCTATGTCGGGGGCAGCGCCCGTTCCCCCGTAGCTGCCGTCGAGCTGGATAATGTGGGCGCCCGCGAAGTAGCTGCCGACTGCGACCATATCGACGTCCGTCGGGGTCGATACCTTGACGCTCACCAGCGCCTTCGGGTTGATCTCCTTGATCCAGTCGACGTGCTTCTTGTGGTCCTCGACGGAGTAGACGCTGTGGAAGGGGAAGGGGGAGAAAAGGGCGCTCCCAGGCACCGCCTCTCTCATTGCCGCCACCCTGGGCGTCACCTTGTCGCCGAGGAGGTGGCCGCCGAGTCCCGGCTTTGCCCCCTGGGCGTATTTGAACTCGACGATGGGGACCCGCTTGATCGTCTCCTCCCTCACGCCGAATAGGCCCGTAGCCACCTGGGTAATGACATGGTCGCCGTAAGGGACCAGCTCTTCGGGGAAGCCGCCCTCGCCCGTGCAGCAGAAGGTGCCCAGCGCCGTAGCAGCCCTGACCCTTGAGAGCATCGAGACGATGCTTATGGAGCCGAAAGACATGCCCCCCAGGTAGAGGGGCAGCGGTATGCGGATGCGGGGCCTGCCGTCTCCCGAGCGGTTCAGCTCGACCGCGCACGAGACCTCTTCGGGCCTGACCTTGCCGTTTTCCCGAGGATAAACGAAGCGGATCTTGTCGAAGCCTCCCCCGGAGTCGCCCGTCCTGTAGTTGAGGCCCTGGTAGGGGAGCCTGCCCGTCTCCGCCATGTACCACGAGCTTGCCAGAAGCTCCGATGTCCACCGCCTGTCGCCGAGCATCTCGAAGGAAGGGTTGATGTCTACCCTGATCGCCTTGACGTGGCAGCTCGCGACGCAGCAATAAGCCGCGCCGCCCTCGCACGCGGGGCCCAGGCAGAGGTGGTCCCCTATGACCTTCGGCCTCCGGGCGCCCTTCCTGAAAACCCCGTAGGGGCAGCGCTCGACGCACTCGCCGCAGTTGTCGCAGGCCGCACCGATCCTGACCCTGTATTTCGAAAGGGGGTTGCGGAAGCGGGTGGGCGTCGGCTTCGCCTCAGGGAACGTGAATGCGCTCTTGTCTGCCATCGTCTAACCCCGCTTTCCTAATGCAGCGAATTCCTTCTCAAGGTCCTCGTAGAACATGGCCCTCCCCATCTCGCCACGCAGGCGGCGCACCTCCCTCATCCCCATCGCGCCGAGGATTTCGAGGAGCTGGTTGTGCCAGCCGGCGACGAGGTTGCGGATGCGGGCAGCGCCCCACCCTGTCTCGACGCCTTCGAGCTCGACCGGGCAGGCTATGCCTTGCGTGCACCGCTTGCACAGGCGGCATTCCATAGCGACGAGGAGCGGGATGTCGATTGCGACGGCGTCTGCGCCGCAGATGATGAGCTTCGCCATGTGCTCCGCCATAGCTACGCCACCGGCGCCTATGATGGTGATGAGGTCCCTGATGCCTTTATCGACGAGGTGGAGGTGGACCTGCCGCATCCTGTCCTTGATGAACATGGGCTTTTCTGCGGCGTCGGCGCCGTGGAAGTCCGCTACGAAGTGGATCGCCTCGGCCCCTGCCGTCGTAAGCTCGGCTGCCCGCTCGGCCGACCCCTCGCCGGCTTGCGCCCGTATGGCTACGACAAGATTAGGGTTTTTCGCCTTGAGGGCCGCCTGGAAGGACAAGGCGTCGGGCCCGTCGGGTATCTCGACGAGGCTCAAGCCTGCAAGAAGCGCATCGGTTGCAGGGCCGGTCTTGTCGAGATAGAGGAGCGTCGCGGGAAGGTACGGCGCGTAATCGTCGCCCCAATCGGAGGCCCGCACGACTGCGAGCGTCTTCAACTGGCGGGCGGCCGCCAATATTGCGCGGGTCACCATCCGGCCGGGCGGTGAGAAGGGAAGGAGGTCGAAGACGGCAGGCAGCGGGAGCTCGACGAGGGGCGGGATCGAGGCGGACACTGCGCCGTTGCCTTTCTCGAACTTGAGGGCCTTGACCTTCCGGCCGAGATCGACCGTAGTGCTTATATACTCCCTGCCGTGGATGCCGTCCCGCGTGGGACGGACGATCTCCGACATATCGGTCCACATCGAGTCGAAGCCGGGGCCCGAAAAAGGGCCGCCGTAGCCCGCGCCGGATACGGGTATCCGCCCTGTCTCCGCCTGGAACCAGAGGTTTGAGAGGACCTCCGGCGTCCAGTAGTCGTCCCCGGCGGCCTTCCATGCAGGGTTAAAGCCCTTCTCTATCAGGCGGTTAGGGCAGTTCTGGACGCAGCGGAAGCAGTCCTTGCAGATGCTGTCGAGGGTATCGACCATATGCCTCGCGTCGAGGGACCGCTTCTCGTAGACCTTGTAGACGCACTCCTTCTTGACGCAGGTCACGCACTTGAGGCAGCCCTCTTCCCAGGCGATGACGCCGGAGCGGATGACCGGGGGGAACCTCGAAGGCACAGGCCCGGTGCTTATGTGGTATTTTGCCGGCATCCCCCCTCCTTTAGCCTTCCGGCCTGGGGAGCAGCCCCGCCTTTTCGACAAGCTCGGGAACGGCCTCTTCCCACTCGATCGCCATGATATGTACGCCCCGCACGCCCTTTATATTTTTGAGCGCCTCGATGGTTTCCACAGCGATTTTAATGCCTTCGGCGCGCTGCCGGCCGGAAGGGGCGCCCTTCATGCGCCCGATCACTTCTTCCGGTATGTCCATCCCTGCAACGCTTTTCGCCATATATTCAGCCGTCCGGGCCGACTTCAGGGGCGTCACGCCTGCAAGGATAGCGACCTTACCGCCGAGGCCTTTATCGGTAATCTCTTTCATGAAGGACTCAAAGCGGGGCAGGTTATAGACGCACTGCGTCTGGATGAACTCTGCCCCGGCGCGCACCTTTTTGGCGAGCCTTGCCGCCCTGTAGCTCATCGGGTCGCCGAAGGGGTTCTCGACTGCGCCTATGAAAAGGTCGGGCACGCTCGAAAGCGCATCGCCGCCGAGGACAACGCCCTTGTCGCGCATCTCCCGGACGACCTTCAGCAGTTGTATCGAGTCCAGGTCGAAGACGCCCTTTGCCTCGGGCTGGTTGCCGAGGCTCTGGTGGTCCCCCGAAAGGCAGAGGATGTTCCTGATGCCGAGGGCGGATGCCCCCAAAACGTCCGACTGCAGGGCGATCCTGTTGCGGTCCCTCGTCACCATCTGGAGCACGGGGTCGAGCCCTTCCTGCCGCAGTATCGCGCAGGAGGCGAGGCTGGAGAGGCGGACGACGCCCGTCTGGTTGTCGGTCACGTTGACGCTGTCGACAAAGCCCTTCAGAAGACGGCCCTTTTTCCGCACTGCCTCGGGGTCTGCCCCCTTCGGCGGACCGCACTCCGCCGTCACAGCGATTCGGCCCATGCTCAGCACCTTTTTCAGCCGGCTCTCGATCATCACGCTCTCTGGTCCTCCCTGACGATTTTCCTCGGCCCTTTCCCCTGTTTCTTCGCCCAGTTGGCGGGTGGGTATATCTCGTCCATCGACGCAAGCCTGCCTGTCTCCTCAGGCGCGTCAGGATGAGCTGCCAGGCGCACGGGCTGTCCGGGTCCGCCTCGCAGCGGCCTTCTTTCGAGCCTCCGCAAGGCCCGTTGAAAAGCCCCTTGGCGCAGCGCGTTATGGGGCAGATATCGGCGAAGCTGTCGAGCTTGCAGTCTCCGCAGCCCCGGCAGTCCTCAAGCCAGACGCCCGCCTCTTTCGTCTCCGCGATGGCCGTCGTGTTGAGGGCGGGGACGATGTGGATCTTCGGCAGGACCTCCGCCATCGCCTGGACGCCTGCGCCGCACCCCAGGGAGAGTATCACGTCGTACTTGTCCGCGACGGGGGTCACCTGGTCGATGAACTCGTAGACGCACTGCCTGTCGAGGGTCATCTCCCTGATCTCGATCTTCCTGTGCTCCTTCGCAGCGTCGATGCGCAGCTGCGACGCGAGGAGGGCCACTTCCTTCTCGCCCCCCGCAGCGCACTCGGCGACGCAGGTGCCGCATCCCACGATGAGGACCTTCTTGTAGCGGCCGATGCTCGCCTTTATCTCCTCGAAGGGTTTTCTCTCAGCGCTGATCATCGTTCACTCCTTAAATTGCAGCCCTGCGGCCCATCCCGGCAGGCCGCCTGAGCGGCTCACTCCGCAGACTTCGGAAGACCGAGGAGGCTGCGCGCGAGGACGTCTATCGAGACCGGGAGGGGGCCTGCCGCCCTCACCGCCTCCAGGCGCTCGGCCGGAAGGCCGACCTCTTTGAGGAGACCTTGGGCGTATGCGAGCCTCTTTTTGGCGCGCACGTTCCCCTCGCAGTACCTGCACTCCCCTTCCGGGCACGTCACCAGGTAAACCTTTTCCGCGCCCGCCTCGACTGCCTTAAGCAGGTGGAGCGCCTCTATCCTGCCGCTGCACGGCATGGGGAAGAAGTGGATTGCCCCGCCGTACTCCTTTTCCAAGGCGCGCCTGTTCGTGTTTTCGTCCGGGTCTATCTGGCGGCAAAAAAAGATGGTAGTGCTGACGCAGGTTTTTCGGGTCTCCATAATGTTCCCACCAAAAAAAAGGGCGTCCGGAGTGGACGTCCCTGTCTTTTTGACACCCCTCTGTGCCGGGCAATCTTAGCACGCAATCCGTTTCCTGTCAATACCTTATAGGCACAAAAAGGGGGGGCCGGAAGCGCCTCTTTCCGGCCTGAAGCGCGCCCGGCCCCTTATCTGTCTTACAGGTCGAAGTACAGGTAGAACTCGTAAGGATGCGGCCGGAGCCTGATCGGGTCGATCTCGGCCTCTATCTTGTACTCGATCCACGTGTCGATTACGTCCTTCGTGAAGACGTTGCCCCGGAGGAGGAAGTCGTGGTCCTTCCCCAGCGCGGCGATCGCCTCGGCAAGTGAGCCGGGGACGGTCGGTATCTTCGCGAAGTCCTCGGGCGCCATGTGATACGTGTTCACATCGGTCGGCTCGCCGGGGTTGATCTTGTTCACGATGCCGTCGATGCACGCCATCAGTATCGCCGGGAAGGCGAGGTACGGGTTGCAGGTGCAGTCCGGCGGCCTGAACTCAAGCCTCTTCGCCTTCGGGTTCTCGGAGTACATCGGTATCCTGACGGCGGCGGAGCGGTTCCGGGCGGAGTAAACGAGGTTGACGGGCGCCTCGTACCCCGGCACCAGCCTCTTGTAAGAGTTGGTCGTAGGCGCGCAGAATGCGAGCAGCGCAGGGGCGTGCTTCAGAAGGCCGCCTATCGCGTACTTGGCTATCTGGCTGATGCCCGCGTAGCCTTTGACGTCGTAGAATATGTTCGTCCCCTTGCTCCAGAGGGAGACGTGGGTATGCATACCGGAGCCGTTGTCTCCGAAGAGCGGCTTGGGCATGAAGGTGGCCACCATGTTGGCCTTTTTGGCCATGTTCTTGACGATGTACTTGTAAGTCATGCACTGGTCGGCCATCTTGAGAAGGGTGTCGTATCGCATATCCATCTCGCACTGGCCGGCAGTGGCGACCTCGTGGTGATGGACCTCCATCTTGAGGCCCGCCTTTATCATGGCAAGGAGTATCTCGCTCCTCAGGTCCTGGATCGAATCGTGCGGCGGGACGGGGAAGTACCCTTCCTTGTAGCGCGGCTTGTAGCCGAGGTTCGGCTTCTCGTCGCGCCCTGAGTTCCATGCGCCCTCAACCGAGTCGATGAAGTAGTAGCCGGAATTGACCGTCTGGTCGAAGCGGATGTCGTCGAAGATGAAGAACTCCTGCTCCGGGCCCCAGTAGCTCTTGTCCGCGAAGCTCGTGGTCTTCAGGAAGGACTCCGCCTTCATGGCGATGTAACGGGGGTCGCGCGTGTAGGGCTTCTTCGTGACAGGGTCGTAGATATCGCAGATCACGCTCAGCGTCGGCACCGAGCAGATGGGATCGACGATCGCGCTTGCCGGGTCAGGCAGGAGTATCATGTCCGACTCGTTGATCTTCTGGAACCCCCTGATCGAGGAGCCGTCGAAGCCGATGCCGTCTTCCCAGATGCTCGTCGCCAGGCTGTCGTACTCCAAGAGGTCATAGGCAGGGATCGAAAAGTGCTGCCAGAGGCCGGGCAGGTCGCAGAACTTCAAATCGACGATCTGTATCTTGTTCTCTTTCAGAAGACGCGCCACGCCCTGGACGTCTTTTTCCGAGACCGCCCCTGTCCAGCGGAATGATTTGCCGCTTCCCTTTGCTGCAGTTTTTTTCTCCATGTTTCCTCCTTATTATTATAGGCTGCCCTTTCAATACCGTTTGAGGCAATCGATATACGCGGCCAGCAGCCGAAAGGCCTCCTTCAGCTCGTCCGATGAAGGGTCAGACTCCCATACCGCCTCCATCGCTCCCACGATGCCCGCAAGCCGGCCTGCGATAATGCCCACCGTTTCCTTTGTAAGCCTCCCTCTCGGAAGGACCTTCTCTTTGAGGATGCTCTCCGCCGCTATCCTTACGAGCCTCAAGTCCTTGCCGCTCGCATCCGTCATATGCTGCTACCTCGCGCAGCGCCCTTTTGGCGCGCCTGTTACCGACACCGGAAGGCGGGGCGCTCCAAGAGACAGGGATAACCTCCGGGCGTGCATAGACGTCCCGCCGTATACAAGTAAGATTTCGGGCCGGTTGGTAACAGACGGCCTGTCCCTTATCCGATGGCGTTCCCGTCACGCTCGCCCGTCCGTATGCGTATGCACTCCTCCAGGGGCAGCACGAATATCTTGCCGTCCCCGATCTCGCCCGTCCTGCCGCCCCTGATGATGGCGTCGACGGTCGGCTGGACGAAGCTGTCGTTCACCGCGATAAGGAGCTGGACCTTTCTCAAAAGGTTCCCCATCTCCTTTACGCCCCGGTAGACCTCCGTCACGCCCATCTGGCGTCCGTGGCCCAGCACCTCGCTCACGGTAATAAGGTTCACCTCCGCCTTGTAAAGCTCCTCCTTGACCGCCTCAAGCCTGTCCGGTTTTATGATGGCGATAATTACTTTCATCTTCTCCTCCCTCCTCTATTCCAGTATCGTATAGGCGTTCTCGTTGTGCTGCGTAAGGTCGAGGCCCATGATCTCGTCCTTTTCGGTGACCCTCATCCCTATGGCCCAGTCGACGACCTTGTAGAGAACCATGCTCGCGCAAAAGCTGTAAGCGAGCGTGACGCCGACGGCTGCGGCCTGGATCAGGAACTGCCTGGGGTTGCCCAGAAAGAGACCGTTCGCGCCGTCCGGGTTGACCAGCTTCGAGGCGAAAAGGCCTGTCGCCAGGGCGCCCCAGACCCCGCCCACGCAATGGACGCCGAAGGTATCGAGGGAGTCGTCGTATCCGAGAAGGGGCTTCACGATTGCGACGGCGAGGAAACAGAAGACGCTCACGAGGATGCCGATCAGGATGGCCGGCATGACGCTGACGAAACCGGACGCGGGCGTGATCGCCACGAGACCGGCGACTACCCCGGTGGCCGTGCCGAAGACCGTCGGCTTACCGTTATGTATCCACTCTATCAGCGCCCATGAAAGGCCCGCAGTCGCGGCAGCCGTGTTCGTGACGACGAATGCGTTGACGGCCAGGCCGTTGGCCGCCAGCGCGCTGCCTGCGTTGAAGCCGAACCAGCCGAACCAGAGAAGGGCGGTGCCCAGGATCACGTGCGGCAGGTTGTGCGGGGGGATGGGCTTCTTGTCGTAGCCCTTCCTTCTCCCGATCAGGAGGCACGCAGCGAGGGCGGCGATGCCCGAATTGATGTGGACTACGGTGCCCCCGGCAAAATCGAGTGCCCCCAGCTCCTTCAGCCATCCGCCCACGCCCCATACCCAGTGGGCGACGGGGTCGTAGACGAAGGTCGCCCAGAGGATCACGAAGACGACGAAGCCGGAGAATTTCATACGCTCAGCGAAGGCGCCCACGATCAGGGCAGGCGTAATAATGGCGAACATGGCCTGAAAGATCATGAACGCCTGGTGCGGGATCGTCGCCGCGTAATCCTTGAACGGCTCCAGGCCGACGCCGTTCAGGCCGACCCACGCAAAGCCGCCCCAGAACCCCTTGCCCGGCGCAAAGGCAAGGCTGTACCCGTAGAGCACCCACTGGATGCTGATGATCGCAAGGATCGTGAAGCACTGCATCAGCACGCCGAGGACGTTCTTCCGCCGCACCATGCCCCCGTAAAAAAAGGCCAGTCCTGGGGTCATGAGCATAACCAGGGCGGAAGATGCCAATACCCATGCCGTGTCGCCCGTGTTCATAAGAATCCACCTCCGTTAAAATAAAAAGGCGCCTCTTGTCCGTAAAGTGCATGGACAAGGACGCCTTCGTCCGGCCGCTTGGGCAAAAAAACGGCGCTCTTTCTAAGAACGCCGCTGTTTTAACACATCAACGTGTCTGCCCGATCTGCGGGCTTATATCGCTACAAGTAAAATCTCGGGCGTTTTGGTAATCCCCCCGCTTGGCCGCCCGTGCCTTACCGGGGCAGCTTCATGGCGCCGGTGAAGAGGCGCGCCCAGGCGCATTGCCCCTTAAGGAGCCTGCCTATCCCCGGCGAGACATCGACTTTCTTTCCGATCAGGCCCGCGTAAAGGCCCTCGCCCTGCACGTCCCCTACGAAGGCGAAGCCCTTGAGCACGCCTTTCTCGATCACGACCTTCCTGTAAGACCGCCCGTCTTCCTCCCGCAAGACGCCGGGCCCTTCGTCCCTGCTCCTGCCCGCCGTAAATATGGAGACGCCGAAGACGCGCAGGACGTTCCTCGCGAGGCTCCCCCCATAGGCCGCCTTCGCGCCGGACATGTTGAGGGCCGCTATCCTGCCCTGCTCCACTGCTGCAGGCCACAGGGCGTTCACCCTCGGCTCCCCGTATGCGATGTCTATCGTCTCCACTGCGTCTCCGGCTGCGAAAACGCCGGACATGTCCGTCTCCTGGCGCTCATCGACACATATCCCCTTCTTTACCGTGATGCCGCTCCCCGCAAGGAAGCCGGTGCAGGGACGCACGCCTTTTCCGAAGACGACGAGGTCGCAGGCCCTCCTGCCGCCGGACTTCAGGGAGACCTCGCCGTTCTCGCCGATTGCCGTGATGTCGTCGCCCGTCAGCACCTCGACCCCGAGCGACTCGATCCTGCGGCGGACGAACTCGGCGGTCGGCCTGTCGAGCATCGAGGAGAATATGCGGTCGGAAGAGACGACGTAGGTGATCTCCATGCCCAGCTTATGCAGGGCGTCGCCCGTCTCCATGCTCACCGGGCCTGCGCCCGCGATGACGGCCCGCCCGCCGCTCCCTTTCACCCGCTCTCTCATCCTGACGATATCGGGCAGGTCGCGGACCGTGAAGACGAAGGGCAGGTTTGCTCCCTTGACCTGCGGCCTTTCGGGGACCGCCCCCGCTGCGATGAGGAGCCTGTCGTAGCCGAGCCTCTCGCCCGTCGATGTAAGGACGCGGCGCCCGTAGTGGTCTATCTCGGCCGCCTCGCTCCCGAGGAGGACGGAGACGCCTTCCGGGACAGGCAGGAAGATGTTCTTTGCCTCCATCTCCCCCGAGAGACGGTAGGGGAGGGCCATCTTCGCGTAGGGGGCTATCTTTTCCCTGGAGAGCAGCGTGACCGCGGCCCCGGGGTCGAGGCGCCTCAGCCACGCGGCAGCCGTCATCCCCGCCGGACCCCCGCCTATGATGAGATGGTTCATCGCCTTTCCTTACAGGCCAAGCTCAGCGAGCTTCTCCTTAGCCGGCACGCCGGAGGCGTCCCACCCGCGCAGGCTGTAATATTCCGGCAGCATTTTTTTAAGCCCGCTCGTCCGCCCCTTCGCCCCGCCCTCAGGCAGGGGGACCTTGAGGAGGCGCTCCGGCAGCGTGTCGTCCTTCGCCGAAAAGCCCGCCTTGAGGTTATAGAGGCGCTCAAGGTTCCAGATGCGCTCCCCGGCCCTCATGAACTCTTCCGTCGTATAGAGGGTGCCGGTGGCAGCGCTAAGAAGCTCCGCGATCTCGTCCGCGCCGATGCCGAAGGTGGCAAAGAGGCACATGCCCGTCGAATCGAGGGCAGCCGTCAGGTTCTGGAACAGGATGACCCATCCGGCCTTTCCCTCGGTCGCCAGCATATCGATCTTTACGGGGTTGCCGAGGATCTCGACGGCAGTCGTGTATCCCCGGACGTGGCAGCCGCCCCGGTTGCTGGTGGCGTAGTTGAGTCCGATGCCCTGGAGCGCGCGCGGGTCGTATGCGGGCATTTCCTGTTTCTTCACGGTCATCGAATATTCGGGGTGCTCGTAGCTCGCAGCAAGCCGGTAGCTCCCCATAGCGAGCTTCTTGCCGAACCCCTCGCCCTCGCCCGTCAGGCGGACCATCTCCACCATCGCCTCCGCATTGCCGAAATTGAGCGGGATGCCCCCCGTCTCCTCAAGGGTGATGATGCCGTCCTCGAACATCTCCATCGCGCAGGCGACAGTGGAGCCCATCGTGATCGTGTCCATGCCGTATTCGTTGCAGAGATAATTGGCCTTGGTCACAGCGTCGAGGTCGTCGATGCCGCACGCGGGCCCGAAGGCCCAGGCGCTTTCGTACTCCGGGCCCTCGCCCCGGCCTGCGTACTTCGGGTTGGTCACACGGGTGGCGCGGCCGCAGCTTATGATGCAGGAAAAGCACCCTCTGGGCCGCGTGAGGAGCTGCTTGGACAGCGACTCCCCTCCCACCTTGTCGGCCGTCGCAAAGGTGGCCTGGCGGTAGTTCCGCGTGGGCAACCCCCCGCTTTCGTTCAGGATATTGACAAGAACGTCCGTGCCGAAGGCCTTGAGCCCCCGCCCCCGACCGGATGGTTCCTTATCTTCGTCCAGGCGTTCGTCATGGCCTTGCGGAAGGCGTCCGCGTCCGCCACCCGGACCGCCCCGGTCCCCCGGACCGCCACTGCCTTCAGGTTCTTGGCGCCCATGACGGCCCCAACGCCTGTCCGCCCTGCCGCCCGGCTGTGCTCGTTTATGATGTTCGCCAGCAGGACGCCCCTCTCCCCGGCCGGTCCGATGCAGGCAACGCTCGCCTCCTCGTCCGTCTCCAGCCGAACCATCTCAGTCGTCGCAGCTACCGTCTTTCCCCAGAGCGCCGCTGCGTCCCGGATGGCGATCTCGTCGTCGTCGATCCACAGGTAGACGGGCTTGTCCGCCTTGCCCTCGACGACTAAAAGGTCATAGCCTGCGTATTTCAGCATGGGGCCGAAGACGCCGCCGGAGCTTGAGGCTGCGATGGTGCCTGTAAGGGGGCCTTTCGTCACTACGTCGAAGTGGCCCGCGGACGGGGCGTTCGTCCCGGAGAGCGGCCCCGGGGCGAAGATAAGCTTGTTCTTCGGGCTCAACGGGTCGATGGCGGGGTCCGTCTCGTTGAAGATCAGGTAGCTCCCGAGGCCCCGGCCGCCTATATATTTCTTCGCTATCGCAGGGTCGAGCGCCTCTTTGACTACAGACCCGCTCGATAGGTCGACGCGCAGGATAGAGCCGTTCCAGCCGTTCATCGCTGCACCTCCTCGACGCTCTTCTTGAGGCCTACGGCGACGGCCTTCTGCCTGGACCGCACCGCCTCGGTCTCGTCAACGTATTCTATCGCCTGGGTCGGGCAGAAGGTCACGCACTCGGGGCTGCCCCCGCAGAGGTCGCACTTGACGATGCGCCGCTTCTCCGTCTCGTAAACGACTGCGCCGAAGGGGCAGGCGAGGGTGCACATGCGGCAGCCGATGCAATTTGCCTCGTCCCAGGCGACGCGGCCGAGGGCTGCGTCCTCGTGCATGGCGGTCGTAGGACAGACTGCGACGCAGGGGGCGTCTTCGCACTGCTGGCAGGTAGTCGGCACGGAGAAGCCTTCCGCCTCCCAGGAAGCGACGTGGATGCGCGCAGTGTGGGGACGGAACTCCCTGTCGTGGAAAAAAGAGCATGAAAGCTCGCAGTTCCGGCAGCCGGTGCACCTGTCCGGATAGATCATCAACATCTTGCTCATGGAATGCCTCCCTTCACGAGACTATCGCGGACATACCTGGGGCCGTCCCTCGGTACGTTTTCGAGAACCGCCCCATATGCCTCTTTTCTAGCATATACGCCCGATTTTGGGACTTCAATATGTCTTATTTGACATAAAAAGCTATCGCGGCGTCTGTTGCGGCGTATACGATACTGCTGTCGGACTCCTCCAGGCTTGGACTCGCGCCTGTTCGGAATCGCGCTATGCGGCAAGAGCGGGCTTTGCTGTATCCATAAGGTGGGATATAAGAATAGAAAACCTTTCGTGGCAGAGGGTTACGAAGAGCGGCAAGTATGAGGATGCAGATTTCGTGAAGCGCAAGGGTCGAGGCGCGGAGGCGTACTTTTTGGGTACGTCGGAGCGCTCGGCCCGCAGCGCGACGCGAAAGATGCGCCTCAGACGCAGCCGCCCCGCCCCCCCCTATTCCATGACCGTGTAAGCCGACTCTCGGTGCTGGCTCAGGTCCAGTCCCACGATCTCATCCTTCAAGGGCACGCGCACCGAGGCGAAAAGATCGACTACCTTATAAATAATGTAGGTTGCGACCAGGCTGTACCCGGTGACTGCGGCAGCCGCGAAAAGCTGGACGAGGAATTGGTGCGGGTTGCCGAAGAACAGGCCGTCCGCCCCTGCCGGGTTGATCGCCTTCGAGGCGAAAAGGCCCGTTGTCAGCATCCCGATGATGCCGCCTATCCCGTGGACGCCGAAGGCGTCGAGGGAGTCGTCGTAGCCCAGCCTCGGCTTGATCACGCTCACGCAGATGAAGCATACTATGCTTGCGATGAGACCTATCGCTATCGCGGGGAAGACGCCCACGAAGCCGGAGGCCGCGGTGATCGTGGCAAGGCCGGCGATCGAGCCGGTGATCGTCCCGAACATGGTGGGCTTTCCCGTGAAGAGCCACTCGAGGACGGCCCATGTCAGGCCGGCAGTCGCTGCGCCAAGGTGCGTCACAACGAGCGCATGGACGGCAAGGCCGTTCGCCGCCAGCGCGCTGCCCGCGTTGAAGCCGAACCAGCCGAACCAGAGCAATGCGCCGCCGAGCACAGTGAATGGCAGGTTGTGGGGAGGCACGGGCTTGTCCTTATACCCGGTGCGGCGGCCGATGACGAGGGCGGTCACGAGGGCGCCGATGCCCGCGTTGATGTGGACTACGCTCCCTCCCGCGAAGTCTATCACGCCGAGACCTTTAAGCCATCCCCCCGCGCCCCATACCCAGTGGGCAACGGGGTCGTAGACGAAGGTCGCCCAGAGCACGGTGAAAAGGAGAAAGGCGGAGAACTTCATCCGCTCGGCGAAGGCGCCGATGATCAGGGCAGGGGTGATGATGGCGAACATGGCCTGGAAGGCCATGAAGGCCTCGTGCGGAATGGTCGGCGCATAATCGGGATAAGGCGCGGCGCCCACCCCGGCAAGGCCCGCCCAAGCAAGGCTGCCTATGAACCTGTTAAGGGGGGCGAATGAAAGGCTGTAACCGAAGAGCGCCCACTGCAGCGTAAGGACGCAAAGGACTATGAAGCACTGCATGAGGACGCCGAGTATGTTCTTGCGCCTCACCATCCCGCCGTAGAAAAAGGCGAGCCCCGGCGTCATGAGCATCACGAGCCCGGTAGACGTCAACACCCACGCGGTATCACCTGCGCTTATCATCTCCTCTCCTCCCAAAGAGTGATCCGAAGCGGCGCCCGCCTACCGGCGGCCGCGCGCCCAAGAAGCCCTCCGGTGCGCAAAACGAGCCTTCCCTTACCGGTAACACCAGTGTTTCCGCGACACCCCAATGTGCCTGATTGCGCTTTGGACGGACTTCCGCCTTTTACAAGTCGAAAACGCCCCGTCGTGGTAACGTTGAGCGGCCTCGCCGGAAAAACAAAAAAGCGTTTTCGGAACCCTTCAAAGGGGGTCCGAAAACGCCCGACCGCTCGATTATTCCGCTTCGGTTATTCCGCCGGCGCTTGCGAAGCCGGCGCCTGCTTTTAGCTCCGGCAGGCTGCCGCGAGGCCTTTGCCGTCCTTGCCCGGCGCGGCCCGCCCGCTCAGCTTCTCGTACCTCTCCCTTATCTTGTTGCGGATCTTCACTACGCTCACGTGCGAGATGCCCAGTTTCTTTCCGATCTCCCGCGTCGTCAGGCCCTCCAGGCAGAAGAAAAGGACGTCCCTCTCCCGCTGGCTCGTGCCGGCACCCGTCATTGCCTCGACCTCCAGCCTCGTCTCGACCTGCTCGCACGAGGGGCGGCCGTCGGCGACGAGCATCTCTTCGAGGTGCGGCCCGTCCTCCTCCATCATGCTGTTAAGGCTCAGGAGCGTCGCCGGGTCCTGGCTTTTCCTTATATAGTTCTTCAGATGGAAGTAACAGCCTTGCAGTATGTAGCTGTCCGTCTTGTCGTCGAGGCTGCCCGACTGAAAATCGCACCACAGATGGATCAGGGCCTCCTGGAAAAGGTCCTGGTCGTCCATGAACGTGAAGTGGCCGTTGAGCTTCCGGGTGATCCTGCGGAGCGTCGGCGAGAGCTTCCCCACGAGCGCCTCGAAGGAGAAATAGCCGGTCCTCGTGCGGATCTCCCGCACCCCGGCCGTCCTGTCGATGCTCACGAGATGTCTTTCTGCCCTCTCTTCCATCAAGCCCTCTTAAACGAATAAGGCGTCCGAACCCCTTCTTTTGGGATTCAGGACGCCTGGGTCCTCTTAAAGCCCCTTGCCTGTGTTCAGGGCTTCCTAAAAGACATCAATGTCTTCTTTCACCATAGTATCTTACGGCGGGAGGCGATTGTCAAGCCGGATCGCACGGGCCGGGCGGCCGGCGCTTTTCGTCTTCAGCGCCTTATGTCGGCCGCAACTATAATGGCGTCGGCCACTTCCCTCATGCTCTTCCTCAAGTCCATGCTCTTCTTGTGGATTTTCTTGTACGCCTCGTCCTCCCCGATGCCGAGCTCCCGCATGAGCACGCCCTTGGCCCTCTCGACGACCTTTCGCGTCTCCAGGGCCTCTTTTGCGGAGAGGATCTCCTGGTCGAGGCGCGTGTTCTCGATCGCCACCGCAGCCTGGTTGGCGATGGCCTGCATGATGTCGATCTCCTCCTTGGAAAAGTTGTGCTCCTTCTGCATATAGCTGTTGATGACGCCGATGACCCTGTCCTTTATCATCATCGGCACGGCTATCATGGAGACGACGCCTTCCTTTTTGGCGACGTGGGGGTACATGTAGCCAGGCTCTTTCGTTACGTCGGAGACGGTGATGGGCCGCTTCTCGATGACCACCCTGCCTGCGCTCGACTGGCCCACCTTCAGGTTCGGCTTGTTGATGTATTCCTGGCTGAGGCTCTGCGTAGCCGCGATGACGAGCTCCTGCTTCTTCTCGTCGAGGAGCATGATCGAGCAGATCTTCGTGCCCATCACCTGGGCCGTCATCGTCACGATAAGCTGGAGTATCTCCTTCAGGTAGTAATCGGAAACGATGGTCCGGCTGACTTCCGACAGGAGGTCGAGCTGCTTCGCCTTCCTGTTGATCTCCTCGTAGACGACCGCGTTCTCGATGGCGCTCCCCAGGTACTTGGAGATCGTGAAAAGGAGGTTTATCTGGTCCTCAGGGTACTCGTGCTCTTTCTTGTGGTGGACGTTCATGACGCCCGTGATCTTGTCCTTCGCAAGGATGGGCACCGCAAGGAAGGCCTCGTACATGTCCTCTGCCAAATTCGTGAAGCTCTTGAACCGCGGGTCTTTGTAAGCCTGGCGGGACAGCGCGACGGGCTTCTTCTCCTTCGCGGCCCAGCCTGTCACGCCTTCGCCCAGCTTCAGCCTGATCTCGCCGACGATGTTGCGGCGGCCCGTGCCTGCGGCGCGGAGCGTCAATTCGTCGTTCTGCTCGCTGTAAAGGTAGATGAGGCACGAATCTGCGCCGGTGAGGCTGACGACCATATCGACGATGCGGGCGAGGAGGTCGTTCAGCTCCAGGTTGCTGCTGATGTGCTGCGCCACCTGGTGCAGGATGGCCAGCTCCTGTTCTTTCCAGCCCTGTTTCGTCACCGCTTTGGTCGCCACTGGTGCCCCGTACGGGAAAAAAATCGGAATAGAGTTTATCTTATTGTATCGCGCCCCCTTTGTCAACCACGCCCTACCGCCGTTTTTGCGGCCTGCGGCCTGCAAATAAAATCTATTCCCATAAGTAATTGTTCTGTGATAGAAAGATGTGCGAGGTAGACCAGGGGATGCCCCATAGACAGATGGAGATGGACCACTTGCTCGAGGCCCTGCGCGACCCCGATTGGGAAAGGCGCTTCAAGGCGGCGGAAGGCCTCGGCAAGCTGAAGCGGGCGAGGGCCGTAAGGCCGCTCATAGAGGCCCTAAAGGACGAAGAGGAGTACGTGAGGGAGGGGGCCGTCTGGGCCTTGGGTGAGATAGGCCACAGGATGGCGGTCGATCCCCTTGCGGAGAGCCTCGCCGATAAGGACAGGTACGTGCGGGAGGGGGCCGTAACCGCCCTCGGCAAGATCAAGGACCCGGCAGTCGTTGCACCGCTCGTCCGCTCGCTGAAAGACCCGGACGAATCGATGCGGCGGGCCGCAGAGGAGGCCCTGGGGGAGGTCGGGCAGGCCGCCCTGGGGGAGGTCGTCGGGCTGCTTGCGGATAACGACTGGGACATCCGGTGGAGGGTTACCCACGTCTTAGGCCGCATAAAGGACGGGTCGGTCGTCAACGCCCTTTGCGACAGCCTGAAAGACGAGAACAAGTACGTCCGCGAGGGGGCGGCGGCCGCCCTCGGGGAGATAAAGGACAAAAGGGCCGTCGAGGCATTGATCGGGGCGCTCGGCGACGAGAACAAATACGTGCGGGAAGAGGCGGTCAACGCGCTTGGCGAGCTGGGCGACAAAAAGGCGGTAGGCGCGCTCCTGGCCGCCCTCGACGACAAAGACTGGGGCGTGCGATGGGGCGCAACGAACGCCCTGGGCGAGATCGGGGACAAAAAGGCGATAGGCGCGCTCATCCCGAGACTTAAGGACGAGGCGCGGTACGTCCGCGAAGGCGCGGCGCTCGCGCTCTCCAGGATAGGCAGGCCCGCCGTGCCCCCCCTCATCGACGCGCTCAAGGACAAAGACCGCAGCATAAGGCGCTGGGCGGCGTGGACCCTCGGCAAGATCAAGGACGAGAGGGCGGCGCGCCACCTCATAGGGGCGCTCAACGATGAGGACGGGGGCGTCCAGTTCGCAGCCGAGGTGGCCCTATCGGAAATGGAAGAATAGCCGAAGCGCAATTAACGAAAAAGCAAGCGTATGCGCAGCGCTGAGGGGGGGACGACCCGCAAGCGGGTGCCCCGATCCGGCTTTGCCGGTGGAGGGGGCGCGGAAGCCCCATGAATTGCCTGTGGGAAAGTGGGGGTATTGCAGCAGCAAGACCTATCTGCCGGATAGACCTGTATATATAATAAAACTTACTATTAATTGCAAGCTACAGGGAAACGCAGAGTTGATGAAAAGGCATATCCCCGGAAAAATAGCATGACGGGCTATGTGCGCGTGAGGGCGCCGGTCGCAAGCCTGCGGAAGGCGCCGGTCGATGCTGCGCCGGCGCGGGGCTCGCGCGCGACGATGGAGAGCCAGCTCCTCTACAACGAGGTCCTTGCCGTCCGCGAGGGGCAGGGGGAATGGCTGTCCGTCGAGGCCTTAGAGCAGGAGAAGTGCGTCGCCGGGACCTGGCAGGGCTATCCCGGCTGGGTGCAAAAGAAAGACGTTGCCGCCTGCGAGGGGCCTGGCCCTTATAACTGCGTCGTAAAGGCGGCCTTCACGGTGGCGCGCGCGACCCCGTCGGCCGAAGGGGCGTCCGTCTTCCCCTTGAGCCTCGGCACGAGGCTCCTTGTGGCCGAAGAGGCAAGAGGCTTCGCCGGGTTTCTTATGGAAGCCGGCAAGATGGGGTGGGTGGCAAAGGGGGATGCCGCCCCCATGCCGCCCGTCGGCCCAGTAGCTGCCGCAGAGGTGGTGAGGCTTTCCCGCCTCTTCCTCTGCACTGCCTATCTCTGGGGCGGACGCTCGATGCCTATGCCCTGGGCCGGCGGCCCGCTCATGGGCGTCGATTGCTCAGGCCTCGTCAACCTCGCGTTCCGCGCAGCCGGTGTCGACCTGCCGAGGAACGCCCACGACCAGTGGAAAAGGGCCGCGCCCATAGAGGCGGGCGCGTTGAGGCCCGGCGACCTCATCTTCCTTGCGAAGCCAGGCGCTGCGGACCCGGTAAGCCACGTAATGATCTATCTGGGCGGTGAGCAGCTCATCGAGGCGGCGGAGACGGGGGATGCAGTGCGCATAAGGACGCTCCCCGAAAGGCTCGGCGCAGACCTCGAAGGGCTTGCAGAAGGGCGCGCCCCAGGCGGCGCCAAAAAGATATATTTCGGAAGGATTCTATAACCGGAGGGCCATATGTCAGTATTGTTGGAGCTTGCGATGTTCCCCACGGACAAGGGGGAGAGCGTGAGCAGCTATGTGGCGAGGATCATCGCCATGTTCGACCGGAAGGGCCTCGACTACCGCCTCACGCCGATGGGCACGGTCATCGAGACGGACGACCTTGAGACGGGCCTCAAGGCAATCGCGGACGCTTACCGGGAGCTGGAGCCGGACTGTGGAAGGGTCTACGCAACGGCCAAGCTCGACATCAGGAAGGGCAAAGGCGGCAGGCTCACGCAGAAGATCGAGTCCGTCGAGAGCAAGATGGGGAAAAAGGCAAAGACCTGAGAAAGGTCCCTCAAGACCGGTCCGCAAGACGGATTCGGAACTTCTCGACCATGTGGTCCGGGTTGTAGGAGAGCTTCGCCTCCCTGAGGCCCGGCTCCCCCAGGTCCTGCTCGCGGTTGATGAAGGTCGTGTCGGACCATTCCTGCTCGCAGAACTGCTGGTTTATGGCAGCGTAGAGGCCGCGGATATCGATGTTCGCCTTCTCGATGTGGACGACCGCCGGTCTGCGCGTTGAGCCGCTCGCCCAGGGCGAACGCCTCGACCTTGCCTTCGATGAGGATCGCCCCCCCTTTTATCCGCAGCGCCTCGAAATTCAAAAGGGCCTCGCGCGTCGCGTCGCCCTTCGCCGATGAGGTTCAGGTCTTCCTCGCACCGGCGCTGCTGCGCACCAGTCTGTCGGCCAGGTCGAGGCAGGCTTCGATGTGGGCCTCCGTGATCGGCTCGTAGACGAACTTGTATGAGCGCATCAGGTAGTTGAGGTGGTTCCGCTTCGCGCGATACGCCTTGCCCTCGAGCTTGATGAGGTCCTCCGTCCGGTAGACGTAGTCGAAGTGGTCCCGCGTCGGCTCGCACGAAAAGCCGCCGGCCTTCCGCAAGCTCCGCCACGAGCCGCGCGTCCGCCCTGTCTATGCGCGGCCCCTCGATATGCCTCTCCTTTTCGAGCCACGAAAGGAGCATCCGGCTCACGTCGGCCCTCGACGGCGGGCCGACGGGGGGAGGGCGCTGCACGCCGTTTCCCGGAATTGGCGCCGATCACGAGCAGCCAATCGCCGCTAGACGGACCACGAAAACCCGTAGTGCGACCTCCATATGAACATGTTCGTGAAGTTCAGCTCGGATGTCTCCGGCCGGTACGCGTCGAGCCTGCTCCCTGATGAAGTCCCTGTCCTCGATGGCGACGGGCTTGAATTCGGGAAACTCGGGCATCACAGACGGGTCCTCTTCGGGGATCCGCGCCAGGAGCGCCCTCCAGGCGTCGGCGCTCGGCGTCGCTCGGCGCGCGGCAGTCGCCCCTCGGGGAGAGGGAGCCGCCGGAGCCGACCTTCGGCCCGTTGGCTATGCAGCTCCGCTTGTACTGGCTCGTCTCGAAGAAGCGGTCGATGAAGACGGCGAGCCAGCGCTTGATCTCGCCTATCGTGTAAGAGCGCCGCTTCTCCTCGGGCACGTCGGGCCAGCGGCCGCGCGCCTTGTCGTGCCAGGCGGTCCATGAGAGAAAGGCCACCTTCGGCGGCGGGATAGCCGAAGCGGAGCACGTAGTAGAGCGTGAAGTCCTGAAGGCTGAAAGGGCCGACGACGTCCTCGGAGCGCTGGCCCGGCTCCTCCGCGCTTTCGCAGGGCACGAGCTCCGGGCTTATCGACCGTGTCGAGGACATCGAAGAGGGCCTTGCTCGCCTCGCTGCCGAAGAACTCCTTCTGCGCCACCCAGCGGATCAGGTACTGGACGAGCGTCTTCGGCACGCTCGAGTTTACGTGGTAGTGCGCCATGTGGTCGCCCACCCCGTAGGTGGACCAGCCGAGGGCAAGCTCGGACAAATCGCTCGTCCCCACTACTATGGCGCCCCGCAGGTTCGCCAGCCTGAAGAGGTGGCTCGTCCGCTCGCCTGCCTGCACGTTCTCGAAGGTGATGTCGTAGACCGGCTCTCCTTTTGCGAAGGGGTGGCCGATGTCCTTGAACATCTGGAGGCAGGACGGCCGTATGTCGATCTCCTCGACGGAGCAGCCGAGGGCGGCGACGAGCCTTCGGGCCTGGCCCATCGTGCGCGTGCTCGTCGCGAACCCGGGCAGCAGGCAGCCGATGACGTTCGTCCTCGGCAGGCCCATTACGTCCATGGCCCGGACGGCGACGATGAGCGCCTGCGTCGAGTCGAGCCCGCCGGAGACACCGATCACCACCTTCTCGATGCCCGTGAATGCGAGCCTTTTTGCCAGGCCCTGCACCTGTATCTCGTAGACCTCCCGGCACCTTTTGTCCTGCCCCTCGATGTCGGAAGGCACGAAGGGGAACCGCTCGTAGTCACGGTCGAGGAAAAGCCTGCCGTCCCGCGGGAACGACCGCGTCGACGCGCGACCGTGCCGGAAAGGCGGCGATATCGCCTGCGTGGCGCTCGCACCGACTGGCCGAAGCTGTTCTGCCTCATCCGGTCCTGGACGAGCCGGTCAAGGTCTACGTCGCCAGTCACGAGCTGCGGCTCATAGGAGAAGCGCTTCGATTCGGCGAGCTTCGTCCCGTTCTCGTAGATCATGCCCTGGCCGTCCCACGCGAGGTCGGTCGTCGATTCGCCGAAGCCGGCCGACGTGTAGAGATAGGCGGCGATGCACCGCGCCGACTGGTTCGCGACGAGCTGCCGCCTGTAGCCCGGCCTTCCCAACCGTTATGTTCGAGCCCGACAGGTTGACGAGGACGGTCGCCCCTGCGAGCGCCGCATACGACGAGGGCGGGATGGGCACCCAGAGGTCCTCGCAGACCTCGACGAAGAACCGGAAATCCGGCTGGTCCGGCGTCTCGAAGACGAGCCGCGTGCCGAAAGGCACGTCGCTGGCCGAAAAGCTCGACGCGGTCCGATGTCGCATAATCGGCCGGGGCGAAGTAGCGCATCTCGTAATACTCGCGGTAATTGGGCAGGTAGGTCTTCGGGACGATCGCCGAGGAGCCTTCCCCCGTAGACGACGGCCGCGCAGTTGAAAAGGAGGCCGCCGACCCGCAGGGGCAGGCCGACGACTGTGATGACGGGTATGTTCGGCGGAGGCCTCGAGCGACTGCCGAGAGGGCGTCGAGGCAGCCCGCAGAGGAGCGCCTCCTGGTGGAAGAGGTCGTCGCACGAGTAGCCCGCAAGGCCGAGCTCCGGGAAGGCCGCGAGCGAGCGCCTTGCGGCTTGCCGCCTCTCTCATCAGGCCGATCGTCTGCTCCGCGTTGAAGGCGGGGTTCGCGACGCGGACCCTGGGTATCGCAGCGGCGAGGCGGACGAAATTATGGTTGTAGAGGTTGAAGAAGCCAGCGTCCTGCGCCATGTCTTCGCTACCTCCCGCTTCGGGCGGCGAGCGGCGAAGCCTCGAAACGGGCCTCGCCTTGCGCCGCAAGCTCCCGCGCGTATTCGAGGGCCTCGAGGACGACGTCCGCCGGGACGCCGCCCTGGGCCATCTGGGGGTTGCCGCCGCCCTTGCCGCCGTATTTCGCCGTGACCGACTTTATGATCTCCCCCGCGTGGAACGTGGCCGCAGGTCCTTCGTCACGGCCGCCACGACGAGCCCCTTCTGTCCGTCCCTCGTGCCCGCTATGACGACGCAGCTTTTGAGCCTGTCCCGGACGAGGTCGGTCGCCTTCCGCAGGTCGTCGGCGCCGCCTTCGGGCAAGAAGACGGAGACGACCGTCGCGCGGTCGCGCTCGGTCGCCGCGCCTTTATCGGCCTCCTCGACCCGCTGTCGCATCATCTCTTCCTTGAGGCGCCTTATCTCCTTCTCCTGCGGCGTCGAGCTCGGCAAGGAGCGCTTTCGCCCTCGCCTCCAGCCCTTCGAGGTCCGTCTTCAGCTCGCGGGCGACGGCCCGCGCCGTGACCTCGATCCTTCTCCTGTGGACTGACCGCGCCCATGCCCGTGACGGCCTCTATCCTTCTCACGCCGGAGGCGAGCGAGCCTTCGCCGACTATGGAGAAGCTGCCTATCTCCCCCGTATTGCGGACGTGCGTCCCGCCGCACAGCTCCCTGCTGAAGTCGCCTATCGAGACGACCCGGACCGTCTCGCCGTATTTCTCCTCGAAAAGGGCGGTGGCCCCTTCCCGGATCGCCTCTTCGCTGGATTTAACGTCCGTCCTGACCTCGACCGTGTCGAGTATCTTCCCGTTGACTATGTCCTCCACCGTGGCGACCTCTTCGGCGGCGAGGCCCTGAAAGTGGGTGAAGTCGAACCGCAGCCTGTCCCTCTCGACGAGGGAGCCGGACTGCTTGACGTGCTCGCCCAGCACCTGCCGCAGGGCGAACTGGAGGAGGTGCGTCGCCGTGTGGTTCCTTGCGACCGCCCTCCTCTTCTCCCTGTCTACGGCCGAGGTGCACGGGCGCGCCCGTCCTGAAGCGCGCCCTTCTCGACCTTGACGGCATGGGAGAAAAGGTTCTCCCTTAGCGCGCGTCACGCCGCCGACCGCCGCGACGGCCGATGCCTGCTCGAGCGACGCCGTCGTCGCTCACCTGCCCGCCCGCCTCGCCGTAGAAGGGCGTCACGTCGAAGAAGACGTGCGCCTCTTCCCCTTCGGCGATCTCGTCGACGGGCCGGCCGTCCTTCACGATGGCGAGGATCGTCGCGTCCGACTCCAGCGTCTCGTACCCCGTAAAGACGTTCGACATATCGGTCCAGCCGCAAAGGCATCGGAGGCCGAGACGCTCAGGGCTCTTTCATGCGCCAGTCGCTCCTCGACCGCTCCTTCTGCTCGCCCAGCGCACTGCTCGAAGCCCGCCATGTCGATGAGCAGGCCGTCCTCCCTCGCCATCTCCTCGGTGATATCGACGGGGAAGCCGAACGTGTCGTAGAGCCTGTAGACGACGTCGCCGGGGATCACGCCCGCTGCCCTGCGGCCGGCCGTCTGCCTCTTGACCTCCTCGTAGAGGCGCATGCCCGACGCTGAGCGTCTCGAGGAAGCGCTCCTCCTCGCCTTTCAGGACGCGCAGGATAAAGGGGTAATTGTTCACTATCTCCGGGTAGACGTCGCCCATCATATCGACGACGAGCCGCGAGAGGTCGGACAGGAAGTCCTTCTCGATGCCTACTTTCTTGCCGTAGCGCAGGGCGCGCCGGAGTATCCTGCCGGAGCACGTAGCCCCGCCCCTCCTTCGAGGGAAGGACGCCGTCGCTCACGATGAAGACGGCCCCCCGCACGTGGTCTGCGATCACCCTGAAGGCGATGTCCGCCAGGCTCGCCCGACCCGTAGGCCTGCCCGGAGATCTCCTCGAGCCGGCCTGATGAGGGGCATGAAAAGGTCCGTCTCGTAGTTGCCGATCTTCCCCGCGAGGACGGAGACGATGCGCTCAAGCCCCATGCCCGTGTCGATGGACGGGTTCGGCAGCTTCTTCATCTGCCCGTCGCGGGAGCGCTCGTACTCCATGAAGACGAGGTTCCATATCTCAAGGTACCGGTCGCAGTCGCAGCCTACCGAGCATGTCGGCTGCCTGCAGCCCACCTTTTCGCCCAGGTCGTATATGATCTCCGAGCAGGGGCCGCACGGCCCCTCGTCCCCCATGGACCAGAAGTTGTCCTTCTCGCCGAGCCTGACGATGCGCGAGGGCGATACGCCGGCCGCCTTCCAGAGTCCCTTCCGCCTCGTCGTCCTCCCTGAAGACGGTGACCCAGAGGCGCTCCTCGTCGAGGCGGTAAGTCCTTTCGCAGGAGCTCCCACGCGTAGGCTATCGCATCCTTCTTGAAATAGTCCCCGAAGGAGAAGTTGCCGAGCATCTCGAAGAACGTGTGGTGCCTCAGCGTCCTGCCCACGTTCGCCAGGTCGTTGTGCTTGCCCCCGGCCCGGACGCACTTCTGGGAGGTCGTCGCCCGCGTATAGGGCCGCTTCTCCTGGCCCAGAAAGACGTTCTTGAACTGCACCATGCCCGCGTTGACGAAGAGCAGGCTCGGGTCCTTCTCGGGGACGAGGGAGGAGCTGGGCACGACCGTGTGCCCGTTGCGCGCAAAGAACTGGAGGAATGAGCTTCGCGTTTCTTTCGAGAGCACGTTTATCCCTTTCTCAAGACCGTAATGGGCGAGGAGCTTCGACTCAAGGTCGGCCGCCACTTCCGGGTGCTCCTTCAGGAATTCCTTGGCGTTCTCCCTGCCCTGGCCTATCCTCGCCTCGCCGTAAGAGAACCAGGTGCCCGATTTCTCGACGAGGTTCGCCTCTACGCCTAAGTCAACGAGGTCGCCTTCCCTCGATATGCCGTAGCCGAAGACGATATCGAACTCCGCCTCCCTGAAGGGCGGGCGCGAGCTTGTTCTTGACGACCTTCACCCTCGTCCTCGACCCGACCACCTCCTGGCCGTCCTTGATCGCGGCTATGCGCCTTATGTCGAGCCGCACAGACGCGTAGAACTTGAGGGCGTTCCCGCCCGTCGTCGTCTCCGGGTTGCCGAACATGATGCCTATCTTCTGCCTGATCTGGTTGATGAAGACGACGATGGTCATCGACTTGCTGATCGTCGCGGTCAGCTTCCTCAGCGCCTGGGACATGAGGCGCGCCTGGAGCCCCATGTGCTGGTCGCCCATCTCGCCCTCGATCTCCGCCCTCGGGCACGAGGGCAGCCACCGAGTCGATGACTACGATATCGACGCCGCCGCTCCGCACGAGGATCTCCGTGATCTCCAGGGCCTGCTCGCCCGTATCGGGCTGCGAGATGAGGAGGTCTTCCGTCTTGACCCCGATCCTGCCCGCGTAGTGCACGTCGAGGGCGTGCTCTGCGTCGATGAAGGCCGCCGCGCCGCCGTTCTTCTGCACCTCGGCGATGACCTGGAGGGCAAGCGTCGTCTTGCCGGAGGCCTCCGGGCCCGAATATCTCGACAACGCGCCCCCGTGGCAGGCCGCCGATGCCCAGCGCGATGTCGAGGGCGATGGACCCCGTCGAGACGACCGGGCACCTCTTCCGGGGGCCGCTCGCCCAGCTTCATGATCGAGCCCTTGCCGAAGAGCCGCTCGATCTGCGTCACCGCCATCTCGATTGCCCTGCCCTTTCCGCCTTCTTCCGCCTTCACCTTGCCTTCTTCCCTCATCGACTCTTTAGCCTCCAAGTTTTATCTTCCAGATCGGGGCATATACGGCGCCGCCAGGCGTCAGCGTGCTCCTGTAAAGAACGAGATGCTCGATGAGAAACGCCTTTTCCTCGATGGGCGGGGGGTCCCCGTCCAGAAAGGCCTTCGGTATCCTCCTTCTGCCGAGTGTAATGTGGGGCACGAGGCCCCTTTTGTCCCTTTCTATGTCGAGGCCGGCAAGCCTCTCTTCAATCTCCGCGAATATGGCCTGCGACTGCCCGACCCCTTCCTTCAGCTTGCACCACGATGACCCGCGCGCTTCGCTTCGAAGGGAAGGCGTCGAGGGCGCCCAGGCAGGCAGCGACAGGCGCAAAGCGCTTGCCGATGGGGGCGAGGGCCTCGTGCATCCGCGCGACCATCGATCTCCTCGACCTCTCCGAGGAACTTGACCGTGATGTGTATGCCTTCGTCCCTGACCCATCGCACCCCTTCGGTCCGCTTCGCGAGCCTGTCGATGACGCCCCTCAGGTAGGCGGCGATATCGCCGGGGACATCGAGGGCGAGGAACGTCCTCACAACGGCCTCCCTTCGAGATAATCGATCACGAAGGCGAGCGCCTTGTCAGCGCTCTGCCGTCTTTATCGACAGCCGGTCGCCCTGCCAGCATGTGACGCCGGACGTATACCCCTTCCTTCACGGCAAGCCCCATGTAGACGGTCCCGACGGGCTTTTCCGGCGTCCCGCCACCCGGGCCCGGCGATGCCCGTGACGGAGAGGCCGATGTCTGCGCCGATCGCGGCCCTGACCCCTTCGGCCATCTTCCCGGCCGTCTCCCTGCTGACCGCCCCTTTAGCGGCCATCAGTCTCTTCCGGCACGTGGAGGAAGGACTCCTTCGCCGCGTTGCTGTACGTCACGAGGCCCGCCAGGAAATAGTCCGAGGCGCCCGCCACGTCGGTGATCCTGCTTGCGATGAGGCCGCCCGTGCAGGATTCCGCGACGGCGATGGTCAGCCCCCTCGCCCGAAGCAGCTCGCCCAGCCTTTCCTCGGGGCTCTCATGCGAGCCTCCCCACAAGAAAGAGCGCGATGCTCGCGTAGACGCCGGCGAGCAGGTCGTCTGCGATGATGCCGTAGGCGCCGGGGAGACGCTCCATCTTCCTTATGGGGTAGGGCTTTAGTATATCAAAGGCGCGGAAGAGAATAAAGGCTCTCGATAAGGCTCCAGGGACGGTAATGCTGTGGCCCGCCACGGTGACGAGCATGCCCAGCAGCTCGTCTACCACTATGCAGCCGGGGTCGGTCTCGCCGCCCCTTGCCCGCTCCACGGCCGGTATGGCGAGGACCGTGAGGACGGCGATGGCCACCGGGTTGCGCGAGGCCGGGGACAAAATAGAGGATGGCGCATGTGAGGGCCGAGGCCCACGTGCCTGGCGCAATGGGCAGATAGCCCGTGTAGCTGCACGTGGCGAACCACTGGCAGACCCTATCCCTTTCACCGTAGACCGCTTCCTCGTCGAACACCTTTTCGCCGGCCGCCTCCAGCCGTCCTTCCATGTCCTGTAGAAGCAACTGAAGTATCCCGTGTGGCAGGCGGCGACCCGCTGATCGACGACGAGAAGGAGCGTGTCCCCGTCGCAGTCGAGGCGGATGTCGCGCACCTCCTGGTAGTGGCCCGACGTCTCCCCCTTGAGCCACAGCGTCTTCCTGGAGCGGGAGTAGTAGTGCGCCCGGCCCGTCTTCTGCGTGCAGCTCCAGGGCCTCCGCGTTCATGTAGGCGACCATGACGACGTCCCTTGTCGCCTCGTCCTGGACGACGACGGGGACAAGGCCCCGGTCGTCCCATTTTATCCCATCGGTTATCTTCCATCTCCATAGCCTTCGATGGCCGCGTCACAGCCGGACGTTTACCCCCCTCGACCGCAGGTATTTCTTCGCGTCGATCACCGTGTGCTCCCGGTAGTGGAAGATGGAGGCGGCGAGCACGGCGTCCGCCTTGCCGTCCACAAGGCCCTCGAACAGGTGCTCCAGGTGCCGACCCCGCCGGAGGCGATGACGGGTATAGTGACCGCCTCCGAGATCGTCCTGGTCAGCGGTATGTCGTAGCCTATCTTCGTGCCGTCCCTGTCCATGCTCGTGAGGAGGATCTCCCCCGCGCCGAGCTCCTCCACCCTTTGCGCCCACTCTGACCGCGTCGACGCCCGTAGGCCTGCGCCCGCCGTAAGTGTAGACCTCGAAGCCGCCGCCCTTCGCCTTTGCGTCGATGGCGACGCAGATGCACTGGCTCCCGAACATCTCGCTCGCCCGGCTTATGATATCGGGCGTCCTCGACTGCGGCCGTGTTGATCGTCACCTTGTCCGCGCCCGCGAGGAGTATCTCCCTTATGTCGTCGAGTCCCCGTATGCCCCCGCCTACCGTAAGGGGCATGAAGACCTCGGCCGCGACTTCCTCGACGACCTGGACGATCGTCTTTCTCGCCTCGTGGGACGCCGTTATGTCGAGGAAGCAGAGCTCGTCCGCCATCTGCTCCTCGTAGGCCTTCGCGTTCTCGACAGGCCCGCCCGCGTCCTTCAGGTCGATGAAGTTCGTCCCCTTTACTACCCTGCCGTCCATCACGTCGAGGCAGGGGATGATCCGCTTAGTCAGCATATGCCATTGCCTCCGCTATGCCGATGCGCCCCTCGTAGAACGCCTTGCCGACGATGGCGGCCCAGACGTCCATCTCTTTGAGCGCCTTCAGGTCGTCGCGCCCGCCACCCCGCCGCTCGCTATGACGGGGAGGCCCGTCATCGACTTTATGCCCTTCACGGCCCTCGTAATCGGGGCCGGACAACATGCCGTCCCTCGCGATGCTCGTGCACAGGAGCGCCATTACGCCCACCCTGTCGGCGTCTTCGAGCGCCTTTTCCAGGCTGAGGGCCGCGGCCTCCTTCCAGCCTTTCACCATGAGCTTGCCCTCGTATGTGTCGAGGCCGAGCACGATGTTATGATAAGGCGGCAAGCCCCTCGAAAAAATCGGGGTCCGTCAAGGCCCTGGTGCCTACGATCACGCCGTCTACGCCTATGTCACGGTACGCGGCGATATCTTCCTTCGAGCGTATGCCGCCCCCGACCTCCAGGTAGCCTTCGATCCCGGCGCGGATCGCCTCTATCACGGGCCTGTGGGCTGTGCTGCCCGTCCGCGCGCCGTCTAAGTCGATCACGTGGAAGTCGCTCGCCCCTTCGGCCCTCATGCGGCCGATCATCTCCTCCGGGTCGTCGCCGTATACGGTCATTTGCGTCGAAATCGCCCCGGACAAGCCTGACGAAGCGGCCGCCGGACAAATCCATCGCAAAGAGTACCTTCACTGCCCTTCCGCCTGCTCGGGCCGGCGCGAGGGCCGGCCGCGAGGCTCGTCGAGCGCCTTGTCTGACGCCTTCGCGCGCGAGCTCGCCTCCGCCGTGATCCACTTCGCCGCCCCGCCGCAGGAAAGTGAAGAAGCCGAAGACGTTCTCCGAGAGGGGCTGCTGCGTCTCGTCGAAGACGAATACCTTCGCGAGGCCGGCCGGGTCGAAGAGATGGACGTGGAAGCCGACGCTCGCAGGCCGCTCCACGGAAAAATTGCCTCCCCTGCGCTCCTGGAAACGGTAGACGAGCACGTTGAGGTACCGCGCCTCCCCTTCGTCCGTCGTGAAGGGTATGCCCCTTTCGCCAGAAGGCCGCCGCCGAATTCCGTCGTCAGTATCGCCTCCGCGTTCTCGTGTATGCCGCCAGGCACTATGACGCGATGGCAGACGGGGCAGACGTTCGTGCTCCGCATCCGCGAGGCGCTCCACGTAAAGCCCGAGCGCAAAGGCATGGCCGGACAGGCCCAAAAGCACGAAGACCGTTATGGCGAGCGGCCGTGCTATGCGCATAATCTCACGAAATTCCTCAAGAGCCGAAGGCCGATTGCCTGGCTCTTCTCAGGGTGGAACTGGCAGGCGAAGACGTTCCCCTTCTGGAGGGCAGGAGGTGAACCGGCCGCCATAGTCGGTAAATGTGGCGGAGACGGGCTCCTCCGGCGTCGGGATAATACGAGTGGACGAAATAGAAATAGGCGCCGTCGGGGACGCCGTCGAATATCGCCGAAGGCCTGGCGATCTCGACGCTGTTCCATCCCATGTGGGGTATCTTCATCGCGCCCCGGAACCGGACGACCCGGCCCTCGACAACGGACATGCCGGGGACGCCGGGCGACTCCTCGGACGATTCGAGGAGGATCTGCATGCCGAGGCAGATGCCGAGATAGGGCTTGCCGGCCGCTATCTGCTTCCTTGATGAGGTCGAAGAGGCCGAAGCCTCTTCAGGTTCTCGACGCACTTGCCGAAGGCCCCGACGCCGGGCAGGACGAGGCCGGCCGCCTCCCTTATTGCCGTGGCGTCGCTCGTTATCGTAATGGGGGCGCCCAGCCGCCTGAAGGCGTTCGTCACGCTTCTCAGGTTCCCCATGCCGTAGTCGACTATCGCTATCATCACAGGCAGCCTTTCGTCGAGAGGGCCCCCTTCACCCTCTCGTCCCTCGTCACCGCCTCCCGCAGCGCCCTTGCCGAGGCCTTGAATATCGCCTCGATCTTGTGGTGCAGGTTCTCGCCGGACACGAAGGTTCACGTGGAGGGTGATCCGCGCCTCGTTCGCGAAGCCCCTGAAGAACTCCTTTATCACCTCGCCGTCGAAAGAGCCTACCTTCCCGTTGATGTCGCCCTGCCAGAAGAGGCCCGGCCTGCCGGAGAGGTCGACGGCCACCATGCAGAGGGCCTCGTCCATGGGGAGCACGGAGTGGCCGAACCGCCTTATCCCCTCGAACGCGGGCAGCGCCTCCCGGAGGGCCTTGCCCGAGGGTGATGCCCGTGTCCTCGATGGTGTGGTGGGAATCGATCTCGACGTCGCCCTCCGCCTCTATGGTCGAGGTCGAAGAAGCCGTGGCGCGCGAAGAGCTCCAGCATGTGGTTGAAGAAGGGCATGCCCGTCGATACGCTGTAGACGCCCTCGCCGTCGAGCTTCCAGGCGACCCGTATCCGGGTCTCCTTCGTCTTCCTCTTCACCTCCGATTCCCTCTCCATGCCTCCCCCTAGAGTATAACCTTATTCAGCGGATATTCCACGATGCCCTTAGCGCCCGCCCTGCGCAGGGTAGGGATGATGTCCCGGACTACGCTCTCGTCGATGATTACCTCTATGGCCACCCACTCCCCGTCAGCAAGGCTCGACACGGTGGGCGTATGGAGGGAGGGGAGGATGCGCGTGACCGCCGCAAGCCTCCCCTTCGGGACGTTCATCTTGAGCCCCACCTTGCCGTCCGCAAGGAGCGCCGCCTTTAAGAGCATGACGATATTCTCGATCTTCGTCTTCTTCCATTTGTCCTTCAGGGCGGCCCTGTTCGCTATGACGACGGTCTCCGATTCGAGTATCGTCTCTACGATGCGCAGGTTGTTAGCGGCAAGGGAGGCGCCCGTCTCCGTCACTTCGACTATGGCGTCTGCGAGCAAGGGCGGCTTCGCCTCCGTCGCGCCCCACGAATACTCGACGACCGCGTCGATCTTCCGCGACTTGAGGAAGCGCGTAGTGAAGCCCACCAGCTCCGTCGCGATCTTCTTTCCCTTCAGCCCTTTTATGTCTTTTATTGGCGAATCGACGGGCACGGCCACTACCCACTTGACGCCCCTGAAGCCGACCTTGCCGTAGCGCAGGCGCGCCATCTCGACGACCTTCGAGTTCTGCTCGAGCACCCAGTCTAGGCCGGTGATGCCCATGTCGAGGATGCCGTTCTCGACGTACCGCCCCATCTCCTGCGCCCTTATGACGAGACCCTCAAGCTCCGGGTCGTCGATATCGGGCACGTAGGACCGCTCCGCCAGCTTTATCGTGTAGCCCGCGTTCTTGAAAAGCCTCACCGTGCTTTCCTGGAGGCTCCCTTTCGGTATCCCTATCTTCAGTATCAACCTGCCAGCTCCTTTCTCGCCCTTATCGCCTCGCCGTGGGCGTACAGCCCTTCCATGCCTGCGAGCCTCGCCGCCCATTCCCCGTGCTTCTTCAAAAACGACCCCTCTATCTTAACCAAAACCTGCCTCTTTGTAAATCTCTCGACGGAGAGGCCGGACGAGAACCTGCCCGCCCCGCCCGTCGGCAGCACGTGGTTCGTGCCTATCGCGTAGTCGCCCATCGCGACGGGCGTGAGGGGGCCGACGTACGTGACGCCCGCGTAGCGCACGGCCTCCGCGAGCTTCTCGTCGCCTATGACCTCGAGGTGCTCCGGGGCGATCCGGTCGATGGCGCGGATCGCGTCCTCGACGCGCGTATAGTGGACCAGAAAGCCGTTCGCGGCCAATGCCCGCTCGACTATAGCACGCCTTTTATTGGAGGCGATGAGGCGCTCCATGCAGCGCAGGACGCCGTAAAGCTCCTCCTGGGAAGGGGAAAAAAGGCCGACCGTCGCCATCTCGTCGTGCTCCGCCTGGGAGAAGAGGTCCCACGCGAGCACCTCCGGGGGGAGGCGCTCGGCTGCAAGTATCACAAGCTCGCTCGGGCCTGCGAGCATGTCGATGCCTACCGTGCCGTAGACGTCCCTTTTCGCCTCCTCCACGTAAGCGTTGCCCGGCCCCACGATCATATCGACCTTCGGTATCGAGCCTGCGCCGTAGGCAAAGGCATAAATCGCCTGCGCCCCGCCTATCCGGTAGAAATCCGTGATGCCGAGGAGCCGCGCTGCCGCCGCGATGTGGGGGTTGACCGCCCCGTCGCGCCCCGGCGTAGTCGCGTAGATCTCCCTGACGCCCGCTATGCGCGCAGGCACAGCGCCCATGATGAGGCTCGACGGGTAAGACGCTGTGCCCCCCGGAACGTAGACGAGCGCCCTTTCGACGGGCACGGGCCGCTCCGTAACCTTGAGGCCCTGCCTCCTGTAAGTGCGCGGCCGGCCGCGCTGGCTTCTGTGGAAGAGGGTCACGTTGCGGACCATCGCCCGGAGCGCCTGCAAGTCGTCTTTGCTCGCGCGCCCTGCGGCCGCCTCCAGCTCCTCCGGGCTTACCTTGAGGGGGTAGTCGGCGGTCCAGCCGTCGAATTGCCTGCCGTACGCGATAAGGGCAGCCTCGCCTTTCGCGAGCACCTCTGCCTTTATGCGCGCGACCCGCACCCCGACGTCCGCTTTGCGCCCCTCCCTTGACGAGCAGACGGAGGCGATGAAGGCGTCGTATTCGCTCTCAAGATGCCAGATTTTCATCCTTCCTCCTCTCGATCCGCGCCCCGAGGCCGCTGAGCTTCTTCTCTATCGCCTCGTATCCCCTGTCTATGTGGTAGATGCGGGAGACCTCCGTCGTGCCGTAAGCGCAGAGGCCCGCGAGGATGAGCGACGCGCTCGCCCGCAGGTCCGTCGCCATCACCTTGGCCCCCTGGAGCCTCTTGACCCCCTTGACGATCGCCGTGTTGCCCATGACGTGCACGTCTGCGCCCATCCTGCGCAGCTCGGCGGCGTGCATCATCCTGTTCTCGAAGATCGTCTCGCTGATCACGCTGACTCCGCCCGTTATGCACATAAGGGCCATCACCTGGGCCTGCATGTCCGTCGGGAAGCCCGGATAGGGGAGGGTCTTCGCGTCGAAGGCGGTGGGCCTCTTTTTCGTCATCGAAGCGGCTATGGCGTCCTCTTTTTCCTCTATCTCCATGCCGGACTCCTTCAGCTTCTCGATCACGGCCTTCAGGTGGTCCGCCCTTGCGCCTTCAAGGATGATGCTCCCCCTCGTGATGCCGCAGCCTACGAGGAACGTCCCCGCCTCGATGCGGTCGGGGATGACCTTGTGGTCGCACGGGACAAGCTCGGCTACGCCCTTTATGCGCAAGGTCTCCGTGCCGATGCCGTCGATCCGCGCGCCCATCTTGGTCAGCATCTCCGCGAGGTCTACGACCTCCGGCTCGCGCGCTGCGTTCTGTATGACCGTCTCGCCCTCGGCCAGCACTGCCGCCATGAGGATGTTCTCCGTCCCCCCTACCGTGGATGCGTCGAAGGCCACCTTGCCGCCCCGCAGCCTGTCCGCCCGCACATCGACGTAGCCTTCGTGGATGCGCACGTCGCACCCGAGCTGCGTCAGCCCTTTCAGATGGAGGTCGATGGGGCGCACGCCTATCGCGCAGCCCCCGGGGTAGGAGACGACGGCCCGCCTGAGCCTGCCGACCAGCGCCCCCAGGACGAGGACGGAGGCCCGCATCTCCTTCACCATCTCGTATGGGGCCGTATAGTCCTGCGCGCCCGTCGTATCGACGACCAGGCCGGCGTCCCCCGAGCGCTCGCACCTTGCGCCGATATAGGAGAGGAGCTTCACCATCGAGTCTACGTCCCGCAAGCGGGGGACGGAGTCTATCCGGTAAGCGCCCTCCCGCAGCAGGGTCGCAGCGAGGACGGGCAGCACCGCGTTCTTGGACCCGCTCACCCGCACCGCGCCCCCCAGCCGCTCGCCGCCCTCTATGACGAACTTTTCCATGACCCTCTCAAAAGCCTCTCGCGCCCCGCAAGGTCGCGCGACACGGCAGTCCCGAACCCTGCATCTCTAAGGAGCGCGCCCAACGATGCGGCCTGGGCCTCCCCGCCTATCTCAAGAAGGAGCGAGCCGCCTTCCGCGAGGCGGCCCGGCGCATCGGCGATGAGCCTTTCATAGCTCTCCGTCCCCGCCGGCCCCGCGACGAGCGCCCCCTTCGGCTCGAACCCCTTCACGTCCTCCATCAGCCCTTCCCACTCGGAAGCGGCCACGTATGGGAGGTTTGCGCAGATGAGGTCGAAGGACACCCTTCCTTTCAGCGCAGAGAACAAATCCGAGGCTGCGAAGTCCAGCCTGTCCCGGACGCCCAAGGCCCTTGCGTTTTTGTCCGCCACGGCGAGGGCGTCAGGCGAGATATCGACGCACAGGACGGACCCTGCGCCCGCTTTCGCCAGCAGTATCCCTATGATGCCCGACCCCGTCCCCATGTCGAGGACGGCCGGGGGGCCTTTCCGCCTTACGATCTTCATCGCCTCTTCGACGAGAAGCTCCGTCTCCGGCCTCGGTATGAGGACGCGCTCGTCCACGTAGAACGTCTCCGAGAAAAACTCCCGCCGGTTGGTGATATACGCAAGGGGCCTCCCGTGGCGCCGTTCTCCTATCAGCCGCTCTATCGTCTCCGCCTCGGATGCATCGAGGACGCGCTCCGGCGCTGCCATCACCCCTTCGGGGGTGAGGCCCAGGGCAAACGAGACGATCGCAACGAGATCGACCCTCGGCAGCTTATTTTCCGATCGAAGCATCTCCTTGATGCGCAAGGCTTTACCGGTCTTTAAGGGATTCGGTCTGAATGTGCGAGATGAGGGGGTCGAGAAGGGCGTCGAGGTTGCCGGCGAGCACGTCCTCCAGCTTGTAGAGGGTGAGCCCGACCCTGTGGTCCGTCACCCTGCCCTGGGGGAAGTTGTAGGTGCGTATCCGCTCGCTCCTGTCGCCTGTCCCCACCTGCTTCCTTCTCTCCTCGGAGACCTCCTGCTCCTTCTCCTGCTCCATCCGTTCCTTGAGGCGCGCGCGGAGCACCCTGAGGGCCTTCGCCTTGTTCTTGTGCTGCGACTTCTCGTCCTGGCACGTCACGACGAGGCCCGTCGGTATGTGGGTGATCCGCACGGCCGAGTCCGTCGTGTTGACGTGCTGGCCTCCCGGGCCGCTCGACCGGTATACGTCGATGCGCAGGTCCTCCGGGTTGATGTTGAACTCCAGCTCCTCCGGCTCGGCGAGGACCGCGATGGTCACCGTCGATGTGTGGATCCTCCCTTGCGACTCCGTCTCGGGCACCCTCTGCACCCTGTGGACTCCGCTCTCGTAGCGCAGCCTCTGGAAGGCCTCCGGCGCCTCGACTGCAACGACGACTTCCTTGAAGCCGCCGAGGTCCGACATGCTCATGTTGAGCAGCTCGGTCTTCCAGCGCATCTTCTCCGCGTACTTCATGTACATGGCGAAAAGGTCCCGGGCGAAAAGCGCCGCCTCCTCGCCCCCTGTGCCTGCCCGTATCTCTAAGAAGCTCGTCTTTACCTGCTGCTCGTCCTTCGCGAGGAGCCTGCCCTTGAGGAGGGATTCGAGCCTCTCGTCCTCTCCCTCCAGGCGGTCGGCCTCTTCGCGGGCGAGGGCCTTCATCTCCTCGTCGGCCTCATGCCGCAGCATCTCCCGCGTCTTGCCGAGCTCCTCCCTGACCCTCCTCCATTCCCTGAAAAGGGCGACCAGGTCGCGCAGCTCTGCGTGCTCCCGGGCGAGCTTTTTGTATCCTTCCATGTTCGAGATAACGGCCGGGTTCGCCATGTCGGTCTCTATCGCCTCGAACCGCTTCTCGATGCCTTCAAGCTTCTCCGCGATCATTCCTTATCCTTGGGCACCCTCTTGCCGTACTTTCTCTCGAACTTCTCGACGCGGCCGGCCGAGTCGCGCAGCTTCTCGCGCCCCGTGAAGATCGGGTGGCACTTCGCGCAATCTCGACGTTGATCTTCTCTTTCGTGGAGAGCGTCTCGAACGTGTTGCCGCAGGCGCACCTGACCTGGGCCTTTTTCAGCTCCGGGTGAATCTTCTCCTTCATCTGGTCCTCCTGTAAAATTAACACGGGGGCGGGTATGGTTCGCACCCGGCCCTCATGCGCTCCGGCTCATCGAGTTGAGGAAGTCTTTATTCGACTCCGTATCGGAGAGCTTTTCGAGCAGGAACTCCATCGATTCCACCGTGTTCATCGGCTGCAAGACCTTGCGAAGGAGCCATATGCGCGACAGGTCCCCGTTGGCGACGAGAAGCTCCTCTTTCCTCGTGCCCGACTTGTTGATGTCGATGGAGGGGAATACCCTCTTCTCCGTCAGCTTGCGGTCGAGGTAGATCTCCGAGTTGCCCGTCCCCTTGAACTCCTCGAAGATGACCTCGTCCATCCTGCTGCCCGTGTCGATCAGGGCCGTTGCTATGATGGTGAGGCTCCCGCCCTCTTCGATCTTCCTGGCCGCCCCGAAGAAGCGCTTCGGCTTCTGCATGGCGGACGCGTCGATGCCGCCCGACAGTATCTTGCCGCTGCTCGGGACTACCGTGTTGTAGGCGCGGGCGAGCCTCGTTATGCTGTCGAGCAGGATCACGACGTCTTTTTTGTGCTCTACGAGCCTCTTCGCCTTCTCTATGACGATCTCCGCGACCTGGACGTGGCGCGTCGCCGGCTCGTCGAAGGTCGAGCTGATGACCTCGCCGTTGACCGAGCGCTCCATGTCCGTGACCTCCTCCGGCCGCTCGTCGATGAGCAGCACGATCAGGTATATCTCCTGGTGGTTCGAGGTGATGCTGTTCGCCAGCCCCTGCAGGAGCATCGTCTTGCCGGTCCGGGGCGGGGCGACTATGAGACCCCTCTGGCCCTTGCCTATGGGCGTGAAAAGGTCCATAACGCGGGAGGACAGCCTGTTGCCTGTCGTCTCCAGCACTATCCGCTCGCACGGGTATATAGGCGTGAGGTTATCGAAGATGATCTTGTCCTTCGCTATCTCGGGGTCGTCGAAGTTGATCTTCTCGATCTTGAGGAGGGCGAAGTACTTCTCGTTGTCCTTCGGCGGCCTTATCTGGCCGGCGATGGTGTCGCCGGTCCGCAGGCCGAACCTCTTTATCTGCGACGGGGAGACGTAGATGTCGTCAGGCCCCGGCAGGTAGTTGGAGTCCGTCGATCTGAGGAAGCCGAATCCCTCCGGGAGGATCTCCAGAATCCCCTCGCCGTGGATGAGCTCGTTTTTCTCGACGAGGGACTGGAGGATGGCAAAAATCAATTCCTGCTTCCTCAGCCCCGTCGCGTTCTCCACGGCCAGCTCCTTCGCTATATGCGTGAGATCCCCGATCTTCTTCCTCTTTAGCTCGTTCAGATACATCTTATGATTACCTCCTGCTTAGTTATCTTTTCCAGAAGGGCGTCGATCTGTGCCTCAAGCATATCCTCCGTCCCGCTGTTGTCGATGATGTAGTGCGCCATTTTCTTTTTCTTCTCCAGGGACACCTGAAAGGAGAGCCTCCTTTCGATATCCTCCGGGTCCATCCCCCTTTTGACGAGCCTTTCCCGGATAACGTCCATCGGCGCGGCGACAAGGACGATCGCGTCGAGGCGCCGGTAAAACCCCACTTCGAAGAGGAGGGGGTGCTCGATGAAGACGATTGGCGCGCCCTTTTCCTTCAGGCCGGCGATCATGCGCCGGACCTCCTCCCTGATGCGGGGGTGTAGGATCGCCTCAAGCACCCGCAAATGCCCTTCGCTGAAAGCGACCTTCCGGAGTCCCTCCACGTCCGCGTGTCCGGACGCGACGTACTGCGGTCCGAAGGCCTCCTTGATATCTTCCAGCGTTTCTTTCCGGCTGAGACTATCCTTCGCGACTGCGTCGAGGTCGATTACTTCGAAGCCCCGCCTTCTGAGCAGCGCGGCGACGGTGCTCTTGCCGCTGCCCATTATACCGGTCAAACCGATAAGGGTCATATATCAAGGTTTCTGACATCTACCGCGTTGTCCTCGATGAAGGCCCGCCTCGATTCGATGTTGGTCCCCATGAGTATCGTGAACATCTGGTCGGCAAGGATCGCGTCGTCTATGGAGACCCGCACGAGCGTCCGCCGCGCCGGGTCCATCGTCGTCGTCCAGAGCTGCTCCGGGTTCATCTCGCCCAGGCCTTTGTACCGCTGGATCGTTATGCCTTCCTTTCCCTTGTCGTTGACGAAGGCGAGGAAGTCCTGGGCGTTCGTGGTCCGGACCGTCCCGTCCTTGTTGAGCACCCTTATCTCCTCCTCGTAGTAGGCCGCGATCCGCCTGTAGACGCGGTAATACCCCCTGTAGTCCTCCTGGCTGCAGAACTCATAGTCGACAACGTGCTCGCGCCCCGTCTTCGCGTTGCGGATGTTCAGGATATAGAGGTTGTGCTCCGGGTCGGGAGATACTTCGGCGCCGTATCCCTGGTTGACCAGGCGCTCTTTCAGGGCCAGGAGCTTGTCGGGACTCTCAAAGTCTTCCCTTCTATAAATATCTGCATTGAAGAGGGACAAAATCAATGTCTTGTTGATGTCGAGCTTTTCCATCTCGGCCAGGTACTTCTCGACGCTGCGGACGTTCTCCAGGTCGTCTTTCAGGCGCTCGCGGCCTATCTCCCTGTCGCGGATGAAGCACTTCACCTTTTCCATGCTCCTCTGCATGACGAACCGCTCGAACTCCTCGTCGTCCTTCATGTAGACCTCTTTGCCCCCCGTCGTCACCTTGTAAAGGGGCGGCTGGGCGATGTAGAGGTATCCCCTCTCGATCAGCTCCGGCATCTTCCTGTAGAAGAGCGTCAGGAGCAGGGTCCTGATGTGGGAGCCGTCGACGTCCGCATCGGTCATGATCATGACCTTCTTGTAGCGCAGGCCGCCTATCCCGTTCGAGCTGATGCCCAGGGCGAGGTAGATCGCCTTGATCTCCTGGTTCGAGAGCACCTTCTCTTCCCGCGCCTTCTCCACGTTGAGTATCTTCCCTTTAAGGGGCAGGATGGCCTGGGTCTTCCTGTCGCGCCCCTGCTTGGCGGAGCCGCCGGCGGAATCGCCCTCGACGATGTAAAGCTCCCTGAACTCGGGGTCCGACTCCTGGCAGTCGGCGAGCTTCCCCGGCAGGATGCCCGTCTCGAAGGCGCTCTTGCTCTTTATCAGCTCCTTCGCCTTCTTAGCCGCCTCCCGCGCCCTTTTCGCGTCGATCGCCTTGCCGATGATGACCTTCGCCACGCCCTCGTTCATCTCGAAGTACTCGGCGAGCTGCTGGTTCATGACGTTCTCGACGAGGCCCTTGATCTCGCTGTTTCCCAGCTTCGATTTGGTCTGCCCCTCGAACTGGGGGTTCTGTATCTTTATGTTGACGACTGCTACGAGGCCTTCCTTTACGTCGTCTCCGGAGAGGTTCTCCTTGATGAGCTTCTTCTGCTCCCCGAAATTGTTTATGCACCGCGTGAGGGCCGACCGGAAGCCTGCCACGTGCGAGCCGCCCTCGTGGGTGCTGACGTTGTTCACGAAGCTGTATATGCCCTCGTTGTAGCCGTCGTTGTACTGGATGGCCGCCTCGAAGAAATCGAGGCCGGGGCGCACCCCCGTTATGTATATCGGCTCTGCGAAAAGCATCTCCTTGTTCCGGTTAAGGTAGGAGACAAAGGCGCCTATGCCGCCTGTGTACTTGAACTCCTGCCTGGCGGCCTTGCGCTCGTCGATGAGCATTATATAAATGCCGTTGTTCAGAAAGGATATCTCCCTCATGCGCTGGACGAGGATGTCGTAGCTGAACTCGATCGACTCGAAAAGCTCCGCGTCCGGCCTGAAGTGGACCTTCGTCCCCGACTTCGTCGTGTCGCCGATGACTTTGATCTCGGTTACCTTCTCCCCCCGCTCGTAGCGCTGGGAGTGGACCTTGCCGCCCCTGCGCACCTCTACCTCAAGGTACTCGGAGAGGGCGTTGACGACGGAGAGGCCCACGCCGTGCAGCCCTGCGGAAAACTTGTAGCTGTCCTTGTCGAACTTGCCCCCCGCGTGGAGCTTCGTGAGGACGATCTCCAGGGCCGACATGTTGTCGCTGTGGAGCTCGACGGGGATGCCCCTGCCGTTGTCCTCAACCGAGACGCTGTTGTCCCTGTGGATCGTCACGGAGATCCTGTCGCAATGGCCCTCCAGCGCCTCGTCAACGCTGTTGTCGACAAGCTCATATACGAGGTGGTGGAGTCCCTCAACGCCCGTGTTGCCTATGTACATCGATGGCACCTTCCGGACCGCGTTCAGCCCGTCGAGCACCTTTATGCTGTCTGCACCGTATTCTTTCATCTTTAAACCCTTATCGGCATGACGATATTCTTATAACGCTCTTCGTTCTCTCCCTCGAAAAGGACGGCGCCGTACGTAGAAGGCGCCCTGATGACGATCGTCTCCCCGTCTATATGGCTTGCCACGTCCATCAGAAACCGGACGTTGAAGTTCATGCTCAAACTCTCCCCCTTGTAATCGACATCGAGGACTTCTTTTGCGCGGCCCACCTCGGACTCCGTCTCTATCTCCATAGCACCTTCCGTGAACGTTACCTTTATCGGCTCTGACTTGCTGATGATCGTCGCCACCTTCCGAAGGCCCCTGATAAGCTTCGTCTTGTCGACCGTGAGGATATTCGTATTGCTCCTCGGCACTACATTCTCATAGTCGGGGAAACTCCCTTCGAGGAGGCGCGAGACGACCGTCACGGAAGGCGTGCTGAACTGGATGTGCTTCTCGCCGACTACGACCTTTACGCGATCGTCCTCGGCAACCATCTTGCCGATCTCGGCAATCGACCTCTTTGGTATAATAATGCCGGGAAAGCCCTTCAGCCCTTCGATTTCGTGCTGGTAGAGGGCCATCCTGAAGCCGTCCGTCCCTACGACGGATATGCGGCCGTCCGTCCCTACAATATACATGCCGGTCAGGATATACCGCGTCTCGTCGGACGATATAGCGAAGCTCACCTTGTCGAGCATCTCAAGGAAGTCCGCACCGGAGACGGAAAACTCTTCCGAGCCCGTTATCTCCTTCACGTCGGGAAATTCCTCCGGGTCCTGGAGGCTCAGCACGAATTCCGCGTGTCTCTGCCGCATAGTCATCGTGTTATCGGCAATCTCCAGGTCTATAGCCTCCGGGTCCATCTCCCTCAATATCTCAAGGAACTTCCTCCCGTGCACCACTATCCGCTTCTCCACCTCTCCCTGGTGCTCTACATGGCCGATCGCGCTTAGCTCAAGGTCCGTCGAATAGACATCGATATACTCCCGGGAGAACGAGATAAGGATGTTCGACAGGATGGGCATGATGGAGCGGTGCTCGGTAATGCTGACAAGCTTTGCGAGGGGGGCGACAAGGAGTGCTTTTTCTATTACTATATTCATATTATCTCCTTATACGTACTCATAAGGGGTGTTCATTTGTGGAAAACCTGCCTTGACCTGGAAAGGAAAAGAAAAAGAATACGTCATACTGTTGCTTCTCCTGTTGAGAGCCGGTAGACTCATGTAGATTTGATCCGCCCTTCAATCTTTTCCACAGTATCTTTAATATCCTTGCGTGCGTCCATAGTCTCCTCGACCTTCTTGACGGAGTGGATTACCGTTGCGTGGTCCTTGCCGCCGAATTTCTCGCCTATACTTACAAGGGAGCCGGTCGTCAGCTTCCTTGACAGGAAAATAGCGACCTGCCTAGGGAACATGATCGATTTTATGCGCTTGGCCGACTTGAGGTCGGATACCTTCACAGAGAAGTACGACGCGACTTCCTTGATGATCATATCTATTGTAATCTCTTTTTTCTTGTCCGCGAAGATATTTCCCATTACCTCCCTAGCAAGGGATATGGTTATGGGGATGTTGCGTAGCGAGGCGAACGCGCCGAGGCGTATAAGAGAGCCTTCGAGGACCCGGATATTGTGCTCGATATTTGAAGCAAGATAGAAAGCAACCTCCTGGGGCAGCGTTACGTTCTCCATCTCAGCCTTTTTATTAAGGATCGCGACCTTCGTCTCAAAGTCCGGCGGCTGGATGTCGGCGATCAGGCCCCATTCGAAGCGGGTGCGCAGCCTCTCCTCGAAGTTGGGGATGTCCTTCGGGAACTTGTCGCTCGTCACGACGATCTGCCTCGCGTTGTCGTATAGAGCGTTGAAGGTGTGGAAAAACTCCGCCTGAGTCCTCTCCTTGCCCGCTATGAACTGTATGTCATCAATGAGTAAGACATCCATCTTCCGGAACCTGTTCCTGAAATCTTCCATCTTCTCGAAGCGGAGGGAGTTTATCAGGTCGTTCGTAAACTCCTCGGCGGTGATATACGACATGCGGCCGATCCCACCGCCTGGGCGCGCAACGAGAAAATTGCCGATGGCGTTAAGGAGGTGCGTCTTCCCGAGGCCGACACCGCCATAGATAAAGAGCGGATTATAGACCTTGCCGGGGTTGTTGGCGACGGCCAGGCACGCGGCGCTGGCGAACTGGTTGCTCTCGCCCACTACGAAGTTCTCAAAGGTATACCTCGGCTTGAACAAGCCGGAGGCCGCGTGCTTCTTGAGGGGCACGTTCTTTTTCTCCGCGCGCACTTCCTCTTTTTCAAGGAGGTATTCGACCCGCGTCTCAGCCCCGGCCGCCTCTTTGAGGATCGACCTGAATAGAGGCTCGAAGTTCTCGATAATCCAGTCGCGGAAGAAGGCGTTTGGAACGATCACAGAGCAAACGCCGCCCTTGCACTCCTTGATTTTGAGGGGCTCGATCCAGGTCTTGAAATTGTCCTCGCTCATTACCTTCGCAAGGCGAAGCTTTATCTGCGAGCAAACGTCGTCCATGCAAATCGTGCCTTTTATCGAATCGATTTCAACATATTTTCAACATTTGTGGAAAACTTATGGATTCCTGCGGAATTGAACTCTATACTTTACAACAAAACAGAGTTTTTTTCAATTCCTTTTTGAGGTGTCTGCCCACTGCCGCTTTTAAGGGCGCCGCCGGCCGGCCGCAACCCGCCCGCGAGAGAGGCAAAGGCCGGGGTCATCGCTGCTTAAGGTAAACGAGGTCTGTCGGGCCGAAGGAGGTATCCTTGCCGGCCTTCGCCCAGGAGGCGTCAACCCCGAACACGTCCATTACCTCTATCTCCCCCTTGAAAGCCCCCTTTATCCTGCCCAGGGTAAGGGTCGTCGTCTTGTCTACGATGGCGTCGCCCGGGGCGTACACCTCCAGGACATCCCCTTTTTGCAGGCCGGACAGCCTGCCCGCGTTGATGTAGACCCTGTCGTTCTCGACCGAGGCTACACGGGCGTGCCAGTCGAGGTTGAGGAGGGTCTTGAGGAGGTCGTCGGCCATCAGCTCTATCGCGAGGTCGATGGCCCTCACCTTGGCCTTCTCGGAGCTGAGGTCGCCGTTCTCTTTGGAGAGATAGAAGGGGTTGCGGGCGGAGAGCTGGCGGAGGAGTTTGCCCGTCTCCGTATTGTAGATGTCGAGGGATATCTTGGAGAGGGCGAAAGAGACCTCCTTGTCTTCCTTGCCGTCCATCTTGGACGTGCTGCTGTAAACGTCGGAGAGGGTCCCCTTTATTACCGCCTCGATGCCGTAGAGGTCGTAGAGGGAGCGCATGACCTCGGGCTTTAAGGGGTCCCCGGTCAGCTCAAGGCTGGGGAGGTCGACGGCGATGATCGTGCCCGTGTCCTCGAGGCGGGAGAGGAGCCTCTTGGTTGTCAGCTCCTCAAGGTGCTCTTCTTTATAGTTGGTCTGGTCGACAAGGGGCAGGACGAGGACGCGCCTCTTCATCTTGGGAGAGGGGAACGTGAAGCCGACTACTGCGCCCGGCCTTCCCACCATGTACGGCCCCTGAAAGCCTGCCTGCTGCGCCGGCGGGCGGCCCTGGGCCGGGGTGCTCCTCTGCTTCAGCCTTTCCTCCAGCCTGGCCATGCGGGTGTCCATCTCGGCCCGCTCCTTCTTGGCGGCGCTGCTGCCGGTCAGCTTGTCGGTCATCGAGTCGAAAAGGCCGGCGGAATAGTCGTCCTTCCGTACCCACTCGTATTCGGGCTCGTAAGGGGTGAGCTGGAACCTGCGGTTTCTGGCGTAGATATACTCTATGCCGTTGACGAGCCTTACGTCGCCAGGTTTCGGCTGCTCGGTTCCCGTGACCACCTCGCCCTTTTCGGTCTTGGTCGGTTGTGCCTCTTTTGGTGGCTTCTTACCGAAGGGCAGGCTGCACGAAGCAAGGAGCAGGACAAGGAACAACGCCAGCAGCTTACGCATAGAGGCTATGTTACACATAAGGTAAATCAAATGTCAAAGGGTTTTCTGTTATTGGGGCTGAGCGCCCCCTCCGGCAGCAAAGCTGCCGGAGCCTGCCCCCTCAGACAGGCAAAACATATTGGGGCTTCAGCGCCCCCTCCACGAGCAAAGCTCGTAGAGCCTTCCCCCTCAGACAGGCAAAACATATTGGGGCTTCCGCGCCCCCTCCACCGGCAAAGCCGGATCGGGGCACCCGCTTTAGCGGGTCGTCCCCCCTCACAAAAGCCCATCCCATTGGCGTGATAATACATGGTGGAGATGGCGGGATTCGAACCCGCGACCCCCTCGTTGCGAACGAGGTGCTCTCCCACTGAGCTACACCCCCACGGGAGCTTATATCCTATTTCATTATGGCGTCCAGGTCAAGGGTCCGCACGAAGGCGCAGAGCTCTTCCCTCACTTCCTCGTGGCGCAGGCCGAGGTAGAGGCTCGCCTTTATAAGGCCCGCCTTGGTTCCCGCGTCGAAGCGCAGTCCCTCGTATTGAAGGCCCAAAAAAGGGGTCGTGGCGAGGAGGCGCCGCATGGCGTCGGTCAATTGTATCTCTCCCCCGGCCCCGGCGGCGGTATCGTCCAGGACCCCGAGGATCTCGGGGGGCAGGATGTACCGGCCGATTATTGCGAGGTTACTCGGGGCGCTCCCCAGGGCGGGTTTTTCGACCATGTCATTTATCGCGTAGAGCCTCTCCCTTACCTGCTCCGCCTTTATTATGCCGTACTGGGGCGTGGCCTCTTCCGGCACCGCCTGGACGGCTATGACGGGCTTGCCGAATTCGTCGAAGACATCGAGGAGCTGGCCCAGGCACGGCCTCTGCGCGATGATGAGGTCGTCGGGCAGGAGCACGGCGAAGGGCTCGCCGTTGATGAGGTTCCGGGCGCAGAGGATGGCGTGGCCGAGACCCATCGGGTATGACTGCCGCACCGAGACGATGCGCACCATGCCGGAAAGCCCCCTTATCGCCTCCAGGAGATCGCCCTTCTTCTTTTTCTCAAGGAAAAGCTCAAGCTCCGTAAAGCTGTCGAAATGGTCCTCTATGGAGCCTTTCTGCCGGCCGGTGATAAGGATGATCTCTTCTATGCCCGACCCCGCCACCTCCTCGACGATGAACTGTATGAGGGGCTTATCGACGACCGGGAGCAGCTCTTTGGGGACGACCTTCGTTGCGGGGAGCATCCGCGTCCCGAAGCCGCCGGCCGGGATAACGGCCTTCTTTACTTTGCGCATCTCATACCCCCAGGACTTTTTTGATGGTCTCCTTCAGCTCGCGGGTGTCGGCGGATTTTACCACATAGGCGTCGGAGACCCAACTGGAGAAGTCTTGCTGGTATTCGCCGTAAGCGGAGCAGAGGATGACCCGCTGGTCCTTGTTGAGCTTCTTGATCTCGTTGAGCGTCTGGATGCCGTCCATGCCGGGCATCTTTATATCGAGGACCACGAGGTCGAACCTCTCCGCCTGGAGGACCTCCAGGGCCTCGAAGCCGTTCGAGGCAAGACCTATGGCGTAGCCCTCCTCTTCAAGCTCTTCCTTGAACAGGAGCCTTATATGCTCTTCGTCGTCTACCAGCAGGATCCTTATCTTTTCCATAGCATCCACCCCTCTTTGTTATTGGGTGCGCTTCAAGCGGACCGGCCGCTCTCCGTGCGCCCGCCGGGCGTCTGCGGCGGGGCGCCCCCCGACCCGTCGTCCGGTCTTTCCTGGCAGGGGAGGTGCACGGTAAAAATGGCGCCCTCCCCGGGTGTATTTTTTACCTCCATGTCGCCCCCATGATGGACGACGATCTTGTTCGAGATCGCGAGCCCCAGCCCTATGCCCTTCTCCTTCGTCGTGAAGAAGGGGTTGAAGATGTTGTCCAGGTAGGCCGGCTCGATGCCGCCGCCCGTATCCCTGACCGATATGGCGACGAAGGGCTTCTCGTAAGTGCCCGCGCGCTCCGTGCTTATCGTGATCGTCCCTTTCCCGCCCATCGCCTCGAAGGAGTTGATCAGCATGTTGATGAAGACCTGCTTGATCTGCTGGACGTCGCACAGGGCGGGCGGGAGGTCGGGGGCGTACTGCTTTACGATCCGGACGGCAGACCAGCCCTGGTCCGACGAAAGGAGGTAGACGATCTCGTCGAGGAGGGCGTTGATGTCGCACCGCTCGAAGAGCAGCGGCGCCTCCTTGACGTAGTTGAGTATCTCGGTGAGGATTGATTCGAGCCTGGTGACTTCCTTGGTGATGATCTCGACGTACCTGTTCTCGTTCTGGTCGAGGTGCATCGTCTTTGCGAGCCTCTTCGTGAATCCCCCGATCACGACGAGGGGGTTCTTTATCTCGTGGGCGATGTTCGCGGTCATCTGGCCGAGGCTGCGCAGCTTTTCGTTCTCGATGAGGCGCCTTTGCGCATCGCCCAGCTCCCGGAGGGCGTCCCTCAGCTTGATGTTGAGGAGCGCATTGTCGAGGCCGCTCGATATGTAATTGGCGATCATGCCGAGGAGGTAGCGGTCCTGCTGGTCGTCCGCGACATCCCTTTGCTCGACCTTTCTGCCGAGCGTAATGGTGCCTAACATGCGGTCCTTGGCCGCAATCGGGGCGGCGAGGATGGTGAAGGCGGCAGCCGGCGGCCCACCCGCCTCGCCCGCCTGCGCCTCGGCGAAGGCGACGGGCTGCCTCGTGCGGGAGGCCTCGGCCTCTAAGTCGAGGACCCGGCCTTCCAGGTTGTTGCCGATGCTCCCGGAGGTGAACCGCTGGCCGTTCAACTTGATGAAGGCGAGGTCGAGCTTGATGGTGGCGAAAGAGGCGTTGAGGGCCTTTGCGGTTATGAGCGCGATGTTCTCAAGGATTGCGCTCGGCTCCATCGTCGATGTGAGGATGCGGCCCAGCTCGGAAAGGGTTGCAAGCTCGGTGATGCGCTTCTTCGACGAGAGGAGCAGGTCGTAGGTGCGGAATATGCCGCCCAGCTCGCGCGAGAGTATGGAGAGAACGATCTTTTCGCCGGGGCTTATGGCCTCGCTCGTGGAGGAGGCGGCAAAGAGCACGCCGTATAAGAAGCTGTCGTCCGCGAGGGGGACGAAGGCGAAGACCTTGTAGCGGGGCAGGACATCGTCGAGATGGGCGTAGAAGAGGCAGCCCAGCCTTGGCGGGACGTCCTTCAGGGTGAAAAAAAGGGGCGAGCGCTTTTGGGCCACCGTGCCGATCACGCCCTCTCCCACGTGGCACCGGTAATCGGCGAGAAGCTCGAAGAGGCGGCTTGAGCGGTTGTTGAACCTGCACGAGAGCCGCTTGTCCTTGTCGAGGGTGTAGATGAGGACCTCTTCGAAGCGGAGGTCGGAGGAGACGATGTTGAGGATCGCTTTGATGCGGGCCTCTATCTCCAGGTTTGAGTGGGATATCTCGATGACCTTGCCGAGAACACTAGCGAAATTCATGGTGTTTTACAGCCTTCTCGTAGAGCGCCCTGTATTCCTGGGCCGATTTATCCCACGAAAAATCCTGTCCCATGCACCTCTTCATAAGGGCCGTCCATTGCGCGCCGTCACGGCGGAGGGCGAGGGCGCGCCGCAGGGCGCCCATCATGGCGTCGACCGTGTACTCCCGGAACTTGAACCCTGTGTTCGAGTCTGCGTCGGCAGGGTCGTCCCTTATCGTGTCTTCGAGGCCTCCGACCGCGCGCACGACGGGGACAGTGCCGTACCGCAGGCTGTATAACTGGTTGAGCCCGCACGGCTCGTAGCGGGAAGGCATGAGGAAGATGTCGGCGCCTGCCTCTATGAGGTGGGCCAGGGCGTTGTCGTACGCTATCTTCACGGCGAAGGACTGCGGGTATTTCCGGGCAAACCCGGTGAAGAGGTCATGGTATTTGCGGTCTCCGGTCCCCAGGAGGATGTACTGCGTGCCTGGAGAAAGGAGATCTTCGAAGCCTTCGGCGATGAGGTCGAAGCCCTTCTGGTCGGCAAGGCGGGAGATGCTGGCCAGGAGCGTGCCGTTTGCCTCGACGGGCAGGCCGAAGGCCTTTTGCAAGGCTGCCTTGCAGGCGGCCTTGCCGGAAAGGTCCGAGGCGCTGAATGGCGCCGGTATGAAGCCGTCTTTCTCGGGGATCCATTCGTCGTAGTCGATCCCGTTGACTATGCCGTAGAGGTCGTCTTTGCGCGTGCGGAGTATGCCGTCCAGCCCGCCTCCGAAGATGCGGGTCTGGATCTCCTGGCTGTATCGCCTGCTCACCGTGTTGAGGATGTCCGCAAAGACGATGCCGCCCTTGAGGAAGTTGATCTTTCCATAAAACTCCAGGAAGTTCGGCGTGAAGTATTCCCAGCCCAGGTTGAGGAGGTGCCAGTCGAGGTGCCAGAAAAGCCCCTGGTAGCCGAGGTTGTGGATGGTCATGAGGGTGGAGATCCTGGAGAGCAGCGGGTCCGGCCTGAGAACGGTGTTGAGGTAGACGGGCACGAGGGCCGTCTGCCAGTCGTTGCAGTGGATGACGTCGGGCACGAAGCCTGTCTGCCGCACCGTCTCGATGATCGCCCTGGCGAAGAAGACGAAGCGCTCGGCGTTGTCGATGAAATCGCCGTCCTCCGTGCTGTAAAGGTTGTCGCGGTAAAAATACTCGTCCCTCTCGACGAGGTAGGCGGTCACGCCGTCGAAGCGGCTCTCGACGATATCGGCCTCGACGACCGTCTGCGAGACGGGGACGGAGACGCGGACGCCCGTATAGTTTATCGGCAGGCCCTTCTCCTCGATGCCTTTATACTTGGGGAGGATGAGCCGCACGTCGACGCCTATCCTTTCGAGCGCCTTGGGGAGCGCCCCCGCGACATCCGCGAGGCCGCCGGTTTTGGCGAACGGAACGGCTTCCGAAGAAGCCAGAAGTACCTTCATGAGCTCCTCCGTTTAGACCTCGGCCTCCTGAAGGAATATAGTCGCCTCTTCAGGAGGGGTAGGATTGATATAAAAGCCGGTCCCCCACTCGAAACCGGCCATTTTGGTTAGTCGCGGTATGATCTCCAGGTGCCAGTGGTAGAAAGACGGATCGATGATCTCTACGGGCGTCGTATGGATCATATAGTTGTAGGGCGGGCAGTTGAGAACCTTCGCCAATTTTTTCAGGACGACCGAGAGGGCGTCGGCAGCGGCGAAATAGTTGTCTTGTGGCTTGGAGAACAGGAAGGATTCCTCGTGCGCCTTGGGGAGTATCCATATCTCGAAGGGGAAGCGGGAGGCGAAGGGCGAGATGGCGATAAAGCTGTTGTTCTCGTAAATGATCCTCCGTCTCTCCTCCAGCTCCTGGGCGATTATGTCGCAGAAGATGCACCTGTCGCGGTACTTGTAATAATTGAGGGAGCCGGAGATCTCCTCGGAGAGGCGCTTCGGGATGATGGGCAGGGCGATGAGCTGCGAGTGGGAATGGGCGAGGGAGGCGCCCGCCATAGAGCCCTGGTTCTTGAAGATCATGATGAACTTGAAGCGCTTGTCCCGCAGGAGGTCGAGGGTCCTCTCCCTGTAAGCCATGAAGATGTTCTGTACGGAAGGCACGTCCATCCCGGTGAGCGTCTGGCTGTGTATGGGCGTCTCGATTATGACCTCGTGGGCGCCGACGCCGTTCATCTTGTCGTAAAGGCCGACCCCCTGCTTGTTCAGCTCGCCCTCGATGCGCAGCGCCGGGAACTTGTTGGGCACTACGCGGAGCACCCAGTTCGGGCTGTTCGGCGGGGAGGAGACGAAGGACGGACGGATGGCGAAGACCTCCGGGGGCGTCATGGCCTCGTTGCCCGGACAGAGCGGGCAGATGGCGCCCGGCTTCGGAGGCTCTTCGGCCTCGGCGAGGAAGACAGGCCTCTGGCCGCGCTCCGACGATATGATAACCCACCGGTCGATAATGGGGTCTTTTCTCAGTTCCGGCATCTATCGCTCCACTGGGACGCTCTTTTTGACATGGCTTAGAGTGCATGGTAATACATAGGCTATGTTACCACTGAAGGACAATGTTCGGACGCGCACATTTCCCATTATAACAATTGCGATAGTCCTTGTAAACATCTTCATTTTCGCGTGGTCCCTTACGCTGCCCGGAGATTTGGATCGGAGCCTCGTCCAGAAGTACGCCCTCATCCCGAAGGACCTGATGGTAGCCCTCACGTCGCGGATCGACCTCCTGCCTTATAATGTGATGACGATATTCACGTCGATGTTCATCCACGGCGGCTTCCTGCATATATTCGGGAATATGCTCTATCTGTGGATCTTCGGCAAGAACGTGGAAGACGCGGCGGGCCACATGCGGTTCATCGTATTTTATCTCCTTTCCGGGATTGCCGCAGCGCTCGTGCAGTATTCCTTCGACCCGTCGTCCCCCGTGCCGATGGTCGGGGCAAGCGGGGCGATCTCAGGCGTGCTCGGCGCCTATCTGATCCTTTTCCCCAGGGCGAAGGTGAAGACGCTGATCTTCGTCTTCCTGTTCATCACGACGATAGATATCCCGGCTATGCTGCTTCTGACCGTATGGTTCTTCGTACAGATCGCCTTCTCCCACGGCCAGGGCGTCGCATGGTTCGCCCACATCGGGGGGTTCGTCTTCGGGATGCTCACCGTAAAGATGTTCGCCAGGGGGCGCCAGGGGGCGCGAGTGGCGTGGTGACGATGTTTCACGTGAAACATTCTGTATACAACAAGGGATGAGCCGGCCCCGAAGGTCCTTCTCGTCAATCCGCCCATTTACAACGTGGCCGCCTACAGCTTCTGGTACACGCGCCGGTCCTTCATGGCTTTATGCCCTCTGATGCCCGTGCTTGAACGGGGGATGTTTCACGTGAAACATCCCCCTACCCTGCCGGCCCGCCCTTCGTCGCAGCGGCCTGCCGCGACTAGGCGGCGTGCCTCCTGCCGACCCTGTTCCAGTGCTCTGCGAACAGGGAGACCATCTCGCGGTTGAAGGCGGGTATGTCCCCCGGGCTGCGGCTGCTTACCCAGTTGCGGTCCCGCACGACTTCTTTGTCTTCCCACTCGGCCCCGCCGTTTATCAGGTCGTCGCGGATCGTATGGTAGCTCGTCAGCCGTCTGCCTTTCACGAGACGGGCCGAGACGAGGAGCCACGGGCCGTGGCAGATGACGGCGATCGGCCTGCCGGACGCGTCTATCTCGGCAACGATCTGCTGCGCCTTCTTCTCTACGCGCAGGGCGTCCGCGTTGAGCGCCCCGCCGGGGAGGAGGACCGCGTCGAACCTGGACGCGTCCGCCTCGTCGAGCGTCTGGTCCACAGGGAACTTGTCCGCCTTCTCGCGGTGGCTGACGCCCTGCACCGTCCCGCCGTGGGGCGCAACGAGCACCGTCTCTGCCCCCGCCTCAAGGAGCGCCTTCCTCGGCTCCGTCATCTCCACCTGCTCGAAATCGTCGGTCAGAAGAATGGCTACCCTCATGCCGCCCAGCACTCTATCTGCCATGTTGCCTCCTTCCCCGCGTCCGTCCGGCCGCCTCTCGCCCGGTCTTAATCGGTGATCCGTGGGCGTCTGAAGGCTGCCCGGGCCACGCGGGCCATACCAGAATCGTTTACTATTAATATTAGGGCGTGAAATGGGTTTGTCAACTTGTCGATTCCCTTGCAGCCCCCCGCAGGGATACTATCGCCCTCCCCCTCCCATAAAAGCCGTTTTGCGCGCTCTTGCTCGTCGGGGCACCCGCTTGCGGGTCGTCCCCGCTCCCCAAAAGCGTTTATTGGGGGCGCTTATTAGGCCGCTTGACTTTCTCCGGGCCATCGGAATAAGCTCTTTTGCGATGAAAGACCTGTCTGTCGGCATGTTCGATTCCGGCATCGGGGGCCTGACGGTGCTCAGGGAGGTGCGGAAGCTCCTGCCCCGTGAGCACATCGTCTACCTGGGCGATACGGCGCGCGTGCCCTACGGCAACAGGTCGCCCGCCACAGTCACCCGTTACTCCCTGGAAAACGCGCAATTCCTCCTGTCCAGGGGCATAAAGATGCTTGTCGTCGCGTGCAACACGTCGAGCGCCGTGGCCCTGCCGGTCCTGAAAAAGCGCTTGCCCGTCCCGGTAGTTGGAGTCATCGAGCCGCCCTCAAGGGAGGCGGTAGCGAGGACGCGCAAAAAAAGGATAGGGGTGATCGGCACGAGGGCGACCATAGCGAGCCGCGCCTACGAGCGGACCATCAGGCGGCTCGACCCTTCGGCCGAGGTAGTCTCCAGGGCCTGCCCCCTCTTCGTGCCTATCGTGGAAGAGGGGCTTGAGGCCGATGCGATCGCGCGCCTCGTGGTCGCCAAATACATGACTGATTTCACCGCTTTATCCATAGATGTCCTCGTCATGGGGTGCACCCATTACCCGATCCTTGAGCCCCGGATCCGCGAGCTCCTCGGGGATGGCGTCTACATCGTCAATACAGGGAGGGAGACGGCAGGCGAGGTCCGCAAGGCCCTTGAGAAGCACGGCTGTCTCAGGGCCGCGGGCAGGGGCGGGTGCGACTTCTTCGTGACCGACGCCCCCGACAAGCTGTCCGACCTCGGCAGCCGCGTCCTCGGCGAGCCCCTGAAGAACGTGAAGCTCGCGAGGCTCGAAACGACGCCCGCCCGCACCAGCGCATGATCGCCCATGTAGCGCTGCCCCTTCCCATTGACAAGGTCTTCTCCTACGCAGTCCCCGCATTGCTTGCGCCCTTCGTGCGCCCCCTCACGCGGGTCAAGGTGCCCTTTCACAATCGCTCGGCGGTAGGCTATATCATCGACACGGAGGAGAGGGAGGAGGAGGGCCTGAAAGGCGTCCAGGGGCTCGTCGATTGCGTGCCCCTCATCGACGGGGCGTGCTTCGCCCTGTGCAGGTGGGCGTCGCTCTATTACGCAGTCCCCATCGGCCTTGCCCTCAAGTACGCCCTTTCCTCTGCGATAAGCGTGGAGAAATACTGCCTTATAAGGACGGACGACCCCGGCCTCGCCTACCTCGACGGCCTTACCCTCAAGAAGGCGTGCGCCCTGACCGGCACACTGCGCATCCTCGACTACCTCAACAGGTCGCTGATCGACCTGGCCGACCCATTCACGGGCAAGACAATCGAAAGAACGGCAGCGCCGGCGCCCGCGGCAGGCAGCGCGCCCAGGCCCGGCCTCTTCATGGGGAGCGTGGAGGAGCGCCTTAATCTCTATACCTCCCTCATCGCCGATGAGCTTGGTCGAGGCAGGAGCGTGCTCATGCTCCTTCCCGATTACCGGGCGGCCGGCGCCTTTTTCTCAAGTGCACTCGTAAAGAGCTTCCCGGGGGCAGTCTTCTGGTACGGCAGCTCGACGCCGGGAAAGCGCAAGGCCGAAACGTACTTCAGGGCGAGGGCGGAAAGGGCGCGTCTCATATTGGGGAACAAGAGCTGCGTTTTTTTACCGCTCGCGGCGTGCGGCCTTATCATCATAGAGAGGCCCGAAGAGGACGAGTACCGCAACGAGGAGGCGTTCAGGTTCAACGCTGTGCGCCTGGCGCTCAAACGGGCGGAGATCGAGGGCGTCCGCTGCGTCATAGGAAGCGCCGCCCCACCCGTGGAGATCGTCAAATGGGCCTCCGAGGGCGCGCTCGACGTCACGGAAGGAAGGCCGCCTGCGGCCCCGCTTGTCGCCTGCTCTGCGGGCGGCGGCGACCGGGACGGGGGGGCGCTCCTGCCGGGCGATGTAGGCAGCGCTATAGAGGAAACGCTGGGACAGGGCGGATGCGTCGCAATCCACGTCCCGAGACGCTCCTACGCCTCAAGCCTCTCCTGCGCGGCCTGCGGCCGGTCGCTTGCCTGTCCTGTCTGCGGCGCTGCCGCCCTTGCCTACCAGAGGCAGACGGAGAGCCTCGCGTGCGGCGTCTGCAAGGGCAGCTTCCCTTACGAGGAGCGTTGTCCCGAGTGCGGCTCCGACCTCATCAAGTTCTTCGAGGTGGGCGCGGAGTACCTGGAGGCCCGGATAAAAGAGGCCTTCCCGTCCGCCGCAGTCTCGAGGGTCACGGGCGAGGCCGACAGGCCGAGGGACGTAAGGCCGGCAGGGGCGACGGGCGGAAAGATCGTCGTTGGGACGAACATCCTCTCGAAGCTCTACGGGCTCGCCGCCGACCTTCTTATTCTTTACGGGTGGGAAGACTTTCTGAGGATCGGCGGATACAGGGCGAGGGAGCGGATGTTCCAGTTGCTTGCGAACCTCCGCGACGCGCTGCGGCCCGGCAAGCTCCTTTTCCATATGCGTAAGGACGCCTTCGACCCCGCCCTCTTCCTCGACGCGAGCCGGTTCTACGAAGACGAGCTTGCGAAACGGCGGGCGGCCGAATTCCCTCCGTTCGTTCGCTTCTTCTCGGTCAATGTCCTGCGGCGCAACAAAGAGGCGGGGGAGCGCGTCATCCGCGCGATAGAGGGCCTCGCGCGGGAGGCGGAGCTCGACCGCCGGATGCTCGGCCCCATCCAGGTGAAAGGGCAGTACGGATGGAAGGTGATACTCAAAGGCGACGAGGAGACCCTTTCCCCGCTGCTCTCCTCCCTTTACCGGCTGCCGGGGGTGCATATCGAGGCCGACCCGCTATCGGTGTAAGCGCGTCGCGAGCCCGATTGCGCGAGCAAAGACAGAAAGCGGGAGGCAAAAAGCTAAACCAATGCTTTGGGCGGCCGGACTCGCGACGCTGCGCGTTAAATCGACCTTTTGCCTCCGCTTTCGCGAACGCAGGCGACTCGCTAAAGCCACGTCGCCTGCGTGCTCCGCACTCCTTAAGGCCGTCTACCGCCGCTAACGGAATAAAGAGCATAATGGAAGGCGGCGGTCGATCACTTCCCTGCCGATAATTTCCCGGACGTGCTGTCGATTTGGCGCACCCTTCGGTAAGAAGGAGCAGAAACTGATAAATCCTGAAAGGATATATCCCCAAGGGCAGCGTCGCCGAGGAAGGCTTCCAGGTTTCGGAACACATGGCCATAGCTCTCCCGGGTCTTGTTTCGCGCGCTGTTCTTCTGATGATCCTTGAACAACTCTATTGCCTCTCGTAATGTCATAGACACCTCCTGATATGGTGGTTCGGGGCCTTATCGCGTAATAATTTCCGGATGGTGATGTCTTACAAGAAGACACACGACAGACGCTGCAAGCGTGGAGGTCGTGCTGATCCGGACGGTGCTGAGCAGCGAGTTGCGGCAGCAAGAAATGCTTTGCTTAATATTAACGAGTCTGGTAGCATAGAAATAATCACGGTAATTTTGAGGCGATTACAGGGAGCCATCGGGGGGCCTGGATTTCAAAGGTAGTTTGAGCGATGACGCGATCGCCCGGAGGCGATAACGACATCAGTTCAAAGGGGCGGTGTCTATGCGAATGAATGACCGCACCCGGCTAAAGGTCACGGAGAACCTCCTTACCCTCGAAAAAGGCAGAGATGAATTCATACTGACGGACTACGTCTACCTTCGACCCCTCTACATAAGGAAAGGAAAGGAATACATAAAGAATTTTCTGAAAGCCGCTTCGGAGCTGAAGACCTACAAGCGCATCATAGAGGCCTTTCCCCATGAGACCGACCTGCTGGATACCTTGTTGTACCACGGGATCCTTGTCCCTGATTCGTCCAACGACAGAAGCCTCCATAATTGTTGCCCGGAAGGTCAGGATTTGCATAGCAAGACGACCACGTCGCTCTACCTCCTGCTCTCCCAATCATGCAACATGGGCTGTGTCTATTGCTTAAACGGCACAAGAACTTATCAAAAAGACAAGAGCCTTATGATGAGAAAAGAGATAGCCTTCAGGAGCGTTGAGCGGTGTCTTGCCGACCTATCCCCCGGAGGCCGTCTGGAGGTTGTCTTCTTCGGCGGGGAGCCCATGCTCAACTGGACCCTGGCCAAGGAAATAATCACTTATTGCGAAGATTCCCTGATAGATAAACACCCGGAAAAGGTAATCGTCTATCACTTCACCAGCAATCTATCCCTACTTCCAACCGACTTGATAGCGTGGGCAAGAAAGTTTCATATCAGTTTCCTATGCAATATAGACGGTCCCGCGGACATCCACGACCTCTGCCGTCCTTTCAAAGACGGAAGAGGATCCCACGAAGTTGTGACCGACAGCATCAAGCGCCTCGTGGCCGCCGGATTAGAGGTAGATTTACGGGCCACGGTTACCGCCCTCAACCAGCATCGTCTCCTCGAGATAACCGAGCACCACAAGGCAATCGGAGGAAGCTCGAGCGCTTTTGTCCCGGTTAACCCCGTCAATTCCGATGAGGATATTCTGCCGGAGACGTTGCTTCCCTCGCCTGAAACAATAATCAAAGGCATAACCGGCATCTATCGAAGTAAGGTGTGGAATGATGAGGAATTGTACCCTTTCAATCTGTATGCCGCCAGACTGAGGATAGGTGCGACGAGCGTCCTGGGATGCGGCCTTCCCTGCGGCAACACGCCCGTAGTTGATGTGAACGGCGATGTCTATCCATGCATCTATCTCGTCGGTATAAAAAGATTCTATGCAGGCAACGTCATGAACGAAAGTTACCCCAACAGAGAGTTGCACCAAAGGCTGTATGACCACTTACATGTGGACCACATGGAAGATTGCAAGGCATGCCCATGGCGTTACCTCTGCGGAGGCGGTTGTCCGTTGTGGCGGCTGACAGTGCTGGATAATCCCGCCGTTACCGAGAGTGTCATGCGTTACAGCAGGGCAATGGCGTGTGACTATACAAAAACCATAATCGAGCTGCTCCTGTGGGATAAGGCCCAGGAGATCGCATCGATCCATATGGGGAATCAGACCGGCAGCAAACTCGGAAGTCACACAGACGCAATTCGTTGCTGATAGGGGGGGCATGATGAGTAAGGGGAAAAGGAAAAAGCTGAAAGGCGTGTTACAAACCAATCGAGTTCTCCCTCCAGAAAAACCGCTTCAAAACAGGTTCTTGCGTCACTGCGGCAAAGCCTTGCTTCTCTCCGCTTCATATCAGGTCTTCTCGCTTTGCATGAATCCTGGACAGGTCCCGCCCGAGGCTTCCGGTCGCGGCTACGGTTTGTTCAGCACTATCCCGGCAGAGATTTCTTCTCTTGTTAAAGCCTTTCCCACCGCGCTTCAATCAACAGATCCTGCTGGCCGGATGTATGCGTGCATAGTGGCGCATGATGTTCGGCTTTGCCCCGGCTGTAACGTCTTGACCGGTTCCCAAAGGGGCGGCGGGCCGCCTCAGGCTCCGCCCCGCGCGTATGATCCCGTTGCCGATCAGCACAACCAGGCGCGCAACCTGAGCGAACAGGGGGTCGGGTACTACAACAATAAGGACTGGGCCATGGCTGTCCAGTATTTCAGGGCGGCCCTTGAGAAATGGCCGGAAAACGAGACAATTCGAAATTATCTCAAAAATGCGGAAGAAGCCCTGCAGCGGGAACAAGAAGCGCTGCAAAATAAAGTGCTCCGGAAAAACCTGAAAGACGCATTTGGGGCGGAGGCATCTCGGGTCAACCTGAAGAGAGACATGGAGAATAGAGAAGCCCGGAAGAACCTGAAGGCCGGGTTTGAGAAGCAGGCCCGCATGGGAAAATACGACACGGCGGCTTTAACGACGACACAGCTTAAAGAAATCGCGAAAAGGCTTCGGACCATTGAGGTGCCGCCGCCGGTTTCGACCGATCAGATTTCAGTTCGGCTTCGCCCGAGAGACAAGATGAGCGAACTGATCCTTATGGGAACGGAGGTGGGTGTGGCCGTAATGGATGTGAGGTCATTGCGGATTGCAGGAAAGACCTTGGGTTTTTGGCCGCAGGCGCTGCTCGTTACCGGCAAGACACTCATCGCTATGGAGGGCGGCGCGGAGGTATACCTGGCCAAGCAAAACGATGTCTCCGAACAAGCATTGCGGTGGCTTAGGACTTATCCGTAAATAGCAACAACCTTCCTCCAGCAAATAATCGCAGCCGCGAGATGAACAAGAGCTTCGTAGCTTTCGGACATCTTCTCATATCTGACCAGAAGCTTACGAAACCTGTTGAACCAGGAGTGCGCCGCTTCCACAACCCAACGCCGGTTCTTGGGAGGACGCCCGCGTTTACGCTTCTTTCGTGAGACCCTCGGAGCGTAGCCCCTGATGCGGATCTGCTCGCGAGCCTGTTCGCCATCGTATCCCTTATCTGCGTATAAGAATCGTTGTCTCTTCGGAAGGGGAATAACGACGGCATCGAGCACTGCGGTAAGCTGGCTTGCGTCATGTCGATTGGCCCCTGTTACGATCAGCGACAGCGGGACGCCACGTCCGTCCACCAGGAGGTGTCTCTTGCTTCCTTTTTTTCCCCCTGTCTGTCGGGTTCGGACCGGCTGCCTCTTGCGCCAGAGGCGCTTTGATGATGGCCCCATCCATGCTCTGCCACTTCCAGGCGATCCCCTCCATATCATCGTACTCGGCGAGACCGGCGCGCCAGAGGGCAAGGAAGAAACCTCCCTTCAGCCATTGCCGGAAGTACTTGTGTATGGAGCTTGCGCTTCCGAACCGTTCTCTGGGCAGTGACTTCCACTGGCATCCGGTTCTCAGCACAAAGACGATGCCTTCGAATACGCGCCGCTGGGACATAGCTTTACGGCCGCCGCCGGGCTTCCTTTTGAATGCCTTACCAGATTCTCGCTCCCGTTTCGGAATAAAAGGTGCGACACGTTTCCAGAACTCGTCGGACACTTCCCATGAGCGGATCTTTGCCATACCCACCTCCTCGCTAAAGTGTAGTATGGCTATGAATTTAAATCAAGTTAATTACGGATAAGCTCTTAAAGACAAGAAGAACTCGAAGGGGTTCAGTGAAACCGTACGGGCATTGAGGGACCATAGACCGCCCCCGGCGGGGGCAACCCCGATAATGATCAGCACCGCAAAAGCCTTTCTCGATCCGAAATTAGGCAACAGCATGTGGATCGCGTGGGGTGCCATGTGGTCGCCGGAAGCAAAAGCCGCAGGGATAAAAAAAGCATGTATTGAAATAGGCTCATCCCTCATCGGCAAGGGTGCCGAGGGATACGCAGAGAGATATCTGGCTGAGCGAGAACCTCTTTTCAAGGATGCGCTTGAGAGCATCAGATTCGCCGAAAAAGGCCGGAAAGCAGCGGCGGATCCGGCCATGAAGAAGGCGTCGGAAGAGGTAATCAAGGAAGCTGGCGGTGTCATGGACCGAGCATATCGCTCTTATGCCAAGGGTACTGGGGATGCCATTTCCACAACTACAGGGGTGGTATATGAGAATGTACTGGAAGCGATTGATGGCACGGAAAAGAGGAATCGTTAGGTGAACTACAGATACTTACATCAGGTGTTCCGCACCATGCGGCGCTTGCCCCGGAGGATGGAAATGACCTCCTGGTTACGTCGTCACTGCTCACCGAAGAGCGGCTGAGGCACCTGTATAAGCTGAACAGGCGCCTCATTGACCATGTGGAGCAGCTTAATACCGCGAGAAAAAAACTTGGGAACTATTTACATAACAAAGCAATGTTCCTTTCTCACACACAGGGCCATTCACCTTTTTTGGTCCATTTGACATTTTCCCGCCGACGTGGAAGAATCGAAGTAAACCGCCATAGTACGGAGGGGGTGTTTATGGAGTATAAACGGAAAGTTACTATCAGCGTCGGGGAATTGTCTGGAGAAGAGAAGGATATTTTGATCCTCCGGCTTTTCCGCAGAGAGGCGGCGCTGCTTCGGCTCATTTCTCTCCTCTCCGCATTGAATTTTTTGTTTCTTCTCGGGTTATCTGGCTTTTTTTATATCAATTTCCTGCGGCTCGGTCCGTTCTCGACGGTATAGTATCCTTTTGGAAGGGTCTCCAAATTGTGGCCAATATTTCTCTAATTGGGCTGTTTCTGCTAGTGTTTTTTTTCTTTGAAAAGTTGTTTTTATGGTGGGTAGACAGGTTTGAAGAAAAGACCCTACGGATCGAATGAGCCTCTGTGCTTTGTTATGTAAATAGTACCGAAAAACTTTACCGATTAACCCAGTGCAATTGAGGTGAGGAGGTGTAGATGCATATAGGACGTGTAATAGTGCTGCTGGCAATTTTGTGTGTTTTATTCCAGGGCAACGCACGGTCGGAGCCGCCTATAATAAGTGCACGATGCACTAAATCAGATCTATGGCGCGAGGGAAAGTACTCATTACTTGTGACAGAATACTGCGAGTTGTCGATGACCGGAGAAGAAGCAAAAATAGAGGTTGCCTGCAAACAACACTGGGGGTCTTCACCTGAGGAGGATGAGGAGCGGGAGAAGATGCGCAAATCGGGTGAAATGGTGTATATATCACACTTCAATCCAATCGAGTTTTTGGCCACATACAACTGCGACTACGAGAGACGGGGAGGTGCGAAGGTCCTGGTGTGCAAAGGGTGGATAGGGGCATTGGGTAAGGAGAAGACATTTACTGAAAAGGAATTTCAGGATACTCAGATCAGATGCAACAGACTATGCGGAAATTTTTGTCTTCCTCTCGGCGGACGGTATGAATGACCTCCTGGTTACGCCGTGCCTCACACCCCTTTCATAGACGGCCATCGCCAACGTCCGATATCCCCTCCATGGTATCCCCGAAGAAGGACGCATGCCGAACAAGAACAAATCCTTGTCCCTACGTTTCAGCACGGATTGTATCTATCGCTGTCGGAGAGGAGGGCAGAAGGAGCATACAATACCAAATCAAATCATCTCGCCCCGGCCGCCTTTAGCATGCAGGGGACAATGGGGGACATCCTATAAGGCCTCCTGTCAAGCCCAAAGTTCAGTGATAACGATTTCAAAGGGTTAGCTGTAGAGGCCTTCACATGGACGTACCTCTCTCCTGAGTGGGCCAGAGGGATATCCTTCACTGGCTTCACTTGCTGAGCTGCCGACGGGTATTGTTCATTTGCGCCAGACAAGGCTAAAGCGCGGAATCGTAGGTGTTCTCAATGCCTAATCTACATCCCCAACAATGGATGTAGTACAGCCCGCTCTTACCGCCGCCTTCTAAATGCGCTTTATACGATTGCGGCGGTCGCGGCTTGGAGGAGCGCCTCCAGGAATCGGGAGGTGTGGATGCGATATGAGCCTTGCTGGCCGGAAACTGTACGTCGGTACGTTGGAGGCCGCAAGGCGAAGAGCGCGCCGCAGATCGCGATTCTGCAAGAGGCGCGAGTCCAGCCGCAAAGAGCATTGGTTTAGCTTTTTCTGCCTTCGCCGCGTGCGGGAGTCCAGCCGCCCTCACCTGTGCCGCCTGGACTTGAAGTCGTAGAGGCCCAGGTCGCGCAAGCGTGCGATGCCGACAAAGAACGTGTCCCTGTTGATGGCGAGGCGCTCCATGATCGTCCTCGGCTCCGGCATCTCCGCCTCGCTGCCGCATTCGCTTTCGAGCTTCATCAGGTAAAGATAAAGGCGGTATTCGGCCGCGGTCAGCTTCGAGTCGATGAGGTAATCGGTGATGATGCGCATCTCGCCGGAGAGATGCTCGATGCCGTCGTGCTTGATCTCCTCCGGGACATGCTCGATGCCGATGGCGGACTCTTCGCACATGATGTAAGCGCGCTCCAGCACGGACTCAAGCTGCCTGATGTTGCCGGGCCACGAGTATGCCATCATCGCTTGCAAGGCCTCGGTGGAGACGGTCTTCTTCCCTTCGTGGGCCTCGTTCAGTTTTTTAATGAAATGCTCGACGAGGATGGGGACGTCCGTCTTCTTGTCGCGCAAGGGGGGGATCGTAAAGGCTATCACGTTCAGCCTGTAATAAAGGTCTTCGCGGAAACGTCCCTTTGCGATCTCTTCGTCGAGTTTTTTGTTAGTTGCAGCGATGAGGCGCACGTCGAGCTTCAGGGTCTCCTTGCCGCCTATGCGCCTTATCTCCCTCTCCTGGATCGCCCTCAATATCTTCGCCTGCATGGCAAGCGTGAGGTCCCCTATCTCGTCTAAGAAAAGGGTGCCCCCGTTCGCCTGCTCGAAAAGGCCCGTGTGCCTGGTAAGCGCCCCCGTGAACGCGCCTTTCTCGTAGCCGAATAGCTCGCTCTCCAAAAGCGTCTCAGGTATGGAGGCGCAGTTTACCGCAAAGAAGGGGTCCTGCTTCCTTGAGCTATTGTAATGGATGCTTTTTGCGAAGAGCTCTTTCCCCGTGCCGCTCTCCCCGTAAATGAGAACCGTCGAGTCGGTCGGCGCCACCTTCCGCACGATGGCGAAGAGCGCCCTCATGCTCCCGTGGTCGCCGATGATGTTGTCCAGGTGGAACTTGTCGAAAAGCTGGTCCTTGAGCATCAGGTTGTCTTTGAAGAGCCTCGCCTGGTTGGCAGCGTTGTTCATGACGAGGAGGAGATGGTCCTTTTCGAGGGGCTTTTCGAGGTAATGGAAGGCGCCCAGCTTGGTCGCCTCTATCGCCGAGGGGATGGAGCCGTAGGCGGTCATGACGACCACGTGGCAGGGCCGGTTGCGCGACTTCACCTCTTTCAGGATCTCTGTGCCTTCCATGTCGGGCAGGCGGAGGTCCGTCAATACGCAGTCGAAGGCGCCGTTCTTGACAAGCTCCAGGGCCTTCTTCCCCGTGCTTACGTCCTCGACGTAAAAGCCGTCTTTTACGAGGATCGTCTTGACGATGCCCCGCTGGTTCGCGTCGTCCTCGACTACGAGTATCGTACCCTTAGGAGACTGCATCGGCCGGCACCCTTATCGTCACCACCGTCTTTTCTCCGGGTATGCTTTGTGCGGATATCGTACCTCCGTGCTCCTCGACGAGCCGCTTCGTGATCGTAAGCCCGAGGCCTATCCCCAGCTTCTTCGTCGAGTAGTACGGCTCGAATATCCTGTCGATCTCCCCCTCCACGCCCTTGCCGTCGTCCGCGACCGATATGCGCGCCGTGCCGTCCTCGACTTCGCACGCGACTACGATGCTGCCCTTGTCCTCGATCGCCTGGGCGGAGTTGACGATGAGGTTCATCACGCACATCCGCATGTACTCCTTGTCGCAGTAAATGCGCATCGTCTTGTCGGGGCAATGGGTGACTACCTCTATGCCGTCCCGCACCTTGTCCCGCACCATGTAGAGGGCATCCCGCATGAGCGCTTCGGCAGTCACCCACCCCTTACGGAGGGTGATGGGCTTTCCCATGAATAGGAAGTTGTTTATCAGCTCGTTGACCCGGTAGACCTCTTTCTTGAGGTCGTCGAGGAGCCCGACTATGTCGCCGCGCGCAGACATGCCGTCTTCCGCGAGCCTCTCCTTTATGTGGCCTATAGAGAGCGACAAAAAGTTTAGGGGGTTGCGCACCTCGTGGGCGATGCCGGAGGCGAGCTGCCCGATCATCGACAACTGCTCCGTCTTTTTCAGCTTCTCTTCGAGCTCCTTTCGCTCTGCCAGCTTCTCGACCATCTCGTTGAAGCTCCTCACCAGCACGCCTATCTCGTCCCTCCGGTCCTTCTCCTGTATCTTGACGAGCTTCCCCTCAGCGACCTTCTTTGCCGCCTTTGCGATCTTCTTGATGGGGTCCGTATACTGGTCCGCGAGGATCAGCGATACGATGATGCCTATGCCGAAGGCGAACAGGGTGCTCAGTATCCTTTTAAGGTGGTTCTTCCTCTGGAGGTACTTATAGTCGTCGAGGATCATGCTGATGTGGATGTAGCCCAGGTTCTGCCCCTTTATCGACACGGGCATGATGACGTTGTAGAGGCGCTGGCCTTCCTTCCTGCTTTCTTCCCCCAGCCTTGCCGTGATGATGAGGTCTTTTTTCCCCGGCGCCCTGTCCTGTGCCGCGATCTTCGGGTTTTCCCTGGTGCCGACCTTCTTCGGGTTGGAGCTCGCTATCACCTGGGAGTCGTCGCTTACTATCGATATCTCCTTTATGCCTTTACGGTTGAGGAGGTTGACGTAGCTCTTGAGCCTCTGGTCGCTGTCCCCCCGGTACGTCATCTCTTCGACGCTTATCTGGATCGCCTTGGTGATGTCGTCGATGTCGTGGGTGACCTTGTCGATGAGCGTTTCCTCGCTTCGCATCGAGATGATGGTGAGGGAGCTGACGGAGATGACGAGGACGAAAAGGAGGATCAGCAGCAGCTGCGTGCGCAGAGAGAGGCGGAGGAAGACGCTGTTCGTGCGCCTCAGGTTCCTGAAGGCGTTGAAAACCTTTTGCCCCGCCATTTTCGCCCTCTCACGCATCGTATCTTTTGGCGTCAACCGGTAGAACCCTCTTGGGGGCGCCCGCACTTCCCGCTCCCGGCGCTATGGCGCGGCCCTTATTCGAGCAGGCAGACGGCGTAGGCCTCGATCCCTTCTCTGCGCCCCGCGAACCCCATGCCCTCGGTCGTCTTGCCCTTTACGCCCACACGGCCCGCATCGACCGACATGATGCGGGCCATGCTCGCCCGCATCGCCTCCCTGTAAGGTTGTATCCTTGGGGCCTCGCAGATGACGACCGCGTCGACATTGACGATCTCGAAGCCCATCGCGCGTGCGATCTCCACCGAGCGCGCGAGGATGGCGGAGCTTGCGATCCCCTCTATGGCCTTGTCCGTGTTCGGGAAGTGGACGCCTATATCTTCCGCCCCCGCCGCGCCCAGCACTGCGTCACTCAGCGCGTGGAGGAGGACATCGCCGTCGGAGTGGCCGAGAAGCCCCCTGTCATGCTCGATGTGAAGCCCGCCTAAAAAAAGGCGCCTGCCTTCGACGAAGGCATGGGCGTCGTAGCCGAGTCCGATCCTCATGCATTTCCCTTGATCTGCGCGAGTATGCCCCTCGCGATGACCAGGTCTTCCGGGGTCGTTATCTTGATGTTGTAAGGCGAGCCCTCGATCACCTTGACCTTCTTGCCCATGTACTCCATGAAGGAGGCGTCGTCGTAGCCGCAGAGCTTCTTCCCCATCCCTTCTCTGTACGCCTTCGTTATCAGGTCGTACTTGAAGGTCTGGGGCGTCTGGATCTGCCAGAGGGACTCCCTTTCGAGGGTCTTCACGACGAAGCCCTCCTTCGAGATCATCTTGATCGTGTCCCGCGCGGGTATGGCCGGGATGACGGCGTCGAACATCTCCATGAGGAATATCGATTTCTCGACGAAGGCGGTCGACACGAAGGGCCTGGCCGCATCGTGGATGATGACTACGTCGCAGGCCTCGTCGATCGCCTCAAGCCCGTTCCGCACGGAATCCTGCCTTAAGCGCCCCCCGATGACCACCTTGAGTATCTTGTTGAACCTGTACGTCTCAAGTATCTCCTCCTGAACGAGGGGCAGGTCTTTATGGTTGACGACGAGGTAGATGCCGTCCACGGGCCTGCACTCCTGGAAGACCTGGAGGGTATGGGCGAGGATCGGCCTGCTGTCGAGGAGGAGGAACTGCTTGCTCGTGGGCGATCCCATGCGCTTGCCCGCACCGCCGGCAAGGACTATGGCCAGCGTCCTCATATGCCTACCTCACGCGCTCTTCGTAGTATTCTTCGGGGTAATCGATCTCCTTCTCCGGCTGCTCCCTCAGTCTTCCGAAGATCATGCGGCCCGAGGTCGTCTGCAAGAGGCTCGTCACAACCACGTCCACAGTTTTGCCGATCGCTTTCCTCGAATCGTCCACCACCACCATCGTCCCGTCGTCGAGGTAGCCTATGCCCTGTCCCTGCTCCTTGCCTTCCTTGACGATCCTGATGCTCACCTGCTCGCCGGGCAGGATCACGGGCTTGAGGGCAGCGGCGAGCTCGTTCATGTTGAGCACCCTTATGCCCTGTAACTCCGCGACTTTATTGAGGTTATAATCGTTCGTCACGACCTTCCCCTGGAGACTCTTGGCCAGGGCTATCAGCTTAGAATCGACCTCCTTGACCTTGGGGAAGTCGATATCTACGATCTTCACCTTTATATGGGTCTGCTTCTGCAGCCTGTGCAGAACGTCGAGGCCCCGCCTGCCGCGTATCTTCCTGACGGGGTCCTGGAGGTCGGCTATGTGCTGGATCTCGTAAAGGACGAACTGGGGGATGATGAAGACCCCCTCGATGAAGCCCGCCTCGCACACGTCGGCGATCCTGCCGTCTATGATCGCGCTCGTGTCGAGGATCTTGTTGCCTTCGCTTCCTTCAACGCCGCCGAAGAGGGGGAGCCTCGACAGGTCGAGGGTGTGGCTTTTTTTCTCCCCGATGCGGAAGCCCAGGTATCCCATGACGACATAGAGGAGCACGTAAATCGGCAGCGTAATGGGGACGTCCTTCGCGTGGGTCAGAAGGAGCTTCGAGATGAAGAGGTTCGCAACGAAGAGGCCGATGATGACGCCCAGGAGGCTGCCGATGATGATCTTGAGGGGTATCTCCTTCAGCTTCTCTTCCAGCTTGATGACGAGGTATCCCAGTATGAGGCCCGATGCGGCCCCGGCCAGGCCGTAAAAAGGATTGAGAAAAATGTCTTTTACGATGAAATAGCCGGTAACGGCCGTTACCGCTATAAAGACAAGCTGTACGATAATGGCCAACGAGCTTAACCTTTTGGCGCGTTCGCGAATATGCTCTCTATATCGGTTACTATCTCTTCTTCGTTCTTGCTCAGGGCGATGGACAGCTCTTTCTTGATGAGGTTTCGCGCGGTCTCGAACATCTTCCTTTCGCCGAAGGAGAGCTCCTTCCACATCCTCAGGCTGTAAAGCTCCCTGAGCACCATGGCGATCTCGAAGATGGAGCCGCTCTTGATCCGCTCCATATACTCCTTGTACCGCCTGTTCCACGGAGACGTGTCGTGGATGAAGTTCCGGTCCTTCAATATCTCGAAGACCTTCAGGACCTGCTCGGGATCGATCACGTAGCGCAACCCTGCGTGCTGGGCGCTCTCGACAGGTATCATGATGGTCATGTCGGAGTCCAGGATACGCATGATGTAGAAAGCCTGCCTCGTGCCCGAGATCAACTTCTCTTCTATCGACTCGATTTTTCCCACCCCATGACCAGGATACACTGCCACTTCTCCAACTTTTAGCATTTGTCCTCCAATCACAGACTGATCCCGTCTTATCAACTATTATACCAGTTTGGGGAATCAAATTCAATCAACGCTCGTCACACGCACATGCGGCCGGGACCTTTTCGCGCCCTTCGCGTCGTTTTCTCGGCGCGCCTCCTCAACGTACTTCTAATGTACAGTTTCGTCGGGCGCCATCGAAAACAACGCGAGCGACCCACGCCTTTCGGCGCGGGTGCCCCGTCGAAAATCTCTCCGGCCGCCGGCCCTTCGGGCCAATGAACCCCTCCCATTATGTTCGCAGCTGCCATGCCCGGCATTCCAATAACTCCCTCGCCACCCCTTCGCCCCGGTCACGCGCCTGTCCGTCGAGGATTGCCTTGCGCTATACTTGCCGAAGAGAAATAACTATAATTGTATAGGAGCACGGCGGCTCTCACAGCGGGAATTTTGCGGCCGCCGGATGGGGTGGTTAGTGAGAGGCAGCAACGAGAAGCGGCTCGCATGGGCCATGGTCGTCACGTTCGTCGTGCTTTTCGCCGAGCTTATCGGGGGGCTTGTCGCAAACAGCCTCGCCCTTCTCGGCGACGCCGGCCACGTGCTCACCGACGTTCTTGCCCTCTGCATGAGCCTCATCGCCGTCTACGTAGGGAAGCGCCCCTCCGACTACAGGGCGACGTACGGGTACCAGAGGATCGGCATACTGGCGGCCCTCATCAACGGCTCGACCCTCGTCGTCATCTCGCTCTTCATCTTCATCGAGACTTACAGGCGCTTCTTCGCCCCTCCCGCGGTCGATTCCGGCCTGATGCTCCTGGTGGCCTTCGCGGGCCTTGTCGGGAACTTCGTCATGGCGCGGCTCATCGGCGGAGACCACGCAGACCTCAATATGAAGAGCGCCCGCCTCCACGTGATAGGCGACATTCTCACCTCTGCCGGCGTCATCATTGCCGCCGTCGTGATCCGCGTGACGGGTTGGCGCCTCGCAGACCCCATCGCAGGGGCGATTGTCGGCATCATTATCATTTACGGAGGCGGGCGCGTCATCAAGGAGGCGCTTTGGGTGTTCCTGGAGCTTTCGCCTTTCGGCTTCAACGCAGAGGACATCTCGAAGACGATCTGCGGGATCGAGCACGTCCTCGGCGTCCACGACGTGCACGTCTGGTCCATAGGCCACGGGGTGCCCGCCTTCTCCGCGCACGTCCTGATGAGCGACAGGAAGATAAGCGAGACGGACCACGTGAGGCGGGAGATCGAGGAGAAGCTGTCGGACCTGGGCATCAGGCACACGGTCCTCCAGATGGAGTGCGCGGAGTGCCAGGTGAACGGCTTATTTTGCCAGATCGCAGGGCCCGAGGAGATCGATCTCCACCATCATCATTGAGTTTGCGCCTGGCGGGTGGTTGGCGGCCGGGTTAATTTCGCGTCCTTCGCGTCGTTTTCTCGGCGCAGCGTGCTCACGTACAAAAACAGTACGCTCCGCCGCGCGCCTTCGAAAAGCAACGCGAAATCCATCGAAATTTCCTCCGGCCGCAACTACGCAGCCACTCCCTATGGGTATCATTTCGACTCTTGTTCGCTGCCAGCGCATTCCCGAGAATGATCGTAAACGTGTGCGCACCATGGCTTGACAATTAGCATGAATTCGATAAAACTAGATGATAGCTTTGAGAATCATAACAGTTTTGATGATCCGAAGCGCAGGTGAAATATGAATCAGGCAAAGACATTCTTTTTGATGGTCGTCTTGACCATCATACTGGTCGGACTGGGGAGCATGATCGGCGGGAGGAACGGGGCGACCCTCGCCTTCGGCGTTGCCCTCGTGATAAACATGGTCAGCTACTGGTTCAGCGACCGGATAGTCCTCGCCATGTACAAGGCGCAGGAGGTGTCGGAGAGCGAGGCCCCGGAGCTATACAGCATAGTGGCGACCCTCGCCCAGCGCGCGTCCCTTCCCATGCCGAGGGTGTATATCATCGAGAGCGACAGCCCGAACGCGTTCGCAACGGGCAGGAACCCGGAGCACGCAGTGGTCGCCGTCACGACTGCCATCCTGCGGGTTCTCAACAAGGAGGAGCTGGAAGGCGTGCTCGCCCACGAGCTTACCCACGTGAAGAACAGGGACATACTGATATCGACTGTCGCAGCGGCCCTCGCCGGGGCCATAACAATGCTCGCCAGTTGGGCCAGGTGGTCGCTCTTCTTCGGAGGGCGGGGTGACGACGAGGAAGGCGGTGGCAATATCGTGAGCGTCATTATCTTCTCGATGGTCGCTGCCTTCGCGGCGATGCTCATCCAGCTTGCCATATCGAGGTCGAGGGAGTACATGGCAGATGCAGGGGGCGCGCACCTCGCGGGCAACCCGATGTTTCTGGCGAACGCCCTTCGCCGCCTCGATACTGCCGTCGCCAGAAGCCCCATGCCGGGCGCCAACCCGTCTACGGCCCACATGTTTATCGTCAATCCTTTCGCCGCGAAGGGCATCGTCTCCCTTTTCAGCACCCACCCGCCGATGGAGGAGAGGATAAGACGGCTGGAGGAGATGGCCCATAGAAGATAATTTCCGCCCGGTCCGGTCCCTCTGCCTTGCGATCATCAGGGAGGTAGAGGAAGGCAGGCTGCTCGACGAGGCCATCGACAGGCACTTCTCCTCTGCCGCCCCCGTTGCATCGTATAAGCCGCTGATATACGAGATCGCCTCAGGCGTCATCAGGTGGAAGCTCCATCTCGACTGGGTCCTCTCCCGTCTTGCGAAGGAGGGCGTCAAAAAAGACGTCCGCCGCCTGCTGTGGATGGGCCTCTACCAGATACTCTTCATGAAAAAGGCGGCCTACCACGTAGTCAACGAGACGGTGGAGTACGCCAAGGCAGAGAAAGGCCCCAGCGTGGCCAACTTCGTCAACGCCGTGCTTAGGCGCGCGATAAGGGAGAAAGAAGGCATGGCGCTCCCTGCCGACCCCGTCGCCCGCCTCTCGATTGAGTACAGCTTTCCCGAATGGCTCGTAGCCAGGTGGAGCGGCCGGTTCGGGACGGAGGCCGCCCGCGACCTCGTCGCAACCCTTAATAAAAGCCCGTCCTTCGCCCTGCGGGTCAACGCGGGGAAGGTCACGCGGGACGAGGCCATGAGCATGATCGCAGGCCTCGGGGTCAAGGTAGAAAAGGGGCGCCTCCTCCCCCTTGCCCTCAATGTGGACAGGGTCGGCCCGCTCATCGCAAGCGGCCTCCTGGAAAGACGCATCGTCTACGTCCAGGACGAGACCTCGCAGCTTGCGGGCCTCGCAGTCGCGCCCGGTCCAGGAGACCTTCTCCTCGACGCGTGCGCCGGGCAGGGGACGAAGACGGAGCAGATCATCGAGGCATGGCCGCAGACGCACGTTCTTGCGATGGACAAAGACGGCGGGAAGCTCCGCAGCGTGGCCGGGACGGCCTGCCGCGTCCGGGGGGACATCCTCAGAAATCCCTTCAAAAAAGGCCGATTTGATAGTATACTCGTTGATGCACCCTGCTCTTCTCTAGGGATCATAAGGAAGCACCCGGAGATAAAATGGAGGAGGGCCGAGCGCGACATCGCAGCGTTCGGAGCAGTGCAGGCGGACATGCTAAGGTCTGCCTGCGGGCTGTTGAAGGAAGGGGGCCGTCTCGTTTACAGCGTATGCTCCTTCGAGCCGGAGGAAACTACGGACGTGATGGAAAAGGTGATAGAGGAAGGGCTGTTTACGCCTGAACCCCTTCCGGGCATCGGCGGGGAGAGGTATTTCCTTTCCCTTCCCCACGTGTCGGGGATGGACGGATTTTTTATCGCGAGGCTGAAAAAGGCATGAGACTCTTCAGGCTCCTCCTTTATGCAGCCGCAGCCGTGCTCGTCTTCGTCCTCGCCACCTCTTACACCATCAGGCTTTTGCTCCTCGACGAGCCTACCATCACCTGTCCCGAATTGACCGGCCTCGACGTGGAGGAGGCAAGGTCGCTTGCCGGCCAGAAGGGCCTTCCCTTCGAAGTCGCCAAGTACGAAAAGCGCAAAGACGTCGCCTATAACCGCGTCGTCCTCCAGAAGCCCGACGCAGGCGTGCCCGTGAGGCCGGGAAGGACCATAACCGTCATCCTTGCCGACGGGCCGATGATGGCCGTCATCCCCGCGTTCGTCGGCCTCTCATTAGAGGCGGCTAAAGCGGCCCTCCAGCAGCAGGGCATGAAGCTCAAAAAAGTGATCTACGTGCCCAGCGGAGAGGCGAGCCGGGTGCTGGCCCAGGCGCCGGAAAGCGGGGAGAACATCCTCGACCCCGACGGGGTCGTCCTCATCGTCGGCAGCACGGCCAAACGCTTCTACGTGATGCCGGAGGTGGCGCCCGGCGACTATGCGGCAGCCCTGAAGGAGATGGACGTGAAGCGGATCAAGCATGTCGAAGCGTCTTCGGGCCGGCCTGAAGGAGCAGGCGCCGCTGCGGTCAAGACGACCGTGCCGCCTAAGGCCATATTCATGGAAGACGAGGGAGTGGAGCTGCCGGCGGGCGGCGGGGGGCAGCGCGGCGGAGGGCAGCAATGAGGGTTGCGATAGCCCCGTCCATCCTCTCCGCAGACTTCTCCAGGCTGGGGGAGGAGATAAGGGCCGTAGAGGCGGCGGGGGCGGACATCATACATATCGACGTGATGGACGGCCATTTCGTGCCGAACATCACCATAGGGCCTGCTGTCGTCGGGGCGGCCAGGGCGGTCACCCGCCTTCCCCTCGATGTCCACCTCATGATCGAGCGCCCGGAAGTCTTTGTCGGCGCCTTTGCGGACGCGGGGGCGGACATCATCACGATACACGCGGAGACGGGCTACCACCACATGCGGACGCTTAGCCTTATAAGGTCCCACGGCAAAAAGGCGGGCATAGCCCTCAACCCCGGCACGCCTCTCGATGCAGTGACGGAGCTTCTGCCGGAGGCGGGCCTCCTGCTCGTTATGACGGTCAACCCCGGCTTCGGCGGCCAGGCGTACATCCCTTCCATGACGAAAAAGATAGAGGCGGCCAGGCGCATGTTGGACGCGGCCGGGTCTGATGCGGCCCTTGAGGTTGACGGAGGCATCAAGGCCGACAACGCGCACGTCGCGGCGCAGGCGGGCGCTACGATACTCGTCATGGGGAGCGGGCTGTTCGAGAGCGCGGACTACGGGGCAACGATGGCCGAGGTGAGGAGGAAGCTCGCGTGGAGATAGCGAGGCAGAAGGCTTACAGGAAAACGTTCGACCTTGCGTGCAGCGAGCTCGCCGCCTTGCCCATCGAGGAGCAGGCAGCGAAGGCGGGCCTTGACTTTTCAAAGAAGGGAGGCGCCTATTCCATCCCTGTGCCCTCTTTCGACGAGACGATAGAGCCTCGGCGTGCCCGGTTTTTCCTTCGCGAGCGCGAAGGGATCGAACGTCACCCTTACGACAAAGATCATTATCCTGCACTATCTTATCCACGCATCCGGCAGCCCCCTCGGGACCGGCCTCGTGCCTTACGAGGACGTACCGGGCTGCCGCTCGTATTTGCCCGTCTTCGAGCGGCGCGTCGTAAAGCCGCTGATCGCGGCCTTCGGCTTTTCCAGGGACGCATTTATCGAGGCAGGCAGGGCGCTCGGCGGCAGGCAGGAGGAATACGGCAACGCGTCCGTCACGCTCGCGGCCTTCCCGAGGCTCCCCATCACGCTCATATTATGGGAGGGCGACGAGGACTTCCCGCCTTCTGTAAAGGTGCTTTTCGACAAGTCGATCCACACCTATGTGCCTTTGGAAGATATAGTCGTCATCTCGAAGATGGCATCGACGCGCATGTTGAAGGAGGCGCGGCGAGCGCACGGCGGGGAGTGAGGGGTGGACCGGGCGTGGAAAGGCGTGAAGACAAAAGCGCATGGTGTTGTGTGGCTGGACTCGCCGCTTTCAAGCGACTCTGTCATTCCTTATTTCCTTGCCTCGCCATTTTCATGCTGGTGGCCCTGGTCTGGAACGGCCAGGCGTTTTGTGGTGAGATTCATGTGGCGGCCGAGAAAGGCGACTTGGAAAGTGCTGATAGACTGCTCAAAAACAATGCCGGTCTGGTGTTCAGTAGGGACGATAACGGAGCGACGCCTTTGCACTACGCTGCGCAAAACGGCCACAAAGAAGTGGCGGCATTGCTGCTGGCCAACAAGGCAAATGTCAACGCCAGGGCCGGAAACGGTAAAACACCTTTGCACCTTGCATCTCAGGAGGGTCAGAAGGACGTGGCGGCATTGCTTCTGGCCAACAAGGCAAACGTCAACGCTAAGGCCGACAACGGTGGGAGTCCTTTGCACTACGCGGCGCAAAACGGCCACAAAGAAGTGGCGGCATTGCTTCTGGCCAACAAGGCAAACGTCAACGCTAAGGCCAACAACGGTGGGACTCCTTTGCACCAAGCGGCGTTCTGGGGCCGGAAAGAGGCGGCTGAAGTGCTCTTGAGAAATAATGCCGAGGTAAACGCTAAGGACCGCGACGGCGCTACACCTTTGCACTACGCGGCGCAAAAGGGCCGCGAAGAAGTGGTGGCATTGCTTCTGGCCAACAAGGCAGATGTCAACGCAAAGACGAACGACGGCAAGACGCCTTTGGAAATTGCTACGGCCTATGAGCGCAAGAGTGTAGTGGAAATGTTGAGTCAGGACGGTAGCCGGCCGGGCTCAGGCGCCGAAGGTGCGCGCGAGGCGGTGGGCAGCGCTGCTGTCACGAAGAGCGCCATTCAGGAAGCGCAGAAAGAGCTCCATCGTCTGGGTTACGGACCTGGGCCGACTGACGGTGCGATGGGATCAAGAACCATCATGGCGCTGAAGAAGTTTCAATCGGATCGCGGCTTGCCTGTCACTGGGGCGCTTGACAAAAACACGGCGGAACTGCTTGTGGGCCAAGAAGCTTCCGGCGGAGGCGCTTCGACATCGATGGAGGAGATTGATTGGGCAGATACGATTAAGAAGGACACCGTGGAAGCATACTTTGCCTTCCGAATGAAATATCCCGCGACCCGGCGCCTGCGGGTTCTTTCGGGAGAGGTATCGTCCAGGCTCCGCATAGTCGATAGCGCACCGGTTTGGGGTGTTCGTGTAAATGGCGAGCTTGTTGCCGATGGTCTAAGTACCGATGAGATAATACAATTGCGGTTGGCGGACGAAGGGGAGGCTTACGAGAAAGAAGCTCATTCGGCCCGTAGTATGGGATTCCTCCGTATTAAGGTCCAAGGGCGAAGCCTTTCGGCGAAAACGATCCCTAATGTGGATCTCATGCTGAAGAACATCGATGGTTCCTGGAAAATTGTCACAGTCGCTCCACCCGCATGGACGGTGGTTCCTTTCGACCCGCCCGGAACGTCCGAATACCCGGCAGACGTACCTTGAGCTGATAGGCATGAATCTCCGGCCGGCAAGGCTCACGGGGCAGCCGATAAAGTGTAAGAGTAGAGACTCGGCCCATCGGACAATATCGGGTCGTGTAAGAAGTTCTTCCCGAACTCCTCGACAAGTACACCTTCCGAGACTGTGAAGATTTCAGACGGTATTCATCGATAATAACCAAAATGCTTGGACGAAAGTTTGAGCTCTTGTGTATAATGTGTGAGAGGCAAGCAAGTAGTGCCGGCTTTATATAGCACGTGAGGTAGTGAAGGATAGGTAGGAAGCCGGAGGAGAAAACGGAATGAACGGAACTACGTCCCCATTGCTACCCCCATTGCTACCCCATTAATCATCCCCTTGCGCGAAGTCTTATATGTTCGTGGTCTTGAAGTACTTTCAAAATTCCGACCATGCTGTCCATACGGGGATTCCCATCAGGCCCTAGCATACGGTGAATACTCTTGCCTAGACTTGTTGAGTTGTTTGCCTAGTTCGGGGAAAGTGATGGTGGCATTTATGTAATCTCGGAGCAGGGCTTTTCCCACATCAATGTCACCCTCAAGGATCTCGTTAACTGCCTCGAGAAACAACTCTCTCCGGTATCGCTTATCTCTTATCGCCCGATCCCTCACGGTCTCTCTGAAATCACGAGTGAGCGCCATAATTACTCTCCTTTTTGGTTCCTGGCCTTATACTCCCGCCAAAGATTCTTTGCTTTGTTGATGTCCTTCTTCTGGGTTTTCTTGTTGCCGCCATACAGAAGAATGATAAGCATCTTCCCATCCTGCCCGAAATACACTCGGTAGCCAGGACCAAAATCGATTTTGTATTCAAACACGCCCTCGCCAACTGATTCAACATTAGAGAAATTGCCATGTTCCAACCGGTAGAGGGCAGTGGTAACCTTGCTTGCAGCATGTGCGTTAAGGCTGTCGAACCAATCGCCGAAAGGTGACAATCCATCTTTGAGGAATTCCCTGACCACATACTGCACCACGGTTATAATAGTAACCTATATGTTACCTTATGTCAATAGAACCAGGGACGTAAAAATATGGGGTCAACCCTTGACTGAGGACAGAATAGACCTGGGGCCTGAGAAATGATGGGGATACGTGTTCCCCTAAGATGGAAGCTGTGCATTGTCCCCCGTCAAGGGATGAACCCATTTGCACACGGCTCTGTGTGTGTTACTCTGTGGTATACGACCCGAGGTATATCACTAGCACGGTATTTACTATATTATTTTACTTGACAACATATAGCATTAGTATTATACCTGTACGTATGGCTAGACGTACAGTAACCGTGATTCAGTATCGGTGCGAGCGGTGCAGCCATGAATGGCAGCCGCGCCAGCGTGACGGACGTGAACCAAGAGTCTGTCCGAGTTGCAAAAGTCCCTATTGGAACTCTCCGAGAAGGCAAATCAAGAACCGCGAGTCGAAACCGTCGAAGGCTGGTGGTTAATGGCGACTCATAGATCACACAAGACGGAAGTGGAAGCGTACGAGTTTATCCGGCAGCAGTTACGAGAATTGGACTGGGTCGTCCGAAGCCCAAACAGTCGCAATGGTGGGCAGGTATGGACCCAAAATGAATGTTTGGCGCACCCTGAAATTAAACAAGCTTTCGGGCAGCTTCGGCCTGAGAACATTGTTAAGATATCCGAATCCCGTGTTTGGATAATAGAAGCCAAAGCCAACCGAAAAGACCTAGAACTTGCTCTAAAAGAAGCCAAAGACGATTATTGCAAGAAAATAAATGACCAAAAAGGGAATTTAACGGCTCCGCTTGCTACGGGAGTTGCTGGGACCGAAGATCACCATTATTCGATCAGAACACACATATTAATTGACAACAAGTGGGCTGAAGTCACGATTAATGGACAGACAGCAACGGGGTTCCTATCGCCTCAGCAAGTGGCTTCACTATTTCGTGACAACACCTCAGACGTTCACGAATTTTTGCCGCCGAAGCTTCTGTTTGTGAGTGCCGCGGAGCGGATCAATCAGATTCTGCATATAGGCGGCATCAACAAGAACGAGAGGGCAAAAACAATGGCCGCCCTTCTGCTCGCAGTCATTGGAGAGCCGCCTAATCTAGATACCAATCTCCCGGTTCTTATTGACGAAATAAACGCACGAAGCGCCGATATCTTAAGGACTCACAAAAAACCAGATTTTGCTCCATTTGTTAAGATCATCCCACCGACCAACAAGACCAACCACGTTAAATTTAAGGATGCTCTGGTAAGAACCATACAGGAACTGCTGAATCTGAATATCAGTTCCGCAATGAACTCCAGCACGGATGTCCTTGGCGAGTTTTACGAAGTATTCTTGAAATACGGAAACGGAGCCAAGGAGATTGGGATCGTTCTTACGCCGCGTCATATTACAAGATTCGCAGTAGAAGCCGTAGGAATATCTCCAGAAGACATCGTGTTAGACCCGACCTGTGGGACAGGTGGCTTCCTTGTAGCCTCTCTTGACCATGTCCGAAGGAATAGCAACACGGAACAACGGGAGCGTTTCAAGAGACTCAACATATTCGGTATAGAGCAGGAATCGGCAATTGCGGCCCTAGCAATTGTAAACATGATTTTTCGGGGCGACGGAAAGAACAATATAGTCGAAGGAAATGCGTTTAGCACTTATTTATCGAAACATGCGGTCGATGGACATGCAACTGCTGAATATGTCACCCACCCTCCAAAACCAGGTAACGAGCCAGTTACGCGTATTCTTATGAATCCCCCATTCGCTTTAAAGGGGAGCACGGATAAAGAGTATTTTTTTGTCACTCAAGCACTCTCATTAATGGCGGACGGAAAGATTTTATTCAGCCTATTGCCGCTTGGTGCCCTGTTTGGTGCCCGAGATGAGAAAGTATGGAGGCGTGATGAATTGTTAGCCAAAAATACTCTCCTATCCGTGCTTAGCCTTCCAGAGGAACTCTTCTATCCGGCAGCACAGAAACAGGTTGCGGCAATCATCGTTAAAAAGGGTATTCCGCACCCCAAAGACCAGGATGTTTTTTGGGCTCGAATTGCACATGATGGACATTTGAAATTGAAATCAAAGCGGTTACCAGCAAGCGAGCTTCGGCCACCACGCGTAGAAAAGGACCAGTTGCCTGAAGTCCTTCCACTCTCGCAAGCCTTTATTGCACATCCTGGGGCCTATAGCGTTAATGTACCCCAATTTTGTAAAACTGCTCCTATTGACTATTCTGACCCGCTCTTGGAACTGCTACCGGAAGCATATCTTGACACAGTGCCACTCTCATCAGAAGAGATACAGAAAGCGGTCGATGATATGGCTAGAGAAACGGCTGCATTTCTTGTTCGGTTTGGTAAGGAAACGGCTGCGGAGACTTACAAGTGAAACGTATCAACCAGATGTTTAAGCTTCACCGCGCGAAGTCGGACCTGTTCAGTAAGTACAAGAGTGGCCCCGTACCGTATGTGGGCAACGGACTGTCTGATAATGCTGTTGTGGGCCTTGTGACACCACTGCCGGGCGACAAGGTTTTTCACTTCATGGGCATAACCATATCAGCTTTTTGTGAAGCGAGCGTACAAGCACCTCCCTTTGTAGCGTGCGGACGGGCGGGCAACGGTTTGGTGGTTCTGGAACCAAGAGAGCCGATGTCAGCCGGCCAACTTGCGTACATTGCAGCCTATATCAATCTGTATGTTCGTTGGAGATTCTCTTGGTACTGGCAAACCACAGCAGATCGCCTTGCACGCCTGAGCGTCTCCGACTCAATACCCGAAAATGTTGCGTTTCCGGTTATAGAATATATGCCGAAAATGAGCGAGCCGAGCGAGCCTAATGGTACCGAACTTCGGTTGCAACGATTCACGCTAGGCATGCTCTTCGATATCAAACCGGGTGATTATCACAGTCTTATACTATTTCGCTGTCATACGATAAATAATATGGTATACTCCTTTTCAGAGTAAATTGAGAAGGAGGTGCAGTATGAGAAGGGCAGTTCTCGAAAATCACCTCAGCCAGAATGAACTCAGAAAGCGAATGATTGAAAGCGAGGGCCGCGAACAGTTTCAACGATGGCAGGCGCTCTTTATGATCAGCAAAGGGCTTACGGCCGACAAGGCGGCCGAATATCTCGGTTCTACCCCCGGCACGGTCCACCAATGGATTTTCCGGTACAACCATGGCGGACCCGAGCTTTTCGTTTTGCAGGGGCGGGGAGGCCGTCGTTTTGGGCTGCTGTCCATCGAGGAGGAGGAGACGCTCCTCGCAGAGCTGCGGGCCAGGGCGGAGCAAGGGGGGATCGTGGCGGCCTTTGCCATAAGGAGCCAGGTGGAAGGCAGGGTGGGAAGACAGGTGTCCAAGGATTACCTCTACGACCTGCTCCATCGTCACGGGTGGCGGAAGGTAACGCCCCGACCGAAGCATCCCAAGGCCAAAAAGGAAGAGCAGGAGGAATTTAAAAAAAACTTCCCGGCCTTGTGGAGGCCGCCGCTGCAACGTTCCCCGCGGGCGACGCCCGACCGGTAAAGCTTTTCTTTGAGGATGAAGGGCGTTTCGGAAGGATGGGAGACCCTTTCCCATGCTGGGCGCCCCACGGAGAACGACCTGTCGTCGCTGTCCAGCTCGTCCGACAATATACGCACGTATTCAGCGCCGTCTGCCCTAGCGACGGACAATCTCTCTCCCTGGTTCTTCCCTATGCCGATACCGCAGCCATGAAGATCTTTCTCCAGGAATGCTCGGAACAATGGAAAGCCTATCGGGTGATCATGGTCATGGATAAGGCGGCGTGGCATCGAAGCGCGGCGCTGGGAGAATTCGAGAACATCCGCATCATCCATCAGCCCTCCTATTCTCCCGAACTCAATCCGGTAGAGCATTTCTGGGAATATATACGGGAAAGACATCTCAGGAATTATCTCTGGACGGCCCTTTCCGATCTGGAAGATGTGCTGGCCTCCGTCCTAAAGGTCCTTATGGAGTCGGCCGATATGATCCGGAGCCTGGTAGGCTTTCATTGGGCCATTATTTAGCATCTGATGGCGAGGTGGTATTAGTAGCCTCGCAGCCGGAGATATTCCGGTTGTTTCATGCGGAGATCTTGATAACGGGGTATGCGGATACTTCCAGGTAGATAAGGTCTACGAACGTAGAATGACTATCGCATTTAATGGCAGTACCTTAAGCGCCAAATACCACCCTTACAAATTCGCTGCAAAAGATGACGTGGCGATTTGCAGCCCTAAGCAGCCAATGCGCTTGACTACCCTTGCACTAATTCAAGTAATGCTAAGAAGAGAGCAGTGGCGTTTTTCCTATTACCGGAAGTGCTACCGAGAAAAGCTAGAACGGGTCACAATACCTTTACCAGCAACACCAGGGGGAGCCATAGATGAAAGTGCAATCGAGTTTATTATTAAGACTACCTCCTATGCAGGGTTCTTACAAGAAAGATAGGTAGTTCCCTCACAGAACCGCTGAGGTATAACCATAAGCTACTGACGGGCAATATGAATCCACGGATAGGGAGCGTAGCCGACTAACTTGACCGAACAGTATTTTATCCTCACGATATATTAAGACCCTCATAGTATAATCAAGTCTTAATATCCCACATACGAAAACGGTACAGCCCGCTCTTGCCGCCGCCTTATAATATGGTCTCTATTCCGTTAGCGGCGGCCGGCTGTGGAGGAGCGCCTCCAGGAATCGATGATAGGCAGATGCACTGTGAGTCTTGCTGGCCGGAAACTGTACTGTACGTACGTTGGAGGCCGCAAGACGAGCAGGGCGCTGCATGGCGCGATTCCGCACAGGCGCGAGTCCAAGCCGCAAAGAGCATTGGTTTAGTTTCTTTACTCCAGCCGGAAGAGTTCCCCGTCAACCATGTTCAGCCGCCGGTCCCCCGCTGCCCCTATCTCCGGGTCGTGAGTGACGAGCACGAGGGCAGCGCCGATCTTCTGCCTTATGGCGAGAATGTAGCCGAGCACCTCCCTGCCGGTCTTCCTGTCGAGGTTCCCCGTAGGCTCGTCCGCAAGGATCAGCTCCGGCCTGTTGATGAGCGCCCTGGCGATGGCCACCCTCTGCTGCTCGCCGCCCGAAAGCTCGCCGGGCCTGTGGCTGCGCCGGTGGGAAAGGCCCATGACCTCCAGGAACTCCTCGGCTGCCGCGTGCGCGTCTGCGGCCTTCGCGCGCTTTATCCACAGCGGGACCATGATGTTCTCGACGACGGAGAAGTCCTGCAGGAGGTGGTAGAACTGGAAGACGAAGCCGACCTTCTCGTTGCGGAAGCGGCACTGCTCCTCCCCCGTGAAAAGGCCGATGTCCTTTTCCCTGTAAAGTATCTCGCCTTCGGTGGGTTGGTCTAAGGAGCCGACGAGGTGGAGGAAGGTGCTCTTGCCCGCGCCGGAGGGGCCCATGATCGTCACGAACTCGCCTTCGGCCACGTCGAAGTCGATCCCCTTCAACACGGCGACCTCCGAGCCGTCCTTGTGGAAGCTCTTCTTCAACCCCCTTGTCGAGAGCAGGCTACTCATAGCGCAGGGTCTCCACGGGGTCTATCGTCGACGCCTTGTACGAAGGATAGAGCGTCGAGAGGAGGCACAGGAGGATGGTCACGGCGGCGATCAGGAAGACATCGAGGTGGTCTATCTTCATGGGAAGGGTGCTTATGTAGTAGACGTCGCTCGGCAGCTTGATGATCTGGAAATGGGTCTGGATCTCAAGAAGGGTGTAACCGACGAGCGTGCCGAGGAGCGCCCCGCAGACCCCTATCGTCAACCCCTCCGCGACGAAGACGCGCATGATGCTCTTGTTCGTCGCGCCCATCGCCTTGAGTATGGCTATGTCCTTCTTCTTCTCCATGACGGTCATCACGAGGGCGCTTATGATGTTGAAGCTCGCGACGAGTATGATGAGGGCGAGGATGATGAACATGACGAGCTTCTCTAACCTGAGCGCGGAAAGCAGATTCTTGTTCTGCTCCATCCACGTCCTTCCGTAGAAGCCGGGGCCGAGCTGTCTTACGATGCGGTCGCGGACCTCGCCTGCGGCGTAGACGTCCCTCACCTTCACCTCGATGCCTGTGACGCCCGTCCCGAGGGCAGACTCCACCTCGCTCAGAGGCATGATCGCGACGAGGCTGTCGATGTCGAACATCCCCGTCTCGAATGCGCCGCCCATCCTGACCCGCAAGGTCTCCGTCGTCGCCCCGGCCGGGGAAAAGCCGCCGAAGGGGATGACAAGGGTAAAGAGGTCGCCCGGAAGGACCCCGAGCTCTCTGGCAAGCTCCCTGCCCAGAAGGATCGTGTCCTTCTCTTTCAGCGCATCGACGCTGCCCGACTTCATGAGGCGGCCGAGATACGCCGCGTCTTTCGGATCGATGCCCCTGACGAGGACGCCTGCTACGCGCCCCGGCCCCTGGGCCATCGCCTGGAACTCGATGAATGGGGAGGCGCTCACAACGCCGTCGATGCCCTTGAGCCGCTCTACCGCCCGCTCCGGGTTCCTCATTCCCCAGTCGGGGATAATGACGATGTGGGGGCGGATGCCGAGGAGCCTGTCCCTGATCTCGTCCTGGAAGCCCGTCATGACGGCAATAACAAGTATGATCGCCATTACCCCTATGGCTATGCCCGCGACTGCGATCCACGTCGTGAAGGAGATGAACTTGTCCTTCCTTTTGGATCGAAGGTAGCGCAGGGCTATGGCGGTCTCGTAGCGCATATTGTCCTTATTACGGCCTGAGGAGCGGAAAGAGTATGACTTCCCTGATCGACTGGCTGTCCGTGAGGAGCATCGTGAGGCGGTCGATGCCGATGCCCTCGCCCGCGGTCGGAGGCAGGCCGTATTCGAGGGCCATGATATAGTCCTCGTCCATCGCAGCGCCCTCTTCTTTTTGCCTTATCTGTTCGAGGAACCTTCCCCTTTGGTCCTCCGGGTCGTTAAGCTCGTTGAAGCCGTTGGCTATCTCCATGCCGGCCACATAAAGCTCGAACCGCTCCGTCACCTCCGGTCGCTCGCGCGAACGCTTCGCAAGGGGCGACACCTCTACCGGATAGCCGGTGATGAAGGTCGGCTGGATGAGCTTCTCCTCGCACAGCTTCTCGAAGACCTCAGTCATGATCTTGCCCTTCGACATCGCGCCTGCGCCCTCGATGTCCAATTCCTGCCCGAGGACCTTCAGCTTTTCGGCGTCCTCGACGGAAGACGGATCGACGCCCCCGTAATCGACGAGGGCCTGCTCCATCGAAAGGCGTCTCCAGGGCCTGCCGAAATCGATCTCCTGTCCGTTATAAATGACGGTTGTGCCGCCCGTGAGCGCAGAGACAAGGGATGAGACCATCTCTTCGGTCAGGTCCATCAGGTCCTCGTATGTAGCATAGGCCTGGTAGAATTCGAGCATCGTGAACTCCGGGTTGTGCCTGACGGAGACGCCCTCGTTTCGGAAGTTCCGGTTGATCTCGAAGACCCTCTCCAGTCCTCCGACGATGAGCCGCTTGAGGTAAAGCTCGGGCGCGACCCTTAAGTACAGGTCGAGGCCCAGGGCGTTGTGGTGCGTCCTGAAGGGCTTCGCCGTCGCGCCGCCTGGCGTTATCTGCATCATCGGCGTCTCGACCTCGATATACGAGCGGCCCGTGAGGAAGGCGCGTATGAATTCGATGATGCGCGCCCGCCTCAAAAAGATCTCCCGCACCTTCTGGTTCACGATGAGGTCTACGTACCGCCTGCGGTAGCGCTCCTCTACGTCCTTGAGGCCGTGCCACTTCTCAGGCAGGGGCCGCAGGGATTTGGTGAGGAGCGTCACGCGCTCTGCGAGTATGGTCAGCTCGCCCGTCTTCGTCCTGAAGACCCGCCCGTCGACAGCCACTATGTCCCCCACGTCGAATTTCTTGAACAGGTCGTAATCCGGGGACTTGAGCATCTCCTTCCTGACGTACGCCTGGATGCGCCCCTCCCGGTCCTGCAGGTGGATGAAGCAGCTCTTGCCGAAGTCCCGGAAGGCGATCATGCGGCCCGCGAAAGCGACGTGTACGTTCTTCTCCTCGATCTGCTCCGCCGAAAGGCCCTCGAACTCCTTCTGGAGGGCGCCGCTGCGGCTGTAATCGCCCCTGATTTGCGGGTACGGGTCTACCCCCGACTGCCTTAAGTAGTCTTCCTTTTCCTTGCGGACGCCCAACAGCTCGTTGATCGGCTCCATCAGCCCCTCCGAAGCTCCACTACCACATCGTAATCGGTCGTCGCGGTCACGACGCCCGTCCTGATCTCGCCGACTGCGCACGCGCCCTTGATGAACGCGATGCCGTCGATGTCGGGCGCCTGCAAGATGAGCCGCCCCGTCATGGCGTCCGCCTCGGCCGCCTCGACGACGACCTTCACCGTCCGCCCGCGCAATCTTTTGAGCCGCCTTTTCGATATCTCCCTTTGCAGCTCCATGACCCTCTCGTAGCGCTGCCTCTTGACGCCCTTCCGCACGTGCCCCTTGAGGCGCGCGGCAGGTGTGCCTTCCTCGCGGGAATAGGCGAAGGCCCCAAGGTTGTCGAACTCCCACTCGGAGATGAAGTCGCACAACGCCTGGAAGTGGTCCGGCCCCTCCCCCGGATATCCTACCATAACCGTCGTGCGAAGCACAGGATCGGCCATGATCGACCTGATCTTTCCGAAGATACGCGCCAGGTCTTTCTTCGTATAGCCCCGGTTCATGGAGGCGAGGATCGCATCCTCCGAGTGCTGGATGGGGACGTCGAGGTACGGGATCATCCGCTCATCGCCTGCAATGAGTTCGAGGAGGGCGTCGTCGATCCCTTTCGGGTGGAGGTAGAGGAGCCTTATAAAGTAGTCGCCTTCCACTGCGAGGAGCCGCTTGAGAAGGCCCTTTATGTCTGCGCCCCTGTCCTTTCCGTAGGCGGTCGTGTCCTGGCCGATCACGTTGAACTCCCTGTAGCCCGCCTCAAGGAGGCGGCGGAACTCCTCCTCGATATCGTCGATGGGGCGGCTTTTGAGAGGCCCCCTGATTGAAGGGATGGTGCAGTAGCTGCACCTGTTGTCGCAGCCGTCCTGTATCCTCAAGTAGGTGGTCGGCAAGGGGGTGAGGACCTTCCGAGGGGAGGGACCGCACGGGGCGGCGGCGCTGCCGGCCTGCCCCGCGGCGCCGCTGCCGAAGAAGCCTTTTCCCGAGACGATGCGCCCTGCGTCAGCCCAGGCGTCCTTACCCAAAAAAGATCGACTTCGGGGAGGAGCTCGCGGAGCCTCTCGCCGTAGCGGTCTACGAGGCAGCCCGTGACGACTAGCCTCCCGCCGTCGCCTTTTCGCGCCTCCGCCAGTATCGTCTCTATCGACTCGCTGCACGCCTCTGCGACAAAGGCGCAGGTGTTGACGACGACCAGGGAGGCGTCGTCGCTAAGCTCGTGGCCTGCCGCATCGAGCCTGCCCGCCATGTATTCGGCGTCGACGAGGTTCTTCGGGCATCCGAGGCTGACGATCCTATACTTCATGGAGGAGGCACCCCCTCATGCATTCCGGGCTTCTTGCGCCGGCGCAGTGCGCGCCGATCCCGACTACGTGGCAGAGGAAGAAATCGTACCTGAGCGGGTCTTCGGGACAGAATTTTTTAAGCTCTTCAGTGATCCGGCAGGCCGTCTTCCAGGACTGGGCGTTCCTATCCGTCCAGCCGAGGCAGCGGCCGATCTTGAAGATGTTCGCGTCGAGCGGGATGACGAGGTCGGCCGGGCGCATGAAGCGCCACAGCCCGAAGTCGATCTCGTCCTTTCGCACCATCCAGCGCGCGTACAAGCTCCATCGCTTGAAAGGGCTTGCCGGCGCGCGCCTGGGGAAGAAGAAAAGGAGGTCGCGCGGCGATTCGATCAGTCCCTCGCGGGCGGCCCATACCGCCTGCCTGAAATCTCCCTCGTAGTAGTGCTCGATCATGGCCCCGATGCTGCCCCATCGCTCGACGATCTTCCTGAGCACGGTAAAAAGCCTTACGATCTCAGGACCGCTCTGAAAGCGATAGCGCAGATCGCCGAGGCGCGCAAGGTCGCCCGATGCGACGAAGGCATAGGGGCTTGCGCCCATGCGCCCGAATAAGACGCCCAGGAAGCGGATGATCTGCTGCACCCGGCCGTATGCGAACTGGGAGGCTATAAAGCCCGCTGTCTCGATGTCGCGGGGGTCTGCGAATCTGTGCGCGAAAGAGACCGGGTCGTTTGCGACGAGCGGCCTTACCCTCTCCTTTTCCCTCTGATATATGCGCTCCAGATCGATGGCTGGTTTCCTTTGCTCTTATTGTGTTTCGAAAAGGCTATTTGGAGGCGTTCTCAGCCCTGTCTTTCCACTCGCGGACCCGCCGGCCCAGGGACCGGCCCGCCTCGCCGACGGCTTCCTTCCACTCTTCCCATTCTTCGACGTTCGGCGCCAGGCTTCCGCCTTTTATGCCCATGTCGGAAAGGCGCTCGATGATGCCCTTCCTGACGCTCGCCGCGTTGGCAGCAAGCTCCTCGCGGAAGGCATCCCGCAATGCGCGGGCGTCGTCTGCGAGCCTGCCGCCCACCTGGCCGCCTACGACCTCCATGAGGCCGAAGAGTCGCTCTTTATCTGCCGGGGCGTCGAATTCTTCCACAAGCAGGCCGAGGAGGCAGCCTATCTTCTCCCCCTTCCCGCCCCTCACGCCTTCGTACTCTGCAACGAACTCATCGCGCCCGATGATCCCCTCCAGGAACCTGCGCCCGACGGCCCTGAGCCTGTCCGATAAGTCCCTGCGCGCGAACTCCCGCTTTTCTGCCTCGTCCATGACAAGGCTCTTTGTCCTTTCCATGGCGAGCTCTATGGCGCTCTTTATCTCTGCCATTTATTATCCCGTTTCAACTTATCGATTCCCTGTACTCGCTTAAGGGATATTATCATCCTCTACCTATAAAGGCTTTCTTACGCGCTCTTTCGTTCCCCCGCTTTTTGCATCCGACTGTCATTCTCGTAGCTTCGGCACGTCTTATCACAGGCAATTAATGGGGCTCAGCGCCCCCTCCAGGCAACCGCCTGTCTTAGCCGGGCACCCACGTGCTCCCAACTCTTAGTTCGTGGGTGGCACCCCCCTCAGCGCTGCGCATACGCTTGCTTTAGCGCTTATTCCGTGTTTATTTCCGGCCTGAAGGCGTCGCTCTTCTCGTAGACCTGCGGACTATATTCTACAACAGACGCATCCTCGACGCCATAGAAGACGTGCCAGCAGCGCGGGGCCACGCGGAGCCTGTCGCCCTTGACCAGCAGGTGCTCGGCCCGCTCGCCCGTGTCGATATCGACGAAGACGCCCCTTATCCTGCCGGAGGCGACGTAGAACGTCTCCGCCTTCTTCTCGTGGTAGTGCCTGCCCCTCCAGAAGCCTTTTTTAATCGTGAAAAAAGCGATGTGGCGGGCCTCCTCCGCGTAGCAGACCTGGGCGAACTCGCCCTTCTCCTCCTCCCACCGCTTCGCGCCTTCCCCCTCGTTCGTCTCGGGGAGCCTCTCAAGAGAAACCTTGTCCATGTCTACCTTGCGCAGTCGGTGGGGTCGCCCTTCACCTTTTCGAGGGCGTGGGGGATGGCCGCCTCTATGAAGGAGAGGCATTCGGCGGCAGCTTTCGGGCTGCCCGGCAGGTTGACGATGATCGATTGCCCCCTGATGCCGCAGACTGCGCGCGAAATCAGGGCGAAGGGCGTGATCTTGTAGCTCTCCATCCGCATGGCCTCGGCGAACCCGGGCAGCTCCTTCTCGATGACGAGCCGCGTCGCCTCCGGGGTCACGTCCCTCGGACCTACGCCGGTCCCGCCGGTCGTGACGACGAGGTCGATGCCCTGTCTGTCCACCTGTTCTTTTATGGTTGCCGCGATGACGGGGGTTTCGTCCGGCACTATTATAACGTCCGTGACGTCGTAGGTCTTTTCGAGCATCTCTTTAAGAATGGGGCCGCTCGTATCGACCCTCTGACCGACGGCGCCTTTGTCGCTCACCGTGACGACGACTGCCCTGTACCTCACCGGAGCACCTCGATCTCGTCCCCGACGCTGATCTCGCCTCCCGTGAGCACCTCCGTGAATATGCCTTCCTTAGGCATGACGCAGTCGCCCACCTGGTAGAAGATGGCGCACCGCGTGTGGCACTCCTTCCCTATCTGCGTGACCCGCATCAGCACCCTGCCCCCCACGAGGAGCCTCGTGCCGATGGGGAGGGCGGGAAGGTCCACGCCTTCGGTCGTCAGGTTTTCCGCGAAGTCGCCGGGCTTCACGTCAAGCCCCATCTTTTTTATCTTCTCTACGCTTTCTGCGGCGAGGAGGCTTACCTGCCTGTGCCAGGGGCCCGCGTGGGCGTCCTCTTCGAGGCCGTGTCCCTCGAGCGCCATGCACCGCCCCACGTTATGCTTCTTCTCGCCCTTTTCGTCGCTTATGTTTACCGAGATTACCCTGGCTTTCATGTCGCGCCTTGCGCCTTTCGGCGTGCTCCCTGCCGCTTGCCGGCAGGCCCTTCTATACGCCTCCTGTATATTCCGCTCTTGCCCCCGCTTTTCTCTAACAGGTAGAACGGCCCGAGCTCTATCGATTTGTCGATGGCCTTGCACATATCATATATTGTAAGGGCGGTGACCATAACGGCTGTCATCGCCTCCATCTCAACCCCTGTCTGCCCCTTCACCCGCACTGCCGAAGTTATCTCGACCGCGGACTCGCCGTCCCTGAATGCGTATTCGACATCGACGAACGTGATGGGCAGGGGGTGGCAGAGGGGGACGAGGTCGGATGTCTTTTTTGCCGCCATGATCCCCGCGACCTTCGCCACGGTGAAGACATCGCCCTTCGGCCCCTGCCCCTTGCGCACTGCCGCATAGGCGGCCTCCGACATGCGCACCAGGCCGAAGGCGCGCGCCTCGCGGGCCGTCTCGGCCTTTCCGCCGACATCGACCATCCGCGCCCTGCCCTCGCTGTCCACGTGGCTCAGTCGCAACTTACCGACTCCCTGTAGCTTGCTACGGGCATATATTCTCTCTCTCCGTTCCTGTCATAAAAGCTCTCTTACATGCTCTTTCGTCGCCATGCTTTCAGTACCTGCCGAGCGTTTTTGCTATCCCCACATTTAACGACATGCAATTACTGGGGCTCAGCGCCCCCTCCACGAGCAAAGCTCGTGGAGCCTCCCCCCTCGGCGCGGCGCTTCGCTTGCTTTAATACCCTGCTGCTTGCAGCAGGGTATTCACCCCCCGATATGCCTCATGCTTCTCTGGCACTTCCTGATCGCGCCCTCCTCGACCTTCCTCTCCGGCTTCGCCTTGACCGCCCCTATGACGAAGTCGGCCACCTCCGCGTCGCTCGCGCCCCCCCGCAGGAGGGCCTTCACGTCGTATTCGACGTTCGAGAAGAGGCACGGCCTGATCTTCCCGTCGGAGGTCAGCCTGATCCTGTTGCACGCATAGCATATATGAGAGGACATGGGGCTGATGAAGCCGACCTTGCCCGCCCCGCCGTCGAGGTTGAACACCCTGGCTGGCCCCATGCCCGTGCCGTCACAGGGGTGGAGGTCGTACACCCGGCGTATCAGGCCCTCAAGCTCGGCGGAGCTCAAGATCCTCGACCGGTCCCAGAGGCTCTCCTGGCCGAAAGGCATGAACTCTATGAACCGCACCTGCACCGAGCGCTCCCTGGCGAAGTCGGCGAAGTCGAGGGCCTCGTCGTCGTTGAAGCCCTTTATCATTACAGTGTTGATCTTCACGGGGTCGAGCCCTGCGGCAGACGCCTTTTCTATGCTCCTCATTACCTTGTCGAAGGCGTCAACCCCCGTTATGTAGGCGAAGCGCTCCGCTTTCAGCGAATCAAGGCTGATGTTGACGCGCCGCAGGCCCGACGCCCGCAGCTCGTCTACCGCGTCGGCCAGGTCCACGCCGTTCGTCGTGAGGCTTATGTCTTCTATGAGGTCCATCGAGTCGATCTCTTTTATAAGGAAGGGGAGGCCCTTTCTTTGCAGGGGCTCCCCGCCCGTGAGCCTTACCTTCCGCACGCCCAGGGAGGCGGCAATGCGGATGAACCTTACGATCTCCTCGTACCGGAGTATCTCTTCGTGGGGTATGAAAGGCACCACAGTCTCCGTACAGTACCTGCACCGGAGGTTACACCTGTCCGTGATCGAGACCCTTAAATAATTGATGACCCGATTGAAGTTATCCCTGAGCATACTTTATCTTGCCGCTCTCTTTCGTATCGTAGCCGCCAAGCGCCTCAAGCCGCGCGGCGAACGCCTGCGAGGCGAGAAGCTCCATCAGGATGGCGAACTTCGCATCCGTCCTGAACTCCCCCGTTACCAGAAGGTCGTACTCTTCTTCCATGAGGGGGATAAAGTCGAGACCGAAGATGCGTGATACGCCGTGTATCGCGAGGCTCGTATCTGCGACCCCCTCCTTGACGAGGATCGCGGCGGCCGTGTGCGTCGCCTCCTCGCGATCGTACCCGCGGATCGATCTCGGGTCGACCTCCTTTTCCTTCAGCATCATGTCGAGCAGTATGCGCGTGCCGGACCCTGACTGCCTGTTGACGAACCTGACGTCTTCCCGGCCAAGGTCCGCCACCCCGGTGATGGCCTTCGGGTTCCCCTTCAAAACGAGCAGCCCCTGCATCCTCTTCGCTACATGGACGAGGGAAATGGCCCTGCCCGCCAGGTACTTTTTTATGGCTGGTATATTATACACCTTTTCGGCCTCATCGAGTATGTGGGTCGTGACGAGGTCCGTCACCCCTTTCTGCATGGCAATGATCCCGCTCAGGCTGCCCACGTGGGCGGAGACGAGGTCGAGGGCGGGGAAGCGCGTCTTTATCATGTCCCTGAGCACGTCTAAGGAAAGGTCGTGGCTCCCCACGATGTTGATCCTGTGGGTAAGCTCGTCCTCGGGCCGCAGCAGCGCCGCCCGCACCGTTGCTCCTGCGGCGTACCCCTCCACGTTCTCCGGTATCGTGACCAGCCCGTCCGCGCGGGAGAGGGACGAAAAGATGCCCGCGCCGCGCGGGAGAGGGTAGGCATAGTATCGGTTGTCCTTGGCGACGAGACGCACCCTCAGGACCTCCTCGACGCCTATGGATGATGGCAGGTGGTAAGGGGTCGTGCACTGTATCGTCCACTCGGACGTGTAGGCGCTGCAAAGCTTTTCGTAGGCCGCCTTCAGGAACGCCCTGAAGCTGACGACTGCGGAGACGGGGTAGCCCGGTATGCCGAAAACGGGCTTGCCGCTAATGAGGCCGAACATGGCGGGCTTGCCGGGCATCATGGCGACGCCGTGGAAAAGCAGGCTGCCCGACTCACGGATGAGGGTCTCCGTGAAATCTTCCGTCCCTGCGCTGGAGCCTGCGTTTATGACGATTACGTCGTGGCCTGGGAGATGGGCGTCGAGGATGGCCCTCAGGTGGCCGTTGTCCCGCGCGATCTCGGCCTTCGTCACCGCAAATCCCATCTCCTCGCCCAGGGCCATCAGCGTATAGGAGTTGAAATCGATCAGCTTGTGGGGCAGGACAGCGCCTGCCTCCCCGTCGTAGATATCGACGAGCTCGCTCCCTGTCGGTATAATGAGGAGCCTCGGCCGCTTTCTGACGGGGAGCTCCTTTATGCCTGCGGCGAGGAGAAGGCCGATGTCGAGGATGCCGAGCCTGTAATTGACGGGGAAGAGCATGTCTCCCTCGATGATGTCCTCTCCCGTCAGCCTCACGTGCTGCCAGAGGGAGGCGGCCTTCCTGATCGCGATCTGCGCGCCCTTTTCCTCGACGTCCTCCACCATGATGACTGCGTTCGTGCCGGCAGGCATGGGGTCCCCCGTGTTGACGGGCGCTGCCGACTCCCCGAGGGTGAGCGTCACGGGGCTTGAAAGGTCCGCCTCCAGCGTCTCCTCGAAGGAGACCGCGTAGCCGTCCATCGCGGCAGATGTGAACGGGGGGTTCGAGCGGGCCGCTACGACGGGCCTCGATGTCACCCTGCCTGCGGCCTCCGGCGCCCGGACCTGCTCCTCCTCCGCCATCGGCCCGATGGCCGCGACTATCCTGCGGAGGGCCTCCTCCTTGTTTATCGTCGCGAGGTACCTCTTAGCCAAAGGGGAGCACCTCCACCTCTTCACCTGCCTCCAGACCTTCCTTCCCTTCAGGGATTATCACGTAGCCGTCCGCCTTCGAAAGGGTCGAAATGACGGCCGATTTTGCGAAGATCGGCATCACCGAGACGCCGTCCGGCGCGGCCGACACGTTGACCCTCACGTACTCCTCTATACCGTAAGTGGAGGGGACATTCGTTGCAAGCCGCCCCCTTACGGCCCATCGCGGCCCCTGCGCCTTCTCGCCCTTAAGCCTTGACAAAAAGGGGAGCACGAAGCGGACGACGACCATCGCGCACGAGACGGGGTGGCCCGGAAGGCCGAAGACCGCCTTGTCCCACAGTGTAGCAAAGATCGTCGGCTTGCCCGGCCTTATATTGAGGCCGTGGAAGATAATCCTGCCGCCGAGCCGCTCGACTGCCGCCGTCATGAAGTCCGCCTGCCCCTTGGAGCTGCCGCCGGAGAGCAGTATCGCGTCGCACCCCTTCAGGGAGGCGAGCTTCTCCGCGACCGCATCGACTGCGTCGCTCGCGATCCCTGCGAAGCGCACAAGGCAGCCGTGCGCTCTTATCATGCCGGATACGGTATGCGTGTTTATGTCCCGGACCTGGCCAGGCCCGGGCATTGCGTCCGCGGGCACGATCTCGTCGCCCGACGAGATGAGGCCGCATTCGGGCCGCCTATATACGGAGACGCTAGTAAGGCCGAGGGCGGCCAGGAGGCCCAGGTCGATGGGCGAGATCACCCGCCCGCCTTCGAGGACGACCTGCCCCGTTCTCACGTCCTCCCCGGCGAAGCAGACGTTCTCCCCTTTCCGGACAGTGCGGGTAATCTCGACGCCGTCGCTTGCCGGCCGGGCGTATTCGTCCATCACGACCCCGTCAGCGCCTTCGGGGAGCATGGCGCCTGTCGCCACGTAGACCGCCTCGCCGTCGCCCACCCGGACCTGCGCTGCCCTGCCGACTCCCACGCGCCCCGTCATACGGAAGAAGGCAGGCGTACCCTCCCGCGCGCCGTAGGTGTCCTTGGCCTTTACTGCGTAGCCGTCAACGAGGGACCTTCGGAAAGGCGGTATGTCTTCGGAGGCTGTGATGTCCGAGGCGAGCACCCTTGAGGCGGCGTGCTCCAGAGGGACCTCCTCAATCGGCGGGGGGGCGACGGGAAAGGACGCAATAAGCCCGGCAGCTTCGGCTGCTGTTGTAGAGGTCAGGAATTCCACGGGAAAGGGTCACCAGTAATGCTCAAATATAACTGTGCGGACAGGCTGTTGTCAATATCGGCTCAAGGCCCCGGACGATGGCGACAAGCCCTGATCCTTAGGCTTTGGCTTTCAGTCCTCTGCAATCCCGTAGAACATGCCCTCCCGGATGCTGGCGACGATGACCGCTCCGGCCCCGGTGCGACGGCGTATGGCCAGGGCAAGCTCCGGCACGACCGCCTGCATCCGGCAGGCGTCGTACTTGTTCAGGAAGACGACGCACCTGGACGCATCCACGCCTTTCATGAGGGCGTCTTTCTCGAAAAGCCGCGCAAATACGGCGGGCGTTACCTCCGCCTCGCGGGGAAGCCCCGCCGCCTCGGTGAAAAGCTGCCACCTGAAGACCTTCTCGGCAATCGCGGCGCCCAGCGCGTCGAGGCCGGCGACAACGACGGTCAGGTCGGAAAAAGGCGGGATCACCGGCTCGTAGTGCGCCGGGTACTTCAGCGGCCGCCTTTTCGCGCCGTCTGCCTCGATGAGGACGAAATCGCACTGCCTGCCGAGCATTTCCACCTCATCGGCGCTGAGTCCAGTCAGCTTTTCCCCCTCGACCGTCTTGCCCACCCTGACGAGGGGCCCGCGCACGCGCCTTCCGGCAGGCCCCCGTCCCCGAAAGCGAGACAGGGGAAATCCGCCTGTATCTTTGTGGTGGTAGTGAGGACCGCCCGCTTCCCGCGCCTGACGGCCTGCCCTCCGAGGTACTCGGCGAGGGACGTTTTTCCGCCCCCTCCGACGAAGCTTACGAACTTGCCGGCGAGAAGGACCGGGAGGGGGTCGATCCTCTCAAGACGCGGCATGGGGGATGTTCTTGATCCGGGTGACTATGGCCATCACCCGCGCCTCGTCCTGCTTTTTCACGAAGAGAGAGGCGTAGCCCTTCTGCAGGATGAACAGGCCGTCGTACGCGGTGTCCTTGTGCTCCTTCATCACGTACTCGATCGACTCGCTGGAGAGCGCTTCCTTGAGCAGGTCCATCTCGAAGATGCTCTCGACCGTATGGGCCTTGATCCACTTATCTGAAGTCATTGTCCTTGCGCGGAGGCGCAGCCGGCGCAGGCGCCTGCCGGTCCACGGGGCCGACCCATATCTCGACCTGGGTGGTGAAGGCGTCTCTCGACATCCTGATGTTCGACGCCCGGTCTTCCTTCATGAAATTGAGGATCACGTCGCCATACTTGTAGCTGTTGACGAAGCGCCATCCGTTCTTCGCCATGTTGACCTTGAAGTAAGTCTCCAGGGAGGCCACGTCTACGTTGCCCCTGAGCACGAGGACGCCCGCCTTCACGGTCGGCGTCTCGTAGATGAAGCTCTTATCTCTCTCGAGGGTCAGCTCTTTGGGTACGGGGATATCGGGGAACGTGTAGAAGACCACGTTGGGGACCTCGCCCTTGGCCGCCACCTGCTGGTCCTGGCCGGCGGGGTGCCGTGCCGCGCATCCCAAAACGAACAGAAGCATTGCCGCTAAAACCAACGTCCCTTTCCTCATACCTTCCCTCCCTCGTTTTTTCTTTCCAGGTATGCATATGCGCTGTGGTTGTGGATGCTCTCGAAATTCTCCGCCTCCACGACGAAATGGGTCACGTTCGACTCGCTGCCCAGCTTATCGGCAACGTCCCTCGCCACGTCCTCGACGAATTTCGGGTTCTCGAAGGCCTTTTCCGTCACGAATTTCTCATCCTGCCTCTTGAGCACGGAGAAAACGTCGCAGCTCGAGCAGCCCTCCACGAGGGCGATCAGGTCCTCTATCCAGAAGAAGCGCTTGAACTGGACCGAGACGGTGACGACGCCCCGCTGGTTGTGCGCCCCGTAGTCGCTTATCTCCTTCGAGCAGGGGCAGAGGGTCGTCACGGGGACGGAGACGGAGACGGTAAAATCCCTCATCTTGTTCTCGCCGTCCATGTGGCCCGCGAACCCGCACATATACTCCAGGTAGCCCGGAGCGCCGGATACGGGGGCGTCCTTCCTTATGAAGTACGGAAAGCGGACCTCCATGTGCGCGGTCTTGGCCTTCAGCCTTCCCTTCATCTCCCTGAGGACTCCGGGGAAGTCCCGCATATTTATCATGTTCTTGTGGGCGTGAAGGATCTCGACGAAGCGGCTCATGTGCGTGCCCTTGAATTCGTGCGGTAGGCTGACGTACATGCTGATCTCGGCGATGGTGTGCTGGGAGCCGTTCGCCTTGTCGAGCACGACGATGGGGTACTTCACCCTCCTTACGCCTACCTTGTCTATCTCGATGTTCCGGGAGTCATGCATATTCTGGACGTCTTTCATGCTGTGCTACTCCCTGTAAGCGGCGTAGGCGTTCTCGGATTCCCATACGCGCACTTCCCTCACCGCCACGGCCTGCCCTTCGAGCTGTTCCTTGAGCCGGCCGTAGAAATAGAACGCGAGCCACTCCGAAGAGCTGGCCCTTTCCTTGAAGAACGGGATATCGTTGATGTACTTGTGGTCGAGGTCGTCGACTATCGTACGGAGGAAGGATTTGAGGATCGCGAAATCGACGAGCATCCCGTCGCGGGCGATCTGCTCGCCATCGAAAAGGACCTCCACCTTGAAGTTGTGGCCGTGCAGCGCCTCGCACTTGCCCTTGTGCAGCTCAAGCCTGTGGGCAGCGGCAAAGCTGTCCCTTACATATAGGGTAAACATGCACTAATCTATAATGGGGCGGGGTTATTGTCAATATAGTGTTGGGGTGGGGGCCGTGATCTTTTCGCGCCTTTCGTGTCGTTTTCTCGGCGCAGCGTGCTCACGTACAACTGAAGTACGCTCCGCCGCGCGCCTTCGAAAAGCAACGCGAAATCCATCGAAAATCTCCCGGCCCCTATGCCAGGCAGTATTGGAATGCAAACATTGGTAAAGCGTAAAAGTTGGAATCTTACCTATCGGACAGTTTCCGGTCATCTGAGAACTCCTTTCTGTAGTCGAGTTTCTCGCATCTGTCACCGGTATACAACATTACGACTGATATTTAATACTCCGGTCATCGGGTCAGCATGGGCGCTTGGTCCGGCGTGGGGTTATACTGTAGAATCGACTGACGGCAGGCCGACGGAAGTAAGACTGAGCGGCGAAGGAAAACCGTGCTAAGAACAACCTTTAGAATATCAAAAATGGACTGCCCTTCGGAGGAGCGACTGATACGGATGAAACTGGAGGGACTGACTAATATCGAATCCCTACAGTTTGACATACCGGGGCGCACTCTGGACGTATGTCATACGGATAGCTCCGACAACGTGCTTGAAGCCCTCGACAGTCTCGACCTTGATACCAAGCTGGTCTCCTCTGAACCGACCGACATGGTGGGCATAAAGGAGAGTCACTGTCAAGAACGACGGGTGTTATGGCAAGTTCTTGTCATCAACTTCTTCTTCTTTGGCCTCGAATTGTTCACGGGTTTCATCGCCGGCTCCCTGGGGCTTGTTGCCGATAGCCTCGATATGCTGGCAGACAGCATCGTCTACGCCCTTTCGCTGTTTGCTGTGAGGGGAACGGCCTCAAGGAAAAAGAATATTGCCGGGGCAGCAGGTTATTTCCAACTGGCACTGGCTGTCTTGGGATTCGCAGAGGTTGTCAGGCGCTTTGTCGGCCATGGAGAGACGCCCGACTTTCACCTGATGATTATCATCTCTCTTCTCGCCCTTGCAGGAAATGCGATTTGCCTGTATCTACTCCAGAGGTCCGGGAGCCGGGAAGCTCATATGCAGGCGAGCGTGATTTTCACCTCTACCGACGTTATTGTCAATCTCGGCGTTATCGTGGCAGGCGTAATTGTGTATCTGACGGCATCAAAGCTACCTGACCTTACCGTGGGGACAATCGTTTTCTTGCTGGTGGGAAGAGGAGCATATAGAATCTTGCAACTATCGAAAGGGACTAGGGGGACGTAGTTCCGTTTATTCCGTTGACAGATAATCGTGGGTGGATTATGATCTGTCATGCCGCGAAAGCCCCGACTCGATCTGGAAGGCGCCCTCCATCATGTAATGGTAAGGGGCATAGAGCGTTCCAAGCTGTTCAGGACTAAGAAGGACTACGAGGATCTGATTGCCCGCTTTCAAGACGTCTTTACCGGCGGGAAGACGGTGGTATACGCATGGGCGCTCATGCCGAATCACGCACACCTTCTTATCCGAACAGGAGTTGAGCCCCTATCCCGGGTGATGAGAAGGCTCCTTACGGGCTACGCTGTTTCCTTCAATCGTCGTCACAAACGCACGGGCCACCTTTTCCAGAACAGATTCAAGTCGATTCTGGTGGAGGAAGAGCCCTATTTTCTCCAGCTCATCCGTTACATCCACCTTAATCCCCTCCGATCATCTCTTGTTGCCACGCTTGACGAGCTGGACGCATACCCCTGGAGCGGACACGCCGTTCTTTTGGGCCGTCGGGAGTGTGCTTGGCAGGAATGCAACTACGTTCTCGCTCGCTTTGGCGCTACCACCAAAGCGGCTCGCGGCGCCTACCGCGCTTTTGTTGCTGTTGCAACAGCAGAAGGACGCCGGCCCGATCTTGTGGGCGGCGGCTTGGTGAGAAGCGCCGGGGGCCGCCGGGGGAGAGAGGCATGGGCCTCGGATGAGAGGATACTGGGGGGCAGTGATTTTGTGGAATCGGTAAAAGCGCGGATCGATGCATTTCAGCCCACCAAAGCGCAGAAGAATATGGATGACCTCCTGCGAGATGCGTCCAGACAGGCCGGACTGTCAATCCCTGAACTGATCTCCGGGAGCAGACGGCGGGGCGTTGTCCTCGCGAGAAGCCATATCAGCTTCGTTGCCGTGAAGGAAGAAGGATTGGGGCTGGGCGACGTGGCTCGTGCGCTGAACGTGTCCAAACAGAGTATACTGCGCGGGATTGCCAAAGAAAGGAATGCGGGGAATAAAACGGAATGAACGGAACTACGTCCCCTTCGTTACCCTTCGTTACCCTACGTCCCCTTCGTTACCCCTAAGGAAAACATTGCCGAACCACAGTAATCAGAAGCTGTGGATACTGTATCGCGTGGTTTATCTATTGCACGTGGTAATCCTCACCTTCTGTTCTCATCTGCTTGCGAGTAGTAGTAGGCGCTATCACTACCCACTCCTCCTTGCTCTCCCAACGTCCGCAATGTCGGGTTCCAGCTTTTACGAATTTATTATACGAACCGTTCTTCTGCCCTGGGCGGCCCGTTGGATTGCACTTGTAAACGGCCGGTCTTTTATTTAGAATACCGTATGTTCGTGACCGACGGGGAATCGAATTACGATAAGGTCTGCGCGGAGCTGCTCGTCCAGGTGGAGAAGGAGGGGGCGGCCGCTAGCGCGCCGCTTCTGTCCGGGAGCCTGCGGGAAGGCTTTGCCTGCATCCCCCTTTTCGGCCGCGACTGCGTCGTCCGGGCCGACGGCGCATATATGGACGGGCAGAAGGTCGATTTCATGGGGGCCATCCTTATTGCGCGCTACCTGCTGCAGGCAGGCAGAGAGCCCGTCGGCCGGAAGTGGCTGCCATACCGGGACCTGAAGGATGGCGGCCGGTTCTATTCGTTCATAAAGGCGAATATCGAGGACAAGATCGCCCAAGGATTCTCCGGGAAGCGCAGCCTCCTGGGCGAGCGGCTCTCCGCCCTCGGGGCTGTCCAGGCAGCAAGCGGCGTAGCCGGGGACGTGGCGCTGGTAGTCCACCCCCTTCCGAAGCTGCCCGTGCTATGCCTTTTCTGGGACAGCGATGAGGAGTTCCCCGCGTCGTTCCAGTTCCTCTTCGACGCCTCTGCCTCGTCTTACCTCGACCTGGAGTCCCTCGCAGTAGTCCTTCAGTACATCTATTTAAAGGTTATCGGGGAAGCATGACGAAGGTCCTCATCATCGACGACGAGCAGCCGATCAGGGAGAGCCTTTCCTCGATCCTTACCGATGAAGGGTTCGATGTCTCCTCCGCCAGGGACGGCAAGGAGGGGCTGGCCCTCTTCGAGAAGGTGAAGCCCCGGATAGTCCTTTTGGACATATGGATGCCGGAGATGGACGGCCTGGAGGTATTGAGGCTCGTCCGCGAGAGGGACCACGACGCGGTGGTCATCGTCATCTCCGGCCACGGCACGATCTCGACCGCCGTGGAGGCCGTCAAGATGGGGGCGACGGACTTCCTCGAAAAGCCGCTGTCGATAGACAAGGTGCTTGAGGTGATCGCCAGGGGGCTTGCCGGAAAAGCGAACGGCAAGGAGAAGACGGGCGACGAGGTGCGGATCGAGATCGCGAAGGGCCTGGAGGCGTGCAGGCAGAAGACGATCGGCAAGAGCGTCGTAATCTATGGGATGGGACTTTTTTCCGGCGTGAAGACGGGCATGATACTTTTTCCCATGCCGCCGGACACGGGCATTATCTTCGAGCAGGTGCCGGAGGGCGAGCGCATACCCGCCTTCATCGACTACGCCTTTTCATCGGGGAACGCAACCTCGATAAAGGGGAAGACCTGCACGATAAGGACCGTAGAGCACCTTCTGGCCGCCTGCCACATGTACGGCATCACGAACCTCCTCGTGAAGATAAGCGACGAGGTGCCCATCTTCGACGGCTCTGCCCGCGAGATTTGCACGAACATGGACGAAGCGGGCATCATAGAGCAGAGCCAGGGCATAGAGCCGCTCGTAGTCGGCGAGCGCATAGAGCTTGCCAACCTGCCGGGCGACAAGTACCTTTCGATAGAGCCTTCGGATGAGTTCGAGATCGACTACACCCTCGACCAGCCGCGCCCCATCGGCAGGCAGCAGTATCTCTTCAGGGGGGGCAGGGAGGCCTTCCTCAAAGAGATAGCCCCGGCCCGCACCTTCGGCTCCATAAAGGACTTCGAAAGGCTCGAAAAGATGGGCCTTGCCGCGGGGAGCCGCGTAAGCAGCGTCATGAGCAACGTCATACTCCTCAACAACGGGGAGGTGATAAACACGGAGCTAAGGTTCGCCGACGAGTTCGTAAGGCACAAGATCCTCGACCTGATCGGCGACCTCTACCTTTCCGCCCGCCCCGTCATAGGCAAGATCACCGCCCGCCAGACGGGCCACCTTGAGAATATCGCCCTCGTCAAGAAGCTGAAGGCCGCCTTCTGACCTGTTTTTTCCGTATTGTGCGACGATAGACGTTATCGCTTCTTCGGCCGGACGTAAGGGTCTCCGCCCTGGCAGCCGAGACACAGCTCCCCGTCTGCTGCCGGGTAGCTCTCTTTGCAGCCCTTGCAGACGGCAAACTCTCCCCTGTGGGCCTTTTGCGTGAACCGCTTCGGGACCTCTATGGGCCGGACGCCGCAGATGGCGCCCGCAGCCTCGCCGATCTGTCTCACGAGGAGGTCGTAGTCCTGCTCCTTCTTCGCCTTGCCCTTGAAAAACCACGCCTTGATCTCAGGCCATTTATCGAGCATGGCGGTGTCGACGAAGACGCGCACGCCCTTGGCCGTCGATATGTCATAGAAGCTCAGGGCGTAGCGGCCGAGGTTGATGACCGTGAGCCAGCCGTTGCCGACGGTGCAGGGGGTGAGAAGCTGTATCGCGTCGGGCAGGCACTTTGGCGTCTCGCAGAGGGCATTGTAGAGGCCGTTCCCGGGCAGGCGCCGGTACGCGAGGTCCACCATGAAGCCGCCGATGAGCACCCCCGGCGCGGCGAAGCTGTGGAACGCGCGGACGCGCTCCATATATTCCTCGTATGTATACGCGCGGACCATCACAGACATGGGAAATTATTCTAACCCCCTTTGGCCCTTTACGCAATACGGGCAGCAAAGGCGCGGCAAGGGGGATGCATGTGGCGGAAACGGGCATAACGCGCGCTCTCTACCTGCATGAGACGAAGCGGACCGCCTTCGCAGAGGAGCGCCTTGTACGCAGGGAAGCCGGAGGTGGGGTCGAAATTGTCAAGGTCCGTCAACTCGTTGACGCAGGACGCCCGCCAATCGTCGGCGACCGGGCGGCGGAAGCCGGCCCCGCGCGGGCGCTTGTGAGTCCTACAACATTGTAGCTATTGACTTTTTCCGGCGATCATCGTATAAGTGTAATCGGGCGCAAGCGAAGGAGGGCAATGGACGGCAAACGGCCGCTGAAGACTATTACCATTGTGCTTGGGGTAGTCTTTCTATTGAGCATCCTGACGGTCGAGTCCCACGCCCGCGAGCACGGGGGGTTGAATGCCAAGCTGCCCACTATCATCGACGGCACGATCGAGTTTGCCGTCGCAGTCAACGACAAGGTAGAGCTGGACGTATTCAGGGCTGTAGAGTATCTCCCCCTTTCGCCCGCAATGTGGCTCAGCAACAAGTCGACGACGCCTCCCCAGATATACCGGGGCCCTCCGCCCACCGCAATTTAGCCAACGCGCCTTTTCCTTAGACAACGCGAATCTTTTAGCACAAAATTTTGGGCGCCGCCGCTCAAGAGAATGGCGACGGACCGGGTTTTGGGTGGTAATCCTTTGGAGGGACGGAAGATGAAGAAGGTGTTTGTCATCGTCATGCTTGTGCTTTCTTTCTTTATTTTTTCGGGGACGGCCTCGGCGCGGGGAGGCCACGGAGGCGGCGGCCACGGGGGCCACGGCGGCGGTCATGCCTTCGGCGGCGGGGGTTACGCCTTCCACGGCGGGAGCCGTTGGGGAGGCCGGCCTTATGCGTGGGGCGGGGCATACGGCTGGCCGTATTACGGCTATTATGGTGCGTATGCCTATCCGGTGTGGGTGCCCGGATACTGGACGGAGAGCTGCACGCCCGAATATTGCCGGCCCGTATGGGTCCCCGGCTACTGGCAGCGCTGGTGAGAGGAGACTTGTGCATAATTCTTGCATAATGTCGTCGTGCATGAGGAGACGCCCATGAAAATAAGGCTTTCCTTGTCTGCGGCCCTGTCATTGCCTATTCTTCTTTTCTTCCTGGCCCCGTTTTCCGACGCAGCCGGACCGCTCACGTGGCAGCAGGTAAAGACCAGGTTCATCGCCACGAACCCGACCTTGCTGGCGGCGCGGATGGGCATAGAGGAGGCCAAGGCGCAGGAGATCACGGCGTATATGCGCCCGAACCCGCAGTTCACGGCCGGGGCCGACTACATCCACCCCTTCAAGTCGTACGGCTCCTTCCAGGACGCCCAGCCCTCCGTCGCCCTTTCCTATCTTATCGAGCGGATGAACAAGCGGGGCTTGAGGCTGGAGACTGCGAGGAAGGGCACGGCCGTCGCGGTATCGCAGCTTGCCGACCAGGAGAGGACGCTCATCTTCACGCTGCGGAGCGCCTTCATACAGGTCCTCCAGCAGAAGGCGATCCTCGCCCTGGCCAGAGATAACCTCACCTATTACGACCGCGTCCTCGATGTCAGCAAAGAGCGGTTCAGGGTGGGGGACATCGCGAAGGTGGAATTGGACCGCCTCCAGCTTCAGCGCGTCACCTACGAATCCGACCTGCAGACAGCGGCGGTCAACTTGAGGACTGCCAAGATCCAGCTCCTCATGCTCATGAACGACAGGACGCCCGTCGACCAGTTCGACGTGACCGGGCCTTTCGACTTCTCGGAGGCCTTCGCGCCCCTCACCGACCTCCGCCAGACCGCCCTCGAGACGAGGCCCGATCTCAAGGCAGCGGCCCAGTCCATCGAGCAGGCGAGGAGCGCTCATCAGCTTGCGAAGGCGAACGCCTCGACAGACCCGACCGTCTCGCTCGACGGCGGCCGCCTGCCGCAGACCTCCGGGGGGGCCTACGGCTACGGGTACGTGGGGTTCTCGGTAAGCATCCCCTTGCGCATCTTCGACAGGAACCAGGGGGAGATACTCCGCACGAACCTCGACATCACGCGCAACGAAAGGCTGCTCGCCGCCACCGAAGCGCAGCTTTACAGCGACGTGGACTCCGCCTATGCCGTCATCACGAGCACCGTCACGCTTCTGAAGCCGTACAGAGCGCAGTACCTCAGACAGGCGGCGACGGTCAGGGAGACGATGACGTTCTCTTACGAGCGCGGCGGGGCGTCCCTTCTCGATTTTCTCGACGCTACGCGCGGTTACCGGGCCGTGCAGACGGCCTATCTCAACCTGGTCGGCTCCTATCTGGCGGCCGCCGCACAGATGAACCTGGCGGTAGGCCGGGAGGTCATTGAATGAAACGGATGGCTCTTGCAGCACTTTCCTGCCTTACTCTGCCCCTTCTTCTGGCCTCGTGCGGCCAGAAGGTGGATGCCGACCGGGGGGCGCCCCCCCCGGCCCAGGTCGAGCGCGAGCAGGACTCGACCGTCTTCAGGGTAGCCCATCCGGAGCAGTTCCCCCTCGCTACGGCAGGAGAGCACAAGGCAGCGCCGGAGCTGACCGTGACGGGCGTCGTCGCCCCCGACATCGCCCGCTCGGTGCCCGCCATCTCGCTGGCCTCCGGCCGTGCCGTAGAGGTAAAGGCGAGGCTGGGCGACACCGTGAAAAAGGGTCAGCTTCTCATGAGGGTGAGGAGCAACGACGTGTCAACTGCCTACGCGGCCTACCGTAACGCGGTCTCAAGCGAGCACCTTACGCAACTCCAGGTCGAGCGCGCAAGGCTCCTTTTCGACAAGGGGGCGATAGCAAAAAAGGACCTGGAGATAGCCGAGCAGGCGGAACAGTCGAACCTCGTCGTCCTCGACGCCACCGTCCAGGCCCTCAGGATACTGGGCGTTACGGACCTCAAGGACCACCCCAACGGGATCGTCGATGTTTACTCCCCCATATCGGGCATCATCATAGAGCAGAACGTGACGGCAGGGGCGGGCGTGAAGACCCTCGACAACTCGCCCAACCTCTTCACCATCGCCAACCTCGACGATGTCTGGATCATGTGCGATGTCTACGAGAACAACCTTTCCTTCGTCCGCATCGGCGACTACGCGGATGTCCGCCTCAACGCCTACCCGGACAAGGTCTACAAAGGCAGGATCAGCAATATAGGCCCCATCCTCGACCCGAATATCCGCACGGCGAAGGTCCGGCTGGAGATGCCCAACCCCGGCCGCAAGATGAGCATCGGGATGTTCGTCACTGCTACCTTCTACGGGCAGGAGCAGCAGACGTTCACGACCCTGCCCTCAAGCGCGGTCCTCCACCTCCACGACCGCGACTGGGTGTACGTGCCCGAGGCAGCGGGCCAGTTCAGACGCGTCGAGGTGAGGGGCAGGAAGATGCTCGCCGGCAACATGCAGGAGGTAACGGGGATAAACCCGGGCCAGAAGGTGGTTGTAAACGCGCTGGCGCTCCAGGCGACGGCGGAGCAGTAAAGATGATAAAGGCCGTAGTCGATTTTGCCCTGAATAACCGGCTTTTGGTCCTCGCCCTGGCCGTGTTGCTGTTTTTCGGCGGGGTCATCGCCTTCCACCACCTTCCCGTCGAGGCGTATCCCGACGTGGCGAACAACTACGCCTGGGTCATCACGCAGTGGCCCGGCAGGGCGGCCGAGGAGGTGGAGCAGCAGGTCACTATCCCGCTGGAGACGGCCATGAACGGGATACCGCAGCTTACCCACCTCCGCTCCGTCTCCCTTGCCGGCCTGTCCGTCGTGATCCTCATCTTCGACGACGACTCCAGCAACGACTGGAACAGGCAGAAGGTCCTGGAGCGCATCTCGATGGTGAGCCTCCCGCAGGGCCTCCAGCCCAATATCGGCCCCGATTTCAGCCCCGTCGGCCAGATCTACTTCTATACGCTCAGGAGCACGAACCCCGCCTACGACGCGATGGAGCTGAAGTCCCTCCAGGACTGGGTGCTCGTCAAGCAGTTCAAGTCCGTCCCCAACGTCGTCGACGTGTCGAGCTTCGGCGGTCCCACGAGGGAGTACCAGGTGCGCGTAGACCCGGCGAAGCTCGTCTCTTACGGCCTTTCGCATAGGCCAGGTGGAGCAGCAGCTCGCGAACAACAACGTGAACGCCGGCGGCAGCTTCATCGAGGCGGGCATGCAGCAGATCAACGTGCGCGAGGTCGGGCTCGTGCGCACGACGGGCAGACATCGAGAATACGGTCATCACGACGAAGAACGGCACGCCCGTGCGCATCAAGGACATCGCTGTCGTCTCCCAGGGCCCGAAGATACGCCTCGGCCAGTTCGGCAGGGCCATCCATCGGGAAGACGGGAAGATCATCGACAACGACGACGTCGTCTCCGGCATCGTCCTCATGCGGAAAGGCGCCAGTTTCGACTCGACCCTGGAGGCCGTCCACGAGAAAGTCGAGGAGCTGAACAGCCGCATCCTGCCTGCCGGCGTCAAGGTCGTGCCGTTCAACGACAGGAGCGACCTCGTCCACTATACGACCCGACACGGTCCTCCATAACCTTACGGAAGGTCTCATCCTCGTCACTGTCGTGCTTCTCCTCTTTCTGGGGAATATCCGGGCCGCCCTCATCGTCGCGCTGACGATCCCCTTTTCGCTTCTCTTCGCGTCGATCTGCCTCGACCTGCGGAAGATACCGGCGAACCTTCTGTCCTTAGGCGCCCTCGACTTCGGCATGGTCGTCGACGGGACGGTCGTGATGGTGGAGAACATCATCCGCCACCTTGGCCACAAGGACCCTGCCTCCACGGTCATGGACCGGATCCGGGCCGCCTCACATGAGGTGCAGAGGCCCGTCTTTTACGCCATAGCCATCATCATAAGCGGCTATATCCCGATCTTCACCCTTCAGCGCGTCGAGGGCCGCCTCTTCAAGCCCATGGCTTGGACGGTCGGCTTCGCGCTCCTGGGCGCCATGATATTCTCCATCACGATCGCGCCCGTCCTCGTCAGTTTCCTGTTCAAGAAGGAGACGCCGGAGTGGCACAACCCGGTGGTTGTCTGGCTCACGGGCCACTACCGCCAGGCCCTCTCCTGGTCCGTCCTCCGCCCCAAGGTAATGACCGCGGTCGCGGGGCTCGCCCTGTGCGCGAGCACTTACCTGGCGCTGAGCGGATGTCATAGGGTCGGAATTCCTGCCCCACCTCGACGAGGGCGCGATCTGGGTGCGCGGCACGCTCGCGCCGAGCACCGGGCCGACCGAGGGCATCCGGGTGGCCAACCAGGCGCGGGTGGTGCTCGCCTCCTTCCCGGAGGTCACGATTACGACGAGCCAGGTGGGGCGGCCCGACGACGGCCTCGACACCACGGGTTTTTTCAACACGGAATACTGCGTCAACCTGAAGCCGAAGGGAAAGTGGCGGCCCGTCTTCCACAAGGACAAGGAGGAGCTTATCGCCGCCATGAACCGGGAGCTCAGGAAGATGCCGGGTGTCATCTGGAACTTCTCCCAGCCGATCGAGGACAACATGGAAGAGGCGGTCAGCGGGGTGAAGGGGCAGCTCGCCACGAAGATCTACGGCGACGACCTCCGGGTGCTGGAGGAAAAAGGCGACGAGGTCGTCAGCGATCATGAGGCACGTGAAAGGGATCAAGGACCTCGGGCTCTTCCGCGTCGTCGGCCAGCCGAACCTCAATTTCGTCGTCGACCGCGAGCAGGCCGCCCGCTACCAGATCAACGTCGCCGACGTGCAGGACGCCATCCAGACGGCCGCCGGGCGGCAACGCCCTCACGCCAGGTGCTCCAGGGCGAGCGGCGCTACGACCTCGTCATGCGCTACCTTCCGGCGTACCGCGACACGAAGGAGGCCCTTGAGAACATCCGCCTCCTTTCACCTTCGGGCGAAAGGGTCTCCCTTGCCCAGCTCTGCAAGGTGGAGACGAGAGACGGCGCCGCCGAGATCTACCGGGAGGGGAACAGGCGCTATGTGGCCATCAAGTACAGCGTCCGCGGCCGCGACTTGGGCAGCACGGTCGAGGAGGCGATAGAGAAGGTCAACAAAGCAGGTTAAGCTTCCGCCCGGCTACTCGATAAGCTGGATGGGCGAGTACGAGAGCCAGAAGCGGGCCGAGGCGCGTCTTGCCGTTATCGTGCCCGCTGACGATCTTCCTCATATTCATGATCATCTATTTTGCCTTCGGCTCTGCCAAATGGGCCTGCCTCAACCTCGTGACCCTTGCTATGGCGCCCATAGGCGGCCTTCTGGCGCTGCTCGTGACCGGCACGCACTTCAGCGTCTCCTCCGGGGTGGGCTTCCTCGCCCTCTTCGGGGTCTCCGTCCAGATCGGCGTCGTCATGGTCGTCTACATCAACCAGTTGCGCGCAAGGGGCTATTCGATCATCGACGCAGCCATCGAAGGGGCGACGCGCCGCCTGAGGCCGATCATGATGACTATGCTCGTGGCGACCCTCGGCCTCCTGCCGGCCGCCATGTCGCACGCCATAGGGTCCGATTCCCAGCGGCCCTTCGCCATCGTCATCGTCGGCGGCCTGATCACCGACCTCATCCTCAGCGTCTTCCTGCTGCCCACCTTTTACGTCTGGTGGGCCAGGCCGACCGACCGCCTGCCGAAGGCGGAGGAGTCAATGCCTGTGGATGCCATGGACAACAACATCGGGTCCGACGGATAACGCCCGGAGGCTTATGCCAGCGAGTCTGCGCGGAAGGACCCGGAAGGGCATGACCGTCCCCGGATGAGACAATTGGCCCCAGATAGAGATTTCTGTTTCAAATATCCCATCCCCGCTGTAAAATAGCGGATAACATGATCGAGGACGTGCTTTCAGTCATAAAGGCCTGTCTTTCGGCTGACGGCGTTGCCTGGAAGGTCTTTTTCACTGAATACGCGCCCGTGGCAATGAACATCTTGAACCGGGCGGTCCCCGACCTGTCCCCGCAGGAGAAGGAAGACATCATCCAGAATACGTTTTCCAAGCTGCTCAAGGGAGGGCTGAAGAATTTCCGCGGCTCGACCAGGTACGAGTTCCTCGCCTATCTCAAACAGATCGTGCTGAACGAGGCGCGCACGTACCTGAGCTCGGAGAGGGACTGGAGGGGGCGGCTCTCCCTCGACCAGGAAAGGGACCGGGACGGGCTGGGGTCTGCGCAGGCGACGACGGACCAGGGGGCGAGCGGTACACCGCCGGGACGAAGCGGGACGAGCAGATGCAGATCATAAAGACGGTGCTCGAAGGCTCCCCGCTGGAGACGAGGCAGGTGCTCCTTATGAAGATGGAGGGCTATAAAGACAGGGAGATTGCCGATATCCTGGGCATTTCCCTCGGCACGGTCGCGTCCAGGTACGCGCGGGTGAAAGAGAAGATCAAGGAATATTCGGTCAGGAAGACGAAGTCAGCCCTGACCGAACATATTCGGTCAGGAAGATCAAGTCTGTCCTGGCGGCCTATGAGCCGCCGCAGCATATCGGCATAGCCGGCATCGAGCGCCTTGAGCCTGTCGTAGACGGCCATCGCCTTCTTTTTGTTGCCCAGGGCCAGTTGGGCAAGGCCGATCTGGTACTGCGCCTCTGCGTCCTTCGGGTCCGCGGCGATGATTTTTTCATAATTCTCTATTGCCGTCTTGTATTCCCCCTTCATCTGGAGGCACATTGCAAGGCTGAAGAGGGCCTCCCCGTTCCGGGGGTCGATCTTCAGCACCTCCTCGTATTCCCCCGCTCTCCAGGTCGTACAGGCCCTTTTTATAGTACGCGTAGCCAAGCTCCATGCGGGCGCCCGCCAGGTTCGGGTTGAGCGCCGACCGCCTTCTTGAGGCAGTCGATTGCCTCGTCCCACTGCTCGCCGTCGCGCGCAAGTATCCCTTTCATGTACAGGTCGAGGGCCTCCTGGGAAAATTTCATGCCCTTCAGCTCGGCCACCGGCACTGCCCTGCCTTCCTGGGCCAGCCTGGCCGCGTCGCCGACGGGCACCGCAAGGCTCGCGCCCTTCTCCTGCGCTATGACGAGGCCGAGCAGCTTCCCCTGCCTGTCTATTATAGCTTCCCCTGCGCCCTTCGCCCCTGCTGTCGAGAGCTGGATGTAGCGGATCGGACCCCCCCTGCGCCTCCCCGGAACCGCGCTTAGCGCGCGCACGACCGATTCCTTGAAGCGCCGGTCTGCCGGGTAACGGTCGGGCACGAGCAAGACGGTCTGCCCGACGACCCCCCGGCCTATGTCCCCGATGGGCATCGGGGGGAGCGATTCGTCGTCTATCTTCATGACAGCAAGGTCCCTGTCCTCGTCCTTCCACACGCTGGCAGTCCGGTAGGTCTTGCCGTCCTTGAGCGTTACCTGGATGACGCTCCCTCCGGCGAGGGGGTGGAGGCTCGACGCCAGAATCCCCCCCGGGTCGACAACGACGCCTGCTGTCGCCCTTACGACCCTCCCTTCGGTGTCGAGGGCCTGGACGTTGACGAAGGAGCGGGAGTCGATCCGGGGACCGGCCGACGTCGAGGGCGCAGGCCTCAAGATGAAGGAAAGACAGGCTACGACTGCGACGAACGCGCCGGCCACGCCGATTGCCCCGTATCGCCGCCAACTGGACGAGGATGCGAACAGGGCCTTGAGCTTTTCGGTGAGCCTCTGCCTTATGCCGCTCCGGGACCTTTTTTCCCCCGCCTCCGGGCAGAGCCTCCTGAGCCTCCCGGCAAGCCTCGGCGAGAGCTTTTTGGGAAGCTTCTCGCAATAGAGCATCTCCATCATGTCGTTGAGCTGCTTGAGGCAATAGGGACATGCGAGGAGGTGGCCTGCGGCGGCCTCCTTTTTCTGCTCGTGCAGCTTCCCTTCGGCGAAAAGGCCGAGCGTCGCGGAATCGAGGCAGTCCTCACCCCTGAATCCCTCGATCCCCGGCAATGCACCTGTTCTCTCGTCTGCGCTCATAGTACGCCTGACACCATATAAGACTCCGATCTTTCCGTTTTTCTTCCCTGATGCTTGAAAATTTTTCTGGGCGCGGCCCCGGCGGCCCCGGCGCGGCCCGCTCGCAGCTCGTCGTCCGACCGCTGCTCGTCGGGAACGGGCAACGGCCGTTCTTCCTCGAATCTTCTCCTGCGGGCCTTCCGTGCCATGCAGCACCTACATCAAAAGGTAGTTAAATCGGGGGGCGTGTCAATGCGAAGGCATGGGCGAAGGCACGGGACATGGGGAAGGCCGGCCTGCCGGGTGCATCTATTCGATGTGGACGAGCCTGAGCAGGAAGCGGCCGGGGAAGCCGCTGGAGGGAAAACGGCGCAGCAGGCCGCAGAGAAAAGAGCGCACCCCTGCGAGGGCCTTCAGGGCGCCTGCCGCAGGCGCCAAAAATGGGGAGGAAGGGTACGGGGTTGGCTTACGTGCGAAACCTGGTTGCGCTAATTCTGCCAACCCCACACCCTGAGCAAGGGGAAAGACGTGGGACGTCCTTGGGGACTTCCATCTCCTTCTCCATTGGGCGATCTTCCCGGCGTCAATGAGGAGGGGGATCGCGAGGAGAAGGGACTGCCTGAATATCCATACCTGCTGCACCTGACACAACACGTTCCAGAGCTGCGTCATTTTCCAGATGCCCAACAGGTCGGCTACCGAGGAATATCGCTTTATCGACAAAAGCACGTTCGCTCTCTCTTTGGATATATAAGGATAGCAATGGGCGTGCCACGAGCGTCGTCGGGGCGGAAAGAGCCGGAATTACAGGTTAAATTCTGCCTCGCGCATCCCCTGGGCTTTGCTGCGCGCGGAAAAGAATGTCGAAAGGGCAGGGCGGGTTCGACAATACCGTCGAGACGGGCTGCGAGCGGCCAACCGGCCGGGCGGCTCAAGCGAAGGGCCGGGCGGGGGCCGGGTCACCGAAGGGGCAGGCGGCAACGAAGGGGCGGCCCCTGGCGGCTCACCTGGGCACGGGCCAGTAGCGCCCGTTCCTTTCGATAAGCTCGACCGAGACCCCGTACAGGCGCTTGAGGGCGGGCGGCGTGAGGATCGCCCCCGTCTCCCCCCTAGCCGCGACCTTCCCTTTTGAAAGGACGAGGGTGCGGTTGAAGATCGGGAGGATCTCCTCCGGGTGGTGGGTTACGTAGACGAGCGCCGGGAGGTCGCCCTTCTTTCCGAGGGACGAAAGGGCGGCAAGGAACGTCTCCCTTGCGCCGGGGTCCATGCCTGCGCACGGCTCGTCGAGTATGAGGAGGTAAGGAGCGGCCATGAGGGAGCGGCAGATCAGCACCTTTTGCTGCTCTCCCTGGGAGAGGCTGGCGAACGTCCGGCCCGCCAGGCGGGCGCAGCCGAGGGCGGAAAGGTGGCTGCGGGCGGCAGCCGTGTCGGCAGGGGTCGGCTTTTCCCACGGGAGCGCCCATAGGCCGAGCTGCGCGTACTTGCCCGAGACCACCGTGTCGAGGACAGGCTCGCGCGCCGGTATGTCGGCACAGAGGGTCGATGTGACCCAGCCGATGCTCCTGCGCAGCACGCCCATATCGATCGACGACTCGCCGTTCCGGTACACCTTCCCGCCTGCGTTGGGCCAGAGGTAGCCGCAGACGATCTTGAGGAGGGTTGTTTTCCCTGCCCCGTTCGGCCCGAGGATCGCCCAGTGCTCCCCACGCCTTACCGTCCACGAGACGCGCTCCAGTATCTTCTTCCCGTTGAGCGCGTAGCTCACGTCCCTGACTTCCAAAAGCGAAACGCCCATCATTCCTCTCTGTCCGGCTTGCCTTTTTCCCTCTCGAAAAGACCGGCGGACAGCATCATTTAACATAAAAACCGCGCAGTTTCAATGCGCGGTATCGAAACCCCTTGACATGCTCCAGGACAATGCATTACTATTGTGATAAGTAATGATGATGGAGAGAGTAATGGAAATAACAGCCAAGATTACCTCCAAGGGACAGGTGACGATCCCCAAGAAGGTGAGGAGCCTTCTCGACAGCGCTACGGTCGAGTTCGTCGTATCGGGCGATAGCGTAATCATAAGGCCCGTCAGGAGCGTCGGCGGGGCGCTCGCGAAATATGCCGCCAAGCACATGCCGCTCAGGGAAATACGCAAGAGGGTCTGGGAAGAAGTGGCCGATGAGAAGGCAAAAAAATAAGGTCGTCCTCGTCGATACGAACGCCATTCTCCGGTACCTGCTGAAGGATGTCCCCGACCTCTATGCAAAGGCGGAGGGCTTTTTCGCGCGGGTGCGGACGGGCGAGCAGGCTGTCGAGATTACCGAGGGCGTGCTGGCGGAGGCCGTCTACGTGCTGCTGAAGTACTACCGGGTGCCGAAGGAGAAGACCGTCGAGACCCTGAGCGCCTTTCTTCTTTATAAAGGCATTGCAAGGAAGAGCCGCTCCGAGTACCTGGAGGCCCTCCGTCTGTTCGGCCGGACCGGTCTCGACTTCGTCGATTGCCTCCTTGCCGCCAGGGCGAAGGCCCGCAAGGCGGAGATCTTTACCTTCGATAAGGAACCGTTAAAAGCAGCGGGCTAGACAACCCTCAAGCTCCGGCCGACATCATGCTCGGCCCAGCTCAGGACTTTTTGAGCAAGCAGAATGGCGGTGTCCACATCTTCTTTCCGTATTGCGGTGAGCGAGCCGGGATAACGCGTCTCAACGGCGTAAGGGGTGAGGGTATCTACGGCGGAAAAGTCCGGAGGGACCGGAATGCCGGCTTCTTCGAGGAGACCGAGGAGCTGGGTTAGATCGTGGGTCAATGGAAATTCGATTTTGTGGTGGAGGAGAACTGCCTTAAGTGCTTTCTCCGCCGCCTGTTGCGCATGGAAACATATCTGGTGAGGCAGCACCCCTTTTTCCTTTTGCCCTGCAATGGCAAGCGCGACGTCGCTTGCGGCATGGAGCAGCCACTCAGAGGACAAAGTCGGAACGCCTCTACCCGGCGGCGTCATAGACCACCCTTCCGCCCTGAAGTGCTTCCCGGTAAATCAGACCCGACGTGTCCGACACGGCGTCGAGGGTGCTTTCCGGCACAACGAGGATATCCATCGGCATATTGATTCCCCGCAGGGCGCGCCGTATCCTGACGCTTTCTTCTCTCGGGTCTCCCGATGTCGTCGGCGGTGACGACCAGTATGTCAAGGTCACTGTTCCTGTCAACCATGCCTCTGACGTATGACCCGAAGAGGATGACCTTGCGCGGCTTGCTCACCTCCACGATCCTCGTCAACGCCTGCTCGACTTTTTCCTTCGTAATGCGCCACGGAGCGTCCATTTGCCTCGCCTCGTCCTTTTTATCAAATACAATTATACATAGAGACGAGACTTATGTACATCCGATTTCCCATGCCGAAAAATCACCGTTGCCGCTTCTTTTGTTTTATAATATTGTCATCGCCGGCGGCGGACGTACGGACAAAGGGCATCGAACGGAGTGTCAATTTTTTGGAGGAACGCCCTCGATGGGGAAGCTATTCGGGACTGACGGCATAAGGGGCGAGGCGAACCGCTACCCCATGAAATCGGAGATCGCCTTCGGCGTCGGACAGGCGGTCGCCCACCTTTTGCGAAAGCAGCGCCACCGGACGCGGATAATCATAGGCAAGGACACCCGCATCTCAGGGTACATGCTTGAGAGCTCGCTGGAGGCAGGCATCACCTCGATGGGCGGCCACCCTTATCTGGTCGGCGTCCTGCCTACGCCGGGCATAGCGTACATCACGCAAAGCATGAGGGCCGACGCGGGCATAGTGATCTCCGCCTCCCACAACCCATATGAAGACAACGGGATCAAGATATTCAACGGGAGCGGCTTCAAGCTGAGCGACGAGGAAGAGGCCGCCCTTGAGCGCCTCATCTTCAGCGGCGAGCTGGAGCGCCACCTGCCGCCTGCGCACGAGATGGGGCAGGCGTTCCGCATGGAAGACGTGAACGGCCGGTATATCGTCTTCGTGAAGAATACCTTCCCCGGCGACCTCTCGATGGAGGGGATGAAGATCGTGCTGGACGTTGCCAACGGCGCCACCTACAAGGTCGCGCCCATCGCGTTTACGGAGCTAGGCGCCCGGGTCGAGGTCATCCACAACGCGCCCAACGGCCTTAACATCAACGAAAGCTGCGGCTCCCAGCACACGGACGACTTGAGCAAAAAGGTCGTCGAGACGCACGCGGCCCTCGGCCTTGCCTTCGACGGAGACGGCGACCGCCTGATCGCCGTAGACGAGAAGGGGGTAAGCCTGACGGGCGACCAGATACTCTTTCTCTGTGGCCTCGTGCTGAAAGGGCAGGGCCGGCTGAAAAACAACCTCATCGTGAGCACGATCATGAGCAACCTCGGCCTGAAGGTCGCCTGCCGCAAGCACGGCCTCACCCATTACGCCTCGACCGTAGGCGACAGGTACGTCCTCGAAGATATGATCCGTCTCGGCGGCGCGGTCGGCGGCGAGGAATCTGGGCACACGATCTTCCTCGACCACCATACGACCGGGGACGGCATCATCACCGCCATGCAGTTGATCGCTGCGATGGCGAGGACGGGCAAGCCGTTGTCCGAGCTTCGGGCGATGATGGACGTCTTCCCCCAGAAGCTCGTCAATGTAAGCGTGAAGAGAAAGCCGAGCCTCGATTCCGTGCCGGAGATAGGCCGGGCGATCCGGGAGGTCGAGGAGGCGCTCGGCGACGAAGGCCGGGTGCTCGTAAGGTATTCGGGCACGCAAAACATGTGCCGGGTTATGGTGGAGGGGCCGTCGGCCGAAGTGACGGAGAGGCACTGCATTGCGCTGGCCGGCGTGGTCGAGCGCGCCCTCGGCTGACGCGCAGGGCCGGTTTCGGAGCCGGGCCTTTTTTGAGGGTGCGCAAATCCCCGCAGTCCGTCAGCCCCCCTGCCGGAAGACGGCATATTTGCGGCCGGGCGATGGGTCAAATGTTTTGTCTTGACATAACTTTCCGTTGCGGATAAAATCTGCTTTTAGTTTTGTTACAATTTTCACAAACAAAGAGAGGTTCCCATGAAGCTGGAAGGTAAGAACGCTGTGGTAACCGGCGGCGGAAGGGGTGTAGGTCGCGCAATCTCACTCGCCTTTGCAAAAGAGGGCGCCAACGTCGTAGTCAATTACGCGGGCAACGAGAAGGCTGCAAAGGAAGTAGTGGGGATGATCGAGGCGATGGGGAGGAAGGCCGTGGCCGTCCAGGGGGACGTGGCAAAGTGGGAGGATGCCCAGAGGATCGTGGATACCTGCGTGCAGAGCTTCGGCTCCATCCATATCCTCGTCAACAACGCAGGCATCTCCAAGCCTGCCATGCTACACAAGCTCTCCGAAGAGCTGTGGGACGAGGTCGTGGACGTGCAGATGAAAGGCCCGTGGCACTGCATCAAGGCGGCCTCCAAGTACTTCATGGAGCAGAAGTACGGCCGGATCATCGATGTGACCTCAGTTGCGGGGATCGTCGGGACCACCGGGCAGATCCATTACGCTGCCGCGAAGGGCGGGGTGGTGACGCTCACCAAGTCGGCGGCGAGGGAGCTTGCCCGCTACAACGTGACGGCGAACGTGATCTCCCTCGGGATCGTCACGACGGAAATGACCAGCACGCTGCAGAACGACGAGAAGCTGAAAGAGATATACCTTCGGCGGATACTGCTCAATAAATACGCGGAGCCTGAAGACGTTGCCCCGGCATTCGTTTTTTTGGCCTCCGACGATGCGCGGTATATCACCGGCCAGCTCCTGTGCGTCGATGGCGGCTACGGAATGACGTAGGATCGGGGATCGAAGAGGCACACGGAGTTGGAACAAAAATAATTAGGAGGTGTTTTTATGGCCGACGTACCTGCTTCAATCAAAACATGGCAAATGGTGACGCCGACTTCCAAGAACAGGGAGACGGGCGAGGTGACTGCCGGCAAGCTCGAAAAGACCGAGATACCCGTACCGGCGCTCAAGGAAGGCGAGGTGCTCGTGGAAGTCGCCGGCTGCGGCGTATGCCACACGGACCTCGGCTACTTCTATGACGGAGTTCCCACCGTCAGCAAGCCGCCGCTGACCCTCGGGCACGAGATCAGCGGCACGGTCGTGGCGGGCGATGCAGCGTGGATCGGGAAAGAGGTCATCATCCCTGCCGTCATGCCTTGCAGGCAGTGCATCCTCTGCAAGACGGGCAGGGGCAACAGGTGTCTCGCCCAGAAAATGCCCGGCAACAGCCTGGGCATCTACGGCGGCTTTTCGAGCCACATACCCGTGCCGTCGATCGACCTCTGCCTCGTCGCGGACAAGGCGGGGTACAAGCTGGAGCAGCTTTCAGTCATAGCCGACGCAGTGACAACCCCGTACCAGGCGTCGAAGAGGGCCGACCTCCAGCCGGGCGACAACGTCATCGTCATCGGCGCGACGGGCGGCGTGGGCGTCTACATGGCGCAGACGGCCAAGGCCCTCGGCGCGAAGACCGTCGTCGGCATAGCGAGAAACCCCGAGAAGCTGAAGAGGGCGCTCGATTACGGCTGCGACGCGGTCATCAGCACCGTGGACAAGGTCAACAAGGACATCGTGGGGGAATGGAGAAGCCTTTGCAAAGGCAAGGGCCTTGCCAACACGGGATGGAAGATCTTCGAGGTAACGGGGACAAAGGCCGGCCAGGACCTCGCTCTCGACCTCCTCTCCTTTGTCGGCAAGCTGATCATGGTGGGGTTCGGCATGGCGAAGACCGAGTACATGATGTCGAAGCTCATGGCGTTCGACGCCGAGATCATCGGGACATGGGGATGCCTGCCCGAGTACTACCCGATAGTCCTCGACATGGTGCTGAAGAAGAAGATCGTCATAGACCCGTTCGTCGATGTGCGGCCGATGAGCACGATAGCCGCAACGTTCGACGAGATCCACAAGGCGGGTTCACCGGCAAAAAGGGTCGTCTTGAAACCGGATTTCTAAAAATCCACAATAACCAGGAGGGAGCCATATGTCATTGAGCTGGATGCCAAGAGAACATGGAATGAAGGACCACGACAGGCACGGGAAAGAGAACTGGGGTACGGAAGCCCCCTGCACCGTGTATGAAAAAAAGCCCCTGACGGACCTCAAGGGGAACGTCGTTCCGGGCCTCTACTCTGCCTGGATACGCCTCAACAACCCCGGCCAGTACAACTCCTACACGACGGAAATGGTGAAGGGCGTCATCGCCGGTTTCGAGAACTCCTCGACGGACCGCGAGGTTGTCGCCGTCGTCTTCACCGGCACGGGCCCCAACGCCTTCTGCACGGGCGGCAACACGAAAGAGTACTCGGAATACTACAGCATGAGGCCCGAAGAGTACGGCTCCTACATGGAGCTTTTCAACAACATGGTCGACTCCATCCTCATGTGCAAGAAACCGGTCATCTGCCGGGTGAACGGCATGAGGGTCGCGGGCGGCCAGGAGATCGGCACCGCGTGCGACCTCACGATAACCTCCGACCTGGCGATCTTCGGCCAGGCAGGCCCGAGGCACGGCTCCGCCCCCGTCGGCGGCGCCTCCGACTTCCTGCCCCACTATCTGAGCATCGAGGACGCGATGTGGAGCTGCGTAAGCTGCGAGATGTGGACGGCCTACAAGATGTGGTGGAAGGGCCTTCTGACGAACGTCTTCCCCGTCCTGAAGGACGACAAGGGCAACTGGGTGCGCAACCCGCAGGTCGTCACGGACAAGTTCCTCGACGGCGGCAAGATCGTGTACGGCGAGTACAAGGCCGGAGACGCATTCAAGGAAGCGAGGGCCTGGGTCAACGACAAGCTGAAGAACAACGACTACGATTTCGGCCTGCTCGACGCGGAGGTCAACCGCGTCATCTGGACCTTTGCGAACCTCTTCCCCGGCTGCCTCATGAAATCGGTCGACGGCATCAGGCAGAAGAAGAAGTTCTTCTGGGATACGATGAAGAACGACCACAGGTACTGGCTCGCAACGAACATGATGGGCGAGGCCTTCCTCGGCTTCGGTGCATTCAACACGAAGAAGATCACGGGCACGGACACCATCGACTTCATCAAGAACCGCCAGCTCATCGCCAAGGGCGCACTGGTGGACGAGAAGTTCATGGAAGAAGTCATGGGGAAACCGCAGGCGAAGTAAGCGCAACAGAAAGCAGAAGGGGGGCGTTTTCGCCCCCCTTTTTTCGCCTGGGCGGACCTGCATAAAGATGTGGAAGCGGCGGCGCAGGTCGTGATAAATATTACAGCGGCACAAAAGAGGCAGACCGGGCCCCGGCAGGCCGGCTGCCGGACGAACGGACGAAGGGGGGAACTCTGATGGCCTTTCAACTTATAAACTATGAAAAGAAGGACAAGACGGCGACGATCACGCTCAACGCCCCGCCGCTCAACTGGCTCACGATACTGATGATGCGGGAGATCAACGAGGCCCTCGCGGACGTAAAGAAGGACGCGTCGTTGCAGCTTCTCGTCTTCAACCACGCCGGAGAGAAGGCGTTTTCGAGCGGGGCCGCAGTCGAGGACCACACGGAGGACAAAGCGGTCGAGATGATCAACCAGTTCCACAGGATGTTCCGCAACATGGTCGAGATCGACGTCCCCTCGGTAGCCCTGGTGAACGGCGTGGCCCTGGGCGGAGGGTGCGAGCTTATCGCGTTCTGCGATATGGTCCTCGCCTCCGAGAGGTCGAGGTTCGGCCAGCCGGAAATCGCCGTGGGCGTCTTCCCGCCCGTCGCGGCCGCGTATTTCCCGAAGATCATGGGCCTGAAAAAGACCTACGAGCTTCTGCTGACAGGGAAGATCATAAGCGCCAAAGAGGCGGAAGCCATAGGGCTCGTCAACGCGGTTTTCCCGACAGAGGGCTTTGCGGAAGGGGCAGCCAAGTTCTTAGGCGAGTTGCTCAGCAAGAGCAGGCCGGTGGTGCTCTGGACGAAGAAGGCGATCAAGGCTGGATTGAGCCTCGATTTCGCGCAGTCGCTGAACGCCGCAGAAATCATCTACTTAAACGGCTGCATGGCAACGAAGGACGCAAGAGAAGGCATCACGGCATTCCTGGAGAAGAGAAAGGCCGTGTGGAAGGATGAGTAATCCGTCTGCGATGATCCTGACGCCCGCGAGCGAAGTGCGGGCGCGTATCGAGAGAGTAAGACCGCTTATTGAAAAAGGCCGCCTAGACGCGGCCTTTTTTCATTACAAGATCGACTACTACTATTTCTCAGGCACCATGCAGGACGCCTTTTTGCTTCTGCCCGCCGCGGGTGCGCCCGTGCTCTTCGTCAAAAGGGAGCTGAAGCGGGCAAGGCAGGAATCGCCCCTCGAAGAGGTAGTGCCCCTCACGTCGCTCGAAGAGATACGCCCGTTCGTCAAAGGGATGAAGAGGGTCGGCCTCCAGCTCGACGTAATGCCGTATAATATGGTTATGAGGTACGCGGGCCTCCTTCCGGGCGTGGAGTTCGCCGACGCCTCCCCGCTCGCGAAGGCGGTGCGGAAGAAAAAGTCGCCCTTCGAGATCGGGATCATGGAGAGGGCGGCGGCCATTTCGAAGAAGGTATACGGCCGGATACCGGAGCTGCTGAGAGAGGGGATGAGCGAGATCGAGCTTGGCGGGCTGCTCGAAGCCTATGCAAAGCCGCTCGGCCACGAGGGCCTCCTGCGGATGCGGTCCCTCAACTACGAGCCGTACACCTGGCACATCTTATCGGGCAGCACGGGCAGCATAGTGAGCCAGTCGGACTCGCCTATGGGGGGCTTGGGCCTCTCCCCCGCCTTCCCGGTCGGCGCGAGCCGCAAGAAGATGCGCAAGGGCGAGCCCATCCTGGTCGATTTCGGCATAAACTACCACGGCTATCACATGGACCTCACGAGGATGTACGCGATAGGCCACATGCCGGAGCGATTCGTCCGCGCGTATGAAGTATGCAGGGAGATAGAGCACAAGGTGCTCGACAGGGCCGTGGAAGGGGCGGCCGCCTCCGCACTCTTCGAGTATTCCGTCGAGCTTGCGCAAAAATCGGGCTTCGGCCCTTATTACCTCGGATATAACGGATACAAGACCCGTTTCCTCGGCCACGGCGTCGGCGTCGAGCTGAGCGAGCTGCCCTACCTTGCCCCCAGGCATGACTATCTGCTGGAGGAAGGGATGACCTTTGCGATAGAGCCGAAGATGGTCTTTCCCAGGGGCGGCGCAAGCGGCATCGAGGACACGGTGCTATTGGAGAAGAACGGATACCGTATGCTCTCGGACGTGGACGACCGCATTGTCATCGTATAAGGTCCTTCTCTCGACCGGCTCGCTTTCCCATCTCCCCCTGAAAGAGATCTTCGTAATTGCGCGCAAAACGGGCTTCGACGGGTGCGACCTCGTTATCCAGCGCCACCTGGACGATGAGGCGTACAGGGAGACGCTGGCCGAGGCCGTTGCCATCCTGCCGGTCCTCGCGCTGCACGTGCCGTTCGAGAGGCTGCGCTCCTGGGGCAACCAGGTGCAGGCCCTCGCAAAGAGCGTCAGCCTCGCGGACGAGTTCGACATACCCGTCGTCTCTTTCCACCCGCCCTCATGGTTCCACCTGGAGATTAGATTCCTGCGATGGTTCAGGAAGGTGAAGGACTTCCAGAAAGAGCTCGGGTGCTGCAAGGCGTGCGTTGCGCTGGAGAACATGCCCCTTATGGGAGGGGAGGCCAAGCGAAGGCCGTATCTGCTCAACAACTTCAAAGACATGATAAAGTTCGGCGTGGAGAGGAACCTCTACTTCACCTTCGATACGACGCACCTCGCAACGTTCGAGCACGACGCGATCGACGCTTTCGGCCATTATGCAAAGACGGGCAGGCTCAGGCATGTGCACCTGAGCGATTACGCAGCAGAACGGAGCCACCTCTTTCCGGGGGCCGGGGAGCTCCCCCTTGAGCGACTCCTCGACGCAATACAGGAGGCGGGCTACGACGGAGCAGTGAGCCTGGAGGTTGCGCCGGACGAGTTGCCGGAGGCGCAGGATGCGCTTGAGGCCCTGCTTTGCGAGGCCGCGTCTTTCCTTAAAAAGGCCGGCAAGGGAAAGAAGGATGGGTAAGCGCAAGACGACCTTCATGTGCGACGCGTGCGGCTACGAGACCCCGAAGTGGGTGGGGAAATGCCCGAGGTGCGGCGGCTGGGACACGATGCGGGAGTTCGAGGCGGAGCCGGAAAGCGCCGGCGCCGGGCCGGCAGCGACCCCCGTCATCGTCGAAGACGAGGAGATCGCCGAAGAGAGGATCACCCTCGGCATCGACGAGATGGACCGCGTCCTCGGTGGCGGACTGACGAAAGGCTCGTCGATACTCCTGGGCGGCGACCCCGGCATCGGCAAGACGACCCTCTCCTTCGCGGTGGCGGCCAGGCTCTCCGACCTGGGCGCGGCGGTGCTCTATGTCTCAGGGGAAGAGTCGCTCAGGCAGCTTGCCGGGAGGAAGAAGCGCCTCGGCCTCAAGTCGCCTTTCTCGCTCCTCGTGACGAACCGGCTCGACGATATCACGGCAGCGGTCGAAAAGGGCGACTACGGGCTTATCATCATCGACTCGATCCAATCGATCTACAATGCGCGGATGGCCTTTCTGCCGGGGAGCGCGAGCCAGATCAGGGACGTAAGCTCCAGGCTGATAAGGGAGTTCAAAAGCCGGGAGATCACCCATATATTCATAGGGCACGTGACGAAGGAAGGGGCCATCGCGGGGCCGAAGATACTTGAGCACATGGTCGATACGGTGCTCTACTTCGAGGGGGACAGGACCATGCCCTGCCGGATGCTCCGCGCGATCAAGAACAGGTTCGGGCCCGTTGACGAGATCGGCCTCTTCCAGATGGGGCAGACGGGGCTTGTCAGCGTAGAGCCGTCCCTTTACTTCCTGTCGGAGCGGGGCCAGGCCGGGCCGGGGAGCACGCTCTTTCCCCACGTCACCGGGTCGAGGCCGCTCGTGATCGAGGTGCAGGCCATATGCCCGAAGACGAGCTTCTCTTTCCCAAAGAAACTCTCCATAGGCTATGACGTGAACCGCCTCTTCATCCTCGTGGCGGTCCTCGAAAAATCCCTCGGTATGCCTTTTTCGGACCGCGATGTCTACGTCAACCTGACGGGGGGCATCAAGGTCGGTGAGCCGGCCGTCGACCTCGCCGTCGCCGCATCGATACTTTCGAGCCAGAGGGATGAGGGCTGGAACGACGCGGCCTTCTTCGGGGAGGTGGGCCTGACGGGGGAGATAAGGCGGGTCGTCGCTGCGGAGATGCGCCTCCGGGAATGCGAGAGATTGCATATCAAGAAGGTCTTCTGCCCGCCGGCGGGGGAGCGACCGCCAGGCATAGAAGTGGTGCCGGTGAAGCATGTGCGGGAGCTGTACGGCCACCTGGTGAAGAAAAATGCCTAAAATGCTCCGGGCGGCTGGACTCGCGACGCTGCGCGGTACGGAACTCCTGTTTGCGCGAAGCGCGAGCAAAACGCGCTTCGCGCGCTACGCGAAAACCTCTGCGGCCGCGACCGCCGCAATCGTATAAAGCGCATATTCTTTGCCTGTCTGAGGGGGGAGGCTCCATCCGGCTTTGCCGGTGGAGGGGGCGCTGAGCCCCAATGACTGCGGCGGCGGCAAGAGCGGGCTGTACTCTATTTCTGGGTGGGATTGCGCTACTTCACAAAATGCCTGTCTGTTTCCATCATCGCCGGGGTGAACATGATGAGCACCACCAGCGGCTCCCTGCCATTATTGATCGCCCCGTGCACCTTGCCCATTGGATTAAAATGCACGCTTCCCGGCCCTATATCCACCCACTTATCGTTCACGAACAGCCTGCCCGTCCCCCTGATCACATACTCGGTCTCGTCGTGGCTCTTGTGTACGTGCGGCGCGAGGCTTGCGCCGGGGAGCGTCGTTGTCAGGTAGACGCTCACCGTCGGGTCCTCCGCGATCTTTATCAACTGGGAGGTCGCCCCGGCCGGCATCGGGTTCTCCTTCAGCAGCCTGTCCACATCGGTCAGCACCTGCGAGACGGTCGGCGCATCCGCCGCAAGAGCGGGCATCGCCGCCAGGCACAGGAAGAGTGCGGCGACCGCGCAGAGAACGGCTATATCATGGCGTAACATGGTTTACCCCCTTAAGCGATGTCGGTTAGTCGCCATCCCCGGCAGAGCCGCGGGCTTGCAGTACTGCTAATTATAACAAAACAGGCTCTTACATCCCACGCTAGGGGGTAGTACAGCCCGCTCTTACCGCCGCCTTAGGGATGCCGCAGCATAGCTGCTCCGTTAGCGGCGGCAGCGGCGTGGAGGAGCGCCGCAAGGAGCATTGGTTTAGCTTTTTTTCCGTTCCGTTGTTACGATTGCCTGTCCCTGTACTCCCTGTAGCCGAAGCGCGTGACGGTTTCTACCTCACCACCCCGCCGCAGCACCGCGATGTCCGGTAACCCAATCCCGTTGAACGTGGTGTTCTTCACGATGGTGTAGAGCGCCATGTCCGTGAAAACGAGCTTGTCGCCTCGGGCGAGCGGCCGGTCGAACGAATAATCGCCCATGACATCCCCTGCCAGGCAGCTAGGGCCCGCTATCCGGTAGGTATGATTCTTCTCGCCTGCCGCAGCCGACCCCATGATGTGCGGCCTGTAAGGCATGAGGAGAACGTCCGGCATGTGCGTCTCTGCTGAGGCGTCGATTATCGCTATCTCGCCGTCGTTATCGACGATGTCGAGGACGGACGAGATGAGCACGCCCGCGTTCAGGACGCTTGCCTCGCCGGGCTCAAGGTATACCTGCACGCCGTATCTTTCCTTGAAAGCCGTTATCAAGCCGATGAGGCGCTCCAGGTCGTAATCGTCCCGCGTTATATGGTGGCCGCCGCCGAAATTTACCCACCGCAGCCCCTCGATGTACGCGCCGTACAGCTTTTCGAACGCTGCGAGGACCCTTTCCAGCACATCCGCGTTCTGCTCGCACAGCGCGTGGAAGTGGAGGCCGTCCACTATTTCGCGCGCGCCGGGGAACTCCCTGACGAATATATCGTGGGTGATCCCTAAGCGCGAGCGGGGCTTGCAGGGGTTGTACATATCCGTCGCGATCTCGGAGTGTCCGGGGTTCACCCGCAAGCCTACCTGGACGCCTTTCTTTAGCGCGGCCTTGCCGTATTTTTCGAGCTGGTAGAACGAATTGAATATGATGCAGTCGGAGTAACGCAAAATCCGCCCTATCTCTTCTTCCTTGTATCCCGGCGAGAACGTATGCACCTCGCCGCCGAATTTTTCGCGGCCGAGCCTCGCCTCATTGAGGCCGCTCGCGCACGTGCCGTCGAGATATTTGCTCATCATCGGAAAGACGGCGAACGAGGCGAATGCCTTGAGGGCGTGCAATATCTTGCAGCCTGTCCGGTCTTTCACGTATTTCATGACGCGCATATTCTCTTCGATGAGGGTCTCGTCGAGGAGGTAGACGGGTGTCCTTATCGGCCCGGCAGCGATCGCAAGGAACCGGCCTTCCGCCGCTTCGGAGCGCTTTTTCCTGGCGTCCTTGAGATAGGCGGCGTCCATCGGAGGCCCCCGGCTTAAGGAATCGGCGCGGCCTCGACCACGCGCCAGGGAAGGCCGTATTTGTTGAGGGCGTCCATGAACGGGTCGGGGTCGAGCTGCTCCATGTTGTATACCCCGGCGCCCTGCCAGACGCCCGTGATAAGCATCATCGCGCCGATTATCGCCGGGACTCCCGTCGTGTAGGCGACCGCCTGCGTGCCCGTCTCTTTGAACGCCTCCGCGTGGTCGCACACGTTGTAGATGTACCTGGTGACCGGCTTTCCGTCTTTCTTCCCGGTCATGACGTTGCCGATGACCGTCTTCCCGGTGTATCCTGGTCCGAGGGAGGCAGGCTCGGGGAGCAACGCCTTGAGGAACTTCACGGGGACGACCTTGCAGCCTTCGTAATCAACCTCGTCGATCCTCGTCATGCCGACGTCCTTAAGCACCCGCAGGTGGCTGAGGTAATTATCGGAGAAGGTCATCCAGAACCTCGCCCGCGTCAGGGACGGCACGTGCCTGACGAGGGATTCGAGCTCCTCGTGGTAGAGGAGGTAGCTTTCTTTCGGCCCTGCGACGGGGTAGTCGAACGTGAAATGTACGCTTCCTTCTTCGATGATTGCGGGCGTCTCGACCCACGCGCCGTTCTGCCAGTGCCTCACCGCCTGCGTCACCTCGCGGATGTTGATCTCCGGGTTGAAGTTCGTCGCAAACGGGCGTCCGTGGCTGCCTGCGTTGCAGTCGAGTATGTCGAGGCGGTCTATCTCGTCGAAAAGGTGCTTTCGGGCATAGGCCGTAAAGACGTTCGTCACGCCTGGGTCGAAGCCTGAGCCGAGGAGCGCCACAATCCCCTTTTGCCTGAACCTGTCCTGGTACGCCCACTGCCAACTGTATTCGAAATGGGCCTCGTCGGGCGGCTCGTAATTGGCGGTGTCCACGTAGCTGACGCCTGTTTCGAGACAGGCGTCCATGATGTGGAGGTCCTGGTACGGGAGGGCAAGGTTGAGGACTGCGTCCGGCCGGAATTTGTTTATGAGGCCGGCAAGCTCCGCCACATTGTCGGCATCGACCTGCGCGGTCTCGATGTCCCTGCCGTACCTGCGCCCGATCTCTTTTTTGATCGCCTCGCACCTCGCGAGCGTCCTGCTCGCGACCATTATCGAGCCGAAGACCTCCGGGACCTGGGCGCATTTGTGCGCAGCGACGGTCGCCGCCCCGCCTGCCCCTATTATCACTATTCGTCCACTGCCCTTGGTACGGCCCATCGGTGCGGCGTCCCCCTTACCCGCACAGGAGCATGAGGATCTCCCTTGCGACCTTCGCTGCGCAGACGGAAGAGACAAACGTCGTGTCGTAGTCGGGCGCAAGCTCGACCACATCCGCCCCTATGACGTTAAACCCCTTCAGGGCCAGAAGGTATCCTACAACCTCGTTGAACGTGAGGCCCCCCGGCTCCGGCGTCGTTACGCCGGGGACCAGCGACGGGTCGAGGACGTCCATGTCGAATGTCACGTAGACGGGCGCGTCGCGGTGAAGCCGGGCCGCGAGAGATGCCGGCGCATCGACGGGCGTAAGCCCTGCGAACTCCTGCCTTGTCCCGGACCTTATCCCCACGTGGAGTATCTGCCCTATCCCTATCTCTGCGACCCGCCTCATCACCGTGGCATGGGAGAGGTTTTGTCCCTCGTAGTCGTCCCGCATGTCGCAATGGGCGTCGAAATGGACCACCTGCACATCCCTGAAGCGCTTTTTTACGGCCTTCATGATGGGATACGTGATAAGGTGCTCGCCGCCCAGGACGAGCGCCTTGCCGCCCGCACTATAGGCGCCGGTCGCCGCCTCTTCTATGGCTGCGAGGGAGTACGTCAGGTCGCCTTGACGAAGCAGAAGGTCGCCCGCGTCCCAAAACGCCATATCTTCGAGGTCAGCCTTGAAGTACGGGCTGTACGTCTCAAGCGTCCACGATGCCTTCCTGATGCTTTCAGGGGCGAACCTCGTCCCAGGCCGGAAGGAAGAAGTCGCATCGAGGGCGCAGCCCAGCAGGACAACGGCCGCCTGCTCCCCCGTCGTTCTCGCGCCGATAAACGTGTTATTGAAAACGCCTTTCATAGGGAATCTTTCCGGGAAACGCCGGGGGGATGAAAACCTTCCGGGATGCGATGCCCCGGTATCGGGCCTTTAAGCCCTGACCCCGGTCGATGCAATCGATCGCCTGTCTGCGCACAGGCCCGCTGTTAATCCCACAAAACCACGCCCGCAAAGACCGCGCCTACGCTGACGACCCTGTGGGTGGCCGAGATCGGTATTATCGCCTTTATCGGCCTTTTGCGGAGCTCCATGCCTTTCCTTACCATCTCCTTGACCCGCTCGACTACGACCTTCTCTTCCGCCCTCGCCGAATACTCCATGATGAGACCTGCGCGCATCTCATCTTCCGGTATGCCTATCGCGACTGCCGCAGAGATGACCTCTCCAGGCACGTCGCTCGCGAGGGACGCGTATGCAGTCGGCACGAGCGCGCCCTGCGGCATGGGAACGGGCGGTGGGTTGAGCTCCTTGCAGCCGGGAGGAAGGATGCTGCTCATTTTCACGAGATTGGTGTCTCCGACGCCTGAAGCCAGAAGGGCGCCGTCAAACGCGTTGAGTAAAGAGAACCCTTCGGATGAGCCGCTGACAAGAAAAAACTTCGTTGGCGTTTGAATGATCACTTTACCACCTCCCAAATTCTTCAATGTCCGGCAGCTTCAGCTAAACCCTATGACCATCGCGCCCGGCCGGGGCAGTCTTTCTTCCTAGCCGTCGAGAGCCGCCCGGCCTCCGTCAAAAATTCGGAGGCGAAGATACCCAGAGGACCAACGCCTTCATCTTCCGCCTGTTGATGAGGTAATGCTTTTTCGACGCCTTGAAGTAGAAGCATTCCCCTTTTCGCACCCTGTACGTCTTCAGGCCGAGCATCACCTCGATGCCGCCCGACAACACGAAGCCGAATTCCTCCCCTTCGTGCGGCTCCTCCTCGTCCGTCGCCTCGCCGCTGTCCAGGGCGAGGATCGCAGGGTCCATGAGCCTGTTCTGGGCGGCCGGGACGAGTATCTCGAAGTCTGCGCCTTGCTCCTTTTCCAGCCTGACCCTGTCGTCCGCCCCGAACACGATCTTTTCGACGAACCCCTCGTCGAAGAATACGGACGCCTTCTGGTCGAGCGCATCGAGTATGCCCAGGAGACTCTCGACGGAGAGCGACGTGATGTTCCTCTCGACCTGCGAGATGAAGCCCTTCGTCAACCCCGCCCTCGACGCAAGCTCCTCCTGGGTAAGCGATTTCGCTTGCCTTATCATCCGTATCCGCTCCCCTATGCTCGATCCACCGGTCTTCATCATGAACAGTAAACGCTCATAAAAAGTTTATTGTATTAAACTAAATCAAATCGGCCTGCATGTCAACAAAATTTATTTAACTTCCCGATGCAGTATGCTAAACTTCATGTAAAGCCTTAATTATGCTGGCAAATCAGGCCATAGTGCGCTTTCTGGAGGGGTGGGGGGTCCGCCGTCTCTTCCATTTGCCTGGGGTTCATACGCTCCCGCTGAACAGCGCCCTGGAAAACTCGAAGATCGATGTTCTGATGGGAAGGCACGAGGCGAACGCGGCCTTCATGGCCGACGGCTTCGCGAGGGCAACCGGTAAGGCGGGCGTCGTCCTCGTGACGCCGGGACCGGGCCTCGGCAACGTCGTGACGCCCTGCATGGAGGCCCACGGGTCAGACGTCCCCCTCGTCTTCATCGTTATCGAGGCGGAGAGAAGGCGCGCGGACAAAGGGGTGCTCCACGGGATAGCCGCGCCGGAAGCGCTCCTTTCGGGGATAGCCAAGGCGGTCTTCGTCGTCTCGGAAGCGAAAGACCCGATCGGCGCCCTGGAGGCCGCCTTCCGCGCCGCATCGTCGCCGCGCAAAGGGCCTGTCGCAGTCTTCATCCCCTACGTTCTTCTCGACAAGGATGTCCCCTTCGACGCAGGCGCGGGGGGCCTTCATGCGGAAAAGACGGCCGCCTTCGACCCCGGACCGATAGAAAGGCTCCTCAAAGGCAGCGAACGGCCCGTCATCGTCGGCGGGGGCGGCCTGTTGGAAGAAGGCGCAGGCGCGCCCCTCGATGCCCTTTGCAGCGGGTCGTCCATACCTTTTCTGACGAGCACGGGGGGAAAGGGCGCGCTGCCGGAGGACAGGGAATACGCATTCGGCAGCGTCAGGGGGCGGGGCGCGGCCAGGCGCATACTGAGCAGCGCCGACCTCGTCATCGCCCTGGGCACGCGGCTACGGGAGGTGGAGACGAAAAGGAGTGGGGTGAAGCTGCCCCGCCTCGCCCATATCGATGTCGATGACCGGTGGATCGGGCAAAATTACAGGCCGGAGGCTGCGGCGGTAACGGGCGACTTAAAAACTGCTGCCGAATCCCTCCGCGCCGTCATGAAGGGCCGAAGGTCTTCTTGGGACATGGCGGGTCTGGCCGCTGCCCGGGCAAAAGAAGAAGCCGCCCTGGACAAAGAGAGCGAGGGCTTCAGGATCGTCCGGCGCCTGAGGCGGGACATTCCGGCCGAGACGTTGACCGTCTGGGACCTCACCCTCATCTATTACTGGGCCGAGCTCTACTTCCCCGTCTACAGTCCCCGCACGTTTTTAAGCCCCGGGGGCATGTCGCCCATTTTCTACGCGTTTCCCGCTGCCGCCGGCGCCCGCCTCGGAAGGCCCGATGCGCCCTGCCTCTGCGTCACGGGGGACGGGAGCTTCACCGCCCTGGCCGGGGAGCTCGCAACGCTTGCCGCCTATAACATCCCGGTTGTCATCCTCGTCTACAACAACGGCGCGTTTGGCCTCCTCGAAGGCTACATGAGGCGGCGCTACGGCATAGAAGGGAGCATGGCCCTTGCGAACCCCGACCTGGTCCGCCTGGCCGGTGCGTTCGGGATAAAGGCGAAGGCGGCTGCGAACCCCGACGAGCTGACGGCCGTATTCCGCCGCCACGTCACCTGGGACGAGCCTTTCCTGATCGACTTCCGTTACCCGCCCATCCCGCCGCCGTGGGATTGATGGAAGGCGGCGGCAAGAGCGGGCTGTACATGGCATAGCGTGGGATAATGAGAATGCCAAGATACATTTGCCGTGGGGGACTACTAGACCATCAGGTATTTCTTCTTGACTTCCTCGTTGGCCTCAAGCTCCGCGACCGTTCCCTGGAACCTGATGCGGCCGTTGTCGATGACGTAAGCCCGCTCGATCAAGTTCATGGCGGACTTGATGTTCTGCTCGGACAGTAAGATGCTTATGCCTGCGTCCCGGAGCTTCAATATCTGCCGCTCAAGATCGCGGACGATGAGCGGGGCCAGCCCCTCAGTAGGCTCGTCGAGGAGGAGCAGCTCGGGGCTCGTCATGAGGGAGCGCCCTATCGTGAGCATCTGCTGCTCGCCGCCACTCAGGTTGCCTGCCCGCCGGTCCTTGATCTCCTTGAGCGCGGGGAAAAGGTCGTAGACGCGCTCCTTATGCCATTCGTCGTTGCGCCTGTAAGTGATCTCCAGGTTGTCGTCCACCGAGAGGCCGGCGAATACCCGCCGGTCGTCGGGCACGTAGGCGATGCCCTGCCTGACGAGCGCGTAGGATTGCTTGCCCCCGGTCGGCTCGCCGTTAAAGGTGATCGTCCCCTGCCTGGGCGGCGTAAGGCCCGCTATGCTCCGCATGGTCGTGCTCTTGCCCGCCCCGTTCCTGCCCAAAAGGCCGACGATCTCCCCCTTCGACATCTCAAGCGACACGTCGTAGAGTATGTGGCTGAGGCCGTAATAGGTGTGTATGCCCTTCACGCTCAGCATGTCGCGTCGCTCCCGCCGAGGTATGCGTCCTGCACTGCCTGGTTGCAGCGCACCTCCTCGCAACAGCCCTGCGCGATGGTCGCGCCCCGCACCATCACCATGATGCGGTTGGCGATGGCGAAGACAAGCTCCATGTCGTGCTCGCAGAAGAGTATCGTGAGGCCGAACTCCTTGGAAAGGCGCTTTATGAGGTCGATGCAGAGGGCCGTCTCATCGGGCGACATGCCCGCAGTCGGCTCGTCGAGGATGAGGAACTCGGGCTTGCCGCCTAAGGCTATGGCGATCTCCAGGACCTTTCTCTCGCCGTGGGACAGGGCGGCGCTCGCACGGTCCTTTTTGGCGTAAAGGCCGACGCTGCTCAGGACCCCGGCCGCCTCCTCCGTTGCGATTTTCTGCGCAGGGGTGAACATGCCCCACGTCTTGTTCTGCCTGGCGAGGACGGAGACGCGGACGTTCTCGAAGACGGTGAGCCTCGGGAAGACGTTGACTACCTGGAAAGAGCGCGAAAGGCCTTTCTTGCACAACTGGTAGGGAGCCATGCCCGTGATGTTCTCATCCTTGAAGAAGACGCTCCCCGCGTCGGGCTTAAGGATGCCCGTTATAAGGTTGAAGAGCGTCGTCTTGCCCGCGCCGTTCGGCCCTATGACTGCGACGATCTCGCCCTTGCCGACGTGCAGGTTGGCCCCGTTAACTGCCTTGAAGCCGGAAAACGACTTATGGATGCCTTCTACCTTGAGCATCACTCACCCGCCAGGGCGGCCTTCGAATCGGCCGATGCGCCGCGCTTTCTGCCGAACAACTGGATCAGCCAGCCGAGGACGCCTTCCGGAAGGAAGAATATGACGAGCATCATGATGATGCCGAGGACGAGCGCCCAGTAGACCGTATAGGTCGAGACGAACGTGCGCAGCGCCACGATGATCGCGGCGCCGAGCATGGGTCCCAGAAAGGTGAGCCAGCCGCCCAGAAGACAGATAATGACCAGCTCCATGGAGAGCGTCCAGAAGAGCATGTCCGGGAAAACCGTGTTGTCCACGACGACGAAGAGGGTGCCCGCCACACCGGCGAAGAAGGCGGCGATCGTCAGGGCGGCCAGCTGGTGCGTCCGCACGTTCACACCGATCATCTCGCTCCTGACGGTGTTGTCGCGTATCGCCTGGAGGACGCTGCCGAAAGGCGCCTTGAGTATCCGATACATCGCGAACATGCAGACGAGGGTGACGATGAGCGTAAAGTAATAGGCGGAGGAGCCGGAAGAGATGAGGTCCGGCACGGGGATGCCGTGCATGCCGTCGTCGCCGCCCGTGAAGGAGTACCACCTGTAAACGATGGCCCATACGAGCGAGCCCAGCGATAGCTGGAGCATCCCGAAATAGAGCTTCGACAGGCGGACGCAGATAATGCCCATGATGAATCCCAGCGCGGCCGCGACGAGTGGTCCCACGATGAAGCCGAGCCAGGGAGAGAGGCCCGACTTCACCATGATGAGGGCCGCCCCGTAAGCGCCTACGCCGTAAAAGACCGCGTGGTGGAACTGGTAGAGGCCGCCGTAGCCGAGCGCCAGGTTGAGGCTCGTCGAGGTAAGGCCGTAAATGAGCACGATGGCGGCCATGTAGACATAAAACCTGGGCAGGGCTGTCGGCACGAGGAAAAGCAGCACAAGGGCGGCGATAAGTATGAGCGTCTTCTTTACCATGTCGATTTCAAGAGGCCCGTAGGCCTGAATATGAGCACCACGATCACGGCCGCGTAAGGGAAGACGATGCCGAACTCCGGCCAGATGAGGATGCCGAGGGACTGCGTCAGGCCGAAAATGGCCGCGCCGAGAAGGGCGCCCCATATGTTGCCGAGCCCTCCCATGATGACGATCAGGAAGGCCTCGATGATGAGCGTTGCATCCATGCCCAGGGTGACGCTCACCGTCGGGGCGACGAGCACGCCGCCAAGGCCGGCCAGGAGACACCCGATGACGAAGACCGTGGCGAAGACCCAGCCCACGTTGATGCCCACCGCGCCGACCATCTCCCTATCGACCGCTGCCGCCTGGGCGATCTTCCCTATCTTCGTCTTATTGACGAGGAGCCATAGGGCGATGGCAACGATAGGCCCCAGGACCAGGAGGAACAGGTTGTAAATGGGAAAAGGCAGCCCGCCGAACAGGGGGACAAAGCCCTGGAAGACGGAAGGCACGGGGACGGACTTGTACTCGCCTCCCCAGACGAGCTTGACGAGGTCGCCGAAGACGAGGGAAAGGGCAAAGGTGAGCAAAAGGAGCATGAGGTGCTCCCTCTCGTACAAGTATTGGAAGAGCCCGCGCTCGCACACAAAGCTCACGAGCGCGACGCCGAGGGGCGCGCAGACGAGGGCGACCCAGAAACCCGTGCTGCCGCCTCCGAACATCTTCGAGATGGTGAAGGCCATGAAGGCGCCGATCATGTATAAGGAGCCGTGGGCAACGTTAGGGATGCGGAGCACGCCCAGTATAAGCGAGAGGCCGGACGAAACGATAAAAAGGATGACGGTGCGGCTCAGGCCGACGAAAATCTGGCATAGGACGCCCGGAGGCACTATAGAGTAAATAAGGTCCAAATCGTCTTCCTTCTTTGAAAAGCCCTGCGATGCGCAGTTGACGATGCCTCGCTGAATTCTACCCGCAAGGTTGACAGATTGTCAATACTTTCGCGAGGCGGAAAAGCTCCATCTCCTCATCGTGCCCGCCGAGGCGCCCCTTGGCCGGAAGGCTGATATTTCAGCAACTTGGGAAGAGCAAGACGGGCGGGACCTTCAGGGGGCCTGCGGGCAGGTGAGGTCGATGATCGTCACTTCAGGGGGCGCGAGAAAACGGATGGGCGGCCCCCACGTGCCGGAGCCCCTGCTTACGTAGAGGCGCGCGGGGTGCGGAGGGAACGAATAGAGGCCCGCGATTAACGGGAAGAAGAAGCGCTCGATAAGCCTGAAAGGGAATATCTGGCCGTCGTGGACGTGGCCCGAAAGCTGGAGGTCGATCAAGTCCGCGCTGCCTCCGTCCATGACCGGCCGGTGCTTGAGGAGAATGGTGAACCTCCCGTTCGGGACGGACGCGAGCAGCGCGGACTCGTCCGCGCCCGACGACGCGTAGCCCGGCCCGGCAGGGTCGTCGACGCCTACGATGTTGAGGCTGCCGTCAACGCCGACCGCCTCTCCCCGGAGCATACGGAACCCTGCCCTCGTCGTGAAGGCAATCGCCCGGCCGATGCCCACGTAGAACTCGTGGTTGCCTGTGACCGCGAACTTGCCGAGCCTCGGCGCAAGACCGGCAAGGAGCCTGACCGACCCCTCCTCGTCGGCCATCCGGCCGTCCAGCAGATCGCCCGTCGAAACGAGCAGGTCAGGTTTTGCTTCCCGCACCGCGTCGGCGATCCTTCTCAGCCTGTCCGTCCCGACGGTCAGCCCCAGGTGGATATCGGAGATCTGGACGATCCTCAGCCGGCCTGAGCGTGCAGCCGGCTTGGGCGTCGAAAGGGTGACGTGCTCGATGCGTATATGGCGCGCCTCGAACCATCCGTAAACTGCGATGACCGCCACGACCGCGCAAGTCGAGAGGAAAAAAACCCTCGGCGAAGGCATCGAAAGCCGCGCGCCGCTTGCCGTGGCGGCATTGAACACGTAGACGGCGAGTCGGGCCGCATCGATCACTATCGAGGCGCTGAAAAAGAGAAACAGGAGGGCCATCCACGTGTATCCAACGGTCGCCGCGAGGCGCGCGGCAGGCATCATACCTCGGTTCTCCAGAAAGTGAGTGAGAACGGGCAGGAGCATCATGAAGACCATGAGCAGGGCGAGCAAGGCCGTGGCAGATGCGCTTAGGGAGAGGGCGGCCCTGGCCTTTACGAGCAGGTAAAGATGGAGGATGCTGTAAAGAAAGAAAAAGACGGCGAGGAACGTGCTCATCACCCATATTATGCGCCAAAAGATGCGCAGCCGGCAAAACAAAATTGTATTGCATCATATTTTTTTTCGTGTCCGATTACGCTCTTGCCCCACTTTTTTGTTGAGATGGCGCGTCAATAGTCTTATATTTAGTGACAAACCCCGTGAGGGTGAGATGCCTACGCCCGTAAGGATCACGATCCAGGATGTCACAGTCGAGGCCGAACTCTTCGATACGGCCTGCGCCAGGGCGATTGCTGAGGCCCTCCCCATAGAGACGCGGCCGAACGTCTGGGGAGACGAGTTCTACTTCGAGATTCCCGTGAGCCGGCAGCTCGACGAGACGGCCACGACCCGCGTGGCCGTAGGAGACATCGGGTATTGGCCGCCCGGCGCAGCCCTCGCGATCTTCTTTGGTCCAACACCCTTGAGCCGTGGGCCCGAGCCCGTGCCGGCAAGCGACGTGAACCTGGTCGGCCGCATAAAGGGCGACCCCGCGGCGCTCAGGACAGCCAAGCGTGCAGCGCGCATCAGGATCGAGCGCTGTTGACCGGATAGACAGGTAAACCGGCCTGCCGTAAAGCATTCGGCCCGAAGATGCAAAAGGCGTGACGCTAGAGGAAGGGTTAGGCGAACCGGGCAGCACGAGTGAAAGAACCGAACGGAGGGGGTGATAAAGGAATGGCAAAAGCGGCTCCAAAGGCAAAAAAAGCAGCGGCAAAGCCCAAAGCGGCGAAGCCGAAGAAACCGGTAAAAGCGGCGAACGCGAAGGGTGCGGCCAAGGCAACGCGCAAAGCAGCCCCGAAGGCGGCGGCAGCAAAGCCGAAAGCGAAGGCGGCAAAGGCGCCGGCAAAGGCCCCGAAAGCGAAGGCGGCGAAGGCCCCCAAGGGGAAGGCACCGAAGATCAACGCCGGGGGTAAGCTTTCTTGCGAGGTGTGCGGCCTTGTTGTTACAGTCGATGAAGTGTGCGGGTGCGTCGAGGCGTGTGATGTCGTCTGCTGCGGCCAGCAGATGCAGCCTAAAAAATAAGTGTTTGATTCGGTTCGCCTAATTCCCTTTCAGGCCCCGGGCCTTTCTTTTCCGAAGTCAATGGATCGGGATGCGCAAGTGAGGCGGCGCGCGTGAGGAATAACGGCATCATCGGTCGGGAAGAAGCGGTTCTCGTTGTAATCGACATGCAGGAAAAACTCGTCCCCGCAATGGCGGAGGGCGAGAAGGCGGTGGCGAACACGAGGCGTCTGCTCGGCCTCGCCGAGGTGATGGGCCTGCCCGTTATAGCCACGGAGCAGGAAAAGCTCGGCCGGACGATACAGGAGATAGGCGAGAAGCTCACCGCCCCCGTCGTCCCGAAAACGACCTTCGACTGCTTCCTCACGGACGAGTTTTCCGCGCGCGTCGCAAAGACGGAAAGGAGCGCCCTCATTATTTGCGGCATCGAAGCCCACATCTGCGTCGCCCAGACCGCGCTGTCGGCCCATCACCGCTTCACGGTCCACGTCGTCGCCGACGCGATAGCCTCGCGCTCCACCCATAACGTCTCCATAGCCGTAGAGAGGATGCGGGTGGCGGGCATTATCATAACGTCTGCGGAGATGGTCATCTACGAGCTTTTGCAGCGTGCCGGGACCGCTGAGTTCAAGGCCATGCTGCCCCTTGTAAAATAATCTAATGTAGCGCGACGGCTGCCGCGCGGCGGACCTGTTACGTGGCAGGGGGCCGGCCCGCGCCGGAAGGGGCGGTGCCGCGCTCAACGCCGGCTGACACGCAGTCGAGAACGCGCGTTACAGCCAAGGCGTCCCGCTCGAAAGAGGCCGTGTAGCGCCGCAGGTCGAGGACGACAACGGTGATGTTGTCCGAGCTTCCCCGCTCAAGGGCCTCCCTTTCGAGTGCCCGCGCCGCATCGTCCGCACCGCCCGCGTGTCGCGCCATTCGGACCGCCTCTTCCGAGGTCATTACGTCCCAGAGGCCGTCGCAGGCGATGACCGCCACGTCGTTTCCCCTGCCGAGGAAGCCCTGCGCGATCCTCGGCTCGGCCGTGACGAACGGCTTGAGGCCGGCGTCGCCGAGGGAGCGGCTCATTGCGAGCACCCCCTGGACGCGCGCCACGTCGTATTCAAGCACCGTCCCGCCAAGCGCCTCAATGCGCGCCCGCTCGTCCGGCGAGTCGGGCTTGTGATCGACCGTGAGGTCGATTGCGCCGGTCCCTTCCCCTGTCACTATCCTGGCGTCGCCGGCGTTGGCCGCGAGGAAGCTGTCCCCGTAAATATAGAACGTCGCCGAGGCCGCGCCGCTACCCGTCTGCGCCGCGATATACCGGTCGGCGGCAAGGTATGCCTCGCGCAGCGCCTCGGCGCTCAGTCCCTTTTCATCCTTCTCGCGCCATATCGCCTTTTGCCTGGAGAAAAAGAAAGGCGTCAGCATATCTGCGGCAAGCGCGGCGGCGGCGCGGCCCCCGTGCCCGTCGTGCACCTCCGCCCCGAAGATGCCCGTCTCTGCGTCGTCCCAGACTGCGTGGGCGTCTTCCATCTCCCTGCGCAGACCTATGGTCTCTGCCAGGCCGTAAGGTATACCCATTCTTGCCTTCCCCCGTGGCTTTTCTTTGGCCGCATATATTCTATTACCGGGCGAGGGAAAAGGCGAGGGGTGGGGCTGTGAGCGCCGCAAACCATCACCGCACCTGTTGCAACGATAAGATACTGCTGTCGGACTCCTCCGGAGCCTGCCGCCGCTAACGGAATAAAGAGCATATTATAAGGCGGCGGCAAGAGCGGGCTGTACTAGTCCATAGGGTGGGATATTGAGACGTCGATTCTGTTACGAGACTCTCAATAATGCGGCGACACGAGGATTGCGTCAAACGCCGTTCGGTATTGTCCAAAGGGGGGCCGGAGAGATTTTCACGCTTCGCGTCAGAACGATCTTTTTTCCTTGCGCTCCGCGCTTGGCAAAAGATCGCTTTAGCGCGGAGCGGCGCGAAAAGATCCGGACCCCCCGCCACAATCTCTTGAAGAGGCGCTTTGCCGATATTATAATAATAGAGTAAAATCAGCGGAGGTGTGATAATGGCGGTGACCAGGTGGGACCCATTCCGTGAGTTGCTCACGCTGCAGGAAAGGCTCGACAAAATGTACCGGGACATGGAAAGGACCAGGAAAGAGGACTTCGTGTCGAGCGAGTGGACGCCGCCCGTCGATATCTTCGAGTCGGCGAACGGCTTCGTCCTCAAGCTGGAGGTGCCCGAGGTCAATAAAGAGACGATCGATATCAAGATACACGAGAACGAGCTGACCATCAAAGGCGAGAGGCGGCTAGAGGCGGGCGTCGACCCGGACAGCTATTACAGGATGGAAAGGGGATACGGCACGTTCTCAAGGTCCTTCACTCTCACCAAGTCGATTGACGCATCGCATATCAAGGCAGTTCTCAAGGACGGCATCTTGAGGATCGAGCTTCCCAAGAAGGAAGAGGTGAAGCCCAAGCAGATCAAGATAGAGGCTTAAAGCGCGCGCTTTAAGGCCCGTCTTGCCGCTTCGTGTACGGCCTCGTCTGTATCTACGAGCTTGAAGGAGACATGAGCCAAAAGGCGCCTCTCGTCAGGGACGCCGATTATATCGGCTTCTGGCAAGCGCATTTAAGAAATACCACCTTGGGTGCAGTACAACCCGCTCTTGCCGCCGCCTAGTCGCGCTTGCCAAGCCTGCGGACTGCGGCGGCGAGGTCGTCCTGCGTATCGACGCCTGTCCCGTCGTACCGCGTGACGATGACCCTGATCCTGTAGCCTGCCTCAAGCGCCCGGAGCTGCTCCAGCGATTCCGCCTCTTCGAGCCTTCCCTTCGGGAGGCGGACGAAGGTCTCAAGGAATGGGCGGGTGAAGCCGTAGATGCCTATGTGCTTGTAAAGGGTGGCAGTTTTGCCTTCATGCTGATAAGGTATCGGCGAGCGTGAGAAGTAAAGGGCAAAGCCGCTTTCGTCGAGGACGCATTTAACTACGTTGGGGGTCGCGTAATCGTCCGGATCGTCGATAACCGAGCAAAGGGTCGCCATATCGGTCCTGCCGTCCTCTAGAGCGGCGAAAAGCGCGTCGATCATATCGCCCCTTATCTCCGGCTCGTCCCCCTGGAGGTTTATCACGAGGTCCGCCCCCCTGCCCTCTATCGCCCGGCAGACGCGGTCCGTCCCGCTCGCGCATTCGCCCGTCATGACGGCTTCTGCACCGAAGCCTGCGCACCGCTTCGCAATGCGTTCGTCGTCCGTCGCTATGAGCACCTCGTCGGCGAGGCTCGACGCGCGGGCCGCCTCCCAGACCCATTGGATGAGCGGCTTGCCGGTGATATCGATGAGCGGCTTGCCGGGCAGGCGGGTAGATGCGTACCGGGCGGGTATGACGATGACCCTCTTCACGGCCGCGACCCGTTCAGGTAGCGCTTGAGGAAGCGGCCCGTATGGCTCTCCCGGATGCGGACGACCTCTTCGGGCGTGCCCTTCGCAATCACGTAACCCCCCCTGTCGCCGCCTTCCGGCCCCAGGTCGATCAGGTAGTCGGCGCACTTTATCACGTCCATGTTATGTTCTATCACAATTACGGTATTTCCTCTTGCTATAAGCTCGTTGAGGACGAAGAGGAGCTTTTCGATGTCGGCGAAATGGAGGCCGGTCGTCGGCTCGTCGAGGATATAGAGCGTCTGGCCCGTGTCCCTCTTCGACAGCTCCCGCGACAGCTTGATCCTCTGGGCCTCGCCGCCGGAGAGCGTCGTGGCCGACTGGCCCAGCCTGATGTATCCCAGGCCCACGTCGTTCAGCACCTTCAGCTTCGCCTTGACGTGGGGTATCGAGTCGAAGAACTCGATGGCCTGGGTGACGGTCATCTCCAGGACATCGGCGATGTTCTTTCCCTTGTACTCGATCTCCAGCGTGTCCCTGTTGTACCGCTTTCCCTTGCATACGTCGCAGACGATATAGACATCGGGAAGGAACTGCATCTCGATCTTCACGAAGCCCTCGCCCGAGCACGTCTCGCAGCGGCCGCCCTTCACGTTGAAGCTGAACCTGCCTTCTTTGTAGCCCCGCACGCGCGATTCCGGGATTCTCGCGAAAAGCTCCCTGATGAACGTGAAGACGCCCGTATAGGTGGCGGGGTTGGAGCGCGGCGTCCTGCCGATGGGCGACTGGTCGATGTCGATGACCCTGTCTATCGCCTCGAAGCCTGTGATCGCCTGGGCGGTCCCGGCCCGCTCCTTCGAGCGGTAGAGGCGCTGCTTAAGAAGGGGGAAAAGCGTGTCGATGACGAGGGAGCTTTTACCCGAGCCGGATACGCCGGTGACGCACGTGAAGACCCCGAGCGGTATCTCCACGTCGATTTTTTTGAGGTTGTGGGCTTCGGCCCCGGCAAGGCGGATCGTGCCCCTGGGCTTCCTTCGCGCCTTCGGCCGCTCTATCCTCAGCCTGTCGGAGATGTACAGGCCGGTGATCGAATCGGGGTCGGATTTCAGGTCTTGCGGCGTCCCCATGAAGACGAGGTATCCCCCGTTCTCCCCAGCGCCCGGCCCCAGGTCTATGACGTAATCCGCCTTGAGTATCGTTTCGTAGTCGTGCTCGACGACGATGACCGTGTTGCCGAGGTCGCGCAGCTTTGCGAGGGTGGCGAGGAGCCGCTCGTTGTCGCGCTGGTGGAGGCCGATGCTCGGCTCGTCGAGGACGTAGAGCACCCCCGTGAGGCCCGAGCCGATCTGCGTCGCCAGGCGTATCCGCTGCGATTCCCCGGAGGATAAGGTCCCCGAGGAGCGATCAAGGGAGATATAGTCGAGACCCACGTCGATGAGGAACTTCAGGCGGGCGGTGATCTCCTTCAGGATCGGCCGGGCGATCTCGCGGTCTTTTTCGGCCAGGTCCGCCTCCCCGAAAAACTTATGCGCCTCGGCGATGGTCATCTCCGTCGCCTGGTAGATGTTGATGTCGCCGAAGCGGACCCAGAGCATCTCCTTCTTGAGCCTCGCCCCTTTGCAAGCGGGGCATGGGATGAGGTTTATATACCGCTCGAACCTCTCCTTCTCCCACGGGCCCGCGGAGCGCCATTCCCGCTCAAGCTCCTTTATCACGCCCTCGAAGGGCTTCCTGACGGGCTGGCGCGTATGGCCGCGCTCGACGTAGAACTCGATCTCTTCACCTTGCGAGCCGTAGAACAATACGTCCTGGACGAGCTGGGGCAGCTCCTTGAAGGGCGCCCTCACGTCTATCTTGTAGTGCTTGACGATCGATTCGAGGAAGGGGAGGAAGGCGAGCGGCTCCCTGTCGCCCCAGGGCATGATCGCGCCTTCCCGCAGGGAGAGCTCTTTATTCGGCACGATCAGGTCCGGGTCGAAATACTCCTTCACTCCGAGGCCGAGGCAGGTGGGGCAGGCGCCGTAGGGGTTGTTGAAGGAGAACATGGCCGGCGTGATCTCAGGGTAGCTGATGCTGCAGTCCGGGCAGGCGAATTGTTCGCTGAAGACGAGGGTCTCGGCGGCAGTCTCCACCTTGACGATGCCACTCGCCTTCTTGAGGGCCAACTCTACGGCCTCCGAAAGACGCCTCTCGATACCATCCCTGAGGGTAAGCCTGTCGATGACGACGTCGATGTCGTGCTTCTTGTTCTTGTCGAGGACGATGCTCTCCGAGAGATCGGCCATCTTTCCGTTGAGCTTGATCCTCGTGAAGCCCTGTTTTCTCAGGTCGTCGATTTCCTTGCGGTATTCCCCTTTCCGTCCCCTCACGATAGGGGCGAGCACGGAAAGCTGCGTGCCGCGCCCGAGGGCGAGTATCGTATCGACGATCTGCGGGGCGTGCTGGCTCTTGATCTCCTTGCCGCAGCCGTAACAGTAGACGCGGCCGAGCCGGGCGAAAAGGAGCCGGAGATAGTCGTAGATCTCGGTGACCGTGCCGACAGTCGATCTGGGGTTCTTGCTGATGCTCTTCTGCTCGATGCTGATGGCGGGGGAGAGGCCCTCTATGTAATCGACATCGGGCTTCTCCTGAAGCTCAAGGAACTGGCGGGCATACGAGGAGAGGGACTCTACGTACCTGCGCTGCCCCTCGGCGTAGACCGTGTCGAAGGCCAGCGACGATTTCCCCGAACCGCTCGGCCCAGTGATTACGGTCATGCTGTTCCTGGGGAGGCGCACGTCGATGTTCTTGAGGTTGTGCTCCCTTGCGCCCTTTATGAAGATGTGGTCCATTGGTCCTGCCTGGTCTTAAACTTCCCGATGCCCTCTAGCTTGATAGGGGATATACCCTCTCCCTTGGTTCCGTTCCCTTCAGAAAAGCTCTTTTGCAATTCTTGGGGCTCAGCGCCCCCTCCACGAGCAAAGCTCGCCGGGGCACCCGCTTTAGCGGGTCGTCCCCCCTCAGCGCTGCGCATACGCTTGCTTTATGACCCTGCCGCAAGCAGCAGGGTCATTTATGTCGCCTTAGCGGGCTTCCTTTTCGGCCCTGCCCGGCCGCCCCTCAACCGGCCCTTTTTTCGAAAAACACGCCCGGCCGCCCGCCTGCCGGCATTTTTCTGAGGAGGGGTATACGCGGTAAAGAAGGAAGGCAACCGACGGGCATTGCCTGCCCTTTCAAAGGGAATATTTTATCAGACCCGGCCGCTTATTTCAACGGCGGGCCGGGAACGAGCAAGCGCGTCTCATAGTGTTTGACATTTGTCGTGATACAGGAGCTACACCGGTGATCGTCAATGAGAGGAAAAAACAGGAACCGTCACCGATCCCTGCCCCGTCGTGGTGGTTATATTGCCTCTACATCTCGAATCTCTTCTTTGGCACCGCCATATTTACTGGACGAGCCGCAAAGTGATGTCCTTGGCGATCAGGTTGAAGATCGCCTGAAGCTCGCTCGCATTGGGGGCTACATAGGCGAAGCTCGACCCGCTCGAAAGATTGCTCAAGAAGGTCGTATCGATGCCGCCGTCGCCCTCCAGCCCTATCGTGTAGATCAGTACCCCCCTCGCCTTCAACGCCGCCGCGTTGGTTAAGGTCATCTGCTCGGCCACTGTATGGACATATCCCGCCAGAGCCGTGCGCGGACCGGGGGACCCCTGAAGGATATCACAGTAGCCCGGCGTCGTGTAGGGGCTCGGTGGGGCGAACGCCGCGAAGGGCGTCGCCCAGCTCGTCGAGTATACGCGCGACCCGGACTGCCTCACCACGCAGGTCGACTCGTTCTGTCCGAGCCCCGTCTGCACTGCGTTAACGTCGGTAAAGTTCCCCGTGTTCGGGTCCGCCAGATAGGGGTAGATGTCGTACCATTGGTTTGTCCCCATCGTGGACGTGCAAACGACGTAGCTGGACGGCCGGTTCCCGTTGGTAAAGGTGCTCGTGAAAGCCGTTGCCTCGCCGTCCGTGAAGAAGACGACGTACTGCTGCTTCCAGTCCGCGTTCGGGGTACCCGTCTGGATAGGAAGCTGCGCGCCCGCTTTGGCGATTGCGTCTTCCATGTTGGTGGCGCCGTTCGCCGTGAGCGAGTTCACGGCGGCCTTTACGGCGCTGACGAAGTTCGTCTCCAGCGGGATTTTAAGGTGCGCGGCCGTCGAAAAAGTGACGAGACCCATCATGTCCTGACTCTCGCTTGGTGTGAAGTAGTTGAGGAAATCGGTCACCGCTGTTTGCAGGTTCGCTATGGGCTGGCCCACCATGGAGCCCGAGCAGTCGAGGATGAGCATGATCTGGGCCTGGCTTTTCTGGGCGGCCCCCATCGCCGAGACTGGGATGGTCGATACTCCGAAAAGCTGCGTAATGAACCCAAGGGCGTCCACGTTCCCGGTGACGGTCATCTGGGTGGCGGTGGTGCTCACCGCATAGGAAGCGGCGCCGGTTCCCGAGCTTGGCGTCCCAAGGTATCCGGCTTGGAAGTTCGCCTCTGCAACATCACGCGCGAGGGCATCCAGGTTGAGGTTCGGCGAGGCGATGTTCGCCGCCCCGGCAAGGGCCGCGGCATCGACTGCTTTTGACAGTTCGGCCCTCATCACGTACCAGCTGCCCACCTCCATTCCAAGGGCAACGAAGCCCATAAGCACCACGAGCATGAGGGTGAAAGAGACGAGCACCGTGCCTCTTCGGTCCCCCGCTATATCCTTTTTCATCATGTCCCTCCGGATGTGCAGAAGACCGCCCTGCTGAGGATAACTTGTCTCGTGACGAGAAGGCCCGGCGCGAAGCTGGCGAGGGGCGTGATGGGGGTATACTGATAGAAGACCTCGACCACGCTGACACCGAGGATATCGGCCACGTGGTTCGTAGGGTTGAAGACGAGATGGTTGTACATCGCAACGGGGAGCCCCATTTGCGGTGCGTCGGAGCTTATCCCGCTTGAGACCGAGAGGTTCCCGGTGCTTACCTGGGAGGTGATCACCGGGTCGGGCGACTGCGAGGTCTGGCCTGAGCTTATGGTTGTCGCGTAGATCTTCCCGGAGTTCACCATGTCTAACGGGGATGAAGAGGACGTAAGGTAGCTGAGCAGGTCCGTCCCCGCCTTGAGATCGCGCGATAAAAGATTGGCGCCTTCCCGGCTCAGGTTTGTGATGATGAGCCTGGAATCCACCAGCATGCCGATATCTATTATGGCGAAAAGCATCATGCAAAGGATCGGCAGGACGATGGCGAGCTCAAGGGCTGCGATGCCCCTGTTGTCCGTCATCATTGGCGTTTTTTTCATCGGTCGTCTCATTCCTCGTCGAGCTTCAGAAAAGCTCGTTTCTATAAGTCGCCTGAGCCGTGATGGTTGCAGCGCCACCAGCAAAAAATGCCCCGATAACGGGGGTGAAGAAGGTATAGTTGTAGGTGGTCACCACTCTCATGTAGGTCCCGGGGTTGCCCGCGTTCTGCGTCCCGGCCCAACCCGTTGGATTGCCATAGGAGGCAGTGATGGGAAAGATGCTGATCTGGAGGGCCGAGGCGGAGATGCCTGCCAGAGCCGCCCCGTTCTCCACTTCTTGGACGATCGATGCTGCCCTGCTCATCTGACCGTTCGGCCCATTCAGCGTTCCGCCCACTGTTGCGAGCCTCACGCCTTCCCTGGTGGCGAACTGAAGCGTGTGCTCGATAAACATGTAGTAGCCCATGTCGAGTATGCCGCAAACGAGGAAGGCGAAAACAGCCAGGACCAGCGCAAACTCGACGGCCGTCGTCCCGCGGTTATTCTTCGCGAAAGAGATCATGCGCAGACCATTTTGCTCCCCGGGCGGCCGATGCACATCTCCGGCCGGATGGAACTGTTTGATCCTCACCATAGCGCCCTCGGTCGTGGCGGGTTCGTCCAAAAGTTGTAAATAGGCTATAAACGGCAGCAATTTTCATTCCACGGCAAGGGAAGGAGGACGAAAACAAGCTAAATTGACGGTGCCGATTCAAGGAATTTGCTATGTTACACGGCTTTGAGCGCGGGTGGCCGAGCCGGTGTCCTATCCCGGCATGGAGCGCGTAGCCTCCCGAGTGTCATGAAATCCCTTCGGTAGTGTCATGAAATCCCTTCACTTATGAGACAGGATTTCGAACAGGCTTCGCTACAGCCGATAACGGAGGATAGAGCCAAACCTAATCTTCGGGCGTATAGTGGGCCATCACGCTTTCTGAAAGAAGGGTCTGGATATCTCCCGGGAATAAGACTTGCATCGTAGGGGAGTTTCTCGACGAAAGACAATACGGATGGTAGACCGAAAGGATACTTTGCCGAGGATGTCCCGGCTGTTCTCTGACGAGTCCGAGGTTGCGGCCACTGTCCGCGATACCATAAATTTTGTCCGTCGCAATGCGTGCCGCTCTTGATTTGTCCGCTCCTCCGGCGTTAGATTACTTCCGTGGCAGCCGGCGGCAAGCAGAACCTACAGATTAACGTCCCCTACCGTATGGTGCGGCCGCGCCTTCCGGACATCGTCTCTTTAGGGATAGGGATCGAGGTCTATCTATCGAACGACGCCCTCGACGAGATGGAGGCAGGCGATGCCCGGGAGGTGGGGCGGCTGCTCGCGGACCAGGGCGTCACGTGCACGTGCCACGCGCCGTTCATGGACTTAAGCCCCGGCGGGGTGGACAGGCAGGTAAGGCATATCAGCAGGGAGAAGCTCAAGAAAGCCATCGAGACAGCGAACGTCATAGGGGCGAAGGGGATTGTCTGTCACGGAGGCTACGACAGATGGCGCTTCGGGGGACACGAAGAGCTATGGCTGGCCAACAGCGTTGAGACGTGGACGGAGCTTCTCGGGTGCGCGGGGGACCTACCCCTCCTCGTGGAGAACGTCTTCGAGGAGACGCCTGAGACGATCGTCGCCCTCCTCGACAGGTTCAAAGAGAAGAACCTCTGGACCTGCTTCGACACGGGCCACTTCAACCTTTTCACGAAGGTCTCCCTCGACGAATGGCTGGCGCCGCTTGCAGGCCGGCTAAGGGAGACTCCATATACACGACAACCACGGCGGGAGCGACGAGCACCTGCCGGTGGGATGGGGGACGTTCCCCTTCAGGGAGCTTAAGCGGTTCCTCAAGTCCCGGGACGGCCTTTTCCTTACGGCAGAGGCGTCGGGCGCGGCGTCGGCCCACGAGACGCTGCGGTGCGCAAGAGAGTTTCTGTCCTGAGCAGGCTCCAACGTTCCGCCCGTCATTCCCTGTAAAAATGCTCCTCCGGTATGATTCTGAGCTGGAGCCGCTGCACCTCGTCGTGGAGCTCGTCTACGCTGTTGCTTATCACGGCAAACGTATCGAAGACCATCTTGAGGGTATCGGCCAGCTTCTCCATATTCTGCCTGGCCGACTCCGAGGCCTCCTTGATCTGCGCCTCCCTCGTCCGGCACTCTTCGATGATCTCCCGGAGCTGCTCTTCCTCTTCGGGGGTGACGCCTTTTTCCCTGAGAAGACTATCCACCGTTTTTGCGCCTTCCATTGTCCGCCTCCATCGCCTCCAGCCCAGACCTGCCGGCCGCCGGCGATCGGACTGCTTGGGATTGATTTAATCCTTGTGCGCGTAAACGCTCACATAGGTTGCAATCTGTTATACATTATCTTACGACGGTTGGAGCTTCAAATCAAGAAAATTATGAGAAGGGTGGGCGTATTTGTCCGGTATGTCAAAAAAACGCACAGGGCCGCCAGGCGGGGGCTCTCGTGCCTATGCCTCTTTCGGCCTGTTGGCCCCGTCCACGAAAACGAGCTTCGGCTTGAAGCCTTCGAGCTCGCTGTCCTGAAAGATGCCGTAGGAGGCGATAATGACCAGGTCGCCTTTCTTCGCCTTGTGGGCAGCCGCGCCGTTGACGCAGATGATGCCCGAACCCCGCGGGGCCGTTATCGCATAGGTGGTGAAGCGCTCGCCGTTTGTGACGTTATAGACATCCACCTGCTCGTAAGGGATGATGCCGGAAAGCCCCAGGAGCGCCTCGTCTATGGTGATGCTCCCCTGGTAGTCGAGGTTGCTGTCCGTCACCGTCGCCCGGTGGATCTTCGCTTTCATCATGGTTCTCAGCATGTTATGGCTCCGTCAGGATAGTATTGTCTATCAGCCTCGTCTTACCCACCCTCGCCGCAATCGCAAGAAGGGTGCTCTTGCCCGCCTCTGCGAGGCCGTCGAGGCTCTCCGGGTCGCACACCTCGACGTACTCCACCTCGACGCCCCCTTTCGAGGCGAGCACGTTCCGGACCTCGGCCTCGATGGCGGCCGCGTTCCTCTCGCCGCCTGCAAAAAGCTCCTCCGCCCTGTCCATGGAGGCGCGGATGAGGAGCGCTTGCTCCCGCTCTTCGGCGCTCAGGTAAACGTTCCTGGAGCTCATGGCGAGGCCGCCTTCCTCCCGGAGCGTTGGGTGGCCGATGATCTCTACGTCCATGTTGAGGTCGCGCGCCATTCTCTCGATGACCTTCAACTGCTGGTAGTCCTTCTGCCCGAAGACGGCGAAATGGGGCTTGACTGCGTTGAAGAGCTTCGCCACGACGGTCGCCACCCCGACGAAATGGCCCTGCCTCGAAAGACCGCACAGGTGGTCGGCGAGCCCCCTCACCTCTATATACGTGGCGTAGCCTTCTGGGTACATATCGGCCGCCTCCGGCGCAAAAATCACGTCGGTCTTCTCCCGTTCGAGCAGCCGGCTGTCGCGCTCGAAGTCCCTCGGATACCTGGCGAAGTCTTCCTTCGGGCCGAACTGGATTGGGTTGACGAATATGCTCGCCACGACTACGTCCGCGAGGGCCCTCGCCTTTCGCACAAGCGCCAGGTGGCCTTCATGCAGATACCCCATCGTGGGGACGAGGCCAATCCTTTTGCCCGCCTTTCGCGCGGCATCTGCGGCCTCGTGCATCTCCTTGACAGTACGGACAATCTTCATATGTCAATGGAAGGAATGGGCGTCGTCGGGGAAGGCGCCTGCCTTTACCTCCCCGATATATTCCTTCACCCCCTTTTCGATCTGTTCTGCCAGGTTTACGTATATCTTGACGAACTTCGGCTTGATGCGGGTCGAGAGACCCAGGAGGTCGTGGATGACGAGCACCTGGCCGTCGCAGTCCGGGCCTGCCCCTATGCCGATGGTCGGTATGGAGAGCATATCGGTGATCTTCTTGGCGACGCCCCTGGGGACGCCCTCAAGCACCACCGAGAAGGCGCCTGCCTCCTCGACGGCCTTCGCGTCCTCGATGACCATATCTTCCGCGGACCCCTTGCCCTGGACCTTGAACCCCCCCATAGCGTTCACCGACTGCGGGGTAAGGCCGACGTGGGCCATGACGGGGATATCGATATCGACGATTGCCCTTATCACGTCCCGCACCCTGACGCCGCCTTCGACCTTGACCGCCTCGGCGCCGCCCTCTTTTACGATGCGCCCTGCGTTCCTCCGCGCCTGCTCGATGCTCTCCTGGTAGGACATGAAGGGCATGTCGCCTACGATGAGCGCCCGCTGAGCGCCACGCACGACCGCGGCCGTGTGGTGGATCATCTCTTCCATCGTGACCGGGAGGGTGTTGGGATAACCGAGGACCACGTTCCCCAGGGAGTCCCCGACGAGGATCACCTCGACCCCCGCCGCATCGACGAGCTGCGCAAAGGGGAAGTCGTAGGCGGTCAGCATCGTGATCCTCTCCCCGCCCTTTCGCGCCCTTATCACCGGAACCGTTATCTTATCCATTTATGCCCCCAAAAAACAAAAAGCCTTCTGAACTGTCGTTTCAGAAGGCAAAGCCCACATATCCCTTCCGTCTCAGTCCAGTTTATGGATCCAAGCGGTCTCTCCTAGTCAGCATATACGCAATTTGCCCTCCCAGTCAAGGGTTTTTTTGTTTTTTGGACGCCCCTCATTTTTTCATTGACAAAGGACTAACGTTTAGATGTATGATGTATGAGAATGCTGTGTCGTAAGGGGGGGAGAAGGGCGGGGCGATGTTTAAATCAGTGAAGACGGACCGTATTTCCCAGGCCATTACCGACCAGATCAAAGAAGCGATCTTTCAGAGGAAACTGAGGGTCGGCGATAAGCTGCCTTCAGAGCGCCTGCTCATGGAGCAGTTCCGGACGAGCCGCGTGACGGTGCGGGAGGCCCTGAGAACGCTTGAGTATTCGGGGATTCTGGAGATCACGCGCGGCGTCGAGGGCGGCGCGTTCGTCCGCGATCCCCACACGAAGTTCGTGAACAACTTCCTTCAGGACATGTTCTCTATGGGAAACATCAAGGTTGCCGACCTGACGGAGGCGCGCCTCGCTGTCGAGCCGTACTGCGTCAGGATCGCAGCCGAGCGGATAAATGAAGAGTCCCTCGAAGCGGTCAGGCAGAACATACAGGAGACGAAAGAGGCATTGAAACGGGACAACCACCGCGACGCCCGGCTGTTTAACCTGGAGTTCCACAGGATCATCGCCCAGGCGTCCGGGAACCCGGTTATCTTCTTCACGATCGACTCCATAATGGACATTATGGAACGGAACATCTCCTCGATATTCCTTTCGGCGAAGCCCGTCGAGGCCACGCTCTTCTTTCATGAAGGCATTTACAAGGCAATGAAAGACCGCGACCGGGGCAATGCGCAGGACCTGATGCTGAAGCATATCCAGAACATACAGACGGCCCTTGAGTCGAGACAGAGGGTGGAGGGAGAACCCAGGAAGGCGCAGAGAGCATATGCGGGAAGTCATAAGGCGGCCGGGCCTTAAGCCGGGCATTGGGCCGGGCGCGCGGCTATCCCCGGTGGAAGCGGCGCCTGCCCGCAGCGCCTTTGTGCATGGAGGGAAGCGGTAGACCGCCGCCGGGATAACACGACGGGCCGCGACCGGATGCCGGCTCCAATGCGCAACGCGCCGGGGACATCGGGAAGTCTTTAGAAGCATCGGATGAAGACACCCAAAAAGAGGAGCTAAACGATGCCATTTCAAGATTTGCGATTTTTTCTGAAATTTCTCGAATCCCGGGGAAGACTGGTCCGCATCGGGCAGGAAGCGGCGCCAAAATTTGGAATCGCCCGGATAGAGCAGGAATACGACGGCAAGGCCGCCGTATGGATCGAGCGCGTCAAGGGCTGGGATATGCCGGTCGTGGCAAACATATTTCACTCCCGTGAGGCCGTGGCCGAAGCACTGGGAGCGAACGTAAGGGAATTGAGCAAGGAGGTTATAAGGGCGGCCAGAAACCCGATGAAAGTGAAGGAAGTTAAATCGGGGCCGGTCAAGGAAGTTGTCGTAAAAGAAGTCGATTTGATGAACATGTTTCCCATACCGATGCATTTCGAGAAAGATGCCGGACATTATATTACGGCGGGCGTCATCATTGCGAAGGACGTGGAGACCGGTGTCAGAAACGTATCCTTTGCGCGCATGTGGGTGAAGGGAGAACGGAAGATCGGCATTATGGTGAACCATCACCGTCACCTGCTTCAGCTTTATCACAAGGCTGAGGCAAAAGGGAAGCCCCTGGATGTGGCCATCATCATCGGGGCCGACCCTATTACCTGGCTGGAAGGGGGCATGCCGGACAGGCTGGTCCCCCTGGAGCTCGACGAGCTGGAGGTCGCCAATGCCCTGATGCATGGGGGCCTGGAGGTCGTGAAGGGGGAGACCGTAGACCTGGAAATCCCCGCCTCCTCGGAAATCGTGATAGAAGGCAAAATGGCTCCCGGGCTGCGGGAGCCGGAAGGCCCATTCGGTGACTATTCCCGCGTGTACGACGGCCCGCCGAGGGAAAACCCCATCATCGAAGTAACGGCGGCGACCCACAGGAAGAACCCTATTTACCTGGATTGCCTTCCCGGCTCGATAGACAATTTCCTGTTGGGGAGCATTCCGAGGGAAGCGGACCTTTTCGATCACGTTAACAGGGCCGTGCCCAACGTGAATTATGTCCACCTGACGATGGGGGGCTGCGGCCGTTTCCATGCCGTCGTCCAGATGGACAAGAAATTTGAAACGGACCCGTACTCGGCGATCACCGCGATGTATTCACCTGCCGAAGCAAGCCGGGACCTGAAGCTCGTAACCGTGGTGGACGGCGATATCGACCCGTTCGATTCAAAGGACGTTGAGTGGGCCGTAGCCACCCGCACGCAATGGGACCTGGATTTGGTCATGATCCCCAAGATGGCTACGGCCCTGGACCCTTCGGCCATCCGGCGGACGCCTCCGCACATGAGGGCAAGGAGCGACCACTACACGACGAAGGTGGGGCTGGATGCCACCGTGTCATTCGAGAAGCCTGAATATATGGAATCCTTTCAGAAGACGAGAATTCCGGCAACAGATGAATAACCGCATGGAGAACGTTCCCGAATGAAGATTTTACTTGACTCGATCTGCAAGGAGTACATCAGCCGGGGGATTACGGTGGAGGTCCTCAAGGACATCTCTCTGGAGATCGAGGACGGTGAGTTCCTGACCATCCTGGGTCCCAGCGGGTCTGGAAAATCGACCCTGCTTTTTATCATCGGAGGCATTGTAGCCGCCTCTTCGGGTAAGGTGAGCTTCCAGGGGGAGAAGCGGTCCTCCGGGCCGATGAACGCGATGGTCTGGCAGCACTATGCCCTTTTTCCCTGGAGAACGGTGAAGGACAACATCATTTTCGGAAGCGAAGTCCGGGGAATACCGAAGACCGAAAGAAAACGTCTGGCGGACGAATTCCTGGAGCTGATTCACCTGAAGGGGTTCGAGAACCACTACCCCCACGAGCTGTCCGGCGGTATGCGCCAGAGAGTGGCCCTTGCCAGAAGCCTTTGCAACGACCCGGAAATCCTTCTCATGGACGAGCCGCTGGCGGCCCTCGATGCGCAGACAAGGCTCCTGATGCAGATAGAGCTGCTCAGGATTTGGAGCAAGTTCAAGAAGACGGTCGTATATGTTACCCACAATATCGAAGAGGCAGTGCTGTTGGGCGATAGGGTAGTCGTCCTGTCCGCGCGCCGGGACAGATCAAGGATATCATTAAAGTCGGCCTGGAGCGGCCGAGGACATTGGAAATGACGCGGTCCAAAGCCTTTCACGAGATTTCCGACATGGCATGGGACTGCATACAGGACGAGCTTTTGAAGGACAGCATAGCGAAATGCGCCGAATGAGCCGGCCTTCGCCAGCGGCCCTTCCGGGGCGCAGGCCCGAAAACAGATGCCCTTATGGCGATAGGGGCGGTTCGAGGTGACGGCAGGATGAAGGAAGAACGTCCGACTTCAGCTTGTACCGACGAGGAGCCAGATCAGCTATGAACTCATCTCAGATCAGGGCGAAGCTCACGTCTTTTTTCATTAACAGCATCCCATTCCTTACGATTATTGCCATTTGGGAAGCCCTCGGCCAATTCGGCATCGTTAAGCCCGTTTTCCTGCCTACGTTCTCCAAGGTCCTCGTAGCGCTTTACGATATCACCATCAGCGGAAAGCTCTTTTTTCATTTCAGCCGCACGGTGTATCGCATGGCTGTAGGCTATTTCAGCGCTATGGTCTTTGCGATCCTCTTCGGATTGTCCATCGGCCTTTCAGCGTCTTTGAGGCGGTTTTTCAACCCCCTGATCGCCGCTACCTACCCGTTGCCTAAAGTCTCTCTCCTCTCGCTCTTCATCGTTTGGTTCGGCCTGGGCGATCCCCCTATCATCGCGATCATTTTCGCGTCGGCCCTCTATCCGATCCTCCTCAACACGATTACCGGCATCATGCAGGTAGATGAAGGCCTGATAAAGGCAGCGCAAAATCTGGGCGCCAACCGCCGGCAGGTGCTTATGAAGGTGGTCTTTCCCGGCTCCATCCCCATTATCTTCGGGGGCCTGAGGATCGGCGTGGGCGTTTCCCTTATCGTTGTCGTAGCCCTTGAGATGTACATTGCGACCGACGGGGTCGGCTATCTCCTTTCCTGGGCCACCGAGTTTCACATACTCGATCTGCTTTTTGCCCTTGTTGTCGTTATCGGTATATTCGGCATCATACTCTTCAAGATACTCGATGTCCTTGAGACTATTCTTATTCCGTGGAAGCAATCATGAGGGGGTCGACAAAAGATAAGGGGGTTGTTGTGAAGACGAGATATTTTTCATTGATTGTTGCCTGTGCAGCGGCTCTGTCGTTGCTCGGCCTTCCCGCGTTGAAGGTCCATGCAAAGGAGACATCCGAAATCACCGTCGGAGGAAAGACGGCCCCTATCATCGCCGCTTACGGAAAGGGGTGGTTCAAGAACGAGGGTCTGGGGGTAAAGCTCGTCGAAATCTCGGATTTCATGAAATATCCCGCCGTCCTCGTGTCGGGGGACATCAATCTTTTTGACGGATATCTGACCCCCGGTTTCTGGAATATGATCGCCGGCGGGGCAGACTTCAAGATTGTCTCGGGAGGGTCCCTCGCCGTCGCTGCAAGCGGTAAAGAGCCCGCCCGGAACATCAGGGGCTATATTATCCGGAAAGACCTGGTGGATAACGGCACGATCAAGTCGATCCAGGACTTAAAGGGGCGAAAGGTCGCCGATTTTTCCCCTGTGGCAAAAGGGGGCGTGAGCCCGTTCCCCGCAGCCCATAAAATCTTCGGAAAGCTCTACGGGGAGATCAACTGGGTCCATTTGCCGAAGGACAGCGACATCCTTAACGCCCTGGAGCAAAAGCTCATCGACGCGGGGAGACTCCGCGCCCCGTGGTTTCAGTATGCGGAGAAGAAGGGGCTTGGCGTGGAGCTCTTCAAGGAAACCGATTTCATGCCCAAGATGCAGGTGACCATCGTGGCAACTTCGGAGAAGTTCCTGAAAGCCAACCCCAACGTGATGGTGAAGTTCCTGAGGGCTTATGTAAAAGGGCTCAGATATTGCGAAGAACTCCAAAAAGGGCAGCACATCGACGAGTTCAAGACATTCGTGAAAAAATATACCGATGTGCCGCCCGATATTGCGGCGGACCTTATCCAGTCGAGGAAATGGACGGATGAGATAGCAGTTGACGATCTCATCTACACCCAAAAGCACTTTGTGCTCATCGGGACGCAAATGCAGTTCATTCCCTTAGAGAAGGTCCTGGACCTCAGCTATCTGAAAAAGGCGAAGATGCGGTAGTGCGCGAGACCGGCCCCTGGTGAGGGGGCCGCATAAAGAGAGACGAAAAAAACAGTAAAGGAGGATCTTGGGTATGGTCGATCTTACGACAGAGATTGCAGGGGTGCGATTCAAGAACCCGATCGTCGTCGGCTCTGCGACGCCGACGATGAACTCGAAGGCGATGAAGAAAGGCATAGACGGCGGCGCCGGGGCGGTCATAGCGAAATCGCTGTTCGGCGAGGCCGGGAAGCTGGGCCGGGAGTTCCCGAGGCCGAGGTTCAAGCTGATAGACTACAGGGAGTATCCGGGATACCCGGAGAAGCTGCCCCACGCGTTCACGCTGCGCTCCCTCGAAGAGTGCTCCGCCTACGATTACCCGACGTACATGAAGGACATCAACAAGGCGAAGGACCTCATAGGGGACTCGGGCGTCGTTATCGCCAGCCTCTCCGGCTCAAACATGGACGAGTGGGTCGAGATGTGCAACCTCGTCAACCAGACGAAGGCGGACTGGGTAGAGCTGAACAACTCCTGCCCCTTTGCCGCAGACATGGGCATCAAGATGGGGGCGGGGGCGGTGGACCTGACCTACCAGTTCGTCAAGGCGTGCAAGGGAGTGCTCAAGAAGCCCTTCAGCGTAAAGATCACGCCCCAGACGAACGACCCGATAGTCATAGCCAAACAGGTCGAAGAGGCGGGGGCGAACGCGGTCAACATGTCTGCCCGGCTTTCGGGCATCACGCTCGATATCGAGACGGCCAAGCCTTATCCCTTCGGTGCGATCGGCGGGTACGGAGGACCGTATCTTATCGGCTACGGCCTCAAGATGGTGGGCCAGGCCGCGAAGGAGCTGAAGATACCGATTATCGCAGGGCTTGGCACCTGGGAATGGCAGGACATCGTCCGCTACCAGATGGTCGGCGCAACGCTCGTGCAGTCGAGCGTCGGCATCATGATGCAGGGGTACAAGGTCACCCAGAAGTGGCAGGAGTCGATGTCGGCCTGGATGGAGGCGAAGGGGTACAAGAGCCTTAAGGACATAAGGGGCATCGCCCTGCCGAACATGATAAAGACCGCAGAGGTCCCGAGGAAGCCCCAAAACATCGCAATGGTGATCGACACGGCGAAGTGCACGAAATGCGGGGTCTGCCTGCGGAGCTGCTTCTACGACGCCATCACCGTGACGAAGGCGGGCGCTGTCGTCGACCCGAAGGCGTGCGATGTCTGCGGCATGTGCGCGGAGGTCTGCCCGGCCTACGCGCCGCAGCTTGTTTATAAGTGAGAGGGCATGAACGAAAAAAATAAGGGGGCGACTCAAATATGAATGCGGAAGCGTTCGATGCGTCCTACCGGGCGCGGCTGGAGAGGCTCTCGACGACGAACCTGGCGGACGCCCTCGATAGGGTGGGCCTGCGGGGGGCGGTGATCGGCATCCGCCCCCTGTTCGGGATGCCGAAGGTCGCGGGGCGCGCAGCGACGATCAAGATCACGGCGGCGGGGATGATAAAATCGAAGCGCCACCTCGGGATCGACGCCATCGCCGGCGCCTCGCCGGGAGATATCATCGCCATCGACAACAGGGGCGACATATACAACAACTGCTGGGGGGAAATCCTCTCCTGCGCTGCGCAGCAAAGGGGCGTAAGCGGCGTAGTCGTTGACGGCGCAGCCAGGGACGTAGATTTCTGCCAGGAGATAGGCTTCCCCGTGTTCGCGCGAGGCGTAGTGCCTATCACCGCGCGGGGCAGGATCATGCAGGAGGATTTCAACTGCCCCATCCGCTTAGGGGATGTCCAGGTGCGCCCGGGCGACATCATCGTCGCAGACGTGAACGGGGTGGTCGTCATCCCCGTAGAGAAGCTGGGGGAGGTCGTCTGTGCCGCCGAGGATATCCTTCACAACGAGGAGCAGATGAAGGCCGACATACTCGCCGGCATGGATATACTTGAGGTAGACGCGAAGTACAACTACGAGCAGATGCTGAAGAAATAGGAGGCGCCAGATGGACATCCCACGGCCGGCCAAGGACATAGTGGAGCAGCTCGCAACCCTTCCCACAGCGACCATATCGGACGCCCTCGATGCGTTCGGCCTGAGGGGAGGCTGCGAGGGAATCCTGCCCATCGTTCCTGGTGTTAAGATGGCGGGGCCTGCCTTCACGATCAGGTATGTCCCCATAGGGCAGGTCAAGGGGACGGTCGGCGATTATATCGAGATCGTAGAGCCCGGAGACGTGATCGTCCTCGATAATTACGGCCGCGTGGACTGCACGGTCTGGGGGGACATCCTGACGATGGTAGCGAAGCGCAAAGGGATCGCCGGGACGGTCATCGACGGGGTCTGCCGCGATGTCCCGTACATCATCAAGGAGCAGTACCCCATTTTCACGAGGGGCAGGTTCATGATGACGGGCAAGGACCGGGTGATGGTCGAGGCGATGAACGTGACCGTCTCCATAGGAAAGACCCAGGTGAAGCCTGGCGACATCATGGTAGGCGACGACACGGGCGTAGTTGTCGTCCCCCACGAGAGGGCCGGGGAGGTCCTGAAGCTCGCCCTTGAGATCGAAACGGCCGAGAACCGGATCGAGGAGGCCTTCAGGAGCGGCCTCTCGCTGAAGGAGGCCAGGCAGAAATACGGCTACCATTCCTTGCAGTCGAAGCGATAAGGGGGTAGCCTTTCCGTGAGGCTTGCATGACAGACGCACATCTCAGAGAGATTACCGAAGGACTCGTCGATTGCTTCCGGCCGGACCCGGCCGCGCCTTACACATTGACCGAGCTGATCGAGATGGCGGAAGGACGGGGCGCGCCGCTCTCCGCCCTCGTCGTAGCGCAAGCGATGGCCCAGGAAAAAATGGGCTACGACGAGCTTCTCAAAGACGTGACCGGGGCCTTCCGCCACAACTTGAGCGCCTGCGAGCTGGGCCTCAACGAAGGGAAGAGCTTCCTTCTGGGAAGGGTCGCCTGCGACCTGAACCGCGAGAACAAGGGCGGCCCGGCCTTGATCGATGACCTGTTCATAAACCGGGCGCTTACCTACACCCTGGCGACGGAGGTTGGGAACCACGAGATAGGCTTGAGGCCGTGCGCAGGCACGGGCGACTCATGTCCTTACACGGGCCTTTTGCGCGCCCTCGAAGAAAAGCCCTACACCGCCGGGCAGATAGCCCATGCGACGGCCCTCATGCTGAAGATCGGCGGCATCTTCCGGGCGGGCAAGGCGACTACGGGCTGCAACATGGAAGGCCTCGGGGCGGGCGCGGCCGTGACTGCCGCAGTCCTCACCGAGCTTCGGGGCGGAAGCCCCGCCCAGGTGGGCAAGGCGATAGTCCTTGCCCTCTCGCCCACGATAGCCGTCCCATGCACGCCCCGCGTGATGGTCCCCGGCCTTTGCGCGCTCCACATAAGCGCAGCGATCCTGATCGGCAACCAGGCGGCGAACCTCGTGCTCAAGACGTCCCTGCCGGTGCCCGTCGATGTGGACGCGATGGTGGCGATGGCTGCCAGAATCCACAGGGAGGCCGCGCCCGCCATAACGCCTATCAATATCCGCTACCTGCGCCCGTTTTTCGAAAGGGACGCGGACGTGGATAAGCTAGTAAGCCCCGAGGTGCTCGCCAGGGAGGCGCGCGAGAAGGAAGCGGTGCTGCGCGAGGCGAGGGCGGAAGTGCGCAGCCTCGCGGCCCAGTCGCCTTCCATCAGGCAGGCCCTTGGGGATGTCGTCTTCGGGGGAAGCAGCATGGCCGTCGGGTCGCCGACGAACATGGGGCGCATCTGCCACGAGCTGGCCCGGGGACAGGAGGCGCTGCGCATCCGCATTGAGCTTACCTCAGACCTTTTTTCGCGCAGGGCGATAAATGTCCCCGGCATACTGATGGGCGCCCTTTACGGGGCGAGCACGGACGATATCGCGAGCTACCGGAAGGTCGTCGCAGACGTGCTAGCCAGGAAGATCCCGTCGAGCTCGTCGAGGTCGCGGAGCCGGAGGTCCAGAGGATCAGGATAGAGACGGCCGCAGGCGGGGCGATGGTCGATTCCCGCAACCGTGGCGGGGGGCGCCTCGCCATCGTCGATGCGGCGCCGAGCCTCGATGCAGCGATAGCGGCCGCGGGACGCCTCGGCATCGTCGTCGCCCCCTGAAAGGAGATGGAAGATATGGCGCCTCATGTAATCAACGAGATCGTTAGGCCGCCGAAGGAGATTATCGAGCGCTTCGCCGCCTTCGACAGCGCGACCGTCCACGAGGCGTCGGGAGGCAAGGGGGCGCTTTCGAGCGAGATCAAGCCCATCGACCCGTCGAGCCGGCTGTGCGGCCCGGCAGTCACGGTAAGCTGCCGTCCGGGCGACAACCTCATGCTCCACAAGGCGATCTACGTTGCCGGACCCGGCGACGTGCTCGTAGTCACGGTCGGCGGGTACAGGGAGGCCGGGCCGTGGGGCGGAGTGATGACCTGCGCTGCCCAGGCGCGGGGCATCGCCGGGATGATAATCGACGGCTCCGTGCGCGACTCGCGCTCCATCATCGAGATGGGCTTTCCCATCTTCTCGCGGTCGCTCTGCATCAGGGGGACCACAAAGGACTCCCTCGGCCTCATCAACTATCCGGTCTCGATCGGCGGGATTACTGTGAGCCCGGGCGACCTCGTCTTCGGCGACGCGGACGGCGTCGTGATCGTGGCGAGGGCGGAGGTCGAAAAGGTGCTCGCCTCATGCGCAGCCAGGGTGGAAAAGGAAAGGGTCATCATGGAGGAGCTGAAAAAGGGCAGATCGACGCTTGAGCTCTACGGCTTCGACAAGGTCCTGGAGGCCAGGGGGCTTAAGGAGGGATAAGCGCGACAGCGCGCTTTAGCGCGAGCGGCGCATGAAGCGCCACGGGAGGGCCTTCAAAATGAACGAGCTTTCTTGCGATCTACTCGTCATAGGCGGCGGCGCTGCGGGCAGCAGGGCCGCATACGAGGCGAAGCGGGCGCGCCCCGGGCTGGATGTGCTCCTGGCCGTAGCAGGGGGCTTCGGCTCGAGCGGGAGCACGAACCTCATCGCCTCCGAAAGCCTCGGCATCAGCGCGCCTTTCAACTTTGCAGCCGACGGCGACAACCCGGACATCTTTTATAATGACATAATGAGGACCGGCGGGGGCTTGAGCGACCCTACCCTCGCCAGGATCATCGCAGACGAGGCGTGCGACCGCGTCAGCGAGCTTATCGAGATGGGCGTCACCTTCGACGCAGAGGGCAGCCGCACCGTGCAGCGCAAGCTGTCTGGATGCACGAAGGCGCGCTCTTTGACATGCGGAGGCTCGACGGGCAGGGAGATCGTCCGCGTGCTCAAAAGCCGGATCGAGGCCCTCGGCGTACAGGTCAGGGAGGGCGTGCGCGTCGTCGATCTCATCCTGGACGATAGCGGGAGGGTCTGCGGCGCCCTGGCCATTCAGGGCCGGGAGGCCGTCTTCATAAAGTGCCGGGCGGTCGTTCTGGCGAACGGCGGCGCGGGCAGGGCCTTCAGGCATAACGTGAACCCCCCGACCCTCGAAGGGGACGGATGGTCGATGGCCTACAGGGCAGGGGCGCGCCTCGTCAACCTGGAGTTCTTCCAGGTCGGGCCGGCCGTATTCAACGCGCCCCTCATGTTCATCATCCACAGCCACATGTGGGGGCTTAGGCCGCGCCTGACGAACATGAAGGGCGAGGAGTTCCTCCCCCGGTACTGCCCCGCAGGCGTAAGCCCCGACGAGGTGCTCGACCTGAAGGCGATGTCCTACCCCTTCTCGGTGAGGACGGACGCAAAATACCTCGACATCGCCATCTTCAGGGAGGTCATGGAAGGCAGGGGGACCCCGGCGGGGGCCGTCTACTTCGACGTGACCCATATCGACCGCGAGACGCTCGCAGCCAAAGCGCCCGTTACGTATAAGACGCTTCTCGCCGCAGGCATCGACCTTGCCCGCCAGCGGGTAGAAGTCGGCCTCGTCGTCCAGAACTTCAACGGCGGCGTTTTGATAGACGCAAACGGCTCGACAGGCGTAGAGGGCTTATACGCGGCGGGCGAGGCGTCAGGGGGCGTCCACGGCTCGGACAGGCCGGGAGGGAACAACCTCGCAGATACGCAGGTCTTCGGATACAGGGCTGGACGCGCGGCGGCAGGCTGCGCTGCTGAAGGCAGCGGGAAGACCGGCCGATCGGCCGCATCTGACGTCCCCGGCCTTCAGCCGGCCTCCGAAGAAGAGAAGAAGCTGATGGAGCGGATGGCCGATCTATTTTATGCTAACCTGACGATAATCCGCTCCGCGAAGGGACTGAAAGGTGTGCTCGATGCCACGGCCGGCGTCAAAGGCGGCAGCCTCGTCCTCCAAAACCGCCTTACCCTGGGCGCGCTCCTGGCGACTGCCGCCCTGACGCGGGAGGAGAGCAGGGGGACGCACTACCGGGAGGATTTCCCCTCCCCCGACCCCCGCTGGGAGAAAAGGATCGTCCTGTCGCGGCTGCCGGACGGCGCGCCTCGCGTCGAGACCGCATGAAGCTTACACATACGTTCATATTAGGAGGTGCGTGAGATGAAAAGAAGGGAAAGGGGTTACGGGCTGATAACGGTTGTCGCGCTTGTGCTCTCACTTGCGGCCGTCTTTATGTTCCACACCGACTCGTCGGCGGCGCAGCTTCGGAGGGTATCGGTAGGGACTGCCGATGTCGGAGGCGTTTACTACATTTACGGCGGCGCGATAGCCAAGGTTATCTCGGCCAACATTCCCGGCGTAGAGGCAACGGCGGAGGTGACGCCGGGGGCGGTCGACAACATCAAGATGCTCCAAAATAACTCCATCGATTTCGCCTTTACGAAGAGCGACGCAGCCGCCGAGGCGATCAGGGGGGTCGGCCCTTACGCAAGCACCGGAAAGGTCAAGGTCCGGGCCATCGCAGTCCTCTACCCCGATATCGCCCATGTTGTCGTCGTTCCCGGCATCAACAGGCTGGAGGATATGAAGGGAAGGCGCATCTCGACGAGCGCGCCCGGAAGCGGCCATGAGATGGTTGCGGCAAAGCTCCTGGAGGCCGCAGGGGTAGACCCTGTCAAGGACCTCAAGCGCGAGCGCATCAGCTTGAGCGAGTCGGCAAACGCCTTCAAAGACAGGAAGATCGACGGCTTTTTCTTCGCTACGGGCCTCCCCGCCGCAGCCATGCTCGATTTGGGCGCAACGCCGGGCCTGAGCTACAAGCTCCTGGACGTGCAGTCCTACCTCCCCGCCATCGTCAGGAAGCACGGGCACATCTATCACGAGGCCGTCATACCGAAGGGGACGTATAAGGGGCAGGATGCGGACGTGAAGACGATCGGCGTGCCCGTCGTCTTCGTGACGATGGATACGATGGACGAAAAGCTGGTCTACGCCATAACGAAAAGCCTCTTCGAGAAGAAGGCGGACCTCGTGGCGGTCCACAAAGAGGCGAAGAAGCTGAACCTGAAGACCGCAACGGGCCTCTCCGAGATACCTTTCCATCCGGGGGCGATCAGGTACTATAAAGAGCATGGGGCCTGGAAGTAGGGAAATAGTGGATGCCAGGCCGGCTTAGCGCCGGCCCAGGGAGGAAGTGCGGTGGCGGACCAGGAGAAGCTGGAGACGATATCGGCGGAAAAGGCCGAGGAGATTCTTGAGGAGTTCGAGGCCCCGACGCGCAAGTTCACGGGGCCGATGTGGTACATAGCGACGGCCCTGGCCGTTTTTTGCTCTCTCTTCGCCCTTTACGGCGCGTTCGGCTCGCTGATTACGCAGGTCGTGCGTTACGTGCACGTCATGCTGATCCTGATGCTCACCTTCATCTACTACCCCCCTTCCCGCCGCTTGAAGCAGCGCGCCCTGGCCGTCGATATCGTCCTCGCCCTTCTGGTATTTGTCGCATTCGCCTATCCGTTCCTCGACTTAGAGGCCTTCATGTACCGCGTCGCCAACCCCCTGCCGATGGACGTCGTCCTGGGGGTGCTCGCCTGCATCCTCGTCCTTGAGGCCACCCGCAGGGCGACGGGCGCGGCCCTCCCGATCGTCGTCCTCGTCTGCATCGCCTATGCATACTGGGGGGCGATCCTGCCCGAGCCCTGGGGGCATCGCGGCTACACGATCACCAGGATGATAGCCCTTGAGTACATGACGTTGAACGGGCTGTTCGGCACGCCGGTGGAGGTCTCCTCGACCTTTATCATACTATTCACGATATTCGGCGCAGTCCTGGAGCTTTCCGGGGCGGGCCAGTTCTTCGTCGATTTCGCCCTCGGCTGCATGGGGAAAAGCAGGGCGGGGGCCGGCCGGGCGGTGACCCTCGCGTCCTTCCTTTTGGGGACCGTATCGGGGAGCGGGGCCGCGACTACGGTGACGCTGGGGTCCGTCGCGTGGCCGCTTTTGAAGCGCTCAGGCTACGACAAGGACTCGGCCGGGGGCCTCCTGGCGGCAGGCGGCATAGGCGCCATCCTGTCGCCGCCGGTCCTCGGCGCGGCCTCTTTCCTTATCGCAGAGATACTCAAGATATCCTATCTTCAGGTCCTGATAATGGCGTCCGTGCCGACGATCCTTTATTACGCGTCGATCCTCTTCATGGTGCAGGGAGACGCGCGCCGCTTTGGACTAAGGCAGGTGAGCCTCGCCAGGATAGACGTCCTTCGCCTCACGAGGCAGTACTGGTTCCATTTCGCATCGCTCGTCACCATCGTGATATTCATGGCCCTCGGCTTCACCGGCATTACGGCCGTCTTTTACAGCATCCTCATCGCCATCGCGACGAGCTTCCTCAACAGGGCATCCGCCCTCTATCCCCGCAAGCTGATAGAGGCCCTCGCCGCAGGGACGAAGCAGGTCCTGAGCGTTGCCGCCACCTGCGCCTGCGCCGGCATCATCGTAGGCGTCATCAACCTTACAGGCATCGGGCTCAAGTTCTCCGGCATCATCGTCGATATAGCCGGCGGCAACCTCTACATGACCCTCGTCCTCACCGCCGTCATCCTGCTCGTCCTTGGCCTAGCCCTTCCGATCACCGCCTCTTACATCATCGCGGCGGTCATGACCGCGCCTGCCCTGGTAAAGCTCGGCGTGCCGGAGGCGGCAGCCCATATGTTCATCTTCTACTATGCGGTCCTCTCCGAGGTGTCGCCCCCGACGGCCCTCTCCCCCTTCGCCGCTGCCGCGATCACGGGGGGCAACCCGTTCAAGACTACGATGCTTGCCTGGAAGTATACGCTCCCTGCCTTTATCGTCCCGTTCATGTTCGCCTCAACGCCGGAAGGGGTCGGCCTGCTGCTCCAGGGCCCCGTCCTCAATATGGTCATCGTCACGCTGACCGCCCTTGCGGGCGTCTGGGCGCTCTCCGGCTGCGTGGGCGGCTACCTGATACGGGATGTCGGCGCCTTCGGGCGGGTGATCCTCGGCATTGCGGGCCTGCTGCTGTTTTATGCAGGCTCCGTGCAGGACATCATCGGGTGCGTGATCCTGGGCGCGGTCGTTGTGGTGCAGATAGTGAAAAAGAGGGGCGAGAAGGAAAAGCAGGCGTTCGCTGCGTGACGGGGGCAGGGAAGGTACTGAACCCGGCGTCTGTGACGACAAGTGAAAATGCAGTCGGACTCCTCCGGGCTTGGACTCGCGCCTCTACGTACCACCCGCATCCACGCTGGCGCCTTTTCAGCACGTCCTTTACCGTGCGGGTGCCCGGCAGACCGACTTTGAACTGATAGGGCGGGCAGCGCCCTGCTCGCCGTGGGGCCTCCGACGTACCGACGTACAGTCTCCGGCCGACACGTCTCACAGTGCATCCACACCTCCCGATTCCTGGAGGCGCTCCCCGGGCTTGCCAACGCACACTTTCATAGTAGGATGGAGTCTTCATACCCGTACTTAGCTCACTGTAAGCCGAGGCCCGCCCCGCAGCCGGCCACCGCTGACGGAATAAAGAGCATATTCCTTGCCTGTCTGAGAGGGGAGGCTCCGCGAGCTTTGCTCGTGGAGGGGGTGCTGAACCCCATAAATTGCCTGTGAGAAAGTATGGGGATAGTACAGGCCGGACTATATTTGGAACAGGCCGGAATGGACTTAATGCTTAATACATAATCTGAACGCCTAATATGTAATTAGCATCGCTGAAGATACAAAAAGCGCGGGCACGAAAGAGCGCGTAAAACAGCTTGATGAATCTGCGTATATTTCTTATAATCATCAAGCATCCGGGGGAGCAAGGAAAAAGATGGTAAAGACACGATTTGCGCCGAGCCCGACGGGCAACCTCCATATCGGCGGGGCGCGCACTGCGCTCTTCAACTGGCTTTTCGCCCGCCATCACGGCGGTATGTTCATCCTGAGGATCGAGGACACGGACAGGGAGCGGTCAAGGGACGAGTACACGAAGGACATCCTTGAGGGCCTTGCGTGGCTCGGCATTACGCACGACGGCCCGGTGGTCTATCAGAGCGAGAGGATGTCGCTCTACGAGGAGAGCGCATACCGCCTCCTCGACGAGGGTCACGCCTACAGGTGCTACTGCACGCCGGAGGTGCTGGAGGAGAAGCGCAAGCGGGCCATGGCGGAGGGGCGCAAGCCCTCTTACGACCGGACGTGCCGCGACTGCGCACCGGAGGCGCCGGGCGACAGGCCCTTCGTCATACGCTTCAAGACGCCCCTTTCCGGCATAGTGACCTTCGACGATATGGTGAGGGGGCCGATCTCTTTCCAGGCGGAGGAGCTGGACGACCTGATTATCTTGAGGACGGACGGCACCCCTACGTACAATTTCACGGTCGTAGTCGATGACGCCACGATGGGCGTCACCCACGTCATCAGGGGGGACGACCACATCAACAACACGCCCCGCCAGATACTCCTTTATGAGGCCCTCGGCTTCGACGTCCCCCGGTTCGGCCACGTGCCCCTCATCCACGGCAGGGACAAGGCGAGGCTCTCGAAGAGGCACGGCGCAGCCTCCCTCCTCGAGTACCGGGAGGACGGCTTTCTCGCGGAGGCCCTCATGAACTACCTGGTAAGGCTCGGGTGGGCACACGGCGACGAGGAGATTTTTTCGGCCTTCGAACTCGTTGCCAAGTTCGATATCGGAAACGTGGGCAAGTCGCCCGCGATCTTCGACATGGACAAGCTGATGTGGCTCAACGGCCACTACATGAAGACCATCGACCCTGCCGACATCGCCGGAAGGCTCGCCCCTTTCATAGAGCGGATGGGGTATCGGCCTTCCGACAGGGGGCGCCTTCTGAAGATCGTCCATATATTGAAGGACCGCGCGAAGACACTGAAGGAGATGGCGCAGATGGCCGACTTCTTCTTCAGCGACGAAATCGTTTACGACGAAAAGGCAAGGCAGAAATACCTCAGTCCCGCGTCGAAGCCCGTCCTTGAGCGCTTCCTGGCCGACTTCACGCGCCTTCCCGTCCTCGACGAGGCCGGCCAGAGGCGCATAGTCGAAGGCATAGCGAAAGACCTCGGGAAGAAGATGGTCGATGTCATCCAGCCCGTGCGCGTGGCCCTCTCAGGCGGGGAGGTGACGCCGGGCATCTTCGAGGTCATAGATATCCTGGGGAAAAAGACCGTACAAGAGAGGGTTGCAAAGGCGCTCTCATCGATCGCATGAAGCTTATCAGCCTCGAACTCACAGGCTTCAAGTCCTTCCTCCACCGCACGACGTTCCGGTTCGACGAGGGAGTCACGTGCATCGTCGGCCCGAACGGCTGCGGGAAGAGCAACATCGTCGATGCAGTCACCTGGGTGCTCGGCGAGAGGGGCACCAAATCGCTCCGCGTCAAGGAAATGGGCGATGTCATCTTTCACGGCAGCCCCCTGAAAAAGCAGGTGAACATGGCGGAAGTGACGATAGGCCTTTTGAACGAGGAGAGGGAGTACGCGATCAAGAGGCGCATTTACCGGGACGGGACGAACGAGTACTTCATCAACGGGGAGATAGTCAGGCTCAAGGACGTGCAGGATTTCTTCCTCGGCACGGGCATCGGCCTCCATTCGTATGCAATCATAGAGCAGGGCAATATCGAGTATTTCGCGCAGATGAAGCCCCACGAGCGGCGGATCGCCATCGAGGAGACGAGCGGCATCACGCGGTTCGAAGAGAAAAAGAGGGACGCCTTTGCCCGCATGGAAGAGGTCAAGTCGAACCTCGACCGGGTGGAGGACCTTTACGGGGAGCTCGCGAAGGGCCTGGAGAAGGCAGAAGAGGAGTCGGCCAGGCTCCGGGTGTACAACGGCCTGAAGGAAAACCTGCGGGACTTCGACATCGCCTTTCTGACGGACAGCTTCAACAAGCTCTCGAAGAGGTCCGCAAAGCTCGAAGAAAGGGAGGCGGCGCTCGCATCCGAGCTTGAGGCGAAAGAAGGGCAGAGGCAGTCCATCAGGGAGAAGATACGCTCCAAGGACGAGGAGATCGGCCTGGTCGACTCGGTGGCCAGGCAGATGGAGCTCGACATCAAGGGCAAGGAAAAGGACATGGAGGCGCGCCTCCTTGAGATCAATTACCTGGAAGAGGAGACGAAGCGCTTACAAAAGACGGCGGCAGACCTGCGCAACGAGATAGAGGCCATTGACGCGAGGATCGCGGCGGAGGGGACGCAGGTCGTGCGCCTTACCGCCCTGGCTGGGGAAGAAAGGGCCGCCCTCGCGGAGACGGAGGCGCAGGGGACGGGCGCGGAAGGTCTGAGGGAAGCGCGGAAGGCAGAGCGGGAAAGGTTAGAGAAGGCGGTCGAGGAGCAGAGGACGCGCCTTTTTGCGGCGATGACGACCCTCACCGAGATAAAGAACCGCATGGCGGAAAAGGAGCGGGCGGCAAGGGAGAAAGAGGCCCGCAGGCAGAGGAGGCAGGAGGAAGAGAGGCAGCTTGCCGAAAAGTTGCGCCAACTGGAGGAAAAGGCCGCATCGCTTCGCCAGGCCGCCGAAGCGGCGGCAACGGTGAAGACGCGCCTTGAGGGCGAGGAGAAGGCCCTGGGCGAGCGCTGCGAGGCCCTCGCAAGGGAGATCGGCCAGGCGCGCAGCGCCCTCGAAGGCTTGAAGGGCGTCAAAAGAGGGAAGGAAGAGATCTTCAGGCAGATGAAAAGCTACGGCGAGGGCCGCAGGAAGGCGTCGAGCCCCCACAGCCCGCTCATCAAGATACTCAAGACCTCCGGGGAGACCGAGCAGGTCATGGAGAGATTCTTCTCAAGGGAGATGGAGTACCACGTGCTGACCGAGCGCGACCCCGTCAGCCTCTCCATCATAGCCAAGGAATACGGGGACGACTTCATTTTCTTCCCGAAGAACGGCATGTTCGCCATGACGGGGGAAGAGGCCGACGTGCACATCACCCGCGTCGAAAGCCCGGCCGAGGCGTTCAGGCGGATAGAGGCGGGGGAGGAAGGCCTTTTCCTGTCGGGGAACATACTCGTCGATTCGCGGGGCCTCATCCGCAAGGGGCAGGACAAGAGCGCGCTCTCGATCAGGGAGTTCAGGGAGAAGATGAGGCTCGAATCGGAGCTTGCGGAGATCGAGGAGCAGCTCAAGGCGAAAAGCGCCGCCCTCGACGGGCAATTGCAGTCGCAGAAGGAGATCGAGCGGTCGCGCGCGGCGGCGGCCGGGCAGGCAAGGTCGCAGGCGGCCGTCTTTGCGGGCCTTGAGCGGGAGATCATCCAGACGGAAGCGGAGGTGAAGACGACGCGCGAGCGGCTGGCGGAAGGCGAGCAAAGCGCGGGCCCCGGCATCGACGAGGCGGATGCGGCCGTCTCCGCCGAAGAGGCGCAGGAGAAGGAGAGGTGCGAGGCGGAGAAGACAGAGTTCGAGGCGGCCCTCTCCGACTTGAGGAAGGCCCTCGAAGAGGCGAAGGAAGGGGAGCGCACCGCAGACGCGGAGTTCCACGAGATATCGATCAGGATCGAGAGGGCGCGCAACGAGCTGGCGAAGAACGAGGAAGAGGCGGCCAGGAAAAAGGCCGCGGCAGGCGCCCTCCAGGATGAGAAGGCCGCCAGGCAGCAAAAGCTGGCCGAGGTGGAAGCTGATCTCAAAGCCGCTTCCGCCAAATCGGAGGGCCTCGAAGAGGCCATAGGCGCCATGCGGGAGGATTGCGACAAGGCGGTCGTCCGGTACGAGGAGATGAAGGGACGGCTCGGCGACGCCCACGTCGGGAAATCGGGCCTGGAGGAGGAGCTGCGCCTCGCAGGCGAGGAGCACGACAAGGCGCGAGGCAGGAGGGAAGGCGTCGAGAAGGAGCGGATCGTCCTCCAGGAGAAGATCGACGTCGTCCGCAAAAGGCTCCTCGACGACTACGGCGTGGAAGAGCCGGCCGAGGCGCCTGCCCAGGCGGTCAGGGACGAGGCCGAGCGGGGGCGTATCTTACAGGAGATCGAGGCCCTGGGAGAGGTGAACTTCAGGGCCGAAAAAGAAGCCGCCGCGCTCAAGGAGAGGATCGAGTTCCTGGGGCGGCAGAAGGAAGACCTCGCCGTCGCGATGGAATCGCTCAAAAAAACCATCGCGAAGATCGACTCCGTCTCGCGGGAGCTGTTCCTTGAGACGTTCGAGCGCGTCAACGAGGCGTTCAAGGGCTTCACCCAGACCCTCTTCAAGGGCGGGCAGGGTATGCTCATGCTCAGCCCGGAGACGAACGGGGTAGACCTCTACGTGCAGCCGCCGGGAAAAAAGGTGATACGGATGGAGCTCCTTTCGGGCGGGGAAAAAGCCCTCATATCCCTTGCCTTCCTTCTTTCCCTCATGGATACGAAGCCCTCCCCCTTCACCCTGATGGACGAGATCGACGCGCCCCTCGACGACGCGAACCTTATCTGCCTCCTTGAAGTAGTGAAAGCCATGAGCAGGAAGACGCAGGCGATCATCATCACCCATAACCGTCTCACCATGGAATCGTCGAACGCCATCTACGGCATCACGATGGAAGACGAAGGCATCTCCAAAACGATCTCCATAAGGCTTTAAACGGCATTTCGAAGCGCTTGCCGAAAGTTTTTTTTAAGCTTCTCTTTCAAAATTTTCTGTTATTGCAACATGAAAATGTCACCCTTTCTGCAACATGAAAATGTCACCCCCTCTGTCCTTAGCGCAGGGACGCTCTCGCTTCGCTCGCCGGCCCTGGGTGCGTGGGTGACCCCGGCCGGACGCGTCCCTGAACAGAGTTTACAGGGCACTTCCCCTGTCGGATAGTGAAAGACGTGCCATGTCCCGTCGAGCCAGCGGTTTATGGTAACGGAAGCTTTCGCAAAGCTGAGCCTCGTCTTTGTCGGGTACAGCTGGATGATCTGCCCCTTGACCGAGATCGTGTTGTCGTAGTTCACTCTTGCCTCATATCGCTTGCAGAGAATGTTCCGTAGGTCTACGTCTTTAGGAACCGGCCTCCACGCGGCTTCCGGGTCTTCTGGTGCGACGCCGAAGAGGCGGGCGTATTTAGGGATAAAGCTCCCGTTGAGGTACCTTGTCGCCCCTTCCGAGTCAGTGATCTTCTTGAGGTGCAGTTCAGCCGCGAGTCTGTCCTGGAAGGTCCTGTTGATCCTCTCGCCCCTTCCTCTAGCCTGGGCGGAGTACGCAAAGATAAGCCTGATGCCCAGCTCGCTCATTGCTCTTTGGAACTGTGTGGGCTCCAGAGGTTCGCTCTTGTGACGAGTCGTCTTGAACTGAGAAGCCCTGTCGAGATAGAAGACAGAGGGGCGGCCGAAACGGGTAAAGACCTCTTTGCATGCCTGGAAGCAGCCGTCCAAGTCCTCTTCCTTACGGAAAACACCATAGAGAGGTCTTCCTGTAGAGTCGTCGGTACATAGAAGAAGCGTCGTCTTTTCCTCCCCGAACCACTGGTGGGGAGAGCCGTCCAGGAAGAGCATATAACCTTCCTTCTCCGATCGCTTTCTTCTCTTCCTATGCCTGCGCTGCTTTCTGACCTTGCTGCCGAACCCTTCGGGACGAAGCCATTGCCTCAAGGTCTCCCTGCTGACTTTTATGCCCTCCTGCTCCTCAAGCATCTCCGAGAGGTGGGAGAAATTGAAGTCGAAATACTTCTCCCTGGCCATGGCCATCGTGCGCTCCTTGAGTTCTCCAGGAAAGGCCCTGCAGGAAGGGCGGTCGCGGTTACCATGCCTGACCCCGGAAGGTCCTTCCCTTTTGACTCTGCTCTTGATCCTCTTTACATGACGGACGGAGATGCCCAGTGCAGCCGCCGCTTCCCGGTTCTTCATCCTGCCATCCAGAGATGCCTCTATCACGCCGTACCGCCTTACCTCTTCTGCCATGAACGTCACTCCTTTTCTCACCGGAGCACCTCCCCTTGGTGCTCCTCATTATCGCCAGGGGTGACATTTTCATATTGCAGTTAAGGGGTGACATAATTATATTGCAGCAACACCTTTCAAAATTTTCTTGACAAAGATTCCTGCCTATATAAAATAAGATCACGCGGTTAACAAAACTCAGTTTCGATAGGTAAAACAGAGCTGCCCGGTGACGAAGAAAGAACCGCGATACAACATTGAAGCCCTGTCGAGGGGACTCCAGGTCCTCAGCCTTTTTACGGCTGAAAGCCCGTCCCTCAGCCTCACCCGCATATCGGGGGCCATGGGGATCAACAAGAGCACTGTCTTCCGCATCCTCGCCACCCTTGAGACTATGGGATATCTGGAACGCGACGCTGCGTCCCGCCTTTACCGCCCCTCCCTTTCCGTGCTCCGCCTCGGCTTTACTGCCATGAACGGCCTCGAAGTGCGCCAAATCGCCAGGCCGTACCTGGAAACCCTCGCGCAGGAAGTGAAGGAGACGGTCAGCCTGGGGGTAATGAACGGCACGGAGGTGATCTACGTCGACCGGGTCAGGAACCACGCCATTGTCGGTCTTACGCTCGACGCGGGCTCCAGCCTGCCGGCCCATTGCACGACCCTCGGCAAGGTGCTTCTTGCCCAGCGAAGCCCCGAACAGCTTGAGAAGTTCTTCGCGAAGGTCACTATGAAAGAGTATACGCCGCGCACTGTGGTCGATCCCCGGGCACTGCTTTCGGAGCTGGCCGGCGTGCGGCGAAATGGATATGCCTTATGCGACGGTGAGCTTGCGGTGGGACTGAGGGCGGCCGGCGCCCCGGTCGGCGACGATAGCGGCAAGATCATCGCGGCCGTAAACGTGTCGGGCTCAAGCCTCACCATCAGCCTGCAAAGGCTCAGAAAGCAGATTGTCCCTGCGGTAGTGAAAACCGCCGGGGAGATATCCGTCGCCCTGGGTTATGAGCCGGTAGGCCGTTTTTCCGGCGGCGGGACGCACGACAAGGGGGGGGCAACATTATTTCCAGGCGAAATAATGATCCGCTGAAACATGCACAACTAAAACGATGAGGGGGTGCCGTATGGGATTGGTGCGTCTACTCGACAACCAGGGGGGTATGACGAAGAGGAGCTTTCTGAAGCTCGGCGCGGCAATGGGAGGAGTCATGGCGCTTCAGGGGACCCGTGCGCTTTTTGCCGAGTCGAGGAAACGGATATCGATAGCGACAGGCGGCATGGGCGGGGTCTATTGCGTAATCGGAGGCGGCATGGCAAGCATACTGACGAAGTATGCAGGGCTTGAGGCCGCGGCCGAGGTCACCGCCGCTTCCGTCGATAACTGCAAGCTCATCGCGGCGCAAGAATCCGATTTGGCGTTCGTTATCGCAGATACGGGGTATGATGCGTACAAAGGGGTGGGAATGTTCAAGAAGCCCCTTCCCATAAGGGTCCTGACCCTTCTCTATCCCCAAATGAACCATATCGTAACGCTGGAAGGGAAGGGCATCAGGAAAGTGGCGGACCTGAAAGGCAAAAGAGTCTCGACGGGGGCGCCGGGCAGCGGGACGGAGGTCATCGCCTTCAGGATACTCGAAGCGGCCGGTATCAACCACGAGAAGGACGTAAAGAAGGACCGGCTGGGCGCGGCCGAGTCGGGAGGGGCGTTGAAAGACGGCAAGATAGACGCCTACTTCTGGTCGGGCGGCGTCCCAACGGCCTCGGTCATGGACGTTGCCGCCTCGCCGGGGGTCAAAATGGCCCTTGTCGCCCATGCCGACCTCGTAGATAAGATGAACGCCAAGTACGGCCCCATTTATTATAAGGGGGTGATTCCGAAAAAGACGTACGCGGGCATGGATACGGATACGCCTGTCTCTGCGGTCGTGAATCTGCTTATGTGCCACCGGGACATGGACGAGCGATTAGGTTACAACGTGACCAAGACCATCTTCGAGCACCTGCCCGATCTCACGGGGATCCACAAGGAGGCGGGCAACATAAACCTGAAGGTGGGAGGTTCGGGGAAATTCGTTCCCTACCACAAGGGTGCGGCCCGATATTTCAAGGAAAAGGGGATTAGCGTCTTCGTGTGAGGCGGAAGACCGGATGAACAGATACCCGGAGATAGAAGAGAAGCTTATGCCCCTCGACGAGGCAATCAGGCGGTTCGTCAAGGACGGCGCCCAGATAGCCCTGGGCGGGTTCACCATCAACAGGAACCCTATGGCCGCCGCTTACGAGATTGTCAGGCAGCGCGTCAGGGACCTGCACGTGGTCTGCCACTCCCACGGGCAGGCGCTCGACGTGCTCATCGGCGCCGGGTGCGTGAAAAGGGTCGAGGTGGCCTACGGGGCGAACGGCCGCTTCGCCTCGACGTGCATCCGCTTCCGAAAGGCCGTCGAGGGCGGGCAGATCGAGTTCGAGGATTATTCGAACAACCAGATGAGCCTGCGCTTCCTGGCGGGGGCCCTCGGCGTCCCCTTCATGCCGAGCAGGTCAGGCTTCGGGACCGACGTTATAAAAATGGAAGGCTTCGGCCCGGACGTAAGGAAAGAGCCGAAGGTGGCCCGGAAAAAGCTTGTCGTCTCGCCCAACCCCTTCAACGAGGAAGAGCGCGTCGTCCTGCTGCCTGCCCTTACGCCCGACGTTGCCCTCGTCCATGCGCAATACGTCGGCGAGGACGGCACGGTGCGCATAAAAGGCCTCACGTTCACCGACCTGGAGCAGGCGAAATCTGCGGATGTCGTCATCGTTACCTGCGAGGAGATCGTCCCCAAGTCGTTCATAAGGCTCGATCCCGATCAGAACTCGCTCCCGCCGTTCCTGATCGACGCGATCGTCCGGGTGCCTTACGGCGCCCACCCCACCGCGTGCCGTCTCTTCTACGACTACGACGCGAAGCACCTGAATATGTACAAGAGCATAGCCGGGGACGACGAGGGCTTCAAAAGGTATCTCGACGAGTGGGTTCTCGGCGTGAAGGACCACAACGAATACCTCGACCGGGTAGGCGGGCAGGGTATTGTTAACATCAGGGCAAACCCGGTCATCGGGTACACACGGGACCTCGACAGGCGGTAGGGAGGAGAGCATGGGCGCATACACGGAAAAGGAGATCATGGCGATCAGCGCAGGCAGGCTCATAAAGAACGGCGACCTTCTTTTCGCCGGGACGGGCCTGTCGATGCTCGCAGCCACGGTAGCCAAGAAGATACATGCACCGCGCGCAACGGTATTTTTCGAGACGGGGGGGATAGACCCCTGCCTGGACGAGCTGCCTATGGCGGTCTCCGATTCGAGGGTCATGGACGGCACCGCCCTCAACTCCGGTCTCATCGAGGCGTTCTCCATCGTCGGCCACCGGAGGTTTACGACGATCGCCTTCCTCGGGGCGGCGCAGATCGACAGGTATGGCAACCTGAACTCTACGTGCATCGGGGAGTATTCAAGGCCGAGGGTCCGTTTTCCAGGCAGCGGGGGCGCGTGCGACGCCGCGTCCCTTGCCTCCGGCCTGATAATTTTCATGCAGTTGGGGAAGATGCGCTTCGTCGAGAAGCTCGACTATCTGACAAGCCCCGGATGGCTCCAGGGGGGCACGTCCCGCGCAGACACGGGGTACAAACGGGGAGGGCCCATTGCGGTGGTGACCAACATGGGCATTCTGAAGTTTGACGAGACGACCAAAGAGATGTACCTCGCCGAGTATTACCCAGGGGTCGCCGTAAAGGCCGTAGCGGACGAGATAAGCTTTCCGGTCGATGTGTCGAGGGCCGTCGAGTCTTCCCCGCCCACACAGGAAGAGCTGCGGATGCTCAGGGAAGAGATAGACCCGCAAAGATTGATCGTCGGCTGAATAATAGAGTGGGAAAACTATCCGCTTTGAGATATGCTTAAGGCTTTGGAGGAAGCATGACCTCATTTTACATAGCCGTGGGCGTCTTTTTCCTGGCCTACGCCCTTATCAGCCTCGAAAAATTCCACAAGACCATTGTGGCCCTTACCGGCGCCGGGATCATCCTCGGGTGCCGTGTCCTCACGCAGTCCGAAGCCTTCTATTCGGAGGAATTCGGCGTCGACTGGAACGTCATCATACTCCTCATCTCGATGATGATAATCATCAACGTCATGAAGCCCACGGGCCTGTTCGAATATATAGGGATAAAGAGCGCCAAGGCGGCGAAAGGAAGCCCTTACCGGGTCATGGCGATTTTTTCCTTCGTCACGGCATTCGTCAGCGCCTTCCTCGACAACGTCACGACCGTCCTGCTTATCACCCCTATCGTGATCTTCATTTGCGAGAAGCTGGAGGTGAACGCCATTCCCTATCTCATCGTTGAGGCCCTTGCCTCGAACATCGGAGGCACCGCGACCTTGATAGGCGATCCTCCCAACATCATGATCGCCTCCAAGGCCAACTTCACCTTCAACGACTTCGTGGTCCACCTCACGCCCGTAATCGCCGTTATCCTGGCGGTCTTCATCGCCATGCTGAGGCTCGTCTTCGCCAAAGACCTGCGGACGACGCCGGAGGCCAGGGAAAGGATCATGGGCCTGGAAGAGAAGGGCGTGATAAAGGACAAAAGGACGATGGCCATCTCCGTCGTCGTGCTCTGCCTGGTCATAGCCGGCTTCATCATGCACGCGGAGCTCCATCTCCAGCCGGCGACCGTCGCCCTTGCCGGGGCCGCCGTCCTGCTCCTCATCCTTGCCATCGAGGAGCCCCACCACATATTCGCGGACATCGAGTGGAACTCCCTCTTCTTTTTCATGGGCCTGTTCATCGTGGTGGGCGGCGTGGTCAAGGTCGGCTTCGTGAAGATGCTCGCGAGCGCGGTCATAACTGCGACGGGAAATAACATGCTTACAGCGAGCACGGTCATCCTCTGGTTCTCGGCGGTCGCCTCCGCAATCATCGACAACATACCCTTCGTCGCAACCATGAACCCCCTCATCATCAACATGGGCCAGCAGTTGTGGCCGGGCGCGAGTGCGCAGGCGCTCAATTACGGGCAGCTCCTTCCCGTCTGGTGGGCCCTCTCCCTGGGGGCGTGCCTAGGCGGCAACGGGACGGCGATAGGGGCATCGGCAAACGTCGTGGTGGTGGGCATGTCCGAAAAGATGGGGAAAAGGGTCTCATTCGTAAAGTTCATGCTCTATGCCTTCCCATTCTGGCTCATGTCCATAGTGATCTCCAACCTCTACCTGTGGCTGCGGTATTTCGCCTTCGCGAAACCTCCGGGCTGAGCCGTAGGGTTTGCCGCCGCCCCCTTGCTCGCCGCTGGATATTCGGGCCGAAAAATGCTTAACTTATGATTGACTTGAAATCTCGGGCCCCCCAGTCTCCCTGGCGGCCCATTGATGTTTCTCGTCGAGATCAAAAAAGAAAGAGGAGAGCCATGAGAGTAGCCAAAGACAAGGCCGTGACCGTGAACTATACCCTTAAGGATGAAAACGGGCAGGTGATGGAGAGGCTCGAAAGAGCGGACACCCCTGACGTACGTCCATGGGGCGGGCATGATTAAAGGCTTCGAGACCGCCCTGGAGGGCAAAGCGCCGAAGGATGCCTTTACCTTTACGGTCAAGCCCGAGGACGCTTACGGGCAGCGGCGGCCCGATCTGCTTTTTCACGTACGGAAAGAGCAGCTCCAGGGCATCCCGAAGATCGAGGTCGGCGTGCCGCTGCGGGTGCGCACAACCGATGGGGCGATGGTGGCGAGCATCGCCGAGATCGAGGAAGACAAGGTCCTCCTCGACGCGAACCACCCGCTCGCCGGCAGGTCGCTCACCTTCGACGTGGAGGTCCTCGACGTAAGGGACGCGACCGCCGAAGAGCTCGCCCAGGCCCATCAGGACGAAGGCTGCGGATGCGGCTCCACCTGCGGGTCGTCCTGCGGCGAAGGCTGCGGCTGCTAGGCCGAAAAAAATTATTCCAGCTTGTACTTCCTGATCTTGGCGAGCAGGCTGATCCGCGATATGCCGAGGATCTGGGACGCCTTCGTCCTGTTGTTGGCCGTGTAGGCGAGGATCTTCTTGATGTGGTCCGTCTCGACATCCTCCAGGCTCTTCAAGGGCATGTCACCGAAGCCGTTCTCGCCCACCACCGTGTTTTCCAGCAAATAGTTCGGTAAAGACTTCTTGCGCAGCTCGATGGTCGATTCTATTATGACTCCGCTGTTTATGATGTTCATCATCTCCCGCACGTTGCCCTGATAGTCGTAGTGCGTGAGTAGCTTCATCGCCCCTTCCGATATCCTCTCGATCTTCTTGCCGTTGGTCTTGCAGAAGGCGGCGAGGAAGTGGTTGGCAAGGAGCGGGATGTCCCCTTTGCGCTCGCGGAGCGGCGGCAGATATACGGAGTTCATGTTGAGGCGGTAGAAAAGGTCTTTCCTGAAATTGCCCTTCTTGATCTCTTCGTGGAGGTTCTTGTTCGTCGCCGCGATGATCCGTACATCGACCTTCTGGTTCTTCGTCGATCCGAGGCGGAAGAACTCGCCCTCCTGGAGGACCCGCAGCAGCTTCACCTGTATGGGAAGGGCCAGCTCGCCTATCTCGTCCAGAAAGAGCGTCCCCTTGTCCGCCTCTTCCACGAGCCCCTCTTGTTCGCCGTCGCCCCTGTGAACGCCCCCTGGCTGTGACCGAAGAACTCGGAGGCGAACAGCTCGTTGGCGAAGGCGCCGGCGTTGACCGCTATAAAGTTCTGGCTGCTTCGCTTGCTGATCCTGTGGATGGCCCGCGCGATCAGCTCCTTGCCTGTCCCGCTCTCGCCCCAGACGAGGACGCTTGAGTCCGTCTGGGCCATCTTCTCGACGACGGAGAAGAGCTTGAGCATCTTCTCGTTCTGGGTGACGATGTCCTTGAAGGTCTCCTTGAACTGCAGGTCGTCTGCGGAAAGGCCCTCCCCCTCATCGATGATCTTCTGCTTCCTGCTCTCCAGGGCCGTGTTGATGAGCCTGAGGAGGCGCTCGTTCTCGACGGGCTTCGTGAGGTACTCCATCGCGCCCAGCTTGACGGCCGAGACTGCGAGCTCTACGTCCTCGACGCCGGTCAGGACGATGGTGGGTATGTCGATGTTGTTCTCCTGGATGTTCCTCAGGATGTCGAGGCCCGTGACATCGGGCATGTCCATGTCGAGGATGAGCAGGTCGTAGGAGTTCTTCCAGAGCTCGGCGTAGGCCCTGGTGCTGTTTGCCAGCGTGGTAACGTCGAAATCGCCCGACTGAAGCAGGAATACGTTCAGGTAGTTCAGGACTGCCTGGTCGTCGTCGATAACCAGAATACGGTTCATTACCCCTCCGCGCTCGCCAGAGGGAGGTAGATGCAGAAAGTGGTCCCCACCCCAATCTCACTGACTACTTCTATCCTGCCTTTGTGCTCTTTTATGATGCCGTAGGCGATGGAGAGGCCAAGGCCCGTCCCGCCCTGGTGTCTCTTCGTCGTGAAAAATGGATCGAAAATCTGGCTTATCGTCTTTTCGTCCATGCCTTTGCCGTTGTCTTTCACCCTGAGCACCACCTCTTTGCCGTCGAAGCGCGTCGATACCTTGATCGTCCCGCGCTGCTTGTCGATGGCCTGCGACGCGTTGATGATTATATTGAGTATCACCTGCTGAAGCTTCTGCGAGTTGCCCATGACCGCCGGCAGGTCGTCGTCGAGGCTGACCTTTACGTCAGCGGTGCGCCTGATCTGGTTGTCGACGAGCCTGAGGCAGCTTTCCGTGACGAGGTTCAGGCTGACGATCTCGTTCAGGAACCCCTCGTCCCTCTTCCCGAACTTGCGGAGGCCGTCGACGATCCCCTTGATCCGGTTCGCGCCCTCGACCATGTCCTCTATCAGGACCGGGATGTTCTGCCTGAAGATCTCGTAGTTGAGGCGCGCGACCTTAAGCTCCGGGTGCGCCTTGTAGTAATCGTCGAGGATAGGGAAGATGTCGCGCATCGCCTCCTGGACGATAAACAGGTTGCCCCGGATGAAGGTGTTCGGGTTGTTGATCTCGTGGCCGATGCCGGAGACGAGCTGTCCGAGGGAGGCCAGCTTGTCCGCCTGGAGGAGCTGGCGCTCCATGTTCTTTTCCTTCGTGATGAGCCTCGATATCTCCAGGATGCCCCGTATGCTGCCTTCCGTGTCGAAGATCGGGTATGCCTGGAGAAGGTAGTACTCGTCATCGACGACCTTTTCGGCAGAGATGTAAATCCTCTCCGTGAAGACCCTTTCGGCGAGGCAGTCCTGGCACCGGTCTTCCTGGCCGAAGACCTTCTTGTAGCACTTGCCCCTGTTGCCGATCTGTTTCTTGTTGCTCATCAGTATGTTGAAGTCTGCGTCGATAACGGTGACGGTGTCCGTGATGGCGTTGAATAGGGTCTGGAGCCTTGTCTTGTGCTCCTTCAGCTTATCGGCCATCACCGTAAGCTCCTGGTTCTTTTTGACCAGGAGGTCCTTCTGGCTTTCCAGATCGACGGTCCGCTGGCGGACGCTCTGCTCCAGGCTGTCGTTATGCTCGATCAGCCTCTTTTCGAGGTCTTTGCGCAGGCTGATGTTCTTGTAGGCGGACTCTATGCAGCGCTCTCCGCCGAAGTCGATGAGTACGTAAGAGACGAGGACGGGCACGGGGTTGCCGTGCCTGTCCAGGAGGTTCAGCTCGAAACTGTCCACAATGCCTTCTTCGAACAGCTTCTGTTGGATAGCGGACCGCAGCTCGGGTTTCTCATAGAGGTTGTCCCTGGCGAAGCTCAGACCGTCCAAGCCGTCGGCCGGGTAATCGAGGAGCCTGTAAAAAGCGGGGTTGGCCTCTATGATCTCCCCGTTGAGCCGGGAGATGAGAAGCGGCGTAGGCGCCTTCTCGAACAGCTCCTTGTACATCCAGCTCGATGCACCCGGCGCGGGCCTTTCCGTTCCGCCCCGCTCCCCGTTTTTCAGGACTTTCTCAAGCCTTCCCCGATCAGGACGCGCCATGTTTTTCCTCTCTTTGCGGCCTTTTGCGTAAATACTATATCATAAATACCACCCGCCGGCATTCCCTCGACCCTTCGATCAGGTCCGCTCATACGCTGCCTATATGCCTCTTCCTATCTGCTTCCCGACCGTCGTATCGAAGTAGTTCTCATCGAAAAGGCAGCGCTCCTTCTCTCCGTAAGGCGGGGTCACGTCGAGCTCGAAAACAGCGAAATGCCCTTTGCCGTCGTCCGTCATAAATCCCTTCTCGAAGAGGCCTTTGCCCCAGAAGCCGCCCTCCGCGAGTTTCTTATATAAGGGGACGGCCTTCCCTATCTCGTCGGCGACTGCCTTCGCGCCCTTCGGGGCCGGCTCGACGCCCATCGCCTTGGCCAGGGCCTCGACGATCTGCCTGTTCTCCATGCCTGTCGCCGGCTTGAATATCCCTGCCGTCTTCTGCACCCTCCGGTCGCACGCAGTCACCGTGCCGTCCGTCTCGATGGGCAGCGGGGCGGGCAGCACAACGTCGGCCTGCTTCGCCGTTTCCGTCATGAAGGAGTCGACTACGACCATGAACTCGGCCCCGCCCGTCAGCTTTAGCTTAGAGGCGGCAAAAAGCGGGTCCTCGCCGAAGACGATGAGCGCCTTTATCGTGTCCTTCTCCATAGCGTCCCTGAGATCGACCGGCTTGAAAACGTCTTGCAGGGAGACGCCCCAGAGCTTCTCAAGGGCCGCGATGCCCTTCGCGTCGCCGGGCTTCACGTACCCTGGCAGATACCGGGGATCGACGCCCATGTCCAGCAGACCCTGGGCGTTCGCGTAATCCCGCAGGAGGATGATGCCGTTGCCCGGCTTCGCTACCCTGCCGGTAAGCATCATGTAGTTGCCGATGGCCTGGAGGTCGTTCTTCGACCTGTCCCAAAGCGTGTCGATGCCGTAGACGACGACTACGTTGTTTGCCGGGTCGCCGGCGAGGTCGAAGAGGCTTGCGAGCCTCCCCCTGCTCACCCCGGTTATCTCCGAGACCAGCCCCGCGTCGAAGCCGGCCGTCGCCTTCCTGAACGCCTCGAACCCTTCGGTCCGGCCGGCGATGAAAGCGGCGTCTTCCCGCTTCTTTTCGATGATGGAGCGGCAGATGCCGTTCACGAGGGCCGTGTTGGCGCCGCGCTTCGAGTCTATCCAGAGGTCCGAGAACTTGACAAGGGGTATCTCGGAAGATGCCACGGTGACGACCTTTGCGCCCCTCTTGAGGGCAGCCTTTATCTTCAGCTCCGCAATCAGGTTGTCCTGGCCGGGGTCTGCGTTTATCACGATTATGACGTTGGCCGCCTTGAGGTCGTCCATCGTCGCAGTCGAGACGGTGAGGCCGAGCATTGCGTCGAGGCCGTTCTTCTCTATGCCGTTGCTAAGGCCGGAGAAGCTGCCTATATTGTTCGTCTTGAGACCCGCCCTGACGAACTTCTGCAACAGGTAGAGGTCTTCGTTCTTCATCTTCGGAGAAGCGAAGGCGGCTACGGATTTTGCGCCGGAGCTTGCGATGACCTCCTTGAGCCTCCGGCCCGTATACTTGATCGCCTCATCCCACGTCGCCTCCTGCCACCTGCCGCGCTTCCTGATGAGCGGCTTGAGCAGCCGGTCCTTCTCCATCATGTACCTGTAGCCGAAGCGCCCCTTGGGGCAGAGGTATCCCTTATTGTGGGACGTCCCGTTCGCGTTCGAGACGGTGAAAAGACCGTCGCCGAAGACGCGGTAATTGAGGACGCACCCGACCGAGCAGAAGGTGCAGACCGATTCCTTCTCCTCGAACGCCCACGGCCCCGGCTTGCGGAAGGGCATCTTCTCTGTAATGGCCCCTGTCGGGCAGGCGGCGATGCAGTTGCCGCAGGAGACGCAGTTCGTCTGCAAGAGGGATTTCTCCATCGACGGCTTGACTACGGACTTGAAGCCCCTGTTGACGAAGCCGAGGGCGGATATGCGCAGTATCTCGGAGCACGTCCTGACGCACCGGCCGCAGTTGATGCACTTGTTCGGGTCGAGGGTAATGAGGGGGTGGCTCGCGTCCACCTTGAATTTGCGTGTATCCCCCGTGAACTTCGAGATATCTACGCCGAATGCGGTCGCGTACTTGCGGAGGTCGCAGTCGAAATAGGCCGTGCAGCCGCATTCGAGGCACCGGGCGGTCTCGTTTGCGACCTGGGCGTCGGTGAACCCGAGCTCTACCTCCGCCTGCCCCTTGACCCTCTCCCCAACAGCCATCTCGGCCATACGCTCCTTATCGATGCGCTTCATCTGGGCGAACTCGCTCTGGGGTATCTCGCCGAAGGCGTCCTTCCTGGAGACGAAGGGCCTTGCCCCGTTCCCTGCCTTGCCCGTCTGTATGTACCGGTCGATGGCGAGGGCCGCTGCCCTGCCGTGGGCGATGGCGTCGATGGCGACCGCCGGCCCCGTCGCAACGTCGCCGCCGGCGAAAACACCTGGGATCGAGGTTGCGAAAGACTCCTTGTCGATGACTATCGCCTTTGCGCGCGTTGTCTTGAGGCCGCTGTCTGCGTCTATCTTCCCCAGGTCGATGTCCTGGCCGATGGCCGATATGACGAAATCGCAGGGTATGTCGTACTCCGAGTCTGCGATGGGCTTCGGGCTGCGCCGCCCGCTCGCGTCCGTCTCACCGAGCTCCATGCGGTTGCAGCGCAGCGCCTGGAGCTTGCCGTCCTTCGCAACGATAGAGACCGGGGCGGAGAGGAAGGTCATCTCGACGCCTTCCTCGGCTGCCGCCTCGACCTCCATCGGGTGGGCCGGCATCTCGCTTATCGTCCTGCGGTAGAGGATGATGACCTTCTTCGCGCCGATCCGCAGGCTCGTCCTGGCCGCGTCTACGGCCGTGTTCCCGCCTCCAACGACGACGACTGTGCCGTATATTGCCGGCGGCTTGTCGGACTGCATCCGGCCGAGGAAATCGACGCCGCCGAGGACGCCTTGCGTCTTATCCTCATCGGCCACGCCCATCGTCTTCGCCTTCTGTGCTCCGAGTGCCAGAAAGACCGCGTCGTAACCCTGCTTCAGGGAATCGAGGCTGAAGTCCCTGCCGAGCTTCGCGCCCGTGCGCACCTCGACGCCCAGGTCGGTGATCCATTTTATCTCCCTGTCGAGGAGCGCCTTTGGCAGGCGGTACTCAGGGATGCCGTAGCGCAACATGCCGCCCAGCTTGGGGAGGCTTTCGAATATGGTCGGCGCGTAGCCTTTCAGGGTGAGGTAGTAGGCGGCCGTGAGACCGGCGGGGCCTCCGCCGACGACGGCCACCTTCTTGCCGTTCCTCGGCGGCAGCTCCGGGACCCACGGGTTTTGAAGGTCGATGTCGGATGCGTACCTTTTCAGGTAGTCGATGCCGACCCTGTCGTCAACGAGGTTCCGCCGGCAGGCCGTCTCGCACTCTCTGACGCAGACGCGGCCGCAGACGGCCGGCAGCGGGTTCTTCTCCTTGATGAGCCTCACCGCGTCCCTGTAGCGCCCCATCGACATGAGGGCGATATACCCCTGGACGTCTACGCCCGCCGGGCATGTCTGCGTGCACGGGCCGAGGCAGTCGGCATAATGGTTGGAAAGGAGCAGCTCAAGGGCAGTCCTTCTCGACTCGGCGATCCGGTCATTGTTCGTATGGACGGCCATCCCAGGCGTCACCGGGCTCGAGCAGGAGGGGACCAGCTTCGCCAGGCCCTCCACCTCCACGACGCACAGGTAGCAGGAGCCGTAAGGGGGGAGCTTCGGGTCGTGGCAGAGCGTCGGTATGGTGTCTACATCGTATCTCCGGATGACGTCGAGTATCGTGTCCCCCGGATTGGCCGCGTATTCCTTGTCGTTTATCTTTATCTTCAATGGTTCCGTCATCGCTCGTCTCCACTTTAGTCTTTAATAACTGCGTCGAACCGGCACGTCTCGAAGCACTTGCCGCACCTGACGCAGGCCGCCGCGTTTATCGTATGGGGCTTCTTCTTCTCTCCGCTGATCGCCTCGACGGGGCACGCCTTGGCGCAGGCCATGCAGCCCTTACATGCTTCTTCCTTTATCGAATAGGTCACAAGGGCCGGGCAGCTATGGGCGGGGCACTTCTTGTCTCGGATATGGGCGTCGTACTCCTCCCTGAAATACTTCAGGGTAGTGAGCACGGGGTTCGGCGCAGTCTGGCCGAGGCCGCAGATCGTGTTGTTCCTGATCTGGTTCGCCAGGTGCTCAAGGAGCGCCACGTCGCCCTCCCTGCCGTTGCCGTCCGTTATCCGCTCCAGGACCTCCAGCATCCTTTTCGTCCCCACGCGGCAGAAGGTGCACTTGCCGCAGGACTCGTCCTGGGTGAACCGCAGGAAGAACTTCGCCATCTCGACCATGCAGGTCGTCTCGTCCATCACGACGAGGCCGCCCGACCCCATGATCGCGCCCGTCTTGTTGATCTGCTGGTAGTCGATGCGCAAATCGCCCATCGACGCGGGGATGCACCCGCCGGAGGGACCGCCCATCTGGACCGCCTTGAACTTCTTGCCGCCCTTGATGCCCCCGCCGATCTCGTAGACGATCTCGTTGATCGTGATGCCCATCGGCACTTCCGCCAGCCCGCCCCTGCGGACCTTCCCCGCCAGGGCGAAGACCTTCGACCCCTTGCTCTCCTCCGTGCCCATCGCCGAGAACGACTCCGCGCCGTTCATGATGATCCACGGCACGTTGGCGTAGGTCTCGACGTTGTTGATGTTCGTCGGCTTGCCCCAGAGGCCGCTCTGTGCGGGGAAGGGGGGCCTGAAGCGGGGCATGCCCCTCTTGCCCTCGACGGAGGCGATGAGCGCAGTCTCCTCGCCGCAGACGAAGGCGCCCGCGCCTTCCTTTATCTTTATGTAGAAGCTCATGGGCGAGCCGAAGATGTTCGCCCCGAGGAAGCCTTTCGCAAGGAGCTGCCTTATGGCCAGCTTCAGCCTCGCCACCGCCTTCGGGTACTCGGCCCGCACGTAGATGTAGCCCTCCTGCGCGCCGATGGCGTACGCGCAGATCATCATGCCTTCGAGCACCGAATGGGGGTCGCCCTCAAGGGTGCTCCTGTCCATGAACGCGCCGGGGTCGCCCTCGTCCGCGTTGCAGATGATATATTTATAATTGCCGGGGGCCTGCCTGCAGAAGCGCCATTTCACGCCCGTCAGGAAGCCGCCGCCGCCCCTGCCCCGGAGGCCGGAGGCCGTGATGACCTCGATCACCTTTTCCGGCGTATACTCCTTCAGGACCTTTTGGATGGCCGCATACCCGCCTGCCTCGATGTATTCGTCTATCGAGTTGGGGTCGATGATCCCGCAGTTCCGCAGGACTATCCGCTTCTGCTTCTTGAAGAAGAGGTCGTCCTCCGATGGGGTCTCGCCCTGGACGACCCACTCTGACACGGGCGTCCCGTTCAAAACGTGCTCGTCGATGATCCTGACGGCCCGATCGGGGGTCACCTCGCCGTACATGTATGATTTCTGGGCTTCGTCGATGACTTCCAGGAGCGGCTCCCTGTAGCACATGCCGTTGCAGCCCGTCTCTTTCACTATCGCCTGGATGTTCCTCCGCTCGATCTCATGCTTGACTGCCTCGTAGGTCTTCTCACCGCCTGCCGAGACGCCGCATGTCCCAAGTCCGACCTTTATCGTTTTCATCCTGCGCTCTCCACGTTTCCTTATGTCGTTTCCGGTTGCCCCCCGCCGTCTACCCTATCCTTGCGGCTCGCTCTCCCAGTACTCTTTCAGCAGTTGCCGGACCTTCTTGGGCGTCAGCAGGCCGAAGGTCTCACCGTTTATCATGACGACGGGCGACAGCGAGCAGCAGCCGAGGCACGCCACCTTCTGCACGGTGAACAGCCCGTCCTCAGTCGTCTCGTCGCCGACGACGCCCAGCTCGTTCTCGATGGTCTTGATGATCCCCGTCGAGGAGTTCACGTGGCACGCAGTGCCGTCGCAGACCTTGATGATGTTCTTCCCCATCGGCTTGAGGCGGAACTGGGAGTAAAAGGTGATGACGCCGTAGATCTCCGCTGCCGGCGTACCCACGATCTGGCTGATGTGGTCGATGGCCGACTCCGGGATATAGCCGTAGGCGTCCTGCGCAGACTGAAGCAGGGGTATAAGGGCGCCCATCTCTCCCTGGTACTTCCACAGCTCGACCTTGAAGCTCGAAAACCCGCCTTCCGATTTCTCCTGCCTTGATCTTTCGACTTGCAGCATAGCTCCTCTCCAATCCGGATTTTATGTCTCGAACAGGGTGATGATCGGATACTCCTTGATCCGCAGCACGCCGTCCATCGTCTTGAACCTGTTCCTCACCGCGTTCTCGATCTCGCTGAAGCTCGTCCCCTTGACGAGGAGGACGATGTTGAACTTCCCGTCCGTGCAGTCGCAGTTGACCACCTGGTCGTTGAAGTAGAGGGCCGGATAGATGCCCTCCATCTTTTCCTTCTCGACCTCAAGCATGACGTAGGAGGAGATCCCGCGTCCTCGCCATCTGGTTGGACGCGGCCACGTTCTCGTCCTTGTCCTTGCCGAGGGCCTTGTCCACGGAGCCCATGATGTCTATGACGTTGTCGGCGAGCATGGGCGTCTCCACGGGAAGAAGGACGACCTCGGCTACGCCTTTTATGGCGCCGATCTCATTTTCCACAACCTCTTTGACCTGCTCCAGCGCCGGCGCCTGCACGAGGAGCACCAGGTCGCAGTCGCCCCTCGTCGCGTCGCAATAAAGGACGTTCTTATGGTAGTAGAGGGTGCGGTAGACGTCGAGCAGGTTGGCGTCGCTGCCGAGGCGGACGAGGGCATAGGCGCTCGTCGATTGCTCCGCCGCAGCCGACTCCTTCGGGAGGGGCGCAGGCGCCGCTTTTTCCGCAGGGGCCTCTATCCCGTCGAGGACCTTTCCAAGGTCTTCCATGCTGAAAGGCTTCTCCAGGTAGGCGTCTGCGGTCTTCGCCTCTTCGGCCATCGTCTCGCTCCCGTACCCGGTGATAATGATGACGGGTAGCTGGGGGTAGTTGAATTTTATGACCTTGAGCAGCTTGAGGCCGTCGATGTCCGGCAGCCTGATATCCACAATGGCGCATCCGAGGGGAACCTTCTTCTGCTTGTACATCTCAAGCGTCTGTAGCGCCTTCATCCCGTTCTCGCACGGCTCCGTCTGATACCCCTTCTGCATAAGTCCCAGTGACACGCTCCGCCTCAGCGATGCCTCATCGTCTATCAGCAAAACCTTCTTTTCCATGATGCCCTCCTTTGCCATTCTGTATGCAACATTGCCATCGGTGCATTAATGATGCCAAAGCATATATGTAATAATTACAACCTGTTATGCCTGACGAGACCTGGGCAAACTAGGTAAAGAAAATATTCACAAACCCAAAACGGCAACGTTTCCGCTGCCTTACTGACTGCTAAGATTCTTCTCGCTTGACGGAAAAATGAAAACTATTGGGAGAGAAGGGCATAAAGGCGTAAAGATTCTTTATAGCAGGAAAGTATACAGTATATTGGTAGTGACGCATTTTGAAAAAGGGGCGGCAAGCCGTTGTCGTCAGTTGCTCATGGTTACAAACAAAATAATTACAAAAAAGTTTTTATTGTCGATAAAATATGATATGGTACACGCATATCAGATGACTCCAACAATCGCACTGAAAAGAGTCGGTTGGTTCCCGTACAGTTTAATAGTGGGTCTCGCGCCCGTAGGGATCAAAGTTTTCATATGCTGCCATATCAACGGAATACCTTGGACATCGGCACTTACACAGCTTGATTTTGTGTGGTCAGGATTTATATTACAAATAGCGTGTGCTCATGAATTGCTCACGACGGATGTACCTCAGGAGACACAATCATCTGGGAGAGTCACATGGATTATTATTTCTGTAATTCAGATATTACTATTTGTTGTGTTGTACACAGAAATCTCTGTTGGTTCTCTCTATAAAGGTTTTTTGAGTGAAGAGGTCGCCTGGAGGTCGTGCTGGGTTTTATGGGCCAGTTCTCTTCTGTCCACTGCCGTCGTGCGCGGCATGCTAAAGAAACAACATGGGGGATAATACTGTGAGACAAATTATGTCAGTTGTTATAGGCGGGGGGGTAGTGCTGACAGCGTGTGCAACAGTTGCCGTGGCGATAGCCACATTTATAGGCAATCGAAATCAGGCAACAGCAGAAAAGGTGCATAGGATAGCCATCAAGATTTATAAAAGACTGCATCTCATGTGATCAGTCCGACGATATCCTTTATATCCCACACATGATCTGTCACCCCTGCCATCATCGCCGGGGTGACTCTCAAGGTGTGGTGAATCCGGCAAAAGTTGTAGTACATGAAGTGAAGAGACAGAGCACAATACTCAAACTGACCCACCACCAAATAGTCTGTAAGGCATGAGCGCGGCTCCCATTCCATTCTAATGCCGCAGCCGGGGGATTACTACCTTTTTGCCGCCGCCCTTTACGCTCCGCCTGCCTTGCGGGGCGCGAGGCTGCTGAATATCGCTTCGAGCGTCTCTCTGTCGATCTGGCCGTCCGCCGTCTCCTTCCCCTTCGTCAGGGACGCGAAGGTAAAAAGGCCGCCCGAAAGGGGCGCGGCGACCCGCGTGACCTTGCCTATCTCCCCCATGCCGATGACGACCATCTTTTTGCCGCCGTCGAGGAGGCCGAGAAGTCTCGCATTGTCCGCCTCACTTTTGGCCATGCAGGCGATCTTGGCAATAATCGGCGCCCGTCCCGAAGCAGTCGGAGACGAGCTTCTCAAGCGTGGCGCGACCCGGCGTCTCCTCAAAGTTATGGTACGAGGCGATGACTGCGCACCCCGCTGCCTTCGCTGCTGCCACGATCTCCTCGCGGAGCGGCGCGGGCCAATGGACCTCCACGTCTACGTATGCAGCCCCCGCCCCTATCGCCTCCAGGAGGAGCGTCCTGCACACATCGGCCTGGTGCTTGCCGGGCCTGCACGTCGCTATGAGTCTCGGGTGGGCGGAGAAGATCGCCCGGACTTCGGACGGGGTCAAGTCCATCATGTCCATGCGTATCTCGGCAAAGGGAAGCCCCTTGAGGGCGGCGAGGCAATCGGCGAGGGTTTTTTCGGCGAGACTTACACAGATCATCGGTCACCCCCTTTGAGGCGGGAAGCATGTGGTCTTGAGGTCCGTCATTAGTCTACCAGCACAGGCCATGTTGTCAAGGACGGAAGGCGCCCGTGGCGCATGGAGCTAAATCTTCCCCGGACCCTACTTGCAAATATGCCTGAATTATCCTACTGTTATTGGATGAATGAGACGGGCCGGACGAGCGACATTCGATGATCCGGTCCTTCGGGGCGTAGGCTCGAAAAGCGGCGAAGCGGCTTAAAGCGCGGCGGGGCGCGCCATGAGAAAGAGAGGCTTATCATGACGGGAAACGGGACGACAACGGGCTTCACGGGGTGCGCCCTCTGCTACCATAGCTGCGGCATGGAGGTCACCGTCGAAAACGGGAGGGCGACGGCCGTGCGGGGCCAGGAATCGCACCCCCTCAACAAGGGGAGGCTCTGCCCGAAGGGGCAGGCGGCAATCGAGCATCTCTACCACCCGGACAGGCTCAAGTACCCGCTGAAAAAAGTAGGCGGCGCCTGGACGCGCATCTCCTGGGACCAGGCGTTCTCGGAGATCGCAGAGAAGTTGAGCGCCCTGAAGTCGGAGTACGGCGCCTCTGTCGTCGCCTTCTTCTGCGGCTCCATCGGCGTCGAGAACCTGGAGATGGCCTCCCTGACGCACAGGTTCAAGGCGGCCCTCGGGTCGCCCAACTTCTTCTCCGTCGAGAGCATCTGCTACCGGATGCGGATCAGGGCGCGGCAGATCACGTTCGGGAAATACCCCGTCGAAGAGATGGACTCGAACCTTTATCTCCTCTGGGGGCACAACCCCTCCGCGTCGGACTTCCCCCTGGCCCTCGCTATGGAGGAGAACATGAAGAAGGGGGCCAGGGTGATCGTCATCGACCCCAGGAGGCTCCCCATAGCCGACCGGGCGGAGATGTACCTCGCCATAAGGCCGGGGACGGACGGGGCGCTCGCCCTGGCCCTCATGAACGTCATCATCAATGAGAACCTTTACGACAGGGAGTTCGTCGAAAAGTGGACCTACGGCTTCGAGCGGCTCGTGCCGCACGTCCGGCAATATACGCCTGAGTGGGCGGAAAAGATCACGTCGGTGAAAGCGGCCGACATCCGCGTCCTTGCGCGCCGCTTCGCGACTACGAAAGGGGCGAGCATCTTCCACGGCACCTGCACGCAGGACCAATGCGCCAACGGGAGCCAGACGGACCGCGCTATGGCGATCCTCCAGGTCCTGACCGGGAACATCAACGTCCCCGGCGGGTGGGTCGTCAGCCCGAGGCTGCGTCTCACCGACGTGAGCCTGCCCTTCCCAGGCAAGCCCCTCGGGGCAGAGGAATACCCCCTGTTCTATACGCTCTGGGGCAGGACAAGCCCGTATGCGGTGATGAACATGGTGCCGGAGAACGTGCCGGACAAATTGCGCGCCTTTTTCGTCGCAGGGGGGAACCCCCTCGTCACGATGCCGGACTCGAACGCCCTCCGGGACGCCTTCAGGAAGCTCGACTTATTGGTCGTCTACGAGCAGTTCATGACCGAGACGGCCGAGTTCGCCCACTACGTCCTGCCGGCAGCAAACCAGCTTGAGTTCTGGGGCCTTGCCTACAACTACAACGTCTGCCATTGCCTCCCCTACCTGATGCTGAGGAAACCCCTCCTTCCACCGTATTACGAATGTAAGTCGATACGGGAGGTCTATACGGAGCTTGCCCGTCGATGCGGCTTCGGCGACAAGTTCCCCTGGAAAACGGACGAGGAGGTCGTCGCCCTGGAGGTCGAGCCGAGCGGCGTAAGCTTCCAGACCTTGCTCGACCGGCCCGAAGGCGTCTGCTACCAGCCGAAGGACTACACCATCGATGCGCGCTCCTTCCCGACGCCGACGAGGAAGATAGAGATCTACAGCGAGGCCTTCGAGCAGGCAGGCTGGGACCCTCTGCCCACTTACCGGGAGCCGGACAAAAGCCCGCAAGGGGTCCGGTGGGCGGAGCTTGGGGGCAGGTATCCCCTCGTTTTATCGACGGGCACGCGGGATTTCTTCTTCAACGGCTCGATGCTCCACAACGTCGGCTCCCTCCAGAAGCGGTCCCCCTTCCCGAAGGCGGAGATCGGGCCGGCCACAGCGGCGGAGTACGGAATCGGTCATGGCGACGACGTGATTGTCGAGACCGACCGGGGACAGGTGCGGATGAAGGCCCACGTGGACGAGAGGGTCATGGAGGGCGTTGTCCTCGTCCCGCACGGGTGGCCTGCCGATGGGAACTGCAACTTCCTGACCGACTGCCGGTGCAGGGAGCCGATCATGGGATATCCCCAGTGGAAGGGGCTGCTCTGCAATATCAGAAAATGCAGGCAAGACAACCTTGCCTAAAGGAGGCAGGTAAGTGTGCATATGGGCGGTGGGGCAGGAAAAACCGGCAAAAAAGGCTTGACAAATTAAACAGAATTTAATCAAATTAAATGTGATTAATCAGTAATTGCGCTGCCCACGCCAACTGAGCGAGGTCGCGCCTCATCCGTTGGGAGGGGCGGACAAAGGGCAGTCTGAGTGAGCAACTTACCGCCTGACAGGATGAGATAAAGGAGGAGCAAATGATGGTGCCCGAGGTGGCGAAACATTACGGCAGGCTGAAGAACTATATCAACGGCGAATGGGTTGAGCCGGCGACGGGGCAGTATTTCACGACTACGAACCCCGCAACGGATGAAGTGATCGCAGAGGCGCCCATAGCGTCGCGGGCCGACGTTGAGGCAGCCATCGGCGCGGCGTACGAGGCATTCAAGAAATGGAGGGACGTCCCCTTCAGGGACCGGGCAAAAAAGGTCTTCACCCTCCGGGAGAAGTGCGCCGAAAAATCGGAATGGCTCGCCCGCATACTCGTGCAGGACCACGGCTGCACGATCGAGGAGGGCAGGGGCACCTGCGCAAGGATAGTCGAGAACATCGAGGCGGCAGGCAGCTCCATGTACGGCCCTTACAGGGGAGAGCACGTAGACCAGCTCGCGACGGGCATCGACTGCTACCAGATACGCGAGCCGGCCGGCGTCTTCCTTATCATCACGCCCGGCAACATCCCCACCCATGCCTGGTCGTCTTTCGTGCCCTACGCCATCGCCTGCGGATGCACGGTGATCGTCAAGCCGAGCCGCCAGGACCCCGTTGCGGCAGATTCGGTGATGAAGGTGACAGAAGAGGTCGGCCTGCCGCCCGGAGTCGTCAACCTCGTCCACATGGGGCCGGAGAGGGAATTGAACAAGGTCATCCTCTCGGACCCGAGGATAAAGGGCGTCGGCCTCATAGGATCGACGCGCGTGTCGAAGGAGCTCTTCGAGCTTGCCGGCCGGTACGGGAAGCGGACCTCCCTGAACGGCAACGGCAAGAACCACATCGTGGTGATGCCCGACGCCCCCCTCGACAACGCGGCCAACTACTTGCTCCGGGGCTGCTTCGGCATGTCGGGGCAGCGGTGCCTCGGCTCCGACAACGTGATTATCATAGGGGACGACGGGCGGTACAGGGAGCTGAGGGAGGCCTTTCTCGCCGCATCCAAGGCGATGAAAATGGGCTACGGCCTCGACGAGTCCGTCGAGCTCGGGCCGCTCACGACAAAGCAGGGCAAAGAAAAGGTCGAGCGGTTTATCGAAGACGGTCTGAAGGCGGGCGCAAAGCTCATCCTCGACGGCCGCAAGGAGCGCGTCAAAGGGTACGAGAAAGGCTATTTTATCGGGCCGAGCATATTCGACAACGTGACGCCCGACATGGACCCCCTGGCGAAGGAAGAGGCATTCGGTCCGCTTGCCAACCTGATGCGGGCGAAAGATCTGGACGAGGCGATAGGCTGGATAAACGCGACCAACTACGGCCACTCGGCGTGCATCGTAACGGAGAGCGGCAAGGCGGCGCGCAAGTTCATCCGGGAGTGCGAGGTGGGAAACGTGGGCGTCAACGCGGGCATACCGCAGCCGTACTCGTTCTTCGGCCTTGGCTCGAAAAAGGACTCCTTCTTCGGCATGTCGAAGTCGCGGATGGACTCGATCAAGCTCTTCCTCGATGAGAAGACGGTGACGTTGCGGTGGGTGTAGGCTAAAGGGGCAGCGGCGCTTTTTCGGCGCCGGTCGGACTACGGGCGCAGCAGGTGCGCCCTGTAGAAGGCCATCTCCGCAATCGACGCCTGCACGTCGTAATAGGCGTCGTGGCGGCCCTTATCTTCAGGCAGGACTGCCTCGGCGAAGTAGGCGCGTATCGCGGCCGGGTCCTCCTTGACGAACTCATCATCAGGATGGCGCAGCTTCCATTCCAGCTTGAAGGCGGTCACGTCGAGGTGGCGATAATGCAGCCGCGCCGCGAAGCGGGGCAGGAAGCGGCAGGCAAGCCGCCAGTCCGCGTGGACGCTGTTCCCGGCAAGCACGGGCCGCCCGTCCCTGGGGCGACCGGACGCCTCCAGCGCGGCCTCGACATAGGAGCAAAGACGAGCGTCGGCCTCATCCAGGCTTGCGGCGGCAGGCGACCTGCACACCGCTATCAGGCGCTCGAAATACTCCTCGACCCACTGGCTTAACGGTGTCCCGTCTGCGATCCGGACGGCCAGGCGCACGTCGCCGGCGGCAGGCAGCACGCGCCTGAGCGTGCTATCCGTGATGACGGCGGCCACCTGCATGAGCGACGCGGCCTCAAGGTCGAGGTCGGAATACTCCGTATCGAACCAGACGTACAGGCGATCTTCCACCGACTCATAACCTCTGTATAAGATAAAGGTAGGCGGGCAGGGGGCATTCGGCCTTGATCGTGTCGAGCTGCCCCAGAAGCGCCCTCTTCTCTTCCCTCCCCATCGCACCGCCGGGCACGATAGGCGAGATGTAGATGCTCCCTTTGCCGCAATGGGGCCGTGAGCCGGCAAGCCCGATGAGCGATGCGAGGTGGCGCTGCGGCAGGTCGAGGCCGATGACGAAATTGGCGCTCACCTCGATGCGCTCGTAGTGCCTGTTGATATCGCCCATGCGGGCGAAGGCGTCCCTTACGGACGCTTCGGAGACGGGTTTGCCTAAGAATTGCAGCGTCGCCCCGTCGGCAGATTCGAGACCCAGGTTGATGTAGGTAAGAAAGGGCATACGGTCGAGAGACGCGAAAAGCCTCTCTCCCGCACGGAGGAAGGAATCGACGCTGCCGAAGAGGAAGAGGGCTGGTCGGCCCATGAGGGAATGCTCGAATGCGAGCGCTTCGTACGCCGCCTCAGCCGCGCACTCGATCAGGTCCGCCCCGGCCGCAAGTGCGTCGTGCTGCCCCAGGAAAAGGGCGTTGTAATTCCGCGCGTCGGGCCCCAGAAAATTCTTGAGGCCCCTTATCTGGTCGAGGATGTTCGCCCTCGGCCGGACGGCAAGTCCCCGGCCGGATTTGACGCTGCAAAACCGGCAGTTGTAAAGGCAGCCGTCCGCCAGAATAACGGGCGCAACCTCGTAGTCCGCGTGGCGGGCGTCAGGCGGCAGCACGCTCACCCGGCCGCCTATCAGCGCATGAAACTCCTTCCCTCTGCCGTCGAGCGTCTCTGCATCGCAGGCTGCTGCGGCCTCGCAGAACCGGGCTATCTCCGGCGGGGCGCCGTCCCTGCCCGTCCGCGCAAGCCTTTCGGGAAGGGAGGCGGCAGCGGCCAGGGCGCGCTGCACTGCGCCGTAAGTGAACGGCTCGTCTGCCATTATCGAGTTGCTCGCGTAGGGGAAACAGGGGAAGTAGTACTCCCCGAACCGCTCGACGATCCCGTTGTAGTCGCCCGACGAGTAATACGTCCAGTCGTTCCCCAGGCTGCGCTTCAGCCATTCGGCGGGGTTCGGCCAGTCGAGCCTGCCCGAGACGTACTTTACCTCCCCGCGCAGGTTGAGCTGGAAGAGATGGTCGCGGGTCTTTATCTCGTGATAGAGGCCGTACCGGATGGGATAGCTGACCTTCGCGTATTGGCGCGCCCCCATCTTTTCGGTCGTGATAACCATGTCGTCCGTGCGGTAGACCATCGACTGCGCCCTTGCCTGCCTGCTTTTCGGAAAGCCCTTTTGACATCATTATAGGACCGAAAGCGGAGGAATTACAACGGGGCGGCAGCGGGGCACACTTTTACCATTGCCGTCTGTCACGAGCCTTGCGACACCAAAGACACATCCTGCGCCAACTGGAAACTTCGCTTGTGCGAAACATCATTCTCGTTTTCAACTCGTAATCATTAAGTCGTATCATGCCTCATTTTCATTGACTTGCAGGTGAAGTATTTATGATTTTTTCCCGGCCGGAGGAAGTTTCGATGGATTTCCTGTTGTTTTTCGACGGCGCGCGACGCAGCATACTTTTTGTGTATGTGAGGAGCCGCGCCTAGAAAAACGACGGGAAAGGCGCGAAAATAACCCGGCCGCATAGTTCAACGCCCACATAGTGGACGTTGAACTTCTTGATGGTCTATGGTATCAAGTAGTTATGAAAATCCTCGTCGTAGAGGACGAAAAAAAGGTCGCCAACTTCCTGAAGAAGGGCCTCCAGGAAGAGGGCTACCTGGTCGATCTCGCCGACAACGGCGAGGACGGGCTGGCCCTCGCCACGGACAGGGATTACGACCTCGTCATCCTCGACATCTACCTCCCGAAGCTCGACGGCATAGCGGTGCTCAGGAGGCTCCGGGATGAGCGCGTCGCCACGCCGGTCCTTCTCCTTACGGTGCGGGCGACCATCGAGGACAAAGTCTTGGGCCTCAATTCGGGCGCGGACGACTACCTCACCAAGCCTTTCGCCTTCGACGAGCTTATCGCGAGGGTGAGGGCGCTCCTGAGGCGGCGCGGCCAGATCGACGAGAGCGTGCTCCGGTTCGCCGACCTCTCCCTCGACCCCGTCAGGCGCACGGTCGTGCGGGGGACGCGGAAGATCGAGCTTACCTTGAAGGAGTTCTCCCTTCTTGAGTACCTCATGCGCAACGCGGGACGGGTAGTCACGCGGACGATGATAACGGACCACGTCTGGAGCCACGACTTCGACACGGGCACTAACGTCGTCGATGTCTACGTGAACTACCTGCGGAAGAAGATCGATGCCGAGTCGGAGGCGAGACTTATCCACACGGTGCGGGGCGTCGGGTACGTGATGAAGGTGGAATAAATGACCCTGCTGCAAGCAGCAGGGTATTAAAGCAAGCGTATGCGCAGCGCTGAGCAGGGAGGCTCCACGGGCCGGGGCACCCGCCCGACGTAAGGAGGGAAGGGTCGCGTGGAGGGGCGCGGAAGCCCCAGTAATTGCGTGTCGTCAAATGTAAGGATACCCCAGGCAGGTACTGAAGGCATGGTGACGAAAGAGCATGCAAGAGAGCTTTTATGACGGGAAGGGAACAAAAAGAGAGAGTATATCCCTGTAGCAAGTTCAGGGAATCGGGAAATTGATGCCCCTGCGCTCCATAAGGACCCGGCTCACTCTCTGGTACTCCGGCCTCCTCGCCCTTACGTTCGTGATCCTCGGCGTTGCCGCCTACCTCCTCGTCGGCTACACCCTCGACAAAGAGACGGATTCCGCCCTGCGCGGGGTCGCCGAGGCGCTGGCCGAGAGGAGCCTTACGGAGTCGCAGCGGGGCTTGCCTCCCGATGTCGATGAGGTCTTCCGCCGCTTTTTCGGCGCAGTCCCTATGGCGCCGTACTTCGAGTGGCTCAATCCGGGCGGCCAGGCCCGCAAAGCGCCGCCCTCCACGCCGGACCTCTCGTCCTTAAGCCCGGAAGCGAAGGCCAACGCAGCGCGGGGCATAGCGACCTTCGAGACCGTCGATTACGGGGAGCGCTACCCGGTCAGGGTAATCACGTGGCCCGTCATCGACTCAGGGCATCTCGTCGGCGTCGTCCGTGTAGGCATGTCGCGGATGAACATCGCAAAGACGCTCTCCCACCTCCTGCTCGTCATGGCCGCCCTCTTCCCCGTTGCCCTCGCCCTTGCTGCGGGGGGCGGGTGGCTTGCCGCCCGCCGCGCCTTGAGCCCCGTAGACCGCATGACGCAGACCGCGCGGAGGATCAAGGCGGGCCGCCTGGGCGACAGGATAGAGAAGAGCGGGACGGGCGACGAGCTGGACAGGCTGGCCGACACGCTCAACGAGATGCTCGGACGCCTGGAGACGGCCTTCGCAGAGATGCGCCAGTTCACCGCCGACGCATCCCACGAGCTGCAGACGCCGCTGACGATCCTCCGGGGGGAGATCGAGGTCGCCTTGCGCTCGACGAGGCGGCCCGACGAATACGGGGAGGTGCTGCGGAGCGCCCTCGAAGAGATACAGAGGATATCCCTCCTCGTCGAGGGCCTCCTGCTTTTGGCCCGGTCGGACGCGGGCATGCTCAAGATGGAGCGGTCGCCCGTCGATCTCGTCCTCGTCGCGGAAGAGGTCCTCACGCGCCTCGGCGCGTACGCGCCAAAAAAGGGCGTAGCCCTCAAGCTCGGCCGGATAGAGCCCCTCGTCGTCGCCGGGGACCACTTCCACCTGCGGCGCCTCCTTTCGAACCTCGTGGACAACGCGATTAAATATACGCCTGCCGGTGGGACGGTCACGGTCGAGATCGCCCAGGACGGCGGCGACGCGGTAATCGCCGTCTCCGACACGGGGATAGGCATCCCTGCCGGGGAGCAGCAGAATATATTCCAGCGGTTCTACCGCTCGGCCGACGCCAGGTCGCAGCCCCAGGGCGGCTCCGGCCTGGGGCTCTCGATTGTAAGATCGATCGCGGAAGCCCACGGCGGCAGCGTGGGGGTCGAAAGCGAGCCGGGCCGGGGGAGCGCCTTCAGGGTGCGCCTGCCTATCTACTCCCCGCCTGCATCGCCCGATGGGGCGGAAAAGGGCTGTTAACTGCGTCCTTACGACCTGTGAGAATCTTCTAATGTTCCATTAATTGAATTTTAATATTGCCGGGCTATACTACATTAGAGAAGCGGGCCACGTTACGCGGCCCGCCGGATATCCCATAAGGAGGCATCCCATTCATGGGCAGACTGAAAAGTTATATTAAAAGTACGGGTTTCAGGTACGGTGTGGTGGCACTGGCCGCGGTCGCGCTGCTCGCCGGCGGCATGTTGATCGCTTCTTCCGTCGGGCGTACGGCCCAGGCGCAGCCCGCTGTCCGGGAGGCGGTCGGCGGCACGCCTGTCTCTTTCGCGAACCTCGTGGAAGCGGTCGGGCCGTCCGTCGTCAACGTCAAGATAACGAAGCTCGAAAAGACGGAATTCCCCGACATGCCCGGGATGGAAGAGGGCCCCTTCGGCGACATCTTCAGACGCTTCTTCGGTGATATGCAGCGGATGCCCCATACGTTCAGGACCAGGGGGGCCGGCTCCGGGGTGATTATCAACTCCGACGGCACCATCCTCACGAACAACCACGTAGTCGAGGGCGCGCAGGAGATCACGGTGACGATGAGCGGCCAGAAGGAGTTCAAGGCGCGGATCGTCGGCCGGGACCCGAAGACGGACCTCGCGGTAATCAGGATCGACGCGAAAGGTGATTTCAAAGCTGCGCGGCTCGGCGACTCCGATGCCCTGCGCGTAGGCGACTGGATCATAGCCGTGGGCAACCCCTTCGGCCTCAGCAACACGGTCACCGCCGGCATCGTCAGCGCAAAAGGAAGGATCATCGGGGCAGGGCCTTACGATGATTTCATCCAGACCGACGCGCCCATTAACCCCGGCAACTCCGGCGGGCCGCTCTTCAACATGAAGGGCGAGGTGGTGGGCATAGCGACGGCGATCATCCCGAACGGCCAGGGGATCGGCTTCGCCATCCCGATAAACACGGCAAAGGGCCTCCTCCCCCAGCTTATCTCGAAGGGGAGCGTCACGCGGGGCTATCTGGGCGTCAACATCCAGGACGTTACGCCTGAGCTTGCCGCATCCCTCCACATCAAGGACGCCAAAGGCGCCCTCGTGGGCGACGTTATGGGGGACACCCCTGCTGAGAAGGCAGGCATTAAGCGGGGAGACGTTATCGTCGCGTTCAACGGCAGGGAGATCGAGAACAGCCACGAGCTGCCGTCCCTGGTCGCGGCAACGCCGGTAGGCAAAGAAGTGCCCGTGAAGGTCGTGCGGGACGGGAAGGAGGTCACCCTCAGGGTGACGGTCGCCAGGATGGAGGCGAAGGAGCCGCAGGAAGTCAAGACCGAGAAGGCCTCCGAGAGCAAGTGGGGCCTCCAGTTCGAAGAGCTGACAGCGGAGCGCAGCAAGGAGCTTGGCATCAAGGCGGGCCACGGCGTCGTCATAACGGCCGTCCGGCCGGGAAGCCCTGCGGCGGACGCCGCTCTGCGGGCAGGCGACGTAGTCCTTGAAGTGAACCGCCATCCTGTCAAAACCGTAGAAGATATGAAGCAGCAGCTCGCCCAGGCGGACCCCTCAAAGGGAGGGGCGCTGCTCCTCGTGCAGCGGGGCGACGGTACGTTCTACGTAGTGCTGAAAGATTAGGAATGCTGCGCTGACACTGGCGCATGTCCCGGGGCCGGGGCCGGAAACGCCCCCGGCCTTTTTTATGCGAGAAGCGAAAAGAGGACGGGGTCCAGCCCGTCGATCACCCGCTTGAAGAGACCTCCGTGGCTCTTCGCGCTCGAGAAGAGCCGTTCCCTCACGGCCCTTACGCGGGGTTCGCTGCTCTCCCCGAAGGTGAGCCTTTCCTTTGCCATTGCTTGTCTTTCGGCACTAGAAGGATGCGCGCCTCATCGACGAAAGAAAGAAGCGCGTCGCAGGCGCACGAAAGCCCCTCCTCTGCACGGGCCGCGAGCCGCTCCGCGCCCTCTGCGCCTATCGGCGGCGCCGGGCAGCCCGGCCTTGACGCAATAATCCCCTCGATCTCGTCCATCATCACCTTGAGCGTGCAGTATTCGAGGCCCCTCACGCCGCGCCGCCATTGAAGGATCAGGGGGTTTCTGGGAAACCAGAGGAAATTCCTGAACCCCAGGTCGATAAGGCCGTCCACGGACCGCTTCATTTTCTCGGCAAGGGCGGCGAGGGAGGGACGGACCGCTGCAAGAGGGGTCGTCTTTTCCGGCGAGACCGGACGCCTGCGGGCGGTCGCCTCTATGCCTGCCGGGGCGACCTCCTCCCAGATGTTCCGCAGGACGGTCGCGCCGTTCGGGTCTCCGGGCGAGTCGAAATGGATGAGGGAGAGGAGGACCGCGCCCCGGCCGAACCTCGCGCGGATGACGGCAGGCTTGCCCCTCATGCGCTCAGGGTCGAGGTTGATCCCGTAGGACTCCTCAAGCCCCTCCCACCCGCCGGCCGCAATCGCATCGCCCACGTTTATGTCCGAGCTGAACGCGCCGGGGAGGGCCTCCCCGTAAGCGGCGGCCACGGAGACGTCCCGGCCCGTTTCAAGCTGTGACGGCCACCACGCGTGGAAGACGGGGTCTGCGATCCCATCCCAGAGCCTGTCCCCATCCATCGTGACGAGGCGCACGGGGCCGCTAAAAGCAGGCACCCGCTCTTTCGTCGGCTTTCTCCGCGCATCGACAAGCGCAAGCCCTTCGCGCGTAGCCATGCCCGCGCCGCCGCAGAAGCCGATATAGGCGCCCCCGGCCGCGACAAAGTCGCGTATCCTGGCGGCCCCCTCTTTGCCGACGGCCTTCAGCTTGTTCGAGGCCCATCCGCCAGGCACGAAAAGGGCCGCGCAGTCCTCCGGCATCCGCGCCTTCAGTTGCCGGGCGGCCATGAGCCGGAAGGGGAGGCCCGCTGCCGTCAGCGCCCTGTACGCCATGACGCCCCATAGGAACGATTCGTCCCAGAGGAGCGCCACGCTCCCTTTGGCCTTGCGCGCCATCGCCTACCGCCGCTCCTTGTTCTCGTATCCCCTGGGGGTAATCATCATGCCCTTCCAGACGGTCGTCTTCGAGTTGCCGACGATCACCGTAGTCTGCATATCGATCGCGTCGAAGGGTATGCGGGATAGCTCGGTGACGGTCACCCCCTCGCCCGGCCTTGTCGCCGCCCTGACGATGCCAACGGGCGTCGCCGGGTCCCTGTGCCTCAATATGACGGCCTGGGCCTTCTTCATGTGGCCTGCCCTGCCCTTCGACCTCGGGTTGTAGAGCACTATGACGAAGTCTGCGGCAGCGGCAGCCTGGATGCGGTCTTCTATCGTCTGCCAGGGGGTGAGCCGGTCGGAAAGGCTGATCGCGGCGAAGTCGTGCATGATGGGCGCGCCGAGGCGGGCAGCGCACGCGCTTAAGGCCGAGACGCCGGGGATGACCTCGACGCTGCACCCCGCCGCCGGGCGCGCGTTTTTCAGGACCTCAAGGAGCGGCCCCGCCATCGCGTATATGCCGGGGTCCCCGCCGCTGACGAGGGAAACGGTCAGGCCCCGGGCGGCAAGCTCGACCGCCTTTTCGCAGCGCTCTATCTCCCTCGACATCCCCGTCGTCACCCTTTTTTTGCCGGCGATCAGCGGCCCTATGAGGTCCAAATACGGACCGTAGCCGACGACTGCGTCCGAGGCGCGGATGGCCGCAGACGCCGCCGGGGTCAGGTGGTCGGGGCTGCCAGGCCCCAGGCCGACGACGTAGATCATGCCTGCTGATTTGGAGGGCCTCTTTTCGGCCACAGCGACAGTCACATTGCCTGTTTTCAGCTTCCTGACCAGAAGCGGCCCGCCGCCCGACCCCAGGACGGCCGAAGGCTCTGCTACGGCCCGCGCCCCTGTCGCCCTCAGCACGGGTGCGGAAGGGGCTACGCCGGAGACGCCGTTCAGCTCGGCAGGCGAGAATGTAACAACAGGCAGGCCATGCCTTCCGGCAAATGCGGCCAGGCCGGGCTCGTCGCCTTTCCTGTCGATCGTCGCGACTGCCCGGACGGAGAGGAATGAAAGGTTATGCGCATCGAGGACCGCCCGGACCGCCCCTTCTATCTCGTCGGCTGCGGTCCCGCTGTTGCAGCCGATGCCTGCAACGAGGTTCCTGGGCCGCAGGAGGAGGGCGCCGGGCCGCATATCGGCTGCGGTAAATGTCCTGTTCGTGACGATTATATCCGCCCGGCCTGGCGAATCGACCTTTTTGAACGGGCGCGGCGCGTCAATGGGGATGTCCGAGAAAAGACGAAGGGACTTCCTGTTAAGCAGCCGCGTCCCTGCCTTCGGAAGGGCCTTCGGGTCTTCGACGACCAGGCCCTGCGCCTTTGCCCAGAGGTCGATTGCGGGAAGGCCGCTCACGTCCGACGCGGTCGTGATGACGGCCTGTCCGCCGGATAAGGCGGGCGACCTCTGCCGCCAGCGCGTTTGCGCCCGCTTCATGCCCTCCCAGGAGGCTGACCGCGTGGCCGCCTTTTTCGTCGAGGACGACGACGGCAGGGTCCGTCCGCTTGCCTGCGAGGAGCGGCGCGATGGCGCGCACAACGATGCCCGCCGCCATTATAAAGACGAGCCTTTTACCCGTCTTCCAATGACCGGCGACCGCAGCCTTCGAAAAACGCAGGGAGGCAGATTCCGGGAAGCCGCGCGACAGGGCCTCCGCGAGCTTGCGCCCCTGGTCCGTCACGTAAAAGAAGACGGTCTTACTTGCGGTATCCATGCCTGAACGCCTTGTCGTAAAGCCGGGACTTCTTGCCGACGTCCGCATCCGACGCCTTAAGGGCATCGCCCACGTAAATGAGCGCCGTCTTCTCGATGCCTGCCTTTGTCACTTTCGCCGCGATCTCCTTCAGGCTGCCCCTCACGATTTTCTGGTCCGGCCACGACGCCTTCTCGATGACTACGCACGGCGTCTCCGCCGGGTAGCCTGCCAGAAGCTCCCCTACGACCTCCCCTATCATCCCTGCGCTCAAAAAAACGACCATCGAGGCCCTGTGTCGGGCGAGACCGGCCAGCGCCTCGCCTTCAGGCACGGGCGTCCTGCCCGCCGAGTCGCGTGAAGATGACCGTCTGGCTGACCTCCGGTATGGTAAGCTCCTGGCCGAGGGCAGCGGCGCCTGCCGACGCCGACGAGACGCCGGGGATAACTTCATAGGCGATTTCGAGACCCCTCAGCCTCTCGATCTGCTCCGATATGGCGCTGTAAAAGGCCGTGTCTCCCGTATGGAGGCGCGCGACGGAAAGCCCCTTTGTCTGCCGCCCCTTTCATCAGCGCCGTGATCTCGTCGAGGTGCATGGGGGCCGAATCGTAGACTGCGCCCTTCAGCCCCGCAAGCAGGGCCGGGTTGACGAGGCTCCCCGCGTATATGACGATGTCGGCCGCCTTGAGGACCTTCCGGCCCTTCACGGTTATAAGCTCAGGGTCGCCGGGGCCTGCCCCGATGAAGTATACGGTCGTCTTTTTCTTCGCCGGCCCGCCCTTCGCGGTCTTCATTTCTTCACTATCACCATAGAGAAATAGTCGAGGATGGAAGGCTCAACGGCAGCAAGGTCCGTCCATATGCGCTGCCCTTCGAGGCCCGCGCGGGAGACGCAGACGGCCTTTCCGAGAAGCCCTGCCGCACGCAAGGCCGCAACGATCTCCCCTATCGCGTTTCCCGCCTTCATGAGCACGACCGTGTCGAAGGCTGCAAGGACGCCTTTAAGGTCCGTTATGCGGCTTGCCGGCAGGACCGCAATGCGTCCGTCGCCGAGGCCGAGCGCCATGTGCGCAAGGGAAGCGCACGCGCTGATGGAGGTGACGCCTGGGACGATCTCGATGTGCAACCCCGGACGTGCGTCGAGGAGCCTGTCGTAGAGATAAAAAAAGGTGCTGTAAAAGGACGGGTCGCCTATCGTCACGAAGGCCACGTCCGTCCCGGCATCGAGCCTTTCGAGGATGGCGGCGGCCGTCGCGTCCCAGGCAGCCTCAAGCGCGCCTGCGGCAGCGCCGCCGCTCCTTCGCATGGGGAAGACGGCCTCGACGACATCCTTGCCTTCCAGCTTGACCGCCTTTTCGATAATGGACAAGGCAAGGCTCGACCCCTCCTCGCGCCCCTTCGGAACGAAGATGCAGGTGACCCGGCCGAGTATCCGCGCCGCCTTCAGCGTCATCAATTCCGGGTCGCCCGGCCCCGTCGCCGACCACGTAAAGCGTTCCTGCCATCTATCCCTTCTCTCCTGTGATGACGAAAACCGGGTTGAGGGCGGCCATGAGCCTTTTTCCCCCTGCCGGCCTCATCCGCGCGACGGAAACCTGGGAGACCCCGACCCTGAAGCCCGCCTTCTCAAGCCCGCCGACGGCCTCGTTCAGCGTGTCGAGGGTGGCCGCGTTTACGACGACTATGCCTTTCTCCATCCTGCGCCCCGACCGCCTCTATGATCTGCGCCAGCCTGCCCTCCGCTGCCCCCGACAAAGACCCTGTCCGGCGTCGGGCAGGGCCGAAAGGGCGGCAGGCGCCTCGCCTTCGACCGCCTCGATGGCCGGCAAGGCCGAAGAGATGCCCTGTTCTCCCGGATTCTTTCGATCTGCGCCGCGTCCTTCTCGACGGCGAAGATGCGCAGGCGCGGGCAGAGGCGGGCCGCCTCTACCGAGACGGCGCCCGGAGCCCGCCCCGATGTCCCACATTACGCCCCGCTCAGGCAGGCGCAGGGCATGGAGCGTCAACCGCCCGGACCTCGTCCTTCGTGATGAGGCCCCCCGAATGTGCGATCTCTTCTTCCTTGCAGACCGAGCCTGGCCGCCCGTCGTCTCCCCCGGCGGCTGCGCCGGGCCGTCCGCCCTCGTTATGATGACGACGTTCGGGTCATTGAAGGACATCGACGCGATCTCACCCGGCGGCCCTTCCGTGATCCGCTCGTCGTCGAGACCCGAGCCTCTCGCAGACGTGGATGGTAAGGGAAGGCCACAGGTCGCGGCGCGGCTTGGAGCGCGGCAGCGATCTCTGCCGGACCGTGCTCCCTGTCGGTGAGGGCGGCAATCGCCGTGTGCCCGGCAAGCGAGTCCCGGCAGGTCGGCAGGTGCCATAGCGCAGCCGCCTGCGCTTTTCGGCCGGTCTGATGACCCGTGGAAGCTGACGAGCAAGGCGTCGTCCCACGCAGTCCTGATGCGCGCGAAGGCGAGCTGGAAGCTCGAGACGTCGGGGATGACCTCTACGTCGTCCCGGCCGAACTCCTCTATCGCCCGCCTGCCTATGCCGAAAAAAAGCGGGTCGCCCGAGGCGAGGAGGACGACGCGCCCGCTGCCCTTCTCAAGCGCCTCCCGTGACCGACGCCACTGACCGCGCCGATGGTCTCCATCTGCCTGATCTTTTCCTTTCACGCCGGCAAATTCGGCATACCGCGGAGAATACCTCGCAGGTCCGCCGCGTTCCGATCACCATCTCGGCGGCGAGGAGGGCCTGCCTCGCCCTCTCGTCGAGCGGCCTTGCGCCTATGCCGACTACGGTCAGCCTAGCCATCGGTCGCGATGACCTCCCCATTGTACGAGACGAGATGGACGCAGACGGGCAGCCCTTCCGTCACCGATTCCGCGTACCGCCTCGGCCGCAGCGCAAAGGAGCGAGAAAACGGGCTTGCGCGCTGTCTGCCCGTCTGACGGCAATGAAGTCGCATATCTCGCGGGCCGTGTTGAATGCCTTTCCGGCCAGGGCCGCTGCGCCGAGGGTTTCGAGGAAGGCCGCCGCTTTTTTCGGGTCCATGGCCCCGTGGCGCACGTGCGTCTGCGGCGTCGCCATCGCTATTTTCAGCATCTTCGCCCACTGGCCGCAGAGGTGCACCCTTTCGAACCCGCTGCGTCTTCGCCGCGAGAAGCGCGTACTCCACGTAATCGCCCATCATCACGTAGCTCTCTTCGGGCAGCCCGTAGCGGGCCATGTGCGCCCGCTCGGAGCTCCTGCCCGTAGACAAGGACGACCTCCCGCCTGCCCCATCGCCCGCCCCACGCTCATCGAGGCGTCTATCGTCGCAGTCCATGCCTCGGCGGAGAGGGGCCTGACTATGCCCGTCGTGCCGAGGATCGATATGCCGCCGACGATGCCGAGGCGGCTGTTGAGCGTCTTTCTCGCTATCGCCTCGCCGTCCGGTCACGCAGATCGTCACCTCGATGCTGGCCGGCCGCGTACCCCGCCGGCTGCCCGCCTCGGCGACGGCCTCCATGACCGCATCGGCGACCATCTTTCTCGGCACGGGGTTTATGGCCGCCTCACCGACGGGATGCAAAGGCCCGGCCGCGTGACGACGCCGACGCCCTTCGCCGCCCCTGACAATAATGTCATGCGCGGTCCCGAAGGGTGCGTCTCCGCCCATAGACCCTAACGACCCTTGCCACGATCTCTGCCCCGTGCGTCACGTCCGGGTCGTCGCCCGCGTCCTTGATTACGGACGCCCACGCCGCCCCTCGCCCCTCCTCGCGCCGGCCCTCTCTATCTTCAGGCTGCGCCTCACCCCGTCGGGAAAGGGTATCTCCACTCTCCCGGCCGCCGGACTGCTTCACGATCCCAGCAGGACGAGGGCCGCCGCCTTTGCGGCCGCCGCAGCGCACGCGCCCGGTCGTGTATCCTTGCGCAGCGGCCTACTTCTCGATGCCACGGCGCGCCTTCACCCCTTTATCGTAGTAGTGCTTGATGCTCGCGCATCTCTGTGACGAGGTCGGCCGCCTCCACTACGGCCGGATGGGCGTTCCTCCCTGTCAGGACGAGCTCGACCGCAGCGGGCCTGCTCACCGATCAGCCCAAGGACCTCCTCCACGCCGATAAGGCCGTAGTAGACCGCCACGTTCAATTCGTCGAGGATAACGAGGTCGTAGCTGCCCCGCGTTAAGGCCTCGGCCGCCTCCCTCAAGCCTCTTTGCGGGCAGCCGCGATGTCCGCTTCCGAGGGCGCCGCCTTATCAGGCCGCAGCCGTATTGCCGACACGTTATCGCGTCCCCGAGGCGCTCCAGCGTCCTGTGCTCGCTGCATTTTTGGCTCTTGACGAACTGGGCGATGAATACCTTGAGGCCCGCGCCGGCCGCCCTGAGTGCGAGCCCGAGCGCGGCGGTCGTCTTCCCCTTGCCGTCGCCTGTGTAGACCTGCACGTAGCCTTTACGCATTGCGGCCCTCCAGGACGCGAAGTATCTCCCTCCTCGCCTCCCCTATGGTCAGGGGCAGTCTCTCGAAAGGAAGGTGGTCCTCGTGCTTCAGCTTGTAGATCACCTCTGCGATCTGCGGCAGCCGAAGGCGTACGTGCTCCATCTCGTCGGGCGCGGTGAAGACCTGCTCCGGCGTCCCGCTCCGCGCGACCCGGCCCCTTGCTCAGGATAAAAAGCCTGTCGAGGAAAAGGGGCACAAGGTCAACGCTGTGGGTCGCCATGACGGCCGTCACCCCCTTTTCCCTGTTGAGCTTGACCAGCAGCCTCATCATCTTATACTCCCCCATCGGGTCGAGGCCCGCGGTCGGCTCGTCGAGGAGCAGTATCGCGTGGCCCATAGCCAAGAGGCCCGCGATGCAGATGCGCTTCTTTTGGCCGAAGCTGAGCGTATGGATCGGCCTGTCGCGGTACGCCTCCATATCTACATCATCAAGCGCCTTCATCACCCTCCCGGCCGCCTCTTCCCTCGAAAACCCCATGTTGAGCGGGCCGAAGGCCACGTCCTCGAAGACGGTGGGCGCAAAGAGCTGGTCGTCCGGGTTCTGGAATACGAGGCCGACCTTGCTGTATATCTCTTTCGGGGAGAGCTTCCTTATATCTACGCCGTCGAGGAGCACCCTGCCCCGGACCGGCTTCAGGAGGCCGTCGATCACCTTCAGGAGAGTCGTTTTGCCTGAGCCGTTCGAGCCGAGGATGCCCACGAATTCCCCGTTCTTTATGTCCATCCCGACGTCCCGCAGGGCGGGCGTGCCGTCCGGGTAGTCGAAGGCGTCTATCACTATGGAAAACCTCGCTACATCTGCCACAGGACCCCCATGACGACGAGGAAGAGGCCGGAAGCGGCGAGGTGGCTCGTCTTGAGGCGCTCGTGGCCCATCGACGGCATCGCGCCGTCGTAGCCCCGCTGCGTCATTGCGACCGCTGCGTGCTGGCTGCCGTCGAAGGCCTTGAGCACGAGGGCGGCGGCGAGCGCCCCGGCAGAGCTCAAGGCCCGCCTGAGGTTCGAGTAGCCCAGGCGGTTCTTCTGGGCGTTGTAGATGACGGTCGCATCTTCGAGCAAAAGGAAGATGTAGCGGTAAGCGAATAAGGCCGTCTCGACGATGCCCTTCGGCACCCGGAACCATGCGAGGGCGCTGAGGATGCGGGTAAAGGGGGTCGCGAAGTCGAGGACGGCGACCACGAAGATCGCGCTCATTATCCGCAGGCCGAGCAAGAGGCCGCTCGCGAGGCCGTCCCTGTAAAACGTCACGTCTATCCCCAGGACGCGCCATACGGCCATCGGCTCTTTTCCCCCGAAGAGGCACTTGATCGCGATCAGGACGGCAACGATCATGGCAGGCTCCGAGAACCGGACGAGGAGCCTGCGGACCGGCACGCGCAGCCACGCGCAGAGGCAAAGGCAGGCAATCGCCACGACGGACGGGAAGAAGACGCCTTTGTTGGTCAGCACCATCGCAAGGACGGCGGCTGTGCAGAGCACCTTGATCCTCGGGTCGATCCTGATGAGCCGGTGGTCTTCCTTCTCGTCATAGAGGAACTCGTGCATCTCTATTTTTTGCCCCCCTCAAGGAGCTTCCTCCAGTAATACCCTGCCGTGAACCCGGCCACTGTGCCTGCGAGAAGGAACATCAGAAGGGGGAGGTCGCCGAGGTCGGCCCTGAAGAGGAGAGGCGGCCTGGGCTCTCTGCCGTGCTCCCTCGCGATCTTCTCAACGACTGCCTCATCGACCCCCTGCCAGGACTTTTTTCCCTGCGGCCCATCGCTGCCTGCGCCGGCGGCGACAAGCGGCGCGACGATGAGGATAACCAGGGCTGCCAGACAGGCGGCTGCGATAACCCGGCCCGTTTTTTTGCGGCGCCTTTTCATTGTACCGCCTCCCTTGCCTTAAGCACCTTCATTTTCAGAAGGAGATCGGGCCTTTTCCTGGCAAGGAGCACCAGCATCCCCGCGGTTATCGCCCCTTCGAGGATGCCCAGGGGGAGCTGGGTCGGGACGAAGGCGGCCGCGATCTTAAGGAAAAGCGGGGCGAAAGGCCCATTCCCCTTCAAGCCGAGGGCCATGATGAGGGCTGTCGTGAGGTAGGTGCACCAGTCCGCCAGGACGCCCGCTGCGAAGCCCGCCACAGAAAGCCTCGCCCCGAGGGACGTAAAGAGCCTGAATACGAAGAACCCCATGAAAGAGCCTACGATCCCCATCGAGACGAGGTTTGCCCCCAGGGTGCTCAGGCCCCCGTGCGCGAGAAAGAGGGCCTGTATCAAAAGGGCGACGACAGCGACGATCACGCTGACGGCAGGGCCGAGGAGTATGCCGGAAATGGCCGTGCCGCAAGGATGGGCGCATGTCCCGACGATGGGGACGGGCACCGGGATGCAGGATATGATAAAGACGACTGCCGCCATGAATCCGGCCAGGGGCTTGAAGGAGAGGTCCGCTGCCGCCGACCTTTTAAGCTGCCTCAAGCCCAGGGCGACGAACGGGGCCGCTGCGCAGAACCAGAGGACGGCCCAGGGGAAGGGGAGTATCCCTTCCGAGATGTGCATGGCTGCTGCCGGGAGGGCCTGCCCCAGAAGGATTGCGCAGCCGAAAAGAAGAATGATCGCCCACCTGCGGCGAAGAAAAACCTTCATGCGTCCCCCTCCGCCATGATGAGCAGGGCATTCACGATGGCGACGGCAGCGGGCGTGCCCCCTTTCCTGCTCAGGTTCGTGATGAACGGGAACGCCTGGGTGGAGAGGATCGCCTTCGACTCGACGGCCCTGACGAACCCTACGGGAACACCGACGACGAGCGGGGCGCGGTCCGGCGGCCCGGCTCTCAGCATCTCGATGATCTTCAGAAGCGCTGTCGGGGCGTTGCCGATGGCGATCATGCCTATATTGCCTGCCCCTTCCTTGAGCGCCCTTTCGATCCCAGCTTCCGCCCTGGTCATACCCTGGGCCTGCCCGCCGGATGGGTCGGCCGAAAGCCCGCAGAGCACCTTGCCTCCCCATCGCGCAAGGCGCTGCTTGTTGATCCCCGTCCTGACCATCTCGACGTCGGTCAGTACATCGCCTCCGCCCTTTATCGCCTCGATGCCTTTCCTGACTGCTTCCGGGTGGAACAGGAGGCTTTCCTTGAACTCCAAATCGGCAGTCGCGTGGATGACCCTCTGGACGATGGGGCGCTCCTCGGCCGGCAGCCCCGACAGATCGACCTCGCCGGAGATGATCTCGAAGCTCTGCCTCTCGATGCGGCCGGTGGCGGCAGGAGAAGCGGCTGCGCCGATCCTTTCCAGGACGACCCGCGCCAGGTGCTCGTGCACGCCGAGGGGCGCCGAATAGACCATCTCGACGCCGGGGTGCCTCCTGCGCGCCTCGTCTATTATGGCCGGGATGTCCTTCGTCACGTGCACGCCTGCGTACAGGAAAAAGGGATGCACGACGATCCTTCGCGCCCCCTCGGCTGCGCAGGCGTCGATCGTTGCGGCTATATCGGGACCCGTGAACTGGAGGTAGGCCGTCCTGACGCAGCGGTCCCGGCAGTCCGGGTGGATCATGCGGTGGAGGAGCGCGCCTATGGCTTCCACGCTGTTCGCGTCTTCCTTCGGGCTGCCGTGTCCCACGAGGATGATTCTTTCCATTGCCTCAATTCCTTCCTTCTGCGGCGAACGCGATGAAACGGCCGGGAATGGTCTCATTGCTGCCGAAATGGACGTGTATATAGCTCGCGAGGGTCTTCTTGCGCCTGTAACCCTCGACCGGCAGGTCCTCGCCCGTCCCGTTCTTAACACTGTAAACGCACTCCGGCCGGATAGCAAGCCCCCCGGCGCGGATGTCGGAATACCGGAACTCGTGTCCCCGGATGCGCTCTCCTTTCGCGCCCAGCGCGCAGTCTTCACACAGCAATATCTCGCGGTAGCCGAGGTGGGCGCCCTTCTTCTCCATTACCGCGTCGAAGGGGAAGACCCCCGCCGTCTTGCAGGTGCGCCCCTCGAAGTCGCGTATCGACCGGCACAGATACATGAGGCCGCCGCATTCCGCGTAAAGCGGCCGGCCTGCCTCGCTCCACGCCCGGATATCGCGGAGCATCTCTGCGTTGGCGGAGAGCGCCTCCCCATAAAGCTCAGGGTAGCCGCCGCCGATGTAGACCGCGTCGATGCCTGCCGGAAGACGGGCGTCGGAAAGCGGGCTGAAGAAGACGACCTCCGCCCCAGCCTCCCGCAGAAGGTCGATGTTGTCCGCATAATAGAAGCAGAAGGCCGCGTCCGATGCGACTGCGATGCGGGCGGACGGGGCGGCCGGCTGCTGCGCTTTGCGCCCCGCGTAAGAAAACGGGAAAGTCGATGCACAGAGCGCTTCCAATGCGTCGAGGTCGATATGCTCCATGACCGCACCCGCGAGCCTGTCGAGGTCGTCCGGGGCAATGGGCGCCTCTTCGGCGACGACGAGGCCCAAGTGCCTGTGGGGTATGGCGAAGGAGGCGTCCCTCGGCAGATAGCCGAGGAGCGCCACGCCTTCGACCCCCCGGCAAAGCCGCTGGTAATGGCGCGACGAGGCGACGCGGTTGAAAATGACGCCTTTTATTTCTACCGCCAGCCTCTCTGCGCCCCACTCCTTCATGCCCTTGATTATAGGGGCGGCGCTCTCCGCCATGCCGTACGCGTCGATCACGAGGATCACGGGGACGGCGAGCACGCTCGCCAGGTGCGCGGTGCCGGCGCTGCCGTCGTACAGGCCCATGACCCCCTCGATGACCGAAACGTCCGCCCCTGCGCTGTTGCGCAAAAACGCCCGGCGCACGTAAGCCTCCCCGCACATCCAGAGGTCGAGGTTGCGCGATGTCCTGCCTGCCGCGAGCCTGTGCAGCCCTGAGTCTATGAAGTCCGGCCCTGCCTTGAAGGGCTGGACTGTGCGCCCTTTTTTCCGGAAGGCAGCCGCGATGCCCAAAGCGACGGTCGTCTTGCCGCAGCCCGAATGGGTGCCGCCTATAACAAACGCGCGCATACGTCCGCCATCTCCGAAAGGAGCCGCTCGTTCTCCTGCCGCGACCGCACCGCTATGCGCAGGTACGACCCGGAAAGCCCTGCAAAGCTTGCGCAGTCCCTCACCAGGATGCCCCTTTTCTCCATCGCTGCCGCAATCTCCCCGCTGCGGCCCATTTTCAGCAAGTAATAGTTGGCGCGTGAGGGAACGAATGGGATGCCTATTGCAGCAAGTCCCGCCTCAAGGTAAGCCTTCTCCCGCTCCATCGCCACAAGGGATGCCTCTTCGAAGGCCCTGTCTTCGAGGACCGCCGCGCCTGCCGCCTGGGCGATCGCGTTGACCGTCCACGGCTCCTTGTATGCCATGATGCGTGCCGCCGTGTCCGGGTGGAAGACGCCGTAGCCGATCCTGAGACCCGACAGGGCATAGAACTTCGTCATGGAGCGGAGCACCGCGAGGAACGGGTTGCGCCCGACCTCGCCTGTGACGGATTCCGCCCGGCAGAAGTCGATAAACGCTTCATCGACCACGAGGCAGCAGCCCATCTCCCGCGCGGCTGCGGCTATCGCGAGGACATCGGCCTTTTCGACGAGCCGCCCGGTGGGGTTGTTCGGGTTGCACAGGAAGGCCATGTCGCACGCCTTCCGCCCTGCGGCGCGGCGGCCCGACCGACGGGGCGCGCCCCCTGCCATCGCCTCTATGAACGCCTCGGGGCTGAAGCTCGAAGCCCCGGTCGCTTTCCAAAGCCAGGTAGACGATATCGGCCGCGCCTGCGTTCCTGCACGCCCTCTCGTACTCGCCGAAGGTCGGCGCGGTAATCAGCACCTTCGAGGGGCGCAGCGCCCTCGGCACGAGGTATATAAGCTCCGTGCTGCCGTTCCCGCAGATCACGCCCTCGGCCCCTACTCCGAGCCTGGCAGCGATGGCTGCGGAGAGGCCTTCCGCGTAAGGCTCAGGGTAGTGCGTGAGGCGGCAGGTGTCGCCGCTTGCGAGCCGCAGCGCGCCTTCCGGTATGCCCAGGGGGTTGATCGAGGCGCTGAAGTCGATGATCTCGTCGGCAGGTATCCCCGTCCTGCGCGAGGCCGCGTAAATATCCCCGCCGTGGTAGATCATGAGGCCCTCCCTATCGCAAGGACGATAAGGGCAAAAACGACGGCAAGCGATGCCGCTGTCGCCACGAGGCCGACGGCTGCGTCCGCAGAGCGGAGGTAGTCGGCCCCCTGCTCGTCGCCGATAAGGGGCTTTTCGACAAGGGCGCCGCCGTATGACGAAGGCCCGCCCAGTCTTAAGCCCAAGGCGCCCGCCATTGCCGCCTCGGGGACGCCTGCGTTCGGGCTGCTGTGCTTCCTGCCGTCGCGCCGCATTATGGCGAGCGAGCCGCGCGCGGCAGCCAGCGCCTTTTTCGGGCCTCCCGGCAGGAAATAAAGAAAGGCCGCGACAGCAAGGGCAAGGCCGGCTATCCGGGCAGGGACGAAGTTCGCGGCGTCGTCGAGGCGCGCCGCCGCCCGGCCGAGCCTTATGTACCGGGCGTTCTTATAGCCGATCATCGAATCGAGCGTATTGACCGCCTTATACGCCATCGCAAGGGGAAGCCCCCCGACGACGAGGTAGAGCAGGGGCGCGACGAAGCCGTCCGACAGGTTTTCCGCCAGGGTCTCCACCGTGGCCTTAAGCACCGCCTCTTCCTCCAGGGCCTCCGTGTCGCGGCCGACGATCATGGCGAGCCTGCGCCTTGCGTCTGCCATCCGCTTCTGTCTGACCGCCTTGATGACGAGCCGGGCGGAGGCGATGAGGCCGCGCAGGGCGAGCGTAGTCGATACGAGGTAGACAAAAAGGCATACGCCGATTACGGACAGGGGTCGGGCGGAAAACGAAAGGAGGAGGCGGGTGAGTACAAAGGCGGCGGCCCAGGAAGCGGGTACGACGATGCAAACGAGACAGACCCCTGCCGCAGCTTCGTGCCGCTCGCCGAATAGACGCCGCAAGATCACCTCCAGGCCGGATGCCGCCTTCCCGATCACCTGCACGGGGTGGGGCAGCCACCGGGGATCTCCCACGGCGAGGTCGAGAAGAAAGGCGGCTGCGAGGTAGACAGGGGCGATCACTCTCCGATAACCCTCCTTATGAACGCCATGTCCAGGTGCTCCCTCAAGAGGCCGGCCAGCCTGTCGAGGGCCTCTTCCTTCAGGCGGCCGTAAGAGACTGGGGCGTCGAGGGGTGCAAGGCATTTTCGCTCCCTCAGCCTGTTCAGGAGGGACCGCCTGAAGGCGTCGTTCTCGAAGATGCCGTGGAGGTACGTGCCGAAGCAGCTCCCCTTTTGCGAGCCGTCCAAAAGCGCGCCGCCGCCTTTCGTCCCGGCCGTCGCAGAGAGCCGCCTTATCTCGAATACGCCAATGTCGCCCGTGCTCTCTCCCATGTGTATCTCGTAGCCCTTCAACTGCCCGGTCTCCGACGCGCCGATGCCGAAAGGCCCGTTGACTATGCGCCCTTCCGCCTGGCAGGTCGTCTTCGCCTGCCCGAAGACGGTCTCTATGTCGAGGAGGCCAAGGCCCTCCATCTCATCGTGGTCGCTTTCGACGTGTTCCGGGTCGCATATCCGCCTGCCCGCCATCTGGTAGCCGCCGCAGATCGCGGCGATCCGGCCGCCCCTTTCGGCCGCCCGCCTGATGCTCCCGGCGATGCCGCGCTCCTTGAGGTAAAGGAGGTCCTTCACCGTGTTCTTGGAGCCGGGCATGATCAGCAGGTCGGCGTTCTCTATGTCTGCCGGGCTCGTCGAATAGACGAGCTGCACGTCCGGCTCGCAAAAGAACGGGTCGAAGTCCGTGAAGTTGGAGATATACGGGAGGCGCACGACGACGACCCTCAGCGTGCCGTCCCCCCGCGCCTGCGCGCCGTTGCGCAGCGCCAGACTGTCCTCCTCCGGCAGCCCCATATCTGCGACATACGGAAGGACGCCTATGACGGGCTTTCCAGTCAGCGCCTCGATCATCTTAAGGCCGGGGTCGAGGAGCGCCACGTCGCCCCTGAATTTGTTGATGATGAACCCCCTGATGCGCCTTGCATCATGCCCGAGGAGCTTGACCGTGCCGTAAAGGGAGGCGAAGACGCCGCCCTTGTCGATGTCGCCGACGAGGAGCACAGGCGCGCGGGCGAGCTTTGCTGAGGCCATGTTGACGATATCGACGTCCATCAGGTTGATCTCTGCCGGGCTTCCCGCCCCTTCCATAAGTATCAGGTCATACGCCCTCGATAGGCGGGCGTAAGACTCCCTTACCGCCTCCCAGGCCTTCTCCCTGTACCCGTAGTACTCCTTTGCCGACATGTGCCTGTAGGGGCGGCCGTGGATAATCACCTGAGACCCCATCTCTCCGGCAGCTTTGAGGAGCACGGGGTTCATGTCAACGGTCGGCTCGATGCGCGCCCCTTCCGCCTGGAGCACCTGGGCGCGCCCCATCTCTCCGCCGTCGGCAGTCACGTAAGAGTTGAGGGCCATGTTCTGGGCCTTGAAGGGCGCTACCTTGACGCCTTCGTCCCTGAATATCCTGCACAGGCCCGCGACTACGAGGCTCTTGCCCGCCCCGGAGCCTGTGCCCTGCACCATCAGCGATCTTGCCGCCCTGCCTTTCACTATGCGCCCTGGCCTTTTACGCGGGGAGCTCGCCCGAGACCCCCGCCTCGCCGAACGTCGCCATCTCCCTGTATATCTTGACCCCTGCCTCGATGAGGAGCATCGCAAGGGCTGCGCCCGTGCCCTCCCCGAGCCGCATTTGCAGGTCGAGTATCGGCGCCAGGCCCATCCGCTCCAGCATCGCCTTCTGGCCTATCTCGACGGAGGCGTGGGCCGCGAACATATAGTCTGCCGTCTCAGGCGCGAGGGCGTGCGCGATCAGCGCGCCCGCGGTCGATATGAGGCCGTCGATCACGACGGGCACCCTTTTCGCGGCAGCGCCGAGGACCAGCCCCGCGATTCCGCCTATCTCCGTGCCCCCGACTTTTGCAAGCACGTCTATCGGGTCGGACGGGTCGGGCCTGCGCAGGCGTATGCTTTCTTTTATCACCTCTATCTTCCTAGCAAGGACTGCGTCCGATATGCCCGTCCCACGGCCCGTTACCCGCGCCGCGCCTCTTTTCGTGAAGACGGCGGCGATGGCCGAAGATGGCGTCGTGTTGCCTATGCCCATGTCCCCTGTGCCGAAAAGCCTGTAGCCTTTGTCAGTGTACTCGTAGGCGAGGTCGATGCCGACCTTGAGGCAGCTTTCCGCCTCCTCCCTCGTCATCGCCGGCTCGACGCGCATGTTCCTCGTGCCGCGCATCACCTTGCGTATGACGAGGCCGGGGGTCTCCTCGAAGGCGTAATCTACGCCGATATCGACGACGACCACCTCCGCCCCGGCGTGGCGGGCCAGCACGTTTATCCCTGCGCCGCCGTTTAAGAAGTTGAAGACCATCTGGGGCGTCACCTCGCTCGGGTAGGCGGAGACGCCTTCGGCTACGACGCCGTGGTCCCCCGCGAACGTAAATATGACCTTTTTATCGAGCACGGGCATCGTCTCACCCGTGATGGCGACGACCCTGCGGGCAAACTCCTCAAGCCTGCCGAGGCTCCCGACCGGCTTCGTCAGATCGTCCAGCCGCGTCTGGGCCTTTTCCATAAGCTCGCTGCCTACGGGTGCGATCTCCGGCACGATTCCCTTTCTTTCCACCTGCACGCCTCCTTCTGTGCCCTTATCCAGAGCACGTCCCTATAATTCTATTTGACCTTCACCGGCAGGCCGGAGACCATCAGGTAGACCTCGTCCGCGACCTGCGCGACGGCCTGGTTGAGCCTGCCCGCCATGTCCCTGAAAAGCCTCGCCATGTCGTTCTCGGGCACTATCCCCATGCCGACCTCGTTCGAGACGACCCAGGCCTGGACCGGCCCGTCGAGGTCCCCCAGGGCAGCGAGCAGAGCAGCCTGCGCCTCCTCTACGCTCAGGCCGCCGCAGAGGAGGTTCGAGAGCCAGAGGGTAAGGCAGTCGATCACAATCACGTTGGCGGATGCGCACCCCCTGACCGCCTTATCGAGGCGCACCGGCGCCTCGACGGTCTCCCAGGCGCTGCCCCTTTCCTTCCTGTGCCTGCCGATCCTCTCCGCCATCTCTGCATCGAGGGCCTGCGCCGTCGCTATGTAGACCTTCCGGCCTGCCCCTGTGGCCTGCGCCCCCTCTCGCAGGGCGAAAGTCGTCTTGCCGCTCCGCGACCCTCCTGTAACGAATACCACCTTGCCCATGCACTCACCCGCAAAAAAAATCCCCAAGGCACGACGCCTTTGGGGATTGCACCCTGATTTACTTCATCCCCGCCTTCCAAGCCGCGAGAAGGCATTAATTCCTTTGCGCTGCAGGCAGGTCTTCTGGCTCTCCCGACCTCTGCCCGCCTTCCCGTCCGCAACGTCGGACAGTGGCCTCACATCGGCAGAGGCATACATTCCGGGATTACAGCGGCGGGACCGCTCCCGATTTCCACGGGATTCCCTATTGAGCATCGCTGCACCTGAACGCTATATATTGTGCTATGTTACAATAGGGCTTTGCATTTGTCAACTTGGGGGTATTATATGCGCGGCCGCGATCTTTCCGCGCCTTTCGCGTCGTTTTCTCGGCGCGCCTCCTCAACGTACTTCTACTGTACAGTTTCGTCGGGCGCCATCGAAAAGCAACGCGAAATCCATCGAAAATCTCCCGGCCGCCGGCCCGTATGGGCCGAAACTCTATATGCCCTATCCAGTTGGGAATGACTGCTAAGGCTGTGATAATACCTCCTACTATATAAAGACTGAAACTCGATATTACGGACAGTGTAAGAATATTTAGGATTTGGTGTTACTGACAACACCTAACTACTCATTGCCTTCCGGTACTCGCAATTTCAAGTGATAACCACTCGTAAGCTCGGCCTTCAGCGGATTGCAGAGCCTATCCCAGAATATCCCTTGAGATACTTAGCGTATCTTCGATGAGCTTTTCAGCAATGGCTTTGATTACCCACATATCCTGCGAAAGCCTCCTAAGATCGGCCACATCATCCGGGTCCACGAAGGGGACAGAATAGGCGTGAGCTACGGCACATCTGCCCGACTCGTATAGGTAGCTCGGAATATCGGCTTGAGCTTTAGTAAGCTGCTTGATCCGATCCACCGCTTCCTTGTCACTTAGATTTGGAAGCATAGCCTTAATTCCCTCAATCAGCTCATTGGAGCCTTTTTCGTACCTATCTTTCCAAAAAATGTTCAAAATTTTGAAATAACTGAGGAACGAGAAAGGCACGCTATTCACTGTCAGCGCCTCACGATATAATGCGAGAGCCAGCTTTGCCTTGGGATTCTGCTCAACATCTCTATGAAATGGATACTCACCAATACAGGTACCAACGGTACGACTTGTGTTTCGCGGAATAACAACAGGCACCTGCGTTCCTGACCAGCCGTACAGGTTTTCCATGGGGACATCATCGCACCAGGACAAAATGCTGAGAAAACGGTTGATCAAAGTCAGGACCTCTATTTCACTAATGCCCGTGATGTCCATATGGACCGAGGCATCAGTGTCCTTGGTCGCTGGCTTCAACAGAAGTTCGTGTCCGCCGAACCTGATTTTTGTTTCCCTTTCCGGCCATGCGGCTTCGCCCTTGATTCGTATATTCATCCAATGAGCCATTTCCCATTTGTTTCTGATGGCTGCTATGCTATTGGTGCTCTATCAGAACGTCTCCCGTAACATTCGGCGTTTGGCCTTCTGCTCAGTCAAGCAGACCGTTCTCTGGCCGGTGCTGCATACTGGCTCGTTTTCTACTGGCATATTGCAACACATTCTTTCGTTCCGTATCGCTTCGCTCAGGGTGGGGAAATTCGGAGAAGATTGCGTTTGATCAGCCACCACCACTGGCATGGACCGGAGCGTACCTTTGCATACTCCATGCATTTCTTAGCTATATACTCAAAGGCAGGCCACATATCACCGTAGTCGGGATATTCCTCCTTCTGATATTCGAGGTAGGCTTGGATATGAGCGTTAGTCCAGGCAAATTCGATGTACCAACGAAAATTGGCAATTACCTGCGAGAAGCTTATGACGGCTCTTCTTTCCAGATCACCTATATCCTCAAGGTGGCTGAGAAGCATTTCATCCACTTCCCAGGAAGAATAGCTATCCCGGCGCGTAATTCTTTTAACATGATCGGCCAGATAGGTGGTTTGAGCAAGCCGTGTCTTGTCAACCCGAAAATAGGGCCAACTCTCCTTGTCGCCACAGTCCTGGTCTTTGGGGTCAAGGAATACCAATGCATCGGCGTCCAGCAGGTCGATAAGCGTTCTCGTTTGAGCGTTGAAGAAATCTTTGTTCAGTCTATGAACGAAATCAGCCGAAGACGTTTTGCCAAGATTTGCCAGCTGTTGCCATGCGACCCAAACAAGGAATGCAGCAAAAACAGCACCTAAGGCGTAACCGAAAAAACCATCATAAAAGTGATTCACGGCGGATGGGTGCAGGAATATGAGCAGGTGGGGCAAAAGGACGAAGCACAGTACTAGAACAGTCAGTACGTACAGAAGTCTTTTCACGATCCAATTATAGCACCAACGGTGGCTATTTGTGAAAGAAGCGGAATATAGACGGGTAGGGACGCCGTTTCACTCGTCACCTTCTAGGGTATCTCTTCTCCCTGCATCACTATCACCACTTCGATTCCAGCTGGTGCAAGATTAAAGACAAACTTGAGCGTTACAGGAAGAAACTATACGCGAGCCGACACCGTCCGACAGGTCGAAACCCGCTCTTACCGCCGCCTTCTAAATGCTCTTTATACGATTGCGGCGGCGGCCTAAAGGAGCGCGGAGCACGCAGGCGACGTGGCTTAAGCGAGTCGCCTGCGTTCGCGAAAGCGGAGGCAAAAGATCGCTTTAGCGCGCAGCGTCGCGAAAAGATCCCGGCCCCCAAATACGGCAATGTCAAGACTTTTGTGTCAGCAGGAAGACGGGATAGACTTCCTCTGCCTTGTTCTCGTACATGAAGACTGCATAGAGTATCCTGTCCACGCTTGTCTTGTTGCTGAACGCCCCCATTGGACGCGTCCTCCTCCGCACCTCCTTGAATCGTCGTTCAATGTGGTTGGTGGTCCTGACGCTTTTCCGGAAGGCGGGGTCCTCGAACTGGAAGCAGGTGAAGAGTTCGTCAATGTCGGCAAAGAGGCATTTTACCGCCTGGGGGTATTGCTCCTCCCATTTCCTCTTCCATCTTCCGGCGTGCTGTCTGGCAAGCATAGCATGGCGCGCCCTATAGATCTTCCGCAAGCCCTCTCGCACTGCCTCATGGTCTCTCTTCCTCACCTTTTCCAGTATATTCCTCATCTTGTGCGCCCAGCACAGCTGTACGGGGACAGCGGGGTAATGATCGGGAAGAACTGAAAGGAGTCCCTTTCCCCCATCAACCGAAATGACTTCAACTCCTTCTCCGGTCAGGCCCCTCTCGCAGAGGTCTTTCAGGAACCTGTCCCACTCGGCCCCGCTTTCAGAAGAGGCGAGCCTGAAGTCGATCACTTCTTTCCTGCCGTCTCCGCGTATGCCCAATGCTACAATGACAGGTCTCCTCAATGGCCCCATGCCCGTCTTCCTTGAAAGAATAATCCCGTCGAAAACAAGGGCGCGATAAACGTTGGAGAGCCTCCTACTATGGAAGGCGGCAACCGCCGCATCCAATGTCGCCGCCACCCGGCTTACGGTGGAAGGAGACACCTTCTCTCCAAGGATGGTCAAAAGGGCCTCCCCTGCCTTCCTGGTAGAGAGCCCTAAAAGGAAGCAGGCCAGGATGAGCCCGTCTACCTGGGCGCACCTTCGGGCATAGGCTTTGAGAATCTCAAGGGGGATATACCTTCTTGTCCGGGGGACTGAAAGGACAATGTCTCCAAGCTCGGTGAGAAGATGGCGCAGATAACTTCCGTTCTTCCGATCCGAGGTTTTGTCCGGCAGCCGCGCCAGATAGTCCGAGATCGATTCTTTCATCCGGTCCCTCAAGAAGCCGGCAATGGCGTTTCGGCCTGCCGCCCGGCACTCGTCGGACCATTCAGTTGAAGAGGCGTTCATCTCCTTTACCACCTCCATCGCCCGTGCTACACTGTTGATGACAACCGCTTTCATCGGGGTACCTCCTTCCTCTAATAGATTTGGTCGATCTATCTGGAAGCGTACCCCGTCTTATCGTCCTGACACAAGATATGATACATTGCCCCCAAATACCCTTGCCTCGACATTATTGTCGAAATGTTCTATACTCTCCCTACTTTTTTGTCATCCCCGGTTGTGCGCTTGCCTTTGGGGGAGTAAGGCGGAATGGGAGAAATGAAGCGGGGCGGGGCAATCCGGGGATGTGGCACCAGTATTGCTACAGTAATTCAAAGGAGGAGTCTGCCATGAGAAAGATCGGGCCGCTCGTACTCGTCATCCTTCCCCTTGCGGTCTGCTCCTTTGCATCGAAAGACTCCTTCGCGCAAAGGCAGGGGGCCGAAGGCCCGGCCGCAGCGACGGCCACAGGCTCAACGGCAGGGGCTGACGGCCCGGCTGCAGCGGCCGTCCCGGCCACAACGGCAGGGAGCCCGGCCGGCGAAGGCAGCGGCCAAGGTGATGCCGCGGCCCCGCAGCGTCCCACCCCTGCCGCGGTCTATAATGCCCCGCCGGAAAGGCCGTCCCCGCAAGGATGGTCCGTCGAGATCGGCGGATATGTCCGGGGCGATGTCTCCAAGCAGGACCGGTCAGGGGTAAATCCTTAAGGCCGGCCGCATAGAGAGAAGAGAGTGAGCCGGCTGTCGATCCTGCGCTTCTTATCAGCTCTGTTAATCATATTCCTCGGTGCTCTGCCGCTCCTCGCCCAACAATCGTACGGGGAGTTCGAGCGGGGCATGAACCTCACGGACGCGCAAAGGGCGCAGATCGACGGCATAAAGGGAAGATACATGGGCGAGTGGAGGTCCCTCAACTACGAGTCGGCGCGGAAGCGGATCGAGCTCCGGGACATAGGCCCGAACCGTCCCGACCAGAGGGAGAGGGCGGAGAGGCTGCAAAGGGACCTGGACCGGATAGAGACGTCGCGGCAGCGCCTGTTCAACCGGTACCGGGGGGAGGTCTCCGGGGTCCTCACCAGCGAGCAGAGGGGGCGCTTCAACAGGTTCACCGTGCAGGAGAACAGGAAGGCCGTAACGCCGCAGATAAGGACCGGCCCCCCGCCGATGGGGTACGCGCACCCATCGATGGGCTACAGGCCGCCGCCCGGGCCGGGGTATCGGCATGGAAGATAGGAAGATATTCTTTCCCTTCCTGCTTTTCGGCATCTTCTTCGTGCTGATCGCCATTACGGGCTTTTTCCAGATCGCCATCATCAAAAGGAACGTGGAGGGGCTGCTCGTCGGGCAGGGCGAGACGCTTTTCCAGAGTGTAGCGCGGGAGATCGAGATCAATATGGAGTATCTCCTTTTGATCGAGAAATCGCCCTCGATCATTACCCCGAATTTCCTGAACGTCATGACCTATGACGAGGCCATAGTGGACGATCTTTACAGCCAGGTGAACAGGGCCAAGGGGCCGGACCCCCTGCCCGCCCTCCAGAACGTGCTCGTTGTCGACAGGAAAGGCAAGCAGATCCTGCGCAAGGGCGTGATAAGGGTGGGCGCGCGCGAGCTTAACCTGCTGCGCAAGAGGGACAGGCAGTCAATCGTCAGGATGCCGAGCGACAGGCACCTGAGCCTCTTCGTGGGCATCGAGCTTCCAGACAGGTTCGTCTTTTTCGACCTGAGCCCGAAGGAGCTCGACGATCTCAGGAAGACGTACATCATGAAGACGATATTAGAGAACGAGAAGAAGAGGCTTAGCATCGCCGAGATCAACGTCTACGATGGCGACGGCAAGCTTTATCTCGGCTCGGGCCACAGGCCGAAAAACGTCTACGCCATCCGCAAGCCCCTCGATTCCCATTATCTCAAGAACTATTCGATGGAGATACTCATATGGAACAAGCTCGCGGGCGACACGATCAAGCGGACGAGCGCGAACTTCATCATGCTCCTCTTCTTCCTCATGCTCGGGGGGGCGGGGGGCATCTACATCATCTTCCGGCTTGAGCAGAAGAACGCGCAGAGGCTCTCCGCGATGGAGAAGGACATGGCGAGGCAGGAGAGGCTGGTATCGCTCGGCAGGCTCGCCTCCGGCATGGCCCACGAGATAAGAAACCCCCTCAACGCCATCGGTATCTCCATCCAGAGGCTTAGAAGGGAGTTCGTGCCGGAGGAGGAGAAGAAGGAGGAATACAACCAGTTCTTAGACATCGTAAGGTCGGAGCTGTTCAGGGTGAACCGGATAGTCGAGGACTTCCTCCTTTCCACGAAGGCCGACGTGCGCATGGAGACGCACGGCCTGCGGGCGCTCATCGAAGGGGTCGTCACCGTCCTGCGGGAAAAGGCGGAGCGCGCCGGCGTCTTGCTGGTCGACGAAGTCGATGCGCAGTTGACCATCGATTGCCAGAAGGAGCGGATGACCCAGGTTTTCTACAACCTCATCGTCAACGCCGTCGAGGCAATGACGGGCGGAGGGGAGATATCCATCTCGGCCTCCCCCGACGGCACGCGCACGCGCGTCTTTATAAGGGACACCGGGCCCGGCATCAAAAAAGACGATATCTCGAAGGTTTTCGAGTATTACTATACGACGAAGGACAAGGGTATGGGCCTCGGCTTGCCCCTTTCCTTCATGATAGTGAAGGACCACGGAGGAGACATACAGGTCTTGAGCGAGGAAGGCAAGGGGACGACGTTCGTCATCGCGCTGCCCGCGAGAAAGGGGTCGTGACATGGAGAAAATGGGGATTTTGATAGTGGAGGACGAGGAGACTCAGAGGGTGCTGCTGGAAGGTCTTCTAAAGAAAGAAGGCTACGCGGCTACAGGCGCGGGCGACGGGGAGAGGGCGCTCCAGCTCGTCAGGGAGCGCACGTTCGAGATAGTCCTCCTCGATTACAGGCTGCCCGGCATGGACGGCCTGACGGTGCTCAAGAAGCTCAAGGAGCTGAACCCGGAGATCCAGGTCATCATGATAACGGCCTTCGGGAGCATCGAGAACGCCGTGACTGCCCTTAAGGAGGGCGCATTCGAGTACCTGACAAAGCCGATCGACCTCGACGACCTCCTTTTCAAGATCAAGAAGGTCGAAGAGCGCCTCCACCTGATCCATGAGAACCTCGTGCTCAAAGAGGCCCTCAAGGACAGGATGAAGTCGGAGAACATCGTCTACGCCAGCGAGAAGATGCACGAGATCGTCAGCCTCATCGTCCGGGTGGCCAAGACGGACTCCACCTGCATGGTGCAGGGGGAAAGCGGCGTAGGAAAAGAGATCGTGGCCAACCTCATACACGAGCTGAGCGAGAGAAAGGGCCAGCCCCTCGTCAAGGTAAACTGCTCGGCCATCCCTGAGACACTCCTCGAAAGCGAGCTCTTCGGCTACGAAAGGGGCGCCTTCACGGGGGCCTACCAGAAAAAGATCGGCAAGTTCGAGGTCGCCAACAAGGGGACGGTCTTCCTCGACGAGATCGGCGACGTGCCCCTTCCATTGCAGCCGAAGCTGCTCCGGGTGCTCCAGGAGCGGGAGATAGAGAGGCTGGGCGGCCTCCATCCGATAAAGGTCGATGTGCGCATCATAACGGCCACGAACAAGAACCTGGAGGAAGAGGTGAAGCAGGGGCGATTCAGGGAAGACCTCTTCTACCGCCTGAACATCGTCACGATCGAGATCCCTCCGCTCCGGGAACGAAAGGATGACATCCCCCTCCTTCTCGATTTCTTCCTTAAGAAGCTCAACGAGAGGCACAAAAAACAGATAAAGGGCTTTTCGAGGGAGGCGCGGGACGCCCTCATCAAGCACGATTACCCCGGCAACGTGCGGGAGCTTGAGAACATCGTCGAGCGGGCCGTTGTCCTTTCGAGGGGGGAATATATAACTCGGGAAGACCTTTCCATATTCGGCCCTGCGGAGGCGATGCCTGCGGACGGGAGCATGAAGCAGGTGGTCGAGTCGATGGAGAAGAGGATGATAACGGAGGCCCTCGTCACAGCGAACTGGGTCCAGACAAGGGCGGCCGAGGCGATAGGGATCAGCGAAAGGATGTTACGCTACAAGATGAAGAAACTGGGGATAGCGAAGGAAGACTAAGGACTTATCCGTAAATAGCAACAACCTTCCTCCAGCAAATAATCGCAGCCGCGAGATGAACAAGAGCTTCGTAGCTTTCGGACATCTTCTCATATCTGACCAGAAGCTTACGAAACCTGTTGAACCAGGAGTGCGCCGCTTCCACAACCCAACGCCGGTTCTTGGGAGGACGCCCGCGTTTACGCTTCTTTCGTGAGACCCTCGGAGCGTAGCCCCTGATGCGGATCTGCTCGCGAGCCTGTTCGCCATCGTATCCCTTATCTGCGTATAAGAATCGTTGTCTCTTCGGAAGGGGAATAACGACGGCATCGAGCACTGCGGTAAGCTGGCTTGCGTCATGTCGATTGGCCCCTGTTACGATCAGCGACAGCGGGACGCCACGTCCGTCCACCAGGAGGTGTCTCTTGCTTCCTTTTTTTCCCCCTGTCTGTCGGGTTCGGACCGGCTGCCTCTTGCGCCAGAGGCGCTTTGATGATGGCCCCATCCATGCTCTGCCACTTCCAGGCGATCCCCTCCATATCATCGTACTCGGCGAGACCGGCGCGCCAGAGGGCAAGGAAGAAACCTCCCTTCAGCCATTGCCGGAAGTACTTGTGTATGGAGCTTGCGCTTCCGAACCGTTCTCTGGGCAGTGACTTCCACTGGCATCCGGTTCTCAGCACAAAGACGATGCCTTCGAATACGCGCCGCTGGGACATAGCTTTACGGCCGCCGCCGGGCTTCCTTTTGAATGCCTTACCAGATTCTCGCTCCCGTTTCGGAATAAAAGGTGCGACACGTTTCCAGAACTCGTCGGACACTTCCCATGAGCGGATCTTTGCCATACCCACCTCCTCGCTAAAGTGTAGTATGGCTATGAATTTAAATCAAGTTAATTACGGATAAGCTCTAAGGCGACCGGGACACCCGATTGCGATATGCGCGCTGCCCGACTGTTTGACAGGGACTTCGCTTCGGCTTATATTTTTTCACCCCCATGTCGGCAGACGCCTTCATCCAACACTACGGCTACCTCGCGCTCTTCATCGGGGTCTTCTTCGAGGGGGAGACCGTTCTCATCGCCGCCTCGTTTGCGGCGCACCAGGGCTATCTCGACGTCCCGTGGGTCATCCTGACCGCTTTTTTAGGGGCCGTCGCCGGAGACGAGTGCTACTTCTTCCTGGGCCGCTTCAAGGGCAGGGTTTTCTTGGGAAAACACCCTTCGTGGCAGGTAAGGGTCGGAAAGGTGCAGCGCCTGCTGGAGCGCTACCACCGGCTTATCATCCTCGGCTTCCGCTTCCTTTACGGCCTCCGGACGGTCACGCCGTTTGCCCTCGGCATGATGAGCGACGTCAAGATCTCGCAGTTCGTCACTCTCAACCTCATAGGGGCCTTCGTCTGGTCGGTTGTAATGGGGCTGTTCGGCTTTCTCTTCGGCGTCGTCTTCGACGCCCTGATCGCCGACGTCAAAAGGGCGGAGCACTACGTCATGCTCGCGATCATTATCGTATGGGTCCTGGGCTGGACGTGGTACTTCATAAGAAGCCGGCGGCCCAAGAGGCCTTAAAGGCCGCGCGGGCGCCCCGTCCGGACGGGTGAGAAGGAAGCAGCGGCGCACAAAAGGGCCGGCCTTCGCTATCGCTGTTGCTTTTCAACGGAAAAGACGGGGTCCTGAACCGATTTCGCCCCTGCAAAGGGGGCACTTGCCCGGTTTTTTCAGCCGGACCCTCTTGCGGAAGACGAACCCGCACCTCTCGCACCGCGCAGGAACGACCGCCAGCCTGGAATCGCCCTTCTCCATCGTCTTGCGGATGTGCTCCAGGTGGTCGTAGACGTCCTTTTCCGGTATCCTCAGCTCGGCCGATATCTGCCTGGCGGTAAGCGGCCCCTCCGCAGAAGGGCGGCGATCCTCTTTCGGATCGTCCGTACCTCTCCTCCGGCACGACGGCTTCTTTGGGCTTCCTGCGCACGGCCATTCTCGGCCCCACAGTGTACCATAATTATAGGCCTGTCGATGCCGCAGCGCCATCCGAAGAAGGCCCGAGTGCCTTCTCTCTTGCCGCCGGCCGGAGTCGGACCTTATATTTAACAGTACGAAGACGTAGACCGATCGAGATAAGGAGGATCACATGGCAGATGTGAAATGGATCGGGGACGTGGAATCCGCGCTCGCCCTGGCTAAATCCGAAAACAAGCCTGTATTGCTCGATTTCTTCAATCCCAACTGAATAGGCTGCAAGCAGATGGGTGCAGTTACGTACCCTGACGGCCGCGTTGCGGAATTCATCAACAACAGGACGATACCCGTTCAGCTCCTCTACGACGCCCAGCCTTACTCCTCCATGTACAACGTGAAGTGGACGCCGACGATCCTCATGCTCGACGAAAACGGCAAGGAGCACCACCGGATAGTCGGCTTCCTGCCTCCTGAAGAGTTTATCCCCAACCTGCTCCTCGGGGCAGCGAAGGTGAATTTCGACCGGGACGAGCTGGAGCAGGCCGACGCCGACCTGGAGAAGGTCCTCCACGGCTACCCGCAGAGCGCGGCCGCGCCGGAAGCGATCTACCTGCACGGCGTCGTCCGCTTCAAGGAGACGCACAAGCCGGAGCCTCTCAAGGAGGCCTTCGAGCAACTGAAGCGGGAGCACCCTGAAAGCGAGTGGGCGAAAAGGGCCATGCCCTACAGCCTTCTCTAAGAAGAAGAACAGGCAAAAGCACTCTAGCCGCCAGTCCCTGGCGCGGGGGCGAACGCCTACCGGCAGCCGCGTCCCCGACGGCCCGCTATGGGCTGTCGCGATAGCCCTGATATACGTCCGCGCCGGGCGCGGCCTGGGACGTTTGTCAATTTTTTTTTGAAATACCCTTGCAAATCGATTCAAATTGGGTAAATATAAGTGCCATGAGGATTTTCGAGAAGCAGGCGGATGCGGGATGAGAAGGGCGCCGTTCAACGCGTGCGACTATCTTTGCGACCGGTGCGGGGAGACGGGCCGCTGCCAGATCTACGCACTGCTGCGGAGCAAGGCCCTGTCCAGACGGATGAAGGGCAAGCACGACAGTCTGCACGACGCCTCCATCGAAGACGTGAAGGAATCCCTCGACGAGACGATGGAGGTATTGAAGGCGATAGCTGCGGTCCTCACGATCGAGACGGACGAAGGCGCGGGCTTCGGCAGCCTCGATAAACGCTCCGTAGACGACGACGCGTTATACCGCCTCGCCCAGGCCTTTACCGCCAAGACGCACGCCTTCCTGAAGACCGTCGAGCCTTTCGTGAAGCCGGTGCACAAGACGGCCTTCGAGGACCTCGTCTGGTATCACAGGATGGTCTCCGTCAAGACGCGCAGGGCGGTCGCCTCCGACTACAGCGGCATGTCGGAAGACGCGGTCGATTCTGCCGGTGTGGCCATGAGGTCCCTCAACAGGTGCATAGAGGCATTCGAGGACATCAGGCGGAGCTGCTTCCCGGCGTCTTACGACTCGCGCCGGCTTTCCAACACTGCGGCGGAGATCAGAAGGCAGCTCAGGAAGCGTTTTCCAAAAGACGCCGCATCGGAAGACCGGCGCGGCTAAAACCGCAAGAAACAACCCGTCCCCGTTTGAAAGCCGCTGAACGCTTTTCGTGAGCGGGGACGACCCGCAAGCGGGTGCCCCGATCCGGCTGATGCCGGTGGAGGGGGCGCTGAGCCATCGGCAGTTTTTTGTCTGTCTGAGGGGGAAGGCTCCATCCGGCTTTGCCGGTGGAGGGGGCGCTGAGCCCCAATCATCAGATATCGAGTATAACGAGCGCCTTCCAGCCACGGCCGGTCTTTTCCAGGCGGAGGCGGTGGAGCGTCACCGCCTTGACGTCTGCGCGCTGCTCGTGCCTAGCCGGGTCGAGCTTCTCACCCGCCGCGTCCGCCCGGAGGCGGTAGACGCCGCCTTCCTCCGCTAAGGCGAGCTTTTCGATCCTCAATAGGAGCTGCTGTGCGTCCTTATAATATACCAGCTCCTGAAGCAGGTCAAAAAGGAGCATGTCGGGCGCCCGGCCTTCTATCTCGATCGTCCTTCGCTCGCGGGGCGCAATGGTTGCGAGGTCTTCGACCATCACGTTCATGGCGGCCTCCGAGGCTGCGATCAGCGTCTCCTCTAAGGTCTCGCCCTCCGCCTCGAAGGCGATATCGGCAGTCGCGATATCTTCGAGATAACGATACAGGACCTCTCCTTTCCGTTCGGCGCGCTGCGGCGGGCTGTGGCGGCCAGGGGCGCGCAAGGCCGCCTCCTTGCCGCCTTCGCCTATCCTTTCACGTTGCCTATGGGGATGAACCGGACGACCCTTCCGGCAATCCCTGCGAGATCGGCCGCCTCCGCCACTTCGTCGATATTCTTGTAAGCCGCGCCTGCCTCTTCCGCTAGGCCCGACCAGGAGGCGGTGCGCACATAGATCCCCCGCGCCTCCATCTCGCGCTGCAGGTCCTTTCCCCTCCACTGCTTGCGGGCCGCTGTGCGGCTCATCGTGCGCCCGCTCCCATGGGGCGCGCTGTAGAACGTCTCACGGCCGCCTTCAGCCCCGACGAGAAGATAAGAGCCTGTCTCCATGCTGCCCCCGATGATGACCGGCTGGCCGATCTTCTTGTAGCGCTCCGGTATCTCCGCCATGCCGGGTCCGAAGGCCCTGGTAGCCCCCTTCCTGTGGACGAGGAGCTGCTTCTCCCTGCCGTCTACCAGGTGGCGCTCCAGCTTGGCCGTATTGTGCGCCACGTCGTAGACCATCCTGACGCCCAGCCTTTCCGCCGGCTTCCCGAAGACGCGGGAGAAGACCTCCCTGACGCGGTGAAGGATCATCTGGCGGTTCGCGTACGACATGTTGAGGGCGCACTTCATGGCGGAGAAATAGTCGCGCCCTTCAGGAGAATCGAAGGGGGCGCAGGCAAGCTCGCGGTCCGGGACGCGGATGGCGTATTTGGCCTCCATGACGTTCAGGAAGGCTCGGAGGTAATCGGTCGCCACCTGGTGGCCGAAGCCCCTGCTGCCGCAGTGGAACATGACGACCACCCGCCCGGGCGCAAGCCCGAAGGCCGCCGCGAGGTCCGCGTCGAAGACGTGGCGCTCGTGGACGACCTGCACCTCCAGGTAGTGGTTGCCCGAGCCGAGCGTGCCTATCTGGTGGAAGCCCCGGTCTATCGCCTTCTCACTGACGGTCGAGGCGTCCGCGCCGGGGGCGCAGCCCGCATCCTCCGTCAGCTCCAGGTCCTCGTTCCAGCCGTAGCCGTTGCGGACGCACCACCCGGCCCCCTCCTCGATTACGCTGCGGAACTCCTTCCTCGTCAGCTTCAAAAAGCCGGTGCTCCCCACGCCGGAGGGCACGGCCGAAAAGAGTGCGTCAACGAGCTCTTTCAGCCTGGGCTTCACCTCTTCGTAGTCGAGGTCCGTCCTGATGAGCCTCATGCCGCAGTTGATGTCGAAGCCGATGCCCCCCGGCGAGATGACGCCCCCCTTCCCGATGTCCATCGCAGCCACCCCACCGATAGGGAACCCGTACCCGGAATGACCGTCCGGCATACAGAGGGCGTAGCGCACGACGCCGGGCAGCATGGCGACGTTGGTTACCTGGTCGTAGACTGCATCGTCCATCTCCCTGATGAGCTTCTCCGTGCCGTAGACGCGGGCAGGCACGCGCATCCCCGCCTTGTACGCGACAGGCAGCTCCCATACGGTCTCCGATATCCGCTGCAACCTCTGCGGCATCGCCACCGGACTCACCTCCTCCTGCTATTATTTTCTCATAGAATGGGCATCATGGGGGAAAAATGTTGGGAATATAAAGCAGTTTCACGCAGTGTCAAGTGCGCCCGAAGGCGGAGCAGGGTCCGCCGCCTTTCTTGTCTTGCGGCCCTTTATGTGGAATATTATTGGAGGCGCGTACGAAAAGCGCGGCCGCTTTCGGAAAAAGAGGGGCGGACAGGCAGAGAGAAATGGCAGACAACAGGACCACCGAGATAACCGGCACGATAAGGAGCGTCACGTACAGGAACGCCCAGACCGGCTACATGGTGCTCAAGCTCGACAAGAACACGACGCTCTGCGGCGTCTACCACGACCCCTCGGCCTCCCTCGAAGGGGCGCGCGTGAAGGCGGTCGGCGAGTGGAAGAAGCACAGGTCTTACGGCCTCCAGTTCGTTTTCGAGGAGCTGACCGTCCTCGAAAACGAGATCTTCTATTTCCTGACGCGGATGGTTAAAGGGTTTGGGAAGAACCTCGCAGCCACGCTCATCGAGTCGATGGGCGAGGAGGCGCTGGAACAGGTGCTCGACAACGAGCCGGAAAAGCTGCTCCAGGTAAAGGGGATCAAAGAGAAGAAGCTGCAAAAGATCGAGTCCAACTGGCACAAGTTCAAGGAGCTGAAGGTCCTCTCCAAGTTCCTCATGCCGCTCGGCGCTACGCCGGCCCTCGTCCAGCGCGTCTACCGGGAGCTGAAGGACGAGTCCGACCTGATCGTGCGGATCGAAGAAAACCCCTTCGTGATGACGAAGGTGAAGGGCATAGGCTTCAAGACGGCCGACAGGATAGCGAGGGCGATGGGGATTGCCCCTGTCCACCCTTTCCGCATTCGGGCCTGCGTAGAGTACGTGCTCTTCGAGTATACGGACTCTGTCGGCAATAGCTGCATTGCCCTGCCCCTGCTGAAGTCCCTCGTTGCGAACGAGCTTATGGGAGAGGGGCAGGGGGAGAAGCTGGAGGACGAGCTTTTTAGCGACGTGCTGCGCGCGATGGCCGGCGAGGAGAGTATCGTCTTCCTCGCAGACGACAAGGTCACATCGTCCTTCCTCTATAACGCGGAAAGACACATATACGACTTCGCGGCAGCGAAGTCCCGCCAGTTGCTTAAGCCTTTCGTCGAAGACGTGGAAGGCTACATAGCGGAAAAGCAGACGGCCATGTCGATCCTATTCAGCGAGGAGCAGGCGGAGGCCATAAAGACGGTGAACAAAGGCGTCACGCTCTTTGTCCTCTGCGGATACGCGGGCACGGGGAAGAGCACCGTGTCGAAGGCGCTCCTCGACCTTCTCTCCGTCCGGTGCGGGCCGGAGAAGATCGTCTGCTGCGCGCTGTCCGGCATCGCCTCCGACCGCATCAGGAAGCTCACGGGCTACAAGGCCCAGACGATTTACAGCCTCGTGCTGGCCCACGAGAAGCTGCCTTACGACGTGGTGCTCGTAGACGAGTCGTCGATGGTCAACACGGAGCTCCTCTTCAAGCTCGTAACGAGGCTCAAGGAGAGCGCTGTCCTTATTCTGGTGGGCGACCCGGCCCAGCTCCCGCCCATCGGCGCAGGCAACCCCTTTTCCGACATCATCGACCTGGGGATAGCGCCGACGGTCAAGCTCAGCCGCATATACAGGCAGCGGGGGGACAAGGTCATCGCCCTCTTCGCCAACGAGATCAGGCAGGCGCAGGTGCCGGAAGGGTACGCCGAGACCACCTACAGCGACTTCAGGTTCATCGACATCTCCATCCCCAACTATTTCGCCGTGAAGCGGAAGGTGGAGAGCAGCGAGATAAAAGAGGCCGAATTAAAGAGGCTGCGGGAGCAGAACTCCGGCAGGATCTTCAGGGCGATCTGCAAGGCAGCGGAAGACTACAAGCAGCCCCTTGCGGAGGCCCTGCAAAGAAGGGATTACTTCGGCTTCATTTACACGTTCCAGGTCATCACGCCCATGAAGAACGGCGTCCTCGGCACGGAAAGCCTGAACGACGCGCTCCAGAAGATACTCAACGACCAGGCGGCCAGGCCGGAGACGCGCCTGGACCTGGGCAGGGTCGTACTTGCCCGGAGGGACAAGGTCGTCCACACCCGCAACACCAATATGGACTGCCTGCGCCCCGAGGACTATGCAAAGCCGGACCGGGACGACCACTGCTACACGGACAGGGTCTACAACGGGATGCTCGGCTTCGTCGTCGGCCTCGACAGGCACGACGAGGTCCTCCACGTCTACTACCCGGCGGACCGCGTCGTGGGGGTCTACAGCTTCGACGAGGCGCGGGACCTGTTGAGGCTCGCTTACGCCCTGACGATCCACAAGACCCAGGGCAGCGAGTACAGGAACGTCGTCATCCCCATGAGCTTCAGCCACTTCATCATGCTCAACAATAAGCTCCTCTATACGGCCGTGACGAGGGCGAAAGAAAAGGTGACGCTGGTGGGGGAGGACTATGCGTTCAAGAGCGCGTGCCGAAAGAAGGACGTGGTTATCCGAGACACGGTGTTGAAGATGTTCGGTGCAAATGTGGGCGGCACGATAGCCCCATCGACATCGACGCTGTTGTAGCCGTGGTCCGTCGTGCCGCCCACATTTGCTGTAACTGCGCGGCCGGGGTCTTTCCGCGCCTTTCACGTCGTTTTCTCGGCGCACCGCCTCGATGTACACCAAAAGTACGATCTCGGCGGGCGCCTTCGAAAAGCAACGCGAAATCCATCGAAAATCCCTCCGGCCGCAAGAGCAACTTTGCTGGCAGGCCGCCTTGGATTTGTCCCCGACCTGTCCCTTTACGGATAGGGCCTAAGTGTCACGGCTCAGGTCATGTTTTCTGGTCTCATACAGCATAATGTAATGAAGTTTTTGCAGATCGCGCTGTTTTAACTCCTTGAGAGAACTGATTGGCTTCGTTAAGGACAGTCTATTTTTGGCCAGCTGGTAAAGCTCCTCTTTAGAGATTCCAAGCACCCTGGCACGTGTATAGATTGGCTTGAATAAGCTCTCTTTCCATTTGTCAGGGGCTTTCCTGCGAATTATTGGTCTTGCCATTGCGACCTGGGTATGAAGCCACTGAATCGCAGCGTCAGAATCTTGGACCAGAATTTCCTTGTAGGTCGTAACGTTGAACTCGGCCTTTAGGCTACTCCAAATCCGTTGAGCGGCTTTCCGCGTATCTTTTCCTGCCGCTTTATGAATGTCGATGTATTCGTTCACCAACTCCTGAATCTTGCGAGCCGTCGTGTTTGATGAAATGTGTTTGAAGCCAGGATCGGTCTGAACAACTGTTTTCTGGACTATGCGTTCGGTGCGAATGCTCACATCCCGCCCAGCGACAATGCTGCTCTTTCCCGACACTATTTGAATGACCTGAGGTGAATCGTTGGGAGCCGGTGTCAGTGTATTCAATTCCTCAACCTTTAAGAACCATGCATCGCGATGTTGACGGAGTTCGCTCTCGGAAAACCGTCGTCCCCTTGGATGCTGATCGTTGTAATGTTCCACCTCGGCATGGCAATCAAAGCACAGGGTATGCAATTATCATAGTTGTCGTCTCCCCCCTTGGACGTAGGTCGAATATAGTTGTCGTCTCCCCCCTTGGACGTAGGTCGAATGTGGTGCGTCTCGATTCGGACACCACAGAACTTATGGCATATGCAGCAGCAACGCCCTGATGCAACGAGGGCTACATCAACGACCTCTCTCGGAAAACTCATTTTCACCGCAGACATTTCCGTTTTTGCGAAGGCTGTTTGGGGCCGAATAGCCGCGAGAAGAATCCGCGCTTTTTATGTATGTCTTCGCTGCTGGCTTGCGTTCGCGTGTGCGAGGCAATCTCGTGACTAAGCAAGACTCTGTCGGCTTCTTCGACTACAGGCGATATTTCATCGAGCACAGACGACTTGAGCCAATAGTTATTGGGAATTACCCATCCGCCGGTCCGGTTATCTATGGATGCCAGATCCTGTTCCCATTTCTTGATATCCTCGGCCCATTTCTTTGCTTCCTCGATTTCTTTAGCTGGTATAGTGGAGTCAGCTGATGCTTGACGGACAAGGTTCCGACAGTCCTCGTATCGTCCCGTACCACGTGTTAATGTTACCATCCAAAGCAGGGGTATACTTTTGTCGCCTAATTTGCCCGCCAAGGTGAAACAACGTTCAGCAACTTCCAAGCATTTAGATAACCGCGCGAGATCAGAAGCCGGTACTACTTTACGTAACTGTTGCGCATATAATGTTCCTGGGAACTTGGCCGGATTAACCAGGTAGGTGAGCATAAGTTGGTCAGGAGTGCGGCAGCGACAAGCATCAAAGGTCATTTGCGATAGGGTAGACAAGTACTTCTTCACACTTTGCCAGAAACAAACGCCACAATTCAAAATTGCCGATTCTTTACCAGGATTAGAAATGAAAGCGTCCAAGTATTTCTTTGCGGCTGCCGCGTACTTTTGCTCCCTCATCAGTTTATCGGTGACATCGCTATCTTGGTTTTTCGGTTGCTCACTTATTTCAGTATTGGCTCTGGAATGGAAGACCCCACGACCGCATTTTGGGCATGCGATAGCATTGCCCTCCACTATTTCGCCACAGACAGCGCATATCTTATTCATGGCTCCTCCCTACGAACAAATCTTCATACGGCCGAACGCCTGGATCAGCCAGAGCCGACTTTACCGGCGATTGGCTGCATCGCCCGGTTGGGCAATCTATCGGGATGATCCGGGTACATGAGTCACCCTTTTTGCCGGGTCTGGAAGGCATGGGAAAACCCACCAGGTATCTTTGAGATTGTTTTGATAACAGCCTTCGCCGCTGGCTTATCCCATCTGCGGACCCCGCGAAAGTATTCCATGAAATGTCGAAGGTATTCTTCATCCCTCGAAATGGTGTCGAAGATTCCAGACTGCAACAGAGGCTCAGTCTGTCCCTTTGATAGCCTTTTCAACAAGACACAGGGAGCAGGAATACCGAGACTGACACTTTCTGTGTTTGACGGTGCGCGAGGAGTCCCAGAGATGACATCCTCAATAAGGCGTTTGGCTTGCGCCGCTCCCACCTTAAGGACCAGAGTTAGCATGAACTCCTGATCGTTGAGAACGAAGCGCACGATGAGACTGTCATTGGCTAACTCTACGGATCTTATATCGTTCTTTCCTATGACATTTGGGCGTACTTCACCACGGAAGAGCCGAAGACGCTCCTCAATGGAGGACCCAAATACAGCGACTCTGCAAAAAGATGCGCGCTTTTGGGCCGAGTCTCGGGTTAATCGCGAGTCCATTCCTGTGGAAGACGTGAGAAGTTCGAATGGCCCCTTAAGCGCTGCTCTGTTAATGTCCGTTCCTGTGACACCTGATGACCACTTGTGGTATGCGAGTAACACTATGCCCTCGGAGGTTACAAACAGGTCACTGAGGTACTCGGGTGGATAGGTGCGGGTCTGATACACTATATCCGTGAAGGCGCCATAACAGACGACGGGAGACTGTCCAAGTCGCTCGATTAGTGCTTCACGTTCGTCGTCGCTTTTATCACAGTCTTCTAACAGATAACAATCTTGGCACATAGCGTCTAGATTGAAACCGAATATAGATAGCTTCTTTCCGCAACACTTGCACGTGGCCATCCGTATCTCCTTTGAAAGACAATTGGGGTCTGAGCTTTAGTGATCAATGCTGCGCCTTGTGAACGACAGGAGCGAGGATCGTTCCAGGACCTTTCCAGACGGGTTTTGTTCTTGCCCTAACGGGGTCGAGGTCGATTACATTAATTGGCCCACCACTGCCGCGGATAAAGACTCCAACAAAACTGTACTGCTGCAACCCTTGTTCTTTGAGGAATTCAGTGATTACGGACGTTATGATGCCCGGAGCGTGGCCTGGCAATGGCCCTTCAACAACGATCGCAATCCCTTGCTCTCCTGTCGTGAACGTCAAAGGGGAATCGTATTCCGCCTTTATACCCTCCTTAGCGAGGCGTGACTCCAATTCTGTTTCCTGTTGGTCTGTAAATATCTTTGTTGGGGCACCACAGCCGCCCAGTGATGCGAAAATTACAATGAGAAATACTGATTTGAGCAACTGCATAGGATCTCCTTTCTTGCCTAACAACAGGGAAGAAAAGGGGACAGGGAAGAAAAGGGGACAGGCTACTTTTTTATCCCATGTGCTCCTTCGCCGGTCTTCCCCCCCTCTTCTCATTGTCCATTCAGTAAAAAAGTAGCCTGTCCCCTTTTCCGTTCTCTGTTCGGTTCCTTGATAGGTTCTTTCGTTCATGCCCCTATTTCCGAACTACGGTGACAACTTCGGAGCGCCATTTCGCCTGAGGCCACGCCGAGAAGGTTTGCCCCTCGGACAACCGGTCTTTCGGATATGCTACGGCCATAATCTCGAATTCCTTGCCGATATCTATATCGCCTGCCCGTCCGGCGTAGACTCCGACCCGCCAGCTGCCGTCTCTTCTTACTATTACAGGGGGCTGTACCCAATATGACGACAATCCAACGGGATGCACAATCACATAGACAGCAGCGTTTGGATTGGTTACTCTCCCTTCTACGGTGGGCCTCCAATCAACTTCACCGTCCACCGGCCTCAATATCTGGAGACCGGTTGTTGCGTCACCTTCAGGTCTCCGCGGCGCAGCCTCAGGTTTGGCTTCCATGACTTGGGCTGCCAAATCGGATCGGAGATCATCGATCTTGCGTTCCAGCCGGGACTGGCTTGCCCCTGACGATAGATATAACGCAAGGGCCGAGGAGACACCCACAATGACAATAGCGGAGATGATTGCTTTGCCTTTCCGGTTGAGGCTTCCGTCATCTCGTTTGATTGCCTTCGACTTTGATCCACCGACTAAGGCGAGACTTATGGTGGATAATGACTGTAGGACAACGAAAATGATCTCAAGGCGCATGTCGGTCCTATCTTCTCTTGACCTCTATCACGTCGGATTGCCATTGAGCCCTCGGCCATGTTCCGAGGACTAGTCCCTCGCGTAAACTCTGTGCAGGGTTCGCAACCGCCGCTATTTCAAAGTGCTTGCCTACATCGATGTTCCCCGGTCGGCCAATATGCACCTGGACTCTCCACAGTCCGGTTCGGCGTACAGAGGTTTTTGGCTGGACCCAATAGTCGGCCGTCTCCATCGGATGAACTATAACCCATACCTGAGCGGTATTATCCGATACCGACCCTTCGATTATCGGAAGCTCCGGAACGCTCGCCCCGTCAGACGGATATCTGATAGTTATGTTTTGGGCCTGAGCCGACGCCATGTACAGGAGAGAAAGGACACAAAAGATAACAACCAATGCCACTTTCATGACGGTGATTTTTCCTCCATTCTTCCTGAAGTACCTGCAAGCCGGGGCCAAAGGGGGGCTACTCCACGAAACCCTTTTTTGCCCGTTCATATACAGTGACCGCAATAGAGACACAATGTATTAATGTCATCTTCCATATCGACGCTGTTTCCTATGTACATCACTCGACTTCCCGTTACAGGGATTACCGAAGTATGATGACAAACGTCGCACTTTATGCTTGCCCTGATTAATCCCCTGGCAAGATCGCTCCGTAGCTTGTCTAATTTGTCTACATTACGGAGAGATTCATTTTTGTAATAAATATGATAGCTCCATAACTTACCGCTTGTTAGTTCGTCCCAGCTCTTTTCCAATTCTTCAGATGAAAATGTGCTTGGCGGCATAGCTGCGAGTTCTTTCCTCCGTTTTTCCTCAAGGCGCTTCTCGCGCACCTCTCGCTTTTCTGCTTTTCTATCTCCTCTTCTATCCATTACATTCTTAATTTTGTAAGCTATTATATCATCACCCGGCCGCTTGAGGGGGTTGGCCACCAAATATGACCAAGGAAGCCCCATGAGATAAGTGACTGCCGCCATAGACTCAACTTCTTTTCTGCCAAAATCCAATCCGTGTCTAAAAAGAAAAGGATAGCCGATACATTCAAGAAAGACAAAAGCAAGGAAGTTAAAGAGAAATAATATAAGGAATACATGATTAAGAGCTTATCCGTAATTAACTTGATTTAAATTCATAGCCATACTACACTTTAGCGAGGAGGTGGGTATGGCAAAGATCCGCTCATGGGAAGTGTCCGACGAGTTCTGGAAACGTGTCGCACCTTTTATTCCGAAACGGGAGCGAGAATCTGGTAAGGCATTCAAAAGGAAGCCCGGCGGCGGCCGTAAAGCTATGTCCCAGCGGCGCGTATTCGAAGGCATCGTCTTTGTGCTGAGAACCGGATGCCAGTGGAAGTCACTGCCCAGAGAACGGTTCGGAAGCGCAAGCTCCATACACAAGTACTTCCGGCAATGGCTGAAGGGAGGTTTCTTCCTTGCCCTCTGGCGCGCCGGTCTCGCCGAGTACGATGATATGGAGGGGATCGCCTGGAAGTGGCAGAGCATGGATGGGGCCATCATCAAAGCGCCTCTGGCGCAAGAGGCAGCCGGTCCGAACCCGACAGACAGGGGGAAAAAAAGGAAGCAAGAGACACCTCCTGGTGGACGGACGTGGCGTCCCGCTGTCGCTGATCGTAACAGGGGCCAATCGACATGACGCAAGCCAGCTTACCGCAGTGCTCGATGCCGTCGTTATTCCCCTTCCGAAGAGACAACGATTCTTATACGCAGATAAGGGATACGATGGCGAACAGGCTCGCGAGCAGATCCGCATCAGGGGCTACGCTCCGAGGGTCTCACGAAAGAAGCGTAAACGCGGGCGTCCTCCCAAGAACCGGCGTTGGGTTGTGGAAGCGGCGCACTCCTGGTTCAACAGGTTTCGTAAGCTTCTGGTCAGATATGAGAAGATGTCCGAAAGCTACGAAGCTCTTGTTCATCTCGCGGCTGCGATTATTTGCTGGAGGAAGGTTGTTGCTATTTACGGATAAGTCCTAAGATAAAGAAGAGTTGCTAACGTTGAAAGCCACCTGTCATGGTTCAGGAGTCTAAAGGCAAGATTCAGGAGAAAATACAGGATTGACAAGCATATGACAAAAGCTATGACGAACGCGACGGAAAAAATAGCTTTTCCTGTCCTTGCCTCACGGCGTTGTTCTTTTTGGCGATCTTCATAAGCGGTGCGGTCTATCGTATGGCCGTCATATTCTGTTAGACAAAAGGACCAGCAGAGAATGAAGATATAAGCTAATCCTGCAACAAAAGTGAGAGATGATAGGTCCATTTTCATGAACTATTTAACTCCTTTTCATGCCCGAAATTTCATCTAACTTCCCCGTTGCTATCAGGTTGAAAGGGGGGGCTACTCCAGCATGAGCATGACTGCAACTCTTCCTTTGTTCCTCATCGAGCTCCTCCACAGCAAACAGCTAAGTCTCAAATAGATTTCGCCTAACGAAAAGCTGAGCCGGGAGTGGGTGCCCTTTCCCGTCGATTGGCTCCGGTGCCTTGTTAGCCGTTTCCCCTCACGTATAGCGAGGTCACTGATCAAGCTTGGCCGCCGTCATATCTTCCGGTGCCTCAGAAGTACATATCTCTGAAGGATTGAGAATCCTAATCTCTGCGACCTTCGAGAACGGGATACTGATTTCTCCTTGATCCTTTTCGATGCCAGAGACACCGTCGTTGCTATCGAGATTGAGGTATTTGCCCTGAAGGCCGAGCTTCCATATCTTTCCATCACGCGTTTCTACAGCAAGCTTGAAAGCACTTCTCTTCGCATCTGGAAATCTGACAACAGCAACATCCTCCACAGCTATGACCTTGGAGCAGTCTCCCAGGTCTACCTTGATGTTGAACAACCAGAATGGCTGGTCGCCACCACCCATCATGTACCCTCTGGATGAGTAATGTCGTTCTGCGATTCGAACCGCGCAGGCCCAGTTGTGTCCCCTCTTCGAGATAAATGTATAGTCTTTGCCTGACTTAGTTCGGACAATAGCCGCCGGATCCATTTCAGCGGGCAACGCCACACAAGGAACAATGGCGAGAAGTGTGGTTATCAACAGAAGAGCTACCATATTCCGCATTGGAACTTTCGCACGTGAAGCCATATCCGCTGCCCCACAGCCATTAAGACCATTTTCGTAATGACCCATGTTAAACCTCCTGGCTAACGGAAAGCTCACCGGGAGGCCGGACTTAAAGGCGATCCGGTGCAGCGATTTGTTATCTGCAATTTCTTGCGGATTACCCCCTACCTGTTTGTAACTTTTTTGTCCTTCTTCTTGACCCCGTCCATTTTGATTCCATCTTTGGTAAACGCTATGGATGCCTGAGATTTAATCGTAGTGTAAATTGCATCCTCGGTTTCGAAAATCATGCCAGGCCTTGGAAAACTCCAAACGACATTCACAACCGATGTACACACAAACATCAAACCACTTGGGCTTGCAACAAAAGGCAGGCCGCTATCTTTCGCTAACTGTAATACACTACCTTGAGTTGACTCTATCAACAACTTGGTTTTTTCGCGAAAAATAATGTTCTTCTCAACCGATAGGTTTTTGATCTGGAAAGGGCAGCCACTGTACGCTAAAATCAAAATAGTATCTTTCTTCTCTGACTCAAGTAAAGACCAACTGTCTGGCCCACGCTTGCCAGACCCACGAGGAGAAAATAGGCTATCTTGTTTGTCTAATAAATATGCGACGTCCTGATATAACAGAGGACAACTAACTTGCTTCTCGCCTATTTTAGCCGTGAGGGCATGCTGAGCTTGATTTTCTTTATTAAAGACGACTTCCATCCGTGGTGGTCCGACAGTACCATCCTCTTGACGCACAGCATACATACTCGGGAAACTCGTGTAACTGTATTCAACTTTCTGGTTTTGTGCCGAGGCTTCTACGGCAAGGACTTGCGACAAGAACAAAACCAAACCTATGACAATCCGATTAACTTTCATGATCTTCCTCCTTTCTGCTGGGCAGATAACAATTAAGTATACAGAAAACAGTCTGTAAAAAAATACAGAAATAATTCTGTATAACACTATCTACAGTCCGGATATACAGAATGCTCCCCAATTGTAAATGTCAGAAAATCAGCCATTATCAAGGATCCAACGAGCTTCTGATGCTTATGCCCGGTGTTTTGGGACCAACTGGACAGGTAGACAAATCAGACCTCAAGTTATCGGGTCTTTCCTAATCTTGAACATCTTACTCATTTTCCTGCTATCAGAAATATTTTGCAAGCAAAAAGATTCTTGAAAACTCTCAAAAATCTCCAAATACTCCAGCACGCGATATGCCGCATCCCTCGCCTCTGCCGACCCGGTTGCAGCTTCAGCAGAGCGCCCGGCTGCCGTATTGATGTGTTCGTCCGTGACCTGTATTATAATAGTCTCGGCTATGCCTGCGCGGCCCGTGCGAAAAAGGCGACGGACCGGCACACGCGGCACACGCCACGGAGGGTCATATAGAGGTATACGGAAATATACAGGGCCTGAATCGCCTGCAAAAAAGGCGGCTCCTCAACCTCGGCCGGAAGAAGATAGAGGCGGACGCGGTCATCCCTTTCGACAGGGCGAGGAACATGATGGAGGTCTCGAAGGAGATTGCCAGACAGGTGGGCTTTATCGTGAACCGGAGGGGCGTCGTGGAGCGCGTCGTCGTCGGTACGAGGGAGCGCATCAGCCTGCCGGAGCTTTCTTCCGAGAGGGTGGGCAGGGCGCGGTTCAGGGGCCTGCGGTTCATCCATACGCACCTGAACGGAGAGCTCCTTTCCAAAGAAGACCTGACGGACCTCGCCATACTCCAGCTTGACCTCGTCGCCTGCATCCTTGAGAGAAAAGGGGAGCCGGGGGAGCTTATACAGATAGGCCACCTGATGCCCGGCGGCGGCAAGGGGCAGGCGTGGGATTTCATAGGCCCCGTGCCCGTCGGCGAGCTCGACCTCGACTTTACCGGGTTCATCGCGGCCCTGGAAGCGGAATTCGTCAAGGAGAGGGGCGCCCATTACGTAACGGGCGCGGGCGCGAGGGAGGCGTGCGTCCTTGTCGTCGTGGCCCTGCCCCGCAAGGCCAAGAACATGGAAGAGAGGGTCGCCGAGATGAAGGACCTTTCCTATTCGGCGGGCCTCTCGGTGCTCGACGTGGTATTGCAGCGCCCCAAGGAGTTGCACCCGAGGTTCCTCGTCGGCAAGGGGAAGATCGAGGAGATCGCCGTTGGATGCGGCCAGGTCGGGGCTGAGATGCTCGTCTTCGACGAGGAGCTGACGGGGGGCCAGTTGAACAGCATATCTTCCCTCACGGGGCTGAAGGTGATCGACCGCAACCAGTTGATCCTCGACATCTTCGCTGCAAGGGCGAAGACGAGCGAGGCGAAGATCCAGGTCGAGCTCGCGCAGCTCCGGTACACTTTGCCGCGCGTTGCCGAAAGAGAGACGGCCCTTTCGAGGCTTACCGGCGGCATCGGCGGACGAGGGCCCGGGGAGACGAAGCTGGAGGTGAACAGGGCCAGGATAAGGGAAAGGATCGCCTTCCTCGAAAGGAAGCTCGAAGACGTGGGGAAGGCGAGGGAGAGAAAAAGGGAAAAAAGGAGGCGGGCCGGCATCCCCGTCGCCTCCATCATCGGCTACACGAACTCGGGCAAATCGACCCTCCTCAACCTCCTCACGAAGAGCGCGGTGGAGGTGGAGGAGCGCTTTTTCAGCACCCTCACCCCCACCACGAGGCTCATCAAGTACCCCGTGCGGAAGGAGATCGTCCTGACGGACACGGTCGGCTTCATCGAGGACCTGCCCGAGGTGCTTATGCGCGCCTTCGCCGCGACCCTCGAAGAGCTTGAAGACGCGACCCTTCTTCTGCACCTCGTCGATATCAGCTCCCCCGATTTCGAGGAGAGGATAGAATCGGTCAACCGCGTGATCGGGAAGCTCGGCCTTATCGATAAGCCGAGGCTCCTGGTCTTCAACAAGATCGACCGGGTTGACAGGGATTTTGTCAGGCTGACCGAGGCCAGGTACGGGGCAAGCTCGATCTCGTGCGTCACGGAGGAGGGCGTAGAGAGGCTAGTGCGGACGATCGAGGCTGCGGTCGAGGCAGCCGAAGCATTCCCCTCCGTGAAGGCGGGCAGGTAGCCCCCGGCCGGTGGCCGCATAGCATTATGCGGCCGGCGCCATCACCCGGCTTTTGCCATCATCGCGTTCCTGATCTCGTCGGAGATGCCCGTAAAGTCGAAATTCCGAAGGAGCATGACGCGGTCGATGCCCTGGGCCTCCCTGAAGAGGCCCTTCACCCTGGCGCACAGCTCGTTGCCGCCATTGTCGATGCGGGCCTCGGCCCATATGTCCCTGCCCTCAATGCTCAGCAGTCTTGCCTCCGCCCTGTAGGTCAGGTCGCACGACACGGGCTTTATGAAATCCATGTCTATCTTGCGCGTCATGCCGATCTTCCCCGTCTCCAGGAAGATCGTGTACCACATCATCGCGTCGAGCATGCCGAAAAGCATACCGCCGTGCACAACGCCCTCGTACCCCTCGAAGGCGGTGCTCAGGCTGAAGTCCGTATAGACGAGACCCTTCCGGTAATGCATGTGGAGACGCATCCCGTCGCTGCGCCGCAAGCTGGTGAAAAAAGAGTCCCTGTAAACCGGCAACAAGCTCATCTACCCTCCTTCCAGATACCTCATGCCGAGCTGCCCGCAGCCGCCGCCGATGTCGCCTGCACGGGAGTCCCTCACGATGGCCGTAAAATGCCTGTTGATAAGGTACGATTGAAAGCGCTTGACCGACTCCGGGTCGGGGGTCTCGAACGGCGTGTACGGCGACGCGTTGTGGGGTATCAGGTTGATCTTGCACTTTATTCCCGCAAGAAGCTCGGCGAGGCGCCGGGCGTCCTCTACGGAGTCGTTCACGCCCCGGAGCATCACGTACTCGAAGGTCACCCTTGTCCTGCCCATGTCCCCGAGGCCCCTCACGTAGTCGATGACGTCGGCCAGGTGGTAGACCCTGTTGATCGGCATAAGCTCCGACCTTAATGCGTCCGAGGCTGCATTGAGCGAGATGGCGAGCTGCACCCTGCGCGGGTCGATGAGGCGGAGCCTGTCCACGAGGGCCACGGTCGAGACGGTGAGGCGCCTGTGGGAGACCTTGAGGCCGAAGGGCTCTTCGAGTATCTCCACCGCCTTGAGCACGTTTTCCACGTTGTCGAGGGGCTCGCCCATCCCCATGAGCACGACGTTCGTTATGCCGCTGCCGCGCGTGTGGGGCCGCATGGCCATTACCTGGCCCACGATCTCCCCGGCTGTCAGGTCCCTTACGAAGCCGATCCTGCCCGTCACGCAGAAGGCGCACGACATCCTGCACCCCACCTGGGTAGATAGGCAGACGGTGCTCCTGCCGTTCTCCGGCATAAGGACGCTTTCGATGCAGCAGCCGTCCGCCAGCAAAAAGGCGAACTTTACCGAGCCGTCCCCCGAGACGCTCATCTCCTCGGTCTGCGGGATGCCGAAGTGGAACATGTTGCGGAGGGTCACGCGAAAGCCTTTCGGCAGGTTGGTCATCAGGCCGAAATCGCATATGCCCGCCTGGTAAACCCACTTGTAGACCTGGCGGGCGCGGTAGGGCTTGATCCCCAGACTTTCGACAACGTCCTCGAGCTCCCGCAAGGGGAGGTCAAAAAAGTTGGTCACGTAATTAAATAAGCAGAAATGACGGCGCTTTTCAAGTGCGGCGGAGCGGTGGGCGCGGAAGCCCCAATAGTCTTTGCCTGTCTGAGGGGGAAGACTCCGGCGGCTTTGCCGACGGAGGGGGCGCTGATCCCCAATAACTGCCGCCGCCTTGATAACGACCGGCCGAATTGTTACAATGAGGATAATGATTTCAGTACTGAAACAGAGGCTTTCCGCCTACAAGCCGTCCTCCCTCAAAGCCGGATCGAACACCAGGGCCTCCGTCCTGATACCGATCATGGGAGAAGACGGCGACGAGCGCATCCTCCTGACGAGGAGATCGACGAGCGTGAAGTCCCATAAGGGGGAGATATCCTTCCCCGGCGGCATGTACGAAGAGCGGGACGGGGAGACCGTCCGGACGGCGATACGGGAGTGCGGGGAGGAGATAGGCGTAAGGCCGAAGGATATCGAGATCGTCGGCCGGCTGAGCGACATGGAGACGATGACGGGGTTCGTCATCACCCCATACGTGGGCCTTATACCTTTTCCCTACGACTTCAAGCTCAACCCCGACGAGGTCCGTTATCTCATCTACCTGCCCTTTCCCTTCCTCATGTCCTGCCGGCCGGAGGAGACTACGGCCGAGCGGGACGGGCAGGCAGTGGAGGTCTTCGAGATCGTGTACAACGGCGAGAGGATATGGGGGGCCACGTGCAGGCTCCTCCTTGAGCTGAGGCGCATACTGGATGAATAAGGTTAACTTCCGGGTCCTGCTCCTCCTCTCGTCGGGCCATCTGGTCTGCGACATCTACCAGGGCGCGCTTCCCGCCGTCCTGCCGTTCCTGAAGGAGCACCTGGCCTTAAGCTACACGATGACGGGCTTCATCATGATCGTCGCGAACTTTGCGTCTTCGATCCTCCAGCCCGTCTTCGGGATGCTCTCGGACAAGAAGGAAACGGGCTTTCTGCTGCCTGCCGGCGTCCTCGCCGCCGGCGTAGGCTACTCGCTGCTCTCACTGCCGTCGAGCTATGCGGTCATGCTCGCCCTCGTTGCGATCAGCGGCATAGGCGTCGCGTCGTTCCACCCCGAAGGGTATAAGACGGCGGGCTTTTTTACGGGCGACAGGCCGGCCACGGGGTTGTCCGTCTTTTCAGTAGGCGGGAACCTCGGCTTTGCCCTCGGTCCTATCATCGCCATATGGACCATCTCCCGGCTGGGTTTTAGCTCGCTGCCGCTCGTAGTCATGCCTTCCCTCGTCTTCACCGCAGCCATTATCGCGCTGCGCAAGACGGTTGTCCCTCCGGCGAGGTCCGTAACGGCGAGGCGGGAGGCAGGGCGGAGGGCGGCAAAGGGGGCGTATGCCTCCCTCGTCCTTACCATCGCTGTAGTGGTAATGCGGTCGTGGATACAGGTCGGGATCATGGCCTATATACCCTTTTACTTCATAAGCCAACTGAAAGGCGACCCGGTATATGCGGCGAAGCTCGTATCCGTATTCCTCCTGGGGGGCGCAATCGGCACCGTGACGGGGGGGGCCGTGGCGGACAGGTTCGGCCACCGTTTCTTGCTGCGAGCGAGTATGTTGCTCGTCGCCGTCCTTTTCCCGTTTATCTTTCTGTTCGAGGGCAAGCTGCTCTTTGCGCTCCTCTTCGTGATGGGCGCCGTGCTGATCGCCTCGTTTTCCGTGACGGTTGTCATGGCGCAGAACCTCCTGCCGGATAAGATCGGCGTAGCGTCAGGCATTATGACGGGCTTCGCCATCGGGGTAGGAGGCGTCGGCGTGACGCTCCTCGGAGTCGTGGCAGACCACTTCGGCGTCGCAGCCGCGCTCAAATCGATTGCCTTACTACCTGTGGCCGGCCTGGCGTTCAGCCTCATCCTGAGATATCCGCCCGAACGGGACACGCCCGGATGAAACCGATCGTCAGCATCATAGGACGGCCGAACGTAGGCAAATCGACCCTTTTCAACCGCCTCATAGGGTACAGGAAGGCGATCACCGAGGACGTGCCGGGCGTAACGAGGGACAGGAACTACGGCGAGTTCGAGCACGGCAGGCACGCCTTCGTCCTCGTAGACACGGGGGGGTTCGAGCCGGAAGGCGCCGGTGAGATCACGTCGCTGGTGAAAAGGCATATCATGGAGGCGGTCGAAGAATCGTCGATGATCATATTCCTCATGGACGTAAAGGACGGCCTCACGCCGGACGACAGCGCGATAGCCTCCATCGTGCGCAGGTACGACAAGCCCGTCTTCTACGTCGTCAACAAGGTCGATTCACAGAAACGGGAGTCGGGGACGGCCGATTTTTACGCCCTGGGCTGCGATAAGGTCTACGCGGTCAGCGCAGAGCACGGCCTGGGCCTGGGTGACCTGCTCGACGACATGGCCCTTATCGCAGGGCCTGAAAGCCCGGAGGAGGCCGGCCGGGGCATAAAGATCGCCGTAGTCGGCAGGCCCAATACAGGCAAGTCCTCCATAGTCAACAGGCTCCTCGGCTCGGAGCGCATGATCGTGAGCGACATGCCGGGGACGACGCGGGACGCCATCGATTCCGTTGTCCGCTACGGGGAAAAGACCTTCACCCTCATCGATACAGCGGGCTTGCGGAAGAAGAGCAGGATATCGGCCAAGGTCGAGGAATACTCGGTGATGAGCGCGCTGCGAAGCATCGAGCGGGCGGACGTGGTGAACCTCGTGATCGACGGTGCGGAAGGGGTCGGTCGCCAGGACGCGACTATTGCCCACCTGGTGGTCTCCGAGGGCAAAGGGATAGGCGTCGTCGTCAACAAGCATGACCTGATGGACCGGGGCGTGGGCGAGGACCGGTACCGCAAGGCGGTCAGCGAGAAGCTGCCCCATGCCGATTTCGCCCCTGTGGTCTTCACGTCGGCGCTGACCGGGGAGAACGTGGAGCAGATCCTCGACATCGATACCGCCGTCCACAAGCAGCTCACGCGGCAGATACCGACGCCCAAGCTCAACAGGGCCTTCGAGGAATTTTTTCAAAGGCTGAGCCCGCCCGTAGTCGAGGGGAGGCAGGTAAAGATATTCTATGTGAGCCAGCTGAAGTCACCGCCCCCGACCTTCCTGCTCTTTGCGAACTATCCCGACCGCGTGCCTGAGCATTATAAAAGGTATTTGGCAAACTGCCTGCGGGAGAAGTATGGCTTTCAAGGCGCGCCGATCAGGTTATTCTTCCGCAAGCGGTAGAGGAGGCTGGGCGGCCGGGTTATTTTCGCGCCTTTCCTGTCGTTTTTCTAGGCGCGGCTCCTCACATACGCAAAAAGTATGCTGCGTCGCGCGCCGTCGAAAAACAACAGGAAATCCATCGAAACTTCCTCCGGCCGCGACAAGACGAAACCCCCCTCAGCTTTTTTGCAATCGTCTTGTTTCGGGCGATTCCCGCCAGCCTGCTTGCCCCGTCCGTCCAATAGGTATATAATCTTACAAGTAAGATTACTCATGGAGGCGGGAAATGGTAAACGTGGCAACGACAAAGATGTCTTCTAAGGGGCAGGTAGTCATTCCGGAAGAAATCCGTAAGCGTCTCAAATTGAAGAAAGGCTCCCAGTTTGTGGTAGTAAGCGAGAAGGACGTGGTGATATTGAAAACTATATCTCCACCGTCTATGGATGAGTTCGACGCCCTGATCGCCGAGTCGCGCAAGAAGGCGAAGCAGGCGGGCATGAGACGGAAGGACATTGAGGCGGCCATCGTCAAGGTCCGGGGCCGTAAGTGAAGTTCTTTCGTATGTGAGGAGCCGCGCCGAACACGACGACAAAGTAAGCCGCGAAATTAACCCGGCCGCACCACTGTCGCCATCTTCGGGTAGACATGCCGGCCCTTCTTTGTTATGATAGTCGCGGGCGGCGCACGCTTGCGGGCGGGGCGGGAAGGTCACGATAATCGATAAGGGAGGGCTGACGTGAAGAAGGCGGGCCTTGTGTTCTGTGCGGTCGTTGCGGTGGGAGCGCTCCTTGCGGGCTGTGGGGAGAAAAGCCCCTCCACGGTCAGGGTGGGCGTCATCGCGGAGCTGACGGGCGACATGCCGGCAGTGGGCGAGTCGTGCAGGAAGGCCGCAGAGCTTGCGGTTAAGCAGATGAACGACGCGGGCGGGCTGAAGGTCGGCGACAAGCAGTACAAGGTGGAGCTTTTCGTCGAGGACAACGCGGGAAAGGCCGACCAGTCGGCATCTGCCGCCCAGAAGCTCATCACCCAGAAGAAAGTGCTCGCCATAATCGGCCCCAACGCGACGCGGTACGCCATCCCTGCGTCCGAGATAGCCGAGAGCTCGAAAGTCCTCCTCATCACCCCGTGGTCGACGAACCCCAAGACGACGCTCGACGCAAAGACGGGCGCACCGAAGAAGTACGTCTTCAGGGCGTGCTTCATCGACCCTTTCCAGGGACAGGTGCTGGCGCGCTTTGCGATGGAGAGCTTGAAGGCGCGCAGGGCGGCCGTGCTTTACGATGTCGCGTCCGACTACAACAAGGGCATCGCGGAGGTTTTCAAAGAGACGTTCGAGCGCAACGGGGGCAAGGTCGTGGCCTTCGAGACGTACACCACGAACGACAGGGATTTTTCCGCGCAGCTTACCAAGATAAAGAAGGCGGACCCTCAGGTCGTCTTCCTACCGAACTACTACAGCGAGGTCCCCCTCCAGATCCAGCAGGCAAAAAGGCTTGGCATAAAAGCGCCCTTCCTGGGGAGTGATTCGTGGGGGAGCCAGGAATTGATAAAGCTGTGCGGCAAGGATTGCGACGGTTACTATTTCAGCACCCACTACGCGCCCGACACGGCCGCCCCTGCGGCCCTCGGGTTCATCGAGGCCTTCAAGAAGGCTTACGGCGGTATGCCGGATGACGTAGCCGCCCTCACCTACGACTCGTTCGGCCTTCTCAAGCAGGCGATCCTGGAGGCAGGCAAGATAGACCGGCAGGCGGTGCGCGACGCCCTCGCGAAGGTCCAGAGGTACGAAGGGGTGACGGGGGACATGCAGTTTAAGGAAGGCTCGTCCGACCCCGTGAAAAGCGCTGTGATCCTCAAGATAGAAGACGGAAAGTTTGCCTACTTCGCGAACGCGAAGCCCTAAAAGCCGGCAGGGCCGGCGCCTTTCGGCCGAGCGGAAGACCGCACGGCCGAAAGGCTGTCCTCATCATGTAGCGCAGGTCGTGTTCGAATGAGCTACCTTTTACAACAAGTGTTGAATGCCCTGCAATTGGGGAGCATCTATGCCCTGATCGCGCTAGGCTACACGATGGTCTACGGCATCCTCACCATGATAAACTTCGCCCACGGCGACCTGTTCATGGTCGGCGCCTTCCTCTGCTTCCTCTCTGTGCTCCTTTTCAAGCTGTCTTTTGTCCCAACGCTCGTCGTCTCGATGCTCGGCACGGCCCTTCTCGGCGTCACCATAGAGAGGTTCGCCTACAAGCCGCTGCGCCAGGCCCCGAGGGTGTCGGCGATCATCACGGCCCTCGGCGTCGGCCTCTTCCTTGAAAACTTCACCCTCGCCCTAAGCCCGTACCCCAAGCATATCCCGTCTTTGGTCCCGGATGTGACCTGGGCCTTCGGGGGCATATCGATCTCGCTGCTTCAGGCCCTCGTGATCGCCCTTTCGCTCGTGCTTATGGTCGTCCTCGACCTGATCGTGAGGCGGACGATGGTCGGGATGGCGATGCGGGCCATCTCTTGGGACAAGACGGTCGCCCCGTTGATGGGCATCCCCGTCGATACGGTCATCTCCGTGACGTTCGCCATAGGGACGAGCTTAGGGGGCGTCGCCGGAGTCTTATACGGCCTTTGCTACCCGGTCATCGACCCCTATATGGGCATCATGGTGGGCTGGAAGGCGTTTATCTCCGCCGTTGTGGGGGGCATCGGCAACATACGCGGGGCGATGATAGGGGGCTACATCCTGGGCGCGACCGAAATCCTCGTCGTCGCATTCCTGCCCTCCACGTACCGGGACCTCGTCGCCTTCGGGCTGCTCCTCGCGCTTCTCGTCTTCAGGCCGCACGGCATCCTCGGCAAGCCGGCGGTCCAGAAGGTGTAGTATGGGAGGCGCAGTAAGGGACAGCCGGCCCGCGCTCTTCCTCCGCTCCCTTTCGGCGAAGCCGAGGCTCAGGCAGGCGGCGCTTCTGGCGGGCTTCGCGCTCGCCTTCGTCGTTCCCGCCACGGACCTGCTCGACCAGTACGTCCAGCTCGTCCTGATGTACATCGGCATCAACATCATCCTGAGCGTCAGCCTCAACCTCGTCAACGGGTATATGGGCGAGTTCTCCGTGGGCCACGCAGGCTTCATGGCGATAGGCGCCTACGTCGCGTCCGTCATATCGGTCCGCCTCTTCCCTGCGGCAGCCGCCGTCTGGCTTTTCCCAGCCGCAGTCGTAGCGGGAGGGGCGGCAGCGGCGCTGGCGGGCCTTCTGGTCGCCTTCCCTTCCTTCAAGACGCGGGGGGACTACCTTGCCATCGTCACCCTCGCGTTCGGCATGATCGTCAAGTCGGCCATCGAGAACATCGGCGCGCTGGGCGGCCCACGCGGTTTCCTCGGCATGGACAGGCTCACCACCCTGCCCTGGGTCTTCTTCTGGACGGCGGCCTCCATCTGGTTCATCCGCAACCTGGTTTATTCGCGCTTCGGCCGGGGCATCCTTTCGATCAGGGAGGACGAGATCGCCGCCGAGCTTTCGGGCATCGATACGCGCCGCGTGAAGATGGTCGCCTTCGTCGTCTCCTCGTTCTTCGCGGGCGTAGCCGGCGCGCTCTTCGCCCATCTCCTCCAGTTCATCAACCCCCGCGTCTTCGACATCGTCAAATCGACGGACATTCTGATAATGGTCTACCTGGGCGGCATAGGGTCGCTCGCAGGCTCGATCATAGGCGCAGTTATCTTTACGGTGCTTCTGGAATTCCTGCGCCCCTTAGGCGTCTGGCGGATGGTGATGATGCCGCTCGTGCTCGTGCTCCTCATGCTTTACCGGCCGAAGGGCATCATGGGCCTGCGGGAGTTCTCCTGGTTCGTGCCGGGGGCCGACCTGGCCGTCTCCCGGCTCCGGCGCAAGAAAAAAGGTGCTGTCGATGTCGCTCCTTGAGATAAGAGGCGTGACCCAGCGATTCGGCGGCCTCACGGCGCTTTCGGATTTCAGCCTGAGCCTTGAGAGGAGCGAGCTGGCCGGCATAATCGGGCCGAACGGGGCGGGCAAAACGACCGTCTTCAACCTCATCACCGGCGTCTACCGCCCGACGCGAGGGAGCATCGCCTTCGAGGGGAAGAGGATCGACGGGCTTGCGCCCAACCGGATCACCTCGCTGGGCGTGGCGAGGACCTTTCAGAATATAAGGCTCTTCAAAGAGCTCTCCGTCCTCGACAACGTGAGGTGCGCCCATTACGGGCGGGGCGCCTGCGGCGTGCTTTCGGCCGTCTTCAGGCTCGGCCGGTTCAGGAAGGAAGAGGCGGAGATCATCGACAGCTCGATGGAGCTCTTAAGCCTGTTCAAGCTCGACGGACACGCGCAAGAGGCGTCGAGGAACCTGCCCTACGGCTTGCAGCGGCGGCTTGAGATAGCGAGGGCGCTGGCCACGCGCCCGAGGCTCCTCTTGCTCGACGAGCCGGCGGCAGGCATGAACCCGGCGGAGGTCACGCGCCTTATGGACCTGATCGGCTGGGTGAGGAAGGCGTTCGACGTCACGATCCTGCTCATCGAGCACCAGATGCGCCTCGTCATGAACATCTGCGAGCGCCTCACGGTGCTTGACTTCGGCGCCACCATCGCCGAAGGGAAGCCCGAGGCTATACGCGCGGACAGGCACGTCCTGGCGGCCTACCTGGGGGAGGAGCAGGCGTGACGGATAAGGTCTTGCTTTCCGTGAGGGACCTTGAGGTTTCGTACGGCAGCATAAAGGCCGTGAGGGGCATCTCCTTCGACGTGGGGGAAGGGGAGATCGTCGCCCTCGTCGGCTCGAACGGCGCGGGCAAATCCTCTACGCTCCGGGCGATCTCAGGCATGGTGCCCTATAAGGGCAGCGTCGTCTACGCCGGGCGCGAGCTTCGCGGAGTGCCGCCCCATCGCATCGTCTCGATGGGCATCGCCCACGTGCCGGAGGGGCGGGGCATCTTCGGCAACCTCACGGTGAGGGAGAACCTAAAGCTCGCCACGTGGCACAGAAAGGACAGGCCCGAGATCGAAAAAGACTACAGGCGCGTATTCGACCTTTTCCCTGTGCTTTACGAGCGGAAAGGACAGTCGGGACAGACGCTCTCGGGCGGCGAGCAGCAGATGCTCGCGGTGGGCAGGGCGCTCATGGGTCGGGGGCGCCTGATGCTCCTCGACGAGCCGTCGATGGGCCTCGCCCCCGTACTCGTCAGGGACATATTCGCAGTGCTCAAGGAGATCAACCGGGCGGGGGCGACGATATTGCTCGTCGAGCAGAACGCCCACATATCGCTCAAGGCCGCTTCTTTCGGCCACGTGCTTGAGACGGGCAGCGTCACCCTTTCCGGCCCCGGGGAGGCGCTGCTTGCAGACCCCCATATACGCGCGGCCTATCTGGGATAGCGCACGGGGGCGCCGTGAAAGCCTGTACGGAGGTGCAAGGGTCGTGAGAATACGCTCGCTCGGTCTTATGGCCGTTGCCCACGGGGCGGCAGACATCCCCCAGGGGGCCATTCCCGTCCTCCTCCCATTCTTCATCGCCGCGCACCACATTAGCTACACGGCTGCCGCTACCATCGTCTTTGCGGTGAGCCTCGTCGCGTCGGGCTTCCAGCCCGTATTCGGCTGGATCAGCGACCGGCGGCCCATGCCCTGGATGATCCCAATGTCGATGTTGCTCCTGGGCGTGGGCGTCTCAAGCACCGGCCTTCTTCCCACATACCGGCTTGGGGTGGCGGCCGTCATCGTAAGCGGTCTCGGCAGCGCCATGTTCCATCCTGAGGGCGCCAAGGTGATGCTTCATCTGGCGCAAGACAGGAAGGCGACGGCGATGAGCTTTTTCGGCATGGGCGGCCAGGCCGGTTTTGCCGTAGGTCCCATTATCGGGACCGCGGCGCTTCTCGCGTGGGGACTAAAAGGGACGGCCTGGCTCATAGTGCCCCCTGTTCTCTTAGCCGTGATTCTGTCCTTTAAGCTGCCGGGCTACACGAAGGGCTATGCGGTAAAAGAAAAAAGACCGGCCGGCGCAAGCAGCCCGGAAGGGCCCGACCGCTGGCCGCCGTTTGTCTATCTCTCCAGCGGCCTGCTTATACGATCGATGGTCTTTTACGGGCTTAATACATTTCTCCCGCTCTTCTGGATCAATGTCCTCCATGCCTCAAAAGCGGCCGCCGGCTCTGCCCTGGCGGGCTTTCTGGCTGCGTGCATAGCGGGCAACTTCATAGGCGGCTGGATCGGGGACCGCATCGGCTACCGGACGATGGCCATCGGCGGCTGCATACTCCTTGCGGTCTTTCTTCCCTTCCTGCCCGCAGTATCGGGGCCGCTCACGGCAATGCTGCTCCTTATTCCCATCGGGCTTATGCTCTCGGTCCCTTTAAGCTCCATGGTGGTCCTCGGCCAGTCCTACCTCCCGAACCGGATAGGGCTTGCCTCCGGCATCACGCTCGGCCTCGGCTTTTCCTTCGGCGGGCTTACAACGCCGGTCGTCGGCCGGATAGCCGATGCGTACGGTCTCCGCGCGGCGCTGACTGTGCTGGCCTTCCTGCCGGTCTTGGTTACGGTCCTCATGTTGATGCTGCCTTCCGAAAAGAGGGCAAAGGAAGCGATGGCGCAGGAAGCCGCGCCGGGATAGGCGCGCGCTGCGACAATGCAAACCGGTCTAGTAGACGGCCAGCACCTGGGCATGGAACCTGCGCGCTATACGCTGCGCGATGCGCTGCAGGGCCGCCCTCCTGCCCGGTTCCTCGATGTTGATGGTGCTTGCGTCGTACACGTCGGAATCGCTGAAAGTCCACATCTTCAGGCGCTTGCCCTGCCTCATGAGGACAAGGCTGACGCTCGTGGTCACGACCTTCTGGATGGTCTGCCCGGTCCCGCCGATAGGGCCTGGGGAAGTGGCTACCCCCATGATGCTCCCCTGGAGCGTCGCGTCCGCGTCAGGCTTGTTTAGCTGAAAGAGCCCGCTGGCGGCCAGCTCCATCGAAAACGCCTGGGTGAAAACCCCCGAGGCCAGCGGCTCGAAGCTGTTGTTCTTGAAGACCGGGAGGTTTATCGACGAGATATCGCCGCCGTATATGCCTTTTTCCTTGACGAGCTCGTACCCGCAGCCGCTCATCAGCGCTGCGCAGACGAGAAGCGCGCAGACCGGGAAGAACCTTTTCATAGACCCCCTCACGAGACGATATTGACCAGCTTGTTCGGCACCACGATCATCTTTCTCACCGGCTTCTCCGTAAGATGCCGCCGGACCTTCTCAAGCGAGAGGATGAGGCCCTTGAGCGCCGCCTCGTCCATGTCGCGCTCGACGTCTACCGTGTCCCTCAGCTTGCCGTTCACCTGCACGGCGACGGTCACGGTCTCCTCCCTGATGTATGCCTCGTCGTAAGAGGGCCACGGGTAGTCCGCGAGCAGGCCCGTATGGCCGAGCTCCGACCAGAGCTCCTGGGCGAGGTGGGGGCAGAAAGGGCTGACCAGCACGATCAGGCGGTCGACGGCTGCCCTGACTACGCCTGCGGCCTCCCCCTCCATCGGTCCCGACTCGACGAACTTGTAGACTGCGTTCACAAGCTCCATAGCGGCGGCAATGCCTGTGTTCAGGTGGAACCTCTCTACGTCTTCCGTCACCTTTTTCGTTGTCTTGTGGACCATGTGGAGGAGGGCGGATGCGGCCTTGTCATTCGATGCGGAGGCGTAGGCGGGCGTCGCGCCTTTAAGCTCCGCATGGCGCTCCATGACGAGCCTCCAGAGCCTCTGGAGGAAGCGGTACGCGCCTTCCACGCCCTTGTCGCTCCAGTCGAGGTCTTTCTCGGGGGGCGAGGCGAACAGGCAGAAAAGGCGCACCGTGTCCGCCCCGAAGCGCTCGACGAGGTAGTCGGGGTCGACGACGTTCCCCTTCGACTTGCTCATCTTCGCCCCGTCCTTTATGACCATCCCCTGGGTCAGGAGGTTCTCGAACGGCTCGCGGGCGCTCACCAGCCCAAGCTCCGAGAGCACCCTGTTGAAGAACCGCGAATAGAGCAGATGGAGCACCGCGTGCTCGACGCCTCCGATATACTGGTCCACCGCCATCCAGTAATCGACTTTTGCGCGGTCGAGGGCGCCCTTGTCGTAGTGCGGGCAGGCATACCTCAGGAAGTACCAGGACGACTCGACGAAGGTGTCCATCGTGTCCGTCTCCCTTCTGGCCTTTTTGCCGCATTTAGGACAGGTCGTCTCGTAAAATTCCGGGTAGTCGGCCAAAGGCGACCTGCCGACCATGCGGACCTTTACCTCAAGGGGCAGCTCGACGGGCAGGTCCTCGTAAGGGACGGGCAGAGTGCCGCACTCATCGCAGTAGATGACGGGGATAGGCGTGCCCCAGTAGCGCTGCCGCGATATGCCCCAGTCCTTGAGCCGGTAGTTGACCGTCCGCCTGCCGATGCCCTCCTTTTCGAGGAAATCGATGATGGCCTCGATCGCCTTCCTGTTGTTCATGCCGTTGAAGATGCCCGAGTTGACGAGGCTGCCGTCGCCCTCCCAGGCGCACTCCATCGAGGCGGGGTCGAGCCTCTCGCCCTCGGGCTGGATCGTGACGATGACGGGCAGGCCGAACTCGCGGGCGAACTCGAAGTCCCTCTGGTCGTGGGCGGGGACTGCCATGATCGCGCCCGTGCCGTATTCTGCGAGGACGAAGTTGCTCACGAAGACGGGAACCTTCTGCTTCGTGAGGGGGTTTACCGCGTAAGCGCCTGTGAAGACCCCTTCTTTTTTCAGGGAAAGCTCGGCCCTGAAGCTCCTGTCCTGGGCCTTCGCCTTCTCGACGAAGGCGGCGACCTCGGCCTCGTGGACGGTCCCCTTGGCAAGGGTCGTAGCAAAAGGGTGCTCCGGGGCGAGCACCATGAAGGTGACGCCATAAAGCGTGTCGGGCCTTGTCGTGAAGATCGTCAGCCCGTCGCCCGATTCCAATGGGAAATTGACCTCAACGCCGTGGCTCTTCCCTATCCAGTTCCTCTGCATGTTGAGGACGCGCTCAGGCCATCCGGGGAGCTTCCACGTGTATTCGTAAAGCTCGTCCGCGTATTTCGTGATGGCGAAGAACCACTGGGCGAGCTCGCTCTGGAACACCTCGCCGCCGCAGCGCCAGCACCTGCCGTCCTCGACCTGCTCGTTGGCGAGCACCGTCTGGCACTGCTCGCAGTAATTCACAGGGGCGCTCTTCCGGTAGACAAGCCCTTTTTCATACATCTTGAGGAACATCCATTGTTCCCAGCGGTAGTACTCCACGTCGCAGGTGGCGAGCTCCCTGTCCCAGTCGTAGCCGAAGCCGAGGCGCTTCAACTGCTTCTTCATGTAGGCGATATTCTCTTTCGTCCAGACGGCCGGATGGACGCCGTGCTGGATGGCTGCGTTTTCCGCCGGCATCCCGAAGGCGTCCCATCCCATCGGGTGGAGGACGTTCAGCCCCCGCATCCGCTTGTAGCGGGCGATCACGTCGCCGATGGAGTAGTTCCTGACGTGGCCCATGTGGATCCTGCCCGAAGGGTAGGGGAACATCTCAAGGAGGTAGAACTTCGTCTTCTCCCTGTCCTCGGAGACGCGGAAGATGTCCGCCTTCTCCCAGACGGCCTGCCACTTCTCTTCCACCGCCTTCGGGTCGTAGCCCCTGCTCCCGGTCCTTGCCATCTATAGCCTTACTTTCCCCTCTGCATAGCCCTTATGCGCAGCCGCAGGGCGTTCAGCTTGATGAAGCCGGTCGCGTCGCCCTGGTTGTAGACCGCGTCTTTGTCGAAGGTGGCGAAGTCCTGGCTGTAGAGGGATTTTTCCGATTTCCTGCCTGCGATGATCGTATTGCCCTTGTAGAGCTTGAGGCGGACCGTCCCGGTCACGCCTTCTTGCGTCTTCTCGATGAAGGCCCGCATGGCTTCCATCTCCGGCGAATACCAGAAGCCGTAATAGATAAGCTCCGAGACCTTCGTGATGAGGCTGTCGCGGAGGTGCATCACCTCACGGTCCATCGTGATCGACTCCAGCGCCCGGTGGGCCGCGTGGAGTATCGTGCAGCCCGGCGTCTCGTAGACGCCGCGCGACTTCATGCCTACGAACCTGTTCTCTACGATATCGGCCCTCCCTATGCCGTTCTCGCCTGCGACGCGGTTGAGCAGGCCGATGACCTCGTGCGCCTTCAGCGCCTTGCCGTCCACGCTCGTCGCCGCCCCGTCCGTAAAGCCGACCTCTACGTAGCGCGGCTTATCGGGCGCGGCCTCCGGCGAGACGGTCAGGCGGAACATCGACTCGTCCGGCTCGCTCCAGGGGTCTTCGAGCACCCCTCCCTCGTAGCTGATATGCATCAGGTTCCTGTCCATGCTGTAAGGCTTCGCCTTGCTCACGGGCACATCGATGCCGTGGGCCTTTGCGTAGTCGATCAGCTCTTCCCTCGAAGAGAACGACCACTCCCTCCACGGCGCGAGCACCTTGATGTTGGGCGCGAGGGCATAGTAAGTCAGCTCGAAGCGCACCTGGTCGTTCCCCTTGCCCGTCGACCCGTGGCAGACCGCGTCCGCGTTCTCCATCCGGGCGATCTCGACCTGTCTTTTCGCTATCAGTGGCCTTGCGATGGAGGTGCCCAGCATGTAGGTCCCTTCGTAGATCGCGTTCGCCTTGATCGCAAAAAAGACGAAATCCCTGGCGAACTCTTCCTTCAGGTCCTCGATGTAGATCTTCGAGGCCCCCGTCTTTATCGCCTTCGCCTCAAGGCCCGACAGCTCCTCCTCCTGCCCCACGTCGGCCGTATAGGCGACGACCTCGCACCCGTGCTGCTCGCGCAGCCATTTCACCAGTATCGACGTATCGAGGCCGCCCGAGTAGGCGAGCACGACTTTTCTGATGTTACCCATGCATGTCCTCCGCAATTATTGGGGCTTCCGCGCCCCCTCCACGAGCAAAGCTCGCCGGGGCACCCGCTTGCGGGTCGTCCCCCCTCACAAAAGCATTAACCATTCCAGAAGCGCCTTCTGCGCGTGGAGGCGGTTCTCGGCCTGCGTGAAGATCGTGTCCTGGAACCGCTCGAAGACCTCGTCCGTTATCTCCTCGCCCCTGTGGGCCGGAAGGCAGTGCAGCACTATGGCGTCCGGCTTTGCCGCCTTCATCAGGTCGTTGTCGACGCGGAACGCGGCGAACGCATTTTTGCGCGCCTCGACTTCCGCCTCCATGCCCATGCTGATCCAGACGTCCGTGTTGACTACGTCCGCGTCGCGCACGGCCTCGTAAGGGTCTGCGTAAACGGTCAGCGTTCCCTTTTCCTTACCCTGCCTCACGAGCGGCTCGTAGGGGCCGTAAGCGGGCGGGACGGCCACGGCCAGGGGAAAGCCCAGAAGGATAGACGCCTCTATCCAGGAGTTCGCCACGTTGTTGCCGTCTCCGACCCACGCCACCTTCACGCCGTCGAGCCTGCCCTTGCGCTCAAGGACGGTGAAAAGGTCCGCGATGATCTGGCAGGGGTGGTAGAGGTCGGAAAGCCCGTTGATGACGGGGACCGTGGACCAACGGGCCAGCTCTTCGACCGTCTCCTGTCCGAAGGTCCGTATCATGACTGCGTGGACGTACCTCGACAATACGCGGGCCGTGTCGCGGACGGGCTCCCCCCTGCCCATCTGGGTATTGGCCTGGTCCAGGAATATGGCCCGGCCTCCAAGCTCCGCCATGCCGACCTCGAAGGAGATCCGCGTCCTGGTGGATGCCTTCTCGAAGATCATCGCCAGGGTCATCCCCTGCAAGGGGGCGTGCGTCTTGCGCGCCCTGCGCGCGTCTTTCAGAAAGCGGGCGCGGTCCAGGAGATGGCGGCACTCCCCTTCCGTTATGTCGAGGAGCCTCTTGAAGTCCCTCTTCATTGCCCGCTGTGCCTTTCGAAGATCTTCTTTGCGATGTCGAGGAAGATATCGATCTCCTCCTGGCCGATGGTGAGGGGAGGGAGGAGCCTCACGACGTTCCCTTTCGACGCATAGAGAATGACGCCTTCGGCGAGGAACTCCTGCACGATGGGCGCTACCTCGAACGTGAACTCGACGCCTAGGAGCAGGCCGAGGCCCCTCACATCGGCGATGAAGGGGAATTCCTTCTGGAGCTTGAGCAGGCCCTGGAGGAGGTACGCCCCCATCGCGCTGCACCGCGCGACGATGCCCTCGTCCATCATCGTGTCGATGGTCGCCGTTATGGCGGCACACGCCATAGGGTTGCCGCCGAACGTCGATGCGTGCGAGCCCGGGTCGAACGCCTCCATCACCCTGTCTTTGGCAACGATTGCGCCCACAGGGAAGCCGCTGCCGAGGGCCTTCGCGAGGCTCATGATATCGGGCTCTATGGCGTAATGCTCGTACCCGAAGAGCTTGCCCGTCCTGCCCATGCCCGTCTGCACCTCGTCTATAATGAGAAGTATGTCGCGCTCCGCCGTAAATTCCCGAAGTTTTTTCATGTACTGCGCCTCGGCGACGTAGACGCCGCCTTCCGACTGGATGCATTCGACGATTACGGCGCAGGTCTTCTCCGAGACGGCCTTCTCGACTGCCTCCATGTCGTTGAACGGCACGAAGGTGAAGCCTTCGACCAGGGGGCTGAAGCCCTCGCTGAACTTCTTCTGTCCTGTAGCCGACAGGGTGGCGATGGTCCGCCCGTGGAAGGAGTTCTCCATCGCGATGATCTCCGTCCTGCCCTCGCCGTGGCTCTTCCACGAATAGCGCCTGGCCAGCTTTATCGCCGCCTCGTTCGCCTCTGCGCCGCTGTTGCAGAAGAAGACCTTGTCGCCGAACGAGTGGCTGACCATCAGCTCTGCGGCCTTTATCTGCGGCTCCGTGTAAAAGAGGTTCGAGATATGGAGGAGCTTGTGCGCCTGGGCGCAGACGGCCTCGACTACGGAGGCCGGCGCATGGCCCAGGTTGCAGACCGCGATGCCGGAGAGGAAATCGAGATACCTCCTTCCGCTCAAGTCCCAGAGCCAGCAGCCTTCCCCCTTCGCGATCCCTATGGGGAAGCGCCTGTACGTATTCGCCAGATATTTATTGCCTTTTTCGATCCATTCCTGCTGCATCGCTATTCTCCCGCTATCTGTGTGCCGATCCCGAGGTCGGTGAATACCTCCAGGAGCAGCGCGTGTGCAACCCGGCCGTCGATGATATGCGCCTTCTTCACCCCGCCTTCGAGGGCGTCGAGGCAGCAATTGATCTTCGGTATCATGCCGCCTTTCACTGCGTCGCTCGCCGCGAGCCTCCTTGCCTGCCCCATGTCGAGGGACGAGATGGGCTTGAGGGAGGCGTCTAGGATGCCGGGCACGTCCGTCAGCAATATCAGCTTCTCCGCACGAAGGGCCTTTGCCACGCGGCCGGCGGCCGTGTCTGCGTTCACGTTGTAAGAGCAGCCGTCGGCGCCTGCGGCCAGGGGCGCGATGACGGGGACGTAGCCGTCTTCCGCTATATCCCTGATGATCTTCCCGTTGACCTCCGTCACCTCGCCGACGAAGCCGATGTCCTTGCCCTTCAACTTCTCTGCCGTGATGAGCTTGCCGTCTTTGCCCGACAGGCCGATGGCCTGGCCGCCCGCGTTATGGATCGCCTGGACGATCTCCTTGTTGATCGACCCGGAGAGCACCATCTCGACCACCTCAAGGGTCTGTGCGTCGGTGACGCGCAGGCCGTCGACGAACCGCGTCGGTATGTTGAGCCTCGTGAGCATCCTCTCTATCCGGGGGCCCCCGCCGTGGACGATGACGGGGTTGATGCCGACGTATTTCAGGAGCACCACGTCCTTGGCGAACTCTTTTTTCAGCTCCTCCTCTTCCATCGCAGCCCCGCCGTACTTGACGACGAAGGTGCACCCGGAGAATTTCTTGATGTAGGGAAGGGCCTCAAGCAAAACCTGTACTTTTTCCATCAGAGTATATACCTGCTAAGGTCCTCCTTCTCAAGGAACTCGGAAAGCCTGTCCCGCACGTATTTCTGGGTTATCGTGACCTTCTTCTCCGCCATCTCCGGCGCGTCGAAGGAGACGTCGTCGAGGATCTTCTCCATGACGGTATAGAGCCTCCTCGCGCCGATATTCTCCGTCATCTCGTTGACCCGCTGGGCGGTGTCCGCGATCTCAGTGATGCCGTCGCGCTCGAACTCCAGGTCTATGCCCTCGGTGGCAAGCAGGGCCTTGTACTGTTTTATCAGGGCGTTCTCGGGCTCCGTCAGGATCCTGAAGAAGTCGTCCTTCGTCAGGGGCGTAAGCTCGACCCTTATGGGGAACCGCCCCTGGAGCTCCGGTATGAGGTCCGAGGGCTTCGACATATGGAAGGCGCCGGCCGCGATGAAAAGTATATGGTCGGTCTTCACCGTCCCGTACTTCGTGGTGATCGTCGTCCCCTCGACGATGGGCAGGATGTCCCTCTGGACCCCTTCCCTCGATACGTCGGGGCCGTGCGTCTGGTCGCGGCTCGCGATCTTGTCGATCTCGTCTAAGAAGATGATCCCCGCCTGCTCCACCCTGTTGACCGCTTCGCTGACGACCCGGTCCATGTCGATCAGCTTCTTCGATTCTTCCTGGATCAGGTAGTCGTACGCCTCGCCTATCCTGACCTTGCGCCTCTTCGTCTTCTTCGGCAGGATATTGCCGAACATGTCGCGGAGCTGCATGTCCATCTCTTCCATGCCCTGGGAGGAGAAGATCTCGATGATCGGCAGGGAGCGCTCCGGCACCTCTATCTCGACGAACTTATCGTTAAGCTTCCCTTCCTTGAAGAAGCCCCTCATCTTCTCCCTCGTCACCTCGTACGATTGGTCCTCGCCGGGGCGGGACGCCGCCTGCTTCCTCGGGGAGACGAGCAGGTCGAGTATGCGCTCTTCCGCCATGTCCCTCGCCTTCTCCAGGACGCGCTCCTGCTCCTCCCTTTTCACCATGTTGATGGATAGCTCCGTCAGGTCCCTTATCATCGACTCGACGTCCCTGCCCACGTAGCCGACCTCGGTGAACTTCGTCGCCTCTATCTTCAAAAAGGGCGCGTTGGCGAGCTTGGCGAGGCGCCTTGCGATCTCCGTCTTGCCCACGCCCGTCGGCCCTATCATGATGATGTTCTTGGGGGCGATCTCGTCCCGGAGCGCCTCAGGTATCATCTGCCTGCGCCACCTGTTGCGAAGCGCGATGGCGACTGCCCTCTTCGCCTTGTCCTGGCCGATGATGTACCTGTCGAGCTCCACCAGGATGGCCCGGGGTATCATGGTCTTCATCTATAACTCCTCTATGGTGATCCTTTCGTTCGTGTAGATGCATATCTCGGCTGCGATGGCCATCGCCTCCTTGACCACCTCCAGGGCGGACAGGTCCGTATGCTTCACGAGCGCCTTGGCCGCGGCCTCCGCGTAAGGGCCGCCCGAGCCGATGGCCGCGACATCGCCGTCCGGCTCGATCACGTCGCCGGTCCCGGAGAGGATGAGCGTATGCTCTGCGTCCGCCACGAGGAGCAATGCCTCAAGCCTGCGGAGCATCCGGTCCGTCCTCCAGTCTTTGGCTAGCTCGACGGAGGCGCGCGTGATGTTCCCGTTGTACTGCTCCAGTTTCTTCTCGAAGCGCTCGAAGAGGGTGAAGGCGTCGGCAGTAGCCCCGGCAAAACCCGCCAGGCACCTGTCCTGGTAGAGCTTCCGCACCTTTTTGGCCGTATGCTTCAACACGGTGTTCTGGAACGTCACCTGGCCGTCGCCGGCCAATACGACCTTATTTTTTTGTCTTACGCACAGGATTGTCGTGCTCTTCATTTTATCTTCTCGGATGGGCCTTGTCGTAAACCTCCATGAGCTTGTCCATGGAGACGTGGGTATACCTCTGCGTTGTGGAGAGCTTCGAGTGGCCGAGGAGCTCCTGGATGCTCCTCAAATCGGCCCCACCGTCGAGCATATGGGTGGCGAAGGAGTGCCTGATGCCGTGGAGCGCGAGGTCCTTGAAGAGGCTCGCGCTAAGCTGGTGCTTCTTCATCACTTTCAAAAGGCCCCTGTAAGAAAGCCTCGTCCCGTCCCTGTTGACGAAGAGGGCCTTCACGGAAGCACTGCGCCTGCCTTCGGCCTCTTTCATGTAGGCCGCAAGGGCGGACGCCGCCTTCTCGCCGAAGGGGAGGACACGCTCTTTCCCGCCTTTCCCCTTGACGATGGCCCACGACCCTTCGAGGTGGACGTCGGTGACATCGAGGCCCAGGGCCTCCGCCGCCCGCATCCCCGTCGAGTAGATCAGCTCGAAGACCGCCCTGTTCCGTAATGATATCCAGCCCTCTTCCGGCAGGGTATCGAGGAAGTGGAACATCTCGTCCACAGAGTAAAACTTCGGCAGGCGCTTCTCGGCCTTCGGCCCTTTTATCAGAAGGGCCGGGTTCTCCGCGATGTGCCCCTTCTTCTTCAGGTACTTGAAGAAGACCTTGATCGACGATACCTTCCTCGACAACGACGCGCGCTTCAGACCGCCGTAAGCATCGGCTATATATGCCCTGATCGCCTGGTGGTCCACCTCCCCGCAGGCGTTCTTTTCAAGGAAGCGCAGGAAATCCCGCAGGTCCCCGGTGTAGGCCCTCATCGTGTGCGGCGAGACGCCCTTCTCCAAAGACAGATAACGGGAAAAGACGGGCAGAAATGTGCGCATCGTCTGAAAATCCATAAGAGTATTATTCTATTACGTTTTCGCAAATAATCAAGCCTTTTAGTGGGGGGCGGTCGGGATCCTTTCGCGCCTTTCGGCTTTATGCGGCCGGGATCCTTTCGCGCCTTTCGCGTCGTTTTCTCGGCGCGCCTCCTCAACGTACTTCTACTGTACAGTTTCGTCGGGCGCCATCGAAAACAACCCGAAATCCATCGAAAACCTCCCGGCCGCCGGCCCGTATGGGCCGAAACGCCACGCACCCTACCTTTTCCCCTCGCCCCCACAAGGGGAAAGAGGGGGAAAACCCTAACGCACATCCGCCCGAAATTGGTTGCTAAGGCTGTCATAATATGGAAACAATAGAACTCGGAATTACGGACAGTGCAGGGAACAAGTGGCATTCAATATTATTGAGTACACCTGCAAAGTAAGCACCTAGACGGCGGCCAAGAATTTGAGGAATGCCAGCCGAAAGAAAGACCTATCGGGTCAACGTGGTCAATGAAACAACGTCTGTTCCAGCCGCTCTTTTTTCACATTAGCAAAATACCTGTCTTTACGACAGTCAGGCGGTGAACGTTGCAGAGACTGGGAGAAGGTGGATCGAGAAGCATTGCCGGCAAAAGTAAAATTGCATCGGCAGTTGAAGGCCAAGAATTACTCTTCAGTATCTCGACCAAAAGTATCTTAGCTCAACTGATCGTAGAGTTCCGCCAAATGCTTCAAATCAGTGACCTTGATAACTTTGTCTCGGACGGATTCTTGATGCAATTTCAGCCTCTGAATTTGGTCTTTTACGATGCGAATCAACTCAATGCGACCGAATGCCGCACCATGTTTACGAGCGAAATCGGCAAGACCTGCGGCTTTTTCTGCCGCATCTCCACGGGAATCATCATGCGGATCGAGAATATCAACTCGCACCTTATCACCTTGTCGACGAAACACAAGCAAGTCAGGGTACATGGGTTTCGCTTGCCCCTGCCCGTAAGGCACACATAATGCCCAATGCTTCTTTGGGGTATTCCGCAACCAACCCGCGAAATCTAGCCCTTCGATCTCTTCGTACAGAACCCTTTCTTCCCATGCATTGGCCTTCCATCCGAACCTGCCAGAACCGTCAACAAAAAGATGCCCTTTCCATAGGGGTGTCTCCTTGCGGGACTCGATTACTTCTGGAGGGTGAATAGTCTCAGCCCTAGGATTGGCGCCTTGTCTTCCGATTCGATCATACCGTTCGCGCCGACTTGAAGGCATTTCATTAATCTTGTCGCGATATTTATCGAAGAGGGTGTCAATACGCTTCCCACACTCTTCCTGAACCATTCGCACACATGCAGGGTCTTGCAGGAGACAAAATAGTTCGAGCTTGGCGCGATCCGGGTCGTCGCGGTCATGAAATCTCCGCCAATACTCATCTTTCAAACCTTCCCCTAAAATCGTTTCGCATCGTGCAAACAGATCATCGACATTCTCGGGTGTCAGTTCCACAGATAAAGTACGTGATTCCTTTAGTTCCCGAAGCTCGCCGAACTCGACCTTAAACTCCTTCAGATTAATCTTGGCCTTTCCGCTCACCTTCGCCAAGAACTCGGGATTCTTACACAAGCGCCCCAATTCAGTTTTGAGAGTAGTCACAACAAGCGTCTTGGCTTTACCCCAAGCCTTAGCATCGATCTGGTCCATGGTCAGCTTTCGTGAAAGCGAAAGAAGCCGACGCGTATTAGCCTGCCGACGGGTATTGTCCAACACGTAGGTGGGTGTTCTCTCCAAAACTTTAATAAGATCCGCCTTGTCGTTGGCCCTCTTATAAAGCACCAAGTTAGCCCTTCGTTCAACCTTAACTGGCGACCCGATATCCGGGTCCTCCAGCTTTTCGACAATCGCCTTCAGCCCGTCTTCATCGTAGTGTGGCAGGAAAAGAGACACGCTTCCCAAGAATTCGTTCTCTTCAACGCGACGTGCAAGAGGCGTTCGTACCATACGTCCAACCAACTGCGCTATAAGCGTGTGGTCCGCTGCCCGCCGAAATGACATCATAACCTCGGCACGCGGGCAATCCCAACCCGTTGTGAGGGCCATTTTAAAGAAGACGATTCGTGCGCTTGTGTCTCCCTGAATCTTCGAGGCGTCGATCTTGCGAATATTATAATCGCCCGCCATAATGTCTTCTTCCTCCTGGAAGCAATGAACCAACTGTCCCTCTTTGAAACGTCCGTACACCTTCTCTAAGACGTCAACCGCTTTTGCCATATCTGTCCGGGTTAGAGTTTTTTTGGTACCATCTTCGACCTGAACTACAAGGATAGGCTCCACGGGAGCGATGCCCTGTATCTTGCAATAGCGTTTCCATTGCCTGGTGTACTTGATATTCTGCAAAGCAGCATCGCGCAATAACGTCCAATCGGCTGGCTGATCACTCTCGGCAATGTCCAAAAGAATACGATCCTTGATGAGTCCTGAGTCGCGTACATCTTCCGCGGTTATATCAACGGGCCTGGTGATCCGTTGTGCCCCTTCAAGAAATCTGTTGAATCGCAACGGAGTCGCACTCATGCCGATCACCAATGGGACTGGAGAAAGATTCACTTCTGGGGCGCCTTTGATGAATCGCTGGACAATGGTGCGTGCATCGCTCTCTGCTTTGGGGCTGAGAGTCATCCCCCGATGTGCTTCATCGATGATGACGTTGAAGTGGGTTGCACTCGCCTTCGAAGTGTTTTCAATTGTTTGCCATATCGTCCGTGTCCGTTCATCCCCTAGCTTGGTCAGCAAGGCGGAAATCCCAAGTTTCTGCGTATTTAAGAAGTAGATATATCCTGGGGCAAAACGCTCAGCATTAAAATCGTTATCGATCATCACTAAGTGTGACGACGGAAAAACATCTGTCACCGCTTCGATCTTTTCCTTGCTCTGTACATTTAATTCAGGAGAGTCGGAAATCCAGAGAAAAACGGCATCGGGGTCAGGAGTTATAGACTCATGGCCTGCCCACAGCCGCTCCATTAGCAATGTCATGATCACCGTTTTGCCGGACCCCGTGGGTGAGGAGAGGACAACGGCCTGCATTCGTCCCCTGTCGATCTCGCGACGAGCGGAGTCAATCTCGTCCGTTAGACGCAGGACAGCTTTATCCTGAAAGCCTTTGGGTTCAATCCGCATGCTTAGTTTCCAGATTGATCTTGAATCTGTCGAAGTAAGACTTATACAACTGGACGCATTGTTTGTCCTTGCCTACTTGGCTCGCCATCTCGTAGAACGCTTCGACGGAATCCGTGACAAGAAAAACATGAGTGATGTCAGATCGTTCAGCCATTTTAGCCAAGAACTCGTTAAAGTAGTCCTCCTGGAGGAGCACACAGAACGAACAGCCCACCGGAAAGTGATATTTACCCGAGCCATCCAAAAGCTTCAAGTCGCCGCAAGCCCCGGCCATCAGCCACAGGATAGGGAGAATTGCCTCGTACTTCTCGCCTCGTCCAATATCCGCTGGATCGAGAAAATCCAGTTTGAGATACTTAACGTTCTCCTCAAATCCCTGACTCATGGCGCGGCCGTCCAAGTACTTTCCGGGCAATTTGGACTTATCTCGTCGCCGACCCGTCAGGACTGCTTGAATACGCGGCCAGGTGACCGCAGAGCAAATTCCATGTTTCTCATACTCGCTGCTACCAGGCTCAATCTCATTCTTCTTAAGCCGTACCGATAGCTTCGCGTTCACCTCATTATTTGTTACCAGTATGCACTGGCGCTGACCTCCATAAACGGAATTAAGCATGCACGTGGAATGGAGAGTGGTTCCTGACCCAGCAAAAAAATCTACGATTAAAGCATGCGGTCGGGTTCGCACAACGGCTGCGAGTGCATCCATGACGGCGTATATCGATTTGGGGAACGGGAACATGGCCCGCTGTCCGAGTATGTTATGCAAGAGGGTAGTACCGTGCGTTCCAGCGTCATGCGACTTTTTCCACCAAACCGTCTTCAGCTTCTTTGACTCCGGCTTTCTCTCCCAGATATTAAGGACTTATCCGTAAATAGCAACAACCTTCCTCCAGCAAATAATCGCAGCCGCGAGATGAACAAGAGCTTCGTAGCTTTCGGACATCTTCTCATATCTGACCAGAAGCTTACGAAACCTGTTGAACCAGGAGTGCGCCGCTTCCACAACCCAACGCCGGTTCTTGGGAGGACGCCCGCGTTTACGCTTCTTTCGTGAGACCCTCGGAGCGTAGCCCCTGATGCGGATCTGCTCGCGAGCCTGTTCGCCATCGTATCCCTTATCTGCGTATAAGAATCGTTGTCTCTTCGGAAGGGGAATAACGACGGCATCGAGCACTGCGGTAAGCTGGCTTGCGTCATGTCGATTGGCCCCTGTTACGATCAGCGACAGCGGGACGCCACGTCCGTCCACCAGGAGGTGTCTCTTGCTTCCTTTTTTTCCCCCTGTCTGTCGGGTTCGGACCGGCTGCCTCTTGCGCCAGAGGCGCTTTGATGATGGCCCCATCCATGCTCTGCCACTTCCAGGCGATCCCCTCCATATCATCGTACTCGGCGAGACCGGCGCGCCAGAGGGCAAGGAAGAAACCTCCCTTCAGCCATTGCCGGAAGTACTTGTGTATGGAGCTTGCGCTTCCGAACCGTTCTCTGGGCAGTGACTTCCACTGGCATCCGGTTCTCAGCACAAAGACGATGCCTTCGAATACGCGCCGCTGGGACATAGCTTTACGGCCGCCGCCGGGCTTCCTTTTGAATGCCTTACCAGATTCTCGCTCCCGTTTCGGAATAAAAGGTGCGACACGTTTCCAGAACTCGTCGGACACTTCCCATGAGCGGATCTTTGCCATACCCACCTCCTCGCTAAAGTGTAGTATGGCTATGAATTTAAATCAAGTTAATTACGGATAAGCTCTTAGTGTCCAACTGTCATACGCTGGGTTATGTTGTCCGAGCCTAACACGCTTGGAATCAATGAGCTTCTGCATTTCAGTAGATATAAAACGCCAACAGCGGTCGTTCCCCTCCTTGTCTATTGGCCAAATCGGTAGTAAGCCATCAACTTGTTGAAAACTTGGGCGTTTCTCAATGGGTAGTAGAGGCGGACCAGTACGGACGACCCGTCTTTCCTCTACATTAATATAGATTGGATAGAATTGATTCGGTCTCTGGTGACGGTAACTTGATTCACTCCCGCGGCGTCTTGCATGTCGCAGTTCCCACTCCTCCATCTCGTCGCTGGGAAACGGAAGTTCTCCGTCTTCGATAGAATCGGTCTCGGTCTCCTCATTTATTCCGTCTTCCTCGTCCTCTTCTTCCTCGTCCTCTTCTTCCTCGGCTTCAGCATTCTTTTGCTGTTGCGAGCCTGTGCCGTTGAGGAATAGTGGTGACGGCGGATAGAAGAGAGCCCCTGAACCGGGAGCATTCGCAAGTCCAAGCGATGTCGGAACGCCTTTGATTATGCTTGCCCCGTTATTCGGCACACAAAAGAAGATATACTCATCCACCCGCGCGAAATTTAGCTTTCCCGTGCCCTTGGGGTTAATGACCGCTGTCACCATGTGTCGTAAAAATTCGGGAAATACCATCTCCAACAGAACAGAGAGATGTCCAACTTCGTTCTCGTCGATAGTGACTATCAGTACCCCATCTGGTTTAAGGAGTCGTTTCGCCAATTCTAAACGTCTTTGCATCATCGACAGCCATTTGCTGTGTCGGTATTGATCCGCTCTGTCAACGTAATCGTTGTTATACTTCCAATCTCTGGCCCCACTGTTGTATGGCGGGTCGATATAAATCACGTCTACTTTACCCTCGTAACAGTACAATAGGACTTGCAGAGCGTGAAAATTATCTGCGTTAATAAGGATATGGTATGGCTTATCGGCTGCTCGAGTGATCTGGTCGACTGGAACCAGGGCAGGGTATATAGGCTCACCAAACCGTTTCACGACGACGAGATCATCTTTGGCTGCAATCTCCTCTGGCCCACCCCACTCCGGCACAACCACAACTTTCTTCGCGTTCGCATCTTTGATTACAAAGAAGAACGTTCCTCCCGAATCCTTCCTTTTTCCGACCCGTGCTCCGACTTTGATCGGTAGTCCCGGCACCTGCACAACTTCGGGTAAATGTTGCTCAAAGACAAGGCCGAATCTCTTCCGCGCCTTAAGCCCACTCACCTCTCCAGCGATCTGGTTCCGCAAGACAGGATCAGCTACTTCTTTGATCAAATCTTCAAGTCGTGCCATTACTATTTTACGTCCCCTCTAATTGATGGTAGGACTCGGTATCGCGATGATGTAGAATCACCCGCCAATGTACGATATCATCGTAAACTGCCGCTTCCCCGCTCCGCCTCCTGTGACATCCTGCGACGCAACTGTTCGCGTGCTCCGTTCCGCCTTATGCAAAACGCGGGTAAGCAAACGGGGGCACCCTTTGCATTTTCACTTTTGGCAGGTCTCATATCCCCGTTCCCGCAAGCATTGCCAATTGTAACATTCGCCATCGACCCGGTCGAGAAAAATCTAGCACTCCAGGAAGCACGCCTTACACGACCTGATATTGTCCGATAGGCTGAATCTCTACTCTTGCACTTTTAACGTATCACTACAAATATGGTACAGCCGCAAGGAGTATTCCGCATTTCGCTTTCGCAACAGCCGGTCCCCCGTCCCGCGCGCGAGTCCAGCCGCAAGGAGCATTGGTTTTAGCTTTTTTTATTCCCGCTCATATGTGTCCCCGCGCCCCCCCGCCGCGCTGCTATTGACTTCCCCGCCGCCCCGTGCTACACAAAAAGAAATGGATTACCCCCATGTTTTTTCCCCAGGCCGCATCGGGCCTCTGACTGCGAAGAACCGGATAAAGTATGCAGCGACGGAGACGAACTTCAACACCCGGGACGGCTTCGTTACGGACAAAGAGATCGCTTATCTCGCGGCGCAGGCGAAAGGCGGCGCGGGGATCGTGACGACCCAGGGGGCCTACCCCGACCTCCTGGGAGAGGGCAAGGGCTTCCGGGGCACCATGTCGATCGCCCACGACCGCTTCATCCCTGGGCTTGCAAGGCTCGCTTCCGCTATCAAGGACAACGGGGCGCTCTCCTGCGTGCAGATACTCCATTGCGGCAGGGAAGGCGGCGTTGACCTCGACTACTGCCTGATGCCGTCCGTAGTGCCCCAGCGCCTTTCCTACTTCAAGCCGCCCCGCGAGATGACGGCGGCAGAGATCGCGCAGGCCGTCAGGGACCATGCAGCCGCTGCGCGGCGGGCAGTCGAGGCGGGCTTCGACATGATCGAGCTGTCGGGGATCGTCGGCTACCTCATATCGACCTTCATCAGCCGCTACACGAACAAGCGGCAGGACGCCTACGGCGGCGAGACGGTAAGGGAACGATGCCGCCTGATGGTGGAGGTCCTCGGGGCAGTCAAGGCCGAGGCAGGGGACAGGGCGCCGGTCGGGATACGCCTGTGCGGCGCGGAGATCCTGGAAGACAGGGGAGGCAACACGCTCGAAGAGAGCATCGAGAGCTTTGCCATCGCAGAGGAAGCCGGGGCCGATTTCGTGAGCGTCACCGTCGGATGGCACGAATCGTCCATATCGGTCATCACCCGCGACGTGCCGATGGGCCACTGGCTCTGGGTCGGCGAGCGGGTGAAGAAGGCGGTAAACGTGCCCGTCATGATGGCCTTCAGGCTCTTCCTGCCCCAAATACCGGAGAAGGCGATCGCAGCAGGGTCTATCGATTTCTGGGAGGCGTGCAGGCCGATGATAGCCGACCCCGAGCTGCCCCTGAAAGCGGCCGAGGGCAGAGAAGGCGAGATCGTCCCGTGCATCGCCTGCAACCTGTGTTTCTCCCGTCTCTACTACCACCAGCCCATCATGTGCACGGTAAGGCCGTCTCTGGGCCATGAGGGAGAGGAGTCCTGGGGCTATTACGGCTTCGCCCCCGCAAAGGGAAAAAAGAGGGTCGGCATCGTCGGCGGCGGACCTGCGGGGTTGCAGTGCGCAGCCGTTGCCGCGAAGAAAGGCCACGATGTCGTCCTGTGGGAGAAAGAGGCCGCTCTGGGCGGGAGCGTCCTTCTGGCCGCCAGGATAGACGAGGGGGACGACGAGCTTCTGCGCCCGGTGCGCTATCTGGAAGGACAATGCCGGAAGGCAGGGGTCGCCATCGAGCTCGGGCAGGAGTGCTCGGCCGAGATGCTTGCCGCCTGCGGCCTCGATGCCCTCGTGATCGCCTCCGGCGCGCGCTTCGGCCCGCTTGCGTACGGTCCGTCTCTCGACCCGGAGCAGATCATCGCCAAAGGTAAGCGGCCGGGGAGGTTGGTGCTCATCGTCGGCGGGGACGGCGTGGGCCTTGCGACGGCCGTCTACCTGCTGCGCACCGGCGACTACGCGGTCACTATCGTCGAAGGGTCCGGCCGGCTCGGCCGGGACGTCAGCCCTTTCTATTTGTGGCGCTACCTGAAGCTTTTCAGGGAGCGGGGCGTCGTGACGCTGACGCGGGCGCAAGTCTCGGCAGGGCAGGGAAAGGGCGTCACGGTCACGACCCCGAAGGGCGCAAAGACGATAGAGGCAGACGACATCGTGACTGCCCTCAGGCAGACCCCCGATGACCTGCTGTCGGCCTACGCGCAGTGCGCCGGCAAAGTCTACGTCCTTGGCGACGCGAAGCGTCCGAGGAGGCTCCATAACGCCATCCACGACGGCTACCGCCTGGGGTTGGAGATATGATACCGCTAATCGACGAGGACGCCTGCACGGGCTGCAAGAAGTGCGTCGAGGTCTGCCCGCCGCTCGCCATCCGCCTGCCGGACGGGAAGGCCCGCATAGAGGAGGAATTCTGCGAGGAGTGCGGCTTCTGCGCTGCGGCGTGCCCTGTCCGCGCCATCGAGATACCCTTCCCGAAGTCAGGCGCTGCCCTGACCCCCTGAAAAAGCGCGCCTTTGGATGCAGAAGCAGCCGGTCTTCCGCCCCGGCGCCGAGCCGCTGCCTGGCTTGATAGTTTGCCCGTTTCCGTGTATAATAGCGTGTTCACACGCAAAAGATAATTCCCCTTTTTCTGTTGATCGCGGAGGATGCATGAAGGTGGAAGTTGAGAGTCTCGACAGGGTGAGAAAGAACGTCGAGGTAATCCTTGACGCGGAGAAGGTCGATGAGCTGCGCGAAGGGATATACCAGAACCTGAAAAAGCAGGCAAAGATCAAGGGCTTCCGGCCGGGGAAGGTCCCGAAGTCCGTCATCCAGGCATACTATAAGGAGTTCATCGACGACGAGCTCAAAAGGAAGATGGTAGAGGCGACGATGGGGCAGGCCCTCTCCGAGTCGGACATCCGGCCGGTCACCGAGCCGAGGGTCGAGTTCCTCGAAAAGGACGACAAGCTCGGGTACAAGCTGGAGTGCGAGGTCATCCCGGAGTTCGAGCTGCCTGCCTACGAGGGCATAGAGGTCGAGGTAGAGCCGATCAGGGTCACCGATGAAGAGATCGCCCGGCGGATCGAGTCCATGCGGGAGACGCACGCCGAGATGGTGGACAGGCCGCAGGGCGAGCCGGCCGCAAAGGGCAATTTCGTCATCGTAAAGTACGAGGCCACCCACGAAGGGAAGCCGGTCAAGGGCGTCGCCTCGGAATCCTACCCGCTCGACCTCGGAAACTCCAACCTTATGCCCGAATTCGAGAACGGCGTCCTCGGCATGAAGGCGGGCGAGGAGAAGGAGATAGAGGTTAACTTCGCGGAGGATTATCCCGATAAGGATATAGCCAGCAAGAAGCTGCTCTTCAAGTTGGCGGTCAAGGAGATCAAGGAGAAGAAGCTGCCGGAGCCTGGCGATGACTTCGCCAAGGACGCGGGCTTCGCCGACATGGAGGCCCTGCGGGCAGAGGTAACGAAGGAGCTTGAGAAGGGGAAAGAGGCCTTGCGGAAGCAGGCGATCACCGACCAGATCGTGAAGTCCCTGCTGGCAGGCGCCGATATCCCGGTGCCTGCGCGGCTCCTTGAGAAGCGCGCCGAAGAGCTCGTGCAGGAGGCCCGGTCGCGGATGAAGACGGGCAGCCTCTCCGGGGAGGAGGAGAGGAACATCAACGCCGCCCTGCGCAAGGAGTTCGAGCCGGAGGCGGAGAGGCGGATCAGGGTCGGGATGATCTTCGGCAAGATCGCCGACCGGGAGGGCATAAAGGTCGGGGACGCGGAGGTGGACGAGCGCCTGCGGCGAATTGCGGAAGAAACCAAGAGGGCTTATGATTACATAAGGGATTTCTACGAAAAACACGACCTCAAATCCAGCCTCAGGAATAGCATACTCGAGGAGAAAACGATCGATTTTCTCATAGATAAGGCAACGGTAAAGGAGAAAGAATGAACCTTGTGCCAATGGTCATCGAAAAAGACGGGAGGGGAGAGAGGGCCTTCGACATATATTCGAGGCTCCTCAAGGAGCGCATCGTCTTCCTCGGCACGGCGATAGACGACATAGTGGCGAACCTCATCATCGCCCAGTTGCTCTTCCTCGAATCGGACGACCCCGCGAAAGATATTTACCTGTACGTCAACTCACCGGGCGGCTTGATTACCAGTGGGCTAGCCATTTATGATACAATGCAGTACGTGAAGCCGGAAGTGGCGACGATTTGCATAGGACAGGCCGCCAGCATGGGGGCCGTGCTCCTTGCGGGCGGCGCCAAGGGTAAGCGGTATGGCCTCCCCCACGCGCGGGTGCTTATCCACCAGCCCCTGGGGGGCGTGCAGGGCCAGGCAACGGACATCGACATTCAGGCGAGGGAGATCCTGCGGATGAGAGAAGAGATCAACACGATTTTCACGAAGCACACGGGGCAGGACATTGAGCGCATCCGGCAGGACACGGAGAGGGATTTCTACATGACCACCGAACAGGCGCTCAAGTACGGCATCATAGATCAAATAGTGGAGAAACGAGCATGACGGTAATGAAGAAAAGCAACGGGAGGACAATGAAGCTTCATTGCTCTTTCTGCGGCAAAAGCCAGGACGAAGTGAAAAAGCTTATCGCAGGCCCTATGGTCTATATCTGCGACGAGTGCATAGAGCTTTGCAACGAGATCATCCAGGAAGAGGCGAAGCGGGAGAGGTTCGAGTACATCAAGACCTCCATACCGAAGCCTCACGAGATCAGGAGGATACTCGACGAGTACGTCATCGGCCAGGACTTTGCCAAGAAGGTGCTCTCCGTTGCCGTTTACAACCACTACAAGCGGATCGAGTCGAAGACGACCTTCGACGACGTAGAGATCCAGAAGAGCAATATCCTCCTTGTCGGGCCGACGGGCTCCGGCAAGACGCTGCTCGCCCAGACGCTGGCCAAGATACTGCACGTGCCCTTTACCATCGCGGACGCGACGACCCTGACGGAAGCGGGGTACGTAGGCGAGGACGTCGAGAACATCATACTCAACCTGCTCCAGTCCGCGGACTACAACATAGAGAGGGCGGAAAAGGGCATCGTCTACATCGACGAGATCGACAAGATATCGAAGAAGACGGACAGCCCGTCCATCACGCGCGACGTGTCGGGCGAGGGGGTGCAGCAGGCCCTCCTGAAGATCATAGAGGGCACGGTAGCCAACGTGCCGCCGAAGGGCGGCAGGAAGCACCCGCAGCAGGACTACATCAAGGTCGACACGACGAATATCCTTTTCATTTGCGGCGGCGCGTTCCACGGCCTCGAATCGATCATAGCGAACCGGATCGGCAGGAAGAGCATCGGATTCGGCGTCGATGTCGAGGGCGGAAGGGACAAGATGTACGGCGAGCTCATCAAGGAGGTGCAGCCGGAAGACCTGCTGAAATACGGGCTGATCCCCGAGTTCATCGGCAGGCTGCCCATCACCGCGACGCTGGAAGAGCTTGCTGAGGACGTGCTGGTCGAGATACTGAAGAAGCCCAGGAACGCCATCGTCAAGCAGTACAAGAAGCTCTTCGAGCTTGAGAACGTGAAGCTCACCTTCACCGAAGGGGCCATCCGCGCAATAGCGAGAGATGCCATGAAGAAGAAGACGGGCGCGCGCGGCTTGAGGTCGATCATGGAGAAGGTCATGCTCGACGTGATGTACGAGCTGCCGTCGATCACCAACGTGAAGGAGTGCGTGGTGAGCGAGGAGGTCATCTCCAGCCACGAGAAGCCCATTTTGATTTACGAGGAAGAGGCCGAGATCGCCTGACGCGCTTTGACAAGGCGCGGAGGGGCAGTTTCGTTTTTTTAGAAGCTGTCTACCAGGGCATGGGTCCCGACGTAATGAAGCTCGTACCTGTTGCCCTGCCGCTTGAAAACGCACCGGTAGCCCTTATCGACGTAGAACTCCCAGTACTCGGAGCCTTCTATCTGGTGTACCTGCAAGGAGCGATGTTTCGGATTATTGATGAGATAGGCCACCTGCTTCTTGAATTTTTTCTTTATCTCTTTGGGCAATTCATCGTAATAGGCGAAGAACCGTGCCGTCACTTCGATGATGTTTTCGTTCATTCCTTCAGGTCTCTCAGTAGTCGGTCTACCTCCTTATACTCCTTGTAGTTGCCCTTCCGGTGGTCCTCTTCGCTTGCCCGTACCTTCGCTTGAATCGCGTCGGTCCAGAACCAGGCCTGTTCCTTCGGCACGGTCACGACAGGTGTGAGCACGATCTTTGCGCCCGACACCTCCACCCTGAACTGGTCCCCCGTTTTGATGGCCAGCTTGTCCCGTACCTTCTTGGGCAGGGCCACCTGGCCTTTCGCTGATATGGTTACCGTCATTGCAAGAGACCTCCTAATGTAAGTAAGAAAGTAAAACCGTTTTGTTATTTTGTCAACATGATTTTTTTCATATCATGCCATGCGGCCTGATGACGACCAGCAAGAAAACGATAGAAATGCAATCGAAATCGTAGTATACTTTGTTCCCTATAGCGGTCTTTCAGAGGGCAGGAACTGATAGATTTGCGCGGAACGAAGGGCGGGTAGCTCAGCGGGAGAGCATCGGCCTTACAAGCCGGGGGTCACAGGTTCAATCCCTGTTCCGCCTACCATAAAGGAGCGAAAAAGCGGGGACGTAGTTAAGTTGGTTATAACGCCGGCCTGTCACGCCGGAGGCCGCGAGTTCAAGTCTCGTCGTCCCCGCCAAAATATAACGGGGTTATAGGGGGCCGGAGTTTTCCCGGCCCCCTATTTTTCTGTCGCTTTTATGCTGTAAGAGATTTGTCTTGATGTTGATGAGGCATTGTTTTATAACATTCCTGAGAACATAACTGCCGGGGGAGCTGAAACGGCTGAGAAACTCCGCTAGGGCGGAGTGACCCCTTGAACCTGTTGGGTAATGCCAGCGTAGGGAAGACAGGCCAGAGGAGTTGGAGCAGCCGCCGCTTTAGGAAAGATGGCGGCTTTTTTTATCAAAAGGAGGAGATTCATGGCACTGGATGAGGTCGTCATTTCGCGGGCTATTATCGAGCGCTTCATGCGCAAGCTGTCCGACGGGCTGGACCTTGACGCGGCCGTTGTCGGCGCAGGCCCTTCGGGACTCGTTGCAGGGTACTGCCTGGCCAAGGCAGGTAAAAAAGTAGCCCTCTTCGAAAGAAAAATGAGCGTAGGCGGCGGCATGTGGGGGGAGGCATGCTCTTCAACGAGATCGTCGTCCAGGAGGAGGCCCTGCCTATAATTGAGGAATTCGGGATACGCACGGAAAAATTTCAGGAAGGCTACTACACGGCCGACTCGGTGGAAACGGTCGCCTCCCTTTGCTCCCTTGCCTGCCGGGCGGGACTGCGGATCTTCAACGGAATAAGCGTGGAGGATTTGCTGGTCAGGGAGGAAAGGGTCGCAGGGTTGGTCATCAACTGGTCGGCGGTCGAGATGGCCGGACTTCACGTCGATCCCCTGGCTGTGCGCTCGCGCGTCGTGATAGACGCCACGGGTCATCCCGCTGAGGTGGTCCAGGTCCTCCAGAGGAAGAACCGGATTGCGTTGAAGACGCCTTCAGGCCGCTTCGAAGGCGAGAGCTCGCTCTGGGCGGAGATGGCCGAGCGCTCCACTGTCGAGCATACGGGGGAGGTCTATCCGGGGCTGTTCCTTTCAGGGATGGCAGTAAACGCATCACTGGGGGGATACCGGATGGGACCGGTCTTCGGCGGGATGCTCATGTCCGGGCAGAAGGTCGCGCGCCTTGTCCTGGAGGCGCTGAAATAGGGCGGGAGGCCGATCGGCCCGGCGTCCGATAAAGAGATGGTTTCGGTAATCGTCACCACTTATAACAGGCGCCGCTTTCTTTCGGAGGCGCTTGGCTCGGTCCTCGGCCAGGACTACGCGGACAAAGAAATCATTGTCGTTGATGACGGCTCGACGGACGGCTCGGACCGGGAGACGGAAGGGCTGCCCGTCACCTACGTCTGGAAGGAGAACGGCGGCGTCAGCTCGGCCAGGAACGCAGGGCTTGCCCGCGCCAGGGGGGAATACATCGCCTTTCTCGACGCGGACGACCTGTGGAAAAAAGAGAAATTGCGCATGCAGATGGAGGCGATGGCGCAGGGCGGATGGGTGGTAAGCTACACGGACGAGATGTGGCTCATGAACGGCCGGCGGATCAACCAGAAAAAGAGGCACGCCAAGCATGCCGGCTTTATTTACGAGCGGTGCCTGCCCCTGTGCATCATCAGCCCATCTTCGGCAGTCATCAAAAGGGAGGTATTCGACGAGGCGGGTCTTTTCGACGAGTCCCTGCCCGTCTGCGAGGACTACGACATGTGGCTCCGCATCACGTCCCGCTACCCGGTCCTGTTTATCCCGAGTCAGCTTATCATAAAAAGGGGAGGCCATGCGGACCAGTTGTCGCGCAGCCGTGAGGTGATGGACGCCTACCGGATAAGGAGCCTCGCAAAGCTCCTTGAATCCGGCGCGCTTCCCGAGGCTTTGCGGCCTGCTACGCTCGCGGAGCTGCGGAAGAAGTGTGCTGTCGTGGCGCGCGGCGCAGAGAAAAGGGGGAAAACTGAGGAGGCGCGCTACTACCTTGGGCTGCCGGAAACAGTCGCGTCGCGCCTATGCAGCAGCCGGTAAAAAGAGGCTGCCCGCCCCCTGCGCCCGGCCGTCGATTAAATGGTAGGGCAAACGCATTTGAAACCTGAGTGTCGCTAAGGGAGGGGGATACGCTCCCTTCACACGCCGGCACTATGCTCCCGATCAGCGTAAGGCTTCGCTTCGCTTGCTGCGAGACGGAGAGTAAGAGAGGGTACGAGCGACTCGCAGCACCGCCTTTTTTTCTAAAAGGCGGACGCTTAGGGCTCTTGCACAACCTGCCTTAGCGGGGCGCCCGCGTCATATCACTTCACGTTTCGCGGGCCGCAACGCTACGTGATGCGTGTTTCAGGGACGTATCTCCCCTCCCTTAAGGTGAGATGTCCCAAATGCGTTTGCCGTCGATTAAATGGTTTTTCCCTTTGAAAGGAAGGGCGAGAGGCTGATGCTTATCTGCTCGGCCGTCGCCTTCACCTGGGCGATCACGACGGGCATTTTCGCGTCGCTCATCGAGTTGGCAAAGCCGACGACCCAGACGCCCGCCACGGGGAAGTGGCCGGAATAAATCAGGCTGCCTACGGCCCTCACCCCCTTCATGTATTCCTCAAGATCGACGGCGTACCCTTGCTCCCGCGTCTTTTCCAGCTCCCGGATGAACTGGTCGGCGTCCGTGATCGAATTCTCCGTGTATTTGCGCAGCCCCTTCTGGGCAAGCAGCGCCGTCACCTCGTCGCTGCTCATGGCAGAGAGGAAGATCTTGCCGATGACGCCGGCAACGAGGGAGGCATGGCTGCCGATGGAGGACGATATCTTGAACTCCTTCTGCGGCTCTAGCACGTCGAGGACCTTGACCGCCTCGTCCTCTTTGATCCCCAGAAAGACCGTCTCATCGACCGCCTCCAGGAGCTTTTCCAGGTATGGCCTTGCCGTCAGGGCGACGTCCGTGGTCCGCAGGATCTTCTTCGACAGCTCGAAGAGGGTGCTCCCCGTGCTGTATTTCTTGCTCGAAGGGTCCTTTACGAGGAAGCTCTCCTCCTCCAGCGATTTCAGTATGCCGAACGTCGTGCTCTTGCTGATGGAGAGGGCGCGCGCGATGTCCGTGACGCCAAGGGGCTTATTCTCCTTGACTATGAGTTTTATGACCTCGACGGCCTTCTTCAGTATGGGTGCGTTATACATGATTCACTATAATGAATGAAAGTAGTTATGATATCGCCTCGCCCGGCCGCTGTCAATAGAATTTTGAGGCAGGCTATGGCTTGACAAGGGGCGGAAAAGTGATATAATCTGCCATCCTGGTTTAGGATAGTGAACGGCGGTCCTCCGCCCTTTCGAAGGTCCGGCGGTTTCCGTCCTTCGCCCGGGGGCGCACCGGGGCATCCGGCTTTAGGCATCGCGTCTTTCGGCCGCACAGGCCTTTTTCTTATGAGCGAGCACAGGATCACATTCCTTCCGATCGAAAAAACCTTCCCCGCCGGGGAAAGCGAGACGGTCCTCGAAGTCGCCATGCGGAGCGGCATACACATCAACGCGAGCTGCGGCGGCAACGGGGCGTGCGGGAAGTGCAGGATAAAGGTGCGGGAGGGGAAAGCCCACTCCCAGAGCCACCCGAAGATATCGAAATGGGAGTACGACGAGGGGGTGCGCCTCGCCTGCATGACGCATCCGCAGGGCGACCTCGTAGTGGAGATACCCTTCGAGTCCCAGGTGGACAGGGCGGCCCTCAAGAGAAAAGGCGGGCCTTCCCACATCCTTTCGGCCATCGACGTGGACCGTCTCGTCAAGGGGTGGTCCGTCGATCCGTCCGTTTTCAAGAAGTACGTCGAGCTTCCCCCGCCTTCCGCCGCGGACAACCTTAACGACCTCGCAAGGCTTACCAGGGAACTCCGCAAGACCCACCAGATGAAAGAAGTCTCGGTCGATTTCAGGATGCTCAAGAAGCTGTCGTCCGTGCTGAGGTCCTCAGGCTGGCGCGTTACGGTCACGATAGTGCTGACCAGGAAGGGCTACACGCTCATAAACGTGGAGCCGGGCAACACGGAGGAGCAGAATTACTCCATCGTGATCGATATCGGCACGACGACCGTCTGTGGCCAGCTCCTCGACCTTGAGCGCTGCCGGGCCTACGGGCGTCCGGGCGGGGTGGAAAGCGGCACCCAGGTCTGCACGCTCGCTGAGACAGCCGACTATAATGCCCAGATAAGCTACGGCGAGGACGTCATATCCAGGATCGTCTTTTCCCAGAAGGGCGGCGGCTTGAAGAGGCTCCAGGAGGTGGTCGTCTCAACGATAAACGGCGTCATCGGCGAGCTGCTGACCGCGAGCGGCGTGACCGTCGATCAGGTATCCCACCTCGTCTTCGCGGGCAACACCACGATGACCCACCTGGTGCTCGGCCTCGACCCCAAGTACCTCATGCTCGACCCCTACACGCCGACGGCCAATTTCATCCCCCCCGTGAGGGCGATCAACATCGGCCTGAACGTCAGGGACCACGTTTTCACGTATATATTCCCCTGCGTTGCGTCATACGTCGGCGGGGATATCGTTGCAGGCGTGCTCGGCTCAGGCATCTTCCAGCGCGACGAGGTTACGCTCTTCATCGACGTAGGGACGAACGGCGAGATCGTCGTCGGCAACAAGGACTGGCTGACCTGCACCTCCTGCTCGGCGGGGCCTGCCTTCGAAGGGGGCGGGATCAAGTTCGGCATGAGGGCGGGCAAGGGGGCCATCGAGCAAGTGAAGATCAACCCCTCGACCTACGAGCCGATGATTCTGACCATCGGGAGGGCGCAGCCGGCGGGCATCTGCGGGTCGGGCCTCATCGACGCGGTCGCCGAGCTTTTCGAGGCGGGCGTCATCGACCAGAACGGCAAGTTCGCCCGCGACCTGCCCACCACGCGGGTGCGGGATGGCGAAAGCGGGTGGGAGTACGTGCTGAGCTATGCGGCAGAGAGCCACATCGGGAGGGACATCGTCCTGACGGAAGTCGATCTCGACAACCTTATAAGGACGAAGGCGGCCATCTACGCGGGGTGCAAGACGCTCCTCGACAGCGTCGGCCTTTCCTTCGAGCACGTGGAAAGGGTCATCATAGCGGGCGGCTTCGGCCGCTCGATGGACCTGGAGAAGGCGCAGACAATCGGCCTACTGCCGGACGTACCGCCCGAGAAGTTCCTCTTCGTCGGCAACGGCTCCCTTCTGGGGGCGCGGCTGCTTTCATTCTCCCGCGACCTTTTGAAGGAGACGGAGCGGATCGCGAGGACGATGACGAACGTCGAGCTGTCGAACAACCCCGGCTTCATGGATGAGTTCGTTGCCGCCCTCTTCATCCCCCACACGAACGAGAACGCCTTCCCCCGCGTGACGGAGCAGTTGCGGAACCGTAAAGGGCAGCAGAAAGACTAAAAAGGCCGCAAAGCTGCGACGTGTCCCGGTGCCTTGTGTGGTCCTAAAGATCGAGTTTTTCGATCTGGCCTTTGAGCGTCTCTATGTCGGAAGCCTCAAGCGAAGGCCGGATCGCGTTGCGCGACCCCCGGTAGAACTGATACCTCCCCGTGACGGGGTTTTTCCTGATATTGCCCTTGGCGGACGCCCCCTTGCGCACCTCCATGATCCATCCGCCCGAAGGCGTCCTATCGACGTAGTCGTACCTGGCCATCCCCCTCACCGCACCTTGTCTCTATCCATCTTTCGTGCCTGCCGCTCTTTTACCGCCGCTTTCGGAAAAGGGACTCGACGCGCCACGCGAGGCGGTGCAGGCTGGTGTGAAGCCTGCGCCTACCCGCGCACAGGCTCATGTCGCAGCCCGAAAGGCGCTCGTACTCCTTCATGAATGCAGCCTTTTCCGCCTCGTCGACGGAGAGCCGTCCCTGCCATGCCATCTTATCGGCGAACCGCCAGAGCCTTCGGACCATCGATTCGATGTCCTCCCGAAGGAGGCCCCTTTTCGCGGCCCTGTCGAAGTCGAGGAGCATGAGGCGGCCTTCCCGCGTAACGAGGACGTTCTGGAAGTGGAGGTCCCTGTGGTAGACGCCCGCCTGCTCAAGCTGCCGGAGAAGCCCTGCAAGGCCCTCCATCGCGCGGGCCCTCTCGCTTTTCGCGGCAGTTTTCATGTATTCGAGCAGGCTTACGGCGCCCTCCTCGAAAAGCGTAACGAGATACAGCCGCTTGACGATGAGAAGCCTCTCGATGACTGCCGCAAAAGGGGCCGCCACCGGAACTCCAATCCCGACGAGGTGCGCCATCGTCTCGCCCTCCGATATCGCGCGCCTCTCGTCGAGGTAGAGGCTGCGGGTGAAGGCCCGGAAGAGTCCGCCGTGCCTGTACGCCCTTACCGCGAGCTTACGGCCGGCCGCCTCCATGACCCCTATGCCGCCCCTGCCGCCCGCATCGACCGGACGTGCACTGCGCAGCCCCTCGACGAGCGCCTCCGGCTCGACAAAGGAAGAGAAATAGAAGATCGTGAACCGCCCGGTCTCTCTTTTTTCCAGAGCTGCCATCCGAGGAACAGTCTAAACAATCCGGCCTGTTTTTTCTATATGAATGGGTTCCGGCGCGCCCGGTGAGGCGCGCGCCGTCCTGGGGCCGGCTCAAAGAGAAGGGCCGCCGTTGCCGGCGGCCCTCCCACGAATTTGTATGCCTTGCAGGTCTTACTTGATCCTGTTCTGCACGATCTCCTGGACTACGGAAGGATCGGCCAGGGTCGTCGTATCGCCGAGCTGGTCTATCTCGCCCGATGCCACTTTCCTGAGGATCCTCCGCATGATCTTGCCTGACCTCGTCTTCGGCAGGCCGGGCACGAACTGGATCTTGCCGGGGCTGGCTATGGGACCGATCTCCTTCCGCACGTGGGCGACGAGCTGCTTGCGCAAATCGTCGCTGCCCACTTGGCCTACCTTCAGAATGACGTAGGCGTAAAGGTCTTCCCCCTTTACGTCGTGGGGGAAGCCGACGACGGCCGCTTCCGCGACTGCCGGGTGGGAGACCAGGGCGCTCTCGACCTCGGCGGTGCCGATGCGGTGGCCGGAGACGTTGACTACGTCGTCAACGCGGCCGAGGAGCCAGAAGTAGCCGTCCTCGTCCCTCCTGGCGCCGTCGCCCGAGAAGTAGAAGCCCGGCTGCTGGATGAAATAGGTGTTGTAGAACCTCTCCGGGTCTTTATAAACGCCCCTCATGATGCCCGGCCAGGACCTTCTGATGCAGAGCTCGCCGCCTTCGTTCACCGCCGCCTCTGCTGCGGGGCCGTCGGCGGACGCCCTCGGCTTCAGGACAACCGGATCGACGCCGAAGAACGGCAGGGTCGCAGAGCCGGGCTTCGTCGGCCACGCGCCGGGAAGGGGCGTAATCAGTATGCCGCCTGTCTCCGTCTGCCACCATGTATCGACGATGGGGCATTTCTCCCTTCCGATATTCTTGTGATACCACATCCACGCCTCGGGGTTGATCGGCTCGCCGACGGACCCCAGCAGTCTCAGGGACGAGAGGTCCCTCTTGGCCGGCCACGCCTCGCCCTCCCTGGCTATTGCCCTGATGGCGGTCGGCGCCGTGTAGAAGATGTTCACCTTGAACTTTTCGACGATTTGCCAGAACCTGTCAGGCTGCGGGTATGTGGGGACGGACTCGAAGACGATCGAAGTCGCGCCGTTGCAGAGCGGGCCGTAAACGATGTAGCTGTGCCCCGTGACCCAGCCGATGTCGGCAGTGCAGAAGAAAATGTCCTTGTCCTTGTAATCGAAGATGTACTTCATCGTAGCGTAGACAGAAGACCATGTAGCCGCCGATCGTATGCAGAACCCCTTTCGGCTTGCCCGTCGAGCCGGAGGTGTAGAGGATGAAAAGCGGGTCTTCCGCGTCCATCTGCTCTGCAGGGCAGACGTCGCTGATGTCGCCGGCCGCTATCTCGTCGGCGAAGAAGGAATCCCTCCCTGCCTTCATAGGGACCTCAAGCGCTTCGAGCCTCTTGACGACTATGACGCTCTCCACCTTGTGGCCCTGCTTCTCGCAAAGATCGCACGCCGCGTCCGCACTTGCCTTCGAGCTCACGTGCTTCCCCGAGCGCCAGTAGCCGTTCGCCGTAATGAGGACGGTCGCCCCGGCGTCGAGTATCCTGTCCCTCAGCGCCTCTGCGGAGAAGCCGCCGAAGACGATCGTGTGGATCGCGCCGATCCTCGCGCAGGCCATCATCGCTATGGGCAGCTCGGAGATCATGGGCATATAGATCGCTACCCTGTCGCCTTTCTTCACGCCCTTCTTCTTGAGGACGTTCGCGAACCTGCTGACCAGCCGTAGGAGCTCCTTGTACGTGAGTTTCTTCACATCATCGTCAGGCTCTCCCTGGAAGATGATGGCCACCTTGTCGCCTTTCCCCTTCTCGACCTGGTAATCGAGGCAGTTGTAAGTGATGTTCGTCTTGCCGTTGATGAACCACTTGACCTCGCCCTTCGCGAAGTTCTCCTCGTTGACCTTGTCCCATTTCTTGAACCAGAAAAGCTCTTCGGCGATGGGGCCCCAGAACTTCTCCGGGGTCTCAACGGACTCCTTCCACATCTTTTCGTACTGTTCCCTGCTCTTTACGTAGGCTTGCTTGACAAATTCCTCGGATGGGGGAAATCGCCTCGTCTCCTCCATCATGCTCGTGATGATAGTCTTTCCTTCCGCCATAGTATCCCCCTTATGGAGCAATCTTTAAAATAAGTGTACTTAAGGTTGTTACGGAGGCCCCGACCCCTGCATAGTTTTAATTGAATCGAAGGGCTTTGTCAACAGGATTCGTGCTAGTCTGTGCCTATTTTCACAAAAAATAAACGTGAAGTTTGCGCGGGGCCCACGTTGCGGAAATCGGAGCGATTTGCCTTGACAAACGCCGCCCGGAGCGTATACACTTTATATTCCCCGCGCAAGCGGGGGCGTCTTTCAGAAAAACATACCGGAGTTTTTATGGCCAGAGTTTGTGATATATGCGGGAAGGGCAAGCAGATCGGCTTTAACGTCAGCCACGCGCACAACCGGACGAAGCGGCAGTGGCTCCCCAACCTTCAGAACATCAGGATCGTGAAGGACGGCGCGACGAAGAGGGCATCCGTCTGCACGAAGTGCATCAAGAAGGGGCTCGTCCAGAAACCCGCCTAACGGCCCGAGCTCCTCATCCGCTCGACCGATTTCACCCCCTTGAGCTTCAATATCGATTTCACGATCTTCTGCAACTGAGAAGCGTTCTGTATCTCTACCTCGAAGAGGCTCGTCGCCGTCCTGTCGGGCAACGTCGTGACCTGGGCGCTCACGATGTTCGCCTTGCTCGAAGAGATGCTGGCGCTGATATCGGACAGGAGGCCTTTCTTGTCGTCCGCCGAGACGAGCAGGCGTGCCGAGTAAGTGTAGTCCTTATCTGTCTGCCATGAGACGGCGACCTTCCTCTGCTCGTCGTAAGTATGGACGTTCGGGCACTCTTCGAGGTGGACGGTAAGGCCCCTCCCCCTCGTTATGAACCCCATGATCCTGTCGCCGGGGATGGGGTTGCAGCACTTTGCGAACTTGACGAACAGCCCGTCGATGCCCTTGATCTCGATCGCGTCGTCCTTGCTTCTCGTGATGGTGCTGATCATCTTTTGCAGCCTGCCCACCTTCGGGGTCTCGGGGATGACTTTGCCCAGGACCTGCAAGGGCGTGTAGAGGCCATACCCGATGGCTGCAAAAAGGTCGTCCACCGTGTCGAAGGAGAAGTCTTTCGCGAGGCCCTGGATGTTGCCGGCCTTGAGCATGGCAGGCAGGCTGAAATCGTGTTTCGACAGCTCTTTTTCCAGGAGCGTGCGGCCGAGCTCGATGCTCTGCTCCCTTTGCTCTTCCTTCACCCACTGGCGTATCTTCGTCTTCGCCTTCGAGGTCACGACGAACTTGAGCCAGTCTTTGCTCGGCTTGTGGGCGGGGTTCGTCAGGATGTCGATCGTATCGCCGCTCTTCAAGGGCGTCCGGAGGGGCACGAGCCGGTTGTTTACCTTGGCACCCACGCACCCGTGGCCGAGGGCCGAATGGATCGAATAGGCGAAATCGACGGCGGTCGCGCCCTTGGGCAGCTCCTTCACGTCCCCCTTGGGCGTGAATACGTATATCTCGTCGGGGAAGAGGTCGATCTTGACGCTCTCCAGGAACTCCTTGTCATCCTTCAGCCCCTCGTGCTGCTCGATGATCTGGCGCAGGGGGGCAAACATCCTGTCCTCTTTCACGTCGAAGACCTTCCCCTCTTTGTACTTCCAGTGCGCGGCGATGCCCTCCTCCGCCACCTTGTGCATCTCGTGCGTCCTGATCTGTATCTCGATTTTCTCCCCGTAAGGACCGATTACGGCCGTGTGGAGCGACTGGTACATGTTTGCCTTGGGCAGCGCTATGTAGTCCTTGAACTTGCCGGGGATGGGCTTAAAGAAGTCGTGGCCGTGGACGTAGCCGAGGGCTTCGTAACACTCCCTGACGGTGTCTACGGTCACCCGGAAGGCGGTGAGGTCGTAAAGCTGGTCGATGTCGAGGCCGTCCTGCATCATCTTCCTGTAAATGCTGTAAAGCCTCTTGGCCCTCCCCGACACCTGGCAGGGCAGGCCGACCTGATCGAACCGCTTCTTCAGCAGCTCCTTGACCTCCTCGATGTAGGCGTCCCGCTCCCTTTTCTTGGCAGCGATCTTCTCGCTTAACATGCGGTACTCTTCGGGGTTCAGGTACTTGAACGCGAGGTCCTCCAGCTCCCCTTTCATCCACTCGATGCCTAGCCTGTGCGCCAGGGGCGCGTAGATATCCAGCGTCTCCCGCGATATCTCCGCCTGCTTCTCTGCGGAGAGGAACTTGAGGGTCTGCATGTTGTGGAAACGGTCGGCCAGCTTGATAAGGATGACCCTGATGTCCTTGCTCATCGCCAGGATCATCTTCCTGAGACTTTCGGCGCGGGTGTCCTCGGAGCCGGACATCTTTATCCTGCTGATCTTCGTCACACCGTCGACCAGCCCGGCGACCTCCCCGCCGAAATACTCCTCAAGCTCTTCCTTGGTCAGGTAGGAATCCTCAAGGGTGTCGTGGAGAAGCCCGGAGGCGACGCTGTGGGCGTCGAGGTTCATCCTCGTCAGGATGTGGGCGACCTCCAGGGGGTGGATCAGGTAGGGCTCGCCGGAGAGCCTCACCGTCCCCTTGTGCGCCTTGGCGGACAGGACGTAGGCGCGCTCCAGCATGTCTACGTCCGCCTGGGGGTTGTACTTGAGCATTTCCTCTACGATATCGTTAAACCGGACCATTTCGGACCATCGTACATATTATACTATAAAAACAGGTCGCGCCCACGCGGGTCCGCGCGGCGAAAATGGGGAGTTGAAAAGATCGCATCCTTATGTAATACTCGTAACATACACTAGGAGGTCGGCATGACGCTGATGGACGATTTCAGGAAAAAGACGGAAGACGGCCTGAAGACCCTCAAGGAGACCGCCGAAGGGATCGCCTTCAATGTCGAGAAGCAGGCCAGGATAGCCCGGAAAAAGATGGACATCATGCGGATACAGAGGAAGGTCCAGAAGCTCTACGCCGAGGTGGGGGAGTACGTTTACGGCGAGTGCGCGATGGAAAGGCAGGTATCTATGGAATCGCCCTTCCTCAAGGAGAGGGTGATCTCGGTCTCCGCGATGAAGGCGGAGATCCGGGACATAGAGGACGAGATCGAAGAAGCGAGAAAAACGCAGCCGCCCAGACAGGCGGATGCCCTTGAAGGTGAGGACAAGAAGCCGTAAGCGGAGCACGAACCCCGGAAGGCGCAGGGACTCGTCAACGGTCTTGGGGCAGCGATTGAAGAAGTCCTGGACAGCGTCTCGGCCGGCCCTTAAAAGGCCGGACCGGCATAACAGGCATCAGAGGTATTTTTCGGCGAGGATCTCCGCAATCTGGACTGCGTTCAGGGCCGCGCCCTTCCTGATGTTGTCGGCGACGATCCACATGTTGAGGCCGTGCTCGACCGATTCGTCCCGCCTTATGCGGCCGACGAAGGTCTCGTCCCTGCCTGCCGCGTAAACGGCCAGGGGGTAGATGTTCTTCTTCGGGTCGTCGGCTACGATCACGCCGGGCGCCTTCGACAGTATCCTCCGGGCGGCATCGGGGGTGAGCTCTTTTCGAGCTCTACGTTGACCGACTCCGAGTGGCAGTAAAAGACGGGGACCCTTACCGTCGTCGCCGTTACCTTGATGCTCGCGTCTTCCATGATCTTTACCGTCTCGTTCACCATCTTCATCTCTTCCTTGGTGTAGCCGTTATCCTGGAAGACGTCGATGTGGGGCAGGCAGTTGAAGGCGATCTGGTGGGGGTAGACGCTGTGCGTCACCTCCCTGTTGCCGTATATCGCCATAACCTGGGATTCAAGCTCGGCTATGGCCCTTTTGCCGGTGCCCGAGACGGCCTGGTACGTGGAGACGACGACCCTCTTGATGCGCGCCGCGTCGTGGAGCGGCTTGAGGACGACTACCATCTGTATGGTCGAGCAGTTGGGGTTCGCTATGATGCCCTTCTTTTTGTAATGCTTTATGGCGTGGGCGTTGACCTCAGGCACGACCAGCGGCACGTCGGGGTCCATCCTGAAGGCGCTCGTGTTGTCGATGACTACACAGCCGCTCGCCGCTGCGATGGGGGCGAATTTCTGGCTGACCGAGCCGCCCGCCGAGAAAAGGCCGATCTCCATGCCCTTGAAGGAATCTTCCCTCAGCACGTCAACCCTCACGTCATGCCCTTTATAGCTCAGCACCGTCCCGGCGCTCCGCTCGGACGCAAGGAGCCGCAGCTCCCTCACCGGGAAGTTCCGCTGATCGAGGGTCTCGACCATCTCGTTCCCTACCGCGCCGGTCGCGCCGACGACTGCGACGTTGAATGTCTTCATCGCCCTTCCTCCAGTTGTCTCCTCAGATGGCCCATCAGGCCCCCTTCCTTTATCAGCTCAAGCATGAACGGGGGGATCGGCTTCGCGCGCGCCTCGATGCGGCCCGTCTTGATGAGGCCGGAGACGAGATCGACCTCGATGGTCTCCCCCATATCGACCGCATCGTATATATCGGCCTCCAGGAGCGCGAGGGCCTTGTTGAACGAGTTGCGGTAGAAGATGCGGGCGAAGCTCTTCGCGATCACCACCCGGATCCCGAGGGCCAGGATGGCAACCGGGGCGTGCTCCCTGGAGGAGCCGCAGCCGAAATTGGACCCCGCCACTATGATGTCCCCCTCCCTGACCTTCTGCGCGAAGCCGGGGACAAGCGGCTCCATGCAGTGCTCCCCAAGCACCTTCGGGTCCGTATGGCCGAGGTAACGGGCGGGGATGATGATGTCCGTGTCGACGTTGTCTCCGAATTTCCAGACCCTTCCGCTCAGCATCAGGCAACCTCCCTCGGGTGGGCTATCTCTCCCTTGACCGCGCTTGCCGCCGCCACCGCCGGTCCCGCGAGGTAGACCTCGCTTTCGGGGTGGCCCATGCGCCCCACGAAATTCCTGTTGGTCGTCGATACGGCCCGCTCTCCGCGCGCAAGCACGCCCATGTGGCCGCCAAGGCAAGGCCCGCACGTAGGCGGCGAGATGATGCAGCCCGCATCGAGGTAGATGTCGAAGTAGCCCCGTGCGAGGGCCTCCCGGTAGATGGCCGGGGTGGCGGGGATAATGATGCAGCGCACGCCCTTTGCGACCCTTTTCCCTTTGAGGATCTGCGCGGCAGTCTCCAGGTCTTCGAGCCTCCCGTTCGTGCACGAGCCGATGACCGCCTGGTCTATGGCTATATGCCCTGCATCCTCCGCGTTCCTCACGTTCGACGGGAGGAAGGGGAAGGCGACCTGCGGCCCTATCCTGCTTACGTCGATCTCGATTATGTCCCGGTATCGGGCGTCCGCGTCCGCCTCGACGACCCTGGGGGGCCTTTTTGCGCGCCCCGCAAGGTAATCGAGGGCCTTTTTATCCGCCCTGAATACGCCGTTCTTCGCGCCAGCCTCGATCACCATGTTCGCGACGGTGAGCCTCGAATCGATAGAGAGGGCCTCGACGGCCTCGCCGTCGAACTCCATCGCCTCGTACCGCGCGCCCTCGACGCCGATCAAGCCGATGATGTGGAGGATCAGGTCCTTTCCCGCAACCCACTTCTGCCACTTGCCCGTGCAGACTAATTTTACGCTTTGGGGCACCTTGAACCAGAGGGCGCCGCGCACCATCGCGTAGGTGAGGTCCGAGCTGCCTACGCCCGTCGAGAACGCGTTGAGCGCGCCGTAGGTGCACGTGTGGCTGTCGGCCCCGACCACGACGTCCCCAGGCGATACGAGGCCCTGCTCAGGCAGCAGGGCGTGCTCGATGCCGCACGCGCCGCCTTCGTAGAAGTGCGTGATGGCGTGCCGCGCGGCAAACTCCCGGATCGTCTTGCAGTTCTGCGCCGAGAGGATGTCCTTGTTCGGCGTGAAATGGTCCATCACCAGGACGACCCGCTCAGGGTCGAAGACGGATTTCGCCCCCGACTTGTCGAACTCTTCAAGGGAGAGCGGCGCAGTGATGTCGTTCGCCAGGGCGAGATCGACCTTTGCCTCGACGATCTCCCCTGCCTCCACGCACTTCTTCCCCGCGTGGGCCGCCAGTATCTTTTCCGTAATCGTCATGCCCATCTCTAGAACCCCTTCGCCTTTCTCTTTTTTACGAAATCGAGCTTGTTAAGCGCATTTATGTATGCCTTCCCGGAGGCGACTATAACGTCCGTATCGGCCCCTTTCCCGATGACCGTCGAGCCCTTCTCTTCCAGCTTGATGAAGACCTCGCCCTGGGCGTCCGTGCCGCCCGTTATGGCGTTGACGTAGAATTTGACGAGCTTGCTGTTCGTCCTGATGATCTTCTGTATCGCCTTGAGGGTTGCGTCTACAGGCCCGTCGCCGTAGCCGGCCTCCTGGTGCATCTGCCCCTCGACCTCTATCTTTACCGTAGCCGTCGGGATAGCCATGTTGCCGCAGACGACGCTCAGGTAAGCAAGCCTGTATTTTTCGGGGACGCGGACGATCTCGTCCATGATAATCATCTCTATGTCCTCGTCGTATACGTCCTTCTTCATGTCCGCCAGGACCTTGAACCTCTTGAAGGCGAGGTTCAGCTCCTTGTCGTTGAGCGAGTACCCCAGGTCCTCTATCCTGTCCCTGAAGGCGTGCCTTCCCGAATGCTTGCCGAGGATCAGCGAGCTTTTGGGGATGCCGACCGACTGGGGCGTCATGATCTCGTAGGTCAGCCTTGCCTTGAGCAACCCGTCCTGGTGGATGCCCGACTCATGGGCAAAGGCGTTTGCGCCCACGACCGCCTTGTTCGGCTGGACGGGCGCGCCCGTGACGGAGGTGATGAGCCTGCTCGTCGGGTAGATCTTCTCGCTCACGATGCCCGTGTCGAGGCAAAAGAGCTCCTTGCGGGTCCTTAAGATCATCACGACCTCTTCGAGGGCCGCGTTGCCCGAGCGCTCGCCGATGCCGTTGATCGTGCACTCGACCTGCCTCGCCCCTGCCCGGACGCCCGCAATCGAGTTGGCGACGGCAAGCCCCAGGTCGTTGTGGCAGTGCGTGCTGACGACGGCCTTCGAGATGTTGGGGACGTGCTCCATGACGTAGCGGATCAGGGCCGCGAACTCATCGGGGACCGCGTAGCCCACCGTGTCAGGGATGTTTACCGTAGTGGCCCCAGCGTCGATAGCGACGGCCAGCACCTTGCAAAGGTAGTCCCGGTCGGTCCTCGTCGCGTCCATCGCGGAGAACTCGACATTGTCCGTATATCTCTTCGCCCTCCTGACCGAGTCCCCGGCAATCCTGACCACCTCGTCACGGGTCTTCTTGATCTGGTACTTGAGGTGGATGTCGGAGGTGGAGATGAACGTATGAATCCTGGGATCGGCCGCCCCTTTTACCGCCTCCCACGCCCTGTCGATGTCCCCGTTGTTCGCCCTGGCGAGGCCGGCGACCTGGCTGTTTTTCACCATCGCCGCGATCTGCCTGACCGACTCGAAGTCGCCATCGGATGCGATGGGAAAGCCCGCCTCTATGATATCGACGCCGAGGGCCTCCAGTTGCTTCGCAACGCGGAGCTTTTCCTGGGCGTTCATCGTGTTGCCCGGCGACTGCTCGCCGTCCCTCAAGGTAGTGTCGAAAATGTACACGTGGTCCGTCATCTCTTCCTCACCTTCTTGCAGAGGCGCTCGATCAGCGCCTCCGGCGCGTCGAACTCCGCCTCGATGCAGAGATAAAAGATGTTTTCGCCCGCTTCCATGCCCTCGATCCTGACTGCGTCCTTCTCGGTGGTTACCGCCATTTCAACATTGTGAAAGGACTCGATGCGCCTCAGGTCCGCCGCCCGGTAGCGGTAATGGTCGGGGAACTCGAGCGTCTCCGCCACGTCGGCGCCTATGTCCCGGAGCAGACCAAAAAACGAGCGGTTATCCCCCAGCCCGGAAAAGGCGAGCACTCTCTTCCCCCGCATCGACCGGTAATCGACCGTTGCGCGGTCGCTCAAGCGGCACAGGTGCAGGGGCCGGTACCGGACGCGAAAGACCGGTATGCCCGCCGCCAGTTTCTTTGTGCGGCTGTCCGCCTCGCCTTTGCTGACCAATATTATATCGGCTTTTTTCGCCATTTCAAGCGGCTCCCGCAAAAAACCGAGGGGAAACAAATGCAGCGCCGCATCGGGCGCGCTGCCGTCGAGGACGATGATCTCCGCGTCCTTGCGCACGTTTTTCACCTGCGCCCCGTCGTCGAGTATGGCCAGGTCTATGCCGAAGTCGCGCACGCCCATGCGTATCCCCTCGATCCTCTTCTTCCCCACGAGCACGGGAAGGCCGGTCCTCCTCGCCAGCATCAAAGGCTCGTCGCCTGCGCTGACTGCCGTATCCGCACGGATGTCTACCGCGAAAGCACCCTTTTTGGCCTTCCCGTATCCGAGCGTCACGATCCCCGGACGAAAGCCCCTCTCCTTCAGCATCCCCGCAAGGCGCTCCACGACGGGGGTCTTGCCCGTCCCGCCGAGGGACAGGTTGCCGACGCTTATCACGGGGACGGGTGCCCGCTCCGTCCTCGCAAGGCCCGTTGCATAGCACAGCTCACGCGCGGCTAGGCAAACCCTGTAGAGGCAGGCCAGCGCAAAGAGGGGCAGGAAGAAGGTGGCCCTCGCAAGGGGCGCTTCCCCTTTCCATATGCCCATGATAAGTCGTCGCATAAACATCCAATCTATCCTAAGCAGGTATCAAAGTCAAAACGCCACGGCTCTTATACGCCGTTACACGGCACCGGGGGGTCCGGGATCTTTTCGCGGCAAATGCGGGCGATCCCTTGGTGCAGCGTGCTCACGTACAAAAACAGTACGCTCCGCCGCGCACCTTCGGGGTCTACGCATTTTCCATCGAAAATCTCTCCGGCCACCCCCGGACCCCCCATAAAGACAAACCCTTTGGCGACCCCATTCCGCTATGCCCTCCGCACGTATCATATACAATGCCCAAAGCAGGCCCGGTTAGATATCATAAAAAAAGGCGCCCGGACCGGGCGCCTTTTGGTCTCTGTGAGCCGCAGCGTATCTAGGCGCCCTGCTGCTTTTTCCTGTAGTCCTCAAGCGCTGCCCGCAGCGCGTCTTCGGCAAGGACGGAGCAGTGCTGTTTCGCGGGCGGCAGGCCGCCCAGGGCCTCGGCGACCGCCTGGTTCGATATCTCAAGGGCCTCGTCTATCGACTTGCCCTTTATAAGCTCCGTCGTCATGCTCGATGACGCAATCGCAGCGCCGCATCCGAATGTCTTGAACTTGGCGTCGACGATCTTGCCGTCTTCTATCTTGAGGTAGAGGCGCATCACGTCGCCGCAGGCGGGGTTTCCCACTTCTCCCACGCCGCTGGGGTCTTCTATCTCGCCCATGTTCCTGGGGTGCATGAAGTGGTCCATGACCTTGTCGCTGTACGGTCCCTGTGCCATTACTTACCTCCTAGCGCTTTTTGATAAAGGGGCGACATCTCTCTCAGCCTCTCCACTATGCCGGGCAGGACCGAGAGGGTGAAATCGACCTCCGCTTCCGTGTTTTCCCTGCCGAGCGTGAAGGCTATCGAGCCGTGGCATATCTCCGGGGGCACGCCGACAGCCGTGAGCACGTGAGACGCCTTCAGCCCGGTCTCGTCTGCTGCGAGGACGTTCGAGGCGCAGGCGCTCCCACTCGCAGAGGCTATGCCGTTCAGGTTGAGCCACAAAAGCAAAGACTCGCCCTCGACGAACTCTATCCAGAAGCTGACGTGGCCTGGGAGCCTCAACGCAGGGTGGCCCGTAAAGTGGAGATAATCGATCTGCTTCTCTATTCCCTTCCACAGCTTTTGACCCAGGGTGGTGAGCCTTTCCACCCTTTCCGCCATCTCCGATGCCGCTATCCTGCACGCCTCGCCAAAGCCGACGATGGCAGGCACGTTCTCCGTGCCCGCCCTGTAGCCCATTTCCTGGTAGCCGCCCTGGACGATAGGCCGCAGGGCTGTCCCTTTCCGCAAATAAAGGGCCGCAGCCCCTTTCGGACCGTAGAACTGGTGGGCGGAGACGGTCATCGAATCGACCATGAGGTCGGCCGCATCCACAGGTATCATGCCGCACGTACCCGCCCCGTCCGAGTGAAAGAGGATGCCCCGTCCTTTCAGGAAAAGGGCGATCTCCCTGACGGGCTCTATCGTGCCTATCTCAAGGTTTGCGTGCATCACCGACACGAGGACCGTGCCGGGCACTGCCTTTCTCTTAAGGTCTTCCAGATCGACGATGCCGTAAGGGTCCACCCTGACGTAGTCCACCTCGAAGCCGAGGCTTTTCAGGAAATCGGCCTGGTGCATGATCGAGTAATGCTCGATCTCGGAGAAGAGTATCCTATTGCCCTTCTGCCTGTTTGCCAGGGCAAGCCCCTTCACGGCAAGGTTGTTCGACTCCGTCGCCGACCCCGTGAAGACGATCTCATCGGCGGAGGCGTTCAGGAGGCTTGCAACCTGCGCCCTTGCCTCCTTAAGGGCCTTTTGCGGCTCGGCCCCTTCCTCCAGGAGCACCGACGAGGGGTTCCCGAAATGCTCGGTGAAATACGGGCGCATCGCATCCATGACCCTCGGGTCGACGGGCGTCGTCGCTGCATGGTCGAAATAAATCCTATCCATTGAACAAATATAATACCACATCGGGAGGCAATGCATGGGGAATTTGTTCCACGGGCCGCGGACTCCCCCTTTTTCTGTATACAAACCTTTACGGGCAAAATGGCCTGTTTCCGGCCGCAACAGGTCGCCCGCGCGCCCCAGCGTCCCGATTTTGCCCGTTTTCCTTGACGTTTTCGGTCAAAATCTCTTACAATATAGACGCCGAAGAAAACCGGAAGGAAGGCAATCGAGCAATCAAGGCACGACCGGTGTCCCCCACGGATGTTCTGCGGCAATTGGTATAGAAATAGAAGGAGGAATACATGGAGAAGAGATATCTGCTGGCGCCCGGCCCCACCACCATCCCGCCGGAAGTGCTTCTGAAAATGGCGGAACCGATCCTCCATCACCGCAACCCGCTTTTCGAGGCGGTAATGGAAGAGGTGAGGGCAAACCTTAAGTACGTTTTCGGCACGAAGAGCGAGGTCCTCATCTTCGCCTCGTCGGGCACGGGCGCCATGGAAAGCGCCGTAACCAACGCCCTTTCCGCGCATGACAGGGCTATCTGTATAAGGAGCGGTAAGTTCGGGGAGAGGTGGGCCAATATATGCAAGGCCTACGGAGTGGAGGCGATCAACATCGACCTTCCCTGGGGCGACGCCCTCGACCCTGCCCTCGTCGAGAAGACGCTGAAGGCGAACCCCGAAGTGAAGGCGGTCTATATGCAGGCGACGGAGACCTCGACGGGCGTGAAGTTCCCCGTAAAGGAAGTCGCAGCCATCGTAAAGAACTACCCCAACACGCTCATGGTAGTAGACGGCATTACGGGCGTCGGCGTCTTCGAGCTGCCCCTTGACGCCTGGAACATCGATGTGCTCGTGGGCGGCTCGCAGAAGGCATTGATGCTGCCGCCTGGGCTGGCCTTCGCCGCAGTCAGCGACAAGGCATGGGGGTTCAACAAAACGTCTAAGCTGCCGAAATTCTACTTCAACTGGGCGAAAGAGCGGACAAACCTGGAGAAGAACCAGACGAATTTCACGCCCGCCATCTCGCTGATCGCGGGCTTATTGGAATCGCTGCGCATGATAAAGCAGGAGGGCCTTGAGAACATCTACAAAAGGATCGACAAGCTGGCTGCCGCGACGAGGACCGGGGCGACGGCCCTCGGCCTCAAGGTCTTCGCCAAGTCGCCAAGCCCTGCGGTAACGGCGATTGTAGCACCCGTTGGCATCGACGGGCAGGCCATTTACAAGACCCTCTGGAAGAAATACGGAGTCACGGGCGCTGGCGGCCAGGACCAGCTCAAGGGAAAGATCTTCAGGATCGCGACGCTGGGATATGCCGACAAGTACGACGTGATCACCGCAATCGCGGCCCTGGAGTTCACGCTGCGCGACCTCGGGTACAAGTTCGAGATGGGCAAGGGCGTCGCTGCCGCGACCGACTCCTTGAAAGACGGGTAAAGGAGAGGCCATGAAGATACTGATCGCAGACGCGATGTCCGATAAGGCGGTCGAAATCCTCAAGTCCAACAAGCTGGACGTGGACGTGAAGACCGACCTGAAGAAGGAAGAGCTGCAAGCCATTATCGGGGGATACGACGCCCTCATCGTGCGGAGCGCGACGAAGGTAACGAAGGAGATCATCCAAAAGGCGGACAGGCTTAAGGTGATCGGCAGGGCGGGCATCGGCGTGGACAACGTCGATGTCGAGGCTGCGACCGAGAAAGGGATCGTAGTCATGAACACGCCGCAGGGCAACGCCCTCGCCGCTGCCGAGCACGCCCTGGCCCTCATCTTCGCCCTCGCCAGAAAGGTGGCCCTCGCAGACCGCACGATGAAGGAGGGGAAGTGGGAGAAGAAGCTCCTGATGGGCGTGGAGGTCTACGATAAGACCCTGGGCGTCATAGGCATAGGCAACATCGGGATGATCGTCGCAGAGAAAGGCGTCGCCCTCGGCATGAAGGTATTGGCCTACGACCTCTACGTCACGAAGGAGGCGGCCGCCCAGAAGGGCATCGAGCTCGTAGACCTGGATACGCTCCTTGCGAGGAGCGATTTCATAACTGTCCACCTGCCGATGCTCAAGGAGACGAAGAACCTTATCAACAAGGGCAACCTCGCCAAGACGAAGAAAGGCGTCTTCATCGTCAACACGGCGCGGGGCGGCATCATCAACGAGAAAGACCTGTACCGGACGATCGAGGAGGGGCAGGTCGCCGGGGCGGCCCTCGACGTCTTCGAGCAGGAGCCGCCGCCCAAGGACCACCCTCTGGTCATGTCCGAAAAGGTGGTGGCGACCCCGCACCTCGGCGCATCGACGAAGGAGGCGCAGAGCAAGGTCGCCATCGACATCGCTAACCAGATCGTAGATTTCGCGCTGAACGGCGTGATAAAGAACAGCGTGAACGCGCCGGGCGTCTCCAGGGAGGTGCTCGCCCAGATATCCCCGTACCTCGCCCTCTCCGAGAGGCTCGCGCGGTTCGTCTCGCTTATCACGGAGCCGCCCATCAAGCAGGTGGAGATCGAGTACTCAGGCGCCATCGGCGAGGTGGAGACGAAGATCCTGACGCAGGGCATCGTGAAGAGCATACTGACCCCCCACGTCACGGACGTGAATTACGTAAACGCCCGCCTCATAGCGCAGTCGCGGGGCATCAAGATCAAGGAGATCAAGGAAAAGGAGCACGAGGACTTCACGAGCCTCCTCGCCATAAAGCTCACCGGGAAGAACGGCGAGAACGCGGTCTACGGCACGCTTTTGGGCAAGAAGGAGCCGAGACTCCTCAGGGTGAACCACATCGCCGTCGATTCGGAGCTGACCGGGAACGTGCTCTTTATCCTCGGCAAAGACAAGCCGGGCACGGTCGGCGGGCTGGGCACGACGCTGGCGAAGAGAGGCATAAATATCGCCAGGATACATCTGGGCAGGGAAGAGCAGGGCGGCCTGGTGCTATGCCTGATCGACGTAGATAACGAGATCGATGACGGGCTGCTGAAAGAGATATCGAAAATACCCAATGTCATCGACGTAAGAAGGATTGACCTCTCATAGGACGGATAGCGGACCTTCTCATAAGAAACGCCATCCTCGCCGACCCGCTCAACGAGAGGGGCGAAAAGACCGACCTTTCCATCGCAGACGGGAGGATTGCGTCTTTTTCGGCCTCTGATGCGGCCGAGGTCATAGACGCGGAAGGCTGCTACGTCTCGACCGGCTTCATCGACAGCCACCTCCACGTAGAGGGGCTGCACCTCCTGCCGGCCCGCTATTTCAAGGCCTTTCTTGCCCACGGCACGACGACCGTCGTAACCGACCTCCACGAGACGGCCAACGCGGGCGGCATGGAGGCGCTTCGCCTGGTATCTTGCGCTTGCGGAGCGTCTTCCCCTCGACCTTTTCGTCATGGCCCCTTCGTGCGTGCCGTCGTGCCCCTGGGAATCGGGGGCAGGCGTTATAGGCGTCGCCGAGATGAGGCGGCTTAAGCGGATGAAAGGGGTGATAGGCCTCGGAGAGGTGATGGACGTGCCTGCCGTCATAGGGCGGAGCAAGGCGATCATGCAAAAGATCGCGCTATTTGCCGGCAAGCCCGTCGACGGCCACGCCCCGGGCCTTTCGGGGGACGACCTCGACCGATACATGTCTGCGGGCATCTATTCGGACCACGAGGTCACCCAGGCAGCAGAAGGAGAGGAAAAGCTGAAGGCGGGGATGCACTTGTTCCTGCGGGAAGGCTCGGTCAGCCGCGACCTGTCGAACCTCGCCGGCCTGATCCGGCCGGGCAACCTTGCGAGCCTGTCCCTGTGCACGGACGATGTCTCCGCCCGCGACCTCTTCGAGTCCGGCCACCTCGACCGCCTGGTCAGCCTGCTCGTCACCTCTGAAGGTCCCCATTTTCAGGGCGCTCAGGCTCGTCACTGCGAACCCCGCCGCGTACTTCGGCCTCGTGGACCGGGCGCGGCTCGCCGTCGGGAGGCGCGCGGACCTCGTTGTCTTCGACAGGCCGGAGCAGATGCGCGTCCTGGCAACGGTCAAGGACGGGCGCGTTGTTTACAGGGAAGGCGACGACATCACTGCAACGGGTGACGGACCGGCCGACGGCCGCGCCTCCTCGAAGCTCAACACGGCGCCTTTCCCCAAAGACGGGTTCCGCAAAAAGGCCGGCGCGGGGAAGGTGCGCGCCATAGGCGTCAGGGAAGGCTCGATCATAACGGAAGACCTGGTGGTGGACGTGCCAACAGAGGACGGCTATCTCGCCTGCGACCACGAAAGGGACCTCGTCTTCGCGTACGTCTTCGACCGCTACAGGGCAGACCCGGCATACGGCTTCTGCCTGGTGCACGGGTTCGGCCTCAAAGGCGGCGCCATCGGCACCACCTACGCCCACGACAGCCACAACCTCGTCATCGTAGGCGACAACCCGGACGACATCCGCAAGGTCTTCGGCCTGCTGAAGTCATCCGGGGGAGGTATGGCCGCCTCGCACAGGGGGTCCGCCCTCGTCCTGCCCATGCCGTATTTAGGCATCATCTCGGACCTTGACGCCCCGTCCCTCCTTGCGCGCGAGCGTGCCCTCGACCGGCTGGCCAGGCAGATGGGCATCCGCATGAAAAACCCCTTCTCCCAGATGTCGTTCCTCTCGCTGCCCGTCATCCCCAACCTGCGGCTTACCATGAAAGGCCTCTTCCACATCGGGACCGCGCGGTACGTCGGCGACGCCTGATGCTTAAGGCCGTGATCTTCGACTTCGACGGCACCCTCACCGAGCTGACCCTCGATTTCGGGGCGATGCGGAAGGCGATCGAGGCCATAGCCGCAAGGTATGCCTCTGCTGACGCAGTCCGCCGCCTCGACGGCCTCTACATCCTGGAGATGATCTACGCCATTGAAGGGCTGATAGGCGACAAGGGGGACGCCTTCAGGAAGGAGGCCCTGGGCGTACTTTGCCGCATGGAAGTCGAAGCGGCCTCCGGCAAGGAGGTCTACCCGTATACGCGGGACGTGCTTGCGGCCCTGCGGCGCGAAGGTCTCCTGATAGGCGTGATTACGAGGAACTGCACGGCCGCCGTCGAAAAGGTCTTCCCCGACATAAGGACCTACGTCGATGCCGTTGCGACGAGGGACGACGTGCGGGCGGTGAAGCCCGAGCCGGCCCACGTCCGGGCGGTCCTGGCGGCGCTCGGCGTAGAGGCGCGCGATGCCCTGCTCGTAGGCGACCACCCGACGGACATGATCGCAGGCAATGCATCCGGGGTCCATACGGTCGGGCTGCTTGCAGGCAGGACTACGAGGACCGACCTTGAGGGCGCAGGGGCCGCATACATTGCGGACGATATAAGGGCGGTCCCGGACATAGCGCGCCGCGTCCGCCTCTCGCCAACTTGTTGATTCCCTGTAGCTTGCTACAGGGATACCATTACTCTCTCCACATAAAAGCCGTTTTACGCTCTTTTTCGTTCCCGTGCCTTTTGCATCCGACTATCATCCTTGGAGCTTTGGCGTGCCTTAGGACAGGCAATTATTGGCGACCCACGCGGCGTGCCGCCGCGCGGGTGCCCTGGCGCCCCCTCCACGAGCAAAGCTCGTCGGGGTACCCGCTTGCGGGTCGTCCCCGCTCACAAAGACCCGCTGGCCCCGGCATAAGGAAGACCAGGAATTTCTTTCCGCATGGGGAATTATTTTCCCCTGCCTTAAGGCCGATTTTCCGCGTCTTTTCGGCCTGTGTGCCGTGGCCCCTACTTTGCAGGGCATCATGCACAGCCGTCCGCAAGGAAAGAGACAGACGGCCGGAAAGGAGGTTGTCATGGTAAGCGGCATTACGAGCGCAAGCTCAAGTGGATGGAGCACGATGTCGCAGTTGAGACAGGTCTTGTTTGGCCGGCTCGACACGAACGGTGACGGGGTGATCGACAAGAAGGAGATAACGGCCGCCATGAGCGCCGGCAGAAAGGGCTTGACCGGCGCCTCCAAGGGCAGCCCGACCCTGGACCAGGCATTCGCGAAGGCCGACACGAACGGTGACGGGGTCATCAGCCCCAGCGAGTTCGCAGCCGCCCTGTCGGCCGGGACCGCCCCCGGCCTGTTCTCTATCTCAACCTCGTCGCTCGTCAACCTGCGATCTCCGGCGAGCAACACCGCGAGCAGTTCAGGGACGGCGGCGGCGCAGAACAGGTCGACGGCCAGCCTGCTTAAAAACTACCTGGCCCAGGTCGGCCAGTTGGCAAAACAGGGCTACACCATGACTATTTAGGCCGCCTTCGCCCCTCTAGAACCCCAGCGTCTCCCCTACCAGCAGGACCGTCATGTCCGTCCGCGCCGGCTTCTTGGCGAAGATTACGTAAATATTGCATATCCTCTGGGGCGAGGAGCAGTCCATGCATTCCCCCGTCTCTGCGCACGGCGTCTTGTACGAAAGCCGCCTGGCGTTCATCGGGGAGGTCCAGTCCCGGACCCGCGCCTCCGCCTCTGCGATGTCCTTGACGATCTTGTTGACCCCGCATACGAGGATCACCTTTTTCGGGCCGAAGGTCATCGCCCCCACCCGGTTCCCCGTTGCGTCGACGTTGTACAGCTCCCCGTCCTCGGTGACTGCGTTGCTGCTCGCCAGGAAGACGTCCGCCGTGAGGATGTCCTTGCGCATCTTGAGGGCGTCATCGGGCGAGAGGCCGGGGGTCGCAGGGTTGAGGAGCGTCACCTTGTGCTTCTTGGCCTCGTCGAAAAACCCTATCTGGCCGAGCGTCACCGACCCCCCGACGCCCACGGTCGCCCCTTCCGGCACCATCGAGAAGATCTGTTTCAGCGCATCCGCCCCATCCGGTGCGAACCTGGCGTCGAAATTGTTCTTTTTCAGCGCATCTATCGTCCTCTTTACCTGCAGCTCACGAAACCACTTCTCATATTCTGTCGCCATCCGGTCCTCCTTTTGCGGTGTCTGCCCAATCTTTGTTTTCGAGCGTCGGAGCCTCGGCCGAAAGTCTGCCCGGCCCTTCGATACGGCCTGACGGGAGCCAGCAAGCCTGCATAATAGTCTAAGGCGTTGAGTCTTAAAAAACAATCGTGAAGGCCCTGCAGGAAAGGGCAAGCGCATTTGAACCTGAGCGTGGAGAAGTGAGGGAGATACGCTCCCTTCCATTACGTGCAACGAAAGTTCAAATGCGCTTGCCCTGGTCCGCGCTCCCATTTGGCTTGCAGCCTTCGGCCGCTTTGTGCTACTGTTACTGAAATCGCACAGGGATAGGGCCATCGAAGAGAAGGATGCCCTTTTCGACGACGTGAACCCGGAATGGCTCGAAGAAAGGACGAAAGGATGGACTATAAATCTACGCTGAACCTCCCGAAGACCCCTTTCCCCATGCGGGGCAACCTGCCCGTGAAGGAGCCGCAGATACTCCGCTTCTGGAACGAGATCGACCTTTACGGCAAGCTGACGCGGCTGCGCGCGGACGCGCCCCGGTTCATCCTCCACGACGGCCCGCCTTATGCGAACGGCCACATCCATTTAGGGACTGCGCTCAACAAGATCCTGAAGGACATCATCATAAAGTCAAAGTTTATGACCGGCCTGCGCTCCGACTACGTGCCCGGCTGGGATTGTCACGGCCTGCCCATAGAGCACCAGGCGGAGAAGGAGATGAAGGCCCGGCAGACGGCCATGACGAAGATGGAGGTCAGGGCGTACTGCCGGGAGTACGCGGCGCGTTTCCTCGACATCCAGCGCGAGGAGTTTAAAAGGCTGGGCGGGGTCGGCGACTGGGGCCACCCGTACATCACGATGGATTACGGCTACCAGGCCACGATCATCGAGGAGGCGGCGAAGTTCTTCGAGCGTGGCGACGTCTACCGGAAGAAGAAGCCCGTTTACTGGTGCATCAACTGCCGGACTGCCCTGGCCGAGGCGGAGATCGAGTACGAGATGGAGACATCGCCCTCCATCTGCGTCAAGTTCCCCCTCGTTGCGCGCACCGATTTTTTCAAGGGCTACCCGGATAAGCCGATCTCCATGCTCATATGGACGACTACGCCCTGGACCTTGCCTGCGAACCTCGCCATCGCCATAAACCCCGATTTCACCTACGTCGCCGTCGAGACGGCCCACGATATCTATATCGCGGTGAGGGAGCTCGTCGAAGAGATCATGGGCAAGGCGGGTATAAAGGATTGGCGCATCATCGGCGAGATTGCCCCGCAGACGCTCAAGGACCTCCACTTCAGCCACCCCTTCATCGACAGGAGGTCGGTCGTCGTCTTCGCCGACTACGTGACGAAGGACGTGGGCACCGGCGCTGTCCACACAGCGCCAGGCCACGGCGAGGAGGACTACGCGACGGGCCTCGAATACGGCCTCGACGTTTACTCCCCTGTCGATGAAAAAGGGGCGCTCAGCAAGGACATCCCATACTTCGGCGGGCTGAACGTCTTCGAGGCGAACGCCATAATCATCGAAAAGCTCAAGGAGATGGGGGTTATCCTCTTCTCGGAGGAGATCGAGCATTCCTACCCCCACTGCTGGAGGTGCAAGAAGTCCGTCATATTCAGGGCGACCGAGCAGTGGTTCGTCTCGATGGAGCAGAACGGCCTGCGGAAGAACGCCCTTGCCGCCATAGACACGGTGGAGTGGATACCCGCGTGGGGGAAGGAGCGGATCTACAACATGCTCAGCGTCCGGCCCGACTGGTGCATCTCGCGCCAGAGGACGTGGGGCGTGCCCATCACGATATTCTACTGCGAGGCGTGCAGGGAGCCTTACTGGAGCAGGGAGACCTTCGACAGGATCATCGACGAAGTCGGCAGGCACGGGGCGGACATCTGGTTCGAGAAGGAGGCGGCCTATTTCCTGCCCGAAGGTGCTACCTGCGCCTGCGGCAACCGCACGTTCGTAAAAGAAGAAGACATCCTCGACGTCTGGTTCGACTCCGGCTCCAGCTTCGCGGCAGTCTGCAAGAAGCGGCCTGAGCTTAAGTTCCCCGCCGATATGTACCTGGAGGGGAGCGACCAGCATCGCGGGTGGTTCCACAGCTCCCTTTTGGTGTCCGTCGGCAACGACGAGACGGCCCCCTACCGCTCGGTGCTTACCCACGGCTTCGTGGTAGACGGCAAGGGCAGGAAGATGTCGAAGACCGTAGGCAACGTGATCGCGCCATCGGAAATCATCGACAAGTACGGAGCGGAGATCTTGCGCCTGTGGGTGACCTACGAGGACTACAGGGACGACATAAGGATATCGAAGGAGATCATCGACCGGATCATAGAGACCTACAGGCGTGTCAGGAACACCTTCAGGTTCCTCCATGCGAACATCGCGGAGGATTTCGACCCCGCCAAGAACGCGGTCGATTACGCGCAGCTCTCTTCGCTGGACAGGTGGCTCCTCTCCAGGCTCCAGAAGATGATCGAGAGGGTGCGGACCGCCTACGAGACATACGCCTTCCACCTGATCTACCACAGCATCCAGAACTTCTGCACCGTCGATCTCTCCGCCCTTTACCTCGACATCATCAAGGACAGGATGTACGTCGGGGAAAAAGATTCCGTTAAGCGCAGGGCGTCGCAGACGGTCGTCTTCGAGAGCCTCGTTGCGCTCCTCAAGCTCGCCGCGCCCATCCTGTCTTTCACGACGGAGGAGATGTGGTCGTACATGCGGCCCCTCGTCTCCGAGGAATCGGTCCACCTTGCCCCGATGCCCGCGGCCGACCGCGCTTTGATCGACCCCGGTCTTGAGGCGGAGTGGGAGACGATCTGGTCCGTCAGGGAGGCGGTCAACAAGAAGATCGAGGAGAAACGCAACCAGAAGGTCATCGGCCATCCGCTCGATGCGAAGGTGGCGCTCGCCGCGCCGGGGCCTGAGTACGAGATACTCCTGAAGCTTGGGGACGAGCTGAAAGAGGTGCTCATCGTCTCCCAGGTAGAGCTTGCGAAGGCGGACGAGCTTAACATCGAGGTACTGAGGGCGGACGGCCAAAAGTGCGAGCGGTGCTGGCAGTACGCAACGGACGTCGAAGCGACCGGGGCCTACCCGAATATCTGCGGCCGATGCAGAGATACGCTCATCTCTTTATAATCCCGCCTGTCTTCTTCCTGGACAGGTGGACGAAGCTCCTCGTGCAGGACGGCCTGCCCTTAGGCGGCGCCCTGCACCTCTCATCGTGGCTCTCGATAGTCCACTGGCAGAACAAGGGCGGCCTCTTCGGGATGATGTCGCAGAGCGACGCGGGCCGCTATATATTTCTTTGCATCCCCCTGGCGATCATCGCGGGCCTGGCATACTATCTTATCAGTCGCAGGCTGCCCCTTCTGACGAGGCTCGCCCTCACGTTCGTCCTCGCCGGGGCCCTGGGCAACATGTACGACAGGATCGCTTACGGGTCGGTCGTCGATTTTATACTCGTGTCGTACAAGACGTACTACTGGCCCGCCTTCAACGTGGCCGACGCGTCGATTACCTTCGGCATCGGCCTGTGGCTTTATGCCCAGCTTTTTACCAAAGAGGGCCGCCGCAAGGAGCGGCGCGCCGGATAAGCGAGCGAAAAGGCATGGATGACGACCTCAGGGAAGAAAACAAGAAGGTGAGGCGGCTGCGCTTCATGGTAGATTTCAGCCTGGAATATATCAGGACGCAGGAGCTTTCCCACGACCAGGCGATACTCGTGGTCGAAGGGGTCAAGCGGTTCGCCCTGGGCCTTTTCCCCGGAAAGGATGAGACCTTCGATATCGTGTACGCGCCGCGCTTCAAGAGGCTCCTGAACGAAAAATACCGGCGGTCTTAGAGAGGGATGGACGATATGGCGCTGTCGATTGCATGGGTGGTCGGGTCGTACCTGCTCGGCTCCGTGCCCGTCGGCCTGATGCTCGCGAAGGGAAGGGGCGCAGACCCCAGGAAGGTCGGAAGCGGCAACATAGGCGCGACGAACGTGATGCGGGCCGCGGGCAAGGCGGCGGGCATAATCACGCTCCTCTGCGACATACTGAAAGGCTTCATCCCGGTGTGCCTCGCCATAGAGACGGGTCAGGCCGAAGGGGTTGTAGCAGCCGCGGGGCTTGCCGTTTTCGCAGGCCACCTTTTCCCCCTCTATCTCAAATTCAGGGGCGGCAAGGGCGTCGCCACGGCCCTGGGCGTCTTCCTCGCCCTCGGCCCTATCGCAGCGCTCATCGTATTGGCCGTCTTCCTTGCCGTCTTCCTCGCCGGAGGGTACGTCTCACTCGGCTCGATGTGCGGCGCTGTCCTCATGCCCTTCGTGCTTGCGGCCTTACGCGCGCCGCCCTCCTACGTCGCGGCGTCTGCGATCATGGCGGTCATGATAATCGTGAAGCACAGGGAGAACATCAAGCGGCTGCTCGCGGGCAAGGAGCATAAGGTGCTCCGCAGGGGGCGGGACAAAGCGTTGTAACGAAGACGATAAACCAATGCTCCTGGCGGCTTGGACTCGCGCCTCTGGCGGAATCGCGCCATGCGGCGCCCTGCTCGCCGCGTGGCCTCCGATGTACCTATGTACGATCTCCGGCCGACACGTCTCACAGTGCATCCGCCTATCATCGATTCCTTGAGGCGCTCCCCGGGCTCGCCAATGCACGCTTTCATCGTAATATCAATCTTCATACCCGTACTCTATCTCACTGTAAGCCGAGGCCCGCCCCAGCCGCTGCCGCCGCGAGTGGAATAAAGAGCATTCGTGAAGCGGCGGCAAGAGCGGGCTGTACTTCTACATAGTGTGGGATATGTGACGTCATTATGAGCTTTTGAGTATTTTTGTCTATCGGAGGGGGTTGCCGCCTGCGAACGTAGAGTTGAAAGCGCGCGGGCACGAACGTGTGAAAAAATATGCCTCGCCCCAACCCCTCCGCAACCCTAGGCTATATCGCTTTCTTCAGCCGCTGCCTCTTTCGGGTCCTCAGGTAGTCCTCCATGACGACCCGCCCCAGCTCCTTCGGCTCGGCGAAAAAGACCCTTCCGAGGTTGCGCCTGGCGAGGACGGAGGCGAACTCCCGCAGGTGCGGCGTGTTGTCGAGCATGATTATATTGAGCGTGATGCCCTCTTTCTGGTAGATGATCGCCTCCTGGAGAACGCCGAGGGTCGCCTTCTCGAAGCCTATATATTTCCCGTCCTCGCAGTTCGGCTCCGTGTCGGTGATGAGGTAGACCTGTTTCTCGCCGCTCTCACCCGCGCACGCAGTCCTGAAGCGGCGCAGAGCGCGCCTTATGTCCGTAGTGCCGCCGGCGAACGTCACGTTGAGCATGTCCCAGTAAGCCATTTCCCGCACCTGGTTCGAGAAGAGGAAAAGCCTTATCCTGTCCCGCGAGTTCCTTCGCATAAGCTCGGAAAGGGCAAGGGAGATGTCCATGGCCGCGTGCATCTTGTCGCCGCTCATGCTCCCGCTCTCGTCGATGATGAGGCCGACGCAGAGCTTCGTGTCTACGATCGTCTCTTTGACGAAGAGGTCTTCCTGGTCGAACTCGATGCGATCTTCCCGCTTTTTGCCCCTCTCCAGGGCGGAAAGGAGGGTAGTCTCCATGTCGATCTTGAAGAACTCGTCGCCGAACTCGTATTTCCTGTGGGCGAAGCCTTCGCTCATGCCGAAGCCTTCTTCCTTCGTGGCGTTTGCGCCGGGATGGGCGGCGGCCAGGTTCTCCCAGATGCGGCGGAGGACGTACCTGGCGAGCTTGTTCGAGCCCCTGGGGGTGATCTTTACCCCGTCCTCGTCGATCTCTATGAGGTCCTTCTCGACATACTCCTTAAGGCTGTTCTCGACGTCCTCCGGCTGTATCGACTCTTCCGTGCGGTCGAGCATCGCAAGCTCTTCCTCAAGGCGCTTCCGGTAATCGTTTCCCAGGTACTCCGCAAGGAGGTCCTCCGATTCGCCGCCGGCCGCGAGCTGTTCTAGGAGCTTGTACGAGAAATCTTCCTTAAGGTCGCGAAGCTCCCCCTTCTTCGACTGCATCGCCTCCCGGCTCTCTTCGAGCCGCTTTCTTGCGTTGCGGCGGGCCTTCTCCTGCAGGCCGTTCGCGCCCCGCTGGCACTCGTTGACGAGGTTGGAGACGGTCCGGTCGTCCATGTGGGCGAGGTCGTAGAGCGTGCTCTCGTCGCCGCCCCCCTCGCTACAGCCGAGACAACGGCTGCATAAGGTATCTATCCGGATGTTCCTCTTTATCTCCATGTCCCTTTTTGGGCCCAGGAAATCTCCTTCGGCACGTAAAAGTCGTGCGCGTCCTGCAGGTAGACCCACTTCTTGGCTGCGCAGACGTTGACGATGAACTCCGCGGCGGACATGAGATACTCGGCCTGGACATCGCTTGAGCGCTCGACCTCGCGGAGCAGGTCCTCGTCTTCGGAGACCGCCCTGTCGAGCCTGTACCGCTCCCTGCCCATATTCTCTATCTCCTGGAGCCTTTCCCTCAGCACCGCCGACCCCCGCATGAAGCCCGGCCATTCCCGGCCTGGCAGATCGACGAGCGCCGCCGCTTCTTTCTCCATCCGCTCCCTGTCCCACGCCGCTGCGATCTCGTTGCCCAAATCGAGAAGGCCGTTGCGCACGAGGTCTTCCGACAGCTCGTCCACCTTCCGCATCGTCTCCCTGGGGTTTTCGAAATCGACGAGGTCCTGGCGGAGCTGGACGCGGCCCCGCAGCGCGAGCTTAAGCCCGGCCGTCACGTCCGCAAGGCGCGTCACCCGCCGCCTGTCCATCTCCGTTGAGGAATAGGTGTGGTCGATGGCCCGCGTCGTGCCCCTGATGCTCGCCTTCTTGTCAAGCCAGCGGCACGTCCTGCTCTGCCTCGCCGACTTGTTGATGAGCGACAGCATCCACCAGGGCGCCAGCACGCGCCGCTTCGCGTCCTCCATCCTGGGGAACTCCGTAGGGAAGACCTCGGCAGGCCCCGACCCGTCTTTCCCCCCGAAGCGCTCCATCAGCATGATCGCAAATTCCGTCTCCTCGTCGGGCAGGTCCATGTAGACCGTCTCCAGCCTGTCGAGGAGCGGCCTCGGCACCTCGTTGACGTGGGAGAATCCCTCCGGGTTCCCCGTAGAGACGACGAGCAGGTCGAGGGGGTATTCCCAGTTGTACTCCTCAAGTATCGCCTTTTTCTCCTCGATGATCGGATGGAGCAGGACCTGCACCTTCGTCCTTATGGCAGGCAGCTCGTCGATGAAGAGGATGCCCCGGTTGGCCCGGAAGACGCCCGTCCCGGCGAAGGCCAGCGGGTCTTTCGGGCTCATCCCCCGCGCGATGGCCTGTATGTCCTTCAAGCCGAGGAGCTTCGCCTCGTTCGTATACTCGTTGCCCTGTATCCTGGAAAACCTCTCCTGGCCGCTTACCCACTCTATGCCGAACTCGGCCGCAGGGTCCGCGCTTTCCCGGCAGCGGGGGCACATGCGCTCTTTCGGCCACTTGGGGTCGTCGTTGTAAGGGCATCCGCCGATCTTCGGCACCGGCAAAAGGAGCCTGCTTATCGAGCGGGCCAGGCGCGTCTTGCCCGTCCCCTCCTCGGATACGAGGTAGGGCTGCGAGCCCGACAGGAGCGCCCGTATGACGTCCTGCTTTACCTCCACCCTGCCCTGGATCTCCTCCAGGACCTCCTCTCCCCTTTCAATCCTCCTGAGTATGGAGTATCTTAATAGGTATGAAATGGGGATTGAATGGTAACGTTCCAGCAGCTCGGCGTTCTTTCTTGTTGTAGTGTTGAGCATTTTCCTCGACCGTTGGTTTTGGCTCGTGATAACTTCAGCAATTCGATAACGTGAATAATATAGATTAGACGGGGGACCAAGTCAACCTATGGCCAGCTTCAACGTCCTTCTCGACGCGCCCGCCATACCGCGCGTCTTGCACCTTCTCATGAATGAAGGGGCCGGGCGCAGGGAGGAGGCGCTCGTCGAGAGCCTGCCGGACAGGGACTACGCGCGCAGAGCCATAGAGGCCCTCGTAGGCCGCGGCATAGTCAAGAGGGAAGGCGGCCTGCTCAGCATCGCGGACGGAGAGGAGACGCGCCGGCGCGTAAGGGGCATCATGCGCTTCTACGACGATATCGACAGGCTTGCGCGCAGGAAGCTCCTTTTCCGGGGCATCCTCAACGTCACCCAGTACGCCTGCCTCGTCCACTTCGCCGCCTTCTCCGACATCATGGAGGCGGAAGGCTTTACCGCTTCAGATGTGGACGCGATGCTCGAAAAGGACGGCCGCGAGGGCTACGTCGAGCGGCTCAAGATCATGTACCGCGCCAGGGAGGGGGTGAGGCACCGCTGCTTCCCCTTCATCCCCCTGTACTACTACCCCCATTTTCTCATGATGAAGCCGGACAGCACAGAGCACCTCCGGGGCAGGCTCAAAAACGCCGGCATCTTCATGACCGAGGAGGAGTATCTCCTCGGTCACTACCCGAAAGAGATCGCAAGCCAGTCGAGGGACTACATCGTCAAGGAAAAAGAGCACATCAGGGATAAGATCAAGAACGAAGCCTTCGACATATGGTGGTATTACAGGTTCTAAGGGGATTGCGCCGACTTTATTGTGTAATCATACACCCCCAGGCAAAGCCGGGGGTCAATAGGAGTCACAGGAAGGATAGCATAGACTTACCCCTTGAAAGCAGTTAACATACATGTTAACCTATTCCGGTGGACAAGCGCAGGATCGATTTCTATAAGACTGAGAACGAAAGATGTCCGACCCAAGAGTTCCTTGATACCTTGCCGGCCAAGACGGCCCAAAAGGTTGTCTGGGTCCTCAAGCTAATACAGGAACTGGAGACGGTTCCCTCCATCTATTTCAAGAAGCTCGAAGGGACGGACGACATATGGGAGTGCCGGGTACAATCAGGACCCAACATATATCGCTTTCTCGGTTTCTTTTTTCAGAAGGGTGTTATCGTCCTCACCCACGGCTTCTCTAAAAAAAGCCAAAAAACGCCCAGAAGCGAGGTAGAGCGGGCTGAAAGTTACAAGAAGAATTTTATGATGAGGCATAATCCATGAGCGATCTAGACAAATACATCAAGGAACGGAAAGAAAAAGACAGGGGGTTCGCCGAAGGATTCGACGAGGGCTACGAGCAGTTCAAGATCGGGGAAATCCTTCGTCAGGCACGAGAGGCTGCCGGTCTGACCCAAGAAGAGCTAGCCAACCGTGTTCATACCAAGAAGACAGCCATATCGAGGATCGAGAACCACGCAGAAGACATTAAGATCTCGACCCTCAAACGCGTCGCCAAGGCGCTGGGCAAACGGATTCAGATCAATCTGGTATAGCGGTGCAAGGTACCTGCATTAAATGACCCTGCTGCAAGCAGCAGGGTATCCGCTGAACGCTTTTTGTGAGCGGGGACGACCCGCGAGCATAGCTCGTGGAGGGGGCGCTGAGCCCCAATAATTGCCTGTTATAAGGTGTGCCAAAGCTCCAACGATGATAGTCGGATGCGAAAAGCGCGGGAACGAAAGAGCGCACAAAACAGCTTTTATGTGGGGAGAGGGTGATAGTATCTCTGTAGCAAGCTACAGGGAATCAACAAGTTGAAGCCATAAAGGCTCCCCTCGCCGAACCCGAACGGAAAGGGCTTCACTCTAAAAAGAGATGGAGGGCCTTTTCGCTCCTCGCCCGTTTGCAAAAGATTCCCCGGAGAGCCGGGCCATCACCTGCCCTTTTCAACCTCCCCCCTCATCCTCACGAAGACTACGTCTCCGAGGAGGGTGGTGTATAGCTTTCCGCCCTTCTTCTCCACGAGGGTGAGTTCCTGATTATAAGGATCGGACCCGACGGGCATGATGAGCCTGCCGCCCTCGGCGAGCTGGCCCAGCAAAGGCTCGGGAATTTTTCCCGCCGAGGCCGTGACTATTATGGCGTTGAAGGGCGCGCGCTGCGGCAGGCCCCCGTAGCCGTCACCGACAAGGACGTGGACGTTGTCGTATCCAAGGCGGTCGAGGCGCGCCTGCGCCTTCTTTGCGAGGCCCTCCTTGATCTCGACCGTGTAGACCTCACGCGCCGTCTCTGCGAGGATCGCTGCCTGGTAGCCGGAGCCGGTGCCCACCTCAAGGACCTTCTCGCCCCCTTTCAGCCTCAGGGCTTGCGTCATAAAAGCGACCACGAAGGGCTGGCTGATCGTCTGGCCCTCGCCGATGGGAAGGGGCGTGTTGCGATAGGCGCTGTCGAGGTAAGGCGGGTCGACAAAAAGCTCTCGCGGCACCTTCCGCATGGCGGCGAGCACCCTTGCGTCGGTGATGCCCTGTCCGGCAAGGTACGCGACGAGGGTCTCCCTTTGGGCCGCCGGTGGCCCGGACTGGGCGAAAAGGTGGGGGACGCCGCAAAGGCAGAGCAGCAGGATGACGGCGACTGCCGCTGCGCCCGACCGTATGCTCATAAAAAAATGATAGCACAAAAAAGCCGGAAAGGGCGACGCAGCCTGGCATAGCGCCCGTGATCCGGCCATATCTGACCATTCAACTCAAGATTATGTTATCCTATCGGCCGGACAAGAAATAGACGCCTGGAACGGCAGGGGAGAAGGACGGAAATGGACGACATACTGAGCAAGCTGAGGGAGCGCGCGATAAAGCGCAGGGACATCGGCCGGGAGGAAGCGACCCGGCTCTGCGAGACAGGCGCGCAAAGGCCCTTCGCGCTCATGGCTGCGGCCTCCGAGATAAGGGAGTTCTTCAAAGGGAAGGGGGTCAGCGTCTGCGGGATCATAAACGCCAAGTCGGGGAAGTGCCCGGAGGATTGCAGGTTTTGCATCCAGTCGGCCCATTACGAGACGGCTTCACCTGTTTACGGCCTCGTTCCGAAGGGGGAGATCGTGGCTGCCGCTTGCCGGGCCGGGGCGGCGGGGGCGCACACGTTCGGCATCGTCACGAGCGGCACCCGCATCGACAGCGAGGCAGAGTGGGAAGTGATTTACGACGCAGTGAGGGAGATCGAGGCGGCGGGAGTAAGACCCTGCGCCTCCCTCGGCATGATCGACGCCGGGCGGGCCGCGGCCCTCAAAGAGGCCGGCCTTTACAGGTATCACCACAACCTGGAGACTGCCAGGAGCTTCTTCGACAACATCTGCACGACCCACGACTACCAGGAAGACATCGACACGATCCTGGCCGCGAAAAAGGCGGGGCTGAAGACGTGCTGCGGCGGCATCATCGGGATGGGAGAGTCGATGGAGCAGAGGATCGAGCTCGCCCTGACGCTAAAAGGATTGGACGTGGACTCCGTCCCCTTGAATATCCTCAACCCCCGGCCGGGCACGCCCCTTTTCGGCATCCCTTCCGTCCATCCCATCGAATTGCTCGTCGCGATATCGCTATTCAGGTTTATCCTGCCCGATAAGGACATCAAGCTCTGCGGCGGTAAGGAGGCGAACCTGCGCCAACTCCTGCCCCTTGGGATCGTGGCAGGCGCGAACTCCCTGATGACGGGCGATTACCTCACTACGCCCGGAAGGGACCCCGGCCTCGACATGGAGATGATAAGGGACCTGGGGCTTGAGCCGTCATTCACCTGACCTCGAATGTAAGGACAGCCTTCTCCGTTTTTTGTTTCGCCGTAATCGAGACGACCACATTCCAGAGGCCTTTCATCCCAAGGCTCAGTGTGGCCTCGTACCCGCCGGCCACGGGTTTTGCCGTCGTGGAATACGCCATCATAGGCGATCTTCCCGGCAGCGAGGGCATGAGGTAGTCTACCTTCACCTGCGCTCCCGCCACGGCTTCCGATGATTTATCGGTCACGACTATCTCTACCCGGTTCCGGCCGAAGACCGGCCGGTCTTTGTCGAACGTCACCCGGACTGAGTAATCCCCTGCTTTTGCCGTTTCCGTATAGCGAGCGGCGAGGCAGACCCCGGGAACGATCAGAAGGATCGCGACGACGAGAAATAACGATCTCATGGTATCACCCTCTCTTTCTTGAACTCCTTGCCTCTCCACAACATGTAGATGACAGGGTAGATGACAAGCTCGAGTATCGTAGACGTGACGACGCCGCCGACCATCGGGGCGGCGATCCTCTTCATCACGTCCGCGCCGGCCCCGTGGCTGAACATGACAGGGATAAGGCCGGCGAGTATCACCCCGACGGTCATGATCTTCGGGCGTATCCTTTTCACTGCCCCGTGCATGACGGCGTCCTTGAGGTCGGCGATGGTTTTCAACATCCCTTTTTGCTGCCATTCGTTGTGGGCAAGCTCCAGGTAGAGGAGCATGACGACGCCCGTCTCCGCATCGAGACCCGCTAGGGCGATGATCCCCACCCAGACGGCTATGCTCATGTTGTACCCGAGGAGGTAAAGCAACCAGAACGAGCCGACCAGGGAGAAAGGCACTGCGAGGAGCACGATGACCGTCTTCGTCACCGACTTCGTGTTGAAGTAGATAAGCACGAAGATAATCAAGAACGTCAGGGGGATGACGAGCTTGAGGCGTTGGTGGGTCTTCACGAGGTACTCATACTCCCCGCTCCACTCAAGGCGGTAGCCTTCAGGTATCTTCAGGGAGGCCATCTTTTTCTTTGCCTCGTCCACGTAGCCGCCTACGTCTCTTCCTGAGAAATCGACATAAACGTACTCGGCCAGGAGCCCCTCCTCGCTTTTTATGCTCGTCGGCCCGCGCACTACCCTTATGTCTGCAAGCTCTGCAAGGGGCACGCGGCTCGACTGGGGACTGCTGTAGCCCGGCTGAGGCTGTGCACCGGGCGGGCCCGTGCCCCCTCCCGCAACGCCCACCTGTTGTGCGCCTCCCGTCGGTGCAATGGGCACAAGTACCCTTTTCAACTGCTCTATATCGCCCCGGAGGTCCCTCGCATAGCGGACGTTCACGGGGTAGCGCTCCCTGCCTTCGATTGTAGTCGTTAAGTCCATGCCCCCGATGGCGGATTCGATAACGTCCTGCACGTCCTGGACGGTAAGCCCATAGCGCGCGGCCTCTTCACGTTTTACCGTGATGTCGAGGAAGTAGCCCGTAGTCACCCTTTCGGCATAGACACTCCTTGTCCCGGGGATCGACTTCATGTGGTGCTCGATCGCAAGGCCGACCTTTTCCAACTCGTCGAGGTTCGGTCCCAGGACCTTAATGCCCACAGGCGTCCTTATGCCCGTCGCCAGCATATCTATCCTTGCCTTTATGGGCATTGTGAACGAGTTCGAGACGCCCGGAATCGTAAGGGCGTCGTTCATCTCGTCTTTCAGTTTCTCCACCGTCATACCCGGCCGCCAGGCAGACTCGGGCTTGAGGTTGATGACCGTCTCGAACATCTCCAGGGGCGCCGGGTCTGTCGCCGTCTCGGCCCTTCCGGCCTTGCCGAAGACACTTTCCACCTCCGGGATGCGCTTCAGGATCTTGTCCTGCAATTGAAGGAGGTCCGTAACAACCGATATGGAGGGGGCGGGGGAAGTGACGGGCATGTAAAAGAGGCTTCCTTCATAGAGGGGCGGCATGAACTCTGAGCCGAGACGGGTAAACGGGTAGATGGAGACGACCAGTACCAATATGGCGGCGATTATGACCGTCTTCTTGAAGCGCAGGGCAAAGCTCGCGATCGGCCCGTAGGCCCAGTGCAAAAAACGGCTTATGGGGTTCTTTTCCTCCGGCCTGATCCGTCCCCTTATGAACAGCGTCATGAGGACGGGCGTCAGGGTCACAGCGAGGAATGAAGAGAAAAGCATGGCGAAGGTCTTGGTATATGCCAGGGGCTTGAACAGCCTGCCTGCCTGGGCCTGGAGGGTAAAAACCGGGAGAAAGCCGATGGTGATGACGAGGAGCGAGAAGAAAAGCGACGGGCCTACCTCTTTTGCCGCCTCTATTATGACGTCCGTCCTGCTTCCTGGCCGGCCAGACTCCTCCCACGCCTCAAGCTTCTTATGGGCGTTCTCGACCATTATGATCGAGGCATCGACCATGGCGCCGATCGCTATGGCGATCCCCGAGAGGCTCATGATGTTCGTCGTGACCCGCAGATAGAACATGAGGATGAAGCTCGTAATGATGGCAACGGGGAGCGTGAGGATGACGACGAGCGCCGACGGCAGGTGGAACAGGAAGATAAGGCAGACTACGCTCACCGCAACGGCGAGCTTTATGATCTCGTCCTTGAGGGTCGAGATGGAGCGGTTTATAAGGTCCGACCGGTCATACGTGGTGACAATCTTGACGCCCGGAGGAAGGGAAGGCGCGATATCCGCCCTGATCTTCTCTTTCACCCGGTCGATCACATTGAGCACATTCTCGCCGAATCGGACGATGACGATGCCGCCAGGCGCCTCACCCTTGCCGTCGAGCTCGGCGGCGCCCCTTCTTATCTCCGGGCCGAGCTGGACGTTGGCCACGTCTTTCAAGTAGATCGGGGTCCCCTGGGGAGAGGCGCCGACGGAGATGTTCTCGATGTCCCGGAGGCTTTTGATGTAGCCCCTTCCCCTGATCATGTACTCAAAGCCGGAGAGGTCGAGCACCCGCCCCTCCACATCGAGGTTGCTTCTCCGAACGGCCTCCGTCACCTTCGTTATAGGGATGTTGTAGCCGAGAAGCCTGTTCGGGTCTACCGTGACCTGGTACTGTTTGACGAAGCCGCCCACGCTCGCCACCTGCGAAACGCCGGGCACGCTCTCGAGTGCGAGCTTCAGGTTCCAGTCCTGAAGAGAGCGCAATTGGGCAAGGTCGAGGTTGTGCTTCTCATCGACAACGGCATATTCGAAGCCCCATCCCAGGCTCGTCGCGTCCGGGCCGAGCACCGGGTTGACGTCGGCAGGGAGCTTGTTCCGGACCGCCTGGAGATATTCCAGGACCCTACTTCGCGCCCAGTAGATATCCGTCCCCTCGTCGAAGATCACATAGATGAAGGAGCTCCCCAGGTAAGAGAACCCCCTGACCGCCTGCACCCTGGGGGCGGCAAGGAGCGTCGAAGAAATAGGATAGGTGACCTGGTCCTCGACGAGGTCGGGGCTCCTCCCCGTCCATTCCGTATAGATGATGACCTGCGTGTCGGAGAGGTCGGGGATCGCGTCGAGGGGGATGTTCTTGATCGCCCAGTAGCCCCACGCGAGGGCAAAGAAGACAAAGAGAAAGACAATGAACTTGTTCCTGGCGCTGTATTCTATGATCTTCGCTATCATGGCGGACAGCCCACCTATTGTTGGTGCGCAGGCGGCGCCGAAGCGGGCGCCTGTCCCGGCGCCTGCCTTTGACCCGACGCCTGCCTTGGAAGCGGCTCGACCCCTTTCAGCTTCGCCTCGGAGTCGATGAGGAAATTGGCGGCAGATGCGACCTTCTCGCCTGCCTTGAGGCCTGCCGTGATCTCCACGAGCTTTTCCGTCTGGACGCCCGTCAGCACCTCCCTGGGCTCGAAAATGCCCTCGCCTTTGTCGATGTAGACGACCTGCCTCACGCCCGTATTGATAACGGCATCGGCCGGGACCGCAAGCTTTCTGCCGAGGCCGATCTTCATCTCAACATTGGTGAACATCTGGGGCTTCAACCGGCCGCCTTCGTTCGGGAGCGTGAAGCGGGCCTTCAGCGTCCTTGTTTCCCCCTGGAGGGTGGGGTAGATATAGTCGATCCTCGTCGTGAACTGCCTGCCGGGGAAGTAGCTCAACTGCACAACCGCGCTGTCTCCGACCTTTATGAGGGGCACCTCGTACTCGTAGATGTCGGCGGTGATCCATACGGTGGAAAGGTCCGCCACATCCAAAAGGTCCGCGCCCGCCGTGACGCGCGTGCCCTGGTTCACGTTCTTCTGCAGTACATAGCCGCTGTATGGGCTATAGATGGTGAGCGTCCGGATGGGTTTTTCGCTCTCCTCGATCTTTTTGATCTGGGCGTCGCTGATATCGAAGAGCTTGAGGCGCTGGCGCGCTGCCTCGACGAGCGAGCGGGCGTCGGCATCGATCATGGCGCTTACGTCCGGCCTACCCTCCGCCCCGGCGGCGGGCGCGGCGGGCGCGCCGCTTTTTGTCCCGGTCCGTTTTGCCCATCTCACGACGTTTATGAATTCCTGCTGGGTGGCCCACAGCTCCGGGCTGTATATATCGGCAACCGGCTCTCCCGTCTTTACATAGACGCCCGCGAAATTGACATAGAGCTTTTCGACCCAGCCCTCAACCTTCGTGTTGATCGTCTGGAGGCGTCTCTGATCATACTCGACGAGGCCTACCGTGCGGATCGTCTTCGTGAGGGGAAACACCTGCACCGTAACCGTTTTCACACCTATGAGCTGCTGCTTTTCGGGCAATATTTCTATGGTGGGCGCCTCGGTCGCAGCCTCCTCGGCCGGCGCCTTTTGAGCTGAAGGTTTCTCCGCCGGCATACCGGGCATGGACCCGGATTTTTCCGGGGCGGCGGCCGCCACGGAGACCGGCGCCGGACGGGTTGAAGGCTTGTCCTGTTTCGAAAGATAGAATATGAGAACAACGGCAGCTATGGCGCCCGCAACTGCTATCAATCCTTTTAGCTTCTTCATCGCGCCTCTCCTCGCGCCACTTTCTTAGGGTCGTCCCCTGAGGTCTGCGGGCCGCTCTGCCCTGTCTCTTCCGTTCCCATGATGGCATGGAGCTTCGCTATGGCCTTCTCCCTTTCCACTAGCTGGTTCCAGTAGAGCAGGTCATAGTCGAGGAGGTTCTTGATCCTTGTGATCGCGGTGAGGGCATCGACCCTTCCCGCAACGTAATTCGAGAAGGCGAGCTGGACGTCCTGGTTCGTCTTTGGGATCAGTCCCTCCTTGTAAAGCTTCATCAGCCGGTCGGCCGCCCGGACCATCGAGTAGCCTTCCTTCACGCCGGAGGCAAGCATCAGCTCCGTAGCGGTCAGCTCACGCCTCGCTTGCGTAAGCAATGCCTGTGCCTCGGCCAGGGCCTGCTCTTGCTTCGTCTTGTAGAAGATCGGCAGACTGAAGCTGAAGGTAAGGCTCCACATATCTCCCAAGTTGCCCGTCCTGTAGAAGTAATTGCCGCCGACGGTCACGTCGGGATAATACTCCTTCCTGGCCAGCTTTACCTTTGCCTCGGCCCCTTCCACCATCTTCTGCTTCGATTTCACGTCTGGCGAATGCTCTTTCGCCATGCTCACCGCCTCGTCGAGGGTAACGGGAAACGGGGTGGCAGGGGGAAGGATCGGACGGCCGAGGGGCGTGCTCACCTCCCTGCCCACCGCGGCGTTGAGCACGCCCTGAAGGGCCTGTATACGTTGGTCCTGCATCTCCTCTTTTTCGAGGATCATGTACTTCTCCGTCTGGGCCATGATGACCTCTTGCTGCATGCCTGTCCCCGAGGCGTACCTGCTCTCGGCCGCGTCTTCGATCTTCGAGAAGAGGGCAGTCCTGTTTTTCAGGATATCCATCGTCTTGTAAGCGAGAAAGAGATCGTAAAAAGTGAGCTTTATCTGGGCGAGCACCCTGTGCCTTGCAGCAGCCGACAGGGCAGCTTCGCTTTCGGCGTCCTTCGCCGCCATCTCTCCTTTAAGCGCCCGCTTCCCCCAGAAAGGGAACTGCTGGGACACACCCGATATGCCCATGGACATAATGCTCCGGCCGAGGGTGAAGCTGCTGAACCCATCGTTCTGGTAGCCTAACGTCGCCATCGGGTCGGGCAGGCTTTTGGCCTGGGGGATGCGGTAGCCCGCAGCATCCGCCCGGAGCCTCGCGGCCTGGATCTCGGGACTGTTCCTCAAGCCTTCGGCGATCAGGTCGTCGAGGCTGACCGTCCCTTCCTCGGCAGATAGCGGTCCGGGAGGCGCCACGAGAGCGGTCAGAAGCAAAAAACAGGATAAAGCGAATACTTCGACGTTCCAATTTTTTCTTGCAGACGGTGCCATCATGGCGCCTCCCGGATCGATTTACCTTACATCGATGGTAAGTCTCGCCGTGTCCGTCTTCCCGGCCCGGCTCACCTTGACAGCCACATTCCACGAACCGCCCATGGAAGGCTCGATAACGGCCCTGTACATATCGCCCGACAGCGCGGCGTTTGCCTTGTAGCTCGCCGCCGGCATGCCTGGCATTGCAGGCATGGAATACTCGACGACGACCTTTGCGTCCGTCACGGCCTTACCCATCTTATCCTTCACGCGTATATCGACGTTATTCTTGCCGGTTACGGGCGGGTTCTTGTCGATGGTCACTTCGACCGAATACTGCCCCGCCTTCTTGGTAATGGTGTCGCCCGCGTAGACTGCCCCCGCAGCCAGCAGAAGCATGGTAACGATAATTGTCAAGTTGCGCATGTTTTTTCCTCCTATTTACACTAGGTAATACGCGCGCCTTTTCCGGGCAAGCTAAGATACGGACGGATCGGAAATCGGCTTGTAATAAAAACGAAGTGTCCCCGCACAGACAAGCCGGGGACCGTGGAGTTCAGCAGAGAAGATTGAGATTTATCAGGTAGGTCGTCTTTCTTGCAGGGAGGGTCTTAGGGACTTCAGGGCCGCGCGAAGAGGCCGGACAGACTGACATGTCGGCCGGACCGGAAAGAAGAACCGGACCTTGCGCGGTGGTGCATTGTAAACTAAACCAGTCAAGTATAGAGATGAAAGGCTGTGATTCTAAATCGCCTGATCGGAAGCTACAGCAGTCTCCAGGCCCGGGAAAAGGTTCTCGAACAAAGACGCCGAAAGGTAGCGCTCGCCTGCGTCGGGGAGGATCACCACTATGGTCTTTTCCCTGCTCTCCGGCTCGTTCGCGATGCGGGCGGCGACGGCGACGGCTGCGCCGCTCGATATGCCGCAGAGTATGCCTTCTTCACGGGCGAGGCGGCGGGCCATCTCTATGGCCTCATCGCTTCCGACCGTCTCGATCCGGTCGACGAGGTCGAGCTGCAATACCTTCGGCACGAAGCCCGCGCCTATGCCCTGTATCTTGTGAGCGCCTGGCTGTAGTGCCTCTCCTTTGCGCGCCTGGGTGAGGACGGGCGATTCGGCCGGCTCAACTGCTACGGAGACGATCTTCCTGCCTCTTCTCAATTTGAAATAGCGGCTCACGCCCGTAATCGTCCCTCCGGTCCCGACGCCTGACACGAAGATGTCCATCTTCCCGTCCGTGTCGTCCCATATCTCGACGCCCGTCGTTGCCTCGTGGATGGCGGGGTTGGCAGGATTCTCGAACTGCTGGGGCAGGAAATAGCGGAAAGGGTCGCTTTGTACGATCTCGGTTGCCTTTGCGATGGCCCCTTTCATGCCTTTCGCCGCCTCTGTCAGAATGAGGCCGGCGCCGAAGATCTTCAGCACCTCCCTGCGCTCGACGCTCATCGTCTCCGGCATCGTAAGGAGCAGCCTGTAGCCCCGCGCGGCCGCCACGAAGGCCAGGGCAATGCCCGTATTGCCGGAGGTCGGCTCGATTATCTCCATGCCGGGCTTCAGGCGGCCCGTCTTTTCAGCGTCCGCGATCATGGCGGCGCCTATGCGGTCCTTTACGGAATAGGCCGGGTTCCTGCCCTCCGTTTTCGCCAGGACGGTCGCGTGCGGACCTACGATGCGGTTCAGCCTTACGAGCGGCGTTCCCCCTATCGATTGGCTGTTGTCCTCGTATCTGCCCATAGCGGCCTCCTTTTTGGCGGCGCTCCTATATGTTATATGTAATACATGACCTCGTCGCCGGCGGTGCGCTCCAGCCCCCTTGCGCCCGCCTCCCTGCAAAGGCGGCCTATGCTGACCGAATCGAGATACGCCATGAGCCTCGCCGAGCCTTCCTCCCACACGTCGCGCGCCATGCATCTGGCGATGCGGTCGCAGCCCTTCGCCCCATTCTTTCCGGGACGCAGGCAGCTCACCAGGTCCACGGGTCCTTCCGCCGCCCTGACTACGTCGCCCACGCTGATCTCTTCCGCCGCCTTCGCCAGGCAGTAGCCGCCCGAAGGTCCCCGCACGCTCCTGATGATGCCCGCCCGCTTCAGCTTCTGGAATATCTGCTCTATGTAGCGGGGCGAAAGGGCCTGCCTTGCCGCTATATCCCTGACCTGGCACGGCCGGCCTGCGGAGTTGTAAGCGATATCGAAGACCGCCCTCACGCCGTACCTGCTCTGCGTCGAAATCTTCATGAGGATAGATTAAATTGCTCTACCTTTTCTGTCAAGTATATCCAGGCTTACACGGAAAGCCGCCGGCGCTGCCCCCGGCGGCAATCGCCGTATTGATTTCGGCCGCCCGGTATTGTAGATTATCGCATTCTTCGGGAGCTTTCATGGACAGGGTTTTCAGCGGCATCCAGCCTACCGGCGAGATACACATCGGCAATTACGTGGGGGCGCTCAGGCAATGGGTCGCCCTCATGGATGAGTACGAGTGCATCTACGGGGTAGTCGACTACCACGCCATAACGGTCGAGTACGAGACGGAGGAGATGGCCCGAAGGTGCCTCGACACTGCGCTCATCCTTATCGCCTGCGGCCTCGACCCCGCCCGCTGCCGCCTGATCGTCCAGTCCCACGTGCGCGAGCACACCGAGCTTTGCTGGATATTCAACTGCCTGACGCCCATCGGAGACCTGGAAAGGATGACCCAGTTCAAGGACAAGTCGCGCCAGCACCGCTCTAACATCAATATGGGCCTCATGGACTACCCCGTGCTCCAGGCGGCCGACATCCTTATCTACAAGGCGGGGTACGTGCCCGTCGGCGAGGACCAGGTGCAGCACGTCGAGCTTTCCCGCGAGGTCGCCAGGAAGTTCAATGCGCGGTTCGGGCCGATCTTTCCAGAGCCGAAGGCGATCCTCTCGTGCGCGCCGAGGATCATGGGCACGGAAGGCAAGAGCAAGATGTCGAAGACCCTCAACAACTACATCGGCATCCTGGAGGACGAGGAAAGCATCTGGGAGAAGCTGAGGACAGCAGTCACCGACGTAGCAAGGGTGCGGCGCACGGACCCGGGCAACCCGGAGGTCTGCAACATTTTCACGATGCACCGGGCGTTCTCACCGGAGACCGCCGCGAACGAGCTGGCCGCGGCTTGCAGGAGCGCGGGTGTCGGCTGTATCGACTGCAAGAAAATCCTCTTCAAGAACATGATGGCGGAGCTTGGCCCCATAAGGGGAAAGGCCCTTGCGCTCAAGGAGGACGCCCGGTACGTCCTCGACGCCCTCCGCGACGGCGCAGCCGCGTGCCGCCGGATCGCCGCCGAGACGCTGGATGAGGTGAGGGACGCCCTCGGCCTTCTGAAGGGCTAAAAGACTGCGCCGCGCCCGCTGTCCATCTTCCTTCCCTTCTTATCAAAGAAATCCCGAAGGGTCGCCCTTGCGCGGGGTGAGCGTTACTTTACGCCGGCGCTGCCCCCCTGCATACTGCGCCATTGCTTGCTGTTCGGGAAAAAGAGGGGCGCCCCGTACGTCTCCTTGCCAAAATCTCTTATGACCTTCTGGCCTTTTTCGGGGGAAGTCAGCCATGCCACAAAGGCCATAGCGTCGTCGTAGCGGGCCTTCGGGAACTTCTTCGGGTTTACGGGGATCAGGGTGATATAGTTGAGGAGGTCGGGGCACTTCTCGACCATGATGACGAGCTTGACCTCGTTGCGCAGGGTAAGGAGCGTGGCCCTGTCGATGACCGTGTACGCGCCGTTCTCGTCCGCGTAGCGGAGCGTCGGTACGTTCCCTAGGCTGCCCTTCTCGTAGACCTTGTACCAGGGACCGGCAGGCTTCAGGCCGGCCTTCTTCCAGAGGCCCATCTCGGCTACGTGCGTACCCGACATGTCCCCGCGCGTCACGAAAAGCGCCCCCTTCTCCGCTATTTTCCTAAGGGCAGGCGGGGCGTGCCGCATCCCCCTGATCCCGGCAGGGTCCGACGCCGGCCCGACCACGACGAAATCGTTGTACATAAGGTCGATCCTCTCCGTGCCGAACCCCTCGGCGACAAATTTCTCCTCAAGTGATTTCGCGTGGACGAGCGCGAGATCTACGCTGCCCTGCTTCGCTATATCAAGGGCCGCCCCCGTGCCCGCGCCGACGTGCCTCACCGTGATGCCGGTCTCCCTCTCGAACGCCCCCTCCAGGGCGCCCACGATCCCGGCGTCTATCGGACCTATCGTGCTCGCCATCAGCACGAACCCGCGCTCCCCGGCCCGCACGCTCCCCGCAACCAGCAACGCCGGCACTACGGCAGCAGCCGCTATCCACATTCGCATATCACACCCCGGCAGGTTCCGCTTTACTTGTGCTTTCCGCAATGCCGCTTATCGAATATGTTGCAACTATGTCAGATATGACATAACGGGGCCGGCCCTGTCAATCTTTTTCGTCCGAAACGGCCGGGTGAGGGGCCGGCGGAGAGGCCCGGTTCAGGCGTGGTAAAGGAGCATAGTCTCGGCAGGGTCCGGGTTGAGGTAGTGCTGCCCGATGAGGAACGGCACGTCGTATCGCCTCGCGCAGTGGCCGAGGAGGACCTGCGCTTCGATGAGGGGCGCAAGGCCCGACCGGAAGGCGGCGATGCGGCCTTCCGTCTCCCGCCTTTCATCTGCCGTCCATCTCCCCTTCAGATACGCCGATGCCCGGCGCAGAGCCGCTGCGTGGCCGACGGGGGTTGCGCGGGCGGCCAGCGCCCCAAGGAGGAGGCGGCTGTAAGCGGCCGTAAGCTCGGCCTCCGTCAGAGAGCCGGCCGCGGCCGCCGCGATGAGCATCTCCATCTTCCTGAAGTGCTCCGCGCTGTGGGCGCGCAGGAGAAGCGTATGCCCCGCGTGAAAATCTTGCAGGGCGGCCGTGCCTGCCCCCTTTTCGACCGTCTCCCTCCACCTCTTGAGGGTAAACAGAAGCACGATAAAATGAGAGCGGGCCTCCGGCGAGCGCATCCGGTCTGCGTCCCCGGCTGGAAGCAGCGGGAAACGCCCCTCCCAGGCAGCCATGAATATCCCCTTGCCTTTGAGGCGCCCGCCCGCCCCCCTGACTGCGACGGACGGCCCGCAGCTCGGCGAGCGGCTCTTGAAGATGAAACCCCAGAGGGCCTCCTTTTCGAGCCTGTCGAGGATGGCCGCGGCGGTCCTTTCCATCGTGGCAGTCACGTCCCTGCCCGTCCTCGCAGTGACCAGTCTCGGAAGCGCGACGGCCTGTTCCAGGCGCATGGGTTCCCTCGGCACGCCAAGGCCGCATTCGACTTCCGGGCAGACGGGCACGAGTCGGGCGTATCGGCCGAGCGTCCCCACGATGAAAGGGTCGAGCTTGTCCGTTCCGTCGTAGCGCGTCTTTTCGCCCAGAAGACATGCGCTGACGCCGAGCTTCACCACATCCATATACATATTCCTGCCCCGCCTCCTACGATAAGTCATTCTGCCACTTTTCGGAAGAAAGGCAAAGGGAATTGTTCGGGCGCCGCATAGCGCGATACCTTTCAGGCGCGAGCCCAAGCCAGGAGGAGTCCGACAGCTCTTCAGCTTTAGCAACAAATATCGTGATGTGATAATATGTGCCATGAAGCCCATTACGATAGTTGCCCCTTACCTCCCGCATTCGGCCGGGCAGACAGCCCTGCGCCCCCTTGCGCAGTCGCCCCTCGTCGAAACGCTGGCGACGCTGTCCACTGACGCCCCTTTCTCGGCTCAGGCCCTCGGTGCGCTCCTCGACTCCGTCAGGACGCCATATATCCTTCTCCTTCCCGGCGGCGCGCCGGTCGAGGTCGGGCAGGCCGGCCTTGAGAGGCTGATCGAGGCGGCGCAAGGAGAGGCCGCTGGGATCGTCTATTCGGATTACTACGAGGACGACGGCGGGGCGAAGCGCCTCCATCCGCTTATCGATTACCGGCCCGGCAGCGTCCGGGACGATTTCGCCTTCGGCCCTATGTTCCTCATGTCCGTCGCTGCCGCCCGCCATGCCCGGAAGGAACGCGGCGTGATCCCGGAGGTGCGCTTTGCGGGTCTTTATGACCTGCGCCTCAAGGTCTCGATCGACCGGCGGATTGCGCACCTGGGCGAGCCGCTCTATGCGGTGCAGGCTGACCGGCCCGGCCGGCGGGGGCAGCTTTTCGACTACCTCGACCCCCGCAACAGGGCGGTCCAGAAGGAAATGGAAGAGGTCTTCACCGATTACCTGCTGAAAATAGGGGCCTACGTGCCGGCCGGGAGGCTGCGGAGCTACGACGCGACCGGGACGTCCTTTTCCGCCGAGGCGTCGGTCGTCATCCCCGTGCGGAACCGGGCGAAAACGGTGGCGCAAGCCGTCGGGAGCGCTTTTTCGCAGGAGACGACATTCCCCTTCAACGTGATCGTCGTCGATAACCATTCGACGGATGGTACTACCGCCGTCCTGGCCGGCCTTGTCGGGCGGCGCCCAGGCCTCCATCACGTCGTACCGGAAAGGACGGACCTCGCCATCGGCGGCTGCTGGAACGAGGCCTTGCGCAGCCCTGCCTGCGGGCGGTACGCGGTGCAGCTCGACTCGGACGACCTTTACAGGGACGCCCATGTCTTGCAGCGCATTGTCGATATGCTAAAAGGCGGCTACGCGATGGTCATCGGCGCATACACGCTGGTGGACTTCGACCTGAACGAGATGCCGCCGGGGCTGATCGACCACAGCGAATGGACGGACGAGAACGGCCACAACAACGCGCTGCGCGTGAACGGCCTCGGCGCGCCGCGCGCCTTCTCGACGGCGCTCATGCGGGAGACGGGCTTCCTCAACGTGAGCTACGGCGAAGACTACGCGGCTGCGTTGAGGGTTTGCAGGGAGTATAGGGTAGGGAGGATTTACGAAAGCCTCTACCTGTGCAGGCGCTGGCCCGGCAACACGGACGCCGGTCTCGACCCGGACAGCGCGAACCGGAACGACGCATTCAAGGACGAGGTCAGGACGGCCGAGATCAAGGCCAGGCAGGCGATGAACAGGTCGGCCGGAGGCAGGTCATGAGCGAAAGCGGCGTCATCCTCACGGACAGAATATCGGGCGTCTTCGACGGCAAAGGGGCGTCCGGGCGCCTGGCCGGTCTCTGCCTTTCGCTCCTCAAGAAGCAGAAAGAGACCTGGCCCGCGTGCCGGGCAGGTTATGCGTCGCTCGGGCAGGCGAGGGAGCGGGAAGTCCGCTGCACGGGGTTCTCCGTCCGCGTCCAGCACAATCCGGGCAGGACCGCGAGCACCCTCGCGGACGTGCGCGTTGAAGGGGTGGCCGGACGGCCGTGCTTCCTTTGCGCGCACAGCCTGCCCGAAGGCCAGAAGGCGGTCATCTACAGGGACGAATACCTCGTCCTTTGCAACCCCATGCCCGTCTTCCCCGCCCATTTCACCGTTTCCCGCGTTGCCCACGAGGGCCAGTCGATAGCGGGGAAGGCCGGCGCGCTGCTCCGGCTCGCAGGCGACTTCGGCCCCCGTTTCAGGCTTCTCTACAATGGGCCGAGATGCGGCGCCTCCGCGCCGGACCATATGCACTTTCAGGCCGCGCCCGCCGGACTGATGCCGGTCGAGGGCGAGGTCGGCGCGGCAGACAGGGTTTTCATAAGAAAGGCCGGGGGCGTATCCGTCTCCCTCGCCTGGAATATAGGGCGCGAGGTCGTCATCCTGGCGGGTGCGGACCCGGCAGCCGTCGCAGAGGCGTTCGGGTCCTTTGCCCATGCCCTCGCAGGGGCCCTTCGCACGGGCGAAGAGCCGATGATGAACATCATCTGCTTGTGCGAGAAAAGACGATACACGATGCTGGTCTTCCCCCGCGCGACGCATCGCCCCCATGCGTTTTACCTTACGGGAGACGACCGCATCTCCGTCAGCCCGGCCGTCGTCGAGATGGGGGGCATTATCGTGACGCCCCGAATCATGGACTTCGAGCGCATGGACGCGGCTTGCGTCGAAGGGATATTCCGCGAGGTATCGCTGGACAGAAAGACCGTGGAGCGGGCCGCCGGCTCGATGTGATAAGCGGGCCGGCCGCTTTAAGTGCCCATCTTTCGCAAAGGAGGCCTTATGGATGTGCTCTTAACCCAGTCATGGGACATCGTCCCCGGCAAGGAAAAGGAGTACGTAGATTTTATTACAAACACGTTTCTCCCCGGCATATCCGCAGTCGGTCTCGTGCCTGTCGGGGGCTACTACGTGGAGGTGGGGTTCGGTCCGAGGATCGTTGCCGTACACCGCGCTGCAGGCATAGACGGGCTGTCCCGGTCGATGGGAGACCGCAGGTTCAAAGAGCTGGTGTGGCTGCTCAAGTCCGTCGTTTACAATTACAGGGCCGCCCTCCTGGAGCCGACGGGAAGGGTGAGGCGGGAAGGCTACGCTATACAGAAGGACGTCTGGAAGCTCAACCAGTATTACGACCTGCGGCCCGGCAGGAAGAAGGAATACGACGACTTCGTCGTCAACGCCTATATCCCCGCGATAGAAAGCCTGGGCTACGTCGAGGTGACGGGCGGGTGGAACGTCACGTTCGGCGGGGTGAGCGAGATCATCGGCGAGCTTACCTTCAAAGACCCCGTCGATATCGGCAGGATGCTGGGCAGCGAGGAGTTCATTCGCGTGGCGGTAAAGCTCCAGGAGGAGCTCGTGACGAACTATCAGAACAGGATACTGCGCTGCACGGAGCGTTTCGAGGAGCCGAAGTGGTTCAGGCTGTGAGATAATACGTGCATGAATGCAGGCAAAAGGAGGGCCGGTAGGGGATGAGGCGATCTACGTTTTCGGTGAAGCGGGGCCGGTTCCGGGTTTTCGCGCGCGTCGATGAGATGGGCGAAGACCTTCTTGTCACACTGTGGGGAGGGGCCGTCCACATAGGGGCCGTCGCAATGGCCGTGCCGAGGCCCAGCCTTCGGGACCCGCGCGCAAGGAGCGCCACGTCGTCCGTCCTCACCTACCCCGGCCACAAAGAGGACGCGACGGTCAAGCTGATGTCCGAGCTGCTCTCCGCCAGGCTCGGCAGGAACGTCGTGGTAGTCGCCGGCCTCCACTGGGACGGCCTGGAACCCGTCGACATCGGGCAGGTCGCAGACGCCTGCAAGGTCCTGGGGGAGCGCATCATCCGCAAGATAGAGGAGGGGTAGCCGGACGCTCCGGGACCTTCCGATAACGGGGAATTATTTTCCTTTACCCTCCGTCGCTTTTCGTGCAATAGTGTGTAGATACGGCTCTTGCCGGAATCAAGCGCGGGGGTAGAAAAAGATGGCGAAAAGGGATCAGCTCGAAGAGATGTTTGCCCGCCACGGGTTCACCGACTTCAAATGGATAAAGGCAAAGGACATAAGGGTAGTCCAATGGGTCAGGCTGAGGTGCATGTTCGGCTGCCCGGCGTACGGGGTGAAAGGGAGCTGTCCCCCCAACGTCCCTTCCATCGAGCAGTGCAGGGAATTCTTCTCGGAGTACGATGAGGCGGCGATCTTCCATTTCGAGAAGACCTTCCTCGACATGGGCGAGCGCAAGCCGTGGGGCCGGGAGCTGGCGTCCAGGCTCCTGAAGCTCGAAAGGGACGTTTTTCTTAGCGGGTACTACAAGGCATTCATGATAGCGTTCGAGGCGTGCAACCGGTGCGACGAATGCGCGGGCAACAGGATGGGCTGCAAGGACAAGCGGTCGAGCCGGCCGGGCGCCGACGCGATGGGCATAGATGTCTATGCGACAGTCCGCAGCGTAGGCTACCCCATACAGCCGCTGAAGGACTACCACGAGGCGATGAACCGGTATGCCTTTCTGATGGTGGAATGAGCATCCCATAAAGACGCGGCGGCGGCGCGCGGACTGCACGCAGCAGTAGAATGCAGGCGGAGGTAATCATGAAACGTTTTATCGTCATGCTCTTCCCGGTCTGGCTTTTCTTCCTTCTCGGCTGCTCCGGGGCGCATTATTCGTCGCTGGTCCCTGAAGACAGAGATGCGAAGGATAAGACGGTCGATATCATCGTCGGCAAGCACGGTGTGATAATGAAGACGATTGTGGCCGTCGCCAGAGATAAGTTCGTCCTGTACGGCGGCCGGGTGGCCGTCGATGCGGATAAAGTGCGCTTCAGGGGCAGGGGCAGGGGCAGCATGACGGTCCGTCGCCGTGGCGACGTGGAGGTTACGATCAGCCTCGACCGCGTATCGGGCGTCGATGAAAAAGGCAAGCGCATCGAAGGATATTCTTTCGATATAATCAGTGAAGGCAAGGGCTTCAACCCGTCCCTGAACCCCCAATACGCGGTCGATGTCGTAAGGGAGGCCCTTTTCGAAGACCCCTTCTATGATCTCAAATTGGCGAGCGTAAGGAAGGTCAAAAAAGAGGAGCCGGAAGGCGGAACGGGGGAGGGAAGCGACGCCGGCGGATCGGGATCGGGATTTGTGCTCGGCCGCCTTCCCCTTATCGTAACGAACTACCACGTGGTCAGGGAGGAGAAAGAGGTCGAGGTTGTTTTTCCGGACAGAAAGCCTATAAAAGGCAGGGTCATGAAGCGGGACAAGAAGAACGACATTGCTATCGTAGAATTCAAGGACGAGAGGCCGGTTCCTGTCGGCTTTCAGATATTCCCTTCCCACAAGGTGATACCTGGCCAGCAGGCGTTCGTTATCGGCTATCCCCTGGGTTTGAAGCTTGGCGAAAACCCGGGCATCACAAACGGAGTAGTCTCATCGACAGTGGGGATCGATAATGACAGCAGGCATTTCAGAATATCCGCCGCGAGCAATCCGGGGAACAGCGGGGGGCCTTTGCTCGACGCCCAGGGCCGGGTGATAGGTATCGTCTCTCATGGCTTCAATCCGACCTCTTTTTTCGCGGCGACAGGGGGAGCGTTACCCGAGGGGGTGGAATTTGCCATCAAGTCCGATCTCCTCCTAAGCCTCTATCCCGAGCTGGCAAGCATCGTGGACGACAAGGAAGCGCTGCCGCTTCCTTCTGAAAAGATATTCTCGATCTATTCCAAAGCAGTCCCACTTATAAACCGCAAACCGCCCAAGGAGAAGGAAACGAAAACCGAGGACGACCCGTAGCAATAGGGCAGGGAATTCATAAAGAAGCCGCGCATCGCCTTGAAATCGATCTTAAATTTATGAGACAATATCCGACACATCGGAAGTGCCAAGGCGCCTGGTGGGCCTCCTGGTCTTCAAAACCAGTGCACCGGTGACGAGCTGGTGGGTGGGTTCGATTCCCATGCACTTCCGCCATTTATCCCTGTAATTTCAAGAACATAATGTACACCCTGAAGGCTGAAACATCAGCCGGGCCGGGTGTTGCCGGACGGCTCTAGTGTTCTACGCACAGAGGGGCGGGTAATTCCATACCCGCCCCTCTTCGATGCGCGCGGGCCGGGCGGATCGCCCGCCCGGCCCGCAAATGCCGCACTTCCGCAAATGCCGGGCCTTCTATTTTATTACGGCAGCCCCGGCCTGGGATATCTGCCCGTCCTGCGCGGAGGACCCGCCCGATACCCCGACGGCGCCGATGATCTTGCCGTCCTGGACGATCGGGATGCCGCCCTCGATCGCGCTCACCCCGTCGAGCGTGAGATAAGTAGTGTTGCCGCCGCCGATGACGGTCTCGAACGCCTTTGTGGGCCGCTTGAAGGCTGCCGAGCATTTGGCCTTATGGACGGCCACATCGATGCTCCCCCACTGGACGACGTCCATGCGCTCCAGGTAGACGAGGTTGCCTCCCGTGTCGACGACGACGATAACGGCGTTGACCTTGATCTTTACGGCTTGCTCGGCTGCCGCAGCAGCGACTTTTTTGGCTGTTGCGAGGTTGATGTTCGGCCCGTAGGGGTTCGGCATCTGCTGGGCCATGACCGAGCCTGCGAAGAAAACGACCATAACGACCAGTAGCGCTAAAATCCTGGCAGTACTCATACGCATCGTCCCTCCTCCTTTTTTATTTTGATGCCCTGACGCTTCTTCGTGCAGACCTATGGTGCTTCGATCAGGAACATTTAAAAGCAAAGAGAAACAGGCACAGCAGCCCTGTTTTTTCTGTTATTGCAACATGAAAATGTCACCCTTTCTGCAACATGAAAATGTCACCCCCTCTGTCCTTAGCGCAGGGACGCTCTCGCTTCGCTCGCCGGCCCTGGGTGCGTGGGTGACCCCGGCCGGACGCGTCCCTGAACAGAGTTTACAGGGCACTTCCCCTGTCGGATAGTGAAAGACGTGCCATGTCCCGTCGAGCCAGCGGTTTATGGTAACGGAAGCTTTCGCAAAGCTGAGCCTCGTCTTTGTCGGGTACAGCTGGATGATCTGCCCCTTGACCGAGATCGTGTTGTCGTAGTTCACTCTTGCCTCATATCGCTTGCAGAGAATGTTCCGTAGGTCTACGTCTTTAGGAACCGGCCTCCACGCGGCTTCCGGGTCTTCTGGTGCGACGCCGAAGAGGCGGGCGTATTTAGGGATAAAGCTCCCGTTGAGGTACCTTGTCGCCCCTTCCGAGTCAGTGATCTTCTTGAGGTGCAGTTCAGCCGCGAGTCTGTCCTGGAAGGTCCTGTTGATCCTCTCGCCCCTTCCTCTAGCCTGGGCGGAGTACGCAAAGATAAGCCTGATGCCCAGCTCGCTCATTGCTCTTTGGAACTGTGTGGGCTCCAGAGGTTCGCTCTTGTGACGAGTCGTCTTGAACTGAGAAGCCCTGTCGAGATAGAAGACAGAGGGGCGGCCGAAACGGGTAAAGACCTCTTTGCATGCCTGGAAGCAGCCGTCCAAGTCCTCTTCCTTACGGAAAACACCATAGAGAGGTCTTCCTGTAGAGTCGTCGGTACATAGAAGAAGCGTCGTCTTTTCCTCCCCGAACCACTGGTGGGGAGAGCCGTCCAGGAAGAGCATATAACCTTCCTTCTCCGATCGCTTTCTTCTCTTCCTATGCCTGCGCTGCTTTCTGACCTTGCTGCCGAACCCTTCGGGACGAAGCCATTGCCTCAAGGTCTCCCTGCTGACTTTTATGCCCTCCTGCTCCTCAAGCATCTCCGAGAGGTGGGAGAAATTGAAGTCGAAATACTTCTCCCTGGCCATGGCCATCGTGCGCTCCTTGAGTTCTCCAGGAAAGGCCCTGCAGGAAGGGCGGTCGCGGTTACCATGCCTGACCCCGGAAGGTCCTTCCCTTTTGACTCTGCTCTTGATCCTCTTTACATGACGGACGGAGATGCCCAGTGCAGCCGCCGCTTCCCGGTTCTTCATCCTGCCATCCAGAGATGCCTCTATCACGCCGTACCGCCTTACCTCTTCTGCCATGAACGTCACTCCTTTTCTCACCGGAGCACCTCCCCTTGGTGCTCCTCATTATCGCCAGGGGTGACATTTTCATATTGCAGTTAAGGGGTGACATAATTATATTGCAGCAACACAGCCCTGTTTTTTCTTGACAAAGTTTTTAATAACATATTTTAATATATTTAGTGAATAAAAAGCGACAATAAATTCTTTCCGTTTCGTCTTTACCAGGAACCAAGGCTTCTCAAATATAAACAAAGGGGGTCGTTATGAGAAGGTCCGTATTAGTGGTTTTGGCATGTTTTATAACCATCTGTCTTGCGGCGCCCGCTGCCCCGTACGATACTCTCAGGATCGGCGCTCCCCAGCCGATGACCGGGCCCGACGCACCGTTCGGCGCGAAATTCAAGAAGGCATACGACATGGCGGTCGAGGAGATCAACGCGGCGGGCGGCGTAAACGGGAAGAAGCTCGAAGTAATCATCGAAGACCATCAGGCGAAGAACCCTCTCGCCGCGACGGTCGCCGAAAAATTGATCAACCAGTACAAGGTCCTCTGCCTGACGGGCGGGCGCGCCTCGGGGCAGGCGGTCGAGATCGCCTCGGTCGCCCAGAGGCTCAAGACCCCCTACGTGGTGGACCACCCGTCCGCAGATATCATCACTGCAAAGGGGTTCGAGTGGGTCTTCCGCAACAGCCCCACTGGGACCATTTATCCCCGCGCCTTCAACAGCTTCATCAGCGAGGTGCCGGGGGCGATGCCTAAATCGGCTGCTGTAGTATACGACAACACGGTGTTCGGAAAATCGATCGCGGGATCGGCTTTGGCGTTCCTCAAATCGAAGAACGTCCCCATCACCAACGACGAGGCCTATCCTGTAAACACCCTCGATTTCAAGCCCGTGATGACGAAGGTGAAGGCGCATAACCCTGACTTCCTGCTCACTATCGCCGTGTCGACGACCGACGCCATCCTTCTCATCAGGCACGCCAAGGAGATGGGCGTCTCCCCGAGGGCGTTCGTAGGGTTCGGCGGAGGCTTCGGCGTCGAGGATTTCGCCACTGAGCTCCGCACCCTGAGCGAGAACGTCTTCTCTTCCGCCGCCTGGTCGGGCAACCCGAACGACCCCAAGACGAAGGCCTTCTATCAGAAGTTCCAGAAGAAATACGGCATCCACCCGAAGGAGCACGAGGTCGAAGGATACTCCATGATCTACATCCTTGCAGACGCCCTGAAGAGGACGAAATTGACGAACAACCTGGAGAAAGACCGCGACCTGCTCCGCCAGGCCCTCCTCAAGACGGACATGACGACCGTTTTCGGAAGGGTGAAATTCGGCAACTGGACGGGACCGCTTGGAGACAAGTACACGAACCAGAATATCTACTCGCCGGAGCACTCCGTGCTCGCCCAGTGGCGCGGCGGCAAGCTCCTGAACGTATACCCCAAGGCGAACGCCGAAGTGGAGTACATTTTCCCGGATCCGTCAACCAAGAGATAGCTCATAAGGACGCGGGCCGCCCTGCATGCGCGCAAGGCGGCCCGCCTTAACTCAGGGAAAACATGGAGACTCTGGTCCAAAGCATCGTCAGCGGCATCTTGACGGGATCGCTCTACGCGATGATCGGCATCGGCCTCACCATCATTTTCGGCGTCATGCACATCATAAACATGGCGCACGGCGACATGGTGATGCTCGGGATGTTCGGCTCTTTCTGGACGCTTTCCTTGCTGAGAATAGACCCCTTCCTCTCCATCATACTGTGGGTGCCTGCCGCTTTCCTCGCGGGGCTGCTCGCTTACAGGTTTCTCCTCAAGAAAATCGTCCCCGCGGGTGAGCTGAACACGCTGCTTTATACGGCCGGCCTGTCCCTCTTCGTGGCGAACCTCGCCCTGTTTGCATGGACGGGCGACTACCGGACGATCAAGCTCGATTACGCGGTCATGCCCCTGCGGCCATTCGGCATAGCCGTGCCGATCCCACTGGCGATCGCCTTCGGCATGGCCATCATCATTACCGTTGCCCTTTACTGGGTGATGATGAAGACGGACACGGGCCGCGCCATCAGGGCGACTAGCCAGAGCCCGAGGCTGCCGCGCTGATGGGGGTGAACGCCGGGAAGATGGAGATGGTCACCTTCGGCATAGGCACCGCTCTGGCCTGCGGCGCGGGCGTCCTTTTGGCCCCTTCCCTCTACCTTTACCCGACGGTAGGGGAGATCCTCGTCGCCAAGTGCTTCGTGATCGTCGTCCTCGGCGGACTGGGGTCCGTCCCCGGCGCCATCGCGGGAGGGCTGCTCCTCGGCCTCGTCGAGTCGTTGGGCGCAGTCTACGTCTCCGTTGCATACAAGGATACGATAGGGTTCATCATTTTTCTTCTTGTTCTGCTGTTCAGGCCGTCAGGCATTTTCGGGGTCGGAAAATCATGAAGGCCGTTCTCGTTCTCCTAGGATTGGCGGCCCTTGCGATAGTGCCCGTAGTCTTCCCGTCCCCGTTCTTCGTGCACCTCATGATTATGGTCCTCATGTGGACGGTCCTCGGGGCGGCGTGGAACATCCTCGGCGGCTACGGGGGGCAGGTCTCCTTCGGCCATGCGACCTTCCTGGGCGCGGGCGCCTATACGACGATGATCCTCTTTTTGAAGCTGGGCATCGCCCCCTGGTACGGCATCGTCCTGGGCGGATTCGTCGCAGTCGCTATATCCCTCCCCATCGGGTTTATCTGCTTCAGGCTTCGTGGTCCCTACTTTTCCCTTTCCACCCTGGCCGTAGCGGAGATAATCAGGCTGGTCGCCCTCAACTGGGAATCCCTTACCGCCGGACCCGTCGGGCTGCTTATAACGAACCTTCCGCCCGTGACGTTGATGGGACATGCAGTCAACTGGGAGAGCAAGACGATTTTTTACTACATCGTCGCAGTCATCGCAGTCGCCGCGATCGTCTCGACGTACGTCATGTCGAAGAGCCGCCTGGGCGCTTACCTCCTTGCCTTGAGGGAAGACATCGACAGCGCCGAGGCGGTCGGCATCAATACGATTCAGGCGCGCGTGCTCGCCCTCGCGCTGTCGGCCTTTTTTGCCGGGGCAGCCGGGGGATTTTATGCAATGTACCTGCGCTACGTGGACCCTGACGCGGTCTTTTCCATAGGGCTTTCCGTGGAGATGGTCTTCATCGCCGTCGTCGGCGGCCTGACTACCGTAGCGGGTCCCCTCATCGGCGCCATATTCCTCGTAACCCTGGGGGAAAGCTTCCGGCAGCACTTCCTCACGGGCCATCTCATTTTTTACGGATTGTTCATGATGCTTGCCATACGGTATATGCCGGACGGCATTTGGGGGCGCTTCCGCTCCGTCCTCGGCAAGCTCCGTCTTAATGTGTAAGAGGGGTGCATGGCGCTTCTTGAGGTTGAAGGACTGACAAAATCGTTCGGCGGGCTGAGGGCTATCTCGGACCTGTCATTTGCCGTGGAGGAAGGGGAGGTCCTCGGCCTGATCGGACCGAACGGGGCCGGCAAGACCACCGCGTTCAGCCTGATCGCCGGCTTCATCCGACCGAACAGCGGACACGTGCTCCTTTGCGGCGAGGACATCGTCGGCTTCAAGCCCTACGCGATAACGCGCAAAGGGATTGCGCGGACATTCCAGATCGTCAAGCCTTTCCGCAAGCTGACGGTCCTTGAGAACGTGACCCTTGCCGCTTTCCTGCGCCTGCCGAAGCGTCGCCACGCGGAGAGGGAGGCCCACGCTGTCCTCGAAGAAGTCGGATTGAGCGGAAAAGCAAAGGTCTTCGCCTCCGACCTGACGTTGAGCGAGCAGAAGAGGCTGGAGATCGCGAGGGCCCTGGCCACGCGCCCGAAGCTCCTGCTCCTCGACGAGCCGATGGGGGGGCTTAACCCTACCGAGATCGACACGGCCTCAGTCCTGGTCAGGCAGATTTGCGCCGGCGGTGTTACTATAATATGGGTCGAGCACGTCCTCAAGGCGATCATCGACTCGTGCCACCGGGTCGTAGTCATCAACCACGGGGAGAAGATCGCCGACATGCCGCCTGCGGAAGTAGTCATGAACGCGGCTGTTATCGAGGCGTACCTGGGAAAGAAGGCAAGCGCCTATGCTTAACATTGAGGACCTCGAAGTCGCCTATGGTAAGATACAGGTCCTGTGGGGCGTCACGCTCGCGATCAGGGAAGGGGAGATCATCGCCCTGGTCGGGGCGAACGGTGCGGGCAAGACGACGCTCCTCAAGACGATCTCCGGGTTGCTCAGGCCTAAGACAGGCTCGATAGGCTTCAACGGAGGCGCCCTTGAACGGGCGACGCCCAGGGACATCGTCCGGCAGGGCGTCGTCCACGTGCCGGAGGGAAGGAAGCTCTTCCCGGAGATGAACGTCCTCGACAACCTGCTCATGGGGGGCTACATGATCCCGCCGCGCGAGCGGGGGGCAAGGCTGGAGGAGGTTTTCGCCCTCTTTCCGCTCCTCAAGGAACGGGAGCGACAGATGGCGGGGACGCTCTCCGGCGGGGAGCAGCAGATGGTCGCCCTCGCCAGGGGCCTCATGGCGCGGCCTAAGCTCCTCATGCTCGATGAGCCTTCGCTCGGGCTGGCCCCCCTCGTTGTCGAGAAGATATTCGAGGCCGTGCAGACGATACACCGGGAAGGCGTCACCGTGCTCCTCGTGGAGCAGAACGTGCATGAAGCCCTCAGCCTCGCGGACAGGGCCTACGTGCTGGAGAATGGAAAGATCGCCCTCGAAGGCACAGGGAAGGACCTGCTTGAGGACGGGCACGTGAGGGAAGCCTATATGGGGATATGACGGTCGAAAACCAGTGTGGACGGACGAGCCGTGAGAACATATAACTTCGAGCCCGTAATCTACAAGAAGCTCTCGCAGGTAATCGAGCAGCATATCAGGGACCTGATCCTCAAAGGCGAGATCGAGCCTGGAGACAGGCTCCCAAGCGAGGGCGAGATAGGGAGGCAGTTCGGGGTAAGCCTAGTCACGGTCAGGGAGGCCCTCAAAGGGCTGGAGACGTACGGATTGATCGAAAAGAAGAAAGGGAGGGGGGGCGGCATATTCGCGTCCAGGCTGAGCAGCGACGCGCTGAAGATATCCCTGTTCCACTTCCTCAATCAGAAAAATTTCTCGTCGGCCGACCTGTCCGAGCTTCGGATGATTATGGAGCCGGCCGCGAGCAGGATGGCAGCGGCACGCATGGGTGATGACAAGCTGGGAGAGCTGAAAGCGAACATCGACCAATGCGATGCCCTGGTCCGGGCGGCAGGCGCCGATTTCTCGGAGCATGACTTCTTCGAGCTCGAAAGGGGGAATATCGAGTTCCATCGCCTCATAGGCGAGGCCACGGGAAACCCGGTGCTCATCCTCACCATCGAGTACGTCCTCGATTTCCTGTTCAACTTCAAGAGGGTGATGCTGGCGCCGAACCTCGAATTCTCGCAGAAGGTCATAAGGGGCCACCGTCTTATCTTTGCGACATTGAAGGAGCGGGACGGGGAGGCTGCCGGACGCGCGATGGTCGTCCACCTGCGCAACGTCGAAGAATATCTGACCGTGAAGGAAGGCGACAAATCGGCCGGGCCGGGCACGAAGCGAGACGGTTAGCCGACAGGCCGGGGGTCTTGAGCCATTCGGTAAATGCGCCCGGATTAAAATAAAGGAGGTCGAGGCATGGCATTGCTGGAAGAACCCATCAAAGGAGTTAAGACAGTCAAGAATTATATCGGCGGAGAATGGGTCGATTCGAGCGGAAAGATCGTCGATGTCGTAAACCCCGCCACGGGGAAGGTCATCGCAAAGTGTCCCATCTCCACGCGGGAAGAGATCGACGCCGCCGTTCGGGCCGCCCAGGAGGCGTTCCCGGACTGGAGGAGGACGACCCCCCTGGCGCGCTCAAGGATCATGTTCCGCTTCAAAGAGCTTCTCGAAGAAAATTTCGAGGAGCTGAGCCGCATCCAGACGATGGAGCACGGCAAGACGATCGACGAATCGAGGGGCGAGACGCGGCGGGGCATCGAGAACGTGGAGGTCTCATGCGGCGCTCCCACGTTGATGCAGGGATACTACTCCGAAGATATCGCATCGGGAATCGACGAGTGGGTCATCCCGACACCGCTCGGAGTCTTCGGGGTCATCGGGCCGTTCAACTTCCCCTTCATGATCCCCCTCTGGTCTGCGCCGTATGCGGTCGGCACGGGGAACACGGTCGTCATCAAGCCTTCGAGCGAGGTCCCCTTAAGCCAGATGCGGATCGCCGAGCTTGCGGACGAAGCAGGGTTCCCGCCGGGCGTCTGGAACGTCGTCAACGGGGGAAGGACGGTTGTCGAGGGGATGCTCGACCACCGCGACATCAAAGGGATCACCTTCGTAGGCTCTACGCCGACCGGACTCGACGTCATTTACAAGCGGTGCGGAGAGACGGGAAAAAGGGTGATCGCCCAGTGCGGGGCGAAGAACTTCATGGTCGTCATGCCGGACTGCAACGTCAATGCGACGATAGCGGCGCTCATGACGTCCTTTTTCGGAAACGCGGGCCAGCGGTGCCTCGCAGGCGCCAACCTGCTCATCGTGGGTGAAGACGACGCCTTCTACAGGGGCTTCGTCGACAAGGTCGTGGAGTTTACCGGCAGGATCAGGGTCGGCTACGGACTCGACGACACGACCCAGATGGGCCCCGTCCGCGACGCCCAGAAAAAGGCCAAGATTCTCGGCTACATCGACATCGGCCTCAAGGAAGGCGCAAGGATGCTCCTCGACGGAAGAAAGCCGAAGATCATGGGCGACTATCCCGAAGACTGCTTCCTCGGCCCGACGATCTTCGAGGACGTGGACCCCGAAAGCCGCTGCGGGAGCGAGGAGATCTTCGGCCCGGTGATGAGCATCATGCGGGCCAAAGACCTCGACGAGGCGATCGCGATCTGCAACGAGAGCACCTTCGGGAACGGCCACGCCATTTTCACGCAGAACGGCAGCAGCGCGCGCCGGTTTCAATACAATATCGACAGCGGCAACGTCGGCGTCAACATAGGGATCGTCGCCCCTATCGCCCTGTTTCCGTTCAGCGGCATGAAGGATTCATTCTTCGGGATCCTCCATACTCAAGGCCAGGAGGCGATCCGCTTCTTCACCGAGAGCAAAGTCATCATCCAGAGATGGTTCTGAGCCTAAAGGGAGGGAAGGCCAATGTCTATCACCACCTGTTCAGGGGCTATCAGCTTCTCTAAGGAGCTGGAGCTGCAATCGGCGGGCTTCTACGAGGAGCTGGCCGGAAGGTTCGCGAAGGACGCGGAGCTTTTCCTCGGGTTTTCAAAGGAAAACCGGAAGTTCATCGTGCAGGTCGAGCGGGCCTATTATGGGGTTATAACGGACGCCCTTGAGGGCTGCTTCGCCTTCGACCTCGATACGGGTCCGTTTCAGCTCAAGACAGCGCTGCCCGATGCAGCCAGTTACGGCGATGCCCTGTCGAGCGCCATAGAAATGGAACAGAAGATTATCGACTATTACAAGGCGGCGGCGGAACAGTCGAAGCACCTCATGGCCGACGTCCCGAGGGCGTTCAACCTCGTCGTCAAAAAAAGGAGCGAGCGGATACCGAAGATAAAGGGCCTTCTCGGGCAACCGGCGCAGTAAACCGTCGTCCGGCGAAAGAGCGCCCCCCGGTTCGGCCCGCTTTTGAGCCTTTTTAGTCTTCCCGCACGATCCGGCGGGCCTTCCCCTCGAACCTGGGCAGGCTGCCCGGCGCCGCCATCTCCACGTCCGGCGTGATCTTCACGTTGTACGTGACCGCGTCGATGAATTTCTTTATCGCCGCCTTCATGCGGTCCGGGGAGACATCCGGCGAGACGGGCTCGACCCTGATGCACAGCCGTTTGCCCGACCCCTGGCGCGGCACGATCAACTGGTACTCGTTCGAGAACTCCGGCACCTGCCTGATGAAATTCTCGATTGCGGACGGGAAGATGTTGACCCCGCCGAAGTGGAACATGTCGTCCGCCCTGCCGATGACGCCGCCGTCCATGCGACGGAGGGTCCTGCCGCAATCGCACCTGCCGTAGACGAACCTTACCAGGTCGCCCGTCTTGTACCTCAGGAGAGGCCCCGTCTCGCAGCAGAGGTTGGAAAGGACCAGCTCCCCCACCTCGCCCTCGCCCACCGGCCTGCCCGTCTCCTTGTCGAGGGATTCGGGCAGGAACATCGCGTCGTTCATATGGGTGCCCTTCTGCCTGACGCACTCGAAGCCGAAATTCGTGATCTCCGTGCTGCCGATGTCGTCGTAGTTCTTTGCGCCCCAGAGCCTCTCGATAAGGGCCTTCGTCGCGGGGACCTGCGCGCCCGGCTCGCCGGCCGTCACGACGATCCGCACCTTCGAGCCCGGCAGGTCGATGCCTGTCTTCGCTGCCAGCTCACCCAGGTAGATGATGTAGGTCGGCGTCCCGCACACTACGGTCGCGCCCCAGTCGATGATGCTTTTCAGCCTTGTCTCGGATGACTGGCCGCCGCCCGGCACGATGGTGACGCCGTGCTGCTCCATCGTAGCCTGGAGACCCCACCACGCGACGAACAAGCCGTAAATAAAGGGGAAGAAGGCGATGTCCCTGCTTTCGACCCCGTAGCCGTAGACGAAGTAGCTGAACTGCTCGAAGCAGTTCCTGAACCAGTCCTTCTTGCTGAAGGGGACTTTCAGCGGCGTGCCAGTTGTCCCGGATGTCTGGAAGACGCGGCAGGCGGCCTCCGGCGGCAGGCACGGCCAATCGCCGAAGATCGGGTGCTCCTCCTGCGATTTGAGGAGCTCCGTCTTCGTCGTAAAGGGCGCCTTCCGCACGTCGTCCATCGTCCTTATATCGTCAGGCTCGACGCCGGCGTCCCGGTATTTCCTTTTATAGAAGGGGCTGTTCTTGATGACATATCGCATCTGCCGCCTGAAAAGCTTAAGCTGCCTTTTCTCGAACTCCTCACGAGAAAGCGTCTCAAGCTCCGGCCTCCACATCTTTTCCATAGAAGGTCTCCTGTCGCGGGCTTGAAGGCGCGCGCCCACCCGCGCGGGCGCGCCGCCTGATCTAACGCCGATTCGCTCTTTCCCTTCCCTTAGTACTTGTAGGCGGTCGGTATGTGCCTCGCCTTCTCCTGGGTCTTCCAGTATTCGATGCGCTCCTTCAGGAAGGCGAGCCAGCCGTCCACCTCAGAAGCCTTGAAGCCCTTCGCGACCATGTCTTTCTTGTAATCGGCGATGACGGGCTGCACCGCTTTCGACCAGCGCGCAAGCTCGGAAGGCGCGATCTCTATGGTCTGGCCGCCCTTGGAGTAGAAGAAGTCCCGGCCGTCGATGTCGGTCTTGTTCCACTCGATGGCCCACTTGTCGATGTACTCTGCCGACAGATCGGTGAAGACCTTCTTGACGTCGTCCGGAAGGCTCTTCCATTTGGCCCCGTTGAAGATGGCGTAGAACGTATAGCCGCTCCCCGCCACGTAGGCGGTCGTATGGTACTTGAGGACCTCGCCTGTCCTGAAGCTCTTGAGCTGCTCGTAAGGTCCCATGTTGCCGTCCATGACGCCCCGTCTGAGGGATTCGTACATATCGACCATCTCGATGGGGACCACGATGGCGCCGAGGGCCTTGACGACCTCGCCGCTCCTCCCTGTGCCCCGGATTTTCAATCCTTTCAGCTCTTCGAGGGTGTGCACGGGCTTGCTGAGGGTCTGGATGCTGGAGGGTGGGCTCGCGCTGAACATGAGGGGGTGGAAGGCGTCCCACTCCTTGGGCTTGTACCTGGCGTAGAATTCATTGATGGCATGGGTCAGTACAAAGCTGCTGGGCGCGCCCAGGGGCAGCTCGGTCAGCTCCATCACGGGGAAACGCCCCCTCGAATAGGAGCAGTGGGCAAGCCCGATGTCCGCGATGCCCGCCGCTACGCCGGCGGCCATCTTCGGCGCGGAAAGGAGTGTGCCGGCCGCATACTGCGTTATCTCGACCTTGCCGCCAGTCCTCTTGTTGACGTCGTCGCAGAATTTCTGCATCAGCGGCACGTTGATGTGCAGGATGGGCATGTAGTTTGCGAAGGAGAGCCTGATCGTATCTGCGCCTGCGTAAGACGCGCACAGAAGCGTAACGGCGGCCACAAGCAACAAGACCTTTCTTCCCATACGTCCCATAACTACCTCCCCTTTTTTATGTTGGCTGTCGGCATCGAAGGCCCTCACTTGAACAGCAGGTCGGGAAGCCAGAGGGCCATCTGCGGAAAAATGAACAGAAGCGCCCATACAAGGAACAGCGATATGAGGAACGGGGCTGCGCCCCTGTAGATCGTACCCATCGGCACCTTCGTGATGTTCCTCACTACGAAGATGCAGATGGCGACCGGAGGGATGACCATGCCTACCATGATGACTACGCAGACGAGTATGCCGAACCAGATGGGGTCGAAGCCGAGCTTGAGGACCGTCGGGTAGAAGATCGGCGTAGCGAGGATCATGAAGGCGAGGTCCTCGATGAACGAGCCTCCCGTCTCGTAAACGAGGCAGATGAGGAGCAGGATCACGTACCTGTTGACGTTGAGCATCGACAGGTAATCGGCGATCTTCTGCGGTATGTTCGTAACTGCGATGAAATGGCCGAGGATGACGGACCCGGAGATGAGCATGAGGAACATGCCTGCCGTGCGGATCGACTCGGAGAGGGACTGGTAGAACTTCCTGAAGTTCAGGTCCTGCTTCGCCAATGCCAGGACGAGGACGGAGAACGCCCCTATCGATCCGGCCTCCGTCGGCGTAAAGAAGCCGCGCATGATGCCGCCTATCATGACAAGGAAGATCATGAGCACCCAGACGACGTCGGGCAGCGTTCTGAACCGCATCCCCAGGTGGACCGCTCGGAGACGGGCGCTATCTTGGGGTTGATCTTCACCCATCCGTAAATGACGCCGATGAAGAAGAGGGCGATCACGGCAGCCGGGATGATGCCTGCAAGGAAGAGCTTGCCGATGGACTGCTCGGTGATGATGCCGTAGAGGATAAGGACGACGCTCGGCGGGATCAGGCAGCCCAGCGTGCCGACCGTAGCGACCGTGCCCGTCGAGAGTCTTTTGTCGTACCCGTAGCGGTCCATCTCCGGCATCGCCACGCTGGCGAACGTAGCAGTCGTGGCAGTCGCCGACCCGCAAATGGCCTTGAAGCAGCTCCCTCCGAGGACCGTTGCTATGGCGAGTCCGCCGGGGATATGGCCGATGAACGAATGGGCTGAGTTGTAAAGCCTTTTCGCGATGCCCGCGTGGTAACCTATCTGGCCCATAAGGATGAAGAGGGGGAAGACCGTGTAGCCGTAATTCGTTATCACGTCGAAGACGTCCCTGCCTATGAGGTTCATCGCGATATTGAACCCTTTGAGGTAGGCGAAGCCGATAAAGCCGATGAACGCCATAGCGAAGCCCAGCTCGATGCCGGTTGCAAACAGGACGAGGAGCAGGAAGAGGAGCACTATGCCGATGGCGGTCTCATTCATATTCGCCCCTCCAGATTTTGACTATCTGTAAGAGGAAGACCATGCACTCGATGAAGCAGCAGACCCCGACCGCGTAGGCGAGGGGGTAGGCGGGAAGCTGGATCGTCGGCGAGACCTCGCCGGAGATGCGGTACTCGTTGCCGGCGACGAAGAGGTTGTAGCCGATGAGCACGAAGAGGAAGATGCAGATGAGCCGCGTGAAGGTATTGAGCACGTCTTTATTCCCTTTCGCGAGCTTGTCCAGGACGATCTCCATGTAGACGTGCCCCCGGTCGAGGGAGACCTTCGGGATCGTGATGCCGATGACCAGGGCCATCGACAGGCCGACCACCTCGTAAGTGCCGACGAGGGGGTGGCCGAAGGCCCGCATGAGCACGTCCGCGACGGTCAGCAGCATCATGAAGGCGAGGGCGACGGCGCCGATGGCATTTAGGACCCTTCCCACGAAGACGAGAACCTTTTCGAGCGTTTTTGCCATATCCTCTCCTCTACCCTTTCTCTTTTTTCGTTTGTTCGAGGGCCTCGATGATCTTCTGCGGATAAAAAGGCGTCCGGTTGAGCCTTACCCCGGTCGCATTGTAAAGGGCGTTGGCGACTGCGGCGATGGTCCCGGCCACGTAGCCCTCCCCCACCTCCTTTGTGTCGTAATCGCGCCCCTTCTTGTATTCCTCGGTGATGACATCGACGTAATCGGTCTTCACCATGTCGAGGGCGCAGGGGATCCTGTATTCCAGGAAAGACGGGTTGATAACGGCGCCCTTGTCCGCCAGGACCTCCTCGTAGAGCACGTGCCCCTGCGCCATTGAGACCTGGCCGTCGATCTGCCCCTCTACGAGCATCGGGTTGAACGGGAAGCCGCAGTCGTGGGCGGTAGTCACCTTGACGACCTTCATCAGACCCGTCTCCGTATCGACCTCGACCTCTGCCACCTGCGCATACGACGAGTAATTTTCGCTCCACCGGCCCCGCGTTGTGGCGAGGCTCGGGTGGGCAGGCTCGTCCTTCATCGTCCTGAAGTGGCCCTCGCCTATGATCGGGTCCCCTCTTTTCCTGCGGATGCTGGCGGCGATCGCCTCTTTGTACGATATCCTCCTCTCAGGGTGGCGCTTCACGAAGATCGTTTTGTCTTTGGCCTCGAGCTCGCCTGCGTCCGTGTCGAGCTCCTCGGCGGCTGACCTCAAGGAGCTTCTTCATGGCGCCCTCCGCCGCCTTCTTCGCCGCGTTCCCCGTGACCCAGGTCAGGCCGCTGATCCACGACCCAATATCGACGGTCGTCGTCTCCGTGTCCGCAGCGTACACCTGGATGTCCTCGATGGGGATGGACATCTCCTCCGCGACGATCTGGCTGAGCACGGTCTCCGCCCCCTGCCCCATATCGACTGCCCCTGTAATCAGAGAGACGCCCCCGTCGTCGTTCAGCTTCACGATCACGGAGGAGCTGTTCGGGTAGACGAGCGAGCCGCCGAAATAGGCGCACGTCCCTATGCCGACCCCGCGCTTGACCTTCGAGCCGTCTTTCTGCGCGCTTTGCGCCTTTCTGTGCTTCTCTGCGAAGCCGGTCCGCCGCGTCACCTCTTCCAGGCAGCGGGCAAGGCCGAAGTTCTTGACCGAATCCCCGTTCGGCAGCATGTCCCCCGGACGCCGGACGTTCTTGAGCCGCATGGCGAGGGGGTCTATATTCAGCTCCTCCGCGATCATGTCGAACTGGGACTCGACAGCGAACCGCATCGCGGGCGCGCCGTGGCCCCGCTGCGGGCAGCGGACGAGGTTGTTCGTGTAAACGGAATACCCCTCGTATTGCAGGTTCGGCACCTTGTAGGGCGCCATGAGGAAGCCCCACGCGAGGAAGATGACGACTACGCCGCTACCCCTGTACGCCCCTGCGTCGTTGATCGTGCGCACCTTCTGCGCCAGGATCGTCCCGTCGCGGGCCACCCCGGTCTTCAGCTCCACGATGAGCGGCTGCCCGTGGCGCGCCCCCTTGAAGACCTCCTCCCGGCTGTAGACGATCCTGACAGGCAGGCGGCACTTCATCGAAAGGAGGGAGGCGATGTACTCGTGGTTGAAGAGGTCGATCTTCCCCCCGAAGGCCCCGCCCACGTACGTCTTGAGGATGCGCACGCTCCCGTAAGGGAGGCCGAGGGTCTCCGCCAGCTTCGCGCGCTTCAGGAAGGTCCCCATGCTCGACAGCCACACGTTGAGCTTCCCCGAATGGTCGCAGGAAGCGACGATCGCCTGGGGCTCCATGTATGCATGGGTCCTCATATGGGTCACGAACCGGTCTTCGCGCACTAGGTAAGACTCCCTGAACGCCTTCTCTACGTCGCCCCACGCCGTCTGCGTCTTCCCGCCGATGTTCCGATAAGGCTCCGTGACTCTTTCGTGCGACGGATGTATCTCCGGCGCATCGGGCCGCATCGCCTCCTCCGGGTCGAAGACGGCAGGCAGCAGATCGTAATCGACCTTTATAAGCGAAAGCGCCTCCTCCGCAACGGATTCGTCTATCGCGGCGACCCCTGCCACTTCCTCCCCGACGTGGCGCACCCTATCGACTGCGATGGGGTACTGGTCTGCCGGGTAGCGTCCCGTCTGGACGAACCCGTGCTTTATCTTGAGGGAGTCCTTAGCGGTGACGACCGCCTTCACCCCTGGGAGCCGCTCCGCCCTGCCCGTGTCGATGTAGACGATGCGCGCGTGGGGGTGGGGGCTGCGCAGGACCTTTCCGCACAACATGCCTGGAAGGGAGACATCGACCGTATATTCCGCGCTCCCCGAGACCTTCGTGGGGCCGTCCTTCCTGGGGACCGATTTTCCGACGTATGAAAGCCCGTCCATCAATTGCCTCCTTCCCCGCCTGCTCCTACGGACGCTATGGCTTCCAGGATCTTGTTGTACCCCGTGCAGCGACAGAAGTTGCCTGAGATGGCCGTCAGTATCTCCTCCTCGGACGGCCTCGGGTTTGCGTCGAGCAGCGCCTTCGCGGTGAGCACCATGCCGGGCGTGCAATACCCGCACTGGACCGCCCCGTGGTCGAGGAACGCCTGCTGGACCGGGTGGAGCCTCTCCCCGGCGGAGAGGCCCTCGATGGTCGTGATCCGCCTGCCCTGCGCCTCGATAGCGAGGAGCAGGCACGAGCGGACGGGAAGACCGTCCATGAGGACGGTGCACGCCCCGCATACCCCGTCGTCGCACGCCTCCTTCGCGCCCTTCATCGAAAGGTCCTCCCGAAGCACCTCAAGGAGCGTCCTGTTGGGGTATGTCGCGATCTCGTAGTCCTGGTCGTTGACGTTGAGCGAGATGAGGCACTTCGCTTTTTTCTCCATTGCTTCTCTCCTAGATGCGCCTCAGCGCGGCCTCCATCGCCCTTACCGCAAAGACGGCGAGCATCTTGCGCCTGTAAGAGGCGGGCAGGATATGGTTATCGACGAGGGGGAGGCCCCTGGGGACCGACCGGCCTATCGCGTCGAGATCGACTGCGGAAGGCGCTTTCCCGGCGATAAGTCCGTCGAGGGGGACGATCACGGGGGCGGGGCCTGCGGCGGACAGGACGAGCCTCGCCGACTCGATGCGCCCTTTGCCGGCTGCGACGAATGCGGCGGCGCCCGCAAGCGGGTAGTCAACTGCGGAGCGCAGCCGGAGCTTTGCATAGGCGGCGGCTGCGTTCTTAAAGACGGGCACGACGACCTCCGTCGCCACCTCGCCGGGTGCGAGGCGCACAGGCTCGCGCCCCTGCCCGGTGAAAAGCTCCTCGACCGGGACCTCACGGGGCTTCGCCTTTCTCTTCTCGATCCTCACCCTTGCACCGGAGGCGATGAGGGCGGGGGCGATGTCCCCTTGATAGAGGCTGAAGCATTTTTTGCCTTTCGGCACGGCGAGGCACGATTCCCCTCCGGCCTTCAGGCAAGGTGCGCGCTCAAGCCTCCAGACGGCCGACTGGTTATAGAAGAGGCAGCGGGCGCCCTGGAATATGTTGCCGCAGATGGTAGCCACGTTGCGTATCGGGGGGGCGGCTACGCAAGAGGCTGCGTCGTATAGCCCCGGCGCGTCCTTTTTGACGGCCTCCGACGCGGTAAGCTCGGAAAGGGTCGTCATCGCGCCTATGCGCAGGGTCTGCCCCTGCCGCCTGATCCCCCGCAGCCCCGCTACGTTCTTGAGGCCGACCACGTGGGAGGGCCGCAGGAGGCCGAGTCTCATCAGGGGTATCACGTCGGTCCCCCCCGCGTGTAGCCTCGCGCCCTCTCCGTACCGCTCCATGACCGCCAGGACCTCGTGGAGCGTTTCGGGTCCCGAGAAGTCGAAATAGGGCAGTCGCATGGAAGGGCCTCCTTGCACGTCGTTGGATGTATCTTGTGATTGGAAGCAATCTGCGTACCACGGCAGCCGCCGCTTTATCGGCGGCTGCCCTGCGCCCATCTTTCCGGGGGGAGGAAGCGGGGATTTCCTCAAGGATTACAGTGTAGTTGCCTTTGAGGCGCAAACGAAAGCCCGCCTGCTTTGCGCGCAAGGAGGCAGTGTGCGTGTCGGCGTATTTCCTACGTTTGCGTCTGCCTCTCAAAAGAGGCATGCCGCGCAAGGGGGGCGGACGGCATCGGGCCGTCCGGCCTACGAAAGCTCTTCCTTCTTTATGCCGTGCCGCTTCATCATGCGCTGGAGGGAGGACCGCTTGAGGCTCATTTTCCTTGCAGTCTCCGAGACGTTGGCGTTGTTGGCGATGAGGGCGTCGACGATATATTTCCGGGTGAAGGTATCGACAGCCTTCGCCCGTGCCGCCATGAAGTCCGCTCCGTCCGTTTTTTCAGGCCCCCGGTGCGCGGCCCCAGGCTTCCGCAGCCTGGCCGGAAGCAGGTGCGGCCCGATGGGGCCGTTGTCTGCCACGACGACGAGGTGCTGGACGAGGTTTTCAAGCTCCCTGACGTTCCCCGGCCAGTCGTACGCCTCCAGGAGGCGGATGACCTCCTCGCCGACGGATGTCTCCGGCTTTGCCAGGCTCTTCCTGAATTTATTGAGAAAAAAATAGACGAGGGGAGGGATGTCTTCTTTTCTGTCCCGCAGGGGGGGAAGATCGATCTTGACGACGTTGAGCCGGAAGAAAAGGTCCTCCCTGAATTTCCCTTCCCTGACCAACTGTTCGAGGTTCCGGTTCGTCGCCGCGATGATGCGGGTGTCGATGGTCATGGCCCGCGTGCTCCCGACCGGTATGACCTGCCGCTCCTGGGCCATCCTGAGGAGCTTCCCCTGGAGGCCGATGGATAGCTCGCTCACCTCGTCGAGCAATACGGTCCCGCCGTCCGCTATCTTGAAGTATCCGTCCTTGTCGCTGTAAGCGCCCGTGAACGCCCCCTTCTTGTGCCCGAACAGCTCGCTCTCAAGGAGCGTCTCGCTCAGGGCGGCGCAATCGACGACGACGAAAGGCTTGCCCGCCCTCGGGGCTCTTCCTGTGGATGGCCTTTGCCAGGAGGCCCTTCCCCGTCCCGCTCTCCCCCTGGATGACCACGCTGCAATCCGTAGGCGCGACCTTCTCGACCATAGCGAAAATCTCCCCCAGGGCCTCGCTCGTGCTGACCATGTTGTACGGCTCTGCATATTCCTTGAGCCGGTCCTTCAGCAGGTGCACCTCCTCGCTCAGGGCGAACTTCGTGCCTACGTTCCCGACGACCTTCAAGAGCCTGTCCATGTCGAAGGGCTTCGTGATATAGTCGTAAGCGCCCAGCCTGATGGCCTTGACCGCGCTCTCCACGGTCCCGTACCCGGTAATCATGACGACTTCCGTGGCCGGGCTTATCTCCTTGATCCGCTCCAGGAGGTCGAGCCCGTTGATCCCCGGCATCCTTATGTCTGCGATCACGAGCGGGGGACGCCTGTCTTTTACGATGGAGAGGGCCACCTCGCCCTCGCTCACTCCTTCCACGTCGTACCCGCGCTTATGGAGGAGCTGGACGCACCTTTTCCTTATGCTCGCGTCGTCGTCGACTACCAACACCCTGAAGCCACTGTTCATCCTATGCCTCTTTCGCGCATCACGCGGCCGGCCCCGTTTTCGCTCAGGGGGAGGCTGACGACGAACGAGACGAGGCCCGATTGCAGGTTCCTCGCGACGATATTCCCGCCGTGCTCCTCGATGATGCGCTTGCTTACCGAAAGCCCCAGCCCCGTCCCTTTTTGCTTCGTCGTAAAGAAGGAATCGAAGATCCTTCCCAGGATCGCCTCCGGGATGGGCTTGCCCGTGTCCGTTATCTCGATAACCGCGAACGCCTTGCGCTTCTCCACGGCGCGGCGCGTCCTGATCGCTATCGTCCCCCCTGCCGGCAGGCAGGCCTCCCTTGCGTTATTGACGACGTTGATAATCACCTGCTGGAGGTTGTTCGAGTTGCCCCACACATAAAGGTCCGCGTCGTCGAAGTCTTTCGTTATCCAGACGTTGTCGAGCTCCGCCTGGCGGCCGACGAGCAGGAGGGCGTCCTCGATCATGTCGCTCACGTTGAAGACATCCTTTTCCTCGCGGATCATCCTTGAGAAGCCCAGGACCTTATCGATGAAGCTCTTGCAGCGCTTCGCGTCTTTCTGGATGCCCTGCAGCTCGTCGAGGAGGTGGCGCCTGCCCGTCCTTCGCTGCCCGATGTCCTCGATGAGCATCTGGGTGGCGATGATGAGGCCGCTCAACGGGTTGTTGATCTCGTGCGCGATCTCTCCCGCGAGCTTTCCGAGGAGCCCCATTTTCTCGGACTGGAAGAGCTCTTCCTTGAGGAGCTTCATCTCCGCTATGTCGGTGACCGCGTTGATCATGCCCCCGTAGCTCCCATCGTTCTCAAGATAGGAGCTGCTCACGAGGACGGGTATCTTCTTGTTGTCTTTCGCGACGTAGGTCGTCTCGACTACCTTTTTCCCCCGCGCGTACCCCTGCGGCCCTATATCCTTCACGAACTTGTCGAGCACTTCTTTCGCGACGAAGCTCTGGTAGTGCCTGCCTATTATCTCGCCGGCCTCGCACCCTATCATCTGCTCGAACCTGCGGTTGACGAAGGTGATGAAGCCGCCCTTGTCGATGATCTGGATGCCGTCGTTCAGGGACGTGACTACCTTCTCGTTGAACTCCTTGAGCCTGTTGATCTCCTTCTCCTCGGTGAGGTCGCGGGCGGAGCCGACCATCGCTATTGGCTTCCCCCGCTCGTCCTTGAGGGGTATGCATATCACATACGAAGGGAAGCGCTCCCCGTTCTTCCGCGTGTGCACAAGCTCCCCCCGGAACGTATTCCCCTTCCGTATCTCCGCGAGGACGTTCGGCTTTTTCACGCCTAGGGTCACTATGCTCTTTCCGATCATTTCTTTGGCCCTGTATCCGAAGAGCTTCTCCGATCCCTTATTGTAGTAGACGATTTTCCCTTCGAGGTCGTTGACTATGACCGATTCGCCGAGATTTTCGACGACGCTTGCGAGGAAGTCCCGCGTCGTCAGCTTGAAGCCGAGGATGATGTTTTCCCAATCGAGGGCCTTGTCCTTTAGCCTACGACCGGCAGGACGAGGAGTCGAACGTGCCATATAGGCGGCTGTCCCCTTCTTTTGATTGAAGCTTAACACAAAACCGGGCCGACTCCAATCCGCGAAATCCGGGCTGCAATCCACCGTGCCCTCCCCCAAGCCGCAGCCTCCGTCAAAAAAAATCTTGACATTTACTTATATACCTATAATAATGAGCTTGATTCATTGTCTCCTGCTTCAACTTATTAAGGAAAGGCGGGAATAGCCGCTACGGTCTATGGAATAAAATGAATCATGTTCATCTGCAACCTTATAACCTGGCCCGAAGGGCAAATAGCCCGCTCAACTAAACCTTGCAAGGGGGGTTAAGATGCGAAGACTGTTTGTAACAATCATTGCGACGACGGCCGGCCTGCTGCTTTTCGGTCAATTGCTCCAGGCAAAGCCGATCATCATAGGCGCAGCGACCGACACGCAGATCCTCGATGGATTCGCCACGGTCCGCGGCTTGAGACTGGCTATCGAAGAGATCAACGCGTCGGGCGGCGTAAAAATAGGGAGCGAGAAGAGGCCCTTCAAGCTGGAAGTGATGGACACGCGCGACTGCGATACGGGCGTGCCTGTCAGCGAGGCGCTGCTCGTCGTTGAAAAGGTCATACTGGACAAGGGGGCGGATTTCATTATCGGTCCCAGCCGCTCGGAGGCGGCGCTTGCATCGCTCAGCCTCATATCGCGATACAAGAAAGTCTATCTTTCCACCTGCGGAGGGTTGAGCCCGAAGTTCCACGCCACGATTGCCGAGAACTACGACAAGTACAAATACGCTTTCAGGATTACCGGGGAATCGGGCTACATGGTCCAGGAAGCTGTCGATATGCTGAGCGGCATAAACGCGAAATACGGCATTAACCGGATGTTTATTATAGTGCAAGACGTGGCGTTTGCCAGGGCCGGCGGGGACATAGTCGCGGACAAGCTGAAAGCGAAGGGATGGGAGATTCTGGGCAGCCAGCGCTACCCTTCGGGGGCGACCGACTTCTCGGCTGCGCTGTTGAAGGCAAGGGACGCGAGGGCGCAGATACTTTTTATCATGGGCGACATGCCTGAGCTGAGCATCCTCGTCAACCAGTGGAACGACCTTAAGATCCCGGCCCTGCCCTTCGGCGTCTACATGGGCCCTGCGATGGAGCCGAAGTTCTGGGAAGTGACCAAAGGGAGGGCGGCCTATACGGTGGTCAATGTGGTCAACGCGGGGAACGCGCCCTCGAACGCCACACCCTGGACGATGAAGTTTTACAAGGCGTATCAGAAGAAGTACGGGAGCGAGCCGGAGGGCTACGGAACGGCAAGCGGCTACATGGCCCCGTACATCCTCAAGCAGGCTATCGAGACGACGGGGTCTTTGGACCCCGACCGGCTGGTATCGGCCCTTGAGAAGATCGACATGACGGGCGTCTACGGCAGGGTAAGGTTCGACCCGAGGTCCCATCAGATCATTCCGAGCCTCGACCCCGCACAAGGGGCGGTAGGCACCATTTTCCAGTGGCAGGACGGCAAAAGGGTGGTCGTCTATCCGCATAAGATCGCAGTGGGCGAATTGAAGTTCCCTCCCTGGATGGCTGATTACTGGAAGATCAAGAAGTAGCCTGAGCACCGCACGATGCGCGGAAGACCGGCAATGCGCCTGCCACGGGGCACGCCATGGAAATCCTGATCTACGGCCTTGTCAACAGCATGCTTCTCGTCCTCATGGCGGTCGGCTTTGCGCTGGCGTACAGCGTAAGCCGGGTGCCGAACTTCATGCACGGCGCGCTCTATGTCCTGACCGGGTACCTCGCGTGGGTCTTCCTCAATCGTTTCGGTTTCGGTTACCTGCCCTCGGCCCTCCTTGCCATAGTCGTCGTAACCCTCATCGGCTGGGTGGTCTACAGGGTTGCAGTGATACGCGTCAGGGGGATGGCCGTTTCGGAGATCATAGTCACCTTCGCTTTCAGCCTCGCAATACTCGAATTCCTGAGGTGGCTGGGCCTTCGGGGTGCGACTTACGTACTGCCGGCGTTCTACACGCGAACGGTAGTGCTGGCCGGCGTCCCCATCGATTCCCAGCGCATCGCTGCGGTAATCGTCGCAGGATCGATTGTCCTTTTCCTCTGGGTCTTCACGCATTATACGAAGATGGGCCTGGCGCTGCGCGGTATCGCCCAGAACGAGCGCGCAGCCCTCATGCTGGGTATCGATTCGGACCGGGCGGCAACGCTCGCCCTGTCGCTCGGCTCCGCGCTGGCGGCCGTCGCGGGGATCACCATAATACCGATGGGCAACATCAACGTGGCAACGGGGTACGACGTGCTCGTTTTTGCGATAGCCGTCTGCATTTGCGGCGGGCTGGGCAGTTGGACCGGGACTATAATCTCGGCCTTTATCATCGGCTTTGCCCAGACGGCCGTGGTATATCTGGTAGCCCCGCATCTCGGCATCGTAGTAGCCCTTGCCGCGGTCATCCTGATCCTGATCTTTAAGCCTTCCGGTCTCTTCGGCCGGCAAAAGGAGCTGGAGGAGAGGGTGTGAGCGACGAACAGGCAATCCGGCGCAAAGAGAGGCTCGACCGTGGCATCAAGGTACGCTCCGATACCGTCTACGCCGTTTCTTCCTGGAGAGAGATCGCTTTCCTGCTTGCGCCGAGGGCCGGGCTTATCATAGCCCTGCTCGTCGCCCCCTTCGTTGTCCCCAGCCTTTACTGGCAGAGGGTGATCTGCATCATGGGCGTCTATGCCCTGCTCGCCGTCGGGTTCGACTTTCTGGCGCATTATGTGGGCCTGGTGAGTCTTGGAGGCGCGCTCTTCATAGGGGTCGGCGGCTATATCTCGGGATATCTCAACCACTACCTGGGGCTTCCGCCCGCCCTCTCGATCTGCATCGCGACGATAGGCGGCGCCTTTCTATGCACGCTGATCCTCCTGCCGACCCTGCCTTTGAGGGGCGTTTACTTCGCCATTATCACCTTTGCCTACCCGATCATGGCCGAGCGCATCATAGTCGCCGCCGACGTATTGGGCGGCACCGACGGCATCCCCGGCCTGGACGTGCTGTCGAGCATATGGCTCAGCCAGTTCACGGTGCTCGCAGCCGTCCTTGTTTCCGTGTTCGGCTTGAGAAGGCTCGTCAACGAGGATATCGGCGTTGTGCTCCGGGGGGTGAAAGACAACGACCAGGCGATCAGGGCGTCGGGTCTGAGCGTGTCGTATTATAAATCTGTCGCCGTTTTCCTTGCCTCCATGATGGGCTGCTTCGCCGGCGCCTACCTGGCGCACCTTTACGGATGGGTCGGAACATCCCTCTTTTCGATGGATTTCTCGGTCTTTCCGCTTGTGGCGACGGTTGTAGGCGGCCCGGGGACGCTCGCAGGCCCCCTTATCGGATGTATGATACTCGTCCCCATCTCGGAAATGCTCCGCGCCTTCAGCGCGCTGCGCATCGTCATCTATTCGCTCGTCATGATTGTCTTCATACTTTTCTGGAGCGAGGGCCTGCTCAATTGGGCAAGGCGGAAGTACGAGCAGTTCGAGCATTGGGTGAGGGTCTGACGTGGAAGAGGCATTGCTCGATGTCCGGAATCTGAGTAAGTCCTTCGGAGGGGTGACGGCCGTGAACGGCGTGAGCTTCACCCTTTATAGGGGCGAGATCCTGGGCGTCATAGGGCCGAACGGCTCTGGGAAGACGACGCTCCTCAACCTTATCACAGGCTTCATCCAGAAAGACGCCGGCAGCGTCGTGTTCGACAACAGGGAGATCACAAAGACGCCGGCCCACAGGATAAGCAACCTGGGGCTTGTGAGGACGTTCCAGGTAGTCAGGCCCTACGCATCGATGCCTACCTTCAAGAACCTGATCCCCCCTCTGTTTTCTCCCCGCGTCAAGCGAGGCGCGAGGGGGAGGCTGGGAGACAGGGACGCCGTAGCGATCGACGTGCTGGAGGACGTTGGCTTCGAGCGGGACGCTTACGTGCCGTATAAGCTTGCCGGCAGCCTTCCGCTTGGATACCTGAAGAGACTGGAGCTTGCCCGGTGCCTCGCGATGAAGCCTTTGGCCATCTGCTGCGACGAGGTCTTCTCGGGCCTCAGCATGGCCGAGATCGCGAGCCTGCTCCCTCTGGTGCAGAGGCTCCAGGCGGACGGCATCACCCTCATTATGATCGAGCACAGGCTGAGGGAGCTCTTCAGCGTCGCCGACAGGATACTCGTCATGAACTTCGGCGAGAAGCTCGCCGAGGGCCGGGCGGCCGAGGTGATGAAGGACCGGAACGTAAGGAGGGCATATCTCGGCGAGGAGGTCGCATTGTGACGACCGGGGCGATCTCCCTGCTTTCCGTCAAAGACCTGCTTGTCTTTTACGAGAACGCGATTGCAGTCAACAATGTGAGCATCGAATGCCGCAAAGGGGGGATAACGGGGGTCTTCGGCTCGAACAGCGCAGGGAAGTCGACGCTCATGTGGACCATATCGGGCATCATCGCCGATATGAAAAAGAAAGAGCAGATGAAAGGCGGGGAGAGGATCGTCTGGTACGGCCATATGACGTTCGACGGCGGCGACATCCTTTTTCTGAAGCCGAGCGAGAAGGCGAAAAAGGGCATCATACTCTGCCCGGAAAGGCGGCTCATCTTTGCCGAGAGCAGCGTCATGGAGAACCTCAAGATCGGCGGCTACCTGGCTACGCGCGCACAAGGACGGGCGACCCTCGACTACGTATTCACCCTCTTTCCCGAGCTTAAGCGGCTACGGAGGCGGCAGGGCGGATTCTTGAGCGGCGGGGAGCAGCAGATGCTCGCCATAGGGCGCGCACTTATGGCCCAGCCGACGCTCCTCCTTTTGGACGAGCCTCTCCTCGGCCTGGCCCCGTCGGCAGAGGTGCGCCTGGTCCGGGCGATCAGGGAGATCAACAGGGACCTCGGCATCACCGTGCTCTTGACCGAGCAATACGCCCGGCCCATAATCCCCATCGTCGATTATTGCTACGTCCTGGAGAACGGCGGCGCCGTCTTTGCCGGCACCCCCGACGAATTCAAAGACAGCCCCGACGTGATGAACGCCTATTTCGGGGGGCTGTACGAAGCCGGGGAGCCCGCATGAAGGGGTATCGGTCGGTAGACGAGCAGGTCATCAGCGGGTTCGAGAGGTTCGCAGAGAGCTTTCCGGACAAGACCGCCATTATCTTTCTGGGCACGCGATTCACTTACGCGGAGCTCCGGGCATTGATCTACCGGTTCGCTACTGCGCTCGCCGATATGGGCGTCAAGGACAACGACAAGGTCGCCATTTACCTGCCCAACTGTCCCCAGTGGGTCGCCGCGTACCTTGGGGCCCAAAAGATAGGCGCCGTCCCTGTCCCCATCTCGCCGATTTATACCCCCTACGAGATCAAGTATATGCTCAACGACTCAGGCGCGGAGACGATTGTCTGCCAGGATACGAATTATGGCTACGTTAAGGAAGTTTTTCCCCACACACCGCTCAAGAGGGCCGTCGTCACGAACCTCATCGAGCTTCTCCCGCCGGCCAGGAGAATCGCGGGGAGGCTTTTCGACAGGGCGCCCCACGGCGTCGTAGCCAGGGACGATAGGCTCTTCCTCTTCAGGGACCTCATCCGTAAGTTTCCGGCTGCCCCGCCGACGGTTGCGATCGACCCTCGCGAGCACCTGGCGTATATACTTTACACGGGCGGGACAACCGGTATGCCCAAAGGGGTGCCGGGCACCCACAGCGGCATGGTCTCGTACATCCTCGACCTTTACGATGCCATCGGGCCGTACGTCTCGGAGGGCAATGAGATATTGATCCTCGTAAACCCCCTGTTCCACATTATGGGAAAGGGGACGTTCATGGGGATCGCCCTCTCCATAGGGAACCCCACGATTATCATGCCGCTGCCGCTCGTGGACGCCATCCTCGAGGCCATCCAGAGGTATAAGGCCACCTTGTTGCTCGGGGTCCCGACGCTCTACCGCATGATACTCGAATGCGACCGCCTGGATACCTACGACCTGTCTTCCCTGCGGCACTGCTGGAGCGGGGGAGACGTGCTCCCTGCCGAGGTGTTCACGCGGTTCCGAAAATTCACCAGGTTCCCGATCAGGCAGGTATACGGCTCCACGGAGACGGGCCATCTCACGTTCGGCACGACGTCGAAAGAGATAACGGCTACCAGCCTGGGCAGGCCATTCCCGTCGAGGAAGGTCAGGGTCGTGAACGGCGATACCCTTCAGGATGTCCCAAGGGGCGAGGTGGGAGAGCTGATCGTCTCTTCGCCATTCCTGCGTCCCTACCACAATAATCCCGAGGAGAGCGCCCGCTCGTTCGTCGAGATAGACGGCGTTCCCTGGTACAGGGTAGGAGACTACGTCAGGATGGACGACGACGGGGAGCTCTACTATGTGGACAGGACGGCCGACGTCATCAAGCACAAGGGATACAGGGTCTCCGCATCGGAGATCGAGGCCGTGCTGCAGGACCATGCCGCAGTTATCGGGGCCTGCGTCGTAGGCGTCCCCGATGCCAAGGTGGGGGAGCGGATAAAGGCAATCGTCGTCCTGAAGGAAGACGCGCGGGGCGTGGGCGCGCAGGAGCTCACGGCCTTTTGCCGGGAAAGGCTGGCGCCCTATAAGATACCGCAGTATGTCGAGTTCAGGGATATGCTTCCGAAGTCGAAAGTGGGAAAGCTCTTGAGGCGCGAATTGAGGGCCGAGGAGCGGCTGAAGTCCGAAAAGGCGGGGAACAGGTGATGGCCGCATCTACGCCCGCAAGCGGAAGTGCCGGCTAAGCGATGGATATCGTCGAGCTCGACCGAAGCTCGCTGCCCGCGATAGAAGCCCTGTGGAAAGAGCTGAAGCCGCCTGCCTTCACGAAGCGGCTGCGAAGAGGGCTGCACCGAGGGCAACGGTCATTGCAGGGTCCCACTGGGGCTTCGGGGGCAGACTGTTTACGTTCAGGATGCCTTCCAGCCGGCTCATGATCCCTTCGTTCTTTGCGAGCCCTCCGATGACTACGAAGTCCTTTTTCATCCCAGACCGCGCAACTAGGGTAGCGATCCTTTCCGCCATCGCCCGGTGATACCCCGCTACGATCCGGTCCGCCGGCACCTTGTGCCTGATGAGGTCGAGCGCCTCAGATTGGGCATATACGGCGCAGAAGTTGCCTATCTTCGCGGGCCGGTCGGACTGAGAGGCCGCATCGCCGATCCCGGACGCCTCTTTGCCCACGAGGGCGGCAAAGGTCTCCAAGGAGCGGCCTATGCCTGATGCGCACTTGTCGTTCCAGAGGAAGTCCGTCGCCCGGCCCTTACCTGTGCAGTGGACCACCCGGCAGCTTATGCCGCCTGCGTCGAGGACGGTGCGGACGGACGGCCCCCAGATATGGACTGCCCCAGCCGCCGCGCAGACGATCTCGGTGACGCCCTTGCCTGCGAACGGGACCTGCCCCCTGCCCCTGCCCGTTGCAACGATGCAGCCGATGTCCTCAAGCTTCAGCCCGGCCTCGCTCAGGGCCGCGTCCATCGCCCGCACGGCCGATTCTTTGGGCGTCCGGGTCGGGACGAGGGCGCACGCGCGCGCGTGGCCGTCCACCAGTATCACGGCCTTCGAGCTTACCGCTCCGATGTCTACTCCGGCTGCTGTCTTCATTTTCCACCCTCGATTGCGGCGCCTATCGCGCCCACGTATTCCGGCATATCCGACAAGGTCACATCCTGCCCTATAAGGGCCGGCAAGCGCGCTGCGAGCGCCCTGGCGAGCCCCTCCGGCAACGACGATTTCTTTCGACAGGGTCATGCAGGTGCTCATGGCCGCTACGCGCTCGACCATGAACTTGAGGACTGCGTTCGCCACGTCGGCGAGCTCGACGCCCCTGCACATCAGGTCGATGGCCTCCGATTGTGCGGAGAGGGCGCACTGGATGGCAACCGACGCGTCGGTCTTCGACTCAAGCGCCAGATCGCACATCTCCTGCTCGCTCAAGCCCATCGCCCTTGCCATAGCAGTGTAAAAGATGCCGAGGCCGTCGGCGCACTTATCGTTCTGGATTACGTCGAGGAGGTCCCCGTTGGCGTCATAGCGGATGGCCTTATGTATATTCCCGCCGATGTCGATGACCGTCCTGGAGCGGCCGTTGAGGAAGAAGGCCCCCCTTGCAGCCGCCACGTATTCGGGGACGGTGCGGGATACGCTCACGCCAGGCGGCTTCGCTATCTCCCTGTATATCCCTGTAGTCACGAGCGCGGCCGGCCCGCCGGGAGAGACCCCTGCGCTGTCCAGCGCCCGGCTGAGCGCTGCCTGGGCCGAGGCGGCCGGGTCGAAGCCTGTGGGCGCAGTTGAGCACGCGAGTATCTCCCGACCCCGCACGATCACCGCCTTCGTATTGACATGGCCTGCGTCGATTCCTGCCAGGATCTTCTCGTTATTCATGGCGCCACCCGCTTTATGATCTCTACAAGGGCCTCAAGCTGCGTCCCGAACTGGTTTGCAGGCACGGTCGTATCGAGCTCCAGCTCGATGGAGGGAATGGCAAGCTGGTCGAGGATGGGCTTCAACGCGACGATGTCGTTCGGCTGGGGGCTGCAAAAGCGCTGGTAGAGGAATACGACCCCGTCCGGCCTGAAGTCCTCTATGAACTGCTTGACGAACCTGAACCGTTTCCTCTCCCCTGTGCCTGGCACGTTGTCTTTTGCCGGGCACGGGAGCCTGCCTAAGTAGCCTTCGGCGAGGGCCCCAAGCTTGTCGGGCCTGCCTTCCGGGACCTCGAACCAGAAGTACCTGGCCGCAGTGCAGGTATCGATGAAGATGAGGCTCGCTTTATAGCTCAGCCGCTCGATCAGGTCTAAGACCCCCAGGTCGTCGCACGCGCCTCCCGTTACCATCAGCCTCACCCCCGGCGGCTTGCCCGGTGCGGCCTCAAGCCCCTCGATAAGCTGCTCCAACATTCGATTGCATTCCTCCTTGTCCATGACCTGGGACGCCAGGGTCGCTGCCGCGACTTCGGGTCCCGTTACCGGGGGGTTGTCGCGCCTCAAAAACTCCCAGAGCCGCTTGAGGAGCCTTCTGTTCCGGTTGTAAACCTTGATTGCACGCTCCAGGTCCGCGTCCGTGACGGCCTTTTTCGTGAAATTCCCGATGAACCGCTTGAACTCGCCGAAGGATTCGACCACGAAGCCGGGGGCAGGCTTCGTTTCCATGATATGGGGGAATGATATCAAATAGCTCTTGTTCTGGAATCCCGCAAACCTTGCCCAGACATTGAACGCCTCCGACATGTGTATGCAGCTGCTGCTGGTGACGATCAGGTCGAGGTAGTCATAATTGTGCTGCAACCCCTGGTACGCGCAGTCGTGCGAAAAGGAGCAGTACGTCTCGTGCATGTAGCTCCTCGTCATCCCCTGCGAGACGTGGGCGGTAAGGACCCTCACGGGGACAATGCCGGCCGCGTAAAGAATCTCCTCCGGGACGTGGGTGCACATGAACCCGGCCAGGGGCCGGCCGAGCGCCTTTGCGTATGCGTGCGGCCCTTCGCTTATCTGTCGGAAACGTTCGATTATAGACGCCTTCTCCATTATCGCACCCCTTTCCTGCGGGCTTCCATCAGATGGACGAACAACTCCGTTTTCCGCTGTGAGCCGGGCAAATCCATCTTGCGTACGTCCACCTGGTCGGTATCGTACTCGACGGTCGGTATCTCGTCCTTGAAGATCCGCTGCATACCTATGTAGCCGTTCCTGAAGTCGGTCTCACAGCTCCGGGAAGGGGCAAGCAAAAGCCCGTCCGCTTTGTATTCCGCCACCATCGCCCTCGCCATCTGCTCCAACGCCCAGTAAGACCTTACGCCCTGCCACGTGGGCCAGCCCAAAACTATCCTGGCGAGCGCGGTTATAGCGTCCTTTCTCGTCGAGAGGTCGAGCCCGTCCACCCATGCGGGGTCGATGGGTTGCCACGACCACCTGCCGCCCTCGAACCCCCTGAAGTTGCCCGCAGTCCCGAAGGTATAGACCGAGGCGACGATCTCTGCGCCGGCGTCCCTGAGGATCCTCGCTATCTCCGGGTGGCCGTAAGTATGGGCCAGGCCGAAATAGACTATCCTGTAACGCTGGTCCGGGGCTACGCTCTGCCCCGTCTCGACCATCCGCTTCACCTCTTCGAACAGGGCCTCGTATATCCTGACGGTCTCGTCGGTCGTCCTGTCCACCATCGCCGGCGGGAAGAGGGCGATGAGCCGCCGCTCGTCGAGGGGCGCAGGGGAGCGCATGTTCAGGGCGCATATATTGCCCCAAAGCACCAGCACCTTGATCTCGTTCCTCGTCGCCTTGATGAACAGCTCGTCGGAGAACTCCCTGCCGGTAACCCTTTCGAGCCAGTCTATGCCCGCCTCTATCTGGTCGGAGACGTACTTGACGATCTTGGCGTCTTTCTCCGCGTTGCCGCCGCCGATCATGTCGATGGCGTACATGGGTATGCCGCCCAGGCGCCTTGAGACCTCCTGGTACCATTTTGAGTGCTGGCTGCACAGGTGCGTGGTCCAGATAATGTCGGGCCTGGGATATCCTTGCGTGATCGTGCCGTCCGTAATGGCGATCCTGTCGCGGATGACCTCCCCGACGAAGAGCTTCAGGTAACTGCACGCGTGGAAGCCCAGGCCGGCGGCCTCCGCGGCCGCGATGTCTTCGCGGCTTTCTTCCGGGAACGTGCCGGCCGTAGACGCAGCGTGCGGCTCGCCGCCTATCAGGCGGACATCCTCCCCCAGGCCCTTGAGGGGGGCAAGCACGCTCCAGGTAGAGCCCATGCACCGCAGGCCCTCTGCGGCGTCAACATATTCCCTGTAGCATTTGCTCTGGTAATTCTTGAAATCGGGCCAGGTCGTCAGGTTATATGCCACTTCAGCCTCCTATCCCATTCCTGCGGGCTCTATATTGAATCTGATTCATTATTGTATATTGTACACACCTTGTCAAGTACTTTTTATCCGCACAAAGTGGCATAGACCATAATATTAGTGATATTCAATATATCGGTCATAGCGGGCCGCTTGCCCCTTTAAGTGCGGGCAGGGGACAGGGCAAACGCATTCGGGAAATCTCACCTTAAGGGAGCGTATCTCCCTCACTTTTCCACACTCAGGCTCAAATGCGTTTGCCCGGGCAGGGGACCGTATTCTTGACAAATCCGGGGAGCAATAGTAAAAACAAGGACGGACCACGATGAAGCGCGAAACCGGCACGGCAAAGAAAACTGTCAAGAGAAAGGCGATCATCCAGGCGGCCATCGAAGTCTTCGGCAAGAAAGACTTCCAGAGCGCGGCCATATCGGAGATAGCCCAGAGGGCCGGCGTCGCCGACGGAACCATCTACCAGTACTTCAAGAACAAAGAGGACCTTTTCTTCTCCATCCCCATCGAGAAAACAAAGGAGTTCCGTGTCCAGCTCGACCTCCACCTCCAGGGGATCCACGGCGCTTTGAACAAGATTCGGAAATTCGTATGGTATTTCCTCTATTTCTTCAAGACGAACCCCGAGTACGGAAGGATCCTGATGCTGGAGATGCGGGTGAGCAGGAGCTTTGTCAGGACTGCCACGTACGACTTCCTGAAGAAATCGGTCAGCCAGGTGATGGAGATCATCGCCGAAGGCCGGAAAGAAGGCGCCATCAGGACCGACATCGACCCCTACATCATGCGACACCTCGTCCTCGGCATCCTGGAGCACATGGCGACGCGATGGCTGCTCAAAGGCGCGAAATACGACCTGCTGGGGCATCATGAGGAGGTAAGCCGGCTGCTGATCGATGCAATGGGCAGCGAGTCTGCCCGCATCGGCCGGCCCGCTAATAAAGGCGAAGACGACGAGGGGGTTACATGAAGAAGATTCTGCAGGGCAACGAGGCGATTGCGCGGGGCGCGTGGGAGGCCGGAGCGGCCGTAGGCGCTGCTTATCCGGGGACCCCGAGCAGCGAGATCATGGCCGAGATGGCGAAGTACAAGGAGGTTTATACGGAGTGGTCGCCCAACGAGAAGGTGGCCCTCGAGGTGGCGCACGGCGCCTCCCTGGCGGGCGGCAGGGCGATGGCCTGCATGAAGCACGTAGGACTGAACGTCGCCTCCGACCCGTTGATGACGATCTCCTATACGGGGGTGAAAGGCGGCCTCGTGATCGTCGTAGCCGACGATCCGGGCCAGCACAGCTCGCAGAACGAGCAGGACTCCAGACACTGGACGCGCTTCGGCAAGGTCCCAATGCTTGAGCCGGGAGACGCGCAGGAATGCAAGGATTTCACCAAAATCGCCTTCGATATCAGTGAAAAATTCGACACCCCCGTTCTTGTGAGGGGCGAGACGAGGGTCTCCCACTGCGATTCCCTTGTGGAGCTTGGCGACAGGAAGGAGCCGGCGATACAGAAGGGCCTCTCTCAGAAGGACACCCCTAACCACGTCATGGTCCCCGTTTACGCGAGGGTGCGGCGCGTCTTCGTGGAGGAGAGGATAGGCAGGCTCTCCGAATACGGAGATACGCAGTTCCCCTACAACGCCCTCGAAATCAACGACCCCTCCATAGGGTTTATCTCCTCCGGCGTCTCATATCTCTATACCAGGGACGTCTTTCCCCAGTATTCGTTCCTGAAGCTGGGCATGGTCTGGCCGCTGCCGTGGCGCATGATCGATGCGTTCTTCAAGAAGGTGAAAAAAGTGATCGTCGTCGAGGAGCTCGACCCCTTCTTAGAGACGGAGATCAGGGCCAGGGGATACAAGGTGTGGCACGGGAAGGACCTCATTCCCGCGATCAGCGAGCTATCCCCCGGCATCGTCGAGCAGGCGCTCGCGAAGGCCGTGACGGGCAAGACCTACAAGGCGCCGAAGGTGCGGGTGGCGCCTGAAGACCTGCCGAAAAGGCCGCCCAACCTCTGCGCGGGCTGCTCCCACAGGCCGCTTTTCTATGCCCTGAAAAAACTCGGGCTTTTCGTCTTCGGCGATATAGGCTGCTACGGCCTGGCCGTTGCTCCTCCCCTTTCGGCTATGCACGCCTCGACCTGCATGGGGGCGGGTATTGGCGGCGCATACGGGGCGGGCAAGGTGCTCGGGAAGGAAGGACTGGGGAAAGTCTGCGCCGTCCTTGGCGACTCCACCTTCCTCCACAGCGGCGTGACCCCGCTCATGGATACGGCGTATAACAAGGGGTACGCAACCACCATCATAGCAGACAACCGGATTACCGCGATGACCGGCCACCAGGAGACGCCGGGCACGGGGTATACCCTAAAGGGTGAAGCGGCCGACATGATCGACTACGCCGGGCTGGCCAGGGCCGTCGGGATCAGGCACGTGCGAAAAGTGGACCCCTACAAGCTCGCCGAGACGATGGAGGTCATCAAGGAAGAGGTGGAAAGGGACGCCGCCTCCGTCATTATTACCGAGAACAGCCCGTGCATGCTGCTGCGCCGGGCCAAGCCCCTTGCGAGGTTCGCAAACCCGTATTTCAAGATCGAGGCCGACCTGTGCAGGGGCTGCAAGGCGTGCCTTGAGATCGGCTGCCCCGCCATAAGCTGGCAGGAAGGCAAAGGCACGACAAAGGACGGCCACAAGAGGAAGGGGACCGTATTCATCAAAAAGGACCAGTGCGTCGGCTGCGAGGTCTGCGGCCAAATCTGCAAATTCAGCGCCGTTACGCCCGGTTCGTGATAAGAGCTTGAATATTCTCTTTATCCGTGGGATATTATTTCTCCGTCTAATTGTATACAGGTAAAGGAGGGAGGGGCGCGCATGGGAAATCTGTTGGATAACATCGATGAAGTTCTGCTCATGGGCGCGGGTCCCACGTGCGTTCCGCCGGCGGTCTACGCGGCGCTCGGCAGAAGGACGCTGGGTCATCTCGACCCTTATTTCCTTGCCATCGCCGACGAGCTGAAGACATTGCTCCGCCGCGTCATGAACACGGAAAACGACTTCGCCATCGCCGTCTCGGGGACGGGGTCTGCCGGGATGGAGGCATCCTTCGCAAACCTTGTGGAGCCGGGGGACAGGGTGCTCGTCGTCATCAACGGACTCTTCAGCGTGCGCATGTCCGAAGTGGCTGCAAGACTGGGCGGCCGCGTGGATAAGCTCGAATTCCCCTGGGGGCAGCCCATCAATCTGGAAGAGGTCGAAAAGCAGGTAAGCCGCGACTCCTACGATGTAGTTGCCGTCGTCCACGGCGAGACATCGACGGGCGTGCAGAACCCCGTTGCCCGGATCGGCGCGATGCTCAAAGGGAGGGAGACGCTCTACATCGTCGATACCGTCACGACCCTCGCGGGCGTAAAGGTCGCCATGGACGACTGGAGTTGCGACGCCCTCTATAGCTGCACCCAGAAATGCGTCTCCTGCCCGCCCGGCCTTTCGCCGCTTTCCTTCTCTCCGAAGGCCATGACGAAGGTGAAGGGGCGAAAGACGAAGGTTCCCAACTGGTATTTGGACCTCGGCCTGATCGCCGACTACTGGGGGCGCAACAGGGTCTACCACCACACGGCCCCCATAAACATGATCTACGGCCTCTACCAGTCGCTCCTTATGTTCTTCGACGAAGGACCGGAAAACGTGCACGCGAGGCACCTGCGGGCGCACGAGACGCTCGTGGCCGGGCTCGAGGGGATGGGCCTGAAGATGTTCGTCGAAAAGCCGTACCGCCTGCCGACCCTCAATGTCGTCTGCGTGCCCGACGGGGTGGATGAGTTGGCTGTCCGCAAGCGCCTGAGGAGCGATTTCAAGATCGAGATCAGCGGGGGCCTCGGGCCGCTGGCAGGGCGTACCTGGCGCATCGGGCTCATGGGACATTCGGCGAGGGTGGAGAACGTGGAAAGGCTCCTGGACGCCCTCCGGCAGGTGCTCTAGGGCGCCTGGCGGCTCAGGCCGTCGTTATGTTGTAGCTCCGGCACTCAGGGCATGAGATGTCCGCTTGGGTCCACCTGTCCTTAAGCGGCTTGTCCGGCCGGCGTACCTCACGGCCGGGCGCCTCTGCCTCCTTTATCTCGAACCGGCAGCCGCAGTCGTTGCATACGAGCTCTTTTACCTTCATGAGCGCTCCTTCCCTTTCGAAAGCCTTTTCAGTGACTTCTCTTAAATATATGTCCTGTGGCTGGTCTTGCAAAAGGGCAACGCTATAGCATTTTGCAAGAGCAAGTCTTGGTTCAGCAGGCGCAACCGTGTCTTGAAGCGAGGGGCATGGTGGAGCCTGGTCGAACGGGGACCATGTTTGCAAAATGCTATAAAAGCCGACCGCCGGAAGGCATCTCGGCGGATCGCCGGTTGCCGGCTAGGTTGCTTGTCCGTTTTTGCGCTTCTCTTTTTGGAGCTTCCTTTTTTCCTCGTCCCTGATCTCTCTCCTCAGGAGCTTTCCTACCTTCGACTTGGGCAGCATGTCGCGGAACTCTATATAGTGGGGTATCTTGTAAGACGCGAGGCGGTCCCTGCACCACTTCGTCAGCTCGCTGCTCCCCACGCCCTTCGCGTCTTCCTTGAGGACGACTATGGCCTTGATCCTCTCCCCCACCCTCGGATCGGGGATGCCGACGCAGCACGCGCCTATCACGGTCGGATGGCCCTGGAGGACCGCCTCTATCTCGGAGGCCGATACGCGGTACGCCTTGTATTTTATCGTGTCCGCTGTCCTCTCCATGAACTCAAGCTCGCCGTCCTCGTTCATCCGCATGAAATCGCCCATCCTGTAATAGATGTCGCCGTTCATCGGCACGAAGGAGCGGGCCGTCTCTTCCGGCTTGTTCCAATAGCTCTTGATCGTATAAGGGGAGGTGACGAGTAGCTCGCCCACCTCGCCAACGGCCGAAGGCGCGAGGGATTCAGGGTCGGCGAGCATACATTTCCGCGACCTGAGCGGCGCACCGACGACCGTCGGCTTCGGCTCCCTGTCGAGGAGGCTGTAAGCTATGTGGCCTGCCTCGGTCGATCCGTAGACCTGGTAGATGGGGATGGAGTAGCGCTCCTTCCACGTCTTGAATACCTCGGCGGGAAGCACGTCGCCGCCGCAGTAGCAGTATTTCAGGGAGCTTAAGTCGTACTGGTCGAGGCGGTCGTTCTCAAGCATCATCCGGTAGAGGGCCGGGACGCCGAGCATCCAGCCGACCTTATACCGCTCTATCGACTTGAGCGTTGCGTCCACCTCCGGCGTCGGCATCAGGACGACCGTGTTCCCGAAGTTGAAGCCGAAGGCTATGGCGAAGCCCTTGGCCATGATGTGGAAGAGGGGGTTCACCATGAGGACGGTCTCTTTGGCCTCCGTCATGTGGCTGCCGATGACGTCGTCCATGATGTCTTTTATGTATGAGACCTCGCCCATGTGGTTGCCGGGCACGCCTTTCGGGAAGCCCGTCGTTCCGCCCGTGTACATGACGTAGGAGAGGTCGGTGTAAGGGTCGATCTCGACCTTCGGCGGCTTCGGCCAGTTCTCCTTGATGAGCTTCCAGAAGGAATAGACCTCTTTGCCTTTCTCTATCTTCCCCGTCGGGATCTTGTCGAAGAGACGGCCTATGACGCTCTTCCAGACGGGGACCAGCTCGACGAGGTCGGTGACGATGACGCGCTCCAGCCCCGTTTTTTTCAGGACCTCCCGTACATAGACGAAGTTCGTATCGAGGCATATGACAGTCTTTATGTTCGCATCCTCGATCATATACTCTATCTCGTAGGCCGTATATATGGGAGAGACGGGGACCGTCACGGCCCCTATCTTGTTGATCGCGAAGTTCGCCACGATCCACTGGGGGCAGTTAGGGATGTAGAGCATGACGCGGTCCTGCGGCCTGACGCCTATCTTGACGAGGCCCGCGGCGAACCTGTCGATGAGCATCGCGAGCTTTCCATAGCTGTAGCGCTCGCCGAGGTAATAGAGGGCCGTATTGCCCGGCTCCTTCGCGCACATCTCGTCGAAGCGGGAGAAGGTGTACGATGCCTCGATCGGTTCCATCGGCGTTGACGCTCCTTGCATGTCCCTAGACGCCAAAGTAAGCGGATTTGACGTCCGGGTTGTCGATCAGCTCTTCCTTCGTGCCGGAGAGCACGTTCGAGCCGTTCTCCAGTATATAGCCCCGGTCGATGATGGGGATGACGGGCCTGGCGTACTGCTCGGTGATTATGATGGAGATGCCCTTCGTGTCCCTTATGGTCTGCGTTCCCGTTATGACGATGTCCTGATACGCAGGGCTCAAGCCCAGAAGCGGCTCGTCGAGGAGCAGCAGCCTCGGCTTGGCCATGAGGGCGCTGCCCTATGGCGAGCATCTGCTGCTCGCCGCCCGATAAGAACCCGCCCTGCCGTTTCAGGTGGTCCTTCAGGCGAGGGAAGAGGTCGAGGACGTACTCCGATGTTCTCCCTCGCCTCCTTTTTCGTGGACAGGTAGGCGCCGATCTTTAAGTTTTCGAGGACCGAGCTCTCCGGGAAGATCCTCCTCCGCTCGGGGCAGAGGACGATGCCCAGGCGCGCGCGCCCGTGGGGCGGGACCTGCGTGATCTCCTGTGCCGTCGAAGAGTAATGCTGCCGTAAAGGGAGATGCGCTCCCCGCCGCGCATCGCCTCCTTCTTCCTGATGTCGAGCATGATGCCCGACAGTGCGTACATGAGCGTGCTCTTCCCCGCGCTGTTCGGTCCGAAGACGCCGATGATCGCGCGGTCCTCGCACGTCAGGCTCACGTTGTTGAGGGCGAGCATGTTCTCGTAGAAGACCATCAGGCCGCTTCCCTCAAGCATCGCTATACCCCTTCTTTCCCGAGATAGGCTTCCCTCACCCGCTTGTCCTCGATCACGTCGGTGTAATCCCCCTCCGCGATCTTCTCGCCGAAGTTGAGGGCCATCACCCTGTCTGCCACCCTGAAAAGCTCGCGCAGCCTGTGCTCCACCATGATGAGCGTGACGCCGTCCATCTTCAGCTTCTCTATGAGGGGGATCATGCCTGCGATCTCGCTCATGGAGAGGCCCGAGAAGACCTCGTCGCAGAAGATGACGTCGGGCCGCAGGGCCATGCAGCGCGCGAGCTCAAGCCTCTTCTGGTAGCCCGTAGGCAGCGTGGCTGCGAGCTTGTAAGGCACCCGTGAGTCCCTCTCGAAGCCGATCTCCTCCAGTATATCGATCGCCACCGTGTCCCTGTCGCCGTGCCTGCCGCCCCCGCGCCAGCCCCCGTACTTCTTTGCCCTGGGCGACCACAGGGGGATGATGAGGTTCTTGTAAGCGGGCAGCGTGTAATACGGCCTCATGATCTGGAAGGTCCGCGCGATGCCGACGCGCGCGACCTTGTGCGGGGGCCACCTGGTGATCTCTTCGTCGCGGAAGAAGACGCGCCCCGCGTCGGACCTCACGAAGCCGGTGACGCAATTGATGAGCGTCGTCTTGCCGGAGCCGTTCGGCCCGATGATGCCGTAGATCTCCCCCTGGCGGACGTCGAAGCTCACGTCAGCGAGCGCCTTGAGGCCGCCGAACGACTTGCTTATGCCCCGCATGGAAAGGATGACGGTTTCGCTCATACCTTCACCAGCCTCTCAAACTGGTGATACTTGCGCTGCAAGTACACCATCAACCCCTCACTCTTGAAGACGATGAAGCCCGTCAGGATGATGCAGTAGATGACGATCCTGAAGGTGCCGAAGAACCTCAGGAACTCGCTCAGGGGGACGAGGATGAGGCAGCCGACGACTGCGCCGATCAGGGTGCCGCCGCCGCCCATGACGACGGCTGCGATGGGGATGATGGAGAAATCGAGGGCAAAGAGCGAAAGGCCCGCCCACATGTAGAGGTGGGCTATATAGGCGCCCCCGAAGCAGCCCATCAGGGCGGCGATGAAGACGGCGAGGGACTTCATGACGGTCACGTTGATGCCCGATGCCCTTATCGACTGGTCGTTGTCCTTGACGCCCCGCAGCACCAGCCCCACGTCCTGGCTGACGAGCCTCCTCATGCCGAACAGCGCCAGGAGCATGACGATGATGATCGTATATTGCTCGACGTACTCGCCGGGCAGGTTGTCGAGGCCCGTTATGCCGTTCGTGCCGCCCAATATGTTGAGGGCCTCGATGATCCTTGAAAAAAGGATGGGGTACATGAGCGTGACGATCGCGAAATAGACGCCCCGCAAGGGAAGGCACGGCATGATGATGACCGTGCAGAGGGCTGCCCCGAAGACGGTCGCGAGCGGAATGGACAAATAGAAGGGCAGCGAGAGATAGACGTTGAATATGGCGGCGAGGTAGCCCCCGACGCCGATGAAGAGCGCCCCGCCCAGACAGACGAGGCCGACGTAATTTGCGAGAAAATCGAAGGCAAGGGCGAGCACCGCGTAGACGCACATGATGTTTACGACCCTTTTCCAGTACGGCGCAAGCTCCAGGACGAGCGGCAGGAGGAGCACGCCGACGATCAAAAGCAGCCTCGGTCCGATGAGGTAGGCGATCTCCTCGAAAGAGGAAATGGCGTAGATGCCCTCCGTCCTCACCTTCAGGCCCCTGTCGATGCGCTCTTTCCTCGTCGTCTCCATGGTCATACCCTCTCCTCCAGTTGTTTCTGCTTGCCGAAGATGCCGGAGGGCCTGACAAGGAGCGTGACGATGATGGCGAGCAGGGCGACGACCATGACGAAATTGCTCGATACGAACGTCTCGGTAAGGATCTGGGCAAAGCCGATGATGAACGACGCGACGATGGTCCCGCTCCAGCTCCCGAGGCCGCCTATGACGCAGACCGCTACCGCGAAGATGAGCACGTTATATCCCTGCTCGACGACTATGTTGCCCAGGGGCAGCAGAAGGACGGCAGCGAAGGCGGCAAGGCCCGACCCTATGGCAAGGGAGATGAGGGCGGTCATGTCGGAGTCGATCCCGAGCATCATGGCAGCCCGCTCGTCCTGGGCGATGCCGCGCAGGGCAAGGCCGATCCTGCTGAGCCTGGTGAAAAGGAAAAGGCAAACGAACGTTATGACGCCCGCCGCAACGATGATGATCCTCTGGTAATCGACGGTCACCCCCAGTATCTCCGCCGAGCCGGCGACGAAGACGGGCAGGGTGTACGTCGTGCCCCGCAGGCCGCCCCACCGCAGGCCCTCGATGATGGCGAGGCCCACCGCGTAGGTGCCTATTATCTCAGAAATCTCCATACCCCTGATCCTGATGATGATGAACCGGTAGATGAGGGCGCCTATAAGGCTCGTCGCGAGAATGCCCAGGGGTATCGAGACGGCATAGGGCAGGCCGGCGGCGTTGAGGAGCAGCCAAACGATGTAGCCCGCCCCAAGGTAAAGCGCGCCGTGGGCGAAATTGGGCACCCTGCTTATGCTGTAGACGAGGGCAAAGCCGAGGGACAGGAGGGCGAGGACAATGCTGTTGATGATCCCGTAGACAATGATCTCCATGCCTGCCCCCCTTCCTGTCCCGCGCCGGTCCCTTCTATTTGCCGGGGAAGAGGATCTTGGCGTCCGCCGTCTTCCACGGGAAGACCTGGACCCTCTTGCCGCCCTGCCACTGGATGATGCCTGTCACAGCGCCTTCCTTGGGATCGAGGGAGGGGATGATCTCGTGCGATTTCTTGTCGAAGCGCATCCTGCCGTAGACGCCCATGATGTCCGAATTCTCCAGGCCCGTTATGACCTTGTCGGAGTCGGTGCTCTGCATCTTTTCCACTGCGTCCTTGATCTGGTAGACGGCCATGTAGCTCGACGACGTCCCGTACCCTTCCGGCTCAAGGCCCCATTTTTTCTTGTACGCATCGACGAACTTCATCGTCCAGGGCGTGATGTGGGACGGTGCGTTGCCGCCGTTGACCAGGTCGACTAACAGATACTGGCCCTTATTGGCCGCCGCCTTCGCGAAGCCCGGCTGCTCGGCGGCGCTTACGAAGCCCACGGGCAGGCATTTCAGCTTGAGGTCGCTCCACTGCTTGAGAAGGACCGCGCTTTCCGGCATATCCATCCAGAGGAAGAGGACCTGGGCGCCCTTCTTGCCTGCGTCTATAAGCCCTACGGAGTAATCGACCGTCCCCGTAGGATAGACCTTCATGTCGATGACGTTCCACCCCTTCGCAGTGAGGGCCTTCTTCATTGCCTCACCGCCAGCGCGGGCATGGGCCACATCCTGGACCATTATATAGGCCGTGTTGATGCTATGGCTCCTTGCGCAGGTCCTCCAGGAGGGTGACCAGCTCCCCCATCATGACGACCACATGGCTCGTATTCCTGAAACAGTACTTGTACTTCGCGTAGTTATCCTGGACCTTCTTCGTGTAGGCAGGCGTCAGCACGCCGGTGGTGACGATGCTCACCTTCTTGTACTTGCACAGGAGGTCCATGGCGGCTAGGGCCGCCTCCGAGCGGACAGGGCCGCCTATGAGAAAATCGACCCTTTTTTCGAGGATGAGCTTCTCAACCGCGAGGAGCGCTTCGCTCACCGGCACGCCCGGCTCAAGGTCCCGCGTGTCGATGACCTCGACGCTGATGGGTCTTTTCTTGCCGCCTAGGTTGACTCCGCCCGCCGCATTGATCTCCTCGGCGGCGAGCTTTATGCCCCGCTCCGCGTCCCAGCCGTAAAGAAAGGCCGTGGCGAGCGGCGCGCCGATGACTATCGGCTTCTCGGCGGCGCTTGCAAACAGGGCCGGAACTGCACAAAGAACGATTACCGCAACCAGAATAGTGCGCAACCCCTTTACCATAATCCCCCCCTTTTCTGATTCTTTAATCAGCCCCTCGTGAGGAGAGCAACAAGCGTGCCACCGCACGGGGGAGCCCGCCGCAATTGCGGCGACAAAGCAAATGGCTAACAAAAGCCCTTAAAGCCGCCTTTCCCATCGAAGCGCCTGGTTGAAAGTTTCTTTTTCATGTGAAACTTTTTTGCAACCCAGCCGCCCTTTGCCTTATGCGGGCCCCACCAGGTTGTACCCTTTGAGCTTCTGCCTCAGCGTGGGGCGGGAGATGCCGAGGATTGAGCACGTCTTTCCAAGGTGCCACCCCGTCTCCTTCAGCACCGCCATGATGTGGTCCCGCTCGACTGCGTCGAGGCTCCGCATCGGCCGAGCAAGGCCCTCCCGTCCCGCCGGCCGCTTCGACCGGGTGAGCAGGCGGCTGACCGATTCCTCGTATATGAGGTCCCCATGCGTGTCGAGGGCCGCCTTCGTCAGGACGTTCTCAAGCTCCCTGACGTTCCCCGGCCAGTCGTACTCGGTAAGCATCCGTAACGCCTTTTCCTCGACGGTCCTTATGTTCTTGCGAAGCTCGCGGTTGATCTTTTTCAGAAGATAGGCGATCAAAAGGGCGATGTCCTCCCTTCTGGCCCGCAAGGGGGGCACCCTCAAGGTGGCCACGCTGAGGCGATAGTAGAGGTCTTCGCGGAAGACGCCCTGCTGGACCATCTGCCACAGCTCCCTGTTGGTGGCAGCGATGACCCTCGCGTTCGAGTGGAGGGTGGACTCGCCGCCGACGCGCTCGAATTCTTTCTCCTGGAGGAAGCGGAGGAGCTTCGCCTGGAGCGCGATGGGGATATCGCCCACTTCGTCCAGGAAGATCGTCCCCTCGCCGGCAAGCTCGAACCGCCCTTTTTTCTGCGCGAGCGCGCCGGTAAAGGCGCCCTTTTCGTGGCCGAAGAGCTCGCTTTCGAGGAGGGTGGGGACGATGGCGGAGCAGTTTATCGCGATGAACGGCTGCTCCCTGTAAAGGCTGTTGCCGTGGATGGCCCGCGCGATCAGCTCTTTGCCCGTGCCCGTCTCCCCTTCTATGAGGACCGTCACCCGGTTCTCGGAGAGCGCCCCGATGGCCTTGTAGACTTCCTTCATATCCTTGCTGTTGCCGACGATCTTCCCCTTCCGGTAGGCGACGTCGGTCTCTACGGGCAGCCGGCCCTTTCCCTTCGCGCCGACGAGCTTCGTCGCCCGGAAGACCGCCTTTTCAAGCTCGTCCACGTCGATGGGCTTCGTGATGTATTCGGTAGCGCCGAGCTTTATCGCCTTCACGGTCGCGTCCATGTCGTGGAACGCAGTTATGATGATGACCGGGATCCCGTTGTTGTTGCTCTTCAGCTCCCGGAGCAGGTCCAGCCCGTCGCCGTCGGGCAGGCGTATGTCCATTATCGCCGCGTCGGGCCTGCACGTATCGAATTTCTCCCTACCTTCCGCTATGCTGGCGGCCGTCTCCACCTCATAGCCCTTTTCCGTGAGGAACATCTTGAGCGATTCGAGGATGATCTTCTCGTCGTCGATTATGAGAATGCTTCTCTTTTTCAAGGCAGATCCTCCTTCACGGGCAGAGTGAGGCCCAGAATCGTGCCTGTCGGCTTTCTGGGGACGAGATCGACGCGGCCGCCGTGGGCCTCGACGATCTTCTTGACGTTCACGAGGCCTAGGCCCGTGCCCCCTTTCTTGCGGCTGAAGAAAGGGTCGAAGACGAAGGGCAGGTCCCCGGACGGTATGCCCGGTCCGTTGTCGCAGATCTCGATGCGCAGGGACGTCCCGTTCTCCGCCAACACCCTCGACGTTATCTCGATGACTCCGCCCTTCTCGATGGCATCGACGGAGTTGATGAGGATATTGATAACGGCCTGCTCCATCTTTTCCCCGTCGAAGAGCATGCGGCGCATACGGCGCTCCGAGTACCGCTTCCTGACCTCGATATCCTTTTCCCTTATCCTGACGTCCATCGTGTCGAGGCAGGAGTCGATAATCTTCTTGAGAGACCCCATCTGCATCTTGAGGCTTAAGGGCTTCGCGTAGTCGAGCATCTCGTCGAGTATCCGCTCCAGCCTCGATATCTCATGGACCACGATCTCCATGCGTCTTTTGTCGTTGCCGTTGAAGGCGGTATTCTTAAGCAAGATCTGGCTGTTCAGCTTTACCGAGCAAAGGGGGTTCCTTATCTCATGGGCGAGTGACGTAGTCAGCTTGCCGATATAGGCGAAGCGCTCCGCCTCCCTTATCCGTTTTTCCGTCTCCATGCGCTCCGTGATGTCCCGGCAGATGCCGGCCACCGCCGGGCGGCCGTCGTACGTTATGCGCTTGACCTTGTTCTCCGTGGGACGGTTCCTTCCGCTCTTGTCGCGCCGCAGGTATGCATAGAGGTCTTTGCTTTCCGCCCCGGCCACGCGCTTCTGGTAAAGCCTGGCGACGGCGGGCAGGGACCGGGGCGAGATAAGGTCCGTGTACGGCTTGCCGATGATCTCCCCCGTGGTATAGCCGTGAAGCTCGCAGTAGGCCGGGTTAGCGAAGACGATCACCCCGTCCTGGACGACGAAGTAGCCGTCGTTGATTTCTTCGACGAGGACGCGGTACTTCGATTCAGACTCGGCGAGTTCCTTCGTCCGCTCCTCGACCTTGTTCTCAAGGTCGCGCGCGTGCTCCCGGATGCGCGCCTCGTGGAGGGACTGGAAGTAGTCGCTGAACCTCGTTATGGTGTAGAAGAGACACGCGTTCAGCTTCTCTATCGTCGCCGAAAGCTCGTCGCCGCAAAGCTCCGCCAGAAGTATGGGCACAAGGATGAAGCGGTAAAGCTCGTAGGCGTGCTGGACCTCCGAAAGGGAGAAGCCGCCGTCGAGGCGCAGCTTGCTGATCCACTCGATATGGCCGTTTATGAGCGAATAGTCGTCATCGACGAGGACTGCGTAGTTGCCGTCGTTGGCCCTGGCGACGGTGACGTAGAGCTCGTCGAGCGGGCGGCTGCGGTACCGGGGGCTGTCGGATTCGTGGAGGCCGCGGACCCACACCCGTATAATCTCGTCCCGATGTTTCTCCAGGAGCGAAGCGAGGGCCATGTCTGATTTTACAGACATCAGCGGCCGTTTGCAAGGGCAGTATTTGTACTCTATCCATAGTGTGGGATATAAAAACGTCATTATGAGCTTTTCATATGTATTGGTATTTTTGTCTGTCTGAGCGGGGAGGCTCGCCGGGCTTTGCCCGGCGAGGGGGCGCTGAGCCCCAATAAGTGTCTGTGAGAAAGTGAGGGGATAGGTCAGGTTGGGCTATATTAGAACATGTCATGATAGAAAACGGGATTAATTAAGAGAAACAGTTTAGAGGTATACAATATCTAGCGGGATGTCCGTCACGCGCTCAAGCCGGCCCTTTCTTACTATGAAATCGACCTCTATGCCTATGGACCCCTTTTTCGGCATGACGAACTTCGGCTCGAAGGCGAAGACCATCCCTTCCCGGAGCACCGTGTGGTGCTTCGGCGTAATGACGGGCAATTCGTTTATCTCAAGGCCGAGGCCGTGGCCGACAAAGGAGACCTTCCCCTCGCCGAACCCCATGAAGTTTTCCTCAAGACCCGCCTTCCTCGCCGTTGCCGCCGCCCTCTCGAATAGCTCCACGGCATCGATCCCTTCTTTGCCGTAGGTCTGTGCATCCTCGATGATCCGCCTCGAGGTTTCGTAGGGCTTTCGGAACGTCTCGCCTAGGTCGCCGATAACGAAGACGTGCGTCTCGTCCGTTACGTATCCGTTGTACCCTCCGCCGTAATCGATGCAGATGGGGATGCCCTTCTCGATTGTTTTTAAGGACGAACCCAGGGGTATGGCGGGCGTCACACCGCGACCGCCGATTGGCACGTCGGAGGGTGAGGGCAGCGCCCCCGTCGAGCCGTTCGAGACGGTGATGGTCGTCATTTCCAGGTTAAAACCCCTCATGCGCAGGAAGCCCTGGTGCCCATGCCTCCTGCCTTCCGCGACCAGCTCAGCGTCGATGTCGAGCTCCCTCGCGCCTTCCCTGATTACATCCTTTGCCCGCGCGAAGACGTGGCGCATGATATCGCCGGACTTTTTGATCTGGTCGATCTCGAAGGGGCTTTTTATCTCGCGCAGTGACTTTATGAGCGGCGTTGCGCTCACGAAGGTCTCGAAGCCGACAATCGACTTGAACCTCTCGAAGACGGAGACGGGGACAACGTCAAGCTCCATCGCCCCCGTGCCCTTAAGGATGTTCTCATTGAGCAGGATGTCCCTTATATCCCTGTCGCTTTTTATCGGCGTTACGCCGAGGGGCGTCTCCGGGACTGCCCGCTCCACGCTCTTTTCGACGAGGAATAAAGGGTCGCGGCCTGGGGAGACCACGAGCGCGCCCTTCTGCACGGTGCCCGTGAAATAATACATATCGACGTTTTGGAGGATGACGCAAAAATCGATGCCCGATGCGCTCATAAGCCCCTTGAGGCGCTCAATCCGCGCAAAGACTTCATCTTTCGGCGTCAATTCCATCTGTTCCATTATGTCTGATCCGGCAACTTGAGACCCAACCGGCGCGGAAGGGCAAGAGACGGCATCAACTATAATCACACGCCGCCGCAGTCTATGTCAACATATGGAAGCGGAGGCGAGCTCATTTGAACTTAAGTCTCGGTAAGGGAGAGGAGACAGACTCGCTTAAGGGGGGTGGCGAAATGGGTTTGCCCTGCCGGAAAGGGAACAAAAGCGCGGCTGAATTTGTTATAATCAATGCTATGACCGATAAACGTTCAGGCAGAGGCAGACGGACGGTAACCTGGGACCGCCCCGTGCTCGATGCGGAAACCGCCTTCAGGATGCGGGGCATCGACTTGATTCGTGCCATGCTGGAGGGCCGGTTCCCGCCCCCGCCCGTTTGGAGCCTCGCGCATATCCGGCTCCTGGAGGTTGCCGAAGGGCGGGCGGTATTGGAGATGACGCCGTACGAGTACCACTACAACCGCTTCGGGGTCGTCCAGGGCGGGATCGAGTGCGCGGTCCTCGATGCTGCGGCAGGTTACGCGGTCCATTCGGCGCTGCCGGCCGGCACAGGCTATACGACTTTGGACCTCCGGGTAAATTACCTCCGGCCTGCCTCGAAGGAGACCGGGCCGCTGCGCTGCGTGGGCAGCATCGTCCACAAAGGTTCCCGCGTAGCCCTGGCCGAGGCAGACCTGACCGACGGCAATAACCGGCTTTATGCCCACGCAGTTTCGACGTGCCTGATTTTCAAGCTTTCAAAAGGCGGGGCGGTATAGGAAGCGGACGGGACAACCGGGCGGCTTATCGCGAACGACCCGGCCGCATGGATACAACGCCTTATTTCAGCCGTTCTTTCCCCGTCATCTCAACGATATCGATCCTCACGACAGCCGTGAGCGCGAGCTTCTCTTCGGGGAAGGCGCCGTAGCCGCCTTCGGGCTGGTATTTTTCCATCAGTCCTTCCAGGGCCTTCAGCCTTTCGTCCCGTTCTTCGACGACGCGCGCCCTGCCCCTGACGATGACGCTCCGGTAAAGACAGCCCGCACCGCAGGGGTCGCCGGCGGCCTTTACGAACGCGAGGGGCACGTCCACCTCAAAGCAGACGCGGTCGTCCCTCGCCATGTCAGCCATCTTCTCGCCCTCGGGCGCGGAATGGAAGTATATCCGCCCGTCCAGGTAGACGAAATTGAGGGGCTTCACCATGGGGTAGCCGTCGCCTCCCACCGTGCCGAGCCTGCCAACCGGGCACCCCCTCAGGATGGCCTCCACCGCGTCCCTGTCGCGTATCTCCCTTTTCGCCCGCCGCATGGCTTTCCCTCCTCCTGTCCCGTTTGCCCTCGCCGTTCTCCGTAATTATACACGATATTACCGGGCAAAACAGACAAGCAGAGCGTCTTCCCGGGGCGGGACCCGGCACATTGCACATTTCCCGGCCCATAGGCCGCAACTTCGCTATTGACGAAAATCGCCCCTCCTGATATCGTTGAATTGAAGTGATCCTTAACAGGAGGGGATAATGGTAGAGATAACACGCCGTCAGTTGCTCGCAGGCGCCGCCGCTGCGGCTCTCGCCGCATCGGTTCCGTTCGCGGCGCCCGGCAGGGCGGGTGCATCGGCCCCGGCCTCCGGCAGACAGGCGCCGGGCTTCTACCGGTATAAGCTCGGCAGTTTCGAGGTAACGGTAGTCACCGACGGCATAATCCGCTTCCCCGTCAACGACGCCCTCGTCCTCAACGCGGGGAAAAACGAGGTCCAGGCTGCCCTTGCCGCCCTGTTCATGGAGACGGACGTGTACGTCACCCCGTTCAACCCGATAGTCGTCAATACCGGGTCGAAGCTCGCAGTTATCGACACGGGCACGGGCGAGGCCTCTTACAGGGAGAGCCGGGGCCTGAACGGCCAGTTCCTGACCAACCTTGCCGCCGCCGGCATCGATGCGAACGCGGTAGACGCCGTCATCATCTCCCATTATCATTTCGACCACATCAGCGGTCTTATCAGGGCCGACAACTCGCTTGCCTTCCCGAACGCTGAAGTCCTGGTGCCGGAACGCGAGCACAGGTACTGGATGGACGACAGGGAGATGGGCCGCGCCGCCTCGCCCCGCATCGCAGGCGTCTTCAAGAACGTGCGCCGCGTGATGAGCGGCGAGGTGCTCAAGCGGCTGCGCACCTACCAGTGGGACAGAGAGGTGATCCCCGGCATTCTCGCCAAAGGCACGCCCGGCCACACGCCCGGCCACACGTGCCACATCGTCACGTCGGGGGCGAGCACGGTCTACGTCCAGGGCGACCTGACCCATTGCCCGTTTCTCTTCGTCCGCAACCCCGGCTGGCACCCCTTCGTAGATCACGACCCCGTACAGGCGGAAGCCGTGCGCCGCAAGGTCTATGATATGCTCGTGGCCGAGAAGATGCCGGTCCAGGGCTTCCATTATCCCTTCCCGTCCTTTGCACACGTCGAAAAGACGGCAACCGGCTATCGCGAGGTGCCGGTGCCCTGGAGCCCGGTTATCTGACCTTTGCCATTTTTTTAACAGGCGTTAATAAGACGGGGTTAACAATTATTAACATCGCGGGACAATGTTTCAAGGCCATCGCCCGTATTCCGGCCCGGATCGGGAAAATGCCCCTCCCGGCCGGTCGGGACGGAAGCAGGCATGTCCTTTGCATCGAACCGGACGGGACGGGCAGGGACCTGTCCACCATATTAAAAAGGAGGGCATATGTACAAGAAGGTTTTAGTCGTCGTCGCAGCGCTGGCATTGATGTTTTCGGCGGCATCCGTCGCGATCTCCCAGCAAGCCCCGCCCGCTCCCAATCCGAAGGTCGTGGAAATGGTTGCAAAGGCCAAGGCGGCGGTGGCGAAGGTTAACGCCCAGGCGGTCAAGGCAGCCATCGACTCCAAGGAAAAGGCGATCTTTCTCGACGTCCGTGATCCGGAAGAATTCGCAGCCGGCCATCTTCCCGGCGCCGTGAACGTCTCGCGCGGCACCCTCGAGTTCAACGTTTTCAATAAGATCCCCGATCAGGGCGCGAAAATCTACGTCTACTGCAAAACCGGCGGACGGGCTGCACTGGCCGCAAAGACACTCAGCGACCTGGGCTACAAGAACGTCGTGCTGGCCGAAATCGTCTTCGCGGACTGGGCAAAGGCAAGCTACCCCGTGGAGCGATAGGGAGCAAAGGGGCTGTAACGGATTATTTTGCAACCCTGAGATATCGAAGACAGGACGTCCGGGTACGGGTAGCTAAAGGCGCAGCGCTGCCCGTCTTCCGCACGAGGTCGTTCATTTTTGGTAGTGGGTCAGTTTGAAATTATGCTTGAGCGGTTTGGCATGTTTTTTGTTGACATTCTCAATATATAGACGTATATTAAATAAGGATGTTGGGGAGCACCATCAAAGGGTATAGCTCTGTCCATTTTTTTGTGGTGGACAGGGCTTTTTTTATTCTCGCTAAAGTGTACGACAAAAAAGACAATAAATCAAGGAGTTGATATTATGAGTGAAGAGCGGGAATATAATTACCAAGGTAACAAAGTAATGGGGCGGGAAGTTGAATTTGAAACAGAAAAAGATGTCTGGAACGTTTATAAACTTACCGATGGTACCAGGGTGAAAATCAAAGCCATCCTGGTCTCTGTAGCAAAGTTGGACGAGTTTGACGCTGTCGGTAATCCAGTTTACTTAGTAAATGCTTCACCCGCTGTGGGAATAGATGTCCCTTCCAACCTTAAGAAGAAACCGGCGTGAGTCTTCTATGCTAACCACCCCAGAAGTACCAATGATTCAAAGACCAAACCCGTGGGTTGATATGCCCGTTTCACAACAGGTGATTATATCTAAAGACAAGAAGGGAGACACTAAGAGCTTTATTGTCCGTTATACTGGGCACATTGAGAGGAACGACAATACTATAGAAGTTCGTAATGTCTGGTTTGTAGGCGATGAAAACGCTTTTTTGCATCTGTTGGCCGAAAATCATTTGCTGCGAAGGGCCGTTCAAAATCTCTGGAAAAATTATCTGTATAACCGTGAGTACACAGGATTCCTTTTAGGAACTTACAGTAAGAAAGAATTCTGCAAGATAGCTGAGACATACGCAGAGCCCCTTGATGAAAATGTTAATGAGGATATGGTACGCTACGCCGGAGGCTTGTTTCCAGAAATACTTGGTCAATCAATTGATGCCGCCGATTTGTCAGTTATATTGAACGTGGATCATAAACAAATTTCCGATGTATGCGCTCTCACAAGAGGGAAGACATACGAAATTGAGGGGAAATAGAGAGCATGGCTGAGCGAAACACAACGCCGGCAGCAATACATGGCGACCGTGTTCTTATAACAGGTCAAAAAATCTTCCTATCTGGCCTCCCAATACAATTAACCGATGTGGTGGTATATCCCATAGACATCAAGGAACGAGGCAGTGCCATTATTATAAAAGAGTGTCCAAAAAAGGAACCACAAATAAAAGAATACTCAATGCGCAACAAAGATGCCAAGATATCGGGTAAGGTTTTATGGGGTTACACGCCAACCCTGCTGGACCGACGCGATATTAAGAAAGGTGGTGCAGGTCGAACAAGTTCCCATAAAGGGCAAGAACTACGCGTTGCAAACGGCTGCTTCATGGAAATCGTAAGCGGATGGCGGGGAAAACCGTTACCCGTGCATCCTAAAGAGGCTCTTCTCCCATAAGAGTTAGCACGGCAGAAGAGCAATAATATCCTTTATGTCCCACACATGATCCGTCACCCCTGCCATCATCGCCGGGGTAACTCTCAAGGTCTGGTGAATCCGGCAGAAATTATAGTACATGAAGTGAAGGGATACGGCACAGTACAGGTTTTCCACCTTCTTTGAAAATCCGTTTGTCAATCTGGTAAACCGTCTCATGCTCATCCGCATGGTAAGGTTCTGTCGTTCAACGTAGCTTGTAGATATATGCCTTTCGTCAGGATTACCGGAAATAACTTTTTTCTCTGCCGCTATGCAAACGGGCGGGCTATATCTCCTATTGTCATCTGGATCGCTACCATATATCTTCACGAGTTGAGCAAAGTCAATGTTGTCCCCAAAAACATCGGTTACAGCCATGAGATAAGCCCGATGACCATCTGTCATAAGCTGCATCCTATTGCTAACCCGTTCTTGAATATCAACCATCAAGTCCATAGCCGCCTCTGCTGTACGGTCTCCAATAAGCCATGAGAAAACAAGCTTGGTATCCGCGTCTATGGCTGTCCAGGTCCAGACATCACCGTAGCCGTATTCTCCCTTATGATTCGGCGGCACATTCGCTTCCTTCATACGGCAGAAGGACCATATCTCATCGCATTGGACTCTTTTACAGGTAAGGTTATGGAATACCTCATCCTGATACGCATTACAGGCTTTCCCAAGGGCAACAAGTAGCTTTATCACGGTGTTCTTGGCGACGCTTGTCATTCTGACAGTGGCCCGGATTGAGTTACCTTCTACCAGTGCCGCTATTACCTGTGCCTGTTTGTCGGGCTTCAACTTGTTCATATTCATATTATATGCTTTAGCGGTTAAGCATGTCAAGTAAAATCATTCCCCCCAACAAAAATATTTTTAGGGGGGAAGGGCAAACCTATAGTTTGGCCTTTCTTGACCTAAAATTCATGTTGACAGACATGTCTGGATGGTGCGATAATAAATGCACCATCATAGCAAAAGAGTGGGTTAGGGGTCACTGGCAAGCCTGGCAGGGCGCACAGTGGCCCCTACTATTTATGTTACAGCGCGGCCCCACGAAGCGCGCTAAAGTTTAATAAAAGAAGAACCATGTCAGACCTCCTTCCCTCACTATTCGGCCGGTGAGGGGTCGGCTACAGGAAAATCCTTCAAGAAATAAGTGTACTCTTGAGGATCAAGTACAAATACGTTTGGTTTGCTTCGTATAGTTGTGCGCATTACTTCTTTAGGGTTCTTCTCGCTGAGCTTAAATCCCCTTGCTTGAAATTCGCGAACCAGCTCAGACAACCTTATGGGTCTATTGTTCCTTTCTATCAAAATTGTCCTAGCCTTCATCCAATTGGCAGTGTCCGCCGTCCCATTGCCAGCGCTTACTGTTGCTGTAGCCGTCCTGGGGAAGTCGAATAGGGCTTCCCCTTCGGGTTCCTTGCCTGTATCTCCCAGTAGCAATTGACATTGAGCGATAAATGAATCTAATTGAGCCTTACGCTGCTGCAATCTCTCCATTTCTGACAATTGAAGGGCAATGGCGCGGCTTTCTTCCTTCGCGTCTTCCATTGCTGCCGCTATGTTTCGATTTTCCATTGGTAAACCTCCTTCCCCTATAACTATGGGGGGTATAAATATTATCCGATACTACTAATCAAATGTCAAATGATTTTATTTAGGGGGAATGAAGTGGGGGGAATCTATCTTTTCTTCCAGCGGGCTTGGGCTGCATCAATAGCTATTTCTTTACGGCGTTCTGCCGATAGCCTGTTGGCACGAGCCTTGCCGCCTTTAAGACCGCCGCGCCGCCCTAGCTCGACCGCAAGGGGGTCTTTCTGTTTAATGGGCGGCTCTGGTTCTGGCGGGGGCAGTGCCTGTGCGGTTTGATCGACTATAAAGCGGGCAAGCTGATTTACGTCCTTTGGTGTTTTCTTCTTTGCCATACCTTAATATAGCATGACCGCTTAAGCATGGCAAGGGATGAGAAATTCAAACTGACCCACTACCTCATTTTTGCATAGCTTTTATCTGTAAAAATTCTTGATAGCCGAAAAGCCTTGGCGCACAAGGCAAATCGTCCCGGTGATAAACGAGAAGAATATTGACAGTGGCGAAAAGCCGCGCCAACAGGCCGATTTCGAGCCGGAGGCAAACATTCCTTATCGCCGGCGGAATCACCTGCCTCGTCCTACTGCACCTAACTACGCCTGATAATTGATCTTTCCGCTGTGGCATCGCTCTTGCTTAACTTAACCAAGGGCATGATCGATAACACAGAAGATAAACCAAAGGAGAGATATCATGGATAAGAAAGTGCTGTTAATCGATGACGAGGCATCCTTGAGAAGGAGCGTTACTATGGGGCTTATGCAGAAGGGCTATCAGACGGAGCCTTGCGAGAACGGGATGAAGGCGCTCGGCACGCTTGAAACGTACCAGAAGAAGGCGATGCCCTTTAGCTGCGCGGTCGTGGACATCAGGCTTCCCGACATCGACGGCATAAAGCTGCTCAAGGTCATAAAGCTCAACTACCCCCAGCTTCCCGTTATCATCATCACCGGTCACGGAGGGGAAGGCGTTGCCGAGCAAGCGAAGGCGGCCGACGCGTACCTTGAGAAGCCCTTCGATACGGAGCAGCTCGCGAAGCTCCTTGAGGAGCTGGAGCCGAAGGCGGAAGGCGCGCCCGAGCCGCCCGTCCGGGAAGAGACGGCCGGGAAAGAGGCGGTCAGCATGTACGCCCTGGTCTCCGTGGACCGCACGGCCGGCCTCCTTGAGACGTACCGCAAGCTCTATTTCCACCCGAACGTCCTTTACTGCGACGCGACAAGGGGCGACTGCGACCTCGTCCTTCTGCTCCAGGCGCCGACGGCTGACATGATAAAGGACCTGGTCGATAACGAGATCAGGAAGATGGACGGCGTCGGCGAGGTAACGCTGATGGCGGTGGAGACGCCCATGCTGGGCGACAACGTCATCAATATCATGGGCACGGTCGATAAGGCGCTCGGCAGGGACAAGAACGAGAGCGAGGCGGCCTCCGTACAGGCTGCGCGCTTGAGGATCTCTTCCTATGTGATGCTCGAAGTGGAGAAGGAGAAGCTGGAGGCCGTCTATCCTGCCCTCTATTTCCACGACCAGGTCGTAAATTGCGACTATACGGACGGCAGGTTCAACATCGTGCTACTCATGCAGGGGACGAGCTTCACCGAGATCGAGAACACGATACGGAACAAGTTCAAGACCTTAGACGGGGTGCTGAGGATAAAGGAGTACCCCATCATCACGCTCTTCGAGGCGTAAAGATTAGGGGCCGCGCAAGAACGAATTACCCCTGGGAGGAACCTCCCCGGGGTAATTCGTTAGCTTACGAATACCCTGTCGTAAGTATTTATCATTGTCTCAGTATCCAGTATCCCACCCACAAATGCGGTACAGCCCCCTCTTGCCGCCCCTGTCCCGCCCTACCACCCATACTGGTCCAGGTAACCCTCTATGTACTTCCTGACGCGCGCCTTCGTTCTGTAGACGCCGAAATGGCCCTCGCAGAGGATGTCGGCCTCCAGGCCGAGGAGCGCCTTCATGGAGCGCCTCCAGGCATTGAGGTCCGCGCCGAACTCAGGGAGGAAGGGTCCGTGTATGTCCTGGCCGAAAAGCACCCTCCGGTCTCCCCTGTCGCCGTAGACGGCGATGGAGCCCGGCGTATGCCCCGGCGTGTGAAGGCAGACGAGGGTCGTGCCGTCGGGGAAGCTCAATCTTTCCTCGGCCCCGGAAAGCCGGAGATCGACGGGCAACGGCGCAAGACGGAGGCCGTACCAGGAAGCGCCCGTCTTTACCTGGTCGCCGCGCTCGATTGCGCCGGCGTCGAGGTCGTGCATAACGATGCGCACACCGAAACGCTCCCTGAGGTAGGCCGCGCCGCCGACGTGGTCTATGTGGCAGTGGGTGAGGATGAGGGTGGAGAGGCGCGCGGGGTCGAGGCCGCAAAGCTCGATATTACTGACGATTTGGCCCGCGTTCGGCCCCGCCCCGCTGTCGATGAGGACGAGCTCGCCCGCGTCTACCAGGTAGACCGAGCAGTCCCGGCCGTCCGTCAGCTCCGAGCTTCCGACGAGGTATACGCCGTCCGATATCGTTTCGGGTGAGCGCGGGCCGGCCATACCAGATGGTAGCACGTTGCCCGTCGCCCGGCAAGCCGAAGTTTGCATGGGTCGGGCCCGGTCGATAGGAGCCGACGCGAACCGGGGAGAAACGTCGCACCCACCCTTGACTTTGGGCCCTTCAGGAATAAAACTTTATAAGAGCGGTTAGTCCGCCATCCATCGAAGGAGGGAGACAATGGAAGGAGAGCATGAGCATATCCATCTGCATAACCATTCCCACAAGCACGTCCATTCTCACCCGCACCAGCACGGGGAAGTAGTCCATACGCACGAGCACGAGCATACGCACGAGCACGAGCACATCCACGAGCATAAGCACCTGCACAAGCACGACGAGGGCCAGGAAGCGCACTCCCACGCCCATACGGGGGAGCACGGGGCGCACGACCACGACCACCCGGCGCATCAGCAAGAGGTGCACGAGCACGCCCATAACCAGCGCGGGATGAGCGCCTGCTGAAAGGTTCTCATCGAAAGACTTAAGGACAGGACCCGCACCGGTCCCTGACTTCGTGTTACAATATTCAGATACTATGCCAGAGCGCTTTGTCAGCGAGACGATAAAGCCCGTCGCCGCTACGTGCGATACAACGGCGATGGCGGCGGGCGGGCCTGGACTGCCGCGCCAATTCGTGTGGCGGGGAAATACCGTGGAGGTCACGGCGGTGATAGCCGCATGGCGTGAGACCGGCCCATGCCGCCACGGCAGCCCGGAGCGGTATGTCCGGAAGCACTGGTTCGAGGTGAAGACGACTGCCGGAAGGATGAAAATTTATTTCGAAAGGCAGCCGAGGCGCGGCAAGGCCCGCAGGACGGACAGGTGGCGCCTTTTCAGCATCGGCGGCGGACACGGCGCCGCTTCCTATGCAGGCGACGGGGAAAGGGTCCAGGGCAAACGCATTTGAACCTGAGCGTGGAGAAAGGAGGGGGATACGCTCCCTTCACACGCCGGCACTACGCTCCCGATCAGCGTAAGGCTTCGCTTCGCTTGCTGCGAGACGAAAGAGTAAGAGAGGGTACGAGCGACTCGCAGCACCGCCTTTTTTCAAAAGGCGGACGCTTAAGGCTCTTGAACAACCTGCCTTAGCGGGGTGCCCGCGTCATATCACTTCACGTTTCGCGGACCGCAACGCTCCGTGATGCGTGTTTCAGGGACGTATCTCCCCTCCCTTGGGGGTGAGATTTCCCAAATGCGTTTGCCCTGGGAAAGGGTCTCGTAATTATTGACGAAAGATTTTTCTTGACTATTATGCAAAAACAAAGTATTACAATTCTATAGTAATCCTTTTCTTCTTATGTTAATATTATAGGTAGGTCAGTTTAGTCCTGCGCGGGGAGGAACGGACTGATGAGAGATACTGTCATATGCTTCCGTACGAGCGACGACCTCCGGAAGGCCCTCGAAAGGGTTTCGTCTGCCGACAGGAGGTCCCTCTCTTCTGTTATAGAAAACATACTTTACGATTATGTCGAGCGGAAGCAGCCGGTCAGGGTGGGAGAAGAAAAGCGGCGCTACCCCCGGAAAAAGGTCTCGGCCCCCGCCCTCGTAACCAGCCTTGACGGGACCGTGCACGCGGGCATGGTGAACGACCTGTCCCTGGGAGGGATCAATTTCTCCGTCCCGAACAATTTTCAGCAGGAAGAGGGGGACGAGACCAAGATATCCCTCGTGTTCACCCTGCCCCAAAGCGAAAAACCCCTCTCGATGCAGTGCACGGCCAAGCACGTTCGCACGAACGGGCAGATGAACATAGGGGCCTCCCTGGTAGACGCGGACTTCCAGACCTACCGTACCCTTCAGAACTATCTTATCGAGTAACTGCGGGAAAACCCGGCCGGGCCTTTATTCGAGGAAGCTCTCCAGCCTCTTTCTCCGGGAAGGGTGTTTCAGCTTTCTCAGCGCTTTTGCCTCTATCTGTCTTATCCTCTCCCTGGTAAGGCCGAAGACGTCGCCCACCTCTTCGAGGGTGTAGTCCGTCTTCTCGCCTATCCCGAGCCTCATGCGGATGACCTTCTCCTCCCTGGGGGTCAGGGTGGAAAGCACCTTGTCGATCTCCTCCTTGCAGGAGATGTTGACCAGCTCCTCGAAGGGCGACGGCGACTTGGGGTCTGCGATGAAGTCGCCCAGCTTGGAGTCGTCGTCACCGATGGGCGTCTCTATCGATATAGGCTCGTTCGAGACCTTCATGATCTTCCTGACCTTCTCCAGCGGCAGGGCGGCCTTGGCCGATATCTCCTCCAGGGTCGGCTCGCGGCCCAGCTCCTGGTAGAGCGATATCGTCACTTTCGTTATCTTGTTCATCGTCTCGAGGACGTGGACCGGCACCCTTATCGTCCTCGCGTAGTCTGCGATGGCCCTCGTGATCGCCTGCCTGATCCACCAGGTAGAGTACGTGGAGAACTTGTACCCCTTCTGATAATCGTACTTTTCGGCGGCCTTCATGAGGCCCATGTTGCCCTCTTGTATCAGGTCGAGGAAGGAAAGCCCCCTATTGAGGTACTTCTTGGCGATATTGATGACGAGCCTCAGATTGGCCTTGATCAGCCGGTTCTTGACGACCTTCAGGTCCCTCTCGACAAGGTCCATCTCGTGGAGGCTCGCCTCGACCGACCTGGCCTCTTTCTCGTCCAGGAACCTCACGCGCTTCTCCACCTTCCGCGTGATCTCCTCCAGCACCTTCTTCTGCAGGTTGAGGCCGGCCAGCGCCTCTTCTATCTTGTTCCCCAGATTGATGAGCTTCTTCTGCGTCTGCTTTCTGGTGAACTCGTCGCGCGCGACTTTCTGCCCCTTGATCTCGGTCTTTTTCTCGTACAGGTTCTTCAGGCTGTTCACCAGGGTGATCGTCCTTTTTCGGTACTGCTCCTCGTCCTTCTTCGTAAAGTTCATCTCGTCGATGTTCTTTACGATATCGATGATGTTGACCGCCTCCTTCCTTATCTGGGCGGCAAGCTCCTGGAGCTCGGCGACTGCCTGGGGCATCTCGAACAGGAGGCTCCTGATCTTCCTTTCGCCCTCTTCGATCTTCTTCGCAATATCGTACTCCTCTTCGGAAGAGAGCAGCGATATCCTGCCTATGTCCTTAAGGTAGGCCCAGATGATGTTGTCCGTCTTCTCGGTGGGGAAGCGCTCCGGCTCCTCCCACTCGCGCTGCTCCTCTTCGGTGGTCTCGATCTTCTCCTTGATGGTCTCGACCACGTCGATATTCGATTCCGAAAGGAAATCGAATATATCCTCGATATCCTCAGGGGAGAATATGTTCTGGGGGAGGAAATCGTTTATCTCGTCGGGCGTGAGGTAGCCCTTCTCCATCCCTATGTCGATCAACGTTTTTATCTGGTCAAAGTTCTTTATGCTCATCGACTTCACTCCGGGTGCAAAAAATGCCCTCTCCGTGAATCAAGGGCATTTTACCGCGCTTCCAACCATAAACTTTTTTACAATATAGCACGCATTCGGTCTTTGTCAACCTTCTCCCTCTATTGCCTCTCTTCCCATTGTATCCATTGGTGGAGTCTCTTGTCCAGCGATTTTTCTTTTATCTGGATGAAAACGGATACACGCATACGACAAGCGCCAGGCAACGCAGGATTCTACCCTAGAATATACACCGAATCCGTCCTTTTTGCAACCCGAATCCGCGCGTGCGGATTGGCCGGCCGGGTCCTGTCAGGCGGGGGCTGCCCTGCGCAGATAAGACTTCCATTTGAAACGATTCTGGTGTATATTATTAAGGGAGTATATCTGTCCGTCCCTATGCAAATGATAATCTTCGGATAATCCGTGTTGATTTTGCCCAATGTCGTATATTATAATACTGGTTTAAGTAAAGCTGGTGTAGCTCAACAGGCAGAGCAGCTGATTTGTAATCAGCAGGTTGCGGGTTCGAGTCCCATCACCAGCTCTTGGGGAGAGGTTCCCGAGCGGCCAAAGGGGGCAGACTGTAAATCTGTTGTCTCAGACTTCGGAGGTTCGAATCCTCCCCTCTCCACCACAAAGATTACGGCAGGTGGAAGGCGAGGGCTTCTTGAACGGGGGCGCCTCGCTTCTTTTGAGGGCTGTCCGGGTTGCGAGGTCGAGGGTCCCGTCTGCGGCTGGTCGTGAATAGCGTGAAGGCTCGATTAAGTAACTCTCCATCGTCACCAGTGGCGGGAATAGCTCAGCTGGCCAGAGCGTCAGCCTTCCAAGCTGAGGGTCGCGGGTTCGAATCCCGTTTCCCGCTCCAAAAACAAGAACGTCGGGGGTTAAACCGTACCCGCTCCAGATGCCCGCGTAGCTCAGTGGTAGAGCACTTCCTTGGTAAGGAAGTGGTCATCGGTTCAATCCCGATCGTGGGCTCCACAAATTAAAACGGAGGCTCTCTATGGCTAAGAAAAGATTCGAGCGCAAGAAACCCCATGTCAATGTAGGCACCATAGGCCACATCGACCACGGGAAGACCACCCTGACATCCGCCATTACCAGATGCCTGTCGAATAGGGGGATGGCCGAGTGGGTACCCTTCGATCAAATAGATAAGGCCCCCGAGGAGAAGGAAAGGGGCATAACGATCGCAACGGCCCACGTAGAGTACGAGACCGCCAAGCGCCACTACGCCCACGTGGACTGCCCCGGCCATGCAGACTACATCAAGAACATGATAACGGGCGCAGCCCAGATGGACGGCGCCATCCTTGTAGTAGGCGCCAACGACGGCCCCATGCCCCAGACCAGGGAGCACATCCTCCTTGCCCGCCAGGTGGGCGTCCCCTACATCGTCGTCTACCTGAACAAGGTGGACATGGTGGACGACCCTGAGCTTATCGAGCTGGTCGAGCTTGAGCTCCGCGAGCTCCTTACCGCCTACGAGTTCCCCGGAGACAAGATACCCATCATCAAGGGCTCTGCCTTAAAGGCCTTGGAGTGCGGGGACGGCAAGCCCGACTGCCCCCACTGCAAGAGCATCTTCGAATTGCTCGATGCCTGCGACTCCTACATCCCCGAGCCTGTCCGTGACATCGAGAAGCCCTTCCTCATGCCCATAGAGGACGTCTTCTCCATCTCAGGCCGGGGTACGGTTGTTACAGGCCGTGTAGAGAGAGGCATCATAAAGCCCGGCGAAGAGGTGGAGATCATAGGCTTCACCCCCACCCAGAAGACCGTAGCCACCTCCGTAGAGATGTTCCGTAAGATCTTGGACCAGGGACAGGCAGGCGACAACATAGGCGTCTTACTCCGTGGCACGAAGAAGGACGAGGTGGAAAGGGGCCAGGTCCTTGCCAAGCCGGGGTCGATAACCCCCCACACCAAGTTCAAGGCCGAGGTCTACGTCCTCAACAAGGAAGAGGGAGGCAGGCATACCCCCTTCTTCACAGGCTACAGGCCCCAGTTCTATTTAAGGACTACCGACGTGACGGGCATAGTCAAGCTCCCCGAAGGCGTCGAGATGGTCATGCCGGGCGACAACGTCACCATCACCGTAGAGCTTGTTACCCAGATCGCCCTTGAGAAGGAATTGCGCTTTGCCATAAGGGAAGGCGGCAAGACCGTAGGGGCGGGGGTAGTGACGGAGATCATAGAATAAAGAGGAAAAGATGAGGCAATTGGTGGTCCTTGCCTGTTCCGACTGCAAGAACAGGAATTATACAACCTCTAAAAACAAGCAGAAGACGCCGGACAGACTGGAGATGAAGAAGTACTGCAAGGTTTGCAAAAAGCATACGGCGCACAAGGAAACTAAATAAAAAAGGCCAGTAGCTCTAACGGATAGAGCACCGGACTCCAAATCCGGGTGTTGGGGGTTCGAATCCCTCCTGGCCTGCTTGTACTGGAGACGCGATGAACACAAAAAAGATCGTTGACACCGTCAGGGACTATTTCAAGGAGGTCTACCTGGAGACGAAGCGCGTCACCTTCCCCTCCAGGAAAGAGACGATGAAAGGCACCTACGTGGTCCTTATCACGGTGTTCATCGCTGCCCTCTTTCTGGGGTTAGTCGACGTAGGGCTCGCGAAGATCATCCAGGTCCTGTTCCGTGGATAAATCGATGGAAAAAAAATGGTACGTCGTGCATACATATTCAGGATACGAGCAGAAGGTCAAGGAGGCGCTCGAAGAACGGATAAAGACGAGCGGCATGGAAGACCGCTTTGCCGAGATAATAGTCCCCTCCGAGGTCATCATGGAGCGGGTCAAGGGGCAGGCCAAGAAGTCGCAGAGGACCATATTCCCCGGCTACATCATAGTCCAGATGGACATGAACGAGGATACGTGGTACCTGGTGCGCAACACGCCGAAGGTTACCGGGTTCGTCGGCTACGGCATGAAGCCTACGCCGCTGCCGGACGATGAGATAAAGGACATAGTGCACGCGATCCAGGAAGGAAAGGGGAAGATAAAGCCGAAGATCAGGTTTGACAAGGGAGACAGCGTCAAGGTGATCGAAGGCCCCTTTTCGAACTTCACCGGGAGCGTCGAGGAGATCAAGCCCGAGAAGGGGAAGGTCAAGGTCCTTCTCAACATCTTCGGGAGGACGACGCCCGTTGAGCTGGATTTCATGCAGATAGAAAAAATGTAAAGGAGCTTGCAAGATGGCGAAGAAAGTTGCCGCTATGGTGAAGCTGCAATTGTCGGCGGGTCAGGCAACCCCTTCGCCGCCCGTAGGGCCTGCCCTGGGCCAGCACGGGGTCAACATAATGGAGTTCTGCAAGGCCTTCAACGAGAGGACGAAGACTCAGGAAGGGACCATCATTCCTGTCCTTATCACCATATACTCCGACCGGACCTTCACGTTCATAACGAAGACGCCGCCCGTCTCCTTCCTTCTGAAGAAAGCGGTAAAGCTGGCCAAAGGGGCCAACAACCCGAAGAAGGAGACCGTGGGACAGGTTACCAAGTCGCAGGTGAAGGAGATCGCGCAGCTCAAGATGCCGGACCTCAACGCAAAGGACCTGGCAGGCGCGATGAGGATCGTTGAAGGGTCCGCGCGAAGTATGGGACTGGAGGTAGTGGAGGGCTAAAAAGCGTTAAGGAAAGCTCACATTCGACGCTTATTGCAAGACCTGGGCAAGCAAAAGGATTGCTGTGCTGATGGTTTTTACTTTTTGAGGGGTGAGAGAGATGGCAGAAAAATCGAAAAAATACAAGGAAGCAATCCAGAACGTGGACAGGGAGAAGCGCTACACCCTCGAAGAGGCGCTCGACCTGCTGGTCAAGATGCCTGAGAGAAAATTCGACGAGACCGTCGAGATCGCCATGCGTCTCGGCGTAGACCCCCGTCATGCGGACCAGATGGTGCGCGGGTCCGTGGTGCTGCCGAACGGGCTGGGCAAGAAGGTGCGGATCGTCGTCTTCGCGAAGGGACAGAAGGAGAAAGAGGCCGAGGAGGCCGGCGCCGACTTCATCGGCTCCGACGACCTGATCGAAAAGATACAGAAAGGGTGGCTCGATTTCGACAAGGCCATAGCCACGCCCGACATGATGGGGGCGGTCAGCAAGCTCGGCAAGATACTCGGTCCGAGGGGACTCATGCCGAACCCGAAGGTCGGCACTGTGACGTTCGACGTGGCCAAGGCCGTGAACGAGCTTAAGGCGGGACGCGTCGAGTTCCGCGTGGACAAAGCGGGGAATCTCCATGTCCCCGTCGGCAAGGGTAGTTTCGGTGCGGAAAAGCTGCGGGAGAACATCAGCTCGCTCTTCGACGCGGTCGTGAGGCTGAAGCCCGCGTCGAGCAAGGGCACCTACGTCAAGGGCATAGCCGTCTCAAAAACCATGAGCCCTGGAGTAAAAATAGATCCTGCCTATGTGAGGAGCCTGACAAAATAGGGAAAGCGTCAGAGACAGCAGGCGCCGGAAAGCCATCCGGTTAAACGCAGATAAACGGCCTGCCGAGACGGTCGCAAGGGCATTTCGTCTCTTCTGACTTTCCATAAATATTTCACCGAAAGGAGGGATGAAAACCATTGGAAAGAAAGACAAAAGAAAAACTGGTCGGTGAGCTTGACGACAGGCTCAAGCGGGCGGGCGCCCTGTTCCTCGCGGAATACAGCGGCATGAACGTCGCCCAGATATCGAAGCTCCGAAGGGAGCTCGACCACGTGGGCGGAGAGTTCAAGGTCATGAAGAACACGCTCTTCGCGATTGCCGCGCGGGGGAAGAACGCAGAGGCGCTCAAAGACGAGTTTGTGGGTCCCAACGCGGTAATCTACAGCTACAAGGACCCGGTAGGCGTAGCCAAAGTCCTTGCTGCGGTTGCGAAGGACATGCCGAAGCTCAAGCTGAAGTCTGGGTTCCTCGGGACGAAAAGGATCAAGGCGCAGGAGATAATTACCCTTGCGACTCTGCCGCCGAAGGAGGTCCTTATCGGGAGGCTGCTCGGTCTTTTGCTCGGCATGCCCCAGAGGCTGGTCGGCGCCCTTTCCGGCAACCTCATGCAGCTCCTGCTGACGCTTTCCGCCATCAAGGCGCAAAAAGAGACGACGTAAAGGAGGATAGATTAAATGGCTGTCACGAGAGAAGAGGTAATAACCTATATCGAGAATATGACGGTCCTCGAGCTTTCCGAGTTCATAAAGACGCTCGAGGATAAGTTCGGCGTGAAGGCAGCGATGCCTATGATGGCGGCCGGCGCCGGGGCCGGCGCGGCCCCTGCGGCAGCCGCTGCCGAGCCTGTGGAAGAGCAGACCGAGTTCAACGTACTGCTCACCGGTTACGAGGCGGAGAAAAAGATCCAGGTAATCAAGGTCGTGAGGGCCGTGACGAGCCTCGGCCTCAAAGAGGCGAAAGACCTGGTGGAAGGCGTCCCCAAGCCTGTCAAGGAAGGCGTCTCCAAGCAGGAAGCGGAGAACATCAAGAAGCAGCTCGAAGAGGTGAGCGGCCGGGTCAAGGTCGAGTAGAAGTTTTGGCATCGGGCATCGGGGGGCAAAGAATACTTTGCCCCCGAACGTTCAAACAAGAGGTGAAAAGGATATGAGGCAAACCTTTCATAATAAGATTGTGAGGAAGAGTTACGGGAAGCTCAAAGAGGTTCTCGATATTTCCAATCTTATCGAGATTCAGCTCAGCTCGTACGAGACCTTCCTCCAGAAGGACCTTCCTACGGAAGAGAGGGCCAACGTGGGGCTCCAGGCCGTTTTCAGCAGCGTCTTCCCCATAAGGGACTCGCACGAGACGACCTCCCTGGAGTTTGTCCAGTACGAGATCGGCGACCCGAAATATTCCGAGGAGGAGTGCATCGTGAGGGGTCTCACCTTTGCCTCCCCCATGAAGGTTACCATACGGCTCGTCGTCTTCAACGTCGATCCGAACACCAAGATAAAGGACATAAAGGCGGTCAAGGAGCAGGACGTCTATTTCGGGGAGATACCCCTCATGACGGAGAGGGGCACGTTCATCATAAACGGGACCGAAAGGGTCATCGTCAGCCAGTTGCACCGCTCGCCCGGCGTCTATTTCGACTGCGACCAGTCGAAGGCGCCTTACAGCGGCAATTTCGCTTACACTGCAAGGATCATCCCTTACCGGGGCTCCTGGCTTGATTTCGAGTTCGACCACAAAGAGCTCCTCTACGTGCGGATCGACAAGCGGAAGAAAATCCCCGTTACCCTCCTTTTGCGGGCGCTGGGTTACTCGGAGAAGGATATTCTCGATTACTTCTATGAGAAGGAAACGGTCATCATAAAGGATGGAAAGGTCTTCAAGGAGACGCCTTTCGGCCTGCTGCTCGGCCAGAAGGCGCCGGCAGACATCATCAACACGAAGACGGAAGAGGTGCTGGTCAAGAAGCACAAGAAGATCACCAAGGCCGTCATCAAGAAGATGGAGCAGGCGAATATCGTCAAGATACCGGTCGACGAGCAGGACGTCGTAGGCAAGGTGGCTGCGGCGAACATCATCGACCCCGAGACCAAGGAAGTGCTCGTCCCGATCAATAAAGAGATCACCGAGGACGACCTGACGCGGATAGTGAGCCGCAACATAAAGAGCTTCGAGGTCCTCTTCATCGACAACCTCAACGTCAGCTCATCGCTCCGGGACACGCTCCTCATCGACAAGGCAGGGGGCAAGGACGAGGCGCTCCTTGAGATATACAGGAAGCTGCGGCCGGGCGACCCGCCCACCTATGAGTTCGCGGAGGCCCTTGTCCACAACATGTTCTTCAGCCCCGAGCGCTACGACCTGTCGAAGGTGGGAAGGCTCAAGATGAACCACCGGCTGGGGCTGGGCATCCCGCTCGACGAGACGACCCTGCGCAGGGAGGACATCATCGAGGTGGTCCGCCACCTGCTCAGGCTCAAAGATTCGAGGGGCGCAGGCGACGACATCGACCACCTGGGCAACAGGAGGGTGAGGACGGTAGGCGAGCTCCTGGAGAACCAGTTCAGGATGGGCCTCGTGCGGATGGAGCGGGCCATCAAGGAAAGGCTCACCTTCCCGGAGATGGAGACGCTGATGCCCCACGACCTCGTCAACCCAAAGCCCGTTGCGACGGCAGTCAAGGACTTCTTTGCGAGCAGCCAGCTTTCGCAGTTTATGGACCAGACGAACCCCCTTTCCGAGATCACCCACAAGCGGAGGCTTTCCGCCCTGGGTCCTGGGGGCCTTACCCGCGAGCGGGCGGGCTTCGAGGTGCGCGACGTGCACCCGACCCACTACGGCAGGATCTGCCCGATAGAGACGCCGGAAGGGCCGAACATCGGCCTCATCGCCTCGCTCTCCACGTATGCGCGGGTCAACGAGTACGGCTTCATCGAGACGCCCTACAGGGAGGTTATCAACGGGCGCGTGACGAACAACATCAAGTACATGAGCGCCCTCGAAGAGGAGCAGTATTACGTTGCCCAGGCGAACGCCCCCGTCGATGCGGATGGGCGCTTCCCCGCCCACGACCTCGTCTCTGCCAGGAAGGGCGGCGGCTTCTTCTGGATAGACCCCATGTCGATAGACCTCATGGACGTCTCCCCGAAGCAGCTCGTCTCCGTCTCTGCGTCCCTGATCCCCTTCCTCGAGCACGACGACGCGAACCGGGCTCTCATGGGCTCCAACATGCAGCGCCAGGCGGTGCCCCTCATCAAGACCGAGGCGCCCCTTATCGGCACCGGCATGGAGCGCATCGTGGGAAGGGACTCCAGGGTGAGCATCGTCGCCAAGCACGACGGCGTCGTGGAAAGCGTCGACGCGAACAGGATCATCCTGAAGTACGAAGACAAGAAGGACAGCGAGGAGCCGGTCACGAAGATCGATGTCTACAACCTTTTGAAGTTCCGCAGGTCCAACCAGGACACGTGCATCAACCAGCGCGTGATCGTGCAGAAGGGCGACTACGTCAGGAAAGGCGAGGTCCTCGCCGACGGCCCTTCGACGGACAGGGGAGAGCTTGCCCTGGGCAAGAACGTCATGGTGGCCTTCATGCCCTGGAGGGGGTTCAACTACGAGGACTCGGTCCTCATCAACGAGAGGCTAGTCGCGGAAGACAGCTTCACCTCCATTCACATCGAGGAGCTTGAGTGCGTCGTCAGGGACACGAAGCTGGGCAAGGAAGAGGTCACCCGCGACATCCCGAACGTGGGCGACGAGGCCCTGAAGGACCTCGACGACTCGCGGCATCATCCGCATAGGCGCGACGGTGAGGGCAGGAGACATCCTGGTCGGCAAGGTCACGCCCAAGGGCGAGACCCAACTCACGCCGGAGGAGAAGCTGCTGCGCGCAATATTCGGCGAGAAGGCGGGGGACGTGAAGGACACGTCGCTGCGCATACCCCACGGCATCGAGGGCATCGTCATCGACGTGAAGGTGCTCTCCAGGAGGGGCATCGACAAGGACGAGCGGTCGAGGCTCATCGAGGACATAGAGATATCGAACATCCTCAAGGACCAGGAAGACCAGGTCAGGATCATCCTCGATTCGACGCGGGAGAAGGTGCAGGACCTCCTTTTCGGGAAGCAGGCGCCTAAGGAGGTAAAGGACGGCAAGGGCAAGGTGGCCGTCAAGAAGGGCGAGACCTTTACGAGGGAGAAGATAAACGCGATCAACCTCGACAAGCTCCACGAGATCGACTTCGAGGACGAGGACCTGGAGGCGAGGATCGCCAAGATCGTAGACAGCAAGGAAAACCAGATCGAGCTGATAAGGCTCTACTATGAGGACAAGATAAACAAGATCAAGAAGGGCGACGAGCTTCCGCCGGGCGTCCTGAAGACGATCAAGGTCTACGTGGCCATGAAGCGCAAGATCGCCGTTGGCGACAAGATATCCGGGCGGCACGGCAACAAGGGCATCGTCTCCGTCATCCTGCCCGAAGAGGACATGCCGTTTACGGAGGACGGGACGGCGGTCGATGTGGTCCTGAACCCCCTGGGCGTGCCTTCGCGTATGAACGCGGGCCAGATACTGGAGACGCACCTGGGCTGGGCCTCGATGGAGCTCGGCAAGGCAATAGGCAAGCTCGTCGAGACGAATAACGCTTCCCTGATCCGCAGCCGCGTGAAGGAGATTTACGGGGACGGGGAGATTCAGGAGTTCCTGGACAAGCTCACCGAAGACGAGCTGATCGAGCTTGCGAACCAGGTCAAGGACGGCGTGCACATATCGGTCCCCGTCTTCGACGGCGCGAAAGAAGAGGAGATCAGCGACGCCTTCAAGATGGCGGGGCTGCCCGACACGCGGCAGATCACCCTCTACGACGGAAGGACGGGCGACCCGTTCCACCACAAGGTGACTATCGGCTACATGTACCTACTCAAGCTCCACCACCTGGTAGACGACAAGATACACGCCCGCTCCATCGGGCCTTATTCGCTCGTGACGCAGCAGCCCCTCGGCGGAAAGGCGCAGTTCGGCGGCCAGAGGCTGGGCGAGATGGAGGTCTGGGCCCTGGAGGCATATGGCGCTGCCTATTCGCTTCAGGAATTCCTTACGATCAAGTCGGACGACGTGAGCGGCAGGGTGAAGGCGTACGAGTCCATCGTCAAGGGCGAGGACGTGCTTGAGCCCTCTCTGCCCGAGTCGTTCAACGTCCTGGTGAAGGAGCTGCAAAGCCTCTGCATCAACGTTGACCTGATCAAAGAAGAAGAAGAATAAGGAGGCCGTTTTGGACGACTATTTCAAGATTTTCGATAAACAGAAAGACCCTTTGAGCTATACGGCGATGAAGGTCTCCCTGGCTTCGCCGGAATTGATCGAGAAATGGTCCTTCGGCGAGGTGAAGAAGCCGGAGACGATCAACTACAGGACCTTCAAGCCGGAAAAGGACGGGCTTTTCTGCGCGAGGATCTTCGGCCCGGTGAAAGACTACGAGTGCATCTGCGGCAAGTATAAAAGGATGAAGCACCGGGGCATCATCTGCGAGAAGTGCGGCGTCGAGGTAATACAGTCGAAGGTCAGGCGCGAGCGGATGGGCCACATCCATCTTGCCTCCCCCATCGCGCACATCTGGTTCCTGAAGAGCATGCCGAGCAAGATCGGGACGCTCCTTGAGCTGACCATCAAAGAGGTCGAGCGCGTCCTCTATTTCGAGATGTACATCGTCGTCGAGCCCGGTCCCTCCCAGTACAGCTTCTGCGAGCTTATCACCGAGGACAAGTACCTGGAGGCCAAGGAGAAATACGGCGACAAGTTCTCAGGCGGCATAGGCGCCGAGGCGATGCGGGAGTGCCTCAGGAAGATCGACGTGGAGGAGGTGGCGAAGAGCATCAGGGAGGAAATGAGGGAGACCTCGTCCGACGCAAAGAGGAAGAAGCTGGCGCAGAAGGCTGAAGGTCGTCGATGCGTTCCGCATCTCCGGGGTAAAGCCCGACTGGATGATCCTCGACATCATCCCGGTCCTCCCGCCGGAGCTGCGGCCTCTCGTGCCCCTCGACGGCGGCAGGTTCGCCACCTCCGACCTGAACGACCTCTACCGGAGGGTCATCAACAGGAACAACCGCCTGAAAAGGCTGATGGAGCTTAACGCGCCCGAGATCATCATCAGGAACGAGAAAAGGATGCTCCAGGAGGCGGTGGACGCCCTCTTCGACAACTCGAAGCGCGGCCGGATCGTGACGGGCACGAGCAAGAGGCCCCTCAAGTCGCTCTCCGACATGCTTCGGGGCAAGCAGGGCAGGTTCCGCCAGAACCTCCTCGGCAAAAGGGTCGATTACTCCGGCAGGTCGGTCATCGTCGTCGGCCCGGAGCTCAAGCTCCACGAGTGCGGCCTTCCGAAATACATGGCCCTGGAGCTTTTCAAGCCCTTCGTCTACAACCGGCTCATAAAGAAGGGCTTCGCCACGACCATAAAGAACGCGAAGAAGCTCGTCGAGAAAGAGCGCCCCGAGGTATGGGACATGCTCGAAGAGGTTATAAAGGAGCACCCCGTGCTCCTGAACAGGGCGCCGACGCTGCACAGGCTCGGCATCCAGGCCTTCGAGCCGCAGCTTATCGACGGCAAGGCCATCCAGTTGCACCCCCTCGTCTGCCCCGCCTACAACGCGGACTTCGACGGGGACCAGATGGCCGTCCACGTGCCCCTCTCCGTCGAGGCGCAGTCCGAGGCGCGGGTCCTCATGATGTCCACGAACAATATCCTGTCGCCGGCGAGCGGCAGGCCGATCATCGTGCCGACCCAGGACATCGTGCTCGGCCTCTACTACCTCACCATCGACCGCAAGTACAGGCCGGGCGAGGGCAAGATATTCGCCGACCCCGAAGAGGTCAGGATGGCGTACGATTCCGGCGAGGTCGACCTCCACGCGCGCGTGCGCGTCAGGATGGGGATGACGCCGGACGCCGACTCCAGCTCATCGACACGACGCCGGGGAGGATACTCCTGCGGGAGGTCATCCCCGACATGATCCCCTTCTCCGTCATCAACAGGGTGATGGACAAGAAGTCGATAGGGCAGCTTATCGACATATGCTACAGGCAGGGCGGCGAGAAGGCGACGGTCATCCTTTCCGACAGGCTGAAAGGGATCGGCTTCTACTACGCCACGATGGGCGGCATCTCCATCTCCATCGACGACATGATTATCCCGGAGCGCAAGGAAGAGCTGATAAACAAGGCCTACGAGGAGGTCAAGGTCGTCCAGAACCAGTACTCGGAAGGCCTGATAACGGACGGCGAGCGGTACAACAAGGTAATCGACATCTGGGCGGACGTGACGGAAAGGATCGCCGACGAGCTGATGAGGGAGCTGGGGTCCGAGAAGATCACGGCGCCTGACGGCAAGCAGGAGTACCAGAACAGCCTCAACCCGATGTTCATCATGGCCCATTCGGGGGCAAGGGGCAACGCGCAGCAGATCAGGCAGCTCGCGGGCATGAGGGGCCTCATGGCCAAGCCTTCGGGGGAGATCATCGAGACGCCCATCACGAGCAATTTCCGGGAGGGCCTGACCGTCCTCCAGTACTTCATCTCGACGAGCGGCGCCCGCAAAGGCCTCGCCGACACGGCCTTGAAGACGGCGAACTCCGGATATCTGACGAGGCGCCTCGTCGACGTCGCCCATGACGTCATCGTGGGCGAGACGGACTGCGGCACCTTCGACGGCATCGAGGTGACGTCGCTGATCGAGGGCGGCGAGGTTATCGAGCAGCTCGGCACGAGGATCCTCGGAAGGGTCTCCCTTGAAGACTTGAGGGACCCCGACGGGGAGATCATCGTCCACAGGAACGAGGAGATCAGGGAAGAGCACCTTAAAGGGATAGACGAGGCGGGCTACGAGACGGTCCGCATACGCTCGGTCCTCACGTGCAGGTCGAGGAGGGGCGTCTGCGCCCTTTGCTACGGCAGGGACCTGGCGCGGGGCAGGCTCGTCAGCATCGGCGAGGCCGTCGGCATCATCGCTGCCCAGTCGATCGGCGAGCCGGGCACGCAGCTCACGATGAGGACGTTCCACATCGGCGGCGCGGCGTCCAGGCGCGTCGAGCAGTCTACGCTGGAGGCCAGGAACGAGGGTTACGTCAAGCTCGTCAACGTGAAGATGGTCCTCAACAAGGAAGGGCAGCCCGTCGTAATGAACAGGAACGGCGAGATCCTCCTCGTCAACGAGGCGGGCCACGAGCGGGAGAAGTATTCGATCATCTACGGCGCAAGGCTCAAGGTCGCGGACGGCCAGAAGGTGAGCGAGGGCCAGACGCTGGCCGAGTGGGACCCCTGGACGACGCCTATCCTTTCGGAGGTGTCGGGCAAGGTGAAGTTCGGCGATATCCTCGAAGGCAGCACCATGCAGGAGCGCGTCGACGAGGTGACGGGCCTCGCGTACAAGGTCATCATCGAGACCCGCGACGCCGAGCTGCGGCCCCGCATCTCGATCAAGGACGAAAAGGGAAGGACGATAATGATACCGGGCACGCAGAGCCCTGCCCGCTACATCCTGCCCATCGGCGCGCATATAGTCGTGAACGAGGGCGACGACATCTTCGCAGGCGACGCCATATCGAAGATGCCGAGGGAGACGACCAAGACGAAGGACATCACGGGCGGTCTGCCGAGGGTCGCCGAGCTTTTCGAGGCCAGGCGGCCGAAGGAGAGCGCGACGGTTACGGAGATCTCCGGCCTTGTCTCCTTCGGCAAGCTCTCAGAAAGGCAAAAGGGAGATCGTCGTGACGCCGGACCGGGGAGAGACCCGCAAATACACGATCCAGAGGGGGAAGCACATCATCGTCCACGAGGGCGACTACGTGCGGGCCGGCGAGGCGCTTATCGACGGTCCCGTCAACCCCCACGACGTGCTCCGCATCCTCGGCACGAAGGACCTGGCGCGCTACCTGGTCGACGAGATCCAGGAGGTCTACCAGCTCCAGGGCGTCAAGATCAACGACAAGCACATAGAGATCATCGTCAGGCAGATGCTGAAGCGCGTGCGGATCAAGGAAGTCGGGGACACCAATTTCATCATCGACGAGCCGGTCGAGTGGTGGGTCTTCGAGGAGGAGAACAGGCGCGTCATGGAGAAGGGAGGCACGCCGGCAACGGCGGAGTCGCTCTTCCTCGGCATCACGAAGGCGTCGCTGATTACGGACAGCTTCATCTCGGCTGCGAGCTTCCAGGACACGACGAAGGTGCTCACCCAGGCGGCCATCGAGGGCCGGGTGGACTACCTGCGCGGCCTGAAGGAGAACGTCATCATGGGGAGGATCATCCCCGCGGGCACCGGCTTCTGAAATACCGGAACTACGAGATGGTCTCCCTCGACACGCCCGAAGAAGGCGGAAGAGGCGCTGCCCCCTCCCGAAGGAGAGCAGCCGCTAGTCGAGGGCGCCGCCCCTTAGCATCCTGTCCGCAAGGCGGGCTTCCTCGGTCTTCGGAAAAAGCTCCTCGACCTTCTTCAGGATGGTCGAGGAGCTTTTTTTATCGCCTATGGCGGCAAAGCCCTCCGCCTGCCGGAGCATGGCCCTGGCCGCCTTGTCGCTCTTCGGGAATTTGTCGACACTTCCTGGAACTGGACTATCGCCTTCTCGTACGCCTTCATGTTCATGTAGCTCTCGCCCATCCAGTAGTACGCGTTTGGCGCGAGCGGCGAATCGGGGGCCTTCTTGACGAATTCCGTGAACTGCGCCACCGCTTCCTGGTACGCGCCCTTTCTGGAAGTCGTCGAAGGCCTGCTTGTAAAGGTCTTCGGGCGTAGCGGCGCTTGCCGCCGGCGCCGCCCCCTGCTGCGTCTTCTTCATCTCCCGGAGCTCGCCCTTCACCTCTTCCCAGTACGCGCGCAGCTGCGACTCCAGCTCGTCGAGCCTTCCCAGGATGGTCCTTATCTTCTCGTCCCTGTTGTCTCCGGCCACCGACAGGTCGACTACCTGCTTCCTCATGCCGGACTCTGGGGTGCCGATGGTCTTCTGCAGCTCTTTCATATCCTTCTCAACGCGGTCGATGCGCGCGTCCGTCTTCTGCATGTAGCTTGTCTGCTCGCTGTAAACCGAGGTCATGTCCTGCCTGACCTGGCTTACCTCGCCTGTAGACGCGCAGCCGGCTGCGAGAAGGGCGATCAAAAGAAGAAGAAGCGGAAAGGATCTCATCGGGACTCCTCCTTATTGTTGGCTCGCGAAATGGTCACGCCTGTTTTTTGCCCAGGCTTCTTCGGTATGGCCCGGATCCACCGGCGCCTCTTTGCCGTATGAGTTGGTCCTTATCCTGTTCGCGGCTGACTCCCGACTTCACGAGGAAATCCTTTGCCGCCTCGGCCCTTTTCTGTCCGAGGGCAAGGTTGTACTCGGTCGTCCCCCTTTCGTCGCAATAGCCCTCTACGACCACCTTGACCGATTGGTTCTTCGACAGCCAGCCGGCCATGTTTTTCAGCATCGGCACGTCCTGGTTTCTGATGATGTAGCTGTCGAAATCGAAGTAGACGTCCGGGAGGTGGGCAGCAGTGGCTGCGGCGGCTTCCGCGGCCAGCCTCTGCCTTTCCCTTTCCTGCCGGGCAAGCTCCTCTTCGCTTATGCCCTTCCTTTGCACCGGCGCCTTCCGACGGCTGCTGCCCGACTTCGGGCTGCTGACCCATCCGCTCGGAAAGCGGCGTATAAGCCTGTTTCGACGCGCATCCGTAAAAGAGCAGGATGATCGCTGCCATGATAAACGGAAAAAGACTTTTCTTCATCCCGGCCCCCTTCTTTAAGGCATAAATTTTGGCTGAGTCTCCTCGGCGCCCGTGAACTTCAGCTCCCTCTTGTTCTCGCCGTTGTGCAGCATCAGATAGATCGAATATCTTCTTGCCCCTCTGGGAGAGTAGAGGATGTACCTGCCGCAGGGCGAGAACTGGGGAGAATCGTTGATGCCGCCGTCGCTGAGCACACGCGCGTTCGACCCGTCGGGCCGCATGACGCATATTTCCAGGGCCCCCTCCGTCTTCGAGACGAAGGCGATCAGGTCGCCCTTCGGTGAGAAAGCCGGCGACGTGTTGTAATTGCCGAAGAAGGAGAGGCGCTTCGTATCACCGGTCGCCAGGTCCATGATAAAGACGTTAGGCCCCCCGTGCATATCGGAGACAAAGACCATCTTCGATCCGTCCGGGCTGAAGGTGGGGGAGGCAAGGATGCCTTCCTTGCGCAGGAGGACCTTCCGCTCCTTCGTCTCGACGTTCGCCGCATAGATGGTCGATACCTTTCCGAGGATGTGCGCGTACGCGATGGTCTTTGCGTTCATCCAGCTCGCCCCGACCTTCGTCCCTTCCTGCCTGTCCGCGTAAACCTCCCTGCCGGTCGCAAAATCGACGACGTAAAGGTTCGGCCTGCCTTCCCTGTACGATGTGTAGGCCAGATACCTCCCGTCGGGCGAGACCGAGGGCGACACGATGATCTGGTTCTGGTTGGTCAGCTTCCGGGGGCTGTAGCCGTCGAGGTCGGCCACGTAGACGTCCCGGTGGCGCCTGTCTCCCGAGACGAAGAGGATCCTGGAGCCCATGATGCCCTTCTCGCCCGTGACCGTCAATATGATCTCGTCGGCCAGCCTGTGGACGACCCTCCTCCACTCGGTCGGCGTGGCCCTGTATCGCTTGGCGAAGAGCAGGGTGCCGTCGCTCGCGTCGTAAAGGTACGCCTCAAGCGAGAAGCCGTTGTCCTTCTCCTGGACGAGGGCCTTGCAGAGGAGCTCTACGCCCAGGGACCGCCACTGGTCGAATTTTATGTTCCGCTTGTCGATCCCTTCGTCGGTCAGGCCTTTGTCCATGAGGGAGCGGGGCGCGACGACGAAGAAACCGGACATGTCGAGGTCGCGGCCGAGGAGGTCGCCGGCCTCCGGCCTGGGCTGCCCGTCGGTCGCGAACGGCGGCACCGCTATGGTGATCTTCTTGTACGACTGGCCGTACACGTCGAGATAGACCTTCGCGTCGGCGCAGACCGCGAAAAGCGCGAGGGCGACAAAGAGGGCAAATGCTGTGATCCTGCTCATGCTGTCTCCATTTTAAAAAATTTAGGCACTTACAAATATTACCCTGATGCGGCCCAAACGTCAACCACCGTCAAGAAGGCGGGGCCTTCTTGACGGTGGGTCTATGCGCGGCCGGGGCCTTTTCGCGCCTTTCGTGTCGTTTTCTCGGCGCAGCGTGCTCACGTACAACTAAAGTACGCTCCGCCGCGCGCCTTCGAAAAGCAACGCGAAATCCATCGAAAATTCCTCCGGCCGCAAAAGACCCGGCACCTGGTATCCTGGGCTTGGTGCTGGAGCAGCTTCCTTAATAGAAGATTCTATCCTATTACTTGTGTGCTCATGCCACCCGTGTATGCGGTACTGGCCGTCCTTGCCGACGCCTTAAGAAATGCTCTTTATTCCGTTAGCGGCGGCATAGGCGCGAGTCCAGCCGACCGGAATATCCCATATTTTTTAACAGATGTCGTGATGATTATGAATGTCGTATAATAGGTACGAGAGATGAACGGATGAAGGATCGGGACGAGATAGGGAAGAACGGGCGGCCGGACCCGGATGCGCTGCTCGCGGAGATCAGCCGGGAAGAGGCGAAGAGGGGGCGGCTGAAGATATTCCTGGGCTACGCGCCGGGCGTAGGGAAGACCTACGCGATGCTCCAGGAGGCGCACGTCCTCAAGAACAGGGGGGAGGACGTTGTCGTGGGCATCGTCGAGACCCACGGCAGGGCCGAGACGGGCGCGCTTCTAGCCGACCTGGAAGTGGTCCCCTTGCGGGAGGCGCCCTACGGCGGCATAATGCTTAAGGAATTCGACGCGGACGGCGTGCTGCGGAGGAAGCCCGCCGTCGTGCTCGTGGACGAGCTTGCCCATACGAACGCCCCCGGAAGCAGGCACCCGAAACGATACCAGGACGTGGAGGAGCTTTTAGAGAACGGGCTTGACGTCTATACGGCCGTCAACATACAGCATTTCGAGAGCCAGCTCGACGTGGTGGCGCAGATCACGGGCATACGCGTGCAGGAGACGGTGCCCGACACGATACTCGACCGGGCCGACGAGGTCCAGGTGATCGATATACCCCTGGAGGAGCTGACCCAGCGTCTGCGGGAGGGCAAGGTCTACGTGCCTGAGCGGGCGCGCCAGGCCATGGATAACTTTTTCCAGCGGGGGAACCTCGTGGCGCTCCGCGAGCTTACCCTTACCCTCGTCGCCAGAAAAATGGGGACGGAGCTCCTCAACTACATGAGGTCAAAGGCCATCGCGGGACCGTGGCCGGCAGGGGAGCGGGTGATGGTCTGCATCGGGGCGAGCCCCTACGCTGCGCAGTTGCTCAGGAAGGCGTATACGATCGCAAAGGACGCCAACGCCGAATGGTACGCGGTCTATGTCTCCGGCAATTCGCTGACGGAGCTGACCGACAAGGAGAAGCTCTATCTGTCGGAGGCGCTCAACCTTGCGGAAGAGCTGGGGGCCAAGGTCATGACCCTTCTCGGGAACGACGTGGCCGAGGAGATCCTGAGGTTCGCCAGGGAGAACAATATCACGAGGGTCGTTGTCGGGAAGCCTATACGCTCCACTCTGCGGGAGCTTTTAAAAGGGTCGCCCGTGCAAAAGCTGCTCCACGCCCCGGCGCAGTTCGAGCTGCACCTCGTCAGTCCCGTGAAAGATAAGGAGGAGGCGACCACCGTGCGCCCGAGAAAGATGGGCGTCAAACCGATAGACTATCTCGTCAGCATCGGCATGGTCGCCCTCCTGACGCTCGCCAACTTCGGCCTGGTGCGGATCGCGGAGCCCACAGCCCTTATCTTCATCTATCTTATCGCCGTTATTTTCGCCGCCCTCCGCTTCGGCACCGGCCCCTCGGTCTTCGCCTCGGTGGTGAGCCTCCTCGTCTTCGACTTCCTGTTCACCCATCCGCGTTACAGCTTCACGATGTACCATACCCACGACATCATCAGCGCGGTCGTCTTCTTTATGACCTCCCTCGTCGTCGGGCAGCTCGTCAAGGTTACGAAGCAGCAGACCTTCACCCTCAACCTCCGCCTGGAGCGCGTCAGGCTGATAGAGCAGATGAGCAAAGAATTTCTCATGCTCCCGCCCGTCGAGCAGTTGATAGGCGGCTTTACCCCGTACGGCGACGAATGGAAGAGCGTCCTCTCCCTGCTGCGCACGACCGTCCTCGATGACGTGAGCCATATCATTGTCAGGTACGTAGCGAGGGTGCTCGATGTCCCTGCGTTCGTCCTCTTTGCAGACCCGGACGGCAGGCTCCGCGTGTGGGCCAGGGCCGGAGACGGCGCGGACCTCGACGCCCACGAGATGACCGTGGCCCAGTGGAGCATGATAAACGGCAAGACAGCGGGGGCCGGCACGGAGACCCTGGCTAATGCGAAGGCGTTCTTTCTGCCTATGAAATCGGAGGATGCAGTCGTGGGCCTCATCGCCATGCGATACGACTACAAAAATCTGCTTCTCGACCAGAGGCGGATGTTGGGGGCGATCGCGAGCCTATCGGCGCTGGGCGCGCTGCGGTGGGTGAACGCGTGATTGCGAAGGGCCGATCCCTGTTGCGGTAGCAAAGCTAAAAGCAAAACCAATGCTCTTTGCGGCTGGACTCGCGCCTCTGGCGGAATCGCGATCTGCGGCGCCCTGCTCGACGTGTGGCCTCCGACGTACCGACGTACAGTCTCCGGCCGACACGTCTCACAGTGCATCCACACCTCCCGATTCCTGGAGGCGCTCCTCCAAACCGCTGCCGCCGCTAACGGAATAAAGAGCATAATGGAAGGCGGCGGCAAGAGCGGGCTGTACCGTGTTCATATGTGGGATATTAAGACATTGATTCTACTATGAGACTTTTAATAACCTGGTAATTATACTGAATCTTGCAATCCACCGGATTGTTCCGTGTCGCTCTTCCCACGAGTGCGTGCCACAACTGCCGGTTCATCTGCTGAGTCGCGATCTTCATACCGCCCTGCTCTCGTCCTTGATTGGCGAAAGGCACAAACAGGACAGTGGGTAGGCCATCCTCTTCGAGGAAACGCACCCAAAGACGGTATCCCACTATACGATTTGGATCCATCCATTCGTTGACCACAGTACCCCTTGAGCTTCTCCACAAGTTCGCCGGATCCGTTGCGCGCAACGTCACAGGACCTTGCCAGCCGTTCAATGGCTCTGGCGGCAGCCCCTGCCGTGCCTGTCCCGGATGCACTAGGTTTGTTTTCTCTTGGATCTTGGTGCATGCCCTGACTCCTCCGGTGGCCCACATGCCTGTCCTTCCATGTTAATGCGCCCACGAAATACTCTACACAGTGCCGGTTGGGTGCTATCGCTATGCGGAGTAACGATATATCCGGTGGTGGTGTCTCCGATCATCATCGATCGTTTCGGGCCGTGCTTCCACCAGTACGCTGCGGCATAAGCGCAGATGATGGCGTCAAGCTTGTTTTCGTTCATCTGGTTTTGCGGAAGACTTTCGGTCACGAATGACCCTACGTTTGCAATGCGTAGGTTTCCTGATGCCAGTTTTCGGAGGAACCCCATAAGTTCCTGCCAATCGTTGCTGTTGTGATGACGGACCTTATACTTCAAGATACGATCCAGATCGAACAAACCGAGGATGGCAGGATGCGGATAGCATTCAAAGTAGTATCGGCCTTCCCGCGCGTCTGGTATGGCCATTGGATGATGTCGATAACCGTTCTGCCTAAGCACTCTCATAAGTCTCCAGATCGGAGCGTTTGGCCCCCAACAGGGGTTGCTGCGCTTGGCCGGGAAGGCACCGAGCCCGAAGCCGGCCATAAGGGCCCTCGCGAGGTCGGCCTCGACAGGCCGGCAACCGGATTCATTTGGGACACAGATTGGTTGATCGACGGCCCAGACATTCAGGATGCCGTGAGGTACTTGTCCGGCTATCTCAATTGCACGGCCCCAATCTGCAGGAATCGGGTGACCCTCCCTCAACATCAAGCTTCCATCGTCTTGCAGTACAAGCTCACAGATGGCACCCGTGTTGTTCTCCCCCCAAGCAGAGTCGAAACCGATAAAGGCTGCTTTCATATGTATCTCCTACCGGGCTGTCCCTTCGCCGTCACTGTAGAACCACATTATTGGGAGCGTAGACGAGACGCAATTGAAGTTGTGACATTTGGCTCTCTCCTGCCTCCGGCCCGCGCATTTGGTGCCCTCCGGCCTCAGACTATTCCTACCACTCAAAAGGGAGATGTGCAAGAAGAAAAACAAAAGCATGGATAAGGAAGAAATTACTACGCGAGCCGACAGCATACGACAGGTCGAATGTGGACCTTTATACTTAGTATCCCACCCATAAATAAAGTACAGCCCGCTCTTACCGCCGCCTTCCATTATGCTCTTTATTCCGTTAGCGGCGGTCGCGGCGTGGACGAGCGCTTCCAGGAATCGGGAGGTGTGGGCCTGTTGCCCAAGTCCTCCTCCCCCTTGCGGGGATAATATCTGTTTTCTGTAATTAATGGCTTTATTTGCATACATTATACTGGTAATTCCCGGAGGGGTGTGATAGACTTAACAAGTCTGCAAGACAAGGAGATCCTCCATATGATGGGTTACCAGCCGCCCCCCGACGACCCCCTCTTTTCTTACCATGTCCAGTTAGAGACCAGGGTCCGCAAGGATCATATCCTGCGTCGTATAAAGCAGGCGGTAGACTTCAGCTTCATCTACAACAAGGTGTCCTCCGCATACGGAGCAAGCGGCAACGTCTCCGTCCCTCCCCCGGTCATCTTAAAGCTCATGCTTCTTCTGGTCCTCTATAATGTCCGCTCCGAGAGGGAGCTTATGGAGACCCTTCCCGAGAGGCTGGATTGGCTCTGGTTCTTAGACTACAACATAGAAACGCCCATTCCCGACCACAGCGTTCTCTCCAAGGCAAGGAAGCGTTGGGGAGAAGAGGCCTTCAAGCATTTCTTCCGGGCAATAGTGAGCCGGTGCGTCGAGGCCGGCCTTGTGAGAGGAGATAAGATATTCGTCGATTCGAGTCTGATCCGGGCGGACGCATCGAGGGACTCCCTTACGACCCGCCTCAACCTGGCCTATAACGAGATGGAGAAGAGGCTGGAAGGGGATCCCCGCTTTTCCGTCAACGACCGGCGCGTCTCATCCACCGACCCGGACGCCTCGGTCGTGCGTTGGGGAGACCTCCGGTACAAGACGCACCGGGCAGTGGATGAAGCCCATGAGGTTATCACCGCAGTAGAGGCTACAACGGGCATTGTGGACGACGGGGTTAAGCTCGCCGACCTCATCGACGCCCATGAGGCAAATACGGACATGAAGGCGACCACGGTAGTCGCCGATTCCAAGTACGGGACGGTGGACAACTTCCTCGCCTGCCACGACAGAAAGGTGACGGCTCATATAAAGCCCCTTGCCGACAGGATAGTCCCATACCGAAACGACATCTTCCCTCAAGGACGGTTTATCTACGACGCCGCCTCCGACGCCTTTACCTGCCCTGCGGGAAAGGCAATGAAGCGGAAGGCCGGGATAGGGGACTGGATTATCTATGTCGCCGGGACGGATGTATGCCTTGCTTGCAGCCTCAAGGAACAGTGCACGAAGGCCAAGACGGGCAGGGCGGTCCGCAGGCATGTCCGCCAGGACGCGCTTGCCATGATGTACGCCCACGGCAGGTCAAAAGCTGCAAAAAGGAACTTAAGGATCAGGCAGCATCTTATGGAAAGGAGCTTCGCCCAGGGGGTCCGCTTCGGGATGAAGAAGGCCCGATGGCGAAGGCTCTGGAGGGTGCAGATCCAGGAATACCTGATAGCGAGCGTGCAGAACATCCGCATCCTCCTCAATGCGACGAAGGACAGGTTCAGAGGGATAGCAAACAAGGCCAAGAACCAGGGCCTTGCCGGCTGCCTGGCCGCTCTTAATCATGCAAGACTGCATCTTTGCCTTCCGATAGGGCTCCTTCCGCTCCGTGCGGGCCGCCTTTGCTTCTTCATCCCCGGCGCATAGGCGCGGAAGGCAAAGGCCCCTTGGGGAGGGACCCCCGGCGGTTCGCTCATGGGGGTGAGTCGGGCAACAGGCCCGTGTGGATGCACTGTGAGACGTGTTGGCCGGAGACTGTACATCGGTACGTCGGAGGCCACACGTCGAGCAGGGCGCCGCAGATCGCGATTCCGCCAGAGGCGCGAGTCCAGCCGCAAAGAGCATTGGTTTAGCTTTTTTTGCTTCCCGCTTTTTGCCTTCCACGCCTTCCGCACCGGACGCGAGTCGAGCCGCGCAAGGGCATTTTCCATCTCCGCCTCAGCGCTTCTGCCCCACCCGCAGCCTGTCAACCGCCAGGTTGAGGAGCAGTACGTTCACCCTGGGTTCTCCGCCTGTATATGTCCCCTCAGCCGTTGATTGTATGAGGGATTTTACCGTCTCAGGCGGAAGGCCGCGGGCAGCGGCGACCGTGGGCGCCTGGATGAGGGCCGCGTCGATACTGATATGCGGGTCGAGCCCGCTCGCCGATGCGAGGACGAGGTCGGCCGGCACCGCCGCAGCAGGGCCGATTGCGTTCTCCGCGCGCGCCTTATTCACCCTGTCCGCCACGTCTTTCAGGTACTTTGCGTTTGCGGGGCCGAAATTTGTGCCCCCGGAGTTGGTCGCGTCGTAAGCGTTCGCCGACGGCCGGCTGTGGAAATAGCGCTCGCTTGCAAACTTCTGCCCGATAAGCTCCGACCCGACCACGCGCCCGCCGGCGTCGGCAACGAGGCTCCCGGCTGCCTTCTGAGCGAAGAAGAGACGGGCGAGGCCCGTGATGCCCAAGGGGTAGGCGAGACCCGTCATTATCGAGAATACGAGGAATATAAGAACGGCCCGGACAAGTTCCCTCATGTGAGCCTCCTTCAAACGAAATGCAGGAAAACTACGGCGAGGTCGATCAGCTTTATGCCGATGAAGGGCAGGATCACCCCGCCTACGCCATAGATAATAAGGTTGCGCCACAGGAGCGCCTGGGCGGTGATCGGCCGGTATTTAATCCCCTTCAGGGCCAAGGGGATGAGAAGGGGTATGATGACTGCGTTGAATATAATAGCCGAAAGGATCGCGCTTTGCGGGTTGGCGAGGCGCATCACGTTCAGGATGGCGAGGGCCGGAAATACCTGCACGAAAATGGCCGGGATGATGGCGAAATACTTGGATACGTCGTTCGCCACGCTGAATGTCGTGAGCGCCCCCCTCGTCATCAGGATCTGCTTGCCGATCTCGACTATATCGAGGAGCTTCGTCGGATTGGAGTCGAGGTCCACCATGTTGGCGGCCTCCCTCGACGCCTGGGTGCCCGCGTTCATAGCGACGGCGACATCGGCCTGCGCAAGCGCGGGGGCGTCGTTCGTCCCGTCCCCGATCATGGCCACGAGGTGGCCGTCTGCCTGGTACTTGCGGATAAGGCGCAGCTTCTCCTCGGGCTTTGCCTGGGCGACGAAGTCGTCGATGCCCGCCTCCGCTGCGATGGCCGCGGCAGTAAGGGGGTTGTCGCCCGTTATCATCGTCGAGCGGATGCCCATGAGGCGGAGCTGGTGCAGCCTTTCCTTGATGCCCTCCTTCAGCACGTCCTTCAACTGGATGACGCCGAGGGCGCGCCCGGAGTCGGCCACGACGAGGGGCGTCCCCCCCTCTTCCAACGACCTGGACCGCCTGATCGATGCTGTCAGGGATGGCGCCGCCCTTAGACCTCACGAAGGCAGCGACCGCGTCCGTTGCCCCTTTTCGTATCTCGCGCCCGTCGAAGGAGACGCCGCTCATCCGCAATTCCGCGGTAAAGGGGATGAAGGAGGAGGCGTCGGGCGTCTTGATGTCACGCCCGCGTATCGACAAGAAATGCTTGGCCAGCGCGACGATGCTACGCCCCTCCGGCGTCTCGTCTGCCAGCGACGAAAGGAGCGCCGCCTCCGCGAGCTCCTCCCTGGCCACCCCCTCCGCAGGCATGAAATCGGTTGCCATGCGGTTGCCGAGGGTGATCGTCCCCGTCTTGTCGAGGAGGACGACATCTACGTCCCCCGCCGCCTCCACTGCGCGGCCGGAGAGGGCGATCACGTTGTGCCGGATGAGGCGGTCCATGCCTGCGATCCCTATGGCGGGCAGGAGGCCCCCTATGGTCGTCGGTATGAGGCAGACGAGGAGCGCCACGAGGACGGGCACCGCGATCGTCACGCCGCTGTATGCGGCAAAGGGGGAGAGGGTGGCGACGACGACGATAAAAAGGACGGTCAGCCCGACGAGGAGGATCTCCAGGGCGATCTCATTCGGGGTCTTTTGCCGCTTTGCGCTCTCCACCATCGAGATCATGTGGTCGAGGAAGGTCTCGCCGGGGTTCGCCGTAATCATCACCTTTATCTTGCCGGAAAGGACGCGCGTCCCGCCGGTGACGGCGCTGCGGTCCCCTTTCGCCTCCCTTATGACGGGGGCAGATTCCCCCGTCACAGCCGACTCATCGACGAGGGCGACCCCTTCGACGATCTCGCCGTCCCCGGGGACGGGGTCGCCGTCTTCCATGAGAACGATGTCATCCTTTCTTAAGGAGAGGGCGGGGACCCTCTCGGTCTTCCCCCCGTCCACAATCTTATTGGCGTATGCCTCCGTCTGCGCCTTCCTGAGCGTCTCGGCCTGCGCCTTGCCCCTGCCTTCCGCAAGGGCCTCGGCGAAGGTGGCGAAGAGCACGGTGAACCAGAGCCAGACGCTGATCTGGAGGTTGAGCCGGAAAGGGCCTCCGTGAAAGAGGTTGTCGAAGGCGATGACGGTGGTCACGACGGAGACGATCTCGACGACGAGCATGACGGGGTTGCGCCAGAGCAAGCGTGGGTCGAGCCGCCTGAAGGCGCCCGCGACCGCCGACTTTATGAGCTTTGTCTGCCAGATGGTGATCGGTTTCTCTTCCATATCGGGCCTCCCTAAAAGGTCCTGCCCGATGCGAGCAGGAGGTGGTCGAGGATGGGCCCGAGCACAAGGGCCGGGAAGAACGTCAGGGCGCCGACGACGGCGACCACGGCCGCGAGCATTCCTACGAAAAGGGGGCCTGCCGTAGGGAACGTGGCAGAGCTCGGGGGGATGCTCTTTTTCATGGCGAGCGAGCCGGCGACGGCCAGGGCGGGGAGGATGGTCAGGAAACGCCCCACGATCATGCAGAAGGCCGTCGTCAGGTTGTAAAAAACCGTGTTTGCGTTCAGCCCCGCAAAGGCGGAGCCGTTATTTCCGGCTGGCGAGAAGAAGGTGTAGAGTATCTCCGAGAGGCCGTGCGGCCCCGCGTTGTTGAGGCTCGAAAGGCCCGCGGGGACGACGACCGCGATGCCGGCGAATATGAGGCTTGAGACGGCAGGGGCCACCACCACGATAACGGCCATTATCATCTCCCTCGATTCGAGCTTCTTCCCGAGGAATTCCGGCGTGCGGCCGACCATCAGGCCCGCGAGGAAAAGGGCGAGGACTGCGTACATAATCATGCCGATCAATCCGACGCCGACGCCGCCGAAAATGACCTCCCCGACGGCCATATTGAACATAAAAACAAGTCCCGTCAGCGGCATCATGCTGTCGTGCATCGAGTTCACGGAGCCGTTCGAAGTGACAGTGGTAGACTGGCCCCAGAGGACCGACTGGCCTATGCCGAAGCGGACCTCCTTCCCTTCCATGTTGCCCGTAACGCCCAGTTTTGCGAGCATGGGGTTCGTCTGCCATTCGGCAGCGAAGGAAAGGGTGAGGCCGATCACGAAGAGGACCGCCATTGCGGCGAAGATGGCCCAGCCCTGCCGCCTGTTGGCCAGCATCCTGCCCATAGCCAGGGGCAGGGCGGTGGGGATGAGGAGGATCGCGAGCAGCTCCAGGAAGTTTGTGATATCGTTCGGGTTCTCGAAGGGGTGCGCGGAATTGGCGTTGAAAAAGCCGCCCCCGTTGGAGCCGAGCTGCTTGACCGCCACCTGCGACGCCGCAGGTCCTACCGCTATGACCTGCTCGCCGCCTTCGAGGGGCGCTGCCTTGACGTAATCGCCGAGCGTCTGCACGGCCCCCTGGGAGACGAGGGCGAGCGAGAGTATGATGCTCAAAGGTATCAGGATATAGAGCACCGAGCGGGTCATATCGACCCAGAAATTCCCGACCGTATCCTTGAGCCTGGACGTGAAGCCCCTGATGAGCGGCAGGAGGACGGCGATCCCGGCGGCGGCAGAGACGAAGTTCTGGACGGTCAGGCCGAGCATCTGGGTCAGGTAGCTCATCGTCGTCTCTCCGCTGTATGCCTGCCAGTTCGTATTCGTCATGAAGGATACGGCGGTGTTGAGGGCCGTGTCCCACCGGACTGCCCCGAAATTGCGGGGGTTGAGCGGCAGATGCCCCTGGAGGAGCTGGAGAAGGAAGAGCGCAACGAAGCTGACGCCGCTGAAGAGGAGAAAGGCGAAGGAATACTCCTTCCAGGACATTTCCTTACCCTCGTCTATGCCGGAAATGCGGTAGACGGCCGCCTCGACGGGGCGGACCAGCCACGAGAGGACGTTGCGCCTCCCGGCCAGCACCGCCGCTATGTAACGGCCGAGGGGCGGGGCAAGAAGGGCCAGCACCGCCAGGAATATGACAATAATGTATATCTCTTTCACCATTTTTCGGGCCTCCGGTTCCCTATCCCGCCTTTGTGCACACGGATAGCGCCATCCTTACGATTTCGCGTATAGTGTAGCCCTTTTCGCATCAGTTGGTTGTAAAAAGAACGCCCCGCCCCATAAAAATATCGTAAAGACGGAGGGCTTGAGGGCAGATTGCGGCCCTTACAGCGGCAGGGAAAAGGTGAAGCGGTTGCCCGACCCCGTGGGGGAATCGGCCCATATCGCGCCTCCGTGGGCCTCGACTATGCCCCTGCACGTCGAGAGTCCCAGCCCGGAGCCGCCTGCCCCCTTCGACCGTTCGAGGCGGTAGAATTTGTCGAATATGCGCTCCCGCTCAAGGCTCGGGATAGGCGGGCCTTGATCTGTGACGCTTACGAGCACGGCCTTTTCGGCGGCGCGGGCGGAGAGGGCGATCGCGCCGCCAGGCGGGCTGTACTTGGCCGCGTTCTCCAGGAGGTTTATGAGCACGTGCTCGATAAGCGCGAAATCGACCCTGACGGGCGGGAGGTCGGCGGGGATATCGACAGGTACGGACCTCCCGTGCAACATGTCGCTGATTTCCCGGAGGGCTGCGCCGGTGATGTCCTGCACGTCGCACCAATCGGCGCGCAGCTTGAGCGTGCCGCTTTCTAGGCGGGCCGTATCGAGGAGGTTCGCCGTGAACCGGTTGAGGCGCAAAGCGCCCTCCTTGATCGTATCGAGGAGTATCCCCCTCGACTCCGCGTCGTACGATCCCCCTGCTATGAGGGTAGTCACTGCGCCCGTAATGGAGGCTAGGGGCGTGCGGATGTCGTGGGAGATGGAGTCGAGCAGGGCCTTGTGGAGCCGTGCGGACTCGGCGAGCCGCTGCACCTGCCCCGCTTCCTGGGCGAGCCTAAGGCGGATAATCGCGACTGCGGCAAGGTTCGCAAACGCCTCGATGAGCTGGCGCTTCTCCGGCGAGATGGCCTTTTTCTCCTCCCCCGGACTGAAGCAGAGCGCTGCCAGCGTCTTGCCGTCCGCCTTCACGGGGAAGATGAGCCTGCTCGCGTCGCGCAAAACCTCCGTTCCCCTGCCCGCGCTCGTTCCGTGCTCCAGGACCCAGTGGACAACGGCCATTTCTTTGTCTCCTCCGGGGGCGGACGGGCGCGGATAGGCGGCGACTTCCCGGATCGCGCCCGCCGTCTCGGCCATCATGACGGAGACCGGGCCGCCCACCGCCTCCGATACCGTCGCAAGGAACGTATCGAGGATCGCGTCGAGGTCCGCCTTGCTCGCTATCTGCTCGCTCAGCGCGTAGAGGGCAAGCGTCCTTCCTTCCCTCCGCCTGGTCTTTTCAAGCTCGCTGCGGATCTTCGTCGCAAGCGTCCCCGTGACGACGCCGACAAGAAGGAAAACCGCGAAGGTGAAGGTATACTTGATATCGCCTATGGCGAAGCTGTGGATGGGGGGCACGAAGAAGAAGTCGAACGTCAATACGCCCAGGAAAGAAGCGAAGAGGGAAGGCCCCCGTCCCCAGCGGACCGCGCTGAAGAGCACCGGCAGCAGATAAAGAAGGGTGACGTTGACGATGTCGAAAAAGGGGGCGAACAGCTTGCCGATGGCGGTAACCAGCGCAACGAGGAGGACCGTCCAGAGGTAAGGCGCCGCAGGGTTAAGGCGTGGGCGGGGTTTGCCCGCCGCGTCCTTGCCGCTTTCGTGACCGGCCATCACTCCCCCGACATGAAACGGTAGCCGACGCCCGCCTCTGTGACGATGTAGCGCGGCCTCGCGGGGTCTTCTTCCATCTTGCGGCGGAGCTGGCCAACGTAGACGCGAAGGTACTGGGTGCTCTCCTGGTAGTTCGGGCCCCAGACCGCCCGGAGCAACTGTCCGTGGGTGACGACCCTTCCCGCGTGGAGCGCCAGGTACTTGAGGATCTCGTACTCGGTGGGCGTCAGCTTCAGCTCCGACCCTTTCAGGAGGACGACGCGCCTGGCGAAATCGAGGGCGAGCTCCGGGAACGTCAAGACCGGCTCATCCTCGCTGCCGGCAGCGTGGCGCAGGGCAACCCTGATGCGCGCGAGGAGCTCCCCCATGCTGAACGGCTTCGTCAAATAATCGTCGGCGCCTGCGTCGAGGGCGCCGATCTTGTCCGTCTCCCCTTCCCGCACGGAGAGGACGATGATAGGGACCTGCGTCCATTCGCGCAGGTGCGTTATCACCTCCATGCCGTCCGCGTCGGGCAGGCCGAGGTCGAGTATGACGAGGTCAGGGTGGAAGACCGCAGCCTGCGCAAGGCCCTCCTTTGCCGTCGCAGCCTCGCCGAGGGCGTAGCCGTAACCCGCTAGCGCCGTCTTAAGCATCCGGCGGATCTGAAGCTCGTCATCGATGACCAGTATCCTGGCCCCCTCGGTCATGGCCATATTTTAACACATATGTGCGGCCGCCTGCCCGTATGGGCCGAGACTTCTATGCATTCCATCTTTTCCCCTCGCCCCCCTGAAGGGGGGAGAGGGCGGGGTGAGGGGGACTATAATGCACGCTCCTACAATACCGTACAGCTACCCTCTTTCCAAAGACAGAAGCGAGGCGAGCGAAGGACTTGGACTTTCTGAAACGATTCGGTATATAGTTTCTAAAGCGATTTTCAGAACATGGATGGGGGCTTTCGGTTATGATGGAGCCGGTTGTGATAGAGGCGCGGGACCTGCCCGACGCCTGGTTTCAATGCATATACAGGATTTTCGAGGAGGGGGGCGTCCACGAGTACGAGGTGGATAGGGGGTCTTTCGAAGGGGTCAAAAGGCGGGAGTTCGACCTCGTCATGGTCCGCATCGCCCATCCGGGGACGAGGCCGCTGATACCCGATATTCCGGCCGGGCTGGGCATACCCGCGCCGACGAGCATGGAGTACGTCGAGGACTACCTGCAATACCTGATGACGGACCGGAAAAAGGAGAATGAGGTCTACACGTACGGGGAGAGGCTGACGAACCCGAAGGTCTCGATAAACGGGAAGGAGCACGCCTTCGGGGTCAACCCGGTCCAGCAGGTGATCGACATCTATCGCAGCAAGAAAGGGGGCACGAACCAGGCGATCATGGAGGTGGGGATGCCCCAGGACATACTCCTCGACGACCCTCCATGCCTGCGGCTGATCGACACGCGCGTTGCGGATGACCGCCTGCACTTCGTCCTCTATTTCAGGAGCTGGGACCTCTGGGCGGGCTTTCCGTCGAACCTGGCGGCCATCCAGTTGCTGAAGGAATACATGTGCCAGGAGATAGGCGTCGGCGACGGGTCGATCGTGGCCGTCAGCAAGGGCCTCCATCTATACGAGTATACCTTCGGCCTTGCCCTGAAGCGGCTCCGTCGCGACGGCGCGTAAGGGCGCTCGGCGACGCTCAAAGGCGCGGGCGCCGGCACTTGCCGACCTCTATGTCCGCGTTTCCGAAAAACGCGCCGCTGTAAGGACGCGCAAGCGTCTTTCCCAATGGGCAGCGCGCGACCGGCCTTTTCGCCCTAGAACTCGCCTTCCAGATTGGAGACCTTGAGGAAAAGCTCTTTCGACTTCATCCAGAGGGAGGCTGGGTCGAGCGAGAAAGGCACTGTGCGGCACGCCTCCGTGAGGTATTTCCTCGCCTGCCCGACGTCCCCTTTCTTCGAATAGGCAAGTCCCAGGTCGTAGGCGGATTCCCCCCTCACCTTGCTGTAGCGGGCGACAAGACTGCCTATCCGCTGCTGTTTCAGGTAGAGCGTCTCCTTCTGTTCCTGGGCGAGGCTCGGGTCGCTGCGCGCCTTCTCGTAGGCCTCCCCTGCGCAAGCCAGGAATTTCAGGTTGTCTGACGCGAAGGCGTGCACGGCCAGGAGTATCCTCAAGGCATCGTCGGCCCTTCCCTTCTTTAGCTGGTCCTCGCCGGTCCGCAGGGAGTCGTGAACGTTGGCGTCGTTCACCATCGCACCGGCGGCCGACTCGGAAGCGACAGGCTTCGCGGCCTGCCGCTTCGCCTTCTTTTCGGCTGCCATCGCGTGGCACGGCCAGAGTAGCGCGGCTATCAATATGATGAGCAAAGGGACCGCGAGCGTCCCTTTGCTTTTCGCGGCTTCTATTTCAGGGCCTCCCTCAGCTTGTTGCCCGGCTTGAATTTCGGGACGCTGCACGCAGGTATCTTGATCTCTTTGCCGGTCCTGGGGTTCCTGCCCGTCCTTGAGGCCCTGTCGGCGCACTGAAAGGTGCCGAAGCCCGTCAACGTGACCTTGTCCCCGCCCTTTAGTGCCTTTTCGATATTGCCAATGAAGGAATTAAGCACTTTTTCGGCGACCGATTTCTTGATTCCCGCTTCCGCTGAAACACTGGCAATCAACTCCGCTTTCGTCATTACCTTCACCTCCTGAAAGTTTGGCGAGTGGAACAGGGCAACCTGCTCTCAACTTGTCGATTCCATGCCCCCTCCGTCGGCAAAGCCGCCGGAGCCTCCCCGCTCAATAAAGGCGTTCAGTGAATAACCTGCTGCTTACACCAGGGTCATTTATTATGGCGGTGCAGGGAATTGAACCCCGGACACTGCGGATATGAGCCGCATGCTCTAACCGTCTGAGCTACACCGCCTTATTTCTACATTAGGCTATAACGCCAGTATTGTCAATAGGAATTTGCGCTTTTGCCGCTTCCTGCGCAGACTTTCCCGGACCGCGCGCGTCGCCCCCGCTTACCCCCGGCAGAACGGCGGAAAGACTTGACAATTCGGCCTAACTCCCATATGTTAGTAGAAATGCGTCGAATCAGGGTCGCCGTAATCGGCGTTGGAAACTGCTGTAGTTCTTTGGTCCAGGGCATTGGCTATTGCCGGAAGACGTACCGGATCGATACGGGGGGCAGCGCCTATTTCCTCAACGTGCTCAACCGCGACTGTTTTGCCTCTGAGCAGAGAGACAGCAAGGTCTGGTTCATCCGGGGCTCGTGCGAGGAAAAACAGCCGGGCAGGTTCCTTCGCCTTCACGTGCCGGAGTGAGCGCGCGCGAGGGATTTAGGGGCATCCACTGAAATCAGGGCGATAGTCGAGGCGTCATGGACTGCACGAAGTTCCGTGAATGCGCGGCCCTCCTTTTCGATTTTGGGGGGACCATCGATTCTGACGGCGATCATTGGCTTGACAGGTTTTTTGCGCTTTACGAGGGCGAAGGTCTCAGCTTTGGCAGGGACGATATCAAGCGCGCCTTTTACGAAGCCGATTCCGCCTGCCACGCGGACGCCGCCATAACCGCCGCGGACTTAAGGTCCCTGGTCGACCGCCACGTCGGGCTTCAATTCGAGGCGCTCGGATTTCACGACGCCGCCATGCACAGGCAGCTCGCCGGCATGTTCTGCCGGAGCGCCGAGCACGTCATGTCCCTCCGGGCGGGTCTCTTCCGGGCCTTGAAAGGGCGCTATCGCACAGGCATAGTCTCCAACTTTTTCGGCAACCTGGAGGTTGTCCTGGGGGAGGCGGGCCTTTCCGGCGCGTTCGACGTGGTGATCGATTCCGGCCGCGTGGGCGTCAGCAAGCCCGACCACCGCATCTTCCTGCTCGCCCTCGACAAGCTGGCCCTGAGGCCGGAGCAGGTGGTCTTCATCGGGGATTCGTACGAGCGGGACATGATGCCGAGCGCGGAGATAGGGATGAGGACGATCTGGCTTAAGGGTCCGAACCCCCGCATACCGGAGAACGCGCCGCCTGTGGACGCAGTGATCACCAGGCTCGCAGAGCTTGAGGCGCTGGCGTCATGAGGGCAGGCATCATCTCCGCTGGATGGGGGGAGCGCCTTGCCCCTGGATTTTCCGTTCCCAAGCCCCTGGTGCCCATCTGCGGGGAGCCCATGATCGGCAGGCTCATACGCGTAGCCGAGGAGGCAGGGATCACCTCACTCTGCTGCATAATCAACGAGGGAAGCCCGCAGACCGAGGCGTACCTCCGGTCGAACCGGTGGCCCCTCGCATTCGAGCTGGTGAAGAAGACGACCGGCAACTCCCTGGAAAGTCTGATAACGCTCGTCCCGCTCCTGGAAGGCGGGCCTTTTGTCCTTTTCACGGTCGATGCCGTCTTCAGGCCGCTCACGCTCAGGAGGTTCCTCGCAGGCGCAGAGGCCCTTCGCTCCGCCCAGGGCGTGCTTGCAATCACCCGCTTCAGCGACGACGAGAAGCCCCTGCGGGTGGACGCAGGCCGCGACCACAGGGTGATAAGGATCGGCCATACGGACGCCGGCAGCGGCGCCGTGACTGCGGGCTTTTACCGGTTCGAGCCGTCGGTCTTCGATTTCATAGGGGAGGCGCAGGCCCGCCGCCTCACAGCGCTGCGGCAGTTCCTCTGCTTCCTGCCCGACGCGGGTTTCAGGCTGTACGCCGTCTCTGTCGGGAAGACGATAGACGTGGACAGACCGGAGGACGTCGCTGCGGCCGAAAATTACCTGCGTTGCCACGGCGCGGCTTCCCGGCGCGGCTTGCCTTCTTATAAATGACCCTGCGCATGCCAGCAGGGTCATCCCGTGAGCGGGGAGGCTCCGGCGGCTTTGCCGACGGAGGGGGCGCTGAGCCCCAATAATTGCAGGTGCGCCAAAGCTCCAAGGATGATAGTCGGATGCAAAACACGCGGGGACGGAAAAGCGCGCAAATGGTTTTTATGAGGGGGGGAGTAATAGTACCCTTGCAGCGAGCTGCCCGGAATGAACAAGTTGAAGATACGGGGACCGGACATTGAGGAAATTTCATCTGATAGCCATAGGTTCCGGTGTTGTCCTCCTTGCCGTCCTTGTTTACGAGATCGGTCCTGCTGCGATATGGCAGAGGATGGTGATGCTCGGATGGGGCTTCCTGCTCCTCACGCTCCTCGACGGCATCACCGAGGTTCTTCCATACGGAGGGCTGGCGGCGCTGCCTCTCCGGCGCGCACAGGTCGCTCTCCTTCGCCAGGGTCTTCTCGATCCGGCTCGCCGGCTCCTCGATCAACCACCTTACCCCGACCGCCGGGTTCGGCGGCGAGGTGACGAAGGGCGTTCTCCTCTCTACGAACCGGACGGGCGCGGACGCGGCCTCCTCCGTCATCATCGATAAGCTCTCCCTGGCGCTGGCCCAGGTCATCTTCGTTGCCGGCAGCGGGCTTATCATCGTTTTACCGCGTGGTCCTGCCCGCCGGCCTCTGGGTCGCCCTGATCGCAGGCACGGGCGTGCTCACCTGCGGGATCATCGGCTTTTTCGTCGTCCAGAAATACGGCAAGCTGGGGGCGGTCGTCCGTTGGGCGGTCGCCCATCGCATCGGGGGCGCCGGCCTGCGGAAGGCCGCCCTTCACACGACCGAGGTCGATCAGAAGCTCCGGCTCCTATTACCGATCGCGTCCCTACGACCTGCCGCTCTCGGTCCTGTGGCACATCGCGGCGCTTACCTGGAGCATCCTGCCCTGCCTTACTATTTCCTCTCTTTCGTCACGGGCGGGGCGTCGATGCCGCTCGCTACGGCGATCGTCTGCCTGGGGATCTGGTTCAACCTCGTCACCTTCGCGCTCCCCGTCGATTTCGGCGTGCAGGAGACGACGCGGGTGATCATCTTCACCATCCTCGGCTTTCATTCGGCCGTGGGACTCACCTACGGCATCACGCTCCGTCTCGAGCAGCTCGTCTGGGCGGGTGTCGGCCTGGCCGTCTACGCGATCCTTGTCGGAAAAATGAGGGAACGGAAGAAGGTCGTCCCGGGCGACGGGCGGGGCGGCGACGGGCCGGAAGGAACCGGAAAACAGGGAGGCCACATGGAGACGCACGTGAGGGCGTTTTTCGTGAGGCGGACAAGGCGGCTTCTCGTGCCGGCCGTCGTCTGCATCGCCCTGGTCTTCTCTTTGTCAGGCGTTGCCTGGCGGGCAGGCGGGCGGATGAAAAAATGGTGCTCGGCACTGCCTGAGATGATCAGGATGGCGATAGGCGTCAGCCCGGAGATGGCGGAAAGACGCAGCGAGGCGGCCTCGGCGAAAAGCGACCTCGCCCAGGCGCAGGCGGGCTATTATCCGCAGGTAGACACGACGGCCCTCGTGGGGCCGGTAAACGACGCCCGCAACGGCCCGAGGTCGTCGGGCAGCCGCATCATCGACCCGTCCTCGAACTACTGGGCCATCGGGGTCTTCGGCAAGCTGAACCTCACCATGACCCAGCCCCTCTACACGTTCGGGAAGATATCCAACCGGCGCGACGCGGCCGAGCACGGCGTCGTCGGCGCGCGAGGTGCGGACAGGTCCAGACAGGCAACGAGATCGCCCTGCGGGTAAAGGAGCTCTACTACGCGCTCGTCCTCTCCGAGGCCGGCGATAGAGGCCGCGAAAGAAGCGGGCGGCTTCTTCGACGAGGCGAGATCGCACATGGAGCGTCTCCTCGAAGCTCGGCTCCTCCAACGTGGTCGAGAGCGAGCTGTACCGGGTCGACGCCTACCGCGCGGACGTCGTCAGGGGGAGGGCGGAGGCGGAGAAGGGGGCGAACATCTCGTACTTTGCCCTCAAAGCCCTTATCGGGCTGCCGCCGGACAAAGACTTCGAGCCGGCCGACAAGACGCTTGCCTTCAAGCCCGAGGAGCTGGACAGGCCGGAGGCGTACATAAGCAAGGCGCTGGCCGAGCGGCCCGAGTTCAAGCAGCTGGAGCAGGGCCTGGCCGCCCAGAAATCGCTTGTGGAGGCAACCACGCGCCGACAGATACCCGTCCTTCTTTGCGGCCCTGGCGGGGTCCGTTGCGCGGGGCGCCCGGACGGGAGACGCTCCACAACCCCTATATCCCGGACGATTTCAACCATGCCTCGCGCGGCGTCGTGACGGGGGTGAACTGGCACTTCGATTTTGGCATACTGAAGGCCCGCGTCGAGAAAGAGAGGGCCGAATACGAGCGTCTTTCCCACACGAAGGCAAAAGCGGAGCTCAATATTCCCATACAGGTGATAAAATCTTACCAGGATGTGAAGCAATGGAAGGTGGCGGTCGAGGCATACGAGACGGCGGCCGCCGCGTCGAGGAAATGGATCGTCGCCGCGCTCACCAGCTTCGACATGGGGACGGGCACGGCAGACGACCTGCTGCGGGGCATCGAGCGATACGGCCAGAACAGGGGCAAGTACCTCGAGGCCCTCTTCAACTATAACATGTCGCTCGCCCAGCTTGAATACGCAATGGGAGTAAGGAGCTGGTGAAGACGGACAACTACGGGCGCGTGCGGCGATGGCTGCAAAGACTGCTCGGCCTTTCAGATATCGCATCCCGCTGGCAACGCTCGTTTTCTGGGTCGCCCTCGCCGCCGTCTCCGTCGTCCTCACGGTGGGACATCTCGGCTTCGAGACGAGCCAGCGCTCCCTCATCTCGCCCAGCAACCGCATGATGCAGCTCCTCAAGATGGCCGACCGGTTCTCCGACCAGGAGGCCTTCGTCGTGGCCGTGGAGAACCGCGACACCCGCAGGACCCTGGAGTTCGCCAGCCGGCTCACGAAGAGGCTGGAGGCGGACCACGAGCATTACGAGCAGGTGTTCGCGCGGGTAGACCCCGCCTCCATGCGGCGCTGGGCGCTCCTCTATCTCAGCAAGAGCGAGCTTGCGGACCTGCGCGAAAACCTGCGCGACCACTCGGCCTTTATCGAGGAGCTTGCGAAGTCGCCCCGTCTCGCGGTCCTCTTCGACGAGATCAACAACGAGATGGCCGTCCGGCATGGTGGGGGAGCTTTTCACCGGCTTCCTCGAGGGACAAGAAGGCGGGCAAAAGCCCGATGGACCTCCGGTTCCTGATCCGGACGCTGCGGCAGATGAAAGGCTCGATAGAAGGCGTCCCCCGCCTTTGCCTCGCCCTGGGACTCTTTCTTCAAGGAGGGCGCGACGGACGAGTCCGAAGAGGGCTATTTCTGGACCGAGGGCAACAAATATCTCCTCATCTTCGTCCAGCCCAGGCTCAAAGGGGGCTTTTCCACGAACGCCAGGGCGCTCGAGGCGCTCAGGGAGACGGTGGCCGCGGTAAAGGCGGACTTATCGCGACATCAACGCGGGCGTGACCGGACAGAAGGCGCTCGACGAAGACGAAAAGCAGATCGCCATGCGGGATATAAGCATCGCCACGGGCCTGTCGCTCATCGGGCTCGCCGCGCTCCTTATCATCTTCTGGCGCGGGGTCAGGAGGCCGCTCCTCGCGGTGGCCGTCCTCGTCGTCGCCCTCTGCGTGACCTTCGGCATCACGACCATCGCCATCGGGCACCTCAACTTGCTCTCCGTCACCTTTGCCCCTATGCTCCTCGGCCTCGGGCATCGATTACGGGGTCCACTGGTTCGCCCGCTACAGCGAGGAGCGGCAGCGCTTCTTCGCCTCGACCAGGCAGGCGCTCTCGGCGACCATGGAGCAGATCGGCCCCGCCATTCTTCTCGCGGGCGTGTGCGCCTCCCTCTCCTTTTTCCCCCTTGTCCTCACCGGGTTCAAAGGGCTTTCGGAGCTGGGCCTCATATGCAGCATGGGGCTCCTGGTCGGCAACGCTGGCCACGCTGTCCCTGCTGCCCGCGATGATAATGCTTATGGACCGCTTCCGGAAGGGGCTCGTCAGAAAGCCCGTGACCGACGAGATAAAGCCGCTCCTGAAAACCACCCGCCTCCGGACTTTCCTCCTGCTGAGCTTTGCACTCTGCGCTTCCGTCCTCTCGATCCGGGGGATGGCGGGTCTGAAATTCGACCTGAACATGCTGCACCTCCAGTCGAAGAGTGCAGAATCCGTCATATGGGAGAACAAGCTGATCCACGGGTCGCGGTACGCGAGCATTTACGGCGTCCTCTTCGCGCACTCCCTCCCGCAGATCGACGCGCTGACCAAAGCGGTCGAGCGCCTCCCGACCGTCTCCAAGGTAAACAGCATCGAGAGCGTGCTCCCTTCCGACCAGGAGGCCAAGATGCGTATGCTGCAGCGATTGAGGCCGGTTCTGGGGGACATCAGGACTATCCCCGCGCCGTCAGGCCCTGTCGATATCGACCGGCTGGACGGCGTATTCTCGCGGATACGCTTCAAGATGCTCGATTCGGACGCCGGCGCAGACGAGGCCGGCGGCTCGCTTTCCAGGCAGATGCGGGAGGTGAGGCGGCTGATCGACGCCGTCCGGCACGACTTCACGACCATGAAGAGGCCCGTGCTCGAAGCCCGGCTGAAGGCGTTCGAGCTGCGGATGATCGAGGACCTCAACGATAAGCTCTCGATGCTCTGGGAGAACATCGAGACGAGGCCCCTGCGGCCCGAGGACTTGCCGAAGCCGCTTTACGACCGGTTCGTCGGTCCGGGCAACCTCTACATACTGCGCATCTTCCCCTCAGGGAACGTCTGGGATCCCCACTTCCTGGACAGGTTCGTAGCCGACCTCCGGTCGGTCGATCCCGACGCGACGGGCGACCCGATAACGCTTTCCGTCTTCACGAAGGCGTTCCGCAACGCCTGCATCATGGCGGCCGTCTACGCGGTCGTCTTCATCGTCCTCATCCTTGCCCTGACCCTTCGCAGCCCGATCCCTGTCGCTGCGGCCCTTGCCCCCCTTGTCCTCGGGACATTGTGGACCCTGGGCCTGATGCACGTCTTCGGCATCGATTTGAACCTCGCCAATACCATTTTCATGCCCCTGGTGGTCGGCGCGGGGGTCGAGTACGGCATCATCGTCGTCCAGCGCTGGCGCCAGAGCAGCGACCGCGCGGGCTTCAGCCTGCCGATAAGCACGGGCACGGGGGTCATCCTTGCCGGGCTTTCGACCACGGTCGGCTTTTGCAGCCTGATAATATCGAGCCACCAGGGCATACACAGCCTCGGTGTGCTCACGACGATAGGGAGCCTCTGCGTCCTTGCTGCGGCGGTGCTCTTCCTTCCCGCCATTCTACACGCGTCGGCGAACATCGGCACGAGGGGGAGAAAAAGCCCTGACAGGCATGAGACAGGGGGCGCCGATAACGCCCGCCTGCATAAGGGGGAACCATGAAACCGAGAATAATCCTTCTGCTTGTCCTGGCCGTCATCCTGGCGGTCCCGCGTGGAGGCCTTTCGGCCGAAGGAAAAGCCACCGAGGTCGTGCGCAGGATGCTCGACTCGGTAATATCGATACAGACGGACCCGGCGCTTCAGGGGCAGGCGGCGCGTCCGACGAGGAGGGCCGAGATCAGGAAGGTCATCCTGAGCAACTTCAATTTCGACGATATGGCGCAGCAGACCCTCGGCACGTACTGGGACGGGATGACCGCAGCGAGGCGCGCGGAGTTCAAGTCGATTTTCCAGGACCTTTTCCTCGACTCGTACTCGCGGCTGGTCCTCGACTTCGTGGGGAAGGAGAAGATCGCCTACCTCGGTGAGGAGGACGGGCAGGGCCAGACGATGGTGAGGACGCGCATCCACAGGGTCAGCGAGGCGATACCGGTCGATTATTATGTGAACGGGGCAAAAGGCAGGCTCCTGGTCAGGGACGTATCGATCGACGGGGTGAGCATAGTCCAGAACTATCGCAAGAGCTTCTCGAGGGTCATCCAGCAGGAATCGTACGACGGCCTGCTCAAGAGGATGAAGCTCCAGCAGCGGGCAGTGGAGCGGGGATAGATGGTCAGGTGCGCGATCATCGCAGCCTTTGACGGGGCCGGGCTTCGTCCCGTCTTCCGGGTGCCGGCGGCCAGGCGGCTTGCCCTCGTCGCGGCCAGGGCCGGGCTCGATACCGCGTGCGTCATCGGGCGCGACGACGCGCTGGCGGCGGTCCTTGACGACCTCGTGCCGCAGGACGCCTTCCTGACGGTCGCGGACGAAGCAGACCTCCGCCGGGCCGTTGCGGGGCTGGGGCTGGATGCGGGCGATCAGGTCCTTGTAATGGCCGCGGGCAGCGTGATCGACGCGTGGTCGCTCAGGAAGCTCCTTGCGGCAGGCGACGGGGGTTGCGACCTCTACATAGCGGGGGACGCAAAAGCCCCCCCTTTGGTCTGCCTGGTCACGGGGCGCTTTCTCTATGAGCTCTTACGGGCCTTCCTGGCGCAGGACGGGGCGCTGCCCACAGGCATCGCTTTCGAGCGCGTGCCCGTTGGCTCCGGCCTGCCCGCTGTCCTTGGCGGGGGGACGGATGCGAAGAAAGACGCGGAGAATGCCGAGCGGTTGCTCGTAGGCGCCCTGGGCGCCGCGACTGCCCGGACGGACAGCTTTTTCTCAAGACACATCCACAGGCCCCTTTCCCGCCCCATCAGCAGCCGGCTGGCGAAGACGGTCGCGACGCCGAACATGTTTACTCTTTTCCATATTGCGGTGGGGCTGGCGGGTGCCTTCTTCCTCGTGAAGGGCACGTATGCGTCGCAAGTTGCAGGAGGGCTTCTCTTCCTCGCTTCCACCATCCTCGACGGCGTTGACGGCGAGCTGGCAAGGCTCAAGCTCCAGGAGAGCAATTTCGGCCATTACCTCGACATCGTCGGCGACAACGTGGTCCACGTCGCCGTATTCCTGGGGATTACCCTGGGCCTCTACCACCAGTCCCACAGTCCCGTCTACCTGTGGGCCCTCGCGCTCATCCTCGGCGGCTTCGGCCTTTGCGCCCTCTCGGTGCAGTTCTTCATGGGCCACGGACCCGGAGAGCAGGCCTCGAGCCAGACGCACTGGCTGGTCTCGCTGACCGTCAACCGCGACTTTTCCTACCTTGTTGCCCTTCTGGCCCTGGTCAACCGGTTGTCATGGTTCGTCTTCGGGACGATGGTGGGCGCCTATCTCTTTGCCCTGGTCCTGTTCGTTCTCGGCAGGAAGAATAAGGCGCGCGGCAAGGCCGGTTTGGCGACTGACGGGACTTGAAACGGGATAGAATGATAAAACGGGATTTTAAGAGAGTTGCAAAGCAGGCGGCCCGGAGGGGTCGCCGTTGCCCGGTTGTTTTCCTTCTTTCCGGTTTCCGGCGTTACTTTTTCGGCTTCGCGGCGCGTTTTTTCCGCGCGGCGTCCGGCCCGGCGCCCGATGTGCGCTTTGGCGCGGGCGCCTTCGGCGCTTTTTCCAACTTGGCCGCCCCGGTCTTTTGCGCGCTTTCCGCGTGCCTTGCCTTTACGATGCTCTCCGCCTCCAGCCAGTGCTCCCTGTCCCTTCCGTGCTCCCTGCCGTCCCTTTCGAAAAGCTCGTAGGCGACTTTCTCGATCTCCTCCCTCAGGTCCATACATCCTCCAGGCGCTTGTTCTTATTCTTCCTATACATTGTAATCACCCACTGCCTGAGACGCGAGGTCTTTTTTCCTTTGCAAACTATTATAGCAAAGGGAAGCAGCAACAGGCAATCTTTCAAGTGTTTTTTGCCTTTACGTCGGGGGAGCGGTGTGATAACGTAGCTTGCATGAAGGCACTCTTCTTTGACGGCGCGCTCAGGCTCGATAAAAATGCCCGGCGGCCCGGGACCGGACCCGGCGAGGCCCTTATACGGGTGTCGATGGCCGGCATCTGCGGGACGGACCGGGAGGTAATCAAGGGGTACAGGGGCTTCAGGGGGATACCCGGCCATGAGTTCGTCGGCGTAGTCGAGAGGGCAGGGTCGGCCCGCCCCGACCTTGCGGGCAAAAGGGTCGTCGGCGAGATCAACTGCGGGTGCGGCGCCTGCGCATACTGCGCCGGGGGGCTTGAGAAGCATTGCCCGGAGAGGTCGGCTATCGGCATTGCAGGAAGGGACGGCGTTTTCGCCGAGTACGTCGCCCTTCCCGAGCGGAACCTCCACGAAGTCCCGGACTGCCTGGCGGACGGGGAGGCCGCCTTCGCCGAGCCCCTCGCCGCTGCCTTCGAGGTGATGGAGCAGGTCCACGTGAGACCGGCGGCCCGCGTCCTCATACTTGGCGACGGCTGCCTGGGCCTGCTCGCAGCCTTGGCCGTGCGGGGCTGCGGGGCGGACGTGACGCTCTGCGGCAGGCACGACGCAAAGCTCTCGGTCGCGGCCGCGGAAGGGGTGAGGACGGAAAGGGCCGATGAGATAAGGAAAGGACGGGATTACGATATAGTGGTCGAGGCGACGGGCTCGGCATCCGGCCTGGAGGCGGCCCTCGATTTTGTCAGGCCGGCAGGCACGATAGTCCTCAAGAGCACTACGGCCGCAAAAACGGAGATCGACCTCTCCCGCATCGTCGTCGATGAGATCGTAGTCGTGGGGTCGCGGTGCGGCCCCTTCGCGCCCGCCATCGACGCTCTGGCGTCCGGCCGGGTGCGCGTAAAAGGCCTTATATCGGCCATATACCCCTTCGAGGAGGCAGTCTTAGCCTTCGAGAAGGCAGAGCAGCCCGACACGATAAGGGTCCTGCTCGACATGAGGAAGTGAAGGCGCAAAAACACCCCCCACGTCAGGGCAAACGCATTTATGAAATATCACCTTGGATACGGTACAGCCCGCTCTTACCGCCGCCTTATAATATGCTCTTTATTCCGTTAGCGGCGGTTGCGGCGTGGAGGAGCGCCTCCAGGAATCGGGAGGTGTGGATGCCATGTGAGACGTGTCGGCCGGAGATCGTACTGTACGTACATCGGAGGCCACACGTCGAGCAGGGCGCCGCAGATCGCGATTCCGCCAGAGGCGCGAGTCCGGCCGCCCAAAGCATTGGTTTAGCTTTTTTATCGCGGCAATGCCGGACCCTTTGCTTGCCCCCTCCTATTTTTCTATTGTCCCGCCGTCTGCGAGGCTAAAGGGGCGTGAGTCCTTCCTACCGACCATAGGGAAGACGACGCAGTTCGTGCCGATGCGCGCGTTTGGCGGGATCGAGGCCTTTTTCCCGATCAGCGTGAGGCCCGAATAAAGGTGGTCGGGGAACCGCGCGTTCGGTTTATTTGCTTTTCCCTCGCCTATAACGGCATTTTCCCCGACGACGACCTGTTTGTCGAGGATCGACCTCTCTATTCGTGCGCCCTGCCTGATTACCGTGTCGTGCATGATGATCGAGTCCCTGACGGAGGCCCCCTTTTCTATTATGACGCCGGGGGAGAGGATCGCACCTTCGATTGCGCCGGAGACGACGCAGCCGGGGGAGACGGCGGAGTTGACCGCCCGCGCGGAGGCGCTTATCCTTGCAGGCGCGCGGTCGTGCGGCAGGGCCTCGGCCCCGTGGTTCGTCCGTATGCTGCACGCCTCGGGCGTCAGCCCGGATGCGGCCCTTAGGAGGTCCATGTTGGCGTCCCAGTATGCCTGCATCGTACCCACGTCCCTCCAGTAGCCCTCGAAGGGATAACCGTAAACGTGGGCCTCCTTTATGGCCCTTGGGATGATCTGCTTTCCGAAGTCCTCGTCTTTCGTCTTTCCGAGGGCCGCTATCAGGTATGCCCTGTCAAAGACGTAGATGCCCATAGAGGCGAGGTTAGAGCGCGACTTTGCGACCTTTTCCTGCCAGTCGATGATCTTCCTGTCTCCGTCCAGCGTCGCCGTCCCGAAGTGGCGCGTCTCTTGTGGGGCTACAGGTATCATCCCGATGGTGACGTGCGCCTTCCGCTCCCTGTGGAAGGCGACGAGAGGCCCGTAGTCCATGCAGTAGACGTGGTCTCCCGACACGACGAGCACCTCCGTATACCTGTCGGAAGAGATGAAGCTCAGGTTCTGCCGGACTGCGTCCGCCGTGCCCTTGTACCAGTCCCAGTCTTTCTCGCCGGTCTTCGGCGGCAGTATGCTGATGCCCCGCATCCTGCCCGCCATGTCCCAGGCGGACCCGTCCCCTATGTGGTCCATGAGGGAGAGGGGCTTGTACTGGGTGAGGACTGCCACGCGCGTCAGGCCGCTGTTCGCAATGTTGCTCAAGGTGAAGTCGATTATGCGATAGATGCCGCCGAAGGGGACGGCAGGCTTCGCCCGGTACTGGACGAGGACGTTGAGCCTGCTCCCGACGCCGCCGGCGAGGAGAAGGGCGACCACGTTTCTCATTTGATTATCTCACCGCTCCCGTACTCGCTCCTTGCGAACCGGCTCGCTTCTACCTTTGGATAGACGGTGACCCCCGGCTGTATCGTCACCCCGCCGGGGACCTCGCTTTCTGCCCCTATGACCGAAAGCTCCCCCTCTTTGCCGCCGACCCTCGCTTGCGCGCCTATCCGCACGCCTATATCCGCAATCGTCCTTGATACGCGCGCCTCCCGCCCTGCGACGGTGTCGAAGAAGAGTATCGAGTCCTCGACCACCGCGCCCTCCTCGACGCGCACGCCGGGGAAGAGGAGGGAGCGGAAGACCTTCCCCCTCACGTCGCACCCCAGATAGAGCAGAGAGTCCTCTATGACGGCAGAGGGGCCCAGGATGGCAGGCTGCCTGTCCCTTGTCTCCCTGTGCGCCAGGTTTGTCCTGATCTGCCAGGCGTTCAGGTCGATCTTCGGGCGGTCGCCCAAAAGGTCCATGCTCGTCCGCCAGTACTCCTCCAGCGTGCGCGTGTAGCCCCAGTAGCCCGTGTGCTTGTAGCCGTAAATCCTGGCCCTGTCGAGCAGCGCAGGGATGATATCCCGGCCGAACTCGTGCGACTCTTTTCTTGCGTTCTCTTCCAGGGCCTCGAAAAGGACGCCGGGGTTGAAGACATAGATCGTAAGGGAGGCCCAGTCGAAGAGGGACTTCCTCGGCTTCTCGGCGTACCGGACGACCCTGCCTCCCCTCGGCCCCTCGTCGTCGATGAGGCCCTGGCCGAAGCGGTCGGCCCCTTCCTTGGGGACGGCCGTGAAGGCGATGGTGAGGTCGGCCTTCTTCTCGATATGGAAATCGATGACGGCCTGGTAATCCATCTTGTAGATGTGGTCTCCCGAAAGGATGAGCACGAGGTCCGGGTTGTACATCCTGATGAAGTCGGTGTTCTGGTAGACCGCGTCGGCCGTGCCCTTGTACCAGTCCGACGCCTCCCTTCCCTTGAAGGGCGGGAGGATGACGGCGAACCTGTTCCTGCCGACCATGTCCCAGGGCTGGCCGTTGGCGATATGGTTGATGAGGTAGAACGGGCGGTACTGGGAGAGGATGCCGACCCGCTCGATCCCTGAGTTCATCAGGTTGCTCATCGGGAAATCGATGATGCGGTAAAGGGCGCCGAAGGGCAACACCGACTTGGGGCGAAGGAATGTGAGCACATCAAGCTCATCCACCCGGCCGCCCGCCAGGATCATCGCGAGGATATTCTTCACAGTATGCTTCCAGAAAGACCGCTACAAACAAAATTAATGCATTGCGCGGGAAAAAGCAAGCAGAGACGAGGGGGGCTGCCGCGCGCGTCCGATGCGCGACGCCTGTTGCGAGGGTAAGGACAAGAAGCGAAAAGCAACTGCGGAGTACTTCTGGCGGCCGGACTCGCGCCTCTGGCGGAATCGCGATCTGCGGCGCCCTGCTCGCCGTGTGGCCTCCGATGTACGTATGTACGATCTCCGGCCGACACGTCTCACAGTGCATTCACATCTCATCGATTCCTTGAGGCGCTCCTCCACGCCGCAACCGCCGCTAACGGAATAAAGAGCATAATGGAAGGCGGCGGTAAGAGCGGGCTGTACTAGTCCATAGGGTGGGATATTGAGACGGCGATTTCCCTCAAAATAAACATTTCCGGGAAGATTCGATGGTCTTGGTAATCTACGGAGGAAACTGTAGTTCACCTACGAAGCGCGGTAACAGGCAGATGTCGAGAGTTGAAGATTGCCACAAATAGTGCTCAAATATGGCGTCAGTCGCCGACCATTGCCCAAAATGCTAGAAGACAAGACCTGACCCCCGGGCTTTCTTCCAAGACCTGACCCCCGGGCTTTCTTCGACCCCCAGGCTTTCTAAAGGGGGGTAAAATGTTATCCCCCTTTGTTCTTTTTTGTTAGCAATTTACCATCACCGCAATTTGCTTGACAAAGAGAGTACCGGAATGTGTTGATAGCATCGACATATTCGAGTATTATAGCCTTAGGCTAAAGCGCGCTGCGGGAAGGAGGCAACCATGATGCAGGAAAAAGCGATCAGATCACTGTGTGGATTCTGCCATACCAATTGCGGGATCAAGGTCCATGTGCAGGACGGTCGTGTTTCCCGCATAGAGGGAGACCCGGACCATCCTATCAATAAGGGCTACCTCTGTCCCAAGGCTCAAGCGCTGCTAAAGCCGATGCTGGAATCGGCGGACCGGCTGAAATTTCCCCGCAAGAAGACCAAAGGAGGATTTGCCAGGGTCTCATGGGATGAAGCGCTGGACCTCGCCGCAGACAGACTCACGAAGATCAGGACAGACGTACGGACCGGAAACGCTTGTCAATTGTCACGGCGCCCCTGTCACGTATGGGGCAAGGGACGGGTTCCTGCAATTTATGGGCGCCTATGGCTCTCCCAACCATACAGGGAGCCGCCAATCTATGCGCTATCCCGAGGCGCTGGCCTTCCTGGATGCTTTCGGCGGAAGACCCGAGCCCGATTATGAGCATGCACGGTTGATCATTTTCTGGGCTTTGAATCCGGCCAATACGTACCCGTTTCAGCCAGCTATGCGGCTTACGATGGCTTCCACCGGATTCTCCCCCGCGCCAGGAAACGGGGAGCGAAGATCATCGTTATCGATCCGGTCCGGTCAGAGATGGTTTCCCTGGTGGACGACTGGATTCGGCCGAATCATCGGCACCGATGTCGCCCTGTGGCCTGTCCATGTGCCACACGATTATTAACGAGGGCCTGTACGACGAAGCGTTTGTGAAACGATGGGTTGTCGGGTTCGATGAGATCAAGAAAGCACGTTGAGCCTGCTGTCGCCCGAGTGGGCGGAAAAGATCACTTCCGTCCCGGCCGATCGCATAAAGGAGCTTGCACGACTTTACGCAAAAACCGACGGAGCCACGATCGTCGACGGAAACGGGCTCGACATGCACACAACCGGCGTGGACATGGTGAGGGCGATCTGCATGTTGATCGCCCTGACCGGCAACATCGATAAACCGGGAGGGAACGTCTTATTTTCCATTATCCCGCAAACGCCCTTGCCCACCGTAAAAGTGGAAAAGAAAGCAGATGGGTCTGGACGAAGTTTCCCTTATTCCCTCAGGTATCTTTCCCTGCGGTCAAGGAGGCGCTGATCCATGAAACACCCGGCCGGCCCAGGGCCATGATCGTCCACCATGCAAACCCGGTGTTGGTACAGGCGAACCAGGAGAGGACCATGCAGGCTTTGCAGAAATTGGATTTTCTGATGGTCCTGGATATCTTCCCGACCGGAACGACCGAAATGGCAGACCTTGTGCTCCCTGCAGCAGCGGATTTGGAGGCGGTTGACTACCGGGCTTACTCCAGCAGCAAGGGTGGATTTCTCGCGCTTAGGGAAAAAGTGGTCGAGCCTCTCGGAGAATCCCGCTCGGTGTTCGAGATCGAGTATGATCTTGCAAGGAGAATGGGCATCGAACAGAGCTATCCATTCCGAAACGCGGAAGAATGGATCAACTTTGTCCTGAAGCCGACCGCAGTCACCCTGGATGATCTCAGGAAGAACCAGATCGTGTATGCTTCTCCGGCTGTGGTCTACAGGAAGTACGAGAAAGAAGGGTTCAGGACGCCTTCCCGCATGGTGGAATGTTATTCCGAGAGATTCAAAGGAGCCAACTACAGGCCTTTGCCGACATTCCGAGTATCCGCAGGAATCTCCTGCCACCAATCCGAGTATATAAGGAGTATCAGTCTTTCGGGCGACCACAAGAAGGACTGCCGAGTACGTGCATACTAAACTGGTCAACCTGCCCACCGCGGGCAGGCGGTATCCCGATCCCCTTCTCAGCGTGCACCCGGCTCGACGCCGAAAAGAGAGGGATACTACAGGACGATCTGGTAGAGGTAGCGTCCCCGCGAGGAAAGATTCAGGTAAAGGCAAAGATCACCGAAAACGTAGGACCTGGCATGATCGCTGTCGATTTTGGCTGGGGAAATCCCACGGATAACAAGGCAAACGTCAACCTGCTGACCAGTGATGCGGTGTGGGACCCCGTCTCAGGGGGATACCCCAACAGGCTTTTCCTGTGCGAAATAAGAAAAGTGGCTCGAAGTGGGGCGTAATCCCGAAAAAAGATGGGGAGAGAGGTTTATATCCCAGGCAAGCCATACCAGAACGTCTATTGCACGGCGTGCGAGCATGAAATTGCAATCAGGAAAAAAGGGGGTAATGTGAAAAGGAACAATTCGTTTGCGCTGGCGGCAGCGTTGCTTTTCCTCACGAATGTCTTCTCCGTTTGCCACGCGGCGGAAGTCATAAAGCTAAAATACGCCGACATGATGGCCCCTACACATAGGGTTTCAATCCTGGCGGGCGAGTTCTGCGATGCGATAAAGAAACGAACGAATGGGAGGGTGGAGATTTTTCATTATGCGGGTGGCACACTAATTACGCCGGGCAAGGTTTTTATGGGCGTAGTCACGGGCATTTCAGACCTCGGAATGTCTCAGATCGGTTACAGCAGGGGTCGTTTCCCCATGACGGAGGTCCAGGATTTGCCTCTCGGGACTCCGAGCGCGTACGTGAGTCCACAGGTCGCGAATGATTTCTATAACAAGTTCAGGCCAAAGGAATGGGACAGCGTGCACGTGCTGCACTTTCATACTACGGGTCCGAACGTGATCCAACTGATCAATAAGCCCGTAAGAAAGCTGGAGGACTTGAGGGGGTTGAAGCTAAGGGCCACGGCCAGGCAGGGGGATACGGTAAAAGCCCTTGGCGCAGTGCCGGTGCCTCTCGAAATGGCGGACATTTACGAATCCATGAGAAGGAACGTCGTAGACGGCAACTTCGGAGGCCTTCAACAGACAAAGGGCTGGAGGACAGCCGAACTGATAAAGTATATCACCGCATCCTGGAGACTGGGAAGTGTTTATACGTTCTATGTGGTCATGAACAAAGACAAATGGAATCGTCTCCCGAATGATATCAAGCAGATTTTTACGGATGTGGCCGCCGAGTACAGAGAGAAATATGCAGTAGCGCAGAGTGAGATAGATATTGAAGGTCGCGGCTTTTCGTTGTCGAAAGGTGTTGAGTTCATTTCTCTTTCAGAGGCGGAGTCCAGAAGATGGGCCAAGGCGGTGGAGCCGGTCATTGAAGATTACAGGAAAGATTTAACCTCCAAAGGGTTCCGGTTAGCTGAAATCAATGGCTTTATCGCTTACGTAAAGGAACGTACCGAGTTCTGGAGACAGAAAGAAAAAGAGCTGGGTATTCCGACAGCGTATAAATAACTACCAAAGCTGTACTTAAAAATCGTCCCTGCCGGCATTTTCGATCCGGTGCCCCTGCCTGTTCCAACCGCGCAGCGTCGCGAAATTAACCCGGCCGCCTAAACGTCTGTAACTTGACAGGCACGGTCAAGATCGTTGTATAATGAAGGCCATTACAATGTTTTCCAGAGTGCGAGAAGACGTGCGGGCGATCTTCAGGAGGGACCCGGCGGCGAGGAGCGTCGTCGAGATATTCCTTGCCTATCCCGGTTTCCACGCCCTTCTTTTCCATCGCGTCGCCCACTGGCTGTGGCGCCGCAGGCTGTTCATCCCGGGGCGTTTCATCTCGCACGTTGGGAGGTTCCTGACAGGCATAGAGATACACCCCGGCGCGCGGATAGGCAAGTCGTTCTTCATCGACCACGGTATGGGGGTCGTTATAGGGGAGACGTCGGAGGTGGGCGACGGGGTCACGATGTACCACGGCGTGACGTTGGGCGGGACGACCTGGGAGAAGGGGAAGAGGCATCCCACGATCGGCAACAACGTCGTGATGGGCGCGGGGGCGAAGATCCTCGGCCCCGTGCGCATAGGGGACAACACGCGCATAGGCGCGAACTCCGTGGTCATCCATGACATCCCTCCCAACTCGGTCGTCGTCGGCATACCGGGCAAGGTCGTCTTCAGGGTGGAGGGAGACAGGAGGATCGCCCTCGACACGGAGTTTATGCCCGACCCTCAAGGAAGGGCGATCACCTCCCTGCTCGACAGGGTCAGGCTGGTCGAGGAACGGCTGAGCGCGCTGGAAGAGGAAGGTGCGAAGCGAGAAGGCGATGTATGAAGAGCGCGCCTACAGGAGGGTATCGAGACCGCAGGACCTCGTCTGCTATGAAGTCGTCTGCAAGGAGACGGACCTTTTCTGCTGCACTGCGACGGGGCTGAAGGCGTTCGTCGAAGAAAGGACGCTCTTCTACCGGAACCAACTGGAGAGCTACATCCGGCAGCGGCCGGAGTTCCGCGACAGCCTTTCGCCTCTCGACCCGGACCCGCTTGCCCCGAGGATAGCCAGGGGGATGCTGGAGGCCTCGGCTGCCGTCGGCGTGGGGCCTATGGCGTGCGTGGCAGGGGCGGTGGCAGAGTTCATAGGGAGGGATGTCGAACCCCGGTCGGGTGAGTACATTATAGAAAACGGGGGCGACATCTTCCTCCGGACGGCGCACGAGCGGAAGGTATCGATCTACGCGAAGGACTCGCCTTACAGCGAGAGGATCGGCATGAGGATCAAGCCCTCGGAAGAGGCATACGGCATATGCACGTCGTCTGCGACCGTCGGCCCTTCGCTCAGTTTCGGCCGGGCCGACGCGGTCTGCGTGGTAGGCGGGTCGTCGCTCTTTTGCGACGGTCTTGCAACGAGGCTCGGAAATATCGTACATAAAGAAGAGGACATCGGCCCCGGCCCTTGAGGAGGGCAAGGCATTCCCCGGCGTGACCGCCATTGTCATCATCATGGGCAGGAAGCTCGGCGCATGGGGGGATGTCGATCTCATTTCATTGTGAGGGATAAATGAAGAAGAGGATAACCCTGAGGTTTCAAAGGAACGCCATAGACAAGCCGATAGTCTACCGCCTGGCGAAGGATTTCGACCTCGTTTACACCATCCTGCGGGCGAACGTCTCACCGAGGGCGGAATCGATGATGGTCCTCGAGGTGGAAGGGCCGGAGGGCGAGTTCGAGAAAGGGATCGCCTACCTTAAGGACCTCGGCGTGGCGATAGAGCCGATAGACCAGGACATCAGCAAGGACGAGGAGAGGTGCGTCCACTGCGGGCTTTGCACGAGCGTCTGCGCCCCGCAGGCCCTCGATATCGACAGGGAGACGATGCGCGTCCGGTTCGACTACGAGAAGTGCGTAGCCTGCGAGCTCTGCGTCAAGGTCTGCCCGGTAAAGGCCATGCAGGTCTGTTTCACGTAAGGAGGCGGCTATGCGCAGGGTCTACTTCGATTACAACGCCACCACCCCTATCGCACCCGGAGGTCGCCCTTTTTGTGAGGCCCCTCCTGGGCGAGGTCTTCGGCAACCCGTCGAGCATCCACTGGGCCGGCAGGGAGGCGCGGCCTTACCTCGACGAGGCGCGGCGCCATGTGGCTGCCTTCATCAAGGCGGACCCGGACGAGATCGTCTTCACCGCGGGCGGCACCGAGGCAGACAACCAGGCGATAATAAGCGCTGCTTCGGCCCTCTTCGCCAGGGGACGCCACATTATCACAACGAAGGTAGAGCACCCGGCGGTGCTCAACTCGTGCCGCTATCTCGAAGGCAAAGGCTTCTCCGTGACCTACCTCCAGGCGGACGGGCGCGGCCTTATCGACCCGGACGACGTAAGGCGGGCCATCAGGAAGGAGACGATCCTCGTCTCCATAATGCTTGCGAACAACGAGACGGGCGTCGTCCTGCCCGTCAAGGAGATAGGGGCCGTCTGCCGGGAGGCGGGGGTTCTCTTCCACTCGGATATGGTCCAGGCCACGGGCAAGCTCGATATCGATGCGGCCGGGCTGAACGTCGATCTCGCCTCGTTCTCGGGCCACAAGGTCTATGCGCCCAAAGGCGTCGGCGCCCTTTACGTGAGAAAGGGCGTCGAGATCGACAACCTCATCCACGGCGGCCACCAGGAGGGGGGAGAAGGGCCGGGACGGAGAACATGGTGGGGATCGCGGCCTTCGGCAAGGCCTGCGAGATAATGGCGCGCGACATGGCGGAGGAGAACGCGACGATCAAGCGCCTGCGGGGGCGGCTCCTCCGGGGCCTCCTGGAGAAGGTCGGCGACGTGCACCTGAACGGGGACCGAAAAGAGGCGCCTTCCCAATACGCTCAACTTCAGCTTCGACTTCATCGAGGCCGAATCGATGCTCATCGGCCTCGACCTCGCGGGCATCGCCGTATCTGCGGGCTCGGCCTGCTCGTCGGGCAGCACAGAGCCGTCCCACGTGCTCCTCGGCATGGGCATCGAGCCGGAGGTCTGCCAGAGCGCCCTGAGAATAAGCCTGGGGCGGGAGAACACCGATGAGGACATCGACTACGCCTTGGACGTGATCCCTGCGGTCGCGTCGCGCCTCCGCGAGATGTCGCCCTTTTACAGGAAGAAGGGATAAGGCGTGACGTTTTTCGTCTTTACCACCGGGTGCAAGGCCAACCAGTGGGATTCCCACGTGCTCGAAGGAAGGCTGGAGGGCGCCGGCCTCAACCGGGCCGCGGCGGCGCAGGCGGACCTCATAGTCGTCAATGCCTGCTCGCTGACGGCCAGGGCGGAGGTCGACGCGAGGCGGTTCATCAGAAAGGCGAAAGAAGCCAACCCCCGCGCCAGGATCGCCCTTGTCGGCTGCCACGCGCAGGTCTATCCAGGCCGGGACTTCGGCGCAGACCTCGTTTTGGGCCAGGCGGAGAAGTTCGACGCGGGCAGGTATCTGTCGGGCGGCGGGCCGCTTCGTCGGGCAGGTGCGCGACACTGTCATCGAGCAGGCATGGGCAGGCGGCGGCAGGAAGGACCGGACGCGGTTCTTCTTCAAGGTTCAGGACGGCTGCAACCGGTTTTGCAGCTACTGCATAGTGCCGTACGCCAGAGGGCCTGTCCGCTCAAGGCCCGCAGGGGAAATCGCGCACGTGATGGAGACCCTTGAGAAGCAGGGCGTCAAGGAGGTCGTCCTTACGGGGATCGACCTCGCCGCTTACCGCGACCCCGCGTCGCAATGGGGGCTGAGAGAGCTTCTCGTTTTCCTGGAGCAGCGCCCGACGCCGCCGAGGATCCGCCTGAGCTCGGTGGACCCCGGATGCATAGACGACGGGTTCATCCAGGCCATCGCTGTATCGCCCAAGATCGCGAAAAGCATACACATCCCCGTGCAGAGCGGATCGGACAGGATACTTCGCGCGCATGGGCAGGACGTACTCCGCCTCCTCGATACGGACGCTCGTAGGGAAGCTGAAAAGCAGCATCCCGGACATCGGCATCGGGATGGATATCATGGCGGGCTTTCCCGGCGAGGACGACGAGGACTTCAAGGCTACCCTGGGGATGGTCGAGGACCTCGGCGTCTCCTACCTCCACGTATTCCCCTATTCCGACAGGGAGGGCGCAAGGGCGTCCGGCTTCGGAGGCAAGGTGGCGGAGGCGGTGAAGAAAAGACGCGCGAAGACGCTCAAGCTGGCCGACGCGCGCAAACGGGAGGCCTTCATGCGCCGCCACATAGGCAAGACTGCGCGCATCGTCCCGGAGGGCAAGGTTTACAGGGGCAGGCTGATGAGGGGATTTTCGGACAACTACCTGCCCGTCTACATCCCCTATGAAAAAACGCTTGAAAATAATCTCGTTGACGTTACAATAAGAGAGATGCAGGACGGGAGGCTGATCGGAGGTCTGACATGTTCGTAGCAGGAGATTTTATAGTCGCCATAGGGGTTATCATCGATAAGCTGCTCAGCGTTTACATGCTGGTCGTCATTGTTCGCGCGCTGCTTTCGTGGGTGAGGCCCGACCCATACAACGCCATAGTCAGGTTTATCAACAACCTTGTCGATCCCGTCACTTACCGCATCTCGCGGATCATCCCGACGCGGATAGGCATGGTCGATATCTCGCCGATCATACTGATCGCGCTCATCTGGTTCGCCCAGGCGTTTCTCGTCCGGGTCGTCATCGACTTCGGAACCAGGCTGCGGTGAACCTCGAGGTGAAGGTGATCACGGGCGCCGGGAAGCGCGAGATGAGACTCGACGGCGGCCGCCTCACGATCAAGGCTGACGGCAAGACCGGTGAAGGGCAAGGCCAACGAAGAGCTGATCGGCTACGTGGCGGAGACCTTCGGGGTGAAAAGACGCGAGGTCGCCATCGTATCGGGCGAGAAGGACCGGAGAAAGGTAATCTCCATCCCCCTTCCGGAAGAAGAGATCGACAGGATACTCCGGGAGGGCAAGCGCTCTTGAAACTTGATGTATACATATACATTGATGATCGCCGGGTGTGAGTTATCTCCTCGTCTGCCTCAGCCGTAAGAAAAGCTACGCGACTTTGTTCCGCCAAGCGCTCCCCCCCATCCCCCCACCGCTCCAGGAAGCTGATCTGCGCTCGCATATATATGCTCGCGCAAGACATGACAGCTTCCTTTCGCTCCGGGGGGTTCTCTACCTTGGCGGAAGTCGTCGCTGGCTTTTCTAAGCCGCTCTTTCACACAGACGAGGTCGATAACCCCCACCCGCCGGCCTCGGCGCACATCAATTTGGAGGGGTTAAATGCGCTTGCCCTGGATTACTCCGAAATTTCTCTTGACAATCTTTCTCTAAAAAGGCAAAAATTAGAAGAAACGCCATTTTATTGAGTAAAATGGCCGTGTTTTCGAGAGGCCGGCGCTGCACGCTTCTCTCAATAAGCCCTCCATCGTTGGGCGCCCGGAAGTGACGCGTGGGAAAGCATATACGGGAGGTTTTCGATGTACTGCACGGGTTGATCCGCCGCTACCCGACTATCAAGGCGATGCTCATAAGATATCGCGCGTAATACGTCAGAAAAGGGGGAAGTAATGGAAAATCCGCTCTATCTTTTCCTGAGGGTTTGCAAGGCGGTGCTCAACATCATTGCCAGCGCGGCCCTCACCTTCATGATGTTCCTTACCGTGGCCGACATACTCTGCCGGGCCCTGGGCCATCCGCTGGTGGGCACCTACGAGGTGGTCAGCCTGGCGCTTGCCCTCGTCGTCGGGTTCGGCATCCCCGGGGTCTCCATGGACCGGGGCCACGTCTACATGGAGATCCTCCTCCAAAAGCTATCCACGCGCGGCAAGGCCGTCTGCAATACCTTCACCCGGATCGTATGCTTCTGCCTCTTTGTCCTGATAGCCTACAACCTCTTCAGCGTGGGGGCCGAGTTCCACGCCTCCGGCGAGGTCTCCCCGACCATAAGGCTTCCCTTCTACCCTGTGGCCTACGGGGTCGGAGTCTGCTGCTTCATCGAGTGCCTGGTCTTCGTCTCCGACATCGTGAAGATATGGAGGGGCCAATATGAATGAGATAACTACCGGGATCATCGCGCTGGCCCTCCTTCTGGCCCTCTTCTCGACGGGCATCGAGCTGGGCTTCGCCATGGCCGCAGTCGGCTTTTGCGGCTTCGCCTACTTCAACGGCGTATCCGCCGCCATGAACCTCCTTGGGAGGGACATCTACGACGTCATCACGAACTACGGCTATACGGTCTTCCCCCTGTTCATCCTGATGGGGCAGATAGGCTTCAACGCAGGTATTGCGGTCAGGCTTTACTCTGCCGCCAACAAGTTCGTCGGCCATATCCCGGGCGGCCTCGCCATGGCGACCGTCATTGGCGCCACGGGGTTCAAGGCGATCTGCGGCTCCTCCGCCGCCACCTCGGCCACCTTCGCATCCGTCGCCGTCCCGGAGATGGACCGCTTCGGCTACGACAGGAGGCTCTCGACCGGCATCGTCGCAACCGTAGGCAGCTTAGGCTGCATCATACCTCCCTCCGTAGTCCTCATCATCTTCGGCATCATTACGGAGCAGTCGATAGGGCAGCTCTTCCTGGCAGGCATGATCCCCGGCTTCCTCATCGCCTTCCTCTTCCTCTTCATCATCTACGGGTGGGTCAAGATCAACCCGAAGGCGGCCCCCCTGTCCGAACGGTCGAGCTGGAAGGAAAGGGTAAGGAGCCTGCCCGAGGTCGTCTGGATCATCCTCGTCTTCCTCATCGTCGTGGGCGGCATGATGGCCGGCTATTTCACCCCTACCGAGGCGGGCGCGGTCGGCACCTTCGCCATCTTCATCCTCTCGATAGTCACGCGGAACATGAGCTTCAAGAAGTACGTAACCTCCCTCGCAGAGGCAACCCGCACCGCAGGGATGATCTTAATGCTGATCGCAGGCTCGACGATACTCGGCCACTTCATCGCTGTGACGAACATCCCCCAGGCCGTGGCCGACTGGATAGTGGCGCTGCCCTTAAACCGCTACGTCATCATGATAATGATCTGCATGGTCTACGAGCTGGGCGGCTCCTTCATCGACGATCTGGCCTTCATGATCCTGGCGACCCCCATCTTCTACCCCGCAGTCCTCAAGCTGGGCTTCAACCCCCTGTGGTTCGGCATAGTGATCGGCGTAGTCGTCATGATCGGCGTGGTCATCCCGCCCGTGGCGGTCTGCGTCTTCGTCGTCAAGAACATAACGAAGGAGCCGATGGGCCGCATATACAAGGGCGTCGCTCCCTTCCTGCTCTCGCTGGTCTTCGTCTGGGGTCTCATGTTCGTATTCCCCCAGCTTGCCCTCTGGCTGCCCTCCCTGTTCTACGGCAAATAGGAGAGGCTAAGTATGCAGCGTCAGCCTAAAAAACATAAAGGAGGTTCCAAGATGCTGAAGAAATGGACCGTCTTCCTGTTCGTCGCCGCGTTTTTCTTTTCGGTCTCTTCCCTTGCCTGCGCGGACGTGATAAAGCTCAAGTTCGCCAACTACTTCCCGCCCGTGCACATGAACTCGATCATGCTCGGCAAATGGGCGGAAGAGCTGAACAAGAGGCTCGCGGGCAAGGTGGAGATCACCCAGTATACGGGCGGGACGCTCCTGACCGCGCCTAAGATCGCCCCGGGCGTCCTGACGGGCATCGCAGACATCGGCTTCTCCCACTGCTCCTATACGCGCGGCCGGTTCCCCGTCATGGAGATCATGGAGCTTCCCTTGGGCTTCCCCAGCCCCTGGATAGCGGGCCACGTCCAGAACGAGTTCTACGACAAGTTCAAGCCGAAGGAATGGGACGCCTTCCACCCCATCATGTTCTCGACGAGCCCCGTCAACGTCCTTCAGACGCTCAGTAAGCCCGTGCGGACCTTAGAAGACATGAAGGGCATGAAGATCAGGGGTCCGGGCAGGATAGGCGACATAGCCAGGGCCTTGGGCGCAGTCCCTATGCCCATAGAGATCGTCGATACCTACGAGGCCCTGAGAAGAGGGGTCGTAGAAGGCAACTTCGGTCCCTTAGAGCAGCTCAAAGGGTTCAAGATAGGGGAGATAGAGAAATACGTGACCGCTTCCTGGAAGATAGGGAGCGTCTTCTCCTTCTACGTCATCATGAACAAGAACAAATGGAACAGCCTGCCCGCAGACGTGAAGAAGATCATCACCGACTACTCCAAGAGTGAGTTCTTAGACCAGTGGCTCGTCGAATGGAACCGGATAGACATCGAGGGCGGCGAGTTCTTCAAGAAGCAGGGAGGCCAGATCATCGGCCTGTCGGATGCCGAGAGCGCCAAATGGGTCAAGGCCGCCCATCCAGTCATAGCCGACTTCAAGAAAGACATGGTCGCCAAGGGCTACAAGGCCGCCGAGGTAGACACCTGGATAAGCTTCATCAAAGAGCGCATCGATTACTGGAAGGGCCAGGAGAAGGCGAAGAAGATACCGACGGCGTATCAGTACTAGTGATATTTTTCGGTCAAGGAGCGATCTGCATGGCAATAGAAGGCTTTACGGAGTACGCGAAGGCAGACAGGGAACGGTACAACCGGAGGCGCTGGTGGCTCGGCCTGACGTGGAGCGACCTCCTCGACAAGGCGTCCGACATCTACCCGGACAGGATAGGTCTTGTAGACGGCGCCGGGCGCTTCACGTATCGCGAGCTGCGGGAGAAGACGGACCGCCTCGCGATCGCCCTGATGAAGCTCGGCGTCCGGCCGCGCGACTGGGTGCTTCTCCAGTTCCCTAACTGGCACGAGTATATCCTGGCCTTTTTTGCCATGCAGAAGATCGGCGCCCTCACGGTACTCCTCATCCCCAGGCATAACGAGTCGGAGATCAACCACATCGCCGCCCTGACGAAGCCCGTCGCCTGGGTGCTGCCGAGGCAGTACGGCAAGATCGACTACCAGCCCGTCATCGACGCCGTGCTGAAAGAGAACCCGCAGCTTAAGCACGTCATCAACGTGCGGGCGGAGGGCAAAGGCGTCTATCCGACGATGGAAGAGCTGATCGAGGGCGCGGAGCCGACTGCTGAGAACCTGAAGGCCCTTGAGGAAAGGAGGCCCGACCCCGACGAGGTCTCCCACATCATGCCTACCGGCGGGACGACGGGTCTGCCGAAGGCGAGCGTCCGGACGCACAACTCGTATATAGTGAACGTCGAGTACCACGCGCGGGCCTGGAACATCACGTCCGAAGACACGGTCATGGTGATAACACCAGTGGGGCACAGCATGGCGATGCACTGGGGCATCGGGGCGGCGCTCCTCAATTACGCCAGGCTTGTCCTCCTCGATTCTTCGCAGGGGGAGGAGATCGCCGAATGGGTCCAGAAAGAGCACGTTACGGCCATCCCTTCCGTACCCGCGCTCATCACGAGGATGATCGGCATAGAGGGCCTGGAAAAGTACGACCTGAGCTCCCTCAAAAAGGTTTGCCTGGGCGGCGCGCCTTCGACGCCGGAGCTTTTGACCGCAGCGAACCAGAAGCTCCACTGCGTTGTCATAAACGCCTTCGGCTCCTCCGAAGGCACCAACATCTCCACGCGACCGGGGGACAGCACCGAGGTCATCCTGGGAAGCGTGGGCAGACCGGCGTGTCCCTACGACACGATAAAGGTCATAGACGAGGCGGGCAAGAGGTGCCCCCCGGCGCCGAGGGCGAGCTCGTCTCGAAGGGACCGGGCATTTTCACGGGCTATTTCAAATCGCCCGAGGAAAACAAAGAGATATTCACGACCGACGGCTTTTTCAAGACGGGCGACAGGGCGCGGAAGGACAGCGCCGGGAACATCACGATCACCGGAAGGATCAAGGACATCATCAACAGGGGCGGGGAGAAGATAAGCGCCGTCGATATCGAGAACCGGATGGCGGCCCATCCGGGGATCGAAGGCAGCGCCGTCGTCGGCATGCCGGATGTCGTCCTGGGCGAGAGGATCTGCGCCTACGTGAAGACGAAGCAGGGCGTCTGCCTGACCTTCGACGAGATCGTCGTCTTCCTCAAATCGAAAGGCGCTTCCGTGCAGCAACTGCCGGAGAGGGTCGAGTTCGTAGACGAGCTGCCGATGACGAAGGTCGGCAAGATAGACAAGAAGGTCCTCCGGGAAGACATCAAGACAAGGCTTGGGCAGGGGTAGGGAGAACGTACCTTATTTGTAAAAGTCAGGGTTTGACCTATCGGACGGCGTCGGCTCACGCAACAACTTCTTCCTGCTATCGATATCGTTGCTTTTCTTCTTGCACGTCCCCCTTTCGAGCGGTTAGACTGGTGGGGTAGATAGGCGCCGGATGCGAGAGCGTGTGTTCTGGACCGGGAAGACGAACGTTATGGAGTAATTGAAGCGAAAAAGAGGAGAATGTCAATATTTCAATTACGTCCCCTCGGGCCCCCTCAGAGGCGAAAGCCGCCCTTGCTTTCGCCGATTGGCTGCACCGTCTCGTTGGGCGCTTTTTGCGTTTTCATTACCTGTCCCATGTCAATGGCTGACCCCTTTGATTTCCTTAAGGAGTCGGCTGCATTGCCGGGTTGGGCAATGGTTTTGAATACACCTGTCACCTTTTGTTTTTCTTTCTTCTCTAAACATTCTTCCCGCGATGAGATCCCCAAATAATACCTGGCAAGCTCGATTCTAATGTAACAATCGTATGACCGGTTGAAGCTACCCATAACTCTGCAGATGTCCTTAATCTGCCGTTGCCGCAGTTCAGGTATTCAATTGCCATCGTCTTACTATATTTGTTTGCGTACTTCTTTATTGCCAAAATCAGCACTCCTTCCGACTCACCCTTCATTATCAGTTTCCTGTAGTTGTCACCAGCAGCGGCATTTCTAGCAGCCGCATGAGCCAGATCAAGCCAACCACGCTTTTTCAGGGCATCCTCAGCGGCCTCAACTACAGGCATCATGCCATCTGCAAGGCAGCCAGCCAATACATCAAATGCACGACGATCTCCAATTTCCCCCAACGCTGTAACAGCACTTTTGCGGACAAAGTCATCTTCATCTTTTGCAGCTTCAATTAGAGGATCAACCGCTCGCTGATCTCCTATCTTCCCCAACGCCTCGGCTGCGGCATAGCGAACAAACGCCGCTTTGTCACTCAGCGTAGCAATCAACGAATCAATCGCTCGTGGGTCTCCGATATTGCCTAATGCCTTTGCCGCAGCATTTCGTACTCTAATATTTTCAGTTTTCAGATTCTTCTATCTTTGGACCAACTGCATCCTTCTCCAATGGGATTCTCTCACCTCGCTCTTCAAGCAATTGTTTTACCACCTCAAAAGCTTCTGGTGACCACTGTTCGGTATCATTTTCTATCCATATTCTCAGCAGATCCTGCGTAGTCTTTGTTTCCATATTTTTCCGAATATGTTGCACTAGTTTATTCATTGTACAATCCTCATATTAGCAAAGAATCATCGTGGCCGTGACAGTTTTTATTTCCTCACCGTTTTTGCCATTCATCGTTCCTTTGCTACAACACCTTAAATAGCTCTGACCAACAATTAAGTATACGGAAAAAACTCTGCAAAGAAATGCAGAAGAAATTCTGTATAACACCCTCTATAGTCGAGATATACAGAATTCTCCGAGATTCCAAATATTGCAACTCAGCCATTATTAGCCGTCCAGCGGGCTTTTGACGCCTATGCCCGGTTTATTCAAGACATGGGTATAAATCATCGTGGTCGATACATCCTTATGGCCCAGGAGTTCCTGGACGGTCCTGATGTCATAATTCGCCTCCAACAATCTCCGGACTGGAGGGGAATGATACTTTAATCTTTCCAGGAGCGAGCGTGGCAATCTTTATCACGGTAATCATCCCTTTAACCCAAAACAGGGAACAGCAGGGGCCTTTAGCCACTGACGTGGAACAGCCCCTCCGCAATCATTCTGATTTTAGTCTCGCAGGGTTATCACGAATCCGTCGTCCTTTCAATTGTGAGAGAAGCATAAGGGCTGTGAAGATGTGTGAAAAGCAGGAACCGACCCTCGTCCCCTGCTCAAACTCGTACGCCGCCAATTGCGGCGCTGTATCCCTTTATATCAATCGGCGCGTTCTTTTGTCAACTAGAAACGACAATGAAAACGACACCATCGAATGCGGGCCAAAGTGTTACCTGTCATATGCAGCGTTTCATACCATATGCATTTTAGTCCACAAGAAGTCCCCCTTCCCTCGATTACGTGCGCTTTGGAAGAGAAGTGCGGAGGTGTGGCTTGGGGCCATGGGAATATATGACGGTGTTTCATTCGTTGCGTTGCTGTTGCAAGATGGCTCTTTCTTGCGGCACCTCGCTTCGGATTATCGAGCCAGATCAACTAGCAGTAAGTGTTCTCGGTAACACCGAATTCGACGTACTCTTGCGCTGCTCGCAACGTCAAGCTCCGGTTTTTACACCTTATTGCGGCTTGCGGGCCGCCTCACTTTGCCGGGGCCGGGTAGGCGAGTCTTTCCGCCTCAACGACCCAGCCGCCGCCCATCGACCTGTAAAGGTTTATAAGGGCGCGCATAAGCACCGCCTGCGTCTGGGCGTAGTAGAGCTGCGCGGCAAAAAGGCTGCGCTCCGCGTCGAGCACCTCGATATAGCTCGTGTAGCCGTTGTCGTACCGCATCCGCGCAAGGCGGTCATATTCCTTGAGCGCCTTCACCTGCTTTGCCTGCACGGAAAGCTGCTCCCTCGACTTTGCCTGGTCGATCAGGCCGTCCTCTACCTCCCTGAACGCCTGTTGGATTACCTGCTCGTAGCGGGATAGCATCTCCATCCGCACGCCTTCCGCGACCCGGACCGTCCCCGCGATCGCCCCGGCCGTGAAAATGGGGGCTATGACGGGCGCCGAATAAGCCCATGTCTTCGCCGGGCCGGTGAACAGCGTGGAGAGGCTCGTGCTCTCGTATCCGTAGAGGCCCGTCAGCGTGATGTTCGGGTAGTACTGGGCCTTCGCCACACCGATCCGCGCGTTCGCCGCGATCAGGCTCTGCTCCGCCTGGCGGATATCGGGACGCCTCGAAAGGAGCTCCGACGGCAGGCCCTCAGGGACCGCTGGAAGAATGAGGCCGTCGAAAGGCCGCCCCCTCGGGATGGGGCCGGGGTTGCGCCCGAGGAGCACGCAAAGGGCGTTCTCCTGCTGGCCGATGAGCTTTTTCAGCAGCGGCACCGTGGCAAGGGCCGACTGGTACTCGGATTCGGCCTGCCGCAGCTCCATCTCCGAGGTGAGGCCCCGGTCGAAGCGCAGTTGGAAGAGCTTGAGCGTGTCCGTCCGGCTCGCCACGGTCTGCTCCGCGATGTCTAGCTGCTTGTCGAGGTCGAGGAGGTCCGTGTAGGCGGAGGCTACGGAGGAGACGACCGTCAGGATGACGGCCTGCCTGGCCTCCCGCGTAGCGAGGAGGTCCGCCCTCGCCGCCTCGCCGGCCCGCCTCAACTGGCCCCAGAGGTCGATCTGCCAGCTCGCGCTCAGGAACAGCCTGAAGTCTGAGTACGGGTCCTTCGCGGTGGGCCCCCAGGGCGGGTTGACATATTGCGATGCCTCGGTCCGCGTCGGAATGGCCGCCCCCGTCACCTGCGGGAAAAGCGCTGCCCTGGCCACCATAGCCCTGCCAATGAACTGCTCGACCCTGGCGGCGGCTATCTTGACGTCCTTGTTCTCCTTCAACGCAGAATCGATAAGGCCGTCGAGGACGGGGTCGCCGAACTGCCTCCACCACTGCGTATTGGCCGTATCCTGCGCCTCCTTCTCCTCGAAGCGCCAGGCGTCGGGCGTCCTGACTTCGGGCTTGCGGTAATCGGGGCCTACCATGCAGGCGGACAAAGCCATCGCGAAGATTGCAAGGAGGCAGGCTGAGACCTTACGCATGGCCTTCTCCTTTCGTACCGTCTTCCGGCTTATGCCTCTTCGAGCGGTCCGTTATCCGCCCGACAACGTAAAAGGTGACGGGGATGAGGAAAACGGCGATGACCGAGGCGGCCGCCGTCCCTCCCATTACGGCGGTCCCCATGACCCGGCGCGCTATCGCCCCCGCCCCTGACGGAAAGGCGAGGGGAAGGACGCCGAGAAGGAAGGCGAAGGACGTCATGAGGATCGGCCGGAGCCGGAGCCTCGCCCCTTCGAGGGCGGCGGCTTCGAGCGTATTGCCCCGCTCGTGCGCCGTTTTTGCGAACTCGACGATAAGGATCGCGTTTTTCGCGCCCAGGCCGATAAGGACGATGAGGCCGATCTGGGCGTAGATGTTGTTGACGAGGCCGCGCGAGTAAATTGCGGCGAAGGCGCCGAAGACCGCGACGGGCGTGCACAGGAGCACGCTGAAGGGGAGGGACCAGCTTTCATACTGGGCGGCCAGGATCAAAAAGACGCACAAAAGCGAAAGGCCGAAGATGGCCGAGGCCGGGACGCCTTCCCTTGCCTTCTTTTCCTGGAAGCTCATGCCTATGTAGTCGATGCCCATCTCCGTGGGCATCGTCTGGTGAAATACCTCCTCCACGGCGTTCATGACCTGGCCGGAGCTGTAACCATCCTTTCCCGCAACGTTGATCTGCGCGGCACGATACAGGTTGTAGCGCATGGTGAACTCGGGGCCAGGACGGGACCGGACGGTCGTTACGGCCGACAGGGGCACGGGGTTCCCCCGGTCGTTCATGACATAAAACCTGCCTACATCTTCGGCCTTCGTCCGGTATTCGCCCTCCGCCTGGACATAGACCTGCCACTGCCTGCCGAAGCGGTTGAAGTAGTTGATGAAATATCCGCCCATGAACGCCTGGAGCGTCTGATAAACCTGGCCGACATCGACGCCCTGCCTGAGCACCTTGTCGCGGTCCACATCCACCCAGAGCTGCGGGACACCCGGCACGAAGGTGGTCGTTGCCCGGTCGATCTCAGGCCTCCTGCGCACCGCATCGACGAACTTATTCAGGTTCTCGGCCAGAAATCCGATGCTTTTGCCCGACCTGTCCTCAAGGACGACGGTTGCGCCTCCCGCCATCCCTATGCCTTGTATCGCCGGCGGGGGGAAGGCAAAGGCCACGGCCTCCGGCAGCTTCTGCATCTCCCGGTTGAGATGGGCCATGATGGCCTCGGCGTGTTCCTCCGGCCTTTTCCTCTGGCTCCACTCCTTGAGTGTCACGAAGAAGAAGCCGCTGTAAGTATTCTGGGCGGTGCTCAAAAGGCTGATGCCGGGCACGGCCTGGAAGTGCTCGATGCCCGGCGTATTCTTCAGGATATCCTCGATCTTCTTGCAGACCGCCGTCGTGCGCTGGAGGGAGGCTGCGTCGGGCAGGGCCACGTTGATGAAGAAATACCCCTGGTCTTCTTCCGGCAGGAACCCCCCGGGGATCTTGTGGCCGAGGACGCCGGAGAGGAGCGCTATGACGAGGAGAATGCCCAGGCCCAGGACGCTCTTGCGGATGAGGGAGGCGCAGAGGGTGATATAGCCGCCGGTCGCCCGGCGGAAGACGCGGTTGAAGCCGCCGAAAAAGACGCCCAGGGGCCCCCGCGTCGCCTTTCTCGGCTTGAGGAGCAGGGCGCAGAGGGCCGGGCTGAGGGAGAGGGCGTTAAAAGCCGAGATAAGGACGGAGATCGCTATGGTGACGGCGAATTGCTGGTAGAGCCTGCCCGTTATGCCGGGGATGAAGATAGTGGGAATGAAGACTGCCGCCAGGATCAGGGCAATCGCCATGACGGGGCCGGCGACCTCTTCCATAGCTTTGACCGACGCATCCCTCGGCGACATGCCTTCATCCATGTGGCGCTCCACCGCCTCGACGACGATGATCGCGTCATCGACGACCAGTCCTATGGCGAGGACCAGGCCGAAAAGCGAGAGGGTATTGATGGAGAAACCCAGGAGGGGAAAGAAAGCGAAAGTGCCGATAAGGGATACGGGGACCGCAAGGGTAGGTATAAGGGTGGCCCTCCATCCCTGCAAGAAGATGTAGACCACCAGAATGACGAGGCCGAGGGCCTCAAGGAGGGTGATAAGCATCTCCCGAATCCCCTCGCTGATCGACCTTGTAGTGTCGAGGTCCACGGCATAGTTGATGCCGGCGGGGAACCGGTTCTTGGCCTCTTCCATCACCCTTCTCGCGCCCTGAACGGTCTGCAAGGCATTCGTGCCGGGCAACTGGTAAAGGGCAAGGACGCCGGCCGGCTGACCGTCTACGCGGCCCTGGATGTTGTATGTCTGCGCCCCGAGCTCGACCCTGGCTACGTCGCTCAGCCGCACTATGGAGCCGTCGGTGTTGGCGCGGACCACGATGGCGCCGAATTCCTCAGGTGAGACAAGGCGGCTCTGGGCGCGCACCGTATAGGTGAATTCCTGCCCGGGCGGCGCCGGCTCCGCGCCTATCTGACCGGCGGGATTGACCGTGTTCTGCTTCTGGACCGCGGCGACGATATCGGGGACCGTGATGCCCAGCTTGCCCAGCGTGTCGGGCTTGACCCATATGCGGACTGCGTACTGGCCGGCCCCGAAGACGTTTATCATCGCTATGCCGGGGACGCGCAGGAGGGGGTCGATAAGGTTGATGTTCGCGTAGTTCGCCAGGAACGTCGAATCGTAGGTGCCTTTAGGCGAGTAAAGGGCGATCAGCATGAGGGGCGAGCTGCGCGCCTTCTGCATCGTCACGCCGTAGTTCCTGACGTCTACCGGAAGCTGCGGCTGGGCGAGGTTCTGGCGTATCTGGGCGAGGACGAGGTCCGTGTTCGGGTCGGTCTTGACGTCGAAGTTGACGAAGATGCGCATCGTGCCGTTGCTGGCGTTGACGGAGTACATGTAGTTCATGTTGTCCACGCCGCTCATCTGCTGCTCGATGGGCGTAGCGACCGACTGCTCGACCGTCTCCGCGTCTGCGCCCGTATAGGTGGTGAGGATCTGGACCTCCGGCGGCACTATCTCCGGGAACTGCGACACCGGCAGGCCCGCCATCGAGACGAGGCCGAGGACGACGAACATGATGGAGATGACCATTGCAACGATGGGGCGTCTTATGAAGAACTTTGACATGGATGGGGCCCCCTACCTGACGCCGGACCTGGCGGGCGTGGAGGCCCGCGAGGGTTGCCCCCCCGCCTTGTCCGCGCCGGAGGCCTCCGGCCGGGGAAGGGTAAAGGGCTTTGCGATGACGGTCGATCCCTGCTTGACCTTCTGGAGGCCCTCGGCTATCACCTGCTCGCCGGGTTTCAGGCCCTCGTCTATGACCCAGAGGGTGTCGATGCGCTCCGCCGCCTTTACCGCCCTGATGTCAACTTTGCTGCCGGGACCGACTACTGCGACCTGGTAGCTCCCCTGAAGCTCGGTTACCGCCCGCTGGGGGACGAGAAGGGCAGATTTTTTCAAGTCGGTGCGGGCGCGGACCCTGGCGAACTGGCCGGGCCGTAGCACGTTGCCGGGGTTGGAGAAGAGGGCGGCGACCCTGATCGTGCCCGTCCGTACGTCCACGTTCCTGTCGGCGAAGGCGAAGTGCCCCTTGTGTGGGTGGATGCTCCCGTCGGCAAGGAGGAGCTCCAGGGACATCCTGTGGGCGAAGCCGTTCTGGATGTATTTCAGGTATTCCTGCTCGCTTACGGGGACGTATACCTTCGCCGGGTCCACGCAAGAGACGATGGTCAGCTCCTCGATCGAGCCGGGGCCGACGAGGTCGCCGAGCTGCGCCTTGGCGATGCCTGCGACGCCGTCGATGGGCGAGACGATGCGCGTGAAGCCGAGGTCGAGCTGGGCCTTATCGACCGCCGCCTTCGACGCGACCTCGGCTGCGTACGTCGATTGCTCCGCGCCGACTGCGTCGTCCAGGTCCTTCTTGCTTACAGCGCGCTCCGCGACGAGCGGTTTTATGCGGTCGAGGTTGGCCTTTGCGTTCTCCCATTTGGCGTGGTCCTCCGCAAGGCGCCCCTTCGCCTGCTCCAGCGCCGCCTGGAAGGGCCTGGGGTCGATCCTGAAGAGGGTCTGGCCTTTCCTTACGAAATCGCCCTCGTTATAGTCGCGGGAGATGAGGTAGCCCTGGACCTGCGCGCGGATGGTGGCGTTCACGTAGCCGTCCACGCTGGCCGTCCATTCCGTATAGACGGGCACGTCCCTCTGTATTACGCTTACCACCTCAACGACCGGATAGGAAGGCGCCTTCGTCTCGGCTTTCCTGCATCCTGCGGCGAAAAGGACCGCCGCCAGGAGAACGGCCGCGCAGGCAAAGAGCCGACTGCCGTCAACGTTTACCATCTTCATGCCCCGCATCCTGCTCCTTTCACGGCCCGGGCGATCCTCGCTTCCGGCCGTTACGCATTCCTTTCCAGGTTCCCGATTATCCGCTCCAATGTCTTCCGCATCGCAGACACGTCCTCGTCCGCTAGGCCCTCCAGCATGTGGCTGAAGTATTCGTTCACAAGGGGCGTCAGCTTCTGGGCGAGGGCCTTGCCCGCATCCGTCAGGAAAATGCGGTATATCCGCTTGTCCGCTTCGTCGGCCCTGCGCTCGGTGAACCCGCGCGCCCCGAGGAGGTCGAGGAGGCGCGTGATGTTATGGCGGTCCTTGAGAAGCCTTTTGCCGAGCTGGCTCTGGTTCATCCCCTGGAACTCCCTGAGCCTCAGCAGCACGCCGCACTGCTCCGGCGTGAGGTCGTAGCCTGCCGTTTGCAGCATTTTCCTGAAGAGGTTGCTCCCCTGCGTGTGGGCGCGGTACACCCAGAAGCCGGGGGAGTCGTCGAGGGAGGTGACCTTCATCGTCGAACAGCCTTTCCAAATAAACAGCCTGGCGCGTCCGTTCCGGCGGACGCCTCGCGCAGACAACGGACCGTTGTCAAAACAATGTTGTCAGGACAATCTATAGTAAAAAGGCTTGCCGTGTCAAGGAAAACTTACGGAAGGGGCCGGAGAAGCGAGCGGCCCGCGCAAGAGCAGTGAAGTCCTGCGGAAAAGGGCTTGATGGGCGCCTAAGCCTATATACTAAGAAACGCCCTGAACGCTGCGAGGGCCTGCCCCCTGTGGCTTACCCTGTTTTTCTCGTCCATGCCCAACTCGGAGAGCGATTTTTCGATGCCCGGAAGCATGAAGACCGGGTCGAAGCCGAAGCCCATCTCCCCTCTTTTTTCGAAGCCTATATAGCCTTTGACGCTCCCGTAAAATATGAACGTCTGCTCAACGTCGGGCAGGTAATAGACGAGATACGCCTTGAAGACCGCGCCCCTGTCCTTTCGCCCAACGCCTTTGAGCGCACCGAGTAATCTTTCCACCCTTTCCGCGTCGGTCGCGCCGTAACGGGCAGAATGGATGCCGGGTGCGCCGTTCAGCGCCTCGACCTCAAGCCCGGAATCGTCCGCGAGGGTCTTCATCCCGAAGCGGTTGCCGATCTTTCTGGCCTTTTTCCAAGCGTTCTCGATGTAGGTCGGCCGGTCTTCCGCGACCGCGAGCGACGCGTCGAGGTCGTCAAGGGACTGAAGACCCTCACCTATGCCCTCCAGGTAGTGGGCGATCTCCCCGAACTTGCCTTTGTTGCCTGTCGCTATGAGGATCACGGCCGCACCCGCTCCGCGCCGCTGCCTTAGATCGAGGGGAACAGGTTGCCGAGGGCCGCCTTCTGGACGCGGGTGATCTCTGCGATCCCTTTCAGGGAATAGTCGTACATCACGTCGAGGACCTCTTTCGAAAAGGGCAGCTTCTCGGCGGTGCCCTGCACCTCGACGAGCATGCCCTTGCCGGTCATGACGAAGTTCATATCCACCTCGGCGTTCGAGTCTTCCACGTATGAGAGGTCGAGAAGGACCGAGCCCCCGACGATGCCCGCGCTGACGGCCGCTACGGAGTCGCGCAGGGGGATTTTTTCGATGGCCCCTCTTTTCTTGAGGCTCCAGAGCGCCTCGACGAGGGCAACGAAGCCGCCTGTTATGCTTGCCGTCCTGGTGCCGCCGTCCGCCTGGATCACGTCGCAGTCCACCCAGATCGTCCGCTCGCCGATGACGTCGAGGTTCACCACTGCGCGGAGCGCCCGGCCGATGAGCCGCTGTATCTCATGGGTCCTTCCGCCGACCCTGCCGGTCACCGACTCCCGCACGTTGCGGGACTGCGTAGCCCTCGGGAGCATCGCGTATTCGGCCGTCAGCCACCCCTTGCCGGAGTTCTTCAGGAAAGGGGGCACCTTTTCCTCGATGCTCACCCCGCATATTATCTTCGTCTCGCCCATCTCCACCAGGACGGACCCGTCAGGGAACTTGAGAAAGTTCCTGCTTATCTTTAAGTCCCTTATCTTGTCGTTCGGCCTTCCGTTGCTTCTCATTTACCGGTCCTTTCCGAAAAATATTTCTCGATCCCGTCCGTCAGCCTCGACTGCCGCCTCAGCCGGATCGTCCAGCTTCAATTCGAGTTTTACGGCGACGGCGGGCATGGCGACGCCGAGGACGGGGAAAAGCGGGAGATGCATAACCTTGACGCCGAAAGGCTCGGCCAGGCCAGCCGCCAGCCTGTCGGATTCTTTCGAGAAGCGGGACGATATCTCCGTGATCGAAAGGAACCGGCCCTCCCCTTTGCGCTCGACGGTCTCTGCGACCGTGACGCGGCTCTTCTCCGCGGGGACGATCTCGACGGCGACGAAGACCGCGCCTCCACCCCGGTTGATCTTGCTCACCTTTTCGACGTGCCTGTCGATGTCCGTCTCGCCCTGCTCTATATCGACGGCGTAGCCTTTTGCCTCAAGGGACGGCCCTATGAGCGCCCACACCTCCTGGCCGCCCTCCCCGATCCTGTAAAGGACGACCTCCTGCCGTGCAGCGGCTGCATGGGCCGCCAGGACGAGGAAAAGGAAGGCGGCGGCGAAGAAGGCCCTCATGCGGGATGACCCCCGGATGGGCGGCGCACCGGATAAAAGCTGACTGTTTCCAGCACAGTCACCTTCTCTCCAGCACGTGCTTTTCGAGGCTTACGGCGGCCAGCGCCCCGTCGCCGACTGCGGTCGATATCTGCCTGAGCGGTTTTTTCCGCGCGTCGCCTGCTGCGAAAAGGCCGGGCGTCCGCGTCTCCAGACCTTCACCCGTCATGATGAAGCCTGCCTCGTCCCTTTCCACGAGGCCGCCGAGGAAAGCGGTCTGTGGCCGCGACCCGACGTAGAGGAAGACGCCGCTCACCTTGAGGTCGGACGATTCGCCCGTCAGCGTGTCGCGCAGGGTGACGGACTCGACCTGGCTTGCGCCGTTGATGCCGGAGGGCGCCTTGCTGAGGAGGAACGCGATCTTCTCGTTCTTCGCGGCCCTGTCCTGCAATATCTGCTGTCCCCTGAACCGGTCCCGCCTGTGCACCAGGTAGACCCTGGACGCTATGTTGGCCAGGGTGAGCGCCTCGGACAGGGCGGAGTCCCCTCCGCCTATGACCGCCACTTCGAGGCCGCGAAAGAACATGCCGTCGCACGTTGCGCAATAGGAGACGCCGCGGCCCAAGAGCGCGTCCTCGCCGGGTATGCCCATCTTCACGGGCTCCGTCCCCATCGCAGCGATGACGCCGGCGGACCTGTACGACCCGTTGCCCGCCTCCGTCTCGAAGAGGCCGTTCTCATGCGCAACGGACCCTACGCCCGCGAACTCCCTTATCTCCAGGCCCAGCCTCCTGGCCTGCTCGGCCATCCTGCCCATAAGCTCTGCGCCGGAGACGCCTTCGGGGAACCCGGGATAGTTCTCGATATGCTCGGTGTTGAGGGCTGCGCCGCCGGTGAGCTGCCTTTCAAGGAGCACGGTCCGTATGCCGGCCCTCATCAGGTATATGCCCGCAGTCAGCCCCGCCGGCCCTCCTCCGATGATTACGGCCTCGTACAGGTCGTCCATGAAATAGTTTAGCATGTAGATGGCCGCAATGCTACTTTAACGACGGGCGCCGGCGGCGCGCGCCGGCGGTTTTTGCCGCTTGCGGTGCGTTTTTCCTTGACACGCTTCCACGCCGTGCTATATTCAACCGACGGACCCGGCGATGCCGGTGCAATCGCCCAAAAAGGGGGTTTATCGTGAAAATGAACCGGAGGGGTTTCCTGAAGGCGTCGGCGCTGACCGGCGCAGCGGTAGTAGGCGGCAGCCTTTCGGGCGGTCTCGGCAGGCAGGCCCGCGGAGCGGTCCGGGCCGGTCTCAGGCGCCCGGCGGAAGAGATACCCGTCGGTGCCGAAGCCGATGTCGTCGTCATCGGCGGCGGACCCGGCGGCTTCGGCGCTGCGCTGGCCGCTGCGCGAATGGGGGCAAAAACAGTCCTCATAGACAGGTACGATGTGCCTGGAGGCGTGCACACGACGGGCCTCCAGGGCGCCTACAACCCCGGCGTCGGCGGCATCCATACGGAGCTGATGGAGCGCCTCGAAAAGGAAGGGTACGTTTACACGGCTACGGAGAAAACCTATCCCGGCTTCGCAGGGAACCCTCTTTCGCACTATGACAAGCGCCTGTTGCCCGGCAGCCCGCTTGCGCGGAGCACGTTCAACCCGGAGGGGGGAGGGTGCGTCATGCTCGTCATGCTGCGCGAGGCTGGTGTGCGGACCTTTTACAACACAACGTTCGTCGATCTGCTGGTGAAAGAGCCGCATAAAGGTGAAAAGAGCATAGAGGCCGCAGTCGTGACAAACGCGTCGGGCGCCTTCGCCGTAAAAGGCAAGGTCTTCGTGGACGGCTCCGGGACCGCCGAGGTGGCGGCGCGGGCAGGCGCTCCCTTCGTGAGAGGGGGCGGCCCGCAGCCTTCGACGGTCATGCCGGACAGGGCGAGCAGGCCCATCCCCGGCGGGCTGCTCTGGATAATGGCCGGCGTCGATTTCGAGGAGACAGCGCGGTATCAGAAGAGCCGGAACGACCCAGGCCTGGGCAAGCTCATCTCAGCCGCCCTCGCGGCGGGCGACATACCCGACAACCTGTACAGGCCGAGGCTTCAGGGAACATGCGTCTATGGCGAGCTCTATATAGGCCACCCCACAGTAGACATGAGCCCCATGCTGGCCCCCGGCGCCTTCATATTCTGGGAGAACGTGCCGTACGAATGGTCGCTCCATATCGACGACAGCACGGACGACATGGCCCGCGCCCAGGTGACGCTGCGGGAGTTCATCGACGCGGAGGCGCGCTTCCTCAAGAAATACGTCCCCGGCTTCAAAAACGCGTTCGTCTCCAATATCAGCCATTACATGGGCACGAGGGACGGCCGCCACCCGAGGGGCGAATATGTCTTCTCCCTCGACGACGCCTTAAGCGGCCGGAGGTTCGCCGACGCCGTGACGAAGCCCATGACGAAGAGCTTCCACTGGGATTGCGGAAAAAATCATACGTTCGAGGTCCCGTACCGCTGCTTCCTGCCGCAGAAAATCGACAACCTGCTCCTGACGGGCGCGTCCCTCTCCTTTACCTATGAGACGATCTTCATGGTCATGAGGAATTTCCCGTGGTGCGTCCAGACCGGGGAGATCGCGGGCCATGCGGCGGCCGCATCCGTAGCGCAGGGGATTGCCCCAAGGCATTATAAATGGAAGACGCCCCTGTTCTAGGCCGCAGGCAAATATGTTTGCCCTGGGTCGCCGGCGCATTCCCCTGCCTCCCCTTTTGTGTTATTATGAGATAGCTCAGAAGGAGGGCCGCAGGAAATGGCCAAGAGGGGAAACGCGGACGCCGCGACGGAGAAAAAGCAGCTCGACCCGCTGTGGACGCGCCGCCAGGTCTTGATTTGGGGGGGCATCTCGATTGCCGGCATCGCCTCCCTCAAGCCGCTCCTCGCGCGAGGCGGTGCAAGCCCGCTCATCATCATGGAGCAGGCGCGGGGGATCGTGGCGGCAGACCCGACGCGATGCGTAGGGTGCCGCCGCTGCGAGCTTGCGTGCACGGAGTTCAACGACGGCAAGGCGTCGCCTTCAATCGCGCGGATCAAGGTGAGCCGGAACCTCAACTTCGGGCCGAAGGGGGCCTTTGCAGGGCGGGAGGGCTTCGGCAACTGGGGAAACGGGCTGATCGTGCAGGACCTCTGCAAGCAGTGCCCCCACCCGGTGCCCTGCGCCGACGCCTGCCCCAATGACGCCATCGTAGCTGCCCCTCCGCTTTACGCCCGCGTCGTGGACCGGGCGAAATGCACGGGGTGTAAGATGTGCCTGCGGGCGTGCCCGTGGGAGATGATCTCCCTCGACGAGGATACGGGCAAGGCGACGAAGTGTTTTCTCTGCGACGGCAAGCCGAAATGCGTCGAGGCGTGCCCGGCTGGGGCGCTTACCTATATGCCCTGGACGGACCTGACGGACAGGACGCCCGTCAGGACAGCCCCGCTGGCGGTCTTAAGCCCGGAGAAGGCTGCGGCCTGCCAGGAATGCCATAAGAAATAGGAGGAAGCTAAGCGATGGCGAGATACGGGGGATGGGCCGGCAAGACGCTCCGCGTCGATCTCTCTTCGGGGAAATGCCGGACCGAGGACACCCTGGAGAAATACAGGGAATTTCTCGGCGGGACCGGTATCGGCTACAAGGTCATGTGGGACGAGGTCAAGCCGGGGACCAAGCCTTTCGACGCGGGCAACAGGATCGTCTTCGCCGTGGGGCCGCTCGCCGGCACGGGCGCGCCGTGCAACGGACGCACCGCTATCACCACCTTGTTCCCGACCTGCTGGCCGAAGCCGCTCGTTGCAACAGGGCACATGGGCGGCCACTTCGCGGCGGCCCTGAAATACGCGGGCTACGACGCCGTCATCGTTGAGGGGAAGGCCGACCGCCCCGTCTGGCTGTCCGTCTCCGACGGCAGGGTGGAGATAAAGGACGCGCGGTCCTTATGGGGGCAGGGCATCCGCCGGACGACCGCCGCCATCTCGCAGATAATGGGGCCGGAGGCCGCGGTGGCGGCCATAGGCCAGGCGGGAGAGAACCTCGTCCCCATGTCTGTAGTGATGAATTCCGTCTCCCATTCGGCGGGCGGGGTCGGCGCGGTCATGGGCGCCAAGAACCTGAAGGCCATAGGCGTAAGAGGCACGGGCCGTGTCCTGATCGCGGGAGACAAGGGCGAGTGGGAGAAGGTCGTCAAGTATCACCTTTCGCTCCTCGGCGCCAACAACCAGCACGTAGTGCCCAGCTCCCCGCAGCCGTGGGCGGAGTACTACGACCCGAGCACCAGGTGGAGGGCCGCAAAGGGACGCGCCTGGGGTGCAAGCTCGCCGCCGATAGACATCGGCGCGTGCGATCCGCACGACCTTAACAGCATCGCCTACAGGACGAATAATGCCGCCTTCTACCTTGGCGATATAGCCTGGCAGCACACGGTGCGCGGAAACGGATGCGCGAGCTGCCCCATCAGGTGCCATACGATGATAAAGGCGCCGTCCGTTGCGGAAAAGTACGGCATCAGCGCGATCGGCCAGAATACGTGCGCCGGCCTCCTGTTCGGGAGGCTCTTCTTTAAAGATTTTCCGGACGGTCCGAGGGGCAGGACGAACATGGAAGCCTGCATGGTGGGCATGCACTTCTCGGACGACCTCGGCATCTGGTGCAATTACAGCCAGATGCAGCGCGATTTTCAGAAGCTCTACTACGAGGGATACATCAAGGCGAAGCTCGACGAGAAGGAGTTCAAGAGCTACCCGTGGGACAAATACGAAAAAGGCGACCCCGCCTTCCTCTTCAAGCTGATCCCCAGGATAGCGGCGAAGGACGGCGAGCTCGCCACTGCCTTGGGCCTCGGCACGGGTTATCTTTTGGAGCGCTGGTCGATCCCTGAAAGCACGTGGGGGAAAGACCACGAGCTCGCCTACTGGAAGATGGGCCACCCGAAGCACCATTCGTCGGAGGAGGCCGGCCAGTGCGGCCTTTTGATCAACCTGATGTACAACAGGGACGCCCAGTGCCACTCCCACATCAACTTCATACGCAGCGGGCTGCCGCTGGCCGTCCAGAAGCGGCTCGCCGCAGAGATATGGGGGTCTGGCGACGCGGTCGATGCCGTGGGCGCCTATACGCCCATGAACCGCGCGAAGGCGAGGATGGCCAAATGGTCGGTCCTGCGCAAGGAGCTGCACGACTCGCTCTCGCTCTGCAACTGGATGGGGCCCTGGGTGGCGTCGCCCCTTCGCGAGCGCGGCTATCGCGGCGACGATTCGATAGAATCGATGCTTTACAGCCTGGCGACCGGCGACAGAAAAGACCGGCAGGGCCTCGACCTGGCGGCGGAGCGCATCTTTACGCTCCACAGGGCGCTTACCATACGCGACATGGGGACGGACCGGATGCGCGAGCGGCACGACCTGATACCCGAATGGGCCTTCGAGGACCAGGCGGGGAAGGCGCCTTTCACGAAAGGTACGACCCGCATGGACCGGAAGGACGTAGAGACGGCCATCGACCTCTTCTACGATGAGATGGGCTGGGAGAGGCAGACGGGCGCGCCGGCGGCAAAGGCGTACAGGGGCGTGGGCCTGGCCGACGTGGCAGACGATCTGGCCAGGCGGAAGCTCCTGCCCGCAGTCTGATGCGACAGGCGTTTTTAAGGGAAGGGCAATGACGGAAACAGGGATAGTTAATAAACGCGAGGCGGCGCAGGCGGCGGCCGTCCTGATACGCGAGGCGAGTTGCGAGGGGCGCCTTATCCCGGAGGGCGAGCTCCGCGCTGGGCTCGCGGAAAAGGGCTTCGATACGGCCGGCCTCGATGTCGGGTCGATCGTGGAAGGGCGCGGCCTCCCCGAAGATGCGATGCAGGACCTGCGCGCCCTTGCATCCGTTGGGGGCGAGCGCCACTATTACTCGTCGGAAGCGATGACGGAGGTCTACGCGCTGTTGCTGCTTCGCAAGAAAAGCGACAGGACGGCGCTCATCGCGGAGGTCGTGCGCGAAAGCAGCGCTGCCTATCCCAGGCCCGTCCCGCTCGACGTGTTCGCCGGCCCGCCCTTCGACCTGCCGGCGGAGGACGTCAAGGGCGAGGTCGAGCGCATGGGGGTCACGGCGGACTACAAGGACATTGCGCAGACGGCGACATCGACAGGCCGCGTCTTTCTCTATTCAACCCTCCACATGGAGCCCGACCACGCCTCGATGCTCGCCGAGTGGATCGACGTAGGGCAGAGCAACAACCCGTAAGAGGGCCTTCGGAAAGAAGATGCTCCTGCGATTTCCAAGAAACACGCTCCTATCCGCCACTCTCACGGAGCGCCTCCTTGCGCTCCCCCGCAAGGCCGAAGCCTGCGCCGCCCTCTCCGGCATCATGCAGAATTTCGAGCATATGAGGGCAAGGGCGAGCGAGATCCAGACGGAGACCAGCCTCGTAAAACCTATCCTGAAGGTGCTCGGCTACGTCTTCGAGTCGAAGCCCAAGTTCTTCGAGGAGAAGATGCTGCCCCCCGACTTTGCCCTCTTCAGGTCGGAAGAGGACCGGACAGGGAGCGCACCCCACTGGGGCACGAAGCAGTATTACGACCGGGCCCTTGCCGTGCTCCTCGTAAAGCGCTACGGGCGGAACCTGCAGGAGGGCATCGGCGGCTTCTACCTGGAGCTCGAGAACCGCATACCCCTCTATCAGTCCATCTACCTTTCGAAAAAGGCCGGGACGCCCTGGAGCGTACTGACGAACGGCAAGAGCTGGCTGCTTTTGAAAAGGCCGTCCGCCTTCGAAAAACAGCTCGTGGAGATCGACCTCGAAAAGGCCGTCGCAGACGGCGACGAGGATGCCCTGCACCTTTTCTGCGAGGTCTTCTCCTGCGCCGGCCTCGGCGGGACGCTCGGCGCCTTCCTCGAGGAAGAGAGGAGAGAGCTTATCGCCTACCTCGCCGAAAAGCGGCGCGCCATCCATGCCCTGGATTCGGACCTGTTGGGGCAGGCCGGCGCTCTGGCCCCTCCGCTTTATACGGAGCTTTTCCCTGGGTGCAGGCTGACCGGTGCGGACGGCGGCGGCCGGGATGCGGAAGGCCCGGAAGCTCCGCGACCTATGCCGCGTGCGCCTGTGCGCGAGCATGACCAGTGCGATATCTTCGGCTATCTTTTCGTCGAGGGGGACGAGCCTGAGATCGACCTTGAGGAGATAATCACCGGCGCCGCAGGGGAGCGCACCAAGGAGTCTCTATTGTCCCTCAGAATCCTTGATATGACTCCTGGGTTCGGGGCGCTTGCGGCCCGGCTGGTCGAGACGGTCTCCTACCTTTCTTTCCTTTTGCCATACCGGGAGAAGCGCTCCTTCATAGCCGAATGGGAAAACGAGCCCCTTCTCCACAGGTTTATCCTCGGCCGCGTGCTCCACGGCGTCGAAAAACAGGCCTTTCCCCTCGACGTCCTGCAGAACGCGATGCGCTCGCGCTTCGGCGCGGCAGCCCCGAGCTACCGGCTGGGGAACCCCCTGCTCAGCGTATCGGCAGGCGCCCTCGAAGGGCTCTCGGGCGTGATGGGGAGGCTTAAATATATGGAGCGGTTCTCCTCGACCCTCTCCAGCAGGATAAAGGAAGACGCGGTGGTGAAGGGCGAGACCGACGCCCGGCTTTGCACGGTCCTCGGCAGGCTCGGGGAGATCATGGACCTGGCGACGGCCTCGTATTTCGACGCGACCCTTGAACCGAAGAAAATAACCGAGCTAGTTTATAACATCGAGGGCGACGAGGCGCCCTGGCAGGCGGCAAGGAGGCAGGACTGGTACGCTTCCGCAAGGGAGATGGCCGCAAAAAAACACTTCTTTCACATGGAGGTCGAGTTCCCGTTCCTTCTGAACGACGGCTTCGACCTGATCTTTGCCCGGCCGGCCCTCGCTTATATCTGGGAGGAGCGGTTCCCCCCGGAAGAGCTTGCGCGGGCGTACATGAGGAGGGCCATGACATACCTGAAGCAAACGGGAAAGATAGTCCTCACAGTGGAAGACCCGGCGCGGCTCGTCCACGAGCTGAGGCAGTCCCAGCGTTACGCAGCCGAGGCGAAGGGAGGGGTCGTCCTGGTCTGGAGGCGCTAAAAAAGGCGCGAAAGAGAACAAAGGGACGGATAAAGGCATGAAGATCGGTCTTGTCAGCGATACCCACGGCTCGGTCAAAGGCTTCCGCAAGGCGCTGGAGGGGCCTTTCAGGGACGTCGAGATGATCCTCCACGCGGGCGACGTGCTCTACCACGGTCCCAGAAACCCCCTTGCCGACGGATACAATACGTCCGCCCTGGCGGAGCAGATCAACGGGCTTCCCGTGCCGATCATGATCGCCAGGGGCAACTGCGACGCAGACGTGGACCAGCTCGTCCTCGACCCGCCCCTTTTGTCCCCCTATGCCTTCCTCCAGATCGACGGCAAAAGGCTCCTCGTCATCCACGGGGAGGGCAAGAGCGACGCGGACCTCGAAAACCTGGTCGCAAGGTTCGGCCTTTCCGTCCTCGTGCACGGCCACAGCCATATACCGCGGATCAAGAAGGCAGGGGGGAGCCTGATCGTAAACCCCGGCACGCCGACGATCCCCAACCCGTCGAGCCCTTACGGCAAGACGGCGGGCGTCCTCGATACGAAGGCGGGCACGGTAAAGATCTTCGACGTGGAGACGGGCGCGGTCGTGCTGGAGGGGGGCTTCGACGTATGAGCGCCCTTGCGGTCATAGCTGCGTGTCTCGCCTTTATTGCGGCCATGATAACGGCAGGCGCCTGCCTTCAATACCGGCGATACCACGCGAAGTACCTGTCCGTCGCCCGGCCGCTCTGCGAGGCGGGCGCATACCGGGTGTCGTTCTTCCTGCGCACCCTCCTGCTCTCCGGGAAGGTCGGCGGCCGCACGATGCGTTACAGCGTCTATCGGGGACGAGAGGAAAGGCCCGGTCAGCTCATACCTGCTCCTCGAATATCCCGTCCGGGGCAATTTCCGGTTTTACCGGGGAGGCGATATCGGCCTGCTCGACGCAGCCTTGCGGGAGGCTATGGCCGCCCTCTCCGATGCGGTCGATTTCCGGGCGCTTTTCGTCACCTCTGCGCGCACGCCGCTGCCCGCGCGGCTGATCGCGAGGCCCCTCGGCTTTGCTTACAACCCCGGCCTCCTTCTCTGGAAATGGGGCGGCGATGCGTTCGACCCGGAGGCGATCCGCGCAGACCTCGGAAGGCTGACGGAGCTTGCGGAGCGCGGCGTCTGACGGGCCGCGCAACACGACGAGCTTTATTCGCTGCTGTTAAAAGTCTTATAATACTCTATATCCCACACAGGGGTGTAATACAGCTCGCCCAAAACATTGGTTTAGCTTTTTTTAATGCGCAATCATTGCGCGATCTGAAAGGAGGCGTCGATCATGGACATGGCGATCAAGGACAAATTTGAGCGCCTTTGGAAGAAATACTTCGACGGCAGCGACCTTCCCATCTCGTTCTTCTATACGGACGAAAGGCCGCCGGGAACGGAGATGCCGAAGCCGGCGACGGACCACCGGTGCCTGATCGGCGACCTGGCAAAGGCGAGGCGGGGCAAGGACGTGGCCTTCAACGCCGACGCGATCGGCTGCGCCGGGGGCAGGAGGTATCTCGGCTTCTCCAGCGAGCTCATGCCGGATTTCGAATATTTCCTCTCCTACGGCATACCGGGGAAGCTGGAGGGGGAGCGGTACAAGAAATCGCCCGACCTCGTGAGGGAGGTGATGAAGAGGCAGCCCGCATTCAAGGCGCCGGCCGAGTTCATCGTCTTCAAGCGATGGGACAGGCTCATCGAATCGGACTACCCGGACGTGGTCATCTTCTTCGCCACGCCCGACGTCCTCTCCGGCCTCTTCACCCTCGCCGGGTTCGACGAGGCGGACCCGAACGCCGTCTTCTCCCCTTTCGGCGCGGGCTGCTCGACTATCGTCCAGTACCCCTGGCTTGAGAAAGACGCAGAAAGGCCGCGGGCCGTCATCGGGATGCTCGACGTCTCGGCGCGCCCCTGCGTGCCGCCCGATGCGCTCACCTTTGCGGTGCCCATGAAGAAGTTCGTGCGCATGGTGGAGAACATGGAGGAGAGCTTCCTCACCACCCGATCATGGAAAAAGGTGAGAAGAAGGATAGCCGCCGCGTCGAAGATGGGAAAACAGGGATAAGGCGCTGCGATCTTTCTATGCTTTTTTGCTTTTTGCCATTACCGACCTGACGGCCCTGATTGCGTCGGTGTCGCCGTAAGGCTTGTCGAGGAAGCCGTCTACGCCGTATTCGCGGAGCTTGTCGCGCTGCTCCTCGGTCATGAAGCCGCTCGATATGATGACCTTTAGCGACTTCGACATGCGGCGCAGCCTCTTGAGCACCTCTTCGCCCTTCATGCCGGGCATTATCATGTCGAGGATCACGAGGTCTGTCGAGCCTGCCTTGCCCTTGAAGAGCTCGACGGCCTCGGCCCCGTGGGCAGCGTGGAGCACCTCGAAGCCTTCGCTCGCAAGGAGGCCTTTCAGTAGTCTCCCTCACTACCTCCTCGTCGTCTACTACGAGGACCGTCCGCTTCACGAGGTCGGGCTCGGGAGCGGGGGCAGGCTCGTGGGCTACCCCGTTTCCGGCCGCCGCAACGGGGAAATAGAGGGTGAAGGTCGTACCCTTGTCCTTTTCGCTGTCCATCTCGATGAAGCCGCCGTGGGCCTTGACCGTCTTCTGGACGAGGTAGAGGCCCATACCGAGCTTCGTCCCCTCCGTCTTGGTCGTGAAATACGGCTCGAAGACCTTTGCCTTTACGGCCTCGTCGATGCCCGGTCCCGTATCCTGGATCTTGACTGCCACGTACCCGTTCTCGCCAATGGCGGCCCTGTGCGTCCTGATCGTCAGCGTGCCGCCCTCGCCCATCGCGTCCTTGGCGTTGACGCACAGGTTGAGAAAGACGTGCTGCAGCTCGCCGGCGTCGCCGCTGATGTGGGGCAGCGGCTCCTCGAACTCCTTCTCCACAGTGATTGTCCTGAAGCTCTCCCGGACCAGGAAGAGCACGTCGCCGAGGAGGTTGTTGATATCGACCATGTCTACGGTCTTTGCCCTTTGCCTCCTCGAGAAGTTGAGGAGGTGCTCGGTCAGGCTCGCAGCCCTTTTCGCCGAATTCTCGATGACCTCGGCGTACCGCGCGAGCTGGCCCTCCTGCGGCGCCATCCTCTTGACGAGCGAGGCGTAGCCGAGTATCCCCGTCAGCACGTTGTTGAAGTCGTGAGCGACGCCCCCGGCGAGCTTGCCGATGCTCTCCATCCTGTCCTTGTATATGTTCTCTTCCTCGACGGCCCTTTCGTCGGCCACGTCCTTCAGGATGATGCTCTTGAAGGCAGTCTTCCCCTTTTCGTCCTTTATGGGATAGCTTTCGAGGTTATAGAGGCTGTAGACGTTTCCCCGCCTGTGGTGCAGCTCGCCCTGGAGGACGAAGTCCTTCCCAAGCAGGCCCTTTTCGACCCCGGGCAGCACGTCTTCGAGCTTCTCGCCCGTAGGGTCCTTGCCGCCCATGAACCCATCCCTTGCGTTGATGTTGGCGAAACAGATCGCCCCGTTCTTGTCCAGGAGGAACATCGCATGGGGGAACTGGTCTATGATGTTTTCGAGGAGGGTCTTCGTCGTGGCAAGACGCGCATCGAGGGTGCGCACCTTCGCGTCCTCCGCGGCCTTCAGCTCGTCTATGCGCATGTTGAGGAGGATGAAGCGGTTCATGATCTCGCAGAGGAGCTCCAGGTCCCGCGTGATGTTCGCGTCCAGGCTGACCGGCTGCCTCTTGCCCAGAATGAGGTACCCGAAGACGTGTATCGACCGCTTGAGGGGGTAGACGTAGAGCGTCCCGTAGCCGAAGGCGTCCCGGACCACGGTCGGGGAGAAGACCCTGCCCTTCCGCCGCTCCAGGTCCTCCCAGTCTATCTCGCGCAGCTTGCGGTCGAGGGCAAAAAAGCCCTGCGTCCCTCCGCCTCTCAGGACAAGCTGGCAACTGTCGAAAAGCGTCTCCTCGACGAATACCCTGGGCATGCGCGAGAGCAGGCCCTTCTCCGCTTCCATATGCTGGAACATCCGTATGATGATGGAGTAGTTGCTGATCGTCCTCTCGAAGAAGTCCCATTGGAACAGCAGAGACTGGGCGGGAAGGTCCTTCCCCTGCATCACGACACCCCGAGCAGCCCGGCGACCCTCGTCGTCTCGGCCTTTATCCGGTCGGCCTCCTCTCTCAGAATAGCGCCGGCCGGCCCCAGGTCCACGCCCGGCCTGTCGATGAACATATCGGCCTTCGCCACTATATCGACAAGGGGCTCCTCTTCTTCTTTCGGTCTGTGGTGCCTCAGAATCACAGCGGCAAACTCTTCGGGGAACCTCCACTTTACGGCCATGAAATGGCCCAGCTCCGCGTGGTCGATGCCGAATGCCTCCCTTTCCATGGGGCAGATGTCCCTCTCCGTGCTGCGCGCCTCCTCGCGCATCTTCCGGTAGCGGTCGCCGTACAGGAAGAGGGGGACCTTCCCCAGGTCGTGGAGGATCGAGACGGTGAAGACCTTCTCGCGGTCCTCGGTCATCGTCTTCTCGGCAAGGGTCTTTGCCGCGCAGGCAACGGCAAGGGTGTGGCTCCATAGGGAGGCGAGGTCCTCCTGGCTCAGCTTCCAGCGTCCCAGCATCTCCTTCAGGAAGACGAGGCACATTACGATCCTGCGTATCTCGTCGAAGCCTATCGACACCATTGCCCTTTCCAGGTGGACTATCTGCGTGCCCCTGTTGAAATAGGCCGAGTTCGCGATGCTGATGACCTTAGACGATATGGCCTGGTCGTACCTCACTACGTTGAAAAGCGTGTGGAAAGAGGAGTTGTCGTCCGCGAGGATGCGGAGGACTTCGTCGATAATAGTGCTCAGCGTGGGCAGCACTTTGAGCGTCTCTGCCGTTGCGAGCAGTTTTTCCCTTGGCGACGTTGCTTGCATTGAAATTCTTATCGACGGACGGGGAAAAAAGTTAAGCCGGTCCCGCGCACTTTCCGGCAAGAGAGCACGGCGGCAAAGATAAGGCTTACAAAAGCCTAAAGTTTTTCCTCTGTCGCCCGAATATAAGGAGATAGGGGTACGTGCCGGCGTATACGGGCGATCGGTACGGCCGCGTCGCGATAGGGGGTTAGAACATGGCTCAGGCAGCAGGCAGCACCTTGGGGAAAAAGATAGGCGTTGCCGTTTTCTGCCCGTTTGTCGTCCTGTTGTCCGGGCTTACGGTCATCTGCCTTGCCGGGCATCCCATTATCGTTTCTGCCGCATCGGCCGCAGCCTGCGGTCTCGCCGGCGCGGTCTCGATGCTTTACCTGCGGTCGTCGATCGTCCGGCCGCTGAAAAGCGTCTCCGCACTTTTGGCGGAGGCAGACTTTTCCAAAAAGGCGCCCGTTTCGTCCGACGACGATTTGGGCAGACTATGCGAGAACTACAATCGCCTTGCCGGGAGCGTGAGGGATATGCTGGCAGGATCGAGGCGGATGGGTCTTGAGATCGCCGTTGCCTCCACCAAGGCGGCAAAGCGCGTCAAGGATTCGTACGCGAGCGCGAAAGAGCAGGGCGACCTGTCGCAGGTCATCCTGAACGGCAGCACGAACGTTACGGAAGCGGCCAACGAGATTTCCCGCAATGCAGGGGACATATCGGCCTCCACCACGCAGAATCTTTCCGCCGCAGGGCTTTCCCTGGGCGAGCTGGAAGACGTGAACAAGAAGATGGCCCAGGTCACCGACAAGCTCGCCGGGTTCACCGGGGCGGTGCAGGAGCTTAACACCAGCTCGGGAAAGATAAAGGACATCATCCTTTTGATTGCCGACATCTCCGACCAGACGAACCTCCTTGCCCTCAACGCGGCGATAGAGGCGGCCCGGGCGGGCGAGCAGGGACGGGGCTTCGCAGTCGTGGCCGATGAGGTGAGGAAGCTGGCGGAGAGGGTCAAGAGCGCGACCGAGGAGATATCGGACAACGTGAACAGGATGTTTCGCCAGGTCGAGCGGACGCTGCGCGAGACGGGGGAGATCAGCGAGCACATGCGCACCACCAAGGAGACAGTCGGCAGGACCTCCGACAACTTCGTCAGGATGGTGAAAGACTTCCAGAACAACAGCGACCAGCTTGCCCGCATAGCGACGGCCATCGAGGCACTCTCCCGGACGAACGAGGACATCAACAGGCAGGTGAAGGACATCCACTCCCTGAGCGTCAACGTTGCCGGAAAGCTGGAGGAATCGACCGGGTTTTCGTCGGACCTGGGCAGGATCACGGAAAATATGCTGGAGGCCGTCTCCTTGTTCAAGATCGGGGCCGACCCTTTACAGGAAACCCTTGCCGTAGTCACCAGGTACAGGGACATCCTCCAGCAGAAGCTCCAGGACGCCCACAACCACGGCATAAATATCTTTGACAAGGATTACAGGCCCATCCCCAACACGAACCCCCAAAAATATACCATCGGATACAACGCGTGGGCCGACAAAGAGACCCAGCCCATCCTCGATAAGGGGCTCCAGGAAATCAAAGGGGCGGTCTACTGTCTGCTGACCGATAGCGACGGCTACGTGGGGACCCACAACAGCCGGACCCAGAGGGAGATGACGGGCAATTACGAGACCGACCTCGCCTACAGCCGGCACAGGCGCATCTACTTCTCGAACGAGACCGAAAAGAGACGCTCCAAGAACACGAAGCCCTTTCTTCTCCAAACCTACAGCAGGGATACGGGCGCAATCCTGAACGACCTATCCATGCCCGTCCACGTGGACGGCCGCCACTGGGGCGCAGTGATAGTCGGCATAAAACCGGAGGGGCTGCTGTAGCGTCGCCGATTGAAGCGCTCGTCCTTCTTTTGGATGCAATGTGCGCCGGGTGCTTGTGCGCCGGCAGGCCAAAGACCATTTGACAATGCTGCCGATTTATAGTTATATATTGTGCTTGAAAACGGAAAAAAAGGAGGTGATGCCGTTATGCAGTGCCAAACGCAAAAACCTGGTGTCGAATGCCTGTTTATGAAAAAGACGGGCTGTTCGTATAACGGGGGGAAGTGCTACGCCGTCGTAGAGAGCTGCGAAGGGTGCACCAGGGTAGTTGAGTTCTCGACGGGCAAATATTGCAGCAGTTTCCCCTTACCGGCGCAGAAGTGGCAAAACGCAAGCTGTTCTATGGCCACACATGTTAAGAAGGCGGCGAAGGCAGAGGAGCAGAAGCTCAATCCTCTGAAGGCTTCGAAGAGAAACGCAGGAAAGAAGTAACCTTCCTTTCTTGACTTGAACTTACAATTATATTACCTTTAGGCAAAGGGTGTGCGGATGGATACGTTTTTTCCGAAAGAAGAAGACCTGAAGAAAAAGTGGTATGTGGCGGATGCGAGCGACGCCGTCCTCGGGCGGCTGTCGGCCAGGATTGCCGCTGTTCTGAGAGGGAAGCACAAGGCTATCTACACGCCGCACACCGATACCGGGGATTACGTGGTCGTGGTCAACGCAGAGAAGGTCAAGCTGACGGGCAACAAGCTCCAGCAGAAGACCTACGCGCGGTACAGCGGCTACCCCGGAGGCTTGCGGTCTGTCAACGCAAAGACGCTTCTTGCGACGAAGCCGGAGGAGGTCATCAGGCTTTCGGTGAAGGGCATGCTTCCCAAGAACGCGCTCGGGAGGCGGATGTTGAAGAAGCTGAAGGTATACAGGGGGAGCGAGCATCCCCACAAGGCACAGACGCCCGAGACGCTCGACGTGAAGGAGGTAAGGAGTGCCTGAGAAAAGGTTTTACGCAACGGGGAAAAGGAAGACCGCAGTCGCAAGGGTATGGATAAAGCCGGGCGAGGGCCAGTACGTCGTCAACGGAAGGGCCCTCGACGACTATTTTCCCCTCGAAGAATGGCGCCTGATGGTGAACAAGCCCTTCGCGATCACCGGGAACGCCGACAAATTCGATGTCGTCGCCAACATCTACGGCGGCGGCGTGCCTGCCCAGGCCTGGGCCCTCGGACACGGAATAGCCAAGGCCCTCCTTGAGTTCAACGGGGGGTTGAGGGGCCTTCTGAAGAAACAGGGTCTCATCACGAGGGACCCCAGGGTCAAGGAAAGAAAGAAGTACGGGAAGAAGGCGGCAAGGGCAAGCTTCCAGTTCTCGAAGAGATAACAGGCCATGTTGCGCGCAGGGGTACTCGGGGCCACGGGATATACGGGCGCCGTCCTCCTGTCGATCCTCCTCGGCCATCCCGACGTAAAGATTACCTTAATCACATCGAACACTTACAGGGGGAAAAAGATCTCGGAGGTCTTCCCCCTGTTCAGGGGAAGGCTCGATGCGCCCCTGGAAGCGACCGACGGGGACTACAGGGGCGCCTGCGACGTATATTTCCTCTGCCTGCCCCACGGCGTTTCGGCTCGCGCAGCCAAGGGCCTTTTCGACGGCCGGGCGCTCATCGTCGATCTCGCCGCAGATTTCAGGTTCGAGGACGGCGCGCTCTACGGGAAGACTTACGCTGCGCACCCCGCTGCCGAGCTTCTGCCGCAGGCCGTCTACGGCCTTCCTGAAATTTACCGCGAGAAGCTTTCGGGCGCGCGGCTCATCGGCAACCCCGGCTGCTACCCGACGAGCGCGATCCTCGCCCTTTTCCCCTTGCTCAAGAACGGCCTTGCGGACGGGCGTATTTTCATCGACTCGAAGTCGGGCGTCAGCGGCGCAGGCCGCGAGACGAAACTGGGCAACCTCTTCTGCGAGGTGGCGGAGGGCTTCCGGGCCTACGGTGTGGGAAGCCACAGGCACGAGCCTGAGATACAGAAGGAGCTCTCGAAGCTCGCCGATGTCTCTGTGACCTTCGTGCCCCATCTCCTCCCGATGAACAGGGGCATCCTGACGACCGTGTACGGCTGCCTCAAGAAATACGTGCCGGCGGGCAAGCTGCTCGACATATACAGGGAGGCGTACAAGGATGCGCCGTTCGTGCGCGTCCTGGACGAGGGGGCGTACCCGGACACGCGCTTCGTGCGGTTCTCCAACTACTGCGATATCGGAATCAAGACCTTCGAGGACGGGCGGTTCATACTGATCTCGGCGATAGACAACCTCGTCAAGGGGGCCTCCGGCCAGGCGGTGCAGAACATGAACGTCGCCCTGGGCATGGACGAGACGAGGGGGCTGGCCTTCCTGCCGCAGTATCCATAAGCGTCGCGCATTATCACCATCGTTGCGACTTTGAAAAAAAGCTAAACCAAATCCGTTTCTGTCTTTTTTCGTCGACACGATGGTAGGCACGGTACGCCGGAGCCCGCTCGCCTAGCGCCCCAGCTTCCTCGCCAGGACATCGTTCGCTTTCAGGACCTCATGCGGGTCTTTGCCGGTGATCTCCCAGCTATACGATTCCCCTTTCCCGTCCCGCTTGAGCTTGATCCTGAGATCGCCCTTGATGTTCTTCCTTATCTCGTCAAGCTCGCGCTTGTATTGGTCGTCCTGCTGGACCTCACGGGCGGTATTCTGGGGAGGGGGCGCGGGCGCCTTCTGGCACGCGCAGCAGAGGAGGCAAAGGACCATTGCGGTTGCAAACACCCTCATGCCGTCATACTATAATGGCTGTCCGTCCTTTTGCAATATAATTGTGGGTGGTTGCGATGGAGATTCACCTGGAGCGATACGGCAGCGGGAAGAAGGTGCTCTTCGTGCACGGCGCAGGAGGCAGCTCTCTCGCCTGGGGCTTTCAGAAGAACCTCGATAAGATATGCGAGGTCATTCTTATGGATTTGCCGGGCCACGGCAAATCGCCGGGGGAGGGCTTCCGGGAGATAGCCGATTACGCAGGCTGCGTGGCCGCGACAATCGAGGAGAACGGCCTCGCCGGCTGCTGCCTGGCGGGCCACTCGATGGGCGGGGTCATAGCCGCCCTCATCGCCCTCGACCGCCCCGGCCTCCTCTCCGGTCTCATCCTCGTGGGGACGGGGGCGCGCCTTCGCGTCTTCCCCCGGATACTCGAAGGGATACTCGCGGACAAGGAAAATACCGTGAGAGCGATCATGGGCTACGCCTTTTCGAAAAAAGCGCCGCGTGCCCTCGTCGATGCAGGCATCGCGGTGATGATGGCAGCGCCGAAAGAGGTCATCCACGGCGATTTCTCGGCCTGCGACCGCGCGGACGTGATGGAGACGGTCAAATCGATAGGGCTTCCCACGCTTATAATGGTGGGCGAGGATGACCTCCTTACGCCCCCTAAATATTCGGAATATCTCGCGCAGCAGATCAGCGGGTCGCAGCTTTCCCTGATCCGGGACGCGGGCCACATGGTAATGCTTGAGAAGCCGGAGGAGGTCAACGGCGCGATCGAGGCGTTTATAGCTCGCCTATGAGGGCCAGCATCTCATCGACGCCGGTGACGCGAACGGCCTTCGGCCGCAATACCCGCGCGTTCGGCAGCCCCCGGCTGTACCAGATGAAGGACTTACGGAAATCGATGACGCCCTTCGCGGCCCCGTGGTGGGCGACGGATAGCCGGAGGTGGCGCTCCATCACGGCCTTCACTTCTTCTGTCGAACTGCCGCGCATCCGGCCTGCCGGATGCGCATCTGCCTCGCGCCCTGCATCCGGTGCAGCTTTTCCGCTTTTATAGGCGGCTGCAAGGTCGCGGAATATCCAGGGATTGCCGAGGGCGCCCCTTGCGACCATTACTGCGTCGCACCCCGTAGCCTCGAAGGTCTTGAGCGCCGAATCGACCGAGAGAACGTCGCCGCTTGCGATGACGGGGATGCGGACGGCCTCCTTCACGGCCTTTACGACCCCCATGTCGGCCCTGCCGCCATAGCCCTGCTTTCTCGTGCGGCCGTGGACGCAGACGGCGTCCGCCCCGGCGTCCGCTATGGCCCGCGCTATCTCCGGCGCGTTGATGGATGTCTGGTCCCAGCCCGAGCGTATCTTTACGGTGACGGGCACGGGGGAGCAGGCGACGAGGGCGCGCACCAGCCTGGACAGGACGGCGGGCTCGCGCATCAGGGCCGCCCCCTCACCCTTTTTCGTGACCTTGTGGACGGGGCAGGCCGCGTTCAGGTCGATGACATCGTAAGGGCAGCCGGCGAGCCTCTCGACGGCGTGGACTAGAAGCTCCGGGTCGCGACCGAGGAGCTGGACCCCCAGCGGCCTGTCCTGCGGCGCGGACCTGAGGAGGTCCAGGGTCCGCCAATTCTCGAAAGCAAGCGCGCGGGCGTTTACCATCTCCGTGAAGGCCAGGGGACAGCCGAATTCCCTGGCGATCAGCCGGAAGGGCAGGTCGGTCACCCCTGCCATAGGGGCGAGGATAAAGGGCGCGGACAGGCGCAGGGGGCCGAGTGAAAACACAGTAGATTGTAAGGGACTTCGGCAGAGCGCGTCAAGGGAGCGGGCGGGCGGCTGCGGGCAGCCGGGTGCGTCCCTCGGCGAAGGACTTCACACCGTCTTCTTTTAAGTTTATACTCTTTTCGGAGTGAAAGGCAGATGATAAGCAGCGACAAGGAAAAAGCCCTTCAGGAGCGGATGGAGCGCCTGGGAATACGGGAATCGGACATCGTGGAGCGGTTCGTGCGCTCAAGGGGCCACGGAGGCCAGAACGTCAACAAGGTCTCCACGTGCGTCTACCTTAAGCACCTGCCGACGGGCCTTGAGGTGAAGTGCCAGCGGGAGCGCTACCAGGCTGCCAACCGGTTCTTTGCGCGCAGGCTCCTCGTGCAGAAGATAGAGAATATGATCGAGGGCAAAGAAAGCGAACAGCAGAAGGCCATCGAGAAGGTGAGGCGGCAGAAAAGGCGGCGCTCAAGGCGGGCGAAAGAGAAGGTGCTGGAGATGAAGCACTTGCAGACGACAAAGAAAGCCAGGCGGGCGAAGCCGGACCTGTCGGAGTATTAGATGGGCGGCTGTCGGGCCGCTCCTATTGCCCTGCCTTTCCTTTCCGCAGCACCACCCACAGCCCGCCCTCGGTTATAAAGTCGGCCTTTTCCGCAAGCGCGGCAGACCGGACGGCCGCCCGCAAATCTTCTTCCGAAAAATGGACGCGGCCGATGGAGAGGTTCAACTCCTTCGAGCGGTCCTTGATGGCGTCTATGACCTCAGGCGGCGTGTACCGGCCGAACCCTCCGCCTACGAACGCCGTGCCGCCTTCTTTCAGCACCCGGCAGACGGCCTTGAGGTCGGGCGTAAAAAACGAGGGGAAGAAAAAAGCCCCCCTGAAGACTGCGAGGTCGAAGGCGCCGTCTGCCAGGCCGGAAAGCTGCGGGTCGCTTTCTACGACGCGCACCCGGCCGGGGACGCCCAGGGTTTCCGCCTCTTCACGCAAAGGTCCGATCACCCGGTGCGGGAAGACGGCCATATAGAATGACTCACCGATGCCGGCTGCGGCGAGCTCGAACGCAAGGCCGGAGAAAGGTCCTATCTCGACGACGCTTCCATCCCCGCGGCCGTAAAGCTCTCCGACCTGGCGCGCGAGATAAGGGCGTATCGGCCTCCAGAGGCTGTTCAGCTCGGCGATCTCGTTCTCCATCCTGCCCTCCTTTGCGTAATCTGCCGCTGCGGGAAGCCCCCTTTGGCGGACATGCGATAATGTGAAGCAATGCATCGAGGATTGTCAAGCGGCCCGCCGGAGAAGGCCGAAAAAGATTGCGCGGGCCTACCGGGCGGCCCTATACTTCATATGGAATGGCCGCGCCTGTCAACCGTCGCCCGACAAGGGAAGAGCTTCTCGCCGCCGCAGGCAGGGGAGTGCCCGACGTCGTCGCCCACGGCCTGCGGGTCCTCTTCTGCGGCATCAATCCCGGCCTTTACTCGGGCGCAGTCGGCCACCATTTTGCCCGTCCCGGCAACAGGTTCTGGCCGGCCCTCTTCGCCTCCGGGTTTACGGACAGGCTGCTCAAGCCCTACGAGGAGAGGCTCCTCCTCGGATACGGCTGCGGCATCACCAATATCGTCAACAGCGCCACTGCGCAGGCGAGCGAGCTGGCGGCGGCCGCCCTGCGGGAGGGCCCAATGCGGCTCGAAAGAACGGCCGCCAGGTTCCGGCCGGGGACGGTCGCGGTCCTCGGCATCGATGCGTACAGGAAGGCCTTCGGGCGGACGCGCGCCACCCTCGGCAGGCAGCCTGAGAAGATAGGCGCGTCTGTTCTGTGGGTGCTGCCGAACCCAAGCGGCATCAACGCAAGCTACCAGATGGCCGATCTCGCCCGCCTGTTTGCCGAGCTGCGGTCTGCAACGGCCCGTGCCTGACCTATGGTGCTTTTTCCTATCTCAGCTTCTCGCCTATCCGCCGCAATGTAGCCGAGAAGTCCGACCGCTCCAGACGCACCTCCGCAAACATGAGGGCTTCCGTGTTGTCCGCTGCCTCCGCAAGGAAGACCTCAAGGTCCCCTTCGGTCGAGACCCTGACCCCCTTGCCGCAGCCGAATGCCTTGACGAGTTGCGTGTAATCCCACATGCTGATGTCGTTGTACGCGTTGTCGTATATGGCGCGCTCCACCTGGTAGCCGTCGTTGTTCAGGAGAAAGACGACCGGGTTTTGCCCGTGCCTGATGACGGTCGATAGCTCCTGGCCTGTCATCTGGAATGCGCCGTCCCCCACGAAGACGACGGGCCTGTACGACGGCGCGGCGAGCTTCGCGCCGAGGGCCGCAGGGATGCCGTATCCCATGGAGGCATAGAACGCCTGCCCTATGAAGTCTGCCTTTTGGGGCAGGGAGAGCTTGACGCTCTCGAAGGTGCAGCTCCCCGTGTCGCTCACCACGATATGGCCGTCCTTCAAAAAATGGCTCATCCTGTCCCAGAACCGGTCGGTAGTCAGCCTCGCATCGGGCGAGGCCGTATAGGGTGGCGCACCTGGCGCCGCCTCCCGGCGCTCCCCACGGCCGCCGCCAGCCCTTTTCGGGACAGAGTCCGCCAGACGTTCGAGGAAGTACTTGATGGGGACGTGCTCGTAGACGTGATGGCGCACCCGCACCCTCTCCGAGTTGGCGACTATCATGCGGCCCTCGTCGAGGCGGGCGGTGTAGCCGCCCAGGTCGAGGTCCGTCATCCAGGCGCCCAGGCAGAGCAGGAGGTCCGCGTCTTCGACGGTCCTTCGGGCCGTCTCGTTTGCCAGGGCGCCGATGTACGTGCCCGCGTAGCCGCTGGTCTGCTCCGGGACGACGCCTTTGCCCAGGCCGGTCGTCGCGACGGGAAAGCCCGTGCGGTTGATGAGCCTCAAAAGTGCGTCGCGCGCGCCAAGCCGGTCTGCCTCGACGCCGGCCAGTATGACGGGGCGCGATGCGGCGGATATGCGGTCGAGGGTCTCCTCGATCGCCTCGTCGAGCACCTCGGGATCGACGTGGAGGGCGGTATCGGGTGCCCACTCGCCGGGCGGCGGGCAGCCTTCCGTCACCATGTCGGCCGGTATCTCCAGATAGACCGGCCGGGAATACCTGACGCAGGCGGCCAGGGCCTCGTCGATCTGCCAGGGGGCATGGGTAGGGCTCGTGAGGACGAAGGCGGACTGGGTGATCCTCTCGAAGATGTCCCGCTGGAGGCTCATGTCGCCCAGCGTATGATGGAGCAGGTATGGATGGAGCCTGCCCCGCAGGCTCGTCTTTGGTCCGCCGCTGATAACGACCAGCGGCACGCGCTCGGCGAAAGCGCCGGCGACTGCGTTATAGACGCTGAAACCCCCCACGCCGTAAGTGACGCAGACGGCCCCCGCGCCCGCGATGCGCGCGTATCCGTCCGCCGCGTACCCCGCGTTCAGCTCGTTGCACGTGTTGACCAGCCGGATATCGCTTTCCTCGATGAGGTCGAAGAACTTCAGCACGTAGTCGCCGGGCACGCCGAAGACATGTCCGATGCCCATTTGCCCGAGGCGGCGGATCAGGTACGCGCCGATGGTAGGCTTGAGCGCCATATCGACCCTCCTTTCTTTTTTCGCAAGTGTGGCCCGGCCGTTCTGCCGATAATGTAATCATCGGCAGGCGGTCTTTCATGCGCATTTGGGCCGGCTTGCCCTGAAGGCCGAGCCCGCTCCCGAAAATCGCCCCGCCCCGTCCAATTGATGTATAATAGACGCGATCGTGCCAAGGCGGTGAAAAGTCCCTGGAGGAGATCATGGCGATGCGTGAGCTGGTGACAAGGTGCAGGAGCTACAGGAGATTTCATGAAGATCGGGCCATCGGCCGGGAGGTGCTGATGGAGCTTGTCGGGACGGCCCGGCTGATGCCTTCGGCATACAATCTCCAGCCATGCAGGTATATCCTTTCCTGCGAGACGGAGAAAAACGGCGTCATATTCCCCTGTCTCTCCTGGGCGGGCCACCTGAAGGACTGGCCCGGCCCGGCGCAAGGGGAGCGCCCCGCGGCCTATATCGTGATCGTCTCGGACACCGGGCTCGCGAAGACCGTCCCCTGGGACCATTCGATAGCCTCCGTCATAATAGCCCTCGCCGCTGCCGAGAAGGGCATCGCGGCCTGCATCATCGACTCGATAAACAGGGAGCGGCTGAGGACCGCCTTACAAATCCCGCAGAGGTATGCGATACTCCTCGTCGTCGCCCTCGGATACGCGGCGGAGAAAGTCGTGATAGACGAGATGAAAGGCGGGGAGCACAAGTACTGGCGCGATGCCGGGGGCGTCCACCATGTGCCCAAGCGGTCCCTCGGGGAACTGATCCTTGACATCTAGGCGCTTCTATTACGGCTGGACGATAGTCGCCGTCGCCTTTCTCTCCCTTGGCACGTGGCTCGCCATGCGTACCACCTTCGCCATCTTTATGATGGCGCTTCTCGACGAGTTCCACTGGAGCCGGGCCGCAACCGCCGGGGTGCAATCCGTCTCCTTCATCGTCTATACCTGCTCTGCCCCGTTCGTCGGGATGCTGATCGACAGGTTCGGCCCGAGGCGCGTCATCCCTCCCGGCATCATCGTGCTCTGCGCCGGTCTTCTGCTGTCGGGCCGCGTCCACTCGCTTGGGCAGCTTTACTTCTTCTATGGCGGCATAGCGGCCTTCGGCGTCACCTTCATAAGCATCAGCCCGTACTCCGCCGTGCTCTCCCGGTGGTTCCAGAAAAAGCGCGGCCTGGCGAGCGGCATCGCCGTCTCGGGCATGGGCTTCGGGACGTTCGTCTTTGTTCCGCTGACGCAATACGTTATCGGGGGCGCGGGGTGGCGGACGGCCTTCACTGTCCTTTCGGGGTGCGTATTCATTCTCCTCTTCCCGCTTACCGTCATGCTGATGCGGCGAAACCCCCAGGAGATGGGCCTTTCCGTAGACGGGACAGGCGCCTTTGAGGGAAAGAGGCGGGGCGTCGAGGTCGTAGACGCCGCCTGGGCGGGAACCGACTGGACCCTGAAGCTGGCGGCGAGGGAAGGCCGGTTCTGGTCCCTGCTGATTTACTCCTTCCTCGTCATTTGCCCGATGTACATGATTATCATCCACGGGCCGCAACTGCTGGTGGACAGCGGCTTTGCAAGGATGGACGTTGCCATCATGGTAGCGATAATGGGCGTCGCCACCTCTCGTCTTCCAGATATTCTGGGGGTGGCTATCCGACAGGGCCGGACGGGAGGCAACGTTCACCCTCGGCGTCCTGGTTCTTATAGTCGCCGTTTTTCTCCTGCTTCTTGTCGAATCGGGGCGAGGCCGGGCGGCCTATCCTTTTGTCATCCTTTTCGGCGTAGGGTGGGGCGTTACGGCCCCCATGTTCATGGCCATTGCGGCCGACCTCTTCCAGGGGAAATCCTTCGGCCTCATCTACGGCGTAGTCGAGGCGACGATAGGCGCCGGGTGCGCCCTCGGACCCTGGGCGGGGGGCCTTATCTTCGACCACACCGGCAGCTACCGTATAGCCCTCCTCGCCGCAATCGCTGCGTGCGCCGCATCATGCCCGTTTGCCTGGGCTGCGGCGCCGAGGAAGGTGCGCCGGCGGACAGCGGCCGGATAGACCTACAAGAGGTGTCCCTTGCGTAAATCGGTCTTTGTAGTATTTCTCGTCGCAGTCGCCCTACACGCAATGGCGCTCTCCGCCGCCTGCGCGCAGAGGCTCGTCCTGCTCCATGTCAACGACCTGCACGGCTATATCACCCCCCGGATAGAAAAGGCCCTCGACCCCCAAAGGCCCGTCGGAGGGGCGGCAAACCTGGCGGCCATGATAAAGGCCCAGAGGGTAGCCGACCCGGACGGCGTGATCCTCCTTGCAGCAGGGGACATGTTCCACGGGGCGCCTGTCTCCGACCTCTTCCAGGGCCGGCCCGTGCTCGACCTGATGAACGCCCTCCGGTTCGACGCCATGACGCTCGGAAACCACGAGTTCGACTGGGGGCCTGCGGCCCTTCGGGCGATGACGGAGGAAGCCCGCTTCCCGTTCCTGTCGGCCAATATCACGGACGCGGCGGGCAGGCCCCTGCCCTGGGTAAAGCCTTACGTGATCCTGGAGAGGAAGGGCGTCAAGGTGGCGGTAATAGGGATGACTACGCAGGAGACGGCCTTTGCAGTCAAGAGGGAGTACGTGGCGGGCCTTAAGTTCGCCTCGCCGGAAAGGCTGCTGCCCGGCCTTATCGGCGAGGTGAGGCGGAAGGGCGCGAACCTGGTCGTCCTCCTCAGCCACTTCGGCCTTGCCGAGGATATGCGGCTCGCCGCAGCGGTCCACGGGATCGATATCATAGTGGGGGGCCACAGCCATACGGCGCTTGCCGACCCCTTGCGGTCCGGACAGACGATCGTTGTGCAGGCAGGCGCGCGCGGGCTTTACCTGGGCGTCCTGGAGATCACCGTTGATGAGAAAACGGGGAGGCTCGTCTCTGCGACGGAGAACGGCGAGCTGAAGACCGTATGGTCGGGGCCTGCCGATGCGGCCGACGGGGAAACCGCGCGGCTCGTGGGGCGGTACGAGGCGAAGCTGAAGCCGATGCTGAGTCAGGTAGTCGGCGAGACGCGCATCGACCTGAGGCGGCGGACCGACGGTGAGTCGAGCCTGGGGGACGTCATAGCGGACTCCATGAGGGCGCAGACCGGAGCTCAAGTCGCCATCCAGAACAGCGGCGGCATCAGGGCCGACATCCCAGCGGGGAAGATCACTATGGAGCGCGTCTACACGGCCCTCCCCTTCGACGACGACCTCTTCTGCATGGACCTGACCGGCGAGGCCCTCCTGGAGATCTTCGGGAAGGCGGCGGTCGGCAGGAGGGGCCTGCTGCAGGTCTCCGGCATGGAGGTCGCATACGCGCTAAGCGCGGATGGCGCAAGGAAGGTGACGGGCATGAGCGTCGGGGGCGCGCCCCTCGACAAATCGAAGAAGTACAGGGTAGCGACGAACGACTTCCTGGCGGAGGGAGGGGACGGCCTCACGGGATTCCGGAAAGGCAGCCGGCGCGTGCGGGCGGCCGATATGCGGGACGCCTTGGTCGATTACCTCAGACGCCATTCCCCGATAACGGCCATCGAAGGGAAGAGGATTACCGTTACGGCGGAAACGGCCGAATAGCCGTACCGGAAATCGGCTCTGCTGATTTTTCGCTTGCTTCAAAAACGTCTTTGGAGTAACGTTATTATGTAGCGATTCGGCTATCCCCTTGCATGGAAAACTACAAAAAGCAGTCTGAACGGAAGCAAGTGAACAGTTAAATATCGATTCCGGAAGGAGGACGTTCGTGGAAAACCCCGTATCGGTCAGCCCCGACGGCGCCATCTATCCCCTGCCGAGCGACGCAGACTATCGCCCGGAGCTCGCCCGCATGGAGGCCCTTGCCAACGCGGCGAGGGCCAAAGGACAGGAGATCGTAGTCGTCATGGGCGTCGGCTTCGTCGGCGCAGTCATGGCCGCCATCATAGCGGACACGACGGACGCGGAAGGCGAGCCCTCCAAGCTCGCAATCGGCATGCAGAGGCCGAGCGCGCGGAGCTACTGGAAGATACCCCTTATCAACGAGGGCATCTCACCCGTGAAGGCGGAGGACCCCGAGGTCGAGCCGATGATAAGACGGTGCGTCCTTGAGAAGAAGACCCTTGTCGCCACCTATGTGTACGATGTCCTCAAATTCGCGGACGTTGTCGTTGTCGATGTCCAGCTCGACTACGCGAAGAACGACCTGGGCAACGTGCGCACGCGGCCACGTGGAGATGGGCGCCCTCGAAGAATCGTTCGACATCATCGCCCACCGTATAAGGCCCGACTGCCTCGTCCTCATCGAGACGACCGTGGCCCCCGGCACCACCGAGCAGATCGCCCTGCCCGCCATGACGGAAGATCTTCCGCCAGAGGGGCATTACATCCGACCCCCTCCTTGCCCACAGCTACGAGCGCGTCATGCCGGGCAGGGAGTATGTCGCCTCCATCCGCGACTTCTGGCGCGTCTGCTCCGGCGTCAACGAAGAAGCGAAAGACCGTGTGGTGAAGTTCCTTACCGAGGTTATCAACACGAAGAAATTCCCCCTCACCGTCCTCGACAGGCCGATAGAGTCGGAGACGGCGAAGGTCGTGGAGAACAGCTACAGGGCGACCATCCTTGCCTTCCTCGACGAGTGGAGCCTCTTTGCCGAGAGGAACGGGGTCGATATCGTAAAGGTGATAAAGGCGATAAAGATGCGCCCGACCCACAGCAACATGATCTTCCCCGGCCCCGGCATAGGGGGCTACTGCCTACCGAAAGACGGGGGCCTTGGCATATGGGCGAATAAGCACATCCTCGGCTTCGAGGACGACACCTTCCGCATCACCCCCCTGGCAATCGACATAAACGACACCCGCTCCCTCCACGCCGCCCAGGTAGTCAGGGACGCACTTCGCAACATGAACGTCCCCATAGCGAGCGCCGAAGTGCTCATCCTGGGCGCATCCTACAGGGAAGACGTGGGCGATACCCGCTACAGCGGCTCCGAGGTGCTCATAAGACGCTTATCGGAGATGGGCGCGGAGATCAGGGTGCATGACCCCTACGTTGACAGGTGGTGGGAGTTCGAGAACCAGGACGACTACCCGTCGGCGAGCAAGGCGGTCTTCTTCCGCAACCAGAAGAAGCTCAAAGACCTCAAGGTCCGGAAGGACCTCCCCGCAGCCCTCTCCGGCATCGACGCCCTGGTCCTCGCCGTCCGCCACGAGCCGTATCTCGACCTCGACCCGGATGCCATAGTCGCTTCCGCAGGCCACCCGGTTGCCGTCGTCGACTGCTTCGGCATCCTCTCCGACGACCGGATCAAACGCTATTTCGAGCTCGGCTGCGAGGTGAAGGGGCTGGGAAGGGGCCACATACAGAGGATCAAGGACCAGGTGCGCAAGGCTCGCACCTGAAAAAGGAGCACCATCCGTTGGTGAAGGGGAGGGCGTAAACGCTTCCGCGCCCCGGCGATTGCGCTAGATCGTCCTTATCTCCTGCTTGATGAAGACCAGGTAGCAGATGCCGAAGCAGAGGAACGTGAGCGCAAAGAGCGAGACGAGGTAGGGGGCCACGATGGCCAGGCTGTCCCGAACGGGCAAGGGGTTCTGGAAGCGCTCCTGCGACATCCTTTCGAGGGGGCCGACCAGCACCACTGAGCTTGTCGTCTTGCGCATAGGGTCGAGCACGGTGGAGGTGGCGTCACCGTAAACCTTCGTCGGGGAAAAGAGGGATATGATCCGCTGTACCTCCTCGTGCTTCAATACAGCCTCGATCTCGCTCCCGCTCGTCTGCCCGACCGGCGCCACGGCGTCCGAGACGAAGCCTGCCGCGAGGGGCACCAGGAAGGACGAGAATATCCACAAGGCGAGGGCAGCGAGCGCCGAGGTGGACGTGCTCTTGAAGATGACGCTGAAAAGGATCGAGATGCCCAGCCAGAAAGAGATGTAAAGCAGGCTGACCACCAGGTAGACGGCGAGGCGCAGCACCTCCTCGACACCGGGGACGATGCCGAGCATACGGATGCCGATGCCCGATATGATGAGCACGATGGAGACGAGGATAATCGCGATGGTGGCGACGCCCGCGAGGAATTTGCCGTTTATGATCGCGTCCCTGTAAATGGGCTGGGAGACGAGCTTGGCGAGCGTGCGCGAGGCCCGCTCCCGGTTGATCGCGTCGAAGCCGAGGACTATGCCGATCAGGGGACCGAAGAATCCGATGAACTGGACGAAGGAGAAGAGCTTGCCCGTCGATGTGAAGAGGTAGAGGAAGAGGAGCGTCGGCTTGGCCATGCCCCTGACCTCTTCCCGGATGGACATGCCGACCATAGCAGCGACGATGATGCCGACCATCACGATCAGCGCAGCGATCAGCACGAACCTGGTGCTGGAGAAGTAGTCCTCCATTTCCTTCCTGAATATCGAAAAGATGCCGCCCAACCTCAGGCCTCCTTGAAATATTTCATGTAGATTTCCTCGAGGGTGAACTCCCCCGTCCCGATGCCCAGCTTCTCACGGGCGAGGTCGTCCATACGGCCTGCCGCCACCAGCTTACCCTTAATCATGATGCCCACCCTGTCGCAGATGCGCTGCACCTGGTCGAGCAGGTGGGAAGAGAGAAAGACCGTGATGCCCTTGTCCCTGCTCAGGGAATGGATCATATCGAGCATCCGGTTCGTCCCGTCCGGGTCGAGGCCGACAGTCGGCTCGTCGAGGAAAACGACCTTCGGAGATTTGACGAGCACCTCGGCGATGCCGAGCCTCTGCCGCATCCCCTTGGAATAGGCCCCCACCTTTTTTTCGGCCTCATCAAGAAGGCCGACGGTGTCGAGCAGGGCGTCGATTTTGGGGGCGGACACCTTATCGGGCAGGCGGTTCAGCCTGGCCACGAAGCGCAGGTTCTGCCTCGCGTCCATGTCATCGTAAAAGCCCACGTTCTCCGGCAGGTAGCCGACCCTTTCCTTCACCCTGACGGGGTCCCTGGCAGGGTCGAAGCCGCAGACCCTCGCCAGGCCGGAGGTCGGTGAGGTGAGGCCGAGGAGCATGAGGAGGGTCGTCGTCTTGCCCGCGCCGTTCGGACCGAGGAACCCGAAGACCTCCCCCTCCTCGATGCTCAGCGTCAGGTTTTCGACCGCAGTCTGAGAGCCGTACACCTTGCTCAGACCGACGGTTTCGATGACAGGCTGTCCATCCACGTTAACGTCTCCCGAGCCAGACGAAGAGGGCGCAAAGCCCGGCGATCACAAAAAGAATAATGCCTATCCCTATCCAGCCCCAGGCGGAAGACGACCGCACGGTCACCCGCATCTCCAGGGTCTTGTCGGCCTTTTCGCCGGTTATCCCGATGCCTACGGAGTAGTCGCCGACGAGGGCCTGGGCGTTCGGCTTCACGCTCACCTCGACCTGTTTCACGTCGCCGGGCTTCAGCCCGTCGATCTTGTCCGGTTTGAATTCGACCGTCCAGTTCTCGGGCTTGAAGGCATCGAAGGTGATGCGGCTGTTTACTGCCGAGCCCGTGTTCTTGACGAAGAAGCTGAACCGCGATACCTGCCCCGGCACCGCCTCGATGGAAAGGAGGTTGTTCGGCGTCGCCGCGTCCAGCTTGTAAATGCCCGTAAGCACTACGAGGAGCTTCGCTTCCGCCCTCTTCTCTCCCGAAGAGACGCGGACGATGATGGGGTATTCGCCCGACGGCGCGTCTTTCGCCGGCGTCACCTGGACCGTCACGTTCTGGCTCTGGCCGCCCTTCACCCTGAAGCTCGATATCTGCTTCTCCTCGTAGGCAGGCTTTGTGGTGATCTCCCACTTCTCGGGACCCAGGGCGATGATGTTGAGCGTCCTGTCCGCCTCGCTCTTGTTTAGCACCTCCAGGGAGAACTCGAATTTCGAGTCCGTCGGGCCGCGGAGGACCGGGTACGAGGTCGTCAGCTGTATGTCGTTGCCCTCGGCCGTCTTCGTCATCACGCTGACCTTGAGGCTGTCGCGCGCGCTGAACGCCCCGTCCGCGGTCGCCGCCCCGAAGCTGAAGACGTAATCGCCGGGGCGCATGCCCTTAGCCGGCTCCAGGCTCAACGTTACGTTCTTCGTCTTTCCCGCCGGGACGTAAAGGCCCGATACGTCGTAGCTGCCCCCCTTGAGAGTGACCTTCCAGCCCTTCGGGACGTCGGTAGGCCGCACGTTGATCGTCTCGTCGGTGCGTCCCTTGTTGACGAGGACCAGCTCCATTCTCACCGGCTCGCCTATGCCGACGGTGACGCCGGAGAACTCGGTGAAAACGGCGATGCCCCTCTCAGGCCCCTTAAGCCGGGGCGTGTTGTTCTGCTCCTGGGCGGCGACAAGGGCAGAGCACACGAGGAGCGAAAGCGCCGCGCAAAGAATAGAGGAGAAAATCCGCCTCTGGCTTATCCGCATATAGTTGCCTCCGTATCTTCGTTTTCCGCACCCTCGTTTATACAGACGGAAGGGCGCGGATATGTTTTATAATATCGCCTTTGCGTTGTAAAGGGCTCTCCGGCCCCCGAAATCCGCCCGGCGGTCTCCTTCGTGCACGTCACCTCTTGCGGTCGTGGTAGTCCCCCGTCAGGCCCCTGCTGTGCTCGTCGTCATGGCAGTAGACGCAGAGGTTCTCCCAGTTCGAGCCGTCCGGGGGGTTGTTGTTGGGGTTGCCGTCCCGGTGGTGCACCGTAAGGAGGCGCCTGTCCTCGGGCTCGAACTCACGGCCGCACTTCGCGCAGATGAGGCCGTGGATCGCGAGGGATTGCTCGCGGTAGCCGCCCTTGACCGCCTGTCTTGCCTCCTTTATGATCTCCTCGGCCGTCTTTTCGCCCCGCGCGGGTCCGCCCGGTCGCCTGACGATATGGTAGCCCTTTTTCCTCATATCGCTCCCCCTTTAGCGCGCCTTTCCTCCCCTGGACGTTGGGCCTTTGCCGAAGAACTCCCTGACGGAAGCGACTATGTATTCTTTCTCCGTTTTTTTAAGCTCTGGGTAGACGGGGAGGGCGAGGCTTGTCAGCGCCGCTTCCTCGGCCACCCTGAATGTGCCTTTTTTGTACCCCAGGTATCCGAAGCACTCCTGCAGGTGGAGTGGCAGGGGGTAGTAGATGCCCGTCTGGACGCCCTTATTCTGGAGGAAGCCCTTCAGCTCGTCCCTCCGCTCCAGACGTATGACGTACTGGTGGAAGATATGGTCGCCTTTGCCATCATTCTCCGGCAGCTTTATGGGAAGGTCGCCGAACGCCCCGTTGTAGTACATGGCGTTCGCGATGCGCTTCCGGTTCCACTCCTCCATGCTGGGGAACTTCTCGACCAGGGCGCACGCCTTTATCTCGTCAAGCCTGCTGTTGATGCCTATCATCTCGTGATGGTAGGCGTGCTCGTTCATGCCGTGCACCCTGAGCTTCCTCGCCCGCTCGAAGAGGTCGGCCCGCTTCGTAAGCACCATGCCGCCTTCCCCTATGCCGCCTAAGTTCTTCGTGGGGTAAAAGCTTATGGCCGCGATGTCGCCGAAGGCGCCGGAGGCAACGCCGCCCCGCCTTGCCCCAAACGATTGCGCCATGTCCTCGATGACGGCCAGCCCGTGCTTTTCCGCGACGGCCCGGACCGCGTCCATGTCGCACAGCTTGCCGAAGAGATGAACGACCATTATGGCGCGCGTTTTCGGCGTGATCGCCTGCTCCAGGAGGCCGGGGTCCATGTTCATGTCGGAGGCGTTTATATCGATGAAGACGGGCCTGCCGCCCGTAAGGTGGATCGAGCCGGCCGTCGCAAAGAACGTGTATGGGGTCGTTATGACCTCGTCGCCACCCTTTATGCCTAGCGCCATGAGCGCGAGGATGAGGGCGTCCGTGCCGCTCGCGCAGCCGACTGCATGGGGCAGGCCTGAAAAGTCCGCAACGGCCTTTTCGAGCTCCCCGCAGTATCTTCCCATTATCAGCTTCTGCTCGTCGAGTATCTCGTGGAGCTTAGGCAAAAGGCCCTTGCGCACCTTTTTATACTGTTGCTTCAGGTTTATCATGGGGATGTTCATCAGCGTGCCTTTCCGTACATTTTCGATGGTAACGCAGTCTATCATATGCCCCCGCCCGCGCGCAACTCGCCGGGCGATATGCTATGCGGCTGCGTCTGAGGCGCACCTTTCGCGTCGCGCTGCGGGCCGAGCGCTCCGACGTACCAAAAAGTACGCCTCCGCGCCCCGACCCTTGCGCTTCACGAAATCTGCATCCTCATACACAGCCGCTTCTTGCCCGTCATATCCCGCGCCCCTTGGGAATTAAATCGACTTCCTAATATCCCAACAATGGATACAGTAAAGCCCGCTCTTGCCGCCGCCTTCCAATATGCTCTTTATTCCGTTAGCGGCGGCCGGCTGTGGGGCGGGCCTCGGCTTACGGTGAGATAGAGTACGGGTATGAAGACTCCATCTTACTATGAAAGCGTGCATTGGCGAGACCCGGGGAGGCGCGAGTCCAAGCCTGGAGGAGTTCGACCGCAGATCTTAATAGGCCGCAACAGATGTTGCGCCAGCCTTGAGTCCTTGTACTTGCCCTGCCCAGGAGGCAGCCATATTGACATCGTCTTATCCGCATTATATAAATCGTTAAGCCTGCCTTGCCGGCGGGGCGTGAAAGGGGGCATGATGGGCGATAAGGCTATTCAGGATTACTACCCGGAGGAGTTTGCCCATTGCTTCGGGTGCGGGCCGCTCAACAAGGACGGCTGGCGGATCAAGAGCTATTGGGACGGCGAGCAAAGCATCTGCCGTTTCACGCCGAAGGCGTGCTACACGGGGGGTTCGCCCGGAAACGCCTACGGTGGGTTTATCGCCTCGCTGATTGACTGTCACGGCGCCGCTACCGCGGCAGCCGCAAAGATGCGGGAAGGCGGTTTTCAATTGGGGGACCGGCCCCTTTACCGGTTCGTTACTGCCTCTTTGAAGGTCGATTACCTGAAGCCGACGCCTATGGGGACGGTCCTGGAGCTTAAAGGCAGGGTCAAAGAGATCAAGGGGCGGAAGGTGATCGTCACCGTAACGATGTCTGCGGAAGGCGAGGTCTGCGCGCAGGGCGAGGCGGTGATGGTCCAGTTGCGGGAAAGCAGCGTCGAATAAGACAATCCTGCCCATTCAAAGATTTTTCTCTTCCTTTTTTCTTTCCGGTGCGTTATAGTCACTTGTATATATCGAACCGTTATCGGCGGCGCGAAACGGGGAGGCCCCCCTGATTCCAAGGGGGCAGGAGACCCGACAGTGCAATCGAATCTGTTGAGCGGGAGGTCTAAAAATGGATTATTTCAGCCTGATAAGGGCAGAGCTTGGAGCGATAGCAGGGCACATGATGGAGGAGCCCCTTACGGTCGTATCGGCAAGGCCGCTCGCCGCCGGAGAGGCGATCGGCAAGCCGGACCGGATGGATTACCCTCTTCTTAAAGGCAAGGAGGTCATCGTCGAGGCGGCGTTCAGGGGCGCGCGGGGTCATGCGTTCACCGACATGCCGGGGAACTTCGTCGGCTCTCTCGACGACCTGATGGACCTGGAGATGAAGGACAACTTCGGGCGCGCCGTATGCATTGCCGGGTTCAACGCGGTCATGCGCCACTGCGGCCGGGTGTCCAATACGGTCCACTGCAAGGACGGCAAGCCTAAAGTCTGCGCGGAGCAGCTTCCCGCCTTCGTGAGGGAGCGGTTCGGGATGCCGAGGATCGCCTTCATCGGGTATCAGCCCGCCATGATCGAGAAATTGTCGGGCGCCTTCTCCCTCCGCGTCGTCGACCTCGACAAGGACAACATCGGGGCCTTGCGCTTCGGCCTGACTGTTGAAGGCCCCGAAAAGACCGGCGAAGTCCTGTCGTGGGGCGATCTCATCCTTGCGACGGGCTCCACCTGCGTAAACGGGACGATCGGCTCTTTCCTCGGCAAGAAGCCCGTCGTCTTCTACGGCGTCACTATATCGGGCCTTGCCGCCTTGAAGGGATATGCACGGTATTGCCCGTGCTCCGAATAAGATATGGGGTGCGCATAATGAGAAAAAGCCTGGTTTTCGCCTTTGCCGTTGCGCTGGTTTTCGGATGGGCTGCGGGCGGCCTTGCAGATGAAGGCTTGCAGGTTTTCTGCGGCGCGGGCTTCAAAAAGCCCGTCGAAGAGATCATCGAATCGTTCCAGAAGAATACCGGCGCCAAGGTAAGCGCGATTTACGCAGGCGCGCCCACCCTGTTCAGCCAGATGCTCCTCGTCAAGCAGGGCGACCTCTTCATCGCCCCGTCCCCCGACATCATGGAGAAGGCGGCAGGCAAAGGGCTGATCGTGCCCGATTCCGTCCGGGGGATGGCATACGTAGTCCCCTGCATCGATGTCCAGAAAGGCAACCCGAAGCATATCGCCGGACTGAAGGACCTCCTCAAGCCGGGGGTCAGGGTGGCTATAGGGAACCCTGAGCTTGTCTACGTCGGCGCCCTTACGGTCGAGATCGTGGAGAAGGCGCTCAATGCCCGCGAGAAGGCCCTTTTCAGGTCGAACATCGTCACCTACGCGGAGGATATCAACAAGCTCGCCACGCTCCTCGTCCTCAAGCAGGTAGACGCCGTCATAGGCTTCCACTATCTCCAGGGATGGTATCCCGACAAGGTGGAGACCGTGAAGCTGAAGCCCGACGAGGTCCGGCGCATAGGGGCGTCGCGGGTTGGCGTCATGGCGTTCAGCAGGAACAAGGACGGGGCGCGCAAGCTCATCGATTTTCTCCTGTCCCCCGAGTCCGAAGCGATCTTCCGTAAATACGATTACTTCGGCTCGCCCGAAGAGGCCTTCCGCTGGCTGGGCGGTAAAAAGCCGGTAGGCGGGGAATATACGCTCCCGCCCGATTGGACAGCGAAGTAATGTTCAAGCGCCTCGCCGTCGCGTCGAGCGTCTCGATCTTCATCCTTTACGGCGGTCTCATACTCTGTCTCTTTTACTTCTACAACGGGACCCTTTTCCTTGAGACGCTCCGCTCCGGGCCGACGCTTTTTTCGCTCAGGCTGAGCCTTTTCACGGCGACAATCGCAACGGCCGTCTCCGTCTTCTTTGCGGTCCCTTCCGCTTACGCCCTTTCGCGGTACAGGTTCCCCGGCAGGCAGGTCGTGGACACGATGCTTGAACTTCCCTTGATCGTCTCGCCCGTAGCCCTTGGCGCCCTGGTCCTTATCTTCTTCAATACCCCTGCCGGCGGTTTTATCCAGGACAGGGGCGTGCGGATCGTTTTCACCGTCTACGGGATCCTCCTTGCTCAGTTCATCACAACCGTAGGGATTGCCACGCGGCTCATAAAAGCGGCAATGGACGAGATACCGGCCAGGTATGAAGACGCAGCAAAGACCCTGGGGGCGTCTCCCGCGAGGGCCTTTTTCACCGTCACGCTCCCCTTGAGCAGGCGGGGCATTATCGCCTCCTCCATCCTCACGTGGGCAAAGGCCCTGGGGGAATTCGGCGCGACGATTACGGTCGCAGGCTCGATGGCGATGAAGACGGAGACCCTGCCCGTAGCGATATTCATGAAGCTCGCCAACGCAGACATCGAGGGGACGGCCGTACTCGTATTGATCCTCATCGGGATCGGCCTGGGGCTGCTCTACGGGGTGCGTATGCTCGCGGAGAGGCGGTCGTATGTGTAGGCCGGGGCGGGACAGTGGTCGAAGGCCATGCCGCGCATAGAGCTGAAGAACGTCTCCAGGCACGTATTGCGCGACTTGAGCCTGACCGTCGAGGACAAGGAGGTTTTGGCCCGCTTGGCCCAACGGCGCTGGAAAATCGACGGTCCTCAACGTCATCGCCGGCCTGGTCGATTACAAAGGCGAGGTCCTTTTCGACGGGAAGAAGATGGACCGCGTCCCTCCGCACCGGCGCGGCATCGGGTATCTCCTTCAGGACCTGGCGCTCTTCCCCCACCTCACCGTCAGGGCCAATATCGCTTACGGCCTGAAGGCGCAGGGTTACAACGGCGCGGTCGTCGCCGGCAGGGTCGATGAGCTGCTCGCAGCCCTCCGCATAGAGAAGCTAAAAGGACGATACACGCAAAACCTGAGCGGAGGGGAGAAGCAGAGGGTCGCCGTCGCCAGGGCGCTCGCCCCTTTCAGGAAGATACTCCTCCTCGACGAGCCGACATCGAGTCTCGACGCCCAGACGGCCAAATACCTGAGGGCAGAGCTGGCCGTTCTTCTAAGACGGCTCGAGATTACAACGGTTTTCGTCATCCATGACCTTGCCGGGGCAGAGGAGATAGCGGACAGGATAGCGATCATGCACGCGGGCCGCATCGAGCAGGCAGGCCCGCCTGATGAGATATTCTTTAGCCCCAGGACCGGCGTGGTGAGGGAATTTATCGGTACGCCCAATATATTGGCCTGCGAGAACTCATCCCCGATCTCCCACGGCCTCGTAGAAGTAACCTGCGGAGACATGCGGATAGTCCTGCCCTGCGAGGGCAATACCATCAGGAAGATCGCCATACCTCCGCGCGACATCTATATTTCGGACACAAAACCGCCGGGCCCGGCCCTCAACCGGTACACGGGGAAGGTGCTTGAGATTACGCCGGACGGTCCCGTCACCCACGTCAGGGTTCTCGTCGGCAAGCAGGCGCTCCTTGCGGAACTGCCGGCCGAGGCGCTGCAAGCGATGAGCCTGGAGGTAGGCGGGCAGGTACACGTGATCGTCAAGCTGAGGAGACTGCGGTACTTCGAGGCGAACGCGAAGAATCCCTGATCGTCGCGGTCCGTTGCGAGAGCGAAGACAAAAAGCGATAGACAAAAAAAGCTAAACCAATGCTCTTTGCGGCTTGGACTCGCGCCTCTCGCGGAATCGCGCCATGCGGCGCCCTGCTCGCCTTGCGGCCTCCGATGTACCGACGTACGATCTCCGGCCAACACGTCTCACAGTGCATTCGCCTATCATCGATTCCTGGAGGCGCTCCCCGGGCTCGCCAACGCACACTTTCATAGTAAGATGGAGTCTTCATACCCGTACTCTAGCTCACTGTAAGCCGAGGCCCGCCCCAGCCGCTGCCGCCGCTAACGGAATAAAGAGCATATTCTTTGTCTGTCTGAGCGGGGAGGCTCGCCGGGCTTTGCCCGGCGAGGGGGTGCTGAACCCCGATAACCGCGCGGCGGCAAGAGCGGGCCGTACTATGGCATGGTGTGGGATATGAGAATACAAAACCTTTCGCGTCAGAAGGTTCCGAAGGGCGGCTGTGTATGAGGATGCAGATTTCGTGAAGCGCAAGGGTCGAGACGCGGAGGCGTACTTTTTTGGTACGTCGGGGCGTCGCGGACCGAAGCGCGACGCGAAAGATGCGCCTCAGACGCGGCCGCAACCCACCCCCGCTGCCTATCTTGACCCCGTCCACCTGGACTGCTAAATTATGGTCGGTTCTTGAGGAGGAAGCTATGGGAACGTCTTCGGTATGCGAAAAATGCGGCAAGGAGATGAATGAAGAGGAGCGATACGAATACAAGGGAAGGGGCTATTGCGATGATTGCTACATGGAGGTCCTGTCCCCGACAAAGGCGTGCGATCCATGGGCGGTCTATGCGGCCCGTTCCTCTCTCCAGGGCAGGGACAAGTTCTCCGAGCTGACGCCGGCGCAGCGCGCCATCGTCGATTTTGTGAGGTCGAAAGACGAGGTTACGGCCAAAGAAGTGACGGAGCGGTTCGGCATGACCGAGGAGGAGTTCAAAAGGGAGTTCGCCGTGCTGCGCCATATGGAGGTGCTGAAGGGGGTCAAGAAAGGCATGACGGTGGCCTACGCGCTTTTCGACGCCTGATTACGTCTCTATCCTCTTCATCCCCTGCTCCAGGTATTTGTGGGCCAGGTCCATGTAAATCCGCGTCACCCAGCGGCCGTACTCCTTTTCTTCCCGCTTCACTTCCCTCACCTTTCTCGCCGGGTTGCCGGCGGCCACGACGGATTCCGGTATTATCTGCCCCCGCTTGACTACCGCGCCCTCAGCGACAATCGACCCGCTTCCGGCTTCCGACCGGATGCTCAGGATAGCGCCCATCCCTATGGTGACGGAGTCGCCTATTGCCTTCGCGTGGATCACGGCCCCGTGGCCTATGGTAACCCTGCTGCCTATTACGCAGGAATCCTGCGGCGGGGCATGGACGATCACGCCCTCCTCGACGGCTGTCCCGTCCCCTATCTCGATTGTCCCGTAGTCGCCCCGCAGAATCGCCCCGTGGCCAATGTAGCAGCCGTCCCCGATCCTCACGTCCCCTATGACTGTTGCAGTCTCGCTTACGTAGGTCCCGGTCCCGATAACGGGCATCCTTCCATCGAACTGATAGAGCATAGCAGCCCCTCCCGGCGTAGCTGGAATAGGTTATCTTGACCGGAAACATAGGTCAAGTTATCATTGAAGTCTGCATCGGACGGACGGCGGAAAACTCTCACAGGAAGGGGTACGACATGATAGCGCAATGGCTCGACGAGATAAAACGGACGGCAGACCCGAACGAGCTGGGGATGGTCCTCGTGCACAACGGTATCGTGAGAGGCACGTCGAAAAAGGGCGCGGCAGTCGGAGGCATGTATCTTACTTACGACGCCGCCGGCCTGGAGAAGCTTGTAAGGGGCTACAGGCGGAGGGAAGGCATCGTCGATATCAGGGTCTGGATCAACAGCGGAGAGCTGCACGTGGGCGACGATATCATGCTGGTGCTCGTCGCGGGCAGGTTCAGGACGGACGTTTTACCCGTCTTCGAATCCCTGATCGGGAAGATAAAGGGAGAGATAGTCAGCGAGCGGGAGACGGGGCCGGGCATTAAAGGTGAATGAGCCGCTAAGGGCCTGCGGCTACCCGGAAAGGGTCGCTATAATGAGGTAATGGTAAGGACCCATCTCGGATGCGGGGCCGGCTTTAAAACCGAAGGACGCAAGGACGGCCCCGACTTCTTCTTCCGACAGCCGTATGTGACGAGGCGGTCCATGGCCGTCCTCGATTTTCTTGAACTCCACAACGGCCAGCCTTCCGTCGGGTCTCAACACCCTGGCCGTCTCCCGCAGCGCCGTCTCGCCCGTGCTCTCGCGCAGCAGGTCGTGCAGGACCGTCGCCATGAGGCAGATATCGACGGACTTGTCGGGGAGCGGTATGCCTTTGTTCACATCCGCAAGGACGGTCTTCACGTTCCCGAAGCCCAGGCCGGCGGCCCGCTCCCTCACCTGGGCAAGCCCATCCTCCCATGCATCCATCGCGTATATGCGGCCGGCCGGACCGATGGCGCCGGCCAGGGCAATCGTGTAGTCGCCCCTACCGCAGCCGATGTCGAGCAGGGCAGTCGATTTCTCCACCCGCAGCTCGTCTAAGAAACGGGCACGGTCGATCAGATCGAACGTGCCGTGGCCGGCCCCGGGCGGTTTGTGGGTCTCTGTCATAGTGTGTGCACCCCCTCCTTATTATTTTATGCGGCCCGTGGGCAAAGGTCAACCGTGCCGACCAACGGAAAGTCTTCCTTATCAATCCCCGGGTGAATATCTTGGTCCCCTTGACATAATTACGGGCATATGTTTATAATATTATATGCCGAGACCGAAAAAAACCCGATGCGTAAACTGCCGGCCGGATGCCTCATATTTCAAGCCGAGGGGCATCCCGCTAATGCATCTTGAGGAAGTGGCCCTGAGCATGGACGAGGTCGAAGCCCTGAGGCTTTGCGACTTGGAGGGGCGCTATCACGAGGAGGCGGCGGGCGAGATGAAGGTATCGAGGTCCACCCTGGGCCGCATCATCAAGGAAGCAAGGCGAAAAGTGGCCGAAGCCCTTATCGGGGGCAAGGCCCTGAAGATAGAAACGAACGACATCAATGAGGAGGATAGGTCATGAAGGTATGTTTTCCGGTAGAAAAGGATGAAGGGATGAACAGCATGGTCTACGGCCATTTCGGGTCGGCCCCCGCTTTCGTTATGGTCGATACGGACGGAGACGGCTTGACGGCAGTCGATAACAGGGACATGGACCATGTGCACGGCGCCTGCAACCCCATACAGGCGATAGGAGGCCAGGCGGTCGATGCGGTCGTCGTCGGGGGCATAGGCGCGGGCGCGATAAACGGGCTGAACGCCAAGGGCATCAAGGTATACAGCGCCTCTGCGGGGACGGTCAAGCAGAATATAGACCTGTTCAAAGCAGGCAGGCTCCCCCTGCTCACCCTCCAGCACGCGTGCGGCGGGCATACGGGCGGCGGCTGCGGCCACCACTAGGCCAGAGGAGAACGCCATGCCCATTTATGAATACCGTTGCAAGAAATGCGGAGAGGTCACGGAGCTCCTCGTGCTGGGCAAAGAGGCGCCGGCCTGCAAGGCGTGCGGGAGCGAAGAGGTCGTGAAGCTGATGTCGGCCGCCAACGTCGGGTCCGCTTCCCCATCGTTCTCTATGCCGGAACCGGCGGGCGGCTGCTGCGGGTCCCCCGGCTCATGCGGGAGTCCCGGAAGCTGCTGCTCAGGGTAGGGAAGGGCAAGCGCCTCGCATCCCAGGCGGCTACGCAGTTGTAAGCGAGGAATGGAAGGACGGCCGGGCGTCTCGGGCGACCGGGCGGTCCGGCCTTAAATAGGGCCGGCCCATAGGCCGGCCCTATTGATTACTCCCTGCCTGAATTCATCGTAACGTTTCGTTAAGTTAACATTAACGTTAAGGCGCGGCCCTCACAACCTTTCGGCGATAATTCGATCTGCCACCGTGCTTTCCAGGTGTTCTTCGGTCCCCGGGAGACGGGCAGGCTGCGGCATATGCCTTGCACTATCTTAGCGGCCCTTGAGCGGGCCGGCCGCCTTTTGCGCCACATCGGGAAAGAGTGGGGGATATGACGCAAAATTATTGTGCCAAGTCGCAAAGGCCGCTTTATCATATACTTATGGTAATATATAAATATGAAAGATATTCTTATACATCTCATAAAAATTAATGAATTGACTTATGAGAACGGCAAATCCAATCTATCGTATGCAAATCTGTTTTGACAAAGGGAATTACCCGAAATGACGATCGGAGACAGGATAAGAAGAACCTATTAGGAGGACCCCATGACCGACGATACCCCCCTTCTCGACGAGCTGGAGAAGGGACCATGGCCGAGCTACGTCAAGGAGATAAAGCGGGCTGCAAAGAAGAACCCCGCAGCCAGGGACCTCTTACGCATCCAGGAGCGCTCCTACCATGACAGGGTGACCCACTGGAAGCACGGAGGCATTGTAGGCGTCACAGGCTACGGTGGAGGGGTCATAGGCAGATACTGCGACTCCCCCGAGGACTTCCCCGACATTGCCGCCTTCCACACCGTGCGCATCAACCAGCCCGCAGGGTGGTTCTACACGACCTCTGCCTTACGGAAGCTCTGCGACATCTGGGAGAAGCACGGAAGCGGCATGACGAACTTCCACGGCTCTACAGGGGATGTCATTTTCTTGGGCACGACCACCGAGCACCTCCAGCCCTGCTTCGATGAGCTCACGGAGGCAGGCTTCGATCTTGGGGGCTGGGCGCAGCCCTTCGCACCCCGGCAGGCTGCATAGGCCAGGCCCGCTGCGAGTACGCCAACATCGACACCTTAGACCTCATCCACGACCTCACCATGACCTACCAGGACGAGATACACCGCCCCCGCTGGCCCTATAAGTTCAAGATCAAGGCCTCGGGCTGCCCGAACGACTGCGTAGCCGCCATAGCCCGCGCAGACTTCACGATCATAGGCACATGGAGGGACTCCCTCCGCATAGATCAAAAAGAGGTCAACGCCTATGTCAAGGAAGGCCTCGACATCGTCTCCCTCGTAGTCGGGAAGTGCCCCACGGAGGCCCTCGCCTGGGACGGCTCTACCTTGAAGCTCATCCCGGAGGACTGCGTCAGGTGCATGCACTGCATCAATACGATGCCCAAAGCGATAAGGCCGGGCCTCGTCAAAGGGGCGACCATCCTCATAGGCGGCAAGGCCCCTATCTTAAAAGGCGCCAACCTCTCCTGGGTCCTCATCCCCTTCATGGAGATAAAGCCCCCCTATACGGAGATCAAGGACCTCCTCGCAAAGATATGGGACTGGTGGGACGAGCACGGAAGGACCCGCGAGAGACTGGCCGAGCTTATCCAGAGGATCGGCCTCAAGGAGTTCTTAAAGGCGGTCGATCTTCCCCCCGTGCCGCAGATGGTAAGCAAACCCAGGTCTAACCCTTACGTCTTTTTCTAAGGAGATAGCCATGCGCAGAACCGATATAGGACCCCCCGACTTCAGGACGATGCTCCCCGACGTCATAAAGAACAACTACGGCAAGTGGAAGTACCATGAGATCATCAAGCCGGGCGTCCTCCGCCACGTCTCGGAATCAGGCGAAGAGGTCTACTCCGTCCGGGCAGGCTCCCCGAGGCTCGTCAGCATAGACTTCATCAGGGACCTCTGCGACGTTGCGGATAAGCACTGCAGCGGCCACCTGCGCTTCACCAGCCGCCACAACGTAGAGTTCCTCACCCCGGACGGATCGAAGGTAGACCCCATCATAGCAGACCTTACCAAGCTGGGTCTCCCCATAGGCGGCACGGGCAAGTGCATCTCCAACATAGTCCATACGCAAGGATGGATCCACTGCCACAGCGCAGCCACCGACGCATCGGGCATAGTGAAGGCCGTCATGGACGCCTTCTACGACCAGTTCACCCATATGAAGCTCCCCAACCACTTACGCATATCCCTTGCCTGCTGCATCAACATGTGCGGGGCGGTCCACTGCTCGGATCTCGCCATAGTGGGCGTCCACACGAAGCCCCCCCGGCCCGACCACGAGAAGGTGCTTGCCCAGTGCGAGATACCTACTACCATACAGTCCTGCCCCACAGGGGCGGTCCGCAGGCACCCGGACCCCGACGTAAAGAGCGTAGTCGTCCGCGAGGACCTCTGCATGTACTGCGCCAACTGCTTCACCGTCTGTCCAGCCATGCCCCTGGCAAACGCCGATACGGACGGGGTGGCCATCTACGCAGGGGGCAAGGTGCCCAATGCGCGCAAGCCCCCCATGTTCTCCCGCATGGTAGTCCCCTACCTCCCCAACAACCCTCCACGCTGGCCCGAGGTGGTGGACGTCCTCAAACGCATAGTCGATGTCTACGCCTCTTCCGCCAAGCCCACCGAGCGCCTCGGGGAGTGGATCGAGAGGATAGGCTGGGAGGCCTTCTTCAAGAGGACCGAGATACCCTTCACGGCCCAGCATATAGACGACTTTACCCATGCGGTGGAGACGTACAGGAGCACTACGCAGTTTAAGTGGTAAGGAAGGGGATGTACTTTCTTCCTTTTGATGAAGAGGTGCCACCCGCGAATAAAGGGTTGGGAGCGCGCGGGTGCCCGGCTAAGGCAGGTGGTACTGCCGGAGGGGGCGACGCAAGCCCCAGTAATTGCAATACAGGAGGTTTACAAATGCCCAAGGCGAATTTAGGTGGACAGGAGATCGAGATCGACGAGGACGGCTTCATCCAGGAGCCTGAGAAATGGAACAAGGCGGTCGCCGAGGACCTGGCGGTCGCTGAAGAGGCCTCTCCCATGGGAGAGGAGCACTGGAAGCTAGTCAATTACCTGAGAGACTATTATCTCAAGTACGAGATCGCCCCCCCGGTGCGGATGCTCACGAAGCAGACCGGGCTCGACCTCAAAAAGATATACGAGCTCTTCCCCGGCGGCCCCGCCAAGGGGGCGTGCAAGGTGGCGGGCCTTCCGAAGCCGACGGGCTGCGTATAAAGAGCAAGGCTTAATGGTCCGGGAAAGACAAAAGGCGCAAAACGTAAAATGAGCGGCGCCATACTGATCGTATCCTATCTTTGCCTGTTGATCTTTATCGTGGAATCGATAAAGGTATGGAGGCGGTACGCGCGGATGCCGCTGCATCTGCGGTGGGAGCTGCACCCTACGCCGAAGGAAGAGGTTTCGGGCGGCCGGGAATCGGACCCCCCGGCAGGAGCGCGAGTTCTTCTGGCCGAGGTCCGATACGCCGCGCGGGAGGGCCTGCTTTTCGAGCGGTGCTTTATATCGAACAGGGGCCTTTGGTATTTTACCTACCCGTTTCACATAGGTGTCTTCCTGGGCATCCTCTGGTTCGTCCTTCTCCCCGTCAAGGCTGCCTTTTTGGGGGAAAGCGCCTGGTGGCCCGCACGCTTTCTCGACGCGGTAATCATCGTCTGCGGGGCGGGCGGACTCGTCCTCGGCTCGGCGGGCTGCATAGGTCTTATGGTAAAGCGCATTTTCGACCCCAATCTCAGCCCGTATACGTCTTTCCGGGAATACCTCAACCTCGGCGCCATTCTCTTTGCGTTCCTCTTCGGCTTTGCCTCGTGGATCGGGTCCGACCCGGGGTTTTCCGTGGCCGCAGCGTATGTTCGAAGCCTCATAACGGTATCGAGCCCGCCTCCTGCCAGCCCGCTTTTCTACGCGGGAGCGGTGCTCCTTTCTCTCTTCGTTGCCTTCCTGCCCTTCAGCAGCCTGCGGCACGGCATCGCAAAATTCTTCACATATCACCGGGTGCGTTGGGACGATGAGCCCAACGTCAGGGGCAGCGCATTGGAGGCAAGGATCAAATCCCAGTTGAGCCGGCCCGTGACATGGTCGGCCTCTCACGTGAATTGCGCGACGTGGGTTGAGGCAGCGGAAATGAAGCCGGTCGAAAAGAAAGGTGATCGTTGAAGAAGAGATTAAAGCCGACAGACATCGCGAAGGCGGAAGGGCAGCTCATCACGATCGAGCCGGCCGACCTCATGCCCCTGCCGGCGCCGCTTTGCGGCGAGGAAGAGCCGCCCTTCGGCAAGCTCTCGGATGAGCAGAAGGGCAGGCTGGAGACGTCAGCGGACGGCTTCGTGGCCATCGGCATTCCCAAGCCTGCAAACAAGGAAGAGGAACAGGCCCTGGTTCGGAAGTTCTGCGCCGGCCTTGAGAAGCTTCTCAGCGAGAACGACAACTGGACCTTCCTCCAGCCGCTCATGCTCACCCTTGAGAACTGCACCAAGTGCCAGACGTGCAGCGAAGCCTGCCCGGCTTATATCGCGAGCGGCCGCAAGGAGGCGTACAGGCCGACCTTTAGGGCCGAGATACTGAGGCGGATCATCGGAAAATATATCAAGAATAAGGCGTCTCTCGGGCTGTCCGGCAAGGGCCGGATCGAGGCTCAACTGGACTACCGTCGCCAGGCTGGCGGAGCTTGCCTACCGGTGCACCCTGTGCCGGAGGTGCGCGCAGGTCTGTCCGGTGGGTCTGGACAACGGTCTCGTAAGCCACGAGATCCGAAAGGTTTTCAGCCAGGAGATGGGTATTGCGCCCCGTGAGCTGCACGAGCAGGGCACGGTCAAGCAGCTTTCCGTCGGCTCATCGACGGGCGTATCGCCCAAGGCGCTCCCGAACATCATCTCCTTCATCGAGGACGAGATCGAGGAGAAAACCGGCCGAAGGATCGAGGTACCCGTCGATAAAGAGGGCGCCGACATCCTTCTCATACATAATGCGGGCGAGTTCGTTGCCTGGCCGGAGAACGTCGAGGCCTTTGCCATCCTTTTCGAGGCGGCAGGTCTGGACTGGACGATCTCCAGCGAGGCTCGTCGGGTATGACGCGGTGAACTACGGCATCTGGTATGACGATGTACAGGCAGCCCGCATTGCCATAAGGCACGCCGAAGCGGCGCGCAAGCTAAAGGTCGCAAGGATCTGCGTCGGCGAGTGCGGCCATGCCCACAAGGCGCTCCTTACCATTGCCGACAGGGTGCTTACCGGCGATCTCAACATACCACGGGAAAGCGCCTTGCCGTTGATGGCCGACCTGGTGCTTGGCCGTAAGATCGCCCTCGACCCAAGGAGGAACGATTTCCCCGTCACCCTGCACGACCCGTGCAACCTGGTCAGGCTCATGGGAGTCGTCGAGCCCCAGCGGCAGATCCTCCACGCGATCTGCCCCCAGTTCAGGGAGATGACGCCGCACGGGGTCGATAATTATTGTTGCGGCGGGGGGAGCGGTTTCGCTATAATGGAATCGATGAACTTTCCGGACTGGCGGAGCGGTGTGTCGGGCCGGATGAAACTCAAGCAGATCCTGGATGTCTTTCAAGACGTTATCGATCCTTCCGTGAAGAAGTATGTCTGCGCCCCATGCTCGAACTGCAAGGGGCAGATCAGGGGCCTCTTCGAGCGATACGATATCTGGGGGAAGGCGGGCATACTGTACGGAGGCCTCGTGGAATTGATCGTGAACGCGATGACGGACTTGAAGAAGCCGTTCATCGATTGGGAATGGCATTAAAAACAGGAGGACCGTTTTATGGCGGAGCAAAAGGTGTTCCTGTTCGGCCGGGAAGGGATAAGCGGCGAGGACGAGACGCTCGGGTTCGAGATATTCATGGCGATGATCGAAAGCCTCGCCTCTCGCGAGGAGCCTCCCGCTGCCCTCGTCTTCTGGAATACGGCAGTGCGGCTACTGACCGGCGCCTCGCCCGCGCTTAGAGCGCTCAAGGCGCTGGAGAAGAAAGGCGTGGCGGTCCTCGCGGGGAAGCTTTGCCTCCAGGAGCTGGAGATCCAGGCGCTGGCTGTGGGAAGGGAGGGAACGATGGACGAGATCCTCGACCTCTTCCAGAGGTACGGCGTGGTGAGTCTGTGAGCGGGGCCTGCCAGAGCCTTTGGGGCCCTCCATGACCCTCGCCCTCCTCTCGGTCCTCGCCCTCATAGCCCTTGCCTGGCTGGGCGCGCATCTCCCCGTTCTCGTCGGCGTCGCCGTTCCTTACGCGGCCCTTATCGTCTTCGTCGCCGGCTTCATCTACCGCCTTGTCGCCTGGGGGTCTTCCCCCGTGCCTTTCCACATACCGACCGTCTGCGGCCAGCAGCGCTCCCTGCCGTGGATAAAGTCGTCCGGCATCGACAGCCCCTCGACGCGGACGGGCGTTTTCGTTCGGATGGCCCTGGAGGTCCTGGTTTTCCGCTCCCTGTGGCAAAACGACAGGGTGGAGCTTAAAAGGCACGAGAAGCTGATCTTCGGCTCAAGCCGCTACCTCTGGCTCTCCGGCCTCCTCTTCCACTGGTCGCTTTTCGTCATACTCTTCCGCCACCTGCGCCTCTTCACGGACCCTGCGCTGCCGGGCATCGCCTCCGTCGAGGCCCTCGACGGCTTCTTCCGCATCGGCCTGCCCGCCGTCTATATGAGCGACATCTTTATCATCGCGGCCCTTGCCTTTCTTCTTGCAAGGCGCTTTACCCCTAAGCTCCGCCTGATATCCCTGCCCCAGGACTATTTCGCCCTTTTCCTTCTTTTGGCGGTCGTCGTCTCAGGCGTGCTCATGCGCTATATCTTCAAGACGGACGTCGAGAAGGCAAAAGAGCTCTGCATGGCCCTCGTCTCCCTGAGGCCCGTCGTCCCGTCCGCCCTGGGCGCCCCTTTCTATGTCCACCTCTTCCTCGTGAGCGTCCTTTTCGCCTGGTTCCCTTTCAGCAAGCTGATGCACGCCCCCGGCGTTTTTTTAAGCCCTACGCGGAACCTCCAGAACGACAGCCGGATGAGGCGCCACGTCAACCCCTGGGCCTACCCCGTCAAGGTCCACACATACGCAGAGTATGAGGAGGAGTTCGGTGAGGCCATGAAGGCGGCCGGCCTCCCGGTCGAGAAAGGGGGCAGGGATGGCTGAGCCGAAACCCCGGGAAATGCTGCAAACCATCGACTACGCGCCCGAGACGGCGGATTGGATAACCCCTTCCGCCCCTTTCCGCAAAGGGACTTACTCTCACGGCGCGCCTGCTGAAGCACCAGAAGTATCTCGGCCTCCCCAACCATAAGGGAGTGGCAGCCGACGGACGCAGACTGGAAGCTCCCCGAGAACTGGAAGGAGATCGTCCTTGCGGGGATGAAGAAGCTCCTTGCCCGCCACCGCTCGTTCAGGCTCTACCTCGACATCTGCGTGCGCTGCGGCGCGTGCGCAGACAAGTGCCATTACTTCATAGGCTCCGGCGACCCGAAGAATATGCCCGTCGTACGCGCGGAGCTCCTGCGCTCCGTCTACCGCCGCTACTTCACGACTGCCGGCCGCCTCTTCGGCCGTCTCGCCGGCGCGCGCGACCTCACAGAAGACGTCATAAAGGAGTGGTTATACTACTTCTACCAGTGCTCCGAGTGCCGTCGCTGCTCCGTCTTCTGCCCCTACGGGATCGACACCTGCGAGATCACCATGATGGGCAGGGAGCTTTTGAACCTCCTGGGCTTAAATATCCAGTGGGTAGTCGAGCCTGCCTCCAACTGCTTCAGGACGGGCAACCACCTGGGGATACCCCCCCACGCCATGAAGGAGACCCTGGAATTTGCCGTGGACGAGCTGGAAGGCATAACTGGGGTCAAGGTAGACCTCCCCATAAACAAGAAAGGCGCGGAGATTCTCTTCGTCGCCCCTTCGGCCGACTTCTTTGCAAGCCCCCACTGGTACACCCTTTTGGGCTATCTCGCCCTCTTCCACGAGATCGGCCTCGATTATACCTGGAGCACCTATGCCTCCGAAGGGGGCAACTTCGGCCTCTTCCACTCCTCCGAGCTTGCGAAGCGCCTCAACGCGAAGATCTACGCGGAGGCGAAGAGGCTCGGCGTCAAGTGGGTACTCGGTGGAGAGTGCGGCCACATGTGGCGCGTCATCCATCAGTATATGGACACGATGAACGGCCCCGCCGATTTCCTCGAAGAGCCGGTATCGCCCATTACAGGCACACCCTTCGAGAACGCCCGCTCCACGAAGATGGTCCATGTCAGCGAGTTCACGGCGGACCTTATCAAGAACGGCAAATTGCGCCTCGACCCCGCGAGGAACGACAAGTACCGCATTACCTTCCACGACTCCTGCAACCCCGCCCGCGCGATGGGGCTTTTGGAAGAGCCCCGCTTTATCATAAAGAACGTTGCGAGCCACTTCCACGAGATGCCTGAGAACACGATAAGGGAAAGGACCTTCTGCTGCGGCTCCGGGGCGGGCCTGGGGGCGGACGAGAACATGGAGATGAGGCTGCGCGGCGGCCTGCCTCGCGCGAACGCAGTCAAATACGTGCAGGAGCGCCACGGCGTAAACATGCTTGCCTGCATGTGCGCCATCGACAAGGCATCGCTGCCTCCGCTGCTTGAATACTGGGTGCCGGGCGTCGAGGTCTGCGGCGTCCACGAATTGGTGGGCAACGCCCTCGTGATGAAGGGGGAGACGCGCACGTCGAACCTGCGGGGCGAGCCGCTATGAGACCGGCCGTTATCATCATCGCCGTCGTGGTCCTTATCCTTGCCCTGCCCTTCGTCTATGGTAAGATAACCAGGGGCGCACGCCCCCGTCCTCGCCCCCCCGCCCGGAGGCGAGAAGCAGTGCGTAGAGCCGGTCGAGTACATGCGGAAGCACCACGTTGACATCCTGAAGGAATGGAGGGACGCGCGCGTCCGGGACGGCGACACGACGTATATCTCCTCGACGGGCAAATCATATACCATCGGCCTTACGTCCACCTGTCTCGGCTGCCACTCGAACAAGGCGGACTTCTGCGACCGCTGCCACAACTACCTGCGGGTCGAGCCCAACTGCTTCGACTGCCACGTAGTGCCGGAGAAAGGGGGGCGTAAATGACAAGAAGGGAGTTTCTGCGCGCCCTCGCCATCGCGGGCTTCACCATCGCCACCCCAGCCGATATATTGAAGGCGGCTGCGAAGGCGCCGGGTCCGAAATGGGCGATGACGATCGACTTGTCCGCCTGCTCCGACGGATGCGCCGACTGCATCTCCGCGTGCAACCGCATCCACAACGTCCCGGACATCCCCGACCCGAAGAGGAAGATACGCTGGATATGGACCTCGCCTTTTCAGGACCTCTTCCCCGATGCCCCGGACTACAGGACGAGCGGCCCCGTCCTCGCCCTCTGCAACCACTGCGAGGAGCCTCCCTGCGTATCCGTCTGCCCGGTCAAGGCCACCTTCAAGCGGAAAGACGGGATCGTCATGATGGATTACCACAGGTGCATCGGCTGCCGGTACTGCATGGCCGCCTGTCCTTACGGGGCGCGCAGCTTCAACTGGCAGGACCCGAGGCCCTTTATCGAAAAGATCGACCCCGGATACCCCACCCGCACTAAAGGGGTGGTGGAGAAGTGCAACTTCTGCGAGGAGCGCCTTGCGAGGGGGCTTATGCCCGCCTGCGTCGAGGCGTGCAAGAAAGGGCTTGCCTTCGGCGACCTTAACGACGAGCGCTCGCAGGTGAGGCGGCTTCTGGCATCGAGAGCCGCGCTTACGCGCAAGGCTTACCTGGGGACGAGACCGAAGGTATTTTACCTGATATGAGCGGGATGGAGAGCGGCAGACCATGATCGAGAAGGCGCTTAAAGGCGGCGGCACATATTGGGCGTGGCTCTCGTTCCTTTGCGCGGTCATCGCGGCGGGCTTCATCGCCTGGCTCTATCAGTGGGCCTACGGCCTATCCGTTACGGGCATGGGCCGCGACGTCTCGTGGGGCCTCTATATCGCCAACTTCACGTTCTTCGTGGGCGTCGCCGCGTCCGCCGTGACGGTCGTCCTCCCTTACTACCTGCACAGCGTAAAGGAGTTCAAGCGCATCGTCATCTTAGGCGAGTTCCTGGCCGTCTCCTCGGTAGTCATGTCGCTCCTCTTCATCATCGTCGATCTGGGCCGTCCCGACCGCGCTTTCAACATGATCTTGCACCCTACGCCCAACTCACTCCTTTTCTGGGATATGATCGTCCTAAACGGGTATCTTTTCCTCAACCTCGTGATCGGCTGGTCAACCTTGGACGCGGAGGCCAAGGGGGAGAGGCCGCTCCCCTGGGTGCGCGTCCTTATCGTCCTCTCCATACCGTGGGCGGTCAGCATCCATACGGTGACGGCCTTCATCTACCAGGGGCTCGTCGCGCGCCCGCTCTGGCACACGCCCCTGTGGGCGCCGCGCTTCCTCGCCTCCGCCTTCGCCTCCGGCCCCTCGCTCCTCATACTGATGGCCCTTTTCCTGAAGAAGGCCGCCAGGTTCGACGTGGGGACGGAGGCCATCCGAAAGGCGACGACCATAGCAACTTACGCCCTCCTCGTCAACATCTTCCTGCTCCTCGTGGAGCTTTTCACAACGCTCTACGCGGCAGTGCCCGAAGACATGGAGTCGTTGAGATACCTTTTCTTAGGCATCGGCGGCCATCACGCCCTCGTCCCCTGGATATGGGCGTCGATGGCGCTCATGGGCCTTTCCGCCTGCGGCCTTCTCTCTAAGAGGCTGCGCGAAGGCGAAGGGACGCTCGCCCTCATCTGTTTTGCGATCTTCGCGGGCGTGTGGATAGACAAGGGCCTCGGCCTCGTAGTGCCGGGCTTCATCCCTTCCCCCCTGGGGCAGGTCGTCGATTACGCGCCCACTCCCCCCGAAGCCCTTATCACGGCGGGGGTCTGGGCGTTAGGTGCTTTGATCGTAACTGCGCTCTACCGCGTGGTCGTGCGCGTAAGAGAGGAGGATTAGTAATGTCTTTCTGTTTACTCGATAGCAAAGGAGGTAAGGGTATATGAAGATTTCGAGGAGGGACCTGTTAGGAGGCATGGGAGGGCTGGTCCTTGGCCTCGGCCTAGGAGGGGTAGGCGCAGGCATCGCAAACGGCATAGCGGCTGAGACGCAGCCGGGCGCAGCCGAACTGCCTTGGCCTTACAAGAAGCTCGACCCTGACGCGGCTGCTGAAAGGGCCTACGAGGGATACTACAAAGGCGCCTGCTGCTTCGGCGGCTTCGACGGCGTAGTGGGAGAGCTCCGAAAGGAAGTGGGAGCGCCGTATACGACTTTTCCGTCGGCGATGATGGTCTTCGGTGAAGGCGGCGTGGCAGGTATGTCCACCCTTTGCGGCGCCCTCAACGGGGCGGCTATGGCCATTTTCCTGACTGCCGGCGGCGCGGAGAAGGAGAAGAAGGAGCGGGCCTTCGCGCTCATAAGAGAGCTCTACACATGGTACGAGCACGAGCCCCTGCCCGATTACAAGCCGAAGAAGCCCAGGTTCGAGATCGTCGCTTCGGTCTCCGGCTCCCCGCTGTGCCACGTCTCCGTCTCGAACTGGTGCAAGGTGTCGAAATTCAAGTCCTTTTCGAAGGAGCGCGCTGAGCGGTGCGCCTGGATATCGGCCTCCGTCGCCCGTTACACGGTCCTGATGCTGAACGACAACCTGGCGGGCGCGTTCAAGGCAACCCACCCATTGACCGCCCAGACGCAGACGTGCCGTAGCTGCCACGACCAGGGGGGGATGGTGGAGAACTCGCGGGGCATGATGGATTGCGGAGGATGTCACTTTACTGGGCCGTTGAAACATCCTAAGATATAGTGTCCCGATGAAAACGGGGTAGGTCAAAGCGACTCGCCCCAATCCTGTTATAAGGAGGGTGTCATGTCGAACGATAACAAATCCGAGATGCACCAAGAAACAAAGGCAGGCGCCGGTGAGGCGCCGGCCGCTTCCATGGGATGGAAGGAGCTCTACCTCAAGGAAGACTGGTGGGCGATCTACCTTGGTATCGGCATCGTGGTCCTTGCGCTCATCTCTTTCCTGAGCGGCAGCACCGTCGTGAAGGCGCTCGCCGTCAACCCCGGCGGCCTCAAATGGTCCTCCCTGGGCCAATTGGGGGCCCATTTCGGCCAGAACGCAAACCTCTACATCTTGCAGCTCATTTGCTGGCTCATCATCCTGGGCATACCGGCGAAGATAATGGGTATAAAGGGGTCGCAGTTTATACCGTCTTTCATCATTCTTTACATACTCTCGGTCATAATGTTCGCCATCGGCGGATGGGTGGACGCCCCGAAATACAACATGGAGCCTCCCCTCATTGCGCTCATCGTCGGCCTTTTGATCGCCAATATCGCGCCGCTTCCCAAGTGGCTCGATGCGGGTTTCCGGGTCGAGTATTACGTGAAGACGGGCATCGTCCTGCTCGGCGCGACGTTCCCGATCACCCTCGTTGTTTCTGCCGGGCCGGTCGCCCTCTTCCAGGCCGGGATTATCTCTATCGTCACCTGCCTGGTGATATACTTCGCAGCCACCAAGGTATTCGGCCTGGATAAGAGATTCGCCTCCGTGCTCGGCGTGGGCGGCGCCGTCTGCGGGGTCTCCGCCTCGATAGCGATCGCAAGCTCTGTGAAGGCAAAAAAGGAGCATCTATACATGACGGTGACCCTCGTCGTCATCTGGGCGCTCGCCATGATCTTCTTCATCCCCTTCATATCGAAACTGTTCAACCTGAACGCGGGGCAGGCGGGCGCGTGGGTGGGAACCTCGGAGTTCGCCGACGCGGCAGGCTTTGCGGCAGCAAGCGCCTACGGCCGGATGGCGGGCAACGAGAACGCCGCCCTCCAGAGCTTTACCCTTATGAAGGTGATAGGCAGGGATATATGGATAGGCATCTGGTCCTTTATCTTCGCCCTGATAGCCTGCCTGAAATGGGAGAAAGACGAATGCGGCGTAAGGCCGAGCGCAATGGAGATATGGTGGAGGTTCCCCAAGTTCGTCATCGGATTCTTCGTGGCCTCTTTCATAATGACGGCCGTAACTGCCGGGTACGCGACGCCCATCTTCAATAAGCTCGTAAAGCCTGGCCTTATTGGGCCCATCTCGTCGCTGCGGGGTTGGACGTTCATATTCTGCTTCCTCAGCATCGGTCTCACGACGAGGTTCAGGGAGCTGAAAGGCGCCGGCGTCAAGCCTTTCGGCGCGTTCACCATGGGCGTAATCGTCAACGTGGTGCTCGGTTTCCTTCTCTCTGTGTACGTCTTCGGCGGTTACTGGACGAGTCTGGTGAAGTGATACCGATAAGCCAACAAGACGGCAGCCTGCCGCCGGCCGGCGAGAGGCGTTCCGCGGCCGGCCGGTGCGCGGGCTGCGCTCACTTCGAGGCGGACCCGGCCCTGGTCGAGGCCGCCCTCCCGGGCTTGCGGACGCTCGCGTCGGCCTATTCGTCGGTGTGCGCCGGCGCGGGGCTGTGCGCCTTGCACGACCTCTTCGTCTCCCCGTGGAAGGGGTGCGGGGACTTCGAGAAGAGGGCCGCCGGAGTGCGTGACGGGACCTGAACACCAAGGGGGAGGGTATTATGAAAGACGAGATGAACCGGAGAGATTTTCTCAAGACGACCGTCGGAGCGGGGGCGGTCCTGATGGCGGGAGGCATGATGGAAGGTACGAAGAGTGCTTACGGCGCGGTGAAGATGGCGGAGCTGGACAAGCTGGTCATCACGATCATCACGGACAATTATTACGATGCCCTCAGGCCCGACGCGCCGGTGACGAAGAGGTTCCGCACGCTGCCGGGCAAGTGGATGCACGCCGAGCACGGCCTTTCGTACTTTATCGAGACGGCGGGGAACGGCAGGACGGGTGTTTTCATGTTCGACTACGGCCTCGACGCGCAGGGCGTCAAGAGGAACATGGACGTCCTCGGCCTCGATGCAGGAAGGGCCGAGGGGTTCGGTCTCTCTCACGGCCACTTCGACCACTGGGGCGGCTTCACGCAGATGCTTGCCTTGAACAGGCCGAAGATAAAGAAAGGCGCGCCTTTCTATCTTGGCGAGGGGGCGTTCGAGCAGCGATATTCACTCGTGCCGGGCACGGGAGAGAGGCTGGACATCGGCCGGCTGAGCAAGGCCGATATCGAGACTGCGCGTCTCGTGGAGATCGTCGAGGTCAAAAACCCCACGGAAGTGATGCCGGGGGGCTACTTTTCGGGCCATGTCGATCAGGTTACGGACTATGAAAAGATCCCGCCCGTCCTTCTGGTGAAGCAGGGCGACGCGGTCGTAGTCGATTCGTTCCCCGGCGAGCAGGCGATGGCCTTCAACCTGAAAGGGAAAGGCCTGGTAGTCGTCTCGAGTTGCGCGCACAGGGGCATCGTCAATACAGTGAAGCACGTGCAGAAGATATTCGGGGTCGAGAAGGTCTACGCGGTCATAGGGGGCTTCCACCTGGTCAATGCAAAGCCGGAGGTCATCGACAGGACAGTCGCAGACATAAAGGCAATAAACCCGGTGTACATCGTCCCTGCCCACTGCACGGGGTTCGAGGCGACCGTAGCCTTCGCAAAGGCCATGCCCGACCGCTTCATATTGAATACGGCGGGGACGAGATACACATTCTCGGCGTAACCGATTTTCGCTGTCCGGGTGGGTGATAGGGGGCGCTGAGCCCCATTAATAGATCGACCTCAATCTTCCGGTCCTCTTGTCGACGACCACGAGGTCGATCTGCTTGCCCTCCGGGTCGAGGACCTGCGCCTGGAAGTACCACTTTCGCTCTTCTATCTTTCCGACCGTCACCTTCTGCCCGCAGCCGGAAAAAAAGGTCTCGATCACCTGTTTGGCCTCGTCTGCCGTCCGCACGGGCGTCCTCGTCCCATAGGGTCCTCCCCATCGCGGGCCGGGACAGTAATTTCCGTACGGCCCTCCTCCCCTCATGCCCATACCCATGCCTCCGCCTCCGCCCATAGGCTGGGCCGCACAGACGAAGGGCGCGGCCAACACGGAAAAGAAAACGATAAGGATCAGGACGTGACGCATTTGCTCTCCTGTAAGGAAGGACGGGCCTTCATCGGGAAGGCCCGTCCTTATCCCTGCCCGATCTTACCAGGCCGGGCCTCGCCCGTAGCCGGGCCCGCCGCAGTAACCGTATCCGCCGTTTCCGCCGCCGTAGCCCATCATGCCGGGGCCATGACCACGGCCCGGTCCACCGTATCCGCTGCCGCCGTAACCCATCCGGCCATAACCACGGCCCCAGCCGCGGCCCGATCCGTAGCCCGAGCCCTGCACGCCGTACTTGTCAGCCGCTGTCCGGATTTTCGCCCTAAGGTCGATCATTTCCTTTTGAAGCTGGGCTATCCGGTTCTGGTCCGGGGTCTCTTTGCCCCACTCGTTCCATAGCTCGAGATGTTTCGCCTGCATCTCGTCACGCAGGGGCAGGGTCTCCTTCTGGAACTGCCTGAGGGCGTTCACGTCGACCTGGCCTCCCGCGGCCGGCGGCGTCGCAGCCGCATACGCGAGGCCGCACACGACGATAAATGCCATTGCCACAACCGCTATCACTGTCTTCTTCATATCTCATACCTCCTTCAAGTATGTTCCATAATTATAAAGGAGGAATGTGAACAGGCCGCGAAGGGATTATGAAGAATTGTGAACGCCGGCAGCGGGGAGGGAGACGACGAACGCGGCGCCTTTGCCTTCCCCGCCCTTCGCCTCTATCCGGCCGCCGTGGGCCTCCACCAGCTCCTTCGCTATCGTCAGACCTATCCCGAGCCCGCCGCCCGGCCCCCGGTAGAACCTCTCGAAGATGAACGGCAAGTCCTCTTCCCTTATCCCGGCCCCGTCGTCTTCTACTGCTATCCGAACCTCCCCGCTCCCTTCGGCCGCCGAGACGACGACCCGGCCCCCGCTGCCCGTCGCCTTCAAGGCGTTCGACAGGAGGTTGAGGACGACCTGGCTGAGGCGCTCCGGGTCGGCCGATACCCTCAGGGCCCCGCCGGGGCACTGAAGCTCAAGCCCTACCCCCTTCTCCCCGAAGGCGGGCCTGAAACGCTCGACGATATTCCCCAGGAACGTGTCGAGCTGCACGTCCTGCCTTCGCAAAGAAAGGACGCCCGCCTCGGCCTGGTTCAGGTTCTCGATCCCCTCGACCATGGTTTGAGTCGCCCCGTCTCCTCGTAAAGCGATTGGAGCCGCTTTTCGTCGAGGGGGATGACGCCGTCGATCATCCCTTCCAGCTCTCCCCGCATGACGCCGAGGGGCGTCCTCAGCTCGTGGGCGACATCGGCCAGGAGCTTGCGCCGCAGCGTCTCCTGCGTCTCCAGGTCCTTCGCCATGCGGTTGAATGCCTCGGCCAGCCTGCCCAGCTCGTCGCGCCTCGTGGCGCTGACGCGCATATCGAGGCGGCCGCGGCTGATCTCGGAGGCGGCGGCGGAAAGCTCCCTGATGGGACGGGTCAGGCGGCGGGAGAAGAGGACCGAGAGCAGCACCGCAAGTCCCCCTATGACGACGACCGACACCAGCAGGAAACTGTCGGCCCTCCGCACGAAGAGGGCCTCCCTGGCCGGCCGCAGGGCCTTGAGCTCGACGGTCCCGATCTGTCTGCCTGCCAGGAACAGGTCGTAGGGAACGAACTTGCGCGCGCCGGCGCCCCCCCACGATTGCGAGAGCGCCTCGAGCCGTCTTCTGACGAGCGGGGATGCCTTCTCCAGCGCGCTTCTCGTGTCGATGACCGTCCTGCCATCGTTGTCGAGGAGCCTCATCTCGAAGCCGAGGGTCAGGGCGGAGGCGCGTTTTGGACCTGGGCGGCGGGGTCCCAGCGGCCGTCCCGCTCGTAGGCGCTCTCCAGGTCCGCCGTGATCCCGTACACCCTGTCCTCCTGGTCGCCTTCGAGATACGCCCTGAAATCCCGGAGCATCAGCCCCCTCAAGATGACCGTGCCGGACAGGGCGACTGCGGCCACCGCGAGCAGGAGGATGAGGAACTTGAAGGAGAGGCGCCTATGCATCCCTGTTGCCCGAAAAACGATAGCCCACGCCGTAAATGGTATGTATGAACGTAGGGTTCTGGGGGTCGTCCCCCAGCTTGCGGCGGATGTTCTTGATGTGTGCGTCTACGCTCCTTTCGTATCCCTCGAACTGGTAGCCGAGCGCCTTTTCCACGAGCTCGCCCCTCGTGTACACCCTGTGGGGCGCAGACGACAGGGTAAGTAGCACCTTGAACTCGGTCGATGTAAGGGATACCTCCTTGCCTGCGCGGATTACCTTATAATCCCGGCTGTCGATGACGAGGGCGCCGCCGTTGAAGCTGGCGGGCTTTTCTCCGCCGAAGTCGCTCTTCTCGGAGCGCTTCAGGACCGCCTTTACGCGCAGCACCACCTCCCTGGGGCTGAACGGCTTGACCACGTAATCGTCTGCGCCGAGGGCAAAGCCTGCCACCCTTTCCTCCTCTGACGCCTTCGCGGTAAGCATGATTACAGGCGTATCGGCCAGCTCTTTCAGCTTGAGGCACAGCTCCTCGCCGCTTGTGTCGGGCAGCATGAGGTCGAGTATGACGAGAAGGGGATTTTCCTTCTGCGCAGCTTCGAGGGCGTCCTTGCCGTTGGCGGCAAGGATTACGCCGTAGCCTGCGCCTTCGAGGTACGCCTTCACGATGCGGCCTATTTTCGGGTCATCCTCGACGACAAGGATCGGGTGGAGCATGACTCAAGTTTATATCATAACAGCGGCCGGGACAAGGTAATCTGCGGTCCGGGCATATATCTTGCGTGATGCTTATTTTAAGAGAAGTAGATCGGCCCGACCCGTTAGGGGGGCGAGAAAGGGAGGCAGAGGGAAAAGACCGTATGCCGTCAAAGGTGGCGCTCGTCGATTTTAACAAATGCCGTCCCGGAAAATGCGGCAAGGGTCTTTGCGCGGCAGCGGCGGCCTGCCCGCACAAGCTGCTCAAGCAGGAGGCCCCTTACGAGATGCCCATGTCGAACCTTTCTCCGTGCAGCGCCTGCGGCGAGTGCGTCGCAGCGTGTCCCCTGCGGGCGATCATCATAGTCACTATGTGAGGTAAGGGCCGGCCGGGAAGGGCGCCGTCGACCGGAAGGGTGCAGCAGGCGGTTTGCCACAAACGCCTGCCGGCGCATCCGAAAAATTTCCTCGCGGGAGGGGCGCTGTCCCTTGCTATTTTCGGCGCTGCTGCGTGATTTCCCACCGAAACCGTCTTGACGCCGACCGATTATTAACGTATGTTATTAACGTTTTGTTCAAGGGCATTAACAGACTGGAGGGCTGATGAAGGACGATGTTCCAGAATACTGGAAGACCGTCGTCGATACGATGATGGACGGGGTGATCGTCGTCGATGGGGAGGGCACGATAGTATCGATAAACAAGGCCCTGGAACGCATCACGGGGTATTGCGCAGGCGAGCTTGTGGGGCGGGCTGCCTGCTCCTCGACTGCGACACGTGTTATTCCCATAACCGGCAAGGGGAAAAGGAGAAGCAGTGCCCGCTCTTCTGGAACGGGTCGGTTGTCAGACATCGCTGCCGGATCAGAAGGAAAGACGGGTCGCCCCTTTACGTCCTGAAGAACGGGGCGATATTGAGGGACTCCGAAGGGGACGTTGTCGGGGGTGTGGAGACCATCACCGACATCACGGACCTCGTGGCGAAGGAGCAGACCATAAAGGAGTTGAAAGACCTTCTGTCGCCGGGGGACGGGTTCGAGGGGATTATCGGAAGAAGCTCGAAGATGCTCGATGTCTTCGCCCTCATCCGCAACGCGGCCGCCTCCGACGCGCCTATAATCATTTACGGAGAGAGCGGAACGGGAAAGGAGCTGGTGGCAAACGCCGTCCACGCATCGGGGAACAGGAGCGGCGGGCCTTTCATAAAGGTCAGTTGCGCGGCGTTGAACGAGTCCCTCCTTGAGAGCGAGCTTTTCGGCCACGTGAAGGGGGCCTTCACCGGCGCGGACAAGGACCGCAAGGGGCGGTTCGAATCGGCCAACAAGGGAGACCTATTTCTGGATGAGATAGGCGACATCCCCCTGTCCACGCAGGTAAAGCTGCTCAGGGTGCTCCAGGAAAAAGAGATCGAGCGGGTGGGAGACCAGAAGCCCATAGCCATCGACACGCGCATAATAGCGGCCACCCATAGTGACATAGAGCATATGTGCCGGGAAGGCGCTTCCGCGAACGACCTCTATTACCGCCTGAGCGTTATCCCCATCCGGGTTCCCCCTTTACGCGAGCGGCGGGACGATATACCACTTCTGGTGGACCATTTCATCAAGACGATACGCCTGAGAAGCGAGAAAGAGATCAAGGGCGTGACCGAGGAGGCGATGGAGCGGCTAATGGCCCATGCCTGGCCCGGCAACGTGCGCGAGCTGATAAACGTCCTCGAATACGCATTTGTGGTCTGCCAGGAACCCGTCATCTCGACGCAGCACCTTCCGGCGCTCACAGGGAAAGAAATGCACCGCCGCGACCGTGGCGTCGCCGAAGACGGAGCAGAGGGAACGGCTCGTCAAGGCGATGGAAGAGACGGGGGGCAACAGACAAAGGGCAGCGGAGCTTCTCGGGATGAGCCGCGTCACTCTCTGGAAGCTCTTGAAAAAGCACGGCATCAGGCCGGAGACGAGGTTCATTTCCCCTTAAGCGGCCGGACCTCATCGGAAACTTGCCGCGACAGGCTATTATAGAACGCCGTTATCGCCTGATTGCCGCTTTATCCCCCGTATCTCCGTCCCTCCGCCGCGTCGGACAGGCAATCTTCACACATCCATCCCTCGCCAAGCTCTTCTGCGCCGGCTATCGGCCTGATCCGGTTGCAGCACATGCACCTGATCTCCTTTACTCCGGCAGCCATCAATTGAACCTTCCTCGGCAAAGGCTCCCTCGCCAGCACGAGCGTCCTGTCCTGGTATTGCGCATCCGCGGCATCCGCCTCTTCAAATGCCCACTCTTCTTCTTCGCGGCCTTTGGCCGCATTTGACTTTCTTCCCATGATATAACCTATCCTTCCTGCCGGTCCCGGACCACTTGCGCCCGTTCACGACCGCTTTTTCTGCATAGGTGCATCGGAGCGTCTGCGCCGATCGCTCCTCATCTACTATTAATATAACTGCTATAGATTAAAACTGCATTAGCGGCGGATTAAAATCTTCTCATTTTTTTTCATCGCAATCAATGCGGGAGCCAAATGCATTTACAGGCAAAGATGGTGGAGGCGGCGGGATACAGCCATTGGGGTCAGCGCCCCCTCCACCGGCAAAGCCGGATGGAGCCTCCCCCCTCATAAAAGGATAAAAGTCCGTTTATTGGTGGAGGCGGCGGGAATCGAACCCGCGTCCAGAGAACAAGAACCTAAGGAGCCTACATGCTTAGTCGGTGTATTGGGTCTCGGAATCGAGGACACCCGCCGACCGGTTTCCTCTCATCCCAGCCTGCAAAATTTCGCCTTTCTTCACAGGTATCGAGAAAGGCTATCCCACTTGCATTACACCCGTTTGGACTTGAAGCGGGAGGAAAGTCCAGCGGATGTGGCCGGTCTAAGCGGCCAGTGCGTAGTCTGTTTCTGCGTTTGTGTTTAGTTTCCACCTGATAACGGGCAGATAGAACCCCGGCATGCCTCCTTGACCCTTCTTTCCCTGTCGAGACCATTCGCCCCCATTATCTGAGACGCCCTTCCCGATCATTAATACGTTTCTCGTCTTTCGCCTTTATGTCGTGGCGCTTATCGACGCCAGTCTTTCCTTTCGCCAGGCCTATCTCCAGCTTCACCTTGTTCCTGTCGTTAAAATACATGGAAAGCGGGATGAGCGTATAGCCCCTTTCCTTGACCTTGCCGTAAAGACGGTTCAGCTCGTAGCGGTGCATCAGCAGCTTCCTGTCGCGCTTCGGCTCATGGTTATATATATTACCGCACGAATACGGGCTGATATGCGCGTTTATCAGGAAAAGCTCGCCGTTCTTCACCTTCGCGAAGGCGTCGTTCAGGTTCGCTTTGCCCTCCCTGAGGGCCTTCACTTCGGTCCCTGACAGGGCCACGCCCGCCTCAAACTTATCTTCCACGGTGTAGTTGTGATAAGCCTTCCTGTTGGTGCTGATAGTCTTCACGACAATATTATAACACATCGGCGGGCAGGTTTGACGGACTGCGAGCCGAGGGGTCGGCGGCTGCCCCGCGCCCCCTATGCCTGGAAGACGGGGATCTCGATGACCATCCGGGTCCCCTTCGGGTCGTTGTCCTGCGCGTTGATCCTGCCGCCGAGCTCCAGGATGATCGAGTTGACGATGGCGAGGCCTAGGCCCATGCCGTCATGGTTCCTGGTGAAATATGGGTCGAAGACGCGCGATTTGTCCTCGTCCCTGATGCCGGGGCCCGTATCGGCCAGCTCTACGCGCACGATGCCCCTCGCCCTGTCGTGGTGGGTGGAGGCGCTGATCGTCCCGGCTTCCGCCCCTATGGCCTTGATCGAGTTCGTGACGAGGTTGATGAGCGCCCTCTTCATCTTGTCCCTGTCCATCCTGACAGGGGGCACGCGGCCCCCGTCCAAGCGGAAGGCGATGGCCGGATAGAGACCCCTGTAAATCGCCAGGGTCTCCTCGATGACGGCGTTCACGTCTTCCATCGTAAAGCTCGACGACGCGGCGGCCGTGAACCTCGTCAGCTCGTTGACCATAGCGGTTATATCGTTCGACGAGCTGAGGATGACCGACGTGGTCTCGTCGAGCACCTCCCTCTCCTTCCCCTGCGCGTTCGGCAGCAGGCGCCTCCTGAGCCTTTCGGCGGAGAGCTTTATGGGCGTGAGCGGGTTCTTTATCTCGTGGGTGAGCCTTTTGGCGATCTCGCGCCAGGTGGCCAGCTTTTCGGCGCGCACGATATGGGTGATGTCGTCGAAGGTGACGATATACCCTTCGGCCTTCCCCGCCTCGTTGCGCAGCGTCGTCAGGGAGGCGCGCAGGTGGAGCGTGTCGTTGTGGAGGGAGAGCCGCATCTCTGCGGCGGGGGCCTCGCCCCCCTGCCGGATGCCCCTTAAGAACGCCCTGACGATCTGCCTGAAGTCCGTCCCGGCAAAGCGCCTTATGTTGCTGTAAAGCCAGTCGTCCTTCTCGACCTTGAGGATGTCCTTGGCAGCGCGGTTCATGAGCAACATGCGGCCTTTTACGTCGGTCGTGATGATGCCCGTGGCAACGTTGTCGAGGATGACCTCCATGTATTTCCTCTTCTCCTCGATCTCGTCCTTGGCTACTTTAAGCTCCCTGGCCATCCTGTTGAAGGCGGAGACGAGCGTGCCTATCTCGTCCTTGCCCCTCTCCTCAAGGCTGATGTCGAACCTGCCGCCCGCGATGATCGCGGCCCCTTCCTTGACCCTCTCCAGGGGGACGGTGATCTCCGTGGCCATCTTGACGCCTATCCAGATGGAAAGAAAAATGGAGAGTATCGTGATGAGGAAGAGGGGGATGACGAAGCTGTACTTGACGATCTTCTTGAACGGCCTCGCGTTCTTGAACTCCCGGTAGGCGGACGATATCTGCTTGACGCTCTGAGTGCCCCGGACCCCTATCTTTTCTCCCAGGAAGAGCACGGCCTTGGGCCGGCCGGAGGCGTCCGTTATCGAGGTGAGGAAAAGGAGCAGCTCGCCGTCCTTCAAGGGCACGATCTGCCTTGCCTCCCGGTTCTTCCTGAGGTTCTTCGCCTTCTCTATGAGGAGGCGGCTCATCTGGGCGTCGAGGCGGCTGTAGCTCCTTATCGGCTGGCCCGAAAGGTCGAGGAGCCCGAGATAGCCGAGGAAGTTCGCCTTCCCTTCTTTCTTTATGAACGATTGGAGCGCCCGGTCGTCGTCGAGGATGTTCTTCTCCGTGATCTCCTGGGCGAGGGCCTCCCCCATCCGCTCATAGCGGCCGAAGAGGTCTTCATAATAGAACTGTGAGAGGTCGCGGGCATTCTCCAGCGTATTCTCGACCTTCTGGCTGAACCACTTGTCCATGCTCGTGTAGAAGAACCCCGTGGTCAGGATAAAGAGCATAAAGGACGAGATCATCGAGATGGAGAAGACCGTGAGGGTGATCTTCGTCTTCAGACCCGAGCCCCAGATGCCCCTTTTCTTTTCGATGTACGTCTTGAGCAGGATGCGGCTCGCGGTGAAGATGAGGACCATGATTAAGAGGAAGTTGAGGTTGAGTATGGCGATGAGGAGCTTGTTGTCGAGGACGGGCATGAACTTCTGGAAGAACGGCAGGTTGGTCTCAAGGTAGACGAGGACGATGCAGGCGACGATGCACGCAAGCCCATAAGCGACGTTCGCCCGGTGTTTCCTCACGAACCCCGTTTCGCTTGCCTGTGCCGCCTGTCCGGCGCCGGCCTTTTCCTGCCCGCCGGGCTTTTCCGCCTCCGTCATCTTCCCTTCTCCTTCACCATCGCGAAGTTCACCTGCCTGCCGGGCCGGCCGTTGTCCCGCCTCGCCGAGAAAAAGAGGTCCCTCCTGCACGAGGTGCAGAGGTCTACGTCGTCGATGCGGCCCACCCCTTCGCGCGCGAGCGTCGCGCGGTTCGCCCGCCTGAGGTCGAGGAACGTAGTCCCGTCCCTCTCCTCGAAGACATCGCCGCCGAACCCAGCCCCACGGAAGGCGGCAGCAACGTCGCTGCCTACATTATAGCAGCAACGGCCGATGCCGGGCCCTATAATTGCGCCTATCCCGCCTGGCGCGATCCCGCGAGCCGCCATAGCGGCAACGGCCTTCGCCGCGATGCGGGCTAATGTCCCCCGCCAGCCCGCGTGGACGATGACGCAGGCGCTGCCCTCAAGCGCATAGAGTATTACGGGCAGGCAATCGGCGGTCTTGATGACCCCTATCACACCGGGCTCGAAGAGGACGAGGCCGTCGCCTGCGGACGGTCGCTCTCCCGCCGCTATGATATGCACGTCTGCGCCGTGCACCTGGTTGAGGACGATCATATCTTTGGCGGAAAGGGCCGCCTTGAAGGCGTCCTTCCGTGCGGCGCCGGTCAGCAGGGCCTCCGAAGGGCGCGTCATGAAGCCGGCGGCAATGCCCGCCTCGTCGAGCTCGCCGAAGCCGTAATAGGGGAAACCGGCTATCTCCCTAAGCTCATACTGCATGGTCTCTTACGAACGCCTCGATATCGGGCGCTACCGCCGCTTCCACGGTCAGCCTGGCGCCGCTTTCGGGGTGGTCGAAACTGATGCGCAGCGCGTGGAGCAGGGGCCTTTCCGCCAGTCTTTTCGCCCGCCTCCCGTAAAGACCGTCGCCCACAATCGGGTGGCCGAGGCTCGCCATGTGGACGCGTATCTGGTGGGTCCTGCCCGTCTTCGGATAGACCTCGACGTAGGTGAACCCTGCGAGCCGCTGAAGCACCTTATAGCGCGACAACGAGTATCTACCGCCCTTGGCAACTATGGCCATCCGCTTCCGGTCTGCCGGGTGCCTGCCGATATTGCCCCCCACGACGCCTTCGTCGTCCCTGACGACCCCTTCGACGACCGCCCGGTAGGTCTTTTCCACCGTCCTCTCGTGAAACTGGCGCGAGAGCGCCTCCTGCGTCCGTGGGTCTTTCGCGACGATTATGACGCCAGTCGTGTCCCTGTCGAGCCGGTGTACGATCCCCGGCCTCTCGCCGCCGCCCGCTTCATTCAAATAATTCAGGATGGCGTTGACGAGGGTGCCCTTGCTGTGGCCCAGGGAGGGGTGGACGACCATGTCCTTCGGCTTGTCGATCACTAGCAAGTAATCGTCTTCGTAAAGGATCGTGACGGGGATGTCCTCTGCAACGAGCAGGACAGGCTCGTCGGCGACTATCTCGCCCTCGATCTCGATGTCTCTGCGCACCTTGAAGGACGACTTGGGCGCCCTGTCCCCTACCCTTACGTGACCTTCCTCGATGAGCTTTTTGACCTTCGACCTCGGCAGGGAGAGCCTCTCCGAGAGATAGACATCGATCCTCACGTTGTCCGTGTCGCAGCGTAAGCGGAACTTATCTTCCATCCCGGAGGGCTTGCGCCACGGCAAGGGGCAGGTAGGTCTCGTCCTCTTCCTGCACCGTGCGCGCGTCGATGAGAAAACGTCCCTTCTCTATCCGTCCGATAACGGGGACATCGAGCTCCCTCATGGCCCGCTCCAGCCTCTCGACGGAAAACCGCGCAGGCAGGAGCGATATGCCCCAGGACGGTATGGCGACGTCGGGGAGACTGCCGCCTCCGACTTCCGAAGAAAGCTTCACCACTTCAACTACAACACCCGGCGCCGCCTTTTTTACGCGCCTGGCGATCCGGACGGCCCTTCGCCTCACGGCAGCCGCATCCTCGTGGAGCATGCGCAGGACCGGTATCTCCCGTCCGGCCCTCTCGCTGTCGAGGTGGAGAAGGAGGGTCGCCTCCATAGCGGCGAGGGTAAACTTGTCGGGCCGCAGCGCCCTCGTCAGGGGGTTTCTCTTCATGGCCTCTATGATATGCCCCTTGCCGAGGAGGATGCCCGCCTGGGGGCCGCCTAAGAGCTTGTCCCCGGAGAAGGAGACGACATCCGCCAGGCGCGCCTCCTCCGGCACGCGCGGCTCGCCCATGCCGGTGAACGCGCCGGGGTCGGAAATGAGGCCGCTGCCCGCATCGAAATAAAAGGGGATATGGCGGCGCGCCGCAAGGCCGGCAAGCTCCGCGCTCGTCGCCTCGTGGACGAACCCCCTGATCCTGTAATTGCTCGTATGGGCCTTCATGATGAGGGCCGTCCGCTCGCCTGCCGCCTGCTCGTAGTCCTCGATGAAGGTCCTGTTGGTCGTGCCCACCTCCCGCAAGAGTGCGCCGCTTCGCTCCATTACTTCCGGTATCCTGAAGGCGCCCCCTATCTCGATAAGCTCTCCCCTGCTTATGACGACTTCCCTGCCGAGGGCCAGGGTGTTGAGCGCAAGGAGCACCGCCGCCGCGTTGTTGTTGACGATGAGGGCCGATTCCGCGCCCGTCAGCCGCACCAGGAGCGAGAGGCAATGGGTGTAGCGGTCTCCCCTCCGGCCTTCCGCGAGGTTGTATTCCAGGTTCGAGTAGCCGGAAGCGACCGCCGCGAGCCTTGCAACTGCGGAGGCGGCCAGGGGCGAGCGGCCCAGGTTCGTATGTATTATGACGCCCGTGCCGTTTACCACCTTTTTCAGGTTCGGGCGCATGAACTGCGCCGTCCGCTTTTCTGCCTCCCCGATGATCGTCTCGGCGGGAGGGATCTCCCTGACGCTTCCTGCCGTCACAGCCGCTCGCAGGCCGTCGAGCACCTCGCGCAGTTGGTCCTTCGCCAGCGGGGCAGGGTAGGGCGAGAGCGCCTTCCATGCGGCATGTTTCAGGAGATCGTCAACCTTCGGTATCTTTCGGAGCAAATCCTTCATCGCCCGGCGAGCGTCCTCAAGATGTTGAAGAGGTTCATCCTCAGTATCCCGGTCGGCCATTCAAGCTCCTTTTTCTCCCCGATCGTACTGATGTTCTTCTCCATGTCGATGCGCAGCTCCGAGAGCTTACGCTCCCTGTCCGGCCCGTCCATCTCCATGATGCGGTCAATCGCATCCACCGCATCGAGGGAAAATTGTATCTTCTTTTCGACCTGCCGGTACGTCTCGGCAGGGATGAGGCCGTGGGCCGCCTTCACGTTGTTCAGGGCGAGGGCCGCGCGGTACGTGCTGTCCACGATCTCGTCGCGGTTCATCCACTGCGTCTCGTAGTTGAGGAAATATTTCCAGCCGGGCTGCCGCATGGCCTGCCTGTGCGACTCTGCGTCCCTGAAGAAGAGCTTGTACCCGTGCTCTTCGGGCGACTCGAATACCGTGCTCCCCGGATCGACGAAAGGGGCCAGCGGCGAGATGAACGGGGTAGTCACCCTGGAATTCCCGAGGCTCCCGAGGAGGTCGTTGCAATAATCAACCGTCTTCATTACCGACCCGTAGTCCTGGTAAGGCAGCCCGATCATGAAAAAGAGGTCGATGCGCCTGCAACCATATTCTATCAGACTCTCTACAAGGGCCTCCATACTTTTGTTCGAATAGGGCCTGCCGAAGGCGTGCCTGACCTTCTCGTCGTGCGATTCCGGCGATATCTCGACGTTGAAGTTTTTTACCGACCCGGCGATCATCCTGACGTGCGCCGGGTCCGGCGGGGTGAAGAACTCGAAGACGAAGCTGTTGCCAACGCGCTCTTTCTTCAGCAGGTGCAATATCCTCTCCCCGTACTCCGGCCCGTTCTGGAAGATGTCGCCTATAAGGAAGATAGGCCCCTTGAGGTGGGCTGCCACCTCCCTGATCTCGGCCGCCAGAAGCTCCGGCGACTTGAAGGCGGCCCTGTTCCTCCCCGCCATGTTCTTCAAGGCGAAGCGGGAGCCCCCGCACGTCTTGCAGCCGTAAGTGCAGCCCCTGCACGTGAAGATCGCGGTGATCGGGTATCTGGGCCAGTTGACGAAGGGGACGTAGCCGGAAAAATCCCTGTACCGCATCACCTTCCTGATGATGTGCCTGTAATCGGTCCGGCTGTAATCGAGGTCATCCGGCACGAAGGTCAGTGGATTGGCCACGACGGTGTCCTTGTCCCGGAAGGAGACGTTGGGCACGTCGTATGGCGCATCGCCCTTCCCGATAGCCTCCATGAGGAGGCGGAGGGGCTCCTCCGTCGAATCGCCCCTTACGATGAAATCGACTGTCGGGTAGCGCTCCAGAAGCTCCGCGTGGAAGTAAGTGGAGGACAGCCCGCCCAGGATCACGGGCGTCTCCGGGTGGTGCTTCTTCACGATCTCGGAGACGGCTATCGCCCCCTGTATGTGGGGCATCCAGTGGAGGTCGATGCCGAAGGCCCGGGGCGACAAGCGCTTTATCTCCGCTTCCGGGTCATAGCCCTTGCTTTTGAGCATCTTGTAAGCCAGGTTGACGATCCTGACGGAGAAGCCGAACCGCTCCAGGTATTCCGAGAGGCTCGCAAAGCCGATAGGGTACATCTCGAATATCGGCGTGGAGGGGATGACGTCGCTTATAGGCCCGTGGAGCACCGACTCTTTGCGGAAATCGTAAACACTGGGGGGATGCAACAGCACAAGGTCGAGCATCGTAATTTGTAGCATATCAGTCGTGCCGAATCAAATGTGCGCTAGACAAGCGGCCGTGATCCTTTCGCGTCCTTCGCGTCGTTTTCTCGGCGCGCCTCCTCAACATACTTTAACTGTATAGTTTCGTCGGGCGCCTTCGAAAACGAACGCGAAATCCATCGAAAACCTCCCGGCCGCTGGCCCGAAACTACAATATCTTAATGTCCAACTCATCTATATAGTTTAGATATTGAGACTGCATGTTTGAGCGGCAAGAAAATACTGCGAAATGTCATTCGGTTTTTTAGAAAAGGGGCCGGGAGATTTTCGATGGATTTTCCCGTGATCGAGGGGCCGCCCGACGAGATAGTACAGTTGAAGTACATCGAGGAGGTGCGGCCCCGAGAGACAGGGAAAAGACGCGAAAAGATCACGGCCCCCACCACATCCCGCCCCGCCTTGCAAAGCCGTGGCCGGTTGCATATCATATAGTGATGGGTGAAATTCTCGAATTCGCAGTCGATCTTGCTTTCGAGGCCGGCAGGATTCAAAAAGCGCGCTACCTGGATCGCCACTCGATCTTCCACAAGGGGGAGATCAACATAGTGACGGACGTCGATCTTGCCTGCCAGGAGCGGCTGATGGCCCTCATAGCGCGTCGTTTCCCCGGCGACCGCATCATAAGCGAGGAAAAGGAGAACACCCTGGAAGGCGGCGGTAACAGGTGGATCATCGACCCCATCGACGGGACGACGAACTACGCGCACGGCTATCCTTTTTTCTGCACGTCCGTCGCCTACGAGATTGCAAGTCGGGTCGTTTGCGGCGTTGTTTATAACCCCATATTCGACGAGCTTTTCTTCGCGGAGGCAGGGAAGGGGTCTTACCTCAACGGCCGGAGGCTCGAGGTATCGGCGACGGGCAGCCTGAAGCAGTCACTTTTGGTCACGGGCTTCCCTTACGATCTCGCAACGAGCAGCATGAACAACATCGACCATTTCGTCTCTTTTCTCCATGAGGCGCAGGCCGTGCGGCGGGACGGGTCGGCGGCGCTCAACCTTTCCTACGTGGCCGCCGGCCGCTTCGAAGGCTTCTGGGAGCTGAAGCTGCATCCCTGGGACGTAGCGGCGGGGGTGCTCATCCTGACGGAGGCGGGAGGCGTCGTGACAGATTTCGGCGGTAAGCCGTTCAGCATTTACGGGGGCCGGATAGTCGCCTCGAACGGCCGCGTCCACGGGGCGATGCTGCGGGTGCTGAAGGAAGGCCACAAAGGAGCGCGAGCTTGAAGAACGGTAAGAACCTGGAAAACAAGCTGGGGGAGTGCGAGGTACAGCGCGACGATGCGCGAAGCCTTGCGTCCGCGAGGGAAAGGCTGCTCATCGACAACGTCAAGGAGCTGAACGAGGTTTACGGCGCGCTCAGCGAAAAGATGCGCGAGGTCGAGGAAAGGGACGAGCGGATCAGGGCGCTCGACGAGGTGCTCACGAGGGCCAACCGCCTCTCCGCCCTCGGCGAGCTCGCCGCCTCCATCGCCCACGAGATAAAGAACCCCCTGATCGCCATCCAGGGCTTCGCCCGCAAGATAGAAGATTCGGCCGACCCGGAAAAGATCAAGCGGTACGGGAGCTACATCGAGCACGAATCCGAAAGGCTCTCGGCAGTCCTGGCGCGCCTCCTCGATTTCTCCCACATGTCGTCGCCGGTCAAGGAGCGCCTCGATATAAACGCCATCCTCGACGACACGGTCCTGTTCATGGAGCACCATCTGACCAGGTTCAGGAACATCGCGCTGACCGTCGAAAAAGCGGAAGGGCTGCCGCAGGTTTACGCCGACAAGATACATATACAGCAGGCGATGGTCAATATCATGATGAACGCGGCGCAGGCCATGCCGGAGGGAGGGCCGATGGTCGTGCGCACAGGGATGAGGCCGCCCGACCGCGTCTGGCTCTCCGTCACCGATGCGGGCGCGGGCATCCCGCCGGAGCACATAGAGAAGATCTTCGACCCTTTCTTCAGTACGAAGGAGAGAGGGCAGGGGACGGGGCTCGGGCTCTCCCTGACCAAGAAGCTGGTCGAGGCGAACATGGGCGCCATAGAAGTCGAAAGCGCCCCCGGCCGGGGCAGCACGTTCAGGATACTCCTGCCGGCGCGCGAGGCCGGGGCGGAAGGGCAGGCGGCCCGGACCGCATAGCTTCCATCCCCGCCTCGTTTATGGTATCCTAACTCTATGTTTTCCGGCCGGTTTAGCTCAAGAAAGGTGTAGCACCATGAAGTTCAGCATCCTCCCATCCGATCTCGGCGCCATCGTCCTTTTCGCGAAAAGTAGCCATCTCTCCGGCATAGACGTTTTTGCAGGCACGCCGGCCGAAGCGCGCGCCTGGGCCTGCGCCGCGCTGCCGGGGGCCGAGGAGGACCCCGCCCACTTCGGGCCTGTCGCCCGCCTCCTGAAAAGCTATTTCGACGGCGTGAGGGTGGACCTCGCCGTCCCGGTCGATCTTTCGGGATTGAAGGCGTTCACCAGGCGCGTCCTCGAAGAGACTATGAAAATACCTTACGGCAGGGTGGCGACCTACCGGTCGATTGCCCTGCGTCTCGGCGCGCCCCAGGCCGCAAGGGCCGTAGGCCAGGCGCTGGGACGAAACCCGATCCCCCTCGTAATACCTTGCCATCGCGTTATCAAGAGCGACGGCTCGCTCGGCGGCTTCGGTTTGGGCCTCGATATAAAGACAAAGCTCCTTTCGATAGAGGGCGTAGAGGCCCACGGGCTGCGGAAATCGACGGCAATCTCCTGATCCGGCAGATCGCAAGAAGGTTGACACATGAGACAATGGTTCGTGGTAAATACCAAGCCGAAAAATGAGAACCGCGCATCGCACAATCTGTCGAACGCCGGATACGACGTGCTCAACCCCAAGCTGAAGGTGCGGAAGTACCGGGACGGGAGGTTCGTAGAGCTGGTCGAGGCAATGTTCCCCAATTACATATTCACGAAATTCCACGCCATAGACGACTACCACATGGTCAAATACGCGAGGGGGGTCAACAAGATCGTCACGTTCGGAGGGAAGATGGTCCCCCTCCAGGAAGAATTCATCGAGTTCATCAGGGGCAGGCTCGTGGACGGCGTGGCGCGCATCGAGAAAAAGCGGTTCAAGAAAGGGGAGAAGGTCTTTATCAAGGACGGCCCTTTCAAGGGGCTGGGCGGCATCTTCGAGCGCGAGCTTGAAGGCGAGGAGAGGGCGATGATCCTCCTCGAAGGCATCAACTTCTACGCAAAGATGGTGATCGACTCAGACCTGATCGCGGCCCCTTAGCAGTTACCGGGGCCAGTTACCGGGGCCAGTTACTGGGGCTCAGCGCCCCCTCCGTCGGCAAAGCTCGACCCTTCCCTCCTTACGTCGGGCGGGTGCCCCGGCCTCCCCCCTCAGCGCTGCGCGTGCGCTTGCTTTATGATCCTTACGACAAGATGGTGATCGACTCAGCTCAGCACCCCCTCCGCGAGCGAAGCTCGACCCTTCCCTCCTTACGTCGGTGGCGGGCCTGCCCGATGCTATTGCCCGTATTTCCCCGTGATCGTCGCCGTACCGAGGACCTTCCCTTCCAGGGCCTTCCTGAAGGCGGAAAGCGTCGTCGCGGCAGGCAGCTTGAGCTTATCGACGCTCAGGGCATAGAGCGTAAAGACATACGGATGCTCGCCCGTGCCCTTCGGCGGTTGCGGCCCCCCGTAGCCCACCTGCCCGAAGGAGTTCTTCAGCTCGACGGACCCGGGCGGCATCTTTTTCCCGGACGCCCCCTCTTCGATGGAAGCGGCGTTGGCCGGGATGTCGATGACCAGCCAATGGACCCAGTTTTGCGCCACCGGGTGCGGGTCCACGGCGGAAAGGGCGAACGATTTGGCGCCTGCCGGCGCATTTTTCCATGAAAGGGGGACCGAGACGTTCTTCCCGCCTGCGCCCGGCATTACGTACCGGGCCGGTATCCGCCCACCGTCCGCAAAAGCGCTCGATACGATCTCCATGTCGTTTCCTCCTGCCGCGTGCGCCGTCTGGAAAACCGCAAGGGCAACCCATCCGAAGAGCAACGCCGCCCCGATCATCCTCATGCGACCCCCTCTATGGCAACATGTATTAATAAATATTGTAAGCAAGCCCGACACGGGCCGTCAACTGCCCGCCTTCCGCGTCCCGGAGACGCGCCTAAATAAGGCTATCTTTTTCTCCCGGCGGGCCGCCCTGCCCAGCCTGCGCCTCATTCCGCCCGCGCAGATAAAGGCAAGGCAGAGGGACAAGAAAAGGCAGGCCCCGCCCGGATGCGTGATGCCGTAAACTATGGGCGCCAGCATCGAGCGCGCCGCCGCCCTCAGCGCGGGGCGGTCCGCGATGAGGCGAGCGAGCGGGGGCGACCAGCGGTAGTAAAGGGCGACGAAGCTCCTCCCCGGCCCGTTCGTCAGGAGGTGGTTGTCCCTGAAGTCCCGCAGGGCGGCGACGTGCGGGTCGAGATAGGAGCCGTAAGCCGCCGTAGCTATGAAGCACCAATGCTTGTGCTGCTGCTCCGTCTGGAAGGTCCACGTATAGGCCGCCGCCATGTTGTCGCCGGAGGTGTCCCTGGCCCCCGTCGTGATCGTGACGGTATAGTTCGTGTAGTAATTCAGGTTACTTGAGGGGATGAACGTGGCCGTATCGGTAGTGGGGTCGTAAGTGACCGAGCCCGCGACCGCAGGGCTGAACGTGAAGGTTGCGGGCGTTAAGGAGGACGGGTCCATGTCCAGGCTGAAGGTTGCGGAGATCCTTGAGTCTACCTCCACGTTCGTAGCGCCGCTCGGCGGCACGGTAAAAACTACCGTGGGGCGTACGCTGAAGCCGCTCGAAGCGATCTCTTCGGGGGCGTATTGGGTCGTGTTCCCCCCGTCGCCCAACTGGCCGCTTGAGTTGTCCCCCCATGCCCAGAGCGAGCCGTCCGTGCCGACGGCTGCGGCAAAGCTCGACCCGGCTGCGACGGCTGCCCAGGTGGTGCCGCCCGACACCTGGACGGGTGAGGCGGAGCTGGTGGTAGTCCCGTTGCCGAGCTGGCCGCTTGAGTTGTCCCCCCACCCCCACATCGTGCTGTCCTGGGCGATCGCCAGGACAAAATCCGAGCCGGCCGCGACCGCCTTCCATGACGTGCCGGCCCCTGCCTGGAGCGGGGTGGTGCTTGTGGTGGTCGCGGTGCTTCCGATGCCGAGCTGACCGATGCTGTTGTTGCCCCAGGCCCAAAGGGTGCCGTCCGACCTGCGGGCTACCGCGAAGTCGGACCCTGCGGTGACGGCCGTCCAGACGTTGCCGTTCGCTATCTGGCCGGGGGAATTGGTATTCGTGTTGTTGCCGTTGCCGAGCTGTCCGCTCCCGTTCGCGCCCCAGGTCCAGAGGGTGCCGTTCGACTGGATCGCCACGGTGAAGGCTGTGCCTGCGGCGACCGAGGCCCAGTTCGACGTGCCTATCGCTATCTGGCCGGGGGAGCTTGTGCTCGTGTTGCTGCCGTTGCCGAGCTGGCCGCTTGAGTTGTCCCCCCACGCCCAGAGCGTGCCCGCCGAGGTGATCCCTAGGGTGAAGTCAGACCCGGCTGCGACAGACGTCCAGGTGGTGCCGCTCGCTATCGCTCCGGGGGAGTTGGTGCTCGCCGTCGTCCCGTTGCCGAGCTGTCCGCTCCCGTTCGCGCCCCAGGTCGAGAGCGAGCCGTCCGTTGCGATGGCGGCCATGAAGCTCGACCCTGCCGCGACAGCGTTCCAGGTGTTGATGCCTACCTGGGTAGGCGTATTGACGCCCGTGGTCGTCCCGTTGCCGAGCTGGCCGCTGCCGTCGCCTCCCCAGGTCGAGAGGGTGCCGTCGGATTTGATGGCTGCGCTGAAGTTCGACCCTGCGGCAATCGTCCCTGCGCCTGCCCCCGATGCGCACGCCAGGACGAGCAGCGCGCATATGCAGGCCGGTATGGTTCGCGAGCTTGCAGGCATAGAGACTCCGGCTAAGAGGAGAAGAACGCCCTCCATATATTATATCGTGTTTCGGGGCAGGGTGGTTACAAAAACTTCGCGGGGCGGGAACTATGTCGGCCAGTCGTTCAAGGGACACCTTACAACGTATTCGGTATTGTCCGAGGGGGCCGGAGGAAATTCCGATGGATTTCGCGTTGCTTTTCGCAGGCGCGCGGCGGAGCGTACTTCAGTTGTACGTGAGCACGCCGCGCCAAGAAAACGACGCGAAGGACGCGGAATTAACCCGGTCCCTTCTGATACGCGGAACAGTTGACGCCGGGCGCCCGAAGTGTTACATTAAGGCGAGACTATTCCAGGAGGAGATGTTGAGGAAAAACAAATCCGCTATAAAAAGGGCGACTCAGGCGGAAAAGAGGCGCTTAAGGAACTCGCACGTCAAATCCACCATGAAGACGCACATAAAGAAGGCGTTGACTGCGGTGAACGAGAAGGACAAGGCGAACGTCGAAGCCGTTACCAGGACTGCCATCGCCTATCTCGACAAGGCCTCCTCGAAGGGCGTCATCCATAAGAACCAGGCATCGAGAAGGGTTTCGAGGCTCGCCAAAAAGGCCCACAAGGTCCTGGCGGAGTCTTAAGCGCGACACGCCATAGACAGCACATAAGCGCGGACGGCCCATGCGGGCCGTCCTTTTTCGTCCCGCCTATTTGACGCATTCCCCTGTAGAGCCGGGCTTGCACTTTTTCCCGTCAACCCATAACGCATCGGAAAGGTCGGCTTTAGAGAAGTCGGCCCCCTTGACGACCGCCTTGTAAAAGTGCGCCTCCGTCAGCTTTGCGCCGGTCAGCTTTGCGCCCGTCAGGTTCGTCATGTTGAGCTTCGCCCCCATCAGGTCCGCGTCCGAGAGGTCGGCGCCCGTCAGGTTCGCCTGGCCGAGCTGCACGCCGGGCAGCTTCGATTTCGAGAGGTTTGTCTTTTGCAGGTCTGCGTAAGCGAGGTTGACGCCCGTCAGGTCGGCCCCGCTTAAGGACTTATCCGTAAATAGCAACAACCTTCCTCCAGCAAATAATCGCAGCCGCGAGATGAACAAGAGCTTCGTAGCTTTCGGACATCTTCTCATATCTGACCAGAAGCTTACGAAACCTGTTGAACCAGGAGTGCGCCGCTTCCACAACCCAACGCCGGTTCTTGGGAGGACGCCCGCGTTTACGCTTCTTTCGTGAGACCCTCGGAGCGTAGCCCCTGATGCGGATCTGCTCGCGAGCCTGTTCGCCATCGTATCCCTTATCTGCGTATAAGAATCGTTGTCTCTTCGGAAGGGGAATAACGACGGCATCGAGCACTGCGGTAAGCTGGCTTGCGTCATGTCGATTGGCCCCTGTTACGATCAGCGACAGCGGGACGCCACGTCCGTCCACCAGGAGGTGTCTCTTGCTTCCTTTTTTTCCCCCTGTCTGTCGGGTTCGGACCGGCTGCCTCTTGCGCCAGAGGCGCTTTGATGATGGCCCCATCCATGCTCTGCCACTTCCAGGCGATCCCCTCCATATCATCGTACTCGGCGAGACCGGCGCGCCAGAGGGCAAGGAAGAAACCTCCCTTCAGCCATTGCCGGAAGTACTTGTGTATGGAGCTTGCGCTTCCGAACCGTTCTCTGGGCAGTGACTTCCACTGGCATCCGGTTCTCAGCACAAAGACGATGCCTTCGAATACGCGCCGCTGGGACATAGCTTTACGGCCGCCGCCGGGCTTCCTTTTGAATGCCTTACCAGATTCTCGCTCCCGTTTCGGAATAAAAGGTGCGACACGTTTCCAGAACTCGTCGGACACTTCCCATGAGCGGATCTTTGCCATACCCACCTCCTCGCTAAAGTGTAGTATGGCTATGAATTTAAATCAAGTTAATTACGGATAAGCTCTAAGTCGCAGCCTGGACAATTGTACGTGTCCTTGACCTTTTCGAGGTCCGCAGCCTTGAAGGCCGTGCAGACGCCGGCCGGCGCCGCGAAAACCGCAAGACCGCAAAAAAAGGCGACTATGGGCTTGATGTTCAAGGTTCCTCCATGCTCGTATGCGATGGAGCGCCCGCGGCGAGGCGGCAAAAGCGCCTGCGCAGGGCCTCCTTTTCCGTCCCGCTCCCTATGAAGTCCCACGGAAAGAGCTCGTCCGCCCGCCTTTGCCGCGCTGCGTAAAAATTGAGATTGACGGGGCTTTCACGCATGAGACGGGCAAGGGGTACGTCTTCCGACAGGCGCGCGACAACCTCCCCCACCCTCCTGTCCCCCCTCGCGAAGACGCCCTGAAGGAAGCTGTATTTGACCGATTCGTGCGTAAAGTGCGTGTTTGCGACCTTCCCGAGCCCCTTCTTGAGGACCGAGATCTTCTCTTTGAGGGCCTTCATCTCGTCCATGGCAAGCCACTGGAAGGGGGTCGCAGCCTTCGGCACGAAGGGGCTGGCATGGACCGTAACGGAGCCTATCCTGCCTTTTTTGGCCGCCCTCTTTACCAGAAGGTGGAGGATATGCTTGACGAGATCGACGATGGCGTCCACGTCCTCCCTGCGCTCGCCCGGAAGGCCGACCATGAAGTAGAACTTGAAGTGGAAAGACTTTATCTCTGCTATCGCCTCGATCCGCTCGGCGATCTCCGCATCCGTCATCGGCTTGCCTATAGCCTTGCGCAGCCTTTCCGTGCCTGCCTCGATGCCGAAGGTGAGCGTCCTTATCGTCTCCTTCACCGTCTCTATGACGGCCAAGGGCGTCTCGTCGAGCCGCAGCGAGGGCAGATGCACCCTGTAGCCCATCCGGGAGAGCCTCCCCACGATCTCGGCAAGCCGGGGATGGAAGGAGACGCCGCCTCCGATGATCCCTACGTCCTTCACGTCGCCCCCGACCTCATCCAGGCTATCCGCTATGAAGGGGTAGATATTCCCCACGAGGCAGAAGGCGCACGCCGAAGGGCACCCCCTGGCGCCCTCCACAAGCAGCATGTCGGCAAACTCCGTATCGCTGCTCACGATGGCGGAAGCGGCAAGGCGTTTTCCCCGGTATCGCTCTATGGCGACGCGAAAGCCGGGCGGGGTGAAGCCCCCGACCGTGCCGTCCTCCCGGTAGGCTACGTCGAGACGGGCAGGGTTGTAGACCCACGCGAAGGAAGAGAGCTCGTCGATGATCTCCGCCTTCTTTCCCCCCCGCGCCTGCATGTAGCCCTCTATAAATAGGGGTATGCACGATTCCACGTCCCCCAGGATGAAAAGGTCGAAAAAGCGGGAGAGGACCTCCGGGTTCGCCATGGCGCAGACGCCGCCGCCCACAATAATGGGCGCGTCCTCCCCCCTGTCGCCCGCGACGGCAGGGATGGCGCTCTGCCTCAGCATGGCGGCGACGTTCGGATAATCCATCTCGAAGGACAAAGTGAAGAAGACGACCTCGAAAGCGCCGAGGGGCCTGCCGCTCTCGACGGATCGGGGCCTTCCGGGTCCGTCGAGGAAGACCCTCTCGCAGACCATGTCGGGCCTTGCGTTTATGGTGCGGTAGAGCATGTGGACAGCGAGGTTCGACATGCCTACGTAGTAGCTGTTGGGAAAGGCCACGCAGACAGGCGTTCTGTTCGCCCACTTCTTGAGGACGGCGCCCCGCTCGCGCGGCGCCTCGCGCACCGGCTTCATCCTGGGTATGCCCTTCTCCCCTTATCGGATGCGCCCCGAAAAACCGGAAGAGGCCCGGTATGTTCGGGCATCCCGCCGGGGGTCAAAGAGATCAATCGGCCTGCTTCCTCAAGAACGTCGGGATGTCGTAGCGTTCGTCGTCGATGTCGAGGCTCGCCGGCTTCGGCCGCATGTCCCGCGCCTCCACCCTCGGCGCCCGCCTCAGGTACGCCGGCATCGCGGGCTGCTCGTCGAAAAGCTTCTCCGTCCGCCTCTCCGGCCTCTCTTCGCTCAGGGCGACCTTTTCCTCGAAGCCCGTAGCGATCACGGTGATCCTCACGGACTCGTCCATAGATTCGTCGAAGACGAGGCCCCAGATGACGTGCGCATCTTCGTGCGCCTGCTCCTGGATGAGCATCGACGCCTCGTTCACCTCGTGGAGCGTCATGTTCGAGCTCCCCGTGACGTTGATGAGCACGCCCTTCGCGCCGTGGATCGATATGTCTTCGAGCAGGGGGCTCGATATCGCCTTCTGGGCGGCGTCGATGGCCCTCCTGTCGCCGGAGGCCATCCCCACCCCCATGATGGCAAGCCCCTTTTCCCGCATCACGGTCTGTACGTCTTTGAAGTCCACGTTGACGTACCCGTCCGATATGATGAGGTCCGAAATGCTCCTGACCGCGTGGAGGAGCACCTCGTCCGCCTTCAGGAAGGCGTCCTTTATGGTCATATGCTTGCCGCCCACGGACAAAAGCCTCTGGTTCGGTATAGTGATCAGCGTATCGACCTGGCTTTTCAGCTTGATGAGGCCGTCCTCCGCCTGGAAGTTCCGCATCTTCCCTTCGAAGGCGAAGGGCTTCGTCACGACCGCCACCGTGAGGCAGCCGATCTCCTTCGATACTTCGGCTACGATGGGGGAGGCCCCTGTGCCCGTCCCGCCGCCGAGACCGCACGTGATGAAGACCATGTCGGCCCCCTTCAGCTGCTCGGCGATCCGCTCGGCGTCTTCGAGGGCCGCCTGCCTCCCGACTTCGGGGTTTGCCCCTGCGCCAAGCCCCCTTGTCAGCTTCGTGCCTATCTGGACCTTCACGCCCGCCTTGTTCGCGTTGAGGGATTGGACGTCGGTATTCACGGCCACGAATTCCACACCCTGGAGACCCGCTTCGACCATGTTGTTGACGGCGTTGCAGCCGCCGCCGCCGATGCCCACGACTTTCAGCTTTGCGGAAAACCCGTTGCTCTCATCCATGTAGAACATGTCTTCCTCCCTCAAAAGATTTCGTCGAAGATCCGCTTTATCTTGCCAAGTCCTTTCTCTCTCAGCTTCTTGAATATCTCGCGCCTCTCGTAGCCTTTGCTCTTGCTCCCCTCCATGCCGTGAAGGATGAGCCCGACGCCCGTCGCGTATATGGGGTTGTTCACCACATCGACGAGGCCGCCCACGCCTATCGGCAGGCCCTTCCTGACCGGCAGGCTGAAGACGGTCTCCGCAAGCTCGACTATGCCTTCAAGGTTTGCGCACCCGCCCGTAAGGACGACGCCGGAGGCGAGGAGCTTTTCGTACCCCGACTTCTTTATCTCCTCGTGTATGAGCGAGAGTATCTCCTCGACCCTCGGCTCTATGATGTCGGCCAGGGTCTTGCGCATAAGCGTCCTCGGCTTTCTGCCCCCGACGCTCGGCACCTCTATCGTCTCGTTTGCGCCTACCATCTTCGAAACGGCGCACCCGTACCTTTTCTTTATCTTCTCCGCTTCCTCGACCGGCGTGCGCAGGCCGATGGCGATGTCGTTCGTGACGTGGCTGCCTCCGAAGGGTAGGATGGCCGTATGCCTGATCGCCCCGTTGGCGTAGACCGCGATGTCGCTCGTCCCTCCGCCTATATCGACGACTGCGACGCCTATCTCCGTTTCTTCGGGGGTGAGCGTCGCGTCTGCGGAGGCAAGCTGTCCGAGGATGAGGTCCTCCACGGAGAGGCCCGCGAGGTAGCAGCACTTTACGATATTCTGGGTGGACGTTACGGAGCCGGTCACGATGTGCACCTTGACTTCGAGGCGGACCCCACTCATCCCAAGCGGGTCCTTTATGCCGTCCTGGTCGTCCACGATAAACTCCTGCGGTATCACGTGGATCAGGTCCCTGTCCGCCGGGATGGCCACCGCCTTGGCCGCGTCGATGGCGCGGGTCACGTCCTCTTTGCGCACCTCTTTATCCTTGACTGCGACCACGCCGTTCGAGTTGAAGCTCTTGATGTGCGCCCCCGCCACGCCTGCGAGGCAGCCCGCTATCTTGATGCCGGCCATCAGCTCCGCCTCTTCTATGGCCTTTTTCATCGAGGCTACCGTGCTGTCGATGTTGACCACTACGCCCTTGCGCAGCCCCGTCGAGGGATGGGAGCCGATCCCGGCAATATTGACCTTATTGTCGACGATCCTGGCTACCACTACGCAGATCTTCGTGCTGCCGACATCGAGGCTGACGAGAAATCCTCCGTCCTCTGCCATGTTACCCCTTCCTCTCCCGTACGATGGCGCCGTTATCGAAACGGGCGTCTATGCGCTTGATGAGCAGCCCCCTCTTTTTCGCGTCCTGGAGCACGGCCATCGCCCGCTTCAGGCGGCTGGGCCGCTCCTCCTTGCCGAGCATGATCTCGACCCCGTCGGTCAGGCTGTAAAGGGTTACGTCCCCCTCGTTGTAGACGACCTCCGAGACGTCGTCCTTCCTGATGATCCCCTGCCTGTCCCAACCGGAGACCTGCCTGAAGACGCCCCTCGCGTCCGTCTCGTCCTTCGCGTTGACGACAAAGAGGTTGCTGGTGCTCCCCTTCCTGAGCTTCCTGTAAGGCGTCCCTTCCTCGTCGAGCATCTCTATGTCGCCGCCTGGCCGCACCCAGAGCGCCGAAGGCACCTTTTCCTTTACCTCGATGAGGATCGAAAAGGGGAAAATCCTTTTCACCCGGACGTCCCTGATGAACGGATTGGAGGCGATCGCCTCCTTTACCCTGGCCATATCCGTCCCGAAGATGCTGTCCTTCAGAAAGGGATAGACCTTCGCGAGTATCTCCGACTCGGCAATCTGGTCGGCCCCCGTTATCCTGATGTGCTTCAGGAGGAAGACGGGCTCCGTCCGCGAGAAGAGATACATCCCGGTCAGGACGGTCAGGAGCGACATCGACACCAGAAAAAGGATGTAGACGGTCCGCTTCATGCCTTCAGGTCCGCTCCTTGAAGTATCTCCTCGACCAGTTGGTCGAAGGTCCTCCCTAAATACTCCCACGCCTTCGGCACAAGGGATGTCTCGGTCATGCCGGGGGAGGTATTGATGTCTATGACGAGGGGGATCTCCCTCTCAAGCATCATATCGACCCTCACGCAGCCCGCAAGCTCGAACTGCTCCCAGACGGTGAGCGCCTCGGTCCGCGCCCTTTCTGCGATGTCCGCGTCGATCTCCGCCGGGACGATATATTCCGTCATGCCTTTCGTGTACTTCGACGTGTAGTCGTAGAAGCCCGATTTCGGCCTGACCTCGACGACGGGCAGGGCCAGGCCGTTCACTATGCCGACCGTTATCTCCCTCCCCGTCACGTACCGCTCCAGGAGGAGCTTGCTGTCGTACCCGAAGGCGGTCCTGATCGCCCCTTTCGCCTCCTCGGGCCTCCTGACTATCGATATGCCGACGGTCGAGCCCTCGCGCGCCGGCTTGACGACGAAAGGCACCCGGAAATCGGCCTCCTTTTCGGACCGGCATATCCTGTAGGCCGGCGTCGGGATCTCCAGGCTCATCAGGAGGAGCTTCCCGAGGCACTTGTCCATGGCGAGGGCCGAGCCGAGCACGCCGGAGCCCGTATAGGGGATCGCCATCATCTCGAGGAGGCCCTGGACGGTGCCGTCCTCGCCCCACCTGCCGTGAAGGGCGATGAAGGCGACATCGACCCGCTCTTTTTTCAGAAGGTCCGGCAGGTCTCGTCCCCGCGTCGATGCCTACCGCCGCATAGCCCGATCTTACAAGGCTCGCGAGCACCGCCTGCCCGCTCTTGAGGGAAATCTCGCGCTCGGAGGAGCGTCCGCCCATGAGCACGCCTATGCGCCTGTTTTTCAAATCTTCACGCGTCGTCATCGAATCCCCACAGCTCCACTTCTTCCTCAAGGCTCTATGCCCGTTGCCTCGCGCACGCCTTTCTTCACGGTCTCGATGAGGCGAAGCACGTCGGAGGCCGAGGCGCCGCCCATGTTGACGATAAAATTCGGGTGCTTCGCCGAGACGCAGGCCCTGCCCAACGTGAAGCCCCGCAGTCCTGCCCGGTCTATGTAGGTCCACGCCGGCGCGCCGCCTTTGTTCTTGAAGACGGAGCCGGCTGACGGCAGGTCCATAGGGTGCTTTTCGAGTCTCTGCCGCCATAGGTCGTCCATTTCGGCCTCGATGGCTGCCCTGTCGCCCGATGCGAGCCTGAACGTCGCCTCAACGATGCATTCGGCGTCCCTGATCGACGAACTCCTGTAGCCGAAGGTCATCTCGCCGGCCTGCACGGTGCGCGTCTTGCCTTTCTCGTCGACGCAGACCAGGAGACCAGGCAGTCGGAGACGGCTGCGCCGAAGCTCCCCGCGTTCATCTTGATCGCCCCGCCGACGGTCCCCGGTATGCCGAAGAGCCTTTCCAGACCCGAAAGGCCCCTGGCTGCGCAGGCCCTGTATGAGCCCTTTCAGCGGCAGGCCCGCCGCCCGCCTCGCACAAGGCGCCGCCCTCGGTCGCCCGTGAAGCGGAGGCGCCTCATACGCTGTCGTCCTGATGACGCCCACATCGAGCCCCCGGTCGGCCACGATCACGTTCGTCCCCTTGCCGAGGAACCTGAAAGGGAGCTTCCTTTTCGCAAGCCAGCCGACGGCCTCCGCCACGCCGGCGGCGTCCTCCGGGTAGAAAAGGTAAGGGGCAGGGCCGCCGACCCTCATGGACGTATACCTCTTCATGGGCGCGTTCGTCACGATCCGTCCCCTTATGCCTTGCGGCTCCATAGTCGCCGAAAGCTCCTCTCCCACCTTGTATATGTCGCCCGCGCCAAGCGTCACGACCATGTCGCCGGGCCTCGCGATCCCGAAGATGCGGCTGACCGCCTCTTCTTTCGTCGGGGCGAAGATCACGTTCGGATGGCCCCCGGACCGTATGCGGCCCGCCAGAGGCCTCCCCGGAGACGCCGTCTATCTTCTCCTCGGAGGCGGCGTATATCTCCGTCACGACGAGCACGTCGGCGTCGCCGAAGGACGTGACGAACTCTCCGAGGAGCGCCTTTGTCCTCGAATAGCGGTGCGGCTGGAAGGCGACGATGATCCTGCCCTGCCACATGGAGCGCAGCGCCTGCAGGGTCGCCCTTATCTCCGTAGGGTGGTGGCCGTAGTCGTCGACGATCTTGATCTCCCCGTCCCATTTCAGCTCCAGCCTCCGGTGTATGCCGGAGAACTGGCCGAGGGCCTCCGCCATCACGTTGAAGCCGATATCGAGCTCCATGCCTACCGCTATCGCGGCAAGGGCGTTGACGACGTTGTGCACGCCAGGCGTCGCAAGGTTCACCTCCCCGAGCCTGCCGCCCCGGTAAAGCACGTCGAACCGCGTGCTGAAGCCGTTATGGCGCAGGTCGACCGCCCGAAGGTCCGCCTTTTCCGAAAGGCCGTAGGTCATATACCTTCTCTTGAGCATGGGGATGAGGCTCGCAAGGTTCTCGTTGTCGATGCAGAGGATGACGAGCCCGAAGAAGGGCACCTTGTTCATGAAGGCGAGAAAGGCGCGCTTGATCTCGTCGATGCCCTCTGTAAAAGTCGAGGTGCTCCAGGTCCACGTTCGTCACGACGGCGATCGTCGGGAAAGAGCATGAGGAACGTGCCGTCGCTCTCGTCCGCCTCGGCGACGAGGTACTGGCTTGAGCCGAGCTTTGCGTTCGTCCCTAGGCTATTGAGCCTGCCCCCTATAACGCACGTGGGGTCGAGGCCGGCGCCCCGGATCACGGAGGCGACCAGCGAGGTCGTGGTCGTCTTGCCGTGGGCGCCCGCAACGGCCACGCTGTACTTCATCCTCATCAGCTCGGCGAGCATCTCCGCCCTCTGGATCACGGGTATGGCGCGCGCCTTCGCCTCCAGCACCTCCGGGTTGTCCGCCTTCACGGCGGACGACGTGACGACGACGTGGGCGTCCCGGACGTTCTCCGCCCTGTGCCCGTAAAAGATACGCGCCCCGAGCCGCGCGAGCCTGCCCGTGATGTCCGTCTTTCGGAGGTCCGAGCCGCGTCACGCGTGAACCCCAGGTTGAGGAGCACCTCGGCTATGCCGCTCATCCCTATGCCGCCTATGCCCGACGAAATGGATATTCTCTATCTTGTTAAACACCTTCCTCTATCCCCCGCATTACCTTGATTTCCGCGTCTTCGACGTAGATGGACCCGATCTTCTCACCCATGCGGCCAAGCCCTTCCGGGTCGTCCCGCAGCCTCTCGAGGACGGCAAGCAGGCTCTCGCCCCGAGACCGCGCTGTTCTCTATCGTGCAGCCGCCCCCCATGTCCTCGACGTAGGCGGCGTTCTTCGACTGGTGGCCGCCTGCCGCATACGGATAGGGCACGAAGATGGCGGGCTTCCTGAAATACGACAGCTCGAAGATGGTCGATGCGCCCGCCCTCGAGATGACGATGTCCGCCAGGTTGTAGTACTTCTCCATCCGGTCCGTAAAGGGAAAGACCTCGTGGGCGGTCCTCGAGGCCGTATAGCCGGCAGCGACGCGGTCGAAGTCGTCCGCGCCCGTCTGGTGGTAGAGCGCCGTCGGCCTGCCGTTTTCGAGATAGGGAAGCAGGTCGAGGACGGCTTCGTTGATGCTTTTCGCCCCCCTGCTCCCGCCGAAGACGAAGACTGGCGAAGGGGGAGGCGCCCTTTTCCTGCCGCTTGCCCCGCATGGTCTTCCTTATGGGGTTGCCCGTATGGACGACTTTTTTCGCCTTGAGATACCTGGCCGTCTCGGCGAAGCTGACGAAGGCGGCCCTGCACCCTGCCGGAAAGCAGCCTGTTCGCCATGCCCGGAGAGACGTTCTGCTCGTGGATGAAGCAGGGCACGCGCAGAAACAGGCCCGCCAGCACGACGGGGACGCACGTAAACCCGCCCATGCCGAGGACCGCGTCCGGCCTCTCCGCCCTTATGAGCCGCATACGACTGGAGCGCGCCGCGCAGGACGGCGGCGAGCGTGCCCAGCTTCGCGGCTGCGCCCCTGCCCGAGAACGGCCTTGCCTCTATCTTTACGAGCCTGTAGCCGGCCGGCGGTATCAGCCTGTCTTCGAGCCCGTAGGGCGTCCCGGCAAAAACGACCTCGCGACTTCACGGCGGCGAACGCATCGGCCACCGAAATGCCCGGGAAGATATGACCCCCTGTCCCGCCCGCAGCGATGAGGACCTTCATGGCCGCGCTTTCCCTCCTTTCATCACCATCCCCATGAGGGGGCCGACGACCAGAAGGCCCGAGGACGGGCTGGTAGACGAGGACGCCGTTCAGGTGAAAGCCGACGGACATGAGGAGGTCCACCGAGACGTAGAGGAGGCCGAAGAAGGCGAGGACCGCGACGAAATCGGTCCTCTTCACGAACGCTACGAACGCAATGAGGAGAAGCGCGAAGGCGCACGCGAAAAGCGCGTAGCGCTCGACGTCGTAAAGCGGGACGTCCCGGCCGAGGACGGGTGCGCCCGTCGCCCAGAGGAAGACCACGCAGGCGACCGTGTACGCCGCGACGAAGGGCATGATCCTCACCCGGTTGATGATGAAGAGAAAAAGGAGCACCGAGACGGAAAGGGGCAGCATCAGCTCGAAGTGGCCCGTCAGGAAAAGGTTGAGGGCGGATGCGCCGTAGAGCAGCGAAAGGCCGATCGCCTCTTTGTGGATCTTCCTGCTCTTCTCCTCCGTCGTAACGAGAAAAAGGGCGATGCTGTAAAAGGCAAGGACCATCGCTGCGGCTGCAATCCCCCAGGAGGTGCGCAAGGCCTGGATAGACGATGAGCACGGGCGAAAGGGCGAGGCATAGGCCGATGAGCGGGTACTTGGAGGCGAGGACGTATCTTCGGATCGAGCCGGGATAGGCCGTATGCGGACGCCATGACGAGGCAGAGCATGAGCGAACGTCGTCGCGCGTCGTCTCACGGAAGAGGCAGAAGAAGAAAACGGACGCGATGACGAGGACGACTATCTTCCTCACAGGGCCTCCACGATCTGCCTGAACGCGTTTCCCCGCGCCTTGTAGCTCTCGAACATGTCGAAGCTGGAGCACATGGGCGAGAAGAGGACCGTATCACCGCTTTTTGCAAGGGCCATCGCCCGCAGGACGGCCTTTTCAAGGCCGTCTTCCGCGATAGGTGGCGATATAGGGGCCGAGCTCGGACGCGATCCTCGGCCCTGCCTCGCCGATAAGCACGAGGCCCTTATGACGGGCCGCGAAGGGGGCGATGAGCGCGTAGCTCCCCCCCTTGTCCTTGCCGCCTGCTATGAGGACTACGCCCCCGTCCATGCCCTCCAGGGCCTTTCTCGCCGCATCGACGTTCGTCGCCTTCGAGTCGTTGTAGAACCTGACGCCCCCGACCTCTCTGCACGAACTCCACCCTGTGGGGAAGCCCCTTGAATCCCGCAGGGTCTTCTCGATTATCTCTCCGTCCGATGCCGTAGAGGTGGGCCGTCAGGAGGGCGCAGAGCAGGTTTTCCGTATTGTGGACGCCGACAAGCGGCGAGAGGTCGCGCCTGTAAGAGAACGTGGTCCCGCCGAGCCGCACGCGCAAAAAGCCGTCTTCGAGGAAGGCGCCCTCTTCGAGCCTTCGAGCGCGTCGAGAAGTAATACGCCTTGCGGCAAGCGCGTCCATCCCCTCGATCTCCTTGGAGATGACGGCGTCGTCGACGTGCGTCTGGTTCTCGAAGATCCTCATCTTCGCCGCCATGTAGTCGGCGAAGGAGGCGTACCTGTCGAGGTGGTCCTCCGTGATATTGAGAAGGACCGCTGTAGCCGGCCTGAAGGTCTCTATCGTCTCGAGCTGGAAGCTGCTTATCTCGGCGATCACCACGTCGCGCCTTGCGGCCGGAGAGCACGTAGTTGACCAGGGGGTCGCCTATGTTGCCGCCGACGAAGACATCGCGGCGAGACCGCCGCGAAAAGCCGGCCGAGGAGCGTCGTAGTCGTCGTCTTGCCGTTCGTGCCGGTGACGGCGATGATAGGGTCGTCTATGAAGCGCGACGCAAGCTCTATCTCTCCTATCACCTTCGACCCGTTCTGCCGCGCCTTTTGAAGCAGGGGGTGGTCACGCGCCATGCCGGGGCTTATCACGATCAGCCCGTGGTCGAGGAAGTCCTGCTCCGCGTGGCCCCCGAACCTGCCCCCGAAAGGGACGCCGTCGAGGGCGGCGATCGCGCCCGCAAGCTCTTCTTCCCGCCTTCACGTCCGTGGCAGTCACCTTTTTGCCGAGGCGGGCCAGGAGCTTCACCGCAGAGACGCCGCTTGCCCCAAGGCCCACGACGAGGACGCGGTCTGGTATATGTGTGCCGTCTTTCATCGCTTCCTTATCTCAGCTTCAGCGTGCTCATGGCCAGAAGCCCCAGTATTATCGATATGATCCAGAAACGGACCACGATCTTTTCCTCGTTCCAACCCTTCAGCTCGAAATGGTGGTGAATGGGCGCCATGCGGAAGACCCTCTTGCCCCTGCGTCTTGAAAGAGAGCACCTGGATAATCACGGAGAGGGCCTCGATCACGAATATGCCCCCTACGATCACCAGGAGGAATTCCTGCTTTATCATGACGGCGATGACGCCGAGGCCCGCGCCTAAGGAGAGGGAGCCCGTATCGCCCATGAACAGCTCGGCCGGGTACGCGTTGTACCAGAGGAAGCCTATGCCCGCCCCGAGCATCGCCCCGCAGAGTATAGTAAGCTCGCCTGCGCCCTTGACGTAGAAGATCTGGAGGTACTGGGCGAATTTTATGTTGCCGGCGAGGTACGCGAAGAGAAGGAACGTGGCGCAGACCGTCAGGACAGGGCCGATGGCCAGCCCGTCCAGTCCGTCCGTCAGGTTGACGCCGTTCGAGCTTGCCACTATGATGAGCACGCAGACCGCGAGGTAGAAGAGGCCGATGTCGGGGGTGGCGTGCTTGAAGAACGGTATGGACAACTGGGTGAGGAAGGTCCCCTTCGCAATAGATGAGCACGCTGGCCACAAGGGCGCTCGCGCACTGGAGGAGGAGCTTCGTCCTGCCGGAGACGCCTTTGCCCTTTTCGCCCTTCAGCTTCCTGTAGTCGTCGATGAAGCCGATGGCCCCGAAAATGACGAGGGTCAGCACGGCGATCCAGATATACTGGTTGCGCAAGTCGGCCCATAAGAGCGTGGGGATGATGGTGGCGATGAGGATGACGGACCCCCCCATCGTAGGCGTCCCCTTCTTGACCTCGTGCCGGTCGGGCACGTCCTCCCGCTTGCCGTTGTTGATCTTCCATTCCTGGAATTTCTTTATGGCCCTCGGCGTCAGGAAAAAGCTTATGACCAGCGCCGAGAGGATCGCCAGCACGGTCCTGAACGTGATATAGCGGAACACGTTGAAGACCGTGAGCTTGCTGTGAATTGCGAAGAAAAGATGGTACAGCATTAAACGAGGGCCTCCACTACCTCGTCCAGGCCGAGCGCCCTCGACCCCTTTACCAGCACGATATCGCCGGGGGCCAGTTTCCCCCGGACGAACTCGACGAGCCTCTTTTTGTCATCGAATACGGAGACGTTGCCGTTGCCCGCCTCATCGGCCGCAGCCTTCATCGCAGGACCGAAGAGCAGGACGAGGGCGAGGTTGCTGGCCCGCGCCAGACGGCCCAACGTCCCGGTGGTAGGCTTCCGTCCCGTCGCCAAGCTCGCGCATGTCGCCGAGGATGGCGACCCTCTTGCCCCCGCAAGGCAGCGCGGCGAGCGTCCTGACGGCCCATTCCATCGAGGCGGGGTTCGCGTTGTAAGTGTCATCGACGACGACGTAGCCTGCGTCCGATCTCACCGGCCTGAACCGGCCCTTGTACGGCTCGAACCCCTCGATCGCCTGCGGCGAGCGCATCGGCAGGCACGCCCATGAAGGAGGCGAGCGACGCAGCAGCGAGCACGTTATAGAAGTTATGGCGGCCGATGAGCCGCGTTGACGACTCGACCCTCTCGCCCCGCAGATCGAGGACGATCCCGCAGCCGTCGAGGCCCCTGTCCGCCGACACCCGCAAGCGTGAAGTCTGCCGCCCTCGTTTATGCCGAAGGTGTAGACGGTGCAGTCCGGCCTCCTGTACGCCGCAAGCGACGGGTCGTCGGCGTTGACGAATATCGTCCCTCCGGGCAGCGGTCGTCCGGAAGAGGTCGAGCTTCTCCTCCGCCACCCCCGCCAGGTCCGAGAGCCCTTCGAGGTGCGAGGGTGCGACGTTCGTGATGAGGGAGATATTGGGCTCGACCATGCGGGTCAGCGTCCGTATCTCCCCTTTGTGGTTCGTGCCCAGCTCGAAGATCGCAGTAATCCGGCCGCCCTTCTATGGCGAGCATCGTTTTGGCGACGCCCACCTGGTTGTTGTAGTTCTTCTCGTTCGCGGCGACCCTGAAGCGGCCGCCGGCGAGGCGGACGAGAAGCTCCTTCGTCGTCGTCTTGCCGTTGCTGCCCGTTATGGCGACGAAAACCGATTCTATCCGTTTCCTCTTCCACGAGGCGAGGTCGAGGAGCGCCCGGTTCGTATCGTCGACGAGGACGACCGTGCCCCCGGCGCGTGCGCAGACGTCTTGCCTCGCCCTATCGCACAATGCGCCCGCCCGCCCCTTTCGCGAAGGCGGCCTCGATGAACCGGTGGCCGTCGAAATTGGGGCCTTTCAGGGGTATGAAGAACTCCCCCGGCGCTTATCGTCCTCGAATCGGTGGAGACCCCCGTGAACAGCGGTCGCTCTCGACCCTGTAGGCGCTCCCTTTTACGCCCTCGACGATTGCATCAACCGGCCACACGGAGAGACTCCTCGATCACCGCCCTGTCGCTGAAGGGGTGGGCGGTCTTGCCGACGATCTGGTAATCCTCGTGGCCCTTGCCGGCCACCAGCACCACGTCCTTCTCCCTGCGCCATCGCAATCGCCTCGGCTATCGCCGCTTTCCTGTCCTCTATCGTCTTGAAGGCGCCTCCTGCGACGCCCGATTTGATCTCCTCGATGATGGCGCCTGGCGCCTCCGTCCGGGGGTTGTCCGACGTTATGATGGCGAAATCCGCCAGGCTGGATGCGATCCGGCCCATGACGGGTCTTTTTGCCCGGTCCCTGTCGCCCCCGCACCCGAATACGACTATCAGCCTGCCCGGCCGGACCCGGTTAAGGGTCTCCATCGTCTTCTCCAGGGCGTCGGGCGTATGGGCGTAATCGACGAAGACGTGAAAGCCCCTGCCCGTCTCCACCCTGTCGAGCCTCCCCGGCACGCGCTGCAAGGCGCCTATGCCCGCAGCGATGGAATCCGGTGCGATCCCGCAGGCCTCGCCGAAGAGGGCGGCGGCCAGGATATTGGAGACATTGAAGAGGCCGACGAGAGGGCGTCTTCACGTCCATCCGCTCGCCCCTCAAAGAAAGGGTCAAGGCAATGCCGTCTATCGTCTCCTCGAAGGATGTGGGGTATGCGTCCGCCGCCCCCTTCGCGCTGTAAGTCAGCGTGCTCGACGGGCCGGGCGGGGACGAAAGAGGGCGCGCTCGGGTCGTCCGATATTGAGCACCGCCCATTTCCTCTCCTTGGTGCTCTGCGCCAGGTAGCGATGGAAGAGGAGCGATTTTGCCTGCCTGTAGCTCTCCAGGTCGCCGTGGTAGTCGAGGTGGTCGTGGGTGAGGTTCGTGAATATGGCGCAGTCGAAATCGACGCCTTCCACCCGGCCCTGGTCGAGGGCGTGGGAGGAGACCTCCATTACCGCGTACTCGCACGCCTGTCCCGCCCATAGCGGCAAGGAGCGATTGGATCTCCACGGATTCGGGCGTAGTGTTCGACCCTTTCATCTCGCGGCCGTCGTACCGGTAGGAGATGGTGCCTATGACGCCCGCCTTTGCCCCCGATGCCGGCCACGATCGACTCTATCAGATAGGTGACGGTCGTCTTGCCGTTCGTGCCCGTGATGCCCGTGACGCTGCATCCGCCGCGACGGGAACCCGTAGAACCTGGCCGCCGCCTGCGCAAGCAGCAGGCGCGCGTCGCCGCGTGAGGACGAGACAGGGTATCTCGCCGGGCAGCGGCTCCTCCGAAACGATGACTGCGGGGCCTGCCTCGCCAGGGCGTCCGCGAGGAAGGCCCTGCTCGATGGCGTGACGAAGAACATAGACGCCAGGCCCGACCTCCCTGGAGTCCTTGGTGATCCCCGTGATCTCCTGCCCGTCCGGGAAGGCTGCCCCTAACCGCGGTCACCGGAAGGCCGGCCAGAAGCTCGGCGAGCTTCATTCGTTTTCCGCCCTCCCCTGGATGATGCACTCCTGCTCCCCTTTCAGCCTTTCGAAGGGCCTAGGCGACTGGTCCGTCACGTACCCGCTGCCGTACACCTTGATCCTTGCCGTATGGACGGAGAGCTTGTCGATGGCGGTCCTTATGGGCAGGCTCGCGAGGTTCGGCATCATCCATTCGGCCTCCGCCGTCTTCCTCGCTTCCCCGGCCGCCTTCCTCGCCTTTCGTCATCTCGAAGCCGTTTTTCCCCTTCGCGATGCCCATATGCGTCAAGGCAAAGGGGAAGAGCTCGTCGCATTCCGGCCCTGCGTTCTTGTTGTAGAGGGATACCAGTCATTGCCGGGTCGATCTGTATACCCCTTGCCTAAAATGATATCTTCGGCGCTCAACCCCCGCGGAAGGGTTGACGCCCTCCTTTTTCAAGAACTCCAACACCCGTTTTTGCCCTATTGTACTAAGAATACTCCTTAAACCGTCCTCGTCGCGATCTTTAAGAATTTCGAGAGGTTTCTTCCATGAGACATTATTGTACGCATCCTTTTTCCCGAAAATCAAACCCTCTTTCTCGATCCATCCTTCCTTCAGGGCATGGCAGACAACGGGCGCGGAGATTAGGAGGGAGGGCTCTATCCCCGGCCGGCCGATATCGGTATATCGGCCGTCCGCCAGGGGGGGCCGTACTTGTTGACGGCCGGTCCCTTTGCGCCGTCTGTCTCTGCGGACACGGAAGGTGCTGGGACGGGGGATAGAGCCCCTTGGGGTGGAGGGGCGTTGCGGTCTGTTTCGGCTATGGGAACGGGCAGCAGCGCGCTCTTCGACGGGTCCGCCTGTTCCCCCGAGATCCTTCTCATACTCATTTTATCCGGCAATCGAAAAGCGACGGCAACATAGATGAGGCACAATATCACGATAAACAAGGAAAGCCCTTTTCCTGGACTTCTTGTTCATCTCAAGACCACCACCTCTTTATCGTCCGGCTGCTTCAGCCCGAGTCTCTCGCGGCTCGCGAATTCCATGTAGCCCTTCTGCGTTACCGCCGCAAGCTCCATTTTCAGGGCCTTGTTGATCTCGACAAGCTCGTTTTCCTTCTTGAGGCTCTCTATGAACCGGCCCCTCGTCTCTTCGTAGACGCCGGTCACGAAGAAGAGGGTTACAACGAGGACCAGGCACGCAGCGACAGCCGCAAAGATGCAAAACGGCGACAGCCCTGAACGCGTGTAATGGCCCCTGCTCTACCCTGATGTAGGCGTTTCTTCCTACTGCCCGTGTCGATCATAGCTTCTCCGCTATCCTCAGCTTTGCGCTCCTGGCCTTCCGGTTCGTCCTCGATCTCCTCCCTGCCGGGCCTGATCGGTTTTTTCGTTACGGCCTGGAGGAGGGGGTTTTCCCTGAAGAACCTCTTCACCAGCCTGTCTTCCAAGGAATGGAAAGTGATCACGCCGATCCTCCCCCGACTTTGCGGCCGCATCGGTTGCTTCCTGAAGACCCTTGCCGAGGTTTTCGAGCTCCCTGTTCACCTCGATCCTTATCGCCTGAAAGGTCTTCGTGGCCGGGTGTATCTTTCCTCTGCCCCTTTTTGCCCTCGCCACTGATGTCGGCCAGCGCCCTGGCGCTCGTTATGCGCCCCTTTTTCCGCGCCTCGACGATGGCCCGCGCTATCCTTACGGCGTCGCCTTCCTCCCCGTACTCCCTGATGATGCGCTCAAGGGCGGAGCAGCTATACCTGTTCACGACCTCCCGGGCCGTGAGCGCCTCCTCCCGGTCAATCCGCATGTCGAGCTCCGTCTCGTCGCTGAAGCTGAAGCCCCTGCCGCCCGACATCTGGTACATCGATATGCCAAGGTCGAAAAGTACCGCATCGACCTCGCCGACCGATGCTTCCCGCAGGATGCGTCCCAGGTCCCTGAAGTTGCCCTTTCTTAACAGCACCCGGTCCGCAAAGGGCGCCAGGCGCTCCGACGCCAGCGCCAGGGCCTCTTCGTCGGCGTCCAGGCCGACGAGCCTCAAGCCCCGGTACTTCTCCAACAGGTAGTATCCGTGCCCTGCGCCCCCGACAGTCGCGTCTACCAGCAGCCTGTCGTCGGCGTCAACCAGATTTTCCGCAATCTCTCTAAGGAGAACGGGTACGTGGCCCTGGGCCGTCAAAGACCGAGTTCCGACGCTATATCGGTCATCGCTTCCGCATCAGACGTGGCGTGCCTTACCAGCTCGTTCCACGCCTCCTCGGCCCATATCTCTATCTTCCTGTTCATCCCCACGATCACCACGTTCTTCTTGATCGCCCCGTAATTTCTGAGCGACTGGGGTATGAGTATCCTGCCCAGCCTGTCCACGGGGCACTCGGACACGCCGGAATAGAAAAATCTCAGGAAGTTCTTTGCCTCCTTGCTGGAGACGCCGGACCGCTCTATCCGCCCCTGGACCTCTTCCCATTCCTTCTCCGGGTAGGCGACTACGCAGCCGTCCAGGTTGGTCAGTATCAGCTTCAGCTCGGCGCCGCCGGCGGCCTGCCTCTTGCGTCCGCCTTCCGTTCCGTAGTGGCTTTCGATCCGCTGCCTTGCGGCCGGCCCCGAGTGGGATGCCAGTGCTTCCCTGAACTTCGCGGGAATACTCAGCCTTCCCTTATCATCTATCGCGTATTCATATCTGCCTGAGAACATTTATCCCACCATATACCACTTTTTCCCACTTAAAGCCAAATATACCGGCAACCCCCTCTTTTGTCAAGGTTTTTTTAGTTTTTTTTGACTTTTAGTCTTATTGGCGAAAATCAGGCACTTGCCTGAAGCGTCGTTGCCCGGACCGGCGTGTACGAAACAATCTGTGAAGTCGTTGCGGCAGAAGGAAATATGCAGGAATGAAAGGTGAGAGCTTGTCGGCTAGGCTATACTTCTCCGGGAGCGGGTGTAAAAAAGGGCGATGTCGCAACGGCTGCCCGCGTCAGGTTTTATCCGATGGCCTCGCCGCCCCGCTCGCCGGTCCTTATGCGTATACACTCCTCCAGGGGCAGGACGAAGATCTTGCCGTCGCCGATCTCACCCGTCTTGCCACCCTTGATGATGGCGTTGATCGTCGGCTCGACGAAATTGTCATTGACTCCGATCATGAGCTGGACCTTCCTGAGCAGATTCCCCATCTCCTTTACACCCCTGTAAACCTCCGTGACGCCCATCTGGCGACCGTGCCCGAGCACCTCGCTCACCGTTATGAGGTTCACCTCTGCCTTGTAGAGCTCCTGCTTTACCGCCTCCAGCCTGTCCGGCTTCACGACAGCGATAATCAATTTCATGCTTCTCCTCCCGTTTTACTGCGGCATAGGCGTTTGTGGCTTACGCTGCATCGGGTCAGCGCGCCGCTCGTGCTTTTCCGGCCCCTCCAGTCCATAAGCCCGGCGATGACTGCGGAAGCAACCCGCCGGGAATGGACAAATGATCTTAACATTGTCGCTCGTAATTCGCCACATAAACGATAGTATGGCCGGTTAATGGCGCGCCGCGATTATTCATGGAACCTGCGAGGCGGGATTTGCGGGAAGGCGGTAAGAAAGGCGCAGAGGGCAGTATGTAAATAGCGGGTCCGTGGGCGGCCGCCCACGGACCCGTAGCCATCACGGATACGGACGGGGCGGAGGCGGCGGGTAATAATAGGCCGGGGGCGGGGGCGCCGCATAGACCCTTGGCGGCCTGTACGTCGGCACCTGGTTGCCCTTGCTGTACATGCACTGTCCGTATGCGATGTCGTACCGTCTCTGGAGGCTTTCGCCGCTGGCGGCCCCCTGGTTGGCCCCGATGGCCGTCCCGCCTACGAGTCCGGTCGCGCCGCCGATTGCGGCCCCTGCGCCGACATTGCCCGTTGCAGCGCCGACGGCCGCTCCAAGGCCCGCCCCCACGACCGTGCCCAGCACGGCCCCGTTTAGAGCGCTTCTATTGGCCGTATCGCTGGGCGAGGCCCCTCCTATCTGCTGCTGGGCCCACTGCCTGCAAACGGCATCGTCGGTCTGGAATACCTCGAAGGGTTTTCCGGGGCCGGGGAGCACCGCAATACTCGGCCCCGTCGGAACGGATGCACACCCGACGAGGGTGGCAAGCACCAAAGATATCGGAACAACTATTCTCCAGCTCATAGTCTCACGCCTCCTTTCAGGCCCGGAACGAAGGCCCGGTTACAGTCGATCCAGACAATGGCAGCGTAAGTCGGAAGCACGCTTCACCTGCGCCCCTTTCCGGCGGCCGCGATCTGCTGCGATCCGGACTGCTCCCACAAAATTTATACCTGTCGCGCTCGTGTGTCTACGGTTTTTTATCTGCGCCATGCATCACCAGCCCGGTCAGGAATAATCCGAGTGCTGCGACGCCGATAACCCTTTTCATGCCACCCCTCCATTCTGTCCTCTCTCGACCGGAAGCAAAAGGCGTGCCCCGGATGAGCGCGGGTGAGGACCGGCCGCTTCTTTTCCGGCCGTTGAGCCGGTTAAGCCCGCTTCAGGCCGCTCTCCGTTCGCGCAACAAACGGACTTCGAGGAGCCTCCTGGGGCGAGGGGCCGACAAAAATGTCGATAACGCCACGACGCCCCTCGACATTACTGTGCCCTATGCCTACGCCGCGGCCTCTCGCCGTGCCCGCATGAGCCTGTCGAACCGGGCTGCGGCCCATGCCGCCCCCAGCCCGCCCAGGCCCAGGACAGCGAAGGCCCATCCCCAGGAACGATAGGCCGCCTGGCCCCTGGTAAGGTCGAGCACCGCGCCGAAGGCCAGGGGCGCAAGGGCGGCGGAGAGGTAGCCCACGAGCGACCTGAAGCCTAGGGCGCTTCCCAGGTACGCTGCGTCCACCACTTCGGTGAGGGCGGCGGAAAATATGGGGGAATCGCCCAGGGCTGAGAATGCATAGACTGCGCCGATCCCCATCGCGAGGACCAGGGGCCAGCCGATAGACCAGCCAAATAAGAAGGAACAGAACATGCTCGTGACGGTCAGGACGACTATGGGCCTGCCCCGGCCCAGGCGGTCCGACAGGGCGCCCATCGAAAACGAGGAAAACAGACCCATCACATGGAAGAGCGCGACCACCTGCGCGCCGGACGCCGCGGCCTCAAGACGCGCCGGGTTCGCCAGCCCGATGCACGCAGCCATGAAGGCAGGCGTCCACGCCCACATGCCCTGGAGCTCCCAGTTGTGGAAGCTGTAGCCCCATATCAGGAGCATAGCGGGCCTGTTTTTTAAGACCTCCCCGGCAAACCGCCTGCCCGGCGCCGCGCGGGCAACGGGCGCGCGCGTGCCGCGCAGAGTGACCCAGCCCAAAAGCCAGCCTGCCAGCGGGCCGAGGCATGTCAGGAGGAAAGAAAGACGGTAGCCCCCGAGGGGGATGGCCATCCCGCTCACTGCCAGCGAGCACGCGTAGCCGAGAGAGGTGCTGGCGATGAAGAAGCCGACGGCCATACCCCGGCTCATCGGCGCGTACTGGTCCGCGATGACCATGATGCCCGTCGTATACGTACCCCCCAGGGCGATGCCGAGGATTGTATGGAGGACCAGGGCGGAGGTGAAGTCGCGGGCGAAGAGGGCAAAGCCCAGAGCGCAAACCCCGCTTGCGAACATGGACCACAGATAGATTTTCTTCGCGCCGACCCGGTCGGCGCCAACAGAAAAGATAACGAGCGAGACGGCGTAGCCGACCTGGAACCCTGTCGCCACCGCGCCTGCCTGCGCGCCCGACATGGACCATTCCTGCCGGAGCACGGAAAGGGCCCCCGCGTAGGTCATAAAGGCGAAGCCGTTGCAGACCCTCGACGCGCACAGGCCGCCGAGCCACCAGCCGAACCTCGTCCTTTTTGGGGGATCGCCGTCCATCGTCCATTGATTATCACCGGCAACATGGCCTATTGCAAGAAAAACTTTCAGGCCGCGCCGGCGCCAAGCAGAAATTCTCCGGTATGAATCCTATTCTCCGTTCATGATCCTGCACCGATCCGCCGCCCCATATTAACCCAAAATTCATGCCGTATTTATTGCTAATTAAAGCTGGGACGATAGAGTCAGTGCAGATGGATTCTCAAACTGCCAGGCAAAGAGGAGGCCGACACTGAAAACGCTCGCCAACCCCCAGGAAACGCTGCGCATCGACCTGCACGTCCACTCCCGCTGCTCCGCGGCCCCGACGGACTGGTTCATGGAGCGATGGAGCATCCGCGAGTCCTACTCCGACCCCTTCTCCATTTACGAGAAGGCGATGAAGGCCGGGATGTCCCTCGTCACGCTCACGGACCACAACAGCATAGCCGGCTGCCTGCTCCTGAAGGAACGATACGGCGACAAGATCGTAACGGGCGTGGAGGCGACCGCCGCCTTCCCGGAGGACGGGTGCAAGGTGCACGTGCTCATTTACGGCATCGCCGAGCGGCAGTTCGCCGAGATCGACAGATTGCGGGGCGATATCTACGAGCTGAGGGCCTACATAAGGGAAAACAACCTGGCCCATTCAGTCGCCCATGCGACCTATTCCGTAGAGGCGGGACAGCTTACGGCTGCCCATCTGGAGAAGCTCATCCTTCTTTTCAATACGTTCGAGGTGATAAACGGCGGAAGGACCAGATCGGACAACCTGGCATGGCGCCACATACTGGAGCGCCTGACGCCCGACTGCATCCAATCCCTCTGCAAGAAGCACTCCCTGGAGCCGTTCGACGCGAGGCCGTGGGCGAAGGGGTTCACCGGGGGCTCCGACGACCACGGGGGCATCTTCATAGGACGGAGCTTTACGGAAGGCCCGGGCAGCGGCGCCGACGATTTGCTGGAGGCGATCAGGGGCAGGAACACCCTGGTGAAAGGGATGCACGGAGACTACGAGACGCTTGCCTTCTCCGTCTACAAGGTGGTGCACGATTTTTCCAGCCGGGAGAGCGGCGGCTCGGCTTCTCTCCTCAGCCAGGTAGCGGAGACCCTTTTTACGGGCAAGCGCGTGGGCGTCATGAACCGGGTGCGCATCAAAAGGCTCAAGTCGCGGGCGAAGCGGCCCGACGGCGTCTACGGGCCCTTTTACGCGCTCATCGAGGGTCTGAGCCGGAAGGAGTTTGCGACGCTCGAAGAGGCGATCCGCTTCGTATACGCGGGGATAGCCGACCTCTCGGACGCTTTCCTCAAGCGTTTTTTGAGGGGCATCGAAAAAGAGACGGCAAAGGCCGATTTTTCGACTATGGTCGGGAGCCTCCAGGCGTCCGTGCCCGGCATCTTCCTTGCGCTGCCTTTCTTTCTGGCCATGCGCCATCACAGCAGGAACAGGCAGCTCGTGGGCAGCCTCGCCTCGACCCTGGAGATCGACCCTCCTCGGACGGGCCCGAGGGTCCTCTGGTTTACGGACACCCTGAACGACCTGAACGGCGTCTCGGTCACGCTCCACGAGGTGGGCCGCATCGCCTGCCGGCAGGGGTACGATCTGAAGATCGCCGCCTGTCTCGGGCCGGGATCGCACGACGTACCGCCCAACGTTATGGACCTGCCGTCCATCCATCAGTTCCCCTTGCCTTACTACGAGACCTATCGCCTGCACGTGCCGTCGATGCTCAAGTCGCTGAGGGAGATATACCGGTTCGACCCCGACTGCATCTATATATCGACGCCCGGCCCCATCGGGATGCTCGGGCTGATCGCGTCGAAGCTCCTGAACGTGAAGAGCGTCGGCTTCTACCACACGGACTTCGCTTTGCAGGCGAGGCAGATAGTCGAGGACGCGTCCGTTGCGCGGATCCTCGAATCGTACACGCGCTGGTTTTACGGCGCCATGGACGAGATCAGGGTGCCGACGATGAGATATATCGACATGCTCGAGGCGAGGGGCTTCGACCCCCGTAAGATGAGCCATTTCAGCAGGGGCATAGACCTCGATGCCTTCAGGCCAAATGCGAATCCCGGCGATGCCTTCCTGCGGGACCGGTTTAATATCGACGGCGGCGTTATACTTCTCTATGCCGGGCGGGTTTCGAGCGACAAGGGCCTAGACCTTCTGGCGCACGTCTTCAGGCGCCTGGCCGAAAGGCGGCCCGACCTGAGCCTCCTCATAGCAGGCGACGGCCCTTACCTTCAGGAATTGAGGGGGAAAACCAAAGGGGAGCGGGTAATCTTTACGGGAAGGATCGACAACGCCTCTATGCCTCAGATATATGCGGCCGCGCATCTATTTCTCTTTCCGAGCGCGACGGACACCTTCGGCAAGGCGGTGCTGGAGGCCCAGGCGTGCGGCCTGCCGGCCGTCGTTTCCGACGAGGGCGGCCCCCAGGAGATCATCGTCAACGGCAAGACGGGCCACGTGGCCCGGGCAGGGGACATAGCGGACTGGCTTGAGAAGATAGAGTCGGTCCTCCGGCTCATCGACGCCTCGCCCGGTCTCTACCAGAAGATGCGCGTTGACGCCCGCGCGCATATCGTGCAAAATTACGGCTGGGAAGAGGCCATCGGGTCGATGCTCGAAGACGCCGTGGCTCCCCCCCTGGGCGAAGACAAGAAGATCGCCTGAGCATGAAGGAGCGGCAAGGGCGCGTTCGATGAGGGGTTGAATGGGACAGGCCAAAAAGACACGTGACGGATTTCCCTTGAAGCTCAGTTTCGTCATTCCGGCGTACAACGAAGAGGCGTGCCTGGCCGGATGCCTGGCGTCCATAATCGGACGGATCGGGCAGGCCGGGGCCGACGCAGAGGTGATAGTCGTCAACAACGGCAGCACGGACGCGACCCGCAGGATCGCCCTCTCTTTTCCGGGCGTAACCGTCGTGGACGAGCCGATCAAGGGGTTGTCGAGGGCAAGGCAGGCGGGCTACAGCGCCGCTGCGGGCGATTTGATCGCCAACGTGGACGCAGACAACATGCTGCCGGAAGGGTGGCTCGAAAAGGTGCTTGGCGAATTCTCTAGAAACGACAGGCTCGTTGCGCTTTCAGGCCCGCTCGCCTATTACGACCTCCCCCGGTCCCGCAGGCTTTGCACGACCCTGTTCTATTGCGTAGGATATGCGATGTACCTCCTCAGCCACTACGTCTTGAGAAGAGGCGGGATGCTCCAGGGGGGCAACTTCGTGCTGAGAAGGTCTGCCCTCGAAGCGATCGGGGGCTATAACACGGAAATCGCCTTTTACGGAGAGGACACGGACGTTGCGCGGCGCATGCAGGCGGCGGGCCGCATCAAGTTCACCTTCCGCCTCCCCATGTACAGCTCCGGCCGGCGCTTCGCGAAGGAAGGCATCGCGGCGACCGGCTTTCGCTACGCCGTCAACTACCTCTGGATAATGATCTTTAAACGGCCTTACCACCGCTCATCGACCGACGTCCGGCCCGGAAGCGATGGGCAGTCGGGCCTTCTCGTTTGTTAATAATCCGTTAAAAACGCCGCAGCCACGCTGTCCTGCCTTAAGGGTGGGTAAGCGGCCTCCGACAACCTCTTTGTGTCGATCATGAAAAATACCCCCGTCCCAAACCCTATCAGGAGAAGCAAGCCATGACGCTGCGTGGAAAGCTTACCGTCAATGCCGCCGTGACCGTGGCCGCAGTCCTCGTCGTCGGCGTCGCGAGCCTCATCGGCTTTTACAACGTCAAGGGCAGGATACGCGCCGTGACGGACGACTCGACGCCGTATCAGCTCAAGACCCTTGAGTTCACAAAGCTCCTCCAGGAGCACGCGGCGGCCCTGCTTGCAGCCGGCAACGCCTCCGGGCAGGCCGAGCTTGCAGGGAAAGAGCGCGAGCTGAAAGCGACCCTGGGCAGTCTGCGGGTCCTAACGGCAGAGATAGGGGCGCTCAACAGAAGGCCGGGCATCGCGGAGATGGACCGGACCGTGGGGGAGGTGGAGGGGCTGACCAGGGAGGTCGTCGCTTCGGCAGAGGAGCGGGTCCGGGCCGAGGACCGTGCGGCGGGCATGGTGAAAGAGGCCAAGGTCAGACTGCGGATGCTCGCGGAAAACCGCTCTGCCCTCCAGGTCTCCCTCAAGGCGCTTCAGGAGACCGCAGTCGCGAGCCTCATGCGGTCGAGCTCCAAGACCAAGCTGATGACCGGCGCCTTCAGGTCCCTCCAGCGGATAAAGGACCTGTTCGAGGAGCTTCGGGTCGTCTTTACGGGCCTGGACAGGACCTCAAGCGACCAGGACCTCTCGATAGCGAGGGGGCGGATCGCCTTCCTCCTCCAGGAGACTCAAGACCGTGTCCGCCGATTTCGCATCCCTCGGCCCGGCGCTTGACTCGATCCAGGAGCAGCTTTTGGGGAAAAAGGGCCTTCTTGCCCTCAAGTCAGGCCTCATAGCGCATCCAACGGATGCGCAGGCAGGCAGCCTTGTCGCCGAATCCCGGAAAAGCTGCGCCTCCCTTATGGACCGTATAACCCGTCTGATAGTGGAGAACGGCGAGGACGCAATGTTCGCCTTCTACGCGGAGAACAGCAGCCTGGAGGAGCAGCTTAGGAACTCGGACGGGGTCAACACGGTAATGCTCCTCAATACGCAAATAGCAGCGGTAATGGATGCAATCGAGTATTCCGCCCAGAACCTCTTCGCCGAGCACAGCGAGCGCCGCATAGGAGAGATGCAGGCGGTCATGGCAAGGCTCTTCGAGTCCGCGGAGCGCATCAAGGGACGGATCAGCGCTGCCCTCGGCCCGGAAGGAAGGCAGGACGAGCGGGCGCTCATAGGGGAGACGGCCGCCGGCCTTGCGCGCGTGGAGGAGCTCGTCATGAAGCGCGGCGGCATGGTCGAGGCGCTGAAGGCGGCGGCGGCTACGAGGACGCGGTCTGCGGAGCTGGGCGAGCGGTTGGCGCGCATGGTCGCGGCGCAGAAGGCGATGAGCGCAAGGAGCCTCGCGGCTGCCCAGGGCGAACAGCAGCGCTCGGTCGGGGCGGTCAATTTCGTCGTCCGGGCGGCGACAGTTCTGCTGCCGGCCGCTATCGCCCTCGTCCTTGCGCTCGCCATCGGGCTTGTCAGCCCCATAGCGCGGTCCATCATGACGCTGGTGAAGGACCTTGAGGCCGCAAAGGAAGGGGCTGAAAGCGCCAGCCGCATAAAATCGCAATTCCTTGCGAACATGAGCCATGAGATCAGGACGCCCATGAACGGGGTCATCGGCCTGCTTGAGCTTCTGAAGGCCGAAACCCTGTCCGAGAAGCAGAGGAATTACGTCAATATGGCCTTCTCGTCGGGCGTTGCCCTGCTTAACGTGATAAACGACGTGCTCGATTTCTCGAAGATCGAGGCGGGCCGGATGGAGATCAACGCGGAGGAGTTCGACCTGCACGAGTCCGTGGAGGAGGCGGTAGGCTTTTTTGCGGAGCAGGCGCAGGCCAAGAAGATCGAGATGCTCTGCCATATCCTGGCCGGCACGCCGAGGCGGGCAAAAGGGGACATGGTGCGCATCCGGCAGATACTCATCAACCTCACAGGCAACGCCGTAAAGTTCACGAGCTCCGGGGAGATCGTCGTCGAGTGCGGCCTTGAGGCCGAAGGCGACGGATGGCTGATGCTCCGCTTCAAGGTGCGCGACACGGGCATCGGGATATCGCGGGAGGCCAGGCTGAAGATCTTCGATTCCTTCTCGCAGGCGGACGCATCGACTACGAGGAGGTTCGGCGGGACGGGCCTGGGCCTGAGCATCGCAAGACAACTGGTCTATATGATGGGCGGGGAGATAGGCGTGGAGAGCGAGGTGGGCGCCGGCTCGACGTTCTGGTTTACGGTCCGTATGGAAAAGGCGTCCGCCGCCCTTGACGACGGGAAGCCGGAAGCGGCCGGCTTGCAGCGCGCCGGCCTGGCGGGTCTGAAGGTGCTCATCGTAGATGACAACGCGACGAACCGGAGGATACTGGAGGATATGCTCAGGGCGTGGGGGTTCAGCCCGTTCAGCGCTGCGGGCGGCCCGGAGGCCCTTAAGTCCCTGAAAGAGGCCGCCTTCGCCGGGGTGCCATTTCAGCTTGCCGTTCTCGACATGATGATGCCCTGGATGGACGGCATCGAGCTTGCGGGCGCCATAAGGGGCGCGCCGGAGATACCCCCGCTTCCCCTCATCATGCTCACGTCCGTCGACGGGAAGGGGGAATCGGACTCCTGCCGGGAAGCGGGCTTCGCGCTCCGCCTCGTCAAGCCCGTCCGCCAATCCCAGCTTCTGAACGCAATAGAATCGATCATGGGGGTGAAGGGCAGCGACGAGGCGCAGCCCGCCGCCCCGGACGGCCCGCAGGTCCCCGGCGGCCTCTCGGTGCTCCTCGTCGAGGATTACCCAGTCAACCAGAAGGTGGGGAGGGCCATGCTCGAACACCTGGGCTGCTCCGTTGACGTGGCGGAGAACGGCAGGATCGCGGTCGATCTCTTTAGCCGGAAGGGCTACGACCTGATCCTGATGGACTGCCAGATGCCTGAGATGGACGGCTACGAGGCGACGAGGGCGATCAGGGGCATCGAGGCGGGCAGGAACGGCCACGGAGGCCATGTTACCATCATAGCGCTTACTGCCCACGCGATGGAGGGGGACAGGGAGAAGTCGATAGAGGCGGGCATGGACGACCATCTCACCAAGCCCTTCACCCTCGACCAACTGGAGGCGATGCTGGCCGCCCATCTGCCGGGGGGCAAGGACGCTGCTCCGTCCGCGAAGGCCGCCCCTTTGAGCGATGCCCCTGCGGGCGATGCCTCTGCCGGCGGTCGGGTCATCGACCCGGCTGCCCTGGACAGGATCAGGCAGATCGACCCGGACGGGCGGGACGACCTTGCGCGCACCGTAATCACGTGCTACCTGACCGATTCGCCGAGGACCATCGAGTCGCTGCGAAGCGCGGTGGGTGCAGGCGACGGGGGCGCGATCCAGAAGCTCGCGCACGGGTTCAAGTCTTCGAGCGCCAACGTCGGGGCCGTAAGCCTGGCGGAGCGCTGCAAAGAGATGGAGACGGCGGTCAGGACCAATCTCCTCGTCCGGAGCCCCGCGCTCCTCCTTTCCATCGAAAACGAGTTTGCCCGGGCCAGGGCGGCCCTCGAAGCGCAACTCTGAAGGAGAGCCACACAATGAACGGCAAAGATGGCAGCCGGAATGCATTGGTCCTTGTCGCCGACGACGACGCGATGCTGCGTCTTCTCTCTGTAAAAGCGTTGGAAAAGGCGGGCTTCGCCGTCTCGGAGGCGGAGAATGGGGAGGAGGCGGTATCCGCCTTCGACCGGCTCAGGCCCGATATCGTGATGCTCGACGTAATGATGCCCGTCATGGACGGCTTTTCCGCCTGCGCCGCGATCCGCAGGCACCCGGAAGGGGGGCGCACGCCTGTCCTCATGGTGACGGGCCTCGACGACGTCGACTCCATAAACCGCGCATACGAGGCGGGCGCCACCGACTTCATGACAAAACCCATCAGTTGGCCCGTCCTCGGCCACCGCATCAGGTACATGCTCCGCGCGGGCAGGTCCATAGAGGCCCTGCGCGACAGCGAGGAGCGCTACGCCCTCGCAGCGATGGGGGCGAACGACGGCCTCTGGGATTGGGACTTAAAAGACGGCAAGTGCCACTTCTCCCTGCGCTGGAAAGGGATGTCGGGGTATGAGGACGACGAGATCGGCAACTCCCCGGACGAATGGCTGAGCAGGGTCCATCCCGACGACGCGGACCGGGTGAGGCTAGACCTCGACGCGCATATCGAGGGGGTGAGCCGTCACTTCGAGAGCGAGTACAGGCTGAAGCACAGGGACGGGACGTACAGGTGGATGCTGAGCCGGGGCATGGCGGTCCGCGACGGCGACAACGCGGCCTACAGGATGGCAGGCTCGCAGACCGATATAACGGAGACCAAGCGGATCGCCGAGCAGCTCCAGCGGGACGCCTTCTACGACCCTCTCACGAAGCTCCCGAACCGCGCACTTTTTATGGACAGGCTCGGCCACGCAGTCACGCGGGGCAAGCGGCTCAAGAGCTACAATTTCGGCGTCCTCTTCCTCGACCTCGACCGGTTCAAGCTGATAAACGACACGCTCGGCCATTCCGTCGGGGACGACCTGCTGGTCCAGACTGCCGACAGGATCGGCCGCTTCATACGCCCCGGGGACACCCTCGCCAGGCTGGGGGGCGACGAGTTCGTCGTTCTCCTCGAAGACATCAAAGAGGTCGGCTGCACGACGTTCGTGGCGGAAAGGATCAAGAAGCTCTTCAGCGAGCCCTTCTGCCTGGACGGCCGGGAGGTCTTCACTACGGCGAGCGTCGGGATCGCCGTCAGCTCCGGGGAATACGAGCGGCCCGAGGAGCTGCTGCGCGACGCGGACATCGCCATGTATAGGGCAAAGGCGGAAGGAAGGGGCACCTATGTCATGTTCGACCCGTCGATGCAGAAGGCCACGGCGGAGCTGATGCGCCTGGAAAACGACCTCCGCCGCGCCCTGGAGCACAACGAATTCCGCATGTTCTACCAGCCTATCGTCGATCTGGAGACGGGCCGCCTCGTTTCCCTTGAGGCCCTTATCCGCTGGCAGCACCCGACGCAGGGACTCATAAGCCCCGGCACGTTCATCCCCGTTGCGGAAGAGACGGGCCTCATCATCCCCATTGGTGAGTGGGTCCTCTACGACGTATGCCGTAAGATGCGGGCGTGGCACGAGCAGGGGGCCGATATCAGGGTGGCAGTCAACCTTTCGACGCGCCAGCTCCGGGACAAGAACTTCCCATCGCTGCTCAAGAAGATACTCGACGAGACGAAGGCGGACGCGGGCAGCCTCGACCTCGAGATCACGGAAAGCGCAGTCATCAACGACTGGGACGCGGTGGTCGCCACGCTCTCCGCCTTGCGGGCCCTGGGGGTCCGCCTCTGCCTGGACGACTTCGGCACGGGTTATTCTTCCTTAAGCTACCTGCACCGCCTTCCGGTGAGCAAGCTGAAGATCGACCGGTCTTTCCTGCAGAAGATGGAGTCGAGCGACGAGCACTCGGGCATCATCCGGGCGATCCTCGACCTCGCCAATACGCTTAAGATGGAGGTCGTGGCGGAGGGCATAGAGACCCAGGGGCAGCTCGCTCAATTAAAAGAGATGAAATGCAAGCTCGGCCAGGGTTATCTCTTCGCAAAACCGCAGGACGAAACGACCGTGGCGTCGCTCATTCCCATGCCGCGCCGGGCGGGTGGCCGCGCAGCCGGCGATTTGCCCCCCGCCGGCCTCGAATGCAGGACTTGACTTTTTATTAACACATCGATAACATCGCCTTAACCGAAGCCGCGTATCCTAGGAGGTTCGACAAAACAACCGAAGGGGGTTGCCCATGATAAGGATAGGAAAACGCGTCGCCGTCCTTGCAGCGATTGCCCTTTGCCTTGCGCTCGTAACTTGCGGCGCAGGCAATATCATGACCGCCTCGGCAGCCGGGACGACCCCGGACGCAAGCACGGCCTGGAGCTTCGCAGTCATGGGCGACACCCAGTGGACCGTTCCCGATAACGCGGGGAAGGACCCGAATACGGTGGCCGTCGATATCATCGGCCAGGTTACCCGGCAGCTCGTTAATATGCCGAAACGCGTCAAATTCGTCGTCCAGGTGGGCGACTTGACGGACAACGGCAGCATCGAGGCGATAGACACGAGGGCGGTCTGGGCGCAAGGGCTGTACAACGCGGGGATCGGCTTCTTTCCATTGCGGGGCAACCACGAGCTGACCTGTAAGGCCGCTACCGAGTTCGTGAAGGTCTTCCCCCAGACGCAGGGCGGCAAGATGAACGCTACACCCGATTATGACGACCTTTCGGCCTGGGTGGGATTCGACGTAGCCATAAAGCCGGCAGCCCGGTCGCCTTTCCCTTTTCCCGTCTCCGACTGGCGGAACTTTAAAAGCCCGAAGACGCCTGCGGGCCTCACCGGCCTCTCCTACGCCTTCGACTACCGGAACGCGCGCTTCGTCCTCCTCGACCAGTTCACCCGCACGAACGGCACGGGCAAGACGGACGCCGAGGTGAACGATACGAATATCGCCGACCAGCAGGAATGGATCGCAAAGGCGCTGGCTGCCAAGCCGAAAGGCGGGCACGCCTTCGTCTTTACGCATAAGGGCCTCATCATGGAGAACCACTTCGATTCCCTTTTTGGCGCAGACCCTTCCAAAAACCCCGAGCGCCAGAATGCATTCATGGCGAGCTTGCAGGCCTCAGGCGTGGGCTACCTCTTCTGCGGGCACGACCACATCCACCAGCGCTCCGTCATCCGAAGCCCGGACGGCGCATCGACCGTGCGCCAGGTCATCGCCGCCTCGAACAGCTCGAAATTCTACATCCCGAAGAAGTGCTCCAACGACAAGGTCTACAACGAGGAAGGGGAACGGGAGAGGTCCATCGCGCAGGAGCTTTACAGGATAGGCTTCTATATAGTCACCGTCGAAGGCAGCCGCGTCACGGTCGATTATTATTCGGCGGACAACACGGGCGCGGTTTTCGCGCCGACAGCCAAGGAATATCTCATCCAGGCGACCCCGGCCCTCGATTTCACGAAAAAGGAGTCCTTCGGGTACGACCTGAACGGCAAAGAGTTCCTCATACCGCCGGAAGGTGCGTATAAGGTCGTCCATGACGCGGGCCCTTCGGGCACGGCCCTAAGGGTCCTGTCGGGGAAAAACGGCAGCCCGGATACGGATGGCAGCGGCCGGCGTCTCACGAAGGCCGTCACCACGGGCTGGCGGAAGGCGGCGGCAGGCGGGGTACAAAGCGACATCCTCACCATCCGGGGCATGGCGCGGTCCCTCGGCAGCGGGCTGACGGACACGTACACGATATCGATGGGCTACGCGGCTTCGGGACTTGGCGCGGGCGGCAAGGACGGTAGCTTCGGGATCGTCGCCAGGGACGCAGGCGGCAACTGGGTCAACGCCGTAGACAGGAACTACGGTGGCGCGAAGAGGTTCGTCCCCGGTCCCTGGACGCCTGCCTGCAAGCTGGGCGCTTACGGCATCGACGCGCAAAGCAGGACCACCTGGGCGGTAATCGACTACAACGGCGATTTTGCGGTAGGCAAATTCTAAGGGCAAACGTGTTGTCGTTTCCCACCGGCCGGCGAGGGCAAAGGTCACAGCAGCTCGGCCGCGAGGGCGGCCAAGGGGCTTCTGATCGTCCTGGTCAGCGTGATGTGACCGTAAAGGGGCTGCCCTTTTAGCCTCTCCACCGCGTAGCTCAGGCCGTTCGAGCCTGCGTCCATGCCAGGCGCATCGATCTGGCAGATGTCGCCCGTCAGGACGACCTTGCTCCCTTCGCCCACCCTGCTCATGACCGTCTTTATCTCATGGGGCGTCAGGTTCTGTGATTCTTCGACGATGACCCACGACCTTGCGAGGCTCCTGCCCCTCATGTGGCTGATCGATTCTATGCAGAGCAGGTCGGCGGCCATCAGGTAATCGACGGTCGTTTTCTGGCCGCCTTTCGACAGGCAGGCGAAATTGTCGAAGACGGACTGCACCCAGGGCAGCATCTTTTGCTCCTTGTCGCCCGGCAGAAAGCCGATGTCCTGCTTGCCTACCGGTATCACCGGCTTGGTGACGACGATGCGGCTGAACACGCCCTCTTCGAGCGTCTTGTGGAGACCCACGGCGAGGGCGAGGAGCGTCTTCCCCGTCCCTGCCTGGCCCACGAGCGATACGGCCTGCAACGTATTGTCGGTCAGCAGCTCTACGGCGAATTGCTGCTCCTTGTTGCGCGCCCTGATGCCCCAGACCCCTCCGCCCGGCTGATCGACCCTCCGGAGCCTTCTGGATTTGTTGATCGCCAGGGCGGATGCGTTCCTGGGCGAAGTGAGAAGCAAGCACTGGTTCTCGATCAGCTTCGCCCCTTCAGGGCCGACGAGGTCGAGGGGCAGCTCCCCCGTCTGGTGGAGGCGGTCCATCTGCTCGTGCGTGATGCAAAGCGATGCCTGGCCTGAATAAAGAGCGGGTGCGTCAGCTTCGTCCGCTTCGTAATCCTCCGCGCGGATGCCGAGGGCGAGGGCCTTGACGCGGGCGTTTATGTCTTTCGACACGAAGACGGTATTGCCGTTGTATTTCTGCTTGTAATGCCAGGCGAGCGCGATGATCCGGTTGTCCATGAACTGCGCGCCGTCCTGCAGCGGCGGCATCCCCGGTTTCTCCTGGCCCCGCAGGGCGGCGGAGTCGAGCCTGACCCCGCCCTCGTCGTCCCGGTCGAACGGCCTGCCGCCCCCTTCCACGGCCGTATTGAGGATGCGTATCGCCCGCCTTGCGTTGCGTCCCGTATGATCGTACCGTTTTTTCAGGCGGTCGAGCTCCTCCAGCGCCTCGAAAGGTATCACCACCTCGTTTTCCTCGAAATGGAAGACGCTTTCTGGATCGTGGACGAGTACGCTCGTGTCGAGGATATACGTCTTTTTGCTCATGCCGTTATCTCCTGGTGAAAAGCGTGGGGACGTTCGGGTGTATATCCGATATGTGGGGAGAGTTGCCTGTAACGGGTGCGCCATCTGTATTACAGATACCATCGTAGTGTGAAGCTTTGATGATGCTTTTGTTAATAATTGGGTTAAGGGGGGATCAGCCCACCGTTCTTCTTACGGGTCTTTACATAACGCATGGCCCCGGCGACGCCGAGGACGGTCATGATCGCGCCGACAACGAGGCGTGCCGCAGGGCTCGAGACGACTGCGCTCAGGCCCGCCCCTAAAAAATAACCGGCTGTGCCGAAGACGACCGCCCAGACGAGGCCCGAAAGGGCGTTCAGGAGGACGAAGAGGCGGACCGGAACGCCCGACATGCCGATGGCGAAAGGCGCAGCCATCCGCAGCCCGTAAAGGAAACGGAGGCCGATGATGGCCGGGACCCTGTAACGGTCAACCAGCGCCAGGAAGCGCGGCGACTTCCGGTCGAGGGCGGGCCACAGCCGTATCATCGATTTGCCCTTGAAGCGCCCGAGGAGATAGAAGAACTGGTCGCCCGCGACCCCTCCTATCCAGGCGAGGAGCACGACCAGCGGCAGGCTCAAGTAGCCATGCCGTGCGGCAATCCCGGCCGATATGAGGATGGTCTCCCCTTCGAGAACTGTGCCGGCGAAGACCGCCGCGTAGCCGAGACCGGAGACGAGGTGGGGGTGGGCCGTATCCCACCTACACCCTGTCGCGTCTCACGTAGGGCGTCAGAAAGGACCCGGTGACCTTGCTGCGCCCCGAGGCGATGAAGATGGCAGTGGCCAGGGCCTGGAGCGCGAGGATGGGAACCGGGCTCCAAAGGCGTGCGATCCCTGCCGCAATGTCCGGCCTTACCTGCACGTCCACGGGGAAGACCGCCCATATCAGCAGGGCATACGGGACCGCGAAGGCCGCCATCGCCTGGTAGGCAGTGACGCGCCCCCCGCCCCTGTAATCAGCCCGCAGGGTCTCGGAGAAGCAACGCCACAACTGGCTTGCGATGGTGGACAGGAGAAAAGCGCCGGAGTAAAGCCCGTCGAGGAACAGGTATGTGGCGGCAAGGGCGGTCAGCACGAGGAATACCGACGTGATCGCCTGGATGGGCACGACCCGCGTGCCGTCCAGGCCCGCTTCGTACGCAATTTTCTTTGTCCCGCCGCTGAATATGAAGCTGTGCCTGCTGAAGAAGCCCCGGAGAGCCGGGGAGAGCTGTGATACGGGCTTGCCGTAGCAGCAGCCGAAGCTGATGCACGAGAGCCTTCCCAGGCCCTCGCCCAGGGCGTATGCGGTCGTCGCTGCGCCGAGGACCGGCATGACCGGAAGCGGAAGACCGGGGCCGGCGGCTGCGATGCGGCTCGCCGCAGCGATGAGCCACGGCGCGGCGAGGAGGCCGGCGAAGAAAGCCCCGCCGATAGTCGAGGTATGCGCCTTCTTCTCGACCACCCGCGCAAGCACCCGCGAAGACCCAAAGCAGACGACCACAAACGAAGCGACGAGACCACCCGCGACTGCCGGGGGCAGGGAGACGTCGAGGGCGCCGGCGAGCACGTAGAACAGCGAGCCGCTGACCAGAAGCGCAAGCGCCTGGAAAGCGCCGTAATACGTGTAGTTCGTGCTTCTCCAGACGCCGGAGTCGAGCTTTGCGGCAGGCGCCGCGAAGGCTATCTGCCACTTTTCCCCGGGCAGGGAGCGGAACCCCCAGCCTATCAAAAGAAAGGAAAAAACGCCGAGGACAAGGACGAACGTCGCGTTCTGCACGGTATCTCTCCTGAAGGGTTGAAGGTTATCGGACGCGCCCCTTCCGAAGCGCATGTCCGATCAGTGACCTCGCTTTCACGTCCGTCTCCATGAGCGGCTTCCCGAAGGCCTTCGTAAAGCGGCTCGACCCAGGCGAAAGGCGCATATTGCGGACGAGCTGCCCGTCGAAGGCCATCCTGCCCGGCTGGAAGAGAACCACGTCCGTGCTGCTTCCAGGCGCATAGAGGCTCTTGGGACAGCCTTTTTTCAGATACATGCCCGGCTCTACGGCTCGCGGGTCGTCGTACCGCCGCTCGCTGTACCTCTGCTCCACCTTGCCGATCATCAGCGCAGTGACCTCGACCATCGCAACGAGGCCCGCACCCGTGCCGTCGGTTGCGTCCGTGTCGATGACGGTGACCACGCGGGCGTTCTTCGAGTACGGGGTTACGACGGTCACTATCGCCTCCGGGTTGCACGAGTGGTACGCGCCGGAGAGGGCATAGATATCGACGACTTCCCCGGAGACGGGCGTATGGTTGTAATGATACCTGTCGGGCGTGAGGCGGAAGATCGCAAAGTCGGCCCCCTCGAACGCCTCCACCCATTCGGGCTTCCCGAGGAGCTCGGCCGCATCGAAGAACTTGCCCTTCAGGAAAAGCCCGGAAGTCTCATCGAGCGAGCCGGGGAGCATCCGCGCATCGGCGGGCGAGACGATGGAGTCCTGCCGGTCGGGCATGGGGCGGCACTGCCAGTAACGTATCTTCCGCTCGAAGAGCTTCTTTGGCGAGGAGAGCGCCCCCACAGGGTCGAGGCATTCGCTCCAGTCGATGCCGCAGTCGTCGAGAAACCGCCTGATCCCTCCGATCCGTCTCGAAAGAAAGAGGTCGTAGTTCAGAAAAGCGATCAGGGAGGATGCCCTTTTGGAGGTGAGGAGCCGGAAAAGCGATGGGGCGTCTTCCCTGACCCTCGAATAGATATAGGTGATGACCTTATCGAGGTAGAGCCTTTCCGTGCGCAGGACGAACGTATCGCGGTCGATGTACTGGTGGGGCGTCATGTCCCCGTTTCCCTGATCGGCTCCGCCGGCTCCGGCACGGCAGAAAGCTCCGCGCCGACCGTAAGGAGGACTGCGCAGATGAGCCGCCGGAGGTCGTCCACGGCGACCCTCTCCGCCATGACGGCCTCGCGGACGCTGCGGAGGTAGACGAGGGCGTCCCCTGACGCAAGGCCGTAGAGGAGCCTGCCGGCCGTTGCATGATGGGGCGATGAAGGCGAGGCGAGGCCTGCCAGCTCGTCTTCGAGGAGGTCGAGCGCCTCCGACAGGTGGCGCAGGCGCAGGGGGTTGCGGTAGAACTCCTCCGCCGCCCCGTTGAACGTCTCGCCTCTCACGTCGAGCGGCGAGCGGACGCCCAGCCCTTCGAGTATCTCCTTCGTAAGACGGGCGGCTGCCTGGCGGCCGGTTGCGCCGTCGAGCCTCTCTTTCAGGTCCTCCATCGTTTCTTTCATCCCGAAGAGCTCTATGAGGTCTGCCGCCTCGCTCTCCAGGCATCGCACGAGCGCCCGGCAGTACTCGGTGTTGTAAACGCGGAGGTATCCGGGATACCTGTGGCTGGCCCGCACGTGGTCGCACCTCTCAAGGATACCCCTCATGAAGCGGTTTTCCGTGTTGCGGCGCACGAAAAACGTGGGGATGCCGATGGCTGCGCCGAAGAAGATTTGCCTGCGCTCGCTCTCGATGAACGGGCTGTCGGGGATGTCGCTGCCGCTGACTGCACCGTCCATGATCGACTTGAAGGCAAAGGCGATAATCACGTTCTGGAGGTCCACGGCTGCGGCCATGTCGTCCCGGATGCTCGGGAAGAGGCTGTAATGGCGCCCCTCGAACCCGCAAAAGCCGACCCTGTCGAACTCCCTTAGCTTGAGCGGGAGGTAAAGGGACATACGCGTGTCGAATACGCCTAAGTCGGCAAGGTCCTTCTTGAGGCTTTCGCTGTTTCCCGGAACGCCGTCCAGCGCGGGGCTTCGCTCGGTGCTCAGCAGGCCGACGAGGTAATCGATAAGCCGGAAATCGGGCACGAAATCGCCGCTGAGACCCGTGAGGCGGCTGATCGTCCGGTCGAGAAGCGGGGCCCGAGCGGCGTCACCGCCTTTCCGCAGAGCTTGATGTCTGCCTTGGCCTTCCAGCGCCGCCAGAGCATCCTCAGGTGCGTGTAGTCGAGTTCGTGGGGCAGGAAGCCGAGGACGCGCTCGGGATGGAAGTCGGCGAAATCGAAGCGGTACGGGGCCGCGCTGTACGTCTTGACGAAAAGGGGGAGGAAATGCTCCATGATTTTTATCGCGAGGTCGCCCGTCTGCTTCTCCTCGCGAAGCCCGAAGCCCGAGGACCCGTCCGCGCGCAGGAGCGTGAGCGCGGCGCTCCCGAGGCTGACGTGGATGCCGTTGTTGGCCAGGCTGATGTCGGAGGTGCTGGGAAGGACCACCAGGTTGCTCGTGTTGATGCCCGCGTCGTGCAGCTTTGCCACAGCGTTAAGACGGCTGCGGCTCAACACCTCGTGGCAGAGGCGCATGTAATCCTGCTTTGCCTCCCCCCTGTCCCACCCCGAAAGGCAGGGACTCATGAAAAGCTCGCGGTAGAAGGAATCGGAGATGCATGCGGAGAGCCTCTTCTGGCGGACTGGGGGATGGGGCGAAAAATAGATCATCGCCTTCTGGCCGCTTGCGGCCAGCCCGAATCGCTCGTTTGCGTACATCACGAGGAGCTGGGTGAGAAGGAAGCGCTTAGCCGTCTCGCGGGCAAGCCCTTTGCCGGGCCCTGCTGCGCGTCCGCCTCTGACGATGTAAAAAGAATGGGTCTCTGGAGAGGTGTTGTCGCTCAAGAAATGGTCGAGGAGCTGCACGCCCGTCCTGCGCACCAAGGGATGGACGTTGTCGCCTCCCACTGCGTCGGCGAGCGCCAGCTTCACCAGGTAGCTGACAGGCGCCCGGAGGAGCTCGGCGCCGTCTTTCACGAGCGTGAATTTCCCCGCGTCCGAGCGCGGCCCTGCCGGGGGGTTCGCCTTATCGGCCAGCAGGTCGTGGCGCAGCACGTCGAGGGCAAAGGGGTTGAGCAGCGCCTTCGGGAGCCGGACCCAACTGTTCTCCCATACGTCGCGGCCGCTGTCGTTCAAGAAGCGGACCAGCTCCGCAGCGAGCTTGCGCGGCGCGTCTCCTGTGGCCGTCCGCCGCATGACGTTGGCAAGGTAGTTCGACTCCTCTATCATGATCGGAAGGTCGACGTCCGATTTCCTTCCCGCCACCACGGCCTGGAGCTCCGTCTCTGCGCCGGCAGTCGTATCCTCCGGCGAGAAAACCGGCAGTCCCCGTCGGCCGCCTATCTGCGGAAGCCCCGGCCCGCGCGTCTTTTCGGGATGGAACCGGGCAGGCCGCCTGATGACCGTGATACTGTGCAGTCCCGCTTTGTCTCCCATTCCCCCCCCTGTAAAAAAATCTGTAGGTACTTAACCACTATAGTGTTAAGCGCGGCTGCGCGTTCCGATGAATTTTCTGCAAAAAGAGTGGGGGGCGAGGGTGGAAGGCGGAGGGATCGCAAGAGAATCGCAAACCCTTGCCAGGCAGGCCCGTTCAATGGTACAACTCGGATAAGGCGATAGCAGCATCAACGGCAAAATCAGCGCGGTCGAGAGATTAGCGAAGGAGGTCTCTTTATGGAATCGTACCCCTGGTGGACGGAAGAGCAGAAAAGATTTGCAGACGAGGTGAGCGCGTTCTCGCGAGAGGTATGGGCCAAAGACGTAGAAACCCGATGGACGAGGGAATTCCCTTTCTACATCTTCGACAGGATCGGCGAGAGGGGGTTTACGGGGGCTGCGATTCCGAAGGAGTACGGAGGTCTCGGGCTGGGGGCGACGGGGGGCTGCATCGCGGCGGAGGCTATGGGCCGGATGCCTGGTGTGGGCAGGGTCTTCGTGGGGAATATGCTCGGCGGCCTGCGCCAGATCATCGAGCACGGGACGGAAGAGCAGAAACGGAGGTTCCTCCCCCGCATCGTGAAGGGGGAGATCGGCGCTATCGTGATTACGGAGCCCTTCGCAGGGACCGACGCGGCCTCCATCCAGACGACGGCGAGGCGCGAAGGGGACGTCTACGTGCTGAACGGCAAGAAGCGCTTCATCGTCTCAGCGGGGGTCGCAGGCAGGTATATGGTCTATGCGCGGACGAGCAGCGCGCCCGAGGACATCAAAAGCCACCGCCACCTGACGGCGTTCGTCGTGGAGAGGGGGACGCCGGGCTTCACCGTCGAGAAGATCAATGAGGTCATGGGTTTCAGCAATATCCAGAACGGCGTGCTCAATTTTAAGGATGTGCCCGTCCCGGCAGCCAACATGATCGGGCAGGAGGGGGACGGATGGCGCGTCATGACCGTCGGGCTAAATTTCGAGCGGACGCTCATCTGCGCGCTCGTCTCCGGCTGGATAGGAGAGCTCTTGAGGAACGTAGTGCCCCACGCGCAGCGGAGGGTCCAGTTCGGACATCCGACGTTCGATATCCCTGAAAACCAGTTCAAGATAGCCGACCTCATCATCAAGAAGAACATGGCGCGCCTTGCCGCCTATAATACAGCCTACCTCTGGGACCTCGGGGCGGACATCACGGTGGAGTCGAACGTGTCGAAGGTTTTTTGCTGCGAGGCGGCCGTGCAGGCAAGCCTCGACGCCATACAGGTCATCGGCGGCGACGCGGTCACGCCCTTCTATCCCCTAGTCGAGATCATGAACCAGTCGAAGGTGGAGCACCTGGGGGGCGGCACGATGGAGGCATGCCGGCTCGTGATATTCCGCTCAGGGGTGCGAAAGATGGCCGGTGAGCTGAAGATGGAGCGGCGTGAGATCCACCCCGTGCTCGGAGTGCCGGTGCCGGCAGTCGGCGAGGCGAGTAAGGGAAAAGGGATCGACGAGGAGAGGCTCCTCGCCCTGCTCGCCGAGGACTACCGCATAAACCCCGGCATTTTCATGAGCCGGGAGGACATCCTGGAGCGCTTCGACGTAGACGGCGCAGCGCTTGATGGGGCCCTGGTCGCGCTCGAAGAGAAGGGCCTGGCGCGGCTCTACCGGACGAAGAAGGGCATCGAGCTCGCCAAGGCCACCTACGACGGCCTCGACGCCGCCCACCCGCCGGAATACTACAGATGGTTTCCTGGATGGATCAAGGATGGGGGGAGGGAGAGGAGGTTCTGAAACTGCCGTGGGCGGCGCTGAAATTGTTTGCCGATTTGCGTTCCGATACGGGAGAGAAGACGGGGTTGAGAGGGCAGGGGGGATTGAGGCGGGGGTTATCTATTCCGGTATATATTCCTTCAATACCGGCGCTATTTCTCTGGTAAAACTCTGCAACCGGGCCTCCGTCTCATCGGGCGGCTCGTCTTGATAGACAGGGGTGATGAGCCGGACGAGGGCTATATCGGTCCTGTGCCTGGTGAGGGCATACCAGAAAGTATATAGCTTCACCTGGTACAGGCTGGTCAGGGTTCGACCGTTCATGGGGAACCAGTAATAGATCAATTCCTTTGTGCCGACCTTTTCCATGAATGCCCGCTTGACGCGCATCGATCTTCCCGGCCCCAGCGGCACATTGACTGCCCCAGCTTCCCTGAAAAGCCACCCACTCCCCGGCAGACACGACTCCGGCGAATGCGTCGCCTCGCCTTTCCGCTGGCTTTCGTAGTAAGCGGTGTAAAAATTGACCGACTTGCCCTGGCCGTTTTTGTAGTCCAACATAGCGTAGTCGCTGAAATGGACGGCATCGATAAATCGTTGCTCCATCGGTGCTTTGACGCCTGACCATTCGCCCACCTGCGCCGGGAATTCCTTGAGCGGCTTCGCAATCGGCACTTTTTCCCTGAATTCTATCGTCCTCGAGAGGACCAGCGTCGAGCCGAGCACGAGTATAGTAACTATGAACACAGGCTGAAGGAAGGATGAGCGAGCGGAATTGCGGATACGGGTCGCCGAATCTATCTGCGAAGGACTCTGGTCTTTATCGGTGCCAGGGGGTAAATTTGGCGGCAGCCGGCGCAGCACCCACGTTACGCCAAGAAGCACCGGTATGGTCAGCATGAAGATCAGCCATCCTGAAAACCCGTGGAAGAAGCCTTCGGCCACCGTCGCCCCCCACAGGCTGTACAGAATACCCGTCACGGCGATGCGCAGACCGTTGACCATGATGGCTATCGGCATGGACGAGAGGAAAAGGGCGATCCGCTTCCATATATGGCCTTTCAACCAGTAAGCGAGGATGAGACTTAGCACCATGAGAGGGAAGAGATATCGCAGTCCGCTGCACGCCTCGACGACCTGCAACTGCGTGAATCCCATGTCGATGACGTTGCCCTCCCTATATGCCGACATCCCATAAAGGTGGAGCAAAGCGACGCCGAGCCTGGAAGAGATAAGCTGAAGCCTCAGGGAGATGTTGGAGTTTAAGATATACGGCAGAGGGAACATGGTGAGAGCTAGGATGAACGCAAAGCCTGTTATCCTTATCTTCCGCCAGCCGAAATGGAGCCAGACGAGTCCCACAACCACGAGCCAGAGAGAGACGTACATCATGTAGTACTCCCCACCAAGCTCTCCTATCCAGAAAAGCATAACGCCCCCAAAGAAGGGCGCCATGCCCACCCAGGACCCGGCCGAAGGGACCGAAAGCTCCTTCCGCTTCTCCCACAGCAGATATACAAGCACAAAGGGGATCAGCCAGCAGTGGGAGTAGTCTTCCAGGCTCCAGTCCCCGAGTAGGTGCTCGAGGATGGAAAGGTAAACGGCGAAAAGAAGAGCCGCGTAAATGGGGAGCTTCAGCCGCAGCATCATATTATTTCTGCACAATAAATTCGGCCAGGGCACGAGTTGTCTCAAAAACAGAAACAGATTATCCCTATACGCTTTTTGGTGAAGGTTTGCTACTCACTGTAAAACAAATGCTGGTCATGGCGCTCCAGGAACTCGTAAGAAACAGTTCTCTTCAATGCTTCGAGAATTGGAATGGGAGGCGTGAACCCGGTGGAGCCCACTCTGGTGTCAAACGCCGAGTCCGAGCAAAACTTCTTGACACGAATCGAGCTGACGCCTAAGGACCTCCCGGTCAGCAAGGCGGCAAGATCGAAAGCCTTTCCCAAAACCATGCCCATGCAGTACGGGATCCTAACTCGCGGCCCACTCAACCCCAGGATTTGATAGACAGTGGTAATCAATGTATTCATGTCAAAATCCGGTTTGTCCACATAATTATATATATGTATGCCCGATGGGAAAGCCAGCGAGTACTGCAGAAAAGCGGCGACATTTTCCACATAGGCCATGGACTTTATATTATCACCTTTACCGACCATGGCAAACCTGCCCGACGTGATTTGTTTCAAGAGATTGTATACGTTGCCCCTGTTTCGTTCACCGAATACCACCGTTGGCCTCACTACAACCAGCGTCCTATGCTCCCGATCTTCCTTCTGCCAATCTTTGTAAACGGTTTCGGCTTCCATCTTGGTGCGTCCGTAATCATGGAAAGGGCAAAGCTCTCCTGACTCCCCAGTCCCTACAGGTGCGAAGCCGTAAACAGCAACCGAGCTTGTAAATACCATAGTGTTAATACCTTTTTCTCGCGCTACCTGGCTGATATTCTTTGCTCCTCCGACGTTGACCTCGTCGTAGAGGCTTTTGGGCTTGACATCATCCCTGTGTTCAGCGGCCAGGTTTATGATAAAATTGCTCTCCGGCACGACCTCGCGAAGTTTCTCCAGCGACCGCACGTCCCCCAACTTGGTATAGCTGGGGTAGGAAAGGCTCTGCTTCTTATCTACAATCAGGAAGGGTACTTGTTCATTTGCTAATCTGTCGCATAACCGTGTCCCGATAAACCCGGAGCCCCCAATAACTACTGCCTTCATCAGTCCTCTCCTACCCTGCTGTGGCAAAACCGTATAACTGCAAAAGCTAATGTTCAGCCGTTTATCTCATCGACAATCCGGCGATAGGCGCTCAGCACCTTTTGATATGAGAACTTGTTCTCGGCCGCCCGGCGACTGTTCTCGCTCATTGCCTTCAATAGGCTGGGGCTCCTTTTTGCCTCAAGAATGGCCTCGGCAATCTTCGTTGGGTCATCGGGAGGCGCGACCCACCCAAGATTCTCTTCTTTGACCGTAAGCGCTATTTCCGAATTCTCATCCATTATTGCTAAAAGCGGCTTGCCCGCTGCGAAAATATTATAGGCCCGACTGGGCACCGAGACCCCGCGCATTCCGGATATCAAGGAAGATACGGCAATATCGCACGCATTGAGAAAATTAACCTGGTCGCTGCGCGGCCTGTTTGGCAGCACGTTGATATTCTCCAGGCCGTACCGTCCTATCTCCGATTTCAGCCATTCGCGCTTCGCGCCCGAGCCGATGAAAAGAAAGTGGATATCTTTATGATCTTCTAATAATCTCGCGGCTTCCAACAGACACTCGATCCCTTGCACGCGGCCCATGTTCCCGGCGATCTGCACGATGAATTTCTCCACCAAGCCCAACTCTTTCAACAGTGCGTTCTTATTGCGGGGGGCCGGGGCGACTTGATCGGTATCTGCCCAGTTCGTGATTATTCTCAAGCGCCCATTATTCTCATCACCCTTCATCTTCTCCTTCACGAGGGCCTGCATATCCCGGCCGAGAACGACTATCGTGTCTGACAGCCGATAAAGCCTGGAGGTGACTAAGTTGAGCAATCCGATCGCCAACCCTTTCTTCCCCATCGTTCCTGCTGCCAGGAGGACATCGGGGTAGACATCGTCAATGCGAAGGAGGAGCTTGGCCCCTTTCAGCTTGCAGGCCGCAAGGGCGGAAAAGGGAAGGGACGGGGGGTTGGTAACCACGAATACGCAATCGCCTTTTTTTATGCCGAACAGCATCGCGAAGAACATAGATGCCGTAACGGTCAGGATATTGATGAGCCGAAGAGGGAAAACATCCTTCCTAAGAGTTGTAGACGGAACCCGGAATATGTTGACGCCCTTATGGACTTCCCTGGCCGGCGCGCGCCGGCCCCGGGACAAATAGTTCGGCTGGGCGCAAAGGACATTGACCCTATGCGTCTTTGCCCATTCCTCGGCTATCATCGTCATATAGTGCCCCGTGGCCGATTCCTCGGGGTAGTAGAGTTCCGAAATGACCCAGACCTGCTTCATGATGACGGTACTCGCCTAAAAGGGACCGGCGCTACCTGCTGCACGCCGTTACCCCGAACGCGGCCGCCGACATGCCAGGAGGGAATTCCGCATCCCGCTTGATATGGTCCCAGTTGTCTCTGAACCACTGGATAGTGAGATCTAGTCCAGTATCGAAATCCATTTTCGGCTCGTAACCAAGGAGTTCTTTAGCACGGCTTATTGAAGCAAGCAAGCGTTTTTTGGTGTCCCACACACGGCGTTCCGCCCGCTGTATACCCGCCCGGTTACCCGTGAGCTGATTGATACGCTCTGCCATTTGCAGGATGTTTGTCTCTTGCGCCGATGCTATGTTCATTTCTTGACCGACTGCCTGCTCGTAATACCCCGCTCGAAGCAGCGCATCTACGATGTCCATGACATAGGTAAAATCCCGTGTTTCGTCGCCGCTTCCTGTAAACGGCAGGGGCAGGCCCGAAAGGGCGCGGAAGATGAAGTTGGGGATAACGTTCCTATATTGTCCGGGGACCTCGCCCGGCCCGTAGGAATTAAAAAAACGAGTCTTGACTATCGGCAACCCGTAATGGTGGTAAAAAAAGTTCGCATACAGCTCGCCCAGCATCTTCGTGATCTGATAGGGCGTCGTGAGGTGCATTGACATGAATTCCTCTTTCAGGGGCAGAGGGGCAGCCGAGCCGTAAATGGAGCAGCCTGAGGAGGCGTAGACGAGCCGATCTACGCCGGCCATCTGGCTGTACTGGTAAACGAGCAGCGTGCCCAGACCGTTCGTATTCAGATCATGCTGCGGGAAGTCAACAGAATTCTGGTTGGCAAAAAAGGCGGCAAGATGATAGACGATATTCGGCCTCAAATTGAATACCCTCTTAAGGGCGATTTCATCCGTCACCGAGCCTTTGACAAACAATACGTTGGGCAGCGAAGGGATATTCCACTCGTATGCAGCCGACATATTGTCGAGGATTATCACCATGCGCGCGCCGAGTCCCGCCATGGTTCTCGTCAGGTTGGACCCGATCGCCCCGGCGCCGCCCGTGACCAGCACCACCTTATTATTGTAATGCTCCTTGTAGTCGTCCATGCGGTTCTCCTTCACACTCTGTATGCGGTCCGGACTAACAACCGTACACTTTTCTCGCCCAGGCCACGTAGCGTCGTATACCTTCATGAATGTCAATCGTGGCTTCGTGTTTCAGGTGCCGCCTCGATTTCGAGAAGTCTACAACCTTCACCTTGGTGGTAAAATTTTCTTCTCCTGTATACTGAGCAAGCGAGTGGCTGGCACCCGTCTCCTTTAATATGATGCCTGCCAGTTCTTCGATGCTTATCACCCAATCTTCGCTGCTTCCTATGTTATAAACCTCACCCGGTATGAAGTTATCGACGATATTTGCAAAGGTGCGGCATGTATCTTCAACATAGTCGAATATCCTCTTATGGCCCTGGTAGACAACAAAGGGTTTGTTCATCACGCAATGATAGACAATAATAGGTATGACGCCTCTATATTTGCTGTAATACTCGTGAGGGCCATAGCATCCTACCGGACGCACTCTGACCGCCTCGATGCCGAACATCGCTGCATGGTTGAGGCACTGGAGCTCTCCGGCCCACTTCGTTATCGCGTAGTCGTTCATCTGTTTGATGGGGATCCGTTCCATAACATCTTCCGACATCAATTCGTCGTAATCCCCATAGACCTCGGCGCTCGAAAAAAAGATCATCCTGAAACGATGCTGCTCTTGCAGCCTTAGCACGTTTTTTGTGCCGATAACGTTTGTCCTCCACAGATTTTCGTAATGGTCCTCTCCGTTCCATCTTCCATATTCAGCTGCGAGATGGTAGACGTAGTCGAATTTATGCTGCCTGAAGATAGCATCCATCTGCTGATAGACGCCTGTATCCGCTTTCAGGTGCTGGGGATCCTCGCCCTGCAAGATATCGCAGGTCCAGACATCATGGTCTCTTGAGCGCAACTCTTGCGTTAAGTTCGTGCCTATGAATCCCCTTCCGCCCGTGAGAAGAATCTTAGCCATTAGCGCCTCCCAGCTCTTTCTCCAAAGCATCTGCTATCCTCGCGGACGCCTTGCCGTCCCCATATGGATTGCTTGCCCTTGTCATTGCATCCCGCTTATCGGGGTTTTGCAACAAATCCATCAATTCGCCCGCAATGCGTTCTTTTTGCACTCCTACCAGGCGCGCATTGCCCGCCTCTATCCCTTCGGGACGCTCCGTTGTCTCTCTCATAACGAGGACCGGCTTACCCAGTGTAGGGGCTTCCTCCTGCACTCCCCCGGAATCCGTAAGGATTATAGTAGACTTGTCCATCAGCCAGACAAACGGGGCATACGACAGTGGCTCGATCAGCAGAATCCTTGAGTGTCCTCCAAGAATCCTCTGCACCGGCTCCTGCACGTTCGGATTGAGATGAACAGGATAGACGAAAAGTACATCGGAGCGGGCATCGGCCACTTCGCGCACGGCCTGACAAATGTTTTCGAAGCCCTCACCGAAGCTTTCCCTGCGGTGGCCAGTGACCAATACGATCTTCCGCCCGTCGAGGCTGCCTGTCAAATCCGCGGGGAGTTCCGGGGTCTCTGCACACACGCGCTCTCTCACCCAGAGCAGCGCGTCTACAACTGTATTTCCGGTAAGATAGATTGCCTTGCCGTCGATGCCTTCGCGCAGAAGGCAATCCCGCGCGCGCGTTGTAGGCGCGAAGTGATAATCCGCCAGCTGCGTCGTAAGCCTACGGTTTATCTCCTCTGGATAGGGGGCATACTTATTTTTCGTTCTCAAGCCTGCCTCCACGTGGCCCACTTTCACTTTGTGATAGAATGCGGCCAGAGCGCCGCACAGGGTCGTAGTCGTATCACCCTGGACCAGCACGGCATCGGGCTCTTCCTTCTCGATGACGCCGTCCAGCCCCTCCATTGCCTTTGCCGTTATATATCCCAGGCTTTGGCCGGCGGTCATAATGTTCAGGTCATAATCAGGCTCTATCTCGAACAACGACAGGACTTGATCGAGCATTTGCCTATGCTGGGCCGTGATACAGACCACAGGAGTGAACTGCTCCGTTCGCCTGCAAAGCTCCTTCACGATAGGGGCCATTTTTATCGCTTCCGGGCGCGTGCCGAAGACCGATAAGACTTTCATTTTGTAGGCACCTTTGCCTCACATGCCGGAAAGCTCGCCAATGAGCCTCCTTTTCATCTCGTCTGCCTTTGACGTATCTTCAGGATGAATGAGGACCGCCCTTGCCAATGCTTTTGCGGCGTTGTCTCCCTTCATTTTTGCGTACATCACGAGCAGCTCGTAATCTTCAATTCCCAGGCGCCAAGCCTCCCAGCGCCGGCTGGAAACAAGGTCTCCCTTCTCGCCCTCGTAGACTACCCCGTATATGTCGCCCGCCTCCGAAAGACCCTGCCGGACTACGCCGGATCTTCCGCTCCACCCCGAAAAATCCGAATAATCCCAAAAGCCTACACCTTTAAACCCGGAGGAAAAAGCCATCCACGACATGAGGCGGTAGTACCCATGAGGCGGCTGCGCCCGGCCGGGACGCGTATCATATAGCCATATTTCGGGTTTCCCTCCGGCAGGGCAGTTCGACGGGCTTAGCGGAGGATGAAGCTGCGCAATATCGAGTAAGGGAAGAGCAGCCAGTCCCGTCTTGTCATCGATGGTAGCATAGAATTGCATCAGCGGGCGTTTTTTTCGCGCCTCAGTGGCGAAAAGGACGAACCGGCCCACATCGTCATTCTTCATCTCATCGTAAGGATAGAGGTAAACCTGCTTCGGGGAAAAACCCGCCTCCCCGGCGGCCGAAATCACCCCGTCATACCATGTGACGAAAGAATCCCACCAAGCCTTGTCCATAGACCGCATTTTGGCCATGCCGCCTGCTGCCCATTCGTTGAAATTCATGTGAAGCAGGACTTTCGAAGCGCCCCTCACGAGGGCAAGGTTGCTATTCAGGGCCTTAAAATCGTATGGCCGACGGGAGCCGAGTCGCGGGAGTACCACCGGATGAATAACGATAACCCTGACGTGGTGAGAGAAAAGATCGGCCACGATCTGCCTCTTTCTGTCGGCAATTGTCTTGGATGTGAGATAGGCCCAGTTAACCGCGTTGAGCGAAAGCGTCTCCGGTAGGGCAACCGGATACACCTCGCCTTTAACCGGCAGGCGGGCAATCTCCGAATCTGCTGTAATCGCCACGAACCCGTCCCATTTGCCCGGTTGATTCCCTTGCGCTTCCAGGACGAAAAGACGCGATTCCCCCGGCCGTAAATGAACCGCCTCACTTGATGGAAGCAGAGGGTCCGCCACGAATTCCGGGTCGGTCCTCTCCCTTGTCTTGCGGCCCTTGACGAACGGCGCCTGGTACAGCGCCAGCGAGAGAAGCTGTTTGGTTTTCCCTTCCACGGATACGGTGAATCTACCTGCATGGTCAGCTATATTGGTCACCACAAAGGCGCATGCGCCGTGCCCATTTTGAGGCAGGCTGAAAGAGAGGCTTCTTTTAGATTTCTGAACATGCTGGAACGCTGGCGATATGGAAGCCCATGGATCGACAGGCTCGGCAAGGAATTCTTTCCCCTTCCATTTTTCCCTGGCCATTTCGGCCCGGATCGCCAGAATTGCCGTTTCAAGGGCAGAGACGCCCTCGGGATCGGAGGGTCTCTCCTTCCTGAGGCGGTCGAGCCTGTCTTTCCAATCCTTCTTGACGACGGCCGTAGCCTCTAATTGGTCGATCAGGCCGCGAAGCAGAAAAACGTCGTCGCCTATCGCGTTCATCTCCTCCGTCTTCTTTCTGGTCCGGTCGATCGTAAGAGCGCCCGTTTTTCCTCCCTGCCCCTCTTCTCCCCATACCTCAATCTCATCGCAGAATACGGTCGTTCCTTTCGGCACGATTTGCAGAAGGACGTATCTACCCGCGGCCTCCAAATGGTCCATGACGAACTTCTTTGTCTGGTATGGTCCTGAAACGTTGGCGGGGCACTCCACCACGTCCCCGACAAAGAGGAAATCGTTCCCGGTACCGACAAACGCATAGACATGGTCGGGGTAATTTACGCCGGCGCCGATACCGCGGGCGGTGTCAAAGACGATCTTTTCCACCTTGGACGATTTCCCGAGGTCAAGGAGCATTTCCACTTTGGGGGTGAATTGCCATCCCACCGTTGTTTTGGCCATCCAGAAGAATCCCTGTGTATACTTTCCATCCGTAAGCGAGGTGACGTCCCAGGACGGCGCGCTTAAAGGATAGTTCGGCGATGGCGTCAACTTATAGCTCTTGTACAGCGCGATATTCGTCGAGCCAAAAGAAGGGCCGAAGGAAGCGGCGATCATGGAGCAGGCAAGAAGGAGGCTGCGCATAGCTTTCAAGATCGATACCCGTTCGCTTGAGCACGGGCGCACTCGCGCCACGATTCGACATATCTTCCCATGATTGTCCCGAAGGAATAGTCCTCTTCGGCCCTTGCGCGGGCCCTCGCACCCATCTCGGCGGCTTCCTTCCCGTTTTTCACGAAATAGGACAGCGCCTGCAGGAGCTCGCCCACGCTCCCGGGGTTCACGAGTAAGCCACACGGCGCCTTGCCACGGCCATTGAGCATCTCCGGTATTGCTCCCACCCTGGTCGCAACGATCGGTCTCCGCAGCACCATCGCTTCCAGAACTACGTTCGGGAATCCCTCGGTATAGCTGGGAAGGGCAAAGACATCGGCGCGGCTGATCAAACGCACGGCTTCCAGCCACCTTAGCTGGCCCGTGAACTTGAGCCAGGCGCCGTTCTCCCGCTTTGCAGCCGAACGGGCCAATTCCTGCCTGAAATCATCCTCGACTTCACCTACGAGGTCCAGTCGAGGAGAATTGCCTTCCATCGAAAGACATGCCTCAACCAGTTCCCGGATACCCTTGGCCGGGATCACGTGGCCTGCGAATACGACGCGCTTGGGACCGTCCGACCCGGGTGAAGGCACGCTGCCCGCTGCTTCTTCAACAGCCCTTACATCAACAGGGTTCGGTATCCTGAGGGGCTTCACATCGGGGAGCGTATCCGACACGCGCTCCTGGGAAGGTCCATCCAGCACCATCACCCTGCCCGCCCGTCTCATGGCGAGCTTCGCGAGCGTCCATTCCCATCCGTTGTGCTCGATGATCGCGGGCAGCCTGCCCATCCGAAAGTGGAGTATGCTCCCCACGCCGAGTCTATGGAGAATTGCAAGGATCAGCAAGTCCTTTAAGAACGCGATGGACCCGCTTGTGCACAGGTGCGCCACATCGGGCTTCAGTGCCTTGACCGATCGGTAGACGCTTCCCGAATCGCGGACGGCTTGTAAAATTCCGCCCATCATCCGCCTTCTCATTCTCAAATCATTTGTGGACCGCCATCGCACTGCGGTGTCTACATGGGTAATTTCTACATCATCGAGACGGACCGCCTCGCGCAAAACAGCCGCGGTCCACGAGGCAATGCCGCCGGCCGGCGGGGGAAGGGGCGATATGAGAAGGACCTTCAACTTTTTGCTCCTGGATTCATGAGAGCTTTAGGCAACGGTATATCATGAAGAAGCACGATCACTATAGAAAGCAAAACCGGCAGTGCTATGGTGGTATGCCTCGGAACTGTTTGAATAAAACCCGACGTAAAAAGAAGAAAGACAGCGTAAGCCACAAAGACATAAGCGGCAAAGCTGCTCAGTTTTGCCTTTAAGCACAGCACGATGCAGGAACACAGCAGTGTGAGAAAAATGCCGAGATACATAAACCGTATTAGAAACTCCGACACAAAAACTGCATAATGCTTGAAAGAAACAGTCTTCCTGTCAACCCCCAACATCCCATATTTCACCCAATTAACTGGATCTATGCCTAGCCCAAAGGTGAACTTTGTTCGTTGAATAAGATAACCTATGGTTTTTTCATCGCCCGTACCGCTGGAAAAGAATAAGCAGCGGAAATCCGGAAAATACAGGCCTTGTGCAAGCATAAGGACCCACCCGCGGACCACCCTTTTCGTGAAACTCTTCGGGTGTTCCTTTACGCATTGAGCGTATGCCGATTTGAAGTATCTGTTTGCCTCGATCGACCAGGGTGAGCCTAGTCTCTTCTCCCTAGCTACCCTGCCCACATACTCGTCGCCGGGGATGATGTTCCATGGATTATTGGGAAGAATTCCTAAGCCAAGATACATAACGCCACCGCTATTGGTGGAAGAAAACAAGGGTTGTCTTACTGTGAGGCCCGTATATAAAGCCCAGGGAAGCGTCATCAAGAGAAGTGTTATCGCAAATGTCGCTGCCCTTTTGGAGTAATATCGGCCATATCCCTTCATAAAGCCGAAAGCAAACAAGGCAGAAGTTTCCAGGAACCCGAGCAGGAGAATCTCGGAACGAAAATTGAACGCCAGACCTGTGAGCAAACCACCTGCCGCGTAGTACCCTATGCCCCGTCTTCCTTCTACGGCAAGATACAGCATCCACGTAGCACAGAAAGCAAGCATGTAAGTCACTGAATTGCTGTAATAGGATATGCTCAGGGAAATAAAGGGTACGAGAATCATAGCAACAACGATTGGATGCACCATGATCCCGACCAGCCGGCCATGGGGACTGGTCGATGTCGTAAGCACCCCCAACGACCTATACCAGAAAGCGAAAACTGCTATAAGCAATGCCGCCTGGAAGAAGATAATATTCTGTCGCAAAATCCCGGCCAATAATGAATAACCCCACATAGGGTATCCTGGCGTCCGAGGTATTGACCCCTTCAAAAACAGAAGACCATCCGAGAGGTGGTTCTCCCATACGCCCCCTTTTGGCTGGCTGCTTGAGACAAAGAAGGCAAGACAAGAAATCAATAGAACTGCAAAGAGAAACTGCAGCAATCGTCCTTCCTTGAAGGAAAGGAGTTGGCTTCTTTCAGCATCTCTGCAGGATATTACTTTCCCAATTAGAAGATGTTTCATCTCCTCTTGTTTCCGAGGACCGTGTGTGAATTCTCTGTAATCGTCCAGTCGCTCGTAACGTTTCGAGGAAAACAGAGCCCGCGTAAACGAATAAAGTATCTCCATAGCCAAATGCAGAGAATCTGCTCCCTTACGGCCAGCAGCTGCATGTAAGATCTGTATATAATTCGACGTTATCGTTTCCGGGTTAAAGAGCGTCTCGGCCAATTTCCTGCTCTCTTTTCCCATGCTGACTCGCTTTTCCCAGCCCAACTCGCAAAATTTCATTATCGCCCCGGCGATCCCCTCTGGCGAAGCCGGGTCAAAGAGAAACCCATTGGTCCCGTCTCTTACAAAGACTTTGGCATCGGCGATATTGCTCATAAGAACGGGTCGCCCGCAGGCCATTGCTTCGCACATTGCGTTCGGCAGCCCTTCCCTAAAAGAAAACAATGCCACGCAGTCGGCTCTGTTATAGACATCGGCTATTGACCTAGCGGCGGGGTAAAGTCTCACGCAATCGTCAAGCCTTCTTTCCCGGATAAGCCGCAGCCCTTCGTCGTAGGCGGTCCGGTCGGGATGCACATCGCCGAACCAATCCACTTCCACGCGGCTATCGGGCATTTTAGCTCGGACGATCGACATAGCTTCAACCAAACCCGCCAGGTTCTTGTTCCGCTGGTGGCTCGCCGCCACAGCTATCTTCATAGATGTTCCGCTTCTTCCATTTGCAGAAGGTCCCGGATGAAAAGCGTCGAGATCCACAGCATTATAGATAGTAACCACCCGGTCCGAAAGCCTGGGAACCGATTTCTCGATCATGAGCTTGTTAGTGTGAGAATTTGTGACGACGTAGTCGGCAATGTGATGCAATATCCTTTTCCAGGGAAACCTTGCGAGGTCACTCCCCGGCACGGCCGTTCGCTCGCTCACCACAAGGCCCCAGTTGCGGACGGGCAGGGCCGCCACTTCAGCGTAGAAACAGGATCCGGGCAAAAAAGCCAACACGACGTCCTGCTTGCCTGTCCTTAAGGCCCTGCGGATCTCCAAGGTACGGTTTATCTTTGTTTGCCGTGAAATGTTCCGGCAAGGGATACCCTCCGCCAGAAGCATGGGCATGAAAAAGCTGCTGTCATGATAAGTCAGCATCGACACATCTATGCCGCGCTTCTTGAGCATGATCGCGAGCGTACACAATTGACGCTGCGCACCTCCCGAGCCGAGGCTATCGATAACGCAGAGTACTTTCATCGCCGGAATTGGTGTACGCACATGCTTGCTTTTTCATTTTCAGAGAAAAAAAACTGTTCAAGAAATAGGAACAAACCTTGTTGCCTGATAATGTTTTTCCCAAATTTCCAAGCCTATTAAAAGACATCCATCGTATTACGGGATCGACAAATCCCGATTCCTCCAGTAATTGCGCCCATTTTTTGGGTGATTGATGTTTTTCCCATTCTATTGTCGGTGCAAAAGGGTTTTTGAGTCTCAGCAAGGGGAAAAAGTTATATCTTGAACAGTCCGAAAGTATGATGAACCCTTCTCTGTTCATCATAGTATTAATCGCCAAGAATATCCTTTTGTATGCAGCACGCGACGCCCCCTCCTTCAAAAGGCTTATGCACGCCTTTTCGTCGAGATGGTTGACGGAATTATGGAGCATTACGACGTCGTATCTGTCGTCGCATGGATAATATGACTGCAATGTGACCCGTTTAAGGGCGACGGGACACTGAGGGAAGCGAGACTGAAGCTTCGCGAACTTGTTCGTCATGTTCGCTGAGCTCCCCGCGTCTTCGGGCTCAAGACAAAGAACGTTTTTCGCGCCCATTATTGCCGCATAGAAGCTAAGAACCCCGTCTCCTCCTCCGATATCCAGAACGCTTCTGTTTTTGAAGTCGATATCGTCAAGGAGGTCATGCAGATAGAACTTCAGATTAGCGGCTGATGACCACAGACCTTCTTTCACGACGACACCGCAGAATTCTCGTATAGATATGGTCTCCCCTTCTCTCACGACTGGCCTTGCCACACCGTTATCAATCCGTACTTGCTTTCTGCGCTGCGAGCTTCAATGTCTGATACTTGAGTTTTCTCATCTTGAAGTAAAGCGAATCGACGGGATCAATACGCCTATCGCCGTAAGCATGGATGACCGATTCTACATCTGTGACCGAGAAGCGATAAGAGTGAATGTAGCGGCGCAGCTTCTCAACGTCCGAAGCGTCCCAGGCATTAAAGTGATAACAGACGGTCCACACCCCTCGCCGCTGTTTTCTGAAGTCCCATAATTGCTGGGGAATCCAAAACATATCATTCCCGTCAAGACCCGGAACTCCAAACCATCCGTCGTTTACGATCGAGATATTATTCTTTTTTAGAACAGATATTGTTGTTTTATCGAAAGAATGAGCAGGTGCGATCCACATGTTCGTGGAGATGCCGTTGTGGTTGAATATATCTAAACCCGCCTTTATTTTCTGTTCCTGTTCATGCTCCGGTAATCCTGCAAATTCGCTGTAACGATTTATGCCGACTATACCTGCTTTGCGGGTTGTGTACACATGCTGATAGCCGTGCATCGCGATGCCCCATCCCATGGACTGCCAACGCCTGACCTCGTCCCAAAAGTCCGGGTTCGCGTCCGACACGTTCAATGTCGGATCCAGGTTGTTCGGTACGACTGCCAGTAATGGTTTAATCTTCGCAACGACCAGCAGAGCCTCGATCTGCCGCCAAATCTTCCAGTTCATAGCCGGGCAGATGTCGTCAAAACGTAAGAGGTAAGCCGCCGAGGTCTTTCCTGGCAGCCGCATTCGGGGAACCCCGGAAGGCTCCATGACTTCGAGATACCTACGACCGATTTCCCCCCAGGTGTAAGATTCACTCTTTTCTACGTTAGCCTGCCTCATGGCTTCACGCATATCCCCATTATCGAGCAGCAGCCTGATAGCCTCGGCCATCCTGTTCTCGTCGTCTTTAGCAACCAGGAAGCCCGTTTTCTCGTTGTCGACCAGGTCCTCATTTCCGGGCACATCGGTCGCCACCTGACCGAGACCTGAAGCCATCGCTTCAAGGATCGTTAGAGGACAGCCTTCCCGGACAGATGTCGACAAATACAATGTTGCCTGTTGGTAGGCGGCTACCAGATCGTCGCCCAGCAATTCCTCCTGCAACACAACCCGCCCTTCAACCCCAGAGTCCCGAGCCTTATCCTTCAGCCGGGTCACATCTTTCCCAATAACCAGATAGTACACATATTGATATGTGGCCGCTATCCGTGAAAATACCCTGATGCCCATCTCAAGATTCTTTACAGGGTTGTTCCGCGCCACCGTCAGGATGTAGGAGGAGCCGGGGGGCAAGCCGAAGCGGGCCCTTATGTCGGTTGCGGACCGGCGGCGGAACCTTTCGGTGTCGACACCGTTAGGAATTGAAACTATCTTTGCCGGATCGACGCCAAGGCTTTGAAGATCACGGGCGGCGGCGGAGCTTATTGCTATGGCGCGGAAGGCTTCGTTGATGCAGGAGCCGAGATACGCGTCGACATTGTATTGGCGTCTCATCGAGCCTGGTCCGGACCCTGTGATGTCAGACCCGTGGCTCGTAATGATCCATCTCCTTCGGGGCCGGAGGTTTGCCAGGTAGAAAGCGACAGGAAGCGCAAAGTGGCCTGAAATGACGTCAGGCTCGAATTTTTTTATCTGTCTGGCGAGGCTGTAGACGCTATACTGAAGCCAGGGGAATGAGTGGTAACCGTAGCGCGTCGCTCCGCGTGCAATACTGTAACGTCTCACACTATACAATGCTTCCGGATGGCAGACATCATTGGTCACTGTATTAAGCACCCGCACAACGTGCCCCTGTTTACTCCATTCGTTTGCGAGATGATGCACTACAAGCTCTGCCCCAGCGAGTTCCGGTAGAAAGCTGCTGGTTACCAAAGCGATCTTCATCTCTGGAGTTCTCTCTTCTCCATATCTCTCCGCCACTCAATCAGGGCGATACACGCTTCCAGCAGCGTCAACGCCGTCCCAAAAGGCGCGCTGCAGCCAATCCTACGGCGCCCCATAGAGTCACAGCGCGCTCGCATTGGTAAATCCGTTCAACGGCGCCGCCGAAACTCGCTTTGAACTCGTTGATTCGCAGTTTCTCCTTGTCCTCATCCCCCATGTAATAACCGCCGAAGTCGTAGCACTTGAGTCCGTCGGCTTTGAAGCGGAGAATATCATCAAAATGAAGCAACCGGTTCGCCCGTCCCACCATATTCCTATACCCGCTGTCCTCGTGCTCGCGAAAGAGAGATGCCGAGTGAAGCAAGCGCGCCCACCTCAACCCTACGTAATGTGCGTGAAATACGAGCTCCTCTCCCGTCGGCGCCCTTGCAATAGAAACATCTAGATTGTCCTGCCCTGCGAGGCGTGAGAGGTGAAGCCGGTTTGCCGGAGGAATTTTTTTTTGCTCGGCAAACCGCTTGAAGAAAAGACAAAATCGGTCGAGCACATTCGTATCCACGTTGCGCTGGAATTCGCACTTGATGCCGTCCTTGTCGCGCGCGCGCCGTGCCTCATAGCGGTTCTCTTTCGTCAACCCCAGCATCAGTTCATCGACCGGGCGGCAAAGGTCGAGCACGAGCGTATGGGAATCCCTGAACCTGCTTCCGGGCACGGGCTGACGACTATGCCGACATACCAGGATATCCACCTCCTTTTCAACCGGCTCATCGAACCAGACTTCGCCGACGCGAAATAAGAACAAACGATGCGTGATCACAGCTATCGATGCTCCCTATGTACACAACTACCTGTTTAAACAGGGACTGAAACATTCGGTCAAAACAATCAGGACAGCCTGTCCAGAACGCTAACCTGCAGAAATCTTAACAATCGCTCGATTTCGACAGTATTGGACAACATGGTCCGAGCGAGATTCATTGCATTCGACTTCGCCCGCGGCGAGCTCTTCCATGCGCTCAGAAAATCACGGATATTCCTTGCAGCAGCTTCGGCGTTCTCAGTTTCTATAAAACAGAAACATGAGGGGTCGGAGCGTGCTACAACCCAGCTCTTGGCAACATCGCCCACTATGACGGGCAGGCCGCAGGCCAGGTACTCGCCAAGCTTTGTCGGTGAAGCAACCCGGTTCACCGTAATATCCTCGCGGATCAAGAATCCGATATCGCAGGCGCTTAAGTACGCCGGTACTTTGTCGTGAGGTACTTGCCGGACTATAAACTGCTTCTCATCCAATCCCTGTTGCGCGGCCAATTCCATAAGTTCGTTTGTATCCTCGGCTGTCAGGATCAGAAATTTGGCCTTTGCCGAGTACAAGTTTAGAAGCTGACCAAAGACCTTAATTGCGTAGTCGACCTTCTGCCATTTTGCCAGTGAACCACAGTATACAAAGAGGCTGTCATCGTCACGGATCCCGAATAAGGCGCGTATCTCATCTCTATCCTGCTGACTATATCTAAACAAATCAGGTCTCATAGAGCAGGGAAAGGGATGCATAGGGCCCTTGGAGCGGCCGTATTTCTGCTGTAGATGATCGATCATGGCAGGAGACTGGCAGATGATCGCGTCGCTTTGGCCAACGATATGGCTCAGGGCACTAGTAGCTGACCTTATTGCAGCCTCTCGCGCCTTCGAGGCCGGTCTTGTATAGGCGATCTCCTCCGGTGTTACGCCGTGTAAATCTGTGATTAAGATGGCTCGGCGCCGCCATTTCTTTATGGAATGGGCCAATTCCCAAGCGGCTAATTCTTCCTCGACGATAATCTTTGGCCTGATACAGCATGAGAGCACGAAAGCAGTCAATAAGGACATTATCCTGTTCCAGATTAGGGCCCGTAAATGGTTGTTTGTCCAAAGAATAGGCAGGATCAATCTCCTTCTGAAAATATGATTATCATCACGAGCATGAAAGATTTGACGAAAAAACCTTGAAGAGATAAGGACTATCTCAATGCCTTCCATTCCGATCAGCTCGGAAATTGCGGAGTTAAGATTCCTGACACGTATAAAAGCGCCATCCTCGGGTTGCCGATATGCATGGATGAGAATATAATTAATCATTATGACCTTGGGGTAAGCCGTGAAGGAGCACGTCCATTCCAAGGTGATAAGAGTCCGGATCGGCTAACCGATTCTGCCGATGTCTCGGCTCTATTTTTCGGAAGCGGTTTGCTCAACACGTAGCCGGCAAATAAATTAAAGGCAAGCAGATTTTCCCCCGATGTGAAAGCAGACGTAAGGTTGAACATCGTAAGGGCGAGGGCGTAAAGCAATGCGGCGCCGCACGATATGATGTCCGTTGCGGCACGCTTCTTCCTATAGCTCTTGTAGAGCCTGTGTAAAAACCAGAACAGGCAGATGATAGCCGGCACCCCCCCCAGGAAACCGACCGTGAGCACCCCGTGTACGTCCCACATCTGGCTTGCGCCAATGAGAGATAACGGCCTTCGGACACCGATGCCGAAGGGTGATCCTAAGATAATGCGGATGGCCTCCAGGCTTTGAGCAGTCCGGGACGCCATGCCCGGATCATAGTAGCCGTGTTTTTGCAAGACTAGGGTCCTCTCGACGAGAGAAGAAAACATCCCGCTGTGCAGAACGAATACGGCCATCAGCGCAACGCCCATTGCGGTCACCGGAATCAAGAGAGTGCGCCTCGCGGCTGTAATTATTCGCCTGACCGAATACAGTGCATAAGCGAATACCAAAGCCGAAAGAACCAGGTACGATCTTGTTCCTGTCGATAACATGAACAGGGTAAAGGTGAGATATAGAGCCCCATACAGTGCCCTCTGCCGCAGACCTGAGCCCGCTAGAGCTATTACCAAAGTGTAACCCGAGCACATGGCAATAAGCAGTATGCCGCTCGGCAATATGCGCGGCATTTGTCCCCGGGCCAATTGCATCGCTAAAACCCCTGCCGCTGCCCGCTCTTGATAGTATGGATTTATGGCCATCAGCGCCCCTGTATTCTTCGTAAGGATCAGATATTCCTGAACCCCTATCCCGGCGAAAGCGGCGAATAGACCTACTTTCAGCACGAGCGCCTTTTCCTTTTCAGTCAATAAGAAGAAGGCCAGCGCAAGAGGAAAGTAGCTGGCGATCGATACTGTCGTATTATAGAAGGCAAACAGTTGGCCGTGGGACATATAGGCAAATGTGGCGCTCAGCGTGATAAAAAAAACCAGCATGAGCAGCGGGGTCCCGTCCCTGAATTTGATTTGTCCGGCTACCAGCGCGACTACGATGCGAGCGCAAATTGCGAGCATTACAAGATCCGGCCCGTAAGTACTCCCACTCCCAAGGGAACGGCCGAATATGCGAAGGGTATCGACACAATGCACTTTGCCGCCAATAAAAAGCAGATGCCGAACGCAACATATCTTAAAGACAAGACGGCTGCGATAATACATAACAACCCTATGGCTGTCATTCGGCAGCGCCTGTCAGGGGATGTCTTATAACATTCAGGAAGAAACCCAACCGGACCAGCCTGTACCGCCGCAGGTCCGACCGCCCCTGATCCCTCGAAAAGACATCCCTGTATTTATCGGAATAAGAGGAATACCTGCCGTATTTCTGCCACAGCATTTCATTCTCTTCCCGAAAGACATGGTCGAGAGTGCGCGTCTTGCTTTCGCCGTGGTCGCGAAAAGCGGCGAGAAAGGACATAATATGGCCGCTGTCCCTACGTCCGGCGAGACGGAAATACATGTCGTAATCAAAGCAGAACCTCAAAGACCTGTCGAATCCTCCGGCAGCAAAAAAGGCATCACGCCTCCAGAAGCTGGCCGGCTGGTGAAAACCGCCGCAATTGTGGAGCAGGAGGCGCTTGAAAGTAACCTTTAGCCCGAGATCCGCCATCGGCAATTTCCGGCGAGCATCAACTATGGGCTTGCCGTACTTATCGATCAGGACCGAACCGCCCACAACCCATTCTTCCGCGGGGTGCCTGTTGAACCATTTGCCTACCTTTTGTAGACAGCCGGGTAAAAGGAAATCATCCGAGTTGACCCAGCCGAGGATCTCGCCCGTGGCCCGTTCGAATCCACGGTAGACGGCATCCGCCTGGCCTTTGTCAGGTGCACTTTCCCAGTGGCTCAGCCGGCCGGCATATCTTTTGATGATCTCGGCAGAGCCGTCGGTGCTGCCTCCGTCCATGACGATATATTCGACATTTGGATAGTCTTGAGATAAAACAGACCTAATGGTGGTTTCGATATAGCCGGCTTGATTGTAACTCGGGGTGATGATGGAAATCGTGGGCAACAGATTACAGCCCTTTTTTGCAACATTATCCATTCCGCTCTATCATTACCTCATAGATATTCTCAAGTCTTTTTACGAACTTGGCTATCTCAAACCTTTCTTGTACAAGCCTGCGGCTATTCTTGCTCATCTCCAGCCTGAGCTGCTGATTGACCGCAATACTCAGCATAGCTTTTTGGAGTATGTTTACGTTCAGGTCCTTCAACAGAATTCCGTTATAACCATCGATGCATATTTCGGGGTTCCCATCCACTCCTGACGCGATAAGAGGCAACCCCCTGCCGGCTCCCTCAAGGAGGGTATAGGGAAGACCCTCACCTCTGCTCGGCAAAACCAGTATATTGCTCTTCATGTAATAAGAGCTCGGGTCGTTGACTTCTCCAACCAGCGCGACATTCTGAAGGGATCTCTCCCGTATATGATTTGCCAGGTCGTCATATAACGGCCCATCGCCAACGAATGTCAAAGATGACCCCGGGAGGAGTTTTTGCACCCTGTCGTAGGCTTCAAGAGTTAGCCGGGGATTCTTTCGCTCATTCAAAGCGCCAACCTGCAAAAAACGAAGCGGGCCATTGAGAACTGCCGGAGATATGGGTTCAGGCATCGGAATGGCGTTCGGCAATGAGAATATCTTGTTTTGCATGAACGGCCATAGCCTTCTTCGAATTCCCCTTGCGGACGCTTCGCAACAGCCAATGTGAGCGTCGATAAAATGTCTCCCTTCGGCAAGGGTGAACCAGCCGGCCATGCCCCATTGGTCTCTTGAGGGCCTCACCATGCGAGCGGCCCACAGCTTCCAGGGCGTCTTGGGCACGCTGTGATACGAAAGAGCGACAGACGCTCCGCAGACCTCACGTAGTCGGATTAATTCTGAAAAACGTTCCCAGATGTTGAGGTGGATCACCTGCGCATCTGCTGCTCGCACTATTCTCCTGTATGCATCAAGGTCGGGCGGGCTTTCAAATGCCTCAACAGTGACTCCCCGGCTTTCCAGGCTATCCCTGCGGTCATGGGGGGCGCGTTCGGCTATCACAGTAACTCTATGCCCCCGCTTGACCAGTCCCAATGATACATATTCAACCCAGGCCTGCGTCCCACCCATGCCCAGATCGGTTACGATGTAGGATATTCGCAAATCGCTTGCTCTATTCTATTTCCTAAGTTTTTGACAAGATATCCTTTATGGCATCCTTAATCCGCAGCTTTTTGGCCGCATTACGGGAAAATGAGTATAATAGCCTGTACGACACTGGTATTGCGGCTCGAAGCGGTTCTTCAACCCACCTGCTGTATTTTCGCCTAAGTTCCATGGCCCGGAGACGCTTCAGTTGGCGAAGACTTTCATCCCCCTTTTTGTCCGCACCTTCTTCGGAATCAGTAAGACTCTTCTCCCTCGCCAACCTGAACAAGGCCGTCACCTGTTTATCGTACGCTATTGGTTCGACCCCGGCCTCTTGAGCTATGTGGAGAAGTTCCGGCAAGTCAAAATGATAAATATGTGCGTTCTGTGCGTAATCCAAGAAGTCGAACAGATAATGTCCATTCGGATGATAGTGCATTAGCTCGTAGTCCACGCCCGGCACCTGGACATATACCAGCCCGTTAGGTTTAAGTAACCGGCATATTGCCTGTAATTCCTTAATAGGGGATGGCAAATGTTCTAGGACGTGACAAAGAACAACGAGGTCGGCCGGTTCATGTCCGATTAAAGTAGACGAACCACCCTCAAGAAGCTTTAGCCCTTGCTCTCTACCGTACTCGAGAAAAAGTGGATCAAAATCACACCCCGTAACGTCGCAACCATTTTTAGCGAATACGCTCAAAATACCACCGGCTCCCGTGCCAATCTCAAAAACACGCGAGCCTTTCCCAAATTGAATGCCCGCCTTTTGCTTCAACCAATTTCTTAATACCATCCCTCGCGTTTGTTGATTCTCGAACAGAAGCTGTGGTGTCCATGCCATGTAGATGTTGCGATAATATCTCGAATAGAAATCGCTATAGGCAGAAGCTGTCATCCTGGGATTTGTTTGGAGTAGACCGCACGACCTGCAGCAGGAGATAGGAGCCGGTAAACTGAAACGGTCCTGAATGGTTATTACTCTAAGCCTGGTACATCCGCACAAACAGGGAACCGCTTCAAACGTCCATTTACCGCTACGCATGAGATCTATTACCTCCGCTATTGCCTCTCGTTGCGACGGTATAAGGGGCCTCGTAAAGAATGAATCTCGCCTCGCAAACCGAGACGATATGAGAGAGAACTCGAATTCTATATCGGGCTTACTATTCGATATGCACATCTCGGACGGAAATTGTTGATATGAAAAAGACATGCTAGATCTCGATGGAGACATGAATTCCGTGTTCGGCCGTCCGGCTAAGCGAAAAATATCTGCGCTAAGCCGGCATTATTACGACTCACCCCCGTACTGCAGACGCCGATTTAGCGATTGCTTCACGATGTCCTATTCGTTGCTCGCTGAATCAGTGAAAGTCTGTGATGTACGCTGTATCGGCCGATTTACAGTAGACGTGCGCCATGAACAGCCCTTTCTCTTATGCGCATTTCATTATGATTCATCGAACTTTTCCAGATGGCCATATGCTTGAGAAATTATGTCTTTCCAAGCGATCCTGGGATCCACCGCGTGCTTTGACAGGGCAAAATTGCCGCGCCACGCAACGCCGATAACAGTGATGATCATCATCGGGAAATGTTAACCGACACCGGTCGCGGGACTTCTATAAGGGGATAAGGTCTTGGTCCGGAAAATCGTACATAATATCATCCAAGCAAGCAAGGCGGAAAATCCCAGTCCCAGCATCCCAGCATACAGGGGAGCAAGAAGGAGGGACGATCCTGCGGCAGCAGCCAAAAAAACAAGAAGCATGACGGCGAAACGTGACAGGGGTACATCGACGACAAACTCCCTCTCGTATCTGTAAATGTACAGCACGCAGAATACCGAGGTGGCCAGGTGCGACAGTGTGTACGCGGCGGCTAATCCGGTGGCGCCGTACAACGGCGCAAGGCAATACGCGGAGCCCAGGAATACAAACCCCCATGACATGTTGTACGCCCAGCCGAACCACATTCTATTCATGCTGGCGATGATGGTTCCAAAGGGATAAAAGAGCCCGGCGAGAATTGAATGGAGCATCAACCACTGTACCACATGTCCATTACCCTGGAACTCTTTTCCGTATGGCAGCAAAGTAACGGCAGGCGCGGCTATCTGCAACATAGAAACGGGAACGAGTATGAGGAGCGATAACCCGAATGCGTACTTGAGGGTCTTATTGTATCGGGCAGTCGAGCCGTCGCCGAACAATTGACTGAGGATGGGGAGAAGCGGCGCCATTACCATTCCCAGGATCAGCTCGGGAACCTGCTTTACTCTCATGACGGCGTTATATACCCCCATTTCCGCGTAACCGTTGGGTTGATTCACCAGGATGGCGCTCGCTGCCCACAGCACCGGGCCCGTAAAGGTCCCGGCGAGCACGGACGGCAGGCTGAATCGCCAAAGAACCTCGCGTTCCTTCCAAAAATCGCCATACGTGTAAGGCACTGCTGCACGGCGGCACTCATTTCGAATAGCTATATGGTTGAATAGCCAATTCAGTCCCGCCGCCGCCACCATTCCCCATATAACGCCGTTAAGCCCTGCGAGATACGCCCCACCGACCATAAAAGGGAAATTGACCAAACCGGAGAGGAGGCTGACCTTGGCAATGGTCTTAAAGGCCTCAAATCCTGAAAGAGCGCCATTTTGCGCGCCGGTAACGGAAGCGATAAACAAGAGAATTGCGGAGACCCGAAGGAACCCCGAAAGATAAGGGGCCGCCAGCGTATGTTCCGCCAGCCAGGGCGCCAATGCAAACAATACAGCAGCGGTCAAGGCACTGGTTATCCATGCAACGGCGCTCGACAGGGCTCGAACGCGTCCTGCCCTTGCCGGGTCTGAGACCCGGTATTGGGCAATGAACTTGGTTGCTGTCAAACCTAGCCCAAACCCGGCAAATGTTCCGAACATACCAAGGGTGTTTTGGATGATGCCCAGTTCTCCAAACCCTGTTTTTCCGAGCATTCGCGCGACCAGGATTGAAGAAATAAGCCCGAGGCCGCGTGCAATAAGGGAGCCGGCCAAGGACCAGAACGTTCCCTTGGCGAAGCGATAGCCCAAGGCTGAACTTTCTATACTCGATAACGCGGGCTTGAGGTAAGAGGGACAGCAGGAGAGGGCTAGGGACTTGATACTCATCTGCCTTGTCTCAAGCCGTTTTGTGAAATTCGCTCGCGTGCTTTTCCGTCGCCGCACTGATTAACGGATTGGGCCATTCAGCGATGCTGGCGTTCGTGAGCATTCCCGGCCACGCTTTTTTGCGCCCTCCCGGCCCAGTCTGTATCGAAAAATAGCACTTACAGCGCCTCTTGGTACCATTCATATGAAAAAAGACCGGTCCCAAGTCAGGCTACCGCCCTCAGGTGGGGATCGACACCTATGGTTGTTGGAACTAAAGAATTATGAAACACGCACAAAAGTCCTAACGTGAATCAGTATCTATTGTATTACACAACTCTATTTTGACGCAAACTAATATTCCCCTTAAACCGGAAGGGACGCTTTCCTAGCCTCATGTAACACGGGTAGGGCGGTTTTCTGCCGGTTCCAAAAGGTATTATCGGTAGAGAAAGTGAGAATATTAGCACGGAAAGGGTGGTCTCATCGCACGGGGGAGACGAGGTGCAGTCTTGACCGCTTTGAAACGATGCCGGCCTGCATTTTCGTGATGCCGGTTTATTAGAAAAAGGTGTCCCTCATCATCGTGTAAAACATGTCTTCGGCGCCATTTAATTATGGATTAAGGGGTAACTCGCCCGGCAACCTTTATTCAAGGATCGCGTGCTGCACAAAAAAACGCACCATAAAAAGATTCCTGCGCCCTATTGTGTTTGGATTGGCCGACTTATTGTCTATCCACACAAAGTTGTACGACCCTTCGAGGTACATGTCCCTGCTGAACTCATAACGAAGGCCGGCTGTGCCGTAGAAGGTTTGATAATTGAGAGGCGTTGCCGCAAGCTGTCCCGCCTGCGATTTGTTTATGAAGTATCCGCCGTTCATAAAGCCGGTTAGCTCGTATGTGAACCGGCGCCTGATATCGGCTATGCCGTATGTCCTCTCGACCGTACCGAGGGAGCCGTACGCGGGCATCACGTCCCGGCCGGAGACAAGGTTTGCCGTTATTTTCTCTCCGGTATATGCTAACGTCGCTTTCCCGACAAATGCTGCCCCCGTGCTCGTGACATTTGTCGGCGACACAAATACAAAGGGGCCCAAGATGCCGATAATCTTGAGGGATTCAAAGTAGGATTCCGTGTAGCGGGCGCCCAGGTCCATCAGAAACTTCCACTTCTCCTGGATGGCATATTCGAATCCGGTTGTCGCCTCGTAATTGTCCACTTCCAGCCCTGTGAATGTGTACCGCATATACCCGAGCGTGAACCTTGCCTTAGTGTTTTTTATATAATCGGACACGTCCCGGAAGAAGGAGAGGGAGCTCGCGTCATAGGTCATATCGACCCCACGGTTGCTCCTGTACCAGTACGCTCCGTGATCGTAAGAAAGCGAGGCCGTTGTCAGGTTGGTGAGGGCATAATCGGCCGTTAAGCCTTCCATCGACATTTCCCTTCGCAACGCGTTCAGCACGAGGCCGGACGTGAATAACTCCCTGTCGGGCCTGGAATCGCGGTCAAATTCGCCCCTCAGGGATACGGCCAATTTCTGGGTGAGAGAATACTTGAGGCCCGCCTTGTAGAACTGGTCTGTAGAATCGAGGTTGTGGTTGTCCTTGTAAAAGAGTTGGTCTACGCGGGCAGACACATCAAGGTTGAGTCTCTCGGTATTAGACAGGAGCTGCAAGCCGCCGGAAGTGGTGCTGATGAAATCGTGAAACTTCTGATTCGCAGGCGCATTGCCGGGCGCAATGAAGATGTTGTCGTTATATTCAGCTTTTTGCGCAACCGATGGAAGGAGTCGGAATTGATCCGCCCGCGCGGCAAACGGCAGAAGCACAACAGCAACCAACAGGCAAAAGAGCAACTCCCATGTCTTCTTCGGCAATCGAGCTTACCTCTTTTCAGCCCTTCCCTCAAGGGACGACTACTACATCCCCCCGCTTGAGCTCGATATTCTCTTCCAGGTGTTTACCATCCACCACGTCGTCGTAATGGAACCGGAACATTTGCGTCTTGCCGTTCTCCTGGCGGAAGACCTTGATGCCCTGTCTCTTGGCGAAGGGGTTTAAGCCCCCCGCGATCGCGAGCGCCTGGAGGACGTTCGTCCCCGTGTTCAATACATATCGTCCGCTCATGACCGAGTTCACCCTACCGATGACATAGATAATCATGCTGTTCACCTGCTTGACCTCTACGTTGAGCACCGGCTCGGGGACGTACTCGGAGATCTTCTGCTCTATCTCCGCCTTCAGCTCTTTGACGGTCTTGCCCGACGCCTTCAGAAGTCCAAGGAGCGGGAAAGAGATGGTGCCGTCGGGGAGCACGACGACGTCTTTCGTCAGCGCCTCGTCCTTCCAGATGGAGATGTTGAGGACATCGCCAGGCCCGATCTGATAGGTCGAATCGACGGTTTCTGCGACAGGCGCAGGCTCCGCTTTGGCGATAGGCTTGGCGTTTCTTGAAGGCGCAGCCGGTTTTTCTTCTGCCCCCCAGGCAAAGCAGGTCATCATCACGAGGAAAAGCAGGGCTAAAGATAACTTCTTCACTTTGATGCTCCTCCGTTAAAGCTAAAACGGACCGAATGGCGAACGTCTTTTTTATTACGATAGGAAGAACATTACCAAATATTACACGTTCAATGCAACAACAAAATCGCAAGATGTATTACACATTGTAAATTAAGATGTGATTAGTCTGGAGATTCGCGAAGGCGGCCGTGGCGCCGGGCATCCGTTTTATCGCCTTGCCTGCCTGTACCACTCTATCGTCTTCTTTAGCCCATCCCTGAAGCCCGTCTTTGCCTTGAAGCCGAACTCATCCCTGGCCGTTGTGGTATCGAGCATCCGTCGGGGTTGGCCGTCCGGCCTGGTCGTATCCCAGGCGACCTTGCCGGCGAAGCCGGTGAGCTCGACGATCAAATCGACGAGTTCCCTGATCGATATCTCGAAGCCCGCGCCGATGTTCACCGGCTCGCTCTTGTTGTAACGCTCCATTGCCAGGATGATCGCCTCTGCGGCATCTTCGACGTAGAAGAACTCCCTCGTGGCCTTGCCTGTTCCCCAGACGACGATCTCGCTCTCCCCGCTCGCTCATGGCATCGACGCACTTCTTGATGAGCGCGGGGATCACGTGGGAAGACGCGGGGTCGAAGTTGTCTCCCGGCCCGTAAAGGTTGACGGGGAGCAGGAAGATGGAATTGAAGCCGTACTGCGTGCGGTATGCCTGCGATTGGACGAGCATCATCTTTTTGGCAAGGCCGTAAGGCGCGTTCGTCTCCTCCGGGTAGCCGTCCCAGAGATCGTCTTCCTTGAAAGGCACGGGGGTGAACTTTGGGTAGGCGCAGATCGTGCCCAAAGCGACGAACTTTTCGATGGCGTGCGCATATCCCTCATGGAGGAGCTGGATGCCCATCATGGCATTCTCGTAGAATAAGGACGCAGGGTTTTCCTGGTTGAACCCTATCCCGCCGACCTTCGCCGCGAGGTGGATCACGATGTCGGGCCTTGTCTCCTCATAGAGGCGCCGGACATGCGTCATATCGACGAGGTTATACTCCGGCAGGTCCGCTACGGCGATGCGGCGGTAGCCCAGCCCCTGCATCCGCCTGATGAGGTGGACGCCGAGAAAGCCTCTTCCGCCGGTGACGGTGATCCTTTTATCCTTCATTGCCGCCTGCAAATTGCCTCAATGCTCCCTGATCTGCTCGTAAACGGAAAAACCGTGGTTCGTATAGTCGAAGCCCTTGCGCCTGCACGCGGCCAGACCCTCGCAGGCGGAGGACAGCCCGACCGATTGAACGTCGCAGTCGACCATGATCTTGACCAGCTCGTCGAAGGTCACCCTCGGCGCCCATCCCAGGGCGCGGCGGGCCTTCGAGATATCGGCCTGTAGGGCCTCGACCTCCGTCGGTCTGAAGTAGCGGGGATCGACCTGGACTACGGCAGCGCCCGGCGTCAGATGGTCCCACTTGGAGGAGGCGACAACGCCCGTATCATCGTTCCCATCGCCCTGCCATTCAAGCTGTACGCCCATGTAAGAGAAAGCGGCATCGATGAACTCCCTTACCGTGTGGCTCTCCCCTGTCCCTACGACGTAATCGTCGGGCCGCTCCTGCTGCAAGCATGAGCCGCATCATCTCGACGTATTCCGGGGCAAAGCCCCAGTCCCGCCGGGCGCGCACATTGCCGATATAGAGCTTCTTCTGCGTGCCCTTCAGTATGTTCGCCACAGCGCGGGTAATCTTGCGCGTAACGAACGTCTCGCCTCTCCTGGGCGACTCATGGTTGAAAAGTATGCCGTTGCAGGCGAAAAGACCATAGCCTTCCCGATAGTTGACCGTCATCCAGTAAGCATAGAGCTTGGCCGCCGCATACGGGCTTCTCGGATGAAAAGGTGTTTTCTCGCTCTGCGGCGGCAGGGAGGCGCCGAAAAGCTCCGATGAAGAAGCCTGATAGTATTTTGTATTTATGCCGCTCCGGCGTATCGCCTCAAGGAGCCTGGTTGTGCCCATGCCCGTAGACTCTCCCGTGTACTCGGGCATATCGAAGCTCACCCGGACGTGGCTCTGGGCGGCCAGGTGGTATATCTCTTCGGGCTGGATGTTGTAGATGAGGTGGCCGAGCTGCCCGGAATCGGAAAGGTCGCCATAGTGGAGAAATAGGCGCGCGCCGGGCTGGTGCGGGTCCGTGTAGATATGGTCGATCCTGCCCGTGTTGAACGTGCTTGCCCTTCTGATGAGGCCGTGGACCTCATAGCCTTTCGACAGGAGGAATTCCGCCAGATAAGAGCCGTCCTGGCCCGTGATGCCTGTTATAAGTGCGCGACGCATTGTTTCGCCTCCCGTTTTACGCAAGAACAAATAAGCTGCGCAACCGGTATGTATTGTATTACAAAGTCAAGGCGGCAGGCAAATTAATATTGATTCGCTCCCGGTTTTACCGAAAGATTTTTCTTGCTTTTTGCCTTCCATAGATTACAATGGGTAAGGCGAAGATCATGCGGATACTCGTAAACTGGCTCGTCACTACCCTTGCCATCCTCATCGCAGCCTACCTGCTGCCGGGCGTTGCCATCCGCGGCCTTGCCGCCGCAATAATCGCGGCCCTCGTCCTCGGCCTCATCAATGCCATCATAAAGCCCGTGCTTGTGGTCCTGACGCTGCCTCTCACCATCCTTACGCTCGGCCTTTTCATCTTCGTGCTGAACGCCCTGCTCGTGCTTTTGACGAGCGCCATCGTGCCCGGCTTTTACGTGCGAAACTTCTGGTGGGCGCTTCTTTTCAGCCTCGTTTTCTCCATAGTCAGCTTCGTTCTCCATCGCATAGTCGGCTAGCCACCGTCACTTTAACCCCTCCGGCGCTAGAGCTTTACGAGGTCGATAGGCGTCTTCGTCACCCTCTCCAGCCTGTCTTTCCGCGCGATGAAATCTACCTCTATGCCTATTGCGCCTTTGCCGGGAAAGACGAATTTCGGCTCGAAGGCGAATACATGGCCCTCCACGAGCGTCCTTTTGTGGCGTCCCGTAATGACCGGAAGCTCGTTGATCTCAAGGCCGACCCCGTGGCCTATGAACGACACCCGCTCAGGCCCGAACCCCATGAAGTGCTGCTCCAGCCCGGCCTTCTTCGCCATTGCATAAGCCCTGTCGTATATGGCGGTGCCGTCCACGCCCTCTTTTCCGAACACCTGGGCGTCCTCTATGATCTCGCGCGCGACCTCGTAAGGTTTGCGGAACGTCTCGTCCAGCCGCCCGACTACAAACGGCCTCGTCTCGTCGGTGATATAACCGTTGTATCCGCCGCCGTAATCGACGAGGACCGGAACGCCCCGCTGCACCCTGCTCAACGAGGACCCCTGGGCAACGGCGGCCGTGACGCCGAGGCCCGCTATAGGTACGTCGCCCGCAGAAGCGATTGTCCCGGATTCTCCCGTAGTCACGTAGAGGTTCATCATCTCCTGGTTGAGGCCCCGCATCCTGAGCAGCCCCTGATGGCCGCGCCGCCTGCCGGTCGCCACCAGTGCAGCGTCGATCTCCACCTCGCTCATGCCTTCTTTTATCACCTTGGCGGCCTCGGCGAAGACGGCGTCGCAGATCGCCCCCGACCTGCGCAACTGCTCGATCTCGAAGGCGCTTTTCACGATCCGAAGCTCTTTGACGAGGTCCGATACGTCGGCAACGTCGTCGAGGCCCATGAGGTCCTTAAGCCGTCGAAAGACGGCCACCGGGACGACATCGAGCTCCATGCCGCCCTTGCCTTTCAGGACGCCTTTTCCCCGGAGCGTCTTCGCCATGTCCCTGTCGCTCTTTGCCTCTATGACGGAAAGGGGCGTCTCCGCCAGCGCGCGCCCCACGCTTCGCAAAACGAAGTAGAGCGGCTCGCCGTCGAGGGGGACGACGAGGGTGCCTCTTTGCGCCGACCCCGTAAAGTAAAAGAGATCGACGTGCTGCAAGATCACGGAGAAGTCGATCCCCGACTTCTCCATAAGGCCCTTCAGGCCGTCGATCCTTGCGGCGATTTCTTCTTTCGGCGTGCCTTCAGGCAACGCGCGCTCTATCGACATGCTCCATGACCCTCCCCAGGACATCTTCTTTCCGGACCCTGACGACCGCATCCTCTGTGCGCAGCTTGATGTCAACGTTCCCCTCGCGCAGGCCCCTTTCGCCTATCGCGACGCGCAGGGGGACGCCTATAAGGTCGCAGTCCTTGAACTTGACGCCCGGCCTCTCTTCCCTGTCGTCGAGCAGCGTATCGACGCCGGCGGCGGAGAGCGCCCCGTAAAGGCTGCGGGCTATTTCCATGCTCTGCGCATGGGACGTATTGACGGGCAGGACCTCGACCTCGAACGGCGCGATGGCGAAGGGCAGGGCGATGCCGTTCGCGTCGTGGTTCTGCTCGATGGCCGCAGCGACCGTCCGGCCCACCCCGATGCCGTAACAGCCCATGACAAAAGGCTTTTCTTTCCCTTCCGCGTCGAGGAAGGTGGCGTTCATCGCCTCGCTGTACTTCGCTCCCAGCTTGAAAATGTGGCCCACCTCGATCCCGCGCGTTGCGGTAAGCCTGCCTGCGCACCGCGGGCAGGCGTCCCCGGCCCGCGCCACCTTCAGGTCGTAGTAGCCCTCCACCTTGAAATCGCCCTTGTTGACGCCGACTATATGGACGTCCTTCTCGTTCCCGCCCACGACGAAGTCCTCCATCGAGAGTATGTCGTTGTCGGCAAAAAGCGGGACGGTAAGGCCGATGGGGCCGGAAAACCCCAGGGGGCCGCCCGTCGCCTCTTCGATGACGGACTGGCTTGCAAGCTCCACGGACTTGAAGCCCGCGATGTTTTTCAGCTTGATCGGGTTTATCTCCCTGTCGCCGGCCACGAGGGCGCCGGCCACGCCCCTGTCCGTCATGAAGAGGAGCGTCTTGACGAGCTTGCCGGGAGGCACGCCTAGGAACGCGGCCACTTCTTCGACGCGTTTCTTGCCCGGCGTCTCGACGCGCTTATACGAGCCGCCCGCCTTCTTTGCGGCAGGGGCGGGCGCATGCGACCTCGGCCCGCTCCAGGTTCGCCGCATAATCGCAGGAATCGCATGAGATAATGATGTCTTCCCCCGTGTCGGCCAGCACCATGAACTCGTGGGAGAACTTGCCGCCTATCTCGCCCGTATCCGCCTCGACTGCGCGGAACCGGAGGCCGCACCGCCTGAAGATGTTCTCGTAGGCTGCGTACATCTCCATGTAGCTCTTTTCCGCCCCCTCCTCGTCCGCGTCGAAGCTGTAGGCGTCCTTCATGATGAACTCCCGCGAGCGCATCACGCCGAACCTGGGCCTGATCTCGTCGCGGAATTTCGTCTGTATCTGGTAGAGGTTGCGGGGCAGCTCCCGGTAGGAACGCAGCTCCTTCCGCACGAGGTCGGTAACGACCTCTTCATGCGTCGGTGCAAGGCAAAGCTCCCTGTCGTTCCGGTCCCTGAAGCGCAGAAGCTCCTTGCCGTACTGGTCCCACCTGCTGCTTTCTACCCAGAGCTCCTTCGGCTGGACGGCGGGCATCAATATCTCCTGCGCCCCGGCCCTGTCCATCTCTTCTCTTATGATCCGCTCAACCTTCCTCAACGATTTGAGGCCGAGGGGGAGCCACGTATAAATCCCTGCGGAAAGCCGCCTTATGAAGCCCGCGCGGAGCATCAGCCTGTGGCTGACGACCTCCGCCTCCTTCGGCTCCTCCTTCATCGTCGGCAGAAACATGCGCGAAAAGAGCATCCGGTTACCCCCAGTCCCTAAAGTCCGTCGTAAGTCCGTCTTGCAGCGGCTATTTCTCTACGGCGCAACCCCCGGCTGTCCACGCGGGGTAGCCGCCGGAGAGTATGCCGACTTTCAGATATCCCAGGTTCCGGGCCGCGACCGCGGCCTCTTTGCTCGAGTCTCAGGCCGAGCCCCCTGCAATAGAAGACGACCTCCGCCCCCTTGTCGGCGGGCAGAAGCGTGGAAAGCTTGTCGAACTCATAAGGCGCTATATTGACCGAGCCGGGCACGCGGCCCTGCCTGTATTCGTACTCGGTCCTCGTATCGACAACAAAAGGTCTGCCGCCTGCCTCGATCCTGGCCTTTAGCTGCTCGACGGTCAGGTTCTCAATGCGCCCCGGCTGCGCGACCGTTGCGCACGAGAAGGCCGGCAGCGCCGCAAGCAGACAGACAAGGGTGTATACTACGCGACTCGTTCTCACAGTGTTAAATGTAACAAAAAACCTGCCCGATGTCACTATTCGCCGGCCGGGCGCGGGGCAAGCGCATTTCCATAGCCCCACCTTAAAGGAAGGGAGCGTGTCTCCCCTTCCTTTACCTCTACCGAAAGTTTAAATGCGCTTGCCCTGGGCCGTTCTGCGTTGCGCCGGATTGGAATCGAGCAGGGCGGCAAAGACAAACTTTTTATCCAGGCGATATTTTATGAAGTAACCGATTGTCAGGCCGACGACGGCGCCGACGTATTTCGCCTGATCGGACTGGAACGCAGCGTTGAAAGCAAGCTCCGAACCCCAGAAGATCATCGTCGTAATGACGCCCATCGCCGAGTAGAGGACGAAACGGTAGATGTCGTCCGTATGCGACTCGACGCGCACGTAAAAGATATACCTCTTGTCGAGCACGTATTTCACGAGGAGACCGGCCAACGTCCCGACCGCCATAGCGAGATAGAGACCGAAGCGGCCGCTGTAGACCGCCAGCATGACCCGCTGCGCGGCTACGTTCGTCACGATGGCGACGCCCGCGAAAAACGCGTATTTCGTTGCGAGAATGAGGTTCTGCGACACGGAGCGCATGGTCTTTTCAGTAAATGATTATCCCGAATGCTACCAGCCAGGCGACGAGAATGCACTGGATGAACCGGTCCTTGAGAAGAACGTCGGTGGGCGACGCGGCCCCGTCGCTGACTAGGGCGATCTGCATATACCTGAGCACGCCGAGGACTACGAAAAACGACGTGAGATAGAGATTGTCCGTATTGAACTTCTCGATGACGTCCGGCGATTTCGTGTACATGATGTAGCAAACGATGGTAACCGCCGCCATCGCCATCATCGCGGAATCGATAAATGAGATGTTGTAGCCGTCGATGGCCTTTCTCGTCCGGGCCTCCGTCCCGTTGAATATCAGCACGTCGTTCCTGCGCTTCCCGAGGGCGAGGAACAGGGCGAGCAGGAAGGTCATTAGGATGATCCATGACGAGATGGGCACGCCGGCCGCCGTCCCTCCTGTGTATATGCGGATGACGAAGCCGCAGGCGATGACGAAGATGTCGAGCACCGGCACGTGCTTCAGCCGCAGCGTGTAGGCGACGTTCATGAGCGTGTAAATGATGCATAGATAGAGGATGCTTCTTTCGAAGAGGACGCACGCGAGCAGGCCGGCGAGTTGGAGCAGTGCGGCCCATGTGACCGCCGCGCGCCTGGAGACGCGTCCTGCGGGGATGGGCCGGTTCTTCTTGGTCGGATGAAGCCGGTCGGCGGCGACATCGCAAAGGTCGTTGAAAATATATACGGAGCTTGCAATCGAGCAGAATACGAAGAAGGCAACGACCGCCCTGCCTGCCGCATCTGGATCGACAAGCCGGCCGGCAAAGAAGAGCGGCAGCAAGACGAAGAGGTTTTTCGTATACTGGGCGGGGCGCAGGAGACGAATTATATCGCTCAAAATTGCCTCTTCTTTAGGACTCCGGGTACTGCTCGAACAGCCGCCCCCACTTCGTGCCGCTCACGTATGCCTTCTGGATGCTTTTCCCCTTGACCGGCCACCAGCAATAGTCATGGTACAGGAATGAGCCGAATATCAGGCAATATACGAGCGGGGTGCGCGTAAAGACCTTCTGAATGGGCTTGAGCGGCCCGAACCAGAGGGAATCACCCACCCTGCTGGCCAGGTTGTCGCCGACCGAGAAGCCGAAGCTCACGTTGGAGACGTCCTCACCTGCCACTTCTATCTCGCTGGGCTTGCCGACGCCCAATCCATCCTCATGGGCCATGCGGATGTAGGGGATGCTCATAGGGTCGAAGCCCATCATCTTGGCCGCCACCGCGTCGATGGCGACGCAGTCGCCGCTAGCCAGGATATAGTCTTTCTCGACGGGGATCATCGTCCTCGGGCCGGGTCCGTTCCCGCAGATGGTCCCGTCCATCACCGCGAAGATACCCGCGTGTATCTCCTTCTGGATAGCGAGGAGGTCAACGAGCGTTTCGTGGATCCAGCTATGCGTATAGTGGCGCTTCGTGTTGAGAAGGCCCCCGAAGGCATTCTTCATCGCCCCCGTCGTCGTCGTGTAGATGTGGGTCTTGACGGTCGGCAGATGAATGATGCTCTTCCCGATAAAATATTCCGGGATGCGGATCCCCTCCGGGTAGATCTTGTCGAGGGCCCTCATCCTCGCCTTCGGCCGGTAAAACGTCCAGGAGATGTCCTGCGGAAGGAAATTATACAGCTCCCGTATCCCATATTTCCTGTAAACGGGCGTCAGCCTGTTCAACACCCCGCCTTTGTGCGGGTTGGTGACGACGGTGTTATTGTGCACTGCGACTATCGGCCCGAGGCCCGCAGCCTTGAGGGCGAGGATCGCCCCTTCGAGCTGCCAGGGCGTTGTATTGGCGCTCAGGTAGGGGAAATGCCAGGAGATATTGTCTTTGAGGATTATTTCCCGGTCCTTCGGCAGGAAATCTTTCATTCCGGCCGTATGCATCGCCCTCCCGATGTCGTCGAGTACGCCCTCCGGGTGGGTCTTTATGACAGTCACTATCGATTTGCTCATCTTGTGCTTGCCCTTATGCGCCCGATGTTACTCTTATCGGACATTTATATCAACCTCATTAACCGGCGCCTTTATACAGCGCCTTACCCCTCCGGCAATGATTACCACAGAGAATTCGATAATAGCAAGGGGAAAATGTTCTGCACGCCGAAAGAAAGTCTTGACGTTCTCTGCGTCATAAGGTAGTACTGAGTGGATGATAGAAAGCCTGCCCCAGGCAGGCAGGAAAAGGAGACGGATCATGGAAGGGAAGAAGGGGGAGCCCAAAAAAGTTAGCATGACCAATACCAAGCAGGAGATGATGGATGCGTACCACGCCGTGCTGAAGCAGATCCAGGAGAAACAGGAAGCCGAGCTGAGGCCGGAGAAGAAGGTCGAGGAGAAGAGGGAGAAGGAGGTTGTCCAGGTGGCGCAGGCGCTCTCATCCGACGGGGCGGTGAAGGCGATAGCGAGTCTGAGGACCGATATCGGGAAGATGCTCGGGGAGATCGGCGACAGGCTGGAAGAAGAGATAGGCCGGTTCAACAAGATACAGGAGGCGATCCATTTCAAGGAAAAGGAATTGGAAGACCTTTACGGCATCGAAAAGGCGGCAGCGAGCCTTGCGGCCCTTATCGAATCGCAGAACAAGAAGCAAGAGGACTTCGAGGCACGGATGGCGGCCGAGAAGGAACGGCTGTCGCGGGAGATCGACGATATCCGCGCGCACTGGGAAGAGGAGAAGAGGGTGCGGGATGCGGAGACGAAAGATTGGGAAGGGGCTGAAAAGAAGCGGAGGGAGCGCCAGCGGGAGGAGTTCGACTACGGGTTCAAGAGGGAGCAGAAAATGGCCATAGAGGCCCTTGGGGACGAGAAAGCCCGGCTGGAAAAGGATATAGCGGCTAAGAAGATCGAGCTGGAAGCGGGCCTTTCCACCAGGGAAAAGGCCGTTGGTGAAAAGGAAGCGGAGCTGGCCGAGCTGCAGAAACGGGTGAGCGGAATCCCGAAAGAGATCGAAGCCGCCGTCTCGAAGGCAGTCAAAGATGCAACCGACAGATTGTCGCAGGAGGCAAAAGCCCGCGAGCAACTGATGCAGAGTGAGTTCGACGGAGAGCGCAACGTGTTGAAGACACGGATCGAATCACTCGAAAAGGCCGTCAAGGAATATAACGACCAGACCGCCAAGCTGTCGCAGCAGCTGGAGAAGGCGTACCAGAAGATCGAGGATGTGGCTGTAAAGACGATAGAGGGTGCGTCGAACGCCCAATCGCTGACGCAGCTTCAGCAGTTCCTGTCGGAGCAGATGCGCAAGCAGACGCAGGAGCGGTAATCCCATAAAAAAAGGCGGCCCCTGCATAGGGGCCGCCGCGAACGCACGTTTCGTGCATCAGGAGCGCTTTCCACCCGGTCCGCTCTCCTTGCAGGTGTCGAGGAACAGGCGGTCCTCCGTCGTATCGTCATAGAAGTTTGTCCAGGATGTGGCCGTTTTCGACCCTTGATGCCTGCCGTCCCAATAGATGCCCTCTACCTCCAGGGTCCGGTACTTATGGCGACGGCAATCGACCTCCTCCAGGGAGACGATCTCTTTCTGGTACGCCCGCTCGGGGAAGGTCCTTCTGCGCCAGAACTGCAGCACGCCGTTGGGCATCCGGGTGATGCTGCCCTTGTCGATCAGAAGGCTCATGCCGTCTCCGTTCATCCCGTAAACTTCCCACCGCCTTTCCCTCGGCTGCCCGGGCAGGGCCGGCGCCTGCTCGGCTTCCGGCGGTGGAGCGCCCTCGTTGACCTCCTGCTCCAGCATGGCGAGCCGTTTTCTCATCGCGTCACGCTCCTTCCTCTCGGCGGCGAGCCTCTCTCTCATGGCGTCGTCACGGCTTTGCAGGTACTCGTCCTTCTTGACCCATGTGTATTCTGGCTCGTAGGGAGTGGTCATATACCTGTTGTTCCTGGTGTAGACGTATTCCACCCCTCCCATGACCTTCCTGTCCCCTTCCTTGGGCCCCTGCTGAGCGCTCTTTTCCTTTGCGGCGTCCTTTGCCTCGTCCTCAGGTCCGCCGAATGCCCAGTTATTAAACGACGTGCAGGAGACGAGTAACAGCCCGCAGAGCAAAACGAAGAACAGTGCCGCACGCGAAGACATATGCCACCTCCAAAAAAGTCGGCCGGCGCCGCGCCGCGCTCTATAAGCCTCTTCCCGGCGCAATTACGCTACGCCGTATTTCTTCTTCAGGAACTCCATCCCCGTCATGGGATAGAGGGCGTAGATCAAAATGTCCTCCATCCTGTCCGATATGCCCTTCAGCGCCTCGGCCGCCTTCGGCAGCTCGGGCTCGATCACGTCGCCGGGCCGCGCGTCTATCGGCGTCTCCCCCCTGGGGTAGCCCTTAAGCGCCTTTTTCCTGATCTCTTTGTCAACGGGCGCCGAGGGATGGCCGTAAAGGCCGTAGAAATAGTCTTTCACCTCTTTCGTAACGACCTTGTACCTGCCCATAAGGACGTTCATGACCGCCTGGACCCCTACGATCTGGCTGGTAGGGGTGACCAGCGGGGGATATCCCATCTCCGCCCGCGTCCTGGGTATCTCTTCGTAGACCTCGTGGATACGGTGGATGGCCTTTGCCTGCTTCAACTGGCTCACGAGGTTGCTTATCATGCCGCCCGGTATCTGGTGCATGAGCACCCCGATGTCGATGGCGGAGAACTTCGTCGTGTCTGCGAACTGCATGTACTTCTCGATGATGCCTTCCAGGTATTCGTTGATCTCTGGGAATTTCGTCAGGTCGAGACCCGTGTCGCGCTCCGTCCCGGAGAGCGTAACGATAAACGGCTCGACCGCGGGATGGGAGCTCCTCATGGCAAAGGGTGCCACGCACGTGTCGATGCCGTCCGCCCCTGCCTCTATCGCCTTCAGCAGCGCCATCGATGCCATGCCGCTCGTATAATGCGTATGGAGGTGGACGGGTATATGGAGCGTTTTTTTCAGCGCCAAGATCAGCTCGTAGGCGTCGTAGGGGGATATGATGCCTGCCATGTCCTTTATGCAGAAAGAATCGGCCCCCATCTCCTCCAGCTTCCTGGCCTTGCTCAAGTAGTAGTCGAGGTTGAAGATGGGGCCTCCCATCCTCCTTTGTGTCAGCGCATAGGAGAGCGCCCCCTGGATGTGCTTGCCCGCCTTCTTGACCGCCTTGTACGCCGTGATGAAATTCCGCTCGTCGTTCAGGGCATCGAATATGCGGAAAATCTCGATGCCGACCTCTGCGGACTTCGCGACGAACGCCTCCACCACGTCGTCCGCGTACTGGCGGTATCCGACGAGGTTCTGGCCGCGAAGGAGCATCTGAAACCTCGTGTTCGGCATACGCTCCTTGAGCAAGCGCACCCTGTCCCACGGGTCTTCGTTGAGAAAACGCGTAGTCACGTCGAATGTAGCCCCTCCCCATACCTCCGCCGAATAAAAGCCTATGTCGTCGATCTTCCCTGCTATGGGAAGCATATCGGCCGTAGTCATCCTCGTTGCGAAAAGCGATTGGTGCCCGTCCCTCAACGTCACATCGGTGATATGAACCGGGTTTTTTGCCATCCTTTTTGTCTCCTTACGTCGTGTATATCAACCTGCTGCCGGCAAGCGGCTCATCGGTTCTCCTCCAGGAATTTCCGGACCGACCGGTCGTACGTTCTTTCCCCTTCCTTCGAGAAGAAGCAGCCTGGGAGTTGCTTCATGCCCCTGTGGTACGCCACGCACTGGCAGCATTTGCCCCGTTTTTCGCAATCGTACGTACACGTGCACGCGGCCATATTCTCTTCTACGGTGCATTCCATATCTTTCCGCTCCTTATCAGAGGATCATCCCTCTCTTATCAGAGTCTTCGACCCTTCCGGGATCACGTGGCAGAGCAGACCCGCCGCGGAGCCGACGGACGCTACAGCCTCATCGAGGCTCTTTCGCGGCTCCATGCCCATCCGCTCCACGTCCGCATCCGCAAGGTCCGACACAAGGATGACGCGGTAGCGCTCCGCCTTCAGGCGCGTAGAATAGGCCGTCTGTGAGTAAACCTTGTCGCTCTGCCTGACGTGCGGCTCCATCGCTTCGCTCGTCGGGTAGTCGAACCAGGGAAGAAAATATTTGTTCCCCAGGCCGTCCTCGCACTTGCCGACCAGTATGATCGTGCCGCCCGCCTTCGCCGCGTGCCTGGCGTGCTCCAGCGCCTTGTGGCTCTGGATGAAATCGATGTCCTTGGGGTAGCCCCCTGCGCTCACTACCACAACGTCTGCCTTTTCGCCGACCGTCGTCGAGAAATGGCTGTGATACCAGGCGCAGCCCGCTTCGTGGGACGCCTTTATGTCTCCTGAGAAGATGTTGAGCAGGCGGTTTCCGTCGTCGAAGATCGTATTGATGAGAAAGAGGGGCTTACTGATGAGTGAGATCGCCTCCATGACGGCCTCGTGCATCGGGTTGCCTTCGAGGATGCCCGATTGGGCGCGGACGTGCTTTCCCGGCTTGTCCTTGTTCCAGACCCTCCTGTGCACGCCGACGATCGTCTCGTAGGCCGCAATGCCTGGGATGATGCACTTCCTCCCGCCGCCGAAGCCCGCGAGGTAATGGTGGCTGACAGCCCCCGTCACGAGCGCAGCGTCCGCCTCGAAAAGCAAGGAGTTGAGCGATACGGCGAGCCCGGACCGCGTGACGCCGAGGCGCGTCAGGCGGGCGTCGTCGAAGCAGTCGTGGTCGATGCACTCCACCGCATCGAAGACTGCGTCCGAGACGAGCGCCCTCCGCTCTGCCTCCGTCTGCTTCCTGTGGTTGCCGAGGGCGAAAAGTATCCGCACCCGCCGGGCCTTGCCTAGGAACCTGTCTAGGAGCAGGGGGAGGACCTTTTCCGCCCCCGTGTACCTCGTCACATCGGATACGATGACGATCAGGTCTTTCCCGGCCGCAAACTCCCTGAAAGGCGGCGCGCCGGCCGGGGCGTCGAGGGACGCGGCCAGGGTCTCTTCGAGGGGTAGGAAAGGGGGGCGCCCATGCCCGGCTACGTTCACGGTCCATGAAGGCGGGGGCTCGAATGCGGCGACGCCCTTGCCGTATTTCAGGTCCATCTTCATTTTGTGCTGTAAAAGACCCCCTTTCCGCCGAATATCGCCGCCTCGCCGAGCTCTTCCTCGATCCTCAAAAGCTGGTTGTATTTCGCCATCCTCTCGCTTCTCGAAGCGGAGCCCGTCTTTATCTGGCCCGCGTTGACAGAGACGGCGAGGTCCGCGATGAACGGGTCCTCCGTCTCGCCCGACCTGTGGGAGATCACGCACGTCATGCCCGCCCGCTTGGCGATCTCGATGGTCGTCAGCGTCTCGGTCACGGTCCCGATCTGGTTCAGCTTTATCAGCACGCTGTTGGCGATGCCCTGCCTGACGCCCTCCGTCAGTATGGCGGGGTTCGTAACGAAGATGTCGTCTCCCACGATCTGTATGCGCGATGCGCATCGCTGCGTGAAGAGCTTCCACCCCGCCCAGTCGTCTTGCGCAAAGCCGTCCTCGACGGAGATGACGGGGTAGTCGTTGATAAGGGATTCGTAGAAGGCGACCATCTGCTCCGCGTTCCACGTGTTGCCCTCTATGTGGTAGGACCCGTCCCTGTAAAGCTCGCTGGCCGCCGTATCGAGGGCGAGCCATACGTCCTGCCCCGGCTTGTAGCCCGCCTTTTCTATGGAGGCGACGAGCATGTCGATTGCCTGCCGCGTCGATGATATCTGGGGCGCGAAGCCGCCTTCGTCTCCCACCCCGGAGGCAAGCCCCTCATCCTTCAGGACCCCCTTAAGCACGTGGAAGACCTCGACGCCCATCTGGAGCGCGTCGCCGAAAGAGGCGGCCCCTGCCGGGACGATCATGAATTCCTGGACATCGAGCGGGTTCTGCGCGTGCGCCCCGCCGTTGATGACGTTCATCATCGGCACGGGGAGCTCTCGCGCCCTCACCCCTCCCAGGTAACGGTAAAGCGGCAGGTCCTCGAAATCGGCCGCTGCCCTAGCGACCGCCATGGAGACGGCGAGGATCGCGTTCGCCCCGAGCTTGCTCTTGTTTTCCGTCCCGTCGAGATCGATCATCGTATTGTCGATAAGGGCCTGCTCTACCACGTCCAGGCCCTCCAGCTTCGGCGCGATGATCTCGTTGACGTTATTGACAGCGGTCAGCACGCCTTTTCCCTGGAACCTCGATTTGTCGCCGTCCCTCAGCTCAAGGGCTTCCCTCTCGCCGGTCGATGCCCCTGACGGCACGATGGCGCGGGCCGTTACCCCGCTCTCAAGGACGACCTCTGCCTCGACGGTAGGGTTGCCTCTGCTGTCGAACACTTCCCGCGCAAATACCTCGTATATGGTTGACATCGGTTCCTCCTCGGAAGTGGTCTGAGTGGTAAGGCGGAAAGCCATGTGGATTCACTCTATGCCGATTTATTGAGAATATCACATGCGCGGCTAGGGGTCAACCCTTTCCGGCCTGGTATGCGGCCGGGATCTTTTCGCGCCTTTCGCGTCGTTTTCTCGGCGCGAGTCCTCACATACACAAAACGTATGCTCCGGCTCGCTTCCTCGAAAAGCAACCCGAAATCCATCGAAAATCTCCCGGCCGCCGGCCCTCCGGGCCGAAGCTCGATGTACCCTCTTGGAGTGATTACTAAAACTCTTATAATAGAATCGACGTCTCAATATCCCGAATATGTACATAGTACAGCTCGCTCTTGTGGCCGAACGAGGGCCTTGCGCTTTCCCCGCTTGCAGACGAGTTGTTTGTTTTGTTGCACGCCCTTTTGTCGTATAATAGATGCCCGTGGATACAACGTGAAGCCGGGGCGGAGAGATAAGACCGGCAATGTCGGGGTCAAGGGAGGCAATATGAGGTCGCACAGGATGACGAAGGGGATCGAGAAGGCGCCGCACAGGTCGCTCTTCGGAGCGCTGGGCCTGCTGCCGGAGGAGCTGGAGCGGCCGATCATCGGCATCGCCAACTCGGCCTCAGATCTTATCCCCGGCCACATGCACCTCGATAGGGTGGCGTGTGCGGTCAAGGACGGCGTGCGCCTCGCGGGAGGCACGCCCCTTGAGTTTTCCACCATCGGCATCTGCGACGGCATAGCGATGAACCACGAGGGCATGAAGTATTCCCTTGGGTCGAGGGAACTCGTCGCCGACTCCGTAGAGGTCATGGCGAAGGCATATCCCTTCGACGGCCTCGTCCTGATCCCGAACTGCGACAAGATCATACCCGGCATGATGATGGCCGCCCTCCGCCTCAACATCCCGGCCGTTCTCGTAAGCGGTGGCCCGATGCTCGCGGGCCGCTTCAAGGGGCGGACGGTCGATCTGATCTCCGTCTTCGAGGCGGTCGGCAAGGTAGCGGCAGGGACGATGAGCGAAAATGAGCTTTCCGAGCTGGAAGGCTGCGCCTGCCCCGGCGCCGGCTCGTGCGCGGGCATGTTCACGGCGAACTCGATGAACTGCCTGAGCGAGGCCTTAGGGATAGCCTTGCCTGGCAACGGAACCATCCCCGCCGTTCACGCGGGCCGCATCAGGCTCGCTAAGGCATCGGGAAAGGCCGTCGTCGCGCTGGTCGAGGCGCAGCTTGCACCGAGGGACATCATGACTGCCAGGGCCTTCAGGAACGCCATCACCGTTGACATGGCCTTCGGCGGCTCGACGAACACGGCCCTCCACCTGCCCGCCATCGCCAACGAGGCGGGCATACCACTGCCGCTTGCCCTTTTCGACGAGATCTCGGGGAAGACGCCGCACCTGTGCTACATGAGTCCGGCAGGCCCGCACCACCTCGAAGACCTTAATGAGGCGGGGGGCGTCTATGGGATCATGAAGGAGCTGTCGAAAAAGCGGCTCATAAACAAGGGCTGCAAAACAGTAGCGGGGAAGGACGTAGGCGCGCTGATGGCGCAGGCCCGCGTCGAGGATCACTCCGTCATAAGGCCCATCGACGAGCCGTACAACCCGAGGGGCGGCCTCGTGGTCCTCTCCGGGAGCCTTGCGCCGCTCGGGGCCATCGTCAAAGCTGCGGGGGTCGCAGGCAGTATGAGAAAGTTCACCGGCCGCGCGCGCGTCTTCGAGAGCGAGGAGCAGGCGATGAAGGCCATCATAGGCGGCGGGGTGGCGGCCGGGGACGCAATCGTCATAAGGTATGAAGGCCCCAAAGGGCGGACCCGGCATGAGGGAGATGCTGACGCCGACGAGCGTCCTTTGCGGCCAGGGCCTCGACCTCGACTGCGCGCTCATCACGGACGGCAGGTTCTCCGGCGGCACGCGGGGCCTCTGCGTAGGCCATGTCTCGCCCGAGGCCGCAGAGATGGGCCCCATCGCCTTCGTCAGGGAAGGGGACAGGGTCGAGATCGACCTCGACAAAAAATCTATAGACCTTATGGTCAATGATGCGGAGATGAAGAAAAGGCGCAAAGGCTGGAAAAGGCCGGAGCCGAACATCAAGGAAGGCTATATGGCGCGCTACGCTGCGATGGTCACGGGCGCGGCCGGCGGCGCGGTCTTCCGCCTTCCAGGGGATTGACGGACCCGGCGGCGAGGCCGGCCGGCGCGGTGAGGCCGGCGCAGCTTTTTCCGGGCGGGACGCTGATAAATCTATGGACGCTGCAACTATCGAAGAGATAAGGGCAATCTGCGGCCCGGAGAACGTCAGGGCATCGCTTGAGGAGCGCAGGTGCTACGCCTACGACGGCAGGACCGAAGGGGCCGTCCCTGACCTCGTTGCTTTTCCATCGTCGGCCCGCGAGGTGTCGGAAGTACTGAAGCTCGCCAACAGCCGCCTTTTCCCCGTGATCCCCAGGGGGCAGGGCTCCGGCCTCACGGGCGGGTCCGTGCCGGTAGGAGGCGGCGTGGTCCTCTCGTTCATGCGTATGGACCGCATCCTTGAGATCGATACGGCAAACCTCGTCACCGTTGTAGAGCCGGGGGTCATCACCTTCGATTTGCAGCAGGAAGTAGCGAAGAAAGGGCTCTTCTATCCCCCAGACCCATCATCCTATAAATATTCGAGCATCGGCGGCAACGTGGCTGAGTGCGCAGGCGGCCCGAACTCCTTGAAGTACGGCGTGACCCGCGACTACGTGCTTGGCCTTGAAGTCGTCCTGCCTACCGGCGAGATACTCAACGTGGGGGTGAGGACGATGAAGGGCGTCGTTGGCTACGACTTGACGAGGCTCTTCGTGGGCAGCGAGGGGACCCTCGGAGTCGTCACGAAGATAACCCTCAAGCTCATCCCGCTGCCGGAGGCGAAAGTGACGATCCTGGTCCTCTTCGGCGAGGTCGAGGAGGCGGCCGAGACGGTCTCCGCCATCATCGCGGCGAGGATCGTCCCCGCCACCATAGAGTTCATGGACAAATCGTCCATACGGTGCAGCGAGAAGGCGTCGCCTATGGGTCTGCCCGATGACGTGGGCGGTCTCCTTCTGATCGAGGTCGATGGGACGAGGGAGGCGGCGCTCGCCCAGGCGGAGAAGGTCCGCTCCATTGCGGTCGCCCACGCAGCGGTCCGCTGCGACTTCACGGAAGACCCGGTCGAGGCCGACAGGCTCTGGCAGGCCCGCAGGGTGCTCTCCCAGGCGACCTACAACCTCAACCCTGTCAAGGTAGCGGAGGACGTGGTGGTGCCGCGCTCGGAGATACCGGGCTTCATCCGCTCCCTTGAGGCGATGCAGGAGCGGTTCGGCCTGCCCATCCTCAGCTTCGGCCACGCGGGCGACGGGAACTTCCACGTAAGCCTGATGATAAGGGACACGGCAGAAGACAGGGGGAGGGCCGAAGAGGCGGTCAAGGAGATATTCGCCGAGGCGCTGAGGCGGGGCGGCACCATGTCGGGCGAGCACGGCATAGGTCTTTCGAAGGCGCCCTATCTGGGCATGGAACTCTCAGACGACGTTATAGCTACAATGAAAAAGATCAAGAAGCTGTTCGACCCGAACAATATCCTCAACCCAGGCAAAATCTTCCCTGAATATTGATAGCGGCTGTGTCTGAGGCGCGCAACCTTGGGGCTCAACGCCCCCTTCACGAGCAAAGCTCGTAGAGCCTCCCCTCTCATACAAAGCAAAGCTGGCGTCGCGCTGCGGTCCGCGACGCTCCGACGTACCAAAAAGTACGCCTCCGCGCCTCGAACCTTACGCTGCACCGAGGAAAACGGCGGAAAAGGCGCGAAAAGATCACGGCCTCCCACCTCTCCTTAACATTTTTGACAACCTTCCGTCCAAAGTGTATACTTTAGCTAAGATAGCTAAAGGAGTTGACCATGAAAGAAGCTGCCGCAACGGACGTGAAGAACAAGTTCGGGCAGATGCTTGAGGCGGTGATGTCGGAGCCTATAGCGATTGAGAAGAAAGGCAGGCCCGTCGCCGTCATGATGTCTATTGCCGAATATGACCGACTTGTGGAGATCGAGGACCGTTATTGGGGCGAGAAGGCGCTGAAGGCTATCGAGGAAGGCTTCGTCAGCGACACCGAGGCAAGGCTTCTGCTTGAGGGTAAACTTGGCGCTAAAGCTGCTCGTTAGCAAACAGGCGTATACGTTCCTCGACGACCTGCCGGCCAAGCAATTCAGGCAGATACTCAGGAAAGTGCTCGCCCTGCTCGAAGACCCACGGCCTCACGATACAGAGCAATTGAAGGGGTATCCCTTCTTGAGGAACGATGTCGGGGAATACAGAATCGTCTATGACGTCCAAGGCGATACCCTCAGATTGATCCTTGTCGGCAAGCGGAACGATGATGATGTATACAAACGGTTATAATCGAGGAAAACTCTAAAGGTCTGCCCAGGGCAAGAGGTTAAAACATAGCAGGAAATGGTGGATACTGGGCATGGGGCCGGGAGGTTTTCACGCTTCGCGCTAAAGCGATCTTTTACATTGCGCTACGCGCATGGAAAAAAGATCGTTCTACCGCGCAGCGTCGAGGACGCTGCGCCGAGAAAACGGCGGAAAAGGCGCGGAAACATCACGGCCCCCCAATAGGAAAATGGGTTGACACGGCCCATTCCCCATGCTAACTTCTCTCGTCACAACTTTCCGAATTTATTAACAGGCTATATAGAAAAGACAAGGAAAGGGAGTTCGTGGGAATGGGCGGCTTTACGGCGAGAGAGATCAAAAGATTCGGCTACGAAAGGCCGGATATAAAAAACGGGTACGCGAACCGGACCCTCTGCGTCAATCTTTCCGATGGCGATATCGCAATCACGCCCGTAACCGAAAAGATGAAAGAGACCTTCGTGGGAGGGAAGGGCTTCGACCTGTGGCTCCTCTGGCACGCAGTGAGCGAGTCCACGCGGTGGAACGACCCGGAGAACGCCATCTGCATCGCCTCCGGCCCTATGGGAGGCACGCCCCTCTATCCTGGGTCCGGCAAGAGCATCGTCACCTGCATCTCCCCAACGACCAGCTCCGTAATGGACTCGAACGTGGGCGGCCACTTCGGCCCCTACCTCAAGTTCTCCGGCTTCGACGCCCTGGAGGTCCGGGGCAAGTCGAAGACCCCCGTGATCGTCTTCATCGACGGCGTCGATCGGTACGTCCGGATCTTAGAGGCCGTGGGACTGCCCGACCAGGCGCACGACCGGACGGCCCTTTTGACGGACTACTTCGCGAACGGGGCGCAGAAGGACATCTCCGTCGTCACGACAGGGCCTGCCGCGCTCCACACCCTGATCGGCTGCCTCAATTTCTCATGGTACGACCAGAAGCGGGGAAGGGCCAGGCTCAAGCAGGCAGGCCGCGGAGGCGTCGGGACGGTCTTCGCGGACAAGGGGATTGCGGCCCTTGTCGTGCGCTGGCGCCCCGTCAAGCTTTCCACGAACGACCCCGCGGACGCAGAAGCGCTGAAACGGGTGGGGAAGCTCCACTCCCTAGAGGTCCTCGACCAGGACCCGAAGCAAAACCACATGTCCTCGGTCGGCACCGCCCATCTCGTCACCATCATGAACGATTATGACCTTTTGCCCGTCCGCAACTACCGGTACGGCAGCCACCCGGACGCGCCCCTTATGGGCGAGCAAGTATTCTTAAAGCTCTTCGACAAGGGCTTCGACGGCTGCTGGATCGGCTGCACCCTTTCGTGCGCCCACGGCGTGAAGGATTTCGTGCCTGTGAGCGGGCCCCGCAAGGGAGACAGGGTATTCGTAGACGGGCCGGAGTACGAGACCATCGCGGGGTGCGGCTCGAATTGCGGCATCTTCGACCCCCATTTCGTCGTCGAGATGAACTACTACTGCGACACCTACGGCCTCGACTCGATCTCAGTGGGAACGAGCATCGCCTTTGCGATGGAATGCTTCGAGACCGGCCTGATCGACAGGACGCACACGGGAGGGCTGGACCTATCCTTCGGCAACAAGGAGAGCGCCTTAGAGCTTTTGCACCAGATGGCCAGGGGCGAGGGGTTCGGCCTGATCGTGGGCCAGGGCGTCCGCAGGATGAAGGAGATATTCGCGGGCAGCTACGGCGCGGACGCGGCGCTGCTGGCCGACATCGGCATGGAGGCGAAGGGCCTTGAGTTTTCCCAGTACATGAGCAAGGAGTCCCTCGCCCAGCAGGGCGGGTACGGCCTTGCCCTTAAAGGGCCGCAGCACGACGAGGCATGGCTGATCTTCCTCGATATGGTGCATAATTTATTGCCGACCTTCGACAAGAAGGCCGAGTCCCTCCACTGGTTCCCCCTCTTTCGCACCTGGTTCGGCCTGTGCGGGCTCTGCAAGCTGCCGTGGAACGACGTCACACCGGCAGACAACAAAGAGACGGCGGAGCCGGCGAAGGTGATGAAGCACGTGGAGTGGTACGCGCAATACTTCAGCGCGGTGACGGGCAAGGACGCGGCGCCCGGCGACCTGATCGCGATGAGCGAAAGAGTATACAACTTCCAGCGCATCTTCTGCCTCAGGATGGGGTTCGGCCGCAGGGAGCACGACGCTATCCCTTACCGGGCGATGGGGCCTGTGACCGTCGATGAATACGAGTCGAGGGCGGAGCGCTACGACGGCCAGTTGAAAGGGCTTTGCAACGTTGATATCGACGGCAAGGCGACCGCTGAGAAAGTGGCGCTTTTGAGGCGCCTTCGCGAGGAGAGGTACGAACAGCTCAAGGACGCGGTTTACGAGCGCAGGGGCTGGACTGCTGACGGCATCCCTACCCTCGCGACGGTCAGGCGGCTCGGCATCGACTTCCCCGAAGTCCTCGACGTGTTGAAAAAGCACGGGGTTGCATGATGGTGCGCATAGACGGCAGGGAAATCGAATGGCGCGAAGGGATGACCATCGCCGACTTGCTCAAGGAGCTGGACGATTCCTTCCCCTATCCCGTCGCGCGCATCGACGGCAGGGCAGTCACGGCCCAGGAGTTTGACAAGTTTCCCCTGCCGGACAATGTAGAAGTTTTTTTGGTGTCATTGGTAGCGGGGGGCTGATCAGCCCCCCTATTTGTTCAGCAGCTTGATCACCGGGGTACTGTACAGTGGGCCGTGATTTCAGCGCATTCAAGCGCGCCGCGTGTCTTTTGCTTTGTTCTTAAGCTTTGCAGATTGATCGCTACGTCTTGTCGGCACTAATATCAGGATTCCGAGCCAGACTAAGAGCTTATCCGTAATTAACTTGATTTAAATTCATAGCCATACTACACTTTAGCGAGGAGGTGGGTATGGCAAAGATCCGCTCATGGGAAGTGTCCGACGAGTTCTGGAAACGTGTCGCACCTTTTATTCCGAAACGGGAGCGAGAATCTGGTAAGGCATTCAAAAGGAAGCCCGGCGGCGGCCGTAAAGCTATGTCCCAGCGGCGCGTATTCGAAGGCATCGTCTTTGTGCTGATACTATTTCGCTGTCATACGATAAATAATATGGTATACTCCTTTTCAGAGTAAATTGAGAAGGAGGTGCAGTATGAGAAGGGCAGTTCTCGAAAATCACCTCAGCCAGAATGAACTCAGAAAGCGAATGATTGAAAGCGAGGGCCGCGAACAGTTTCAACGATGGCAGGCGCTCTTTATGATCAGCAAAGGGCTTACGGCCGACAAGGCGGCCGAATATCTCGGTTCTACCCCCGGCACGGTCCACCAATGGATTTTCCGGTACAACCATGGCGGACCCGAGCTTTTCGTTTTGCAGGGGCGGGGAGGCCGTCGTTTTGGGCTGCTGTCCATCGAGGAGGAGGAGACGCTCCTCGCAGAGCTGCGGGCCAGGGCGGAGCAAGGGGGGATCGTGGCGGCCTTTGCCATAAGGAGCCAGGTGGAAGGCAGGGTGGGAAGACAGGTGTCCAAGGATTACCTCTACGACCTGCTCCATCGTCACGGGTGGCGGAAGGTAACGCCCCGACCGAAGCATCCCAAGGCCAAAAAGGAAGAGCAGGAGGAATTTAAAAAAAACTTCCCGGCCTTGTGGAGGCCGCCGCTGCAACGTTCCCCGCGGGCGACGCCCGACCGGTAAAGCTTTTCTTTGAGGATGAAGGGCGTTTCGGAAGGATGGGAGACCCTTTCCCATGCTGGGCGCCCCACGGAGAACGACCTGTCGTCGCTGTCCAGCTCGTCCGACAATATACGCACGTATTCAGCGCCGTCTGCCCTAGCGACGGACAATCTCTCTCCCTGGTTCTTCCCTATGCCGATACCGCAGCCATGAAGATCTTTCTCCAGGAATGCTCGGAACAATGGAAAGCCTATCGGGTGATCATGGTCATGGATAAGGCGGCGTGGCATCGAAGCGCGGCGCTGGGAGAATTCGAGAACATCCGCATCATCCATCAGCCCTCCTATTCTCCCGAACTCAATCCGGTAGAGCATTTCTGGGAATATATACGGGAAAGACATCTCAGGAATTATCTCTGGACGGCCCTTTCCGATCTGGAAGATGTGCTGGCCTCCGTCCTAAAGGTCCTTATGGAGTCGGCCGATATGATCCGGAGCCTGGTAGGCTTTCATTGGGCCATTATTTAGCATCTGATGGCGAGGTGGTATGAGAACCGGATGCCAGTGGAAGTCACTGCCCAGAGAACGGTTCGGAAGCGCAAGCTCCATACACAAGTACTTCCGGCAATGGCTGAAGGGAGGTTTCTTCCTTGCCCTCTGGCGCGCCGGTCTCGCCGAGTACGATGATATGGAGGGGATCGCCTGGAAGTGGCAGAGCATGGATGGGGCCATCATCAAAGCGCCTCTGGCGCAAGAGGCAGCCGGTCCGAACCCGACAGACAGGGGGAAAAAAAGGAAGCAAGAGACACCTCCTGGTGGACGGACGTGGCGTCCCGCTGTCGCTGATCGTAACAGGGGCCAATCGACATGACGCAAGCCAGCTTACCGCAGTGCTCGATGCCGTCGTTATTCCCCTTCCGAAGAGACAACGATTCTTATACGCAGATAAGGGATACGATGGCGAACAGGCTCGCGAGCAGATCCGCATCAGGGGCTACGCTCCGAGGGTCTCACGAAAGAAGCGTAAACGCGGGCGTCCTCCCAAGAACCGGCGTTGGGTTGTGGAAGCGGCGCACTCCTGGTTCAACAGGTTTCGTAAGCTTCTGGTCAGATATGAGAAGATGTCCGAAAGCTACGAAGCTCTTGTTCATCTCGCGGCTGCGATTATTTGCTGGAGGAAGGTTGTTGCTATTTACGGATAAGTCCTAAGGCCGCAACCACGCATGACATGATGACATAAGATTTTAGTCGTCCAGATATTCGGTCAACCTCAGCACCAAATTGAACTTCTTTGTTCCTCGCCACTCGGAATGTTGCAGAGGATTCATAGCTGCGAGAATCCAGAGCGCGGTTTGGCAGAACGATGTCCAGAACGCCTGACGTGAATATTTCTATGACAGCTCCCCCAAGCCGTGAATCGTTAGGTACTGTTACACTAGCCCAAGGTTCAACCTTTAACAGGACCGGTATGAGTATCTGTCTTGTCCGGTCTTTTGCTGGCGTCCTCTCCCTTCATATCGGGATTAGCGAGCTTGATCGGGACCCGGTTTCCATCCGACAGGTTTGCCATAGAGCTGGTCAGTGAAAACGATTTCACTTCGTAGTGGCCCTTGAAGGATTGCATTGAAACCGGTATCCGCACATCCACTCGCGCCCCAGGGGGTACGACCTCGGGCCAGGTGTTTACGTTTGAAAACGAATGAGCCACAGGGCGTGCATGAAACAGCCTGTCTTCAATGATCTTGAGACCGGAAGAGGTTGCAATGGGCACTATGATCAGGCCGCAGATTACAAGAAACTTTCTCCTGCCTGAGACACTTGGTTGGCTGCTCCTCCGTGTTCCCAATATATAGAACAAAGCACCGATCAACGATAATAGACACGCTCCCACAATGATGAACCCTAACGCGCCTACAAGGTTCTGATCGTGGCCAAGCGCCGCTTGGGCTCCTGCTAACATTATGTCGATCTGCTTGTCCATTTCAATTGGAGTCGGCAATCCGTGTAAGGAATCGACTGGGGGTGGAGGATACGGATTATCGCTTAGCAACTTACCCAGCCAAGCAAGGAGGCTCCCAAACGCTGCCGCGAGAAACCCCCATATAAATGCCTGTGTCATGGTAGGTGAGCTGGAACGTCTGGTAGTGAGCGGCTGCCTGGTACTAACCGAGCGTTTATCTTCGGCTTCGGGAGGATCCGGTTCCTCTTTATCCATGTTATTCTCCTTTTTGACTGCCCAAGAATTTGGATATGTCAAGTCTGCGGGTCAGGCCACTCTATTCGCTAGTCGGCAAAAGGCCAAGTGTACAAGCTAACTAATAAGTGAGCTAATCAAGCATAATAGGCAATTGGCCTCTAATGCAATCAAAACCAAAGCGCTTTTGGTCTCTATAGAAGTATTTGGGCCCGCCCCGCCCTCTCTCTATTATTATCATCGGAAGGAATTCTGTTCAAGAAGAAAGAAAAGCAAGATCGCAGATTGCAGGACCGAAGAAAAGCGTAAGAGAGCGGCAAAGAAAAAAGGAAAGAGGCCCCGCCGGCTCTTAGAAGATTACGGGATAATTCTCTACCCGGTCTTCGACATGCAAGGTAATGGCATCTTTAATGTTCTGCAATGTCTCTTCGTATGTGCGGCCTTGTGTATAGCACCCCTGCAATTCAGGGCTGAAGGCGAAATATCCCTCTTTATCTTTTTCAATTACTACGGAGAATCTGTAGATAGGGATAGCAGCGATACCTAATTACCTTACGACCCCATCCAGGCGGGCCGGGGAGATTTTCGATGGATTTTTCGTTGTTTTCGATGGCGCCCGACGAAACTGTACATAGAAGTACGTTGAGGAGGCGCGCCGAGAAAACGACGGAGAAGGCGCGAAAAGATCCCGGACCGCCCACTACGGGGCGAAGTTCGAGAGCTGGTATGGAATCTCTTTTTCTTCCAGGTCCTGCTTCTTTTCGAAATAGACCTCGCCTGAGGCGATCTCCCTCAAGGAGGTCACTATCTCCCTGTTGGTCGATTTTACCATCGGCTTCGATCCCTTGATAAGCTGCTTCGATCTCTTTGCAGCGAGGTGGACAAGCTCGAAGCGGTTCTCAACCTTATCCATGCAATCTTCAACGGTTATCCTGGCCATCCTGCTGCCTCCTTACGCCGGCGATAATCGATTTGAATTCGCCGTACGCCCTGTTAAGATTATCATTTATGACGACGTATGTAAAGAGGTCCTTCTTTGAGACCTCCTCCCGCACCCGCTCCATGCGCCGCTCTATCTCCTTCTCTCCCCTGGCGGAAAGCCTTCTGACGAGCTCGTCCATCGACGGCGTATCTACGAATATAAGCACCGCCTCCGGCAGTTTCTCCTTGACCGTGAGGGCGCCTTTGACGTCGATGTCGAGGATGACGTCGAGACCTTCCGACAGCGGCCCTTCGACCTCCCGGCGCGGCGTGCCGTACAGGTGGTCGTGGACGCCCTCCCACTCAAGGAATTCCCCCTGCGCGATCATCGCCCGGAACGTCCCTTCGTCCACAAACCGGTAGTCGCGGCCGTCAACCTCGTGCGCCCTTTTTGTGCGCGTCGTGTAGGAGACAGAAAACCGGGCGTATGCGTCCTCGGCCAGGAGCTTCTCGATAAGGCTGCTTTTGCCCGTGCCGGACGGTCCGGAGACGACGAAAAGGCGCCCTTTCTTATTCGACATTCTGGACTTGCTCCCGCATTTTCTCTATCTCGACCTTTATGAGGATCGCCTTCTCGCTGATGGAAAGGTCGCCCGACTTGCTCGCTATGGTGTTCGTTTCCCTCACCATCTCCTGGATGATGAAGTCGAGCTTCCGGCCTATCTCGTCGGCGGAGGCGAGGGTCGTCTTGAAAAGGTCGAGGTGCCCTTTGAGCCTCGCTATCTCCTCCGCGATGTCGAGCCTCTCCATGTAGAAGCCCATCTCCTGAAGGACCCGCGCCTCGTCCGCAGCAGTCCCGCTTATCTCCAGGATCTTCTTGCGCAGCGTTTCCTCGTGGCCTTTGACCGCCTCCGGCCAGCGCGCCTCGATCTCCTTGAGCCAGGCTGCGATCCGGGAGAGCCTTTCGGAAAGGTCGTTGCCGATCAGCGCCCCCTCCCTTTCCCGCTCCCCGTTCAGGCCGGCAAGGAGCGCCTCGAAGCAGGAGAAGAGCGTCTCCTCCGGCGGCGCCTCCTCCTCGTAAACGAGTATGTCCTTGAGGCCGAGGAGGTCGGCTGCCCTCAAGTCGCCTTCGAGTCCGTAAGACTCCCTCAACCGGCGCGCAAGGCCGACGTACCAGGCGATGGCCTCTTCGTTCGCCCTGGGCACGGCAGCCTCCCCGCCCCTGTCGAACTTGATCGTGATGTCAAGCCTGCCCCGCTTGATGAACCTCCTGGCGGCCTCCCGCAGGCGCGACTCGTAGCCTGAGGCGCTCCTCGGCAGGCGCAGGGAGATTTCGAGGTATCGGCTGTTGAGCGACCTCGCCTCCCCGTAACACTTGCCTTCCCCGCTCCCCATCTCGACCTTCGAAAAACCCGTCATGCTTTTCGGCATCTCAGCAACCCCTTGTAGTCTTCTCTCCATCCGTTCAAAAGGGAGACGAGCCGCCCGCTCCCGTAATCGGGATAGGTCCACTTCAGCGGCCTGTAGCTCCCGTTCTCGTAAAGGAGCGTCAGGTCCGCGAAAATGCCCCTCCCGAGGTAGATCCTGTGGGCGTATCCCTTCGTTGTGGCCAGCACCACGTGCTCTAAGGCGATATACCCCGGGTCCACGTTGACCCGCCGCCTCCCGCCTGCCGCCGTGGCCGCCTCGATCCCGTTCGACCCTATCTTGACGGCGGCCAGCACGTCCCGGTCGAGAAGGGGCTCGAAGAGCAGGAAACAACGCCTGAGGCCGGCGCCCATCTCGGCCGTATAGTATTCCGACTCGTCAAAAGCCATCGTTTCCGTCTTCTCCCGGATCGAGCCGACGAGCCGGGCGAGCCCTTCCTCCACCCCCTCCAGTATAACCGGGTCGTTGAAGATAACGCTCGAAAAAAATAGGACGGGTGGAGGGGGCTTCACCGTTCCCACAGGATGAAATACTCCCTGTTCTTCCTCTCTTTCTCCCTCGGCGCCTCCACCGTATCGATAGGCCGCAGGCCGCACTTACGGCCGAACTCCCGTATGTCGTCGAGCGCCTCGCTGATCCGTTCCGGGTCCTTGACGATGCCGCCTTTGCCCACGCTGTACCTGCCCACCTCGAACTGCGGCTTGACGAGCGTAATAAGGACGCCGCCGGCCTTCAGGAGCGGCAGTACGGCGGGGATGATCTTCTTCAATGAGATGAAGGAGACATCGACCGTGATGATATCAGCCGTCTCGCCTATCGATTCCGGCGAGAGATGCCGGGCGTTGACGTTCTCCATCACGACGACCCTCGCGTCCGCCCTCAGCCTCTCGTGGAGTTGATGGGTCCCGGCGTCTATCGCGTAGACCTTCGCTGCCCCCGCCTTGAGCAGGTAATCGACAAAGCCTCCGGTGGACGCGCCTATATCGATGGCGGTTTTCCCGGCTGCGTCGAGGCCGAAGCGCCGGGCCGCGTGTTCCAGCTTGACCCCGCCGAAGCCGACGTACGGCAGGCCCGGCCCCCGCACCTCCAGGGCCGACTGCTCGTCGATCACCCTGTCCGCCCTGAGGACCCGCTGCCCCTCCAGGTAGACCTCGCCCGCCATGATCAGTATCTTTGCCTTTTCTCTTGATTCGGCGAGGCCCTTCCGGGCAAGGAGCGTATCTACCCTGATCTTAGCCACTGCTTTACGGTCTTCTTGATGCCGTCCTTGTCCAGACCGGTCGCCTGCCGCAGGGCCTTCTGCGATGCATGGCCCAGGAAGCGGTCGGGCAGGCCGGTCCTCTTTATAGGCACTGTTATGCCCTCCTCGGAGAGCGCCTCCATGACCCCGCTGCCGAAGCCCCCTATGGCCGCATTTTCCTCGAACGTCGCTATCCGCCCGACGCTGCGGCCAAGGCGGGCAATCATCTCTCTATCCATCGGCTTGGTAAACCTTCCGTTGACGACTGCGCAATCGATCTTTTCTTCCCTCTCAAGCTCGGCCGCTGCCTCCAGGCAGGCATAGACGACCGGCCCGCACCCGATGAGCGCTATATCCTTCCCCTCGCGGAGCATCTCCCAGCTCCCCATCGGTATCTCGTTAAGGTCGTCCCCGTAAGGCAGGCCCATCGCCTCCCCCCTCGGATAACGGATGGCAACCGTCGTCTCGTAACGGGCGGCCGAGAAGAGCATGTCCCTCAGCTCTCTCTCGTCCTTGGGGCACATAATGACCATATTCGGGATGTGGCGCAGGTAGGACATATCGAAGCTGCCGTGGTGCGTTGCGCCGTCCGCCCCGACGATGCCGCTCCTGTCGATCGCAAAGACGACCGGAAGCTGCTGGAGGCAGACGTCCTCTATTATCTGGTCGAAGCCCCTCTGGAGGAACGTCGAGTACATTGCAACGAAGGGCTTCATCCCGCCGAGGGCGAGGGCCGCCGCAAAGGTGATGCCGTGAGCCTCCGCTATGCCTATATCGTAGAAGCGGCCGGGGAAAATCTTAGAGAATTTTTCGAGGCCCGTGCCGAGGCCCATAGCGGCAGTGATTGCTATGATCCTTTCGTCCTCGGACGCGAGCCTGATGAGCGTCTCCCCGAAGACGTCGGTATAGGTCATCTTGCCGTTCTGCGTCGCCTCGCCGGTCTCGACGTTGAACTGGGAGATCCCGTGGAAGCGCGCCGGGTCCTTTTCCGCGGGGGCATACCCCTTCCCCTTCTTGGTCACTACATGGACCATGATCGGGCCTTTGAGCTTTTTTACGTTCGCCAGGTTGAGGATCAGGTGGTTCAGGTTGTGGCCGTCCACAGGGCCCACGTACTGAAAGCCGAGCTCCTCGAAGAGCAGGCCCGGCGTCACGAAGCCCTTCACCGCCTCCTCGAAATAGCGGGCGGCCTTGTAGACCCTGTCGCCGACGGCGGGCAGGTTGCGGATCGTCTGCTTGATGTCTTCCCGTAGGCCACTCATGAACTCGCCCGTCATGATCCTGTTGAGATGGGCCGAGAGGGCGCCGACGTTCTTGGAGATCGACATCTCGTTGTCGTTCAGGATGACGACGATGTCGCTCTTCAGGTGCCCCGCGTGGTTGAGCGCCTCGAAGGACATGCCCCCGGTGAGGGAGCCGTCTCCGATGACCGCCACGATGCGGTAGTCCCGGTCCTGCTTCTTCTTCGCCTCGGCAAGTCCGGTTGCAATCGATATGGAGTTGGACGCATGGCCCGTATCGAAGGAGTCGTAGACGCTCTCCTTCCTGCACGGGAAGCCCGAAAGGCCGCCGGCCTGCCTGATCGTCCCGAAGCGGTCCTTCCTCTCTGTGAGTATCTTGTGCGTGTAGCACTGGTGCCCGACGTCCCAGACGATCTTGTCCACCGGCGTGTTGAATACGTAGTGGAGGGCGAGGGTAAGCTCGACGACGCCCAGGTTCGATGAAAGATGGCCGCCCGTTTTCGAGACCGTCCGGACGATCAGCTCCCGGATCTCGTCGGCCAGCCCCGCAAGCTGCGCGGGCGTCAGCTCACGTATGTCGCGGGGGGTGTTGATGGCATCGAGAAGCATTAAAAGGACCTGTTCCCTACGAAATTCGCGATCTGCACGAGCATCTCCCCTTTCGGGCCGAGGAAGGCGACCGATGCGACGGCCCTGTCCGTGAGCGCGTCGATCCGCGCCTTCGAGGCGGCAATGCCGTAATGCTTTACGTAGGTCTGCTTGTCCCCGTCCTTTTTCAGCTTCTTTCCGACTTCCGCTTCCTTGCCTTCCACGTCCAGGAGGTCGTCCCTTATCTGGAAGGCAAGACCGATGGAATCGCCGAAGGTCGCGAATTGCTTGAGGGCGCGCCCCTTCGCGTTTCCGACGATGGCGCCGGTCAGGACGGACGCCCTGATGAGCGCGCTCGTCTTGCTGCGGTGTATGAAATTTACGATCTTCTTCGTCCCCGCCTTGCCCTCATAGACCACGTCCATCACCTGGCCAGCCACCATCCCTTCCGCGCCCGCAGCGCGTGCGACCTCGTAGATCACCCTTTGGACGACGGCCGGCGCGACGGCCTTTTCAGGCGCAGCCATGACCCTGAACGCCTCGGTGAGGAGCGCGTCCCCCGCGAGGAGCGCGACCGCCTCCCCGAAGACCTTGTGGCACGTCGGCCTGCCCCGCCTCATGGCGTCGTCGTCCATGCAGGGCAGGTCGTCGTGGATGAGCGAGTACGTGTGTATCATCTCGATGGCCGCGGCAAAAGGGAGGACGGCTGCCGCGTCGCCGTCCATCGCCTCGCAGGCGGCTATGGCGAGACCGGGCCTGATCCGCTTGCCGTCAGAGAAGAGGCTGTACTCCATCGCCTCGGTGACGACGCGGGAGGAGGCAGGGTAGGCCGAGAAAACGGCCTTCAGCTCCTTTTCGACGAGCGCCTTCTTCTCCGCCAGAAAACGCGCCAGGTCCACTATGGCTCTTCCTCCAGGAAAGGTTTTTTCTCCAGGGAGCCGTCGTCTTTCTTGACGAGGATCTCCACTTTGCGCTCTATATCATCGAGCGTCTTCGAAAGCTTCCTGGTGAGGCCCACACCCTCCTCGAAGAGGCGCAACGCCTCGTCGAGAGGCGCCTTCCCCTCGTCGAGGGTGTTGACGATCTCCTCAAGTTTGCGCAATCCTTCTTCGAATTTCATCACTAATTATAGAATCTCGGCGGCCACTTTTGCAAGTACATTGCTGCCGTGCAAGCCGACGCCCCGGTGAGGTCCTTGTCCCGTCTGAAGGAGGCGCGCAGGTGCGCGGTGCCCTCGAACCCGTGCGGGAGGCCGCCTGCCCCGGTTTGTCCGTCCCTGATTTATCCCCGATTTATCTGTTGCCATGCTTCGTGCCTCCGGGGTAGAATGGAGTATGACCGAGATCGGCGTCCGGACGTCCAGAAGGGTCGAGGGGCGGGACATCACCGCCGAGGTGCGCCTCGCTGCGGAAGGCAAAGAGGGCCGGTACGTCCATCTTTTCTGCCTCCATACGACGTGCGGCCTTACTATCAACGAGAACGCCGACCCGGCGGTGATGAAGGACGTGATCGATGCGCTGGGCAGGATCGTGCCGGCGGACTACCCTTACAGGCACGGGGAGGGGAACTCGGACGCGCACATCAAGTCCTCCCTGGTGGGCTGCTCCCTCACCGTCCCGCTGTCGGACGGCAAACTCGTGCTCGGGACATGGCAGGGCATTTACCTGATGGAGTTCGACGGGCCGCGCGAAAGAAGGATCGCCTTGACGGTGGTCAAATAATATTAGGAGTCTGCGATGAAGCTTATGCAAGCCCTTACTCGGTGCTCGGCCGTTTCGGTCCTGGCGCTCGTTTTTCTGGCCGGGCCTCTTTCGGCCGCCAGGGACGAGATAACGAAGCCAAGTGAATACGGGGTATACGTCAAGACGGCCAAGAAGCTCGTCAGGATAATCCCCAATATCGTCTTCGACCAGGACTCGCTGCTCTATCTGGAAAGCAACAACCCCGCCCACTTCCCTCTGAACGACATAAGGTATTTCGTAGTTTACGGGAAATTCAACGTCCAGGTCCTCACTGTGAACAATCTCCTTTTCGTCAACCAGTCGCCCCTCGGCAAGGTCCGCTTCATGTTCGGGAAAGAAGTGGGCGTGGAGGTGAAGAAAAGGGGCGAAAACCTTTATTCGATCAGGCCCAAGGGCCTCTTCGGCCGCGGCTACTACGCCATCTGGATCGAAGACTCGGCGTGGGATTTTATCGTGGAATAACCTGAAGCCCATTCGGTATGGACCTCAGAAAGATGCAGGAGATAAACAGGATGATGGAGTTGGACCGGGCTTGCGCATATGCTTGCTTCAGCCCATTGCTCCGACTATATTACATGCAATGACCGCAACAGCAGCTGTAAAATTCTTGAGATTGAGCCGGTAAGGTAGAAATCGCATGCGCACGCTGGCGCTTTCTTCTCTTATCCTACTCCTGATTCCGGTTACGTCCCTGTGCGCCGTATACGAGTACGTAGACAGCGAGGGAGTATATCATATAACCGATATGCGGCCCTCAGCCAAAATCGGCTACCGCGTTGTGATCGAGGACCGGGATGGCCCACTCAGGTCGGCTTACCTCATCCGTTCCGACAGGAATGCGTATGACGAGCTAATAAAACAACATTCAGTGACGAACGGCCTCGATCCGCGCCTCGTAAAGGCGGTGATGATCGTCGAGTCGAACGGCAACCCGCAGGCCATTTCTCCAAAAGGCGCCCAGGGTCTGATGCAGATCATGCCCGATACCGCTCAGTTCCTGGACCTTCGCAACCCATTCGACCCGGGCGAGAACATCCAGGCGGGCACTCGATACTTGAAGCTGCTCTACGAGTTCTTCAAGGGGGACCTCGAACTCACGCTCGCTGCGTATAACGCAGGACCCCAGACAGTGATAAAGAACAAATGGTCCGTTCCGCGCATCGCCGAAACAATCAACTACATAAAAAAGGTCAAACTAAATTACGGCAGGTTAAGAGACTCTCAATGAAGCGGCAGCGCAGGAGAAAGCGTGAAGGCATCGCCGGCTTATCCGGGCTTTCTTTTTATCGTTAAGGGGCTGTTCCTAATATCGACAGCCGTGAGAGCAGGACAGCCGTTGCCGAAGCGGCAAAGAAAATCAGAAACGAAACCATAGAGATGCGCACAAGGCGTGCCTGAAACCTGCCGACTGCGGGTAGCCGCCGTCCTGCCCCGATAAGTTCGATTGTGCCCGCCCCCGACCCGGATATAATACCGCCGAGAGCTGCCGCGTAGAAAAGGTAGCCCACGTACCCATACTCACGCTGGAGGATGCAAAAAGGGCAGTGATGCGTCGGAAGTTCGTAGATGCAGGGAGAAATGAAAGAGATGAGGCCCATAACGGAGATGACGAAGGTAATCCCGCTGAGAATTGAATAGAGGACGATGCCCTGTCCTTTCCTCAGGAACCGGAGTCCGCCGGCGAAGAGGGCCGCATATGATGCTGCAAAGATCACCGGGCCGGAAATGGGGCCGAGGACGTCGAGTGCCGCAGCAAGCCCCTGCCTTTCAACGCCGAAAAGGGCGCCGCAGCATGATGTGATGATGTCGGGCCGAAGCCCGAGAAAATAGAGCGTCTGCACGACACACGCGGCGACGAATACGGGCGCCAGGGCTGCAAGAAGGATATATTTCCTTTTCGTTATCGGATTATCGGGCACCGAGTTGTCTGCATGGTTGAGGATCAGCCATTGACCGGCCAACACTCCGGTCAAGATATTGAGGCCGAGCGCGGGATAGCCGTAGCTGTTTACGTTAAGCGTTCCGGCGGCGCACATCGCGCCGGAGAAAAGGCCGTGGAGCCGGTCGGCAAGAACGACGAACAGAAAAAGCGACGCCACCTCGAAGGAAAAGACACAGGCAAGCATGGTGGAAACGAGGTAAGTCTTACGCTCCAACGAAAGCTGGGCCTCGCTCCCGCTTGCAAGGTCCCAGCTCCTCGCAACCTTGATGGAGAACAAACCCGCGTAAACAAGGACGGTGCTTGCCGCCAGCGAAACAAGCATCAGAGCGAGAATCCCCGGATGGAGAATCACGATCCCGACCCGCAGAGCCGCCCGTTTCGAAGGACCACCACACGGTCGACCACCGGCGACTCATAGATCAGCGGATCATGGCTGGCCATTATCACCGTCTTGCCGGAATGGCCGAGTTCGGCCGCGATATCGATAAATTCCTTGGAAAGCACGGTATCGAGATGGGCTGTCGGCTCGTCCGCTATGATGACGGACGGTTCGCAGATGAGGGCCCTGGCGATGGCCGTCCGCTGTGCCTCCCCGCCCGAGAGCCATTCCGCATTGGCTTGTGCCCGGTCCTCTAACCCAAAAAGCGCGAGAAGCCTGAGGGCCTTCTTCTTGAGATCCGCGTAGCTCATGCCCGACGGATACGCGGGCAGCATTACGTTTTCCAGCGCCGAGATACCCTTTACAAGATTGAATTGCTGGAAGATGAAACCAAAGAGGCGGCGGCGGATGCATGCCAGAAAGCGCTCGGGCATCCTAGTCACCTCCAGACCGTCTCGTGCGCCGTCGAATGCAAACAAATCCCTGGGTAGGCCGTGCAGTCTTATCCGGCCGGCCGTGGGCCTCGCCATGCAGCCGATCAGGGAGAGGAGCGTAGTCTTGCCCGATCCGCTCGGTCCTTTTAGGACAGTGACGGCGCCCCTTTCTATAGAGAAACTTACACTGTCCAACGCAACGAACGCGTTTGGCTTACCCTCATTGAATGCTTTGCTTACTTCCGTTAGCTCTATCATTGCGACCTCATAACAAGATCGGGGTCCACTGAAGCGGCGCGCCAGCAGGGTATGAGCGTCGCGGCCGCATAAGGAACAACCGTGAGGAAGAAGAGCGTTACCAGTTGGTAGGCCTCCACAGAAGGCGTGAGCCGGAACCGGGGATAGAGGACCGACCAGCCCTTCAGGGCCTGGCCGAAGATACCGGCGTCGGCAAGGAACACGTGGAAATAGGCCAATATAACGCCCCCAAAAAAGGCCAGCAGCGAAATGATAGCGCTCTCCCAAAGCTTCAGCAGGAGCACGTCCTGGGTATCCCAGCCGACGGCTTTAAGAACGCCGATCTCGCGTCGCTCCTCCGCCCCCAACCCCGACGCTTTTTCCCAAGCGAGGATGGCGAACGCCAGCAAGGCAATCGAGAGGACGACGATGATCATGCCGCTTCTCCAGTCGAAAACGGAATCGTATGTCCTTGCAATCTCCTCTTTGACGAGAGGCCGGGCATCGGGCAGTGCCTCCTTGATTTTTCGCGCCACTGTAGCCCGCTCCGTCGGATTTCGGACCGTGACTATCAGGTCGTTAACGTAATCCGACGATATGCCGAAGAGGCGCCGGAAATCGCCTTCCGATAGAAGGATCAGATCGGATGTCATCAGCTCGGAGTTTTCAGAGAATGTTCCCTTGACAACGAGTCCGAGAGGGGCGCCGTCGTGCTGTATGAAGAAGAACTCGCTTCCTGTGATCAGGCCGCGGCTTCGCGCGATCCCGTTGCCCACGGCTATGAAGCCATGCGGCATGGGCGGATCGATGGAAACGAGGAGCGTATAGTTGGCCCTGGAGCCGGGATCAAAATAGTAGCCCCAGAGTCTCCCGGAAGCAGCGGAAACACCCCTTATCATTCGCACTTGCTTGAGATAGGAAAGGGGGACCAGATCCTGCCGGCCTGCCGTCATGCGCTGCACGATCATGTCTGGGCTTCCCGCAAGAAGGAAGGCAGCCTCTTTCTTCAGGGCATGGGTGAAGAACATCACCGATGCCAGCGCGAAAACGATGACTGTAAAGGCAAAAAGGAGGGCCCCGTTCTTCGCCTTCCTCCTAAAGAGCGAAGAGAGGGCAAAATCGACCAGATAACGTTGCTTACCGATTACTTCTCTCATCGTTGATTCCGAAGGATGCCGGGAATACCTGCCATACCGCCGGCGGGAAAATGTTCCAGGGAGGACGGATGATCCTGGAAGGCCGCACTGAAGTCGCTCTGAGAAGGATGGCGCGCGTAGCGCGCCTCCGTAAAAAGGCAGAGGTCGGTAAGGCCGTATCGCTCCACTATGCTCCTATTGAAGGCAGCGGCATCGCGGTCGGCGATGCGGCGCACTTGCATGTGGCCGAACGCCGCGCAAAGGGCGAGGAGACTCACGGCGAGGGAAAGAAAGAAGAAGTCCGATTTCCGAAGCGTCCGCCGGTCCGTCGCGTTACCCATCTCTGCCATCTCTCCGGTCAATGCATCTGCATGAGGCCCCTGAGGTGCCCTTGGTTTACATTCTCGAAACGGACGATCTCTTTGCCCTTGTGGTCGCGCATGAATTCTTTAGCATCCATCTCGCTTCCGAAGGGGACCAGTTCGCGGCCCATAGGACCCAGGACATCGCTGCCCGTCACATAGAAGGCCTTACGGCCGTCGATTACTGAAAGTGAATAGTAATCGGTTACAAGAATATCCCGGATGTCCGCCTGATGTCTTTTGGACCCGCTGAACCGTTCCACGTCCAGATAGTAGTTGAACACGTCCTTCGGCCCGTCGAAATAGACTCGGGTGCCGTCCTTGAACTCAATGGCGGCGACCCACGCGGGATAGCCCGCGACGAGCATACCGCAGACGGCGCATTTTTCATGCGGCCCCGGTTTCAAAGCCTCCGGGCGCGCGTCGGACAAAGGCGCAAGAACAACCATCGATAGAGCGAACACCATGAGAAATTGTTTCATGACCTCTCCCTTCAGCTAACTTGCTGCTATCTGCTTCTTCAGGTCAAAATGCCATTTCCATAACTCGAAGACGGCAGGGTAGACGATCAGCTCCAGTATGAACGAGGTAAAGATGCCGCCTATCATGGGTGCAGCTATCCGTTTCATTACGTCCGCGCCGGTCCCCTGGGACCACATAACGGGGACGAGCCCCAAAAACATAGTTGCTACGGTCATGAATTTCGGTCTCAGTCGCCTGACGGCGCCGTTCATAACGGCCGCCCGCAGGTCTTGTGCGGACTTCAGGCGGCCGGCTGCCGCTGCGGAGGCGTAAGCGAGGTCGAGGTAGAGAAGCATGAAGACCCCTGTTTCTGCGTCTACACCAAGAAGGGCAATGAGACCGACCCAGACGCCTATGCTCATGTTATAGCCGAGCAGGTAGAGGAACCAGATTGCGCCTACCGCGGAGAATGGAACGGCCAGTAGGACTATGGCAGTCTTGGCGATGGAACGGGTGTTTAGATACAGGAGAAGGAAGATAAAAAGCAACGTCAGAGGGACAACCGTCCTGAGCCGTTCCCTCACCCTTTCCATACCCTCGTGCTGGCCGCTCCAGGTGTAAGTGTATCCTGCCGGGAGAGTAAGCTTTTCACGCAGTATGTGGCTTGCCTCCTTGATATAGCTTGCAGGGTCGCGGTCAGCCAGGTCAATCGAGATATACCCCGCGAGCATACCGTTTTCGTCCCTGATCATCGACGCGCCCATCGCGGTCTGTATACCGGCCAGCTCAGATAGCGGGATCTGGGCCTGTCCGTCGTTTACAGGCACCAGGACCCTGCCGAGGCTTGATGCGTCCGAGCGGAAGTCGCGCAGATAGCGCACGTTTACCGCGTATCTCTCCCGCCCTTCTATCGTTGTCGTAACGTTCTCGCCGCCGATGGCGCCTGAGACCACTGATTGCGCCTCCTCCATAGCGACCCCGTAGCGTGCCAGCTCATCCCTGTTCCAGGTGAAGTCGAGGAAGTAGCCGGTACCGGTCCTCTCGGCAAAAACGGACCTGGTCCCTCGAACGTCTGCGAGCAATCCCTCGATCCGGGCGCCTATCTCCTCGATCGTCCTGATGTTGCCTCCCGAGACCTTCAGTCCCACGGGTGTACGCAGGCCCGTGCTGAGCATCTCAATGCGCCCCTTTATCGGCATGGTCCACCCGTTCGCCACGCCGGGAAAGCGCAGGGCTTCGTTCATCTCCTTCACGAGGTCTTCCTGCGAGACGTTGTCCGGGGTTATACGCCTGAGCACGGGCGTGAGAAATGAGGGCGCCCATGACGAGTACCACGTGGCCTTCCGTCTCCACCGGCTCTTAGGCTTGAGCGTAATTACGGTTTCGAGCATCGACAAAGGCGCCGGGTCGGTCGATGTCTCCGCGCGTCCCGCCTTACCGAATACGCGGTCGACCTCCGGAAAGCCCGCTATAACGCGGTCGCTCATCTGGAGTAGCCGTTGAGCCCCTGCTATGGAAAGACCCGGCATTGTCGAGGGCATGTAGAGAAGCGTACCTTCCTCAAGCGGAGGCATGAACTCGGAGCCAAGCCTTAAATAGACGGGGACCGTGGCTGCCACGAGGCCAAGCGCGCAGGCGATGACAAGCCATTTTCTGTTGAGCGACCATGCGGCGGCCGGCTCGTATATGCGCATGAGAAACCTGCTCACCCCGTGGCGTTCCTCCGGAACGATCTTGGCAGCGAAGACCGCATTGAATGCGCGCGCAAGGGCCGAGGGGCGGAAAGCGACCGCCCTGATCTTCATGATAAGGAGCCTCAGGGCCGGATCGAGGGTGATGGCAAGTACGGCAGCTACCAGCATGACCAGGGTCTTCGTATAAGCGAGTGGTCTGAAGAGCCGGCCTTCCTGCGCCTCGAGCGTAATGACGGGGATGAAGGAAACGGCTATAACGAGGAGGGCAAAGAAACTTGGTCCGGCGACCTGCTTAATCGCCTGGACCACTACGCCCGCGTGGTCCCCCGTACCGCCCGATCGCTCCCATTGCTCCAGGTTCTTGTGGGTCTGTTCGACCACGATGATCGCTGCGTCGACTAGGGCCCCTATCGCAATGGCAATGCCGCCCAAGGACATTATGTTCGCAGTCACACCCAGGAGCTTGAAAGGAATGAATGAGATAAGCACGGCTGCCGGAATGGTGATGACCGGAATGGCAGCGCTCGGTGCATGGCGTAAGAACAGAAAGATAACGACGGCGACCGTTAAGATGACCTCTAGGATCGTATACTTCAGGTTATCGATTGACCGATTGATCAACTCCGAGCGGTCGTAGACGGGGATGATCTTCATACCCTCCGGCAGGCCGGGCTCGATCTCGTGGAGCTTGGTCTTGACGCGCCCTATTACGTCCAGGGCGTTTTGTCCTTGGCGCATGACGACAATCCCGGAGACGGCCTCACCTTTGCCGTCGAGATCGGTCACACCTCGTCGCAACTCGGGTCCGGTCTTCACCTGTCCTACGTCCTTGACGCGGATAGGCGTCCCGTTCCGGCTCGTGAGGACTATATTTTCAAAATCTTCTATCGACTTCGCGTACCCCCGACCTCTGACCATGTATTCGGTATCGCCGAACTCGATCAGACGGCCGCCGGCTTCCACGTTTGCCGTCCTAACGGCCTCAACCACCTTCCGGATGGACAGGCCGTAGGCAAGCAGTCTGCGGGGGTCGACGTTTACCTGGTATTGTTTCTCAAAACCGCCTACTGGAGCCACTTCGGCCACGCCGGGCACCGACTTGAGATAAGAACGGAGATACCAGTCCTGGTATGATCGGATTTGCTCCAGGCTGTGAGTCCCGGATTCATCGACCAGGGCGTACTGAAAGACCCATCCCAGAGCGGTGGCGTCCGGCCCTATTTGCGTCTTCACCGATTGCGGGAGCGTGGGAAGCACAGTCGAGAGATACTCCTGCGTGCGAGAACGCGCGAAATAGAGGTCCGTCCCGTCTTCGAAGATTACATAGACGTACGAATAACCGAAATCCGAGACGCCCCTGACCGTCTTTACGCCTGGTGCGCCTGTCATCGCCGTCACTATGGGATATGTAACTTGGTCCTCTATTACATCGGGGCTCCGGTCCCATTTGGAGTAAATGACGACCTGGGTATCACCGAGGTCCGGCACGGCGTCGAGCGGCAGGTTTTCCATTGAACGGAAACCGGCCACGCAGGCCGCGGCCACCAGTATCAGCACGATGAGCCTGTTGCGGACTGAAAAATCGATAATACGATCTATCATGGACAGCTCAGGGAGGTCTGAGACGTCATGACAGGCTGGGACCTCATGCGGGACCGGGATTGCACCGGGGTGCGCCGGTCGCCGGCTTGGTTTTCTTTGACCGTCGCCCTGCGCATGCGGCTTTCCGAATCGATAAGGAAATTACCCGAAACGACTATACGGTCTCCCTGCTTTAAGCCGCGGGTGATCTCCACTCTTTCGCCGGAGCTCCATCCGGTCTCAACTTCCCGGGGCTCGAACAGGCCGCCCCCCTTGTCTATGAAAACCGTTTTCTTCAGGCCTGTATCGAGGACCGCCTCGCTCGGCACTGTGACCGCCGGCGGCAGGGCAACCGAAAAATCGACGTTTACGAACATGTCCGGCCTGAGGACAAAAGCCGGGTTGTCTACATCCAGCCGGACTTTGAGTGTGCGCGAGACGGGATCAAACTGGGGCGGCACAGCCGATACGATCCCGGTGAAAAGGAGGCTCCGGCCGGGCAGCGAGATAGTTGTCCGTGCGCCTGCTTTCAGCTTGTATGGCTCATTTTCGAAAAGATCGGCAAGAACCCATACGTGGCTCAAATCGGCGATGCGATACCATTCCGTCCCCTTCTCGAAGCGAAGGCCCGGGGTAATATTCCTTGCCAGGATGAAACCCGAGACGGGGGAGATTATCTTTATACTCTCCACAAACTGGCGGGTGCGGGTCAGCTCTTCGAGCTGTGCTTCGCTCATACCGAGACTCCGTAGGTTATCAGCCTGCTGTTTTGTGTTCGCTGCCGGGGGGAGAAGCTGGCCGGCCGCGTCCTTGCTGACTATCGGCGCCTGGAAGCGACCAATTTGGCTGAGACCGAAGATGTAGGTTTGCTGTGCCGTCCGGACGTCAGTACTGTAAAAGCTTGCCAGAACCTCGCCCTTTTTCACGAAGCTCCCGGTCGAATTATTCGGCGTTTCCCTGATCCATCCATCGACGGCCGCGTTCAGCCGGTAGACGCGTGCCTCATCGGCTACGACCCGTCCCACCGTCCTTATTTTCCTTGTCTCCGCCTTGATTCCTACGATGTCCGTCCTAACCCCTATCATTTGCTGTCTTTCCGGCGAGATTTTTACACTGCCGCCGGAGAGGGTGGGACCGGCCGCATCTGAGGATGTCTTTGGTTTTTCATCGTCCCCGTAAACCGGCTCCATGTTCATCCCACACGGCGCTATGCCGGGCTTGTCGGACGTGTGACGCGGGTCCATAGGGTCTACATAATAGAGGACCGTCTTACCCGCCCGATGGCCGTATACAGATGTTTTGGCCAATTCATATCGCTCCCCCATAAAGAAGGCAACCGCCGCGGGGACCAGCACGAGGAGGAGGGCGGTGCGTTTCTTCATCGAGCCTCCCGGCGATATTGTCGTTCTGATATTGGCTCGACCTGATCCTTGACCCGATTCATCATGACCTATATAAACATTCACGCAAGGAAAAGCAGAGAAAAGTTCGACCGTCGGAATCGACCTGTTTTTGAAAGAGTGTTGCAGGGTGGAGAGAAGGCAGCGGCAAATGCTGCTGCAATTCCAAATGACCCGGGTGACACAACCTGGGAACCGGCCACCCGCCATTGTCGCAGAAACGATTACAAAATAATTGTCGCTTTTGCGACAGCCCCCAGGTCCTGCGGGACATACCATAGTATAGACCAATTGCGAATGAAGGAGAGGGAATAAAGCCCTAAGCGGTGGTCCGAAGTTTTTCAGGATATGGAGGTTGCAGCATGAACGAGAACTCGCGCGAACGTCGAAACAAGGGCTTTACCCTTGTGGAGCTGCTGGTCGTCATGGTGATTATCGGGATGCTCGCGGCCCTTGTCGGACCAAAGCTTTTTCCAAAGCTTGGGAAAGGAAAGCAGGCGGCTGCAAAAGCACAGATAGAGCTTTTTGGCCAGACCCTGGACCAGTTCAGACTGGACGTGGGCCGATACCCCACAACGCAAGAAGGTCTCAACGTGCTCGTTGCAAATCCCGGCATCGACAACTGGGACGGTCCGTATCTTAAGAAGGCAGTGCCGAACGACCCCTGGGGAAAACCGTACGTCTTCCAATGCCCCGGAAGCCACGGGGAATACGACCTCGTTAGCTATGGCAGGGACGGTGCGCCCGGCGGAGAGGGGGAGGATAAGGACCTCAACAGTTGGGAATAGAGATAAAGGAACGGCACGTGATAAAAGGAATACTCCGATCGCATCTTGGGTCTGCACCGAAGATCGTTCTTATTTGTCTTGCCATGCTCATCTTTAACGGCCTTGAGGTGAGCGGCGCAGAAAATCAAAATCCTTCTTCGACGCCTGCCCCAGCCGACAGCGCCCCCGCTGCTCCCGAGGGTGTGCAGGCAGCGCCGCTCAGTCCGCCGCAGACAAATGGCGTCGGCCAGGGTGCACCCGCAGAGCCGAATATACAGGTAGAGCCGCCGCAAGGGCAAGCGGCAACCGGCGCAGGCCCGCAGCCATCGACGCCGGGGCAGCCCCCAAATCAGGTCCCTGCTGCCGGCCCTGCGCAAGGCGCCCAGGCACCGTCTGCCGAAGAGATCGCACAACCGGGAGGGATGGGTACGGCCAACACGGGAACCGGGGCATCGAGGCCGGTGTACGGGCGTTTCGGCGCAAGGCCCATTCCGGCGGCAGCACCGGGCGCGATAGCGCCCAGCCGCAGAGTAAGCCTCAATTTCGATGACGCAGACGTTTTTTCCGTGATCCAAACGATCTTCGGGGAAATTATGCGCGTCAACTATGTAGTCGATCCCCACGTAAAAGGACGCGTTACATTCAGGTCTGTCTCGCCTATCAGTACCGATCAGGTCCTGCCGATAATGGAAGTCATCCTCCGGATCAACGGCATCGGCGTTGTGGAAGATCGCGACCTGTACCGGATAGTGCCTCTGAGCGAAGTATCGAGAGAACCCTCTCCCATCTCGTTCGGGAAGGACCCGGCTCAGATACCGACTACAGGAAAGTCGATCATTCAGGTTGTACCCATAACGTACCTCCAGTCCACGGAGGTAGTGAAGCTGATCACCCCCTTTCTCTCCGCCACCGCCGTTTGCCTGGATGTTCCGAAAAGCAACCAGGTCATCATTGTCGATACGGACGCAAGCGTCCGCAGGATACTTCAGCTCATCTCGACCTTTGACAACGAGACACAGAAGAAGAAACGGGCGAGCGTCTTTGTCTACCCTGTGCAGAACGGGAAGGCCAAGGATATAGCCACACTGCTCCAGCAGATATTTCTAGGCACACGCGCCACCGCTGCCGCTGCGGGTGCAACGACCGGCCCTCCGGCCGCGTCTTCCCCTCTGACAAGGCCTGATGCCCAAGCAGCCGCGCTTCTGCCTCCCCCTGTTTCGCCTTCGGGGCCGGCCTCCGCCGCAGCGCGGAGCGGCGGATCTTTAGTCTCCGAAATGACCAGGATAATGGCCGACGAGACGATTAACTCGGTCATTGTGCTCTCTACGCCCGAGGACTACCAGACGATCAAGGAGGCGATTTCCCGGCTCGATATCCTTCCGAGACAGGTAATGATAGAAGGGGTGATCGCCCAAGTGAACCTTCAGGATAACCTGAGTCTGGGGCTGGCCTATGCTTTCGGGACCCACGTAAACGTTGGAGGCGGCCTCACGGGCGACGTAGGCGTCAACGCCGATACCTTGGCCCAGTTCAACACGACTAACACATCAACGACCGGCGGCACGACAACGGCCCTTCCCGCGTCCACCGGTTTCAGCTATATCGCGCACGACACCCGCGGCATCTATCGGGTCTACCTCGATGCGCTGACCAACACGTCCAAGGGCAAGCTCCTCGCGGCGCCTCATATCCTGGTATCCGATAACCATGAAGCCCGGATTCAGGTCGGCCAGCAGGTGCCTATCATTACCGCGTCGATCATAAGTCCGGCCGGTACGGCGAGCGGCACTATTGCCACTCAGACGATCCAGTATAAGGACATCGGTATAATCCTCAAGATAAAGCCGCAGGTCAACGACAGCGGGCTCGTTACCCTCGAGCTCTCCCAGGAGGTCTCCACTTACTCCACGATCCAGCTCGGGCAAAATGAGACAACGATTATCCTCAACACGACGCAGGCGGCCACTCACCTCGTCGTCCAGGACGGTCACACCATCGTAATCGGCGGTCTTATCAGGGAAGACAACACGATTGGCGAAGTCGGCGTACCTTTCCTTAATCAAATCCCCATCCTGGGGTACCTCTTCGGCAACAAGAACCGCCAAGGGAGCCGCCAGGAGCTTATCATCCTCCTCACCCCCCGGGTGATCAAGAGCCCGGCCCAGGCGCGGGCAGTGACCTCGGACTATCTAAACAGCATGACCAGCGGCAAGGGGAGCACCCTTACGAGGTCGGAGATAGAGAGCCGAGGCGTACAGACGAAGAAGGGACTGCAGCGCGACAACATAGATGCACAGGGAGCGGGGACGCCGAAGCCGGCAAACGGCGAAGCAGGGGGGAAATAGCACGTGACAGGTGATGCATTCCCCCGTATAGAGCCAGAGGATTTCCCGAAGGTCCCCCTTGTGCTCGACTCCGTCTCGTCAAGATTCATAAAGGAAAATAAAATCATCCCCATAGAGCTGAAAGGCGGGGTGCTCAAGGTAATCATGAGCAGCCCCTTCGATTTGGATGTGATAGAGGCGCTAAAGGTGGCCGCCGATGCGCAAGTGGTCGCCTGCGACGCCGACCAGTCGGCTATAGATGAGTATGTGTCGAGGTTTTACGCACAGGAATCGCAGACAATCGACCGTATCATCGAGGACATGGACGGCAACAATATAGAGTTCATCCGCGAGGAAGAAGAAGACGTGGGCCACCTTAAGGACCTTGCATCGGAGGCCCCTATAGTAAGGCTCTGCAATCTCCTTATTACTAGGGCTGTGGAGAGCAGGGCAAGCGATATCCACATCGAGCCCTTCGATAACGAGCTGAAAGTGCGCTACCGGATAGACGGCGTGCTCCACGACATAGAGACCGCGCCTAAGAGGCTCCAGGCAGCAGTGGTGTCGAGAATCAAGATCATGGCAAAGCTGAATATTGCCGAGCGGCGCCTTCCCCAGGACGGCCGTATAAGGTTGCGGGTGGGAGAGCGGGAGATAGACCTCAGGGTTTCCACCATACCCATAGTCCATGGCGAAGGCATAGTCATGAGGATCCTCGACAAGGAAAGCATCGTCGTAGACCTTAACCTCCTCGGTTTTCCGCCTAAAATGCTTGCCGATTTCGACAAGCTGATCGGCAGGCCCAACGGTATAGTCCTCGTCACAGGACCCACGGGAAGCGGAAAGACCACCACCCTTTACGGCGCCCTCGATAAGATCAATTCGCCGGACAGAAAGATCATTACAGTCGAGGATCCGGTTGAATACCAGCTCAAAGGGATCAACCAGATACAGGTGAAGGCGCAGATCGGCCTCAATTTCGCAAGCACTCTTCGCCACATCGTCAGGCAGGACCCGGACGTGATCATGATCGGGGAGATCAGAGACCTGGAGACCGCGGAGATTGCCATCCAGTCGGCCCTAACGGGCCATCTGGTCTTTTCGACCCTCCATACAAACGACGCGCCGAGCGCTGTTACCAGACTCCTCGACATGGGCGTCGAGAATTTTCTGCTTTCTTCGACCATCAGGGGTATTCTCGCCCAGAGGCTCGTGAGGGTCATCTGTCCCCACTGTAAAGAGCAGGATGCCTCCGGCGCGGGCAGGGAAGAGCTGCGGTCCTTCGGCCTCGAGGACGCAATCCCCATGAGAGGCAGGGGATGCGAAGTCTGCTCCGGCACGGGCTTCTACGGCAGGCAGGGTATATTCGAGCTCCTCGTTGTCGACAACGAGACGCGAAAGATGATTCTCAAAAACGCGGACTCGGGTCAGATACGGGAAACCGCCATCCACCAAGGAATGAAAACACTCCTCCAGGACGGAATCGACAAGGTAAGGGCCGGCGTTACGACGCTGGCAGAGGTGCTAAGGGTGACGCAGGAGGCATGATGGCAATTTTTTCCTACCGGGCGAGCACCATAGCAGGCCAGACCATGGAAGGGGTCGTCGAAGCGGCGGACGAAAGGGCGGCCGTTGAAAAGCTCAAGAAGACGGGCGTCATCCCCATAAAGGTAGTTGCTCCGGGCCTTAGGCCATTGAAAGGGCGGCTCGGCCTAAAACGCTCCAAGCACGATCTGCTCACCTTCACGACACAGTTGTCGGTACTCCTAGGCGCGGGGTTGCCCCTCGACAGGAGCCTCAATATCTTATCGGCCCTCGCAGAGGGTAAGGACGCGAAAGAGATGGTCGGGGCCATCCTCAAATCGATCCGGGAAGGCTCTTCGTTCTCCGAAGCCCTTATCAAGCACCCTAAGGCGTTTCCCAGGCTTTACGTGAACATGGTGAGGGCAGGCGAGGCAGGCGGCGTCCTCGATGTCGTCCTCGACAAACTGAACGAATTCCTCGAATCGTCGAAAGAGCTTAAAGACCATATCGCGTCAGCGATGATATATCCCACAATCCTGTCTGCCACAGGCACTATCTCGATAATCGTGCTCCTCACCTTTGTATTGCCTAAATTTTCGGGTATGTTCGCGGAGCTCGGCGGCCCTATGCCGCCCAGTACACGTGCGCTCCTTGCCTTCAGCAACGGACTCCGAAGCTATTGGTGGCTTGCGGCGGCCGGTCTGGCGGCGCTTACGGTCGTAATCCGAGGCTATATAAGCTCGGCCAAAGGCGGCTATCGTTGGGACGGTATTAAGCTGCGCGTCGCGGGTGATCTTGTGAGGAAGCTCGAAACAGCCCGGTTTTGCAGGACCCTGGGGACACTGTTGCGCAGCGGGGTTTCATTTCTCCAGGCCCTCAATAACTCGAAGGATGTCATCACCAACCGCGTTATGGCCGCTTCCCTCGAAGCAGTCGCAAAGGGGGCTAAAGAGGGAAAAGGCATAGCGGCCCCCCTAACCGAGGCAGGCGTCTTCCCTCCCCTTGCCCTGTCGATGATAAAGGTGGGTGAAGAGACAGGCCAGCTCGAAACGATGCTCCTCCGGGTTGCGACGGTTTACGAGAAGAGCTTAAAGGAGGCCGTTAAGAGGTTCGTCGGGTTCATCGAGCCTGCCATGATCCTTGCGATGGGTCTCGTCATAGGGTTCATAATCATTTCGATGCTCATGGCGGTTTTCAGCATCACGGACATTCCGTTTTGAGGGTACGGGTCCTATGTCGAACAGGGGTTTTACGCTTCTCGAACTCATTATCGTCATGGTCCTGGCAGGGCTTGTTCTTTCCCTGGTCGGCCTTCGTTTTGCCGACAGAGTGCCTTCCGCGCGCCTCATGGAAACCTCGCTCGAGATTGCCTCGACCATGAGGCACATGAAAGCACTTGCGAGCGCGAGTGGAGAAGATGAGCGCTTCGTCATAGACCTCGACTTGAAGCTCTACGCCATCGAAGGAAGGAGCGCACGATCTATACCGGCCGAAATATCGGTCGCTGCGGAAGACCCATACGCCGGCCTTCTCCGCAACGGCACATACTACATACTTTTCAGCGCCGAGGGAGGGGTGGGCAGGGGCAGTCTGATTCTCTCTCACGGGCGGAAATCGGTGAGCATCAGTCCAGACCCCATTCTGGGCGCAAGGGTGGAACGGCAATGACCGACGGGAGGACCGGGCTTGAACGTACAAACGCCGGGTGTTCGCAGGGTTTCACGCTTCTCGAGGTCCTTGTGGCCCTGGTCCTGCTCGCCGGCGCCGGCATCATCATCCTCCAGCTCTTTTCCGCCGGGACCAGGAGCATCGCACGCTCGGAAGACTATATCAACGCGGAGGTAAGGGCAGAAGCGCGCATGCGCGAGGTGCTTGACAGACAGGCCAAAACCCCGGGGGCGTGGGGTGAGCAAACTGCGGACGGTTACAGGATAGACGTGGAGGTCTCTGACGTCATGCAGGAACGGACGGCGGACCTGCCGGTAAGACTGGTCGAGATAAGCCTGACCATTCGCTGGAAACGAAACATGGTAGAGAAATGCGTTTCCCTGAAAACCCTGAAAACGATTAAAAGGGAAATCATCACGAAGGCAGCCAAACATGTATAGACGAAGGGACGATAAAACCGGAATAATAATTGTGGCGCCCGGTTTTGCCCTCCTTGAGCTGATGATCTCGTTGGTCCTCATGGTTTCCATAGTCCTGATCACGGGAGCGGCCATCACACTCGGATATCGCTCCATGACCAAGGGGCAAAAGATAATGGACAACCTCGAAAGGGTAAGGTCGTCCGTTAACATAATGAACGCCCAGATCCAGTCTTCGGTGCCTGTTCTGTCGCTAGAGGACGGATCGAAGATCCTCACGTTCGAAGGAACAGTAGACGCGCTGAAGCTTGCTACAAATTACTCAATCTGGGAAGGGAAGATAGGCCACGTGACCGTCGAGTACCGGGTGCAACCGGATGAGGGCAGGCAGTCCCTGCAGGCTGTGGAGAACATTACCGAGACCGGAATTCGCAGGGAAACGACCCTTTTTCGGGGTTATGCCTCCATATATTTCCTTTACTCCGATACTACCGACCCTGACATGTTGGAGGAATGGACGCGTGACTGGGATTACTCTTCCAAACCACCGGCGAAAGTGAAGTTGGTTCTCGTCTCTGCTCAGAATAATGCCGTTGCCTTCACCATTCCTGTGAGAGTTACTGGGGTGATCGATTGATGCATCTTCAGACCGGCATAAAGCACGTTAGGAACATGGCGAGAACCGGTCTTTCCCGCGCCTCGGGATCGGATAGGGGCGTTGCTCTGCTGGTAGTGCTTTGGGTACTCGTGATTCTGGGCGGACTTGCTACGGCCTTTTCTGTTATGGCGAGGACGGAGACACGGGCAACTCTATTATTCAAGGAAGGGGCTGAAAGGCGGTTTCTCGCGGAGGCTGGAATAGAGCGGGCGGCCACAGAGTTGTTCTACAGGGCTTTTTGCAAGAAGCAGGCAGCATTGCCCGACGATGTGGCCAGGGTAGACGGCACGCTTTACAGCGGTCTTCTGGGGAGTGACGCCTATACCTACCGAATACTGGAAGAATCGGGGAAAATCGATATCAACCAGATGGACGACGCATGCGGCATCGTGCTCGACAACCTGCTCGTGAACCGTGGTGTACCCAAAGAGCAGGCACAAGCTATAGTCGATTCTATCCTTGATTGGAAGGACAAAGACGACCTGGTACGTCTCAACGGGGCAGAGAGCGAGTATTATATGTCCCTGCCCGTGCCTTACAAAGCGAAAAATGCCCGCTTTGACAGCGTAGAAGAGCTTCTCCTGATCAGAGGGATAACGCCCGCTATTCTGTACGGGACTGACGGCAACCAGGGCATATTCGATTTTCTCACGGTCCATGCCGACGTGAATAAGATCAATGTCAATACAGCGCAAAGAGACGTCCTTGCCGCATTGCCGGGTATGAGCCCGAAGGGGTGGAAGCGCTCATCGCAGCGCGAATGACTGCAGACATCAAGAGCATCCAGGAAATGGCGAACGCGACGGGCATTGATACTGCGCTCATGGCGCCTTTCATTTCTTTTACCGAATCGAGTACATACACGATAGAGGCTGCCGGCTACAAGAAGGGTAAGCCTCAAAACTATACCGTGACCGCAACCGTAGCAATTCAGGGGGACACGTATCAGTATGTCTACTACAAAAGTCCTGCAGGAACCAGAAAACCGAAGCGGCAGCCGGGGTCATGATTTCAAGGTGACGGCTGCCGCAGCCGTGCAGCAGCTTAAAGAGGCGGCAGCGGCCCTGCTTTCACGAGGGGAAACCCTGGCAGAACCCGTCCGGCGCCTCATGACTATGAATCTCGTCGAAGGGATTGTGCTGCCTGTAACGGCAGTTGCCGTATCCATGGAAAAGGGGAGTGTCTCGGTCGCTACCGGCTCGCGGTTCCTTTCCCGGATAGGCGTGCGCAACGTGCTCGTCCACGCTCTCGACGACGGGAAACAGCAGGGTCCGGAGAGGTTTGCCTCGGCCATTTCTTTAGCATTGAGGGAACTTGGCGTGACAGACAACAGAATATCTTTCGTATTACCCAGAGAATGGACGATCACGAGGGTCGTGTCGCTCCCACGGGCAGCGAAAGAGAATCTGGCTGACGTCGTCTGCTACGAGCTTGACAGGCTCACCCCGTTCAGCGAGGACGCCGCGTACTATGATTTCAGGCTCCTCGGTGAAGAAGATGGCGATTTGAAAGTGCTCCTCGTCGCAGCGAAGGGTGATCTGATCGACAGGTACCTGGCTGCTTTTAAGGAACAAGGCATAGACGTAGAAAAGCTTGTGTTCGGAGCCTCTGCTCTGGCGACTTTGGCCGCCTATGTATCCGGGAGCCCTGATGTAATTTGCCTGGAAACGACATCCGACGGCTTTTATGCCGTCCTTGCCCGCGCGGGCGGCCTCTTTTTCACCTCATGGGGTGCTTTGCCGTCGCAAGCCGTGGCATCAAGAATAGAGACAATCACAACCGCTTTGGGACCGGTCATAGATGCCGCCAGGCGGTTGGGCCGGAGCCCCGGATCATCGTTGCCGATAAGAATAGGGAATACGCAGAGGCCCTGAAGAAGCGGACGGGCCTGCCTGTAATCACCCTTGACGACCAGGCCCGGATGAGCAGGTTCTCGGCGAACGGCAACGGTCTTACGCCAAGAGCTGCAGGGGCCCTTCTCGAATCCCTCTGGCCCGGCGCACAGGGGTTAAACCTGATCGAGAAAGGGTATCACAAGCCAAGGAGGGTGCCTAAGGTCTTGACGGGCCTTTTGGTCGCCCTGCTTATGGCCGTCTGGATTCCTTACAGCCTCCTGCCTCTCCAGCGCGAACAGAGGAGGCTGACCGAGATAGAACGGCAGATATCCTTGCGGAAGGAGGAGGTGCGAAAGGTAGAGCATCTGAAAAAAGATATGAAGGAACTGGACGATGAGCTCGCCTTGATCGAACAGTTCAAGCACGCCAGACCGATGGCGCTCTCCGTCGTGAAGGAGCTTACCGAGCTTGTTCCGAAGACGGCGTGGACCACGAGGATAAGGATTACTGAAACAGGCGCCGATATCGAGGGTTACGCAAAATCGGCCTCAGCGTTGCTGCCGATCCTTGAACGGTCGCAATACTTCAGAAAGGTCGAATTCAGTTCCCCCATAATGAGGGACGTCAAGATGGATGCGGACAGGTTCGCCATCAAAATGGAGATAAAAGGGTCGTCGCCGCCGGCGAGGGAATCTGCTGCTTCACCCGACGGTGCGGCAGCCGCGCCGCAACCGGCGAAAACAAGCGGTCCCGCCGGAGAGGGAAAGAAGGATGAAACAAAAAAATAGACTTGTAATCATTGCCGCTCCATTGATAGCCCTCCTTTTCGTCCTGGTATTCTACCAATACGGCTATGAGAAGATCTCGTCCGAGATGGCGTCGGTCAGGCAAATGGAGGTGGAGAAGACGAAGACCCTGGCAAAATACATGGCCGTCGTATCACAGAGAAAGCCTCTTGAGGCACAGCTTGCGGCCCTCAAGGAAAGGCGCAAGGCCGACGATGCGAAGTTTATAGGGACAGAGGCGGCCAACCTTTCGGCGGTTGCCTTGAGCGATATGGTCAAGGGGCAGATAACGGCGGTGGGGGGGACCGTTTCGAGCGTTCGGGTAGACAAGTCCGGGGACCTCGGAAAGTTCAAAGTGGTGAACGTCGCCATCGACGCGGTCCTACCGGACCCAAGGGGTCTGGTCAACGCCCTGTACGGCGTAGAGACGAGGGTCCCGTATGTAATTGTCAAGGACATGGATATAAGGGTCACGGACTTCAAGAACCCCCGCCAGATCATGGTCATTCTGAAAGTCGCGGCCCTGTCGGGAGGCAAGTGATGGAGGCGATTCGCCGCTTGTTGAGAAGCATTAACGTTATAAATATGGTCCTCCTCGGGGGGCTCGTCATACTCGTAGTCTTCGTGGTTATGCCGCTCTTTCACCTCGGGGTCGGCCGTGTGCTCCCCCAGGCCCAATCCGACAAGGCCGTAACGGAAGTGCTCCCTCCGGCAGAGACCCCGGCCAGGCCGGTCCTCGATTTTATAACGATAGGCGAGAACAACCTGTTTCATCCGGAAAGGAAGATTCCCATTGAAAAGACGGTCCAGGAACTGCCCAGGCCGGACCTTGTTCTATATGGGACGATTATCTCAGACGGGTCGGGCATGGCTTTCATAGAAAACAAGAGATCGCCCAGGATCACCGAGGGGAGGGGGAAAAGGCAGACCGTCATAAAAAAGGGGGACATGGTAAGCGGCTTCGTCCTGAAGGAGATACTGGCCGACAGGATACTCCTGGCCCAGGGGGATGAAAGCATGACGGTCTATCTCGTAGAGCAAAGCAAGAGACGGGGAGGGGAGAGCCCGGCGAAGGCGGCGCCGGCTCCGGCCGCGGCCGGGGCCTCTCCAACTGTGTCTGCCGCAGCCGCTTCCCAGCCGCATCTGAACCTGAAGACGAACCCGCCACAATATCTCCCCCCTTCTCCCGCTCCCGCATTGGTAAGCCCCGAGTCAAGGAGAGGCCGCGTCTACAGGGGACAACAGTAAGGGCAATTTATGGGGCTTCAGCGCCCCCTCGCCGGGCAAAGCCCGGCGAGCCTCCCCCCTCAGCGCTGCGCATACGCTTGCTTTAGCAGTTATTGGGGCTTCCGCGCCCCCTCGCCGGGCAAAGCCGCATGGAGCCTCCCCCTCAGCGCTGCGCATACCCTTGCTTTAGCAATCATTGGGGCTTCAGCGCCCCCTCGCCGGGCAAAGTCGCATGGAGCCTCCCCCTCAGCGCTGCGCATACGCTTGCTTTAGCAGTTATTGGGGCTTCCGCGCCCCCTCGCCGGAGCCACCTGCCTTAGCCGGGTACGAACGTGTGAAAAAATATGCCCTCACCCTCACCCTTGCCCATCCCAATTCCGCTAACGAACTGGCTCGCCGTATAGCAGCGCGGTATATCCGCCAATCCGTCTGTGGGTATTTTATGGTCGGCCCCCCTCACCAGGGGGAAGGAATTCCTCTTGTGATTCCGCGCCCTTTTAGCTCCCTCGCCCCTTGGGGGTGGGCTGTGGGTTACTTACCGGCCTGACTTGCGGGGGGCGTGCCACGGTCTTGCCCGGCAATGCCAGTTCGTTGGCGGATCTGGGGCGAGGGTTGGGGTGAGGGGTTGCGGCGTGGAAAGCTGATTTTTCCACACGTTCTACCCCGCGCTCCCACCTTTGGTTCGCGGGTAGCGACCGCTTGCGGGTCGTCTTCTCTCATAAATACCCTGCTGTTTGCAGCAGGGTATTTATTCTGCCGCCCGTCGAAGGATGGCTCCCGATATAGTCGTAGGCAATGAGGTCATACTACGAGGAGACGGCCTTCCGCTCGGACCGAAGGACCTGGGCCGGGGAAGATCGGACCGGGCGTCTCGTGAAGCAACGATATTTCGGCGGGGAAAAAATGCGGGGAGGGATTTCTCCCTGCCCCGCACAAAAATGCGGGGAGGGATTTCTCCCTCCCCGCGCGGTGAGCCCTTGTGATGTACCTACGGTGTAGTTACCGGGAATGGGGTCGCGTTCACGTAAGCGGACGAGCCGGTGGTGTTGTATGACTGGACGCGGACGTAGTATCTCACGCCCTTTCGTAGGTTATTAATCACCTGCGAAGTCGCCGTGCCCGCTGCCGTGACGGTCGTCACACCGGTAGCAAAGGTGCTGCTCGTCGAGTACTGGATCCTGAAGTTCGATTGGAAGGTTCCGGCCGTCCAGGCCACCGTTATCTTATCGAGGAACGTGGTCTGTGCGGCTGCGGTGGCCGTAACGCCGGTCGGGGCCGTAGAAGCGGGCGGTGCGATGGTCACGCTCGCCGTGTTGCTCCATGCGGAGGCGCCCCATGCGTTGGTGGACTCGACCCTGTAATAATAGGTTGTCGACCTAGTCGGCGTCGTAATGGTATCCGCATATCCGTTAGTAGGCGGAGTACCTGTTTTGGTGAAGGTCGTCAGACCCGCCGTGAAACCGGTATTTGTTGCCCTTTGGATCGTGAAGCCCGTAGCAGTGGGGAAGCTACCGGTCCAGGCCACGGTTACCGGGGTCGTAGCCGCAACCGTCCCTGCCGTCGCCGTCACCCCTGCGGGTGCGGGCGGAGTTAGGGTGACGGTCACCGTGGTCCACGCGGACGCGCCCCACAGATTGGTGGCCTCTATCCTATAATAAACCGTTGTGACGCCGGTCACCGACCCGATCGTTGTGTCCGCATACGTTGTCGGAAGCGTACCGGTCAGGGTGACCAATGTAGTCGTTGTTGCGAAGGTGCTGCTCGTGGACCTCTGGATCACAAGGCTGGTGCTGCTCGGATAGTTCACGTTGGTCCAGTTCAGGGTTACCGTCGTCGAATTCGTCAGCGCGCCCGTCAATCCGGTGGGCGCGGCCGGCGGGCTTCCTGAAAAGACCATTGGACGCATGAAGTCGTTCTCCTCATGCTCCAGCATGTGGCAATGCCACACGTACTCCCAGCCGAAGTCGGTCAGCGAGTTGACGACCTGCGGCACGGCCGCTATGCCGGCAGGCGGGGCTATGGGCAGGAAGTTCGTAGATGAGCCCACCGGGGTCGAGGGGTCGAGAGGCCGGGTGCTTCTGGGCACCGGGAACGGCAGGGGAACGGTATGCGGCTTGAAGGCCACTATATAATCTTCGAACGGGTTCGTCCGAATGGTGTCCCTCCAGCCGATCTCGTCGGGATAGGGCGGCTTCACCACGTTGGTGTAGTCCACCCGGTTTACCACCTGCACGTCGAAGAGATGGAAGTGCAGGGCGTGGGAGTCAACGCCGAGGTGTGAGATACGCCACACTATCGGGTCCCCGTCGTTCAGGAACTCGGATGGCGGATCTACATAGAAGGCCGCCCCCGCGACCTGCGCAAGGCCGACGGTCGGCGTGAGCGGGTTAGGCGTCGAGCCCATGAGGATATTAAGCCGGCCGTAATCGGGGTCGAAGCCCTCCATGATGCTCTTGCCCGTCATGACGCCGTAGGTGAGCGCAGAGGCTGTCGAGCCGGCCACGCTGCTGGTGGTGCCTCCCAGTCCGGCCAGGAGGGCAACCGCCGAGGCGCCGAAGGCCCCCGCGTTATTTGGAAGCAGATAGACCCGAGGCTCGCCTAGGTAGCCGGCTCCGCCGTTGCTGACGGTGATCGAGCCGACCGTATTTGCCGCGGTAACCAACATGGAGCAGGTCGCCGTCGTGCCGCCGGCCCCCGTCGGAGCGCCGATCGTGCACGTGGAAGCCGTGGCGGTGCTGTAACCTGAACCGGGTTCGTCCAAGGAAAGGGCGGTAACGATGCCGCCCGTCACCTGCGCGACGCACGTGGCCGTTACGCAGCCCGTTGTTGCGGTACATGCGGTCGGCGCGCTGATCGTGCAGGTAGGATTGGCCGTGTAGCCCGTGCCTGCAGTAAGGAGCGTGATCGTGCCGGCCGGGTTGAGGCCCGCGGTAGCCGCTGCGGCTACGAACGTTACGGTAGGATCGGTCGTAGTCGGCGTTATCGAGACCGTCGGAGGGACGGTATAGCTGTTGCCGGGCGCAATCGTCTTTATCTTGGCTATCGGCTGGCCGTGGCCCGTAAGGTTAATGGTCGTATCGGGCGCCTGAATGTAGTTATCGGCCGTCGCGTGGTGAGGACCGGTCGGGAAGGCAGAGTTGTAAGCCATCTGATTGACGATGGGTGGATCGTTGTCAGCCGCGAACGCCTTGGGAAGGTTGGTCTGCACAAGGCTCTGATATGCGGCGGCTGAGGTTCCTGAGAAAGAAGCTGTGGTAGTACCCGGGAAATTGACGATCCTGATCTGCATGACCGTCCGGGTGTTAGGACCGAACCCTGGGGCTGTTATGCCTGGTCCGCCACCCGCTCTCTGGTCGGGACCATCGGTGAAGTAGTCGTTGATCGGCCAGAACAGCGGCATCGGCGCCGGGGCGTCGTTGTAGAGAATGAGCGTATCTCCGGGATTGTAAGAACGAAGGTCTACGAGCACATCTGCCCGCTGGTCGGGCAGGAGAAGCAGCGAATGGCTCGTCACGCCCTGGGCCGGTATGTTCTGCCTGTTCTGCTCGAAGTCTATCGGCTGCTGAGGAATGATGCCGGCCTGCGCCAGGAAACCGCCCTCGTTGCCGATCATGATCCAGGGAGGAGCCTGCGTCGTCGGGTCGGGAACGCCCCCCGCCCTGCCGTCGACCGGCCACGCCGGGTACGCGGCGTTCGGCGATGCGGCGACCATCTTGACCTCGGTGTTAAGGAAGGCAACTGCGGTAGCCGTAATGCCCGAAGTCGGGGCGGCCACCGTCACGATCGGCGGGTTGCCGGAAATATAGCCTGCTCCCGGCGAGGTAACCGCGATCGCGGCCACCTGGCCTACGGGCGCAATAACCGGCGTCCCGGAACACGAGACCGAGCCGGTGCTGTCCGAAATGGTAACCGTGGGGGTCGAGGTGAAGCCCGAGCACACATAGGTGCCGGCAGAATTGATGAGGCCCGTGAACCCATTAACCTGGCCGTGGCTGTTCCACATAATGTTCGCCACGATCGGAGCGGCGCATGTACCCCCGCCTCCGGTAATAGCGACAGTCGGCTGGTTCACGAAGCCGTCGCAGGCGCGGGCGGGTATGATGTTGGTTATCTCGCCGTTTGAGACCTGGGCCGTTGCAGTCGCCTGCACACAGGTCGTGCCGTTGATCGTGCAAGGCGGCGCCGCCACCGTGACAAGAGGCGCAGCGGCGGGCGGAGGCGAGTAGCTCGAACCTGCGTTCGTTAACCTGATCTGCATCGGGTCCGCCTTGTACAACTGGAGGTTGGTGGTCCGGTCGTTCCCTACGCTCAGAATCCTGAAGCGGACGATGTCAGGCGGGACTTCCACGTAGGGGAAGGGAGTACCGTTGACGACCATGTTGTCCGTGAACGCTTCCGGCGTTATGGTAGGGCTGGGAAGGGTAAGGTTCTTCGGGATGGCGGGGGGGATCAGGAAAGGACCGTAATCCCACCTGCCGTTCGTGGTATTTCCTATCGGGTCGTAAATGTTCTCGACCGGCATGTACTCATGGCTCAGCCAAAGCTGGCCGCCCGTCGATCCCACGTATCTCTCCCAGAGAGGATCGGTGCCGCAGGTCGCCGCATCGACGGGGCTCTGGGTCTTATACAACTGCGTGGTGCCGGTCGACCCGAAGGGAGCGCAGCCCGACACGTACGTGGGGGCGCTGGGAATATATTGGGCCGAAGGGAAACCCCTTGCCGCGAGCTGGGCGGGGCTGTTAACGGTAGCGTCGTTCACGAACGCCTTGTCCTGGATGACCAATGGTATGCCATAGCGCGCAGCCGCGCCGGCCCAGGTCTGTTTGGGAAGGAAGGCCGCTCCGCCCCACCCTGAGTTGTTCGTGCTGTCCATCGCATCGTCCTCGGTCGTATCGATCAGCAGGTAGGGGGCCGCAAGGCCTTTGTACACGTTCAGACGGGTAATCCCGTAGACGTGGTCGTGGTAGAACATGAGACGGGCGCTTTGCTGGTTGCTGAAGAAGCTCGTTCCCAGACCATCGGTCGCCGTCGGGGCGAAGCATTTGCCGCCCCCGATGCAGGAAACGGCAACGCCGTTCACGGTGGACCCGCTAACCATATCGGGTACGTTGGTAAAGGAAGGCCCTTTCGCCATGCCGTAGGGGTAGCCCGAAGTCGCAACGCTAGAAATTGCCGTCTCTCCGGCAGGCGTCACCCACTGGTTGGGCGTGCCGTCGCTGATCCATGGGGTGCGGCCGCCGTGGAGATGGGGTGTGGTGACCCTGTTCTCAGTGAACATGTCGCACGGCGTATTTGCCGGTGTCGTCCCCATATCGCACGTGGCCGAGCCCTTTTGCGGCCCCATCCCGGCGCCCATAAGAGTGGTGTCGACAGGAAGGCAGAGACTTGCCGAGGTCTCCGGCGCCGTGGCACACGTCGTACCGGCAGTAGTAGTGGGAAGCGTGTTCTGCCACTTGAAGCGCACGGGCCAGCCGTTGCCTCCTACACCGAAGGGATTGCCTGCACGTAGGGGCTCCTGCGGCCGTGTTGGGATTGTACACCCTTGCCACGATAGCGAGCCCGAGATACTGCTTGACATTCAGAATATTGGCATCTGTCGCGTTCGTTTGATAATATCCACGAAGAGCCGTCTTCGGAAGGTCTGAATGCATTTGGACTTTAAAGTTGCCTATGCCTAACTCGTAATAGGCCGAGCCGGGATAGGACGCCGTATCCGGCTGGCCGACCGGGATGTATTGACCAAGGTTGTTCGTACCGCACGTGCTGTCGGCATAGGGTGAGCACGTACCGGCCCCTGCCCCCGTGCAGCAAGCCGCAGGCGCGCTGGCGGCGGTGCAGAGCGCGTTGTTGACCTGGCAAACGCCGGTCCCCGAGCCTGTGCAACAGATGGCAGGCGTCCCAACTCCCGTGCACATTGCATTGGTGAAGCCTACGTTGCCGAGTGTGCAGCCGGCAACCCCGAGGCCCGGGAGTTTGTCGACGAACTTTCTGATGTTCGGGCTGTCGGAAAAGTTCGGCAAGTCGTAGTTGACGTTCGGGTTGAAGCCTACCCCCCCGGAGGGGATCGGGTTGTGATCGTAAATGAAGCTTTGCGCACCGGCCTGGGTAACGACGAACCCCAAAACCAATGCTGCCAACCCAAGTAGCATGATGACTGATCTCATCCTACTTATCATGCTTACCTCCTGTGAAAAGTTTAGATATCAACGAGAATACATCCCTTCTTGACAGCTTGGGCTCAACAAAACCCGGCGAAGGGTTTTCTCGTGCCTGCTTTTGTCCCATTCGAAATATTTTTCCCTTGCCATTTCATATACGGCATACCCTTGGCCGACCTTGTTGGTAGTTATCCTTCGCCGATCACCTCCTTTTCTTAAAGCCATTTATCACCCCTTTCGAGGGAGCAAGTCCTATCACTTGACGCCGACGAGGGCTACGTCGAAGATGAGCGTCTCGTTCGGCCCGATTGCGCCGGCCCCCTTCACCCCATAACCGAGTTCCGGGGGGACGAAGAGCTGCCATTCGGAGTCTACGGACATGAGCTTGAGGGCTTCCTGCCAGCCGGGAATCATGCTCGCGACCTGAAGGGAAACCGATCCCCCGGCGCGGTCGGAGTTGCCGAATTCGGTCCCATTGATCAGCCTGCCCCAGAATTTGCACTCCACCGTGTCCGTTCCGCTCGGTTTTTTCCCGTTGCCTGTTTTGATGACCTTGTACTGGAGGCCGCTTGCCAGGGTCATGACGCCTTCCTTTGTCTTATTGGCGGCCAGAAATTCTTCCCCTTTTTTCTTGTTATCCTGCGCCGCCGCTTGCCAGGCCTTTGCCTGTTTCTCCTGCAAGGCGACGGTGAATGCCTTCAAGGTTGCCAGGAGCTCGTCCTCGGTCATCAACGTCTTCCCCGCTTCCGCGTCCTTTATCCCTCTTGTGAACATGTCTGTATTTATGTCGACTCCGTCCAGCTTGAAGTTCCTCTCGGTATTGACCCCCAGGGCATAGCTGTCCTTGTCTTTCTGCGTTTGAAGCGCAGGCGCTTCTCCCGCCGCCGCTTGGGCGGCCAAAACGGCCACGGCCACGAGCGCTATCCATATGAATATCGTCTTTCGCGTCATTCCTCCCTCCCCTTAGACAAGTCCGTTCTTGACTGCGTAGCGAACCAGCTCGTTGGCCCCTTTTACGCCGATCTTTCTGCAGAATACGGTTCTTGTATGTCCTGATAGTATTGATGCTCAAACCCAGCTCTTCGTTGATGTTCCTGATGGTCTTCCCCCCGCCGATCATGCGCGCTATCTGAAGCTCCCGGTTGGAGAGCCTTTCGTGGGGAAGCTGAGCAACCTCCGAACCGAATCGGGATGCTGTCTTTTGAGCGAAAACCGGATCGAGGTAAGTCTTCTTGGAAAGGACGCTCTGGGCGGCGCGAACGATCTCTTCAGACGTGCTTTGCCTCGTAAGATAGCCGTTTCCTCCGGCCTTTACGACACGTATCGCACGCTGATCCTCCGGGTGGCTGCTCCAGACGAGGATGGGGATATCGGGCTGTTTCCTTCTTATCTGCCTGAACACCTCAGACCCGATTAGATCATTGAGTGACAGGTCGATGACGGCCAGGTCATAAGCTTCGTTTTCGATCTTGCGAATTGCTTCGCGGCCGCTGGAGGTTTCGTCAACGATCGCACCCGGAAAGCCTTCGTGCATGATCTCCTTCAGACCCCTGAGGGCGACTGGATGGTTGTCGGCGGCGATTATACGCAGCATTTATCCGTTATACCCCGTCGTCTGAGTGGCGATACTTACTGCTCCCAATCTTGCTGACGCTACCATTTGTTCTTTAGGTCCTTCTTTCCAATGTCCAACGGGCCTCCTATGGCTTCGGGCGCCCGTTATCGGCGTTCTGATATATGAAAAAGATATTACGGAGAGCGGCCCCTTTCCTGTCATTGAAATAACCAATGTTTTGTAGTGCTTTCTTGAAAAAAGCTGTCATTGTTTTATGCTACACAAGACGCGGGAAAGCGGCACGCCCGGCGGGCGGTCAGGGAGGGAAAACATGCTCAAATAGGGCCTATTTAGGGATGCAGCCGAAGCATTCCCGAAAAAAGGTAACGGCCGGTCTTATCCGTGCCGACCGTGGGACGCACGTATTCTTGCCGGCCTGCGGGCTATTACTCACCATGACAACCGGCGGCTGCGGATATACACTTCCTCAGTGTGAGCGGCGCTCATGTCAACGGCATAAAGCGAAAAGCTCGGCAGCCTGCTCACAAAGAGATTGCAACGTTAAGTAAGATAAAAAGTATTGCGAATCGGGGGACCGACCGTGCACCGTACGATCAGGCTACCACTCTTCGTCTTACCACTCCTGGCATCAACGGCTTGTGGGACGATGACTCACGGGACATCGCAGGATATTTCCTGTGTCTCGCATCCCGCCGGGGCGGTAGTGCGAACGGCAGACGGCAAAACCTGCACCACGCCGTGCTCCCTCACTCTAAATAGAAAACACGAAGAAATCCTCACTATCGAAAAAGAGGGTTACGAACCCGAAACCCTACCTGTTCATTCCTCTCTGTCAAAGGGATCCGCGGGGCAGATCCTGCTGCCCGGAGGCCTTATGTACTGGGCAATCGATCTCGCCTCAGGAGGCGCATTCCGGTTGGCTCCTGAAAGCGTGGACATTGAGCTAAAATCGAAAATCGCGGAGAACCGCTCGAAAGACTCGTAACAATAGCCGGAACATCAGGCGCCTTGCCTAATTACTCACAAACGGTCCTTGCTCGTCGTATTCTGGTGAATTCCGTTATTCCGGAAAGAAAAACCCGGCCATGCGACGGCCGGGCAATTTAGCCTGATGCAGCGGGGGAGGGATTGTTCCCTCCCCCTTTTGATCTCGACCGACTCTTCTTAAGGTGTGGTTATCGGGAAAAGCGTAGCATTGGTGAAAGGTGAAGCGCCGCTTGCATTGTAGGCCTGGACGCGGACGTAGTACATAGTGCTCTTACGCAGCTTATGAATGATGCGTGATGCGGCAGTCCCCGGTGCACTGATCGTCTTGACGCCCATCGCGAATCCCCTGTCCGTCGAACACTGGATCCTGAAGGCGGATTGGTTATTCCCGGAGGGGTTCACCCAAGACACCTTGATTGCATCATGAGGGCCCTTGGCTTCCGCCGTGACCATCACACCGGTGACGGGGGCCGGCGCCGAAGAGACGCCTTGCGCACCGGTCGGGGAAACGGACGCCGCAAAGACGAATGCCGCCAATCCCAGGAGTATGCTGATTGTTCTCGTCTTGCCTATCATACTTGCCTCCTCTTGCATCTAAATTGTTTTGGGGAAGACGGGGATGCCCCCGTCTTCCCTGCCCATGTCCTTAGAATGATTGGGACGGCGACTCAATCTCCGAGGATACGGTTCCCGTACCTCCCGAAAGAGCCGTAGGGGTTGTGCCGTTGGTCGTGCCGGTCCACCAGCAGGCGACATTATCCCCCGTCGTGCCGTCCACGTAATACCCGCCGGCGTAGACCACGCCTTGCGGCACAGAGATTGTCGTGACCTCGGAGCCCGTGTTGCCGGTTGCCCCGGCATAATCTACGCGGGAGAACGTACCGCCCGGGGTCCCGGACCAGAAACTGGGGACGTCCTGCGTTCCGTCGTACCAGGAGCCGGCCAGGTAGAGGGTGGTGCCGTACATCGCCGTTGCGTAGACAACGGAGTCATCGGTGAGGGACCCGGGGGTAAGACCCGTGAAAGTGAAGGTGCCGCCTACGGTCCCCGACCAGAAGCAGGGCACGTTGATGCTTAACGTAGCATCGTTGTAATACCCGCCCGCGTATATAGTCCCTCCGGACACGACGAGCGAATCGGCCACCGCCGCGTTGTTGGCAGGCGTCGTCGTAAGCGAAATCTCGACGGGGGCTGTCGATATCCCCGTGGTGCCGAGGGCCCCGGACCAGTAAATGGGTACCGCCTGCGCCGTTGTCGGGCTGGTATAGTATCCCACAATATAGACCGTGGTGCTGTCAAGGGCGACACCCATAGGAATGGTAGAAGTCGAAGTGCCTGTATTTAGAGCTACGGTGGTGATCGTGGGTCCGCTCCCCGTCGCGATCCAGTAGTACGGTGTGTAATCGCCCGTCCCAGAATCGAAATAGACTCCCGACACGTAGACCGTGCCGGTGCTGCTGTCCACCGCAATGCCCGTGGCCCACGAATTATTTGTCGTTTCAAGAGCAACAAATGTAGTGCCGGCCCAATAGCATGCGTAAGTGGTTATGCCGTCAGAGGAGTAACGTCCGGCTGTGTAGACCGTGCCGTTATAATAGGCGGTCGGTGAATACGCTGCCGTAAAAGCTGCGCCGGCAAGATCGACACGGTTGCCGCTTGCGTTGTTCCAGTAGGAGGCCGTGAGAGCTGTTGCCGTCGTCCAGGACCCCGCGAACGCGAACGGGTTATCAACGGTGAAGTTAGTGGATGACGTTGCAGTGCCGGTCCCCACCGTAACGGTAATCGCCCCGGTTGTTGCTCCGGTAGGGACTGTTGTGACTATCTGAGTTGCCGTGCTGCTCGTCACAGTGGCTGCCGTCCCATTGAAATGAACGGTGTTACTGGCCGCCGTCGTGCTGAATCCCGTTCCCGTGATCGTGACGGTGTCGCCGATACGGCCGGTCGTAGGAGTGAAGCTCGTGATCGCAAGAGACGTACCGGCCGGCGCCGCCGCACCGCCGCCGCCGCCACCACCGCCACCACATCCAAATGTACCGATTAGGGCAAAGAATGCTGCGAAAATTGCAAGAAGTATCGAGGATCTTTTTAGCATACTGAGCCTCCCATATGTATTTGAGTCGGCACGGCCGTCTCCACGCCGATGCTCGGACAGAGCATCTATCCGCAAGCCCCTGAGTAGTCAGAACAATCATAAGGTATGACGGAGTCATGACTCTTTCCTGTCGTTAAATTAACCAATCGTTTGTCGCGATTTTGACTAAACAATTGTCATCGTTTATGTGACGTCGAAGAGTGATCCGCCGGCGCTTGGCACGCCGGGCCCGACATCTTGCCTGAGCCGGGCTCTACGATTATATTCCTCGATGATAAGGACAGGCGCAGGCTCCGCCGCCCCAACCTCGTCAATAAGAAGCAGGAGGTCCATGATATGAAGTACGGTGTAATGATTCTGCTCACCATCAGCGCGCTTTCCGGCGCCATCTGCTTTGCTCAGGAAAGACCTGATTTCAAAGATCTGAAGAACAGGGAGAGTTATAGCCTCGGATACCAGTTTGGGCAGGGGCTGAAGACGCAGGGCATCGATATCGATTCGGATGCCTATTTCTCCGGACTTCGCGACTCCCTGAACGGATCGAAAGCTGCCTTAAGCAAAGAAGAAATGCAGTCCGCAGTGCTTCGCCTGCAGAAAAGGGTTGCGGCCAACCATCAGAGAGAGATAGCTGCCCAGGTGGAGAAGAACGTTGCTGAAGGCAAGGCCTTTATGGAGGAAAACAAGAAGAAGGAAGGCGTCGTAAGTCTGCCGAGCGGCTTGCAGTACAAAGTGCTGGTTGAAGGATCGGGCAAGACGCCTAGCGCCACGGACATGGTTAGCGTCCATTATAAAGGGAGCCTTATAAACGGAAAAGAGTTTGACAGCTCTTACGAGAGGGGTATTCCCACCACTTTCCGGACGGACAGCGTCATTCGGGGCTGGATGCAGGCGCTGCAGCTCATGAAGGTGGGTCTCGAAGTGGCAGCTTGTGATCCCCCCGGAGCTGGCCTACGGCAACCGCGACGCCGGTCCAATTCCGCCCGGAAGCACTCTCGTTTTTGAAGTTGAGTTGATATCGATTAAATAGACTAATCTTCGAGGAGCCTGTGATGATGTGCTCACCGGGCTCCTCGAAGTCATGCTTGAGGGCCGGGAAGACAAGTCTATAAGACCGTCAACCTATGCGCGCCTTCGAGACAGGCTAACCCCGCTTGCAGCCGTAATACCCCCATCAGAAGATCTCCGGCGCTATGCCGCTTCTCTCCTCAGAACCGGTAGCCGAGGCCCACCAGAAAGACGTCGGCGTCATGGCTATAGTTAGTGAGCACCCGGTCCCATATGAAACGGCCCACCCAATGGTCGCTGAAGTTGAGTGCCGCGGTTAGACCGATTATGGCATTAAGCGTGGTACTGCCGCCGGTTCCCCTATTTTCGTCGCGGGCAAGATATGGTCCTGCGCCTACTCCGAAGGTAAGCCTGTCTTTCAGAAAGGATCGGACTGCCCATGCCTGACCCATGACGCCGTAGCGGTCGTCCCCCCTGCTGGGCCCTTCTTCATTGAGCAGACCAAAGGAAACATCCAGGTGAGGGACGATGCCCGTACGATATTCAATAGCCTCCGCTACAGAGTGCCTGGACTGGAATCGGTTCAGCACGGCGTCTCCCGCAAATGCACTTATCTGCCTGAGGGTTGTGTTCTCGGTTTCTTTCGGGGCCTTCTCAAGCGGCCCTTCCTTGGCGGGGGCATCCAGCTGGTATCCCAGGCCTACCGTCACCGAGACGCTGTTGAAGCTGTTGATCGCCTCTATATAGTTGGCCCTTATCTGGTAGAGTAATCTACTGTCCGTATACCATGTGGCGGCCAGGCTCGCAACCGCGCCCCACCCGTGCGAATCGTACGAGCCGGGGCCAGGCCTCGCGCTTGTAGTGTCGAAGTAAAGGTACGGACCGATGCCCGCGGCCAACGAGAGCCTGCGCTCGATAACGTTAGCCCTGAACCAAATCTGCGGCTCGTACCCGTCACGGTGATGGTTGGGGATATGCCCCTCGTTTATATAAGTAAGGCCAACCGCCACGTGCTCCGAAAGACCCTGCTGGTACGCAAGACCCCATCGCGGTGCGGGATGATGGTTGTCGGTGCTTTCGGTGCTGCCCGCCTGTACGAAAATTTCTTGTCCCCACGCCGGCGATGACAGCAGAGCAAGCAAGATAAAGCATGAGAGTATTCTCATTGTCGCGCTCCTTTCAACTTGTTGATTCCCTGTAGCAAGCTACAGGGAATCAACAAGTTGAAGACGTAGGGCAGGTCAGACCGTTCGTCGAAAGGCGGGGTGCAGGGATGACCCCACCTTTTTTGTGCCTGCTCATGATTACCATTATAACTGGTTTTGCCTTGACAATACTGGCTATTTAAGTGGAGGCGGCATCCGGATTTGAACCGGAGAATAACGGTTTTGCAGACCGCTGCCTTACCACTTGGCTATGCCGCCGTCTCAGGGAGCGGGCACATTTTAACCCGCGACGTTTCTGTTTTTGGAGCGGGCAACGCTTTAACCCGCGACGCTTCTTGTGTTGGAGCGGGAAACGGGATTTGAACCCGCGACTTCAACCTTGGCAAGGTTGCACTCTACCACTGAGTTATTCCCGCCGATGCTGTAATGATAACGGAAATCCCCGCCTATGTCAACCACCTGATAGCGCCAAACCTGACCCAGCAGGGCCGGCCGGCCCGTGCAAAGCCGCGCGGGCTTATTTTATCCTTTGCCTTTTTTCCGCCGATCTGCAAGAATCTCAGGTCAGGGACGATGAACGAAACAGGGAAAGGAAGACTTCAGGCCATGATAGAGATCGAGACGGAGCGTTGCACCCGGTGCGGGTGGTGCGTCGATGAGTGCCCCGCAGGCATTATAAAGGCAGGACCTCCCGGCGGCGCGCCCCCGGCTATGCAGGCTGAATTGCAGGACAGATGCACCCTGTGCGGCCATTGCGTCGCCATATGCCCGGCGGGCGCCCTTTCCCACCATGGCCTGCCGGCCGAGGGGTTCGAGGAGCGGGCGTGCGAGATCGCCCCCGACGCCATGAGGGATTTTCTCTTGCTCCGCAGGTCTACGAGGAGCTTCAGGGAAGAGGGCATCCCCACGGAGGTCCTGGAGCGGCTGATCGAGGCGGGCACGCACGCAGGCACGGCGTCGAACGCCCAAACGGAGGGCTTCATTGTCGTCCGGGACAGGACGCTTCTCGGAGAGGCTCGAAGCGCTCGTCGTCGGGATCATGTGGAAGAAGCTGAGGCCCCTGGGCAACCCCATAGGCAGGAAGCTGGCGCGCCTCAGGTTTGGCGACGCGATGGTGGAACGGTCGATGCGTTATTTCGAGCGGTTCGGGGAGGCAAGGCGGAAAGGGCATCCGGGAGGCCTCGTGCTGCGGAATGCCCCTGCCTTGATAGCGGTCCACGGGGAGCGCTCGAACCGGTCCGCGCCGAACAACTGCGCCATCGCCGTGAGGAACATGGAGATGATGGCGCAGAGCCTCGGCCTCGGCACATGCTGGGCGGGCTTCCTGCTGATCGCGGCCGGCTTCTCGAAGAGGATAGCGCGCCGCCTGGGTCTGCCCGACGACCGGAACGTCTACAGCGCCGTCATGGTCGGCTACCCCAGGCACCGCTACGGGCGAACGGTCCCCAGGAAGGACAGGGAGGTCCGCTGGCTGTAAGCGTCCCGTGCCCGGACGGCGCCGCGAAACAACGGGAAGAACCCGGAGCGGAGCGGCGCGCTTCAGGGGCGGATGGGCGGCTCGGCCGCACGGGGTGGGCAGACGCCGGAAACGAAATATGCTAAAGTATCGGCCATGTTCTCGAACATCGATGCCGTCATGATACTCGGTCTCGTTGCCGGCGCCTTCACGACCGTCGCCTTCGTTCCTCAAGTCGTCCGCACCTGGCGGGTCAAGTCCGCAAGCGACCTCTCCCTGGCCATGATAAGCCTGAACGCGACGGGCATCTTCCTCTGGATGGTCTACGGCTTCCGGACCGGCTGCCTGCCGATCATCGTCGCCAACCTCGTCACGTTCATCCTCATCTGCACCGTCCTCGTCCTCGCCGTCAAGTACCGGTGAGCGCCCAGGTGAAAAAGGTCAAGACTTTCGGAGCAATCGCGCTGAAGGGGTTTTAGCGTGCCGATATTCAGATACGGACAGACCGAGATCGACCATCTCAAGCGGCGCGACAGGAAGCTCGGGGCAGCGATCGACATGATAGGCGCAATCGAGCGGGAGATCAGGCCCGATCCTTTCGAGGCGCTTGTCATGAGCGTCGTGGCGCAGCAGATATCGAATAAAGCGGCCAACGCCATACGGGGGAGGCTCCGCGCGCTCCTCGGGCGGATAACGCCGGACCGCATTGCAGAGACAGATGTTTCCGACATACAGAAGTGCGGGCTGTCCGGGCGGAAGGCGGAATATATCAAGGGCGCAGCCGGCGCGGCGGTGCGGGGCGAGGTGGACTTTTCCCGTTTCGATGAAATGGCGGACGAGGAGATTATCGACCGGCTTTCATCCCTGCGCGGCATAGGCGTCTGGACTGCCGAGATGCTCCTGCTTTTCTCCCTTTGCAGGCCGGATGTCGTAAGCTGGGGAGATCAGGCCATAAGGCGCGGCATGATGAACCTTTACGGGCTTAAAGGGCTGACGAAAGAACAGTTCGAGCGCTACCGGAAGCGCTATTCCCCTTACGGCTCTGTGGCCTCCCTCTATTTGTGGGTACTGGCCGGGATGTAACGGACGTAAAGATATCGAAATGTCCGTGATTATTTGCTTGACACAAATAGGCGGAGGTGTAGTAATCTCCCCTTATGGATTTTGGTTCGTTATTTCATAGCGTGCTTGGCAATGTCCTGTTTTGGGGAATTGCGGCGATATCCGGAGCAATAGCGGGATACCTCAAAACAAGGAAGGATAAGCGACTCGCTCCGGTGCTCACAGGACTATTCGCAATGGGGGTGGCGGCATTGGTTTTTTTGGACATTGCCATGTGGAACAATATAAGAACGGAACAGGCATCTAAGACCACGACGGAAAACGTTCAAAGTAAAATAAGGATATGGTTAGATGAATTTAACGTTCCGTCTCAAAACTTAAAAGATGATGATGCATATTTCCATTACAGCGTGACCGTCATAAAAGACCCAGAGTTAGGTGTGAATGTGGTAAGACCAAAAGCACATGGCTCTGCTTTGTCAATTACAGCCCGACTCTACATCAAAGGAGAGTCGTCAATATCTGTAGTCGAAAATCTAACAGAGGCACAGCGTCAGAAGTTAAGCGCCGATCTATTCACTAAAGCCGCCATGCTTGGTCTTGGTTGTCTAATAGATGACTCATTGAAACAATGTGCGATAGAATTGGGCCTTCCTATCGCGGGATTGACAGAGATGGAGTTTATGAAGGCATTACGATCTGTCACCTACGGGATACAAGTATTACAAGCGACCTATTGGGAAAATTTACATAGCCTCGTTCCGGCTAAACAAAAATCAATTCCTTAAACTCCTTAAACTCCACCTTTGGGGGAATTGAGCAGCCGAATGACTATTTTGCGTCAAGTGAATAATCACCGAAATAGCTTGTTATCCCACTCTACAAACATAGTACAGCCCGCTTTTACCGCCGCTTTACGAATGCTCTTTATTCCACTCGCGGCGGTTGCGGCTTGGAGGAGCGCCTCCAGGAATCGGGAGGTGTGGATGCACTGTGAGACGTGTCGGCCGGAGATCGTACATACGTACATCGGAGGCCACACGGCGAGCAGGGCGCCGCAGATCGCGATTCCGCCAGAGGCGCGAGTCCAGCCGCCGGGAGTATTCCGCAGTTGCTTTTCGCTTTTTTGCCTTTGCTCCCGCACCAGACGCCCTGAAGCGCGCCCCCTTTATTCCACCGTCACGCTTTTTGCCAGGTTCCTCGGCTGGTCTACGTCTGTCCCTAGCAAATTAGCTATGTGGTAGGCAAACAATTGCAGCGGGACGATGAAGACCATAGGCTGGAGGTCGTAGAGCGTCCCCGGCACGCCCATGATGGTCGATGCCTTGGGCGCCATCTCGTGGCTCTCAAGGTCCGTGCACAGTATGATGTTGCCCCGCCGCGAGACGACCTCCTCCACGTTGCTGCACGTCTTCTTGTACGTATGGTCGCCGGGCGACACGAAGACGACGGGCATCTGCTCGTCGATGAGGGCTATGGGACCGTGCTTCATCTCCCCGGCGGCGTATGCCTCCGCGTGGATATACGATATCTCCTTGAGCTTGAGCGCACCTTCGAGTGCGACGGGGTAGCTTATGCCCCTGCCCAGGTAGAGAAAATTCGTGTAGTGCATATACTTGCGGGCAAGGTCCTCCATGTTGGCTGCCCCGTCGAGGGCAAGCTGTATCTTGTGGGGAATCTTTCTGATCTCGCCTATCTTGGCGCGGAGCGCCTCATGGTCCATGACCCCCAGCTTTTTGCCGAGGTGAAGCATGAGCAGGAAGAGGACCGATATCTGCGTCGTGAACGCCTTCGTCGAGGCGACGCCGATCTCCGGCCCCGCGTGCGTAAAGATGACGCCGTCCGACTCGCGGGCCAGGGTGCTGCCGAGGACGTTGCAGACGGCCAGGGTGAAGACGCCCCGCTTCTTCGCCTCTTTCATCACCGCTATCGTGTCTGCGGTCTCCCCTGACTGCGACACGAGGATGAGCATGTCGCTCGCCCCCATGATGGGGTTCCTGTACCTGAACTCGGACGCGATATCGACCTCGACGGGCATCCGCAGGTTCTCCTCGAACATGTGCTTGCCGATGAGGCACGCGTGGTACGAGGTGCCGCAGGCGATCATCCAGGTGCGCTTGATCCTGCTCAAAGGGGGCAGCTTAAGCTCCTCGAAATCGACCTCTCCCCGCTCCTCCCTGACCCTGCCCAGGAGCGTGTCGGAGACGGCCCTCGGCTGCTCGTATATCTCCTTCAGCATGAAGTGCTTGTAGCCGCCCTTCTCGGCCATCGCGCCGGTCCAGTTGATGACGTGGACCGGGCGCTCGACCGGCCTGCCGGAGGTATCCATAAGCGTCAGCCTGCCGTCCTTCATGACTGCGAGGTCGTTGTCTTCGAGGAAGATGAACCTGTTCGTCCTGCCGATGAGGGCGGGGGCGTCGCTCGCTATGAAAAACTCCCCGTCGCCTATGCCGAGGACCAGCGGGCTCTCCTTTTTGGCGGCGATCAGGGTCTTGTCGTTCTCTTTGACTATGGCCAGCGCGTAGGAGCCGGCCATCTCGTTCAATGAAAGCCGCACTGCCTCCGCGAAGTCGGCCCCGTCCTTCAGGCGGTCGCTTATCAGATGGGGTATGACCTCCGTGTCCGTGTCGGAGAGGAACTTATGGCCCCGGCCGCGAAGGTGCTCCTTCAGCTCGACGTAGTTCTCGACGATGCCGTTGTGGACGACCACAACGTCGCCCGCCCTGTGGGGATGGGCGTTCCGCTCTGAGGGCGTGCCGTGGGTGGCCCACCTCGTATGGGCAATGCCAAGGCGTCCCTTGAACCCCCCTTCGCACATCTTCCTCAGCTCATCCACCTTGCCCTTCTTTCGGGCGACCTCGATCCTGCCGTCGCACGAGACGGCGATCCCGGCGGAGTCGTAGCCCCTGTACTCAAGCCTCTTCAGGGCCTCTATCAGGATGGGGTATGCCTCGTCCTCGCCGACATAGCCGACTATTCCGCACATTATTTTTTCCTCCTTGAATAGCCTTCGATGTGTTTTTGTTTAGCCCGCGTCACTGCGAGCGCCCCGTCCGGGACGTTGCGTGTGATCGTCGAGCCCGCGCCGACGTATGCATCGTTTCCGATCCTGATGGGGGCCACTAGCTCCGTGTTGCTGCCCACGAAGACGCGGTCCCCTATGGTGGTCCTGTGCTTCTTCTTGCCGTCGTAATTGCAGGTGATGGTGCCCGCGCCGATGTTGGTGCCCGCGCCTACCTCGGCGTCGCCGATGTACGTGAGGTGGTTCGCCTTCGAGCCCTCGCCGAGGGTCGCGTTCTTAAGCTCTACGAAGTTGCCTATGTGGACGTTTTCCGCAAGCACCGTGTTCGGCCGGAGGCGCGAGAAAGGGCCTATCCTGGCGCCCGGCGCCGCCTTTGCGCCGTCTAAGGAGCTGAAGCCCTCTATCGAGACGCCGTCCCCTATGACCGAGTCTTTGATGACTACATGCGGGCCGATGAAGACGTTGCGGCCGATCTCCGTTTTCCCCATCAGGTAGCAGTCCGGGTAGACGACCGTGTCCTGCCCTATCGCGACCTCCGCCTCGATGTAGGTGTTCCTCCCCATGATCGTGACGCCTGCCTCCATGTGGCGGTCGAGGATGGCGTCCTTCACGGCGGTGGCCGCTTCCAGCAGGTCCGCGCGGTCGTTGATGCCCAGGACCTCAGACGGGCGCGGGTGGAAAAAGGCCGTGGCCGTGACGCCGGCAGCCCGCGCGGTCTTGCATACGTCCGTCAGGTAGTACTCGCGCTTTTTGTTGTCGGGCGTCACCGACTTCACGAGGGGAAGGAGGTCCCGCCTTATCATGCAGATGCCCGTATTGATTACGTCGATCCGGGCGCACGTCGCCTTGCGCCTCGCTGTCCTCGACGATGTCCGTTATGGCGTCCCCGTCGCCGACGATCACCCTGCCGTAGCCCGAAGGGTCGTCCACCCGCGTCGTCATGAAGCAGACGCCTTCGGAGCGCCTGAAAAAGGCGATGAACGCGGCGAGCGTCGGGGCCTTTATGAGCGGGACGTCGCCGTAGAGGACGAGGATGTCGCCTGGGCCGAGGTGCGGCTCGGCGGTAAGGAGCGCGTGGGCCGTTCCCAGCTGGTCCGTCTGGCGGGCAAAGGAGACGCCCGTCCCCGCCAGGCATCCCTCGACCGCGTCGCTGCCGTATCCGGTGACTACGATTATCTTCTCGGGCGAGAGGGAGGCCGCGACATCCGCGACGTAGCGGACCATCGGCCTTCCCATGATTGGATGGGCGACCTTCGGGAGCGCGGAGCGCATCCGCGTGCCCATGCCGGCCGCCAGTATCACGCAGTTAAGCCGTTCCTCCATCGACGACCTCCTTTTTTCCGAAGACCCTCGCGATAAGGACGCTCAGCTCGAAAAGGCCGTACATGGGCAGAGCCATGAGCAACTGGCTCGACACCTCCGGGGGCGTGATGATTGCGGACAGCACCACGATGCCGAGTATGGCGTATCTCCTCTTCTTTGAGAGCATCCTGTAGTTGATGATGCCCGCCTTCGCCAGATAGTAGGCGACGAGGGGCATCTGGAAGACCAGGCCGAAGATGACGAGCAGCTTGAGCGTCAGGCTCATGTAGTCTCTCAGGGAGGGCATGGGGATGATCATCCGGCCGGCGTAGCTCACGAAGAAATGGTAGACCACGGGCATGGTCACGTAGTAGCAGAAAAGCGCGCCGGCCAGGAAGAAGACGCTCCCGAAGATGATGAAGGGGGCGATGTACCTCTTTTCCTTCTCGTAGAGGCCGGGCGAGACGAACATCCAGACTTCGTAGAGGATCACGGGGGACGCCAGGAAAAGGGCGGCCACGATGGAGACCTTGAAATACGTTATGAACGCCTCGGTGATGCTCGTGAATATGAAGGAGCTGTGAGGCGGCATCACCTCGATGAAGGGGCGCATGAGGAAGTGGAATATCCTCTCTTTAACGCTGTACGTGATTATGAATGCGACGCCTAGGCCGATGAGGCTGACGACCAGCCTGTCCCGCAGCTCCTTCAGGTGGCTCGTGAAGGGCTTCTTCTCTTCTATCATGCGTCCTTTCGTGCATCGGGACCTGTGCCCTCCGAGGGTTCCCTGCGGGCTGCCGGACCCGCGCCTTCCGAACTCCCCTCCGGCTTGCCTTCGCCTCCGGCAGGCGCACCCTCTCCACCTTCAGGATCGCCTTGCTCCTCTTCCGCAGGACCGGGAGGCTCGCCCGGCGTCACTTCGGGCTCGGCGGCAGCGCCGGCGCCTGTCTCGCCCTTACCGGACGCCTCTCCTTGCGCTTCTCCGCTCTCCTGCCCGCCCTTCTCCTCCTCGACGTTCATTTCCTGCTCGATGGTCTCCTTGACATCGTCGGCCATCCGCCTGAATTCGCCCAGCGCTTTGCCGAGGGACCGGGCCACCTCCGGGAGCTTCGTAGGGCCTACGACGAGGAGGGCAACTATAATAATGATAATGAGCTCGGGCAGACCTATACCGAACATAACTGTATAAGAGTAGCACAGATGGGGGGTTATGGGAAGCCCCACGGCCCGAAGACGGTGGGTTGCCGGGCGGCGGTCCTTGACGGGCGGCTTCCGGGGAAATAGAATGGGGTATGGAAAAAAGCAGGGAAACGCAGGCGGACGACAGACAGGACCGGACCATCGAGGGCCTTCTCTCGGCCGGCCGGGTCATCGCAGTCGTCGGTCTCTCAGCAAACCCGGATAAGGCGAGCAACACGGTCGCCCGCTACCTCATGGAGAAGGGGTATAAGGTCATCCCGGTCAACCCCGGGCAGGAGACGGTCCTCGGCGAGAAATCGTACAGGTCGCTGGCAGACATAGGGGAGAAGGTCGATATAGTCGATATCTTCATGAGTGCCGAAAAGGTCCTTCCCTTCGTGCGGGAGGCCATCTCGATGCGCCCGAAGGCGATATGGCTCCAGCTCGGCATAGTCAGCGAGGAGGCGAAGGCCCTGGCCGAGGCTGAAGGGGTCGCCTTCATCATGGACAGGTGCGTAAAGCAGGAGCACGCGCGCCTCATCGGGTCCAAGCCTTAAGCCTGCCTTTCGCCCCGGCCCTCAATTCTGTTGATCTTAGGCTCTGAAAGACGGTATCATTCAATAAAGGAACAGCCCCGCAGCGCAAAGGAGAAGGGCCGGAAAAGAACGGACGCTTCCGCGCCCGCGTGGCTCGCAGCCATGTACGAAGAATACTTCGGTCTGAAGAAGAAGCCTTTCTCCATCGTCCCGGACCCGTCCTGCTTCTACGTGAGCGAGGGCCACAAAGAAGCCCTTGCCCACCTCCTTTTCGGCACGACGGGTGAAGGCGGCTTCGTTCTTTTGACCGGCGAGGTGGGGACGGGGAAGACGACCGTCTGCCGCCGCTTCTTCGAGACGATCCCGGAAGGCACGGAGGTTGCCTTCATATTCAACCCTAAACTGACAGCCAAGGAGCTCCTGGCTGCCGTCTGCGACGAGTTTGGGATCGCCTACCCGAAAAGCACGACGAGCGTGAAGGCGCTGGTTGACCGCATAAACAACTACCTCCTGGCCGTTCACGACAGGGGACGGAGGGCCGTCCTGATCGTCGAGGAGGCACAGAACCTCTCGCCGAAGGTACTTGAGCAGATACGCCTGTTGACGAACCTGGAGACGCGGGAGAAGAAGCTCCTCCAGGTAATCATGATCGGCCAGCCGGAGCTGCGGGAGATGCTTGCTGCGCCGCAGCTTCGCCAGTTGTCGCAGCGCATCACTGCCCGCTACCACCTTGGCCCCCTCCCACGACGCGAGATACCGAGCTACATCGACTACCGCTTATCCGAGGCGGGGAACGTGAGGATGCGACCCTTCACGCCCGCCGCCATGAGACTGATGCACCGGCTTACCAAGGGTGTCCCCCGGCTCATCAACGTCATCTGCGACAGGGCGCTCCTCGGCGCCTTCGTCGAGGGAAAGGAGCGCGTGGACGCACGGACGCTGATGAAGGCGGCGCGGGAGGCAACGGGGGTGCAAAGGCGGGTGGGCGTCTACGGCGCAGCGGCCGCCATCCTGGTCCTCGCCCTGGCAGCGGCGTTATTCTATTATGTTAACGGGACCTGGACGGGCAACCCCACCAGTGCCAGCGAAAGCAAACCCGGTACAACCGCCGCCGAAGCGCCGAAGCCTGCAAAGGCGCCGAAAGGGACGGGGGCGGCAAAAATAGCGCCGGCCAAAGGGGATCCACTCCTTAGCGGGAAAGGGACGAGGTAGCATGTCCTATATCCTCGAAGCGCTCAAAAAGCTGGAGCAGAAGAGGGAGCGAGAGGAGACCCCGCGCCTCCTCACTTTCTCGCCGGGCAGCGAGGAGGCGCGAAAGAAGCGGCTTGTCTGGCCTTATATCCTCGCGGCTGTGCTCCTTTTGAACGCGCTGGTGATGATCTGGTGGATGAACGGCCGCGAGCCGGAAAAAGGGACGGCCCCGGCGGACCATGCCGCCGCCGGCATAAAGGAAGCAGGACAGCCGGTCGCGGCCGGCCCCGCCGCAGCGGGGGGCGCAGGTGTCACGACACCGCAGGCCGCTGTCGCGCGGCCGGAAGCGGGCCGGGCGCCGGCGGCATCGCAGCCTGCCGTCAACCAAATGGTTGTCACCGGCGGAAAAGAAGCCCCGCCCGCAGAGGCAGGGCGGAGCGATGCTGCGGCTGTCGTAGCGCCGCCTGCGGCGCCGTCGTTCTCCCAGCCGAGGGCAGCCGAAAAGGAGAGGCTGCCGGGCAGACAGGAGGGCGGCAGGGAAAGGGGCAGGAAGGCAGCGGGCCGGGTTTTCGAGATCGGCGAGCTGCCCCCCGCAGTCAGGGCGGCACTGCCGGAATTTAAAATATCGGGCCATGCGTACAGCCCCGACCGGCAGACGCGGGTCGTCAGGATCAATGAAAAGATACTCCAGGAGGGCCAGGAGCTTGCGCCCGGGCTGTTGCTCAACGAGATCGTCCCCGACGGCGTGATCTTCGCCTTCCAGGGCTACCTCATCAGGGTCCGGCTGAGCGCGGCCAGGTAAGGGGCCTTTATCAAAGGAAAATGAGCGCCAAAGAAGAACTGGAAGGACGCCTTCGGGCGCGGATCGGCCGCGAAGGGCCCATTTCTTATGAAAGCTTCGTCGAGACAGTCCTTTACGACGAGCGGCACGGATATTACAGGGCGGGGAAGCAGGAGGGGATCGATTACAGCACGTCCCCGGAGATAGACGCCCTTTTCGGCCGCACTTTAGGCCGCTATATCGAAGACGTCTGCGGGCGGCTCGGCAGATCGTCGGTCAACGTGCTGGAGCTGGGCGGTGCTTCCGGCAGGCTGGCGGTCGATATCGCCTCTGCCTTCACGCGCCTTTCCCTGGAGCATTACATCATTCTGGAGAAGGGAAAGAAGGAAAAGCGGGACAGGATAGGCTGGGTCGAAAGCCTCGACGAGGTCCCGCGCCTCGAAGGTCTGACCTTCGTCGTAGCAAACGAGTTCTTCGACGCGCTGCCCTTCCACAAGATAGTCAGCAGGCAGGGCGCAATAGAGGAGATTTACGTAGGCTGGGAGGACGGGTTTTTCGAGCAGTCCGGTCCTCCCGGCGCGGACCTCGCCGACTTCCTCCGGCGCTATCCCGTCTACCTCCACGAGGAACAGGTGTCGGAGGCGACGACTGCGGCGCTCCCCATCGTGCGGGCAGTTTCGGGGATCGTCACCGAAGGATGCCTTCTCATTTTCGATTACGGCTACCACGGGGCGGAGATCGCAGCGGGCAGGTTCTTCGGCGGAAGCGGCCTCGGCTACAAGCAAAGGAACATACGCGACGACCTGCTCGCGGAGCTCGGCGCAATCGACATCACCCACCACGTGAACTTCGATCACCTCGGCGCGATGCTCGAAGACGCAGGGTGGCGCAGGGAAGGGGAGACCGCACAGTACCGCTTCCTCTGCGCTGCGGGCGCCCTTGAGGCGCTCGCCGGGATGCCCGCAGCCGGGAGGATGTCCGCGAAATGGCTCATCAACCCGGAAGGCCTCGGCGCCATGATCTCCGTCCTTGCGTTTTCCCGGAATATCGCAGGTTCTCTTCCCGGCTTCGGACGCGGCAAATAACGTTTCAGCTTGCTTTACACAGGCCTTTCAGAGGGTTATACTAAGGTAATCCCGCAAGGGAGAAAACATAAGCGGAGGAAACGATGAAGGAAAAAGTGGAAAAGGTTATAGAGAAGATCAGACCCATGCTGCAGAGGGACGGGGGCGACATACAGCTGATCGACGTTACCGACGGCGTGGTTAAGGTCAAGCTGACAGGCGCCTGCGGTAGCTGCCCCATGAGCATGATGACGCTGAAGATGGGCGTCGAGAGCGAGCTGAAAAAGGAAGTGCCGGAAGTCAAGGAGGTCGTGGCGGCATAGTTCCGACAAGCGCGCACATTGTTATTGACAAGAAAGACCATTTTACATAATATGGTTTTTGGAAAGGGGGTGAGCGAGCATGACATGCGGAATGAAAGGCTGCGGAGCTAAGAAGGCGACACCGAAGAAAAAAGAGGCGCCAAAGAAGGAAAAGAAGGGTAAGAAGTAGTTCCAGGGGGGGCTCGGTCCCCCCCTTCTTTTTTATGGAGAAACGGAAAAGACTTCTCATCGTTACCGACGACCCTGCGCTTCAAGAATGGTTCAAGGCGTTTTTCCGGGAATACGACGACCTGGAAGGCGACATCCTCCCTGATACCCGAGAGGTCCGGCGCTTTATAGCCGAGACGAGGCCGGAGGCGCTTTTCCTCGATATCACGCCCCCGGAAGGCCGTGCCCATGAAGATGTGCTCGGCAGGACCGGACAGGCCTGGCCCGGCCTGCCGGTAATCGCAGTCACGGCGGGCGGCGCGGAAAGCAGGCTCCAGTCGCTCAAATGCGGGGCTTATGCGTGCATCGACAAGCCGATAACCAGCAGCGAAGAGGTCTACCTCATAGCTAACAACGCGATAAAAGAATATGCGGGGAGGCGCGAGTCGGCCGCCGCCGCCTCGGAGATGGAAAGGAAGCGTGCGAAGCGGACAAGCTCAACCTGCTGGAGCTCGAGCTGGTGAAGGGCCTTCAGCACATGATAGGCGAGACGGAGGAGCCTGCCTCGATCTTCAAGCACTCCTTTTCCCTCATAAAGAACTACCTCTCCTTCGAGGCCTTCGCCGCCCTCGTTCCCAGGCAGGGGGAGTTCGAGATATACGTCTACCCCAACGTCGCGCCTCGGCGAGGAGATAGGAGAGGTGATAACGGGCACGCTCATCAAGAAGATGGCGCGTCTCGCCGAGCAGGAGAGGGAGCAGAAGGTGAAGGTCGTCGTCACGGAGAAGGCAGGACGGCCGGCCGCCTTCGGACGACCTGAAATCCGTCATAGTCCCGCTGGTGACGAGCAGCAGGACGTGCGGCTACGCGGGCATCTACCGGGGCACGCCCTTCGACTACGAGGAGGAATCGGTCTTCAAGAGGTTCTGCGCCCATATAGCGACCGCCCTGGAGAAGATCAGCCTCTTCGAGGAGATCAAGTCGCTCTCCGTCTGCGACGGCCTCACCGGCCTCTAAACCACCTCTTCATCGTCTCGAAGCTGGAGCAGGAGGTGCAGCGGTCCCGCAGGTACGGCTCTCCCCTCTCCATTATCATGTTCGACATCGATAATTTCAAGGAGATCAACGATACTTTCGGCCACCTTGCAGGCGACGCGGTGCTCGTCGAGGTGGCGCGCCTCATCAGGGGCGGGGTCCGGGGCATCGACAGCGTGGGGAGGTACGGGGGGGAGGAATTCCTCGTGATCCTGCCGGAAACCGACGGGCGGCGCCGCGGCCGTGATCGCGGACCGCTTGAGGCAGAAGCTTGCAGAGAAGGTCTTCCCGCACGAAGGGAAGGACATTCGGGCGTCCATGAGCGGCGGCGTGGCGAGCTACCGCGAGGAAAGGGACGCGGGGAAGCTCATAGGCGCTGCGGACGAGCTCCTCTATCAGGCAAAGAGCGAAGGGAAGAACATGGTGCGCTATGAAGAGCGCTGATGCGGGCCCGTCCGGTCGTAAAGGCCCTTTCGGACTTCATAAGGATCGACACGTCGAACCCGCCGGGGAACGAGGAGGGCGCGGTCCAGGTTCATCGAGGCGATGCTGAAAAAGGAGGGCATCGAGTCAGAAATCTACTCGCCCCAGCCGCTGCGGGCGAACTTACTCGCGCGCCTGAAAGGGAAAAAGCCGGGCAAGCCGGTGATACTCCTCGGCCACATCGATGTCGTGCCCGCCCGCGACGAGGGATGGTCGGTCGCCGCCCTTCGGCGGCGTCGTCAAGGACGGCTTCGTCTACGGCAGGGGCGCCATCGACATGAAGTCCCAGGTCATCTGCCTGCTCTTTCGCCTTCATCGGACTCCACAGGCGGGGCATCACGCCGGCCGGCGACATGATCTTCCTCGCCACCGGCGACGAGGAGACGAGCCGGCAAGCTCGGCGTCGAATACGTGCTGGAGAAGGCGCGGGAGCTGAAGAGCGCCTCGTTCGTCCTGAGCGAGGGCGGCTCCATCTCGGAAGACGAGGGCTTTCTGCACGCCCAGGTGTCGGTGGCAGAAAAGAAGGTCTGCCAGTTCATGCTCAAGGCGAAGGGGACGGGCGGCCACGGCTCGATGCCCCACGGCGACAACGCCAACGACAAGATCATCCGGGCAGCCGGAAAGGTCATCTCCGCAAAGGCGCCCTTGCGGCCCATCGGCCTCGTAAGGCGATACCTCACCGGTATGCTGCAAGGCGGGAAAATCGGCGGCTTCCGTTTCGCGAGCGTGAAAGAGGCCCTCGCAGACAAAAGGTTCCATCGCGTACGTCGAGGGCGACCCTCACCTGAACGCCATCCTGCGCAACACCGTCACCTCGACCATGCTCAAAAGCGGCGAAAAGGTGAACGTGATCCCGACGGAAGCGACCGCCCAGTTCGACGCGCGGATACTGCCGGACGCCTCCCACGACGCCTTCATCCGAAGGATGCGGAAAATAGCGGGGCCGGAGGTCGAGGTGCTCCTCACGGGCAGGACGGACTCGGCTGCCTCGCCCTACGATACGCCCTATTTCCGGGAGATCGCCGCGGCAGTGCGGTCGCTTAAAGGGCGACATCCCCGTCCTGCCGTCGCTGACGACCGGCGCGACCGACCTGCGCCATTTCCGGAACCTCGGCATCCCGGCCTACGGCTTTTTCCCCATCACCCTGACGAAGGAAGAGCAGAAGGGGATGCACGGGCTGAACGAGAGGATATCGGTGGCCAACCTCATGGAGGGGCTTGCAGGGCACCGAAGAGATAGTCAACCGCCTGGCCGCCGTTACGCCGCCCTGACAGGGCCGGCTTACGGGCCGGACGAAAACGCCCGGTGGGCTTTTAGCCCATCCGCCGGCGCAGGCCTCCCCTTCTTCCGCGCCGGTCGCTATATTATTATCGGAGAGCAAAACCATGGACGTGATACGCTTGAAAAACGGGCTGAGATGCATCATCGACCAGAGGAGAGGGGCGGGCGTGGCCGCCGTCCAGGTTTGGGTGGAGGTGGGAAGCGCCTACGAGAACGAGAAGATCGCAGGCATCAGCCATTTCATAGAGCACCTCATATTCAAAGGGACGGACGGCGGCGCTCAGCTACGAGATCGCCCCGAAGATCGAGGCGATGGGCGGCGCCATCAACGCGTTCACGTCTTACGACAATACGGTCTATCACATCGTCGTCCCGAGCGACGCCTTCGAAGGGGGCTTGCGGCTCCTTGTCGATGCCGTGACGCATCCGGCCTTTCCCGAGGAAGAGCTGGAAAAAGAGAAAAAGGTCGTGCTGGAAGAGATAAAGATGGGCGAGGACGACCCGCAGCGGAAGCTCTTCAACGAGCTTTTCCTCGCGAGCTACCCCGGCCACCCTTACGGCAGGCCCATCATCGGCTACCCCGAATCGGTCGCCTCCATCGGCCGGGGCGACATCCTTGCCTATTTCGGAGGCCACTACCGGCCGGAGCGGATGGCCGTCGTGGCGGTGGGTGATTTCGACAAAGAGGCCATGCTTGCCGTCCTGGAGGGCGGCCTTCCGGGGCCGGGCGCCGAGGCGCAAGGTGCGCAGGCGCAGCCGGAGGCGCCCGGCGGGCAGGAGCGCCTGAAGATCGTCGAGAAAGACGTGGCGGAGAGCTACCTGGCCCTTTCCTATCCCATAGGCCCATTCACGGACGGGGACACGCCGGCCCTCGACGTGCTGGGGAAGGTCCTTACGGACGGCGACAGCTCCCGCCTGCAATCGGTGCTCAAGCATAAAGAGCGACTCGTCACGGACGCGGATTCGTACGTGTTCACGCCCGTCAGGAGGGGCATTTTAGTGCTGTTTGCAACCTTTGCGGGCCCGGCGTACGAAAAAGTCGAAGAAGGCATCGAGGGCGAGCTGATGCGGATCAGGAAGGAAGGGCTTGAGCCGTGGGAGGTCGAAAAGGCGAAGAACATCGTCAGGGCCTCGTACGTCTACGGCGCAGAGTCCGTCCAGGGAAAGGCGCGCCAGCTAGGCACATTCGAGACGCTCACCCGCGACCCCGATTACGGCGAAAAGTACCTCTCGGCAGTGGACAGGGTCACGGCGGACGACCTCAGGAGGGTCGCGGACGCGTACTTAATGCGTGAGGCCCGCGTCACCGTGGTCCTTTTGCCCCGCAAGGAGAAGAACCCCTTCACTTTTACGCTGGACAACGGCATGAGGTGCGTCTACAACAGGAATACGGCGAGCGCCTGCTTCTCCCTCATGATCGGCTTCCCCGGCGGCCTCAAGGAGGAGAGGCGGGGCCAAAACGGCAGCTTCAACGTCCTGTCGCGCCTCTTGCTGCGGGGGACGGAGGACCTCGACGCCCAGGGCATCGCAAGGAAGATAGACGTGATGGCGGGGGACATCGGCCCGGTCAGCGGAAGGAACGTATTCGGCCTTTCCGGCCGGTTCCTCTCAAAAGACTTTGCAAAGGGGCTTACCCTCGTTAAGGACCTGGTCGTATCGAACGTCATCAGGGAAGACGAGCTCGCGCAGCGTGAAGGAAGAGGTCCTGTCCGACATCCGCAGGCGCGACGACGACCCGTTGCAGTACACCTTCACCGAGATGAACAGATTGCTCTACGAGGGACACCCTTACGCGGCGGACCAGATCGGGTCCGCCCGCGACGTGACGGCCCTCACCCTGCAGGACCTCGAGGCCCTGCGCAGCGACTACCTCGTCCCCGGAGGCGCGGTCCTCGCCCTCTCCGGCGACATCGAGCGGAAAGAGGCGGAAGAGCTCGTGAGGGGCCTTTTTTCCGGCTGGAAGGGCGGCGGGCAGAGGCTCAAGAAAGTCCCCTACCGCCTGGGCGCGTCCCGCGAGAGGTCGCTCAGCCGCAACATGTACCAGACGCACCTGATATTCTGTTTCATCGGCCCCGGACTGATCGACGACGACAGATACCCTGTGGAGGTAATGAAAGCGGTCCTCTCCGGCATGGGAGGGAGGGTCCACAGGAAGCTCAGGGAGGAGAACCCTTACGCCTACGCCGTTACCTTCTTCAACCAGGAGGCCTACGAGGTGGGCGCGATGGGCATCTACATAGGGACCGACGGGTCGCACGCGGCCGATGTGGAGCGCATCGTCGGGGAAGAGATCGACGACATACGCAAGGCGGGGTTTAACGAAAAAGAGGTGGCCGACGCAAAGCGCTACATGATCGGCAACCATTACATCCAGATGCAGACGAACGGCGCCATCATATCGAGCATGTGCCTCGATACGATCTACGGGCTGGCCCCCGGTCTTTTCAAAGTCTGGCCGGAGCGCGTAGAGAAGGTGTCGCCCGATGAGGTCAACGAGGCGGCAAGGAGATACCTCCTTCCCGACCGTATGGTAAAGGTGCGGGTCGGCCCGCCGGACAAGGAAAAATGAGCGTTTTCTACAGGCGCCACGGTATTTAACGGCCCCTTGACCGTTCTGGCATATTTCCCGGCGACATCTGTCATATTTTGCGGTCGCAACTGCATCCGGTATATTTTCTTGCCCTGCGTCCGCAAATCTCCATAGATCGAACATGTCGAATGGTCGAATAAGTGCAATAATTACACTCCATTTCCCGCCATCGGCCTTCTTTCCGGCACCGCCGCGAGCTATGGCCCGGATATTGCATTTATTGTATCCAGTTTTTGGAGTTATGTAAAAATTGATGGCTTCCGGTTCTTAGGACCCCCCCGATCCCCCCTTTTTTCCGGGAGCCTACAACATCCGGCCCGCGACCTTCCCCAAGATCGGCGCGGGCCGGGTTCTTTCATGCCCATCCAGCCGGTTATAGGGCATCTTGCAAAGGTAAGCGGTCTCCATTCAACAGGCGCAGCCGCGTCCGGGAAGCGCCGGCAAGGGAAGCACATGGCTTGCAGGTCTTTAAAAGGCCCCTGGAAAAAAGTATACTAGGTTTGCCAAAGGAGGTGGCTGTTATGTCTGCCTATTCCGAGCTGGTGATGGACCACTACAGAAACCCTCGCAACAGGGGGAAGATCGAGAACCCCGACGGCGTCGGCGAGGTCGGCAACCCCGTCTGCGGGGACATGATGACGATCATGATAAGCGTGAAGGAGGGCCGGATCGAGGATATCAAGTTCGAGACCCTGGGGTGCGGAGCGGCCGTAGCGGTATCGAGCATCGTTACCGAGATGGCGAAGGGAAAGACGCTCCAGGAGGCGCTTCGGATAAGCACGGAGACGCTGGCGGCGCAGTTGGGGGAGCTGCCGAAGAACGAGCTCCATTGCTCCAACCTGGGCGCGGACGCCCTTCACAAGGCGATCATGGACTATTACGACAGGCAAAAGGGCCGGCCGAAGAAGACGAGAGGCGGAAAGGTCGAATACCAGGGACGGAGCGGGCAGGACTGTTACTGCCCCTATTGCGAGCACGAGCTATCCTCCGGTGAGCTGCTGTGCAGCAACTGCGGGAAGTCCACGGGCGCTTAAGTGACCTGCCGAGCGCGAAGAGAGGACAATGACGATGATCTACCTTGACAATATATCGGGAACGCCGCTGCACGCCGATGTAAAGGCGGCGATGGTCCGCTACATGGACGACGGCTTCGGCAACCCCATCAGCCAGCACAAGGTGGGGGACGCCGCGATGGGGGCGCTTGAGGGGGCGAGGCAGGAGGTCGCGCAACTAATAGGCGCCGATAAGGCCGAGATCGTCTTCACGTCGTGCGGGACCGAATCGGTCAACCAGGCAGTCAAGGGCGTGGCTTTTGCCCTGGCGAAGAAGGGGCGCCATATCGTTACGTCGAACATCGAGCACCAGTCGGTCTTGCGGTCGCTGAGGACGCTGATGAGGATAGGCTACCAGGTGACCTCCCTCCCCGTTGACGAATACGGCCTCGTGGACCCGGCAGACGTCGAAAAGGCGATAACGGACCAGACGATACTCGTGAGCATCATGCACGCGAATAACGAGATCGGGACCATCGAGCCGATAGAGGAGATCTCGAAGATAACGCGGAGCAAAGGCGTGCTGCTCCATACGGACGCGGTCGCTTCTGCCGGCGTCGTGCCTGTGAATGTCGATGCCCTCGGCGTCGATCTCCTCAGCATGGCCGCCAACCAGTTCTACGGGCCGTCCGGTGTAGGCGCCCTTTACGTGCGCAGCGGGGTCAAGGTGGCCCCCCTGCTCGACGGAGGCATACAGGAGAACGGGCTGAGGGCGGGGACGCAGAACATGATCGGCATCGTCGGCATGGGAAAGGCGGCCGAGCTTGCCGGGCGTGAGATGCCGGGCAGGACGGAGCACCTGCTGGGCCTGAAAAGGGCCTTCCTCAAGCGCATCGGCGAGATCGACGAGGTAGTCATCAACGGCCATCCGACGAAGAGCCTTCCCCACCTCATCTCGTGCTCGGTGCGGTACGTAGAAGGGGAATCGATGGTCCTCATGCTGGACGAGGAGGGCATCTGCGTCTCCACGCGCTCTGCCTGCGCGACGGGGTCGCTGCGCGCCTCCCACGTCCTTACGTCCATAGGACGCGACTACGCCTCAACCCAGGGCACCCTTATCTTCTCCTTCGGGATAGAGAACACGATGGACGACATCGACGCGTCGATGAGGGCCTTCAAGAGGAGCGTCGATTTCTTGAGGAGCATGTCGCCCCTCTATCAGAAAAAGTGACCCCTTATCCGAGGCCGGGAGGGACGGGCCTTCAACCGGCCGGCGGAAGTGCCTCCATGAGGCTTTATGATCGCCGGATATGGGGCGGGCTCGTTGAGCGCCGGCCGCTCGCCGGCGGCCGCTACCACTCCGGCATCGTCCGCACGTACGGCGGGCCGTACTTGTAGCTGAAGTACCCCGTCCCCTCGCTCTCCCACTGGTTTATGTCGCTCTCGTAACGCCTCACGTCGTATTCGAGGAGCGCCTGGAGGTAGACGAGGTCGATGGGGCTTGCGGCCGTCATGCGGCGGATGGTGTCGGCGTTCCTTATCGGGTAGTACGACTTGCCGATGGCGAGGTAGGCGTTGATGGCCTCCATCGCCTCGGCGTACCTGCCCTGCCTGAAGAAGATGAGGGCCTTGTAGGCCAGGATGCGCGGGTAGACATCCGAAGTGCTCTTAAATCTTGAGGCCGCGTCGATGAAGCCGGCGGCGTCCTGGAGATCGTTGGCGTTGTATGCAGCGGTCGCCGCGAAGGCGTAGGCAGCCGCGCTCGGCTCAAGCTGCGCCGCCCTCGAGAAAAGGTCCTCGGCGACCACGAAATTACCATCGTCGAGCGCCCGTTTGCCCTCGTGCATGTCGCTTCTCGCGCGCATATTCACCTGCGAGCAGCCAAAGGCAATCACACAAAGTGCGGCAAGGGTCGCAGTAAGACCGATCTTTTTTCCCATCGCCCGCACCTCCCAGGCGCCATATGGAACGCGCCGCTCTTCGTCGTATCGCATCATCTCATATTCCGCCGTCCGCGTCCTATTTTATAGTGTAATACCGAGAGGGGGAAGCAGGCAACCTAACGTATCGTCGGGCCCCTCAATAGACGACCTTTGCGCCCGGGCAGTGCTCCTTCATCCACTCGATATACTCCCGGTTGCACCTCTCCCGCCTCTCTTCCGAAACGGGGGGCATGCAGTTGACGTACCCCGTTTCGGGGCACCTCTTTTTGTGCTTTTCAGGGAGATCGATCTTCTCGGTCCCAGGGCGGACGCGGTCCGCCGGCACTGTGGCCGGCAAGGAGCTTTCCGGCTCCCTGACCTCGCAGAGCAGGGGGGCGGCGGGCTCGGCAGCCTGAAGGCACGTTGCCGCCGCTCCCAGGGACGAGAGCGCGGCGATCGTTATGCAGAGGATGGCGAACGTCGCGTATCGCATGATACATTTCTATCACATCGGCTGCGTTGTTTCATCTTTTGCATCGATGCTCGCGGGTTTTTGGAAGCCTGCTTCATTTACGACGGCAGTTGATGTTATTATGAGCGCTTGAAGCGGCTTCCGCTACCCTTCGGCTACTGCGCCTTTCGGATAGCTCTTCATATGGGCCTTCATCGCCTTGCCAAGCCACGCGATGGTCGTGCCGAGGTCCTTCATGTTCCGCAAGCCCTCCGCATCGTTGGCGACTTCGCCTTTCTCCAGGCCGAAGCCCATGTTCCAGTACGTCGATCCGGGGATAATGGCCCCGGACATGAGGAGCATGTGGTTCATCGTGTCGAAGGCGTGCGTGGCCCCGCCCCGCCGCACTGCGACGACCGATGCCCCGATCTTTCCCCTTAGCAGCCCTCCGTTGGCAACGCTGACCAGGCCGGCGCGGTCGAGGAGCGCCTTCATCTCCGCTGTCACGTCCGTGAAGTAGGTCGGGCTTCCGAGGATTATCGCATCTGCGGAAAGCATTTTCTCGAAGCAGTCGTTGAAGACGTCCGTCTTTACGCTGCACCGGGCGTCCTTAGCACCGAAGCAACGGTAGCACGCCGTGCATCCCCTGATCTTCTTTCCTCCGAGCTGGACGATCTCCGTTTCCCAGCCGGCCTTTGTCAACGGTTCTAGCACCTTCCCGAGCAGCATCTCCGTGTTGCCCCTACTGCGGGGACTCCCGTTTATGGCTACAGCCTTCATGCTCCCTCCTCGATAATCAGACGACCTGCCACGTAAAGACTATACCACTTTTTTGGCATATTGAAGTCTTATAATAGAATCGATGTCTTAACATCCCACCCCACAAACATAGTACAGCCCGCTCTCGCCGCTGCCTTATAATATGCTCTATATCGCTTTTTGTCTCAGCTCCCGCAACGGCTCATAATTATATTGATCCCTCCGGCGGATGATATTAAACTGGGGTGCAAGCTCGCCCGGAGCGGGTCGGGCGGCCGGGCGCAACAAGAGGAGACGCACAGGATGAGGATCCACGAGTACCAGGCGAAAGAGCTCTTCGGGAAGTACGCCGTCCCCATCCCGAAGGGGATTGTCGCGCGGACTGTCGCCGAGGCCCTGTCTGCGGCGGAGGCGGTTGGCGGTCCGCCCGTCGTAGTGAAGGCGCAGACCCATGCGGGCGGGCGTGGCAAGGCGGGCGGCATACGGGTGGCCCAAACTCTCGAAGAGGTGGAAGCCGCCGCGTCGGCCCTCCTCAACCGCAATCTAGTGACCGCACAAACAGGGCCGGAAGGGCAGCCCGTCGATTGCCTGCTCGTAGAAGAGGCCGTTCGGGCGGCCGGAGAGCTTTATGTGGGCATCACGATAGACAGGTCAAAGAAGCGCCCCGCCCTCATCGTAAGCGGAAGCGGTGGCGTCGAGATCGAGAAGCTGGCTGCGGAGTCGCCCGAAAAAGTCCGGGTCGAGTATATCGACCCGGCCTTCGGGTTACGCCCTTTCCAGGCGTCGGCAGCGTTTTTCGGCCTCAATGTCCCTGCCGGCCTCGTCGGCCGCCTGGCTTCACTCGCAGTGACGCTCTACAAGCTCTTTACGGCGTGCGACTGCTCCATTGTGGAGATCAACCCCCTCGCCATAACGGAGGCGGGCGGGATCATGGCCCTCGACGCGAAGGTCGCCATCGACGACAACGCCCTTTTCCGCCAGCCGGAGCTTGCGGCGTTGAGCGGCGCAGGTCCTGAGAACAGCCTGGAGAAGCAAGGCCGCAAGGCCGGCCTCAACTACATAAAATTGAAAGGGAACGTGGGATGCATGGTGAACGGCGCCGGCCTTGCTATGGCGACGATGGACCTCATCAAGCTCGCAGGGGCCGAGCCGGCCAATTTCCTCGACGTGGGAGGCGGCGCAACGTCTGCGATGGTAAAGGAAGGCTTGCGGATACTCCTTTCCGACCCGGACGTCAAGCTCCTGTTCGTCAACATCTTCGGGGGCATCCTGCGCTGCGACACCCTTGCCGAGGGCATCGCGGCGGGGGCAAAGGAGCTCGCCGTCGATCTCCCCGTCATCGTAAGGCTCGAAGGGACGAACAAGGAACAGGGGCAGAAGATACTCGCCGCCTCCGGCATCGGCTTCATCCCTGCGGCCAGCCTCAAGGAGGCCGTCGAGAGCATACGGGTGGAGATGGGAAGGGGGCGTCCGGCATGAGCATACTCGTCGGCGGAGAGACCCGCGTAGTCGTCCAGGGCATAACGGGCGCGGAAGGCGCCTTCCATACGAAGCAGATGCGGGAATACGGCACGAAGGTCGTAGCGGGCGTGACGCCGGGCAAAGGCGGCATGGTCCACGAGGGCGTACCGGTCTTCAACACGGTCAGGGAGGCCGTGCGCGAGACAGGGGCTAACGCCTCCGCTATCTTCGTGCGCGCCGCCTTTGCGGCCGACGCGGTCATGGAGGCGGCCGAGGCGGGCGTCGATCTCGTCGTCTGCCTTGCCGAAGGCATCCCCGTCCTCGACATGGTCACGGCAGTCCGCTACCTCGACGAGAAAGGGGTCCGCCTCATCGGGCCGAACACGCCGGGCGTCATTGCGCCCGGCCGCTGCAAGATAGGCGTCATGGCGGGCTACATCCACATGAAAGGTCCCGTTGGCGTCGTCTCCCGGAGCGGCACGCTTACCTATGAGGCGGTCCATCAGTTGACGCCCCTGGGCATCGGGCAATCGACGTGCGTCGGCATAGGGGGCGACCCGGTAGTGGGCCTCTCGTTCGTCGATATCCTGGGACTGTTCGAGAAAGACGACGAGACGAAGGCCGTCGTCCTCATAGGCGAGATCGGCGGCAGCCAGGAAGAAGAGGCGGCCGAGTTCTTCCGGTCGCACATGACGAAGCCCCTCGTTGCCCTCATTGCCGGTCTCACGGCCCCTTCAGACAGGCGCATGGGCCACGCGGGGGCGATCATATCCGGCGGGCAGGGGGGCGCGCAGGCGAAGATAAAGGCCCTCCGGGACGCGGGCGTCACCGTCGCCGCAAGCCTCGCAGAGCTGGGAGACACGGTCGCGCGGCTCCGAATACCGGTTTGACTTACGGCAGTTGACTTTAACGGCCGATAAGGTTATCTTTTAGCAGCGGGGTGGAGCAGTCAGGTAGCTCGTCGGGCTCATAACCCGAAGGTCCCAAGTTCAAATCTTGGCCCCGCAATTTAAGCAATGACAGGGGCTTTCGGGAATTCCCGAAAGCCCTTTTTGTATCTTTTGACCCTCCGGCGCCGGAAAAGTTACCAGGTGGTTCGATATCGGGGAGTTTCAGGTTGACGACGCAGCGTATGCCGCGGCGCAGCGTGAGACATCGAGTGACAGGCGATCCCCGAGAATGTAGTACCGCCCCTCGGCGCAGGACCTGCAAACGACCATCCCCCTGATGCGGACCTCCTTCCGGTCCTGGATGTACTCGCCGCAACTGTCGCATCGGGTTCTGAACGATTCCTTCAGGGGCACTTGATTGTAAGGGAAGCCGATAACCACTCTGTGGGCCTCGAAAAGATCATCGTCTGCCATGATCCTGTATGCTTGCGCCTGTGCCAGGTACTTGTCCCTTATTGCCGGGAAATGCTTTTTTGCAATCTCTCTCGCCTCTTCCTTCGCAACCACCCGGACCGCAACGTTCGTGCTCAGGTTTATGAACGTGGCTGCCATCTTGCCGTAATCGAAGACCTTGAGGGTGCGCTTGCCTATGGAGCAGCCCGTCACGTACTGGATGGCATCGGTTGCGCACCTGTCCAGCTCGACAATGACAATCAAGCGCTTCCTGTCCTTCCCTTTTGGATCCTCAATCCCGATGATGCTCAAGGCAAGCGCGGCCATTCGCACCCCCAGGACCTGGCCGGGGCAGTTGTGTCCCGTATTGGCCATACAGCCGGTGACGAGACGTTCAAAAAGGTGCTGCTTCTTTTCTTCCATACGGCCTACCGCCCCCTCATCAGACAACAGCGCCGGAAAAGCTCCCTAAGAATCCGCCCGTCCGAAGGGTTCGGTTCCGCACCTCCATTGCTAAACATAGAAGACCTTGGGGCTTGTCCCCAATTCGGGCTTGAGCGGTTTTGCCCCCTTTGCAACGAGTTGGGCCACTTCCGATCTCTGGTCGTCTATGTCCCCGAAAATGCGCGCATTGGTAGTACAGGCCTCAACACACATGGGCGCCAGGTTTTTCTCGAGCCTGTGCGCACAGAAATCGCATTTGTCCGCCTTTCCCGCCACGTGGATCCTGTGTTTCTCCTTTGCTTCCCTTGCTGCTTTTTCGAAGGCCGTATCTTCCTCGAAGTAACCCCGCTTCGTATTGAGGCGGCGAGCGTCGTAAGGGCATGCCGCCAGACATGCCCCGCACCCGACGCATTTCTCCTCGTCAATGACAACGATCCCGACGGCGTTTTTCCATGTTGCTTTTGCCTTGCAGACGCTCACGCACGGAGGGTCATCGCACTGGTTGCACATCCTGACATCCCAGATTGCCGTCACCTGCTCCGTTATTATAGTCCGGGCGCAGCCCGGCTTCGTCAGGTTCTCCATCTTGCAAGCTACGGAACATGTCTGGCATCCCGTGCACAGACTTGTTTTTACCACCATCGCAAATCGCGGCATGGCCCCTCCTCCTTGCGCTTCAGCTACACGGCAACCTTCTTTACCTCGCACAAAGCCGCTTTGTACGGCGGGAACCCCCCGATCGGATCGAAATCACGGCTGAGCATAACGTTGACGTCCTGGTGAGCCCAGCCGTGGAACATGTCCACAAGGCCCTGCATCACCATCTCCGTAAGGTGGGCCTTTACCGTAATCTTGCCGTGTGAGTTGACGAGTGTAACTTTGTCGCCCTCCTTGATCCCCCTGACAGCGGCGTCATTAGGGTTGAGGTTGACCACGGGCTCCGGCTGGAATTCGCTCACCCACGGCACCTCACGCCACTTGCTATGCGTGTAGAATGGGACACGGGCGCCGGTCATCAGCACCAACGGATACTGCCTGGCCAGGTCGGGTCTGCTCTGCGGGCTCTCCGGGGCTCTTTATACGTCGGCAAAGGGTCGAAACCGTGTTTCTTGAGGATCGATGAGTAAATCTCGACTTTGCCCGTTGGGGTTTCGAAGCCGGGTGCTTTGTCGCTGCGCAGCAGTCCGAGCTCGTATTTCTTGAGCTTCGGGGGCTCCTTGAGCGGCACGTTGGCGGTGTTGCCCGGCGCTTTTCGGAGCTGCTCCAGGGTAACGCCCGTTTCTCTGAGATACTCGTTTAAAACGGCCTCGAGGTTGCCGTTGAAGAACTCTTCTTTCAACCCGAGAGCGACCCCGATATCCGTTATGATCTGCCAGTCTTCCCTCGCCCCGCCGAGCGGCTTGACCGGCTGCCGAAGGTAGATATTGCGGCCGAAGTTGGAAGGCGGCGCCAGTCTTTCGAAGCAGGTGGCTGCGGGAAGGAGAATGTCCACGAAATCGTGTGTCCAGGGGCGGTAGAAGTAGTCGGCCGCAGCCGCGAAATCCATCTTCATCAGTGCTTTCTGATAGAGATCCGGCTGGGGCCACATCTTCGTATTGCCTCCGAAGAGGAGCATGGCTTTGATCCTGCCCTCGTCTACGTACTCCGGGATGCGATTTGCCTGTACTTCGGGTATCAATTCGGCCCAAACGGGGAAGTGGCCCAGATCGGCCCGCCGGCTTTCCAGTTTCGGCAGCAGGTCGGCCCGCCGGGTAAAGCCGGCCGGCCCTATGGTATAGTGGGGCATAACGTCGGGCGGAGGCATGATGATGCCGCCGGGCCGGTCGAAATTACCCGTGATAAAGAACAGCGAGAGAACGGCCCTGAAATTCTGGTTGCCGTTCGTATGGTGGACTATCGGCGAGGCGCTGAAAAGCGCGGTGGTCGGACCCTTCGCGAAAGCCCTCGCCGCCTCCCTGATCTTGTCGGCCGGCACCCCCGTGATGGCCGATGTCTTTTCGGGGGTAAAGTCTTTCACGTACTCTCTCAATTCGTCGAACCCCGCAACCCACTTCTCCACAAAATCTTTATCGTAAAGGCTCTCCTCTATCATAACGTGGATGATGCCATGGGCGAGGGCGCCGTCGGTGCCGGGTCTCACGGGAAGGTGCTCGCCCTCAAGCGCCCTGACCATCGGCGTCTTGCGGGGATCCACGATGAAGAATTTAACGCCGTCGTTCTTCGCCTTAATCAGCATCTTCATCTGGGTCGGCACCGAGTAAGACTGGTTGACGCCCCAGATGAAGCAGTTTTTTGTGCCCTTGGTCGGCGGGAACCCCATGGTGGCCTCTCCGACTATCCCCTTTAACGGACCGCAGAGGAGAAGCCCCGCGACAACGGTCGACCTCCAGCATGTAGAGCTCTCCGTCCCGAAGTTTGGGGAGCCGAAGGAGTAGGCCAGCCTTTGCAGTATCGACCGCATCTCTTTGGGGTCGCCCGTGAAGAAAAAGACCTTGTCCGGGCCGTATCTGGCCTTGACCTTATTTAGTTGTCGCGCCGTCGTGCCGATCGCCTCGTCCCACGATATGCGCATCCATTTGGCGGGTTTTCCTTTAGGGTTCGTCCGTTTCAGGGGATATCTCAGCCGTGCCGGATGGTACTGTTCCTGAAGCTGGGCGTAGCCTTTGGAGCAGAGGGTATTGGTGGGGTAATTAAAATCTTTTCGGCTTTCCAGGCGCGTTATTACCGGGCCGCGTCGATAATAGACGATCCCGCAGCCAGGCATGTGATTACAGCCGTCGCAGTAAGTATAGCCCCTGACCTCGCTCAATATCTCCGTCTTCTCCTCGGCGGAAGCTTTCTTGAGGATTCCGGCATAGTCCAGGCAGGCCGCTGATGACCCGATCAAAGCAACGGTCTTGAGAAATTCTCTCCGGTCTTGTTTCATAACCTCCACCTCCAAACAGGTCCTAAAAAAGACGCTTCGGCCATTATCGCCGCCGAACGGCTCTTCGTCCGGACAATCCCGGCCTGCCCACCTCTCCTTTTTCAGCGCAGCATCATATCGAGAATCTTATCTATGGCATTCCTGTAAGCAGGCAGCGGTTTCATCGGCCTTGCCTGCAGGAAGTACAGCCTCTCTTCCGAAGGAGCGTCTCCCGTGGCGTATGCCCATTCTATGTCCGTAGGCTCTCCGAAGTGTCCTTCAATCCTCACGCCCTCTTTAGCCAGAAGCCTGACTTCGTCGTCGCTGAGGGAGGGCATATCCTGCAGCTCAACCGGGATGTCCACAAGCTCGGCGCCGCCCGCCGTCGAAACTACCCGCTTCGTTTTTCTGTTGATGACCTTGTCGGTTATTGCCAGCTCCTGCTTTGCGACGTTGAACCGGTCGGGGTTGATCACGCCCGAGACGACGCTCTCACCCAGCCCCCAGTTGCTCTCTATCACGGCCTCGGCGGTATTGCCGGAGGTGGGATTGGCGGTCATCAGCACGCCCGCAGCCCTGGCATCCACGAGCTGGAGCACCGCTACGCCGATAGGTGCGTAATCGACGCTCAGGCCGTGGGTCTGCCGGTAGAGGATGGCGCGGTACGTGTAGGCGCTGCTCCAGACCCTCAGGAGCTTCTTGAGCACATCGGCTTCGCCTCTCACGTTCAGGTAGCTCTCCATTGCTCCGGGCATGCTGACGGCGCCGGCCGATCTTATTGCGACAGGCATGTCCGGCTCGCCGGTCTGCCTGCACAGTTGTCCGTAACCCTCCAGCACGCCGTCCGAGATCTCGACCGGGACTTTCTGGGCCTCGATCAACGCCCTCACACCGTTGCTTATCTCCCTGCCCTTGCTCGGGACACGGAGATCCTTGCCCTCCTCTTCAAAGAGGCGTCTCATTTCTCCGGCTATGCCCGTCATCTCGACGAACCTTTGCCAGGCATAGACAGAGATCGCGAAGCCCTGAGGGACCCGGACGCCGATTCGCGCTAGTTCCCCTAGGTTGGCGCACTTCTTGCCGACGAGGTCGTTTTGCTCTTTGCAGAGATCGGTCATCAGGTAGATCAACTGCTTTTCTTCCATTACGGGCCGTGCCTCAACTTGTTGATTCCCTGTAGCTTGCTACAGGGATACTATCACCCTCTCCTCACATAAAAGCTGTTTTGTGCGCTCTTTCGTTCCCGCGCTTTTCGCATCCGACTATCATCGTTGGAGCTTTGGCACACCTTATAACAGGCAATTATTGGGGCTCAGCGCCCCCTCCACGAGCTATGCTCGCCGGGGTACCCGCTTGCGGGTCGTCCCCGCTCACGAAAAGCGTTCAGCGGATACCCTGCTGCTTGCAGCAGGGTCATTTATTCACTGACCCATACCCTGCAAAGATTTCCATCAACCTTTACGTGCTGGCCTGTCTTTATCTTGCGTGTCGCTTCCTGTGTGCCGACCACGGCCGGGATGCCGAATTCCCTGGCAACGATCAACGCGTGGGTCAGGTAGCCCCCGCCGTCTGTGACAACGGCCTTGACAATATTGAACACGGGCGTCCAGCTTGCGGTAGTGGCAGGTACCACAAGTATTGTGCCCGGAACCACTTTATCCATATCCTCATCGCCCATGCATACGAGCGCCGTGCCTTCGGCCACGCCTGGCGCGCCCGCGCAGCCCACCAGTGTCGCCCCCACCTCTTCCGGGCTAGCAACGGGCGGGGCAGCGTTTACGGCGAACACGACGTCCGCGTCGACAATCTCTCCCAGCTTGGCGGCGTCCCCCAGTATGAACGGTTGCATATTCTCGATCTCCCGATATCCGGCGTACTCCGCCTTCCTCTTTTCCGCCAGTTTCCTCAAATCGCATGTCGCCTGAATCATGCCCGCATGGGCGATCTCGTCGCTATGCACGAACATGATGTCGTCGGGATTGTCGAGCATCCCCTTCGCCGTGAAGCGCCGGCCGAACTCCATTGCGGCCAGCCTCACCACGCTGAAGCCGAGCATCTCAACGTACATCGTGTGCTCCTCGCTGAATACGGAGGACGCTTGGCTGCATGTCATCAGCTTCCTGAACATCTCGCGCTGTTCCGGGGGCACCCTGCTTATCACCTCTTCTTCTACCTCTTTGCGGCGGGCTGCAAGGCGGGGCCGGGCTTCGATCGATCGCACTCCCCCTCCCGTCGCCACGAACCGCTGTATATCGGCAAGCGGCAGACTGGGATCCTCCCACCATGTCGGCGTGCATATTTCCATGCCCCGCCTGCGTATGAATCCATATTCCTTTACGAATCGGTCGAACTCTTCGATCCATTTCTGCCCGGTCCCGGTCTTTGCCAGGGCAGGCAGCAGGTCGCCAAGGTCCGAACCCCTGAAGATATCGGCAAGACCGAGCGATATTGCCCGGTCGGCCACCTCGCTCATCTTTTCCGTGATTTTGGTGAAGTCATTTTCGAACCCGGAGTGAAGCTCCGAATAGGTCGGGTCGGCAGGCGTTATATTAAGAAGCTGCTTGAGCATCCTTCGGAAGACGATATTCCCCTGGCCGAGGGCGTACATGGGGTAGAAGTGGCACTCCTGCACGTACTTGCTGTAATTCCAGATATCGTACCAATGGGAAACCAGCTCACTGTCGGTCGCGCCCTCACGGTCAAAAGCCGCAAAAGCGAAGAGTCTTTCGTGGAGACCCGGCTTACGGTCCTGCCAAGTGGACCACGGATCCTCCAGTATCTTGCGCATCTTTTCCCGCCAGACCGGCTCGAGCTGTTTTCTCTCTTCCTCAGTGGTTTCGAGCACGCTCAGATACCAGGCCCCCTTCCTGACACGCCAGTCCCATCCCTTGGTCCTCGGGTCGGACAGCGTGGCCGGCGCCCACTGCATACCGTATTTTCCCCAGGTAAAATGAAGGTCTACGAAAAGCGGGACCAGGGGCGGCGGGAACCACTGTGCACCCAGGACCCACGCTTTATAATACTTGAGGTCGTATTCTTCGTCGAAATCGTAAATCGGCTTATCATATGGCATACCTTCGCCCCCCCTTTTTCTACGATCCCGTGAAACAGCGCCCCAATGCTGCGAGCGTCTCCAGATTGTTCTAATAAAAGTCCATGTTGCCAGTGTAGCAGCCAAATACAATTGCAGTCAAGCTAAAAATTATAAATGTTATGTTTAGGTATTCTAAATTATTATCTTCGCACCTCGCGTCCGCGCGGGCGGCCGGTCGAAAATCTTGAAATGGTGACAGTAATCAGATTATCTAAACACTATATTTACTATTTTTAGTTTGACTATCATTAGCGGTGGCTATACACTTGGAAAGGCGCCGAGGAAGGACAGTTTCGAATTCCTGAGCGATGACGACATTCCCTTCAGCCGGTGAGCCCTCATATCGATCAGGATATAATCGGGAGTGGGAGAAGAGGACCGCGTGTGAGCAAGATAGAGATCGTGGATCAGACCATAAGGGACGCCCAGCAGAGCCTGTGGGCTTTTCTGATGAGGACGGACATGATCGTCCCGATCGCGGAGACCATGGACCGGGTTGGGTACAAGGCCATCGCCACCGTAGGCGGCAACGGGTTCGTTGTCGAAGTGCGCAATTCAAACGAAGACCCCTGGGAGCGGATCAGAATCCTTTCGACGATGATGCCGCGCACCCCCATCCGTGGGGCCTATATGACGGCAAGCCTCGCCACGTTCGACATCGACACGCCCCGCGATGTCATCTCCCTCTGGATAAAACGATCAGTTGCCAACGGGATTAAGAGCTTCTGGATCTGCGACTACCAGACAGACATGGAGAAGTTGAGTTATTTCGCGCGAGTAACAAAGGCTGAGGGGGCCGAGGTAGTGCCGGCCCTGATGTATACGTCGAGTCCTGCGCATACAGACGATCACTGGGCGCGCAAGACCCGGATGATAGCCGAGTTGAAGGATTGCGTGGACGCGATCATGATAGAAGATGCCTCGGGGGTGCTGACGCCCGAGCGCACGGGTAAGCTGATCTCGACGGTCCGGCGCAACTGCGAAGGCATACCTCTGGAGTTCCACGCCCACTGCAACGCGGGACTCGCTCCCCTCTGTTATCTCGAGGCCATTAAATGCGGCGTCACGACGCTCCATACGTCTGCGGCGCCTCTTGCCAACGGCACCTCCCTTCCCGCAACGGAGACCGTTCTGAGGAACGCCCGCCGTATGGGTTTTACGTCCGATATCGACGAGGGCGCCCTTGCCGAAGTATCGGAGCATTTCAGGAAAGTCGCCGAAAGGGAAGGGCTGCCGATCGGGGCGCCGCCCGAACATGACCTCTTTCATTACGAGCACCAGGTACCCGGCGGCATGATGACAAACCTGAGGCGGCAGCTTACGGAGCTGGGCATGGAACACCGCCTGAATGAGATCCTGGAGGAAATAGTCCGGGTGAGAAAGGATTTCGGCTACCCCGTAATGGCGACACCGTATTCACAGATCGTAGGGGCGCAGGCTATGGAAAACGTTGTATCGGGTGAGCGGTACGGGCGGTTCGCCGATGAAGCGATCAAGTACGTGCTGGGATACTACGGAGAACCGGTAGCGCCAATAGACCGGGATGTGAAAGACAGGATAATGGGCTGGTACGGGCCGGGGAGCTGGTACATTGGAAGCCACGGGACAGATCGATAGAGGAGCTTCGCCGGGAAATGGGAGCGGACCTCTCTGACGATGAGCTGCTGCTCAGGGTCCTGATCCCCGGTAAGCACCCCAGCCGGACCGCGCCGCGGAAGCCGGCCGCCCCGCTGCAGGCGAAGGCTGCGGTTCCGGTATTGCCGGGTCGTGATATCCCTGTCGAATTTGCAGTGGAGGTGGATGGGGAAGTATTCAACGTCAAGGTGTCGCCGCTTTTTGATGGGGCCGGGAAGACGGAGGCCGCCGTGCAGGCCGAGGCGGTGAAGCCGGCCGGACCATCGAAAGATGTGCCCGGAGCGGTGACGTGCGGGATGTCCGGCCTTGTGCTCTCCTGCGAGGTCAAAGTGGGTGACCGCGTATCTCCGGGCGACCTGCTTGCCATGATAGAGGCGATGAAGATGAGGAGGCGCGTGAATGCCGCCCACGGGGGTGTAGTAAAGGAGATATGCGTCCGGGAAGGCGACATGATCAATCCTGAAGACGTGTTGATGGTGGTACTGCAGGATGATTGAAAAGGTCCTCGTCGCTAACCGGGGAGAGATAGCCGTCCGTGTGATGCGCGCGTGCCGTGAAATGGGGATCGCGTCCGTCGCCGTCTACTCGGAGGCTGACAAGGATGCGTTGTTCGCGAAGTACGCCGACGAGGCGCATCTCATCGGGAAAGCGCCCGCCTCCATGAGCTACCTCAATATCGAAAAAGTGATTGAAGCGGTCAAGAAAAGCGGCGCCGATGCGGTCCATCCCGGCTACGGGTTCCTTGCCGAGAACCCGACGTTTGCCCTGGCCTGTGAAGAAAATGGGATCGCGTTCATCGGACCTTCGAGTCGCGTACTCGGGCTTGTGGGTGATAAGGTGGCGGCCCGCAGGGAAATGATCGAGGCCGGTATACCCGTTGTGCCCGGCACGGACGGATACGTATCGGACCTATCCGATGCGAGGGGCATCGCCGGCCGCATCGGCTATCCGGTTATCATCAAACCCTCAGGAGGCGGCGGAGGCATCGGAATGACCGTCGTCTCCGATGAAAGGGAGCTGTTCGGGTCCATCGAGTCAACACAGGCCATCGCCGGAACCACCTTCGGCCTCTCCGAGGTTTATATCGAGAAATACTTGCCCGACTCGCGCCACATCGAGTTCCAGATACTGGGGGATTCACACGGGAACGTAGTCCACCTGGGCGAGCGGGAATGTTCCATTCAGCGCAGGCACCAGAAGTTGATCGAGGAATCCCCTTCGCCGGCGCTCACGCCGGCGCTCCGCTCGAAAATGGGAAAGGTCGCCGTTAGCGCGGCCAGGCGGGTGGGCTACCTCGGGGCAGGGACGGTCGAGTTCCTGTTCTCCGGCGGCAAATTCTACTTCCTTGAAGTGAACGCCAGGGTGCAGGTGGAGCACCCCGTGACCGAGATGGTGACAGGGGTTGACATCGTGAAAGAGCAGATACGGATCGCCTCCGGGCTTCCCCTGAGCGTGACCCAGAAGGACATCCGCATCGAAGGAAACGCCATCGAGTGCCGGATCAATGCCGAGGACCCGCTTGGCGATTTCGTGCCTACGCCGGGCAGGATCAAGAGCTACCACGAACCGGGCGGCGCGGGGGTACGGGTGGACAGCGGCGTCTATGCCTCGTACACAATACCCGCGTTTTACGACCCCATGATCTCCAAGCTCATTGTATGGGGCAGGGACCGAAGCGAGGCAATCGCCAGGATGCGGCGGGCCCTCTACGAGTACGTGATCATCGGACCGAAGAACAATATCTGCTTCCACAAGGCGGTGATGGACAACCCGCGCTTTGTAAAGGGGGAGTTCGATACCCGCTTTATTGACCGTGAGGGCCGCCTCTTCGACGATGTAAAGGCCTTTGCTGAGGGGGAGAAGTCACTGGGGGAAAGGCTGGTCTATTTCGGCGCGGACAAAAGGAAGATAGCCGCGATTTCGGCATCCATGGCGGCGCTGATGCATCTCTAGGGGATAACGTGAAGACAGCGTGTTGAATGGGGGAACGGCATGATAAAGAATATCGTTCTGGTAGGCACATTCGACACAAAGTGGGAAGAGTTGCTTTACGTGAAGAAGCTCATCGAAGCGGCCGGGTATACGGTCACCACGATCGACGTAGGCACCGGATATCGCGGGACGCTCCCTGTATCCCCCGCTTACTCCAGGGAGGAAGTGGCCGCAGCCGCGGGAAGCAGTCTTGGTGAGCTTCTCGCCATGGGAGAGGGCGGGCAGGAAAACCGTATGATGGAAGTGTTATCGGACGGAGCGGTCCTGATCTGCCGGCAGCTTTATGACGCCGGCCGATTGCACGGCGTTATCTCGCTCGGCGGAACGATGGGGACAACCCTGGGAACAAGTATCATGAGGGCCCTGCCTTTCGGTCTCCCCAAAGTCATGCTCTCCACAATCGCTTCAGGCAACACCCGTCCGTATATCGGGACGAAAGACATCGTCATGATCTCTTCCATCGCCGATATTGCCGGCTTAAACAGGATAACCGAGGTTACGCTCACCCAGGCGGCCGGCGCGGTGATGGGGATGGCGGCCGCCGGGAAAGTGAAGGCTTCGGAGAAGCCCCTCATAGGCATGACCACGCTGGGCGGCACAACCAATTGCTGTCTCCGGGTGAAAAAAGTGCTTGAAGAGAAGGGTTATGAAACGGTGATCTTTCATTCGAACGGGGTCGGCGGCGGGGCCATGGAAGAAATGATCGACCGGGGGCTGATCCAAGGGGTCTTCGACTTATCCACCAACGAGCTGGTCGACCACCTGTACGGGGGATGGGGTGACGCCGGTCCGGCGAGGCTCGAGGGGGCGGGCAGGAAAGGGATACCCCAGCTCATAGCACCGGGGAATATCGACCACATTATTTATGGATCACCTGAAAACATTCCGGGACGGTTCAGAGACAGGTACGTCCATACGCATGGGACCGGCATATACGTCTTACGGACGGGCAAGGAGGAAATGATCGAGGTAGCCCGGTCGATGGCCGAAAAGATCAATAAGGCAAAGGGCAAGACGGGCGTGATCCTTCCGCTCCGCGGCCTCTCCATCCTCGACAAGTGGGATAAGGAGCACTTTGACGACCCGGAGGCCAATTTCGCCTTTTTCGATGTCTTGAAGCAGGAGCTGAAGGACGGAGTGGAGGTCAGGGAAGTGGACGCCCATATTACGGACGCCTCCTTTGCCGATGAAGCGGCAAAGATCTTTTGCGACCTGATGGGCGAGTGAGGCTCCCGCGACCGGAAAAGAGGGAGGTAAAGAAATGGCTGGCGTATCCGCCCCGCCGGTGCTCGGAGAGCTGATCGAGGACAGGGCGCATAAGAACGGGGACAGGGTCTTTCTGCGGTTCAATGAACAGGCGTATACCTATAACGAGATGACCCGTTATGCGAGAAGATGTGCGAACGGCTTCCTCGATCTCGGGATAGCGAAGGGGGACAAGATAAGCATAATGCTTCCCAACTGCCCCGAGTACCTGTTCGTCTGGTGGGGTTCGGCGATGATAGGGGCCGTCGAGGTCCCGATTAATACGTCTTACAAGGGGGAATTCCTGCGCCACGTCATCGACCAGTCCGATTCAAGAATCCTGGTATTGGCGCGCGAATTCCTCGACCGGCTGAAGCTTATAGAGAGCGCCCTGCCCAAGCTTGAAAGGGTAATAGTCCTGGGAGGGCTCGGAGAAGAGGAGACCAGGCAGTGCCGGGTGCCGATGATCGGCTTCGAGGACTTTTTCGATGCACCGGAGGACGCGGCCGGAATCAAGGTCTATCCTTCCGACCCCCAGAACATCATTTATACGTCGGGGACAACGGGCGTCTCGAAAGGCGCCCTGGGCCCCCATAAGTTCTGGATAGCAGTAGCCGGGCAGCTCCTTCCCCTCAGAGAAGGGGGGAGGGAAGATATATTCTATACGTTCCTGCCGCTTTACCACATGAATGGACAATGCCTGACAACGATAACGGCCCTGCTCGCGGAAGCCCAGATGGTGCTTTCCGATAGGTTCAGCGCCAGCCGCTTCTGGGAAGATATACGCAGATACGGAGCAACGCAGTTCAATTACCTGGGCGCAGTAATCCCGATCCTCGACAAGCAGCCGGTGAAGGACAACGATCTCGACAACCCGGTAAGGATAGCCCTGGGCGGAGGCTGTCCGCAACCTGTCATCGATCGCTTCGAAAAAAGATTCGGGTTCAGGTGCATGGAGGGGTTCGGAATGACGGAAATAGGCATTCCCGTGCACACCTCGCTCGACTGCAAAAGGCCCGGCTCCTGCGGACGGCCGCTGCCGATATACGACGTCAGGATTTTCGATGACGACGACAACGAGGTGCCTGCCGGTGTTCCCGGAGAAATCGTCTTTCGCCCCTTCGAGCCCTTTACCATGATGCTCGGTTACTACAATATGCCGGATAAAACCCTGGAGTCTTTCCGGAACCTCTGGTTCCATACGGGCGACCTGGCCAGAAAGGATGAGGACGGTTATCTCTACTTTGTTGACAGGAAGAAAGACGCCCTGCGGAGAAGAGGCGAGAACATCTCTTCCTTTGAGGTTGAAAAGGTGATCAACAGCCATCCGGCCGTCCTCGAGTCCGCCGCCGTCGCAGCCCGGTCGGAGCTTTCCGAGGACGAGGTGAAGATCTGCGTAGTCCTGAGGCCGGGCGAGACCCTTACGCCTGAGGAGCTGGTCGGGTGGGCGAACGAAAGGATGCCCTATTTCGCAGTGCCGCGTTACGTGGAGTTCATGGAAGCCCTCCCGAAGACGCCGACCGAGCGCATCCAGAAGTATCTTCTTAAACAGGCGGGGATCACCGAAAACACCTGGGACAGAGAGAAGGCCGGGATACAACTGAGAAGATGACGGGATAAGTCGATCACGGGCCGAAAGGAGGGTCAGCCACCCTCTTTCAACGGACCGAATCCGGGCGCCAGGAACTTGATCAGCTCTCTGGCGGCAGGAGTCAGGTACTTCCCCTTCTTGATGAGTATCCCGTACCTGGAAAGTCCGGCCATCTTGTCCGATCGGGAGATATTGCTGACGTAAAGACGTTTTCTGTCCTTCGGCTGGATAACCAGGGCCGGCGCCACGGAGACGCCATATCCCAATTCTACATATTTCATGACAACTTCCCAGCTAATAGCATCCATTTTTATCTTGAGGTTAGGGTTGAACGACCGTAGAAGGTTTTCGAGCTGGCCGCCTCCCGTTCCGCCCTGATCGGGCATTACTATCGGGTAGTTGGACATATCCTTGTACGTTATCTTCTTCATCTTCGAAAGAGGATGACCCAGGGGCGCAATAAAATACCTTTCGAAGGACCATAGCTCCTTGCCGACCATGCCCTCAGGAAGGGCCACCATTGAGCCGATGCCGAAATCGGCCTCACCCGACATCACCATGGAACGGATCTCTTTACCGGAAACATTGGCCAGTATAACCTCGCATTCGGGATAAAGCCGTCCGAATTTCGCCAGGTACGGGGGAAAAATGTAGAGGAACATCGCGGTGAATGAAGCGATCCTGACCTGCCCCTGGATCGTACCGGACATCCGCTCAAACTCGACCCCACCGTTTCGCACTTTTCCACGATAGGGGCAGCAAGATTGAACAGGTTCAAACCATCGGATGTAAGTACCATCTTGCGGTTGGACCTTTCGAAGAGCTTCTTCCCTAACAGCGCCTCAAGGTCTTTCATCTGCTGGCTAAGGGCGCCCACAGTGACGCAGAGCCTGGCCGCAGCCTTCTTAAAGCTCTTCTCCGTGGAGATATAGCAAAAGGTCCTCAGTTTGGAATACGCGATTTCCTGCTTCACGGAAAACCCTAGAAACGCGGCAAGCTTGCACAAAACTATATTATTTGCTCTTTAAAGTCAACAAAGAGTCTGTTAGTGTTCCTGCAATACAATTACCGTATGTCACCCCTTTTCTCACCGGAGCACCTCCCCCTTGCGTCACTTGTTATCGTCAGGGGTGACATTTTCATATTGCAGTTAAGGGGTGACATAATCGTATTGCAGGAACATTACGCAGTTTTGTCTTGACAACCGGGGGCGGTTTGGGTGTAGAAGTTAGGTCATCAGTAAAAAAGGGGATTGCACCGATGGGATCGAAAATTTGCTTTATATCTCCCTCCCCGGAGTCGACGGACCTCTACAAAACGGCGCTCGAAGGTCTGGAAGAAGAGGCAACTATTGTGGAGGGTAAAATGGAGGCCGCAGAAGTCGCGGCACTAAGGGCCCAGGAGCAAGGTTGCACCGTGTTCGTGACGCCCGAAAACAATGCGCGTTTTCTCTGGGGCAAGGTGAATGCGCCTATAGTCGCTATCCCCCTGACCCTGCTCGATAGCGCCCGCGCGCTTTGTGAGGCCAGGGGGCAATACGGCGAGCCGATAGCCCTCTTCGAGTTCCGCTACCATTGCTCCCATCTATCAGTAGTCCAGTCGATCATGAAATGCGAAATCCCTGAGTATGTTTTCTATGACGAGCAGGACGGCATTGCGAAGCTTAGGCAGGCGCGCGAGGAAGGTATCCGTGCGGTCGTGGGTGGCGCCATTATCCTCGAGCTGGCGCGGGAGGTAGGCATTCCCTGCGTTCCGTGGCTTCCAAGACCGGAAGACGTCAGAAAAGCATTTGTGCAGGCCCAGCATATAGAATCGGTTCGCCGGAAGGAGGAGCGCGAAGCGACTAAGTTCAGGTCTGTCGCAGAGCACTCCTTCAGTGGCATAGTAGTGACTGACGAGAAGAACGAAATAAGTGTGTTCAACCCTGCGGCGGAGAGGATATTTGGGATAACGGCGCATGAGGCGATGGGCCGGCCTGTGCAGGAAGTGATTTTCGGCGACCAGTCGTACGGCGCGTCGGACCAAGAGCAGATAGAAGAGATTGTCACCCTCAACCAGAAGCGGTTGGTAGTGAGCAGGATCCCTGTCGCGGAGGAAGGGCGGATCATCGGCACCATCTTTACCTTCTACGAGGTAAGGGCCATCGAGTCGATGGAGGAGAGAATAAGGGTGGCGTCGCATACGAAGGGCCTCACGGCCAAGCTTACCTTCGACAACATCGTGGGCCGGAGCGAGGTCGTGCAGCAGATTGTCAGCCGGGCGCTTCGCTTTGCCGCCCGGGAAGACACGGTTCTTATCACCGGGGAAAGCGGGACGGGCAAGGAGATCTTCGCTCAGAGTATCCACAACGCCAGCCCCCGGCGCAACCAGCCCTTCGTGCCCGTCAATTGTTCCGCCATCCCGCCCGGCTTGCTCGAGAGCGAGCTTTTCGGCTATGCCGAGGGCGCCTTTACAGGCGCCAGGCGGGGAGGCAAGAGGGGTGTATTCGAGCTTGCCCACCACGGGACTATCTTCCTGGACGAGATAGGAGAGCTTTCCCGAGAAGGGCAGAGCCACTTCCTGAGGGTACTGCAGGAGAAAGAGGTGATGCGCATAGGCGACGGCAAGGTGACCCCCGTCGATGTGAGGGTCATCGCGGCCACAAACAGGCAGTTGGAAAAGTCCCTGCATGAAGGCTTGTTCCGCTGGGACTTATATTACCGCCTGAATGTTCTGCAGTTGAGGCTGCCTGCCCTCAGGGAACATGTAGAGGACGTGCCTGTCATGGCCTCCGCTCTGGTGGACAAATGGTGCTGCAACCTCCATCTCGCTCGGCGAATAAAGCAGATCCTCAAGAAATACGAGAACCTCCTTCTATGTTATCAATGGCCGGGAAACGTTCGTGAGCTCCAGAATGTTATTAAGAGGCTCGTCGCGCTCGTGGAGACCATGGAGGTGGGCTCGGTCGAGCAGGAGATAAGGCCACTTCTCGAAGAGATGTTCGGGGCCTTCACCCCGCTTCCCATAAAGCAGGCCCAGAAAAGCGACCTGAAGGCAACCCTGGCCGACTATGAACGCGAGGTGATCCTCAAGCAGAGTGAAGAACTGCACGTAAACAAGACAATTCTCGCTAAAAGATTAGGCATAGGCCGCACGACCCTCTGGCGGAAGCTCAAGCAAGGCTGAAACATTCCTATTATGAAACAGTCCCACTTTTGAAACACTCTTTTTCGGTTAACGGCGTCACGCAAGGGCAGTTTTCCATCCTTATTAATTGCCGTCACCACCACAACCGGCACCCTCGGGATCGCCTGAATCTCCTTCATCATGCCTTAATGCGCCCCCGCCGGAATCTCCTTGCTTTTGCCTCCCGAACAGCGTACTCGACCGGCCGGCCCATGACGGCATATTTATTGCTCTATCTCAGTGCCAGGAACGATTACGGCGGACACGGTAGGACGGCGCTTGCCCGGTGGCCTTCTTCTCTGAGCTGCCGCTGTTACAAGAGAAGCGAGAGTTATTGGGTATTTCTTGCATGTCGAGGAACCTGAAGGGAGGATAGAGAGCATGACAGACGGGATCAGACCGAACCAATTCGTTCACGAGACCGACGTCCTCGTTCTCGGCGCGGGGGCAGCCGGGTGCATGGCTGCAATAGCGGCCAGAGAGGAAGGAGCAAGGGCCATTATCGTAGAGAAGGGCCATATAGACAGCAGCGGCTGTTGTGGAGGCGGCCAGGACCATTTCCAGGCGCACTTCAACAGCGGGCCGGACTGGGACTCCGATGAGGCCGCAACGAAGTACTACAGGGGGCCCGGCTGGGGAGTGACTGCCGCCCTGACGGACAAGACCTTTACAAAGGCTATCGGACCGATGGTGACCCGCGTTGAGAAGCTGGGCCTGGAATTCTACCGCAACGAAGACGGCTCGTACATGCGGACGGAAGCGCTGGGCCAGCCAGGACCGTGGTGGCTTCTGATGAAAAACGGGGTTTACTGCAAGAGGATCCTTGCTGCCGGTGTGCGGGATGCAGGGGCCGACATCATAAACCAGGTAATGATCACGAGCCTTTTTACGAAGGACGGGAAGGTCTGCGGGGCGTTCGGGATCGACAGAAGGAACGGCGACTTCCACATCTTCAAGGCGCGGAGTGTGGTCATGTGCATGGGTTCCCATCAGACTAGGGCCTGGTCGAACAATTCCACCCGCAACCCGTTTAACGCCTGGCAGTACCCTTACAATAACGGCACCCAGGTTACCATCGCAGCCGATGCCGGCGCAAAGATGGTCAACCTCGAAAAGTGCGTCTCCACGACGCTGCCCAAGGGGTATGGGGCTCCCGGCATGAATGCCATCAGCGGAATGGGGGGCCGCCTGCGAAACATCCGCAATGAGATCTTCATGGAAAAATATCATGCCCAGGGAGAGATGGCGGCAAGGCCGTACCACATAGTCGCTCAGCAGGAAGAGGTATGGAAGGGCAACGGCCCTCCCTTCTGGGCGGATATGACCGGCTGTTCCCCTCGGAACCTAGACCTCCTGCTTACTTACTATCTGCCCGTGGACAAGAATACTTATGGCGAATACCTGGAGCAGCGCGGCGTCGACATCAGGAAGGATCCGCTCGAAGTAGAGTTTGGAGAATACTCGGGGGCAGGCAATCTGCTCGTTAACAACGATTGCGAGTCCGTTACCCTGCCTGGACTTTTTGGCCTTCCCTTTTCCGGCATGTTGTCTACCGCCCTGACCGGCGGACTCGTTGCGGGCCGGGAAGCGGCAAAAAGTGCCCTCCATCGCGGAAAGGAAAAGCTTCCTGAACCGGAAGCCGGTCTGACAGCTAACGAAAAAGAAAAGGTCTACCGCCCCCTCAGCACGAAGGAAGGGTATTCCCCGCGTGAGTTCGAGGACCTGATCAGGCAGGTCATGAATTTCTATATGGGATATAACCGGAACGGGAAGGGGCTGGAAATCGCCCTTGAAAAACTCCGTCTCATAGAAAGGCACAGCGGAGATATAAAGGCCGCTAACCCGCACGAGCTTACCCGCGCCAACGAGGCGCTTCACCTTCTGCCCTATTCCCAGATGATGGTGCTTGCCGTGATGAAGCGCGGGGCCTTTGCGGGGTTCTACAAGAGGTCGGATGTGGAATTCGACAAGGAGCTTCGGCACAAGCACGTATCGATATGGAGAGAAGCGGGAGAGATCAAAACATCCTACGACCCGATAGGGAGTTGAGGACAAGAATGCCATCCAACCTATCTCGTCCGCGTACGGAATAAGGAGGTAAGCGATAATGCCACCTAAGTTCAACAAAGAAAGTTGCGTCAAATGCAATAAATGCGTGGACCTTTGTCCAGGAGACGTTTTGGAAATGGGCGAGGACGGTCCTGCGGTGATCTATCCCGAAGAGTGCTGGCACTGCGGAAACTGTAAGATCGACTGCCCTTCCGATGCGGTCCGGATCGAGTTCCCTCTGTCGATGCTCATTTAAGCCGGTCCTCTTGCCGGTTCGCATAAGGCAGCGGCCCATGTCGCCGGCCGGAATACTTACAGGAAATAACGTTGTAGGAGGGTCCAAATGGCAGTGAAGAGCGTGAGAGAATTCCTGGAGGCGGTCGAGAAACACGGAGACCTCAAGGTAGTCGAAGGAGCGCATTGGGATGTCGAGCTTGGAGCGATCATAGAGCTGATGGCGGAAAACAAGGGCCCGCTTCCCGTATTCGACAAGATAGGGGACTATCCTGCCGGGTATAGGGTTGCAGGAAACCTCTATCAGACCACGAAGCGGTTCGCCCTTGCGCTGGGTGTCAGTCCCGATACCTCCAAGCTCGATCTATTGAGAATGTTCATGGCGAGCGCCGATAAGAAACTGATCAAGCCGGTAGAGGTGAAAACGGGCCCCATACTGGAGAACGTGCGAACGGGCAACGACGTGAACCTGCTCGAGTTTCCCGTCCCTAAATACCATGAGAAAGACGGCGGGAGATATATGGGGACGGGTCACATCCTAGTCACGAAGGACCCGGACAGCGGCTGGGTCAACGCGGGCGTCCAGAGGTGCATGATCCAGGACGAGAAAACCCTGTCGATCTACTTTGCGCCCGGCAAGCACGGAAGGGCCATAAGGGACAAGTTTTATGCGGCGGGCAAGAACTGCCCCGTGGTTCTGGCCTTCGGCCCCGAGCCGGTGCTCTACATGTCGGCAGTGCTGTCGGTAGGTCAAGAGGTCTCAGAGTTCGATTACGCGGGGATGATAAAGGGCGAGCCTGTCGAAGTGATAAAAGGTGAGGCGACCGGGCTGCCGATCCCGGCCCACGATGAGATAGTCATCGAAGGAGAGATGATACCGGCAGATAAGGACAAGAGAATAGAAGGCCCGTTCGGTGAGTGGACCGGCTATTATGCCGGGGGCAAGGCGTATGAATCGACTGTAGCGGTGAAGGCGCTCTACTACCGGAACAACCCCATTCTGGTGGCGTCTCCTCCGTTGAAGCCTTCTATCTGGCAGTTTGCGGGGTTCCCTGTCCCGATCACCTGCGCTCCCGCCGCGTGGGAGGCACTTGAATCCGCCGGGGTCAGGGGCGTGAGAGGCGTCTGGTATCTCGAGGGCGGCGGAGAGCGTTTCATCCCGGTCGTATCCCTCAAACAGGACCATCCGGGTCACGCCAGACAGGCAGCCCTCATATTGGCTGGTTGCCATGGGAGCAGCTACCTGAGCCGGATCATTATCACCGTCGATGAAGACATCGATCCGACGAATACGGACGACGTCCTGTGGGCCGTCGCGACTCGTTGCGACCTTCTGAATGACATCGACATCATAAAGGGGACTTGGTCGGGCCGACTCGACCCTATTATGTCGCCCGACGCCAAGGAAAAGGGCGATCTCACCACCCCGAAGCTGATAATCGACGCATGCCGTCCGTTCCATATGAGGGACAAGTTCCCTCCTGTTAACGAGATAAGTCCCGAAGTGCGAAAAAAGACGATCGAGAAATGGGGGAGCCGTCTGGGTTTCAAATAAAGGACCGGATGCAGCACCACAATCGAAAGAGAGGGGGTTTAGCAAATGAAGCCGACAAGATTTACGGACGCGATGATAGAGCGTTACTACAGGGAAGGACAATGGAGTAGAGAGTCTTTCGCTGAGATATTCGACCGTCACGCCCGGGAATACCCCTATATGGCGGCGGTTAAGGACGGTAAGGGAAATCAGATCACCTGGGGCGAGCTGAAGCTGCATTCGGACAGGATAGCTTGTCACCTGCTGGAAATGGGTTTCAAGCATGACGACGTTTTCGTCGTCCAACTGCCCAATATTATCGAGAACTGCATCCTCCGGGTAGCCCTCGCGAAGGCAGGCATTATCGCCGCATTTGCAGCAATGACAATGCGCGACGCGGAAATAGAGGGCATTATCAACAAGGTGAATGCCAGGGGGATCATTGTACATGAAGAGAATTCGAGTTATGATTTCCTGGGTATGGCGAGAGCGCTGAGACAAAGCACGGGCCTTGCCTTCATCTTCGTCATCGGTAAAAACATCGAGGATACGATCTCCGTGCGGTCCCTGATGGAGAAGGAGATCAGCGACAGCGACGCCGACGCTCTCGAAGAGTCACGGATAAAACCCCATGAAGTGATGATCGTTCAGTGCACGTCGGGAACGACCGGACTCCCAAAGACATGCGAATGGCCAGATGCCCCTACCACCCTCCACGGGAAGACCATCGTCGAGAGGATGAGGATCACGAAAGACGATGTGCTTGGCATCATCGCTCCTATCGCCGGAGGACCCGGTCTCTCGATCTGGAACGCGGGCTACCAGGTCCCGTGCGCTATGGTGCTTCAGGAGAGGTCCGGGCCCGGGGAGGATCTGAAATTAATCGAACAGGAGAAGATCACCATCATCGGTCTAGTAGCGGCGCAGATCATCCGAATGTTACGTCACCCCGATTTTCACAAGTACGACCTCCGGTCGCTCCGGGCCATCCGGCCCGGCGGGGCCCCAATGAGCCCGACCGTGGCAAGGGAAATCGAGGAGACGATGCCGTGGTGCAAAATCGTAGTGGCATCGGGCACATCCGAAAGCATGACACTGGCGCACACGGACATCGACGACTCTTTCGAAGATCGGCTTTTCAGCGTGGGGAAGCCGTGGCTGCATGGAGAGATAGAGATCGTCGACGAGAAGGGCCGGGCGCTGCCTGCGGGCGAGGAAGGAGAGGTGTACATAAGGGGCGCGTGCACGGGCAGCGGATACTTCAAGGATGAAGCGATGACCATAGACGCCTGGATCGCGCTGGGAGAGGACGGATGGTACAAGACGGGCGACCTGGGGAGGATCAACGAAAAGGGGAACCTGCAGTTGCTCGGACGGCGCAAAGAGATAATTATCAGAGGAGGCCAGAACATCTACCCCAAGGAAGTCGAGGATATACTCTTGAAATACCCCAAGGTGGCCGATGCCGCGGTCGTATCGATGCCTGATGAGGTGATGGGAGAAAAGGCGTGCGCGTTCGTCGTCACCCGTGAAAAACAGGAGATAACGGTCGAAGAGATAGGGACATTCCTCGATACCCTCAAAGTGGCTCGATTCAAATATCCCGAGCGGATCGAGGTCCTCGATGCGTTTCCAATCCTTGGAACCGGCAAGATCGACAGGAAGACATTGAAACTGTGGGCAAATCAATTGGCCCAGGGCAAACCCTTGGAGAAATGAAAAGGGGGTTAGCCCGGGCGGGGGAGGAGGCTACTTTGAAAAAATTATTGGTTCTGGGTGGGCTTTTTTTGCTGGCCTTTGTGCTCCTTGCGCCGACGAACGGCGTCTGCGCCGAGAAGCTTCAACGAAAGATCCAGATCGGTTCTCTGCCCATCAACGTCATGACCGTCCCTTATGCCGAGTACATGGGCGCGTGGAAGGAGGAGGGGCTTGACGTTGAAGTAAAGATCTTCCAGGGCGGACCGGCCCTTGTGGAGGCCCTGATGGCCGGCGGCCTGGACGCTGCAGACATAGGCTACGTGCCTATGATATATGCGGCCACGAGGAACATCCCTCTGTATTACCTGGCTTCGGACGGCGTTATGACGAAGGACTACCCCATGTATGTCATAACGGTGTCGCCTGATTCGAACATAAAGAGCTTCACGGATCTGAAAGGGAAAACCATTGCGATCCACCAAAGAGGAACAATGCAGGACGCCTGGTTGAGCGCCATTTGCGAAAAGTACGGGATGAGCAAGTCGGATATAAAGATAACGTTCGTGCCGGTCCCGCAGCAGGGCGGCGTCCTCGCCCACAAACAGGTCGATGCCACGTTCCCCGACCCGCCCTATGATGCTTTACAGGAGATCAACAAACAGGGGAGGGTCTTGTTCGATCTGTCCGAGGTCATACCGGACACGGAGATCAGCGGTCTTGTCGTTTCCAGGAAGTTTGCGAACGAATACCCGGAGGCCACCAGGAAGCTCGTCAAGGGATACGTCAAGGCCGGCCGCTGGGTGAACGACAACCAGAAGCTGGCCCGGCAGAAGGTCCTTACGGACAAGAGGTATATGGGCATGCCGGCCAATATCGCCGATATAGTGCGCATGCCGTACTGGCCGAGAAACGGCTTCCACCTGATGCCGAGCGTATGGAATATCTATAACCTGATGGTGAAGACGGGCATGATCCCCGCCTGGGAAAATGCGGCGGCCAGGATGAACGAATACTGGGTCGAGCCGACGATGAAATACACGCTCCCCGCCGTAAAGGAGCTGGGTCTCCAGGACGACCCTTATATCCGTAAAGTGGAACGAATTCCCCTGCCTTACCTGGACAAGAAACCGGAAAGCTATTTTGCTCCGTGGGAGAAGCAGGAAGGCGGACTCACCGGCGCAAAGCCCGGCCAGAAAAAGTAAAGGCCGGGAAGAAGAGACAGACAGCCAAAGGGTGACGCCTTTCAAAGGCTATCTCCTTTGGTGAAAATCGGGTAGAGACAATGGTCGAGCTGGAAATAGAAGGGGCTACGAAGTATTTCGCGGTGAGGGGGCAGCGGGAGTCGAGAGATGACAGGCTGCTCGTATTCGAGGACCTGACTTTCAATGTCGAGCGAGGCGAGCTCGTCTGTTTACTGGGGCCGAGCGGATGCGGGAAGACGACGCTTCTCTGGTCTATCGCCGGACTGCATGACCTTACCAGCGGCAAGATACGTCTGAGAGGCCGGGAGGTGACGGGTCCCGGCTCCGATAGGAGCGTCGTTTTTCAGGAATTCGTGATGTTTCCGTGGCGTACGCTGGAAAAGAACGTGGCTATGGGCCTGGAGTTTCAAAGGAACAAGCATATAGCAAAGAAAGGGAAGAACCGGCTGGTCGAAGACCTCATCGATTTCGTGGAGCTCAGAGGCTTCGAGAAGTCCTATCCCCACGAGGTGTCTCAGGGCATGAGGCAGCGCGTGTCGGTCGCGAGGGCCCTTGCCGTGGAGCCCACCCTGCTGCTTATGGATGAGCCTTTCGGCTCTCTCGACGTCATAACGAGAGAAACGATGCAGACAAAGGTGGTAGATATCGCAAGGAAGACGGGCAAGGCTATCGTTTTCGTAACGCACAGCATCGATGAAGCGCTCTTCATTGCGGACAAGATCGTGGTCTTTTCCTCAAGGCCGGCCACGGTGAAGGAGATTATTACCTTCGACAGTCCGGCCCCAAGGTACTACGCGGACCACAAGGAACTACTGGCGTTGAAGGAAAGGATAGAAACGCTTTTGTTTTACGAGATGCAATAGAGGGTGGAGATGAAGCATAGCGCGTTTCCGCATGCAACGACGAAGCCCCCCGAGATAGAGGCAAAAGGGGTATATAAATCCTTCGGGAGCGGCCACGAGGTCCTGAGGGACATAAACTTTGAGGTGGCGGAAGGCGAGTTTGTCTGCCTGTTGGGACCCAGCGGTTGCGGGAAGACCACCCTGATCCAGTGCATTGCCGGAATCGAAAAACCGTCTTCCGGGGAGATCATGGTAGCGGGCAAGAAGGTCGAGGGACCCGGAATAGAGAGAAGCGTGGTTTTTCAGAATTTTGCCCTGTTCCCCTGGCTGAACGTCAGAAAGAACGTATCGTTCGGTCTGGAGATAGCCCGCAAGGACAAGCAGACAATAGACGAGACCGTACGGAACGTCCTCAAGCTGGTCGGCCTTCAGGGTTTTGAGAACTCATATCCGAACGAGCTTTCGGGCGGCATGAGACAAAGGGTCGGCATTGCAAGGGCACTCGCAGTCGATCCCAAGACCCTTCTCATGGATGAGCCTTTCGGGGCGCTTGACGCGTTGACGAGAAGCGTCATGGAACGCGAGACTGCCCGTATATGGAGGGAAACGTCCAAAACGATCCTTTTTGTTACGCAGAATATAGATGAGGCAATCATGCTTGCCGACAGGATCTATCTTTTCACGGCCCGCCCGGCCCGCGTGAAAAAGGTCTTTAAGCCGGAGCACGAGCAGCCAAGGATGTACAACAAGTACCCTGACCTGATAAGGTTGCGCGACACGATCATCTCGCTTTTCAAGGAAGAATTGCGGGATTAAGGAGGAGGAAAACATCATGGCGTATAAGTCTTACGAATCTGCCGAGGCATCGCCGACCCGCGAAAAGACCCCGGTTTCCGTTCACATTATGGGGTTTCTGAAAAGGTTTGGCTCCTCCAGGATGTTATCCCCCCTGGTCGTCCTCGTCCTGTGGGAGATTGTCGGTCAGCTGAAACTTGTCGATCCGATCTTCCTGCCGGCGCCTTCGGCTATACTCAAGCAATTATTCGTGATGGTACGATCAGGAGAGCTTTTCATACACATCGGTGTCAGCATGGGACGAATGATTGCCGGCTTCTCCCTCGCTTGTGTCGTTGGTGTTCTGTTGGGCGTAACCATGGCGTGGTTTCGCCTGATCGACCGTATATTCGAGCCCCTCATCGACCTTATGCGCCCCCTCTCCCCCCTCGCTATTCTCCCCCTAGCCATTCTCTGGCTGGGTATAGGCGCCTATTCGAAAATTTTCATAATCTTCTATGGGGCCCTCTTCCCGATTCTTCTCAATACTTATGCAGGCATCAAGGGGGTGGACAGGGTCACTGTTGATGCTGCACGGACTCTGGGAGCAACCAGGCTGGAACTTCTCTTCAAGGTCGCGATCCCCTCAGCCCTGCCGATTATACTGACCGGGGTCCGTATCGGCTCGACCATTGCCATGATCGTAGTGGTGGCGTCTGAAATGGTTGCGGCGAGCGCGGGCCTGGGTTATCTCATACTGACGGCCGAGCAGGTATACAGGACAGAGGAAATGTTTGTAGGTATTCTCTGCATCTCTCTTTTGGGGTTCGGGCTCGATCGGCTGATCAAGTACATAAGGGGCAAAATCACCTGGTACACAGAATTGATATCCATATAGGGCGTGCGGCGATTTCTAATTAATCCGATCAACCAAACGGGTACGGGGGGTCAGTGAAGTGTCCTGACCCCTTTTTTGCGCCTCGGGGGCCTCGACGGGCGATAGAAGATGCTTATTACAGCAAAACTTATCGATATCATAAGAATTTATAAATTGACTGGCTTCCAATTCGGGATGATTATGTAGTCAAGCACCTGGCTAAGGGACGATGAATATTTTCCTTCCGATTGCTCAGATGAGCGTTAGCGTTCCGGTCATTTTTGCGGCTGGCGGCGTGGTCGGCTTGCTATCGGGTCTTTTCGGGGTCGGCGGCGGCTTCCTGCTTACGCCGCTGCTCATGTTCCTGGGGATATCGCCGGCTGTCGCCGCGGCGTCAGACGCGGCAGCGATTGTCGCAGGCTCGACAACCGGGACCCTTGAGCATTCACGGGGCCGCACCGTCGATTATAAAATGGGCTTCTGGCTTTTTGTCGGCGGCTCCGTCGGCAGCGTCGCGGGCGTCGAGCTGATCCATTGGTTGAACCGCTCCGGGCCGGCGAACAGCGCCATCCGCATCCTCTATCTCGTCATGCTAGGGGTGATCGGGATCATTATGCTCGTCGAATCGGTCGGGCAATGGCGCAGGGGCGCCTACATGTCGGAGCGCAGGTTCGAGCCTGTGCGCAGCAGGGCATGGGTCGAGAAGCTGCCCCTGCGCGTTCGGTTCCCGAAGTCGGACATCCAGGTGTCGCTGCTCGTGCCCATCGGCTTTGGCATGGCGGCGGGTGTCCTGGCTGCTATGATGGGCGTGGGGGGCGGCTTTATCATGCTCCCTCTTATGCTATATGTGCTGCGCATGAGGATCCACGTCGCTGCGGGGACGAGCCTATTTCAAATCCTCTGTACCTGCATGTTGGTCACCCTTCTGCAATCAGCACAGAACCATACCGTGGACTTCGTGCTGGCTTTTCTTCTCGCGATAGGCACAACGACCGGGGCGATGGTCGGGACCAAAGTGGGGCGGCGGCTGCGGGCCGACCAGCTCAAGGTCCTGCTTGCCCTGATTATCATAGTGGTGGCTTGCCAGATCGGCTGGAACCTCTTCCGGACGCCCTCTATTTTTCTCTCCCATGTCGCGGGCGAGTAAGGTGTGCAGATCATGAATGTTTTCCTGCCGATTGCCCGACTGAGCGAGAATATTCCGGTGATCTTCGCAGCCGGGGGCGTGGTCGGGCTTGCTGTCCGGCCTCTTCGGGATCGGCGGCGGCTTCCTGCTTACGCCGCTGCTTATGTTCCTGGGCATATCGCCTGCGGTATCGGCGGCCTCCGGCGCGGCTGCCATGGTGGCCGGATCGACAACGGGGACCCTTGAGCATTCACGGGGCCGCACCGTCGATTATAAGATGGGCTTCTGGCTCTTTGTTGGGGGGTCCATCGGCAGCGTTGCCGGCGTCGAGCTGATCCACAGGTTGAACCGCTCCGGGCCGGCTAACAGCGCCATCCGCATCCTCTATCTCGTCATGCTAGGGGTGATCGGGATCATTATGCTCGTCGAATCGGTCGGGCAATGGCGCAGGGGCGCCTACATGTCGGAGCGCAGGTTCGAGCCCATACGAAGCCGGACATGGGTCGAGGCGCTGCCCTGGCGCGTCCGGTTCCCCAAGTCGGATATAGAGGTGTCGCTGCCGGTCCCCATCGGCTTCGGTATGCTGGCGGGTGTCCTGGCTGCCATGATGGGCGTGGGTGGAGGCTTCATCATGCTCCCTCTCATGCTATATGTGCTGCGCATGAGGATCCACGTGGCAGCGGGGACGAGCCTTTTTCAAATCCTCTGTACCTGCATGTTGGTCACCCTTCTGCAATCCGCCCAGAACCATACCGTTGACTTCGTGCTGGCTTTTCTTCTCGCGATAGGCACGACGACCGGGGCGATGCTCGGGACCAGGATGGGACGACGATTGCGGGCAGAGCAGCTCAAGATCCTGCTTGCCATCATCATCCTCGTTGTGGCCTTCCAGATCGGGTGGGACCTCTTCAAGACCCCCGCGATTTTTATCTCCCATGTCGCGGGTGAGTGAGATGTGCGATGGATAAGTCCCGAATATGCCTTCGTTTCCTTGAGCGCGCAATTGCGGCGGTCTTTGTCTTTGCGGTCGTCTCCCATCTCGCTTATGCCGGGAGCTTCTCAACTGTAGAGCCTACCCGCATCGCGGCCGGCACATTTTACAATGGAGCGACCCTGCGCATCGGTGGAAGCGCAGGCAAAGACTCGCAGATAGCAGTACGGATCAAGGGGCCGCCGGAGCATCATGTCTTTAACCGCCGTGGAAAAATCGCAGGGCTCATCTGGGGCGGGATCGAGCACGTAACCTTCCATAACGCGCCCACCTTCTATGCAGTGTACACCTCTTCATCCCTGGCGACGATTGCGACTCCGGCCGTACGGGCGCAGCTCCAGTTAGGCTATGAGCCCATCGAGGCGCAGATGGAGGTCGAAGGGACGAAGGTGGACCGCGACCTGATGCTCAGACATTTCGTCGATTTCAAGGAACGCGAGGGCCTCTACCGCATCGTGGCCGGGGCGGTGCATCTTGCGGATCAGGAGCAGGGGCGGCGCGTCTTCAATGTGACCGTGGCGTTGCCTGCATCCACCCCGCCAGGCAACCTGGAGGTGGCCGTTTACGAGCTGGCAGGGGGGAAGGTGCTCAACGGGGACATCGAGCATGTCATGCTTCAGCGCGTCGGCCTGCCGGCCTCCCTGTTCGACCTTGCCCATCAGAACGGCGTTCTTTTCGGGCTTCTCGCGCTCCTGGTGACCGTCACGACGGGGGTCGTAGTCGATTTCATCGGTCGGCTCAGGCGCAGGGGCGGACTTACGAGCCGCGGTCCGATACTCGACGTGGAAGCCGATTTAAGAAGGCTTTTCATGGAGGGCCTCTTCGGCCTGCGACTGAAGCCGCGCTCGCCGCAGGCGGTGGAGCGCCTCCACGCCAAGTACCATCTGTTCAGGAACCTCCTGACCCTGAATAATGAGGTCCTCGAGCTTCTTGCCGATCTTGAGGAGGAATCGTCCTGGTCCTCCTTTTATCACCCCCGCGTCCGCATGCGCATACGCGCCCTTTTCGACGGGACCGAGGAAATGGTCCAGGTGCTCAATCAGCTCGCGGGGAACCGCTACTTCGACCTGAAAAACGTCATCGCCGGCCTTCGGACCGATGTGCTGGGCTTCGTCGAGAGGATGCCCGATGAGGCGGGCGCTTCTCTCACCCTTCAGCTCGGACAGATCAATTCGATCACCGCCAACAGGGTAGGGGGCAAGGCGTTGAACCTGGCGCGCCTCGATTGCGATCTGAAGCTGCGCGTGCCGGAGGCGTTCGTCGTGACGACGGAGGCCTACCGGCAGTTCGTAGAGGCGGAAGGGCTATCCGGTAAGCTCCGCACCATCCTGGCGCCGGCGCGGCCCGATGCCCCCGATTTCAAGCACCGTTGCGAGATGGCGCAAGGGCTTGTGCGCGAATCGCCTATACCGCCTTCGGTCGAGCAGGCGATCCGCTCGGCTTATAAGTCGCTGGGCTTGCAACCGCGGCGAATGCGTAGCCGTGAGGTCCAGCGCCGTTGGTGAGGACAGCAGTCTTTCGTTCGCCGGGCAGTTCGAGACGCTCATCAACGTTCCCGAGCCGGAGGTGCCGGAGGCCTGGAAGCGGGTCGTAGAAAGCCGCTTTTCCACCAGGTCGGTTTTCTACAGGCGCGCGGCGGGCCTGGCCGAAGTCGATACCCCCATGGCCGTGCTCGTGCAGCGCATGGTCCTCGCCCGGGCCTCGGGTGTGCTCTTCACCCGCCGTCCCGAAAGCCGGAAAGAGCCGGTCTTCCTCGTCACGGCTGTACGCGGCCTGGGGCAGGAAGTGTCCGGCGGGATAGCCATCGCTGATGAATTCGTCGTGTCGCGGGCCGCCTCCCGCATCCTGGAGCGGCGCATCGCCCGCAAGCCGGAGCGCATCGAGTGCGCCGAAGGCGGGGGCGTAACACGCCTGCCGGAATCACCGGAAGAACAAGAACGCGCCTCCGTTTCCGACGATGAGGTCCTGCGCATCGCGGAGGCCGGCCTCGGCATCGAGCGCTACTTCCGGTGCCCCCAGGATATCGAATGGGCAATCGACCGGGCAGGCACGCTCTTCATCCTCCAGGCCAGGCCGCTGCCTGCGGAAAAGGCGAAGGGAGCGACCGGAGATATCCCTCGGGACGCGAAGATCCTCCTGAAAGGCGGGGAGCCGGTCTGGCCGGGCCGGGCTGTGGGCCCTATCCATCTCGCCCTGACGCCTGAGGACGAGGAGCAAACACCGACCGGCGCCCTCCTTGTTGTCCCCTGGCTCAAGCCGGACTGCGTCCGGTTGCTCCCCCGCGTATGCGGAATAGTGGTGGAGCACGGGACCGTGACGGGCCACGCAGCCTCCATTTTGCGCGAGTTCCGCATACCCAGCCTCTTCGGGGTGGAGGGCGCGACTGATATATTGCCGGCAGGCCGGACGGCGAGCCTCGACGTTGCGGCCCGCAGTATCTTTGCCGATGCGTTGTGGCCGGAGCTTCGCGGGCGTCTCCCGGTGAGGCTGACCGGCCGCCGCACTACGGGGCTTCCCGACTTTGTGTCGAGCAAGCTCACAAACCTGTCCGGGATGAGCTTCATGGGCACGTGGGCGTGCCAGTCCCTCCACGATGTCATCCGGTTTACCCACGAGATGGCGATTCAGGCCATGTTCGACATCGGGGACCGCCTCCTCAATTCGTCGATCGGCAATGTCAAGCAGGTTGTCTCCGTCGAGCCTTTATTCATGCATATCGTCGATCTCGGCGGGGGACTCTCCCCGGCGGCGGCACAAGGCCGGACGGTGAAGCCGGAGGACGTCACGTCGGCGCCCTTCAGGGCGCTGTGGCGCGGCCTTTCCGACCCTGCGTTCCAGCGTCACACGGCCCCGCCTCTACAGTCGTTCGGGTCCACCTTCGAGACCACCCTTTCCAGCCGGGGAGCGCGCGAGCTGGGCAGTCCGAACTATGCCTGCGTCACGGAAAGCTACCTGAACCTCAACTCCCGGCAGGCTTACCATTTCGCCATCGTCGATGCCTTCCTGTCGGACAACCAGAACAACAACCATGTCAGCTTTCGGATGAAAGGCGGCGGCGGCGCCCCGTGGCAGCGGAGCCTTCGCATGGGCTTCGTCTCGGAGGTCCTGCGCCTCCATCATTTCACGGTGGACGTTGCGGAGGACCTCCTCAACGGGTGGGTCCGCGGACTCGATCCGGCTTCCGGCGCCGAAGAGCTCACGATGATCGGCCGCCTCCTGAGCTTCTCGTCGCTCCTCGACCTGTGGATGACCGATGAGGGTCAAATGAAGCGGTATGTTGCGGAATTCGTCGAAGCGGAAGCAAAGGCCGCAGCCGGGCGTCCGGCCTAGCCACAGCGCATAGACTTGCACTCAATCCCATGTCTCGCCGGAAAGGCTGCAAGAAACTTATGGGAGCAATAAGAATTAGTGATTTGACTTGCTTGCCGGACAGGAACATAATGTCAATGATTACGAAGCCTTTTGAGGTTGGTCCGTATTAACGGGCGCCTAAGGGGGATCGAATGACTGTGATAGCGATATCCAGGTTCACGGGCAGCGGCGGCGAGAAGCTGGCGGATTGCCTCTCGCAGGAGCTTTCCATTCCGGCCGTAAGCCGGGAGGTGATAACGCAGGTAGCCAACCAGTTCGGCATCACCGAAGCTGCCCTTTGGCAGCAGCTCGAAAAGACGAAAGGACTTTTCAGCGGACCTTCGCCGGAGCGCCGTCTGTATCTGGCGGCGCTGCAGTTGGCCCTTGCAAAGAAGGCACGGGAGGGCCCCTTCATCTATCACGGCCTTGCAGGCCATTTTCTGCTCAGAGGCGTCCCCCAGGTCCTCAAGGTAGGCATTATCGCCCCTCTGGAGTACCGCGCCAAGAAGCTGATGGAGCAGAAAAACATCAGCTACGAAGAGGCCATCCGCTCGACGCAAAGGTGGGACGAGAGACGCAGCAGATGGGTGCGTTTCCTCTACAACGTGGAATGGCTCGATCCCTCCTTATACGACCTGGTGCTCAATATCGCCCAGTTGAGCGTCGAGAGCGCGTGCCGGGTGATCCTGAGCGCATTGCAGCAGGACGAGTTCAAGGAGCTGCCGGAGACGCAGGGCCTGATCGAGGATTTTGTTCTGGCGAGCAACGTCAAGTTTCTCCTGGCAGCGGATGAGAGGACGAAGGGACTCGAGCTGGAGATACAGGCGGAGAAGGGAGTGATACGGGTTACCGGACGTATCCCGACGAGCGGCATGTTTTCATGGCGTGGAAAAGAAAGCGCCAGGGGCGACATCTATGAGGTGACGAAAACGGTGCCGGGCGTACAAAAGGTATTAGTCTCACTGGAGGGAACGGCGATCCCGCTGGAATAACGGGCGGAAGGGGCGCCGGCTATCGCATGCGGACCGGCGTGCCGCCTGCGCTATTCAAGCCACGGCTCATCCGCAAAATCGAGCGCTATATCGACGAAGGCCTTGAGCGCTCGTGAAAAGTACTTGTCTTTGTGGTAGACGAGATAAAGCGGTACCCTCATCTCCACTTCCGTGAAGGGTATCGCTTTGAAGGCGCCTGCCGCAACTTCGGCCTTTACAAGCTGCTGGGAGAGGATGGCAACGCCCGCCCCGCCCTCGACCATCTTCTTGATAGCCGTAGTGCTGGCGCACTCCATTACGATCAGGGGCTTCATCCCCCTTGTCTGGAAGGCTTCATCCACCAGCTCTCTCACCGAGGACCCCGGCTCCCTCAGGATCAGCGGCTCCCTGTTCAGCTCGTTGAGCGTGACCGATTCCCTTGCGGCCAGCTTGTGCTTGAGGGGAATGATTGCGACGAGGTTATCCCTGACGAATTGCCTTACGATCAGTCTCTTATTCACGGGGCGGGAGCTCGACGAACGCAAGGTCGTTCTTGTGGAGAATGGTGTTCTCTATAAGCTGGCTGGTATTGCCCTCGCTGATCTGAATAAATATGTTCGGATATTGCTTATGGAAGGCCCTGAGCAGGGGCGGCAGCCAGTAGTCGATAAACAGAAGGGAAGCGGCGATGTGGATGCTCCCCCGCGATAACCCTTTCATGTCGGCGACGACCTCTTCGGCTTTGCGGTTCAGATCGAGCATCTGGCCGGCAATAGTCAGGAGCACCTTACCCTCTTCGGTGAGCAGCACCTTCTTCCCGGTCCTTTCGAAAAACTTCACCTCGTAATATTCCTCCAGGTTCTTGATTTGCAGCGTAACGGCCGGCTGCGTCATAAAAAGCTTCTCCGCTGCCGCGCTGAAGCTCCCTTCCCCTGCCACCGTGCAGAATACCCTCAATTGATGCAGATTCATGTATCCCTCTAGAAATACTTATCGATGTGATAAAAATTAATGAATTGACTTATATTAACAGCCACCCCATTATAGTGTCAATAGATAAATGGTAACAACGGGAACTTATTCGGGAAATGTGACTTTTTTGATCGAGGGGCATCCGTGAGAAAGGAAGAAAAGGCTTCCCCGGCGAGCGCGGCTTGAAACCGATTCGGACGTTGCGTCGGACACAGGCGACCAAAGACCCGAACCTTAAGCGAAAGGAGGAATGAATATGAGTGAGATTGGTCATGGGGGCAAGGAGATTGTGGAGCGCATTCTGGATCCGCGTACCGCCGGGGAAAGGATCAAGGGGATCAAGAAAGTCCCCGTGCGTGAGCAGATGGCCGTAGAGGTCATCGATATCGCCTACGGATTCTTTTCCCCGCTCCAGGGTTTCCTGGGAAAATCCGACGTGGAGAGCGTCTGCAAGAAGATGCGTCTTGCGGACGGGACGATATGGTCCATCCCGATCCTTTTCGATATGTCCGATAAGGAGATCGCAGATTACGGGGTAAAAGAGGGCGACTCGGTCCTCCTTACTTACAAGGACAGCCCCATCGCCGTCTTCGACGTAGAGGAGATTTACGCGTACAACAAGCAGGAGATGGCAAAGGACGTCTACGGGACGAACGACGAGAAGCACCCGGGCGTCAAGCTTACCTATCAATACAAAGATAAATTCGTGGGCGGCAAGATCACGATGGTGAGCAAACCGACCATCAACGAGCCCTTTACCGAGTTCCTGGTGACGCCTCTGGAGATGAGGAAGAAGATCAAAGGGAAAGGATGGGTCAGGACGGTCGCCCACCAGACGAGGAACGTGCCGCACACAGGGCACGAATGGCTGATGAAGGGCTCCTGGCTGTCCGCTTACGGGGAGCTGCCGGTCGAGAGAATGATGGTCGGCGTGATCGTCAACGCGATCATCGGAGAGAAGCGGCCTGGCGACTATATCGACGAAGCTATCGTCCTGTGCCACGACGTCCTGAGGAAGGCGGGATACTTCCGGGAAGATGTCCATCTGACCTCCATATCCCTGTGGGATATGCGGTACGCCGGTCCGCGCGAGGCCGTCTTTCACGCAGCCCTGCGGGCAAACCTGGGCATAAGCCATCACATGTTCGGCCGCGACCACGCCGGCGTCGGCACCTATTACGACCCCTACGACGCGCATCGCATCTTCGATCAGTTCGACAGCAGCGAGCTGAACATCAAGCCCGTGCGCGTGCTGGAATGGTGGTACTGTCCCGTGTGCGCGGAGGTGACGTACATGGGCCTGTGCAACCACAAGGACAAGGTCCAGAACTTCAGCGGTACGCTGATCCGCAGCATCATTCAGGACGGCGTCAAGCCGCCGAGGCTGATATTCCGGCCCGAGGTCTTCGATCTCATAGAGGAATGCGCGAAAAAGTACGGAATGGGTTCCGCGTATGTCACCAAAGAATACCTGGCCAACAGGAACCCGGTGTTCACTTTTCCGAAGCTCTGAGCGACCACTAGAGGAGGAACGAGATGGCTGAAACATTTCCGATCAATATCTGGATCAACGAGGAGAGGTATCAGAAGCTGCAGGAAGCCGGCCTGGGCGGAATGGCGCAGGAGATGCTTGCGGGGCTGAAGGTCCTGCGGGTCCCTACAACGGCGGAGCAGCGCGACGACATCCTGAAGAAATATCCGATGGCCAAGTACGACAGCGCCACCACGAAAAGCATCGAGCTCCTGCCAAGGGATGCGAAGGACCGCATCTTCAGCCTCATAGTCGACAGGAAGAGCCTCGATGTGATGGGTGAGTTTCTCAAGTAAAGGGGGGATGCGCAGCGGGGATAAAAGCGATTCGACATCCTTTTTAAGCTCGACATTATTTTTAACAGGAGGTAGACGATGCCAAGTTTTGTGATCATGGAGAAATGCGATGGATGTAAAGGACAGGACAAGACGGCCTGCCAGTACATCTGCCCGAACGACCTTATGGTCCTCAACAAGGAGACCATGAAGGCTTACAACCGGGCGCCGGAGATGTGCTGGGAATGCTACAGTTGCGTAAAGATCTGCCCGCAGCAGAGCATCGATGTCCGGGGATATGCCGACTTCGTTCCCCTGGGCGCCTCGGCTGTGCCGCTGCGCAGCTCCGATTCGATCATGTGGACGGTCAAGTTCAGAAACGGGTCGGTCAAACGCTTCAAGTTCCCCATCAGAACGACGCCGGAAGGCTCGGCAAAGCCGGACGGCGGCTGGGAGACCGGCTCGGATGACCTCAAAAGCCATATTCTGTTCTCGGAGCCGGGCTCTCTCGGTGTAGATGTGCCCACGCTCAAGAGAAAATAAGTACTCAAGGAGGTAAATCCTATGCAGCCTTTTGAAACCGTTGAAGTAACGACCGATCTCCTTATCTGCGGCGGCGGCATGGCCGCCTGCGGGGCCGCTGTAGAAGCGGCCTATTGGGCAAAGAAGAAGGGCTTCAAGGTCGCCCTTGTGGATAAGGCGGCCCTCGATCGAAGCGGCGCCGTGGCGATGGGTCTTTCCGCTCTGAACCAGTACGTGGGAGTCGCCGAGGGAGACAACACGCCGGAAGATTACGTGGATTACGTCAGGCAGGACCTCATGGGGATCACCAGGGAAGACCTGGTATACGACATCGCGCGCCACGTGGATTCCACCGTCCACCTCTTCGAGAAGTGGGGGCTCCCCATCTGGAAGGACGGGAACGGCAAGTACGTGCACGAGGGGCGGTGGCAGCTGATGATTAACGGCGAATCGTACAAAATCGTCGTTGCCGAAGCCGCCAAAAACGCCCTGGGGATGGAAAACATCTACGAAAGGGTCTTCATCGTCGAGCCTCTGATGGACGGCGACAAGGTTGCCGGGGCAGTAGGCTTCAGCACCAGAGAGAACAAATTCTACGTCTTCAAGGCAAAAGCGGTGCTCGTCGCTATGGGCGGCGCGGTGCACGTGTTCCGTCCGAGGTCGGTGGGCGAGGGTCAGGGAAGGTCATGGTATCCCCCCTTCAACTCCGGGTCCAGCGCTTATTTCACGATCCGGGCAGGGGCGGAGATGACCTGCCAGGAAGTGCGGTTCATTCCCGTACGGTTCAAAGACGCCTACGGGCCGGTCGGCGCCTGGTTCCTCCTCTTCAAGTCAAGGGCAACCAATGCCCTCGGCGAGGATTACATGGTGACGCACACCGATGAGCTCCAGAAATGGGCGCCTTACGGGCTGGGCAAGCCGATCCCGGCAAACTTGCGGAACTGGCTGGGCATGATGGACCTCGCTGCCGGCAAGGGCCCCATTTACATGAGAACGGAAGAGGCCATCCAGAAGATCGTTGCCGGGGCCGGCGACGAGAAGGCGGGGAAGAAGAAACTGAAGGAATTGGAGTCGGAGGCGTGGGAAGACTTCCTCGACATGACGATCTCCCAGGCCATCCTCTGGGCGAGCCAGAACATCCAGCCGGAGGAGAAGGGATCGGAGATCATGCCGTGCGAGCCGTACTTCATCGGGTCCCACTCGGGCGCTTCGGGCGCGTGGGTGAGCGGTCCGTCGGATGTCGCGCCTCCCGAGTACTTCTGGGGGTATAACCGCATGTGCACGGTAAAGGGGCTTTTTGCGGCGGGCGACGGCTCGGGCGCTTCAAGCCACAAGTTCTCCGACGGGTCTCACGCCGAAGGGAGGATCGCCGCGAAGGGCGCCCTCGCCTATGTGGCGGACAACCCGGTGCAGCCGGCCGTGGACGCGAAGGCCGTCGAGGCGCTAAAGGAAAAGATATTGCGTCCCCTCGACCTCTTCGAGCAGTACAAGGCAATTACGGACAACCCTGACGTAAACCCGAATTACATCAAGCCGAAGAACTTCATGCTCCGCATGCAGAAGATCATGGACGAGTATTCGGGCGGCGTCACCGCGAACTTCACGACGAGCCAGAAATACCTCGATAGAGGGCCTCGAATTGCTGGCTTTCCTGAAAGAAGACACCGACAAGCTCGCTGCCGCCGACCTGCACGAGCTGATGCGGTGCTGGGAGAACGTACAGAGGATGTGGCAGGCCGAGGCCCACATGCGCTCGATCCTCTTCAGGGAGGAGACGAGGTGGCCGGGCTACTATTTCAGGGCCGATTTCCCTGCGATGGACGAGAAGAACTGGCGGGTTTTCGTCAACTGCCGCTGGGATTCGAAGACAGACAAATGGGAGATGATGAAGAAACCCGTCCTCAATTTCATTTCGGCAAAGAAATAGGGCGAAAGATGTGACCGGCCCCAGGCGCTTCTTTCGCGCCTGAGGCCGGCGCCCGAAAGAATCGTGTTGCCCCGGATGCGGGGAGCGAGGAGAGAGCGATGGGTAGTGAAGGCGGCGCAAGAGGGGCGATCCTGGTCATAGGCGGCGGCATAGCAGGTGTTTCGGCAGCCGTCGAGGCGGCGGAGGTCGGCTATGCCGTCCACCTCGTCGAAAAGGAGCCTACCCTCGGCGGACGGGTGATGCGGGTCAATCAGTATTTCCCGAAGCTCTGTCCGCCCGCGTGCGGAATGGAGATCAATTTCAGACGGATCAAGACAAACCCCCTCATCACCTGCCACACAATGGCGAAGGTGACGGAGATCAAGGGCGGGCCGGGGGACTACACTGCGAAGCTCGCCGTCTCACCCCGCTACGTGAACGAGCGCTGTACGGCCTGCGGCAGGTGCGCGGAGGTCTGCGAGACGGAGATCGAAAACCCCTTCAATTACGGGATGGACAGGATCAAGGCCGCCTACCTGCCGCACAGCGCCGCGTTTCCCATGCGCTATGTCCTTGCCCCTGAGATAATCGGCAAGGACGATGCGGCGCGCTGCGCAGAGGCCTGTCCGTACGACGCCATCGACCTTGACATGGCGCCGGAAGTCGTCGAGCTGCACGTCGCTTCCGTTATCGTAGCGACAGGGTGGGCGCCGTACGATGCAGAGAAGATCGATAACCTCGGTTACGGCACCATAGAGAACGTCATTACCAACGTCATGATGGAGCGCCTGGCTGCCCCCGACGGCCCGACGCAGGGCAGGATCGTCAGACCTTCGGACGGCAAAGAGGTCAAGCGCATTGCCTTCTGCCAGTGCGCCGGCCAGAGAGACGAAAACCACCTCCCCTTCTGCTCCCGCGTCTGTTGTCTGGCCTCCCTGAAACAGTTGCGCTATGTCCGCGAGCAGTATCCCGATGCAGAGGTCTCCATCTTCTACATCGACCTGCGGGCGATGGGGCGAAACGAGGCCTTCCTCGCCGGAATCCAGGCGGATGAGAAGGTGCGCCTCATCAAGGGAAAGGTCGCGAAGGTCATGGAGGACCCGGCCACGAGGGACGTCATCGTGGAGGCCGAGGCGACCGCCTCCGGGAACATAATGCGGACGCAGGTGGACATGCTGGTGCTCGCGACCGGGATGGTCCCGTCCGCGTCACTGGAGAACGCGTTATCTCCCTTGTTGGCGCTCGACGAGTATGGATTCGTCCGGGATGCGCCCGGTATTTACGGGGCGGGATGCGCGAAGCGCCCCCTCGACGTATCCGGGAGCGTCCAGGACGCGACGGCAGCGGCCATGAAGGCGATCCGCACGGCTGCATCTTCACGAGCAAAGTTAGGTTGAGGGGGAAGGCTCCGCGAGCTTTGCTCGTGGAGGGGGCGCTGAGCCCCAGTAATTGCCTGTCTGAGGGGGAAGGCTCCGCGAGCTTTGCTCGTGGAGGGGGCGCTGAGCCCCAGTAATTGCCTGTCTGAGGGGGAAGGCTCCGCGAGCTTTGCTCGTGGAGGGGGCGCTGAGCCCCAGTAATTGCGAGGTAACCGATGGAAAAGAAAATCGGCGTCTACATCTGCTCGGGCTGTGGGATAGGCGCAGCAATCGACGTCGAAAAGCTGGCAGGCGTGGCCGGGCAGGAATTCAAGGTTGCAGCCTCGGCCCATCCGTTCCTGTGCGGTCCGGAAGGCATCGAGCTTATCAGGAAGGAGATGGCCGAAAACGGCATCAACGCCGTTGTCCTTGCCGCCTGCTCGCCGAGGGCCAAGACAGAGGTCTTTTCTTTCGATGCATATAATACGCTCCTTGAGCGGGTCAATCTGCGCGAGCAGGTCGCCTGGTGCCACGACCCGAATCCTGCTTCCGGCGAAGAGTTCGACGAGGATATCAGGATGCTGGCCGAGGACCAGTTGCGGATGGGCATCGTGCGGTTGCAGCATACGGAGCCGCCAGAGCCTTACCGGACCGAGGTAACGAAACGCATCCTCGTCATAGGCGGGGGAGTGACCGGCATGACGGCCGCCCTGGAGGCAGCCGGGGCCGGGTACGAAGTCGTCTTAGTCGAAAAGGAAAGGTCCCTGGGAGGATTTGCCGCGAAGCTCTTCAAAGAGTACCCGAAAGTCCCGCCCTACCGGGAACCGGAGCAGCCCGGTTTCGAGTCGCTCGTCGAAGCGGTCGGCAAGGAGCCACGGGTCAAGGTCCTCACATCTGCGAAGATCGAAAAGATAAGCGGCTCGCCGGGCATGTTCGACGCCTCCATCCGGCAGAACGGCGCCGTGCTTTCGGAACCCGCCGGCGCCATCGTCCTCGCCGCAGGCTTCGAGCCGTACGATGCGACAAGGCTCGGCCATCTCGGCTTCGGCGCGAGCCCGAACGTGATAACGACCGCGACCCTGGAGCAGATGGCGGCAAAAGGCGATTTTACCCGCCCCTCCGACGGCAAAAGCGTAAAGAGCGCGGCCTTCATCCTTTGCGCGGGCTCGCAGGGACCCGAACCATCTCCCTTACTGCTCGACCACCTGCTGCATGACCGCGCTGAAACAGGCCCTCTATATCCGGGAGCACGATCCCGATGCCAAGGTGTACGTCTTCTACAAGGACATCCGCACCCCCGGCCATTACGAGAATTTCTATCGCCGCGTCCAGGAGGACGAGGGGATATTCCTGACGAAGGGGGAAGTTAGCGCGGTTGCCCCTGAGGATGACGGGGCTGTCGGCGTGGAGGTTGACGACACGCTGCTCGGAGAAAAGATCCGGGTCAGGGCCGACCTCGTCGTGCTTGCCACGGGCATGGTCCCGAGGACGGCCTTGGGAGAAGAAGAGGTTATGGCCGTCTGCGAAGAGGCCGACAAGCAGAAGGCCGACAAGCCGCAGGACATGGCGTCCAGGCTGCTGATCCCCACGCGCATCGTCAAGTCGGACACGCTCAACCTTGCGTATCGCCAGGGCCCGGAGCTCCCCGATCTGAAATATGGCTTTCCCGATTCCCATTTCATCTGCTTCCCCTATGAGACACGGAGGACGGGCATCTACGCCGCCGGCCCCGTGCGCCAGCCGATGGACATCGACTTCAGCATGGAGGATGGAAGGGGCGCAGCGCTGAAGGCTATCCAGTGCGTGGAGCTGACCTCGCAAGGGAAATCCGTGCATCCCAGGGTGGGCGACATGAGCTACCCCGATCTTTTCATGCAGCGGTGTACCCAGTGCAAGAGGTGCACCGAGGAGTGCCCCTTCGGCATGTACAACGAGGATGAAAAGGCAAACCCCTTGCCCAACCCGACGAGGTGCCGCCGCTGCTCGATCTGCATGGGCTCATGCCCGGAGAGGATCATCTCCTTCAAGGACTATTCCGTGCCTATGATAGGGGCGATGATCAAGGCCATAGAGGTGCCGGAGGAAGACGAGGAAAAGCCGCGGATCCTTATCCTTGCCTGTGAGAACGACGCTTATCCCGCCCTGGATATGGTGGGATGGCGCAGGGGGAAGTATAACCCCTTCGTGCGCATCATTCCTCTGCGCTGCCTCGGCTCGATCAACCTGATCTGGATCGCCGACTCCCTCTCCAAAGGCATAGACGGGATCCTCCTTCTGGGCTGCGTCCGCGGGAGACGATTACCATTGCCACATGATAAAGGGAAGCGAGCTGGCCAACTACCGCCTCTCGAAAGTCCAGGAGACGCTGAACCGGCTGGCCCTGGAATCGAAGCGCCTCCGCATCGAGGAGATCGAGATCTCCGATTACGACCGTCTGCCGGGCATTATCGACGAGTTCCTCGAGACGATCAACGAGGTGGGCCCCAACCCGTACAAGGGACTTTAGGAGGTAACGGCAGATGTCGCAGGCGGCGCCGATAGAGCCGGATATAAGCTTTATAAGAGAATTGAAGGCTTCGGGAGGGGATGACCTCAAGAAGTGCTTTCAGTGCGCGACGTGCTCCGTGGTGTGCAACCTCTCCCCGGCCGAACGGCCTTTTCCCAGAAAAGAGATGGTCTGGGCCCAGTGGGGGCTCAAGGACCGGCTGGCGAGCGACCCGGATGTATGGCTCTGCCACCAGTGCAACGATTGCAGCAAGTATTGTCCCCAGGGGCGCGAGGCCCGGCGATGTCATGGCAGCGCTGCGCCGCAGGCAGATCGAGGATAATGCCGCGCCCAGGTTCCTTGCGAGGATGGTGAGCGACCCCAGGTTCCTCCCCGTGATTTTCGCCTTCCCCGTAATGCTGCTCCTCCTTTTCATGTCGGCCGCGGGGACGCTCCACATACCGCAAGGCGAGATCATCTACCGCAAGTTTATCCCCCAATGGCCCGTAATAGACGTCCTCTTTCCGCTGACTGCGGTCTGGGCCGCCCTATCCGCAGCCTTTACGCTGCGCCGTCTCTGGGCAGGCTTTCGGCGCCTTCTCCGGCGACCCATCGGTAAGCCTCTCTTACAAGCCGGCATTCATCACGGCGTTGGCCGTCCTCACTCATAAGTATTTCAAAGAATGCGTGACGGACAGGGCGAGATATCTTGCCCATCTCAATATCATGTGGGGGTTCATCCTCCTCGCGGTCACGACGACCTCGGTGGCCGCCGGGGTCTATCTCTTTCACCAGGAGACCCCTTACGCGCTGAGCAACCCTATAAAGTGGATAGGCAACATAGGCGGCCTCGCCCTGATAGCGGGGTCCCTTATCGCTATTTTTCACCGCCTCTTGAACGAGACGGATGCAGGGAAAGGGACGTACTTCGACTGGCTTTTCCTGCTCGTCGTTTTCTTACGACGGGCCTTACGGGTCTCTTCGGCGGAGGTGCTCAGGCTGGCGGATGTCGCCGGGCTTGCCTATCCCGTCTATTTCGCGCATCTGGTCTTCGTCTGGTTCCTTTTTGCGTATCTGCCTTTTTCCAAGTTTGCCCATTTCCTTTACCGCCTATGCGCGCTGGTCTTTACGCAAGCTGCGGGCAGAGAGCTGTCGCGGGCCGCATTACCCTATGCCCTGGCTCAAGCGAGGACCGGACCGGCCGGTCATCAAGGAGGTCCCGATGCATTCCGTGGAGGAGCATAATCATCACGCCGACGGAAGGCTGCGCCAGGGCGACAGTCTAAAGTTCCGCTGCCACCCCGGACTCCGTTGTTTCGCTACGTGCTGTCGCGACGTGAACATTTTTCTTTCTCCCTACGATATCCTTCGCATGAAGAAGCGCCTGAAGATATCGTCGACCGAGTTCCTGGAACGGTACACGATCTCGCTTATTCCAGAGGTTTCCGGGTTTCCCGTAATCTTGCTGAAGATGCAGGAAGAGAAGAACAGGGCGTGCCCCTTCATCAGCCCCGGCGGGTGCTCGATTTACGAAGACCGGCCGTGGGCGTGCCGGATGTTCCCCCTCGACCAGGGAGACCAGCCGGGGGAATACCGTTTCATCACAGACCACTCGTTTTGTCTCGGAATGAAGGAGGGAGCGGAGCTTACGGTGCAGGCGTATCTGGAGGGCCAGGGGATGGGTCCCTATAACGAGAGCGAGAGGCTCCTCGGCAGGATCGCGACGGACCCCAGGTTCTCGAAGACCGCCATCCGGAACCCGAAGCTGCAGGAGATGTGCCGGATGGCCCTCTACGACCTCGACAGGTTCCGCAGGTTCGTGATCGAGAGCCGGTTCCTGGAGGTTTTCGAGGTAGATAAGGAACGCTCGCAAAAGATCGCCGGGGACGATATGGAGCTTTTGAAGCTCGCCCTTCAGTGGCTTGAGTTCGGCCTTGTCGCGGGCGACACCTTCAGGATACGGGAAGACGTGCTGCAGGGTGCGAAAAGAGAGGAATGATGCCCTGGACGGAAGCAGCGCCGGCAAAAAGAGGGGACGCGGATCTGAGGCCCGCAGGCACGGGAGAATTTACGTTTCTCTGCGGGCCGGAAGTGCCATGCTTCACCGCGTGCTGCGCCGACCTCCGCCTTCCCCTTACCCCGTACGATATCCTGCGCATGAAGAATCGTCTGGGCCTGAGCTCGGGAGAATTCATAGAGCGGCACACGGAACCGTTCGAGGGCGAATGCGCGTTCCCTATGATAGTGTTGAAGATGAGGGACGATGAAGCCAGGACGTGTCCTTTCGTCAGCCCCCAGGGGTGCGCCGTATACGAGGACCGCCCCGGCGCATGTCGGCTCTACCCTTTGGGAAGGGCGGCCGATGTAGGAAGGTCGGGGAAAGAGGAAGGGGTCTTGTATTTTCTCGTAGAAGAGTCGCACTGCCTGGGTTTTCAGAACAGCAGGCAATGGACGGTCGAGGAATGGGTCGAGAATCAAGGGGCGAGCGTCTATAACGCGATGAACCGGCCCTGGATAGAGATAATCATGAACGAAAGGGGCATCCTGGGAGAGCTGAGCGAGCAAAGGCTCGCCATGTTCTCGATGGCCAGCTACAACCTGGATCGCTTCCGGGAGTTTGTCTTCCGGACGAAATTCCTATCCGCCTTCGACGTTTCGGACGAGGAACGGCAGAAGGTGGCCGTCGATGAAGTTGCGTTAATGAACCTTGCGATGCGTTGGCTCAGGTTCTCGTTTTTCGGGAAAGACACCCTGATCGTCAAAGGCGCCGGCGTGCAAAGAAGGTAGGCAATTCGGGCCGGCCGGCAAAGGAGGCCGAAAAGGTGGAGCAAAAGAACCCTTACATCGAGCAGTTCATAAGGGCGCTGATAGAGCAAAAGGGGGAGCGGCTGGAGCCGGATGCGCGCGAGCGGCTGGTCGAAGACCTCAACCGTCTTCTTGAGAACATGATAGGCAGGAATATGGTCGCCGCCCTTCCCGAAGAGATCAGGTGCCGGTTCGTCTCACAGTACGATAAAGGGTGCAGAGACGTTGACGTGGACGCCTTATCGTGCACGTTCGAGCGGTACGTCCCGGACGCCTCGATTGTTATGAAAAAGACTTTAAGGGAGTTCGCGGCCCTCTATTTCAGGAACAGGTGAGACTGGGATGCTCTATCGTATGCAAATCTGTTTTGACAAAGGGAATTACCCGAAATGACGATCGGAGACAGGATAAGAAGAACCTATTAGGAGGACCCCATGACCGACGATACCCCCCTTCTCGACGAGCTGGAGAAGGGACCATGGCCGAGCTACGTCAAGGAGATAAAGCGGGCTGCAAAGAAGAACCCCGCAGCCAGGGACCTCTTACGCATCCAGGAGCGCTCCTACCATGACAGGGTGACCCACTGGAAGCACGGAGGCATTGTAGGCGTCACAGGCTACGGTGGAGGGGTCATAGGCAGATACTGCGACTCCCCCGAGGACTTCCCCGACATTGCCGCCTTCCACACCGTGCGCATCAACCAGCCCGCAGGGTGGTTCTACACGACCTCTGCCTTACGGAAGCTCTGCGACATCTGGGAGAAGCACGGAAGCGGCATGACGAACTTCCACGGCTCTACAGGGGATGTCATTTTCTTGGGCACGACCACCGAGCACCTCCAGCCCTGCTTCGATGAGCTCACGGAGGCAGGCTTCGATCTTGGGGGCTCGGGCTCAGCCCTTCGCACCCCGGCAGGCTGCATAGGCCAGGCCCGCTGCGAGTACGCCAACATCGACACCTTAGACCTCATCCACGACCTCACCATGACCTACCAGGACGAGATACACCGCCCCCGCTGGCCCTATAAGTTCAAGATCAAGGCCTCGGGCTGCCCGAACGACTGCGTAGCCGCCATAGCCCGCGCAGACTTCACGATCATAGGCACATGGAGGGACTCCCTCCGCATAGATCAAAAAGAGGTCAACGCCTATGTCAAGGAAGGCCTCGACATCGTCTCCCTCGTAGTCGGGAAGTGCCCCACGGAGGCCCTCGCCTGGGACGGCTCTACCTTGAAGCTCATCCCGGAGGACTGCGTCAGGTGCATGCACTGCATCAATACGATGCCCAAAGCGATAAGGCCGGGCCTCGTCAAAGGGGCGACCATCCTCATAGGCGGCAAGGCCCCTATCTTAAAAGGCGCCAACCTCTCCTGGGTCCTCATCCCCTTCATGGAGATAAAGCCCCCCTATACGGAGATCAAGGACCTCCTCGCAAAGATATGGGACTGGTGGGACGAGCACGGAAGGACCCGCGAGAGACTGGCCGAGCTTATCCAGAGGATCGGCCTCAAGGAGTTCTTAAAGGCGGTCGATCTTCCCCCCGTGCCGCAGATGGTAAGCAAACCCAGGTCTAACCCTTACGTCTTTTTCTAAGGAGATAGCCATGCGCAGAACCGATATAGGACCCCCCGACTTCAGGACGATGCTCCCCGACGTCATAAAGAACAACTACGGCAAGTGGAAGTACCATGAGATCATCAAGCCGGGCGTCCTCCGCCACGTCTCGGAATCAGGCGAAGAGGTCTACTCCGTCCGGGCAGGCTCCCCGAGGCTCGTCAGCATAGACTTCATCAGGGACCTCTGCGACGTTGCGGATAAGCACTGCCAGCGGCCACCTGCGCTTCACCAGCCGCCACAACGTAGAGTTCCTCACCCCGGACGGATCGAAGGTAGACCCCATCATAGCAGACCTTACCAAGCTGGGTCTCCCCATAGGCGGCACGGGCAAGTGCATCTCCAACATAGTCCATACGCAAGGATGGATCCACTGCCACAGCGCAGCCACCGACGCATCGGGCATAGTGAAGGCCGTCATGGACGCCTTCTACGACCAGTTCACCCATATGAAGCTCCCCAACCACTTACGCATATCCCTTGCCTGCTGCATCAACATGTGCGGGGCGGTCCACTGCTCGGATCTCGCCATAGTGGGCGTCCACACGAAGCCCCCCCGGCCCGACCACGAGAAGGTGCTTGCCCAGTGCGAGATACCTACTACCATACAGTCCTGCCCCACAGGGGCGGTCCGCAGGCACCCGGACCCCGACGTAAAGAGCGTAGTCGTCCGCGAGGACCTCTGCATGTACTGCGCCAACTGCTTCACCGTCTGTCCAGCCATGCCCCTGGCAAACGCCGATACGGACGGGGTGGCCATCTACGCAGGGGGCAAGGTGCCCAATGCGCGCAAGCCCCCCATGTTCTCCCGCATGGTAGTCCCCTACCTCCCCAACAACCCTCCACGCTGGCCCGAGGTGGTGGACGTCCTCAAACGCATAGTCGATGTCTACGCCTCTTCCGCCAAGCCCACCGAGCGCCTCGGGGAGTGGATCGAGAGGATAGGCTGGGAGGCCTTCTTCAAGAGGACCGAGATACCCTTCACGGCCCAGCATATAGACGACTTTACACATGCGGTGGAGACGTACAGGACTACTACGCAGTTCAAGTGGTAAGGGGGAGGTGGATATGGCGGCAGAGGTATCGGAGGCATTGAAGCAGAAGATCGTGCAATACCTGGAGGGCGTGGGTAAGGCAAAAAACAGGGAAGTGGCGCGCGCTATCGGAGAAGATAAAGCGGTTGTGGACAAGGGCATCGCCGAGCTGGCAAAGGAAGGCAAGATTGAATACCTTTACCTGGGCGCGTCATTTATAAAACTGAAGGGTAAATAGCGACGGCGACGCTGTTTGAACTGAGAAAGAAGGCTACGACCACCAGGAGGCCTTCGGCCGCGTCTTCTACGTACAGGTGCGCCACGGCGTAAACATAGCCGCCTGCATGTTCGCTTCGCGGCCTCCCAGGATAGAGCCTTCAACCGGGGGAGAGAAACGGTGCGTGGGGCCAACGGTTGAGGCCCAGCCTGCCCGGCCCCTTCTTGATACCGCAGTCCCCTTGTGAAATAATAAGAGATTACACCTGTTTTTAGACAGATCACCGAAAGAAGTCTCTTCCGGGCGTGCAAAAGGGGCAGTCTTTGCGAGCCGACCGTAACAGAGGGATTGTCGGATTTTTCTTAATGTTCCCTTCCACGATACTCAGTTTTCTCGGACGCTTTAAAAAAAGAAAGGCGCCAGGCCTTAAATCCCGGTTTCAATCCTTTCAGGCGCTTCTTAACGCAAATAACGCTGCCCTGGAGGCGATGGGAGACTTGGGGGGAAAGTACCTGAGAAAGGATTTTGTCTTCGACCTCCAGTATGTGCGTCAGAGCTACAACCGGATACGTGAGAACGTCGTCGAGATGATTGCAGCCCTGAACCGTATGGCCCCCGGCCGGTACGGCTCTCTGCAACCCATATTCGAGGAGATCGACCGCGGAATACAGCGAAGGCTGTTCGGCGCGCGGGAGATCCCGTTGTCGCCCCTCATCATCCCATTCAAAGATATTACTGCCGGCATGGGGGACATAGTGGGGGGAAAGAATGCCAACCTCGGCGAGATGCGGAATTCTCTGAACATGCCTGTTCCCGAAGGCTTCGCCATATCTACTTACGCCTACAGGATCTTTATAGAACAGCAGGTGCTGGAAAAAGATGTCAAGAAGCGATTAGCCTCCCTCGATATTCACGATTCGAAAGCCCTTAACCGTATCAGCAGGGAGATTCAGGAGGTAATCCTGGCAGCGCCGATACCCGAGAACCTGGAAGAGGCCATATACCGGGGCTATTCAAGGCTCGCCGCGGCCGAAGGGGAGGATATCTTCGTCTCGGTGAGGAGCAGCGCGGTAGGCGAGGATACGGCCGTGAGTTTCGCTGGACAATATGCAACGGCCCTCAACGTCCTACCCGACCGCCTCCCCGCCACGTATGCCGAGATTCTGGCGAGCAAGTTTACTCCGGAGGCAATTTTCTACTGGAAGGAAAAGGGCTTCAACGAAGAGGATATCCCGATGGCCGTAGCCTGTCAGAAAATGATCTGCGCGAGGGCCAGCGGAGTGATCTACTCCCAGGACCCTAACCATGTCAGCCGCAACGTAGTTATCATCAGCGCCAAGTGGGGGCTCGGGGAGCTCGTCATCGAGCACGACAGCCCGAACGTCTACGTGGTTTCCAGGGAAAGCCGCCTCGTCATTGAAAAACGTATTCCCAGGCAGGAGGTTATGCTTACGTGCGACGGGTCGGGAGGCATCATCGAGACGATTGTCGCCGAAGAGCTTCAATGGCAGCCCTGCCTTCGCGCGGAAGAGATACAGGAGCTTTTTCAGCGGGCCGTCTCGCTCGAAAACCATTACGGAAATCCCCAGGACGTGGAATGGGCGATCGATGCCGAAGGAAAGGTTTACATCCTTCAAACCCGTCCACTCAATGTGTCCTCCGTGCAGGTCGAGAAGCAGGACGAGACCCAGGACTGCGCCTATGCCCGGGTGCTGATCGACTGGGGCCTTGTCGCATCGCCGGGGATCGGGTTCGGCCCGGTCCATACCGTGTTGAAAGATGAAGACCTGCGCGCCTTCCCCGACGGCGGCGTGCTGGTAATCAGGAATACGAAGGCGAAATATGTCACCGTCATGCGCCGGGCCTCGGCGATCATTGCCGAGATCGGCAACGTGGCCGGCCACATGGCATCGCTCGCCAGGGAGGCCCAGGTGCCAACGATCGTAGAGGCCAAGGGCGCCACCGATATGCTGAAGCCGGGTCAGATGGTCACGGTCGATGCCTATTGCAATCGTATCTACGACGATGTAGTCGAGGAATTATTAGTGAGCGAGAAGAAGAAGGAAGAGGATGTCCGTAAGAAAAATCCCATAGCCGATAAGGCCGAGCAGTTTCTCTCGCTTATCGCAGCCCTCAACCTATGGGATGACAGGGCAGAGTCCTTCAAGCCCGAAAATTGCAGGACTTTCCATGACATCACGCGGTTCATACATCAGGTCGCCATCGAAGAGATGTTTCGTCTCAATGAATTCAAACGGTCCCCTGCCGAAACCGCCGGGAGGCTCGTCACCGATCTCGTCTCGAACCTGTACATTATCGACCTGGGGGGCGGTCTTTCTGCGCCTGACAGGGCCAAGGAGGTCAGGCCGGACCAGATAATCTCCCGCCCGATGAAGGCCCTGTGGAGGGGGATTACCCATCCGGCTTGCCGGAGGCGCGTTGCAGAAGTCGACCTGAAAGGTTTTGCTTCCGTCATGCTTAACACCCTGTCGGACGCCGCTCGTTACGCTACCCCTCTCGGCGAAAAGAGTTATGCCCTCGTCTCCTCCGAATATGTCAACTTCAGCTCCCGCCTGGCCTATCATTTCAGCACGGTCGATGCCTATTGCTCGGAGGTAAAGAACAACAACTATGTGATTTTCCAGTTCATGGGTGGCGGCTCCAGCACGGAAAGGAGGTCGCGCAGGGCGCGGTTCATTGCCGGCGTGCTTAAGAACCTCGATTTTGAGGTGGAGATAAAGGGCGATTGGCTGAGGGCGCGCTTCATGAAATACGAGGGCCGTGATATCGAAGAGAAACTGGACCATCTCGGCCGGCTCATGACCTGCTCCCGCCAGCTCGATGCGGTCATGTACAGCGAGAGCGTCATTGACTGGTATGTACAGGCGTTTATGAAGGGCAATTATGCGTTCGAAAGGACCGGACCCAAGGAAGGGCCTGCCCTCCGGGCCTAGTGGCCCGCTCCCCGTCCCAGTACGACGCCGACAAAAAGACCTACCAGGACGGCCACCAGGGCGGAAAATGTCCCATACATCGCCGGACTGGCCTGGGCGTGGTAAGACAGCCATTCGATGATCCGGCCCGACTTCACCCGAAGTTTGTCCTCACAAACGAGATGCAGCGCGCCGTTGTTGACCAAATAGAGGAATACCCTGTATTCGCCGAGGGGGGCGCTTGCGGGATAAGCCAACTGGGCCCTGAACGAGCCGGCGTCTATCTTGACGGCCCCCTCCTCGTATTTATACATCCCATCTTTCCTTAATATGCTGACCAATCCCGATACGTACTCGCGCCGCAGCTTTGCGCTTTCGTCGCCGGGCATCTCTTTTTGAAACCTGACGCTGGCCTGTTGAAAGATATGCCGAAAATCGGGACAGACGCCCGCTCTCTCCTGCTCGGCGGGCGAGATTGCACCCGATATCTTGGCGGAGCTGAGAATGGCGTACATCACGGGGACTTGCGCAACCTCAGCATGACCCGACGGGAGCCATACGAAGCCCAGGCCTTTCCCCGCCCTGTTCAACCTGAAGCTTCTGGCCGGTGAGACAACCTTGATGACGACTTCCGTTTTCGCCGGACAGGTTCCCGATATCACCAAAGTCTGATAAGGCTTCGAGAAGAGCGACCTTTCCAACAGCTTCGGTGCGATGTTCAACACGGGCGCGCCGGCCGGCTCCGCGAAAGCCTTGATTCCGGGGGCGGCCGTTATCAGACAGGCAGCCAGAATGCCCGCTGCGGCGAGACGCATCAATGTCCGCCTCCGGTAGCGAAGCTGATGGGATTTCCCGGCGTCACCAGCAAGCTGTAAAGCATCTTTATCATTACCACTAATACTATGATGGCCAGCAGAATGCGCAACTGCTCTCCCCGGAGCCGCTTCCCGACCCTGGCCCCGATCTGGGCGCCGACGGATGAGCCGAAGAAGAGCACAACGACCAGCACCAGATCGACCGTATGGTTTCGGATGGCCTGTTGAATCGTAACGTTGATGGAGGTAAGCACGATCTGGAACAAATCCGTGCCGATCGCAACGATCGTCGGCATTCCAAGTATGTAAATCATCGACGGCACCATGATGAATCCGCCGCCGACCCCCATGACGGCTGCCAGGATGCCGACAAACATACCGAGAAGAAACGGGAAGATTATCGACGTTCTCATGTGCGATTTATCGAAGGTCATCTGCCACGGCAGCTTATTAGCGAGCTTCCTGAAGCCCGACTCCTCCGGCTCCAATGCAGCCGTGTACTCCCTTACGTCCCTCTTACGTCTAAGGGCGCTCAGGCTTTCGATAAACATAAACGTGCCGATGACACCCAGAATCACCACGTATACGAGCTTGATGACAAAATCGACTTCGCCGAGGGCAGATAATGCCTTGATAATCTGTACGCCCAGGGAGCCCCCGGCGATCCCCCCCAGCAGCATTACGATGCCCATCTTGAAATCGACGTTGCCCATCCGGCTGTGCGTATAAGCGCCGGAAGAAGCGGCGGCCACAATCTGGTTGGAATCGCTTGCAGCGGCTACGGTAGGGGGTATTCCGACAAAAATAAGAAGAGGCGTCAGCAGGAAGCCCCCGCCCACGCCGAACAACCCGGAAAGGAAACCGACCAGACCGCCCAGACCTATGACAAGGAAGATGTTGATGCTGACGTGGGCGATTGGCAGGTAAATATTCATCTGCGCCTTTATTTGCGCTTTCTCAAGTCCCGTCCGTTCTGCGTCAGAGAAATGGCCGGCATTAGTCGGTCATTCTCGCAACCTGCGGTCCGCAGGGCGCTCCGGGACCTGCCCGCTGTAGTCTGAGGGAACGTATGAAGACGGATGGCGGGAGGAGAAAGGCCGGCCTGGAAGGTTTCAAATGACGATGGATTAAGACGTTCGGAGACGCTGGGACATCGAGACATTATAATAGTTCCGAAATCTGGACCCCGCTTGATATCACATAATATGTTCACCGGCAGAAGCAAGTCAATTCATTAATTGTTATGGCACCCATAAGTCTTTTCCCTCGGATGGACCCGGCCGGCTTATTATCGACTCTGCTGTCAAGCCGGACTTATGGATACAATAAGAATTACTCATTTGACATGAGACCGGTTAACCATGATTATTGTAACAGGAAGAAAGCAGCGCTCCTGCCGCGAGCGCTGTTAGTGAGGAACATATGACGAGGAGGGAGAATGAATAAGCTGCAGCATCTTGTGGAATCAGCCAAAGGTGTGATACTATTTGCCGGAGCGTTTCTCCTCAGCAGCATCGGTCAGCTTATGAGGAGAGGCTAGGCAGATAAGCGCCCTTGAAGCAAGCCGGACTCCATGCTAAGACCCCGCCCAACTTGCGCCCCGGTCATAGTATCGAGTAAGCTAAGAGGCAATTCAGTCCAAGAAGGCGCTCGGGGGGTCCTTTAATGGAGGCCATAAGGCTTTCGGCCGGAACGGGGGAAGACTTTGCCGGAGAGATCAAAAGGCAGACCTCTCAGGACGTGGCCCTCTGTTACCAGTGCGGCAACTGCACCGCGGGGTGCCCATACAGCGAATTCTTCGACTATCCCGTAAGCCAGGTGATGCACCTCATCCAGATGGGCATGAAGGAGGCGGTCCTCTCTTCCAGGGCCATCTGGCTCTGCGCCACCTGCGAGACGTGCACCACCCGTTGCCCCTGCGAGATCGACGTCGCCCATATCATGGACAGCCTGCGGGCTACCGCGTTCAGGGAAGGCAGGCAGACGGAGAAGGAGATCAGGACCTTCTACGAGTCCTTCCTGTCGTCTCTGAAAAGGCACGGCCGCATTTTCGAGGCGGGCATCCTCATGCGCTACAACCTTGCCTCGGGACACCCCTTCACGGACGCGGACCTCGGTCCCCAGGTTATGAAGAAGGGCTTGATCCGCTTCCTGCCCAGGAACATAAAGGGCCGCGAGGAGGTGGCGAAGATCTTCGGGAGATTCGCCGAAAGAAGGACACGATCGCGGTGAAGGAGTACGCCTACTACCAGGGCTGCTCCCTCGAAGGGACCGCGGCCGCCTACGACGCGTCGATCAGGCTCGTCATGAAGAGCCTCGGCGTGACGCTCACGGAGCCCCCGACTGGAGCTGCTGCGGCTCGACGCCGGCCCACGCCGTCGACCACGTCCTCGCGGGCGCCCTGGCCGCCCGCAACCTCGCGATAGTGGAGCGCATGGGCGGCCGGACCCTCCTGACGCCCTGTCCTTCCTGCCTTTCAGCCTTCAAGAAGGCGCAGCACGCGATGGCGCAGGACAAGGCATTCAAAGATGAAGTCAACGGACTGCTCGACACCCCTTACAATTGTGCGGTGACTGCCAAGTCCGCCCTCCAGGTGCTTTACGAGGACATCGGCATGGAGGAGATAGCGCGGCCCGTCACGACGGCGCTGCCCGGCCTGCTGGTCGCTCCCTATTACGGCTGTATACTCAACAGGCCCCCGAAAATCGCCGCATTCGACGACCCGGAGAACCCCGTCTCTATGGACCGCATCCTCGCCGCCGTCGGCGTCGATGTCGCCGATTTCGCCTTCAAGCTGGAGTGCTGCGGCGCTGCCTTCGGCGTGCCGAAAAAGGAGATGGTCCTCAAGCTGACCGCCAAGGTCCTTTCGATGGCGCTCGACGCGGGGGCAAACTGCATAGCCGTCGCCTGCCCCCTTTGCCAGCAGAACCTCGACCTGCGCCAGTCCCAGGTCAACAAGGCGCTGGGCCGGTCTTTCGCGGTCCCGGTCGTCTACTTTTCGCAGATAATGGCCCTTGCCTATGGTTACACGCCGCAGGAGGCGGGGCTGACGAAGAACATAGTGAGGCCGGACGCCCTGATCGCGGCGCGCCGGCCGGTGGAAAAGCAGCCGGTCGAACAGGCGAGGAGCGCCTCCGAATGAGAGTCGGTGTGTTCATATGCCACTGCGGCAATAATATCGCCGGGACCGTTGACGTGGCCCGCGTGGCCGAGGAGACCCGCAGGCTGCCTGGCGTCGTCTACGCGACGGACTACATGTACACGTGCTCCGAGCCTGGTCAGGACGAGATCAAGAAGGCGATCAGGGGACAGGGGCTCAACCGCGTCGTCGTCGCCGCCTGCTCGCCGCGCATGCACGAGGTGACATTCAGGCGCACCGTCGAGAAGGCGGGGCTCAACCGTTATTTCTTCGAGATGGCGAACATAAGGGAGCATTGCTCCTGGATAGGCGAGGACAAGGAGGCGAACACGGCGAAGGCCGTAGAGGCGGTCCGCATGGCGGTTGCAAAGGCAATGCTCGACAAGCCGCTCCATCCCTCGTCGTTCCCCGTCAAGAAGAGGGTCCTCGTGATAGGCGCGGGCGTTGCCGGTATGCAGGCCGCGCTCGACTGCGCGGACGGAGGGATTGAGACGGTGATCGTCGAGAAGAGCCCGAGCGTAGGCGGCATGATGGCGCGCCTCGACAAGACCTTCCCCACCATCGACTGCTCCATCTGCATCCTCGGCCCCAAGATGGTCGATATCGCCCAGCACGAGCTTATCACGCTCCACGCCTATTCCGAGATAGAGGACGTCAAAGGGTACGTGGGCAACTACGAGGTAAAGATACGCAAGAAGGCGACCTACGTCGATTGGACGAAGTGCACGGGCTGCGGCGAATGCATGGAGAAATGCCCAGGCAAGAACGCCTACGACTATTTCAACTACGGGGTCGCGCCGACGAAGGCGATCAACATACCCTTCCCGCAGGCGATCCCGAAAAAGGCGAGGATCGACCCGCAGTACTGTCGGCAGTTCATAAAAGGCAAGTGCGGCGTCTGCGCCAAGGTCTGCCCGACGAAGGCCATCGACTACGAGATGGAAGACCGGATCGTCACAGAGGAAGTGGGCGCCATCGTCGTCGCATCCGGCTACGGTCTTTTGGATATAGAGAAGCTTCCTGAGTACGGGGCGGGCCGGTACAAGGACGTCATTACCGGCATCCAGTACGAGAGGCTGCTCAACGCCTCCGGCCCGACGCAGGGCCATATCCAGAGGCCGTCCGACGGCGCAGAGCCGAAGACGGTCGTCTTCGTCTCCTGCGCGGGGTCGAGGGACAAGTCTATAGGCGTGCCTTATTGCTCCAACTTCTGCTGCATGTATACGGCCAAGCAGGCGATACTGACCAAAGACCACATCCCCGATTCGCAGTCATACGTCTTCTACATGGACGTGCGGGCACCGGGGAAAGGCTACGACGAGTTCACCCGGCGCGCGCAGGAAGAGTATGGGGCGCGCTATATCCGGGGACGCGTCTCCCGCATCTACCCTAAGGGGAAAAAGATGGTCGTCAAAGGGGCGGACACGCTCCTGGGGGCGCAGGTGGAGGTCGAGGCGGACCTCGTTGTTCTGGCGACGGCGGCCATAGCGGCGCCGGGCGCTGCGGCGCTTGCCGAGAAGCTCCACATATCCTATGACACGAACGGCTTCTATGTCGAGAGCCACCCGAAGCTGAGGCCCGTCGAGACGAACACGGCCGGGGTCTATCTGGCGGGGGCCGCGCAGGGGCCGAAGGACATACCGGCATCTGTCGGCCAGGGCAGCGCCGCCGCGGCAAAGGTGTTGTCCCTCCTGTCGAAAGATATGATAGAGTCGGACCCCGTCATATCGGTTGTCAACGTAAACGCGTGCACAGGTTGTATGAAGTGCGTGAAGACGTGCCCCTTCCAGGCGATCCAGGAAACGACCGTCAGGGGGAAAAAGGTCGCTTCCGTCATCGAGACGGTCTGCGCGGGCTGCGGCGTCTGTACGTCCACGTGCCCGTGCGGCGCGATACAGCTTTCCCATTTCACCGATAACCAGCTCCTGGCAGAGGTAAACACCCTATGCAGGATGTGAAGTCGGAAACCCTCAGAATAGTCGGCTTCCTGTGCAACTGGTGCTCTTACGGCGGCGCAGATACGGCGGGCGTCTCCCGCTTCAAGCAGCCCACGGACCTGCGCATCGTCAGGGTGCCGTGCTCCGGCAGGGTCGATCCGCTCTTCATCGTGAGGGCGCTCCTGTCCGGCGCTGACGGGGTCCTCGTCTCAGGCTGCCACCCGCGCGACTGCCACTACTCGGAGGGCAACTTCTACGCCCGCAGGCGTCTGGAGATGCTCAAGCGGTTCCTGCCCTTCTTAGGGATAGACGGCCGCAGGTTCCACTACACCTGGGTCTCCGCGTCCGAGGGCCAGAGGTGGCAGGAGACGGTCACCCGGTTCACGAGGCAGATCCACGAGCTTGGCCCGGCAGCGCGCGATGGGGAAAACGCGGCAGCCGTAACAAAGCCTGCAACGGCGGGCGCAGCAGCCGGCGGGGGTGCGGCGCTGACCGCCCCTTCAGAAGAACAGGTCGAGGCGATCAAAAAAGCCGTCATCGACGCGCTGTCGAAGGTCGATGTCGTCGTCGGCTACAGGCAGGGGTTCGACCCCCTCCACGTCGAGCCGTGCTTCATCGAAAAGCCGGAGCAAGCCGGGCAGCTCGTGTTCTCGCCCCTTTGCGAGCAGAATCTAGCCCCGTACCTTACCCGTCTCAAGGGCAAAAAGGTCGGCGTCGTCGTCAAGGGGTGCGATTCGAGGACGGTCATCCAGTTGTTGCAGGAAGGATTGATAGAGAGAGATAACGTTTACGTAATCGGAATCCCCTGCGGCGGCACGGTAAGCGTCAGGAAGGCCCTCGCCGCAATCGGAAACAAAAAAGTCCTCTCCGTCTCCTTCGCAGGGGACGCCATGCACGTAACGACCGAAAGCGGGGAGAAGCGCATCCCCTTGATCGATATCCTGCGCGACAAATGCACGGCCTGCCGGTATCCCGCGCCCCTTATCCACGACGCCCTGGCGGGTGAAGCGGCAAAGGCCCTGGAGGCCGCCACGTGCGGCCTTACCGCTTACGACGACGTAAAGGCCATCGAGGCGATGTCGCTGGCGGAGCGGCGCGCGTACTGGGAAAGGGAGCTTGGCCGCTGCATCCGATGCTACGGCTGCCGCAACGCCTGCCCCCTGTGCGTCTGCGAGGAATCGTGCATCGCCGAGACGCGCGACCCGCACTGGATGACCCAGGAGGCTACGCCCTCCGAGAAGACGATGTTCCACGTCGCGCACGCCATCCACACGGCCGGGCGCTGCACGGAGTGCGGGGAATGCGAGCGCGCCTGTCCGATGGGCATCCCGCTGATGAAGCTTAAAAAGAAGATCAATATGGATATGCTCGACCTGTTCGGCTACGTCGCGGGCGCCGACCCCGACGAAAAACCGCCCCTTTACACCTTCAAGGTGGATGAAGAGCGGATAGAGGAGCACAAGCTCCCATGAGGAAGGCGGCCTACATACCTAAAGAAGGATGGAAGGATTTCGTCGCCTCCCTTGCGGGCCGCGCCGAGGTCTACGCCCCGGTCAGGGACGGCGGGACGGTCACCTTCCGGCGCATCGGCGCGGGGCAGGAGCCCTGCCTCGATGAGCCGGCAGCGGGCGCCCCGAAGGCCGTCATTTACCCGCAGAGCCAGACCCTTTTTACCTTCGATTTCAGGAAAGACCCCGCCAAGCCCGGAAAGACGGAGGTCGAGCTGAACGCGCCGGCGGATGCGCCGGAGGCGATCATCCTTTGCGGCCGCCCGTGCGACGCGAGAGGCTTTGCGATCATCGACCGCGCCTTCCTCGGCGTCGATCCATACTACACGGCGCGGCGCGAGCAGACCACGCTCATCACCCTCACGTGCAACAGGCCGTATGCGGGCTGTTTCTGCACGTCGGTCGGAGGCGGCCCGGCGGACGAGGCGGGCTCCGATGTTCTGCTGACCGACCTGGGCCACGGGTACTATGCGGAAGCCCTTACCGACAAGGGCGAAAAGGCGCTCGAAGGCACGGCGCTGCCCGACGGCCTGCCTTATGGGAAGGAGGCGCAGGAGCAGAAGGCCGCAGCGACGCAGGCCGTCAAGCCGGTATTTTCGGACGGCGCGAAGCCCACCGAGGCGCCGGACGCGTACTGGGAAGGGGTCTCGCAGAAGTGCCTCGGATGCGGCGCATGCACGTACCTCTGCCCCACGTGCTACTGCTTCAACATCACGGACGAGCACTCGGTCGGGGCCGCCGGGAGGCGCGTAAGGAGCTGGGACTCGTGCATGTTCGCCCACTTCACGAAAGAGGCGAGCGGCCATAACCCCCGCGCCCAAAAGTCGAAGAGGCTCCGCAACAGGATCGCCCATAAGTTCACCCATTATCCGGAAAAGTACGGCGAGCCGGCATGCACGGGGTGCGGCCGGTGCATACGCCTCTGCCCGGTCTCGATGGATATAAGCGGAATAGTGGCGGCCCTGGCCGCCGCCAGGCCTTGAGGAGGACCATGGCCGCAAGCAATCCCTACCTGCCCGACCTCGCAACCGTTATCGAGGTCATCGACGAGACGCCCAACATCAAGTCCCTAAGGGTGCTCCTGAACGACCGGGAGAAGATGAGGGGCTTCACCTTCGAGCCCGGCCAGGTCGCCCAGCTTTCCGTCTTCGGCGTGGGGGAATCGACCTTCGTCATTAACTCCCCGCCTACCCGCAAGGAATACCTCCAGTTGAGCGTGATGAGGGCAGGCGAGGTCACCGCCGCGATCCACGACCTGGCGGCCGAGGACCAGGTGGGCCTGCGTGCGCCCCTCGGCAACTGGTTCCCTTACGAGCAGATGAAGGGCAAGAAGATACTCTTCATCGGCGGCGGCATCGGGCTCGCACCCTTGCGGACGCTGATACTCTTCATGCTCGACAACCGGGCCGACTACGGCGACATCTCGATCATTTACGGCGCCCGCAGCTACCCGGACCTCTGCTACAAAACCGACCTCGAAGACTGGGGCAAGCGCGGCGACGTGGACCTGGTCCTCACCGTCGACGCCGGGTCGCCGGGCGCTCCCATCCGGGAAGGCTTTGTGCCGGCCGTACTCGCAGACGTCGCCCCTAAGCCGGACGATACGGTCGCCATCACCTGCGGCCCCCCGATCATGATAAAGTACGTCCTCGAAAACCTCATGAAATTGGGGTTCGCAGACGAGCAGATCGTCACGACCCTTGAAGCGCGCATGAAATGCGGCATCGGGCTGTGCGGCAGGTGCAACATAGGCGGGCAGTACATCTGCAAAGACGGACCGGTCTTTACACTGGCCCGGCTCAAGGCGCTCCGGTTCGAGATCTAAAGGCCGGCATACAGCCTTTTGGGCCGTATACATGGGAAGCAGAGGAGGGGACTTGCAGAATATGCAAGCCCCCTTTTTATGAGACCGTACCCTGGCCCGCCCCTGGCGGACTGCCCTCAAGATCGGACAATCTGCATAATCTCGTCCGGGCGCCGGTTCTCCAGATCGACCAACCTCTGGAAGAGAGTCTTCAGCCCGGCCTCATCCGGCCTCTTGAAGGCGAATGCCGAGCAGCGCCACAGCTTTTCTTTGACCTCGTCCGTCGAGAGGGGGTTGTCCGGATGTCCCTTTCTGACTTTCACTGTGCGCTGGAGGCGCTTTCCATCCTTGAGTATCACCTCGACCTTGGCGGGAGATATGTCCTTGGCGGCCGTCGCCTCGAATTCGGGAGATATCTTCGATTCCACAAGGCTTGCAAAGCGCAGCCTGTCGGGTTCGTGGATTGTCTTATCCGTAAAGTCATCGAGGAAGACCGATCCTTTGCACACAAGATTCCCGAGGACATAGGCCATGCTGAACTGCGCCTCGGGCACCGACTTGGGCGTTCTCTTCTGGTTGTCGCCGAGACAGGTGAGGTTGAAGGCTTGCTGGTTGATCTCGGCGCGGATCGCCGCTATCTCGTTCTTGGGAATCCGGTTTTCCTTCATTATAAGGTCGAGGGCGTAGATGGCGGAATGCGTGTGCATACAGCAAGGATAGATTTTCATGGTGGTCTTTGCGTTCAGGAAGTCCTTGCCGATTCCGTTGAAGAGGGCTTGCCGGACGTACTTTTTCTGTTGATAAACGGGAAAATAGCCGAATTTGCCTTCGAGGACCTGTTTCTCGCCGGTAAAGCCCTTTTTGCTTAAGAAAGCGGAAAAGACCCCGTTCCTCGCAGCTACACCGCCTGTAAGCCGGACCGTCATCACGCCTTCCGTGAGTCCCTGCGAATTCCCGCAGAGCTGGGAATAGGCGATGCCCAGGGCGTTGACCATCTCGGCCTTGTTCAGACCGAGCAGCTTACCGGCGACCGCCGTAGCGCCGAGTCCGCCAAGCTGATACGTTGCGATCATGCCGCTGACCGCCGACGGTATGATATTTGCCATTCCTATGCGCAGCATCAAGTCGCCGCCGACTATTATAGCCGTAAGGAATTCCTTTCCCGTGACATTCCCCAGCGATTCGGCTACCGCAAAGGCCACCGGTACGGTAAATACGTGCGTGTGCATCGAGGCCGGCTCGTACACATCGTCGAAATCGACGCAGCGCGCCATAGTTGCATTTATAAGGGCGGCCTCCTCTACGGGTACTTTAATACCGTGGTTGAAGACGGTGCTCTCCCCCCGGCCGGCGCGCCCGGCGAAATAGTCCATCAGTATCCGGGTCTCCACGGTGCCGCTGCCGGCTAGAAGCGCCGCGACCGTATCGGCAACCCTCATCTTCGTGGCTTCAACCACGGGCCGCGGGATGTCCTCATACGACGTGCTTACGGCATGGCCGGCAAGGACCGATATTGCATCCTTGTCCGCACTGCTGCCGGGCTTGACGCCCGCAGCCTTCTCCTGAGCGTATCCTTTCCCGGTAAGAGGCCCGATGCCTGTTCCTGCAGCGGTCACAGCCAGGCCGGCAGCGACAATGCCCTTCAAAAACTCGCGTCTTTTCATGCAATCCCCCTTTTTTGATTGTATAGGTCCTTATAAGTTGCACAAAACCGATGCGTTTTGCCGTGACAACGATGAAGAAGCCGACATTATTACGATGCAAAAAATGTACCTGTCCGACGCTACGAGCGGGGCAGCCCGAGCGTCCGGAAGGGGCACGCTTCTTGCTTCCTTTGCGCAGGTGGAACAATCCGTTATCGGGATTTTGAGCGAAGGAAAGGCAAAGGGGCGGTGATGCAATGAAGTCTGTTCATATGAGATTGACGGTCGCCGTTCTTGTTGCGATCCTTTTCCCTCTAAGTCTGTGTGGCCAGACGAAGAAGGGCGCGGACAGGGTGAAGACAGGGCTTGCGAGATGCGACGCCTGCCATCCCGAATTTGCCTCCGTCCTGCCGAAGGGCCATAAAGAGGTGAAAGGCAAAGGCCCCATTGCCATCGACGCGTGCCTCGCCTGTCACACGCCTGGCCGTTCCGCCGCTGCCGGGAAGAACGTCTTTTCAGCATCCCTCCATCGCGCCCATTTGACAGGCGATGCCGGGCTTGATTGCGCGGCATGTCATATCTGGAAGCCCGGCAAAAGCTTTGGCTTGCCCAACTGTCCGGTAAGCTTCGGGAAGCCTTCCCGAAAAGAGATGGCAGTCGTTCGGCCTATTTACAGCTCCTGGGCCTCGTCATCGTTTACCGATGCCTTACATGCAAAAGCGAATATCACGTGCGCAGGCTGTCACGCCAAGAACTTCCCCGAAGAGGGGGACTCTGTAGAAAAGGAGCGGTGCCAGGGATGTCACGGCAGTTACGAGGCCCTCGCGGCAAAGACGGCGCCGCCCGATTTCCCGGAGCGCAACCCTCACCGGTCCCATATGCGTGAGATGGAGTGCGCCGTCTGTCACAAGGCGCACACTGCCTCCAGCGTCTATTGCCTCACGTGCCACCCTAATTTTCAGATGGGCATTGCAGGGGCGGGGGACCCGTCTTCGAGGTGATAAGGCGGCGGGCTTTCTTGCGTATGCCGGCTCATGCGCAACATATGGAGTAGGAAGCGCAAAATATCGTTGAAGTGCGTCCTGCCGATCATGTAGACTCGGATAAACAGGTGAGATAGACGTGCTTTACGAAACGGGTATTGCAGGGGCATAAATCTTGCTCCGGGGAGACATACGGAAGCGCAGGAAATAAGTCAGGGGGGAGACGTATGGTCAAGATATTCTTGCAATCGACATACATGGTGAGCCGGGGGATGCAGGTAGTGTCATGCTGCGCGCTCGTCTTCATGATGCTGCTCACGACCTCCGATGTGATCTTGAGGATCTTCGGGAGACCGATTATCGGAACCTATGAAATCGTCTCCTTCAGCGGTGCGATCGTGGTAGGCTTCGGGCTGCCCATCACGTCCTGGCTGCGGGGCCACATCTTCGTAGACTTCCTTTACCGCAAGTTCCCCGATTTTTATCAAAGGTTGTTCAACATGCTGACGCGGTTCATGGTTGTGGTTTTTTTTATATTGCTGGGCCTGAACCTCTGGCGAATGGCAGCGAGCATGGCCCGCTCCGGCGAGGTGTCCCTTACCCTCAAGCTCCCGTTTTACCCTGTCGCTTACGCCATAGGCGTTATCGCATTTATAGAATGCCTCGTATTTATCGCTGACTGCGTAAAGATCGTGAGGGGTGAGTATGAATGAGATAACCGTAGGATTGTTGAACATGGGCATTCTCCTGGTTCTCTTCCTCTCGGGGATAGAGCTGGGGTTGGCAATAGCCATCATGGGTTTTCTGGGATTCGCCTACCTGGTTTCTTTGCCGGCGGCATTCAACCTCATCGCAAAAGACTTCTTCGACTGTTTTTCATCGTACGGGTTCACCGTCATCCCTTTATTCATCTTCATGGGACAGATCGCCTATCATTCCGGCATAGCCAAGCAGCTCTTCGAGACCGCCCATAAATTCGTCGGCCACATCCCCGGCGGCCTGGCGATCGCAACCGTTGTGGGTGCGACATTATTCAAGGCGATTTGCGGATCGTCCCCTGCGACGGCCGCTACCTTTGCCACCATCGCCGTCCCGGAAATGGACCGCTACGGTTACGACCGGAAGATATCGACAGGCATTGTCGCGACGGTAGGCACGCTCGGCGTTCTCATGCCTCCGAGCGTTACCCTTATAATCTTCGGCGTTATCACGGAGCAATCGATCGGGCGGCTTTTTATCGCAGGCCTGATCCCCGGGCTTCTGATCGCATTCTCTTTCATTTTCGTTATAGTCGGCTGGGCGCGCGTAAACCCTGTTATCGCCCCGCGAAGCGAAAAGTTTCCCTGGCATGAAAGATGGAAAAGCCTGCCCGCGATAATATGGCCCGTATTGATCTTCATCGTAGTCATCGGCGGCCTTCTCAACGGTTTCTTTACCCCCTCGGAGGCAGGCAGCATAGGCACGGCCTCGGTGCTTGTTCTGGCCCTTACCAAGAAGAGCCTGGGCTGGAAGGCGTTCGCCCATGCCGTTGAGGAATCGGTCCGCACTGCCTGCATGGTCATTCTCATCATCGCAGGGTCGCAGGTCTTCGGCCATTTCATCGCCATCACCGACATTCCGTCGATAGCCGGGGAATGGATTTCCTCCCTGCCGCTCAACAGGTATCTGATCATGTTCATCATCTCTTTATTCTACCTCGTCGGCGGCTCCTTCATCGACGACCTTGCCTTTATGATTCTGGCAACCCCTATTTTTTATCCCACCGTGCTCAAGCTCGGCTTCAGTCCTATCTGGTTCGGTGTGGTGATAGCGATCACGGTGATGATCGGCGTGGTGATTCCGCCCGTTGCCATGAACGTCTTCGTCGTGAAGAACATAACAAAGACGCCTTTCAGCGTAGTATACAGCGGTGTTTATCCTTTTCTTCTCTCTCTGGCATTCGGGGGCGTTCTTGTCTTCGTTTTTCCCCAACTGGCAACGTGGCTTCCGGACGTGCTGTATAAGTGAGAGATCGACGTGGTAAGAAGCGACAGGGATCGACAGGTGATATTATACGATATGACGATTGAGACGAGGAGGTCGTTATGAAGAGATGTATCGGTTTGTCCGTTGTGTTATTGATCGCGTTGTTTTTCGTTTCCCTTTTTCCGGCGCCCGTCTTCGCGCAGAAGACGATAAGCCTGCGATTCTCCAGCTACTATCCGGCCCCGCACAAGAACAGCCTGCTGCTGGCGGCGTGGTGCAAGGAGGTCGAGAAGAGGACGAAGGGCAGGGTGAAGGTCAAGTATTACTCCGGCAGCACCCTGACGCCTCCAAGCCAGACCTACGACAGCATAGTCAACGGTATTGTGGATGTCGGCTGGAGCGCGCTCGCCTATACCAGGGGCAAGTTCCCTCTCAGCGAGGTGCTTGACCTCCCTCTCGGCTATAAGAGTGCGCTTGTCGCGGGGAAGGCGGCTAACGAGTACGTCAAGGCATTCCAGCCAAAAGAGTTCAATGAAACTCAGCTCATGTACTTAAGCTGCCATGCGGGGGGCGTTCTTTTAACCAAGAAGCCCGTCAGGAGCATCGAAGAAATGAAAGGGATGAAGATAAGGGCCTCCGGTCTGGCCACAAAGATCGTACAAGCCCTGGGCGGAGCACCGGTGGGCATGCCTTTTACGGAGGTCTACGATGCGCTTTCAAAAGGCGTAGCCCAGGGAACTTTAGGGCCGTGGGAGACGGTGGATGAGTGGAAGCTTGGCGAAGTCGTCAGCTATGTGACCGAGTTTCCCGGAAGCGCTTATACGACCGGTTACTTCGTCGCGATGAACAAGGAAAAATGGAACTCCCTGCCCCCCGACGTCAAAAAAATCATCGAGCAAATCAATCAGGAGTGGATCGATAAACACGGGCACCAATGGGACGAGATGGACAGGATAGCCAAGCAGATATTTGCGAAGAAAGGGGGCACCGTTTTTGTCCTGAGCAAAGAAGAGGATGCCCGCTGGGTCAGGGCGCTCCAGCCTGTCCTCAATGATTACGTGAAGGAAACCACTGCGAAGGGGCTGCCTGGCGATAAGGCGTTGAAGTTTCTCCAGGATTATTTGAAGGCCAATAATAACTAGTCGTCGCAGCGAAGGGACCGCAGAAGAAAGGGCGCCGGGCAAAAAAGCCCGGCGCGGATATGAGATCGAAGCGTGATACCGGGGACCGCTCGAACGGCGGACATCACGCGCAGAGGCGGTTGAAAAGAGGGAGTCTGAGATGGATTTCGAGCTCACGCAGGAACAGAAGATGTTCAAAGATCTGGCCCGGAAGTTCGCCGAGCAGGAGATCCTGCCCAGTCTGAAGGAGTACGAAAAGGAAGGGAAGCAGCACCGGGAGAATATCCGCAAGCTGGGCGCTCTCGGATTGATCGGTCTCCACATCCCCCAGGATTACGGGGGATTGGGCCTCGATTACGTAACGTGCGCGGTCATCTGGGAGCAGATTGCATGGGGGAGCTTTGCGCAGGCCCTTGCCGCCTGCGGCCCTTTGAGCTTCGGCGGGACGATACTTACCGCGTTCGGCTCGGAATCGCTGAAGAAGACCTATCTGCCTCTCGTTTGCAGCGGCGAGAGGCTCATGGCGACCTGCGGGGTCGAGCCCAATGCGGGCAGCGACGCTGCGGCCACCCAGACGCAGGCCGTTGCCGACGGGGACGATTGGGTAATCAACGGCAATAAGACCTGGACGACGAACCTGGGGGTGGCCGACTATATGATTGTCCTGGCCCAGACGGACAAGAGCAAGGGGGCGAAGGGCCTTACCAGCTTTCTGGTCGACCGCACCCGGTCTTCGGGCATCTCCCAGTCGAGCCTGGAGGCGGTAGGCGACAGGTCCGGGAATGTAGGACAGGCGAGGTTCCAGGATACGCGGGTGCCGAAGGAGAACGTAATAGGCGAGGTCGGCAGAGGTCTGAACAACACCCTCTACGGCATCGGGGTGGCGCGCCTCTTTGTCGCCGCCGGGGCGCTCGGCATAGCGCAGAGCTGCCTCGATTCCAGCATCAAATATGCCAAGGAGAGACGCCAGTTCGGGAAATTCATAGGCGAGTTCCAGCTTGTGCAGGACGAGATAGCCCGGATGGCGGCCGAGATCGATGCAGTGCGGTGCCTGACGTATTATGCCGCCTCCCTCATGGACAGGCGTCTGCCCTCCGCCAGGGCGGTGGCGGAGGCGAAATTGCTTGCGTCTGAGCTGGCCGTGCAGGTTTCCGCGAGGGCGGTCCAGGTGCACGGGGCCTACGGGTGCAGCGAAGATTATCCGATAGCGCACCATTACCGGGACGCCATTCTTACCGTTGTCTCGGCAGGCACGAACGGGATGCAGAAGCTGATAATCGGCCGCGAGCTCCTGGGGATGAGCGCATTTCTCTAAAGGAATAATGGTAATGGATAAACCCTTCGATGCCATCGTTGTCGGCGCGGGTCCTGCGGGGGCCACCTGCGCGTACAGCATGGCAAGGGCCGGCCTTGAGGTGCTTTTAGTCGAAAGGGGAGGGTTCCCCGGCGCCAAGAACATGTGGGGGGGAGCGTATTACGGACCCTCTCTGGCCGAGCTGTTCCCCGACTTTTTCGAAGCGGCCCCTTACGAAAGGTACGTAGGCTGCCATAAAGTCTCGATGCTCTCCGAAAAAGCGTCTCTCTCCGTGGAGTTTGCTGCGCAGGGCTTTTCCGCCAGACCGTACAACGGGGTCGTCCTCCTGCGGTCTAAGTTCGACCGCTGGCTCGCTGGCCAGGCCGAAAAAGCGGGGGCCGTCCTAGTGTCCGGTCTCGAAGCAGAGGGCCTTGTCAAAAGCGGGGGGCGCGTAGTCGGCATAAAGGCCGGCGGGGACGAGATAGGGGCGCACGTCGTCGTCGCGTGCGACGGCGTCAATTCGGTGCTGGCCAGGGAGGCGGGCTTAAGGGAGGAGCTTCAGCCCCGGTACGTCAAACAGGGCGTAAAAGAGATCATACAGCTCTCACCCAAAGAGATAGAGGCACGGTTCAACCTCGATGAAAAGGAAGGCATAGCCTGGGAATTCTTCGGGTCGTTTACGAAGGGCGTGCCGGGGGGCGGGTTCATTTATACGAACAAGGACAGCCTGTCGGTCGGGGTCGTTGCGCAATTGGAGGGCCTCGTAGAAAGGAAGCAGACGATCGACGCGCTGCTGGACGCATTCAAGCGCCACCCGGCTGTGGCAAAGCTTATCGACGGCGGCAAGCTCGCGGAATACTCCGCCCACCTGATACCCCTTCCCGCCGCATCTCCCTCAAGGCTCTACACGGACGGGATGCTTGTCGCAGGCGATGCGGCCTCTTTCGTCCTCGCGACCGGCCTTGTTCTGGAAGGGGCCAACCTCGCGGTGGCGTCGGGTGTGGCAGCCGCCGGGGCCGTCATAAGGGCAAAGGAAAGGAACGATTTTTCCGCCGGGTCGCTCAGCCACTACCAAAGCCTCCTGGAAGACGGCTTTGTCCTGAAAGACCTTCGGACATTCGCGAAGTCCGTCGCCTTTCTTGAGAACCCGAGAATATACGATCTATATCCGGAAATGGCCTGCGCTTTCGCCGAGCGGATATTCACAAGCGACGGAAAGCCGAGGAAGCACGCATGGCGGCTTTTCCGCGAGACGATGAGAGGCAGGATAGGCATGGCGCGCCTTGCGTCGGATTTCCTTAAAGGGATCGGGTCTCTATGAGCGTGAGAACAATAGAGGAGAGCCTGTCCGTCAACAAGTACGATATCGACCAGGAGGTCCACGTTACGGTCGATTGCGCCGTCTGCGAGACCTGTCCGCATTACGCGTGCACATATGCCTGCCCGGCCGGCTGTTACAAACCGGCGGACGGCCGGATGGTCTTCTCCTTCGAGGGGTGCCTCGAATGCGGGAGCTGCCGCATCGTCTGCGACAGGAAGGCCGTTAAGTGGGTGTTGCCTAGGGCGGGTTTCGGCATCATGTATCAATTTGGATAGAAAGGGAGCGGCAGAAAAGATGAATAGCATTGTATGCGTCAAGCGGGTGCTCGATCCTGCGATACCTCCAGCGAAGTTTGTCATCGACAGCGGGCAGTGCCGGGTTATTCCGCCCCAGGGCATCCCGCAGGTGATGAACCCATACGATGCCCACGCCCTTGAGCTTGCCTTGCGGTTCAAGGCGGCAAACGGCGGCCGCGTGACTGCGCTGGGCCTGGAGGCGTCAGGCGCGGACGAAGTCCTCAAACAGGCAATCGCTATGGGGGCGGACGACGCTATCATGCTGAGCGATGATTCCTTTGCGACGCTGGACAGCTTCGGCGTCGCATCGGCTCTGACAAAGGCAATAGAAAAGATAGGCGGTTACCGGTTGGTCCTTTGCGGAAGACAGGCCGTTGATTGGGACGAGGGTATGGTCGGCGCCATCATCGCGGACCGGCTCGGCCTCCCCCTCGTCACCCTGGCGATGGAAGCCGCCGTAGCCGACGGGAAGCTGCGGGTAAAGAGGGTCACCCTCGACGGTTACCAGACCTTCGAGACCTCGTTGCCCGCCGTCATAACCGTGAGCAACGAGGTAGGCAAGCCGCGCCTGCCGACAGGCATGGGCATCATCTCTGCTGCCAGGAGAAAGCTCACCGTATGGTCGGCCGGCGATATAGGCGTTTCTCCGCCGCCTGCAAATGCGCCTCAGGGGAAGCGGCTGTCGGGGCTTTTCAGGCAGGAGCAGAGCCGGACGTGCGAATTCGTCGCTGCGGAAACGATGGACGAAGCGGGCGCCAGGCTGATCGGCAGATTAAGGGAAGCAGGCATTTTATAACGGGGATATCGGGCCTCGGAGGTCAGAGTGGAGCAAGGCAAGGTCGTAATGATATGCGAGAGAATGACCGGTAAAGAGATTCCTCTTTCGGCCCTGGAGCTGCTTACCGTGGGACGGGCGCCGGCGGACGAGCTCGGCCTGCCTTTGGCGTTTTTCGTTCTCGGCAGCGGAGTCGATGACGCGGCGGGAGGGCTTATCGCGGCCGGCGCGGACATCGTCTGCTCGGCAAAAGATGTCTCCCTGGACGAGTTTCAGCCGCAGTTATACGCAGCCGTGCTCGCGCAGGCGTGCGGGGCGCTCGCGCCCTCTCTCGTGCTTTTCTCCCACGGTGATGTCGGGCGGGACGTGGCCCCGAGGCTTGCGGCGAGGCTGCGCGCCCAGGCGGTGACGGACTGCACCGGCGTGAGGGCCGACGCAGGGGCGCAGAAGTTCTTCTTCACGAAGCCCGTCTACGGCGGTCAGGCGCTCGCCGTGTGGGAAATGGAAGGGTCCGGACCCCACGTGTCTACGATCAGGCCCCGGGCGGCCAAACCGGCTGCTTCCGACGCCTCAAGGCAGGGGCGGGTCGTGACGATCGACGCAGGCGCCGCAGCGGCAAGACCGGAGATGGGCCTCGTCGAGACCGTCAAAGAAGAAATTAAAGGGGTAAAGCTGGAAGAAGCGGAGGTGGTGGTCGCCGGGGGCGGGGGAATCGGAGGGGCGGAAGGCTTCGAGCTCCTTTCCCGGCTGGCCGGGCTCCTCGGGGCGGCGGTCGGCGTCAGCAGGGTGCCTTGCGACGAGGGCTGGATGCCGAAAAGCATGGAGATCGGGCAGACGGGCAGGACGATCAGCCCCAAGCTCTATATAGCCGTCGGCATATCAGGGGCGCTCCAGCACATGGCCGGCTGCTCGGGCGCAAGGTGCATAGTGGCGATAAACAGGGACCCTGACGCCCAGATCTTCAAAGAGGCGGACTTCGGCATCGTCGGAGATTACCGGAAGGTCGTCCCGGCGCTGATCGACGCCTACGGCGCCGTCGAAAAATAGCAGGATTGCCCTATGGGTGCGGTCTGACATGGGTATCTACGAAAAGGTCCTGAAGGGCGACATTGCGGCATCGGCCAAGCTGATGCGCGAGATAGAGGAGCATTCCCGAAGCGCCCTGGGAGTCGTGAAGAAGCTTTACCGCCATGCGGGAAAGGCCCATGTGATCGGGTTGACGGGGGCGCCGGGCGTGGGGAAAAGCACGCTCGTAGACCGGTTGACCGGTCTACTGCTGGCGCAGGGGAAAACCGTGGGGGTGGTGGCTGTCGATCCTACAAGCCCGTTTACCGGGGGCGCGGTGCTGGGCGACCGGGTCCGTATGCGAGCGTCGGGCCGGGACCCCAGGATATTTATCAAGAGCCTTGCCTCAAGGGGCGGCTCGGGAGGGCTGGCGAGCACGACGGGCGACATCATATGCGTGCTCGACGCCTCGGGGAAGGACGCAATCCTTGTGGAAACCGTGGGGCTGGGTCAGGAAGGCATCGACATCATGGACGTGGCCTCTACCGTTATTCTCGTCCTTGCGCCGGGCGCCGGCGACCATGTACAGCATATGAAGAGCGGGGTTGCGGAGGTTGCCGATATATTCATCATCAATAAGGCTGCCCTCAACGAGCATGATGCACGAAGGATGAAGAACGAGCTTTTGTTCTCCCTGCAATTGAAAGCCGGGACAGGGGCCGCCCTGCCCCCTGTCTTCATAACCGATGCAGTCGCGGGCCTCGGCATCGAGGAGGCGCTGGAGGGGATAGAGCACCACAGGCGCCTCACGGAGGGCGCGGAGGCCGGCCTGGAGCGCACGTATTTCAGGACCGGCCGCAGGGTAATCGGCATTCTTCAGCGCCGCATCCTTGAGGACCTCTCGATGCGCTGCGAGGGGGACCCCGCCTTCAAAAAGATCGTCGAGGACGTTGCAGGACATAAGACGGACCCGCACAGCGCGGCAGAGATCGTGTGGGCCGGGATGAAGCAGACCTTGAAGCAGGGAGGACAGTAATGGGTCTCAAGCTGATTATTTACGAAAAAGAGCAAGGGATCGCGCGGGTCCGGCTGAACAGGCCCGACGAGCATAACGCCCTGAACCTTGAGATACGTGAAGAGCTGATCGAGGTGATCAGCGACATCAAGGCCGACGGGGCCGTAAAAGTGGTCGTTATTACTTCCGAGGGGAAGACGTTTTGCGCGGGCGGCGACATCAAGACGATGGGCGGTAAAGAGGGGATCGTGGCCGGACGGGAGCGGGTGCTGAAGATATGCAGGATATTCTACGACCTGGCTTATCTCGAAAAACCCGTCATTACGGGCGTGCAGGGGGCGGCGACAGGGGCCGGCCTGAGCGCGGTGCTCGCGAGCGACATCGTCCTTGCGACCAGGGGGGCGAAATTCGGCGCACCCTTCACCCGCATAGGGCTCGTTCCCGATACGGGGACTACGTATTTCCTTCCAAGGGTCGTCGGGCTGGCCAAGGCGAGGGAAATGATTATGACGGGCGAGCCCATCGACGCGTATGAGGCGCTGAGGGTCGGCCTGATCAGCCGGATCGTCGAAGACGGGACGCTGGAGGACGAGATCGGGTCCCTGGCCCGCAAGCTGTGCAAGGGGGCGACGAAGGCAATGGGGATGGCCAAGGCTAACCTGCTCGCCGGCCTCGATGCGGACCTTAGATGCGTCAACCTCATGGAGTCATTCGGGAACTCTTTGTTGTTCAAATCGGACGACCACCTGGAAGGCATGGAGGCGTTTCTGAACGGCAGAGAACCTCAGTTTCGGGGAGAATAAGGGGCAAATGATGAGCAACAGACGGGAGTCCGAAGAGGAGCTGCAAAAAACAGCAAGAAAGAAGGAATTCAAAACGTATTCGGGCATACCGATAAAGCGGGTCTACAGGCCGTCGGACATAAAGCACCTGGATTACGGCAGAGACCTGGCGGACCCCGGCGTCTACCCCTTCACGCGCGGCCTTTACCCGAACATGTACAGGTCCCTGTTATGGCACATGCGGCTGGGGACCGGGTACGGGCTGCCGGAGCAGGCCAACAAGAGGTTCAAATACCTTTTTGAGCAGGGCGGGCAGGCCGGATACCTGCCCGGTTTTGCCGCTACCACCCAGCTTTATGACGCCCCTACCAACTTCGGCTCGATTCCGACGACCCCCTTGCCGAGGGCGAGGTCGGCAAGATAGGGGTGGCCATCGACACCATCGAGGATATGGCGGTCCTGATGGAGGGCTTCCCGCTGGACAAGGTCTTCAACAACATGGTCCTTTACGACTCCGGCGTCGCGGCCGTGCTTCTGGCCATGTACGTCGGTCTTGCAGAGAGGCAGGGGGTTCCCGTCAACAGGCTGACGGGCAGTTGCCTCAACGAGCCTTTCCAGACCTTTGTCTGTCAGAAGTGCTCGATTTTCCCGTTGCTGCCTTCGCTTCGGATCTGTCTCGACATCGTCGAGTTCACGTTGAAGAACGTGCCGAAATGGAACCCCATCTCCGTTTACGGCAACGCCATTCGCGAGTCGGGCGGCGATTGCGTCCAGGAAGTCGCCTTCGCCCTTGCCCACGCGATGGCCTACACGGAAGCGATACGCGCAAGGGGCCTCGACGTAGATGACTTTGCGCCCAGGATGACTTTTTATCACAACGTGAACAACGAGCTGTTCGAAGAGGTGGCGAAGCTGAGGGCGGAGCGGAGGATGTACGCAAGGATCATGAAAGAGCGGTTTAAGGCGAAGAAGACGGAGTCGCTGTACTGGCGCACGTTCTGCAAGACAAGCGGCGTCGCCCTCACGGCCCAGCAGCCTTACAACAACATCATCCGCTCGACGATTCACGCCCTCGCCGCAGTCCTCGGAGGCGCCCAGGGCGTCTTCGTCTCCTCTTTCGACGAAGCGCTTTCCATCCCTACCGAGAAGGCAGCGACTATCGCCTCCAGGATCAACCATATTCTCGCCGAGGAGTCGGGCGTCACCGACACCGTCGATCCGCTCGCCGGCTCCTATTACGTGGAAAGCCTGACGAACGAGATAGAGAGAAGGGCATGGGAATACCTGAAGGAGATAGAGAAGATGGGGGAGGGCATGGATCATGGGGGCAGGATGCTCAACGGCGTGATCCGGGGGATCGAGACGGGCTATTTCGAGAATGAGATATTCCGGTGCAACTTCCGCAAATTAAAAGATATCGAATCCGGGGAGCGTGTGATCGTCGGGGTCAATAAGTACCAGGTCGAAGAAGAGGTGCCGGTGGAGCTGATGAAGGTGGACCTTGCCGTGCAGCGGAAGAAGATCGCCCGTCTCAAGTCCTTCAGGAAACGGCGGAACGGAAAGCTGGCGGCGCGGTCCCTGGAGGATGTTGTAAAAACTGCCGCCGGTCGGGAAAATATCATGCCGGCGCTGATAGAGGCGGTAAAATCGGGTGCGACCCTTGGCGAGATCGTAGGCGCCATGAAGACTGTTCTCGGGGAGTACGGCCAGGGGCCTAAGGACGCACCCGGTGGTAACGCCAGGGGAGCCGGCCGATGAAAAGGAAGCGTCAGATCAAGATATTGATCGCAAACCCCGGCCTCGACGTTCACGACGTGGGGGCAAGATACGTGAGCCAGATACTCAGGGATGCGGGCATGGAGGTGATCTATCTGGGGATCCGCCGGACTGCCGATGAGATAGTCCGGGCTGCGATACAGGAATCCGTGGACGTGATCGGCCTGAGCATACTCTCCCGGAAGCACGATACCGTTATTCCGAAGATCAAGCGCCTGCTTTCCGAAGGCGGCATGGAGGACATCAAGCTGGTTGTCGGGGGCATCGTGCCGAACGATGACGCGAAATTACTGAGAAAGCACGGCGTCGCCGAAGTTTTTCCTCCGGGGACGCAGGGCAATTTTATAGTGAAGAGGATACGGGAGATCGCAGGGGGCGCGCCGGCAGGGAGATGAGCCGGCAAGGGAGAGAGGCTCCGATGGCGAGAAATATCCGACAGCCGATGCCCTATGGATAACAGCCTGCCATTAGCGGGGACAAGGGTGCTGGACCTGTCAGGGTCTATGGCGGGTCCTTATTGCGCAATGCTGCTCGCCGACCTCGGCGCAGACGTTATCAAGGTCGAGAAGCCCGAGCAGGGCGACCCGATGAGGCGTCTTGTCCCTCACGCATTCGAGGCCACAAACAGGAACAAGCGCAGCATGGTCCTCAACCTGAAGCAAAAGGAAGGCCAGCGCGTCTTCCGGAAAATCGCCGCATCGGCCGATGTCATCGTGGAGAGCTACAGGCCCGGCGCAGCGGAAAGGCTTGGGATCGGTTATCACGCGATAAGGGATGTCAACCCTGGTATAATTTACTGCTCCATAACGGGCTACGGCCAGGAAGGACCGTACAGAAACAGACAGGGCAGGGATATAAACTATCTGGGAATCGCGGGGCTTCTGGGCAACACCGGTGGGGACGGGGGAGGGCAGCGATTGCCGGTCTCTCAGCTCAGCTCGGCGCTTTTTGCGGCGCTCTCTATCCTGACGGCGTTCATCACGAGGGGTAAGACCGGGGAGGGACAATACATAGACGTTGCAATGACGGACGGCCTTCTCTCCTGGACCGGCATCTGCCCATACGACCCGGAAGACGGAGTAGGACAGGAAGAGCCGGCCGGGATAAGCCGGCCGCACGGATACGACGCGATCTTCTCCACGAGTGAAGGCGAGCGCATTGCCGTCGGCGCGGCGGACGAGGCGGAGTGGCGAAAGCTGTGCAATGTCCTCCGGCTCGATGATCTCACCGGCAGCGCCGCCGCCGGCCGGGGCGGGTCCGGGGTCAACGGTGAGATGCATGAAGGGCTGCAGGCGCGTTTTTGCGAGAAGAGCCGGGACCAGTGGATCGGGATACTTGGAGAAGCGGGGGTGCCTTGCGGACCCGTATACTCGTACAGCGAAGCCCCATCCGACGCGCACCTTAAGGACAGGAAGCTCTTCGTGACGATACAGTACCGGGGAACGGAACGCCTTACCCTGGTCAGGTTCCCTGTAAAGTCGTCCAATTACCGGCCGACGGTCTATTTCCCCCCGCCCGAGCTGGGAGAGCATACCGAGGACATACTTACGGGTATGGGGTTTACCGATTCCGACATCGAGCGGCTTAGAGAACGTGGGGTATTCGGCCTCGTCAGCCCTGAATAGGCGAAGACTGGAGGATCGTGTGATGTCTATGGTGCTCGAAGGCATACGGGTGATCGATTTATCCACGTTTCAGGCCGCCCCCTTCTGCTGCCAGATGCTCGCCGATTTCGGCGCTCACGTCATACGCGTCGAGCCGCCCGGCGGCGCTGTCGATAGAGACCTCGGCCCTTTCACGCACGATGGGGAGAACATCGCGGTGGCAATGTACAATCGCAACAAGAAAGGGCTGACCCTTGACCTGAAGGACGGGAGGGGCAGAGAGATTTTCAACCGGCTGGTAAAAACGTCGGATGTGCTGGTCAACAACCTGACGCAGCGCGCCATGAGGTCCCTAAGACTTTCCTACAGGGCGCTCAGCAGGATCAACCCCCGCCTCATTTATGCGTCCGTCACTGCATTCGGCCGCTCGGGACCGTATGCGGAGCGCCCCGGCTTCGATACGCTCGCCCAGGCGATCTCGGGCCATATGTGTATCACGGGTTTCCCGGACGCGCCGCCGACCAAGGCAGGGTCGTCTTACGCGGACTATGGGTCGGGGCTGTACGCCGCCGTCGGCATTCTTCTTGCCCTTCTCGAAAGGAACAAGACGGGGCGGGGCCAGGCGGTCGATATCGCGATTCTAGATACCTGCGTCTCCTTTATGGAGGCCGTCTATCCGCAATATATCGCCATGAGCGAAGTGCAGCCCCGGCTGGGAAACCAAAGGCCCTTCAGCGCCCCCACCGGTTCTTACCGGTGCAAGGACGGATACGTATGCGTGACGATCACGCTGAACAGCATGTGGGAGCGGTTCGCCCGGCTGATCGGGCGCGAGGACCTGGCGGGGGACCCGCGTTTCAGGACGAGTGAGCAGCGGCGGCGCAACAGGGAATATATGAACGGCATAACGGAAGGCTGGCTGGCCGATAAGACGAGGGAGGAGGCCGTGCGACTGCTCGTCGATGCGGGCCTGCCGGCAGCGCCCGTCAATACGGTCACGGAGGCTGTAGGCGACCCCCAGATCCCTGGCGAGAAGGATGATCGTCAGCCTCGACCATCCCAGGATCGGGTCGCTCCCTTTGCCGGGCATCGTCGTAAAGCTGTCGGAGAGCCCCGGAAGCATAAAGACGCCTGCGCCCGACCCCGGCCAGCATAATGGGGAAATCCTTAAAGAGCTGGGCTGCTCGGAAAAGGAGATAGCCGACTTGGAGAATAGGGGGATCATCTGAGCGGAAGAGGGACAAGCCCGCTTTCGAGTTGAAACGACTTTTTGGGAGGAAGGTCATGAAGGAACAGTGGCGTTTTTTGAACCTGGGATATGTCGAGCCGATCAGTTACTGGAGCTATCCGGAGGCCGTGACCATAGCCAAGAGCCGGGGATTGGTTCCCAACACGGTGGTCTTCTCGATCCCTACGCGGACGCACGTGAACATCGGCTACTATCAGGACGTGGAAAAAGAGGTGAGGCTCGATCTGTGCAAGAGCATGGATATCGAGGTAGTGAGACGGTACGGCCTTGGAGGGGGAGCGCTGCTGTACAACGACGACTCCAGGCTGTTCCATATCATCGTTGACAGCGACAGGTTTCCCAAGGACTATGTCCAGTTGATGTCCCAGACGAGCAGGGGGCTTCTCGAAGCGGTGCGAAACGTCGGGATAGAGGCGGACTTCGTTCCGATCAACGACGTCATGACGAGGTCCGGCAAGAAGATCGGCATGTGCTCCAACTTCAGGACCGATTACGGGAACGTATCCTATATAACGATCTCCCTCCACAGGGATGTCGATGTCGAGCTGGCCATGAAGGTATTGACCCCGCCGCCTGAAAAGTTCAAGGACAAGACGGCCCAGACGGTGAGGGACCGGATTACGACCCTGGGAAAGGAGCTTAAGCGGGACATCTCGTCGGACGAGTTGATCGAGGCGGTAAGGAGGGGATTCGAGAAGGCTTACGACATCGACCTGAAAGACGGCCCCCTGGCAGCCGAAGAGCAGTCTTATTATGACGAGGCGGTGAAAAGAAACGGAACGCGCCAATTCCTTTACAAGTATTCCGAGGGCGAGAAGTTCGGTCATGACCTCGACCTCGTAAAAGAAGGCGTGCTGCGGCGCTCGGAGTTCGTCTACAAGGGTGCGAAGCTCGTAAGGGTCGTGGCGCTGACGGACGCCGGGTCGATCAGGAACATCATGATAAGCGGCGATTATTACGCCTACCCCTGGGATATGACGGACAGGCTGGAGGCTGCGCTCAAAGGCTGTCCGGTGGGCGAGGAGCACGTGCGCGAGCGCATTATCGCGGGTTTCAGGGACGCCGGCGGAGAGATTGCGCTGATGTCTCCCGAAGAATTCGTTGCTACGGTAAGCGGCGCCCTCAACCAGAAAAAGTAGATCGGGTTGAGTCGGATGACAGGCAGGGGAGGAAGGCCATGAAGGGTGATTTGGTTGCAATATTGCGGCAGCAACTGGCGAGAGTGATGGGGTACGGTCTCTACCGCGACAAGTACAATCCGGCCGGCATTCGGGCCGAAGACATAAAGACGATGGACGATTTCAGAAAAATTCCGTATACGGACTTCAAGGAGCTGGAGAAAGACGCTTTCGAGACCAACCCGCCCTTCGGCAGTCTCTACGACCCGAAAACGACGAGAATCAACCTGACAACATCACAGAAGGGCTTAATGCCCGTTCTCAACACGGCCAACGACATTGCGCGCATGAATAACGCAAATGCCAGGACCTATGCCGAGGCAGGGCTGGGCCCGGACGATGTTCTCCTGACCACCTTTACCCACCACATCTTCCCCGCCGGTTGCCAGATCCAGGGAGGGGGTGAAACGCTCGGGGCAAAGACGATCAGCGTCGGACCGGGCGAAACGGAAAGGACAATGGAAATCGTCAGAAGGTTCAAGGTGAACGCCCTGTATACGAACCCGAGCCTGGCCGTGAAATTGGCCGAGATGGGCATGGAGGGGATCAAGCTGTTGTTCGGCGGGGGAGAGCCTTTCCGGTCGGTAAAGGGGTATAAGGAGAGAGTCCGGAGCTGCCTCGGTGAGGGAGCCGTTCTGATCGACACGTACACCCTTGCGCACGCCATGCCGACGGCCCGCGAATGCCGTTACGAGACGGGACTCCACGTAGTCGATGAGCTCGTCTACCTGGAGGTCATCGACCCCGAGACAGGCGTGGTTGTCGATGATGGAGAGCGGGGAGAGGTCGTTATCACGCATCTGTACAAGGAGGCAATGCCTTTTTTCCGTTTCAGGACGGGCGATCTTTCGATGATGGAGCATAAAGAGTGCCCTTGCGGCGCCTCGACGACCCTGCCCTTCGGCGTTTTCGGCCGCGTAGACGCTATGCTGAAGGTCAAGGGACTCAAGCTCTACCCGTCACAAATCGGCTCGATTCTAAGGGCTTATCCCGAGCTGTCCGAAAAACCGTATCGCCTGGTCGTCTCTCAGAAGAAAACGGGGGGAGACCATCTTGCAATAGAGATCAAGGCCCCAGGCTTTCCTGCGGTCGAGGCGTTGAAGGCCGACCTGAAAGAATCGCTTTTCATCAGCGTCGACGAGCTGCGCTTTGTCGAAGAGCTGTCCGCAGGCGGCCCGGTCGAGGACAGAAGGTACGCATAGGAGGCGTGCTGCGCCCGGTAAAGGGCAGGTCCCGGAGGGCGTTCCCGGACTTTACCGCTGCCTTCTGTGGGGAGAGATGATACCCAGCTTTTTCATCCGAAAAGCAAGGGTCGAGGGGTGTATGTCGAGCAATTCCGCGGCGCCGCCGGGCCCGCGTACCTTCCAGCCGGTTTTTTCAAGGGCAGACAGGATATGCTGGCGCTCGCTCTCTCTCAACGTGACGGGGGACGCCCTGGAAACGTCTTCATCGTGGGTTACGCCAAGCTCCGAGACTGTAAGATAGCCGTCGGGGCTTAAAAGGACCCCCCGCTCGACGATATTCTCAAGCTCCCGGACGTTCCCGAGCCAGTCGTAGTCGAAGAGCCGCCGCAGGTCTTCATCCCTTACGTGCCGCACCGCCTTTTTCAGCTTGGTGCTGTAATTCTTCAGGAAGAAATCTACGAGCAGCGGTATATCCATCTTCCTGTTTCTCAGGGGAGGAACGCGGATCGGAAAGACGCTCAGCCGGTAGAAGAGGTCGGCCCGGAACTGGTTCTCCTTGACTTTCTGCTCCAGGTCGCAATTTGTCGCCGCTATCAACCGGAAGTCGGACCGGATCGTCTCGCTGCCGCCCACCCGCTCGAACTCCTTGCTTTGCAGCACCCTCAGCAGCAGCACCTGAACCGCGTGCGGCAGCTCTCCGATCTCGTCGAGGAAGATCGTGCCTCCGTCCGCCAGCTCGAAACGGCCTATCCTCCTCGCAACCGCCCCCGTGAACGCCCCCCTTTCATGGCCGAACAGCTCGCTCGCTATCAGCGATTCGGGGAGGGCGCTGCAATGCACCCTGATGAACGGCTTGTTCTTCCGGTCGCTGTGATGGTGAATGGCGCGGGCAACCAGTTCTTTGCCGACACCCGTCTCACCCAGGATCAATACCGACACATCGGAAGCGGCGACCTGCTGGATCTGCAAGCCGACCTGTCCGATCGCCGGGCTCGACCCTATGATCTCATCGAGGTAAAGGTCCTGAAGCTGCTGCTCTTCCAGGTATTCTTTCTCCTGCGACAGCTTTTGGTTCAGACGGGTAATCTCTTCGTATGCCTTCGCGTTATCGAGCGCAAAAGCGGCCAGTCCGGCAAAATGGGAGAGGAGCTTCAGGTCCTCGCGGTTGAAGCCCTTGGCAAGGAAGCGGTTATCGTGATAGAGCGCCCCTACGACCTCGCCCCTCAAGACCATCGGGACGCAGATACAGGACGGGGAGCCGTCGTGCTCGGCAAGGGGTCCGATATGGCCCTTCCCCTCGCGGCTCACCTTCCTGATGAGCTGGAGGGACTTCGCGAACCTTGCGTTCTCTATGCTCTCGGCCGTAAGGTTCTTCGAGGCCCTCAGCGTAATCCCCAGTTTGCGTTTCGGCTCCAGGAGGAAGATTGCGCCTCTCTCGGCCTCGGTCAGCCTGTTCGAGACCGAGATGATGCGTTGGGCGACCTCCCTGTGGTCCCGCTCCGCCACTATATCCTGACTGAGTCTCAGAATCTCCTCAAGGAGATTGTCCTTGGAGCCGGTTCGCCTGACCAGCGCTTTCGTGTCATCGGGCAGGAGGTCTTTGCCGAAGGGCGCGATGGACTCCGCTGCCTTTTCAGCGTTTTCCCTGGCCTTGTCGAACCTGCCCTGTCTCGAAAACTGGCGGGCCAGCTCGCAATACGTCATGGCAAGCTCCGCGCGGTGTCCGGACTCGGCGAGCCGTTTGGCCGAATCGGCCAGCAGACCCATTATTGCCTCGTGCGTCTCTCCGCGCTCTTCTGCGAGCAATGCCTGGTATCTGCAAGCGATGCCTTGCAGGTAGATATTATTGCCGCCGATCATCTCCTCGGTTTCTCTCGCGAAGTCGAGCCCCCGATCTGCGGAAGCCGGCCCTGGCGCGCCGCCCAGCAAAGCTCCATCCAATAGGAATAGGGACTGACGCTTACCTTTACCTCCCCGCTGTGCCTGAGGTACTCGCGGATGTAGTACATGCATTTTTCATTGTTTTGCCGGAGGAAATGGACGTAAGCCAACGTGACGAGGGCGCGGATCGTAACCCACGAAGGATGTTCCATGTTCGTGTCGTTCAGCGCTTTTTCCAGATAAAGCTGGGCATCGTCCAGTCGCCTTATGTCCGCCATGGTCGCGCCCAGGGTATAGCAGGCGTGCGCGGCCAGCTTCGTATCCCCCCTCTCCAGGCAGTGCGTCTGGATGGCGTCCAGCATTCCGATGCCTTCTGCGACACGGCCTATGAACACGTAGCAGCGCCCTACCATCAGGGCTGCGAGGAGGGGAAAAGCGCGTGACGGCAGCCTTTCCACGTCGGGCACGAACTCCTCATACCTGCGAACCGTCTCCTCGAAACGACCCTGCCAGAAAAGGAAGAACGTGACAAAGACGTTTGCCGCCCGCAGTATTCTGGGGTTGTTCAGCCGTTTTGCGATCGACCAGCCGTGCTCGAAGCATTCGAGGGCTTGCTTGTAATTGGATCGGAGCCACTCATTCTTGGCCCTTTGCATTTCCACCAGGGCCCTGAGGTCGTCTCTATGCCACCTGGCCAGCCGGCTCATCGCCTCCCCGAGCAGGACGAGCACCTTGTCCGTGTCCTGCCTGGCGGTCGAGATTTTAGAGTATTCTATAGCGGTTTCCGCGAAGAGCGCGTCGGACTCCGCATCGCGGAGAGGCATCAGGTCCTGGAGGACTTTCGCATAACACTGGAGCGCCTCTATCGTCCGGTAAGCCTTTACATATTTCGCCGCCGCGCTGATAAGCCACCGGCTTCGCACGATATCGTTTTTCGTCTGCAGCAGGTACCGCGATATGGCATCCGGCTTTGCATGACCTTCGGGGAGGTCGCGCTGCAGGATGTCCACTATTTTCAGGTATATCTCCTGCTTGTCCCCTGGGGACAGCCGGTCGATCAGCTCCCGCCCTTTTTTTTGGTCCAGAAAACGGAACGTGTCGTCTCCCTGCCGGCCCAGCCACCCCTTCTTTACTGCTTCCTTCAGAAGAGACAGGACATCGGGGGTCTCGGTCCCGGCCAGGTCCGCCAGCCAGCGAAGTGGGAATTCACCCTCGAATGCTGCCGCCAAAGAAAGAATGTCTAGTCTTCCTCGCCTGGCCACTCTGCTCCCTTACCAACCGGTTTCTATTCTATCATCTTAAAAGCCTCACTTCCATACGGTGCTCGTGACGGCAAATGCATTTCGGACATCTCACCTTAAGGGAGGGGAGATACGTCCCTGAAACACGCATCACGGAGCGACCGCGAATCAGCGTTGGCGAAGCTTAAGCGTCCGCCTTTTGAAAAAAGGCGGTGCTGCGAGTCGCTCGTACCCTCTCTTACTCTCCGTCTCGCAGCAAGCGAAGCGAAGCCTTACGCTGATCGGGAGCGTAGTGCCGGCGTGTGAAGGGAGCGTATCTCCCTCACTTTTCCAAGCTCAGGTTCAAATGCGTCTGCCCTGACGGTCTTCGGACAGCGACGAACGCAGCGATATTTCTCTCCATTTTTTGATATCCGGCTGGAATGGAGCCGGCCCGGTCTGCAAGAAAAGGGCATAGAGCATTTTGCAAAAGTAAGCCTGGTCGAACGGGAATCATTTTTGCAAAATGCTATAGAGCAAGGGAAAGGAACGGCTTTCAGGCTATCGGTCCTTGTTGCACGGGGGAGAATGCTTCTGTTTTCTTCGGGCTTATCCGACCGCCCGACCGGCCGTAAAGGAGGGGACCGGACCGCCCCCTCCCGTTCGACGCTTCGGAGCTATGCTTTTGCGGCGCTCGTTCCGGCTACCCTCCCGAATACCGTGCACATCGGGTAGGCATTGCCGTTGAGCCTGTTCGAGCCCATGACTCCCCCTGTCGCCTCGCCTGCGGCGAACAGACGGGGGATCGGCTTGTCCCAGATGTCGATCACCCTTGCCGACGGGTCTATCCTGAGCCCTCCGCAGCAGAAATGGACAGCGGGCCAGGCCGTCAGCGCGTAAAAAGGCCCTTCATCGAGGGGCAGCATGTCCTTGCTGATTTTTTTGTTGAAATCCGGGTCTTTGCCCTCTTTTATGTAGCGGTTATAGTTATTGACCGTCTCCGTAAGGGCGTCCACCGGGATGTTCAGCTTTACCGCAAGCTCCTTTATGGTGTCGGCCTTGATAAAGCGGCCTTTCGCAGTACCGGTCTCGGCGTCCTTTTCAGCGCCCATCTTGGCCATCTGCTTGTAGTTTTGGATCACATAGGTGGGCTTCAGGCCCGACTTGATCTGGGCGCGGGCACAGACGTCGCGCCGCTCCAGCTCGCTGACGAACCTCTTGCCAAGGGGATTGACATAGATCGTTCCGTATCCGATCCTCGTTGCATAGGCCTGATAGGCATCGAGGAGACCCGTCTTTGCCTCGGCAAACGGGTAAAGCTGGATGAAATTGAGCTGCATCGTATCGGCCCCTACAGCCTGCGCATACCGGAGCATCTCCCCCGTTGCGCCCGGACCGTTCGTGCTGTTGTATTCAGGCACGACGCTCGGGTTGGTACGTCTGCCGCATCTTGATGTTCCGGCCGAAGCCGCCGGACGCAAGGATCAATCCCTTCTTTACGGCAATATTCTGTTTCTTTTTACTCTTCTCCACCTGCACGCCGAGAACCGGTCCCTCCTGGTCAGCCCGCCAGATCCAGGCGACCTTCGTGCCCAGCCGCATCTTCACCCCGTATTTTTCGCCGATCTTCTTCAGCGCCTCGCAGAAGGCCGCGCCGCTGCTGTCCTCGGATATGTGCACCCTGAAATACTCGTGCCCTCCGCCTCGGCTCAGTATGTGCCTGATCTTGAGGCCTCCCTCGTCGATCATCCAGTTGAGCGCGTCAGGCGCCCCCTTGACCATAACCTCGACGAGCTTGGGGTCGTTGTAGAAATCCCCGCCCTTCAGGGTGTCCGCAATGTGGTTTTCGGGGCTGTCTTCCCCGAGCCCCAGCTTTTCCCTCAATTTGTACTTGTCGGTCCAGCAATCGTACGACCCGCTGCTGATGATCGAGTTCCCTCCGTAGACCGGCATTTTTTCCAGGATGAGCACTTTGGCGCCGGCCTTCGCCGCCTCTGCGGCAGCCGCGAGCCCTGCGAACCCCGACCCCACGACTACGATATCCCATGTCTCGTCCCACTTCACCGGCAGCTTCTTGACCGCTGCCCCGGCCTCTTGCGGCATCAGGTTCATCGCCGCCCCTGCCACGGAGGCGGCAACGCCCATTCCGATACTCCTCTTTATGAAGCTGCGACGGCTTACCCCTTTCTCCTCTACCTCTTTTCCCTTCATCTCACCCTCCCTTTTGCTATTTGAATGATGCAAAGACTACCATGCCAATTAACGTTGTTTATAGCAAAAGACATGCCCCCCGAAAACCGTGAAGGGGTGGCAGGTATCAAGCACTTGACCGCTTTTGGCGATCCCGGCGGATTAATATCCTGTGCACGACACGCGATATGTTGCGCATGGGGACCTTCACCGGCAGCGAATCCCGGCCCCTGCCCCTTACGCGGCCTCGGCCCATGTCGGAAAAACGGCCGGCGAGGCTTGAGGGAGATTTTTTCCGAGGGCAACGAGGGTAAGATAAACCCAGGAGCTCAGGGAAAAACGCTTGACAAAAGGCTTGCCGTAAACAAACATATTCTTGGGGGCGATCCTTGGCGGAAAAGAAACCCCGAAGGGAAAGGCTCGCGGATTGTGAGGGGCAACGATGGCAGCGTGCACGGCTGTGGGATAGGGGGCCTCATCGTGAAAAAGACCGGGCCTGACAGCGCAGGCTGCCGGAAAAGCAAGGCAACCGTAAGGGCCGCCGGCACGGTCGTAAGCGGCCTGGGGGTGTCGGCCTCCTTTCTTGCCATACCGTGGGTAACCGATCAGCTTGCAAAAAATCTCAGTTTTTCTCCGTATTGCGGTACGCTCAACGTCAGGCTCGATGACCCGGAAATCCAGAAGGCATTGAAAAGAGGGACCGGCAGGAGGATCATCCCGGCCGAGCAGGGGTTCTGCGAGGCCCTCCTGTTCGAGGGGACGGTGGCAGGGCGATATACTTGCGCAGCGATACTCCCCCTCGCGGCGAACTACCCAGAGGACGTGCTTGAGATCATCGCGCCGGTGCATCTGAAGCAGGCGCTGGGGATCGGTGATGGCGACGGGATAGAGGTGGAGCTGAAGGTTTCATAGCCGCTTGACCTGCGGTGTTTTTCGGATTAAAAAAGGAGAATGGATATGGAGAAGAGACCGGGCAAAAGGGCCATCGAGCCGTACGATAGTTACGCTCACGGGCTGCTCGATCGCCGGGCATTCCTCAAGAGGCTGTCCGTCCTGGCCGGAGGGGCCTCGGCTGCGAGCGCACTTCTCGTCTCATTGGAAAGGAGGCACGCCATGGCAGACATCGTACCGAAGGACGACCCCCGCCTTTATACGGAGGATATCAAGTACAAGGGCGCGACTGGTGAGATCAGCGCCAAGCTGGCAAGGCCGAAGGGAGACGCAAAGCTGCCGGGGGTACTCGTGATCAGCGAGAACAGGGGGCTCAACGCGCACATAGCGGACGTGACGAGACGCGTGGCCCTGGAAGGCTTCCTGGCCCTTGCCCCCGATGCCCTCTCGCCTTTCGGGGGCACCCCTGCGGACGAGAACAAGGCGATAGCCCTCATGGGACAGCTCGACCAGCAATCGACGATAAAGAATTTCATCGCCGCAGTCGAATACCTGAAGACGAGCCCGATGTCCACGGGCAAGGTCGGCGTCGTCGGTTTCTGCTGGGGCGGAGGCATGGCCAACCAGCTTGCCGTACATTCGCCCGACGTGACTGCGGCGGTCCCGTACTACGGAAGGCAGCCGGCTTCCGAGGACGTCCCAGGGATAAAGGCGTCTTTGCTTCTCCATTACGCGGGCCTCGACGAGGCTATCGACCAGGGGATACCGGCGTACGTCGAGGCCCTCAAGAATGCCCACGTCGATTACAGGCTCTACATGTACGAAGGGGCGCAGCACGCCTTCAACAACGACACGAACCCTGCCCGTTACAATAAGGCGGCCGCCGACCTTGCGTGGAAGCGCACGATAGCCTTCCTGAAAGAGAAGCTGAAGACGTAGGGGCGTAAGGCTTGCGGCCGGGACCGGACCCGCGTCCTTCATTTGCCCATGCAGCATTTCTTGTACTTCCGGCCGCTGCCGCACGGGCAAGGGTCGTTGCGCCCCGGTTTCGCGGCGCCTCGCATGGCCGCAGGGGGCGCCGGCGCCCTCCCGCCTTCGACGTGGCGCATCGCCGAGAGCGCCGCAACCTGCGCGACGAAGGGGCTGCAATGGGTGAAGAAGCGCTTATATCCGTCGCATAGGTAGTTGAGGCCGTCCTCTCCGTCCGGCGTTCGCAGGATGCGGTCCTTGGGACAGCCGCCGTTGCACATCTCCAGGAACTCGCAGGACTTGCAGAAGCGGGGCAAACGGTCCAGCTTGGCGTTTCCGAAGGCCCTCTGGCCGGGGCTTTCCAGCAAATCGACCAGCGGGGTTTCCATGATGTTCCCCAGGCGGTTCCCCGCATCGACGAAGTGATCGCAGGGAAAGAAGTTGCCGTTATGCTCGACGACGGGGATGTCGCCGCAGGTCTTCCTGAAGACGCAGAGGCCGTGCTCACGGCCGAGAGCCGCCGCGACCGCCTCCTCGAAGGTCTGCACCCTGACGCGCCCTATGTCGCTTTCCAGCCACTCGTCGAAAATGGCGCACAGGAAACGGCCGAAGGTGTCGGACGGCACCGTGAGGCCGCTTGCGCCGCGCCCGCCGGCCGCAGGCTCGACCAGGGGCAGAAACCCGATGTACCGGGCGCCTATTCCCTTCAGGAACCGGTACACCTCGATGGGATGCCGGACGTTCCCGCTATGCACCACGCAGAGCACGTCGCAGGGGACGTTGTGCTGCCGCAGGAGCGCGTACCCGCGCATTGCCCGCTCGTGCGTCGGCGCCCCATTCCCGGTCACGCGGCATTGGTCGTGCAGCCTTGCAGGACCGTCGAGGCTAACGCCCGCCGAAAAGCCTTCCGCAGCAAGGAAACGGCACCATTCCTCGTCGAGGAGCGTTGCGTTCGTTTGAATGCCGTTCGCGATGGTCCTGCCGGGCCGTCCGTATTTGCGCTGGAGGGCGACGATCTTCCTGAAATAATCGAGCCCGAGGACGGTCGGCTCCCCGCCGTGCCAGGAAAACCTGACCTCCGGGGAAGGGGAGGCGTCTATGTGCTGCCGGATATACGCCTCAAGCACGTCGTCCGCCATTGCGAAAGACCCATCGTTGCCGTGGAGGCTCCTTTCCGGCGTAATAACAATAGCGGCAGGCCAGGTTGCAGACGGCACCGGCCGGCTTGGCAAAAATCTGGAATTCCCTCGATGCTTCGGCCATTGGTCAATCGCCTGTAAGGGCGGTCCTATCTGCAAAAGCCTACGAAAAGGGCCGCAGCCATGAGAAGGAGTATAGGGAGATTGATCCTGCCAGTCAAGGATGAATCGTTCCGACGCCGCGTTCCCTTCCGAGCCACAGCGGATCGGAAGACGCGGTATCGTTCAAGGACCGATTTTTACCTTGACTGCCCGTGCGGATAAGATTACCTTTTCCGAAGCATTCCCATCGATCCAGCATTTTGTATGTCAGAACGCGAGGAGGGTGACCATGTCCATAAACCAGGCAATGTGGCCCCTCGTCTCATGCGCCTTCTTGCTCGCTGCCTTCTTGCTCGTGCCGCTGGCGTGCCTTGCCGAATCGCCTGTCAAGCCCTGCGCTGAAGGCGCGCAAGCGCCCTGGTGCAAGGCAGCGAGGGGAGACCGGCCGGCGGGCTGGCTCGCCCAGGGCCGCTCGGAGGTGATGGCCCGCAACGGGATCGTCGCGACGAGCCAGCCCCTTGCAGCCCAGGCGGGCTTGAGGGTCCTCATGGCAGGCGGGAATGCGATCGACGCGGCAGTTGCGGCTGCTGCCGTCCTCAACCTGGTGGAGCCGATGAGCGTCGGCGTCGGCGGCGACCTCTTCGCCATCTTCTACATCGCGAAAGATAAAAAGCTCTACCAGCTCAACGCGGGAGGTGTGGCGCCCACGGGGGCCACCGTCGCGCGCTATAACGGCCTCGGCTATTTCTACGACCCGAAGAACTGGGGATACGGGTCGGGTATGCCCGTCCACGGGATACTCTCCGCGCCTGTCCCCAGCGCGGCCTGGGGGTGGGAAGAGGCGCTCAAGAAATTCGGGACGATGACTTTTAAAGAGGTCTTGCAGCCGGCCATCGACTACGCGGAAGGAGGCTTCCCGGTCTCGGAGGTGATCGGGGGCATCTGGCGGCTCCCGAACGCGGTCGATTGCACGCCGAAGGGCGGCTGCGCCGGACCCGATCCCGATTCAGTCAAGACGTGGTACGTGAACGGGAAGCCGCCGAAGCCGGGGGATATCTTCCGCAACCCCGACCTCGCCCGCACCTTCCGCCTCCTCCAGCAGCACGGCCGCGATGTCTTCTACAAGGGGGAGATCGCGCAGGCCATCGTGGCCAAGTCGCGCGCCCTCGGCGGCACGATGACTATGGAGGACCTCGCGGGCTATTACGGCGAGTGGGTCAACCCGCCGACGACCAACTACCACGGCTACGATGTTTACGAGACGATGGCGCCCTCCCAGGCCTGGAACACCCTGGAGATCATGAATATCCTGGAAGTCTGCGTGCCCGTTTGGGCGCAGGGGAGGTCGCTGGCGGACCTGGGGCCGCAGGACCCCAGGTACTGGCACCTCCTCGTCGAGGCGAAGAAGCTCGCCTATATCGACCTCTATAAGTACAACTCCGACCCAAGGGGTTGGGACGCTGGACAGCAGGAGCTTTTCAAAAAGCTCATCTCGAAGGATCATGCGGCGACGCTCTGCGGGAAGGTCCGGCTGAACGGGCCGGCCCTGACGCCTGCCCCCACGGTCAAGCTGAGCCGCGACGCGGACACGATCTACCTTACGACTGCCGACCGGTGGGGCAATATGGTATCCTGGGTCAACAGCAATTTCACTGCCTTCGGGACGGGCGTCACCGTGCCTGGATACGGCTTCGTCCTCAACAACCGGGGCGCGCAGTTCACCCTTGACCCTGGTCACCTCAACACCATAAGGCCGCACAAGCGCCCATACAACACGATATCCGCAGGGTTCGTCATGAAGGACGGCAGGCCCCTCATGACGTTGGGCGTGATGGGAGGGGACATGCAGCCGCAGGGGCACGAGCAGGTGCTTGTGAACGTCCTCGACCTCGGCGCGAACCTCCAGGCAGCCACGGACATGGCCCGCTTCTACCACAACGAGGTCTCGAACGAGCTTTTCCTTGAGTCGCAGTTGTTCAACATGCCTGTTCAGGGCGGCGGCACGATGGCGGAGGCGATGCAGGGGATGGGCCACAACGTGCTCCCGACGGATGGAAGCAGGGTCGGCGGCTACCAGGCGATCATGTTCACCCCTTACGCCGATGAGCCTCCGTCCGGGCCGGACGTGGCGGACAAGGACGGAGAGAAGCCCGTCAACGGTTTTTACCGCGCCGGCTCAGACCATCGAAAGGACGGCGGGGCAGTCGGCTGGTGATCCGGCCCGCCCGGAGGCCATAAATCCGGCAGCGGACAACGCCCCGCCCGTAAAATGTTTCTCGTGAAACATATCGAGCTGGCCGGAACGCTATCCCTATCGCCCGGCCCCCCTGATCGCTCCCCGCAACACAACACCCCCCCTCTCTATTTCTTACGGGCATCGCGGCTTTGCGTCTTTGAGCCGCCCGGCCCAGGATCGTAAGCGGTCGGAAGGCCCATCCAGGACCGACATTAAAATTTTTTGAAAAAAGTTCTTGACATTCCGTATTACAACGTATATCATAGATGTCGGACATAGTATTACTGCCAAAGCCAAACTATCCGCGAGGGTAGGACGGAAAGCCAAGGATCTCCCGTAGACAGCCTGGTTGCCAGATAAAAAAGACCGGAGGATGACGTCATGGATAGATCGGGCAAACGGGCAGCGGCAAAGGTCTTGTTGGCAGCGGCGATAGCGGTCGCGTTGTGTTTCGCGGGCGGCCGCGCGGCCCTCGCGGACACCGTTCTGAACGTGGGTGTCCCCGATTGGTCGCATAGCTACGGGGGCGAGTACGTCGGCTTCATACCTGCGTCGGTCACGGGAGGCAACAGCGTAAGCTCGACCATCCAGTCGGTAATTTGCAACGATATTGCCACGAACACGTACGTACCGACCAGTTTCAGCGTAAACGTGACTACCCTTGCCGGGCCTTCGACGGACCTTTCGGGGACGAAGTTCGGCAGCCAGCCCAACGCCTATTTTAAATACGAAGAGGCCGGATGGCTCATCGCGCAGATGCCGGGCCAGTCGCTTACCGTCCAGGGGCAGCTCCAGTTCGGCGTATGGCAGCTTTTCAACCCCGGCGCCACCCCCGACCAGGGGCAGTCCACCTGGCTGACCCAGGCCGCCCAGGTAGATTACAGCAAGTGGAATTTTTCGACGATGCAGATCTACACGGCGACCAATACGGTCAACCAGGAGTTCATCGGCGGGAGCCCAAGCGCGGTGCCCCTGCCCGGCAGCGTGCTCCTTCTGGCCCCCGGCCTGCTCGGTATGGTGGGGCTCAGGAGAAGGTTCAGGAAGTAGACCGCGAGGACGATCGTACGGGGCAGGGCCGAAAGGCCCTGCCTTTTTTTCGACCCCTCATCCCGCTTCGAATAGCCACTTATGCGTCTTTACATCCCATGAGTTATAATAGAGCAACATGAACGATGACCTGCCGGTCCCTTCCGGGCACACCCTCGTCTATCCGATGATCGGCCACCCGACCGCCCAGGTGAAATCCCCGACCACGTTCAACAGGTACTTCAGGGAAAGGGGCATCGACGCGGTAATGGTCACTATCGACGTGCCTCCGCCCGATGTGGGCCATTTCTTCGCGCTCCTGCGGGGCTGGGGCAACTGCCCCGGCTGCGTCGTCACCATCCCCCACAAGCAGGAGGCGGCGAGGCAGGCGGACGAGCTTTCACCGCGTGCGCGCGACCTCGGCGCGGTCAACGTCATCAGGAGGACCGACCGGGGGCTCCTCGTAGGCGACATGGTGGACGGCCTCGGCTTTATCGAGGCGCTGAAGACCAACGGCTTCGACCCCGCAGGCAAGGCTGCGGCGGTATTCGGCGCGGGAGGGGCAGGGGGCGCCATCGCCTATGCGATAGCCGGCGCAGGGGCGGCTAGTCTCGTCGTGGTCGATATCGACGGCGAAAGAGAGCGCGGACTGCTTGCTCTCCTTGCGTCGCGCTATCCGCAAGTGGCGCTCACGGGTACGGTCGCGTCGCTCGCGGGCCTCGATCTGGCGGTAAATGCAACCCCCCTCGGCATGAACGGGGACGCAAGGACGCCATTCCCCCTGGATACCCTCGGCCCCTCCACTTTCGTTGCCGACGTGGTGACGGCGCCGGACGTCACCCCCTGGCTCCTGGGCGCGCGGGAGCGGGGCTGCCGCACCCAGACGGGGTACGAGATGACACTGGGCCAATTCGCCATGATGGCCCGCCACATGGGCATAAACATAGAGACCTGAAGACGGCCGATAGGGGCGATATGTGGTGAAAAGCCGCAAAAGGCAGGCGGATGGAGATGAGAACAGGTCGGCAGACGGTAAATTGGGTGGGCGGGAAGGTGCTCTTAACGCTTATCGCGGCCCTTTTTCTCCTGCCGCAGGCCGGCTTTGCCGGACGGAAGGGGACTATGGACGGGACAATCGTATGGCCTACGGATGCGGGGGGCTGGATGAGGGCGGGTGAGGCCGCGCAGTATCGCGGGCGGGCCATCTTCGATTACATCGACGGCGCAGGCGAGGTCTTCATAGCCTTCAATTACAAGGCGCTTTCGGTCCAGCGCTACGAAAGGGCCGGCCGTCCTGCGATCGTCGCCGAAGCCTACACGATGGGGACGCCCCAGGACGCCTTCGGCGTCTTCGCGTGGGACAGGCACGACCCGGAAGCCCGCATCGGCCAGGGGTCTGAGTTCGGCGGAGGGATGCTCAGGTTGTGGAAAGGCCGCTGGTTCTTCAGCATCTACGGGGAAGGCGAGGGGAAGGACCAGGAAGAGGCCGTCCTCGAGATCGGCCGGAAGCTGGCCGCGTCCGTCGCCGAGGAGGGAGGGCCTCCCCGGCTCATGCAGGCCCTGCCCGATGAGCGCCGGGTAGCCGATACCGCCAGGTTCGTGCGAAGCCACGTGCTGCTCAACCAGCGCTGCTTCATCTCGAACGAGAACATACTCGGCCTGGCGCCGGACACGGAGGCCGTTTTTGCCAGGTACGATTTGGGGAAGGAGCGGACCTTCGTGCTGCTTGTCGCTTACCCGGCGGAAGGGAAGGCGCGCGAGGCCTTTGCCGCCTTCGGGAAGGCATACAAGCTCGACGGGGCGGGGATAGGGCGGACAGGGGACGCATGGACGGGCGCGAGGCTGGAAGGCAGGCGCATCATAATCGTTATGAACGCGCCGGAGCCTGATGCGGCAGCGCGTCTGATGGACGCCGCAAAGACAAGACTGAAGGAGGGGCAATGAAGATCACGCGCCGGGATTTCCTGAAAGCGACGGCAGGGGCAGCAGCCGCTACGACGCTGGGCCTGCCGAAAAAAGGCGAAGCCGCCGATACTGCAAAGGTCGTCCTCGTGAGGGACCGGGATGTCCTCGGGCCGAACGAGGAGATACGGCCGGCCGTGCTCCAGAGGATGCTCGACGACGGGGTATGCAGGCTCCTCGATAAGAAGGATCCCGTCGCCGCATGGCAGACCCTGTTCAAGAAGTCTGACGTTGTGGGCATCAAGAGCAATGCATGGCGCAACCTGCCGACTCCGCCGGAAATAGAGGAGGCCATCCGCAAGAGGCTCCTCGACGCAGGCGTCAGCGGCGAGAACATCGGCGTGGGGGACCGGGGCGTCCTCGACAACCCATTGTTCCAGAGGGCCACGGCCCTCGTCAACACGCGCCCGGTGAGGAGCCACCACTGGTCCGGGGTCGGGACGCTCCTCAAGAACTACATCCAGTTCGTGCCCAGGCCGTCCGACTACCATCCCAACGGCTGCGCGGACCTGGGCCGCATCTGGACGCTGCCTGTCGTAAGGGGAAAGACGCGGCTCAACGTCCTCGTCGCCTTGACGCCCCAGTTCTATGGCCGGGGGGCGAGCTTCTTCGACAGGCGCTTCGTCTGGCCCTATAAGGGGATCATCGTGGGGACCGACCCCGTCGCGGTAGACGCGGTCGGCGCAGAATTGCTGCGCCTCAAGAGGATCGCCTACTTCGGCGAGGACAGGCCGCTCGACGAAGCGCCCATCCATATCGCCGAGGCCGACAGGAAATACCACCTCGGCGTGAGCGACTTGAGCCGGATACGGATCGTGAAAGTCGGCTGGATGGACGAAAGCCTCGTTTAAGCGGGCTGCGGCAGGTGGCCGGCTTACAGAGGCGCGGGGTTTTCCGGGGAGATAAGGGCGGGTCCGTTCAGAAAATATCGTAATCTCCGAAAGGGAAGTGCCGGTTCCTAAAAATCCATGAGACGGCCGGCGAGGGGTCCGGGCTGGTCGGCGTGCAGCTTCAGGACCAGGTTGCAGTCGTGGGGCTGCATAGGCCCACGCGAGCGGAAAGCGCCCGGCCCCCAGCGCGAAAAAAAGTGCTTTTCGGCAACGATATGCTTATATTGATAGTATTCACGGGTTCATTGCCGGTTTCCCCTTTTTGGTGTTCTTACTTTAGACGAGGAGGCGTCCATGGCCGTAAAACTGGGACCTGAAGACCTTCGCAAATCCTGCGATCCCGACGCGTTCGACTTCGCCACTACCGATGACATAGCTACCAGGATAGGCACGATAGGGCAGGAAAGGGCCCTGAGATCGCTCGATTTCGGCCTCGATATCAATGCGAAGGGGTTCAATATCTTTGCCCTGGGCGAAACGGGCACGGGGAAGAGGACTACGATCACCGCCATGCTGAAGGAAAAGGCAGCCGGTGAAAAGGTCCCCCTCGACTGGTGCTACGTATACAACTTCAAGGACCCTGACATACCGCTGGCCGTATCGATAGAGCCGGGCAGGGGCAGGGGCCTGGGAAAGGATATGGACGAGCTGATAAAGGCGCTGAGGACGGACATCCCGAAGGCGTTCGAGTCGAAAGAGTATGAGAAGCAGAAGAGCCAGATCGTAGAGGAGTTCCAGCGCAAGCAGAACGAGCTCTTCTCGAAGCTCGAAGAGGAGGCGAAGCAGAAGGGCTTCTCGATAAAGAGGGGCGTGGCGGGGATCATGATACTCCCCCTCAAGGACGAGAACGAGCCGCTCACGCCGGAAGAGTTCAGCAAGCTCGACGACAAGACGAAGAAGGAGATGGAGAAGACGGGCAGGCAGCTCCAGGAGAGGCTGAACGAGGTCTTCAGGGCGATGAGGGATACGGAGAAGTTCGTCCAGGACATGTTGAGCAAGCTGGAGCGCGCCATCGCCTTTGACGCCCTCCACGCGCCCATAGAGAACCTGAAGGGCAAGTACAAGGGCAACGAAAAGATCGTCGCCTACCTCGACGACGTGAGGGAGGACATACTGGGCCACATAGACGAGTTCAAGGCCCAGGAAGGAGAGCAGCAGCCACCCCTGCCTTTCCTCAGGATGCCGAAGCAAGAGGTCTCGTTTACCAGGTTCATCGTCAACGTGATCGTGGACAACGCGGAGACGAAGGGCGCGCCGGTCGTCATCGAGAGCAACCCCACCTACCTGAACCTCTTCGGGAGGGTCGAGAACAGGATACTCTACGGCATGGCTGTGACCGATTTTACGATGATCCGCGCGGGGTCGGTCCACAGGGCGAACGGCGGCTACCTCATCGTCGATGCCCTCGACCTGCTGCGAAACCCGTTCTCTTACGAGGCGCTCAAGAGGGCCATCAAGAACCAGGAGATCAAGGTGGAGGACGTGCTGGAGCAGTATCGCCTGATAAGCACCGCCACGCTGAAGCCCGAGGCGATACCCCTGGAGACCAAGGTAGTCATTACCGGCACCCCCAATATCTACTATCTCCTTTATAACCTCGACCCGGAATACAGCGATCTTTTCAAGGTGAAGGCCGACTTCGACAGCAGGATGGAGAGGACGCCCGAAAACGTGGCCAAGTATGCCCAGTTCATCGCCGAGTGCCAGAAGGCCGAAAAGCTGCTGCCCTTCGACCGCAGCGGGGTCGCAGCCCTCGTCGAGCACGGGTCGAGGCTCGCCGACCACCAGGAGAAGCTGACGACGAGGCTCTCCAGCCTCTCGGACCTGATGCGGGAGGCGAGCCACTGGGCGCGGAAGGACGGGGCGAACTTCGTCAGGGGGCAGCACGTGGCTCAGGCGATCTCCGAGCACATAAACCGGGCGAACAGGATCGAGGAGCGGATAAGGGAGGCGACCATAGAGGATACGCTCATCATCGGGACTGCCGGGGAGGTAGTCGGCCAGATCAACGGCCTCGCGGTGCTCGACATGGGCGACTACAGCTTCGGCAAGCCGTCGCGCATCACGGCGGCCACCCACGTGGGCAAGGCGGGCATAGTCAACATAGAGCGCGAGACGAAGATGAGCGGCAAGATCCACGAGAAGGCGATATTCATCATCGCGAGCTATCTCGGCAGCAAGTATGCCGCCAAGAGGCCGATCAGCCTTTCCGCTTCGATCACCTTCGAGCAGCTCTACGATATGATCGAGGGCGACAGCGCTACGTGCGCGGAGATGTACGCCCTGCTTTCGAGCATATCCGGCGTCCCCATCAAGCAGAGCTTCGCGGTGACCGGCTCGATGGACCAGAACGGCGACGTGCAGCCCATCGGCGGCGTCAACCAGAAGATCGAGGGGTTCTTCGACCTCTGCAAGATCAGGGGCTCGACGGAAGCCACGGCGTGATTATCCCGAAGAGGAACGTCAAGAACCTGATGCTCAAGCAGGAAGTGGTCGATGCGCTGGCCGACGGCCTCTTCTCGATCTACTCGATGGAAAAGATGGAAGAGGGGCTGGAGATAGTGACGGGGATGACTGCCGGCGCCCTCAGCCCGGACCTCACCTACCCGGAAAATACCGTCAACAACCTCGTGATGAAGAGGCTCACCGAGATATCGCAGGCGCTCGAAGCCAAAAAAGAAAAGGAAGAAGAGCCCTCCGCCATCGGGCCGAAACCCAACCGCGATGTAAAAGAATAGGCGGGTAAAGCTGAGCCGGCCCCTGGCACCGTTTGCGGCCCGGTTTGCCACCCGGCGCCGTATGTGCTATCATCCGGGTCTATGGGCGCTCCCGCTACCGAAGGCATCAAGGCGGATGTTGTCCGGCAGAGGCACCTGCTGCTGGGGGCCATAAGGGACTTCTTCTACCGCCGGGGCTACATCGAGGTCGAGACCCCATATCTCAACCGCACCGCGCCCTCCGACCCTTACGTAGAGCCGCTTCGCGTCTTCGTAGGCGGCGCCGGGCCGTATTACCTGCACACCTCGCCCGAGATCGGGATGAAGAAGCTGATCGCCCGCGGCCACGGCAAGATCTTCCAGGTCTGCAAGGCGTTCCGGGTCGAGGAGCTGGAGGAGCACCACTCGGTCGAGTTCACGATGCTGGAATGGTACATGCCGGGGACCTACGTCGAGGCTATGGCGGAGACGGCCGGCCTGGTCCGCGCGGCAGGACGGTCTTTAGGAACGACGGGCGCACCCATAAAGTCCGGCCCCTGGCCTGCCTATGCAGTCGGCGACCTTTTTATCGAGGCGGCCGGTTTCGACCCGCTCCCCCTCGACAGGGCGTCGCTTTTTGCGGCTATGGAGGGGCGGGGCTTCCGTGGTCTGTCAGCCGGCGATTCGTGGGAAGACCTCTTCTTCAGGTGCTTCGTCCAGCAGGTCGAGCCCCTCATACGGAAAAAGGGAGAGGGGCCGTTCTTCGTGAAGGACTGGCCTGTCTCGCTTACCGCCATGGCCCGCAAAAAGAACGACCGGGCGGTTGAGCGGTTCGAGCTTTACATCGGCGGGCTGGAGATAGCGAACGGCTACACGGAGCTCCTCGACGCAAAAGAGCAACTGGAGCGCATCGCCCTGGACAACGCGGAGCGCAAGCGCCTGGGCAGGGAGATGTTCCACCCGGACAGGGCCTTTGTAGACGCCCTCGGCAATATACGCGGCCCCGTCGCCGGTGTCTCGGTAGGGGTGGACAGGCTTCAGATGGCCCTTTGCGGGGAAAAAAACATCGGGGACGTGCTGCCGGACAGGCTCACCCAGGCAGGGGATGGCCCGTCCTGACGCCGCCTGCCCTTATCGTTTTCCGCGTCCCTTCGCTTTTCTCTTGCCCTACTTCTTGATTATCTCTTTGGCGTAAAGGTCGCTCGTCTTGATGTATTTGACCGTTACCGTATCGCCCACCTGGACGCTGTCCTGCAACTGGGCGAGGGGGACCTTCTTGCCCTTCACCATGAGCACGGTGTCCGGCTGTATGACGGCGCCGACGTCCATTGCGGCCTGGCCCTGACCGGTCGTTATGACGATCCCCTTGCCTGCGGGGTCGATGGCCGTGACCTTCCCCGTCTCCGAGCGCACCGCCTCGGCTTTGGCGCAGACCTGGCCCGCAAAGACAGCAAGGGCGACTACTAGTAACAGCGCAAAAACCGCATGTTTTTTCATAATACCCTCCTATCGTACGTTTTCAGGGCGAACCCCTTGCCAGTAATATATTCACCGTAAGTATAAGATGCAATCAAATTCCCGGTATTCATGTACGTCTTTTCTGCGCCGTCGCACTCGTGCCTTTCCAGGTCCTCAAGGTGGGAATGGGCCAGGATGACCGCGTCGTAGCCTCCCTCAAGCTTCTTTTTCCCGTACTTTCTGTAGAGGGCCAATAGCTTCTCGCTGCGCGGCCTCGGCCGGCCCGACAGGAACCGGCGCACCCGCATTGCGAAGCGCCAGGCGCGCTCCGGGCCGATATAGTCCATCACTGCGTAGACGAGGCGCGACTTGAGGAGCCGGTGCAGGCGCAGACGGGGCACCGTGTCGCCGTGGGACAGATATACACGCTTGTCGTCGAGGTTGAGGCTCAGGGTCGTTACGCACCGGATGCCTGTATAGGACTCGAAGAACCCGCCCATGCCGAACTCGTGGTTCCCCTCCACGAAATAGACGGACCTGTCCGAGGCGATGTCGCGCAGGAGGTCCACGATCTCCCGGTAAGGGGGATAGATGTATCCTTCGTAGCCGTGGTAGAACTCGAAAAGGTCGCCGAGGACGACGACCAGGTCGGCGTCCTCCGTCACCCGCTTGATGAAGCCTTTCAGCGTCTCGACCCTGGCCGCGTCGTCTCCGGCAAGGTGCGCGTCGGAAAAAAAGACCGCCTTCATGTGCCCTTGAGATAACCCCCGGGCCCGTACCACTTCTCGTAGTAGCCGAGGTATTCCCCCGTTTTGATCTTCTCCCACCACGCCCTGTTGTCTACGTACCAGCGCACCGTTTCTTCCATGCCCCGGCCGAAAGGCACCCTCACCTCGAAGCCCAGCTCTTTTTTTATCCTGGTGTTGTCGATGGCGTACCTCCGGTCGTGGCCGGGCCTGTCTTTGACATACGTTATGAGGCTTTTGGGCTTGTCCAGGACCTTGAGGATCAGCTCGACGATCTCCAGGTTGGTCCTTTCGTTCTCCGCGCCAACGTTGTAGACGTGGCCCGGCTCTCCGGCTTCCAGCGCCAGCGCCAGCGCCGCGCAGTGGTCCTCGACGTGGATCCAGTCGCGCACGTTCAGCCCGTCGCCGTAAATGGGCAGCGGCCGGTCGTCGAGGGCGTTGCTGACCAGAAGCGGTATCAGCTTCTCCGGGAACTGGTAGGGGCCGTAGTTGTTCGAGCAGCGCGTGATGACTGCCGGGAGGCCGAAGGTCCTGTGGTAGGCCATGACGAGCATGTCTGCCGAGGCCTTCGACGCCGAATAGGGGCTGTTTGGGGAAAGGGGCGTATCCTCCATGAACTTCCCCGTTGCCGGCAGGCTGCCGTACACCTCGTCGGTCGAGACCTGCACGAATTTCTCGCACCCCCGGCGGCGCGCCTGCTCGAGCATGAGGTAGGTCCCGTAGATATTCGTCTTCACGAACGCGTCCGGGTCGAGGATGCTCCTGTCCACGTGGGACTCGGCGGCAAAATTGACGACGCAGTCTATCTGCCCCGAGAAGACCTTCTCGACGTCCGCCCGGTCCGCTATGTCGCCTTTGACGAACGCGTACCGGGGATGGCCCTCCAGGTCGCGGAGGTTCTCAAGGTTGCCCGCGTATGTGAGCTTGTCCAGGTTCGTGATCCGCGCTTCGGAGGAAGCGATCATGTGCCTGACGAAGTTGCTGCCGATGAAGCCGCAGCCGCCCGTTACAAGTATGTGCCTGCTATCCATCCTTTCTTTCCCACCTGTAAGGTACGCTGTTGACGTGCGGGTCGAGCCGGTATTCGTCGGGTTCCCTGGCGTTGAACGGCTCGGTGGGGACGTTTATTACGATCGCCTCTTCTAAGGATATGCATTTCCAGCCGTGATAGACCATGCGCGGCACTTTCACGAGACACGGATTGTAATCGCCTATGAAAAACTCTTCGACCCGGCCGCGCGTCGGCGAGCCTTCCCTGTCGTCGTAAAGGACGAGCTTTAACATGCCTTTGACGCAGCAGATGAAGTCGTCCTGTTTCTTGTGGTAGTGCCACGCCTTCACGACCTGCGGGTACGTTGTCGTCATATAGACCTGGCCGAACCGGGAAAACAGCGCCTCGTCGGAGCGCAGGATCTCCATGAGCCTGCCCCTTTCGTCGGCTATCAGCTTCAGGTGTTTTACCTCAGCCCCGTCGATCATCGCATTCCTCCCACGGCGCGCTTCTATCAATAGCCCCCGATCTTCTGCGTGATCCCTTGCAGGTTGAACGACAGGTGGAAGCTCGTGTCCCTGGGGATCCTCGTCTCGATTACGGTGAAGGTGACGCTCCAGCAGCCGGGGTGGTACGTGATGGCGGCCAGGGTATCGAGCCACCTGTGCTCCGTCCAGTCGTACCGGATCTGGTAAGCCACATCGATATACCTCCACCTCGTAACGGTCGCCAGCCATACCTGGTTTACGCCCTGGCCCGTCGTCAGGCCCGGCGAGTAGCTGTGACTCAGGTCGATCTGGAACCTGGGCGGGGTAGCAAAGTGTACACTGTTGACCATATTTTGTAAACCTTTCCCGGCTACGTCGAAGTACTCGTCGCTGACGCACCAGAGGTCCTTCGTGGGGAAAAGCGTAAGCCTTGAATGTACTTGAGAGAGGCGGTCCCCGGCGCCCTGGTAGAGGAACGGGTTGCCGGGCAGGTTCTGCACCAGCCCGTAGGTCTGGCCTACCTCGAAGAGAGACAGCTCCCTCACGTTGCCGTCGCTGCTCACTGCATTCAGGTAATGGTTGAAGGAATAGGTCATCGAGTTCGTGTTGAGGACCCGGTCCTGAAAGTCTATGGAGGGGACGCGGTAGGGAGATGCGGTATTTTGATAGTAATTGTACTGGAGGCGGGGCATGATGACGCTCTGCATATCCCCCAGCTTCAGAAAGTCCGTCGATGTCTCCTTCATGAACTTCATGTTCGCGTCGCCCTGCACGGAAACGGCCTCGCCATGCAGCATTCGGTTCGGGTCGGGAGAGGTGGGGACCACGCTGTAAGCCTTTTCGATCAGGCTGGCCGAGCCGAGGAAATTCAGCCCCTTCCATGAATAGGGGACATGGACGCTCGGCGTCGCCGTAAACCTCGAGTGCTTTATCGCCCGTGGCTCCGCCAGAAGTTAGTCAAATCCGCTCGACACGTCGCCGTATATCCGGTTCTTGAGCATGGGGCAGGTATTCGGTGAAATAAGAGGCCGACGGCAGGTACTGGGTCGTGCCTCTGTTGTCTCTCTGCGTCAGGCTCTGGAAATACTCCGCATCTACCGTGAGCAGCGATTTGGGCAGCGGCTTCTCTATGAATGCGACGCTCCGAAGGGAGCTCTCCGCGCGCTCCAGCATCGTAATGCCGAGGTCCTGGAGGTAAAGGTTGTCGGAGACGTGGTTGATGCTCGTCTTGAACGTCATGTCGCCGAACATCTGCTGGTGCTCCCCCTTTATCTGGTAGCGGTCGCCGTCGTACTTGTTATCGTGGATAAAAGAGGCGTACCACGCGCCCTTCGTAGTCTCGCTCGTATAATATCGGTACTCCGCGCCCGGCTTGATGCCCCTCTCCTGTATCCAGTCGAGGAAGAACGTCGCGTCCTTGTCCTTTGCAATCGCCCAGTAGTAGGCCGTTCTGAGGATCGTGCCGTCCCTGCTCGACAACTGGAACTGGGGGAGAAGCAAGCCCGATTGCCTTTCCGTCTTGACGGGGAAGATGCTCCAGGGCAGATAGAGCACGTTGTGGCCCCAGTATGCTGAACGTGGTGGAGCGCGCGGTCGCGTATTCTCCCATCGTCAGATCGACCTCTTTGGCGGAAAAGGTCCAGGACGGCCGGTCCCATCCGCACGTCGTGAACTGCCCGGAATGGACCATGTAGGAGGCTTCCCCGGTCTTCTCGATTTCTCTGCCGTTCATATAAAAATTGCCCGTCCTGCGTGAAGACCCGGCCGTTCTCTATGGTGCCCTTCTGCGTCGCCATGTTGATCGACATCTTTTCGGCGTAGATCGTGTCCGACTGGTCCTCGAACGTCACGTGCCCCTCGGCAAAGGCGTCGTCGGCGGCCTGGTTGTAAAGGACGAAGTCGGCGTTGAGCCGTTTCGTTCCCTGCCTTCAGCTCCACGTCCCCTTCGGCCGTGTAGATGTTCTGCTCCTTATTGTATCTCAGCTCGCGGGCCGTGATATCGACGGGACCGGATATCCTGGCCGACCTTCGCGGCGCGGGCGTCTGCGCATGTGCGGCGAGGGGAAGCAGACAGACTATAAGCGACAGGAGTGCTATAAGCCTAACGGCGTTCATCGAGGAGCTTCTTTGCCTCTCCCACTGTATAGAAGGAACCGGTCACCACTATGAGGTCGCGCTCGCCGGCCGTCTTGAAGGCCGCGTCGACGGCCTCGGCCACCGTTGCCGTGACTACGGCGCCGGGGGCATATGCGGCCACGTCTGCAGGGAGCGCCGCCCTCGATGTCTCCGGTCTCGTCAGGATCGTCCGGTCGACGACGGGGAGCAGCCCTTTCAGCATCTCCACGAAGTCCTTGTCCTTCATCACCCCGAATACGAGTATCTTCCTCCTGTTCAGGAAGTGGTTCTTCAGATACGACGCGAGGGAGGCTACCCCCTGGGGGTTGTGGGCGCCGTCGATGAGGACGAGCGGTCTGCCCGCCTTCTTCACGACCTCCAGCCTGCCCGGCCAGACGGTGGACGACAACCCCTTCCTGACTGCGTACTCGTTCAGGTTGAAGCCCTTTCCGCCGAGGACCTCCGTCGCGCACAGGGCGAGGGCGGCGTTGAAGAGCTGGTGATCGCCCCGCAAGGCCAGCGACAGGTCGTCGAACGTCCTGTGGACGCCCCGGTACCACATGACCTGCTCGCCCTTCTTCTTGAACGTAAAGGCGTCGCCCAGCACGTAGAGGTCCGTATCTACCGCCGCGGCCCTTATGACATCCAGCGCAGCGCCTTCCGCGCCCGTGACGACCGGCACGTGCTCCTTGATGACGCCCGCCTTCTCCCGCGCGATCTGCTCTATGGTGTTGCCCAGGTATTCCTGGTGGTCGAAGTCAACGTTCGTAATGATCGAGACCAGGGGCTGTACCACGTTGGTCGAGTCGAGCCTCCCTCCCAGCCCCACCTCGATGAGCGCTATATCGATGCCCTTTCCCTTGAAATAAAGGAAGGCGAGGGCGGTCGTGAAATCGAAGAAGGTGAAGCGCCTCTCCGGGTCGGAGGCGTCTGATCCGCTCCTTGATGAGCCGGGCGAGCTCGACTACTTCCTCTTCCCTTATAGGCTCTCCGTTGATCGTGATGCGCTCCGTAAACGAGACGAGGTGGGGGGAGGTGTAGGCGCCGGTCGTGTATCCCGCCGCCCTCAATACCTGCGAGAGCATCGCGACGACCGAGCCTTTCCCGTTCGTGCCTGCCACGTGGACCGTCTTGACGGCGTCCTGCGGGTTGTCGATGAGCGAGAGTATCCACCTGATGTTGTCGAGGCCGAAGACCATGCCGAATTTTTCGAGGCCGTAGAGATAGTCGAGGGTCTCGGAATAACCGTTCATGCCCTGATTAGCGAGAGGATATCGTACAGATTCTTCTTGAGGTTGCTCCTCTGCGATATGAGGTCAACCATGCCGTGCTCCAGGAGGTACTCCGACCTCTGGAACCCCTGGGGCAGCTCCGCCTTGATGGTGTCCCTGATGACGCGCGCCCCGGCGAAGCCGATCGTCGCCTTCGGCTCGCCGATGATGATGTCCCCGAGCATGGCGATGCTGGCGCTGACCCCGCCGAGGGTGGGGTCGGTCAGGACGGTGATATACGGGACCCCCTCGGACTTCAGGTTGTATATGGCGCCTGAGACCTTCGACATCTGCATGAGGGACATGATGCCCTCCTGCATCCTGGCGCCCCCGGAGGCGCAGAAGACGATGACGGGCAGGCGCTTCTCCTTCCCCTCTTCGAGTATCCTGGTGATCTTTTCGCCGACGACGGAACCCAGGCTGCCGCCCATGAAGCTGAAGTCGAAGATGGCGCAGAGCACCTCTATGCCGCTGATCTCGCCTTTCCCGCAGACCACCGCGTCGCGCCTCTTCGTCGCCTCCTGCATCTCCGCAAGGCGCGCCTTGTAGCTCCGCGTGTCCTTGAACTTCAAAAAGTCTACAGGCTCGATAGAGGCGTACATCTCCGTAAAACTGCCTTCGTCGAAGATAAGGGATATGCGCTTATCGACGGGGATGGGGAAGTGGTAGGAGCATTTGGGGCAGACGTCGAGGTTCCTCTCGACCTCTTTCCTGAAGAGCAGCTCCCGGCAGAAGCTGCACTTTATCCAGAGTCCTTCCTCTTCCTTTTCGGCCTTCTTGATCTCCTTCTGGATGTCGATCTCTTTGTGAGGCCTTATCTCTTTCTCTTTCTTTTTGAAGAATGCCATCGATTTCTCTATTGAAATTTTGGTCAAAACCTACCAGAATAAATAGGTCGTGTCAACAAAAAGGGTCACTATAAAAGGCGAGAAGAGCCTCGAAGGCGTTCTGCGGCGACGGGGCCGGAATGGGTCGCGTCGTGATCTGCCATCCCCACCCCCTTTACGGCGGGGCCATGTGGAACAACGTCGTGGAGGCAGTCGAGGGCGCGTTTTCGGGATGCGGCTACGCCACGCTGAAGTTCAACTTCAGGGGCGTGGGAGGCAGCACGGGGAGCTACGACGAGGGGGAAGGCGAGATAAGGGACGTGGAAGCGGCTGCCGCCTTCCTGCGCCGGGAGACGCAGGGCGGCGGGCCGCTCATCCTGGCCGGCTATTCCTTCGGCGCCTGGGTCTGCGCTCGGGCCGCCGCAAGGGTCGATGATGCGGCGGGCCTCTTCCTCGTGGCCTACCCATTTTCGGTATACGATACCGGAGAGCTCTCGTACCTTCCGGGGAAAGACATGGTTCGTAGGGGGCGCCCACGACGACATATCGCCCCTCGACAGCCTCATGGCCGTCTACAAGGAAATTAAGACGGAGAAGGCGATAAAGGTTGTCCCTTCCTCCCATTTCTTCGAGGGCTGCGAGGCGGAGATAGCCGATTTTATTCGGGAAACCTTTGGGGAAAGAAAAGGCGGGGGGCGTGGCGCTTAAGGCTGCGGCGGATAAGGGCGTGCGGCTCATCATGGTCGGGGGCAAGGGCGGCGTCGGCAAGACGACCTGCGCCTCAGCGATAGCCCTCGGCCTTGCCGCGAGCGGCCGCAAGGTCCTCTGCATATCGAGCGACCCTACGCCCTCGCTCTCCGACATCTACGAGCGCCCCATAGGGGGACGGGAAACCGGTCTACTCGACGGCCTTCCGCTCTGGGGCCTCGAAATCTCCTCCGAGATGGTCCAAGCCAAGTGGAAGGAGAGGTTCGGACGCGAGATATATGAAGTCATATCGAGCTTTGCCGACGTAGACTACGACTTCGTCGATTATATAGGCACCGCCCCGGGCATCGAAGAGGAGTACATGCTTTACTACATCCGGGAGCTGACCATGCGCGGCGCCTATGACGTGGTTGTCTGGGACACGGCGCCTGCGGGCCACACGCTCCGCCTGCTGCGGCTGCCCCATCTGTTCCTGGCCCACCTTGAGGGGGCGACCAGGTTCTACATGAACATGTACAGCCTCGTCGAGCGGTTCAAAGACACGGTGCGCCTCCGCTCGTCGAAAAGGACGCTTCTCCAGGTGATAGAAGGCTGGGAGGAGCTTTCAAGGGGGATAATCGACTTTATAAGGGACAGCGCGGCGACCCGGTACGTCCTCGTAACGATACCTGAGGCGCTCGGCGTCCGGCTCACCGAAAGGGTCATAAGCGAGCTCGAGGCGAGCGGTCTTTTGGTGGGTGACCTCATCATCAACCACATCGTCCGGGACGCAGACTGCGATTTCCACCGGCAGCGCAGGCAGATGCAGGACGGCTATATCCGTAGCCTCGAAGAGACCTGCGCCCGCATGAATATATCCAGGCTCTACCTTGCGCCCTACGAGATCAAGGGGGCGGCGCGGATAAAAGAAATCGCCGACGCGTTGTTCGCGGATAGGGAATAATCGCGGTTATACCGTGAATGATATTGCGACAGGAATCAGCGCTTGCCTGATATGCTCCTCAGACTTGCATCGAGTGCTTCGCGCAGGCCCTTGCGGTCCCAGCCTGACAGAACGTGCCTCTTATCGACGATAAATGCGGGGTAGGTGCGCAGCCAGTGCCTCACGGCCTTGCATAACCCTGCGACGGAAGCAGCGTCGATAATCCTGATGCGGACGCTCTCCCTGTAAAGGGTCGCAATCTCCCCGATCCAGCTTGAGAGGCGGGCATATTCGTCCCTCAAATGTTCAGGATATTCCCGCAGAATTTCCTCATTCACCCCATCCGCGACGCCCGCGTCTTTAAAGACCAGACTGCACGCGTGGCAGGGTGCAAGTGTTGCGGGGACGTGCGCGACGATATCGAGCGACACGGGTCTCATACTATCTTAGTTTAACACGCCCCGGCCCGTTCTGCCATCCCCCGGCCGCGCGATGAACCTCTCGCCTTGCAATCGGCCTCCCCGCACCGTATATTCTGATGCATGGCCGCCGCTCACCGTTGCGGCCGCACGGGTAATCAGGGCAGGCGATGGGATACTGCATAAACTGCGACAATAGGCACGGCTGCAAATCGGGGAATCCTCCCTGCCTCGGCGAGATGGCGAAGAACGGAGCAACCGGCGTCTCAGGCAAGCGCCACCTGATCGAGACAGGCAGGCTTGCAAGGTGCGCGGACTGCCATTTCTTCCGGTCATGCTGGGATGCCGAAGAGTACCAAAAGCTGGTCCGGTCCCGTCCTGCGCCGGCGGAGCCGCCGGAAAAAAGGCAATAGGTATAATTCAATCCGTGTCAAACCAATCGGTATTTATGCTGTTAACGGGGCTTGGGGACCCAGGCCCCAGCGTTCGTGTGCGCCATTCTACGCTTTTTGACAAAAAGCGTAGAATGGCGCAAACTTTACCTATGGCTGGCATCCAGGTAACAGGCGGGGCATACAAGGGCCGCCGCCTCTCCGTCGCTCACGGCGGCCCCGCCCGCTACACCTCCTCCAAAGTCCGCCAGGCCATATTCGATCTCGTGGGCGATATCTCCGGCATGGCCGTCCTCGACCTCTTTGCAGGGGCCGGGTCGTTCGCAGTCGAGGCGCTCAGCCGGGGCGCAGCCTCCCTGGTCGCCGTAGAGAAGGACAAAAAGACCGCGTCGCGCCTTGCCGCCAACCTCAAAGACCTTGCCCCAGATAAAGATTGCCTTGTCGTCAATATGGATGTAAGATATGCCGTGCCGATACTCGGGAGGCAGGGAAGACGCTTCGACCTGATCTTCGCCGACCCCCCCTATGAGATGGGCTATATTGCTTTGTTGCCGGGGCTTGTAGAGGCCGGCGGCTCTTGCCGCGACAACGCCGTGCTCGTCTTCGAGCACTCGAAGCGGGAGGCTGCGGAGGCGCCGTCGGGATACGCGGTGAGGACGAAGAGATACGGCGACACGCTCATATCCGTGCTGGCGTGCGCCTATTAACAGGAGCCTGCCCGATGAGCAAAGAACGGATTGGTATATATCCCGGTTCCTTCGACCCGATAACGAACGGCCACCTCGACATCCTTGAGAGGGGGTTGCAGCTCTTCGAAAAGGTCATCATAGCAATTGCATACAATATCGAGAAAGAGGGCCTTTTCACGATCGAGGAGCGGAAGGAGCTGATTCGGCTGTCAGTGAAGGGCAACGGCAACGTAATAGTGGACGCCTTCCAGGGACTTCTGGTCGATTACGTCAAGAGGATGAACGCCCGGTTCGTTATCAGGGGCTTGCGGGCCATGAGCGACTTCGAATACGAGTTCCAGATGGCGTCGATGAACAGGAACCTGAATGCCGGCATGGACACCGTTTTCATGATGACAGGCAAGGATTACTTTTTCGTAAGCTCAAGGACTATAAAAGAGGTGGCGAGCTTCGGCGGCCCGGTCAAAGGGTGCGTGCCGAAGGTCGTCGAGGAGGCCCTGAAGAAGAAGTTCAGGCGTTTATGAAGAGGCTTCTCCCTTTCCTTCTCTGCGCGGTCCTTATCTTCGCCGCGTCCGCAAAAGGCGCAGGCGCGGCCGAGGTCCTGGAGATCAAGGTCCACAGCGTCATCAGCCCTCCCGTAGCGCAGTTCATATCCGATTCCATCAAGCAGGCGGAGAACGACAAGGCCCAGGCCCTCCTCGTCGAGCTCGATACGCCCGGCGGCCTCGATACGTCCATGCGGGAGATCGTCAAATCGATCATGGAATCCCGCGTGCCCGTGATCGTTTACGTCTATCCTTCCGGCGCGAGGGCCGCATCGGCAGGCGCCGATCATCCTCATAGCCGCCAACGTGGCCGCTATGGCCCCGGGCACGAACGTGGGCGCTGCCCATCCCGTTAGCATGGGGAAGGAGAAGATGGACAAGGTGATGATGGCGAAGGTCCTGCAGGACGCGCAGGCATACGCGCGGAGCCTCGCGGAAAAGCGCGGGCGGAACGCGGACTGGGCCGTCAGGATGGTCAGGGAAAGCTCCTCCATAACGGCGGATCAGGCGCTCAAGAACAACGTGATCGATGTCGTCGCGCCCGACGTGCAGACGCTCCTTTCGAAGATCGACGGCAAGGTCGTCGAGGCGGGAGGCGCCAAGGTCCGGCTTGCCACGCGGGGCGCGAAGGTGGTCGAGATCGAGACGCCCTTCAAGTACAGGCTGCTCTCGTACATCAGCGACCCGAACGTCGCCTATCTGCTCATGATGATAGGCTTTTACGGCATACTCTTCGAGATATACTCGCCCGGCACGATCTTCCCTGGCGTCATCGGCGGCATATGCCTCATCCTCGCCTTCTATGCCTTCCAGACGATCCCGATAAGCTACGCGGGCCTTTTCCTGATCGTCCTCGGCGTCATCTTCTTCATCCTGGAGCTCAAGATCGTGAGCCACGGCCTGCTTAGCATCGCGGGGATCATATCGCTCCTGATAGGCTCCATCATGCTCATCGACCTGCCTTCGAGCTGGCTCTCCTTGTCGTGGACAGTCGATACTGGCCGCAGTCGTGGCGACTTCAATATTCTTCCTCGGTGTGATATCATATGCAATAAAAGCCCAGTTATCAAAGGTGAAAACGGGCCGGGAGGGGCTTTGGGGGAGGTCGGGACGGCGAAGCAGCGACATCGCTCCGAGGGGCAAGGTCTTCGTCCACGGGGAGCTGTGGGACGCGATAAGCGAAGAGCCGATCGCCGCCGGCGAGCGGGTGAGGGTCACAGCCGTAGAAGGAATGACGCTGAAGGTCAAAAAAGAAGGGGGACCGTAATGCCTATCTATTTCTTTGTGCTGGTGCTGGTAGTCATCTTTCTCGCAATGGCGATCAAGATACTGAACGAGTACGAGCGGGGCGTCATCTTCCGCCTCGGCCGCGTGCTCGGCAAGGCCGAAAGGGCCGGGCCTCATCATCCTCATCCCGGTCATCGACAGGATGGTGAAGGTGTCGCTGCGGACCGTCGTCCACGACGTGCCCGCCGCAGGACGTCATCACGAGGGACAACGTGTCGATCAAGGTGAACGCGGTCGTCTATTTCCGGGTCATCGACCCCATGAAGGCGATCATAGACGTCGAGAACTACCTCTACGCCACGAGCCAGCTTTCCCAGACGACGCTCCGCAGCGTCCTCGGCCAGGCGGAGCTCGACGAGCTCCTCTCCAAGCGGGAGAAGATCAACGAGCGGCTCCAGGAGATACTCGACATGCACACGGAGCCGTGGGGCATCAAGGTGTCGAACGTGGAGGTCAAGAACGTCGATCTGCCGCAGGAGATGCAGCGCGCCATAGCGCGGCAGGCCGAGGCGGAGCGCGAGAGACGGGCAAAGGTCATCAGCGCCGAAGGCGAATTCCAGGCTGCGCCAGAAGCTCTTCGAGGCCTCCGACATACTTTCCAGGAACCCGATGGCGCTCCAGTTGCGCTATCTGACGACCCTGGTCGAGATCTCGGCGGAGAAGAACTCGACGATCATCTTCCCGCTCCCCATCGACCTCATAAAGGCGTTTACGGAGAAAATGATCGACAAAAAATAAAAAGGCAGGGCCATGAAAAAACATCTCGCCGCACATCTTGTCGTTTTCATCGCTACGTTCTGTCTTCTCCTCGGCGCCGGGGCCGCGAACGCGGCCGGTCAGCGGCAAAAAAGAAGCACAGGGTCGCTCGCGCGGCCGCGGCTACCGCCGAGGCGGCCGACGAGGCGCCCTGCAAGGCGTACATCGTAATGGAGGCGGCTTCGGGCAAGGTGCTCGAAGAGCAGAACATGCACGAAAGAAGGGCCCCGGCGAGCATGGCGAAGCTGATGACCGCCTGCATCGTCCTGGAGAAGGTCGCAGCCGGGGAGATCCACCTGACCGACAAGGTCCCCGTCTCCAGGGAGGCCTCGAAGATCGGGGGCAGCCAGGTTTACCTCAAGGAGGGCGAGTCCTTCACCCTTGAGGACATGATGAGGGCCCTGCTGATCGCCTCGGCGAACGACGCGGCCTACGCGATAAGCGAGTTGGTCGCCGGGTCGAGCAAGGGCTTCGTCGACCTGATGAACGAGAAGGCGAAGGCCCTCGGCATGAACGACACCGAGTTCTCTTCCGTCCACGGCCTGCCGCCCTCGAAAGACCAGAAGGAGGACGTCACCTCCTGCTACGATATGGCGATCCTGGCGCGGGAGATCCTGAAATACCCGAAGATCCTGGAGTGGACATCGACCAAGACGGGCGAGTTCCGGAACGGCACGTTCACCCTCAACAACCACAACAAGCTCCTTTCCAGGATGCCGGAGGTGGACGGACTGAAGACGGGGTATTACAGGAGCACGGGCTACAACGTGACGGCGACCGCGAAAAAGGGCGATATAAGGTTCATCGTCGTAGTCATGGGCAGTCCGACGGCGAAGGCGCGGGATAACCTGGCGGTCGAGAAGCTGAAGAAATACTTCGGGGAATACACGGTAATAAGCGTCGCCAGGAAGGGCGAGCAGGTGGACAAGGATGTCGTGCTGCAGGACGGCCTGTACAGGACGGTGAAGGGCGTAGCCGCGGCCGACCTGAGCGTCACCGTGATGCGCTCGCGAAAGAAGGACCTGAAGCGGGTGGTCAACGTGCCGTCTTCCGTCAAAGGCGAGGTTAAACAGGGGCAGAAGCTCGGGGAGATCCTCTACCAGCTCGACAACGCGGTGGTCGGCAAGGTCGATATCGTTTCGCCCGTCTTCGTGCCAAAGGCGAATATATTCACCAGGATGGTGCGGAGGGCGGGCCTCAACATCTAAAGGGGTCGTTCCCGTATGCACAGTATGCTCGACAAGCGGCATATCGTCGTCGGCATCTCCGGCGGCATCGCCGTCTACAAGGTCGCCGAGCTTGTGCGGTCGCTGTGCAGGCTCGGGGCGGACGTCCACGTCGTCATGACGAAGAACGCAATGGAATTCGTCACGCCCCTCACCTTCCAGACGCTGTCGGGCAACCCCGTGACGCACGAGATGTTCGGGCTTTTCACGGACAGCAAGATAGGCCACATAGCGCTCTCGGACATGGCGGACCAGGTCGTCATAGCGCCCGCCACGGCCAATATCATAGGGAAGATAGCCGAGCGGCATAGCGGACGATTTTCTCACGACGATGGTCATGGCGACCACGGTGCCCGTCCTGCTCGTCCCTTCGATGAATACGAAGATGTGGGAGAACCCCATCGTCCGGTCGAACGTAAAGAAGCTGCAGGAGAACGGGTTCCGGTTCATCGAGCCCGCTTCCGGGGACCTGGCGTGCGGGTGGCAGGGCAAGGGAAGGCTGCCCGAGATAGAGGAGATCGTGGAGAAGATGGAAGACATCCTGACTGCGAAGGACTTTGTCGGCGAGAAGGTGCTCGTCACGGCAGGGCCCACCTCGGAGCCTATAGACCCCGTGCGCTGCATCACGAACCGGTCTTCCGGGAAGATGGGCTACGCCGTCGCCAAGATCGCAAGAAGAAGGGGGGCCGAGGTGGTCCTTATATCCGGGGCGGGCGGCTTGCCGCCGCCGAGAAGCGACATCAAGGTCGTATACGTCGGGACCGCCGAGGAGATGAGGGCGGCCGTGATGAAGGAGCAGCGGAAGGCGTCCGTCATCGTCAAGGCTGCGGCAGTGGCCGACTACAGGTGCAGGGACCGGAGCAGCCTGAAGATCAAGAAGAAGACCGGCCGGGACGAGATCACCCTGTCGCTCGTCGAAGAACCCCGACATACTGGCGGAGCTCGGGCGGTCGAAAGACAACGGCCGGGTGCTCGTCGGCTTTGCGGCGGAGACGGACCGCGTGGTCGAGCACGCCGTGGAAAAATTGAAAAAGAAAGGCATCGACCTCATCGTGGCGAACGACGTGTCGAAGGGCGGCATAGGCTTCGGCGCCGACGAAAACGAGGTGACGATCATCGGCGCGTCGGGCGGTGCGAAGGACGTGCCCAGGCTCCCGAAGGACGAGGTCGCCTCCATCATACTCGACGAAGCGCTCGCCGTCCTCAGGAAAAAGAGAAAGGCCGCGGGAGGCCGGGACTAGAAAGGCCCGTCAGCAATAAATGACCCTGCTGCAAGCAGCAGAGTATAAATTAAACGCTTTTCGTGAGGGGGGCGGCTCCACGAGCAAAGCTCGTGGAGGGGGCGCTGAGCCCCAACAATTGCCTGTGGTAAGGCGTGCCAACGCTCCAAGGATGATAGTCGGATGCAGAAAGCGCGGGAACGAAAGAGCGCGTAAAAGAGCTTTTATGATGGGATGAGGAACAAAAGGGAGTAATAGTATCCCTGTAACAAGCTACAGGGCATCAATAATTTGAAAATGAACAAGATAGTAGTCCCGGTAATCGTTTTCCTTCTTTTTTTCACCTGCTTCGTCTTCCCCGGCCTGTCCGCCGCCAGGACCGCCAGAGACGAAGGCCTCGTGTCGGTCGTCGAGACGGCCAGCAGGGCGATCGTCAACATAAAGACGGAAGAGGCGGCAAAAAAGGGGAGCGAGCCCCGCAGCGCCAGCCTTTTCAGGCGGTTTTTCCCGTCGGATGCGGACGATACACAGGAGACGGTGGAAAACATAGGGTCCGGCGTCGTCCTCGACCCCAAGGGCCTCATCGTCACCAACGAGCACCTCATCTCGAAGGCGACGACGATCCGCGTGAAATTCATCAACCGCGAGGAGTACGACGCCCACGTCATAGCCGCCGACCCGGAGATGGACATTGCGCTGCTCAAGGTCGAGGACGGCAAGAAGGAATTCCCATTTTTCAGGGTGACCAGGAGCAACGCGCGCGTAGGCGAGAGGGCCGTCGTCATCGGGAACCCTTACGGCCTGCCCACCTCCGTTACCGTCGGCGTAGTGAGCGCCTTCCGCAAGAACGTCAAGATCAACGACAAGGTCTACTCGACGCTGATCCAGACGGACGCGGCCATCAACCCGGGCAATTCGGGGGGCGCGCTCCTCGACGCGGACGGGAACCTCCTCGGCGTCGTCACGGCTGTCTACGAAGAGGGCAAGGGGATAGGCTTCGCCATACCCATCGAGGACGTGATGACTATGCTCTCCGATTTCCTGGAGCACGCGCCCAGGCGGCCCATCTTCGGCCTGTTCGTCGACAGGAGGGATGACGACGACGGCCAGTACCTGTACGTGGACGGGGTGATCGCCGGCAGCCCGGCCGAGGCCGGCGGCATGAAGGTGGGCGACCGGATCGTGGAGATCGACAACAGGAAGATCCGGGAAGGCATGAAGTTCCAGAACGTCTTCAGGAACGCCGTCCTGAACGGGACGAGCCGGATCAAGGTCATGAGGGGGAACACGGCGCTCACGGTCGCCACGGGGAAGGGCGTCGACTACGTGCCGGATCCGCTCGACGAGCGGCTGTGCGGGGTGCGCCTCTCGAACATCGAGGGATACGCGCGGCTCAAGTTCAAGCTGAGGCAGCAGAAAGGCGTAGTCGTGACGAAGGTGTTCAAAGGCGGCCTGGGCGAGCGGTACGGCTTGCGGGCGGGCGACGTGATCGTGACGATCAACAACGCGCCCGTATCGGACAAAGACAGGTTCAACGCGCTCATGGTCGAGGGCTTGCGAAGGAATTATATTCTTTATCAGGTGAAGAGGAACGACGATCTTTTTTTCCTCCCCATAAAACTCGACACCTTACTCTAGGAGGGATGACCGGATGACGGAAGAAGAGAAAGCGGTCCCTGCGGACAAGGGGAAGAAAAAAGAAGGGTCGAAGCCGGATGGCGAGGCAGCGAAGGACCGGGGAGACTGGTCGGACAACGAGCTCCTCTACGAGTTTGGCTTCTCCACGTTCGTGCTGTCGCTCTCAACGTCGGCCCTCGTCCACCTGGGCGAGCTTCCCGACCCCATCACCAACGCCAAAGAGGTAAACCTCCAGCTCGCTAAGCAGACGATAAGCATCATCGAGATGCTCAAAGAGAAGACGAAAGGGAACCTCACAAAGGACGAAGAGAGCCTCCTCGACAACGTGCTCTACGACGTGCGGCTGAAGTTCATAAAGTCGTCGGGGACGTAAGCGCGGTCACGGTCTGATAATCATCACGCCCGTTGCGGGAGCGAAGACAAAAAGCGAAAAGCAAAAAGCAAATGCGTACTACTTTCGGCGGCTGGACTCGCGCCGCTGCGCGGTACGGAGCTCCTGCTTGCGCGAAGCGCGAGAAAAACGCGCTTCGCGCGCTACGCGTAATGCATCACCCCGCAGTTAGCTCTTGTATATACTGCGGGGCAAACTTCTCCGGCCACGGCCGCCGCAATCGTATAGGGTACATCCATAAAGTGGCGGTAAGAGCGGGCTGTACTGTATCCATTGGTGGGGTATTAGATTAGGCGTTGACAGCACCTACAAGGCAACACGATCGCACTTCTTGCATGGATCATGAGTGCCACCTGATAGTTTTGGGTGAGGGGAAAAGGGGACCATTTTTTCCTGCTTTATTTTTTTCTTGACAAGTGTCATACCGTGTTATATGATGCCAACATCTGAAAAGACCAAACCATCCGGGAGGGTGGGAAGGAAAGCGAACGGGTCTCAACGGCTGCAACCTGTTGGTCACCAGTTAGATAGCCGAGTTGCCGAAATTCCAATGGAGAACGGGATGGCAAGGGTAGTCCTTCTCTGTCTTGCTCTAATCGTCTTGATATCCCTAGCGCTGTCGGGTCAGGCGCAGGCAGCCTATACTTGGACGGTGAACGACACGTCGACGTTCCAAAACGGATCGGCTACTTTCAGCTTCACGACTCCAAACAGCCTTTCAATTACGCTTGAGAACACGGCCGCGGCAGGACAACTCGACACGATATCTTCCATTCTCGACGGCGTTTCGCTCACCCTCTCGAATACTCCGTCGGGTGTCGCATTGGCCGGGGCACAGGCTACAGGGACAGTGACGGTAACGGCGACCAGTGTCACCTTTGCTAATCCGGGGATCAGCGATACAGGCTCAACGCCCTTCCAGTGGGGGATACAAATGCAGGGCGGCACCATCCTATTGTTTGCGGGAGGCGGGTCCTACCACCCTTATGAGATCGTGAACGGCAACATCACTTCGAGTGACGGCCTATCCAATGGCACACACAATCCGTACCTTAACGGGCCGGTGACCTTCAACATAGGCCTTACGGGGTTGTCCTCCATACCCGACGTTACCTCTGCCGGCCTCTACTTCGGCACCACTCCTGATATCCAGCCAGCCAATCCCACCCCACTTCCTTCGGCCATACTTCTTCTCGGCCCCGGCCTGATAGGGCTTGCGGCGGTAAAGAGAAGGATCAAGAGATAGAAGCATCAACGGCACAAAGGGGCGGGGATCGGAACTTCTTACGTAACCTCACATCGTCCGATAGACTGAATCTCTACTCTTGCACTTTTAACGTATCACCATGAATACCGTACAGCCCGCTCTTGCCGCCGGCAGTTGTTGGGGCTCAGCGCCCCCTCCAGCGGCAAAGCCGCATGGAGCCTCCCCCCTCAGACAGACAAAGAATATGCTCTTTATTCCGTTAGCGGCGGCCGGCTGTGGGGCGGGCCTCGGCCTACAGTGAGCTAGAGTACGGGTATGAAGACAGCCTAGGGGGACGTAACAGCCTAGGGGACAGCCTAGGGGGTAACAGCCTAGGGGGACGTAGTTCCGGGTAACAGCCTAGGGGGACGTAGGCCTAGGGGGACGTAGTAGGCCTAGGGGGACGTAGTTCCGTTCATTCCGTAGGCCTAGGGGGACGTAGTTCCGTTCATTCCGTTTTCTCCTGCGGCTTCCTATCCTTCACTACCTCACGTGCTATATAAAGCCGGCACTACTTGCTTGCCTCTCACACATTATACACAAGAGCTCAAACTTTCGTCCAAGCATTTTGGTTATTATCGCTGAATGCCGTCTGAAATCTTCACAGTCTCGGAAGGTGTACTTGTCGAGGAGTTCGGGAAGAACTTCTTACATCATGTGATGCTGTCCGATAGACTGAATCTCTACTCTTACACTTTTAGCGTATCACCACGAAAACCGTACAGCCCGCTCTTGCCGCCGCCTTATAATATGCTCTTTATTCCGTTAGCGGCGGCCGGCTGCGGGGCGGGCCTCGGCGTACAGTGAGATAGAGTACGGGTATGAAGACTCGATATTACGATGAAAGCGTGCATTGGCGAGCCCGGGGAGCGCCTCAAGGAATCGATGATAGGCGAATGCACTGTGAGTCTTGCTGGCCGGAGATCGTACATAGGTACATCGGAGGCCGCAAGGCGAGCAGGGCGCCGCAGATCGCGATTCCGCCAGAGGCGCGAGTCCAAGCCTGGAGGAGTCCGACAGCATTTCAGCCTTTGCAGGATGCCGTGGTAGCTTGAAGCTGTTTGTGTCGCTAGACCCGCCCCCTATCGCGCGGCATGATAAGCGCCGCTTCCTTCTCGTACACCTCGGCCATGGCCGGCTCGCCGAGCTTAATATACAGGCCGGAAAGGCGCAGAAGGGCCTCGCAGCCCAGGTGCCTGTCCCCGGTCAGCCTGCATATCTCGGCGCATCGGACATGCTTGGCCACAGCCTGCCTGTAGTCGCCGCGCAAGGAAAGAAGGACGCCCTCCACGTGAAGCACGTATGACAGCTCCTCGATGTCGTCCGCCTGCTCTCTTGCCTGGTTTATGAAACGTATCGCCCGCTTCAGCTTTCCCCGGTTCAGCTCCAGGACGGCGTAGAGGAACGCCCGGCACGAGGAGGAGACGCTGTCGAGGGGCAGTTGCGCCATGCGGGCCGAGTCGATTGAGAGTTTTTCGCGCCCGACCGAGTCGAAGCAGGACCTGATATCGGATAAGAATGCCATCTCATATGTTGTCGCCCCAAAACCGGATTGCTTAAGATGCCTCAATTAATGGGGCTCAGCGCCCCCTCCACCGGCAAAGCCGCGACCCGCAAGCGGGTGCCCCGGCCTCCCCCCTCACGAAATACCATGCTGTAAATAGCAGGGTATTTCATTAAGATCGGTCAGGGCCGAAGACCCGTGCGAATATGGCGTCGATGTACTCGAAATAGTGGCGATCGTCCGTTATCCCGGCGATCTCCTCGGCGGACAAAAACTTCTTGAGCCCCTCGTCCTTCTTGAGGCATTCAACGAAGTTGAGGCGGTCGCGGAAGCAGGCCATCGCCAGGGATTGGGTGATCTTGTACGCCTCCTGCCTCGTAAGCCCTTTTTTGATGAGGCTGAGAAGCACGGCCTCGGAGTGGTAAAGGCCCGCAGTGATGGCCATGTTCTCCTTCATGCGCTCGGGGTAGACGATGAGGTTGCGGAATATGCCCGTTATCCGGGCGAGCATGTAGTCGAGGAGTATCGTGGCGTCCGGGCCGATCACCCTCTCGACGGACGAATGGCTGATATCGCGCTCGTGCCACAGGGGGATGTCTTCAAGCGATGCGAGGGCATAGCCGCGCAGCAGCCGCGCGAGTCCCGAGACGTTCTCCGAGGCGACCGGGTTCCGCTTGTGGGGCATGGCGGAGGAGCCGGTCTGACCCGCCTGGAAAAATTCCTCCGCCTCGCCTACCTCCGTCCTTTGCAGGTGGCGTACCTCGGTGGCCATCTTCTCGATCGACGAGCCGACGACCGCGAGGGTGGTGAAGAACTCGGCGTAGTAGTCGCGGGGGATGATCTGCGAGGAGATGGGCGCAGGCGCAAGCCCCAGCTTCCGGCACACGTACTCCTCCACGAAGGGCGGCACGTGGGCGTACGTGCCGACCGCTCCCGATATCTTGCCGCAGGAGACGCGGGCCGAGGCTGCGGTTAGCCTTTCCAGGTTCCTCCGCATCTCGTCATAGAAATGGGCCATTTTCAGGCCGAAAGTGACAGGCTCCGCGTGGATGCCGTGGGTCCTCCCGATCATCGGCGTCAGCTTGTATTGTTGCGCCTTCTCCTTGAGTACGGCCATGAGGCCCTTGATATCTTCCGTAAGGAGTGCGGCCGCCTCCTTGAGGAGGAGCGAGAATGAAGTGTCGAGGATGTCCGAGGAGGTGACGCCGAGGTGGACCCATTTCGAGGCGGGGCCGACGGACTCGGAGGCCGCCTGGATGAAGGCGACCACGTCGTGCTTCGTCTCCTTCTCGATCTCGGCTACCCTGGCCGCGTCCACGTGCGCCTTTGCCTTGATGACCGCGAGGTCGTCCTTCGGGACGACACCGGCTTCCGCCCACGCCTCGCAGATTGCGATCTCGATGTCGAGCCACGTGCGGAGCTTCTTCTCCTCGGTCCAGATAGCGGCCATTTCCTTGCGGGTGTAACGGTCGATCATATTGTCCCGTCCGTTTTTATATATCGTACACGGCTGCGGTGCGTATTGTCAACGCACGGCAAGCCGCGGGTGGGAGCATAGTGCGGCCAGCTTATTTCGCGGTTTTTCCCTGCTCCGGCGTTTTTATGTCTCGAATTCGGTCTTTGCGATACCGGACTGGCGGATAATGGACTGTAGGGTGCCAATCTTGATTTCGTTATGGTCGGGTATAGGAACGGTAAGCGTGGCGGCAGATAACCGCTTCTGCATAAGGATGTGGCTCCCTTTTCTGCGTACCTTCACAAAGCCGTGTTTCTCAAGGATGCCGCACACTTCCCGGCCGGAAAGCAGGCGCAGCTTACCCAACCGCGACCTCGACCTGGGTTACAAAAACGTCACCGTGGAGTCTTTGGTTAATCTCCTCCTGAGAGGCGGTCTCGAAAAACAATTCGAGTGCTTCCTGGAGGTTCTCGCGGGCTTGCTCGACCGTATCACCTTGACTGGCAACGTCAAGCTCTGGGCACAAGGAGACGTACCCGTTGCCTTCCTTTTGGATTATAGCGGTGAGTTTCTGGGTCACTGTTCCCCCTTGACTGTTTTCTTTTCTTATTATACACCGGCCGCCTACTCCAAATCCAGGATGGTGTAACGTCCGTAGGGGACAAAGGCAACCCTGGCGTTGCTGCCGTGCACAGCGAGGGCGTCGCGGTATGCATCTTCGAGGGAGCCGTAGACGTTGAACCCTATGTCGCGGGCCAAGGCGTGGTTTTGCGGCAGCGTGACGATCCGTATGTCGTAGTCGATCATGGCCGTGTACGTCTTGAACCTGATGCCCGCCGCCCGGAGCCTGCTCGACTGGTTGTAAAAGGCAGGGATCGCCCTGAGGAGGTTTTCGCGCGTCGCGGGCATATAGGGCTTCAGAAGGTCCATGAAGGCGAAGCCCGGCAGGCCCGGGTATCCTGGGCAGGGCGAGGCGAAGATGATCGTGCCGCCCTTCTTTATGACAGGCAGGCAGTTCTGGATGGCCCAGCAGGTGTGGTAGAAAAGATGGTCGGTGGGGGCGGACGTGCCGGCGATCACGATGTCGGCCTTACGCTCTTTGAGCGAAGAGGCGTCCAGCCTGTATATCCGGTCGTAATTTCTGACGGATTCCCTGTGGGCTTCCACGGAATCGCCCGCATTTATATCGACCGTCTCCAGCCTGTTGTTGACGATCACGTTTATCCCCATCGCGACGCCCGCCATGCGGGCCGCCTCGTACTTGTCGAGCTGGATGCGGCATTCGTTGTTTCCCGGCGCGCAGTCGGGGGCGAGCGCCATGAAATGGTTCTGCTCGATCGTATCGAGGGACGTGACGGCAGGGTTAATCATCCCCGACCCCCCGTACCCCCAGAGGGTCGCCTGCGTGGTCCCGAGGGTGATGACCGCATCGGCCTCGGCCACCCTGCGGTGGATCGACAGCGGGACGCCGAAGCTCGTGATCCCCTTGAAGACGTAGTCCTCCGGCCTGCTCACGTCGTTGCAGACGATATCTACGCCGCTGTCAACCACTTCGTCGCCCAGCTTTTCCCTTATCTGCCCGGAGGTAAGCGGCACGAGGCGCGCGTTGCCGATCATGACGGTCGGGTCCGCCCCGGCCCGCCTGATGCGCTCCACGAGCCGGGGTAATATCCTGTCGGCGGGCGCCTGGCGGTACTGGTTCTCGACGATGACGACTACCTTCAGGCCTTTCGAGAGTATCTGGGAAAGCCTTCTGCCCCCCACCGGGTTCTCGACAGCCCGGTCAAAGGCCCCGGCAAGGTCCGCGAGGGGCTGCGGCTCGTCGGGCGCGAAGACGGCCGCCAGGTTCCCTGCGCCGATCTTGAGGTCGAGGAACGTCCCTCTTTCTTCGGGTGTCTCGTAAGGGATAGGCAGGGTTACTACGCTGTTGCCGGCTTTGCTTCCCATGTGGTCCTCCCTCGCTTTCCTCAGCGGGTTTTGCCGAGGTAAACCTTGCGGACCTCGTCGTTCGCCAGGAGCTCGCTCGACTTGCCCGACAGGATGATCCTTCCCGTCTGGAGGACGTAGGCCCGGCTGGAGATCGTGAGGGCGAGATTGGCGTTTTGCTCCACGAGCAGGACCGTTACGCCGGACCGGTTGAGCGCCACCGCCGTCTCAGCGACCCTTTCCACCATGATCGGCGCCAGCCCCAAGGAAGGCTCGTCGAGAAGCAGCAGTTTCGGCCTCGACAGGAGCGCCCGCGCGATGGCGAGCATCTGCTGCTCCCCTCCGCTCAAGCTCCCTGCCGGCTGGTCGCGCCTCTGGCCCAGTATCGGGAAAAGGGCGTACATCCTGTCGAAATCTTCTTTCAGCCCGCCTGCGTCCTTCCGCAGGTATCCGCCCATCCGCAGGTTCTCGAAGACGGTCATGTCCGGCCAGACCCTCCTGCCTTCCGGCGAGTGGGCGATCCCCTTCTTTATGATCGCGAATGGGGGCAGCCCGCCGATCTCCTTGCCCATGAACGTGATGCGGCCGGCGGCCGGCGCCAGAAGCCCGGAGATGGCGCGCAGGGTAGTCGTCTTCCCCGCCCCGTTCGAGCCGATCAGGGCTACCATCTCGCCCTCTTTGACCTCGAAGGAGATGTCCCTCAAGGCCTGGACGTTGCCGTAGTATGCCGTTACCTCGCTTAAAGAGAGCATTTCAGGCCGCTCCCCAGATACGCCTCGATCACCTCGCTGTTCTCGCAGACCTGCGCAGGCGTGCCTTCGGCGATCTTCTTTCCATAGTTAAGGACGACGATTCGGTCGGAAATGTCCATCACTACGCTCATGTCGTGCTCTACGAGGAGTATCGTGATCCCCTGCTTCCGCAAGGCGAAAATCAGCTCCATCGTGGAGCGCGATTCCTCGGGGTTCATGCCCGAGACCGGCTCGTCCAGAAGGAGGAGCTTCGGCGCGGCCCCAAGGGCGACGGCGATCTCCAGCAGCTTCTGCTCCCCGTAAGAAAGGTTCTTTGCGAGGACGTCCGCCCGGTGGGCCAGCCCGATGAAGTCTAGGATCTCCGTCGTCCGCCCGGCGACCTCCTTCTCCTTCCTCCGGTAGCCCACCGAATGGAAAAGGGTAGGCAGGACGCGCGTCTCCGCCCCCTTGTGGCTGCCCATGAGGACGCATTCCTCTACGGTGATCTCCGGGAAGACGCTCGTCTGCTGGAAGGTCCTTACCAGCCCCAGGCAGGCGATGCGGAACGGGCGCAGGCCCGTAAGGTCCCTGCCGCAGAAGTAGATCGACCCTTTGGAAAGGGGGGTGAAGCCCGTTATCGCGTTGAAGGCCGTCGTTTTCCCGGCCCCGTTCGGGCCGATCAGGCTCAGGATCTCCCCTTGCCTGATCTCGAAGTCGAGATGGTCCACGGCGGTGAGGCCCCCGAAGCGGACCGTCAGGCCCTCCGTATGGAAGAACGTATCCCTCACCTGGCTTTTCTCCGGTATGAGGCTATGATGGCGGGCAAAGTCACGATGCCCCTGGGCAGAAATACGATGCCTAGGATCAGGAGAAGGCCGAAGATGGGGAGGCGGAACTCCTTCGTGAACCGCAGGTACTCCTGGAGCAAGACGATGATGGCGGCCCCGACCACGGGTCCTATGAGCGTCCCCCTGCCCCCCAGCACGACCGTGACCAGGATCGTTATCATTACCGAGAACTCCGCGATCTCCGGGCTGATATACGAGACATAATGGGCGGAGATGCTCCCCGCTACGCCTGCGATTACCGTGGAGAGGATGAAGGCGAGCATGGCGAAGCGGAAGGCGCTGATGCCCACCGACTCCGCGAGCGGCTCGTTTTCATGGATGGCCCGGAAAGACCTTCCGATCGGCGAGGAGACGATCCTTTTCGTCAGCCAGTAAGTGGCGAGGACAAAACCGAAAAGCAGGTAGTAGAAGTGGAGCTTGCTCGTGAATACCATGCCGAACAAAGAGGGAGGCGGGATATTGCCGAGGCCGACCGGGCCGTTCGTGAGGGAGACCCAGTTGAAAATGATGAGGTGGATGATGCCCCAGAAGCAGATCGTCGCTATGACGAAAAAATGGCTCCTCCAGCGCAAAGCAATCACGCCGATCAAAAAGCCGAATATGCCGCTGACTACGCCCGCGAAGGCAAGCCCCAGCCAGAAGGAAAAGCCCCATTTCAGGGTAGCGAGCGCCGAGGCATAGGCGCCTATGGCGTAATAGGCCGTATGGCCGAGAGACAACTGGCCTATATAGCCGAAGATCAGGTTAAAGCCCATCGCGAGAAGCGCGAATATGCCCACCATGATGAAGATGTGGATGTCGTAATCGTTCGTGACGACAAGGGGCAGGGCCAAAAGCGCCGCGAAAATGATTCCGTAGACTATGAGCGATGCGCCCTTTTTCATACCCTTTTCATCCGCCCGAAAAGCCCCGAGGGCCTGAACAGCAGTATGAGCAGCACCAGCACGAAGCCGATAAGGTCCTTGTATTCGGCCGATACATAAGCGGCCCCGAGGCCCTCGATCACGCCTAAGATGAGCGCCGCGAAAATGGCCCCGAGGAAGTTGCCCATCCCCCCGACGATGACGATCACGAACGCCTTGAGGATGACGCTCTCCCCAACGTTGGGGTAGATGATATATATGGGACCGAGCAGCGCGCCTGCGGTTGCAGCGAGACCCGCGCCGAGCATGAACGTGAAGGAGAAGACGCGGTCGATGTGCACGCCGACGAGGGCGGCCACGTCCTTGTCCTGGAACGTGGCGCGCATCGCCATGCCCATGGTTGTCTTCTTAATAAAGAAGTGGCAGAGGAGTATGACGACCACCGTCACGAAGGCCGCAAAGAGGTCCATGCGGCCCAGGAGTATGGGGCCGATCTTCAGCGGCTCCGCCGAGAAGGGGGAAGGGATGATGCGGGGGACGGAGCCGAAGACGAGGAGGCCCGTGTTCTGGAAGAAGATCGAGATGCCGATCGTGACCAGCGCCCCCGCCACCAGGATATCCGTCTCCTTGTCGCGCAGCCTTTTGAGTAATATCCTTTCGCAGAGATACCCGATGCACATTACAAGGACAACAGAAGCGGCGAGGGCAAGGAAGTAGCTGGCGCCCGTCAACTGCATAATGAAGAAGGCGATCATGCCGCCGAGCATGTAGAACTCGCCGTGGGCGAAATTGACAACGTCCATGAGGCCGTAAATCGTCGTGAGGCCCACGGCGATCAGGCCGTAAACGCCGCCTATGATAAGACCGTTGGCGAGCTGCTGGAGGAAGATCGACATCGTCTACCGACCGGACGGGTCGTGCGGAGCCTCCCCGCGCGGCCCGTCCTATAGTCTTACGCTAATCCCTGGTCTGCTGATACCCGATGACCTGGGGCACGCCCTTTCTGTTCTGCGCAACGAAGGCCAGCGGGTGCGCCTGGCCCTTCGCGTCGAACTTTATCAGGCCCTGTATCCGGTTCGACTCGACCTTCGCCAGGCCGTTTTTGATCGACTCGCGGTCGGCCTTTCCCGCCTTGTTGATGGCGTCGGCGATGACGTAGACGCCGTCATAGCCTCCCACCGAGTACTTATCGGGCATCCCCCTGTCCGGGAAGCGTTTCGAGTAAGCCTGTGTGAAAGCCTTGTTCTGCGGTGAATCGTAGGTGTAGACGTAAGGCATCATCGAGTAGATGCCCTCGGCTGCTGGGCCGGCCAGCTTTATGAACTCATCGGAGGCCGTCGCCCCGTGGCCGATGAAAGGCATGGTCAGGCCCATTTCCTTGGCCTGCTTGAAGACCATCGACGCCATCAGCGTCTCCGCCTGCACGGCGACCGCGTCCGGGTTGAGGGACTTTATCCTGGTCAGGTACGGCTGGAAGTTCGTCTCATTATTAGGGACGAGGTCCCCCCTTAAGAGCTCGCCTCCGTTCTCTTTCATCAGCTTGCCCCAGCCGTCGAGCGCCGCCCGCCCCCACTCGTCGTTGGGACCCATGTAGCAGAGCCTCTTGATGCCCAGCTTGGCGCCTATGAATTTGGCTGCAACGGCCACGAGCATCGCCTCCTGCGGGCATATGCGGAAGTAATACTTGTACCCGCCCTCCGTCAGCTTCGGAGCGGTCGAGATGACTGTCACCATAGGCGTCTTGTTCTTCTCGGCGATGGGCTGGACCGCAAGGCTTGCAGTGCTCCGCAGGGCGCCCATTACGACCGCCACCCTGTCTCGGTTTATCAGCTTCTCCGCAGCGGCTACGGACTGCGCGGGCATGCCCTGCCCGTCTTCGACGACGAGCTCTATGGTCCGGCCTCTGACGCCGCCCTTCTTGTTGATCTCCTCCGCCGCCAGCTTCGCCCCGCAGACGACCGACTGCCCGTCGTATGCCATGACGCCGGAGAGCGGATAGATCAGGCCGATCTTGACGGGTTCCGCCGCCGACCCCTGGCTGGTCCAGGACAGGATGAAAACCGCCAACAAGACAAAGAGACACTTTTTCATTAACCCCTCCTTCAGTGAGCTTATTGCGCTATCCCTTGCGTTTTTTCGGAATCGACGAAACCGCCCGCACGGCCCCTTGAAAGGCCGCAGGCTCTACGCACATCTTTCATCATGATTGTATAATATTAAAAGGTTAGTCCTTTGTCAAGAAAAAAACTTCCCGTGAGTTTGCGTGGGTTTTCGTCGGTCGGGCGGCATAATCCCGCTTCTTGTGAAGCCCGGCTGCGCGAGCGATGCACGATAAGAACGGCCGGCGGGAAGGAGGCATGGCCGGTTGGTCCGTTTCCGCTCGGCGGCAGCCGTTTTTGTCTCATTCCCTGAGACAATTCTTGTCCGGCAAGACATTGTCTTCTTTTTCGAGACAGTCTGTCGCCGCCGCCCGGTGCGCCAATCCCCATAAACCGTCCTGCCGCTTCCCCGGATTGGCGCGCCGGCAGGGAAGCGCGACTGGCACGCTTCTTGTAGTTATACCGTCGAGGAACAGAAGCTCCGCAATACTAAAAGCCGATGCGAGGAGGGAATTCAGATGCCTAAAGGCACGGTGAAGTGGTTCAATGACGCGAGGGGGTTCGGATTCATCAACGGCGATGACGGCCAGGTCGTCTTCGTGCACTACACCGCCATACAGGAGAACGGATTCAAATCGCTTACGGAAGGCCAGCCGGTCAGTTTCGAGGTGGTGGAAGGACCCAAGGGCATGCAGGCATCCAACGTAATTAAGCTATAACGCAAGCCTTTTGGACGGGCCCCGCCGATAAGGGAGGGCTTGAGAGGCCCGGCCCATATATGCTATATGGATATGGGGCTGCCCCCGGTTCGCGGGTGGCCCGTCGATAAAAGGAGCCAATCATGAGCAGAGAATATGACGAGGATAACAGACCCTCGTGGCGTGACATAGACAAGAAGCGGGACAGGAGCAGCCACGTAAGCCATGAGCAGAAAGGAGAGCATCAGAAGCCGGGCGCGGACAGGTGGAGCACCGGGCGGTACAAGCAGGCGCTCGACAAGCTCTTCAAGGGCGAGAAGGGCACGGTCGAGGCCGAGAAGCTCCACAAGAAGATGCATAAATCCTACGGCTCGCCGGCCTTTGCCGAAACCGCGCGCAAGTACGTAGACAAGTACGGGCCGCCCGACGATGTCTCGACCCTCCTGCTCGTCCTCGACTCGAAGGACGTACAGCTCATGCTCCTTGTCATGGAGAAGCTTCAGCTCGTCTACCCGAAGGCGTCGGACAGGGAAAAAGAAGACATCCGAAGGAAGCTCTCGATCCTTGCCCTCACGGACAGGTCGGCCGATGTCAAGGAAAGGGCCTCCGAGATCGTGGAGGAGATAAAGTCCCGTGGCTGAGCCGGACGCCGCCTGCCGGGGCCACCGGGTCCGCCTCTTCCTGATCGCGCTTTTTCCCGCGGCCCTCTTCCTGTCGTGCGCGACCGGCGGGGTCCTCGACAAGAAAGCCGACACGGTCTACATGCCCACGCCTCCCGCTGCGGTAGCCGCCATGCTGCGCCTCGCGGGCGTGACGGAGAAAGACACGGTCTATGACCTCGGCTCCGGGGACGGGCGCATCGTGATCGCCGCAGCGCGCGACTTCCATGCCACGGCCGTGGGCGTCGAGATCGACCCGGCCCTCATCGCGGAGAGCCGCAGGCGCGCGCGGGCGGCCGGTCTTTCCGGGCGCGCGGCCTTTATCGAAGGGGACATCTTCAAGGTGGACCTGAAGAACGCCACGGTAGTGACGCTTTATTTGCTTCCCGGTCCGAACCTGGAGCTGATCCCGAAGCTGCTTTCCGAGCTCGCGCCGGGCTCGCGCGTAGTCTCCCACATGCACGACATGGGCGACTGGCAGCCCGACCGCACGCAGCGCGTGGGCGAATCGACCATCTATATGTGGGTGGTGCCGGCAAATGTGTACGGCAAATGGGATGTCCGCATAGACGACCCGCAAGCCCCCGCCCACGGGACGCTCTTCATCCGCCAGGCCTTCCAGGCGCTGAACGGCAGTCTCTCCATCGACGGAGGCCATACCGTCCACTTCGACGCGAAGCTCGACGGCGGCCGCTTTGCATTCACTGTGAACGGAGGCAAAGGGGCGGCAAAACAGACGCTGGAATACCGGGCGGTCGCCCGGGGCGATCTAATGGAGGGCGAGCTTATCGTCAAAAACCTTTCGACCGGCCGGGCGCGCCGTGTTCCATGGACGGCGCACCGCACAAAGGGGGCCTCCGACTGATTTGAGCACTATCCGGCGTGCGAGCCATTTTAGTGCCCGCCTGCCTCCTTGCCCCACAGCTCCTTCAGCCGCTGGTCGCGCCCGCAGTTCCACCGGTAGTATTTGTAGCGCACGGGGTTCTTCTTGTAGTACTCCTGGTGGTACTCCTCCGCAGGGTAAAACGTGGAGGCGGGGACGATCTCCGTATAGACAGGCCCCTTGAGCCGCTTCGACGCCTCCAGGGCCTCCTTCGAGGCTTCCGCCAGCCGCTTCTGCTCCTCGTTGTGGTAGAAGATCGCACTCCTGTACTGGTGGCCTACGTCGCAGAACTGTCTGTCCTTAACGGTCGGGTCTATGTTGTGCCAGAAGATGTCGAGGAGCTTCTCATAGCTCACCTTCGTGGGGTCGTAAACGACCTCTATCGATTCGGCGTGGCCCGTCGTGCCTGAGGAGACCTCTTCATAGGTGGGGTTTTTCTTCGTCCCGCCCGTGTAGCCCACGGTGACCGACACGACACCCGGCACGTGATCGAATGCAGGCTCCATGCACCAGAAACAGCCGCCGGCGAACGTGGCCTTTTCGAGGCCGTGTCCGTCGGCCCCGCTTGCCGTCCCCGCGATCACGTGCAGAAGGGCGAGGGCCATCACCGCCGCAAGCACCACCTGAATCTTCATCGACACCTCCCTTGAGCGATTATAATGCATTATAGTGGCGCTATGAGGTCAGCGCCAGGGCGGGCGGGGTGTCATTTAATGGGTACAGGCGTCGCCTATGGCTTTATAAGGTGGGCTGTACGGTGCTTATTTCCTTGATTTTTTGTTTGACAGTGTAATAGAATCAGCGACATCCGAATGCCAGGCTACCCGCGAGGATAGGACGGAAGGCCAATGGGTCCCTTACATTGCGCGCCAAGACCTGCATCAGCAACATAGCAGGGCTGTCGCACGAATCAGGTGCGTTTCCTATTCTCCCGGAATCGACAAGGGGCGTTGAGAGGCTGAAAATGAAAGTTGCTGTTTATAACCCTTTTTATGGCGAAGCAACGGCAGAGCAGGAGATGATCCGGCGCATCGAGATTGCGGGGCGGGTGATCGGGCTTCAGGTCGAGGAGGTAGCGTGTGTGGAGCAAGCGTGCTCGGCCCGGGCCGATTTTATTCTGTCGATGCACCACATAACCCCCAAGCTATGCAGTATTCCTACATACGGATGCATGTGGAATCCCCCTGCATTCGTGAACAGTAAGCCCGAGTTCGTGCGCAATGTCATGAGCCTCGACGGTTTTCTCTCTTCCGGTCCGATCATCGATCGATGGATCAAGGATTCCCTGTACGCAACCGAGAAAGACTATTTCATCACCCCGTTCTACGCGAGCTGTTTCGCGACGGAGTACCGACCCCCGGCGCTCCGCGATCCTAAGCTTTTATACTGCGGGGTCAATTGGGACGGGCCCCGGCACGGCGGCCTGTTCGATTGCCTCGACCGGCGGGACTATATGGTTATTCACGGTCGGAAAGATCGGTGGACACGCATACAAAATGCATATCGGGGACCGATACCCTTCGACGGAACAAGCGTTCTTTCGCGGCTGCGGGAGGCCGGCGCCGGCTTATGTCTGCACAAAGAGGAGCACATCGAGACAGGCATACCGTCGATGAGGATTTTCGAGATCGCCGCGGCCGGCGCCGTTGCAATTTGCCAGGACCATTCGTTCATCCGGGACACCTTCGGGGATAGCGTATTATACATAGAGGTCGGCGACGATCCGGAGCAAACGGCGCGACAGATTGACGAGTGCATGGACTTTATCGGAAGGAATCCGGACCGGGCTCGTGAGATGACGGCCCGTGCCCATCAGATTTTCTCGGAAAACTATACCCTGGAGAAACTGCTGCAAGGCGTCGTGACGAGCCACAAGAAGCTTGTGGCTGAAAAGTTCTCGCCTTTGAGTGTGCACGAAAACGGCAGGCGCGGGCTGGTACAGGTCATCATGCGCGTGGGGGACCGGCCCGTTGCAATGATCGGACGCGCCCTGGAAAGCATAATGCTACAGACATATCCGAACATCGAAGTCATCATGGTCCGCTACCGGGAGGTCTCCGGCCTGGACGAGCTGATAAGCCGGGTTCGTAGAAAGATCGGGGTCCGGCTTCTGACAAGCCCGAACACGGGGTTCAGGAGCACGGCGCTCCGGGACGGCCTGAAAGAGCTTACCGGCGAGTATTTTGCGGTTCTCGATGACGACGACGCGTTGTTTCCGAATCATCTGGCGACCCTTGTGAGAATCCTGGACCGGCATGAAGAAGTAAACGTGGCCTACTCCGGCGCCGTACGGGTAATGGAGGATGATCGGCCCGGCATGGAGCGCTCAAGGGGTCGTCTCGATGAAGAAGCGGAGCTGGCCTATTTTCAGCCGTTCGAGACGTCGCGCTTGTTACGCTTAGAGAACTTCATGACTTCGAACTCATGGGCAGCGAGGACTGCGGCAATCGAGCCGTGGATGTTGGATGATCCCGAGCTGGTTGTCAACGAGGACCTCTTCCTGCTCATGTGCCTGCTGACGACTTCCCGCTTCATTTTCAGCCACGAGGTAACCTGCGGCTTCTATTTGAGGAAATCGGGGCAAGATAACGCGACATTCATAGACCACGATGTGTGGCTCGCAGATGTAGAGCGCATGAAGACCCTCCTTCATGCGCACGGCTTCTGGAAAAAGGTGCCGTGCATCGTCAGCCTCGAGGCGGCATTGGCATGGCAGGAAGATGCCATCCGGCAAATGCTGTCGTCATTCTCATGGCGCTTAACGCGTCCCCTGCGCGCATTAGGGACCTTCCTCATCAATTGTCAGCAGCGCCTTGGCAGAAAACCTATGTAACTTCACCTGTCTCATCGCGTCACGGCCCGCAGCGCGACAAAGCTATGCGCGAAAAGATCCCGGCCCCATCGCCATGCAGAACAGGGGGGCATGGTTCGATGTAAAATGCGGCGGGCGGCGCAGCACGATAGGCCGTATCGCCGGATGCGCCTTGAACTCCCGCTCCAGGAAGGCCCGCACCTCCCGCCTGCCGAAGCCGGAAGGGTGCGTGAAGTCTGAGTATAGGGACAAGTCGCCGGCGTAGAACGGGCGGAGGTCGAGGCCACGCGCCTCCCCGCAGTTGACCGGGAGGTTGAAGACGGCAAGGTTGAGGAAATCGATGGAGGCGCTGTTGCGGGCCGCGAATGCGAGGGTCTTCCTTGCGCGGGGCAGGTCCTCCGAAGGGGTGCCGAACAGCAGATAGACGTATGTCCCGATCCCGGCCCGCTTCAGCGCCGAAAGCGCCTTCGCGGCCCTCTCGACGCTTATGCCCTTTCCGAGGGCGTCGAGCAGGCCCTGGTCGCCCGACTCGATGCCGAGCTTCAGCATCACGCAGCCCGACGCCCGCAAGTCCCGGCAAAAATCGAAATCGGCCAGTTCCTCCGTGACGCGGGCGAAGCCGTACCACGGGGCATGGGGCGGAGAGGCGATGAGCGCGCGCATGAGGGCCGGGCTTATCGCGTTGTCCACGAGGTGGATCAGGATGGGGCGATACCGGGCCGAAAGGCGCGAAAGGTCGGCCGCCGCTTGCGCGACAGGCCGGGGCGAGAACGTTGCGCCCTGCGATTTTTCGGGACAGAAGGAGCAGCGGCCCCAATAGCAGCCCCTTGCGGCCGCGTACGGCAGGATTGGGCCGGGCGCCAGGTAGCGGTCGAGGGGAAAGCCGTCGAAGGAGGGGCAGGTCCGGCCGTCGGCTGCGCTGTCAACAGCCGCCGCGTCACCCCCCGCAAGTGAGAGCAGGAAGGCCTCCCCCGGCCCGGCAACGAGATGGTCGATCAGTCCTTCGAAGGGGTTGCGCCAGGCGGGGCTGCTCGTCCATGCGCCCACCAGACCGCCGCCGACGGCTATCCTCACGCCGGGATAATTGCGCCGCAGGAAGCCGATCATGGCGAAGGCGCAGAGGGCCTGGCTCAGGTAGTTGAGCGAAAAGCCGACGAGTGCATTCGGCCCCTCAGCCTCTACGAGCGGCGACAGACGCGCCCTGAAATAAGGGTAGAAGATATTCTCTTCGTACCGGAGGGCAGCTTGCAGCAGGTCGGCGCCCCTGACCGGCGACAGACGCTCCTGGCTGTAATCGGCAAGGCCCACGCGCGTACCGGCCCGGGATGACTTCTCCAGGACCCGGTTCACTTCCAGGACAGCCTTCCGGTAGCGGTCGAAGCCCGCGTATCCACGCCGGTCCCTCAAGAAGGCGAGGTTCCGGTCGAGGTGGGCGAGGGCGCGCCTTGTCCACGTGTCGGCAACCCCGTCCGGCCCCCTTTCGAGCAGCCAGAGCGTCGCCTCAAGGGCGGCATCGACAGCGGTATGCGCCACTCCGGCCTCGGAAAGCGCGCCGCAGAGGGCGGCGAGGCCCGCGGGAGGCTCTGAGGGCTTTGCGACTGGCGGGTGGATGAGGATCACGAAAACCGGCCAAATGGGGCGGCCCGCCGCACCTGACGGCCGGGCCGCCTTTCGTTTCCTTGCTCTTTCTTCTATTTGAGGGTCGATAGAATCTGCTTGACGATCTCGTCGCTGCTTAATGAGCTGATCGTCTTCAGGGTCCCTTCCTTACGGTAGAAATCGATGAGGGGCGCCGTCTTCTCGTTGTACGTTTCGAGCCTCTGCGTGATCGCCTCTTCCGTCTCGTCGGCGCGCTGGACGACCGGCGAGCCGCATTTGAGGCACTTCCCGTCGGGTGACGGCGGCTTGCTCTTCACGTTGTAGATCTCCTGGCAGTCGGGGTTCGAGCACGTCCTTCGCGTCGTAAGGCGGTCGAGGATCACTTCTTTCGGCACCTCGATATCGATCACCACGTCTAGCTTGATGGCGAGCCGCGCAAGGAGCTTCTTCAGCTCCTCGGCCTGCGGGATGGTGCGCGGGAAACCGTCCAGGATGAAGCCTTTTTTTGCGTCGGGCTCCTGGAGCCTCGCCTCCATGATATCCATGATGAGGCTGTCCGGCACGAGCTCCCCCCGCTCCATGTACCCTTTCGCCTTCTTGCCCAGCTCCGACCCTGCCTTGACCGCGCCCCGCAGGATATCGCCGGTCGATATCTGGACAGAGCCGTCATGGGCCGTGAGGAGCTTCGAGATGGTGCCCTTGCCTGCCCCCGGCGCCCCCAGCAAAACGATTCTCATATCAGGTCCTCCTTTATGAAGCGATAATTGATATCGATGAAACGATGCCCTTCGGACAGATAATGATATATCCAAAGAGTCCGGGATTGCAAGGATTCCCGGAAAATCTTGTTGTTTGTCCGCCCGGTAATGTAGAATTTGCATAAAGGCGGTCGGATATGGGATTTGCGGGCAGAAGCGACTTTATCTAATCTTAAGGAGGGATTATGGGCAAAGCGTGGCTGGTTGTCGCGTTCATGGCGGTCTTTGTCTTTACTGCGGCGGGGACGGGTTACGCCTCGGTGAAGGCGAAGATCACGACCGAGACGTTCTATATAGCGTCGTCCGACCCCGGCATCAAGCTCTATGTGCGGAATAAGTACCTGTCGGGGGCGAAGATGTTTGCGGGCGAGAAGATCATACTCTTCGTCCACGGGGCAAGCTACCCCTCGGAGACCGTCTTCGACTTAGACCTTCCGGGCGGCTCATGGATGGATTACGCGGCGGCGCGCGGCTACGACACGTACATGCTGGACATCCGGGGCTACGGGCTGTCCACCCGACCGCCCGCGATGGACGCCCCGCCGGACAAGAACCCCGCCTTCGCGACAACGGCAGACGCCTGGAAGGATGTGGGCGCAGCCGTCGATTTCATCCTCAAGAGGCGCAACGTGAGCAGGATCAACCTGGTCGGCTGGTCCTGGGGGACGACCCTCATGGGCGGTTTTGCCGGCAACAACAACGACAAGGTCGTGAAGCTGGTGCTTTACGCCCCGCTCTGGTGCCTGAAGGAGCCCCCGCCTTTCTCCGGGACGGGTGCATACAGGAACGCCACGAAAGAAAGCGCGCGGGCGCGCGCCCTGAGCGGTATCCCTGCCGCCCGGAGGGAAGAGATAAGCCCCCAGGCATGGTTCGACAAATGGTGGGAGGCCAACCTTGCCTCGGACCCGGCAGGGGCGCGGCAGACCCCGCCCGTCGTGAGGGCGCCCAACGGCGTGCTTCAGGACATCACGCAGTTCTGGGGGAAAGGCAAACCGATGTACGACCCGTCTCTCATCAAGGTGCCGACACTCCTTATCGTGGGCGAATGGGACCAGGATACGCCACTTTTCATGGCCCAGGAGGTCTTCGCCAGGCTGGCCAACACGCCTTACAAGCGCGAAGAGATCCTGGCAGAGGGCACCCATATGATAGCGGTCGAGAAGAACCGGATGGACTTAATCAAGGGAATCCAGCGCTTCTTGGACGAAAGAAGATAGCGCGGAAAGCGAAGAGAGACGGAAACGACGAAGGGGCGCGGACGTGGATCGGCGGGCGCCCCTTCGTTTCCACCGGCCGGGCAGAGGTCTTACCCAGCCGCCTGCCGGATGACATCGATGACGCTCCCGTCGCGGTATTCGACGACGGCTACGATCTTTCCGCCTGCTCGTCGGGCGGGAGGGTCGCCGGCAATCCGCCGGGCCGCCTCTTTGAGGTCGTGAATCTCCATAACGGGCAGGCGTGCCTCCTTGAGCCGGTCGAGGAGGTCCGGGCGCGCCGGGTTGACGGCGACCCCCATGTCCGTCACGAGCGCATCGACGCTCTCTCCAGGCGTAGTCACCGTAAGCACGCGGTCGCGTATGATCGGAAATTTGCCCCTGACGAGCTCCGCGACGATCACTGTCAGCTTTGCGCCCGCAGCCGTGTCGCTGTGCCCGCCTGAGCCTCCCCGTACGCGTCCGTCGGAGCCTGTCGCGACGTTTACGTTGAAGTCCGTGTCGATCTCCGTTGCGCCGAGGACCACGCAGTCGAGGCGGTTTACGGCGCACCCCGCGTTGAAGGGGTTCGCGTAGAATCCCGCGCCGATCTCCACGTGGTCGCGGTTGGCGGCGAGGGAGCGCACGGCCGCCGGGTCGAAATCCTGCACGTCGAGTATCTTTGCGAAGAGGCCCCGCTCAAGCATCTCTACCATCTGGCTCGTTATGCCGCCGAGGAGGAAGCTGCCGACAGCCCGCCCTTCCTCCATCATTCCACCGACGAAATGGGCCGCAGCAAGGGACGCCCCGCCCGCGCCTGTCTGAAACGAGAAGCCGTCCCTTATGAGCCCGGCCGCCCGGATCACCCGTGCGGCCGTCTCCGCCATCGACAATTTGACCTGGTCTGCCGTCATCCTTGTGGTGCCGGAGACAATTCCCTTCGGGTCGCCGACTTCGTCCAGCTTCACCACGTAATCGACCCGCGTCTGGTCGATCGATATAGGGGTCAGCGGATAGGGCGCGAGGTGTGGCGTGACGGCCGTGACGAAGCGCGCGCATTCGGCGTCGGGGAAGGCATACCCCAGCGACCCGCAGGCCGACGGGTCGGCAACGCCGTTGACGTTGCCACAGTCGTCCGCTGCGGGGGCGGCGATGAAGGCGACGTCGATGGGCAGCCTGCCGCACTCGATGGCGCGCGCCCGGCCTCCGTGCGTGCGTAGGACGACGGGGCGCGGGAAAAGGCCCTGCGAGACGGCCTGCGCGACGGGGCCGGTGATGTAGTTCGTATCGAGGCCGGTCACGACGCCCGCCCTCACGTGGTCGATCAGGGGGGCGTGGACGGGGAAGACGGCGCTCAAGGCTACATTCAGGTTCCGCAGGCCCATCCGGGCTGCGGTTGCGAGCACGAGGTTTACGACCCTGTCGCCGTTCCTGAAGTGATGGTGGAAGGAGAGGGTCATGCCGCCCATCACGGGTATCCGCCGGAATAGCTCCTCCAGGCTTTCGACGACCTTCCGCTCTCCGGGGCGGACTATTTTTACGGGCGGCGCGTACCGGACAATGCCTACGGGTGGAGTAGCGAAAGCGCCGGAGAAGGGGGCGGCACGGCCGTAGCCTGCGATCTCGTCCGGTATCTCACGTCCTATCACGTTCACCATTGCGGCCTCTGCGATTGTTCGTAAATTGCGGCCCTGACGGGTAATAATTACATCTCCGGTGCGAAAATGTCAACGCGGAGCGCGACTTGGGAGCCGATGCCGCAAGTACGCTTGACGTAACGCATAATGCGGGTTAGAATGGCCGAAAGGGTCGCCCGGCCCCATCGATGTGGAGATAGTCGATTATCATTGAGGTGAGTTATGGGACGTAGCGCGATACATCCGGGAGAACATCTGGCCGAGCAGCTTGAGGCGTCGGGCATGAGCGCGGCGGAGGTAGCCCGCCAGATAAAGGTGCCGACAAACCGTATAACGGAGATCCTGAAGGGGCGGCGGGCCATAACGGGCGATACGGCCTTGCGCCTTGGCCACTTCTTCGGTACGACTCCGGATTTCTGGATGAACTTGCAAAAGCTCTATGAGCTGCGCCTGGCCGAAAGCAAATCGGGAAAAACGATTAGAGGTCTGCCGACCCTCTCGAAGAGAGAGAAAAAAGGAGAAAGCCGCGCACAGCCCCGGCCGGGGTAAGGCGCGCTCTATATGAAATGGAGGAGAACATGGATAATGCGGAAAAAGCCAAAGCGATCTTCATGGAAGGTTTCGCCTGCTCGCAGGCCGTCCTCAGCGCGTTCTGCGAGAGATTCGGCCTGGACAAAGATATCGCCCTGAAGCTCGCGGACGGCTTCGGGGGCGGCATGGGACGCCTCGGCCACACATGCGGCGCGGTTACGGGCGCATTCATGGTCATCGGCCTGAAGCAGGGACGGACATCAGCCGCCGATGCCGAGGCGAAGCAGAAGACGAACGTGCTGATAAAAGAATTCGTCAAGCGTTTCAAAGACCGCAATCAGAGCATAGTTTGCCGGGAGCTGCTCGACTGCGATATCAGCACGGAGGAAAACTATAAGCGCGCCGTCGAGCAAAACCTCCTCAAGACGGTTTGCCCCAAGTTCGTCGGCGATGCAGCGGAGATCCTCGACGAGATACTGTAAGGCGCACTCGGTTCGCCGCCCATCGTGAAAAGGAGGAGCCGGGCCGTGAAAAAACGTGCAGACGAGGCAATCCCCGAAAAGCTCAAGTCCTATGTGGCGATGGCGCTCCGAAAAGGCATAGACGACGCGCTCATTATAAAGACATCGACGGTCGTGACCGCGCCGTGGGTCAGATTAAAATGTCAATACGGCTGCGGCTTATACGGCAAGGGCCTCTGCTGCCCGCCGCGCACCCCCACCCCGGAGCAGACGCGGGTGCTCCTCGACTCGTACGCCTGGGCGCTTATTCTGCATCGCCACTGGGAGAAGGATTACAAGCAGGTTGACCGGTTCAACGACATGCTGGCCGGCCTGGAGAGGACCATCTTCCTCGACGGGTACAGCAGGGCCTTCGCTATGGGGTGCGGACCATGCAGGAAGTGCGCCAACTGCAACATAACGGGCCAATGCCTCCACCCCGACAAGGCCCGGCCCGCGATGGAAGCCTGCGGCATCGACGTATTCTCGACGGCCCGTGCGCACGGCCTCCCCATCCACGTCGTCCGCAACCACAGCGAGGAGAGGGATATATACGGGCTGGTGCTGGTGGAGTGAGAAGGCAGTTGAAGGTGTGCCGGCTATGTTTGGGTTGGAAATGGGCTCCTTCTTCCAGACTCTTTCCGTTGTCGGCGGCATTGCGACCGACCCACCCGTCTTTCGGAAGTATTCACTTTGAATCCATCTCGATTCATGCAATAGTATAGGTGGCTGGCGGGGTGTTTACGAAGGAAAGTTAAATGATAACGGAACCTTTGCATATGCTTGACCATATTCGGAAATCCTTCAACGGTTCGACCAACAGAACCGGCCGGGCTCAAATCGGCCAGTTCCTTACCCCGTCAACGATAGCGAAGTTCATGTCGTCGATGTTTGAAGACTTCTCGCACCATGTGCGAATCCTTGACCCCGGGGCAGGTGCGGGCGTCCTTTTTGCCGCACTTGTTGAAACTCTGATTTCCAGGAATGATCGACCTCTCTCCATTGAAGTCGTAGCTTACGAAACGGACACGGCAGTCCTGCCGTTTCTGACGGAGACCGTGAAGCGGTGCGAGGCGCTCTGTGCTTCAATCGGTATATATTTTCGAGGAATGGTCAGGAACGAAGATTTTGTTTCTGTCGCAATCTCGGAAACGAGAGAATCCCTTTTTGACGCTTCCGATAGACGATTCACGCACGTGATTCTCAACCCGCCTTACAGGAAGATCAATGGCCGGACTGCCATGAGCAAAAGGCTCTACGCTGCCGGTCTTGAGGTAGCCAACATGTACGCCGCCTTTGTATGGCTTTCCTTGCGCTTGTTGGCGCCGGGCGGTGAAATAGTAGCTATAACCCCGCGAAGCTTCTGCAATGGGCCTTATTTCAGGAAATTCCGGGTCGCTTTCCTGAAAATGGCGAATCTCAAGCACATTCATGTATTCGCGTCGCGCAAGAAGGCGTTCGGTGATGACGAAGTGCTGCAAGAAAATATTATCTATCACGCCGTCCGTGAACCTCGAAAGACAAAAGCCGTTGTAATCTCAACGTCTGAAGGGTTGGATTTCGACAAGGCGCATAGACTGTCAGTCCCGTATAGTCGAATCGTTCATCGAAACGACCCTGATATGTTCATTCATATTGGACCTGAAACGGCCGATTCCGGACTTCCCGAGCTGATGAAGTGCTTCTCTTCATCCCTCGGCAAACTGGGACTGAGCGTCTCTACCGGACGGGTCGTCGATTTCAGGGCTCGGGAGCACCTAAGACAATCTGGGGAGCTAGGGACTGTTCCTCTTGTATATCCCTATCATTTCCGGGATGGTTTTGTTGTGTGGCCCATCGAATCAAGAAAAAAGGCGGGGGCGATCGTATCGTCGCCGGAGACATCCGACCTCCTTGTCGAAGCGGGGTTCTATGTTCTTACGAAAAGGTTCTCATCTAAAGAACAGCGGAGACGGGTCATGGCAGCTATATACGACCCTTCAAGAATCGATGCCCGCCTCGTAGGCTTCGAGAACCACATCAACTACTTTCATAAGCGGGGCAAAGGGTTGCCGTCCGATCTGGCGAAAGGACTTGCTCTATACCTTAATTCCACACTTGCCGATCGGTATTTCCGCCTGTTCAGCGGACATACTCAAGTCAATGCAACCGATCTCAAGAAAATGCCATATCCCACCTATCAACAGCTTGTACGATTTGGCGGTTATGTAAAGGAGACAATGCCGGGCCAGGAGTTCCTTGACGCAATAGTCGAAAAAGAGCGCGAAAGCTGTGATTAAGACAACGAATGGCGAGAAAGCGGAGCAGAAGATCAGGGAAGCCCTTTCAATATTGGGTGATTTGGGCTTGCCCAGGCAGCAACAGAACGAGCGTTCGGCGCTGACCCTTCTCTCCCTGCTTGCCCTGAAGCCGACAGACCTTTGGGAAGATGCGTCCGACCCCCTTATGGGCATTACCCCGATGATGGATTTCTTTTCCGAACACTACGGCAAGAGATATGCGCCTAACACGCGCGAGACGGTACGTCGCCAAACAGTGCACCAATTTGTCCAGGCTGCTTTGATCGTAGCGAATCCGGATAAACCGTCGAGGCCGACAAACAGCCCCAAGGCGGTCTATCAGATCGAGCCGTCCGCGTTGAAGCTCCTCCGCAATTTCGGTAAGCCGGGATGGAAGAAATATTTGCAAAAATATCTACGGACGCTGAAGACCCTGAAGAAGCTCTATGCACGCGAAAGAGATATGAGGCGACTGCCCGTCCAACTGGTGAATGGGCAGGAAATCAGGCTGTCGCCGGGGGGCCAAAACATCCTGGTAAAAAAGATCATCGATGATTTCTGCCCGTTGTTTACACCTGGCGGCCGCGTTATCTACGTGGGAGACACCCAGGCAAAGTGGGCATATTTCGATTCAAGCGCCCTGGCCTCATTGGGCCTTGAGATGGAAGAACACGGGAAGATGCCCGATGTCGTGGTCCACCATACGGAGAAGAACTGGCTGGTGCTTATCGAAGCCGTGACAAGCCACGGACCTGTAAACCCGAAGCGCAGGCGGGAGCTGAAGGAGTTGTTTTCCCGGTCGGCTGCCGGCTTGGTTTTTGTGACCGCGTTTCTCGACCGCAGGGCCATGCTCAGGTACTTGAATGACATTTCCTGGGAAACCGAAGTCTGGATTGCCGATTCCCCGACCCATTTGATTCATTTTAACGGCGAACGTTTTCTCGGACCTTATGAGGAATAGCAACGCTCAAACCACTGGAAGATAGATGCATGCTTCCCCCGGCGGTATCGATAATTGCGATCCGATGGAAACAGGAGAGCGCCGGTCACCGCCAGGCGGGCGGGTAGCAAGTGAGGAGCCGTACCGAGCGGGACGACAATGCTATGCGCAAAAATAGCCCGGCCGCATCAACGTAGGGTGATGGCATGAAAAAGCGCAGAGCCGCCGGAGGGGCCGACAGGCGCTTCCGTGAGCTGGTCGAAGCCTATCTCGAAGCCACCGTATTGATCGAGGACGGCCTCATCATCGGGGGCAACACGACGCTCTACGCCCTTTTCGGATACGAGGGCGACGAGCTGCGCGGCAGGCCGCTTACCGATCTGCTCGCGCCCGATGCGCGCGCCGAAGCCCAGGAGCGCGTCAGGAGCCGGAGCGAGGGCAGGTTCGAGAGCCTCGGCCAGAAGAAGGACGGTGCACAGTTCCCCATAGCCGTCAGCGCGCGCGAGGTGGAGGCCGAAGGGCGCCGCCTGCGGGTATCGGCCATAAGGGACCTGACCGAGCGCATGAAGGCCGAGCGCCGGCTTCTCGCGCAGCAGGAATACCTGGAAAAGCTGGTCGAGGAGCGGACGGAGGAGCTGCAAAAGAGCGAGAAGAAGTACCGCAACATGTTCCTCAATGCCACCGAGGGCATCTTCCAGATCACCCCCGACGGGCGTCCCTTGAGCCTCAACCCGGCCTTCGCGCGCATCCACGGTTTCGATTCGCCCGAGGAGATGATGGAGCAGGTGGCCGACATCGCCGTGCTCCACGTAAACCCAAGCCGCCGCGCGCTTTACATCGATAGACTGAAGCAGGAAGGTCACGTCCGCGATTTCGAGTTCAGGATATACCGCCAGGACGGCTCGATCGCCTGGGTCTCGGTCAACGCCAAGGCAGTGCGGGACGGCGCGGGCAAGGTGCTTTACCAGGAAGGCACCGTCCAGGACATCACGGAGCGGAAGCGCGCGGAGGAGGCGCTGGATATCGAGTCCAGGAGCCTTGCAGAGGCGAACACCGCCCTCAAGGTGCTCCTCAAGCACAGGGAGGAGGACAGGCGGGAGCTTGAGGAGAAGTTCCTCCTCAACGTGAAGCAACTCGTGCTGCCTTACGTGGAGAAGCTGAAAAAGAGCAGGCTCGACACGGTGCAGCGGACGGAGGTCGATTTCCTGGAGGCGAACCTCAGGGAGATATTGTCGCCCTTCCTCAACAACGTGCGGGGCTTCAATTTCACCCCACGCCAGATGGAGATCGTCGCCCTCATAAAGGACGGCAGGACGACGAAGGAGATTGCCGATATCCTCCACGTCGGGAAGGGCGCCGTGGACCTCCAGAGGTTCCTGATACGAAAAAGGCTGGGCATAAACAAGGATAAATCGAACTTGCGCTCCTATCTCCTATCGCTCGCATAGGCTGCACAATATTTATAATTTACAATATTATAATGATACTCATACTTTTAATACACATATCTAATATTTCCTTCTTCGACGTTCAATGCGAGAATTAGATGTCTTTCGACTTCCACAGAGTTGAAGAGACGGCCCCGGTCCAAAACCCCCATATTTTTGCCGGGACCCTTGTGCAACCGGCCCCTTGCCTTTCCCCAGGGTTTAAGCGGGCCGGTGCTTTTTTTATCCGGTTTTCTGCTAATATATAAGGCATCCAGGAGCTGATTTTGCCCTCAGAGGAGAAACGTCTGCGATTCCCGCATTTTACCGTGCTCAGGGCCTCCGCCGGCTCCGGGAAGACGTATGCCCTCGCCCGGCGCTTCGTGCTCTTCCTGCTTTCCGATGGGGTGCGCCAAAACCGCCTGGGGAACCTCCTCGCGATCACCTTCTCGAATAACGCTGCCAGGGAGATGAAGGAGAGGATACTCCTGCTTTTGAAGCAGCTCCACCTGGGGGAGAAGGACGTCCTTGCCGATTTCGCCCGCGACCTCGCCCTGCCGCCCGCCGCGATCTCTGCAAAAGCGGGTGAGGTGATCGACGAGATCCTCTCCCGCTACAGCGACTTCCAGATAAAGACGATAGACAGCTTCATGACGACGGTCTTCAAGGCATCGGCCATCGACTTCGGCTACAATCCTGACTTCGAGATACTGATGAGCAACGCGAGCCTCATGGGATACGCCTTCGAGCTTTTCCTGCGGAGGGTCAGGGAAGGGACGGAAGAAGCGCGGCTGATGGAGGGCGTCGTCGATATCATCGCAGAGAACACGGCCGGGGACGCCCCCTATCCGTTCGAGCCGACGGGCGCGATACTGGCCGAGATTGCGGAGATTTACAGGAAGGTCGCCGCGTGCGGGAAGCCCGTACAGACGGCCGATTACTCGGCCGCCGTAGACGGCGCGCGGTGCGGGATCGTGGACTGTCTGGAAGGGCTTGAGTCGCACATCGTGGCGTCCGGCCTCGAAAAGAACAAGAAGAGCGCCTACCCGAACATATTGAAAGAGGCCAGGGCCGGCCGGTTCGCCGACCTGGTGAACAGGGGCAGGAAGGCGCCTCCCGTCTGCAAGCCGAAGACAGCGGAAGGGCGCGAGCCGTACCATCGGACAATCGACGAATGGGAGCGCCTTTGCGGCCTCATCACCGATTTCACGAAGCTCTTCGCGTGCAGCTACTATATACCTTACCTGCGCACCTACGAGGCGTTCGGCGCGATACTTGAGCGGGCCAAGAGGCACGAAGGCAAGATATTCATCGAGGACGTCAACAGGAGGCTCGCCGAATACCTGGACGGCGAGATCGTGCCCGACGTCTATTTCAGGCTGGGCGAGGCGATCTTCCACTACCTCATAGACGAGTTCCAGGACACCTCCCCCATCCAGTGGCGCAACCTCCTGCCGCTCATCGAGAATTCCCTCGCCCAGGGCGGGAGCCTTTTTGTCGTGGGGGACACGAAGCAGGCCATTTACGGCTTCAGGGACGCGGACTACAGGATCATGAGGAACGTAGAGATGCGCAACCCGTTCCCGTCCAGCCCCCAAAGCGTCGAGGAGCTTCACACGAACTACAGGAGCGACGGGGCTATCGTCGCCTTCTCCGAGCACGTCTTCCAGAAGGTGCTGCCCCGCGTCGAGGCGTACCGGGAGGCGGGAGCGGAAAGCGGCCTCCTCACGTACAGGCAGGCTGCCAAGGGCGGGCGCGAGGGCAAGGGGTACGTCGAGACGTGCCTCCTTGAGCGGGACGACAAGAACGCGCCGGAGAGGGAGCGTCTTTGCAGCCTCCTTGCGCGGCTTTTCGAGCGGGGCTACCGCCGCTCGGACGTGGCGGTCCTCGCCCAGCGAAACGACGACGTGGTCAAGGTCACCACGTGGCTCAACGCGGAAGGCATCCCCTTTGTCTCTTACAGCAGCCTCGACGTGCGCAGGCGCAAGATCACGGGCGAGATCATCGCTTTGCTTGCCTTCCTCGACTCCCCCCTGGACGACCTTTCCTTTGCGACCTTCCTTCTGGGCGATGTCATGGCCGCAGCGATGGAAGGGCAGGGCGGGGGCGCGACCGGCCGGGCCCTCCACGAGTTGGCCTTCAGGAACCGCGACGGCGACCGCCCCCTGTACAAGCGCCTCCAGGACGAAATGCCGGCAGTCTGGGACCGGTATTTCGACCGCCTTTTCCGGCTGTCCGGCTACCTGCCCCTCTACGACCTCGTCGTCGAGGTCTACCGCGTCTTCGATGTCTTCGCCCGCTTCCCATCGGAAGAGGCGGCCCTTTCCCGGATACTCGAAGTGGTGAAGGAGACGGAGGCGGAAGGCGGGGGCTTGAGGCGCTTCCTCCAGGCAGCCCTGCTGCCCGATGCGGCGGACGCGGACTGGAACGTCGCCATACCCGGCGGGATCGACGCGGTGAAGGTGATGACCGTCCACAAGGCGAAGGGCCTCGGCTTCCCCGTCGTCATACTGCTGCTCTACGCAGACAGGGCAAGGGGGTTCCGGTACGTCGTGCAGGAGTCGGACGACTCGGTTGCGCTCCTTCGGCTGACGAAAGGGATGCTGCCTGCCGACGAGGCGTTCGAGCGGCGCTACCGCGAAGAGGAGACGAAGGAGAAGGTGGCGAGGCTCAACAGCCTCTACGTGGCCTTCACGAGGGCGGGCGCCGAGCTTTACGTGATAGGCGTGAAGGGCGAAAGGGATTTTTTCCCCTTCGGCCTTTTGCCCGAAGGTACGGCTGTTTTCGCAAGCGGCCCGCCGGACGCGCCGGAAAGGGCGCATGAGGTCGGCGGCGACCTATCTGTCGAGGGCATACACCCTACTGCGCGCTTCGAGGCCCCCGCCGGTCCCGAAGGGCCTTTGCATTACGCAGAGAAGAAGCGCGGCGAGGTCGTCCACCGGATATGCGGCCTCATCGACTACGTGGACGGCGACGCTGCGGCCAGGGTCGATGCGGCTGTGGAAAAGGTGCGCAGGGAGGTGGGCGCAGAGGACGTGCCGGAGGCGCTGAAAGACGCAGTCACCGCGTTCCTCGGGGACGCGGCTGTTGCGGCTTGGTTCGAGAGGCGGCCGGGCAGGACGGTCATGCTTGAGCAGGAGCTCGCGGACGGCCGGGGCAGGCTCTTCAGGGCCGACAGGGTCGTCATCGACGCGGACAGGACCACCGTGATGGAGTTCAAGACGGGCAGGGACGAGGACTACGAAGGCCACGCGGCGCAGATGAGGAATTATCTGCGCCTGATGGGCGAGATATATAAAGACAAGCCGGCAGAGGGCATTATCGCTTACGTGGACGCAAGGCGGTCAAGGCGCGTAGTGGTGTGATGGAGAAAGGGAAAAAAGCCGCTCGATACCGGGTGCTCCCCCCGTCCGCCTCGCTCACGGACGAGGCCGCAAGGGGGCTTCTGCCCGACGGTCTCGACTACTCGCGGAATTGCGTCGTCTTTCCGGGGAAGAGGCCCGCCCATTTCCTGCGGAAGGTCGTCGCCCAGGCGGTCGGGTCGGCCTACATCCCCCCTGCCGTCTTTTCCATGGAAGAGCTCGTCGATCACGTCTATGAGAAGATCGACGGGGGCGCCGCGGCGAAGATAGAGACCATCGACGCCATAGCCTTCCTCTTCGACCTCCACAGGTCGATGAAAAAGCCCTTGGGCGGGAGGGAATTCCTGAGCCTGGAGGCGTTTTTTCCGCTGGGACTGCGGATATACCGCGACATCGAGGAGCTTTTGATCGAGGGTGTCGAGCCTGCCCGCCTTCGGGACGTGGAGCCGCTCTTGCAGGCGCCCCTTCCCCCGCGCACGGGCGGCGGCCTCCAGTCCCTCTCGTTTTTCTACGAGGGGTTCTACCCACTCATAGGCAAGGCCGGCCTTTCTTCGAGGTCGCAGCGCTACGCGGCCGTATCGACCGGTATATCGCGCGCCCTGCTCCCGTACGCGCGCATCGTCTTCGCGGGATTCTACGCATTCACCGAAAGCGAAAGGCGGCTTTTCAGGGAGCTCCTGTCGCGGGAGAACGTCTGCTTCCTTTTCACGGAGGGACCGGGCCTTGCCGAAAAACTCGCGCCCCTCGGCATAACGCACCGGCCGCCTGTCTCCGGGGGCGAGGGGTATCAACCCCCCGCGCCCGACATACGTTTCTACAAGAGCGCCGATGTCCACGGGCAGGCCTTTGCCCTGGCGTCCGTCCTCAAGGACCGGACGGCAGGGGGGCGGACGCCGGGGGAGGACGACCTTTCGACGGTCATCGTCCTGCCTGCCGCCGAGACGCTTTTCCCCGTCCTCCATCACGCCCTGCCGCTGGCAGGGGGGAGCTACAACATCTCCCTGGGCTATCCCCTTGAGCGCACCCCTGCGTGGGGCTTCCTCGTCAGCCTCATGCAGCTCGTCTCGTCGATGGACGAGAACCGCGTCTACATACCGGACTACCTCGGCTTCGCGCTCCACCCCTACACGAAGAACATCTACATGGAGGGAAGGACGGAGGTCACGCGGATCATGTTCCATACGCTGGAAGAGCTGCTCCTTGCGGACAGGACGAGGAGCTTCATCTCCTTAGAAGAGATCGAGGGCCGGGCGGAAATCTTCACGGCCGCCGCCGAGAGGCTCACAAGGGCCGGCGAGCCGGTGGGGCCGGAAGATCTCGGCCGCCACCTCTCGGCGATCCACGACGCCCTCGTGCGCCAGGCGTGGGCGTTCGACAATATCGCCGACTTCGCTGCACGGATGGCGCGCATCCTGACATTTATTTACGACCGGAGCTCCGCCCGCCTCCATCCGTTCTTCCACCCCTTCGTCGAGTCCCTTTTGAGCGAGCTGGACAACTTGCGCAAATCCCGCATCAGGGACCTCGCTTTCGCCGAGAGGAACAGCTATTTCCATTTCCTTAAGCGGTACATCGCCCACTGCATGACGCCTTTCGAGGGCACACCTCTCCAGGGGGTGCAGGTCCTCGGGTTCCTGGAGACGAGGGCGCTCCGGTTCGAGCGCGTCTGCGTCCTCGACGTGAACGAGGATGTCCTGCCCGACACGCGCAAGGAGGAGACGCTCCTGCCCTTCAAGGTGCGGCAGATCCTCAAGCTGCCCACCTATGCGGACAGGGACATGCTGAGCGCCTATTATTTCGACACCCTCGTGAAGGGGGCAGGGGAAGCCCACCTCTTCTTCGTGGAGAACGACAGGAAGGAGAAGAGCAGGCTCGCGGAAAAGCTGCTGTGGGAAAGGCAGAAAAAGGACGGGTCGGCGGGCGGCAGCTACGTCAGGACGTGCGGCGGCAGGATGAGCCTTGAGAACGCCCTGCCCCGGCCCGTCGAAAAGAGCGCTTCCATGACCGCCTTCCTGAAGGCCCGGTCCTACGACGCCACGTCCCTCGACGCCTACCTCAAATGCCCACTCAAGTTCTACTACCGGTACGTCCTCGACCTGAAGCCGAAGGAAGGGGCGTCGCCCGGCATAGAGAGGGTGGACGTAGGCAGGCTCGTCCACGCGGTCCTCTTCCGGTACTTCGAGAAAAAGACCGGCCGCGCGCTGACGCGGAAGGACTTAGACGCAGGCGAGATGCGGAGCGTCGCGGCGCGGGTCTTCGAGGAAGTCTACGGGGCTGGCCCAATAGGCCCCGCCTACCTCCTCAGGCGGCAGGTCGTCCGCAGGATGGAGGAGCTCCTCGTCCATTACCAGGCCGTCGTCGCGGGCCGCGCGCCCGTGGTAGTCCTCGGCCTTGAGCGTCGCCTGAGCGCCGACTTCCGGGGTTTCCGCATCAAGGGGATCATCGACAGGATAGAGACGCGGGACGGGCGGACGTGCATAGTCGATTACAAGATAACGGCCTCGCCGAGGCGCCTTGCTATCGATTTCGACCGTCTCGACCCTGACGACAGATCAGGCTTCGCCGATGCTGCGGGGAGCCTGCAACTGCCGTTCTACCTCCTGCTGTACGAGGGGCAGGGGGCGCCAGCCGATAGCGGCGGGGCAGGGGAGGACGTGCCCGACGCGCTCTTTTTGCTCCTCGGAAGGACGCTCATGGACGAGAAGATAGAGGCGCCCCTTTTCGGGGACGGCGACCGGACGGCAGACTACGGGAAGGTGCGCGAGGTGATCTTCCGCCTCATGGGTGAGATCGCGGACGAGTTGGCGCCCTTCAGCCCCGAATACAGGGCGAAGGACGCCTGTCTTTTCTGCGACTACCGTTACCTCTGCGGCACACAGTGGCAGGCGTCATAGACCTCTTTTTTCTTTTTTTCTGTTATTGCAACATAAAAATGTCACCCTTTCTGCAATGTGAATATGTCACCCCCCAAAGTCCTTTTCACAGGGACGCTCTCGCTTCGCTCCCCGGCCTTGGGTGCATGTATGACCTCAGGCCGGCCGCGTCCTCAAAATAGGCTTGCATGGTATCTCCCCTGTCGGATGATGGAAGACATGCCAGCTTCCGTCGAGCCAATGATTCACCGTAACCTGCGCCTTGGCGAAGCTTAGTCTTGTCCTTGTCGGCCAGAGCTGTATTGCCTGTCCCTCGATGGAGATAGTGTTGTCGTAGTTCACCTTTGCCTCATACCTTCTGCAGAGGATGTTCCGTAAATCTATATCGGCCGGCAGTCTTCTCCAGGCAGGCTCGCCATCTTCCGGGACGACCCCGAAGAGCCGGCAGTATTTGGGGATAAAGGTCTTGTTCAGATATGCGGTTGCTTTTTCATAGGTAACGATCTTCTTAAGTCTCAATTCAGCCACAAGTCTGTCCTGGAAGGTCCTGTTGATCCTTTCGCCCCTTCCTCTTGCTTGGGCGGAATATGCAAAGATGAGTCTTATCCCCAGCTCGCTCATGGCCCTTTGGAACCGGGTAGGCGGAGGAAGATCGCTCTTATGACGGGTTGTTTTAAACTGGGACGCCCTGTCGAGGTAGAAGACCGAGGGCCGGCCTAAACGGGCAAATACTTCTTTGCATACCTGAAAGCAGCCGTCTAAGTCCTCTTCCTTCCTGAAGAGACCATAGAGAGGTTTTCCCGTAGAGTCGTCGGTAGCCAGAAGAAGGGTCGATTTCTCATCCCCGAACCACTGATGGGGGGAGCCGTCCAGAAAGAGCATCTGGCCTTCCTTCTCGGACCGTTTTCTCCTTTTTCTATGTTTGCGCTGTCTTCTTGCCTTGCTTCCGAACCCGGAAGGACGGAGCCATTGCCTTAATGTCTCCCTGTTTACCTTTATGCCTTCCTGCTCGGAAAGCATCTCCGATAGATGGGAGAAGTTGAAGTCGAAATACTTCTCATTGGCCAGGGCCATGACCCGCTCTTTGAGCTCTAAAGGAAAGGCCCTGCACGAGGGGCGATCCCGGTTGCCGTGGCGGACGCCGATAGAGCCTTCCTTTCTCACCCTTTTCTTGATCCTCTTTATCTGTCTTGCGGAGACGCCCAATGCCGCAGCAGCCTCCATGTTCTTCATCCTGCCGTCCAAAAGCGCCGCTATCACACCGTACCTTCTTACCTCTTCCGTCATAAACGTCACCCCTTTTCTCACCGGAGCACCTCCCCCTGGTGCTCCTTGTTATCGTCAGGGGTGACATTTTCATATTGCAGTTAAGGGGTGACATAATTGTATTGCAGGAACACTTTTTTCTTTTTTTCTTGACAATTCTTGCGCTCTGGACTACGAATTAGAGTGTTTATTTGCTTTTCGGCGAAATGCTTTCCGGCTTTTTGGCAGGGCTGATCGGTTGACAACGGAAGAACCGTAAAGGTTTTTCCGGTTAGGCCGTTATATTAAGGGGGGAAGAGCATGGCGGAGCAAGCCGAAAGAATCACCTACAAATCGTTTGCCGAAGTAAAAGCAACACTCTCACCGAAAGAAGAAGCATTTGAAAGAGGGCGTAATACAGTCGGTCTCTTCCTGGGACCTCTCGTAGCCATCATCCTGTGGTTCATCCAGATGCCGACCTTGTCGTACAAGGCCCACACGCTTGCAGGCATCCTTGGCTGGGTGGTTGTCTGGTGGATTTGCGAGCCGGTCCCGATACCTGTTACCGCCCTGCTGGGTGCGGTGCTCTGCGTCGTGCTCAATGTCGCCACGGCGAAGGTGGCCTTTGCCCCGTTCGCCGACCCCACCATTTATCTGTTCCTGGGGAGCTTCATACTTGCCGAGGCGATGGCCATTCACGGGCTGGACAAGCGGTTCGCTTACGGCATCATGTCGATGAAGCTGGTAGGCAACAGCACCGGCCGGCTGTTGGCCGCCTACGGCGCAATCGCGGCCTTCATCTCCATATGGATCAGCAACACGGCAGCGACCGCGATGATGTTCCCCATCGGCCTCGGCATCGTCTATACGATGGCGGACATCATCTCCGAAAAGACGGGCAAATTCGTTGACCCGACCCGCCTGCGTTACGGCACGGGCATGATGTTGATGGTAGCCTACGCGGCCTCTGCCGGCGGCATCGGCTCGCCCGTGGGGACCCCGCCGAACCTGATCGGTATTGCGATGATCGACAAATTCTGCGGGGTCAAGATACCGTTCTTCCAGTGGATGCTCTTCTGTATGCCTATCCTTATCGTTATGTTTGTCCTTCTTTACTTCATCATGTACTATCTCCACAAGCCTGAGATCGCTAAGGTGGAAGGGAGCCACGAGTACGTGAAGAAAGAGCTTGAAAAGCTGGGTAAGTGGACGGCGGGGCAGAAGAACGCCCTGATCGCCTTCCTGGTGACGGTGGCCCTCTGGATCACGCCCGGCGTTTTCGCTATCGTCTACGGCATCAACCATCCTGTGTCGAAGTTCTACAGCAACAGGGTACCGGAGGCCGTGGCCGCGATAATAGGCGCCTCCCTGCTTTTCATGCTCCCCACCAACTGGAAAGAGCGCGAGTTTACGATCAACTGGAAGCAGGCGAGCAAGATAGACTGGGGCACGTTGCTCCTTTTCGGCGGCGGCATCACCCTCGGCAATCTGATGTTCGACACGAAGCTGGCAGAGGTAGTAGGCACGAGCATCTTGAAACTGAGCGGCGCAACGTCGCTGTGGGGCGTCACCTTCGCCTCCATTTTTATCGCCATTATCGTGAGCGAGACCTCGTCGAACACCGCGTCCGCCAATATGGTTGTCCCCGTCATGATCGCCCTTGCGAAAGCGGCGGGCATCGACCCTGTCCCGCCGGCCATCGGGGCTACGCTGGGCGCAAGCTGGGGCTTCATGCTGCCGGTCTCCACCCCGCCGAATGCCATAGCCTATGGATCGGGCATGATACCGATCACTAAGATGATCCGGGCCGGCATCTGGTTCGACATTACGGGCGGTCTCCTGCTGTGGGTGGGTCTCAGGATTCTTTTGCCGCTGGTCGGCCTGGCCAAATAAAGCAAGGGGGGAGGGGTGCATAAGGGCGGCCCGTTTTTGAGGCGGGCCGTCTGGATGTGCAAGGGATATATGGACGGCGTCCGCGTCTATAAGATAGGCGGGCCGGACTGGAAGCCCGTCAGGCCGGAGTTGACGGAAGGCGTCTTCGGCGCGGTTTTGCCGGGCGCGGGTGCGGAAATTTTGAGCCTCACCGTGACGCGGGTAAGGCCGGGCGGGCGCTTCGAGGCGCACCGCGACACCTACCGGCATGTGCTCTATTTCTTCAGCGGGACGGGGACGGTCTCCATTGAGGGCGAGGAGTATGAAGTTTCGGCAGGGACGGTGGTAGACATCCCGGCGGGGAAACTACATCAATACATCAACACAGCCAACGACGAGCTTGTGCTGCTTACCCTGAATCTCAGGAATACTCCTTAGCGGTTCTTATTCCAGCAGCGGCGTCGTTTCGCCGTTCTCTTTCGTTTCCATCGCCTGCACTCGCTCTATCTCCCGCAGCTTGAGCCGGATAAGCACGATCAGCACAATGGTGGCGACCCAGAAGAGGGCCAGGTCAAGGTATATGGCGGAGCGGTCGTAGCCCGACGGGGGGAGCAGGCTGATCTCTTCGGCCGCCGCCGGGCCGGCAGCGGCGAAAAACCATGTCGCCATCAGGGAAAGGAGTCTCTTCATCGCGCCTCCTTCACGTGATGTAGCCCACTATGGTCATGACGACGAAGTAGATGAGGTAGACGATGCCGATCGCCGTGAACAGGGGGCTTCGCTCTCCGAGCCCCGATTTCCTGTCGAAAAAGGGCAGCAGGAAGAAGAAAAGGATCGCGAGGCTTATAAGGACTATGGCTATCGTCTCGCCGTTCATGCCTGCGAGCGTGCCCGGGAAGAGCTTCAGCGTCTGGAAAAGGAAGAGGAAATACCATTCCGGCTTTACGCCTTCCGGCGGCGGCGCGAGGGGGTCCGCCTTCTTAGCGATCTCAGGGGGCAGGAGCGTTGCCAGCGTGACCACAACGGCCAGAACGAGAAGCCAGATCATGAAATCCCGGTACAATATATTCGGGAAGAAGCGGACCTGCTTCACATTCTTGCCTTGCTGCGACATGGGGACGCTCATGCCGTGGTACTGGACCAGCAGCAGGTGGAAGCCGGCGATGGCGAGCGCAAGCAGGGGCAGGAGGCAGACGTGGAAGGCGTAGAAGCGGATCAGCGTCTCTCCCGTCACGTCGATGCCTCCCCTTAAGAACGCCTTTATCCAGCCGCCGAAGACGGGCAGGTTGCCCGCGCCTCCAGTGGCTACGCGCACCGCAGCGAAGGCCCTCTCGTCCCACAGGAGGAAGTACCCCGAAAGGCCGAAGAAGATGGAGATGCCGAGGAGGCAGAGGCCCGATATCCAGAGCAGCTCCCTCGGCTTTCTGTACGACTTCAGGAGAAGCGTTGCGAAGACGTGTACGAACATGACGAATATGGCGGCCTGCGCCCCCCAGTGGTGGAGCGAGCGGAAGAACCACCCCATGTTGAGCTTCGTCACGATCTCGATGATGCTCTCGTGCGCCTTCTCGAAGTACGGCACGTAATAAAAGGCGAGGGCGATGCCGGTGAGGAATTGGATTGCAAAGAGGAAAAGGACGATGCCCCCCGTATAGTACCAGATCTCCCGGCCGTGGACCGGCACGAGCTTGTGGCGGGCGATCTCGCGCATCTCATCCGCCACGTCGTAGCGGTCCGAGACCCAGCCTTTAAGCCTTTGGAAGCTCAACCTTGACCCCTTTCCTGAAAACGATCAGCTTCTTGTCCTCCACCCTGTACTCGAAGAATTCGAGCGGCTTGGGCGGCGGCCCCGCCACGTTCTTTCCGTTCTCGTCGAACCAGCCCTTGTGGCAGGGGCAGTAGAATTTCCTGTCCTCCGGCTTGTAGACGACATTGCATTCCATGTGCGAGCAGACACCCTTGAGCGCCACGAACTCGCCGTCCGCCTTCCTGAAAAAGAGGCCGACCTTCCCGCCCCAGGCGAAGGGCTTAGTCGAATTGGCGGGTATGTTCAGGAAGTCTTCAGGTTTCAGGACGACGAAGTCCGGCTCTTTGCCCAGCGTAGGGAAGGCGAACCTGTAAAGGGTGTAGAAGCTGCCGAAGGCGAAGGAGGCGAGCCAGCCGCCCAGGAGCGTGTTGAGAAAAGTCCTGCGCGATATAAAGGAATAATCAATCTTCATGGCCGCCGCCCATGCCGAGCAGGTGCTTCAGCCTGTATTTGACCAGCCTCTTCCGCAGGTCCACGATGCCGTCCGTGGGCCTCACCTCTTTGGGGCACGCGTCGATGCAGCGGAAGAGCGTATCGCACCCCCAGACACCCGTTTGCGAATCGAACGACCGGAGGAAGGCGTCGGGCCTCTCGTCGCGGGAGTCGAGCACGAACCTCTGGAGCTTGGCGAGGGCGGCAGGCCCAAGGTAGTCCGGCTCGCGCCGCAGCGCCTCGCACGCGCCGTAGCAGCAGGCACAGAGCACGCAGTTGACGAACTGGTCGATCCGCTGCCTGTCGTCCTCGCTCTGGAAGATCTCCTTCTCCGGGTCGGCGTTTTTCCTTATCAGGTAGGGCTTGATCCGCTCGTACGTTTTCCAGAACGGGGCCATATCGACGACGAGGTCCTTGATGATCTCGAGGTTCGGCAGCGGCTCCAGCACGACGGTCTGCTTGCCGGCGCCGGCTATCTGCGTCCTGCACGCGAGGCCGGGTGAGCCGTTGATAATCATGGCGCAGGAGCCGCACGTGGCCGCCCTGCACGAGGACCTGAAGGCGAGCGTCCCGTCGAGCTCGTCCCTTATCCGGTTTAGCACCGTCAGGACGGTCAGCCCTGGGATCACGCGCACGCGGTAGGACGAAAAGAAGGGCTCGACCTCCGGCGTCTTCGCGTCATACCGCAGTACCTTGAACGTGTAAATATCGTTCGTCGCGTCCGTCAATAGGTCCTCTCCATCGGCTGGTACCTGGTGATGACGGGCGGCCTGTAAGAGATCGACAGCTCACCGTCCGCACCCTTCGCAGCGAGGGTGTGCTTGAGCCAATCCTCGTCGTTCCTCTTCGTAAAATCGCGCCTGAAGTGCGCGCCCCTGCTCTCCTCCCGCAAGAGGGCGCCGAGGGTCGTCGCGTGGGCGACGTCGATCATCGACTCAAGCTCCAGCGCGCCGATAAGCTCGTAGTTCATGTGGAGGGCGGAGGACGTAAGCCTTACGCGTTTATACCTCTCCTTGACGGCGAGCACCTTTTGAAGGCCCGTCTCAAGCTCGCCCTTGGTCCTGAAAATGCCGACGTACACGTCCATCGTCTTACGCAGCTCTTCGAGGACCGTGAAGGGCTTCTCGCTTCCTTCGTCCGACAGCCTGCGGATCTTCTTCTCCATCTCCTCTTTTTTCCGGCTGACGGCCGCCTCGCGCGGCGCGATTGCGCCGGCGCTCAGGTATGCGTCGATGCTGCGTGCGGAGATCTTGCCGAAGACAATGGTGTCGAGGAGGGAGTTGCCCCCCAGCCTGTTCCCGCCGTGGACGCTCACGCAGGCGCATTCCCCTGCCGCGTAGAAGCCTTTGAGCACCGTCTCGCTGGCCGAGTTCGTGTCTATGCCGCCCATCGAGTAATGCTGGCACGGCATGATGGGGATTGGCTGGTCGATGGGATCGACCCCCGCAAAGTCTATCGATATCCGCCTTATGCCGGGGAGCCTTTCGAGTATCTTCTTTGCCCCGAGGTGGCGCAGGTCGAGGTGGACGTATTTGCCAAGCTCGTTCTCGAAGGCGTTGCCCGTCTCGATCTCCGTCTGGATGCTCCTCGATACGATGTCGCGCGGGGCAAGCTCCATAGCCTTCGGCACGTACCGCGCCATGAAGCGCTCGCCCTTGTTATTGACGAGGTATGCGCCCTCGCCGCGACACGCCTCCGACATGAGGATGTTCGAGCCGAGGAGCGTGGTCGGATGGAACTGGACGAACTCCATGTCCTTCATCGGCACGCCCGCAGCGTACGCCATGCCGATGCCGCTGCCGTTGTTGATGAGGGCGTTCGTCGAATGGAAATAGATGCGACCGTAACCGCCGGTGGCAAAGAGTGTCGCCTTCGCCGGCATGGGAATGATCTCGCCCTTCACCTGGTCGAGCAGGACGACGCCGTGGCAGACCCCATCTTCGGCCGCAAGGCCGATGACCACGTATTCGTAGTAGACCTTGACGCCCCTTGCTACGGCCCTCTCGTAAAGCGTGTTGAGGAGGACGTGGCCGGTCAGGTCCGTAGAAAAGCATGTCCTCGGGAAGCCCGCCCCGCCGAAGGGGCGCTGCGCTATCGTGCCGTCCGGGAAGCGGCTGAAGGGACAGCCCCAATGCTCCATCTCGTAGACGACCTTGATCGCCTCCTTGCACATTATCTCGACGGCGTCCTGGTCGGCCAGGTAATCGCTCCCCTTGATCGTGTCGAAGGTGTGCTTCTCCCAGGTGTCGTCTTTGCCGTCCGGGTGGTTCGCAAGGGCGGCGTTGATGCCGCCCTGGGCCGCTATGGAATGGGACCTGACTGGGTGCACCTTTGAGACGAGGGCCACGTCGTACTTGTCGCAGAGGCCGACCGCCGCGCGCAACCCGGCCAGACCGCCTCCCACGATAATCACATCATGCTGGACCATGTTATGCTACTTTGGCGTAGAGTAGTATCAGGGCCGCCGATATGACGCACCCGAGGGTGTTCGACAGCCAGAAGAGCTGCTTTTCCTTCTTGTAGCCCAGATCGACCGCGATCGTTCGCAAGCCGTAAAGGCTGTGGAAGGTGAAGAGCACCAGTATCAGGATATCGACGACCGGGTTCCTGTGTATGCCGAGTGCCCAGTCCGGCTTCTTATCCTTTGTATAGAGGAAAAAAGCGGAGAATATTTTCATGCTGAACAGGATGATCAGGGCCACGCCGCTTGTTCGATGGAATAGCCATATGAACATAAATGTGTGATACCATCAGGCAAATAAGATTGTCAAGATGTTTTTTACGGGGATGTTCCTGCAATACAATTATGTCACCCCTTAACTGCAATATGAAAATGTCACCCCTGACGATAACAAGGAGCACCAGGGGGAGGTGCTCCGGTGAGAAAAGGGGTGACGTTTATGACGGAAGAGGTAAGAAGGTACGGTGTGATAGCGGCGCTTTTGGACGGCAGGATGAAGAACATGGAGGCTGCTGCGGCATTGGGCGTCTCCGCAAGACAGATAAAGAGGATCAAGAAAAGGGTGAGAAAGGAAGGCTCTATCGGCGTCCGCCACGGCAACCGGGATCGCCCCTCGTGCAGGGCCTTTCCTTTAGAGCTCAAAGAGCGGGTCATGGCCCTGGCCAATGAGAAGTATTTCGACTTCAACTTCTCCCATCTATCGGAGATGCTTTCCGAGCAGGAAGGCATAAAGGTAAACAGGGAGACATTAAGGCAATGGCTCCGTCCTTCCGGGTTCGGAAGCAAGGCAAGAAGACAGCGCAAACATAGAAAAAGGAGAAAACGGTCCGAGAAGGAAGGCCAGATGCTCTTTCTGGACGGCTCCCCCCATCAGTGGTTCGGGGATGAGAAATCGACCCTTCTTCTGGCTACCGACGACTCTACGGGAAAACCTCTCTATGGTCTCTTCAGGAAGGAAGAGGACTTAGACGGCTGCTTTCAGGTATGCAAAGAAGTATTTGCCCGTTTAGGCCGGCCCTCGGTCTTCTACCTCGACAGGGCGTCCCAGTTTAAAACAACCCGTCATAAGAGCGATCTTCCTCCGCCTACCCGGTTCCAAAGGGCCATGAGCGAGCTGGGGATAAGACTCATCTTTGCATATTCCGCCCAAGCAAGAGGAAGGGGCGAAAGGATCAACAGGACCTTCCAGGACAGACTTGTGGCTGAATTGAGACTTAAGAAGATCGTTACCTATGAAAAAGCAACCGCATATCTGAACAAGACCTTTATCCCCAAATACTGCCGGCTCTTCGGGGTCGTCCCGGAAGATGGCGAGCCTGCCTGGAGAAGACTGCCGGCCGATATAGATTTACGGAACATCCTCTGCAGAAGGTATGAGGCAAAGGTGAACTACGACAACACTATCTCCATCGAGGGACAGGCAATACAGCTCTGGCCGACAAGGACAAGACTAAGCTTCGCCAAGGCGCAGGTTACGGTGAATCATTGGCTCGACGGAAGCTGGCATGTCTTCCATCATCCGACAGGGGAGATACCATGCAAGCCTATTTTGAGGACGCGGCCGGCCTGAGGTCATACATGCACCCAAGGCCGGGGAGCGAAGCGAGAGCGTCCCTGTGAAAAGGACTTTGGGGGGTGACATATTCACATTGCAGAAAGGGTGACATTTTTATGTTGCAATAACAGATGTTTTTTACGGGGATGCTTTTTTCGGGGGCGGGGAAGCGCCTTTCGAGGTCTCCGGGCGCCGGTTTAGCACACGAGGCCGTCGGCCGGAGGGTTGGGGGAGTGGGCGCCGGGGAAGTGGCGCGTAAGCTCCGCGCCGCATTTGCGGATTACGGAGCAAAGGGCGTCGAACGCGCGGTCCTCCTTGATGCCGTTTGCGACCTCCCTGGCCAGGGAGGTCCAGATGTGGGGCGCGATCTTGCCGTGGATGCCCCTGTCCGCCAGTATCCAGACCTTCCTCTCCATCACCGAGATGAATATTAAAATGCCCGTCTGCTCGTCCGTCATGTGGACGCCCTTCTGGAAAAATCCGTAGACCGCCCTTTCCTTGACCGCCTCATCGACCCTCTTGCGGGTCAAAAGCGCCAGCTTGAGGTGCGGGAACCTCTTGAAAAGGATCAGGAAAGGCACGAAAAAGACGACCGTCACGGGAATGTAGAACCAGATGGAGGTAAGCTGCAACGCAGTGGAGAGGGCAAGCGCCGCGAGCGCAGAAAGGGAGAAGGCCCCGGCAAGCTCGGCCTCGCGGTACGGGTCGCTCTCGTCCACGAGCATGACCATGATCTCGCCCCGCGTCGAGCGTTCAGCGGCCTGCACCGCCTGGCGGACCTTCTCCTTTTGCGCGTCGCTGAAAAGCGTCTTTGCGTTGATCTTCATCCACAGCCCCCCTTAATCCCGGCCCTGTGCGGGAATGCTAAAGCAAGCGTATGCGCAGCGCTGAGCGGGTTGCCACCCGCGAACAAAAAGCTGGGAGCACGCGGGTACCCGGCTAAAACAGGCGGTCGCGTGGAGGGGGCGCTGAGCCCCAGCCCTGAAAAGCGTCTTTGCGTTGATCTTCATCCACAGCCCCCCTTAATCCCGGCCCTGTGCGGGAATGCCAAAGCAAGCGTATGCGCAGCGCTGAGCGGGGAGGCTCGCCGGGCCGGGGCACCCGCTTGCGGGTCGCGGCGAGGGGGCGCTGACCCCAATAATAGCCTACCAGTCCCCCGACGCGCCGCCGCCGCCGAAGTCCCCCCCTCCGCCTGAGAAACCGCCGAAATCGCCGCCTGAGCTACCGCCTCCGCCCCATCCGCCGCCGAAAAACGGCCCTGCGAGGAGAAAGCCGATCAGAAAGCTGCCGATCCCGCCCCCGCCTCCGCCGCGTCCGCGTCTCCTCCCGCCGGTCTTCCCCCCGCCGCCCGAAAAGACGGCATGGACGAGCAGCCCGGCGATGACCCCGACGACCGCGATGCCGCCGAGTATCGGCAACGTAAGCACCGGGAATGAGAGCTTTGCTATTGCGGGCAGCCCGATAGCCCCGACGACTGCGCCGGCTATCCAGGAAAGCGCGCCGGCGAAGATAAGGGCAACGAACAGGAAGATAAGGAGGGTGAAGATCGGCATTCCCCCGCGGCTCGCGGCCGGTTCGCGCGGCGGGCCTTTGTACTCGCCCCGCACCACCTCCATGATGCCCGTGACCCCGGCCGTTATGCCGCCGTCGAAGTCGCCCGTTTTGAACCTGGGTATGATGAGATTCCTTACGATCCGGCCGGCGACGAGGTCCGTAAGCCTGCCTTCGAGGCCGCGTCCCACCTCGATCCTTACCTTGCGGTCGTCTTTCGCCACGAGGAGGATCACGCCGTTGTCAACGCCCTGGTGGCCTATCTTCCAGCTTTCAGCGACCTTTATGGAAAAGTCCTCCAGGTCCTCCCCTTTGAGGCTCGGTATCGTCAGCACGACGATCTGCGTCGAATCGCTCGCCTCGAACCGCGCAAGCTCGCCCTCAAGCGCCTGGGCGGTTGCGGGCGATATCATGCGGGCGTAATCGTTTATGCGGCCGGTCAACTGCGGCACGGGTTGGGCGACCGCCTGCGACGCGAGGGCCGCGCATATCACGATCACTGCCGGAATAAGAAGGGGTACGACCGTCCTCCTCTTCATGGCGTACCTAGAATTTGACCTTGGGTGCGGTCTTTGCACCCTCGTCAGCCTTGAAAGGCTCTTTCCTCGTCAGATGGAGGAGCAGCGAGTTGGTTAGCGAGTTGGGGAAGGTCCTGATGCTGACGTTGAACGCCTGCACGGCCCTGTTGTACCTCACCCTCGCCACGTTGATGCGGTTCTCCGTGCCTTCGAGCTGGTTCTGCAGGTCCATGAAATTCTGGTTCGCCTTGAGGTTCGGATACTGCTCGGAAACGACGAGCAAGCGCGACAGGGCCGAGCCGAGCTGCGATTGAGCCTGCTGGTAGCGCGCGATCTCTTCCGGCCGGTTGAGCATCTCCTTCGAGACCTGGACGGACCCCACCCTTGAGCGCGCCTCCGTCACCGCCTTGAAGGTCTCGTTCTCGTGTTTCGCGTAACCCTTCACGACCTCGACGAGGTTCGGGACGAGATCGGCGCGGCGCTGGTACGCGGCCTCGACGTCTCCCCACGCAGCGAAAACGGCCTCCTCTTTGGTCTGCATCTCGTTATAACCACACCCGTAAAGTCCTGACAGCATGATCGCCAGGAGCAGAAAGGGGAAAAGTCTCCTCATACGCCCTCCGCGAAAGATTTTTGCAATTATAACAAACATGGTCGGGGAATGCTATCGAAAGGTTTATACCAGGCCGGCGGACGACGACAGCGGCCGGAAACGGGATGTCCCGCCGCTTTAGTCTCCCAGGATAGAAATCGGCGCCCGGTGTCGGGAAAACATTATAAAGTGGAATTTATACGGCTGCGCCTAACTGAGGCCGCTTTCCCGCTCGTAAGAAAGGAAGGTCAAAACGGATGCCCTGAGCACCCTGACCGACCTGTTCAGCTTGATGCTTTCCATCAGCCCCATATCGCACCATCGATAGACGGTCTTTGGCGAAACGCCCAGAAAAGCCGCCACCTCCGCCGGTTTCAGGAGCCGCCTGTTGGGTATTTCGTCAAGCATGATCTCTTCGATCCCCTGCGCTGCCATTCGTTTCCCCCTTGCAGAAACGTACTTAGGTCCTCTCCTGACGGAAGACCTCTCCGATTCATTATATAAGACTTGGCTGCGGGCGAAATTCTTCCCGCGCGGAGATCGAATTATGAAAATATTCCTGTCGCGTCGAGAGGGCATCGTTTTCTTGCCCAGGCCGGGCAGCCGCTCGTCAGGCATACGGTTTTCCGAAGGCGTCCAGGTATGCGATCTCTTGCATGGGCTTTCGGGGCGTCACGTGCGAGACGGGAGAGAAATAACCGAGGGGGGTGAGGGAAACTATGGCATACCCGGAAGGGACGGCCAGGACCTCCTCCGCTTTTGCGGCGTCGAAGGCCCCGACGTGGCAGGTGCCGAGCCCCAGGCCCCAGGCTGCAAGGACCACGTGCTCCATGGCTATACCCGCGTCGTACATGAACCAGTCGCCCTTGTTGGTGGCAGGCGCGCCCTTGTACATGCCTGCAGACCCCAAGAGCGAAGCGAGGCATATGACGACAGGGGCGTCGGCTATCGCCCTGCGGCACGGGTTGGCGGCCCCCAGGGTCTCGGAAAGCCTTTGCCTTGTCTTTGCGTCCTTTACTACGATGAACCGCCATGTCTGCGTATTGGCCCAGGAGGGGGCAAGCCTGGCGGCTTCGAGGACCTCGAGGACGAGGGCGTCGGCCACCGGCTCCTGCGAGAACGCCCTGACGCTCCTTCTTTCTTTGATCACGGCCATCAATTCCATGTAATCACCCCTTCGGCGTTGCCGGCCAACGCACTCTCTTGTATTACCGGGCGGCCGGAACGCCGTTTTTCGTTCCGACCCGCCCGTCGAATCCATTATATGGGCGGCGGGCTTCCCTGTCAATAACTACCCGTCCGCGGGAGGGTCGGGGCCGCGATCCTTTCGCGCCTTTCGTGCCGTTTTTCTCGGCGCGGCGTGCTCATGTACACAAAAAGTATACTCCGCCGCGCGCCGTTGGCGTGATTGACATCCGGCCGGCCTTCATGGTAAAGAACAGGTCCATGCCGGAGCTTATCAGACCCTTCAAAGGTCTCCTCTACAAGGAAAAATACGCAGCCGGTATTGCGGGAAGGGTCTGTCCGCCGTACGATATCATCCCTGATCCGCGCCCCTACTACGAGCGGGACCGCTTCAACGCCATCCGCCTGGAGCTGCCCATAGCGCAGGCCGGCAAGGACGTATACGAGACGGCGAAGGAGACACTCGACGCCTGGTTCGCCGAAGGCGTCCTTTCCTACGACGGCCGGGAATCGGTCTATATATACGAGCAGGCATTCACCCTCGGCGGAAGGGTGCGAAGGCGAAGGGGGATAATACCGCTCGTGCGGCTTGAGCCTGGGCGCATACTGACCCACGAGGAGACGCGCAAGGCAGCGCGGGAGGACAGGCGTAACCTTATCGAAAAACTGGGCCTTTTCACGAGCCTCGTCTTTTCGATGTACGAAGACCCCTCGAAAGAGATCGAGCGACTGATAGACGCAGCGCCTAAAGAACTTCTCTACGATTTTACGGACGATTTATCGATCGGGAACAGGTTCTACCGCCTGAGCGACCCTGCCGGCCTCGGCGCGCTCGCCTCCGCAATGGAAGAAAAGAAGCTTTACGTCGCGGACGGCCATCACAGGCTGAGCGTCGCCTTAGAGCTTGGCCTTCCTTATGTAGCCATGTACCTGACGGAGATGCACTCCGACGGCATCGCCATACTGCCTTATCACCGGGTCGTGCGCCTGAAGGGCGGTATGACCGCAGCCCGTGTCCTCGACGCGCTCTCCCCTTATTTCGATATCGCCGGGGCCGGGTATGCGCCGGGGGCCGTCGGCGGAGTCATCGAAGGGATATCGTCCGGGCCTGCGCTTTCCTTTTTCCTTTATTTCAAAGGGGAGAAGCCGGGGCTTTTCAGGCTGACGCAAAAAAAGACGATCGACTTCGACCCGGACAGCCACCCGGCGCTGCGGGGCCTCAAGGTGAGCGTTATCCACAGGGGCGTGCTCAAGCACCTGCTGGGGGTGGACGATGACGCGATCTCGTACTTTAACGACGCGGACGAGGCCGCCCGGCTCGTGGAGGCAGGCGAGGGCGATGCTGCCGTCTTCGTCCCGGCCACGTCCGTCGAAGAGGTGAAGGCAATCGCAGACAACGGCCTCTTCATGCCGCCCAAAACGACCTATTTTTACCCGAAGATCCTGACCGGCCTTGTATTCTACAAATATGCCTGATTCGCCGAAGGCCGACGAGACCCTGGACGTATTCTGCAACGGAAAAGTGAGGCTCATCCAGAAGAAGAAGGGATACCGCCTCTCCATCGACCCGTTCCTTCTCGCCAACTTCGTCGATCTGAAAAAGGGCGAAACTCTTTTGGATATAGGGGCAGGCTGTGGTATCATACCGGTATATCTTTCGAGGAGAGGCTTTACAAACAGGCTTGTCGGGATCGAGGTCCAGGAGGAGCTCTACGAGCTTTCCCTGAGGAACAAGGCATTGAACATGTGCGCGAACGTAGAGTTCCTTAAAGGCGACGTGCGGACGGCCGGGATAAGGCCCGGCAGCTTCGACGTTATCGTCTCGAACCCGCCGTACGTTAAGGCCGGGACGGGCAGGACAAGCCCGGGCCGGTCGCGCCTGATTGCCCGCCACGAGTCCGGCCTCGACCTGCCGGCGCTGGTCTCGACGGCCGCGCTCCTGCTCCCCACCCACGGCAGGCTCTGCATGGTCTACCCTGCGCGCAGGCTGGCGGAGCTGGTCGGTGCGGCGCAGTCGGCGGGTCTTGAGCCTAAGAGATTGAGGCCCGTCTATTCGAGGCAGGGCGAGACGGCCGTGCTTTCCCTTGCCGAATGCATGAAGGGTGCGGGGACTGGCGTATCGGTGGGGCGTCCCCTTTATATTTACGAGAACGATGATTATACGGAAGAAGTGAAAAGATACTATGCGTGAGAAAGCGTGCATGGCCGAGGTGGTGCAGCTCATCAGGGAGGACCTTGAGAAGCTGGAATCGTCCATAGAAAAGCTCCTTACCACCCGGATCCCCTTCATCCAGGAGGTCGTGCACCATATAGTAAAATCGGGAGGGAAAAGGATAAGACCCATACTGGTGATCCTCTCCGCAAGGATGTGCGGCTGCCGGAACAACGACCACCTCCCCTACGCCGCCATAGTAGAGTTCATCCATACGGCCACGCTGCTCCACGACGATGTCGTGGACAACGCGGAGACGAGAAGGGGCAGGGCCACGGCCAACACCGTGTGGGGGAACGAGCCGAGCGTCCTCGTCGGCGACTTCCTCTTCACCAAATCCTTCGACCTCATGGTCTCCCATCACAACGAGGAGATACTGCGCGTCATGTCGAAGGCTACGACGGACCTCGCCGAGGGCGAGATCATGGAGCTGCTCAAGACCTCCGACGCGAAGACGCGCGAGGAGGAATACTACGAGGTGATCGAGCGCAAGACGGCAACATTGATTTCGGCTGCCTGCGAGATAGGCGCGCTCCTGGGCGGCGTTGAGCAGCCGTTGCGCGCTGCCCTGCGGGATTACGGGTACCACCTGGGGATGGCCTTTCAGCTTACGGACGACCTTCTCGATTATACCTCCAGCGGCAGGACCCTTGGGAAAGACGCGGGCAGGGACTTAAAGGAAGGGAAGGTCACGCTCCCCCTCATCCGCGCCCTTGCCGCAGCGACGGATGCGGAGAAAGAGGCGATAGAGGCGGACCTTGCCAAGAGGCGGACCACGCTGAAGGACTTCCGCGAGGTAAAGGGCATCATCAAGAAGTACGGCGGCCTCGACTACACGGCCTCCGTATCGAAGGGGCATATCGACGCGGCGAAGGCGCTCCTCGACGTTTTCCCCGCCTCGCAGTATAAGAAAGCGCTTCTCGACCTCGCGGACCACATACTCGAAAGGGAATCATAGGGGACAGGAAGGGCCGGGGTATTTTTTAAGTATGGCTGTAACCTTCTGCCACGCAGATGCGACTTACTGCGATATGATGGAGCGAGCCTTGAAGGGCTTTAGCGACGTCCTTGCCCTCTGCGCGGTCCTCCTCCCGCTGTTTGCCGCCCCGTACCCGGCGCTTGCGTTCAAGCAGGAAGACATGGAGAAACTGTTGGCGACGAAGCAGTGTCCGTTTTGCGACCTGGGCGGCGCGGACCTGCACGGCGTCGATCTGTCGGGATGCAGGCTTGCGGGGGCCAGGCTGTCGGAAGACAACCTTTCCGATGCCAACCTATCGGGCGCGAACCTGCGAAACGCCAGCATGAAACAGACCCGCCTTCTCCACGCCAACCTTTCTAAGGCCGACCTTTCCGGGGCCGACCTCTCCAACGCGGACCTGACCGGCGCTTCCCTCAAGCAGGCAAGGCTTGCCGGCACGGAGCTTTCCGGCGCGAAATTGACCAACGCCGACCTTTCGGGGGCGAACCTGTCCGGCGCGTACTGGGTGGACGGAAGGGAGTGCGGGGAAGGGTCGGTCGGGGAATGCAAAAAAGCTATGGGCGATTCGGGAAGGCGGTCCGGCGGCGGGCGGGGCGGCCGTGGGGGCCTGGGCGGCGGCATGCCCGGAGGCGGCCCCCAGTTCAGCCGGTGACGGCACAAGAAGCAAGGGAGACATGAGGGCTTCCGGCGGGCTTCCGGCGCGATGCGCCCACGTCTCAAAAAGAAAGGGGACCGATGGCCATTATAGGCAGTGAAGAGATGGAGCACGAGGGCATCCGGGCGGGGGCGGCGATGATGGCGCTGGCCATGCGAACTGCGCCGAAAACACGGGGCGTCGATGCGCTCAGCACCGCGGTCGTCTCCGGCGCCGACCTCGAAAGGCTGGCCTCGGCAATGGAGAAGAAGCGTGGGGAGAAATCGACCGATCTCCCGATCTTCGGAAGGGACGCCGGCAACGCGAGATGCGCGTCTGCCGTCCTTCTCGTCGGTGTGAAAAGGGACCCGAAGAAGATCGAGCTTCCTTTCAACTGCGGGGCGTGCGGCTTTGGGACCTGCGCCGAGCTTGCAGCGGCCGGGCCCCGGAAGGGTGAAGATTTCACAGGGCCGGCGTGTATATTCCAGGCCATCGACATCGGGATTGCCCTTGGCTCGGCCGTCAAGCTTGCGGCGGAGATGGGCATCGACAACCGGATCATGTACACGGTCGGGGCCGCCGCGAAGGCCCTGGGCCTTCTCGATGCGGACATCGTCATCGGCATCCCCCTTTCCGCTACCGGAAAGAACCCTTTCTTCGACAGGCCGTGAGCGGGCGGGATGGGCCGGCGACCCCTAAAGAGCGCCTGTGTCGGTAATTCCTGCTAACGCCCCTGTTGGGGCGGCTGTGTCTGAAGCGGCACGTAGCCGACCCCCGGAGGGTTGTACGTCTTGGTCCCCACGACTTCATTGGTGCCGGGCTTCCGCCAGTAATAGTTCGTGTTCTGGCTCCAGGCGTTGAGCTTCTCGCCCGTGGAAGGGTCGTAGAGGTCTACGGTCCCCCGTCGCGCGTTCGAGTTGTTGCGCATCGCCTGATCGATGCCCCGCTGCCTGTTCTCCCATGACTTTATCGTCGCCGTGTTGTCGAGGGGGTTGTTCTTCGGATGGATGATCGTATCGTTGCCGTTTGCCTGGGCGGCGTTCGTCAGGACGATGCTCTTCGCGATCTTCGGCATGAAGGAGCGGGCGTTGGCAAACTCGCTGCTTGCCGCCTGGTAGCCGACGATCATGGCGTCGTTCATCCCCCCGTAGTTGGCTACGCCCGATTTGATGACTGCCGTCGTCGGCACGCCTTTAACCGTGAAGGAGACGGTAGCCTCGATGAACTGCCACGTCTGATATGACATGCGCTGGGGCGGCAGCCGCTTGCCTGAGACGACGCGCACGTTGGTGCAGCCTGTGCTCGCGAGCATCCACCGCATGAAATCGATGGGCGTCCTGCTGCCTCTCGACCTCATGAGGGTCGCCAGAAAGGCAGCGTATTTGCCGTCAGGAGATGTGAGGGTGACGCCTGCGTTCGATTCGCTGACGCGCCAGCTCGCGGGGCTCGACCATCTGAAGTAGCGTCCCTGCTGCGCCTGAAGGGGAGGCTGGGATTTCTCTGCGAGGGCGCTTCCCGGAGGGCAACAGAACGATGCGCAGACGAAAAGGACCGCTGCCAGGATGGCAAGCCCTCTCCCCCGCTGAGCCGCCGAACGTTTCCGTGGGGTCGCCATTACTCCACCTCCAGCTCAATGATTGATATCAGCCCATGACTCATGGGAATGCACAATCTTCCAGCCGAGTCGCTTTTCCGGTTAAGGCAATTTAAGCACCGTGAAAGCGAGCCAGCTTATGATGGCGCCGACAACAGACATGGAGAGGCCCCAGATCAGCATGTTCCTGAAGAGCTTCGGCTTGTCTGCGCTCGGCCCCGCATTTGCGATGAAGACGGCCCCTATCGTGGAGAGGGGGCTTAAATCGACGAGGAACCCGCAGACGATTATCGACGATATCAGGGCTAGGAGGTCGGTCCCTCCGACGAGCTTGAGAAGATTGGGCGCCATAGGCAGGAAGGCGGGCAGTATCACGCCCGTCGTGCTCGCGTATGCGGAGACGAGCCCGGCCCAGAAGCCGGCGACCATCGTAACCGTATAGGAGTTCGACATCCCGGCCATCAGCTCGGCGAAGAGCTTGAGGCCCCCCACCTTGCTCATAAGCTCGACGAGGACCGTGACGCCCGTAACCATGAGGATCGTCCCCCACGGCATCCCCTTTATCGCCTTGCCCTCGTCCACGGTCTTGAAGAGGGAGAGGACGGCGCCTATCATGAAGGCCCCGAAGCCTATGTCCACCTTGTAGAATATCGCCCCTACGATGAGGACGCCTATGCCCGCCATCGTCGCGATCTGGGACCCAGTAAAGCGCTCGACCGCAATGTTCCTGAGGGTCTCCTGCTGTCCCTTGTCCCTGGTGCGCAGGAGCTTCACACCGCCGAAGAGGATATAGGCGAGGAGCGAGACCGCCGACTGGCAGAGGAGCATGTTCATCCAGAGCGTGACGGTAACACCCGTCATGCCCATGTTCTTCAGTATGGCCGTTGCGATGATGCCTGGGGGCGCGATGGGCGACATCGACCCCGCGAGCGCGCCGTTGCCGACGACGAGGGCCATCAGAAGGGGCGAGATGCCGACCTGCTCCGCGAGCATCATGGCAGGCCCTGCCAGCAGGGCCGATACGGTGATCTGGCCTGGCCCCATCGAAGAGAGGCCGAAGGCGAGGAAGAAGAGGACGACGGGCAAAAAGGCTATGTTCCCCCGGACCGCCTTCACCGCGTACTTCGATATTTTCTCAAGCGTCCCGTTCGCCTGGGCGATGGAGAAGAGGTAAGTGGTTCCCGCCAGAAGGATGAAGAGGTTCGTAGGGTAGCCTTTGACGATCTCGGTGACCTTCAGCCCGCCCAGGTAATAACCCACGATGAGCGACAGGCCTATGGCGAGGGTGCCGATATTGAGCGACGTGAAGCAGCTTACGACGATTGCAATCAGCAGGGCGATCAGGGACATCATGGGTACGCTCATCCCGTGTTCCTCCTCTTTTCTTTGTCTTTATCCAATGCTTGCTTCACATCCTTCCTGTGCGGGCTGCTCTTCCTGCCTGTAGGCCAGGGCGAGCAGCGCAACGGGCGTTACGGCCTTCCTCCTCGTCCCCTGCAAGATCTGCATGGAGCAGGCGCCGCAGCTCGTCACGACCTCATCGACTTTTGAAGCGGCGATCTCCTTGAAGAGCTTTTGACCGATTGCCATGGAAAGCTCGTAGTTCTTCTTCTTGAGGCCGAATGTGCCCGCTATGCCGCAGCACTGGTCGCTGTAGACCTTGACTTCAACGCCTGGGATCAGGCGCAGCAGGTCGGCAGGCTCGCTCGTTATGCCGAGGGCGCGGAGGTGGCAGGGGTTGTGGTAGCCTACCGACAGGTCCATCCGTGCGAACCGCGTGTCGAGCTCCCCCTTTTTGTAGAGCTGCATGAGGAACTCGTGGATATCGTAACAGTTCCGCCCTGCCTTCAGGGCCTCCTCCGACTCTGCGATCCTCGGATACTCCATCTTTACCGCAAGAGCGCAGCTAGGCTCGCTGAAAACTACGGGTATACCCTTCGCGGAAAGCCCGGCAAGCATTCGGACGTTGCTTCGCACGTCCTCGCTTACCGCGTTTACGGCGCCTGAGCTTAGCCTGGCGACCCCACAGCAGCGGAAGTCGGGCAGGAGCACCTCGAAGCCGTTGTGCTCCAGCACCTCGACCGTCGCGCGCCCATCCCCTTCCGGGTCGTTGAAATTGGAGTAGCAGCTCAGGAAATAGGCGACCTGCTTATCCCGGTGCAGCCGGGGGCGGTCCTCCATCCACTTCCGCAGGGTCTTTCTCTGGAAAGGCGGCAGGCGGCGCCTCCTGTCGAGGCCCGTAAGGGCCTCCAATCCCCAGCGCAAAGGGGCGACGCCGCCCGCAAAGTTAGCGAGGGGGGCGAAGGTGCTGCCCATCTCACAAAGAAAGCGCGTGTTCGCCATGAGCTTGCGGGAGAGGGGCTCGCCCTGGAGCTCTACTGCAAGCGCCCGTCCGGAAAGGGCTACCCAGGGGATGTCGGCGCCGGACGGACACTCCGTCAGGCACCGCTTGCAGTTGACGCACGAGTCGAGCACCTCCCTGAAGCGCGGGGAGGCGACGACCTTCTCGTCGAGGGTGCCGGCCAGGTACTCCCTGATGAGGCTCGCCTTAGCCCTGCCCGTGACCCACTCCTCCATCACCTCCATGGCGACGGGGCAGTAAGAGCGGCACTTCCCGCACCCGGAGCACGCCTCGACCGCCTCCCTGACGGACTGCCCGGCGACGATCCCGGCAGCGGTCCCCCTCTCCTTCTTGAATTTCAGGAAAAGGGGCAGGGGGTTCTCGTCCCCTCCCACTATCGAGCCGGGGTTGAGAATGGAGTCAGGGTCGAAGAGCGCCTTGACCTCCTTGAATGCCTCGTACAGCCGGGGGTACTGACGCTTCGTGTAGTGGGTCCTCAAGCGTCCGTCCCCGTGCTCGCCGCTTATCGTCCCCTTCAAAGAAAGGACAAGGTCGTAGGCGGCGTCCGCGAGGGCGACCATCTTTCGCACCTCTTCCGGCCGTCTCAAGTCGAGGAAGACCATGAGGTGCATGTTGCCGTCGCCCGCGTGGCCGTAAATGCCCGCGTCTACATCGAAGCGCCTGAAGATGTCGCGCAGGCCCTTTATATACTGGGGGAGGCGGCTCGGATGGACCGCTGCGTCCTCGATGAAGGCGACCGGTTTTTTGGGGCCTTTCGTCTTGTTCAGGATCGGCCCGGAGACGGACCGGACCTTCTCAAGCATCGCCATGTCACGAGCGTCTTTGGCGACCCTCATCTCCGTGGCAAGCCCGGCGGCCAGCAGGTCCTTCTCGACAGAGGCGAACTTTGACCGGAGCTCCTCCTCTGCGCCGCCTTCGAACTCTATGAAGAGGACGGCCTCCGCGCCATCAGGCAGATAGGGCCGAAGCTCTGCCTTCTGCTGTCTTGCCAGGTCGAGGATGCGCCTCTCGATGATCTCAAGCATCGTCGGCTTCGATTCGAGTATCCTCAAGGTGGCCGGTCCCACTTTTTCCAGGTCGTCGAAGTAGACGAGACCGCCAAGGGTGCGGCCGGGAAGCTGCCAGAGCCTGAGCGTCACCTCCGTGATGAGGCCGAGGGTTCCTTCGGAGCCTACAAAGAGCGATGTCAGGTCGAGTCCGTTGCCGGTCCGGAGGCGCCAGAGGTCGTAGCCCGACGAGTTCTTCACAGTGAAGGGTTTTTCCTCTTCGAGCGGTGTCTTGTATCGGGCAAGGATGTCGTCCATCTTCCGGTAGATATCACCCGGCAGCCCTTTCGCATCGTTTTGTGCGCCAGGGCCGGTCGATATCACGTCGCCGCTTGCGAGTACGACCTCAAGGGAGAGGACCGTGTCGCGGGTCGCCCCGTACTTGACCGCGTGGGGGCCGCTCGAGTTGTTGGCGACCATCCCGCCGATCGTGCAGTGCTCCCTCGTTGACGGGTCGATGGGATAGAAGATGCCTTGGGACTTGACGGCTTTGTTCAAGGCGCCCTGCATGATGCCCGGCTCCACGCGGGACCGCATGTGCCCGGCGTCCACCTCCAGGAGGCGGTTCATGTGGCGGGAAAAATCGACGACTATGCCCTCGCCCAGCTCGTTGCCTGCCCGGCTCGTCCCTCCGCCCCTCGCAGTCAGCGGTATCTTCTGCCCGGCGGCGTATCGCACGAGCTTGACGACATCGTCCTTGTTCTTCGGCTGTACCACGGCGAGGGGCTTTACCCGGAAAAGGCACGCAGCGCTGCTGTAAAGCGTCAGGGTGAGGTCGTCGTAGAGGATTTCCCCCTCGATCATCCCGGCAATCTCCCGAAAGATTCGCTTCTTATCCATGGTTCTTTCTTTCCTCCGCCAGATAATCGAGGGCCGCCGCAACCCCGCCCTGCTTGTGCGCCACGCCCGCGAGCGCCAGGCCCATCTCGATGCCGCTCAATGCGCCGGCCAGCATCAGGTCGTTGAAGTCGCCGAGGTGGCCTATGCGGAATACCTTGCCCTGGACCTTCCCGAGGCCGTTGCCGAGCGACATGTTGAATTTTTCGAGTATGACCTTCCGGAGGGCGTCCGCCTCAGGCAGCAGCACGGCCGTGAGGGAGCTGCTGTATTCTTCAGGGACCTGGCAGAGCAGCTCCAGGCCCCAGGCCCTGACAGCCCTTCGCGTCGCCTCTCCGTGGCGGCTGTGGCGCGCGAAGACGTTCTCCAGGCCCTCCTCGTCGAGCATCGCAAGCGACTCCCGGAGGCCGAAGAGGAGGTTCGTCGGCGGCGTGTAAGGGAAGAAGCCCGATTTGTTGGCGGAGAGCATCGGCGCCCAGTCCCAGTAAGACTTAGGCAGCTTTGCGCCTTTCGCAGCCGCCAGGGCCTTCTCGCTGACCGCGTTGAAGCCGATGCCCGGGGGCAGCATCAAGCCTTTTTGCGAGCAGCCCACCGTGACATCGACCCCCCACTCGTCGTGCCTGTAGTCGATGGAGGCGAGCGACGAGATCGTATCGACCATGAAGAGCGCCGGGTGGCCCGCGTTGTCGATGGCCTTGCGCACGGAGGCGACGCGGCTCGTAACGCCCGTCGATGTCTCGTTGTGGACGATGGCAACCGCTTTGATCGACCCGTTTTTGTCCGCCGATAGCCTTGTCCCTATCTCCGCGGGGTCGGGGCCGCGCCGCCAGTCTGTCGGGATGAAATCGACATCGAGGCCCAGCTTGAGCGCTACGCCTTTCCACAGGGTCGCGAAATGGCCCGTCTCGACCATGAGCACCCGGTCGCCCGGCGACAGGGTGTTTACCAGGGATGCCTCCCACGCCCCGGTCCCCGATGAGGGATAAATGACTACGGGGCCGGCCGTCTTGCAGACGCGCGCGAGACCTTCGAGGACCTCCCTCGCCATGCGCTGGAACTCCGGGCCGCGGTGGTCGATGGTGGGCTTTGCCATTGCCCGCAGGACGCGGTCCGGGACGTTCGTCGGCCCGGGGATTTGAAGGAAATGACGGCCGGAAGGATAGTCCATGGTTGCCTCCTTTTTCGTCTTGACGGCTTACGCCGCCCCCCATTATACCAGGAGACGGGCGGCTTGCGCCACCCTGCCGTCGGACTATGGTATGATGGGCGATGAAGGCGTAAACCCGCATACAGGAGGCGGACCGATGGCGAAGGAGTGTTGCAATGTTTTCGACGGGATGTACAGGCGCAAGCGGTTTACGTGGAGCGGCATCCGGCAGGCGCGAAAAGGAGATAGCCCCCGGTCTCCCTTACAACGGCGCGGCCCTCTTGGCTGCCGCGAGCCCACCCTGATCGGCCGCCGCCGCCTCCTTGTCCTGTAGTTTCTGGAATATCGGGACTACGACGACCGCGCCCACTATCACCATGACCTTTGCATAGAAGATCGATACGACGACTGCGAGGGGGGTGAAGTGCCTCGCCGCAATCGTCATCGTCAGGGCGGCGTTCGTTATAGCGACCTCGAAACACGCGGCCGTCCGCTCCTTCGCGTTGAATCCTGTGAATTTGGGCAGGAAGTACCCTATTATATAAGTGACGACGGAGAAGAGCACGCATCCCCCTGCGAGGTAGGGGAGGATGTAAAGGTGCTTGAGGATCGTGCTCGTCCCCTTCGACATGCTGCCCATCATAATCATGCCGAGACAGATTACGGCGATAGGGCCGAGGGCGGGCTTGATGCGGCTCAACTGCTTCACGAAGACGGAACCGAGGAGGCTGCCCACGCCGACCGGGAGGATCACCATGCGCAGCAGGTCCTGGAAGATGCCCAGGGCGTCAACGTGCGTCATCCTCCCGGCCATCCATAAGGTAATGACCGGCAGCAGGAAAGGGGAGAGGATCGTATTTATCGTGGTGACGGATACCGAAAGGGCAAGGTCCCCCCGGGCGACCATCGTCAGGGCGTTCGAGGCGGTCCCTGTCGGCGCCGCGCCGAGAAGGATCATGCCCACGGCCAGGGACTGCCCGACGCCGGGGGGCAGCAGCTTGATAAAGCTCAGATAGGCGCAGGCATATGCGGCCAGGGGCACGCAGACCCACCTGATCAGGACGCACAGGCCGACGACCTTCGGGCGCGCCACTATCCCCTTCCAATCGTCGGCGTTGATGGCAAGGCCCATAACGAAGAGCGACGCCATGAGGAAATAGGCGTTCCAGGCGGCCACGAAGCTCTTTTCCACCGTGGGATAGAAAAGATAGCCGAAGAGGATCATCAGCGTGAGGATGATCGAAGAAGAGGCGCTGACGAAGCCGCACAGCTTGAGCCACAGAGGGGACGGACCGGGGGCCTTCCTGCCCCTCGCGAACGCCAGGTATCCGAGGACGAGGGCCGCCACCCACAATATTATGGTGGATACGCTCGCCCACGGCGCCGCCTTGAGCGGCATTCCTACGCCCCTCGACTCGACGATGGCGATCAGGAAGCCTGCCAGAGCGCAGATGTTCGATGCGACCTTCAAGACCCTTCCCTTCGACTTATGCATATCGCCGGTCACGCCCCCCCCCCTTATATTGCCCCCTTACAGGTAGTCTTCCCTTTTGATCTTATCTATGTTGATCGGCCTTATGCGCTCGAACTCGAACCTCGCCTCCGGCTCCGACAAAGGCGGCTTCGTGGCGTCGATGCCCATCTTCGAGCCGATCCTCGACCAGCCGAGGGGGCTGCCCGGTTTTACCACCTCGAAGCCCGTCGGGTCCATCGGGTGGACCCTCACGTCGTTGACGATGAAGACGTCCGTCGCCGGGTTGACCCGCGTGTTGAGCGCCCATATTACGTCGGCCGGGTTGAAGATGTCCACGTCCTCGTCGACGGCGATGACGACCTTCGGATGGAGGTACTGGGAAGAGAGGGCGCCCATGAGCACGTTCTTCGCCTCCCCCTTGAAGCGCTGCTTCAACTGGACGACGCAGGCGAAAATGCCGGGCAGCATCAGCACGTTGATGAGGTCGGTGAAACCGCCCACCGTCTGTAGCCGCTCGTAAATCGCGGTCGACATGGGGATCTTGTGGTAAACGCAGCCCTCGACCTCGGACCCGTTCTGTATCTCCTTGTAGATGGCGTCTTTGCGCATCATGAACCTGTTGACCTGTATCACGGGGTTCATGCCGGTCCCCGCGACGTAGTAATCCTGGAACTCGGAGAACGGCCCTTCTTCCTCCCGGACCTTGGGCAGTATCTCTCCCTCGAAGCAAACCTCTGAAAACGCGGGCACCTGGAGGTCGTTCGTCGCGCACTGGAGCACCTGCACGTCGTCCTGAAGGAGGGCGCCCGCGAGCTCCAGCTCGTCCATGTCGGCGGGTCCCGTGTAGGCCGCGGCAAAATAGAACATGGGGTGGTGGCCGATCATGACGGTGATAGGGGTCGGCTTGTTCTGCGCCTCGTTCTTCTGATGGATCAGGTACAGGTGCCGGGGAACCATCAGGATGCCGAGCCTTCTCGGCCCCTTGATCTGCATACGGTGGAAGCTCATGTTCCTGATGCCCGTATCGGGGTCGCGGGCAATGATGAGGCCGGAGGTGATGTACCGTCCGCCGTCACGCTGCCCGGCGATATGCGCAGGCAGCCTGGTCAGGTCCACCTCGTCGCCCGTATGCACGACCTCCTTCAGCGGGCTGTCCTCGATCACCACCGTTTTCCGCATGTTCTTCGCCCTCCTCGAGAACTCCCTTATCACGCCTTCCAAGGGGACATCGAATGCAAGGGCCGCCTGCTTAAGGTTTGCGGGCGCCATGCCCAGCGCCCTCCATCCCGGAAAGCCTTTGACGTCTTTGAAAAGGAGCGCCTTGTCGCGGGAGCCGTAAAGCAGGGCGCCCATCTCGGTGTTCGGATCGACCGGCTTCGTCAGCGTGAGCAGCTCGCCCGCCTTATCCAGCTTCTCGATCCAGTCGCGCATATCCAGGTTCTTCTTCATCCATCCACCCCTCTATGTTGTTTTGTTTTCCTTACTGTCCTTCGCTTTTTCTCAGCGGCTTCAGCGGTCTTCCTCAAGCTCCGGTAGGTCTGGTCCACCTGGAGGATGTCCCCCTCAAGCTCTTCCTGGGCGCGCGCCTCGTCCCCCTTCTCCAGGGCGTCGATAACGCGCTCGTGGGCCGCCTGCGCCCTCTTGATCGTGCTCATGCCGATCCTGAGGACGCTGTGGAAATGGGCGACGACGGACATCAACGACTCCGCCAGGATTACGAACACGTAGTTTCCCGTCGCCTCGGCCAGAAGCGTGTGGAAGCGGAGCTGGTCGTCAAAGGGACGGAGGTGCTTGTTGAACTTTACCGCCGCCTCCCGCACCGCCTGCCTGATGCGCCCTATGGCCTGTCTGTCGTTTGCCTCGAAGACGTTCTTCAATATGACTTTCTCGATGTCGAGGCGGGCCCTGGTCAGGTGGTCCGTCGTCATCTTTTTCACGCAGAAGGCGTCGAGAAAAAGGTCGCTTATGGAGTTGAGGACCGTATCGGCCACGACCGCTCCCCCCGTCGCCCCTTTCTGGACCACAATGAAGCCTGCAAGCCTAAGCCGCAGCAACGCCTCGCGCACGGTCTGGCGGCCGACCCCGAACTGCGCCGCCAGTGCCGTCTCCGAAGGCAGCACGTCTCCCGGCTTGAGGACCCCCGAAAAGATCAGCCTTTTGATCTCGGCGGAAATGTCCTCAAAGGCCCTTTTTGGCTTCAGCGGCCGGAACTGCAAATCCCGTCGCTTCATAGCCGGCGCCCTGTTTCCATTTTTCCCTGCGAGGTTTTCCATAGCCGCAGCCCCATCAAAAGTTGAAATGTCCGACAATTCGTATATTCGCCATTTCAATACTCCATCGTTTGCGGATTATTGTCAAGAAAAAAACGCCCGGACCGATGGACAGGCACGAATGACACGTTTGCAAAAAAGGATCGCCTTTTCTATAATATTCCCGAAGCTCGAATCCGACCAGCGAGGGATATCACATGACCGGCTCATCCGCAAATTGTGCAAACGGAACTACCCTATTCGCTCCGCCTTTCCGTAAGCCGCAAGAAGAAGTGGTCCTGCATTTCAACGGCATTGCCAGGAACGCCGTCGTACGGCAATTGCTCGACGGGATTTCCGAGGCCTGCGTTATCCTGAACCGGGAAAGGCAGATTGTCTTTGCCAACGCTGCCTTAACCTCACTGCTCAATGTCAAAGACCCGCTTGTCCTATGCGGGCTGCGTCCGGGCGAAGCCCTTAATTGCGTACACGCTTCCGAGAGGCATGAGGGCTGCGGCACGACCGAGTTCTGCCAGACGTGCGGTGCGGTCAATGCGATCCTTACGAGCCAGACAGGAATGGACGACGTCCGGGAATGCCGTATCTTGCAGAGGGACGGCAACGCCCTCGACCTCCGCGTCAGGGCAACATCCGTATCTATTAACGGGGAGGGGTATACCCTTTTCTCCGCCATCGATATAAGCAACGAGAAGAGAAGGAAATCACTCGAACGGATCTTCTTTCATGACCTCATCAATACGGCGGGGGCGATACACGGCTTCTCGCAGCTCCTGGCGGAAAAGCCCTGGAAAGAGCCGGAGAGGCGCGCAGAAAAGATTCATGCCCTTACGAGGCGTCTGCTTGAGGAGGTTAACGCGCAGAGACAATTGCTCGAAGCCGAGAGCAACGAGCTCGCCGTCAATCTGGAACACATCGAGACGATTGAGTTCCTGAAGGCAGTAATCGACCAGCACGAGGGCCAGAGCGGGGAGACGCAGTGCCCTGTCCGGCTTGACCCGGCTTCGGAGGGCATTACCTTCAGGAGCGACCCTGTCCTCCTAAGAAGAGTTATCGGGAATCTTGTGAAAAATGCTATCGAAGCCTCCAAAGACGGTGAGACAGTCACCATCGGATGCCGCCCGGCAACCGGGGGAACCGAATTTTGGATACACAATCCGGCGGTAATGCCAAAAGAGGTTCAGCTCCAGGTGTTCCAGCGTTCCTTTTCCACGAAGGGAGCCGGCAGAGGTGTCGGCACTTACGGCGCAAGGCTTATCACCGAGCGTTACCTTAAGGGAAGGATATCCTTTGAAAGCTCTCCGGGCGAGGGGACTACGTTCAGGATTGTGTATCCCGTCGATCTGCCATAAGTAAGTCCGACTATCTGTAGCCGGAAACAGGAGCGCCTCACTTGACGACACGTTTCTGATAATATACCATTGATGTATATTATGAGAAACGAGCATATCGGAACAAGACGAATAGCCAAACTGGTGGCGACGCTGCCTTTCTTTAACGCTGCCGATCTTGCCCCGACGGGGGAAGATAGGACATCCTTGAATATAATCCTTTCCCGGCAGGTGCGGCGCGGAACGATGATTCGCCTCAGAAAGAATCTCTATGTGGCCAAGAGCTATTTAGACAATGCAGAGCGGAGAGGGACCTTCTCAGATTACGTGGAATTCTCAGCCAACAAACTGTATCCGCCCTCTTATCTGAGCCTTGACTACGTTCTCTATGAGCATAACATGCTCACGGAAATCCCCTGGAACATAACTTCGGTGGGGCTCCGAAGAACAGGGCAGTTCTCCAATGACTTGGGGACCTTTATCTACCATAAGATCAAAGAGGAGCTGTTTGTCGGATTCAAGGTTGCGAAGAAGGGCGATTTTTCGATTCTCAAGGCCACCAAAGCCAAAGCCCTTTTTGATTTCCTCTATTTCCGCAAGAGGCTGCTGCTCTACAAGCAGGCCGTGGAGGAGCTCCGGCTCAACTTGGGCGAATTCACCAAAAGGGATTTCAAAGAATTAGAAGGTTATGTGAAGAAAGAAAAATCGCACAGGATGAAGGAAATCATCGGTTGGCTAAAGTAACAACCATTACGGAAACCATTAAGCCGATTCTTGCCGATATCATCAGGGAGTCACCTTCCCGGAACAATCTCTTTAAACGAAACCTTTTCAAGGAATACCTGCAGGTTGTGGTGCTTGATTTCATTTATTCGCATCCGGTCTATAGTCAGCTTCTCTTGTATGGCGGCTCGGCCCTCGCCCACTGTTTTGACCTCCAGCGGCTTTCCGAAGACTTGGACTTTATCGACGAAACCAAGAAGGTAAAAGTGGCAGAGCTGGCCAGGGACCTGGAAGACTATTTTCTCAAGCGCAGTGATCTTCAGGTAAAGACCACGGTCCAGAAGTTCCGCATTTACCTCAAGTTCCCGATCCTGCGCGATCTGGGCCTTTCCGCCAGGAATGAGACGGACATCCTCTTTCTCAAGGTCGAGGTCTATTCGGATTTCGACTTTTGCCGGGGCTACAAAACGGATATCCGCCCGGTCTTCAAGTTCGGCCGGTCCATTCTTATCAAGACGCCTGACCCGGCCACGCTCATGGCAACGAAGATTCGGGCGATCCTTTCGCGGAAGTGGGAGAAGACGGAGAAGAGCGGCAGGACTATCGTGACAGTGAAAGGCCGTGACTACTTCGATCTTCTCTGGTATCTGCAAAAAGGCTTCAAGCCCAATCTTTCCTGTATCGAAGGGTTCGACAGCATGGAATCCCTCAAGGAAAAACTCCTTGAGATGGTCGCCCGCGTGGATATCCGCAGCATCCGGCTTGACCTTGAGGCCCTGATTAACAACCCCGTTTTTGTCGGGAACGTGAGCCGGAACATGAAAGCGATCCTTATGCGGGAGATTGGAGAAAGACTCTGATTCGTTATCCGCACCCGCCAAAGACCCATGGTAGGACTTTCAACAGGGCAGACGCATTTCGGAATCTCCCCTGCCTTACCGATACTCAGGCCCACAAGCGTTTGGCCCGCTTATGGCAAGAACCCGTTGACAGGGACCGGCCATATGCACGATAATGGGACAGCCCTGAGATTGCGATGATGAGGGAGACCGGGCATATCCGGCCGGCCGCCTCGCTCGTGTCCGGGCAGGAGGGACTGATGATCGTCGATTTTCATATCCACTATGCGCCGGAAAAACTGGTAAAAGCCAAGCTGGGGAACGATACGTTCAAGCTGGTCTACAGCAACGGGATCCCGTCCTATTCGTTCCACCCGCGCCTCTATCAGATGGAGAAACACATAGAGGCTATGGAACTGGCGGGCGTCGACCGCGCCTACATATCGAGCGCCCCGGGCATAGAGGGCGGGAGCCTGGACATCGCCAAATTTATCAACGACGACCTGGCCGCCTGGGAGAAACGCTTCCCCTCGAAGATCAAGGGGCTGGCCCATATCCCGCCCCTTGGCGGAAATGCGGCCTTCGACGAGCTAAAGAGGGCCGTGGGCGACCTCGGCTTTGCAGGGGCGGCGATGGCCTCCATCGTGGAGGGACGGGAGCTCGACTCCGGGGAGCTCTACCCATTCTACGAGCTGGTGGAGAAGCTGGGCGTCTTCCTGTTCATCCATCCCTGCCTGGCGGTGCCGGCGGTCGGCAGCTTCGAGGACTTCGACCTCGCCCGTGCCGTGGGCCGGGAGTTTAACCTGGTCATGGGCACTATCAGGCTGATCAACGGCGGGGTGCTGGAGCGCTTCCCCGGCCTCAAGGTAGTCATGTCCCACCTGGGCGGAGGGATAGCCGCCCTGCTGGGGCGCGTGCGGAACTACCAGGACAGGGCTTTCTGGGGCACCGAGGGCGACCCCCGGCACGGCAAAAACCCGCCCAAGCCGTTCGATTACTATCTCGACAGGATATACTTCGATACAGGCGGCTTCTTCGGCCACCTGAACGCGGTCAGGGCGGCGCTCCTTGAGCTGAAGCCCTCCCAGCTCGTTTTCGGGACGGACTATCCCCAGGAGATCCGGTCTGCAGAAAGCATGAAAGGCTTCGTGGACGGCCTGAAGACCCTCGGTCCCGGCGTAGGGGACGCGATACTCAGCGGCACAGCAGCGACATTGAGCGCATAAAAACGGGTGGCTGCCGGCGGCGTAAGCCGTGAGGGCGAGAGGAAAGGCCGCCGGGTGAAGCCGTTTGCGGGATTCGCGCAAGCGGCCGCTTCCAGCTTGCGATAAGCGGATCACTGCAAGAGGTCTTTCAATGCCACCGCGTTGTTGTGCTCCGCGTCCTTCGCGGAGTAAAGGAGCGTCACCGTCCCGCGCCTTGCGTCTTTCCTGAGCCCCTCGACGAGCCCTTTTTTGTCTTCGAGCTCCTTCCCGTACCTCTTCTTGAACTCTTCCCATTTCGCCGGGTCGTGGCCGAACCACTTGCGCAATCCGCTGCTCGGGGCGATCTCCTTCATCCATTCGTCCACGACCACCTCGTCCTTCCGCAGCCCCCTCGGCCACAGGCGGTCGACCAACACGCGCCTGCCGTCGCCGGATGAAGGCGTCGGAGATTCGTATATCCTTTTTACCTTTATCATGGCTGCGCCATCCTCCTTCGGGTTTATGCCGGCCGGTCTTCCGGCGCAAAAGGCACTCAACTTAAATTAAGCACGGCGCGTGGGGCGTGCAAGGCGCGGAAGCCGGAAAGCGCCTATGGCAGTCATAGATACGGTACGGCGCCGCCCAGTACTTCCATTCCGCTATCCGTGACAACGACCTCGTACTCGAAACGGGCGCCCATCACGTCCCTGATAAGGATGCCCGACTCCAGGCAGAGCACATCGCCCGCCCGCAGAGCCTCCTCGCTTCCCGCCATTAGGTACGGTTCTTCCACCGTATCGAGACCGATGCCGTGGCCCGTGAATTTTGCCCGATGCTGCAGAAAGCCTCCCCGCTCTATTACTGCGTCGGAGGCCTCGATTACGGCCCTGACCCGCACGCCGGGCCCGCAAGGGCCCTGAAGGCTCGTATGCGCCTGCTATGTGGTTTCAATCCACGCGCCCGGGCGGGGCGCGACTCATGGCGCCCTCCTTATGCGCCCGCCCTTTCGCCGTTTCAATCCACGCGCCCGCGCGGGGCGCGACGCTGAGGACTTTTGTGGAGACGATGCGGCACAGGGGTTTCAATCCACGCGCCCGCGCGGGGCGCGACACCAATCGACCGTGCGCGGGAACCTGAAAAAGCGGTTTCAATCCACGCGCCCGTGCGGGGCGCGACGTCAGGACCAGCCAGTAGTCCTCTGGCAACCTCGTTTCAATCCACGCGCCCGCGCGGGGCGCGACGCCATAAAGCTAATGAGGCCGCCCGAACCGTCAGGGTTTCAATCCACGCGCCCGCGCGGGGCGCGACACCGTTACGAGGGCGGCCGTTGCCCTCTGGTTGATGTTTCAATCCACGCGCCCGCGCGGGGCGCGACGCTGAGGACTTTTGTGGAGACGATGCGGCACAGGGGTTTCAATCCACGCGCCCGCGCGGGGCGCGACCAGGCAACCATCACAGTGTCGTCACCTACGCTCGTTTCAATCCACGCGCCCGCGCGGGGCGCGACTTCAAAACCGCAACGTCGGCGACGGCCTTAAAAGTTTCAATCCACGCGCCCGCGCGGGGCGCGACACCCGACGCGACCCGATTGGGGCCATGTAGTCACCGTTTCAATCCACGCGCCCGCGCGGGGCGCGACAGGAACAGATCAACCTCAAAACCTGCACCGATGCGTTTCAATCCACGCGCCCGCGCGGGGCGCGACAACGTGACTGTCAGGAGCAAAGCAGCGGTAAAAGCGTTTCAATCCACGCGCCCGCGCGGGGCGCGACTTTTTGCCTCCTTGTGAAGATTCTGCAAAAGTTTGTTTCAATCCACGCGCCCGCGCGGGGCGCGACGCGTGTAGTAAAACGGAGGAAAAAGACGTGTAGTGTTTCAATCCACGCGCCCGCGCGGGGCGCGACTGGTCGTAGGAGCCGCCCCGTGAGGTAAATTAAAAGTTTCAATCCACGCGCCCGCGCGGGGCGCGACACTGCAAAATGGTCTCTGTCTCTGTCAGGGGCGTGGTTTCAATCCACGCGCCCGCGCGGGGCGCGACACTATCGGTCGCCAAGTAGTATTTAGCCTTAGGAGTTTCAATCCACGCGCCCGCGCGGGGCGCGACAGTTCTTACGTAACTTGCGAAAGACAAAAGGCAAATACTAGCCGTTTTCGCGGACGGATAGCAAATCCTCGGATACTAACCGGTTCGGTTGTCAAAGAGCCTCACATAACGTCTGCAATTCCAACATGTTACAGAAGGCGCGAAGACCCCCGGAAAACCGTGTAAGCTTGGGGTTCGCGCGTCGCATAATCACGTCACGCAATCAGCGGTCCCTCTTGATCGATGCCGGCCTTGGCACCCACATGTTCAACCCGTCGACGCCAGTTCGACCCAAGGTAGTAAAAGCGCAGGCTGTCCTTTTCCTGGTCTATTTCGTCTATCAGCCGTTGTTTGAGAACCGCCCACTGCGCCGGGTCCACGATGCATTCAAAGACAGAGTATTGCACCCTTTGGCCATAGTCCTCGCAGGCCTTGGCCACACGGTTGAGGCGGCGCGATCCGCCGCCGTCTTTCGTTGCCACGTCATAGCTCACCAGGACAAGCATGGGACCTCCCTACTTCCAGATAAAGGGCGGATAGCCGTCAAGGTCACCACGGAGATATCGGGCCATGAGGAGCGCCTGCACGTGGAAAAGGAGCCCGATCATCACCTTCTCTCCCAGGAACGGGTGCATGATCTCTTCCTGCTTGCGCTCCTGATAGGCGACAAGGACTGCTTTGCGCGTATCGTCGCTCATCGTCACCGCGCCGGAATCCATCTTCTTGAACCCCTTGTCCTGCACCTTCTGCAGGTTGATAAGAGAGAGGGAGAGACGGTCGGCGATGAAGGGCCTGAACTCCTCCATGAGATCGAGGGCAAGACCCGGCCTGCCCGGCCTGTCCCTGTGCAAAAAGCCCACTGCCGGGTCGAGGCCGACAGTCTCCAGGGCGGACCCGACATCATGCATCACCAGCGTGTAGATGAAGGACAGCAAGCAATTGACGTTATCCAGCGGCGGCCTTCTGTTGCGCTCATCGAAGCGGAATGCCTCCTTCTGAGCCACGATGAGATTATCGAAGACGTCGAAATAGATGTGGGCCGAATCCCCTTCGATGCCTCGCATTTCGTCGAGTGAATGTCCGCCTCCAAGAAGCTCTATCTGCCGGTTGAGGCGCAGGACGGTATGGCGCATCTTCTGCTCATCGATCTTTTCGCCGTGGTCGCGGATGGCGCGCTGGAGCACGGCGCGGCAGTTGGCGATCTTGCCCGTGAGGATTGACTTTGCCAATTCCGCGGAGGCGTTGAGATCGTCCGCCCGGCGGTACTGCTCGCGCCGCAGTAAGACGTTCCCTGATACCGGTCCCTGCACCCGCGCTAGAAAGCGCCCGCGTTCGCTCAGGAAGCTCAAGCCCACCTGGTTCTCCGCACAAAACCCCATGAGAAAAGGGCTGCATCCCACGTTACCGAAGCAGACGATGCCGCCGATGGTATGAACGGGAATGCGCAGCCGCACTTCGCCATCGACCTTGACCACCACTGTTTCGCCCTCTTTCGAAAGGTACGCGCCCTGGGTGGTGACATAAAGGGTATTCAGTAGTTTTTTCACGGCTCACCCCCGCCTTCGGTCATCCGCGCCAGATACCGCTTGACTGACGGCTTTTTCTCTATCTTCCTCGGCATGCAGTTGCCGATAAGCGAACAACTTTCGCACCGCTTTGCATAAACCGGCGGCGGGGTGACGCCTGTCATGATCAAGCTTCGCGCCTTCTCGGCTGTTTGCTCCGTCTCGCGTCGAAGCGGCTCATCGAAGACCACGTCGGCCCGTCGGCGCGTCCTGCCGTAGAAGAGCGCCCCTTTCGGAACCGTTACGGAAAGCATCTCTTCAAGGCACATGGCCTGGGCGCAAAGCTGCACCGCGTCGCAGTGGTCCGGCTTCGGCTTTCCCCGCTTGTACTCGACGGGGAAGGGCTGCCGGACGCCTTTCCCGATCTTGCGAAACTCGACCACGTCTGCCACTCCCACGAGCCCGAGACGCAGGCTCCTTAAAGGCACACCACGGGCGATCCGCACCGTGCCCCGCGACTCGTTCCCCTCCTCGTGGACCTTCTCGTGCATTATGCGGCCTTCTGCCGTCAGGCCGCTCTCGCTCCAGACCTGCTCGATGTGGATCAGGGCGCACTGCCGGGGGCAGAAGACGTAATGCTGCAAGGCAGAGATCATGATGAGGTCATCATCGGAATAGGTCATGGTTTTTTCCAGGGTCCCCGCGCCTGTGTACGCATCCGGTGAAGGCGCTCGGTGAAGCCGCCCTCCTCCAGGAATTGCGTCTGAAGGCTCTGCAACTGCCGGTCAAGCAGGTAGTTCGCCTGGTGGATCAGGCAAATCGCGGCGTTAGCAGCGGTCTCAGGATCGGAATCTTTGAAATAGGTCTTATAAGTCAAATAGGACCTATCGGACTTATAGGCCAAGGCTCTGATTTCCTTTGCCCTGGCGTGCTCTTTGGGCCAAAGAGGCAGGCCCTTCTGACGCAAAAAGTCCTCAAAATCAAGGAGCAACTCCTCAAAGCTCGCCCGCGCGACCCCCATGAGCTTCAGCTCGGTTTTCTTCGACGTGCCGGAGGCCATGCTCCCCTCCGCGATGTTCTGTTTGCCGCTCCGCGCGGCCTGGACCATTTGGTCAACGGTCCGGGAGCGGCGGTCAAGGAAGCGCTCGCAAAACACCAGCGTGGCGTCATAGATGATCTCCGCCATCTGGTAAGACTTTAACGCGCGGTAGCCGCCGTGAGGAGGGATGAGGGGGTCAGAATACATTTTCTTCCGGCCATTCCTTAATTGTGATGCCTACCGGTAGATTGACTCTATCTACCACAATTGCATAATCTTCGACCGTGCGCGGCAGGTCTGAATTGCGTGTTATAGATACTCGCTTGAACAACCGGCCTGATAGATCATTTCCAAGATGGCTCTCATGTTTGAATATGACGAGTTTCACGGGGCTCATTTCCCCCCGCGCAGCAGCGCGATCATTTTCGAAAGCATTGATAAGCGATTCCCAGAGAAGCTTCAAATCATCTTCAGAAAAGTTGGTTTTTCTTGCGTCGGCGGCTGAGACAAAACCATGCATCCTGTATAGGGCGTACGGGACGGTCGACTTCCTGCCGAATGTTGACGCATACTCCCTACTCTCTTGCTTCTTGGCATCCTCCGCCGTCGTGACAGCGCATCGCGTTATCGAATGCTCTGCCTGATATATCCGGTCCTGTGAGCGTCCAAAGGTGAGTTGCACCGGTCCCCTAATGGTTCCCGCACCCTTCTCCCCGGTTGCCAGTACAGCCCCGAAAGTCCTTACGTCGTAGTATACGTCGCAAAGTTCCTGCTGGCGCTGCTTTATTGTCTCACCGGATGTCCCGTCAATAATATTGTTCAGGACATGTTCCTGCCTTATAAAGATATCAAAAGGTGCCTTCAGCTCCTTTTTCAACATAACAAAATTCCTAACCTTTCTCTTTATGCAGACGTCCGTCACCAATCCATGCTGGTCTTCCGCATCGGCGCGGGGCAGGTTCACTTGATCGGGATCGCCGTTCGGATTTCCGTCCTTTACATCAAACAGAAACACAAAGTCATACCTGTTCTTTATCAGCTCGCTCATGTCGTTTCTCCTTTCAGTCAGTTTTCGTTCCCTGCGTTAAACTGCCTCTGCCTCTGGTGATAGTATCCAATCGCAAACTGCCCCTGCTCCTCCAGCGTGAAGTTTGCCGGAAAGCGGCTGATATCAATGTCCTTGCACAGTTCCTGAAGCTCCTTGTCCAAGGTAACCGCAAGGCCCGGCTTCTCGGTTTTCAACTTCGTGAAATGCTTCGAGTTTAGGTTGAACAACCGGCCGAACGCAGCCGCAGGGGACGTTAGGGCATAGGTGAAATATCTTTCTCTTATCCCTGCATTTCTGTCTCCCAGCGCGTAGTACTGAATGGTTTCGATCTTTGCAAAGATTTGCCCGCATACATAGGCAACAGGTTTACGGCCGTCCTCTATACCCTCCGTGATCATGAAACTACCTCCTTTGATATTTCGGTTTAAAATGACTTTTATAAGAGCCGCCCTTTCCGGGGTGACGCCGTTTGCGTCCAACCGTGCCCGTTGAAGGGTTCTTGTCAGCATCCATAATGGCAAGGCGGAGTTCTTCAAAGCTGCGTTCCAGAGATGCGTGGCTGTCCGGGCCAGCGCAACATCGTCTTTATCGTAGCTCCCGTCACTGTTCCTGCGCTGACACGTTCGCGCCAGGTCATAGAGCCGGGCATAGCGGGTCTTGGGTTGTTTCGAATCGGAATCGTACGCCATTATCGCAATGTCCTTGAACCAATGCACTATCGAAGTCTTGAACTCATGAAGGCTGGTCTCGATCCAATCCCTCACGGTTATGCGGGCCGCAGACCCGGATAGCGTGAACGAATAGAAGTAATCCGGCTCAATGTATTGGCTGTCGGCTGTTGTGGCGGACGCAACCGATTCTATCAGCCTCGCCACCTGACCGGGATCCGGGGCCTCAATTTGATCGATCTCCTGCAATTCCTTGTTGTCGCGGGTCCAGAAGACCATGGCGGTATCGGTTCCAAAATTCCTTCGGTGCGTGTACCGGAACTGGGGTTTTTCCTTTCCTTTCTTGGTCTTTGTGACTGTTTCGTTGCCCGCCGAAAGAAGCCAATTGAGGCCCTCTACGTAGGTCTTGGCGCAGTTGGTGCAAATCGACGAGTTTTCATTTCCTTGCAGTCCGTATGACTCGAAGGCCTTTTCGTTATAGGAGACTAGGGCGCAGCCACTTGTCTGGCCATTCGGCACTCGCTTGATCATGCCGTGAGGAACGTCTACCACGGGATACCGGCTCTGCCCGCAAATGGCGCACGCCTTCTGATTATCCGCGACCGCTTTCTCCTGGGCCGCCTCGTACTTCGCGATAACCTTCTTCAATACTCCCGGCTTTTCATGAATTCGATATCCCTCGGCCTGGATTCTGAAACCAATATTTCCTTGGCGGTTCTTCTCTGAAATGGCTGTTTCAAAGTATTTCAACGCCTTGTCGGCCCCATCGGCCCTGTTCTGTCCATAGAAGGCAATGACCGGCGTCAATTCGGGCAAATCAGCGTAGTCGCGAAGTTTCTCCAGGAAGAGCACGTGCTTCTTCTTTGACGATTCTCCGCCATAACAGAGCACCTCTTCAGCCTTGTCGAGCAGTAATCGTGCCTTGCCTTTTTTTGCGGTGATAGCCTCCGCGACGGTTAGCCGCTTCTCTATCAGTTCAAACATTTGAAAACGTCCATCTTCAGAGATTACTATTTCAATGGAAATAGGTTCCTCTTTGAGCGCGTCATGGATCCATTGATTCCTAGTCTTCTCGCTCCGGCGTTTCTTTCCAAAATCGCTGAGTTGCTCGATCATAGGGCCATCTCCTCTTCTCGCCGGTTAAATTCGTAAATAGCAGCCGAGAATTCGCTACCGATGGGCGGCCTAACATGACTCGATTCCATCATTCGGGCGTTTTCGGGGACTTCACAGTTCAGGGTGCCTTGGCGTACTGCCACGTCATGAAAAAAAACCGGTTCAGGCTTGCCATGGGGGTCATAAAATATGTCAAATAGCATGCTCCCAATAGGCATGGTCTCGTCTATCGGCACCTCGTCCCCGTCAGGTTCCATGAACTCGGCGGCAAACTCGCGCGTACCAAGGTATGGCCTGCGCCAGCACTGGCCCTTCTTGAGCCGCCGAGTAAATATGCCGTCATGGTCCGCGTCGATGTCTTTCCTGCCTATGTACTTTTCGGGCTTGTTCTTGTCGTCCGGTTTCGGTTGATACACCGATGCCTCGATGATGTACACCACATCGCGCAAGACCACGCTATTTCGCTGCACCCGTCGCTCTTCGATCAGGATGGGGGTGTCGCCCTGCTTCGACTTGATTTCGTTGCGTTTTATTGTGACGAACCTGACAGGTTTCAGAATAAGTATCCGCCGCACGTACCATTGAAACTCCGGTTTCCATAAAATCGAATCGAGAACGCCCCTCGCCGCTGACGGCGTCATGCATGGGTATGTCATCCGCTCAACCTTCAGGTCCGGTCTCGTGAAACACGCGTAATCACCAGCTACTTTCACTTTCACGACCCTGTCATCCAGCATTCACCCCTCCTCTTCACACAACCAGCTCGTCTGCTTTTACAGGCTCCACGGAAATCCCCGTAGCTCTATCATAGTTTCCATACCATACGTTGAATCCCTGCGGCATGAGCTTGCACATTCCCACATTTTCATCAAGAAAATGCCTGTAGACCTGGACCGTATACACCTGCAGTTTCCTGAAATCCGCCCTTGACAGAAATTCCTTGTGCTCGATCGAGTGGAATAACCGGCGGCTTTCATCATCGAAGTGATAGACGAAAAGCGGTTCGGTTTGATCGCGGATTATGTAATAGCTGTCGTTCACTGTCTGGAAATTGAAATGCTCTCGGGCCGTGTTGATCTTGTATTTGTCGGGGTCCACATACAGGTGCACGACTTGAGAATAGTATTTATTGAATGCTTGGTGGTTGTGCAGATGGCCCATGTCCGCCCTAAGAAACTCCTCCGCGTGAGCAGCACAAGCAGAATAGGTCTTATCCGGCATCCCGCCGTCAAGCATCTTGAACAGAAATACTTTTCCACCGGATTTACCCAGTTTGTTTTCACGGTTGCACCGGCCAGCCGCCTGGATAAGTGCTTCGAGGGGCGCCATGGCGCGGAACACCACCGGGAAATCAAAATCTACGCCCGCTTCAATCAACTGGGTGGAAGCTACCAGTATTTTCTTTCCCGCCACCAAGTCTGCCCGGATATTCCCGATTACCTCTTTGCGGTGCGAAGGACACATGGCGGTTGACAGATGATATTTCTTTTCCCAGGCCGGGCCGTTCCTTGCACAATTGTAAAATTCAAGGGTTGCTCTTTTTGTGTTGAATATAACGAGGGTTGCCGTATTCTCCCGCCCGGCCGCTTCAAGCAGACTGTCGGAGTCCACGGGAGCCAAATCATTTAGCAAACGGTATTCAACACGCCGGGTTTGCTCGTAAAGTTCAGCGGGGGTTTCGATCAAAGGGTGGATGGTGTCTATACCGTCAAAATCTTGTCTTTTCTCGAAAGCGGGCTGTGTAGCGGTGCAAAAGAGAAACGATGTCTTCATTATGGACTGGACATTCTTGAGCATTTGGAGGGTGGGCAGTATCACGTCCTTTGGTAAGGTCTGAACCTCGTCGAATATGACGACAGATTCAGCGATATTGTGAATCTTTCGACATCGGGACGGCTTATTGCTGAAGAGCGACTCAAAGAACTGAACGGTCGTCGTCACCACGATAGGATAGTCCCAATTCTCGCAGGCCAGTTTCTTTCGCTGCTCCATGAGAGAATAACTCTTTTCGTCGTCGCCGGTGGTGCGCCCGTCCTCATTATAGCTGGAATGGTGTTCCAATACCCACTCCTCACCGAATATGTCCTTCAGTATCTGAGCGGTCTGGTCAATAATGTTTACAAAGGGAAGGACCACTATTATCCGCTTCATATCGTTGGCCTTTGCATGTCTCAGCGCCCATGCTATGGACGTGAGAGTTTTTCCTAAACCGGTCGGTAGGGCCAAGGAATAAAACCCGCAGGGCATATTTGCCTTCTGAAGCACCAGAAGACGGGCCTCATTTCTCATTCGGTTGATTTCGCCCTCTTGGGGTTTTCTGGAGAGTTCATCGTGTAACCTGCCGAGCATTTCATCGACCGGCAGTTTGGGGCTGGTACGTGCCATAAAAGCGGTCTTGTCGAAATGTTTTTCGGTAGAGAGCCAGTCGCTATCGGTCAAAGCGCTAAAGAGGTATCGTATAAAGGCTTCGCGCCGAAGTGGCTCCGCGGGAAACATCGCACTATTGCCTTCCTTGAAAATGCTCTCATCAATTCCGGTATCGCCGAGAAAGGCTCTCACGACGTCGTCGAGACCCTCGACTTCACCTCGTTTGAACGGCTCGGTATTGCTCTTCCAGACAGCGTTATCCGAAAGGCCCTTGTGGTGCCCATTGATTGGAATGGACACGTCGATCAAACCATTGCGGCGAGCGTACCCGGCACCCCAAGACGCGTGGGGGACACTGCCGCGCTTGCCGCCGGTCTCAAGATAGCGTTGGAACTGTGGCTGATACTTGCCAAGGTCATGAAGCAGACCTGCCACGTAGAAAACGGCCTTGAATTCGTCCCGACATGCAAAAGACTTGGCAAGGTCGGCCGTCTCCGGGCCATGTTTGGACAGAGGATGCTTCTTTTGCTCTTTGTTCTCTGAATGTGCCCAATATTCCATTATCTACCTCTTTGCCCTCTCTTCCACGTTATCAAGGTGTTCTTCGAGCGGCTGCCATTTATCTTTTCGTTTTCCTGGAAGGCTGTGGGCGAAGTAGTCCGGCGCCATCAACTCACCGTTCGATCCGTTGAAACCGATGAAGCCTCTGAGACGGCCTAAACCCTTTAACCGAGCAAATCGTTTGAACTGCTGAAAGGCCCTGAAACGTCTGCCAATGATTTTTTACCACATTTCGAGCGTCTTGTCCCCAAAAACTGCACGTTCGGTCCGATGATGGAGGTGCTTTTCGTTCCCTATCGTCCGCTGCCGCCGGTTGCCGCCTGGCCTGCCTGGCCTCCCTGTCCGGCCTCCTGGCCCTGGCCCTGAGGCTGGCGGTTGTGCCGGAAAGGCATCTGCGGCTGGAAGGGATTGCGCTCCTCGTTCTGGGCTGCGCTCGGCTCCGGCCCCCCTGTGCCCACGACCACGCGGACGCCCTCGGTCAGGCCCGCGCCCTCGACTTCCGTGAAGGCGCCGTCCGTCAGTCCGGCCGCCACAGGAAGGGGCCGGACGTACCTTCCCTGCTCGACCCAGACGAGGGTGGGCTTCTCGCTCCCTTCCGCGCCCCGCACCCGGCGGGAGGCGCCTTCCTTAGGCGCTTTCCTTGCGCCGGGTGCGATCTCGGTAGGCCGGGGCGTAAAGCGCAAGGCCGCGTTCGGGACGAGGAGCACGCCCTTGCGCCGGCCTATCTCGAACTGCGCGTTGGCGGTGAGGTAAGGCAGGAGCTTGCCGTCGGAGTTATCGACATCGACCGCTATCGTGTAGGTGACTACGTTCTGCGTCATCGTCGCGTTGAGGCGCACCTGGCCCACCGTGCCCTGGAAGGTGCGGCCGGGGAACGCGTCCACGGTGAACGCCACGGGCTGCCCCTCGACGATGTGCCCCACGTCCGCCTCGTTGACGCTCACCCACGCCTGGATGTGCTTCAGGTCGTTCGCGATGAGGAAGAGGCTCGGGGCGGAGAGCGACGAGACGACCGTCTGTCCTATATTCACCTGCCTGTCGATTACGACGCCCTTCACGGGGGATTTGATCGTGCAGTAGTTGAAGTTGATCTGCGCGGTGAGGAGCGCCGCCTTTTGCTGCGCTACAGTGGCAAGCGCCTGCTGGACGGCTGCCTCAGCCGAGGCGAGGTTTGCGCTTGCCGCCTCGAAAGCCTGCTTGTACTGGTCGTAAGCGCTCTGCGCGAGGGCGTCGCTCGGCCCCAGCCTCCTGGCCCTTTCCCAGTTTTGCGTTGCCAGGACGACGTTTGCCTTCTGCTGGAGCACGTTGGCCCTGCTTACGATAACGGCCGCCTCTGCCTGCTTGAGCTGGCCTTCTGCGGTCTTGACTGCGGCCGCGTAAAGGGAGTCGTCGATTCTTGCCAGGACCATTCCTTTCTCCACCTTGGAGCCCCAGCGGATCTCGTTTCCGCGCCTGTCCTTCCCGAAAGCGACGACGATGCCCGCTACCTGCGCGCCTATCTGGACAACCGCTACGGGCTCTGTGACGCCCGTGGCGGTAATCGTAGCGACCAGGTCCCCCTGTTTCACGGGGACCGAGCGGAATGCGGGGGCCTTGTCTCCCCTCGACCGGGACGACCAGACGCCCGTGCCTATCGCCAGCCCGGCGGCAACAACGATCGCGGCTACAATTATTCGTTTCATCGATTCTACCCTCGCCTACATAGAAATCGGCCCGGCCCGGCCGTCACAACGCCGTCCGCGTTGACGTCCCCCTCGTCGTCGCCCCCCTCTATCACGGCAAACCTACCTCCCAGCCGCCGCCAAGGGCCTTGTAAAGTGCGATCAGGTCCGCCGCGATGTTCTGCGTGCTCGCGGTAAGGGCGCTTTCGTCCGTATAAAGCTGGCGCTGGGCGACGAGCACGTTGAGAAAATCCGTCTGCCCTTCCGTGAAGAGCTTCAACGACAGCTCCACGGCCTTCCGGTCGTAGGCTACGGCGTCGCCGAGCGACTTGTGGTGCTGCTGCTCCTTGGCAAAGGCGACGAGGGCGTTCTCTACGTCCTGCAGGGCGGTCAGCACCGTCTGCTTGTACGTGACGAAGGCCTGGTCGCGCAGCGCCTCCTGCGCATGGATGTTCGAGACGATGGCGCCGCCCTGGAAGATCGGCCACGAGGCCGCGGGGCCGATGAAGAGGGAGCGGCTCATGTTTTTGAGCCAGGTATTCGATGCAGTGCTTTGCCAAGCCGCGCCTCCCGTGAGCGAGAACTGCGGGAAAAGCTGCGCCGTTGCCACCCCGATCTGCGCTGTGGCGCTGTGAAGCTGGGCCTCGGCCTTGCGGATGTCGGGCCTGCGCCGCAGGAGCTCCGAAGGCAGCCCTGCGGGTATCTCGCCCGGCACGGCGGGGAAGCCGCCCGTGGGCGACAGAAGCTCCACCAGGTCCTCCGGGTGGCGTCCGAGGAGCACGCTCAGCGCGTAGATCGCCTGGCGCGCCCCCGTCTCATAGACGGGGATCTGGGCCTCCGTCGATGCAACGATGCTCTCCGCGTTTGCCACGTCGAGGCCGGAGTCGAAGCCCACCTTGAAGAGCCTGCGGGTGATGTCTGCCGTATGCTGCTGGACCTTCAGGTTGTTGCGGGCTGTGACGACCTGCTGCTGGTATCCCCGAAGCTGCACGTAATAAAGGGCGACCTCGGCGATGAGGCTCACCTGGACGTCCCGCAGGTTTTCGACGGCTGCAACGACGTTCGCGCCCGCAGATTCGACGTTCCTGCGGACACCCCCGAAAAAGTCGAGCTCCCACGCCGCATCGACGGTAGCCAGGTACAGGTTGCGGGGGTTCCCGTTGGTTCCGTAAAGCGGACCCGACTGGCGCTGGTACGCGGCCGAGGCGGTCGCGGACGGGAAGAGGCCCGCAGCGGCTATGCCCCTCAAGGCCCTGGCCTGCCTGAGGCCGGCCTCGGCAAGGGCGAGGCTGAGGTTCGCCTTCAGTGCCTCCCCGACGAGCATGTCGAGCGTCGGGTCCTCGAACTGCCTCCACCACCCGGCGAGGTCGGCAGACCGGTCCGTCGCCACCGATTTGGCATTAGGCTGCTTCGCCTCTTTCACGCCCAGGAAAGCATCAGGCATCGGCGGCTCGGGCTTTCGGAAGTCGGGGCCGACCATGCAGCCGCTTGCAACGATAAGCATCAGACAGGCGAGCGCTTTAGCCTTCATTGGGCCTCACTCATACCGAAGGGCGTCGATGGGGTCGAGGCGGGACCCCTTCCAGGCCGGATAGAAACCGAAGATGACGCCCACGCTGGCCGATACCACGACTGCCGCTATAATGGCGCCTATCGAGGGCGCAGTCGGCCAGTGGAGCACCTTCGACACGATGATGGAGGCGCCCCGCCCGACGATGATGCCCATGATGCCGCCCGCCAGGCAGAGCACTATCGCCTCGGTGAGGAACTGGCGGAGGATGTCGTTAGGCTCCGCGCCTACCGCCATCCGCAGGCCGATCTCGCGCGTCCGCTCCGTGACGGAGACCAGCATGATGTTCATGATGCCGACGCCGCCGACCATCAGGGAGATCATCGCCACATAGAGAAGCAGCTTCGTTATAAGGTCCGTCGTCGAGCTCATCGCCTTCGTGATCTCCGTCATGTCGCGGACGGTGAAGTCGTTCGGCGCGGTAGGCCGGAGATGGTGGTTCTCCCTGATCACGTTGGTGATCTGGTCGATGGCCGTCTGAATCCACTCAGGTCCCCGCGCCGCCGTAAGGATCTGATCGACGTTGGCAAACCGGATGGGCTGGGGCAGGTCGGCCGCCTCGTTGGTCGATTGGGTGGGATAGAGGCTCGTCGAGATATTCGGATACGCCATAGTGAGGGAGTTGACCTCCGTGACGTTCGAGGTATTCGTAGTGCTCTGGTTGCCGCCGGAGAGGCTGGTGGCCACCACACGGTACTTGATCGTCGTCCAGGGCGCCAGCAGGATGTCGTCCTGGTCCTGCCCCATCATGTTCGCGCCCTTCTGCTGCAGGACGCCTATCACCTTGAAGGCGACGTTCCGGACGCGGATCTCCTTTCCGATGGGCGACTGCCCGGCGAATAGCTCCCTCACGATCGTCTTGCCCACTACGCAGACCTTGCTCGTGTTGCGGACGTCGTGCTCGGTGAACGCCTCTCCCTCGGCCATCTCCGTCCAGTCGCGCACCTGGAGGAAGGAGGGCGTCGAGCCGTATACGTACATGGGCACCCAGTTCTTATTTCCGTAGACGACCTGGGTGCGGGCGCGCACGATGGGGGCGACGCTGGCGATTGCCGGGCACTCCCTCGCGATGGCTTCCGCGTCCTGCGGGGTCAGCGTCGTCATGCTGCCTACGCCGTAGTTGATGCCGCCCACGAACTGGGCGCCCGGTATGATTACGAGCGTGTTGGCGCCGATGGCCGTGAGGGTGCGTTGGATTGCCAGCGCCGCGCCGTTGCCTATCTCCATCATGGTGATGACCGCCGCAACGCCTATGACGATGCCGAGCGTCGTGAGCAACGTCCGCATGACGTTACGCCGAAGGGCGCCCGACGCAGTCTTGAGTATGCCGATCATTCTCATGGGGCGCCTATGCCGTCCCATCGATGAGACCGTCTTTTATCCGAATGATCCGCCCGGCGTGGCGCGCCACGCCTGGGTCGTGGGTGACGAGGATGATCGTGATGCCCTCCTTCCCGTTGAGCTCCTGAAACATCTCCAGGATCTCTTCACTGGTGCGCGAATCGAGGTTCCCCGTCGGCTCGTCCGCGAAAAGCACCTGGGGGCGGTTGATGAGCGATCTTGCAATGGCGACGCGCTGCTGCTCCCCGCCCGAGAGCTGGGACGGATGGTGGTCTACCCTGCCCGCCAGGCCGACTTTTTCGAGCATTACCGCTGCCCGCTGCCTTTTCTGGTGCTCGGTGAGGCTTTCCTTGGTATAGGAGAGGGGCATGACCACGTTCTCCAGGGCGCTCGTGCGGGGAAGAAGGTTGAAATTCTGGAAGACGAACCCGAGTATCCGGTTGCGGAGCCTGGCCCTCTCCCTTGCGTCGAGGCCGGAGATGTCCCGGCCGTCCAGCCAGTACCCGCCCGACGTGGGATGGTCGAGGCACCCGAGGATATTCATGAGCGTGCTCTTACCGGAGCCGCTCGCTCCCATGAGCGTCACCATCTCTCCCCTTCCGATCTCAAGTGATATGCCCTTGAGGACGGGCAGGTCTATCTCGCCCAGGTGATACGTCTTGTGAATCTCTTGAAGCCTGATGAGATTATCCATCCACCCAACCGTCCCCTATCGTCCGTCGCCGACGGCGACGCGCACGCCCTCGGTAAGGCCATTGCCCTCCACTTCGGTGAAGGCGCCGTCCGTCAGTCCGACCGTCACGGGGACCGGCCGGACGCGCCTTCCTTGCTCGACCCAGACTACGGCGTGCTTCTCGCTCCCTTCCGCGTTGCGGAGGCGGCGGGGGCCTTCGTGTTTTTGCCTCGCCTCCGGGACGATCTCGCCGTGCCGGGGCGTAAAGCGCAAGGCCGCGTTCGGGACGAGGAGCACGCCCTTGCGCCGGCCGATCTCGAACAACGCGTGTGCGGTCAGATAAGGCAGCAGCCTGCCGTCTGAATTGTCGATATCGACCGCTATCGTGTAGGTGACTACGTTCTGCGTCATCGTCGCGTTAAGGCGCACCTCACCCACCGTGCCGTGGAAGGTGCGGCCCGGGAAGGCGTCCACGGTGAACGTCACGGGCCGGCCCCTTGAGATGCGCCCCACGTCCGCCTCGTAGACGTTGATCCATGCCTGTATGCGCCTCACGTCGTTCGCGACGAGGAAGAGGCTGGGGGCGCTGAGCGTCGCAACGACCGTCTGCCCTATGTTGACCCGCCTGTCGATTACGACGCCTTTAACGGGGGACCTGATCGTACAGTAGTCGAAGTTCAACCGCGCAGTGCGGAGGCTCGCCTTTGCCGCATCCACCGAGGCAAGCGCCTGCTCGACGGATGCCTCAGCCGAAGCGAGGTTTGCCGTGGCCACCTCGTAAGTATCCTTGTACTGGTCGTAGGCGCTCTGGGAGAGGGCGTCGCTGGGGCCGAGCCTCTTGGCCCTTTCCCAGTTCTGCGTTGCCAGGGCGACGTTCGCCTTCTGCTGTAGCACGCCGGCCCTGGATACGACGACTGCCGCTTCCGCCTGCTGGAGCTGGGCTTCCGCGCTTTTGACCGCAGCCGCGTAAAGGGAGTCGTCGATCCTTGCCAGGACCGTGCCTTTATCGACCGGGGAGCTCCAGTTGACGAGCTTGCCGCGCGTGTCCGTCCCGAAAGCGATAATCATGCCCGCGACCTGCGCGCCGACGTCGATAGCGGCCACCGGCTCTATCGTCCCCGTTGCGTTGATCGTCGCCACAAGGTCTCCCCGTTTCACCGGCGCCGAGCGGAACGCGGGGGCCTTCTCTCCCCTCGCCCAGAACGACCGGACGCCCGTGCCTGCGGCCAGCCCGGCAAGAACGACGATCAGGACAACGCTTGTCCGTCGCATAATATCGACTCTCATTTATAGCGCGGCCGGTTCGATCAAGCTGTAAGACTCGCGAAACGGACTTAAAGCCGGAGGCAGCCGCTTACGCGGCCTGCGCCATAAGCGGCAGTGGAAAGGACGGCGCCTTTCGCCCTCCCCTCCACGGGCCTTATCCTTCGTTTGCCGGTCGGCGGTACTAGCCTTTGGCGCCGCTCCGAGCCATTACAGCATAGGTCGTGAAGATCTGTCAAAAAGTTACGCGCCCTGGCCGGATCATCGATTGCAGGCGTTTCGGAAGGGCGGCCCGGCAACGGGTGGGACGCGGGAAACGTCCAAAAGGGGCTATTGCGCCTCTGCCCGGCCGCCGAGCCCTTCCCCGCCCGCCCGCATCTGGAAAAGCAGCAGCACGCCGAAGAGCATTGCGCCTGCAGTGAGGAGCCAGAAGGATGGCGCTACCAGAAGGATGGCAGCGGCAGCGGCGAGGGCGCGCTCGAGGATGCTCAAGGCTCGCATGAAGTAGCCCTCGCACGCAACGGCAAGGGACCATATACCGACCATCGCCGCCACAACGGTTATCAACACCTGGAACACCGGACCGACCAGGAGGAGCCGGTAGTTGTAAGCGAACATTATGGGTATGATAAACGCAACGAGGGCCATCCTGGTGGCGAGCCATCCGACCTTCCAGCCGTCCGCCTCCGCTATGGACGCAGCCGTGTATGCGGCGCTCGCGTCGGGAGGCGTGATGAGGGCGAGGCAGGAGTAATAGAAGGCGAAGAGATGGGCGGCGTAGGGCGCCAGCCCGATGGAGATGAGTGCGGGGATCACGGTCGAGGCCTGGAGGATATAAGCCGGCGTGGTGGGCATGCCGAGACCTAGGAGGAAGGAGATCGCAAGTCCGAGCATCAGGCCCACGAAAAGGTTTCCGCCGACCAATACGCCGAAGACGCTGCTTATCCGCTGGCCGAAGCCCGTGATGTCCACGGAGCCGACGATAAGCCCGGCGGCCGCTGTCGAGGAGAGGACGATGAGTATGTTCTTGGCCCCCGCTTCGAAGGCGGACAAAAGACCGATCAGGGACAGCCGCGTGCGCTTGCGCAGGCAGCTTATGGCGATGGCCGAGAGTATGCCGTATCCGCCGGCGAACCTGGGCGAGTAGCCGGCCAGCAGGAGCGCCAGGAGCACCAGGACGGGCAGGATCATGTGTCCGTAAGTCTTCAGGGTCTTGGCTATCGTGACGCCGGGGTCCATCCCTTTCAGCTTGAATTTTTTTGCCTCCACGTGGACCGTGGCGAACAGGCTGAAATAATAGAGTATCGCCGGGAAAAGCGCGTAACGGAGGATAGTCGCGTAGGGAATGCCGCTGAAGGCGGACATGACGAAGGCGCAGGCGCCCATGACGGGGGGCGTCATCTGGCCTCCGCACGACGCAGCCGCCTCGACGGCCGCCGCGAACTCGGGGCGGTATCCCGCCTTCTTCATCATGGGTATCGTGATGCTCCCGACGGTTGCCACGTTTGCCGACGTGCTCCCCGTGATCGACCCGAAGAAAGAGCTTCCGATAATGGCCACTTTGGCCGGCCCGCCCGTCATGCGGCCGGTTAAGGACATCGCGACGTCGCTTATGAGCTGCGAGCCGCCGGTCCGCATCAGGATGGCGCCGAATATGATGAAAAGGGCTATATCCGTCGCAGAAACGCCCAGGGGGAGGCCGAATATGCCTCCCAGGGAGAGATAGAGGAAGTCGAGGAGGTCGTTGATGGAGTGGGGCGTCGTGTGCAGCACGGACGGCAGGTACGGCCCTATGAAGGGATAGACGAGGAACCCGATGACGCAGTAAAGGAGGCCGGGGCTTACGACCCTCCTCGATGCGTTGAGCACAACGAAGATCATGATCGTTCCGAGGAGCTTCTCGTACCATTCAACGGGTGTGACGAAGGTGAACCGGTCGTTCACAACCCAGTCGTGGAAGACCAGCAGGTATCCCACGCCGGCAAGCGACATCAGCACGAGCGCCCAGCTCCAGGCGGAGGGCTTCGCCCGCCCCTTGTTGAACAGCAGGAAGACGAGGATAAGCCCGAGGCCCAGGTGGATGCTGCGCTGTACGAGTGCGTCGAAAACGCCGAACAGGGCCGTGTAGATATGAAACAGGCAGAGAGCCGTGGCCGTTACCAGGCACAGCTTCTTATAGAACGGTCGCTCCGTCCAGAAAGTCTTCCAATCGTCAGCCATGACGCCCCCTGCTTCGGCCGGTTACTTTATCCAGCCCCGTTCCCTGTAATATTTGGCTGCCCCGGGATGGACGGGTATAGGGGTCTCTTTGGCCATATCCTGGACGCGGGTGTATTGCATCGAGCGCAGGATGCCCGGGTAGCGGCTGAAATTCTGGGCGATTGCCTTGACGATCTCGTAGGCGATCTGATCCGGCATATCCGCCCTGACTACGATCTGTGTCCTGGTTGCTACGGTCTTTACAGGTGCGTCTACGCCCTTGTAAAGACCGCCTGGGAACAGGTACGGCTCCATTCCTTTATAGTGCGCCAGGGCCTTGATCTTGTCGTCCGGCAGGGCCAGGAGCTTCAGCTTCTGCTGGGAGCTGATGTTGAGTATGGAGGGCGCGGGGAAGGCAGTCACGAAGAGCAGGGCGTCCAGGTGGCCGTCGATCATAAGCTGCGCGGCGTCCTCGAAGTTGCAGAACTGGACCTTCATGTCGTTGTAAGAGAGGCCGTAGAGCATGAGCAGCCGCTGCGCCGCCATGTCGCTGGAATTGCCTTTGAGTGAAGGGCTGACCCTCTTGCCTTTCAGGTCGGCAGGGCTGTTAATGCCCGAATTTACCCTAACTACAAGCTGCATTGCCATGGGGTAGAGGGTGGCGAGGTTGCGTATGTTGCGAAGGGCGGCCTTCTTGAAGAATCCGACCCCCTCCCACGCGTCTGCCGCGGTGTCCGTCTGGGTGAAGCCCATGTTGAACTTCCCGCTGCTCACGCCCATCACGTTCGCCGTCGAAGAGCTGGGCAGGGTTGAGCCGGTTATATCCGGGCAGACCCTCTTGACGTCTTCCAGCATCGCGGTGCCGATGAGCTGCCACGTCCCGCCTGCCACCATCGTGCCGAACTGTATCTCGTAGGGCGCGGCAAAGACGCTGCCGGTGAAAAGCGATGCCAGGAACACAGCGGCGAAAATTCCTTTCCAAAGATGACTTCTCATGGTCTACCCTCCTTCTATTGATGCGCGCTATAAAGGGACTTGTCAGCGCTTGCCGAAATCCTTGATAAAATCCTCCAGCCTTACGGAACCCCACCCCATCGGCCGGCAGCGCGTGAAGCGGGCGCGCTCTTCCTTCCGGAAAAGGGAAGGCTTGGTCGCGTCTATGCCCATCTTCCCGCCGAGCCTCTGCCACGTCTTTTCTCCGGGGGGAGATATCTGGGGGCACGAGACATCCATCGGGTGGATGCGGTTGCCTTCCGTTATGATAATATCCTTCTCCGGGTTGACGCGCGTGGAGACGGCCCACCAGAGGTCGGCCGGGTTCTCGATATCGACATCCTCATCGACCGCTATGGCGATCTTAGGGTGCAGGTAGTTGCCTGCAAGGGCGGCCATCAGCACATCCTTTACCTCCCCCTCGTAATGCGACGTGACCCTGAGAACCACCAGCCAGGCGCTCCCCCAGGCGGGCGCCATTACGTCGTGCACTTCGAGGCTCCCGCCGTGGACCGTGCTCACCCTCCTGTAGATGTCCGCCTCCATGGGCAGGCCCATGAGGGATTGGTGCTCAGTGAACTCCGTCGCCTGAATGCTCCTGAAGATCGCGTCGTTCCGCATGGTGATGGCCGTCACGTCGAATACGGGGTTCCTGCCCTCCGCCGAGGTGAGGCACGTGAACTCCCCGAAAGGACCCTCCTCTTCCCTGACGCCCGCCCTGACGTAGCCTTCGATGACGATCTCCGCGTAGGCGGGTACATCGAGGTCTATCGTCTCTGCAGGCACCAGCTCGGCAGGCTCGCCGAGGAGCCTGCTGGCCACCTCGTACTCATCCATCTCGTACGGCCCGGTCACGTTCGTCGCGATGTCCCAGGCAGGGTGGTGGCCGATGGCCACGGCCATCGGCATGTCGCGTCCCAGGGCCTCGTATTTGCTGAAATGGACCCACGTGTGGCGGGGCACCATCATGACGCCCATATGCCTCGGCCCTTTCGCCTGCATCCGCAGGCACGCCACGTTCCGGTTGCCGGTCTCCGGGTCTTTCGTGATGTTCATCCCTGACCCGATGAACCGCCCGGCGTCGATGTCCGACATCTTTGTAATGGGGAGGTCGAAGATGTTTGCCTTCTCGCCGATAAATTTGCGCTCCTTCACGGGACCCGTCGAGACGCGCTTGATCTCGCCCCCCTGGGCCCCCAGCACGCGCGCCAGGTGGCGGACCACCTCGCCGGAAGCGCCCATCGCCAGGGCCTGGCTCTTCCTCGTCCGGACGAGCCCGTCGACGATCCTCCAGGAGGGGTAGCCCTTGATCTTCTTGAAGATGATAGGACCCGGGGCTTTGGACGACAGCTCTCCCACCTCGTTCACGGGATCGACTTCCCTCTCGACCGTCAGAAGGTCGGAACCCAGCGCTTTTAAGAAGCTTCGCAGGTCCTTCGGCATCTCCTCATTCCTCCTTGAATTTTTCGGTAATCATAGCGGCACTTGTCTCTTGGACGATAAAATCAATTCGGTTAAATGTACTCAGGCCGCACTTATTTTGTCAAGCGGTTTTTGGTTTTCCCCGTTTGCCCGCCGCTGCCGCCATCAGGCTAAAGATGTAATAATGTCAATATGTTGTGAGCTTCTTGTCACCTTTTTTTCTGCGCCGGTAAAAAAAAATATCTTGACAAAAATTGTGTTCGCAGTGTATTCATAAAGTATACGCAATGGATTAACATAGAATAATTGTAGGATATCGCACGTATGTCCGGTAACGATTATTTCATGGGGGCGCGTGAATGGCTGAAGACAACGTAGTAAAGACCGACGTATTGGTTGTTGGAGGGGGTGCGGCCGGGGTGCGCGCTGCCATCGAAGCCGATGTCGAGGGCGCCGAAGTCGTGATTGCGAGCAAGGGACCGCTCGCCCGGTCGGGTTCAACCCCACTTGCCTACCCCTGTTTCCAGGCCTCTGTCGGCTTCATGGATGCGAGGGACTGCCCGGACGTCCACTATCGGGACATAGTGACGGAAGGCAAAGGTCTTTCCGACATGAACCTGGCGCGGGCGCTGGCGGATGATGCAGTAGACAGGTATCACGACCTGGAACGGTACGGGGTCCGCTTCGAGATGGAAGAGGGCAAGGTGTTCCAGTCCCATTACCCCGGCCAGACGTATCCGAGGAATCTTTTGATCGTCGGCGGCGGGTTTGGCATGGCGGCCGGCCTGCGGAACGAGCTGCGGAAGCATCCCCGCCCGAAGATTATGGAGGACGTTGTCATATCGCGCTTGCTGGTGGAGGACGGGGAGGTAGCAGGCGCCTTTGGGTTGAACCTTCGCGACGGCCGGTTTTACGTGTTTCAGGCAAAGGCGGTGGTCCTTGCCGGAGGCGGATACGAGGCGCTCTGGGAAAATATGGACGCATCGAGGGACTGCACGGGCGATACCATTTCCCTTGCGTTCGAGGCGGGCGCCGACATTATCGACCTCGAGATGACCCAGTATTACCCCGGCGTCTTTGCCTACCCCGAATCGTTGAAGGGGGTGGCGATCCAGTACGAGACGTTCCTCGGCAAGCAGTATTTCGACTTCAGGCTGGTGAACAACAGGGGCGAGGAGTTCCTAAAAGGGCCGCTGCCCGGCCGGGACGTCCTGATGCGCGCCATGTACACGGAAATCGAGGAAGGCCGGGGGACGGAGCACAACGCGGTATACGTGGACCCTCGCAGGTCATCGAAAAGCCCGGAGGAGATCGAGAGGATGGTCAAGCGGTTCGTCGAAGGCCCCGACAAGTTATGGAGAGGGCTGGGGATCGATATACGCAAGGACCTCTTCGAGATATGTCCGGCGATACATTACACGCTGGGGGGTATCCGCATCGACGAGAAAACAAGGAGCCTCCCTGCCGGGGCTGTTCGCGGCAGGGGAGAATTCCAGCAACGTGCACGGGGCGAACCGGATAGGGGGAAACGCCCTTGCCGAGACGCAGGTGTTCGGGGTGCGGGGAGGCAAGTACGGCGCCCTTTACGCAAAAGGGCGGCGTGAGGGACGGCTTTCCGAGGCACAGATAAAGGAAGAGACATCGCGGCTGAACCTGCTCAAGGAGAAAAAGAAAGGCGGTGTCCGTCCGCTTGCGATCCGCGACGAGCTGCGGAAGCTCATGGACCGGTACGTAGGTCCAAACCGGAGCGAGGAGGGGCTGAAAACGGCGCTCGCCAAGATAATCGACCTGAAGGAGAACGGCGTGCCCAAGCTCCAGGCGGTGGGCCGCAGGATTTTCAACAGCGACTGGTCCATAGCCATCGAGGTCTCCAGGACCCTGGTTCTGGCCGAGATCATAATCCGGTCGGCGATACAGAGGCAAGAGTCGCGGGGGCACCATTATCGCTCCGATTTTCCTGAGAGTCTGCCCGATGCCAGGCATACCCTGGTGAGGATGAAGGACGGCAGGGTGCGCGTGGGCTATGCGGATGTGACCAGGCTCGGTGACGGCCATGATCGTAAAGGAAGACGCGACGAAGCTTCGTTATGCCAACCTTGCGCCGGCTGTAGAGGTCGAAGGCAAGACGGCCATAGAATGAGGTGACGCTAATGGAAGAATTTATTCAGGCTAAAGTAGCCAGATATTCCCCTGACGAGAACAGGAAATGGGTCGAGGAATTCAAGGTGCCCCATTCCGAGGGTATGACATTCCAGACGCTCCTTCGCTACATATACGAGAATCTCGATCCCACCCTGAGCTTCCGGGATTATCGCTGCGGCAGAGGGAGCTGCAACACGTGCCGCATCAAGGTCAACGGTAAGGCCATAAGGGCCTGCGCGACGCCCGTCGGGTCCGCCAGAGAGGTGCTCCTGGAGCCGGCAGGCAGCAAAGTGATCAAGGACCTGGTGATAAGCTATGACTGATCGCGCTTAGGGGGGCATCTCCTGAGACAGGTCGGAGAAAAAACGGGGGAGATTATGATAGGGAAAATACGGCTGTCAAGAGACACAAAGCTGGCAATGATTTCTCAGTACATCGGTTACGCGCTCGACGCATACGACATGGCGCTGCTGATGGTTATGGCGCCCATTCTGGTGCACATCTTCACCTCGCCGAAAGGGAGCGCGGCCTGGCAATACGTTACGGTCGTGCTCACCTACTCGATCTCGCTTGCCGTCCGCCCGATCGGCTCCGGCATCTTCGGCCACTACGCGGACAAGATCGGAAGGCGTCGCATTCTGGTCGTAAGCATCGCAGGCGTCGGCCTCATGTCGGGCGTCTGCGGCATCCTCCCGACTTTTGCGCAGGCCGGCGTCTGGTCTTACATACTTTTCTGCGCTGCCCGGTTCGTCATGGGGACGATGTTCGGGGGAGAGTACGCGGTGGGACACACGTTCGCCATCGAGCATGCGCCGAGACGGAGGCGCGGCATGATCGGCGGCTTCGTCCAGTCGGGTTTCCCGATGGGCTATGTCATTGCCGCCCTGGCCTATGCGCTTCTCAACTTCCTGATCGGCAAGCAGGCGATGCTCGATTACGGCTGGCGGGTCATGTTCATCTCGGGCATCGTACCCGTTGCCTTCGCCATCTACATCAGGAGTAAGCTGGCGGAGTCGCCCGAGTTCGAGAGGACGAAAGCGAAGGGAGAGCTGGAGAAGGCGCCCTTCTTCAGCCTCTTCAAGCCGCCCGCGCTATGGACTTTCCTGCAGGTCTTCGTGCTCATGACGGGCCTGTTCTTAAGCGAATATTCCGTCCTCGGCTTCCTTCCGAGCATCCTGACGCTCAACGGTAAGGGCTTCGGTCCGACCACCTTCGCCCTCATCTACGGTTTTGCAATGCTGATGGGGTCTATAGGGTATTTTCTCTACGGCACGGTCTCCGACTATGTGGGCAGGAGAAGACTTTCACTCTATTATTCTGTTATTATGGTCGTGCTGGCTATCCCTACTTTCTACTTGCTCTATAACGCCGCCGTCGCGCGGGCCATCGGCGCGGCTATCGTTGGGACGCTGCTGGCGGCCCTGATAAAGCTTATGTGGGGCATGCTCCCCAGCTACCTTTCGGAGCGGTTCCCCACCAAGAGGCGGGCCGTAGGCGTGGGATTCGGCTTCTCGTCGGGCACGCTTATAGGCGCCTGGTTCAGCGCGTACGCCTGGTGGATCCACGGCATCCCCTTCATCAGGTCTATCGAAGGCGGCGTCATGTGGCTTTCGCCGGCGATCATCCTTGCTATCGGCGGGGCGATGACCTTCTTTGCCATGCTCGCCAGCCCTGAGACGAAGCACCTGGAGCTGTCGGAGATAGGAGACTCGCTGTCCCGGAAGGCTGCGAAAACGACGCCGGCCAAAGAGGTCAAGTCGGGACTTACGACGGGCTGAAAGCAAAAAATGGATGGGGCATGATCGGATAGGGTCAAGACCGCGAACGGACGGGAGGAGTAAAAATACAATACACAGGTTGGTGACATGGCGAGAAAAAAAGAGCAGATATTTTCGAGGCAGGCGTACGACTATATAAAGGCAAAGATCGTGCAGGGCGTCCTTTCCGGGGGTCAGCCGATCCTTGAATCCCAGGTTTGCGGTCAACTGGGCTTCAGCAGGACCCCAGTGCGGGAGGCGCTTAAGCTCCTCGAGAAAGACAACCTGGTCACCCTTCACCCGAGGCGAGGGGCGTTTATAACCGTCGTTCCCCTCAAGAGGATCCGCGAGGTCTTCCAGATAAGGGAGATGATCGAAGGAGAGATCGGCCGGCGCGTCGCTTCCCTTGTCCCTGCGCGGGAGCTGGGCGATATCGAAGAGAAGCTGAATACGATAAAGGGCAGGCTCGATAACCAGCGGCTGTCCGATGCGGATGAGGCCGTGAAAACAGGGCGGTCTCTCCACGATCTGATCTTCAAGACCTTCGGAAACCAGACGTTGATCGATTTCATGGAGACGCTCCGGGTGGACGTTGAGAGGGGGTGCGATTTTGCCAGCAAGGAAACGGAAAATATGGCGCTCTTCCTGCACCACCACCTTGAGATAATCGACGCGTTAAAAAAGAAGGACGGCGAGCGCGTTCAGCGCCTGCTTACCGAGCACATATCGAAGGCTAAGGACGTAGTCCTGCATTAATACTTAAGGAGGCTTGCGATGGGATTGTACAATTTGGACTGGGGCAGCTTGCGGCAATGGCGGATCGCCAGGCTGACCGGTCAGATGGAGGCGGCGGGAATCGATGCGTTCCTGCTCCACGGCTACCTGAACGTCAAGTACGTTACGGACCAGCAGATGCGTGAATGCCATGCCTATGGAGAGGCTCAAGATTACGCGCTGCTCCTGAAAAACGGGGAGTACATCTTCTTCTCCAACCCTTTTTTCAGGCTGGAGACGAGAGAATACTGCCCGTGGATAAAGCGCATCGAGGATCCCGACCAGATCTTCAGGGTCTTGGAGGAGCTGAGGCTCGAAAAGGCGGCGCTGGGCGTAGACCCGCTGCTCTCATACGAGCTGGCCGATGCGATGAGGAAGAGGTATCCGTCGATGAAGCTTATCGCCGCGCAGAAATATATCGATGAGGCGAAGGCGATCAAGTCGCCGGAGGAGCTGAAGGTGATGCGTGAGGCGGCGATGATCGCCGAGGTAGGGATGGCCGCAGGGTTGGCGGCCGTGCAGCCCGGCGTCACCGAGTACAAGATCGCCCAGGCGTGCGAGTCGGCCGTATGGGAGGAAGGGGCGTTTCCCTTCAATAGCTATGTCGCCTCGGGGTTCAATACGGCCATTACTGCCGAGGATACTTTCGTGAAGCGCATTCGCACGGGGGACCTCGTCTATATCGACACGGGCTGCGTCTATTGCGGCTACGTCATAGAATTCTCGCGGACGACGGTCTGCGGCAAGGCTTCCGAGGACCAGAAGAGGATTTACAGGGCGGTCTACAACGCCTTGCAGGAGTCATTCAGGGCGCTCAAGCCGGGCGTCTCGACGTTCGAGATCAAGAAGATCCAGGACCGGGTGCTGGGCGATGCCGGCTACCCTCGCGTAGAGACCTCGTCGATCCACTCGATAGGCGTCGGTTATCACGAATGGCCGAGCGGCTACCTGAAAGAGAACGACTGGAGACACTGGGAGCCCGAGGACGTCGAGCTGCGGCCGGGCATGGTCGTCAATATACAGCCCGCAATTTACACGCAGGACCCCGAGATCGGCGGGGCGAGGCTCGAAGACACCATCGAGATCACGGAAAACGGGTCGCGCGTTCTGACGAAGACCCCGTATTGCGACGAGCTGCTGTAACGGGCCGCGCGGCCCACGCGCCGCCGCTGCACGCGACGCTCGTAAGCCCGCCAGCCGGGTTGAACAGGCACGGTAACGTTCTAAGGGAGGAAGGACGCTATGAAGAAGGTGCGGCAAGAGGTTAACGAAGTCGATTGGGCGCCCCACGCCGTTGCGGAGGGTGTAATGATCAAGCCGCTGATAACGAAAAAGGAGCATGACGCAGATGTGACCTGCATGTTGGTGAATATCCCGAAAGGCAGGGTAGTGCCCGATCACATCCATGAAAAGCAGGATGACATCCTGTACCCGCTGGCCGGCCGGGCGAGGATGTGGGTTGACGGGACAGGTTTCTTTGCACTGGAGCCGGGGTGCATCGTGCGGGTGCCCAAAGGGACCCTGCACAGGATAGAGGATGTTACGGAAGATGTGCTCCTGTACGATGTTTTCTGGCCGGCCCTGCTGTAAGAGAGGCGAACCGGATGGTGCAAGAGGGCGGCGGTAGGCCGCTCGCCGCCCTTTAAACGAGAGAGTCGGGGGGTTGAAATGGCAAGGGAGCAACTGAAGGAAAGGGTCCTGAAGTCGTTGTCCAGGGACGAGAAGGCGCTGATAGAAGTGTGCGACAGGCTCTGGAGCACGCCCGAGCTGGCGATGCAGGAATCGCGGACCTCCGCATTCCTGTGCAAGCTGCTGCGGAAAGCGGGTTTCCAGGTCCGGACAGGAATCTCCGGTATGCGCAACGCGTTCTTTGCCGAGTTCAGGCGGGGCAAGGGCACACCGGTGGTCGCCTTCCTCACCGACTTAGACGCAGTCCCCGGCGTCTCGAACAAGGTCGTTCCTTTTTCCGACCCTGTCGTTCCTGGGGGAGCGGGCCACGCGTGCGGCCATCCCCAGATCAACGCGGGAAACGTCGGCGCTGCGATTGCCCTCAGCCGAGGGATCGAGAAGATGGGGCTTGAAGGGACGATAAGGGTCTACGGCGGCGTGGGGGAAGAGCTGCTGGTAGGAAAGGTTTTCATGGCCAGAGACGGGCTGTTCGACGACTGCGACGTGGTGCTCAATTCACACCCGACTTTTTTGAACGCCGCCAATGCGAACACGTGCTGCTCGCTTCTTTCGACGGAATTCACCTTTTTCGGCCAGAGCTGCCTGGCGGCGAAAAACCCGGAGGCGGGAAGGAGCGCCCTGGACGCCGCCCAGTTGGCCGCCATCGCGGTGAGCATGAGAAAAAGCTATATGGCGAGGGGCACGGTTTGCGAATATGTCATTCCCGACGGCGGCTCCCAGCCGAACGCCGTCCCCGATGTCTCGAAGATCTGGTTCATGGTGCGCCACCCGGACGTTGGCTGGGTGAAAGACGCCTACGGCAAGATACTGGAAGCGGTCAAAGGGGCGGCGATAGCGACCGGCACGACGTCGAAAGAGCGCTTCCTCACGTTCTGCTACGGATATCTGCCTAACGAGCGACTGGGCCGTGTGATCTACGACAACGCCAGGGCCGTCGGCGCGCCGGCGTTTACGGCAGCGGAAAAGAGTTTTGCCAACGAGCTTCGCAAGAACTACGGACTCCCCGAGCTGACCGAGCCGATCCACGAAGGCGTCGAATTCGTCAAGGGGGGCGTCGATATGTACGCCCAGGACGGGGGAGACGCGAGCTACATCGCGCCTATGGCAACGGTCAACTGTGCCTTCCCCCGCGACATAAGCGTGCACGGGTGGGGGACTACTGCGGTTTCGGGGAACTCCATAGGGCACAAAGGACTTATGTTCTGCGCCAAGACGCTGGCCGCAACGGCCGCAGACATCCTGACCGGACCGTCCCTCCTGAAAGAGATAAAAGACGAGTTCCGGTCGCGGATGCAAGGACGCAAGTACCAATGCCTGCTGCCCAAAGGGACGAAGCCGATCGGCGAAGATTTCATGGGCTACCACGTAAGCCGGAGATGGTAGCGGCCTAAAAGGCCCCGAGGTCGCCTGGCGCCGGGGCCGTAGGCGCCTTTGGAACGAGCCGGAGGGGAAGATGAGCTATAAGATCAAATGCGTCGCCGTCGATGTCCGCACCGAATCGGGGGTTTGCAACGGGTCGGCGAGATGCAGAAAGGGCGAGACCTATATAATCACTGCCAGGACTCCTGAGCCGGCGGGGATCTTCGGGCGGGCGTTCGTCAGCATCCAATCGGCCGCGTTCGCCATGCGGTGGACGGAAAAGATGGCGTGGGAGAAAGCCGATTATATCGACATTACGTGTCCCGACGGGTCTGTGACGTATAGACTGTCGAGAATAAGGGAATAGCGCCGGCCCCGGTTAGACGGCAAAGGCCGGAAGGGCCACCATAGGCCTGGCGCGGGAATGCTCAGCGGTTCCGAAAACGTCTGTAATTACGCACAGCCTGTGCTTTTCTGTAAATAGTTGCGCCGGCACCATTTCTTCATGTATCATAAAGCAAGGAGCGAACATGGAGAGCGAAGACCGGCGTTGCCACTACCGGACAGACATCGATATCAGCACCCTCCCCCTTTTCGGTGCCTGGAACGGCTTTCTTTTGGAATACTCTCTCATAAACTTGAGCAGCCAGGGGCTGCAAATAGCCATCGTCGCTTCAGGCGACGAGCCGCAAACCGTGAAGGCAGGCGACCGAATCCATCTCAATGTGGCGCTCAGGTCGGGGGAAAGCACATTCGACCGTGGGAAGATCATGTGGAGGGAATACAGTAAGGAAGAATCCCTTCTCCTTTGCGGGCTGTCCCTCGAGGAGGCGTCGAAGGGGAAAGGCTCATATTCTTATCCGGTGTCTCTGTCGCTGGAAACGTCGGACATCTTCCTCGAAGACGCCGGTTGCGAAGCTGCGGACGAGATCCTTCTCGGCATCATCCTAGAATCAGCCCGGCTGAAGGTCAAGATAGGCGAAGTGATCCCCCGTATCCGGTCGATCCTTGTGCCCCGGCTGAATACCGAAGGGTATTCGGATGCATTCCTTGCCTCCCTTACGGAGGGGCTGAAAGAGGACGTCAGGCGGCTTCACGTCTGGCACGAGACGATACGGCGCGGGACCCCATCGGAGGAAGGGTTGCAGGCGTGCAGCGGTCTGTCCGACCTGAGGGGTCTTATGCGCACGGATTTGAGCGAGCGGCTCAAGAATGAGCCGTCCCTCGTCGTTTCCGAGGAGTCGGTCCTGGGCGAGATAAGGACCCTCGAGGAACAGCTTCTTATCAACTGCAACAGCGTTGCCCTCCTTTGGCTCGGATACCTTGCCTTCATGTACCACGACCTCGCCGTCCGGCACTAGAATCGGGAACAGGATAAACCGAAGGTCCGATTTCTGAAAACAATGAGCTTCCTGCCTTATTCCAACCGCTTTGCGCGCCGATAGGGCGCAGTCCACCCGGCGGCTTACGCCGGTCACGGCCCGTGCGGCTTGTGCAAGGACCGGCTTAACCGAAGTCTTCTTTATACGATAAAACTATGAGGACTATCGATGGAAGATACCGTAGCTGCGGCCTTGCAGTCGCCCAGGCAGGTGGACAGGAGGACTTTCTTCAAGAGGTTCGCCCAGGTCGCCGGTGTGCTTGCCGTAGGCTCCGGCGCCTGCGCGCTGAAGCCTTCTACTGCCGACGCTTTCTCTTTATTCGGGCCGAAGATCGACCCCAGGTGGAAGGGCCTGGTAGCCCAGCTCAAGGAGTACGTCACCCGTTGCTACGTGAAATACGACGCACAAAAGGCAAAGGCGGCCCTCGCGGCCCTGGGGGACTATGGCATCAGGGAGGAAGACGTATCGCCCCTTCAGAATGTAAATCGCTGTCTCATGTCCAAGGGCATGTTCCTCACGTACTTTTACATCGAAGCCCCCGTAGTTGTGCCGGCAGTAAAGCTTTTCAATATTGCAAAAAGGGATGTCTTCGACGGTTACGTAGTAGAGGGAAGCAAAAGGAATAAGCTCTTCGGCATGGCTCTCGATGATTACGAGAGGGTGCTTCTCGGAGAAGAGATATTTTCGACCGTTAGCGCCCCCCCGGTTGCCCTGCCCTACAACCTCGCCCCCCAAGGCTCGTCGAAGCCCGGTTGGGTGATCGCCATCCCCCAGGGATGGATACATGATCTCTACGGCGCGCAGGCCCCCGGTCTGGAAGAGCGGCTGGTAGAAGAGTTGACCATTCACGAGATCGCACACATCGTGCACAAGACCAGGGACGAGCTGATACCTTTCCTTGCCCAGTTCGGTTACAGGGTTGATGAGGAGAGACCTCTCGTGAGCGTAGATGACCTCGTTGGCTACCTGAGGACCCGGAGACTTACCTACCACCAGGCGGAGCGCCTCGTTCTGGAGCGGATCAATTATGCCGACGCCTATTACGGAAGCTCCTCCAACTTCTCCCATATGAGCGCCCTGAAACAGATCAAGGAAGGGATTATCAGGTTGTCCGAAGAGGTGAACAGGCAAGACCATAGTTATCCCAGGAACATACTAAAGATTTCAGACCAGCAGTGTCATGCAAGCATGGCCGTGATGTATCACAGGGCGGCTCAAAAGCTCGCGATGAGCAGAGAAAGGGGCAGGGGGGAACAGATTTTCGGATAATGCGGTCAAACATGCCCAGACGTACCCTTTTACGGCCAGGCGTCAGTCCGCTGGCGGTCCGCGCTTCAAAGAGCGGCGGCAGAAGGAATGTCCGGTATCCATAAGCATTACAAGTAGTTTGGAATTTTTGTCTCTGAATACCTATTCTCGATATCCATCCTGCTCATACGGATGGGGGGACAAACTGTTTTCGGAAAGAGTTGCAAATTTGAGTGAACTGAGCTTATGGTTTTTGGCGAGGTGACGATAACATTTCTGTAATATTTCTGGAGGAGGTTGGCGTCAGACTTTATATTACAAAAGGGGGTAGAATATTTTTTTTCTTGCATTTTCAAACACTTTAGTGTTTAATAACGTTTGTTTTACATCGTAAGGCGTTAAAAAGCATTAAACAGCAACAAGCAACTATGGTCTGCAACAATAAGAAAAGCGGGGGCGAGGAGACCCTTCAACGGTAAGGATGGCGGTAGCATTGCCTTTTTTCGTAAACCTTTTTTAGAATTGCTTTCCGGGAGATTCCCTTTTCTTGGCGAAAGGTCTTAGAACTAAGGATGTCGTGATAGGGTCTCCGTCTGCGCATCTCCTCGAACCATTTTAACGAATTTTCTTTACAACAGATTAATAATCGCTTAGCATTAAAACTGGCGCAATGTCGTGCAGCGGTTAGGGCTGTCGTTTTTGCGTGCATCTTCAAAGACAAAGTAAAGCAGGGGGATGTCATGAGGGCGCTATTATGTGGAATTATATGCTTTATCGTTGTTGCGACCGGGGTGACCGCTGCGCGGGCTGATGTTGCCGGGGATGTTGCTGCACACTTGTCCCTTACCACGGTCATAACGAACGCGCTCAACGCCGGCCTTACGATCCAGCAGGCGATTACGCAGGCCATACAGGCAGGCGCCGACCCGGTCGCGGTAGCGACGGCGGCTGTTACTGTAAGCCCGGCCCAGGCAGCGACGATCGTTGCGACCGTTATAAGCCTCAGTCCTTCGGCCACGGTGAGTGTATTGAACGCCGTACTCGGGGTGCAGGGGGTGAATGCAGCTTCAGTCATTACTGCTGCGGTGACCGCCAATCCGTCTGCTACCACTGCTGTGCAGGCGGCGGCGATTGCCGATGGCGTGCCGGCTACGGTTGTCAATGCGGCGATAGCGGCAGCGACGCCCGCGGGACCTGTGGCGGGAGGGGCGCCGGGTGGGGCGCCGGCAGGCGGGCCGGGTAGTGTCGGAGGCGGGGGCAGCGGAGGCGGACCGGCCAGCCCCTCCCGCTAGAGATTATCGGATGGAGAAGAGAGCATGAATACGACGAAGAGAATTCTTTGCTTGCTCCTCGGCGCTCTGTCTCTCATGTTCGTGAATACCGCGAGAGCCGAGATCAGAGCCGGAAACTTCACCTTCCTGCCGGAGCTTGGCATCTACGAGACCTATCGCAGCAACGTCTTTCTGACGCAGCACAACCCGCAATCCGACTTTATCACTACGATTTCCCCGGGTATGGGCATGCGTTATGCCTTCGGCCAGAGCTCGTTTTCCGCTAACTACAAGGTCGGTTTTCTCCAATACGCCAAGAACCCGTCGGCCAATTATCAGGATCACAGGGCCAACGCGCTTCTTAACTGGTCGTTGCCGGGTGGGCTCCATTTCAACTTCGGAGACGATTTCGTAAGGAGTTGGATTGAGAAATCAGGCATCATAACGCGGGAGAGGGGGTTCCACCAGAACTTCGGCAAGGCCTCGGTAGATTACTCGTTCGCCGACCGGTGGAAGATAGAGGCAAAATACAACAGGGACGACCTTGCCTTCGATTCCTTTCGCGACCGGTACGCCGAGTATACGAACAACCTCGTGGGCGGCAGCCTTTACTACCGGTTCCTGCCGCGCGTGTCGGGATTGGTCGAGTATGACTACGCGGTGAAGGATTTCGTTACGAGCAGCGCCACCACCTCAAACCATAAGGACCAGTACGTTTACGGAGGCATCGCCTTCGACCCTTCCGGGAATATTAAGGGGAGCCTGAAAGGGGGCTTCGGCTGGAAAAAATTCGATACTGCCATTCCGGGCAGGGATAACAGTCCTCACAACTGGATTATGGCCATCCAGGTCGTCGATAATTTCAGCCCGAAGACGAGCCTTACCCTGGACGCCTCCAGGATGTTCGCTGATGATCTCGATGTCGGCAACGCGTCCTACGTCAACACACTTGCCAGCCTTACTCTGCAGCAATACTTCACGGGGAAGATCGGGGCCCTGGCATCGGTGACGTACAGGAACGGGAACTACATCGATTTCCTGGTAGACCCGGTGACGGGCCAGGAAAAGAAGCGTTACGACACGACATGGACCTTTGGCGCGGCCGGTTTTTACAACATCCAGAAATGGCTGCAGTTGAGGCTCGAGTACCAATACATCGAAAGGAATTCCAACTTTAACCTTTACTCCTTTACCGACAACCGCATAATTTTCAGGATTGTCCTTGCCCTATAGCGCAACGGGAGCGGTGTCCGGTCACGGCTCACGCATTACAACAAGCGAGTAGGTTTATGAAGAAAGATGAACGGACGATATCGTTATGCCCGTGCGACAGAGGCCGGGTCCTAGCTGACATGAGCCTGGCGGCCCGCGGCGCGCCCCGCTTCGCTTATGGGCGTCTTGCCTTTGCAGTTTTTCTGCTCTTTTGTTTTCTGCGCGGTCCCTCCGCGCTGTTTGCCCAGACCGATTACGTGCTCGGCCCGGAAGACGAAATCTCCATCACCGTCTGGGACCATCCCGATCTTTCGAGGAAAGAGCGCATCAACCTGGAGGGCAAGATAAGCTTTCCACTCATCGGAGATCTGCAGGTTACGGGCTTGAGCCAGCTTCAACTGGAGAAGAGATTGAAGGAGATGCTCGCGGATGGGTACATTGTGGACCCCCAGGTGAGCGTCCAGGTGACGGAATACAGGAGTCAGAAGATCTTCGTCATAGGGGAGGTCAATTCGCCGGGCGCCTATCCTCTTACGAAAAAAACGTTCCTTGTCGAGGCGATAGCCATGGCCGGCGGTGTGAAACCGGAGGCGGACAACGAGGTCATGATCGTTCGGCCGAAGAAGAACCATGTGCCGAAGACACCGCTTCTGCCCGACGAGGCCGACCCCTCGGAGCTCCTCAAGGTCAACCTGAGGAATGTCCTTGAAGGCGAGAGGAATCAGAACATAGAAGTCCTCAACCTCGACACGATATTTGTACCCAAGATCAAGGTGTTCTATGTTACGGGGGAGGTTAAGCGACCCGGTCAATACACTTTCATGAAGGGGATGACCGTACTGAACGCAGTCAGCACGGCGGGCGGCTTCACGGAAAAGGCGGCAAAGAAAAAGGTGAAGACGGTCAGGGAAAAAGAGGGCAAGAAAGTGGATACTCCATCTCCCGATGGACAATCTCATCGAGGCGGGCGATACTATTGTCGTGCCGGAGAGCTTCTGGTAACAGACCGGCCGATATCTGACGCCCGGCCTATCTCCCCAATCGAATATTAACTGCGATCATATCCTTGAACCGAACGTCTAAAGATCAATCGGAGGTTCAATTTAAATGAGTATCCCAGGTCAGACCCAGGAAACCCACATCTACGATTATCTCCGCACGCTCTACAAATGGCGCCGTATAGCGGCGGTCTGCTTCATAATCATCGTGGGTACCGTGGCCATAGCATCCTTCGTAATGACGCCCGTTTACAGGGCGACGACAAGGATCCTTATCGAGAGGGAGGCGCCGAAGGTCCTCAACATGCAGGAGCTTCTACCGATCGATATGGTCAGCACCGATTTTTACCAGACGCAGTACAAGATACTGCAGAGCCGCTCACTCGCCCTTCGCGTGATCCAGGCGCTCAATCTATCGGAGAACCCTGTCTTCAATCCGAAGAAATCGAAGAGAGGCCCGACGCTAACAAGATCGGAGAGGGAAGCCGCTCTCGTGACGAAGTTTGTTAAGACTCTGAAAATAGACCCGATCAGGAACAGCCGCCTTGTCGATATAAGCTTTGACAGCACCGACCGGCAGCTTTCCGCTGATATCGCCAATATGGTTGCAAAGGGATTCATAGAGCAAAACATGGGATGGAAGAGCGAAACCTCCAACGAGGCTAAGGACTTCCTCACTAAGCAGATAGAGGAGCAAAAGAAGACGCTGGAGGAATCGGAGCAGGCCCTGCAGAACTATAAGGAGCGGTACGGTATCGTCCAGCTAACCCAAGTCCCGGGCGAGAAAGAGAAAGAGAATATAGCAATGCAGAAGCTGGGCGGCCTGACGGGCAGGCTGGTCGACGAGCAGTCAAAAAGGGTCGAGGTCGAGGCGCGCTATAAGGAGGTGCAGGATCTCCTCGCAAAGGGCGCTCCCCTCGAGTCTATTCCCCAGGTGATGGACAATTACCTCATCATGCGGCTCAAGGAGAACGAGGCGCGTCTGGTGACGCAGATGTCGGAGCTTTCCCAGAAGTTCGGCGAAAAACATCCCAAGATGGTACAGTTGCGGTCCGAATTAGAGGCAAACCGTCAGAAAATCAGGCAGGAGTCCCAGAACGTCCTTACGTCCATCAAGAACGAGCTGGCTATTGCCAGGGCGCGAGAAGCCAACGCGCGCGCTGCCGTGGAGGGGCAGAAGGCGGAGACCCAGAAGCTGAGCGAGCGGTCGATACAGTACAGCGTCCTGTTGAGGGAGGTCGAGAAGAACAGGGAGCTCTACGAGAACCTTTTGAAGAGGCTGAAAGAGACGAGCGTTGCGAGCGAATTGGGCACTACCAACGTGCGGATAGTCGACCGGGCGGAGGTCCCGAGATCGCCTGCGCGGCCGAAGCCGGTTCAGAATATACTGCTATCCATAGTGGTCGGCCTCTTCATGGGCTGCGGCCTTGCGTTCTTCTTCGAGTACCTCGATAACACGATCAAGACCCCTGACGACATTCAGAAATATACCGAGGCGCCGTGCCTGGCTCTCATCCCTACCGTGAACTTTCCTGAAGAGATAGGGCAAGACGTAAGGAGTCCGGAGATCATCGTTTATCATAAGCCGAAGTCGACCGTGGCGGAGGGTTTCAGGAGCCTTCGCACGGCGGTCCTCTTCTCTTCTCCAGACAAACCACCCAAAACGATCCTCGTCACCAGCTTCATTCCCAAAGAAGGCAAAACCTTCATCACCGCCAACCTTGCCCTCGTCATCGCCTACGCCGGGGAATCCGTGCTGCTTATGGACGCAGACATGCGGAAACCTCAGCTCCATAAGCTCTTCGATCTCGATAACCGGAAAGGGCTGAGCAACGTGATAATGGGAGAGGAGCCGCCCATCTATCACTCCGTCCTGCACGAAAACCTCGACGTCCTGACATGCGGACCCGTTCCGCCGAACCCTGCCGAGGTCCTGGGTTCGAAGAAGATGGCCGAGTTCATGGAGCAGGTCAAGGGCAGGTACGACAAGGTAGTCATCGACACACCCCCTGTAAGCTCCGTTACCGATGCGGTGGTTTTGAGCAGGTTCGTGGACAGCGTCATCTACGTGGTGCACGGGGGGACGACGACAAAGGAAACGGCCATGTACGGGTCGAAGGTTATGAAAGACGTGGACGCGAACGTAATAGGCGCTGTTCTGAACAACATAGATATCGGCAGGGAAAACTACTACTACTCACACTATTATCATTATTACTACCATTATTACTCTTACTATGGCGACGGAGACGGAAAGAAATCTTCCCGCAAGCACAAGCGGGGGAGCCACAGAAAGCATGAGGACGGACAACCGCCGACGGAAACTGCCCAGGCATGATCGATCTCCACGCCCATATATTGCCGGGCCTCGACGACGGAGCAAAGGACATCGATGAGTCCCTGGCGATGTGCCTCGTTGCCGCCCGGGATGGCATTACGGAGATTGTCGCCACTCCCCATACGGGCAACGGGAGTTACGATAATAGTCCTGACCGCATTCTCGCGGCGGTCGAAGACCTGAACGGGCGATTAAAAGAGAACGGCATCGGCGTGCGGATACGGCCGGGCGCGGATATCTACATCCACGAGCGTCTGAGTGAGCTCATCAAGGACCGCAAGGTATTGACGGTCAACGATAACATGCGCTACGTGATGGTCGAATTCCCGAGGCATGTAGTGCCTCCGAACTATCTCGAATGGATGTTCCATCTGACTCTCGCCGGCATCACCCCGATCCTCACGCACCCGGAGCGCAACACGGCCGTTAACGGGAATGCGGACATAGTGCGGAAATGGGTGGAAAAAGGCGGCATTGTGCAACTCACTGCCATGAGCATCAGCGGGGATTTCGGTCCAGAGATCAGGAAGTGCTCGGAGGAGCTGCTCAGATACAACCTCGTTCATGTCATAGCGTCCGACGCCCACTCGGCTGACAGGCGGCCTCCTAAGCTCTCCAAGGCGCTCAAGGCCGCTTCATCGATCATCGGTCCCGAACATGCCCGGCGCCTGGTTGAGGATTACCCCGACGCCATCATCGAGGGTAAATCGTTTTCCGCCCCAGAGCCGCTGGCCAAAAAACGCTCGATGTTTTCGCGGCTTATCAGTAAGCCGGGAACATAAGGCGGCACAGGGCAATAAGATATTGGCTATGAACGGCATGTCTTCCTGCATAATTATGTCAGGCCTTGTGTTGCTTATCGTCGGCGCTCCCATCGCCATAGGGGCGGTCCATATCATCAGCTATTCCGCCATGGAGCTTTTGATTTTCTGCCTCTTGTTGCTCCATCTCTGGACAACGGATTTCGGCCGCCTGGACGCCCGGATGTCGGCCGCGCCGCGCTCTGCCGTTAACTCAAAACTCAACACTCAAAACTCAACACCATCTCCCATCGCCTCTTCTTCCTACCTGCGCCGAACCCTTCTGCTGATGCTTCCCCTCTTCCTCTTCCTCCTGTTCTGCCTTTTCCAGATGGTTCCTTTGCCATTAACCCTGCTTCAGAAACTTTCGCCCGGCGCCGCTGCCCTTTACGCGCGCCTCGGCCTTTCGCTAACTCAACACTCAACACTCAACACTCAACACTTTCTTATGCCTTTGACCCTCGGCCTCTCCACGACGAGCGTGGCCCTTCTGAAGTGGCTTGCCTATGCCTCCGTCTTTTTTCTCGCCGCCACGCTGGCGCCTTCGGATTGGGGTTTTTCTCCCCAGGCATGGACCACATGGTTGTTCGTCGCTCTATTCGTCATCGGATTTGCCGAGGCCGTGTACGGCCTGTATATCTACCTGAACCAATCTGACCAGTTGCTCTGGTTCAAAAAGAAGTACGACATTGATTGCGTAACGGGGACGTATGTTAACCGCAATCATTTCGCCGGCCTGATGGAGCTTTGCATCCCCGTCTCCGTCGGTCTCCTCGCATCACGCGTCAGCGTGAGAAGAAGCATGGGCACCATCCTATATCTCTACTTTCTGGTTTTTGGTCTCGTCATCATGGTCCTGGCACTTATATTTTCCATGTCCCGCATGGGACAGTTCAGCCTCATAACGGGGGTCATTTTCGTCGGCGCCCTGTACATGATAGCACTCATGAAGAGAAGAAGGACAAAGGGTGGGACGCTGCTTGCCGCGTTGCTCCTCGTCCTGTGCCTTGGCGGTCTGTGGGGGGTATGGAAGGGCCTCGGACCGGTCGAGGACCGCTGGAGTGCAATCGCGTCGAGCTACGAAGACCGCTCGGTAGTCTGGCAGAGCACCATGAAGTTATTCCGTAATTTCCCGCTCGCCGGGACGGGTCTCGGCACGTATGAGCTTGCTTACGCGCCGTATAAGCCCGACAAGTTTGGCGCCACTATTATGGACCATGCCCACAACGACTACCTGGAATTCCTGTCGGAGGCGGGCTTGGCAGGTTTCATCCCCTGGCTCGCGTTCTTCTTGTTATTCCTTTTCTCCACCATCCGTGCCTGGTTCAGGCGGCGCAACACCTTTTCGATCTTTATCGGCGCCGGCGGACTGACGGCCGCCTTCGCGTTGCTCATTCATTCTCTTGCAGACTTCAACCTCCAGATACCGGCTAACGCTACGCTCCTCTTCCTCTTAATGGGTTTGACCTGGCGAGTAGCCAACAGCAGCACAGCACGGCAAGAAGCTTAAGCGGTTGACACTTGGCCTTCATCCTGCGAATATTTCTGTCTTTGCTATTGTTGCCCCTGATTTATTTGCCGGCAGTGAGACTGGTCAGCCAGTTTATCGCGCCTTTCGATGTCAGCTCTCTGTGGGCGACGCCGGGCCCAGTGCTTATGGTAGCGAAGCTTTGCCGACCTTAAAGCGATTATCGATGCTCGATCCCTTATCATCCGATTACAGATCATTCATGGCACGGTGCATGATGTTACAGGGTGATCCGGGGGCGGATAGATGGGCGGGCGCCGCGACGGCTCTCAGCGCCGCCGACCCGGAAAACTGGGTTCTTGCGGGCATGCTGAAGACGCGCCGGGGTAGCATTGACGATGGGCTCGCCGCCTTTGAGACGGCCTTTTCCCTGAACCCCACCCGGCCTGCGAGTTATTTAGACGCGGGCCTTTCCCTGTTTGAGGCCCTGCCCACCATACCTGCCGGCCAGAAAGTCCTCTTCCGCAACCTGGCGCAAGTGGACCTTGTCCTTGGCCTTAACCTGGACGGTTCCCTTTTGCAGGAGCCGCGCCTCTGCCTGGCCCTCGCAACCATCATGGCCGAGAAGGGCAACACTCTCGCTGCCGCCTTCTGGGCCAAGCGCATCATCTTGAAGCCCCCGATTGACTGGCCTTTTGCGGTTAGGAAGCTGGCCCTCTGTTTTATCCTTGGCGAGCGATTGGAAGCAATCGCTTCATGGTCAAGAGTGTTTGTACCCAAAGATCTCTCTTCTGCCGAAATCCAGCTGATTTGTTCAGAATTAAATAAATATTCGGTTCCTGACCTTGCTTACATGCGCTCCGGCCTCGATGTTTTGGGGGGTAAAATTGATTCCGCTCAAGAGAAGTTATCATTGTTAGTGAGCCTCAGGCCTAACGTTGCCGAATATCGCATCGCTCTCGGTCACGTATATGAAAAGCTGGGCCATCCGGATGAGGCAGAGCGCTGTTACGAGAAGGCCTTGGAACTATCTCCGGCAAACCAGGAAGCAAAGACAAAAGTTACTGAATACTTCGCCAAAAAAGGTGGAGTCGGTTTTGCAAACGATTGAACCCTGTATAGGACCAGAATATCGATGGTAGGGCTGAACATAAAATCTGCTTGGTAAATATGGAGAGGGAAAGTTGATATATGATACGGTTAATGTTCCTATCGTCCTAGCGAAGCGGTCAGCGCTATCCCATCTGTCTTCACCCGCTCCGTGATTCATGTTTGATACTAAAGCCTTTACCTCACGCTGCTTTATACTGGTTTTGCCTATATCCTGCTTCCTTTGCGTAAACACCTTCGCCGGAGAAATGCGCAATCTTTCTATGCCGGACCTTCCCCCAGTAGAAGGGATATACGATGATTCTGTCGGTGTTCGGCCTGAGCAACCTCAAGCAGAACGCGAGTTTTTGAATTGGTCGGCTAATGCTCACAAACACGAACAGACCGATCCTGCTACAGAGGAAGTGAATAAGATCAAGTCCGAGAATTTCCAAAGGATAGAAGCTAATAAGATCAAAAACAGAACGATAGAAGCTAATAAGATCAAAAACAAAATATTGGAGAAACAATCCGAGGACTACTGTAGGAGTTTTATGAAGAACGGCCAAGTCAACAAATTCGCAAAGCAGAGCAAAGATGAAAAATGCGCAAACCAACGGGAAGATGAGGAGCAAGCAAACTACAACCAAGATATTCCAGACGATAAGAAGGGAGTTGTAGTACGTCGGGATGGCAAGATAATGAAAATAGGCGCTTTTCCTTATTTCAGCATATATCAGGATAAGAAGCCCCTTGGTCTTGACCCTTATCACTAAGAATAAATGAAAAAGTCTATCAGAACCTGTTGGCCGTTGACCTTTCCTCGATTCGCTTGTCTAGTTGCTGATACTAAGGGCGCGCAACTGACACTGGCAATCAATTGTCATTAATGAATCCGAGGTCAAATATAACCCTTATACTCCCTTCCCATGGCTGGATACCTCTGAATATCAGTGAGCTATGGAAATACCGCGAACTCCTCTATTTCCTGACGTGGCGCGACATAAAAGTGCGGTACAAGCAAACGGTTCTCGGGATAACTTGGGCTATTATTCAGCCTTTCTTTACGATGGTCGTGTTTAGTCTCTTTTTTGGAAAACTGGCGAAAATTCCCTCCGAGGGAGTACCTTATCCCATCTTCAGTTACGCAGGGTTAGTGCTCTGGACTTTTTTCAGTTACGGGTTGAGCCAATCATCGAATAGCCTTGTGGGAAATGCAAATCTCATCACAAAAGTCTATTTCCCCCGTCTAGTTGTTCCTCTGTCAAGTGTTTTTTCGGGTGTAATAGACTTTATAATTGCTTTTGGCATGCTTATTTGCATGATGATCTTTTACAAAATCGTTCCCACTGGAAACATTGTATGGCTGCCGCTTTTTCTCTTGCTTGCTTTGGTCACCTCTCTCGGGGTCGGCATGTGGCTCGCGGCCTTAAACGTGAGGTATCGCGATGTTAGGCATATCGTTCCTTTCCTCACACAGTTCTGGCTCTTCGCTACACCTATTGCATATCCCAGTAGTCTCTTGTCAGAACGATGGAGGGCGATATATGGAATCAACCCTATGGTCGGAGTAGTCGAAGGTTTCCGCTGGGCCCTCTTGAAGACGCAAATCGCACCGCGGCCTATGATATTTGTATCATCGCTGATAGCCTGCAGCCTGTTAGTAAGCGGTGCCTATTATTTTAGAAGGATGGAAAAGACGTTTGCAGACATCGTATAGGTCGCATGCCGGTGGCAAGCACGCATCGGAAAAGAATCGGGCATCTTCGTGAATGATACGGCGATTCATATCGAAAATGTCGGCAAGCTTTATCGAATTGGCCAGGGAGGTAAGGCTGCCGCATATAATACGCTCCGCGACACCATAGCCTCTGTTTTTCGATGGAGTAGGATTTCAGACCTTAATCGACAGCCAGGAACAAACACAATCTGGGCACTTAAGGACCTCTCGCTCGAAATCAAGCATGGAGAAGCTATTGGTATTATCGGGCGCAACGGAGCGGGCAAGTCGACTTTGCTAAAGATTTTGTCACGAATCACGGAACCGACCAGAGGATTCGCTAAAATTTATGGTAGTGTCGGTTCTCTACTGGAAGTCGGTACAGGCTTCCATCCTGAGCTGACCGGGCGTGAAAACATCTATCTTAATGGCGCAATAATAGGTATGAAGAGAAAGGAAATTGAGGCAAAATTTGACGAAATTGTGGGCTTTGCTGATATTGAGCGATTCCTTGATACACCGGTAAAATATTATAGCAGTGGCATGTACGTCCGTCTCGCCTTTTCTGTCGCGGCACATCTCGAGCCGAGATTCTCCTTGTCGACGAAGTGCTGGCTGTTGGCGACGCTCAGTTTCAAAAGAAATGTCTTGGGAAAATGGAAGATGTTACAAAAAAAGGAAGGACCGTACTCTTCGTTAGTCACAACATGTATGCTATCAAGGCATTATGCACGAAAGCCATTTTGCTGGAGGGGGGGCTTCTCATGGCCCAGGGTCCTTCTCACGCAGTCGTCAATCGATACCTGGGTGCTGGCTACGTCAGCAAAGCCGAAAGGATGTGGAATAATTCTGGAGGAGCTCCGTCGGATAAAGCTGTGCAATGGATATCTGCCAGGATACGTAATCAAAATGGTGTTGTTACTGCCGAAATAGATAGCGATTTCCCTTTCACTCTTGAACTGGATTACCGTAATCTTGTCGAAGGCGCACGACTGGGGACGACGGTGGCTCTTTTCAACGAAGGCGGCATACACATTTTGAATTCGTTGAGCAACCACAGCAAGGAATGGCACAACCGGCCCCGCGGTAGGGGACCATATAGAAGCATATGCAAAGTCCCGGGGCAATTGCTGGCGGCAGGCAGGTACAGCGTAACATTCCTAACCTGGGCTGACAATTATTCTTCCATACACCGGGAAGATAATGTACTGGAATTTCAGGTTAATGACTCTGGCTTCGTTCGGGGCGACTATTACGATGAAACAGGCGGTATGATCAAGCCTCTATTTGAATGGGAAACTTATCCATTATGAGAGGTGAAGCAAAAACCCTCGTCATAGCAGAGACCGTGCCGCCCATGGTCCAGGGTCCGGCGGTAATGCTATCCAACCTTTTAAGCACGTTTCCGAAGGACTCTTATTGCATTTTGACAAAAAGAATCGTATGGCGTGGGAAAATAGACGAGTCCACCAGGTTTAAACTAGACGAGTCCACAAGGTTGCAATGTAATTATTACTTCCTCGATTCCCTCTCTGCTTCATACAAGACCAAATTTCGCAGCCTTTTCTCTCAGCTAATGGAACAGCTAAGAATACTAAAATTTTTATTTAAGGCGTTACAAGTAATTAAGAGAGAGCATGCTGACAGATTGCTGGTCTTCAGCAACGAGGGCGATTTACTAATATTGTCATATCTGCTCAATAAAGTAACAAATCTGCCCTTATATGTATACATGCTTGACGTTTATGAAGAGATGGTGCGGTTGCGAGTCAGAAAGATAATGGCCTCGTTGTTCGAAGAAAAAATACTGAAGGCGGCTACCAAGGTATTCGTCATGAGTGAAAACCTCCAAGAGCATTATCAAAAAAAGTATAATCTTCAAACTGAATTCATACCCCATCCCGTAATACTGTCGCGCTATGAGGGACGTCTTTGTAGAGACGGAATAGACGGCTATAAGAGAGTGGTCTATACCGGAAACGTGTGGACACCGCAATTAGACAGCCTCGTAGATATGTGTAAGGCTGTAGACTCGCTGGAAGGTATAAAATTTCTTGTTTACAACGATCGGTCCGAGGAAGAGCTTAGAGAAAAGGGGATTTGCGGACGTAACGTCGTGGTGCGCTTTGCTCGGCACAGCGAGATCCCGGGCATACAAAGATCAGCCGATATCCTCTATCTTCCTCTTGCCTTCGACACACCTTTTCCGTTAATGATCAAGACCGCATCACCTGGAAAAATGCCCGAATACCTGGCTGCGGGCCGCCCCATCCTTGTTTACGCTCCCGCATATTCCTACGTTTCGGAGCATGCGAGGAAGCACGGCTTCGGTCTGGTTGTAAACGAGCGATCAGTGGAGGAATTGAGGAAAGGGCTTATGACTTTGTTGAACAAAACCGAAGTCGCTCAAGCGTGTATCTCGAATGCCCGGAGTTTGAGTAAGACACATGACGCTAATATCGTTTCAGAAAGATTGATCTCGTTCCTGGGCATGAGCCCTGAAATGGGAACAGCCAAATGAACAGGAAGGGCGGTTTATGAAAAGAGTGCTCGTAACGGGAGGAGCCGGTTTTATAGGATCCAACGTTGTCCGCCTGCTCACAAAGCGCGGATATCGCGTCGTCGTTTTGGACAATTTGACCACCGGGTACCTCGAAAACCTAGAGGGCATACAAGGAGCGGATTTTGTGAAAGGAGACGTTACAGATGCGGACACCTTGGAGAACGTAGTAAAGGAAAACGGCGTAGAAATGATATTCCATCTAGCCGGTACCGTCGGGAATTTGAAGTCCATCGAGTTTCCAAAAGTGGATGCACAAGTCAACGTACTGGGAACTTTAAACGTGCTTGAAGTGGCAAGACATTCCAAGGTCAGGAAAATCGTTTATTCGTCATCGGCTGCCATTTTTGGCGAGTTGCGGTATTTGCCTATAGACGAGATGCACCCAGTCGAACCGGATTCGCCTTACGGTGTAACGAAGCTCGCGGGTGAAAAGCATTGCCTGTGCTACTCCCGGCTATATGACATGAGCATAGTGTGTCTGAGATACTTCAATGTCTACGGGAGAAATCAAAGATACGACCCGTACGGTAACGTTATTCCTATATGGACTCACAATGCGCTTTCGGGCAGGCCTCTTACAGTATACGGAGAAGGAAACCAGAGTCGCGACTTTATTAATGTAGAGGACGTCGCGCTGGCCAACGTTATGGCCGGGGAGAAAGAAAAACTCAGCGGTGCTTTTAATATAGGCACGGGCATTTCAATCACGATAAATGATCTGGCCGGGGTTTTCAAGGACATTTATAGCGATAGCGTCCAAATCGTTTACCAGCCGCCGAGAAAGGGCGAGGTCATGCATAGCCGAGCCGACATAACCAAGGCGACCACGGCTTTCGGGTTTGTCCCTGCCGTCAGCATCGTTGACGGATTGAAGAGCTATACGGAATGGATCAGGGCCGAGTTTTACTCCCGATAACCGTGTGAATTTGTGAAAGGAGACGAACCATGGCAAGAATTCTGATAACGGGAGGCAAGGGCTTCATAGGGACAAACCTGGCCCGGGAGCTTGAAGGCAGAGGCCATAGGGTTTGGACGTGCGATATCATCCATGCCGAGGACGAGAATCATTTCAGAGCCGATGTGACAAGCTATAGGCAGATGGAAAACATTTTCGAGAAGAACCAGTTCGAATATGTCTACCATCTTGCGGCTGAATATGGTCGCTGGAACGGTGAAGATCATTATGAGAACCTCTGGAGAACAAATAACATAGGTACCAAGAATATATTGCGCCTGCAGGAGAAGTATCGATTCAGGCAAATCTTTTTCAGCAGTTGTGAGGTGTATGGAGATTACAACGGAGTAATGGACGAAGACGTCATGGAAAGAATTCCCATTAAGCAGATGAATGATTATGCCATAACGAAATGGGCCGGAGAATTACAGGTATTGAACTCAGAAAAGATGTTCGGGACCGAGTCTGTTCGGGTCAGACCGGTTAACGCTTACGGGCCCCACGAGCATTACAGCTCCTACAGGGGGGTAATCCCGATTTTTGTCTACAGATCTCTTACCGGCAAGCCCTATACCGTCTATAAGGGCCACTACAGGATATTTGATTATGTGGAGGATACCTGCAGAACGTTCGCAAATATCGTCGACAATTTTGTGCCCGGCGAAGTCTACAACGTCGGCGGACGAGAGGAATGGAAAACGGATATCAAGTATGTTTCAGACATTATACTTCAGCACCTTGGCAAAGATGATTCGCTTGTCACTTACAAAGAGACTGAGCCCCACACGACCTATACAAAGCAGGTCAATTTTTCAAAAGCAAGGAAAGACCTGAACCATGATCCGAGGATACCCGTTGAAGAAGGAGTGCCAAAATACATCGAATGGATGAAGAGTGTTTACAAACTGTGAAGTGCGTGCAAGTGACGGCTGCCAGAGATAGATGCCCCTCTGAAACCCAATCAAACTAAAGGAGAACCTGCTTGCCGAGGGGTAAGTCTAGATCCAAGAATGGCAATAGCTCCAAATAACTAACTTGCCACTATGTAGAGTCGGTGAAATGTGCTTTTCCTGTCTTTTCTCTCGGTCCCGATGAGGCGATGAGAGAAGAGACAGGAAAGATCACTGCGATGAACCTATTCCACGCAGCTTTCCATTTAGCTCATTTTATTTTTCCAAGCGGCGGTACGTGTTTGGAATTCGGTGTGTATAAGGGTAGTACCTATTGCTGGCAAGCCCAGCAAATCCTCAGAAAATACCACAACTCCTCGCTCATAGGATTCGACTCTTGGCAGGGCCTGCCAGTGGAAACAGGCGGCGTATGGATACCTGAAAGGCATGCCCCAAGGGAGTTCAAAGCTGGGAAGATAGAGGTACTTGAAAAACTCAAGGAGATAGGGGTTAAGGCTAATGATGGACGATTTCGCCTTGTGGATGGTTTCTTTAAGGATAGCCTCACAGACAAATTGCGGCACGAAATCCATGACGTGATTTTCATCAACGTGGACGTTGATATACACCGCTCGACAATTGAGCTTTTGGACTTCGTACGACCGCTTCTTCGACCCGGTGTCGTGATCTACTGGGATGACTGGAAAGACCCGAAGGACGAAAATGATGAAGCTTGGGGCGAACATCTTGCATGGTCTCAGTGGTACCCAAAGCAAGATGGGCTGCGAGTCGAAACAATAGAAGTAAACCCAGTCAATCAGCGAAGTATGCTCGTTACACGGGTCGGCACGGAAAGACTTTCGTCTCCCTCCATATCCCATATCCGGTATCGTGCTTTGGATCTCAGCACTGAAATTGAGCCGTTTGGTGAGAGCGATCGCGACTACCATGGTCTTTTCAGGATGAAAAAGTGGTTGAGAACAATCCCCTTTGTTAAGTCAGTGGCTCAGATTATCAGCGTGCTAAAGAGATGACTTGCCGAGACGGTCCAGAATAGGGATTGCTCGAAATACTCTTTAGAGATTGGACCCCCCACAGCACCCATGCAAAGCAGACCGTTTTTCAAAGACAAGGAAAGACCTAGACTATGCTCAGAGGATAAGTGTTGAAAAAGGAGTGCCAAAATACATCGAATGGATGAGAGAAGCCTACAAGCTGTGAAATGGATAGGGCTACTGACCGCCAGGAGGTGGAGCAGTCAAAAATCTCATTCGAGCCGCAAAGGAGGACGAACTTGGAAGAGTATGCGGATTACTATAGAGGGAAGACAATTTTAATAACTGGAGGAGCCGGAGCAATCGGTTCGAACTTGACCAGGACTGTGGCAGGGTTAGGCCCAAAGATAGTAATAGTTCTGGATAATTTGTCATCTGCCAAACGGTGGAATGTGCCTTCCCTAAGTAACGTCATGTTCGTAGAGGGTGATGTACGGGATGAGGTAATACTGAAGAGGGTTTTCAGCGAGAGGCCGGATTGCATATTTCACCTCGCAGCTTTTTTTGCAAATCAGAATTCCATCGACCATCCGCAGACTGACCTCGACGTTAACGGCAACGGGATGCTCAAGCTGTTGCAATATGCCATCCTCACCAAACCGGAGAGATTTGTCTACGCATCGTCCGGCTGTTCAATCTATGGCAGCACGGCCCCGTTGCCGCTCAGGGAAGAATTCATGTCAATGAATCTAAGCACTCCCTATCAGATCACGAAGATGCTGGGGGAACTGTATTGTAATTTTTTTTACAACCACTATGACCTGCCCGTTGTGAAAACCCGGTTCTTTAATTCATACGGGCCGGGTGAAATTCCTGGCCAGTACCGAAATGTCATCCCTAATTTCGTTTACTGGGCCCTTAAAGGTGAGGCGCTGCCCATAACAGGGAGCGGCGAAGAAACAAGGGATTTCACATATGTCGGCGATCTGGTAGACGGACTATTAAGGGCAGGCTACTTTCAGTCCGCGATCGGCCAGGAGTTTAACCTGGCATCAGGTCAAGAGACGCGTATTTCCGATTTGGCTCACACCATCAACCAATTGACGGGAAACAAGGCTGGGGTCAAGCATATAACCCGGAGGAAATGGGATACAAAAAGCAGGTTGCTGGCCTCCGTCGACAAAGCCAACCGACTTGTCGGGTATCAGCCCAGGATAAAATTTGCGGATGGTTTAAATAACGTGGTCGAATGGTTCCGGGATAAATGGGACCTGATCGCCGAAGCGGCGTCTTTTGGACCAGGCATGTCATCAGCAGTAAGAGACAGGGATAAGCCGTGAGAGTCTTAAGCGTCTTCGGCACGCGTCCGGAGGCCATCAAAATGGCCCCTGTGGTAAAACGTCTTGAGGCGACTGACGGAATTGAATCATTCGTTTGTGCAACGGGCCAGCACAGAGATATGCTTGATCAGGTATTAAGACTTTTTGGTATTCATCCGGATATCGATTTGGACATAATGAAGAACGACCAGGACCTGTACGATGTAACATCAATGGTGCTTCTGGGAATGCGTAAGGCATTGGAGAGTGTAAAACCCGATATAGTTTTAGTGCAGGGCGATACCACAACGGCTTTAGCCGCCGCTCTTTCCGCATACTACGCCCAGATAACTATTGGTCATGTAGAGGCCGGTCTTCGGACAGGTAAGCTGTATGCCCCTTTTCCAGAAGAGGGCAACCGCGCATTGATAGGAAGAATCGCCGATGTTCACTTTGCGCCCACGGCTGAAAACAAAAGAAATCTTATATCAGAAAACATTTCCGAAGAGAAGATTTTTGTAACTGGAAACACCGTAATAGACGCTCTGATCATGGTGAGAGATGAGGTGAAGGGATTGCACCCCTCAATTTGGTCGGAACAATACGGAAGCGCATTGCCGTTCATAATGGATCAATCGAGGCGCGTGATCCTGGTGACAGGACACAGGAGGGAAAGCTTCGGAGACGGTTTCCTGAATATTTGCAGGGCCCTGGCTCTGATAGCGGAGAGATTCTCAAATGTTTCGATCATCTATCCTGTCCACCTCAACCCTAATGTTCAGAAACCTGTAAAAACCTTACTCAACGGCAGGCACAACATCCACCTTATCGAGCCTTTGGAATACGAGCCCTTCGTTTTTCTGATGAACAGAGCCTACTTTATCCTTACGGATTCCGGCGGGGTTCAGGAAGAGGCGCCGGCACTGGGAAAGCCCGTTCTCGTCATGCGGGAAGTCACCGAGAGAGTAGAAGCCGTGGAAAGCGGTAATGTCAAGCTTGTAGGCACGGATTGTGACTGTATCGTATCCAGTACAGAAAGGTTACTTGTGGACCGCAGTTTGTATGAAACAATGGCACATGCAAGGAACCCGTACGGGGATGGTCATGCTGCCGAGAGGATTGTAACGATCCTTAATGAGCTTTACGAAAATAATGTTACTAGGGTAGGTTTACGGAATGACAATTAGTACGGGCCGGGGGGTAGCTACAGCTGCCGCACTGGCCGGGTTATGTTTGACGATAGGCCGAGCCATTGTGTTGATGCCGGGCTTTTCGATTGGCCTATGGATCGTATATCTTGCTCCCGCGTTATTGTGTATTTTTGTGTTATTTATCGTCAATACCCGGTCTGCACCCTCCGTAAGACAGTCTTGGACGTCGTTATGGGCATTTCCCGGCGAGAAGGATTTGAGAGCCTTGTTTGGAATCATTCCGCTGTCAGCAATCTGCGGTCTTCTTGTCCTGTTTTATGGTGTTGGCTTAACCGTCATGTCTATTACATTGTGCGCCGTTGGCGGGATAACGGTCTCGTACATTTTTATGGCGTCTGAAAAAGAAAGCGGCGCAGTATTTCTTTTTATTCTGGCCTTGCCATTTGTTAATTTCCTGGAGTTCGAGTTTGGGTTGTTCTACGAATCATATCACGGCATTTTTTATACTATGCCCTCAATTATAGCGTCTATTATTTTCGGGTTTGTATTCCTCATACGGTCCCTTTTGAAGAAACAGTCTTTGGCCAAAAGCCCGTTTAACAAGGTCTGGATAATATTGTTCGTACCGATGTTGGTATCAGCAATATTTTCACATGACCATGTAGTCAGCCTGCGCAACACATTCTACTTCGTGGCGACAAGCATACCATTCTTCTTGGTTGTCAATACTGTGAGGACCGTTTATGACCTTAGGCTTGCAACCATTTTCCTCGCGTTATCTGCTGGCCTCCGGGCTATGTTTATTTTGTACTTTGAAATCGGGAAACTGGCTGGAGGATTTGCGTATGACGCAGAATATCTTGTTGTGCCTTCTTACCAAGCCGTTCTGGCGACATCTGTGGTTTTATGCTGTTTTTTGCTGCTGGCAGTGATAGGAAGAGAGTGGTCTCGATTTCAGAAATATTCGTTTCAATTTGTTGTCTTAGGCATATTGACGGTCTGTTGCCTGAAATTTTCAAGAAGTGCGGTTATTGGCGTAGGTATCGGTGCGCTTACTTTGGCGTGGTTGCGCGGGGCAGGCAAGGCTGCTTTAGCAGGCCTTTTAACGGGAGCGGTGTTACTGTTTGTCTCATGGGACTGGGTGGTTGCACATAGCGCCTTAGGCCGCTTTGAGGACTTTGTTACAACAGGGTCTTTCAGATATGCCGAGCGACAGCGTATCGACGCCTATCAGGCGGCTTTTTCAATAATAAGAGATTTTCCATGGTTTGGTATTGGCCCGGGCATGTGGGACGATTACTACTTCAAATACATGAAAGACCCGGTAGTATGGATCGTCGGAAGAGTCAAGGAGGTTGATTATGTTCCGGCTGCCCATAATATCGCCCTCCAACACGGAGCTATAAGCGGTATCCCTGGCCTCCTTTCGATAGTTGTGCTGTTGTTTATGATGGTGATTGCGCCGATAAAGGTGTATCGCTCCGAAAAGGTGGGCACGGTCAGGGAGCTATCAGCCGCCTTCACTGCAATAACGATATGCCTTTCTATAACGTGGCTTTTGGGCGGTTCTTCATTTGAACTATCAAGAACTCCGGAAGAACATCTTTTCATCTGGTTCTTCATAGGCCTGATAGCCGCTTTACGAAACGTATCTGCCGGAAAAAATCAGCAAGCTGACGATCGGGTTGTAAAACAATGATCCTGACAGATGTAACAGGTAGAAATATTTATCTGGCAACTATCTCGATTCTCTTGGTCGGTATGCTTCTGCGCCTATCCTATGTCGCCGTTAGTCCTGGTGTCACAAAAGATGAGGCTAACACCCTTCTATTTGCGGCTGGAAACAATTCAGCTTATGATCGGATGATAACATCGGATCAGCCGCCTATTATGGCGATAGCTACTGCTGCAGACTGGCAGAAGTTCGTGAAAGCAACGGGCAAGAAGGGTTTTGAAAAGGTGTTCGGGGACAGTGCGGTGGATGTCCATCCACCCTTTTTTTACGGACTCCTTCATGCTTGGATGCGAATCACGGAAAGCACTTTATTCGGCGCAAGGCTCCTTAATGTGCTTATTGATCTGCTCAGCGGCCTGGTGTTCATGAAGGTTGCAGAAGACCTGGTCGGCCGACGATACGGGCTTCTTGCTCTGTTGCTATATGCAGTCTCGCCAGGTTTATTCGGTGTTTGCAGAGAGGTCCGGTCTTACGCACTACTCGGTTTTTGTAACGTGACCGCGTTTTGGGCCACATGGCGGCTAATTCAGCCGTCAGCGAAGAAATGCTGGTGGTTTGTGTGGGGACTCGCGAATGCCATGGGAATATACACACATTACATCTTTCTCCTTACATTCCTCACCGTGAACGGATTCACGGCAATGATTTATCTGAGTGAGCGTAATTACTCTCGTTTGAAGCAGCACGGTACGGCCTTGTTTCTTGTCATGATCGGCCTGATACCGCTTGGATTGCTGATATTAAATCAAGTCAAAGTCGCTCAGGATATCGGATGGTCAGGAGCATGGCTGGTCGACAAGAATTTACCGGCTATGCTGGTATGGGCATTGCTCGACACAACATTGGGAGCGTTCAGGGGTTTCCTCTTCAATATGTCCAAGGGAGCCACGATTCTTGTTCTTACTATAATATTGGCCGTTACGGCTTATGGCATAATCAATGTCCATACGGATCGAGGACGCTGGCTCGTAGGGTCGCTTTTGTTCAGTACCTGGGTTGTTTACGGTGTGCTCTACTTTGCCGGCATCCTCCCTTCCCATGCGATTGGAGCAAAATATCAGGTCATGGCAGTTCCGTATTTTCTTCTCTGCTTGACATGCGGGCTGAAAAACATAAGGGGGTCCTGGCAGAAGGCCTTCGTTATATCGATATTGCCTCTCATTATGCTATCCGGGTCTTTGCGTCTCGCTTATGTATCGCTGCACGACATTACGGCCATTTCTCCGACTTCGATTTCCCGATATGTGCCCCGGGGTTCCCTTTTAATACTTGACAATACATTTTCTGGCATGGTGCTGCCCGTAGTGCTGTCAATGAACCCGGATCAACGGCTTTTGGTCGGTCGGCAATCGCAGTTGATTCGAGACGATGGTCTTTTGCGCCGCCTGGCCACGGAGAAATGCGTTGTCTACATGAGCAGTTCAGCCTACAACACGGACTTTACGGAGCAAAGAGTTCAGGATCTCCTTGTCAAGTTTCAAGAAATCTTTGAATCAAAAACATCCGCTTCTCGCATTTACCCTATTACTAACTTGGGTTGTGCGGGTTGTGGAAAGGGATTTCAAGTTTATGTCTTCCAACACAGATTAGAAAACGTAAAGCCTTTTCAAGCATCTTAGTTTTTAGGAAATGGACCGATCGTCAGATTTTCGGGAAGTGCATTGACTAAAGCGAAACAAGTAATTTTCGGGGTTGCTGCGAGTCTCGCAGCATTTCTAGTCGTCTTGTGGAAGATTCGTCTTGGTGAGGTGGTCGATATCCTGTCCAAAGGGAACTATTTGTACCTTCTTCTTGCGGGCCCCGTGCTTGTTCTTGGCGTGAGCGCGCGTGCTTACGGATGGCGGACGCTTATGGGAGAAGAGGTATCTTTTTCGCGCGCTTTCAGGGCCCTGAATGTGGGCTACCTGCTGAACAACCTACTCCCTCTCCGCCTAGGTGAATTTGGGCGCGCTTATCTGGTAAGCAGAAAACAGAAACTGACCGGGAGTCAGGCGCTGTCGAGTGTAGCTGTCGAACACCTTATGGACCTGATTGCCGGCTCAGTAATCCTGGTTGGGACGCTGTCGTGCGCATTCTCGGCGCCATGGGCAACGTGGGTCCTCCGGACTACAACAGGGTTCATCATGGTTGCCTATACGATGTTTTTCCTGCTTGCTAAAAGCAAAGTGAGGTTTATTACGTTTTTGAACCGCGTTTTCAAGTCTTTGCCTTTCTTGCGGGCTGACGGGTGGATGGGTCAAATTGAGTCTTTTATTGACGGTCTGAAGGTACTGTCGGATTACCGTCGGTTATCATTGGCAGCATTTTGGTACATGATGTTCTGGTGCTGCGGTGTTCTTCAAGTCTGGCTGCTGCTGAAGATCTTCATCGCTGAAGCATCTTTCATGACCAGTTCTTTTGTACTTGCAGTTGGGGCGCTCAGCGCCGCATTGCCCTCATCTCCGGGGTCACTTGGGGTCTACGAAGCCGCAGTCGTTACTGCGCTTGTCGCTTGCCGGTATCCCCAGTCGACAGCATTGAGCTGTGCTGCAGTCTCACATGCTCTTATTTTCGCACTCACCTGTCTGCTTGGAGGGTTGGCCTTATCATGGGAAGGTGAGTCCCTGGCGGGAATTGCTAGGCACTCTAAGCCGCCGTTGTCAGATACAGCAAAACCATAGTGAAGCTGGCGGTGCGGCGCATAGGTGTAGCAGCAACTTCTTCCATGAGCCAATATCATTAGGAGGATCATGTTTCAGGGAAAACGAATTTTAGTTACAGGTGGGACGGGCTCATTCGGGAATTTTATTGTTCATCGGTTGCTTATGCTCAATCCAAAGGAAGTTAGGATCTTAAGCAGGGACGAAAAGAAACAGTATGATATGCGTGTTTTTTATGGGCACAGAAGTGACTTGTCGCTTATTATAGGAGACATCCGCAATCTGGTAGTTGTCGATGAAGCCATGGAGGGAATTGATGTTGTCTTTCAGGCTGCCGCGCTTAAGCAGGTGCCTGCTTGCGAATATGCACCTATGGAGGCTGTTCTCACCAACACGCTCGGGGTGGAAAATATAGTCAGAAGCGCGATTAGGCACCGGGTTGAAGTTGTTGTATCGATAAGCACAGACAAGGCAGTAAAACCGGTCAATGTAATGGGTATGACGAAGGCCCTCCAGGAACGAATAGTGCTGATAGGCAATCTTTCGCGGCAGAGAAAGAACACCAAGCTTATGTGCGTCAGGTACGGAAACGTGCTACGTTCTCGCGGATCAGCAGTGCCGTTCTTTCGCCGGCAATTGGAGCGGGGTCAAAGAATCACGATCACTGACGAACGAATGACTCGTTTTCTCCTCACACTAAATAATGCTATTGACCTTGTTCTGCACGCGGCAGAAACGGGTAGCGGTGGTGATATATTTGTCCGTAAAGCGCCCTCGGTGAAGATTCTTGGGTCTTGCGCGGGTTCTAAGTGAGGATGCAGGCAAGCCTTTCGAATACGATATTATCGGGAAGCTTCCAGGAGAAAAACTTGATGAGATTCTTGTGTCGGAGGAAGAACTCGAGCGTACGGAAGACCAGGGCACTTATTTCAGGATTCATCCATGGTGGTCCAAGAAAACATTCCGGGATCTAACCGCCGAGTACTGCTCCCGAAACGAGACAATCAGCGATGACGCATTGCGAGAGCTAATATTCAAATCGGACGCTGAATTCGATAAGCTTCAGATTACAGATAGCGAGTTTTACAAATTCTGACCAAAGGAAGATTTTGAATCGACAAATTCCACTTTTCAAAGTATATATGCCGCCGAGAGAAGTCCTACTCTCTGCCCTGGAGACCGTTCTTTACAGTGGTCAGATTTCTGAGGGACTTCCGGTCAGGGCCTTCGAGGAAAAGTTTGAACGGATCTTTGATCTGTCGCACGCTATTTGCCTCTATTCAGGCACCGCTGCCTTACACGTAGCTTTGATTTTGGCGGGCGTTACCCCCGGCGATGAAGTAATTTCAACGGCAATGACTGCTGAGCCGACGAACATGGCTATTCTTCACGCAGGCGGGCGCATTGTGTGGGCAGATGTCGATCCACGAAACGGCAATCTGGCCGCGGAAAGCATTGCTGGAAAGATAACGCACAAAACCAAGGCAATTATGGTCGTACACTACGGAGGGATACCGGCGCCCATAGAAAGTATACGAGATTTGGCTGAGTCGCACAAAATTCCGGTGGTTGAGGACGCAGCCCATGCGCTTGGCGCCAGATATGCCGGCCGGCCGATTGGCAGCCACTCTGAGTACACCATGTTCTCTTTTCAGGCTATCAAACACATGACCACGATTGACGGGGGAATGCTTGTCTGTTCAAGCGAGAAAGACGCCACGCGAGGAAAACTGGTGCGTTGGTTCGGGATTGACAGGTCGGCTTCACGTAACGAAGTTGACGTGTCCACTATTGGCTATAAGTACCATATGAATAACGTCAATGCCACTATAGGTATTGTCCAGCTGGACTATGTTCAGGACGTGATAGCGAGTCATATTTGCAACGGACGTTATTTCGACGCTGCATTTGCAAACGTACCCGGCATAGAGCTGTGTACCTGGAACCAGCAGGCGGAGCCTTCATATTGGATTTACACACTACTTGTGGAGAGGCGGGGTGATTTCATTCGCTGTCTTGCCGACCATGGCATTTCTGCGTCCATAGTCCATAAACGTAACGACCTTCATTCCGTCTTTGCGCCATTCAGGTGCCCCTTACCAAATCTGGATCTTTTCTCTGAACGTATGGTGCACATTCCCTGTGGTTGGTGGGTAACAGCAGAGGATCGCGAATATATAGTCGATGTCGTTAAGAAAGGATGGTAGGAACAAATTCAATTATGATTCCCTTATACAAGTCATATGTTCCTGAATCTGTGCTACCACATTTGGAGGAGGTGTTTCGAAGCGGATATCTGGCTGATGGCGCATGTGTTAGGCAGTTCGAGCAATCATTACGGAGCTTTATCGGCAACAAGAATTTGATTACGGCTGGAGACGTCTCGTCCGCTATTTTGCTAAGCCTGTTTATGGCGGGGGTGCGACCGGGCGATGAAGTAATCGCTTCGCCTGTGGCATGCCTCGCAACAAATGAGCCGGTATTGAATCTTTTTGCTAGCATAATATGGGGCGATGTTCATCCCAACACAGGGAATCTTGATCCAGCGTGTATCGGCGACTTGGTTACTGATAAGACCAAAGCCGTTCTATATCCTCATTGGGCAGGAGACGTGGCCGAGGTGGACAAAATTAACGAGGTAGCGCGAAGGTACGGATTGCGTGTCATTGAAGATGCTGGTGAGGCATTAGGAGCGGAGTTTCGCGGGAGAGAGATTGGTAACACGGGTACAGATTTCACGGTATTTTCCTTTCACGCCATCCGACACATCACAACGGGGGAGGGGGCTGCGATCACTTTTTGCTATAGCGAAGAAGCTGAACAGGCAAATTGGCTTAAACGGTATGGTATTCACCAACCCTCATTCCGAGATTCGCTGTGCGAGATAGACCCGGCATCTGACATTCCAGTTGCCGGTTACAATACTTATATGACTAATATCGCCGCGGTGATAGGAATAGAACAGATGAAGAGGTTGCGCGATGTGATCGACAGGCATCGCAGCAATGGCCGCTTTTATGATGAAACGTTGGCCAGCGTACCGGGTATTACTATGTGCTACCGTCCACCACATCGCAGTTCCTCATACTGGGTTTATACTCTTCTTGCCGAACACAGAGACGACTTGCTAAAAGCGCTTCGTGAGCGCGGAGTGTATGCGTCAAAGGTTCATTTGCGCAATGACATATACTCTTGTTTTCAGACTGAACCCCGACACCTGCCGGGAGCGGACGAGTTTTGTTCCAGGTATCTCTGCATTCCTTGTGGTTGGTGGGTTTCAGATGCTCATAGAGAATACATTGTAGAAGCAATAAGAGGGGGTTGGTGAATCCTGATTTTGAAGACTAAATGAGAAAAAACAGCTACGAACTACGATTAATCGATAGTGCGAACGGTAGAATATCGGAATTCGTACGAACGCCATTGTAAAAGGTAGGATTCAGCACAGGTAAATTAGGGCAAATCTATTGAATTCTATCTATACTCCAGTACAAACTGCTGGTATGGAGGACTTACCATCTATTGTCGAAATGGTGGACCGGGAGTTTATTGAGGGAAGACGCAGAAGGATCAGTTTTGCACTCCGGTATCCCTCTGCCTACTCGTCTAACAATGTTTCCAACATCTATTTTATTAAAGACGGCCAGACAGTGGTGTCCTCAGTTGTTATTAAGCGCAGAGAGTTTGCGCACAAAGGCAGGGTCTATCGGCTCGCCTTCGTAGGCGGGGTGTGCACATCGCCTTCCCACCGAAGAAAGGGACTGGCATCAGCGATTCTGATGCACATAGCAGGCAAATTACAAGAAGCGAACATTGACATTGCGGCTCTTTGGGCAACGAATTCACCGTTTTACCAGAAGTTTGGTTGGCATCCTGGTGATTGCGGATTGTTTGGTGCGTTTAGCTCAGAGACTTTGATGGGCGGTTCTCTGAGCGTTGACTATGATTCCTTGAGGGATGGAGATATTGAAACAATAGAAGACATGCGCATGAGCTTGCTTGAATCTTACGTCAAGAGGGAGAGAAGCGATTATTTGACGATACCCTTACCCGCTGAGAGGCTTGAGCGTTTTCTCATTCGCAACGGGTTATCTTCGTCTGCATATGCTATCGTCGGCAGAGTCGATGATACCGGTTATGTGTACGAAATAGTGGGTTCCCAGGGTCAGTTTGCTCCTTTATTGACCGCAATCTATGATGCATATGCTTGTGTATACATTAATGAACGTACCGGCAGCCCCTCCACGGAATGGATGAATCAAAGAAATCTGGTGAAGTGGGTTCCTCAAAATCTTGTCATGTGGCTGAATATTTCCAATTGCCTGGCAGATGACGAATTGCGGCAGCTGTATGTCCCGTTTCTTGACAGAATCTAACACCCGGCATATGTCAAATCAAGCTGCGTCTCCCTACAATAGACCCATTGTCGTTCTTGGTGCAGGACCGGCAGGACTCGGTGCAGCTTACTGGCTCGCCAAAGCCGGACGGAAAGTCATCGTGATCGAGAAAGAGCCGCGTGTAGGCGGCATGGGTGCGAGCCTGAGAGTGAAGGACTATATTGTGGACTACGGCCCTCACACCTTTCATTTAAAGAAAAGCCCGATAACCCAACTGTTCGAGCAACTGTCCGGGCCAGATGTGAATAAAGTTCTTCGGAAAGCGAAGATATGGCTTTACGGAAAAACGCTGTCTTTTCCTCTTGGGATATCGGAAGCACTGACGCGTTTGAACCCGCTCCTGTCCAGCCGTATCATACTTGATTATCTGTTTCAGCAGTCTTTCGGCCGGCTGAAGTCAAATGGCAAGCATATACTCAACTCATTCGAGGATTGGGGAATCCATGAGTTCGGCCATACGCTCTATCGTCTCGCCTTCGGCGACTATTCCGAGAAAATGTGGGGTATGCCGGGCAGCCAATTGTCAGCGAAACTGGCAAAGCAGAAACTGACGGGTATTAGCCTTTGGAAAATGATTCTTTCTACTCTAGGACTTATTGACAAAGGGCAGGCAGAAGCCATGGGCTTGAATAAGGAGACCCTCTACGATGCATACCCTGTATATGGCATAGGCACTTTTTTCGATGCCCTTGCAGATCAGGTCCGTCGCATGGGAGGGATAGTTGAGCTGTCAGCTTTCCCTGAAAAGATGGATATAGCGAATGGACGGGTTACGGGCATCGAGTACATCGTGGGCGGCGAGCGACGCAAAGCATTATGTGATGCTTTAATCTCTTCGATCCCTTTGCCCGACCTGTCCGCGCTTCTGCCGGGCGATTGTTTCACCGAAGTTCAGGATTCAGCGAAAAGCATCAAGTATCGTTCGCTTATAGTCGTGAATCTCGTCCTCGACAAGGAGAATTTTTCCGATGCCCACTGGACGTACTTGCTGGATCCACGCCTGATGAGCAACCGGCTGAGCGAGCAGAAGCATCTAAGCAAAAACTCCTGTCCTGCCGGTCAGACAGTTGTCACTTTTGACATTACATGTAACCATGGTGATTATCTCTGGAATGCTGATGACGGTTTTCTGATAGGCCTTGCCATTCACGACCTAAGCATCATGGGTCTGCATCCACGTACCATACTGGATGCTTTCGTCCTTCGCGCAGATAACGTTTATCCTGTATACTCACTCGGGTTCGAACACCACATGGATACAATAATGGGGCATTTGGAGTTCGTTAGCAATCTTTTTTCTATAGGTCGTCATGGTCTCTTGCTTAATAACGATATGCATGACAGCATTGAACTCGGCTTTTTCGCGGCGCAAGCCATCCTCGAAAGTAAACCTTCTTCGGCCTGGTACGAAATTGCGCAGAGATATGTTCATGATCGTCTCGAGGGGATCGTTCGCGATCCCATCAAATTCCAACAGTAGCCCGACAAAACCGAAATGGAGAGCTAAGATGCGCGACGAAGTCATTCTGATGACGGGATGCGAAGCGTGGGATCACTGGAGGCAAACGCACAATATCGCTCACATCTGGGCCAGAGAGAACAAAATCATCTTCGTCGATACGGACGTGCACTATGACCAGGTGAGGACGCAGAGCGGCCGTCTTCAGTATTTGAAGCGTTTCTTAGATCAGGAAATAAACTGGGTAGACGGAAACATTGCGGTCCTCCAGGCTCCACCCATGCTCCCTGTTGCGGTGTCGATGTTGTCTAGAATATGGGGCCGGGAGATCCGCGATAGATCCATACGGCTTGGGAAAATTCTTCAAGCAAAGTTGATACTCAAAAAGCTGACCAAGCTGAGATTGAGCCCGACAGTTCTGTCTATCTGGAAACCTTTCGATTTGATGTTTGCAGGCAGAATGGGAGAAAGAATTGCCTGCTGGCACCTGTACGATGAGGTATCACGTTACCCGGGAAGCAAGGATATCGCTGCCTTTATCGAAAGGATCGAACTGGACAATATAGGCCGTGTGCAGCTCGTTTTTGCCGCCTCTGAGAAATTGTATAATAACAAGAAGCCTCTTCATCCCTCTGTTCATCTGGTCCCAAACGCCGGCGACTTCAAGACGTTTAATTCAGCTTTGACCGATAATTTGCCTGAACCGGAAGACCTCAAGGGCATCCCGCGGCCTAGGATCGTTATGATAGGCGGTCTCGGCTGGGATATTGATTACGACCTACTTGGTTTCATTGCCGATGCCCACCCCGAGTGGTCTATAGTTCTCATTGGTTTGGTGAGATCATCCGGGGAGGCTGGCGTTAAATCCGTGACAGGGCGGCCGAATGGTTTTTCGCTCGGATATAAGCCCCAACCCGCACTGCCTGCCTACCTGAAATACTGCGATGTGGGTTTAATGCCGTATCTGATTGTCGGTGCCATGATAGACGCCTATCCACTTAAAATGCATGAGTATCTCGCTGCTGGTTTACCCGTGGTTTCAGTGCCACAACCGGCGGTACTTCCCTTTAATCATATTGTCGGTATCGCTGATAATGCAGCAACTTTTACGGCCTTGATTCAAAAAGAATTGGCGAGCAATTCTCCCGAGAAGATTGCTGCGAGAGTTACTGTCGCACATGAGAACTCGTGGGAAAAGCGTGTAATTCAAATGAATGAATTGATCAAATCGTGCCTTTCCTCTTCATCTTGAGTGCGGTTATCGTACTGTCTTTAAGAAGAATCCCTTTCATGAGGAAGATAGTTCCGTAACATGCAAGGGCAGGATATCCTCATGATCGGTTACAGCGATTCGGCAAAGTGGAGACCCGACCACACGATAGCCACGATCTTTGCGAGAGAAAACAAGGTTGTTTTCGTGGAACGCCTGTGCGATTATGACGAATTAAGATGGTATGGTGAGCGACATCGCGAAATACTAAACCGGTTCATTGCGAGAGTGCCCAGAGAAGTTTTACCTAATTTGACCGTATTGCAGCCTCCGCCTGGATTCCCTGCTTCGATTTCGGTGTTATCGCGTTTTGCCGGTTACGAGATAATGAAGCTTTCTCTTTACTCCAGTCGCTTCTTTCAGGCGAAGTGGATAAGTTCGCAGTTGAAGACTCTTGGTGTTTCGCCGACGGTCCTTTTTATCTCCCGTCCGGTTGATCTGCCTTTGATTGGACGTTTCGGCGAAAAAGTCGCTTGCTGGTACGTATACGACGAGCTTGCAATAGGGGCCGCCGGGATCAACCAAGGACCCTTAATTGCTGAGGTCGAGACAAAACATCTGAGTGCGGTTGATATAGTTTTTGCTTCCTCTGAAACGCAATTCAGGAATCGCAAGAATATTCATCCGAACGTACATTACGTGCCTAATGGTGTGGATTTCGAGCATTTCGGAGATTCGGGAAAAAGTAATCGCGCCGAGCCACTTGATTTGGCTCGCATTTCACGACCCCGCATCGGCTATATCGGTGGCATCGACAGCCGGGTCGATTTTGACCTGGTCGCACGAATTGCCGATACCCATCCTTGGTGGTCGATCGTATTTATCGGCTGGTTGCACAAGACCGCGGACGATCGCAGAGCCGATCTATCCAAACACCCGAACGTCCATTTTCTCGGTACTAAATCATATAAGGAAATGCCGGCCTACGTTAAAGGGTTGGACATAGGCATCATTCCCTGGGTGGTTAGACCGTTTACAAATGCCATGCTGCCCATGAAAATGTTTGACTATCTGGCGTGCGGATTGCCGGTGGTCTCTACCGAGTTAAACGAAGTGCAGCCGTATTCACATATGGTGGGTCTAGGAAAAGATGCCGATGAGTTCGGGGAACTTATACAGCAGGCCCTACATATGAACTGTCCGGAAAAAGCCCGAAACAGAATAGCTTTGGCTAAAGAAAACTCATGGGAACGAAGGACTGCACTGATTTCTGGAGCCATTGAAGAGCGGCTGCAGAAGATAGAGCGGCCACAGGATGAGCCGTCATGAAAATTTGCTTCGTTGGAAACATCGATTCGATTCACACGCAGCGATGGGCAAGAGCTTTCGCTGGCTTAGGCCACGAAGTTCATGTAGTGTATTTTGGCGGAACGTCAGCCAACGTCGGAGACATGCGGGCAGCGGGCGTCTCCGTCCATCTTCTTTGTACACAAAACTCAGATTCAATGTCAAATGGCTGTGAAGCTGCTTCAAGAAGAACTCCGGCGGCAAGAAGTATTCTGCGAAATGCCTGTTCTCGTCTACATAGAGGGTTGTCAGAAGTATTGTCCTTGTATGTAATATATGCCGTTCGATTACGAAGACTGCTGAACCATATACGGCCGGATGTGTTGCACGCGTGGTATCTCTTTGATTCAGGCTGTATGGCCGCTCTCACTGGTTTTACGCCTCTAGTCGTTTCTGCGTGGGGATCTGACGTTATGCTGGACGATGATACGGGCCGCCCCAAATGGATCCTGAAGTGGGCAAACAGGAAAAGCTTACAAAAAGCATCGGTGATAACAGCCACATCCAATTTCCTGGCTGAACAAACGGCCCACTTTGCGCCAAAAGAAAAAACGATTCATGTAGTGCCTTTTGGCATCGACTGCCGGCAATTTCAGCCAGTGAGAAAGGCTGAAAGCAATGACGAGAGAGTTTGGCTCGGTTTTGCCAAACACCTTCTTCCGAAATATGGTCCCGAATACCTCGTTAAGGCTTTTGGTCTTTTAGCGCCTCAACATCCCGGCCTCTTTCTCAAGATGGCGGGTGAGGGACACATGCTCAAAGAGCTGAAGAGGCTGGCTTCGGAATTGCACGTGCAGGACAGAATCTTATTCTGTGGCCACATTCCACATCAAGAGATTCCTGGCTTTTTTTCCTGCTCGGATATTGCTGTTATGCCCTCTGTCTATGACTCGGAATCTTTTGGAGTGGCCGCTCTCGAGGCTTCCGCAACCGGAATCCCTGTCGTGGCGACGCGAGTAGGCGGCGTACCCGAAGTCGTAATAAACGGCGTTACGGGACTTCTTGTGGAGCCTCGTAACGCAAAAGCTTTGGCCGACGCCTTGGGAGTCCTTATTGAAAATGAAGCGCTACGAACGCAGATGGGACGTGCAGGTCGCGATTTCGTGCTTTTAAAGTATCAATGGCAGAAGAATGTATTGGAGATGCAAAGTTTGTACGAAAAGGTGGTCCGGGGGTCGAGGGAAGCTTTATGAATATTGGTATGATTGTTCAAACCCAATACCCTAATGACTCTCGTATCGAACGTGAAGCCCGTATTGTGATGGGAGCCGGATACCGGGTATACGTGTTATGTGCCAGGCAAGGGAACCAGCCCAGTCAAGAGCAGCATGAAGGGGTGAGTGTATCTCGGATTGACGCTCTTAAAGGTTACTTCAGTTGGCTTAACTATACTTTCTATAAATTGTTTTTACTCGATGTTTATTGGTTATGGCACCTATACAGCTTTGTCAGAAGAAATGAAGTAAGGTTAATCCATGTTCAGCACAATTTACCGATAGTTCCCGCAGCCTTGGTTATAGGCAAACTATGTCACATACCGATAATATTTGATGTCCACGATAGTCACCCCGATGCTATGGTAGCATGGGATTTAGAAACGAGCTGGAGCGAAAGGGTCTTTTTAGGCAGAAATCGGATGTACTGGCTGGAGAAAACCTGCGCGAGACTGGCCGCTGGCGTCGTCATTGCTAACGATTATAGGGATATCTTTCACGCTGAGTACGGCGTGTCAAGTAATAAGGTACTATTACTGCCAAACGTCCCCGATATAGCCTGGCTAAGATCCCAAGAAATCGACCAAACGGTAAAAACTTCCTTTGAAGGTAAGTACATTATACTTTATTATGGAAGTTTTGGCTTTAACCGCGGCATAGACACGGCAATTAGAGCAATGAGGCAAGTGCGAGAACAAGTTCCCAATGCAGTGTTGGTACTGGTAGGACCAGCCACGCCTTATACAGAGTCTCGGCAAGTGGAATACCTCGCAAAGATTGTAGCCGAGGAACATCTGAGCGATGTGGTACATTTCACGGGCCCTGTGCCCGAACACCTCATATCCACCTATCTGAGCATCGCGAATGTGGGCATCTTGCCTTTAAACAGAACGGTGCATTATGAGCGCAGTCTTGCCAATAAGCTTTTCGCCTACATGGCGTTTGGAAAACCCGTTATTGTAACTGATCTTAAAGCTCAAGCCTCGATTGTCAAGGAAGAGGGTTGTGGTTTAATAGTTTCACCACAGGATCCCTCAGCTTTCGCTGATGCGATTATTCGGCTTCACGATCACGCCACTTTAGCGAAAGAGATGGGATCCCGCGGAAAGCATGCTATAGAAGAAAAGTACAACATCGGGATTCTTTCAAACGATTTGATACACATGTATAGTCAACTAACGGGACATATATAGGCCTAAAGAAGTTATGAACGTTCTTTATGTGTCAGCCAGTTCTGAAATTGGAGGAGCAGAAAACAGTTTGCTTCTTTTGCTAAAACACATAGATAAGGAATCGTTCCATCCGATTCTGGTCCTGCCATCTAATGGGCCTCTTGCAGAGAGAATGATGGACCTCGGTATTGAAACATTTGTTGTCCCGTTGAATGCATTGAAAGCCAGGAATCCGTTGCCATATTTGCTAACAGTATGGTGTCTTATGAGTTTAATAAGGAGAAAAAAGATCAGCATCGTTCATTGCAATGTGCCGATATGTAACCAATATGCGTTACCGGCTGCGCGACTGAACGGAATTGCCAATATTACTCATATGCGAACGGCAATTTTCGGAAAACGAGCTTTCAGTAGAATGTTCTTGCCGTGGGCTGACGCACTCGTAGCTATTTCAAATGCGGTGAGGGCCAGTTTTGCCCGGTATGCGAAAGGTCAGCAGGTAGTTGTAATTCCTAACGGTATAGAACTGAGCAAATTCTCGCCGGTCGCAGAAGGTAAAGATACTTGGCGCCAAACGCTGCCGCTATCTAGCGATACCTATACAATAGGCTTACTGGGAAGAATCATTCGTCAAAAGGGACATCATGTCGCAATAAGTGCTTTAGCAGAAATTGTCAGCACCTATCCGGATGTCTGCCTTCTTATAGTCGGTGGAAGCCAAACGGGCGATCACCCCGAGTGGTTTGAAGATACGGGATATATGAATGACCTGAAGGCCTTGATCGAAGAGTTGGGCCTAACTGAGAAAGTGTTCTTCACGGGATTCATTCAGAACGTAATACCGGTCATCGCTTCTCTTGACGTCATGGTGATTCCCTCGCTTCTTGAAGCCTGTGGCCGAACGGCGCTGGAAGCTATGGCCATGGGCAAACCTGTTATTGCTTCTGATGCCGGCCCGGCCAGAGAGGTAGTTGATGACGGTCGGACGGCTTTTTTGGTGCCACCTAATGATTCCCACGAATTGGCGGCAGCAATTCTCAGACTTATAAAAAATAAAGCACTTGCGATGGAACTTGGGGAAAAAGGTCGAAAAAAAGCGGAACAGTGTTTTTCGATTGAACAACACGTGGAAAGAATCGAACGACTTTACCGATCAATAGCAGGGGTATCTGGTATTCAGTCCTGTTGTGTGGAACGGTCGTCAAAAGCATGATGTTTGGTTCGGAGCTTAGGTTCAAGACGGATATAACACGCAAAGCACGTTTAGCATACAGGCTTTTTGGTGATTTGTTTATTGGTAATCGAATAAGAAGTATGCATGTTTTTCGAATGTTAAAAAGAATGAGGGTGCAATTGAGTGGAATCAAGGTTCTGGATGCCGGATGTGGGGAAGGGCAGTACGCCTTTTATCTGGCTAGAAAGTATCCTTTAAGTAAAATAGATGGTATAGAATTATCAGAACAAATCGTGGACAATGCAAGGTGCATGGCAGTGCAAGCAGGGTTGTCAAATGTAACATTCTTGCAAGCGGATCTGCTCGAACTTACAGACATAGAAAAGTATGACGTTGCCCTCTGCATAGTAGTTCTGGAACATATTAAAGACGATCAAAGGGTAGTCAATAATTGTTATCGCGCATTAAAGCCAGGTGGTTTTTTTTTGGTTCATGTTCCAAAGAGTTTAACAAGCGCCAGATTCCACTTCCGGAGATTTGCCGGTAGAAGCCAATCGGATCATGTCAGGGATGGGTATTCTATGGAAGAGATCTCACAAAAACTGCAGAGCGCAGGTTTTCTAATAAGAAAAGTTGTGCACCCTTTTGGTTACTGGGGTTCTTTATCCAGGGAAGTGGGTTTGATAGCCGCCAGTAGGCCTTTGTTGGCTTTGCTTTCCTTTCCCATATGCATGATAATGGGAGTACTTGATGCAATAAGCAATAATGCTGACGGGAATGGGCTGCTGTTTTTTGGCGTAAAGCCCCATACACCAGATAACTAGTGTTTGCAAATGCAGTCAATAGGATCATGTCCCAATAGATATACGGGCAAGCAGTCTGGTGCCCTTGCATGTGTGTAATTGTGTATGCCAGTCGGTTATCCTAATGTGTCTATTTCTGCTGTCTTGCATGCTTTTTGGCGTAGGCACAGTGGCATTAGCGTGTTACTTAACGTTATACCAGGGTGTGGACGCAGGCAAGGCCGAGCCGGCTTGTCAGGACGCACACCTCGTTTTTGAGGTTCAGCCCAACAGATGCTATTCCATAGAGCTGATTACTCCATCCAAGATTTGTAGAATGGCAGTGGGGGAGACCCGTGCGGGGCGGTCCCTTGCCGATTCCACGATCCTATCTTGGATGTTCAGCAAAACGTTTGTTCTCAAAGCTGATGATCTGAGCAATCCCGTATCAGCGAATTTTAGGAAATGCATTGAAACGATTTACCGGAATAAAGCGAGAATAACATTGGGAGTCATAGCTGGTAATTATAGTCCTCGCTGGCGGCACCGCGTTATTCGTTTCTTGATAAGGGTTAAAAGCCTCTTGCATACAAGACTTACTTGGAGCATTGGGGCCAACTTTAGACGGTTTGCCTGGCGTGAACGTTATCTTCGCTGCTTGAATCCTTACAATTATGAGTTTTATTGCCACGGATGGGATCATTATTCGGACCTCGAGAGAAATATATTCGAGTTTCAGGGATCTGGATACGAGTATCAAAAGGAGCACCTGAAATTAGCAAAATCTGCGATGAATCGAATTGGACTGCCGACTACCGTTTTCGGTCCTCCGTTTTTGCGAACCGATGACGATACTTTTCGCGCGCTCGCTGACGAAGGTTTTAAAATCGCCTTTAATAGGAGCATGACGAGCGAAAAGAACATTTCAGTGGTAGAACTGCCTATCCAGCTGTGGCTTGAAGACTGGCAGTCCAGAGAGCCACGAGAACGTGGGAAACCGCGTTTGATTGGCGATATCCTGGAGGAGTATGCCAAACATGATGATGTCGAATGTTTGGTTGCACACATGCATCCCAACAATTGGACGGGGCAATGGGATACATTCGAGCTTTTCCTCGCCCATGTTTCAAAGAAAAGGCAATTCACCAACCCTGAGGCATATTTTCATTTCTTGGCCGACATTCCTGAATTCAAGCTGATTAAGACGTCACACACCAATTACATTCTCGACTTGACAAGTTGCCGATATAGCCACTTTCTAACAATAGAAAAACCGGATACTGGCAACATTAAAGTCAAAGAACGACCGGACTGGATCTGCTAAATCGGAAGGAGAGCGGCGTGGCAATATGAACAAGGATGTGGTACCTATTGATATCATATTTGTCTTGAACAATGAATGGTCTTTTCACGACCGCCCATTAGAGCGATACACAGAGTTGGCAAAGGGTGTGGCACCGTTTCAGGGGAAGATACTAATTATAAATCGCCCATTATTCCTGATCTCGAAACTGCCGCTACAACCCTTAAGATTTCTCAAGCAGTTAAAACAACGAAAACATTTAAAGCAGATATGGGAGAATTGTTTCGTCTATACACCCTTCTTGTTGGTTCACGATATACTGGCTGTAAGAAATCGTAACCTAATAAGAATAAACAACCGCCTGTTATATATTCAAATTCAAAGAGTGTTACAAAAATTGGGATTCAAGTCACGAGAAAGGATAGCATGGATATTAGATCCGTTTCTCTTTTATTACACTGGTGCCTTGCGGCCAACGGTAACGATCTACGAGTGTATCGATCAGCACGCGGCCAAGACCAATCAGCGTTGGAAAAAAGAGAAGATAAAGGCGATCGAAAGGAATATATGCGAGCAGGCAAACCTCATTTTCTGCACGGCGTCAAATCTCTGCCATGAGAAAAAGCAATTCAACAGGGAAACGTACTTTGTACCCAATGCGGCAGATCTTACCTTGCTCTCCCTGGCACAGGACTCGCGAACGCCAATAGCGAAAGTAATGCTAGACGTGCCGCACCCCATAATAGGTTACCTTGGAACGATCCATAAACATACTGATATTGCGCTGATGAAGTATGCTGCCGAAAACAGGCCGGAGTGGACTTTTGTCATAATAGGACCGGAACAGGATAAGCGCTTTAGTCGGTCGAAATTGTTTACCGATTTTAGAAAGCTGCCTAATGTCGTGCTGACAGGTTGGCTGAAGCGAGAGGAGCTACCGGGTTACTGCAAGGCCTTTGATGTTGCTGTTATACCATATCGGATGGACTCGGAATTCAACCAATACGTCAACCCGGATAAACTGCATGAGTATGCAGCTATGGGCAAACCAATAGTGAGCACCGATATCCCGGAAGTGCGCTCCTATCAAGAAATAGTTAAGATCGCAAACACGCCGGCGGCTTTCGTGCATGCTATAGAGGAATCGATGGCAGAAGATAATCCGGCGCGCGTTCAGGAAAGATTAACCAAAGCCCGAGAGAATTCGTGGAGCGCGCGGTCCGTGCAATGTTTGGCGAGAGTTCAAGAGTTAATACGAGCAAGGGAAGTGCTCCGCGAGGATAAATTTGATCTATTGGTTTATTTGAGCAGCGATTGGAAGAACTATCATCGAAAGCAAATGCTCCTTACACTGTCCGACCATATGAAAGGAAAGGGTAAGGTCCTGTGTGTCGAGCGTCCGCTTAGCGTGTTTACGAGCCCTTTTTCAAATTTTAGAAAAACCAGGGAATTTCTAATCGGCCCACGAGGCATGAAGCATGAGACGGACAACCTTTTCATTTATACCCCCCTTACCCTTGCTCATGATTTTATTTCTTGGAAAATACCGGGTATGCCTGCCGCAAATCGAGCCATGCTTTCTTTCGAATTGCGAAAGATTGTCAGGAAGCTGGCTTTAGATCAACGAAGGCTTTTATCCTGGGTCTATCATCCCTTACAGGCTGACTATATTGGCCTGGTGGACGGTATTGGCTATGTTTATGAGTGTTATGATGATTATTACGAACTGGCCAACGCAAATTACCTGAAAGAGCGAATTAGAAAAACCGAGAAGAATTTGGTTGAAAAGGCAGCCGTCGTTTTTACAACTGCTCTTAAATTGTTTAATATTCATAAAGCAACTAATTCAAACACATTTCATATAGCAAACGCTGTCAATTTGCCGTTGTTTCAAGCCTATGAAAAAAGCGGACAAATTCCTGATGATTTAAGGCTAATCCCTGGGCCACGTATTGGGTTTGTAGGAAAAGTGGACGATGACTTTGTAGATTGCGAAATGATCGAGCAGGCGGCATTACGAAACCCAACATGGTCTTTTATCTTTATCGGGCCGGTTAATGATACCCCGCCTGTGGTGCGATTAAAAGAAATACCGAATTTGTTTTTCTTAGGTGTGAAACCCTATGAATTGCTACCGCAATATATAAAGCACTTCGATTGCGGTGTTATTCCCTTGAAGCTAAACAAAATCACGGAAAGTCTCAACCCGCTGAAACTTTATGAATATATGGCCGCCGGTTGCCCAATTGTTTCAACGGATGTGCCTGAGATAAGAATACATGCGCGTTACGTTAGTATAGCAAAAAACATAGATGAATTTATCGGCGCCTTAAGGCGGCTGATCACCGAGGACAGCGAGCAGTTGCGCCTTTCCCTTCGTGAAGAAGCCAAACTACACTCTTGGGATGTTAGGGTGAATGACATGATAAGAATCATAGAGACGACAGTCTTATCGGCCCAACGAAATCGAGAATGCGTCCCTCGGTTGTCGGAGGCAGTGAGCTAGCGTGAAAGAAAGTCTTCTCGCATTGGTGACTTGTACGCGCTGCCAAAGCAAATCCTTGACGCTGTCAGGTATTTCGGAGATCGATGGAAGGGGCGAAATCAGAAGCGGTACAGTGAAGTGCTCCAACTGTATGTCTGTTTACCCAGTTCGCAAGGGAATTCTTGATCTGATGATAGACGCCGATATTATCAGAGGAGCATACCAGCCCAACAAGAGACCTCGCCTAGATCCGTTGCCGCAAGAACGCGGAAATACATGGTCCGTGGCAGACATCGCCAAGAGGAAAAATCTCGATAAAGGCTGGGTTTTTGATACTACCACTAATTTCGAATACCTTTTAAACAAGCTAGAGTTGACTGGGCATGAAAGAGTGCTTGAACTTGGGGCCAGTACCTGCTGGGCAACCTCTCGGTTCGCCAAGTTGGGTTGTGAGTGCGTGGCTCTCGATATTTTTGAGAAGAATAAGCTAGAAATGGCTAATTTTTGGTTTAGAGAGGATAATGTCTATTTTGATCGGGTTCTTGCAGATATGAATCAACCAACCTTTGCTGACAGTGCTTTCGACATAGTACTTTGTTGCTCAACCTTGTTTTGCTCTCTCAGTATTCTGCCAGTTCTCATTGAAATACACAAGATTTTGAAACCTCAGGGTAGACTGATACTTGTCTCAGAACCAAACCTAGGCATTTTTCAACGCAGAGCAAAACGACAATGGAGAAAAGACTATCCTGGACAGCAACCGCATACAATTCCAGAATGGATGGGTCTAGTTAAGAAGGCAGGTTTTCAGGAAGTTAATATCTTCTTTCCTGAATCAGTAACTGAAAAACTTCTTAACGGGCAATTAATCAGTAAAAAACAGTCATGGTACTATCTCGCGGCCAGTGTGATATCATTCCCTTGGAGGGTAGCGTATTTCAGGCAATTTGTAATTCGGCGTTGCACTTACTTGTTACTCCTCCTAACACCCGTAGCTTTGCCCCTGCTGATGATAGCCAGAAAGAGAGCTTAGCATGGTGGAATTAACGATGAATCAAAGCATATACAGTGGCTTGAGATGGCTCGTTGATTCCGATATAAGAATAAAGGAGCCATCACCGCTGGTGGGTTCTTTTTGTGGCCTCTATAATGCTAGAGCCAGAAGCTACCCGTTTGTTTATTGCGAAATAACGGCGTACGCGATTCAATTCCTCCTTAGAGCCGCAAAGTGGTATCAAAAAGACGATCTGATTGAGCTGGCTAAGGCGGGCGGTGAATTTTTGACAAGAGTGCAGCACGATGAAAGCGATATTAATGATGATGGCGCGCTTCCGTATGGTTTTAATCTTCCTGGCAAGGAAGAGATACAGGCATATTTCACATTTGATGCCTCGATTTGTCTGGCTGCATTAGTAGAGCTGTACGAGGTCTCTGGTGAGGGGTCATATCTGAAGAGCGCAAACAGAATATTCAGGTGGTTGGAGAGTTTGCAGGAGGATGATGGCCTTTTCTCTTTCGGTCGCGCTAAGGATGGGCATGAGCCTAAAGCTGTTGACTGGTATGGGAACGGAGGATGTCTTCACGTCAAAAATGCGATAGGCTTGTTGAAGTTGTACAAATCAGCGCGGGACCCAAAAATTCTTGATGCTGCCGACAGAGTTCTTAAATGGGGTTTATCTCTCCAAGTCGAGACAGGGGCGTTTAAGGCTAGTAAGAACTGTAATTACATTTTTACCCACGCCTGTTGTTATGCTGTCGAGGGACTTTTATACGGGTATTTCGTATTGAAAAAGCCTGAGTATCTCCGCGCATGTATGCGGGCCGCATCATGGCTTTTGGGTGTGCAGAATGTTGACGGGTCACTCTACCAATACTATGGACCCTATAGTGAGTTGTATCTATCAGGTCTGAAGATGCCTCTTAGAAAGCTGCGCAAAGTTATAGTTCCGAAGGAGACGGGCGCCACGTCGCAGGCAATGCGGATCTGGCTCGCCCTTTATTGTGAGACTGGTGATAAAGCGTTCGAAGCAGCAGCTCACAAAGCAGGAAAGTTTATTCTGCGGATGCAATCGCATGATAGATCAGACCCAAATTCCTTTGGTGGTTTTCATTCTGGCTGCGATTCTCTCTGGTTCCTGCGGTACCGTTCCCGATTGCTATATGCGTGGACTGCCATATTTGCTTGCCACGCTTTGAACATTTTAGACAAGAGATTGAGTTACCACACTCTCCATTCGATTATTGAAGAACTTTTCTAGAATATCACACCTCCCTTCGAGAGAAGATTGGGTCCTCCAATGAGATTTAATAGAATACTAGGTTATCTCGCCTCCCTGTACGAACAGGTTTGTTCCAACATCTGCTCGCGCACGTTATTCTATGTTATTCCGACTTTTGTTGTTCTAATGTTGGTCGCACTTATGGTTCTACCTGTTGGCGTACCGTTAATTGGTCATGTCAGTAGCTATTGGTGGGCCGATATTGCAAATCAGAATTTTGTCGGTCAAGCCAATAAATGGTTCTGGTTCAGAAGGTCTATGTTGACGATTGCTTTCCTGGTGCTCCTCGCAGCATGCATACTACTATGGCGATCGTTACTTCGCTCGAGAAAGTTTACCGCGATTATGTTAATAGTAGCATACTTTACGTTCATCGGAATGCCCATTTTAGGGCAATACCTGATAATGGACGACTGGCACGCGTTAGGCGCAGAAGCCATGCGTTCACCCTGGGGGGGTAGCCCAAGTTACATGACAATCGCAAGCAGGATTGATGGTGTATCGAGCTACCTTTCAAACATGACGAAATATGCGGGTGTCGAAGGGCAGCTTCGCGGTCCCATGATGAGTAAGGCTCCTGCTTATGTTCTTACTTATTACGGGTTTGACCAGGCAGGTCTCCGGCTCGCAAGAATGTTGAGGGTGAAGCCACCCACGCTGGAACAACGGTCTATTATGGTCGCAGTCGGTTTTCTGCTGGTTACCGGTCTATGTATTTTTCCGTTGTATTTTGCAATCAAGCAGATCCTATCAAGGACTGCTGCATTGATAGGAGTAATGATCTTCTCAGTCAACACTATGGCATCCGCTGGTTTCACATTTTCCATGACGTGGAACCACGACCTTATGCTCCCCGTAACTGCTCTCGCATTGATGTTCTTGTTCATTGGGCTCAACAGGCAATCATGGTTATGGACGTTGGCGGCTTTCTTGACGGCAGCTATAGGCGCTCTCCTCAACTGGGAGTCTTTGGCACTGCTCGTTTTCTGTCTTCTTTTGATGAGCGCACGATTGTACCGGCTAACAGGCGCAGCTAATCGAAGAATGGCAAGGCAGGCAATAAATGCCGGAATTGTTTTCGTTATCGTTAGCATGATTGCCATTGTAACCATCCGTCTTATAGCGGGTATCAATTTAATAACGTTTCTATGGGAAAAGTTCGTCGTAAAGTATGTTGTATGGATTTGGTCTACAGTTATGCTCGACAAGTCTGGTCTCATGTACTTGATATCGTTGCCTGCAAACGTTCTGGAATTTTTTTTCTGGGTCGGCGTTCCGGTTTCACTCCAGTTTCTGCTTTCCCTCGCCAAATCGACCAAACCGGACACACAGAAGGATACGAGATTGACGTCGGCGCGCTCGCTAGTTGTCTTGCTATCTCTGTTTATCCTGCTTCTTGATATAACGGGCACGTCTCTGGAAACTCAAAAACTATGGGCATTTCTTGCGCCTATTTTATTGATTGCAGGCCTCTATGAACTCGATAGCTTATCAAAAGAAAGAACCGCAATTGGAGCAGGGCTGGCCATCTTTGCCTTGCAGGGCATCCAGTTCCTTATTTGCAAGAGCGTTTTTTTCTGGTAACAGGACAAGGATGGCGTTTTCCCGAGCCGAAGGCTAATATGAAAGAAATGCTTACGCTACAAGATTCGCCCGCGAGCGAAAAGAAACCGAGAGTTTTAATACACGTCGTCGCATACCATGCTGAAAAAACGATAGGGAAGGTGCTGTCGAGAATACCCGCGCGGCTTCTGGACGATTACTACATAGAGGTTCTGGTCATAGATGATGCATCAAAGGACCGCACCTTTGAGCATGCTTATGAAGTAAAAAAAGATAATTCTTTGCCGTTCAAGCTCCACGTTCTCTTTAATCCTGACAATCAAGGGTATGGGGGCAACCAGAAACTTGGCTATCTCTTTGCCATCAAGAACGGCTTTGACTACGTAGCGTTGCTCCATGGAGATGGACAGTACGCACCAGAATGTCTGCCAGACCTTCTCAGACCCTTGCTTTGTGGCGAGGCGGAAGCGGTTTTCGGCTCGCGCTTCATGAAGCGTGGGTCAGCGTTGAAGGGCGGCATGCCGGTGTACAAGTTCGTAGGGAATAGGATTTTGAGCTGGTTTCAAAATCGCATGCTGCGGACGGATTTCAGTGAATTCCATTCCGGTTATCGTATCTACTCGGTCAACGCGCTTAAAAGAGTTCCTTTTCAGCTTAATACCAACAGCTTTCATTTTGATACCGAAATTATTATTCAGTTTGTCTTCTCAAAATTTCGTATCAAGGAAGTGCCGATTCCTACTTATTACGGCGATGAGATTTGTCATGTCAACGGCTTAAGATACGCCCTTAATGTGACATTAGCGGTGCTGAAAGCCAGGGCTCAAGAGCTCGCGATGTTCTATGACAGGCGATTTGACAGCATGAGCCAAAGTAACAGCCATTATCAGTTAAAGATCGGCTTTTTAAGCCCGCATACTCTTTGCCTTGAAAGGATTAAGAGGGATTCCTACGTGCTCGACCTGGGTTGTGGCGGGGGTCACGTGTCGGGGCTTCTCAGGGATCGGCTCGGCTGCCGAACTACTGGAATTGACTTGTTTCCACCTGAGAAGGAAGACAATCTTGACACATTTATTCGATATGATCTTAACAATGGATTACCCGATATGGAAATTGCAAACTATGACTACATCCTACTGTTGGACGTCCTGGAACATTTTACGCCGCCCGAAGAGCTCATCGATTCGCTTAAGAAGGCAACGAGCATGTGTCCCGCTATTCGGTTGCTGATAAGCACTGCAAACATTGGTTTCTTTATCAACCGGCTGATGCTGCTGTTCGGGCAGTTCAATTATGGAAAACGCGGTATCCTTGACATAAGCCATTGGCGCCTGTTTACCTTTGGCAGCCTGAAGCGATTGTTGGAGCAATCGGGATTTGCGGTGGAGGAAATTAGAGGCATTCCAGCACCTTATCCGCTCGCCCTAGGCGACAATATCTTGAGCAGGTTTTTGCTATGGGCAAACAGTCTTCTTATCAGAGTATCGAAGCGGTTGTTCTCCTATCAGATCTTTATGGTTGCTCGGCCTCTGCCATCAATGGAATACTTGCTCCTTCGGGCTCAAGAGCAGTCTGCAATTCGCACAAAAAACCTGTCGAATAACTTCAAAGTATCTGTTCTCGGCTAGCCATGACGGAAATCCGGTGCACTATGATAACGACGTGCAAAGTTTAAAGAGGTAACATTTGCGGATTCTCTTTGTTCATCAGGGGCTGATGTCGTTTGTTAAGAAAGATTTGGAAATATTACGCTCCGCTCACGAGGTGCATGAGATCCACTATAGGGGAATAAAAGAGATTCCAGCAATCTTGCGTGGAACCTTATGGGCTGACTTGACCTTTTCCTGGTTTGGGAAGTTACACGCTTTTTTTGCGGTTCTCTTCTCAAGGCTACTAAAAAAGAAAAGTGTCGTTGTCGCTGGAGGCGATGATGTTGCTTGTGAACGGGATATAGGCTACGGCATGCTTGCTTATTGGTGGAAGAAATGGTGTCCACTATTCCTGTTTCACTATGCTGATCTTGCTCTGAGCGTGTCAAAATCCAATTACCGGGAAACAATATTTAATGCGAAAGCTGATCCATGCAAGACGAAGTTGGTCTACCATGGGTTTGAAACGGACGGATGGTTCCAATCAACTGGTCGAAAGAAGGAGCACCTGGTACTGACAGTCGGGCGTGTGAGCGAGGAGACAGTAGTCAAGAAAGGGCTTGAATTGTTTGTGAAAAGTGCTCAATTTCTCCCGAACGTACCTTTTGTACTTGTGGGTCCATGGAAAGACCGGGCAATTGATAAGCTTAAGAGAATTGCTCCACCCAATGTCACTTTTACTGGTGGTCTGTACGGAGAGAACTTGATCGGCATTTTACGACGCGCGAAGGTTTATGTGCAGGCTTCATTTCATGAGAGCTTTGGTTGCTCGCTCGCAGAGGCTATGCTATGTGAGTGCATCCCGGTTGTTACAAGACGGGCAGCCTTGCCTGAGGTGGTTGGCGTTTGTGGTTTTTATGTCGATACTATGGAGCCGCAAGTGATAGCTGCGACGATATCTAAAGCATTCGAGGCGCCGGAAGAGTTTGGGAGGAATGCTGCGGATAGAATAGCAAGTTTTTTTCCACTAGTAAAAGCGCAGGAAAGAGATTTTGCAGGCCATAGAGTTCCTGCACCCCTGAGGAATCATGTATACCTTACTTGAACCGTTTTTTTGGTTAGTTGTAAGTTCTATATTTTATGTATATGTTGGATATCCGTTTCTGCTTATCGTTTTAACGAGTATATTGCGGACCAAACCTGTCTACAAAGCTGACATTACGCCTTCTGTTTCCCTTATTGTTTCGGCATACAACGAGGCTGGCGTCATTGTAGAGAAGATTGAGAACTCGCTCCGTTTGGATTACCCGAGGAGTAGTCTGGAAATTATCGTTGTGTCTGATGGATCAACGGATAAAACTGATGAGATCGTGAGCACGTACCGTGAGGAAGGCGTCACGTTAGTTCGGGTAGACAATAACCAGGGCAAGAGCGCAGCCGAAAATGCGGGCGTGGCTGTGGCATCGGGAGATATAATTGTATTCAGCGACGCCAACGCTATGCTCCGACCGAGTGCCCTTAGACGGTTGATAAGGAATTTTGCTGACGGTCGTGTGGGTTGCGTTGTGGGCAGAGTTACTTATATCAACGAAACAGATACTTCAGTTAGCCGTGAAGAAGGTATTTATTGGCGTTATGAATTATTTCTAAGACAGGAAGAAAGCAGGCTCGGTAATTTCACTATGGGGAGCGGACCAATAATGGCAATCAGAAGAGAACTGTTCAACCCCCTTGATGCAAATGTCGGAGAGGATTTCGTGTTACCTATGCAGGTTGCGATGCATGGTAAGCGTGTCGTTTATGAACCCGAGGCAGTATCTGAGGAAATACTATTTCAGAATACGGCCAGAAGCATGCTGAGGAGTAAAATACGCATTATTACCAAGGATTTGAGAGGATTGTTTATATGCAAACCTATCCTGAATCCTTTTCATCATCCCCTGTGTATGTGGGGACTCATCTCTCATAAATTATTGCGATGGTTTGTGCCTTACTTTCTTCTTGTGGTGTTCGTCTTTACCATACTGCTCCTTAAGGATGACTGGTCGTATTATATTGCTCTGAACATGCAATTGGTTTTTTACGCTCTTGCTGCTATAGGTTATGCATCACAGAAAAGAGGTACACCTTGGCGCATCTTTGGCATTCCCTTTTCCTTCTGTCTGGTAAATGCGGCAGCGTTGATCGGGATAGCACAATTCGTAGCGGGAAAAAAAATGGGTAGATGGGCGCCTAGAAGGTTTGAAAAAGTTATGGTACGGAAAGTATCATGACCGTGAGTATGAGGTGCTGAAGCTATCCCGAATCGGCTACTACGGACAACCTTGCCAACTGACATACCCTTCTCGGTGACCAGTTGCACTGTATCGCGCTTGAACTCGCGGCTTAAGTGACGGTGTTTATCCTCCATGTACACATCTTGTCTTATAGTACAAATTCTTAGATGTGTCCACCAAGTTGGTGGAGGGTCACGCGGGAAGTGTCGCAAACCATAAATAAGTTGAGGAGCGTGGCTATGGCAATTCCTTTTGTTGACCTTAAAGCTCAGTACCTTTCGATGAAGGAAGAAATTGACAGTGCAATTCAGACAGTGCTTTTGGATTCGGCCTTTGTTGGAGGAAAACATGTGGCGTCTTTTGAAAATAATTTTGCAAATTATGTTAAAGCCACGCACTGCATAGGCGTTGGTAATTGCACTGATGCTTTGTTTATTGCTCTAAAGTCTTTAGGGATAAAGGAGGGTGACGAGGTCATAACGGCTGCCAATTCTTTTATTGCCACACCTGAGGCTATAACTCTGACAGGGGCAAAGCCTGTTTTTGTTGATTGTGACGAGAAAACATATAACATAGATGTGGCGAAAATCGAGGAAGTGATAACAACTAAAACAAAGGCGATAATGCCGGTACATCTTTATGGTCAGCCAGCGGATATGGATTCTATTTTGGAAATTGCAGGTAGACGTAATTTCTTCGTAGTAGAAGACGCCGCACAAGCACACGGAGCTAAATATAATGGAAAAGAGGTAGGTATTCTTGGGCATTGCGCATGCTTCAGTTTTTTTCCGGGCAAGAATTTGGGCGCTTACGGGGATGGCGGAGCTGTGGTGACAAATTCAGATGAATTGGCGGTTAAGGTAAGGATGTTTGCCAATCATGGAAGGATAGAAAAATATGACCATGAGTTCGAGGGAACCAACAGCAGATTGGATGGCCTGCAGGCCGCAATACTTAAGGTCAAGCTACGCTACCTTGATCAGTGGACACTCCGCAGAAGAGAAATCGCTGAAACATACGACAGAGAATTGCAGGAGATAGTCATAACGCCGAGCGTTCTACCCAATGCCAAGCACGTCTATCATCTTTATGTCGTACGCGTTCCGAAAAGGAAAAAAGTAATTGAATTCTTGGCTGCAAAAGGAGTCTCTACCGGCATCCACTACCCCATCCCATTACCCTTCCTTAAGGCATATGGTTATCTGGGCTATAAACCCGATGATTTTCCTGTGGCCTATGCAATTAAAGATGAGATACTGAGTCTGCCGATACATGGGAGCATGACCGACGAAAGCCTTGGCTACGTGATAGAGCAAGTGAGAAGGGCGATTAAAGGGTGACGGAGGAAGAAAAGATATGAATGGGACCGTGGATGGCAAAATTAGGTATGCTTTGGTTGGTTGCGGGTCAATAGCAGATAAGCACATCGCAGCAATTGGCAGGTTAGATAATTCAGAGGTCGTGGGAGCGTGCGACATAAATCCAAAGACCGCCGTAGAGTTCGAAAGGAAACACTCTATTCCATCCTTCACGGATGGAGAGGAAATGATAGAAAGGACGAACCCCGATGTATTGAATATTTTAACGCCGTCCGGATTGCACGGAGAACATATCTTGAGGTTGATCTCATTTAACAAACATTTTGTCGTGGAGAAACCATTCTGCTTGAGCCTTCGGCATATAGATGAAATATTAGCGGAGTGCGATAGGAGGGATTTGAGAATATTTGTAGTACAGCAAAACCGGTTCAATCCACCTATTCAGAAATTGAAGCAGGCCATCCAAAAAGGACGTTTTGGAAAGCTCGTCATGGGTACGGTGAGGGTCAGGTGGAGTCGCGATCAGGCTTATTATGATCAGAGACAATGGAGAGGTACCTGGGCGCTTGACGGGGGGGTACTGACCAACCAGGCAAGCCATCACATCGATATGTTGATCTGGATGATGGGGGAGGTAGAGAGTGTAATGGCAAAGACGGCCACCCGCTTGGCCAATATTGAGGCTGAAGATACGGGAGTTGCGGTTTTGCGATTTAGAAATGGGGCATTGGGTATTGTTGAAGCCACGACCGCGACGAGACCAAAGGATTTGGAAGGTTCAATAAGTATACTGGGAGAGAGAGGGACGGTGGAAATTGGCGGCTTTTTCATGAACGAGTTGAAAACTTGGAGCTTCAGCCAGCCGGAACCGGGAGACTCGGAAATCTTTGAAAAGTTTGGACTTGTTCCCGATCAGTTCGCTTGGAGTCATACGGAGTTCTTCAAGGACGTTGCTGATAGCCTGCTACATAACACCAAGGGTCTGATCGATGGGCTTGAGGGTCGAAAATCGGTTGAGTTGATAAATGCTATTTATGAGTCGGCAGAGACAGGCAATGAGGTGTTCCTTAGGTTTACACCTCAAAGATGCCGCCTGGGAGTGGCAAATGGTAAGCAAGACCGCAATAATTTACCCTAATGTAGTTCTTGGCAAGAATTGCAGCATCGAAGACTACGCCGTAATTGGAGCGCCTCCAAGAGAATATTCCCCGGGCGAATTAGAGACAATGATTGGGGACAACGCAATCATCAGGTCCTTTACCGTAATCTATGCAGGAAATAAAATAGGAGACAACTTTCAGGCCGGCAACAAGGTCAACATAAGGGAGTTTAACGAAATAGGGAACAATGTGAGCATTGGCACCTTGTCCGTCGTAGAACATCACGTAATTATAGAAAAGGGTGTGAGAATCCACACACAAGCTTTTGTACCCGAATATACGATACTTGAACAGGAATGCTGGATAGGGCCTAATGTTGTTATAACAAACGCCAAATATCCTAAATCAAAAGAGGTAAAACAAAACCTCAAAGGCGCGCACATACGGAGAAAAGCGATGATTGGTGCAAATAGCACATTACTCCCAGGAGTCATGATTGGTCAGTTCGCCCTCGTCGGGGCGGGATCAGTCGTGACTAAGGACTTATCCGTAAATAGCAACAACCTTCCTCCAGCAAATAATCGCAGCCGCGAGATGAACAAGAGCTTCGTAGCTTTCGGACATCTTCTCATATCTGACCAGAAGCTTACGAAACCTGTTGAACCAGGAGTGCGCCGCTTCCACAACCCAACGCCGGTTCTTGGGAGGACGCCCGCGTTTACGCTTCTTTCGTGAGACCCTCGGAGCGTAGCCCCTGATGCGGATCTGCTCGCGAGCCTGTTCGCCATCGTATCCCTTATCTGCGTATAAGAATCGTTGTCTCTTCGGAAGGGGAATAACGACGGCATCGAGCACTGCGGTAAGCTGGCTTGCGTCATGTCGATTGGCCCCTGTTACGATCAGCGACAGCGGGACGCCACGTCCGTCCACCAGGAGGTGTCTCTTGCTTCCTTTTTTTCCCCCTGTCTGTCGGGTTCGGACCGGCTGCCTCTTGCGCCAGAGGCGCTTTGATGATGGCCCCATCCATGCTCTGCCACTTCCAGGCGATCCCCTCCATATCATCGTACTCGGCGAGACCGGCGCGCCAGAGGGCAAGGAAGAAACCTCCCTTCAGCCATTGCCGGAAGTACTTGTGTATGGAGCTTGCGCTTCCGAACCGTTCTCTGGGCAGTGACTTCCACTGGCATCCGGTTCTCAGCACAAAGACGATGCCTTCGAATACGCGCCGCTGGGACATAGCTTTACGGCCGCCGCCGGGCTTCCTTTTGAATGCCTTACCAGATTCTCGCTCCCGTTTCGGAATAAAAGGTGCGACACGTTTCCAGAACTCGTCGGACACTTCCCATGAGCGGATCTTTGCCATACCCACCTCCTCGCTAAAGTGTAGTATGGCTATGAATTTAAATCAAGTTAATTACGGATAAGCTCTAAGGATGTAGAGCAAGGAGCCGTGGTTGCGGGAAATCCTGCTAAATTAATCAATAGAATAGAAAATCTTCCTTACTTGTAAAAGTTGGAATCTTACCTATCGGACAGTGTCCGGTCACCTAAGAACTTCTTCCTGCAATCGCGTTTTTCTCGTCGGGGGTCAATATGCTAAACAGGAAAAGCACCAACCTGATCAGAAGAGGTGTTATAGAAATGTCTGATGTCATGTCTATGAGCGAGTTTAGAACGCTCTTCCCTGAGAATAACTTGAGGTCAACGTCAAAAGAATATTATGAATGGAAAGTCTTAAAAAACCCATATAAACAAGGGAAGATTTATTTGGAACGCAAGCAGGGTATAGTGGTAGGTTCGGCATCGATCACTCCTAAACGTATATTAATTGGAGGGAAAGACCTTATAGCGGCAGAGATTGGAGATACGTTTACCCATCCAGAACATAGAAGGCAGGGCATATTTTCCAGAGGAGTAGGTGCCTGTACCAAATTTGCACTGACCCAAGGAATTCAGGTCATATATGGCACACCCAATTCACAGTCCTTGCCCGGTTACCAAAACAAATTAGGTTATCCTCCTTGTCCGTTTGTCAAATTGAGTTATATGACGAAACATCGATTGAGCCTGCTGGGCATCATAAGGTCCATAGCAAAACTAGTGCTACGTAGAAAATTAGATCCATTTTTGTTATACCTATCAGCCATGTCGAAACAAAGGTTTTCTCGTGCAAGTTTTTCCTGTAGGAAGGGCACAGTAACAGAGGAGTCCTTCGATATTTTGACTGTAGATGAATTTACAGATGAAATAGACGGGCTTTGGGGAAGTCCTAGGTATGTTTTCTTTACTATCCGCGACAAGACTTATTTGAATTGGCGATATTTTGAAAACCCGGATGAGTATCATGCCATAGTTGCCAAAAAGGACGATAACTACTTGGGATATGTGGTCACGAAGTTGTCAAGGGATAGAAGGGTAGGTGCGATTTGCGATTTTATTACTATCGATGACCGCCTAGACGTATTTCATCTACTAATTCGAGAAGCGGAGAAAAACCTCAAAAAAGCAGGAGCAGAAAGGATCGACTTGTGGTGTGTTGATAATTCACCATATTATCGCGCTCTGCTCGATCAAGCCTATTGTGATCAAGGACCTGCCTCCCGACGACCGATAATTGTATTCTCGGGATCTGATTACGGCAAAACACTTCTTAAAACGGAGGGGAAATGGCACTTTGTCCGGTCGGATTCGGACAACGTATGAGGACGTCAAAATTCTTTAAGATTGTTAAGATATCTTCTTTCTTCGTTATCAGTTTGCTTTTAGCTCGTCTGGTTAATCGCCCTGTTGTTTTATGCTTTCATCGCATAAGTAAATCGTCCCACAGTTTATTGGATCAGCGCGTCGGAGTAACAGACCCTGATTCGTTTCGAAAAGTTATCAATCATTTGAGAATTCTCGGTTATAGGTTTGTCTCATTAGAACAGTTGAAAAACAGCATCTCTAAATCGAGACTGGAGCGAGTAGCGGTTGTTACCTTTGATGACGGCTTCAAGGATTTGTATCAAAACGCGTATCCAATTCTAAAAAGGCTAAACGTTCCGTTTACGTTGTTTTTGATCACTTCCACCGTTGAGTCGGAAAGACTTCTTTGGCTCCATAAGCTGTACATAGCTATAGATAGATTATCTCCCGCTAATAGGTTAGCAATATTAAACAAATATGTTAATTTGCCAGATGACGACGATGATTTGTATAACATGGTTGGCAAGATAGTTAGTTCGAACGACATAAATGTCATTGAGAAACGGGCACTGGCATCAAACATAGCGAATGAAGTAGATTTGAGCGAAAAAGAGGAACGGCTAATCGCGGAAAAGCTATATTTGACGAAAGCTGAATTGAGAGAGATGCAAAGACACGGTCTGAGCATTGAGGTACACGGACATGAACATTTGCCGCTTGCCAGTTTGGACCGGACTGAAACGGAAAAGGAAGTTGGAAATTAGGTATTATATGTTATGCAAGAACTCAATAGAAAGCCCAACTTCTACTGTCTTCCATACGGTGTTGGCAATCAGTTTGTCAATGATGTTGTTACGGAGTTAGAGTTAAGTGGAGTAACTACAACACAGGAAAGATTGGTAAACGCGTTTGAAAATGCCTATGATTTACCGAGGATCATGGTGAAGACTGACATTATGCATTTCTATCGATGCCTTGCTAGAGGTTACGGGAAAGCCTTTTTGAAAAAGATGCATTTGCTGGAACCTAATTACTGAAATATTACGAGCAGTTTGTGGGTCCACGATGAAAGAAAATCAACCGAAAGAAGCAGGTTGGCCTTTGCATGAAGAACACGCATATGTGAGCCATCCGTGTGAGGAACCCAAGTGAACGTTCTTAAATAAGTAAATAAGTCTTAAAAGCCGGCGGTGTCATGCCTTTCATTCTAGCATTTTGGGCAATGGCCACCTAGATTTTACACATTCACTCCTTTGTACTGGTAATCATCACCTTTTGTTGCGCGGCTCGCGCTTTCTTTGTAGGTGTTATCAGTACCCACCTTGACTTGCTCTTCCAACGTCCGCAATGTCAAGTTCCAGCTTTCACACCTTACCTAAGGCACCATTAATGCACAATTCGGAAATGGGCCAAATGGTCGAGCAGGGAGCGGTTCCGTTTACTACGCCAGTAGTTAACGCCATCATCAGCAAGAGACGATCATCCATTTTTTGTAGACCTGTTGCCGTTATTTTATGCATATTTTTGGTTACCGTATTTTTGTTAATTCCGGCCATTTCAGAAGAAACATTCCACAATGGCGAGGTCATTATTGATGAGCAGAATCTAATTGTTAACGGAGATATAGAAATCCTCGACGAAGGGAAAGCCGTAGGTTGGAAATGCAGTTCCGTCTCGTCCTCCCACCAAAATCAAAATAATTGCTGGATAGACTCCCCAGGCTTTCAAAGTGACCATGCGCTGGCTATGTGTTTGGCCGGTTCGAATGATCAAGCGAAGTGGGAGGGCATAGTACAAAGGATAAAGCCCCACACAAAATATGTACTTTCCTTTTGGTATCGTCTTCCTGAGCAGGGGAAAATAGAAGTCACTGTTTTTGACAACCTTTTGTCCATAGCGAAAATGTTTCGATATAACCCGGCACACTGGCTTCGATACTCGGCCTTGGTTGATTCAGGCGATACTGCCGGAGATGCCACAATTACTTTTTTTGCAAGAAATGGGGTGGGGAGATTCTCTTTCTCTTTAGATCAAATCGAAATGTATGAGGGCGAATCGCCGATTGGTAAAAACTGTGCCCGCATGGAGTATCAATATTACGACAGAGCATATGTATCGAAAGATATAGTTTCACCTCTACCTTTTGCATTTGAATGGACCTTCGAGGAGACGAAAAAACCCAAGGCTATTGAGTATATAGTCGAGTTCCCATCTGAGGTCAAGCTTATAAATGTGGCGTTGGGCAATATATGCAAGTGGCCTCCCAACGGATGGAGTACAACGTGGCTGCGGTGGGATCAGTCTAGCACTGTCGAGACACGGAGAATAACAATCAATGACAAAAAATACACACGGGTAATAGCTCGGGTCCCTTATGTTGAGGGCGACGAGAAACAGCTTAAGAACTATTTTGTACCTGTTGGGATCCGCGATTACTGGGACAGAAGCCTCGGACGGTATTCAGGCATGCTTTCGATGACGTTATATGTACGAGCGACAACTTCACAAGGATCATTCCCGTTCTATCATTATGCAAAATGGGACGATGGAGAGCAGCAGCCAAAAAAGCTCAAAATGGAGGTTACCGATGTCAAGAAAGTGAAGCAAGGCACGAGAGTGTTGCTTATTTCAGATGTCCAATTGCATGCAGCGGATAAAAACCCAGCAATTGGTCCGGATTTCAAGCACATAGGTCTCAACGGTATAGGCAGCTTTGATCCATCTGGTGGTAATGAAGCCTTGAAAAAGAAAATAGGTGCTCTGCATCGAAGTGGCATGAAATACTTCAGCAAATGGGTCAACATCGCTTCATACGGCGCTTCAGATGAAGAAGCGAGGGCCATGAATATAGATGGGAAAAGCAGGCAACGGGGTACATTATGCCTTTCGTATCGGGGGATTGAGTGGGCGCGCAAGATGGACGAGTACAAAAGGATATCGAGACAGGAATCAACTTCTTTGCCTTTGACGACACACCTCCCAGTATGTGTTATTGCGAGAAATGTAAAGAAGCTTTTGCACGGTTTTTTGGTGAACATTCAAAGTTACCATGGATTGATCCGGCTGTATTTATGAGCCAAGACTGGACAGGCGACTCACAATATAGAGAGCTTTGGAATGATTTTCCTCTCTGGCATTATGGGAAGACGGCCCAAGATATGAAAGACGAGCTTATCAGTTACGCTCGTCACAACAACCTGAATAACTACGTATATTTTGCGGTAAGTTCATGGCTCTCCTTCAAGAATAATTTTGCGGCAGAAACGATGAAAGTCTTTGATTTTGACATAAGACAGAGATATGTAGATTACGAGGAATCTGTTTTTGGAGGTTCCCCTAAGCTCCTGGGCGATAATTTATACGATTTACAAGGCCGGTTGGGCGATAACGCCTTGCCCCTAGCGCCAACATTGTCGCCCGGCCTCACCTATATGCATCCGGCTTGCACCCTCGATCCTTATATTCAAATGAAGTATCAGATTATGGAAGTGATGATGGCACCGAAATTTGCAGGATACTATATGTACGATGGGAAGGACATTGATGTTGGCGACATGAAATATATGGCAGAAGCAAACGCGCTAATAGTCCGTTTTGAGAAGCTTCTAAGAGATGGAAAGGTGGAAGAACCGATTAAAATCGACAAATGGTCGAGTGTTCGGATAAAATGGCTTGATCACGAGGGCTTGGTTCTGGTTTCCGATTATTCGACTTATGAGCCGGCGGAGAAGGATATTTCTTTTTCGTCAGCAATTCTCTCAGGACAAACCTTAGTTGATGTTGAGACTAATGAAGTCATAAGGTCCCTTAATGATATATATAAGGTGGGAATCGGAGAACGCCGAGCTCGGTTGTTCCACTTCACCGGAAACGTATCAGAATAAATCGACCATCTACGCATACTATTTAGCCGAGAGGGGTTCTCAATCGGCCAGCGATGGCCAGGAAATAAATCCACTGGCGGCGTTCTGTGGTGAAGCGCTCCTTTGATTTTGTTTGCTCAGCTATCGCACTGACGTTAGTGGGATGGCTTATACTCCTTGCGTACATACTGGCGGCATTCGATACGGGAAAAAGCGGATTTTTCAGGCACCAACGGGTAGGTAAAGGGGGAAGGCTTTTCAAAGTTATCAAAATAAGGACAATGAGAGACCTGCCTGGATTAAGCAGCACGGTGACAAAGGCCGGCGATCCTAGGATCACTCGTTTAGGCCGTTTTTTTCGGAGAACAAAGATGGATGAGCTCCCGCAGCTTATCAATATCCTTGTCGGAGACATGAGCTTTGTAGGGCCGCGTCCTGACGTACCAGGATTTGCTGATAGGCTTATAGGGGCGGATAGGATAATTCTATCTGTAAGGCCTGGTATTACTGGTCCAGCTACATTGAAATATCACAACGAAGAGGAGATTCTATCTCGGCAAGAAGATGCTGAAAAATACAATGATGAAGTGATATATCCTGATAAAATAAAGCTAAACCGGGAATACGTAGAAAACTGGAGTTTTTGGAGAGATTTGAAATACATAGCACAAACCGTCTGTGATTTAAAGTAACCAACAGGGCAAGCTGGAATACTTTATAAATAACAAATCTTTTAAATGGATTCTCCGATGAAAATACCTGAGCCTCGCATATTCCTTTCGCCGCCGCATATGAGTGGCGAAGAAGCGAGATTCATTCTTCAGGCTTTGGAATCCAATTATGTTGCTCCTTTTGGGCCGATGATCGATGCTTTCGAGAGAGAATTCTGTGAAAAGTTGCATATTCCTTATGCAGTAGCAGTCTCGAGCGGAACAGCGGCGCTGCATCTTGCCATACGCAACTTGGATATAGGAGTTGGAGAGGAAGTTTTCGTCTCAGATCTCACTTTCATTGGAAGCGTGACCCCCGCTCTTTTTGAAGGAGCTGTTCCAGTTTTGATCGATTCGGACCGAGCGACTTGGAATATGGATCCTCGATTGTTGGCGTCCGAGCTTGCCGCGTGCCGGAAAAAAGGCAAACTGCCCAAGGCGGTGGTGCCGACCGATCTCTACGGACAGTGCTGTAATGTACTGGCAATTACTGGCATATGCCACTCATATGGAGTTCCTGTTATCATTGATTCCGCGGAGGCACTAGGCGCTACATGCAACGGTTGCTCCGCAGGCTCCGGGGGACTTGCGTCAGTATATTCATTTAACGGTAACAAGATCATCACTACCTCCGGTGGAGGGATGCTTGCCTCATCAGATGCTGAATTCATTGAACAGGCTCGCTTTTTTTCCCAACAGGCCCGCGACCCCTACCCCCATTACGAGCATTCTCAGATCGGCTATAACTATCGCATGAGCAACATCCTTGCGGCAATAGGCAGAGGCCAGTTGGGAGTACTTGACGAGCGGGTCAAAAGGAAGCGTGAAATCTTCGAGTATTACCGAAAGGCTTTGGGCAGTCTTCCTGGCATAAAATTCATGCCGGATGCAGAATATGGCAAAGCCAGTAGATGGTTGTCCGTCATACTGATCGATGAGAACGAGTTCGGCATAGATCGTGAGACCCTACGCATCGGACTCGAAAAACACAACATAGAATCGAGGCCCGTCTGGAAGCCGATGCATATGCAACCTGTTTTTGAGGTGGACCGGACCGAATCGGACGTTACGAATCATAAATCGGAAAAAACGAGCGGCAAAAGATTCAGAGCCCGCCTGGTGGGCGGAAAGGTCAGCGAGGAACTCTTCTTGCGCGGATTGTGTCTCCCTTCAGGGACGCAAATGTCTGAAACGGACCTCGAACGCGTGGTAAGCGTGATTATCTCGGTTAGAAAAGAGGTTTCCAGGGAATTCTAGTCCGCTATTAATAGTCAGAAGTCCTGCAATCCTGTATCTTCATCTGACGTATCCAGTAACAGGGGGATAATTCCATGTTCTCCATAATTAAAAGGCGAAATTTCTGGGTAATGGTCGGCCTCGACGCCCTTCTGTGTCTGGCCGCTTATTACGGCGCGTATTTCATCCGTTTCGAAGTCGTCTCCAGGAAAGAGTTGATGGCCTTCGCAGCAACCGTAGTGTGGGTCGTGCCGCTGAAGCTCGTTTTGCTTTTTTCCTTTAAAATGTATAGGGGAATGTGGCGTTATACTGGCATACACGATCTACTCAACCTTCTCAAGGCACTGAGCGTCGCTACCGGCCTCGTTGTCTTTGGCGTGCTTTCATTCTATCGTTTTGAGGGTTTCTCAAGGGGAGTATTTGTCATCGATTTTCTTTTTTCCGTCATCTTTTTAGGCGGCTACAGATTAGGAATCAGGATACTGGCGGGGTACGTTCGAGGGAAAGAACTGGGCAATGGGTCGGATACTCAACCAGTAAAGCTCAAGAGACTAGTGATCATAGGGGCCGGTAGCGCCGGCGAGAAGCTTTTGAGAGAGGTCAAAGAAAACCGGCATCTGACCTACCAAGTGGTCGGCTTCGTGGATGACAACCTTTCGAAGCTGAAGTTGACCATCCATGGCATTCCGGTCCTCGGGACTATTAAGAATCTCGCCGCTATCGGAAGAGACCATAGAATTGACGAACTGATCATAGCGGTACCATCCGCTTCCGCACTGGAGATGCGGAGAATAGTCAACTATTGCAAAGGCACGGGTATTCCCTTTAAGACTGTTCCGGGGGTTAGTGAGCTTATCGACGGGAGGGTGAGCGTAAATGCTCTCAGAGAGGTCCGATATGAGGATCTTCTCGGCAGGCAACAGGTTGAGATCGATGCAAATGAGATTGGGCACTATTTAACAGGGAAACGCGTAATGGTCACAGGCGCTGCAGGATCGATAGGTATCTGAATTATGCAGACAGATAGCCAGGTTTGACCCCGAGCTTCTATTGCTTGTCGATAGGAATGAATCCGGTCTGTTCGAGACAGAGATGGAGTTCAAGGCGAAGTTCCCTCGACTTAATTTTGCTGCCATTCTTGCGACTTTGCAAAACCTTGCATTAATGCAGAAATTCTTCGTGCAGCACGAGCCGCAGGTAGTGTTCCATGCCGCCGCCTACAAGCATGTTCCCATGATGGAACTGCACCCCTGGGAAGCAATTTTTAATAACGTTATCGCTACTCAAACCTTGCTGGAGCTGTGTATCGAAAGCAACGTGGAGAAATGCGTAATAGTCTCCACCGATAAGGCCGTGAGGCCGTCAAATATTATGGGGGCATCTAAGAGGGTCACAGAACTGCTTGCCCAGGCATACGCTCAGGAATATAACCGCCGATTCATCGCCGTACGGTTCGGAAATGTTATTGGGAGCGTGGGCAGTGTTGTCCCCCTGTTTCGGAAGCAGATTGCGGAGGGAGGACCGTTAACGGTTACGCATAAGGACATGACCCGCTACTTCATGACTATTCCTGAAGCGTGTAGGCTTATCCTCCAGGCCGGCGCGTTCGGAAATGGTGGTGAGGTATTCGTTCTGAAGATGGGTACGCCGATCAAGATCGATAGCCTGGCGAGAGATATGATAACTCTCTCCGGCTTGAAGCCGGACGAGGACATACAGGTTAAATATATAGGGTTAAGGCCGGGCGAGAAACTCCACGAAGAGCTAATATCGGACGGCGAGGATGTTGTTCCGACACGGCATGAGAAGATCATGATCCTCGCCTCAAAAAGGAAATTGAGCCTCCGGGAGTTGACAAAAGCGGTCTCGGATCTCACACGACTTGCGGCCGCTTGTAATGTATCGGGCATAAAGCAGCAACTGAGCACGTTGATTTACGATTACGTGCCATGCGCCGACGAGAGGCCTATGATCTCCATTGTGCCCGCGTTGAGTGACGCAGAAAGCACAGTACCGGGTAACGGAAAGGCAAATGCGGGCATGACAGGCGCCCGGATACTTGTGGTAGATGACGAAAAGCCGACAGCCGATATGCTTGCGACCTACCTGGAAGCCGTAGGATACAATACGTCTGCCGTGTACACTGCCAAAGAGGGGTCTCAGTTCCCTCAAGAAGGAACATTATGACCTCATTGTTACCGATCTTATGCTGTCCGATATGAGAGGTATACAATTGCTTGAAGCAATCAGGAAACAAGGCAAGAAGGTGAGCGTGGTTGTTATGACCGGGTATGCAACAATAGAATCAGGCATAGAGGCTATTCAAAAGGGAGCTATAGATTTCATAGCCAAGCCTTTTTCCTGTAAAGACCTGGAAACAGTCATAGAGAGGGCTCTCAAGAAGGACGGAGAGTATCAAAGGGCACTCTTTAACATCATTCGATGATGATACAACACAAAAAGAACCTCGGAAAGAAAGCCGGCTTGGTGATAGTGCAGATAAGAAGGCAGCATTAGTGTAGCGCAGAGCGACAAACGGATCGTAAAACGACATTGATAGGCAAACCATAAAGCGGAAAAGACGGAAGGCACTATGAAACTGATACATCTCGTTTGTAATTTGTAATTCGTGTATGTAAAGACAATCCGGGCCACATACAGAGGATCAAGGACCAGGTGCGCAAGGCCCGCACCTGAAAAGGGACTTCCTTCGGAGTCTTAAGGCATATGGGCGAAAGCGGCTATTTCTGCCACGAGACGAGCTTCATCGACGAAGGCGTCGAGATCGGGGAAGGGACGCGCATATGGCACTTCAGCCATCTCCTCACCGGGGCTAAGATAGGGCGCAACTGCATCATAGGCCAGAACGTCTGCATAGAAAGGGGGGCCGTCATAGGCGACGGCTGCAAGATACAGAACAATGTCTCCATCTATACGGGCGTCACCCTCGAAGACGGCGTCTTCTGCGGTCCTTCCTGCGTATTCACGAACGTCTATAACCCGAGGGCCTTCATCGAGAGGAAGCATGAGTACAAGCCTACCCTCGTGAAAAAGGGCGCCACCATCGGAGCCAACGCTGCAATCGTCTGCGGCCTCACCATCGGCCGGTACGCCCTCATAGCAGCAGGCGCCCTGGTAAGAAAAGACGTCCCCGACTACGCCGTCGTTGCAGGCGTGCCCGCCCGTCATATCGGCTGGGTGTGCAAGTGCGGCACTACCCTGAAGGCCGAAAAGGGGCCTGTCTCATGCCCATATTGCGGCAACGAGTACATACTGTCGGACGGCGCCTTGCAGCCCCTCAAAGAGATCGACGACTACTCGAAGCACCCAAAGAAGGAGCACCCAAAATGAACGTGCCGATGCTCGATCTCGGCCGCGAATACGCATACATGAAGGCCGAGATCGACGCGGCGATACGCGCCTGCCTTGACCACCAGCGCTGGATACTCGGGCCGGAGGTCGCGCGCTTCGAGCAGGCGGCGGCCGACTACCTGGGCGTTGCCCACTGCGTAGGCGCCTCCTCAGGGACGGACGCCCTTGTCCTTTCCTTGCGCGCCGTCGCCATCAAAAAGAAAGGCAAAGAATACTTCGACAGGACGGACGCGGTCATAACGACCCCCTTTACCTTTACGGCAACGGGGGACGCTATCCTGCGGGCAGGGGCTACGCCCCTCTTCGCAGACATCGACCCTGCCACCTTCAACATCGACCCTGCCGGGATAGAGGCGTGCCTTGCCAATACGCCTCCTCACCTCTCCGTTGTCGGCATCCTCCCCGTCCACCTCTACGGGCGGCCCTGTCCCATGGAAGAGATCGCCTCGATTGCGCCGGAGCGCGGCCTCTTCGTCTTAGAAGACGCGGCCCAGGGGTTCGGGGCGACCTGCGGCGGTAGGAAGTGCGGCGCCATAGGCGATGCAGGCGCGTTCAGCTTTTTCCCCTCGAAGAACCTGGGGGCCTTCGGCGACGCAGGGCTTGTCGCTACGAACGACGCCAATCTCGCAGGCATCGTGCGGATGCTCATAAAGCACGGCGGCAGGGACAAATACAACGTCGAGCACGTCGGCTACAACGCCCGGATGGACACCCTCCAGGCGGCCGTTTTGCTTGCAAAGCTCCCCCACATCGACGACTTCAACGCCCGCCGCCGCCTTCTCGCCGCCTTCTATGAAAGCAGGCTGCGCGACCTGCCCCGGATCGTGCTGCCTTCCGGCGAAAGCGGCCATGTCTACCACCAGTATACGATCCGCGTGCCTGGCGGCCGCCGCGGCGGCCTGAAGGACCACCTTGCGAAGAACGGTATCGACAGCGCAGTCTATTACCCCTATCCCCTCCACCTGATGAGGCTCTTCTCCGCGTCGGCCGCCTCCGCGTGCCTCGACGAGGCGGAAAAGGCGGCCCAGGAAGTCCTGAGCCTGCCCGTGGGGCCGCTCATGGAGGACAGGGAGGCCCCAAAGCGTAGTCGATGCCGTAAAGAGCTTTACGGTTGCCTGATTCCAAGGCGGTCCGCAAATCAAGAAGACAATCTGGAAGGGGTGAGCCAATGAGGAATTTCGCATTGATAGGTGCGGCCGGCTACGTAGCGCCCCGCCACATGAGAGCGATCAGGGAGACGGGGAACGACCTCATCGCTGCCATCGACAAGCACGACGCGGTCGGGGTCATGGACAGCTATTTCCCGTCAGCCGATTTCTTCGTCGAGTTCGAGAGGTTCGACAGACACATAGAGAAGCTGAAGCGCCAGGGCCCCGAAAGACGGATACACTACGTCAGCATCGCCTCCCCCAATTACCTGCACGACGCCCATATCCGGTTTGCCCTGAGGGTAGGGGCGGACGCCATCTGCGAGAAGCCGATGGTCTTGAACCCCTGGAACGTCGATGCCCTGAAGGAGATCGAGGCGGAGAGCGGCCGAAAGGTGAACGCCATACTCCAGTTAAGGCTCCATAGCGCCATAAAGGAGCTTAAAGAACGGATAGAACGTGAGCCGCCCGGTAAAAAGATAGATATCGACCTGACCTATATCACGTCGAGGGGCCACTGGTATCTCGTCTCCTGGAAGGGCGACGTAGCGCGCTCCGGCGGCATCGCAACGAACATCGGCGTCCACTTCTTCGACATGATCCAGTGGATATTCGGGAAAACCCAGTGGAACGTCGTCCACCTCTCCCAGCCGACCAGGGCCGCAGGCTTTCTGGAGCTTGAGCATGCGCGGGTGCGCTGGTTCCTTTCGCTGGAGGCGGCCGATCTTCCTCAAAGCGCCCGAAGCGCGGGCAAGACCACCTACCGGTCGATCACGCTCGACAACCGGGAGCTTGAGTTCTCGGAAGGCTTCACCGACCTCCACACGGAGAGCTACCGCGCCATACTCGAAGGCAAGGGCTTCGGCCTCGACGACGTCAAGCCTGCCATCCAAACGGTCTTCGAGATAAGGAACGCAAACCAGGCGCCCCTGCGGGGGGAGTACCATCCGCTGGTGAAGAACAGGAGAGAGTGAAAGCATTATCACGGAAATGGCGGAATTTCTTCGTTATATGTGGCGGACCCGTCCGGATATGCATGCTTGATCTAAATGTGCAGGCGCCGTGCAGCTTTACAGCAAGAAGGTGGTGGGCAGGAATAGGCTCAAAGTGATGAAACAGCCAATTGGGGAAGCAGGATGAGCCTTTTTGATAAGGCGGCGCTGGTCACAGGCGGCGGCCGGGGAATAGGGAGAGCCGTTACCGCTGCGCTTATAGCGCAAGGAGCCAGAGTGGCTTTGGCTGACATTGACCATCCTCAATCGGCCCCGAAAGAATCGGACTCGCAAGGAATTGGGGTTCGTTCCGCAATACCGATCCGGGTCGATGTCTCTAAGCCGGAGGAGGTCGAAGCGGCTGTTTCGCAGGTTTTGGAGTCATTTGGGGCCGTAGATATTCTGGTAAACGCGGCCGGTGTGCAGCCTCCGATCGGATCCCTGGATCAAGTAAACGCGGCAGAGTGGATGAAAAATGTGAGCGTTAACCTCTTCGGCACGATGCTTTGTTGCCACGCTGTCTTGCCTTCGATGATGGCACGAAAATCAGGCAAGATAATCAATTTTTCCGGCGGCGGGGCGACAGGACCGAGGCCGTTTTTCAGCGCCTATGCTGTAGCCAAAACAGCGGTCGTCAGGTTTACCGAGATACTGGCCGAGGAGGTCAGACAGTTTGGCATAGATGTGAACGCTATAGCGCCAGGGGCAGTCAATAAGAAGATGCTGGACGAGGTCATCGAGGCGGGGTCCAGGGCCGGGAGCAAGGAATGGGAGGACGCGGTGCGGAGGCGAGATAAGGGATGAACGTCCCCCGACGTTGCCGCGGAGCTCGTCGTGTTCCTCGCTTCCGATGAATCCAACGGGATAACGGGTAAGCTCATCAGCGCGCCTTGGGATCCCTGGCGGGATGAGGGATTCCGAAACCGACTTAGAGCCGATCAGGACCTTGCGACCTTGAGGCGGATAGACGACGTCAACTTCTCCGCCAGGAAGAAGTGAGGGACGGGAATGGCCGTGCGCGTGACAATTATCGGATGCCGGCTGATCGGCCGCAAGGCGGCAGTATGTCTAAAAAACGCATAGGCATATTGACCGGTGGGGGCGATGTGCCCCCTCTGAACGCGCTCATCGCCGCCTCTATAGAAGCGTCCAGAGATAAGAACGTAGAGCTGATCGGCTTTATAAAAGGTTGGGAGGGGGTCGTTGAGAACCGGTACGTATCATTGAACGGCGTGCATGTGGACGCGGCCATCGGTGGGACGATACTCAAGTCGTCGAGAATGAAGCTCGACGCCGTCGACGGACGGGCGCGTCTGGCAGAAGAGAACCTCGGCCGCCTCGGGATCGTGGGGCTTATCGTTATAGGCGGGGAGGATACCCTCTCGAATTGCTTTTCCCTGGCCGGTCTTCCACAGGTTCTGGTGTCGAAGACGATAGACAACGACGTAGGCATGATGCCGGGTGACGGCCGGCCCATCGGGCAGGAGGGAATCCTCAACTATTTTACCCTCGGGTTTCCCACTGCCGCCCGGAAAATTTCCGCCTTCGTCAGCCTGAGAGAGGGCTTGAGGTCAACCGCGTATTCCCACGAGCGGATAATCCTCGTCGAGTCGATGGGCATGCAAGCCGGATGGCTCGCGCTCTCTTCCTGCCTGGGCCGCCCGGACTTCATCGTGATACCGGAATTCCCGTTAGATTACGAGGCCTTAGCGTCGCTGGTGCTCGAAAGGTACAAGAAGCAGAAACATGCTATCATAGTAGTTGCCGAAGGCGCGCGGTTCGCGGACGGTTTGCACATCAGCGCGGACGAGCATGAAAGGGACGAATTCGGCCATCCCCGGTTCAAGGGCGCGGCCGAGGCGCTTGCAGGCAGACTGAAGAAGGACCTTAAGTCGGCGTTCGACACGAGGAATGTGAACTCGGTAAATCCCTCCTATCTTTACAGATCTGGTGCTCCATGCAGGCTTGACGCCAAATGGGCAGCCAGGCTGGGCCGGGAGGCGGTCAGGATACTGGCTGGCGGTCCCGCGGAAGGGCGTCTGTTCATAGGGACCAGGCGGACCAAGAGAGGGTTCGGCCTGATGCGCCTTACGCTGGCGGACGCTGAGCCGGAAAAGCTCCATCGCTTCGTCGATGGCCGGTTCTACGATGCCGGCAAGTACTGCGCGACAGACGAAGCCAGACAGTACTTGCAGGCTATCGCGGAAGAGATACCGGTCGGGGATTACGGAATTTCATGCTGCCCCTGAAACGAAGGGGGCGAGGTAAGATCGAATGGACTACATAAAGCAATACCTGGATGAAGTGCATCGCGTCGTGGACGGGATCGACAAAGCCGCTCTCGATTCTCTTGTCAGGCATCTGGTCGCCCTGCGGGAAGGAGGCGGCCGCCTCTTCTTCATAGGCGTCGGCGGGGGCGCAGGCAACGCATCGCACGCAGTGAACGATTTCAGGAAGATAGCCGGGATCGAATCGTACGCGCCTACGGATAACGTGTCGGAGCTGACCGCCAGGGTGAACGACGACGGATGGGACTCATCCTTCGAGCGCTGGCTTAAGGGAAGCAGGCTGGGCGGCAGGGACGGCGTCTTCGTTTTTTCCGTAGGCGGGGGAAGCGAGGAAAAGAACATAAGCATGAACATAGTGAAGGCGCTCAGGTATGCCAAAGAGGTTGGCGCGCGGATATTCGGCATCGTGGGCAGGGACGGCGGGTATACGGCAAAGGTCGCGGACGCCTGCGTAATCGTGCCGACGATCAGCGCCGCCACGGTGACCGCCCACACGGAATCCTTTCAGGCCGTCATCTGGCACCTGATCGTCTCGCATCCGAAGATACTCGTCAACGAGATGAAGTGGGAGAGCGTGAAGTGACGTGCCACGACCTGCGGCTGACGACCGATCAGCCGGGGAACAGTTATGCACGGGCCCAGGAATAGCGGCCGCAGGATGACGGATCGCTGATACCGGCCGACGGAGGAACAAGAATGGCGATATTTCTTGATACCGGAAAGATCAAGGAAGTGGAAAAGTATTTGAGGATGGGGATTATACGAGGGGTGACGACGAACCCGACCATCCTTATGAAGGACGGTGTGACCGGAGGACTCGCGGGCATAAAAGAACGGTCGGTCCAGATCGCCGGCATGATCGACCCGTATCCGCTCTCGGTGGAAGTGACGACGAACGTGAAGGAGGAAATGGTCGCTCAGGCGAGGGAGTTCTCGGAATGGGCCGAGAACATCAACATCAAGATCACCATCCACGGCCCTAACGGTGAGCTGGACAACCTGGAAGTCGTGCATGAGCTCGAGATGAAGCACAACGTGCGGGTAAACGTAACGGCCATGATGAGCGCCCAGCAGGGGCTCCTCGCGGCAATGGCAGGGGCAACCTACGTGTCCATTTTCGGCGGCCGGGTGAACAACATGGGGTACAACGCGTGCGGCGAGATCTCGAAATTGCGCAAGGTGCTGGACCAATTCGGGCTTAAATCGAAGATCATCGCCGGCTCGACGAGGGAAGTGCTCAATGTGATCGAATGGCTCGAGGCGGGGGCGCATATTGTAACGGTAACGCCGAACCTCATAGAAGGCATGCTCGTTCATCCCTATTCGAAGGAAACAGTCAGGATGTTCCTCGATGACGCGGTGAAGATCTGAATCGCGCCCCCAAGACAGACGGGTTGACCGGCAAAGTCAGGCACGAACAAGGAGGAAGATCGATGGCAGGCGAGCGGCTCCTCGTGGTCGATGACGAAGAAAGTATTCGAGAACTCTTTGCCGATTACTTCGGAAGCATCGGTTATGAAGTGGAGACGGCAAGGTCCGGCAAAGACGGGCTGGAGAAATTCGCCCCGGACCGGTACGACTGCGTATTGTGCGATCTCGTTATGCCTGAGATGGACGGGTTGGAGTTCCTGCGTCGCCTCCGCGAACAGGACGGCAAGATACCTTTTTTCATGATGACCGGTTACCCGAGCGTCGAGACCGCCATCGAGGCTATAAAAAAGGGCGCCTACGATTACATTACCAAGCCGCTCAACCTCGAAGACGTCAGGATCAAGCTGGAGAGGGCGCTGCGCTCAAAAGACATCGAGAGGTCTTTGAAAAAGGTGACCGGCGTTTTATGGGGCCTGATCGTCTCTATACCCATATGGCTGATCCTCGGAATCGTTTTAGGGACCGTGTGGAAGAAGCTGTGAGTATGGCGCAGGGCATAAAGCGGGTCGTTAAACGACATCAATGGGCAGACGATAAAACGAAAAAGGCGGAGGGCAGCACGCCACTCATATGTCCAGTATGCAATTCGGCGCGGGTCAAGCGGAGTCGATCGCAGAACGCCTTCGAGCGCTTTATAAAACGGTTTAACAGGAAGGCTTACCGGTGCCTTGATTGCGGTTGGCGCGGGATCGTCGCTGTTCCGATACCCGCGCCTTTCAAGGCGCGCAACCGCAGAGATCCCGGAAGATCCCCTGGTTGCCCATAGTGATCGTCTCCCTGCTCTTCGCCCTTTTCCTTATTTTCTATCTGACATACGAGCCGGGTCCTTCCAATACCGGTCAAAGGGCGTTCCCTTCCGCAGTATTGCCTGCTTGATCGAGTGATGGCCGAATACAAACAACTGAGACGCCGATGCGGCCCCACGATGCCGTTCCTGACAACGAAGACAGCGTTGGGGTGAGCCGGACCCGTCGAGCTATCCTTACCCATTACCCATGTTTCATAAAAAAGAAGCGACCGTGCTGATTACAGGCGTTGCGGGGTTCATCGGCTCGAACCTTGCCGAGCGATTGCTCGCCGAGGCCGCGAACGGGAACGGAATCCCGCATTTGGGCGCAGGCATACGGATCATCGGAATTGATAATCTCTCCTATGGCGTCCGGGACCAGATACCGGAGGGCGTTGAGTTCCATGACGAGGACGTGCGCAGCAAAGCGATTCATGCGCTGTTTCGCGGCGTCGACTACGTATTCCACTTCGTGGCGAAGAATTGCATAGCAGACTGCCAGGCAGACCCGGTCGAGACGGCAGACATAAACGTTACGGGGACGGTCAACGTCTTTGAAGCGGCGCGGCGCGCAGGGGTCAAAAAAGTGATTTACGCTGAATCTTCAGCGCTTTACGAAGGGTGCGACGCGCTTCCCTCGGCCGAAGACAGGGTCGATCCTCAGAGCTTCTATGCCGTCAGCAAGCTATCGACGATGCACTTCGCCGGGGCGTATGCCCGCTTTTACGGCTTGCGGTTCTCCGCCCTGCGATACTTTTGCGTTTACGGGCCGAGGCAAGACTACCGGCGCACGATCCCTCCCGTCTTCTCGGCATTTATCATCAAGCTCCTCAAGGGAGAGCAGCCGATCATTTACGGGACCGGAGAAAAGCGAAGGGACTTCGTCTACGTCGATGACATCAATAATTTCCATATACAGTGCATGACGGACGAGAGGACTACAGGAAAGGTCTTCAATCTGGGATACGGGACGAACTATTCGGTTAACGAGATATATAGTGTGATCGCGAGCCTTCTCAAATCAGACATCAAGCCTGTGCACAAACCGGACTTGCCCGGTGAGGCCTTCGCCAATCTGGCAGATATCACGGAAGCGAGAAAGCTCGGATGGGAGCCAAAGACCGATCTGGCCACCGGGCTCGGCAAGTCTATAGAATTTATAAGGAGAGAGATCGGACTGGGAAAGATATAAAAGGCCTGGTCTCAACTGTTCTTACCGCCCACGCCCCTTTTTCTTCCGTCTTGTCGTCGCCCGGTTCTTGAGACGGCATCACTTCTGCAGCATTTCCCCCCGGTTTTAGTCCCCCCGAAAGCACGTCAAATCCCCTCCAACAGTTTGTAAATCGCATCCTTGTCTAGCACTTTTGGCTGCCTGTCGGTTGTGCCGGTTGAGCAGGCGCGCTCGGCTGTTGGCCTGCCGCCGCCATGTCCCCGACGGTAGGGAACCCGCCCACGCGGCCTCCGAAGGGCGTATATGAAGTACTGCTCTCCAGGCCCGTCTCGACAGACCGGTCGGTCACATCCGGCCGGCCCCCGGATGAAGAGGCGGCCCGGCCTTTACATCTGTTCCGTTTATTTGTGAGGCAATTCGCCCGTGTTTTGCGAAATTGACAAAGGGAGACCGGCGCGATATAGTCAAGCAGACAAGGGTAGTAAGGAGATCGAGTTGATGAGAGGTTTTTTCTTCGCCTGCGCGATTGCGGCTCTCGGTTTCCTCGCCTGGGCATGCGCGCACGAGCGGCAGGCTGGGCCGGCGGCTTACCCCACGACGACGGACGAGGCCAATTCCGCCGTGCGCGGCCCCATCCTGAGCGGAACTGGGGGTCCCGTGCGTTTCGGCTCGCCCGAGATGCCGGGCGCTGCCATGAACACGAGAAGGGGGCTGGAGAGCAGCAGCCAGTACACCCCATTCGGAGGCCGGGTAGGGGATTTCCCTCCCGATGGAGACGGCAGCGCGGTCCAGCCGCCGGGCGGCCAAAGGTGACGCCGCCGCACCCTGTGAAGATGGAAAGGGAGAGCCGGCGCTGCTTCCGGCGCAGCCGCGTGGCGGCTTTAGAGGCCGGTCCGGTATAACCGCTGCACTGTTGTGGGGAGCAAACGCTATCGCAACAAAGAAAGCATCAGATAATAGCAGACAAGGGTTACGATCAATACAAGAAATCCGGTGGAAATATTTCTGACCCATTGGTGCGCGCGGTAATTCTGCTCATAATAGCTGATCGTATCGCCTCTTCTCCTGACAAACCCCCGCCAGTCGCATTCCTGGCACCTGTATGCCTTTCTGCCGGTAGTCTTAAGGACGCGCTCGGCATAATCCCTCGTACGGCTTCGCCGCATGTGGTCGGACTGGCATTTCGGGCATATGAAAGGGGCCATAAGCAATTACAATTTAAACTCTTATTGGTTACTCTTGCAAGGATTTGTACGCATTCTGAGTGCGAAAGGCTGCCATTTATGCCCAGATATGCCCATTCGAGACATTCGGGACGGTATAGAGGAAATTAAGCCCTAGGGTTCAAACCCTTCTCTAACATTGACACCTGGCCGGAAACCCTTGTAAAATAAGCCATGCGAGAGTGGCGGAACTGGCAGACGCACTGGACTTAGGATCCAGCGGGTTACACCGTAGGGGTTCAAATCCCCTCTCTCGCATTCTTAGAGATTATCCGTAAATAGCAACAACCTTCCTCCAGCAAATGATCGCAGCAGCGAGATGAACAAGGGCTTCGTAGTTTTCAGACAGCTTCTCGTATCTCACCAAGAGCTTCCGGAATCGGTTAAACCAGGAATGGGCGGCTTCCACGACCCGGCGTCTGTTCCTTGCAGGACGGCCTGGCTTGCGCTTCTTTCGCGTAACCCTCGGAGTATAGCCGTGCCGGCGGATTTGGTTCCGGGCAGGTTCACCATCATATCCCTTATCCGCATACAAGAACATTTGCTTTCCTCCGGGAAGGGCAACGACAATTCCGGCAAGCAGCGGGGTAAGCTGAGTGACGTCATGCCGGTTGGCCCCTGTTACGGTCAGCGACAGCGGGACGCCACGCCCGTCCACCAGGATGTGCCGCTTCGTTCCTTTTTTTCCCCCGGTCCGTCGGGTTCGGCCCGGCTGCTTCCCGGGCAAGGGGGGCTTTGATCATGGCCCCGTCCACGCTTTGCCACTTCCAGGCGATGCCTTCCATCTCATCGTACTCAGCAAGACCCGCGCGCCAGAGAGACAGGAAAACCCCGGTCTTCAGCCATTGCCGGAAATACTTGTGCACGGAGCTTGCGCTCCCGAACCGTTCTCTCGGCAGTGACTTCCACTGGCATCCTGTTCTCAGCACGAAAACGATCCCCTCGAATACGCGTCGTTCGGCCATAGGCTTTCGGCCGCCGCCGGGCTTCCTCCGGAATGCCTTGTCTGGCTCTCGCTCGCGCCTGGGGATGAAAGGTACTACCGGCGTCCACGGCATCGTGAAACAGCACGACGGCAGTATTACCGTCGACAGTGAACCCGACAGAGGGTCCACCTTCACCGTCTATTTCCCTCAAATTACAGGAAGACCCGAAACCGCTTCCGCCGGCGACGACTGGCTTCCCACCGGCTCCGAGCGAATACTCTTCGTCGATGACGAAGAAGCCCTCGTGGAGATGGGCGAAGACATCCTCGCAGAACTCGGCTACAAGGTGACAACCCAAATGAGCAGCACGGAGGCCCTTAGCCTCTTCAGGGCGGACCCATCCCGGTTCGATCTCGTCATTACCGACCAGACCATGCCCCAGATGACGGGCGTCGAGCTTGCGAAAGAACTCCTCGCTCTCAAGCCCGGCTTTCCCGTCATCCTATGCACCGGATTCAGCCATCTGGTCGATGCCGACAAGGCTAACGCCGTAGGCATCCGCGCCTTTGCCATGAAGCCCTTGACTAAGAGGGAGATCGCAAAGACCATCAGGAAAGTGTTGGACGATTAGGTTCCGTTTTGGGCAATTCTCCAGGCACTATTACACAGGAGTTACACAGACACACTATACACAAACGCATACAATAACTCTTCAGCGTTACTTCTCATACTCACCTGGTGACTGGCGCTCGACGCTGAAAGAGACTTTGACATCACCAGCGGACGAAACATTAGTAGGAGCAGGCCGCAATTTTTCCAGCGGATGACATCTTCACTACCAGGCGTCTCAACCTGGCCGAGGTTTGCTTCCTGGAAGTCTCAACCCGCCTGGTATAAGAATTCTGGATTACTATCCTCAAACAAACTATAATGCTACAGACAGTGTCTGCCGACCCATCGCCGGTAGCACCCGTGCGCATAAATCGTTGACGGAGGTCCTATGGAATCGACGCCTAAACCCGGACCGGACGGAACCGAGAGACCTTTCCCCATCGTCGGGATAGGCGCCTCGGCAGGGGGCCTCGACCCCCTGGTGCGCTTCCTGTCCGCGCTGCCCGATGAATTCGGCTTCGCCCTTGTCTTCATTCAGCACCTCTCTCCGACACACAAGAGCCTCCTGCCCGAGCTGCTCGCCTCCCGGAAGTCCGCCCTTTCCATCGAGGAAGCATCCGACGGCGTCGAAATCCTGCCAGGAAGGCTCTACCTCTGCCCCCCTGCGCAAGAGGTCAGCTTCGAAAAGGGCATCTTACGCGTGGTCCCCCGGTCTCGCGAGCATACGCATCTCCCCATTGATGAATTCTTTATCTCCCTGGCCGACGATGCCGCCGAACGGGCCATCGCCGTCATCTTTTCCGGCGCCGGGACAGATGGCGCCCGCGGCGTGCACGCGGTAAGGGCCGCGGGGGGGACGGTCTTCGTCCAGGACCCGGCGACGGCCGAATTCTCCGCAATGCCCCTGGCAGCCCTCAGCACGGGACAGGCCGATGGGGTCCTCATCCCCGAGGAGATTGCCAGGGAGATCCTGCAATTTCATACGTCGGGCATGGTCGCCGCGTCTCCCGACGGCCTCATCACCCTGGAGCAGCTCGAACCTTTTTACCGCCTCATCCATGAGAAGACCGGGTATCGGTTCAACCATTATAAGAAAACCGTCGTATCGCGAAGGATCAGGAGGCGCATGTACCTGCACGGGTTGTCGTCGCTTGGCGCCTACGTGCAGATGATCGCGACCGACGATGGGGAAGTGCGGCTCCTCGCCGCCGACCTCATGATAGGGGTGACCTCCTTTTTTCGGGACCGCCTCGCCTGGAAGGCCCTGCATATCGAGGTGACAAGGCTCCTCGCCGCCGAGGACGAATCCTCCCCCATAAGGGTCTGGACCCCCGCCTGCGCGACCGGAGAAGAGGCCTATTCCATCGCGATGCTGCTCCAGCACGAGCTCGACCACGCCGGCAAAAAGAGGGAGATCCAGGTCTTCGCCACCGACGTGAACGACCAGGCGCTGGAACGGGCACGGGAGGGGACATACCCGGCGACCATAGCCGCCGACGTGCCGGCGGATTACCTGGCCGCATTTTTCACGTCCTTCGAGGACGGCCTTTCACTCACGATCAACAAGGAGACACGGCAGCTTGTCGTGTTCGCCAAGCAGGACATCCTTACCGACCCTCCTTTCTCCCGTCTCGACCTCGTCATCTGCCGGAACCTCCTCATCTACCTGGAGCCCGACGCCCAGGAGAAATGCATCGCCCTCTTTCACTATGCCCTCAAGGAAGGAGGATATCTCTTCCTCGGGGGTGCCGAGTCTCCCGGCAGGCACAACGACCTTTTTATCGCGCTCGCCCACAAAAAGTGCCGCATCTACCGGAAGATCGAGACAAAGGCATCCGCCAGGACCCCGCTGGCGGTGCCCTTCGCCTCCGAGCATCTCCCGCCTCCGGTAAAGCCGGTGCCTAGCCCGCGCTATCGCCAATCGGTCGTCGAGCTCAGCCAGGAAATCCTCCTCGAGGAATACGCCCCGGCTGCGGTGACGATCAATCAGAACTACGAAATCCTTTACAATAACGGTCCTACGAGCAGGTACCTGCGCCAGCCCCGGGGGCCCCTGACGTCGAGTCTCCTGGAGCTTCTCCCCGGCAACGTGAGGAACAGGATCAGGGGCGCCGTATACCGGGCGAGCCAGGATTCGAAGCCCGTCTCCGTCCGGGCGGACATCCCCGACGACTTCGGACGGGTCAGGCAGGCGACCATCCGCATCTCAAACCTGCGAGAGGGCCTCTATCTCGTCATATTCAGGGAGAAGGGCAGCCTGTCCAGAGGGCCCGAGGAGATCTCCCCGGATGTCGCCGACATGGAAGAGGCGGCGGTCCGCCAGCTCGAACAGGAGCTTTCGACCACACGGGATGACCTCCAGGGCCACATCGAGCAACTGAAAAGTCTCAATGAAGAGCTTCACTCCTCGAATGAAGAGCTTCAGGCGGCGAACGAGGAGCTTGAGACCTCCAGGGAAGAGCTTCAGTCCCTGAATGAAGAGCTTATCACCGTCAATGCGCAGCTCCAGACGAAGATCGAGGACGAGGAAGAGATGAACAACGACCTCAACAACTTCCTCGCAAGCACGAATATACCCACCATTTTTCTCGACCACCAGCTCAGAGTCAAACGCTTTACCCCCGCCATGTCGAGGCTCATCACGCTGCTCCCCGGCGACGTGGGACGGCCCATCATCGACATGTCCCAAGCGCACCTCGGACCCGAGCTCGTGAGCGATGCCCAATCGGTCCTGGAGCACCTCACCCCGGCAAAAAAAGAGATAGGGATCAACGGCGGCTGGTATGTCCGGAACATACTCCCTTACAGGACCTCCGACAACCGCATAGAAGGCGTGGTCATCACCTATACGGACATCACGGAGCGCAAACGGGCGGAAGAGAGAACGGAGCATCTTGCCTCTTTCCCGGACCTGAATCCGCATCCCGTAATAGAGGTGGATGCGTCGGGTGAGATCACCTTCTTTAACCCGGCCTCCAAGGCTATCCTGGAAAACCTCGAATTGTACAAAGGGGATGTCAAAACCCTGCTGCCCCATGACCTGGATGCCATTTTGAGGGAGTGGGACAAGGAAAGCGAATCGACTTTTCACAGGGAAGTGCGTATAGGGGACAGGGTCCTCGACGAGATCGTTCAACTCGTTCCCCAGTCCCGCGCCGTGCGCGTGTATGCCCGTGATATCACGGAGCGCACGAGCGCCGAGGAGGCGCTGCGGGAGAGCGAGCGCCGCGAGCGCGAACGGGCAGAGGAACTGGCCGCCCTCTTCGAGGCCGTGCCCATGCCTGTGTTCATCGCCCATGACCCCGAATGTCTTCACCTCACGGGCAATACCCTGGCGGACGAGATACTGCGGATCCCCCACGGCGAAGAGCTTTCCCTGTCGGCGCCCGCGGAAGCCAGACCCCACCATTTCCGGGCCATGAAGGACGGGCGCGAATTGGGCCTTGACGAGCTGCCCGCCCAGCGGGCCTGCCGGGGCGAACACGTCGAAGATTTCGAGTTCACCCTGGCCTTCGAGGACGGGATGGTCCGCCACGTGTTGGGCTACGGCACGCCGCTTCTCGACGACCGGGGGCGTCCGCGCGGCACGGTCGCCGCCCTGGTGGACATCACCGAGCGCAAGCGGATCGAGGAGGAGCTGAAGGAGAGTGAAGAGCGGTACCGGAACCTGTTCAACACGATGGACGAAGGATTCTCCATCGTCCAGATGATCTTTGACGCGGACGGCAAGCCTTCCGACTTCCGTTTTCTGAAGGTCAACGCCGCCTTCGAAAAGCAGACCGGACTGCACGACGCAGAGGGTAAATTGATGCGCGACCTGGCTCCGGAGCATGAGGCCCACTGGTTCGAGATCTACGGGAAGATCGCCTTGACCGGTGAGCCCCTCCGTTTTACGAACGAAGCCAGGGCGTTGAACCGCTGGTACGATGTCTACGCATATCGCGTCGACAGGCCGGAAGACCGGCACGTTGCAATCGTCTTCCATGACATCACCGACCGCAAGCGCGGCGAGGAGGCCCTTCGGAAGGCCCGTGACGAGCTGGAGCTGCGGGTGGAAGAGCGGACCGAAGAGCTGCGGGAAACCAACACGGCCCTGGAGGCTGAGATCGCCGACCGCAAAAAGGCCGAAGAGGCCCTCACCCTGGCGAGTGCGTACAACAGGAAGCTCATCGAGGCAAGCATCGATCCCCTCGTCACCATCGACCCGGAGGGGCGGATCAGCGACGTTAACGCGGCCACGGAACAGGTCACCGGATATTCGAGGACGGACTTGATAGGGAGCGATTTCAGTAACTATTTCACGGAGCCAGCAAAGGCTAGAGACGGCTACCGCCGGGTATTCGACGAGGGCCTTGTCCGCGACTACCCGCTGGAAATCCGCCACAGTGACGGACACACCGCCCCCGTCCTTTACAACGCCTCGGTATATCGGGACGAAGCGGGGCGGGTGGTCGGGGTTTTCGCCGCCGCCCGTGATATGACCGACTTGAGGCAGGTCGAATCCCAGCTCCGCCAGGCCCAGAAGGTGGAGGCCCTCGGTACCCTCTCCGGAGGCGTGGCCCACGACTTCAACAACATCCTAGCGGCCATCATCGGGTTCACGGAATTGGTGACGGACCAGGTCCTTCCGGGGAGCAGGGAGGCACATCACCTGGAGAGGGTCATGGAGGCTTCCTTGCGGGGCCGCGAGCTGGTGCGGCAGATGCTCACGTTCAGCAGAAAGACGGAGCAGGAGAAGAAACCCCTGCGGGTGAGCAGTATCGTGAAAGAGACGGTCAGGCTTCTCCGGGCGGCCACCCCGACAACCATCGCCATAAGGGTCAACGTCGAGAACGAGTCGAGTATGATCCTCGGAGACCCCACGCAGATACAGCAGGTGCTGATGAACCTCTGTACCAATGCAGCCTACGCGATGCGGGAGAAGGGAGGGAATCTCGATATCGGCCTGGCCGATTTCAGCAACTCCCAGCCGACGGGCGAACCCCACGGGATTAAGCCGGGCGACTACGTGAAATTGACTGTCCGGGATACGGGCGTCGGCATGTCTCCCAACATCATGGAGAGGATATTCGACCCCTTTTTCACGACGAAGAAGCTGGGAGAAGGGTCGGGCCTTGGTCTCTCCGTGGTCCACGGCATCGTGAAGCAGCACGACGGCTACATCACCGTGATAAGCGAGCCGGGCCAGGGCGCAACGTTTACCGTCTATTTCCCGAAAGTCTCGGAAGGGATGGAAACCGATGAGATTACCGACGACGACCTCCCCACCGGCACCGAGCGCGTCCTCTTCGTCGATGACGAGGAGGCCCTCGTCGAGATGGGCGAAGACATCCTCGCGGAGCTGGGCTACGACGTGACATCCCGGATGAGCAGCAGGGAGGCGCTTGCGCTCTTCAGGCTGGACCCCTCCCGCTTCGATCTTATCATTACCGACCAGACTATGCCGGAAATGACGGGAGTCGAGCTTGCAAAGGAACTTCTTGCGATCAGGCCTGACTTGCCCATCATAATGTGTACAGGCTTCAGCTATGTGGTCGATGCCGACAAGGCGAACGCGGCAGGTATCAAAGCTTTTGCCATGAAGCCCCTTACGAAAAGCGAGATCGCGAAGACGATCAGGAAGGTGCTCGATGGGTAGGTTCGGTTAGGCTTTCTTCCGGTAATCAAGATCGATCCGCCTCGCCGAACTCGGACGTGAAAAAATCCTCACTTCTGCAAGGGCTCTCAATTTTCTTTTAGTGGTTTCTTAGGATGCGAGGGCGTGGGACGTAATCTGTGGGTTTGCCAGGTCAGGGACGGCACAGGTATCCTTCCTGAAAGAGCATTTGCCGCGTTCCCTTTATCAATAGGATGTTACAGACGGGATTCCAGTTATCCCCTTCGCAATAATCATTTACATTTGTAGTCCCAACGATTAACATATATTTACATGAAGAGGAAATACGCCCTATTTCTGTTCGTCTGCCTATGTTTCTCTATTCTGGGTTTCGCTTTCCATCATCATGTTGACGGTCTTTCTCACGACAATGATTGCTCGCTTTGTCTTAATGCATGTCTCCATTCAAACCTGGTCCTCCAGGATTCCCCTCAAGTCTCACCGCCCATACCGACCGCCCCGATCATAGGTATAGACCGGGGCGTCAGTTTTTCCGAACTCTTCCGTCCCACCCATCGGAACCGGGCACCTCCGGCCTGAGAACATCACCTAACTGGATTTAAGCAGCCAGAAATACTGTTATCAAGGACCGGATCGGAGGTGCCGCTATGAAATTCCTGATCGTCCTTGCCTCGATATTCATGTTTTCAACATGCGCTTTCGGGCAAACGCTGGAAGACAGGATAAAGGCGCTTGAGGAAACCCTCAAGAAACAGCAGCAGGTGATCGAAGAGCAGAGGAAGGCAATCGAGGCATTGAAGGCCGAGGTCGCCGGAAGCGCCCAACAAGCCGCCAAGACGGCGGGTGCTCCCGCCGCCCCGGCAGCGGCGCCCGCTGTGGCTGCCGCTTCTGCCGGAGCGTCCCCTGCGTCGCTTACTGCGCCGCCCTCTGCTGCCCCGCCGGTTGTTGCGGCTGCCCCGCCCTCGACGGAAGAGGTGCAGAAGCAGGTGAAGGAGCTTGCAGGAGAAGGTGGACAAGGTCGTTGAGGCGCAGACGAAGGTCGTGCCGAGCGTCTTCAACCCATCCATCGGATTGGTGGGCGAGACGCTCTTCTCCCATAACAACAGGAACTCGAACCAGACGGGCACGGGCCGTCCCGGTGGCTACGACGTGAACCAGCGCTCGGTCGAGCTGAACGCCGCCGGCTCGGTCGACCCCTTCGCGCGGGGCTATGTCGTGATGAACGCCTCCGCAGACCCTGTCACGGGCGAGTCGACCGCCCAGGTGGAGGAGGCCGCCCTCTACACCACATCGCTGCCCTATAACCTGACCCTCAAGGCGGGTCGCTTCTTCGGTGAGTTCGGCAGGCTGTCGTACATCCACGACCACGAGCTGCCCTTCGTCAACAGGCCGCTGCCCCTCGACCAGTACGTCGGCGGCGAGTCGAAGACGGACGGCGCGCAGGTCAACTAGCTGCTGCCTATCCCGCATTACGTGAGCCTTACCGCCGGGACCGGCACGCAGTTCGGGGACACGCCGAACAACGTCGGCCTTTCACGCCACGGGAACAACCTGAACTTCTGGGGCAGGACCTCGACGTATTTCGACCTGACGCCCGATATCTCATTCGAGCCGGGCGTATCGGCCCTGTGGAACCCTGACACAATCGACAGGGGAGGGACGTTCTTTGCGCCCGACGGCACGCAGTTCACCGAACGAGAGCGCCGCCTGGGCGGCCTCGACCTGATGCTCGCCTACCGGCCTCTCCGAAACAACCAGTTCAAGAGCATCACCTGGGGGACGGAGGTGCTCCGCAGCAGCAACCGCTACGACATCGTCAACCCTGGCGGCAGCGCCTTTCTCGACCGCCCCGTCAACTCCATGGGCCTGTACTCTTATCTCGCGTACAGGTTCCACAGGCAATGGACGGCCGGGTTCCTCTTCGAATGGGTGGAGAACGCGCAGAACAACGACGCCAGGTCCACGGCGTATTCGCCTTACATAACGTGGTACCTGAGCCATTGGAACCAGCTACGCCTCCAGTACACCCACACGATCAACAACCACGAGCAGTACGCGCCGAGCAACTCGGGACCGCCCGCGACCCTGCGCACGAACGACGCCGTCTACCTGCAATGGGCATGGATCATAGGCTCCCACGCCCACGGATGGCAGGAGCGTTGAGCCTTGCGAAAGGAGAAATAGATGAGGCATAAATTCATCCTGTTGTTCCTTCGTCTCCGCGATGTTTTTTGCGGCAAGCGTTGCGCCCGCCACTGCGGCTAAGGTCCGCATCGTGGCAACGCTCACGGACCTCGCCGACCTTGCCCGCAACATAGGCGGCGACCTCGTAGACGTGAAAAGCCTTGCAACGGGCGTCGAAGACACGCACGGCGTACCCATGAAGCCGAGCTTCGTGCCCGCGATGAACAGGGCGGACCTCCTGCTCCTCGTCGGTCTCGATTGCGAGCACGCCTTTCTTCCCGCCCTCATCGAGGCAAGCAAGAACCCACGCATCCAGATCTACGCCCAGGGCTACATAGACTGCTCGAAGGGCATAGTCCCCATGGATGTGCCGAAATCCACCGAGCACTACGCGGGCGACGTCCATCCATACGGCAACCCCCACTACATGCTCGACCCCGTACTCGCAAAGACGGCCATCGCAAACATTTATAACGCCCTCGTCTCCTTTGACCCGCAGCACCAGGCAGACTACACCCGCAACAGAGACGCCTATCTTGCGAGGCTGAACGCGAAGATCGCGGAATGGCAGAAGCAGACAAGCGCCCTCAAAGGCGTGAAGTTCGTCTCCTATCACGAGCACTGGCCGTACTTCGCGGAGCGCTTCCGCATGGTCTATTTCGGCACCATAGAGCTGCGGCCAGGCATTGACCCCACCACGCGCCATATCGAGGAGCTGATAGGGGCGATGAAGGCGGAGCACGTTACCATTGTCGTGCGGGAGCCCCAGTTCCCCGAAAAGGTGCCGAAGCGGATAGCCGAGCAGACGGGCGCAAAGATGGTAACGCTGCCTATAATGCCGGGCGGTGTCCCCCATACGGAGACGTACATCAAGATGATGGACTATATTATTCAGACCATGGCTCGCGGCGGCCCAGGGGATAAAGTAGGGCGAACCATGAATGAAGTGCTTATGTCCCTCGACGATGTGACGATAGGGTACGAAGGCCGGCCCGTGCTCTCCGGCATCTCTTTTGCCGTCGAGCGGGTCGGCTTCACAGCCGTCCTCGGCGCCAACGGCTCGGGCAAATCGACTCTGCTCAAGACCATGTTCGGGGCTCCTGCCGCCCGTGGCCGGCCGCATCGAATTCTTACACGGCCGCGCCCCCGTCTTCGGCTACGTCCCCCAGTCGATGCAGTTCGACCCCATCTACTTGTTGACGGGCTTCGACGTCGCCCTCATGGGCACATACGGCCGGGTGCGGCCGGGCCGCCCCGTCCCGGCCCACGAGCAGGCGTTCGTGCGGGAATGCCTGGCAGCCGCGGGCGCCCTTCCTTTCGCAGCAAAGCGATTCGCCGAGCTTTCGGGCGGACAGAAGCAGCGGGTGCTCATCGCCAGGGCCCTTGCTACCCGCCCGGACGTGCTTGTGATGGACGAGCCGACCGCGGGCGTGGACCACGAGGCGACCCACGCGGTCCTCGCCTTCATCTCGGAAGTGAGCAGGGAGAGGAAGATGGCGGTCCTCCTGGCAACGCACGACTTCGGCGTGGTGCGGCGCCACGCCGGGTACGTAGTCTGGCTCTATGACGGTAAGGTGATCCAGGGTGCGACGGGGGAGCTTCTCACGACGGACAGGCTCGCACAGATATTTGAGATGGAGACGGCCTGATGGAAGCCCTCCGCCACATTCTTTCGCCTGATTTCCTGCTCCGCAATTCGGTCTACACGAGCGTGCTCGTAGGCGTGAGCTGCCCCCTGGTGGGGGTCTTCCTCGTGATGCGCAGGCTCGTTTTCATGGGCGTTGCCCTTCCGCAGATCTCCTCCACCGGCGTCGCCGTGGCCCTGTCCCTGCCCCTCTGGCTGGGCATACGTACGCAGGACCACGGCTCGGCCGGCGTCCACGGCCTTGCCTTCGCCGGCTCCATAGCCTTCTCCCTTGCGGCGATCCTTCTTTTGGCCTATCTGGAGCGGCGGGGGCGGGGACAGCCGGAAGGAAGGCTGGGCACGGCCTACGTGGTTGCCGCCGCCCTGAGCATCCTGCTTCTTGCGAAGAACCCTTATGGCGAGATCGGCTGGCTCGACATGCTCAAGGGCGAGGTGATAACGATATCCGACTTCGATCTCATCGTCACCGCCTCCGTGCTGGCCCTCGTCCTTGCCAGCCTGGGGCTATTCTATAAGGAGCTGCTCCTTGTCTCCTTCGACCGGGAGCTGGCATTGACGCTTGGTAAGCGTGTCGTCTTCTGGGACATCCTGCTCTACCTCCTGATCGGGCTGACCGTCTCGATAGCGGTCCTTTCCGTCGGCCCCCTGATCGCCTTCGGATTCCTTTTAGTCCCCGCCCTTACCGCGCACGTATTCAGCGGCGACATGCGCCGGTTCACCGCTCTGGCCTCGCTCATCGGCGGGGCGTCCGCCTTTTGCGGCTTCTGGATCGCCTATGTGCTCGACCTGCCTGTGGGGCCTGCGGACGTCGTCCTTCTGGGCTTCCTGTACGCCGCGGCCGCGATAGGCAAACTGTTGTTCTCTTCGGCGAGTCTTCGTCGAGAAAAGGGGAGGTATCCCAAATGAGAAAGGTGAGGTATGTTTCTCTTGCCCTGGTTGCCGCAGTCCTGGCGATCCTCTGCCAGGTGCAGGCGATAGGGTCGGCGGAGGGTAGAGACACGGTGCCGCCTATCGCTTTCGCAGCCGAGAGGTTCGTCGACAATGGAGACGGCACGGTCACGGACACGAAGCGGAAGCTCATGTGGCAGCAGGGGGACAACGGAAGAGAAGTCACCTTCGGGGAGGCGCAAGAGTATTGCAGGACCCTGCGGCTGGCAGGACACGGCGACTGGCGCCTGCCCGACCCGACGGAGGCGGAAGTCGCCGTGGCGTTCGCATTGATGATGCCGAGACACGCGCGCGACGTCTACGCTAACTTCGACCTCTACTGGTCTTCCGACCCGACCGTTCTCCTGCCCTTCAACTATCGTCCCGCGCAGGGCAGGCAGATATCCCGGACATACCCTGCCGATGGAAGTAAAGCATTCGTGCGGGCAGTCAGGTCGCTTCCCGGCACCGGATAGCCCGCAGGTATCCGACATCCAGCCGCTAAGCACTGCATTCTCTCGCATTCTCTGTGCCATATTAACGTTGCATAGTGTCGTGTCGATCCGGGGCAGGAAGACGGAAAGCCGGCAATGCATCGGGATCACGGGCTTTCGCATTGGCAGACGTCTACAATCGTTACCTCGGCGATCTCAGGCGCCCGTTCCCTGAGGAGCTTTTCCGCCCACAGACTGAGGGCGTTCATGCCGCATCAGTGAAGCCTGCCGCCAAAAGATTTGAGAGTGACGGCTTTCCGGGCTTCGTCGACGTCCATCAACTCGACGTAACCGTCCGCCAGGTTTTCGAGCCGGGGGTTGAGGTCGGCCACGATCCCCTCGACTTTTTCCCTTAACGTCGGCGCCTGGTCCTTTCCATTACTTGCCACTTTCAGCCCTGTGAGCTTCCGATCATTCAATACTATTTATTTTGCTTAAACTACATTTAATTTGTCAAGCAATTTTCATTTTTGTCTGTCTGAGAGGGGACGACCCGCTAAAGCGGGTGCCCCGGCGAGCTTTGCTCGCGGAGGGGGCGCTGAGCCCCAATACTGTGCGCCTCAGACGGAGCCGCTATCAATTTTACCCCTACGGTTTTCGGGTTGATTGGCATTTCGAAGCAGGATATACTCTGAGACCGAGGCCCTGGGGGAGGGGCCGGGCGATCGACCCGCACGGAGGTGTAATAATAATCAGATGACCGTGGTTGAGAGCGTCCTTGCGGGGGCGATGCAAGGCATCACGGAGTTTCTCCCCATAAGCAGCAGCGCCCATCTGATCGCAGTCCCGTGGCTTTTCAAGGTGGACGCGGGGCATGTGGACAAGCTCGGCTACGACGTCATGGTCCACTTCGGGACCGCCTTTGCCCTCCTCTCCGTCTATACGGGCAAGATAGTCTACATGTGCCGGGACGACATGCGGAAGATGCTTTCGGGGTCCTTTCGGGACTCTTTCGTCCTGAAAATCGTCCTGGGCACGCTGCCCGCAGTCGTCATCGGGCTACTTTTCAAAGACCCCATCGAGTATTACCTGAGGACGCCGCTGGTCTCCGTCTTCAGCCTGGTGGTGATCTCTCTGCTCATGCTCTTCGCCGAGAGGGTCCATCTTGGGGAGCGCAATATCTCGTACACCGTAGCCCTTATCATCGGCATGGCCCAGGCCGTTGCCCTTATCCCAGGCGTATCGCGGAGCGGCATTACCATAACGGCGGGGATACTGCTCGGCTTGAGGAGAAGGGAAGCGGTAGACTTTGCCTTCCTTCTGTCGATACCCGTCGTCTTCGGCGTTTCATTGCTTGAGATAGGGCACGTGCCCCTTATGGAGGGGGACGAGGCCACGGTCTTCGCGGCGGGGACCTTCTCGGCGTTCATCGCCGGCTTGGCGGGCCTTACCTTCCTTATCCACTACCTCAGGCGCCACACGCTCGACGTGTTCGCCTATTACCGGATCGCCCTTGCGGTCCTTATCATGGTCTTTATCGCTGTCCGGGCCTGAAAGGCGCAGGCTTGCCCTCGGCTATCGGCGCACCGCGCCTATCCGCTTTTCGGTATCACGTAAGGTCCTTCCGGTATTATCGCCACGCGCCTGTCGCCCTTCTTCCTGAGGCATCCGGTCACCGCCTCCGAAAGGGACTCCACGCAGTCGATGCCCGTCAGGGCCTTGTCCTCGGGGCTTAAGCGGTCGCTGTAAAGATGGATGGTTGCGGCCTTCATCGCCTTGATCTGCATGACCGTCTCCCATTCATCGACCGCCGCGCAGGACTGCTTCGACGTGGCGTCGAGGAACGCCTGGGCGCCTTCCGCGATGAAGCGTCTCTGGGAGACGGCGAACTCCGGGGCGCCAAGCCCTTCCGAGCACTCCGAGGCGATGAAGAGGTCTGCGCCCGGCGCTGTGATGCCCGTGACGCCTACCATCCCCTTGACCGTCTGGTAGTAGTTCCTGTCGAGGGGGTAGCCCGCCGAGGTGGTGACGACCGTGGCGAACCTGCGGCCCATCGATATCTCGAAATACGGCCGCGCAAAAGCGACCGCCTTGAGGTGGCTTTCCTCCAGGTCGCCGAAAGTGACGTAAGAAAGACGGCGCTCCTCGTCGATCACCGTATTGACGGCGAAGATCCTGCCGACCATCCGCGTCCCCTCGATCTGCGCCTGGTGCAGCGGGTTAGCCTCGACGATGGCGTTGTCCACCATCTCCTGGACGAGCATCCGCGTCGAATGGAGGTTCCCTATGGTCTCCTCGTGGGCAACGCCAGGTATTACGACCTTCCTGCCCCCCGAATAGCCCGCCATGAAGTGCGGCTCCACGAGACCGACGACGATGCGCATGTCGGCATCGACGAACCGCCTGTCGAGCTTAACGGGCATGCCGCATGAAGTCGTGCCCAGGAAGACATGGTCCGCCTCGTTTTTGGCGAAGTGGTTGGCCGTCCGCACGGTAGCGAGCACACGGTCGCTGCCGACGACCTCCCGCAGCTCGTCCCCTTCGTTCGGCCTGTGCAGACCCGTGGCGACGAGGACCGTGATCGCCTCCGGCGCAACCCCTGCCTCCATGAGCCGGTCTACGAGGGCGGGAAGGACGATGCCGTTGGGTACGGGCCTCGTCACGTCGCAGATGCAGATGCAGACGTTCTTGCAGCCCCTAGCCTCTTCCGAAAGCGGCCTGCAACCGATGGGCTTCGACAGGGCATCCCGCACCGTCCCCTTTTTGTCGGGCGCTACGGGCATATGTTTCTTGTGGATGATCGTCGCCTCGACGTCGTCAGGCAGGTCGAGCGCCAGTCCCCTCTTTCCGTACCTCACGTCAATGCGCATAAATACCTCCTGATGGGGCGCTCAACCCACCCGGCGCCCACCCGCCCGGTGCGCTACATGCCTAGGTAGGCCTGGCGCACCAGGTCCGATTGGATGAGGTCCGCCCCTTTGCCTTCCAGGACGATGCGTCCCGTCTGGAGCACGTATGCCCGGTCGGACGTCTCAAGGGCCTCGAATACGTTCTGCTCCACGAGCAGGACGGTCACGCCCTTATTCGCGATCTCTCGGACGACCTTGAATATCTCGGAAACCAGCTTCGGCATAAGCCCCAGGGAAGGCTCGTCGAGCATCAAGAGCGACGGCCCCGACATGAGGCCCCGCGCGATGGCGAGCTGCTGCTGCTCCCCGCCGCTGAAGGTATCGGCCCTCTGGCCCTTCCTGTCCGCCAGGATGGGGAAGAGGGAGAAAACGTTCTCCAGCCTTTCCTCTATGTGGGCCTTTCCACCCAGGGCGTAAGCGCCGAGCAGCAGGTTGTCGAGGACGGAGAGCCTCCCGAATAGCCGCCTGCCTTCCGGTATCATCGATATGCCTTTCTTGACGATGTCGTAAGCGGGCGTCCGGTCGATGGGTTTGCCGTCGAAGGTGATGCGCCCTTCCTGCGGGTGGAGGAGGCCGGCAATCGTCTTCAGGATCGTCGATTTCCCCGCCCCGTTGGAGCCTACGAGACTGACGATCTCCCCCTTTTCGACGCGGAAGGAGACGTTTTGCAGGGCCATAAGGCCCCTGTAAGCTACGGAGATATTATCGACCGACAGCACAGTACCTGTCCCCCAAATATGCCTGTATGACTTCCTGGTTGGAGACGACCTCCCTGGGCGACCCCTCCATGATCTTCCTGCCCGAGTTGAGCACGACGACCCTGTCCGAGATCTCCATGACCGCCTCCATAACGTGCTCGACGACGACGAGGGTCACCCCGCTGTCCCTGATCGATTTTATCAGGTCGATCATCCCCCGGAGCTCAACGACCGTCAGCCCGGCCATCGCTTCGTCGAGCATGAGCAGCCTCGGATGCGTTGCCAGGGCCATCGACACCTCCAGTTTTTTCTTGTCGGCTATTGTAAGCTCCGAGCCCAGGCGGTCCTTCTTTCCGAGGAGGCCCGTGAAGGAGAGCACCTCTTCGGCCTTGCGCCTGGCGCTGCCTACCCTGACATAGTTGATGAGCGCGCCGGTCAGGACGTTTTCGAGGACGGTCATCTCCCCGATCACCTGGACTACCTGGAACGTCCGGGCGATCCCTATGCGGCAGACCGCGTCGGCGCGCATCCGCGTGATGTCCCTGCCGAAGAAGCGGATGCTGCCGGCGTTAGGCTTGTAGAAGCCCGTTATGCAGTTGAAGAGGGTCGATTTCCCGGCGCCGTTCGGCCCGATAACGCTGACGATCTCCCCCTCCTCGACGCCGAAGGAGACGTCGTCGTTGGCCCTCAAGCCGCCGAAGAGTTTTGTGACGCCCCGGATTTCCAGGCAGGCCGCTTTGCTCATTTCGCCCTCTTCCCCGTATTGACGAAGAGTCCCCACACGCCCTTCGGCTGGTAGACCGATATCATGGTTATGAGGAACCCGTAGACGAGCATGTCGATGCCCGTTCCCTTGTACCCGAGCCAGACGCGGGTGACCTCCGAGATCGGTATGAGTATGAGCGCGCCTATGGCCGGCCCCATCACCATGCCCGCCCCGCCGAGCATCGATATCAGGACGACCTGCACGGAGACAGGCAGGATCATCACGCTGTCCGGGTCGATGTAAAGGATGTACTGGGCGTAGAAGGTGCCGGCCATGGCGGTCAAAAAGGCGCTCACCATGATGGCGATCAGCCTGTACCTGGCCACGTTTATGCCGAGGACCTGCGCCACCTCGTGGCTCTCCCTGATCGCGCGGAAGTAGTACCCCATCTTCGAGCCGCTCAGCAGGCGGCAGACGAGGAGGGCGATGAGCAGGAAGGCCAGTATGATGTAATAATACGGCAGCTTGGACGTATGGAACATGAAGTCCTTCATGCCGCCCTGGAGCATGGGCAGCGAAAGCCCTTCGGCCGCCCCTACGAGCTTCCAGTTGTTGAAATGCGTGCGGACGATCTCGCCGAAGGCGATGCTGGCTATGGCGAAGTAATGGCCCCTGAGATTCGAGCAGGGGTACCCAAGGGCAGCCCCGACGCCGGCCGAGACGAGGCCGCCGGCGATGAGCCCTATCCAGGGGTTGACGCCGTGCGCGATGAGCAGGAAAGAGGACGTGTACGCCCCGATGCCGAAGAAGGCGACCTGGCCGAAGGAGAACATGCCCGCGTAGCCGCCCATGATGTTCCACGCCACGCCCATTACGCCGAACATGAAGACGAGGATCATCACGTGCTGGAAAAAGGTGCTCGTAATGATAAGGGGCAGGACGATGAGGACGGCCAGCACGACCGCGCCGCTCATGATCTGCCTTGGTGTAAAGCCCCTCATGCCGTTACCAACCCAGAAGCCCCTGCGGCCTGATCCACACGGTAATAAGGTAGATCATGAAGACGATGGCGTACTTGTAAGCGGGGTCGAAAAAGAAGCCCCCCAGGGTTTGAACGAGACCGACGAGGATGCCGGCGATGAAGGCGCCGGAGATGCTGCCGAAGCCGCCCAGGGCGACGATCGAAAAGGCAATGGTGCCGAAAAGGCCTCCCACCTGGGGATATATATAATAGTAAGTGGAGAGGAAGGCCCCCGCGATGCCGACGAGGGCCGCCCCGAGGCCGAAGGAAAGAGAATTTATGCGCTCTGTGTTGATCCCCATAAGGAGGGCCGCCTCCCTGTCCATCTCCGTCGCCAGGATCGCCTTGCCCGTCCGCGTCTTCCTCAGAAAAAGGAAGACGGCGGCGGAGGTGATGATGCTGCCCACGGAGGCGACCGTCTTGGGGATGCTCAACTGGACGGTGCCGAGGTTCCAGGTGCCGGAAAGCAGGGTCTTGTCGATGAACCGGAAGTCCGGCGTCCAGAGGTAGACGGCGAGGTTCGCGAGAAAGATGCTGATCCCGAAGGTGACGACGAGCTGCGCCAGTATCGGCCCCCCCATCACCTTGCTCACGACGAAGCGGTAAAGAAGGACCCCCATGACGAAAAGAAGGACCGCGCAGAAGGGGATGGAAAAGAGGGGGTCTATGCCGTAAAGCGTGTACAGCCAGAAAGAGGCGAACATGCCCACCATCAGGAAATCGCCGTGGGCGAAATTGACGATGTTCATGACGCCCCATATGAGGGTCAGCCCGATGGCGATCAGGGAATACATGAACCCGATCAGAAGACCGTTGACGATCTGCTGTAAGAGCTGCTCAGGCACTTACTTCCTCCCCTGCCACGGGGGGAACGGCCATATGACGTCCTTTGCGGCCGCGTCGAAGGGCCAGACGGTCGAGTATTCCTGGTTCTGTATCTGCACGAGCGTGCCCCTTGCGTATATGTTCTGGTGCGTCTTCGGGTCGAACTTGATGCCTTTCCACGGGTAGATCATCTGGTCGCCGGGGATGTTCGTGGCCAGGAGCGCCTTGACGATATCCTCGCTCTTCGTCGATTTGGCCCTGTTGATCGCGTCCGCCAGCACGAAAGGCGCCGCGAAGCTGCGGGCCGCGTTCTCGCTCATCTCGATGCCGTATTTCTTCTTGAACAGCTCGTTGACCTGGCCGACGAGGGGTTTGCCCTTGGCGAGGTCGAGGGCGAAGGTCGATCTTATGATGATGTAATTGCCGTCCGCTTTTACTGCGGGCAGGTAGGCCGGCTCGATATACCCGGCGAAGGTCATGATCCCCTTGGGGGTGAAGTTCATCTCCTTGAAGGTCTTCGTGAAGAGGATGGCGTCGGTGATGTAAGAGGCGTGCATCAGCACGTCGGGCCTGGCCTTGATGAGCGCGCCGACCTCGCTCGTAACGTCCGTCGCGTTCGCCGCGTAAGAGATATCGGCCGCAACCTTGTAGCCGAACTCCTTCGCGTATTCCTTGGCCGCCTTACCCACGTTAGCGCCGAACTCCGTGTTCTCATAGAGCAGGGCGACGCTCGTCACCTTCTGGCCCTTCTTTTTTTCGAGGTCCTTGAGGAACTGGAACTGGTCCTTGGCGAAGCCGCCGTCGTGCGGGCTGACCCTGAAGAAATACTTGAAATTCCTTTCCGTCAGGGTGGGGGAAGAGGAATCGGAGCATACGTAAGGGACATGCAGCCTTTCCGTGGCCTGGCTCGCGGTCTTCGTCACGGAGCTCTGGTAGGCCCCTATCATGGCGACGACCTTTTCCTGGGTCACGAGCCTTTCCGCCTCCGACATGCCGTTTTTCGGGTCCCCCTTCGTGTCGGCGAAGACGACCTCCAGCTTCGCCCCTCCGAGGTTGGGCAGACCTTCCTCCTTGGCCAGCGGCAAGTTGAGGTTATACTTGCCGTTTATGATATCGACGGCGAGCTCTACCCCCCGCCTGCAATCGATCCCCGTAGACGCGATGTTGCCCGTAAGCGGATAGACCGCGCCTATCTTGATGACTTTCTGCTGCGCGAAGGCCGCGCCGCCTAAAGCAAGGAGCACAACCAGAAAAGCTGCACAGACCGTCAAAAGCCGCCCGTTACGCATATCGCCCTCCTTGATCTTTGGAATGCTTGCTATCAGTCTTAAACCCGCCTTGCGGGCCTATGTATCGTTTCCAGGAGTCGATTACTTCGGTGATGTGCGTCCTCATCATCGAGCCTGCCCTGTCGCCGTCGCCTTTTATGATGGCCTCGAATATCTCGCGGTGGCGGACCGAGGAGGTGCGCATGATGTCGGGTATCCTGTTGATGGTCGATTGCTGGTACCGCAGCAGGTCCCTGATGTTCTCCAGCATCTTGAACAATATGCGGTTTTGCGCCGCCTTGCCTATGGCCAGATGGAACTCGTAGTCCATCTCGCTGTAAGCGTCGATGTCGCCTTCGGCCCTCAGCCTGTCCATCTCGCCAAGAAGCTGCTTTATCTGCGCCAGCGCCGCGCCGTCCCTGTTCTGCGCAGCCGCGACCGCGCTGTGCGACTCGATCACCTTCCTGGCCTCCAGAAGCTCCTCGATGACCGGCGCCCCCCTTGTCAGGAAGATGCCCCTGCCGTGGCTGATCTCGACGATCCCGATGACCTCGAGGTTCTTCACTGCCTCCCGCGCGGATATGACGCTCGTCCCCATCGTCTTCGCGAGGTTCTCCGTGGACGGCAGCTTGTCGCCGGGCGATATCTCGCCCCTCATCATGAGGTCGAGCAATTTTTTTACGACCACGTCGCTCGATCTTATAATCTTCATATGATATGGAGATTAGGATAAGCGTATCTTTCTGTCAAGGATTTTTTTCCTGCCGTTATCCCTTGAGAGAAGACCCTTAACGGCCTCTCCACGCGCCTGCGGCCCTTGCCTTGGGCCGGGCCCGGCTGCTTTGGGGGCTTACCGGCCTTCCCCGGCAATCGCTTCGTGGCCTGACCCCGGCATCTGCTTCTTCAATTCTTCCGCGACGAACGTGAGGTGGTCGGTGATCGCGTCGCGGGCCTGCTCGGCGTCGCGCCGCCTGATGGCATCGAATATCTTCACGTGCTGGTCGTAAAGGCGGCGCTGGTCCTCTTCGTGGGGGCAGATGGTCTCTATGGTAAGCCTGAAGTAATCGGAAAAGATGGCGAGGATGGTGTGGAACAGGTGCGCCCGTATCGTGTTCGCGCTGGCCTGGGCAATGGCGAGGTGGAACTCGATATCGAGGTTTACGGGCACCCTCGTGCCTGCATCGAGGTGTGCCTTCATCTCGCCCAGCACGCGCCCTATGGCCTCGATTTCCTCGGGGGTCGCCTCTTTCGCGGCATAACAGGCCGACCATGTCTCGATCTCCTTGCGCACCTCGACCAGCTCGAAAAGCTTATCCGCGCTGTCGGCGATGATGGCGCCCAAAGGGTCGAGCAGACGGTCGGAGAGAAACCCGCGGACGTAGCTGCCTCCACCCTGCCTCGTTTCGATCAGACCCATGTTTGCCAGCAGCTTGAGGGCCTCCCGGATAGGGACGCGGCTCACCCCGAGCTGGTTCATCAACTCCCTCTCGGCGGGCAGTTTTTCGCCGGGCTTCAACTTACCCGTCTCGATGGCGGACTTGATCTGGTCGAAGACCTCCTCCGCCACGTGGCGTATTTTGATTTGTTTGAACATATTGGGATAAATTATATAACAACCTTACAACTTTATGTCAATATCAAATCACTAAATGCCCTAAAGATAGTACTTGACAGCCTCCTGGCACATGTTGGTATACTTATACAACCACATAAGTATGATGTTCTTCGGGATCGGACCGATTGTCGAGCGTTTGAGGGCCGCGTCGGTCTTCCCTTCTTTTTGAGAGACTTGTTGCACCATTCAGGAGGTGATAATGGCTCGATTGTATGAATTTCAGGGAAAACAGATTCTAAGGGAGGCCAAAGTACCTACCCCCAAGGGGGAGGTGGCGACATCGGCAGAAGAGGCCGCCCGCATCGCCGGGACCATCGGCAAGCCCGTGGCCGTGAAAGCCCAGGTATGGGCCGGCGGCAGGGGCAAGGCCGGCGGGATCAAGTTCGCCGACGACCCTAAAGGCGCGGAGGCAGCGGCGAAAAGCCTTCTGGGAATGGAGCTGAAGTCGTGGAAGGTGGAGAAGGTCCTGGTCGAAGAGAAGCTTGCCATCGAGACCGAGTATTACGTAGGCATCATCATAGACCCGTCGAAGGAAGCCCGGTGCCCGGTCGTCATGTTCAGCACCGAGGGCGGCATGGACATCGAGTCCGTGCCTTCGGATAAGATCTCCACGGTCAAGGTTGACGTGCTTCGCGGCTTCCGCCTTTACGATGCTTACAACCTGGCGGTGCAGCTCAACGTGCCGACTAAGTTCCTGCCCGCCATCGGACAGGCTATCATGGGCCTCTACCAGACCTTCGTCAACTACCATTGCAGGATCGCAGAGATCAACCCCCTGGTGCTCACGAAGGAAGGCAAGGTCATGGCCGCGGATTGCCGCATGGCCATCGACGATTCGTCCGTCTTCCGCCATCCCCAGTTCGGCATCGAAGTCGCCCGCGAGGCCCCTACGCTGCCGACAGAGCTCGACAAGATCGCCTGGGGCATCGAGGAAGGGGACCTGCGCGGCACCGCCTATATCGCCCAGATGGTGGGCGAGGTCCTGGGGCCGGGCTATGTTGGCTACCACGGCCTGGGCGGCGGCGGCGCCATCCTCGGCGTAGACGCCATCACCCGGCAGGGCCTCAAGATCGCCAACTACGCGGATACGAGCGGCAACCCCCCCGCCTCGAAGGTCTACCGGGCGGCGAAGGTCATCTTCGCCCAGCCGGGCATCGAGGCGTATTTCCTCGGCGGGTTCATGTACGCGAACCAGGAGCAGTGGCACCATGCCCACGGGGTGGTGAAGGCCCTCCGGGAAGAGCTGCCCAAGAGGCCGGACTTCCCGTGCCTTCTGCTGCTCTGCGGCAACAAAGAGGAGGAGTCGCTGAAGATCCTCCACGAGGGGACGAAGGACCTCAGCGCAAAATCGCCCATCGAGATCTACGGCGGGGACAAGGTTTACGAGACGATGTTCCTCGCTTCGAGGCTCAAGGCTATGGTTATGGACTACAGGGCGAAGAGGGGCATAAAGGAGGCATAGATGGAGTTCGACGAGAGGACCATAAAGGTCATAATCGATGACGAAAAGTGCCTTGGGTGCAAGACGCACGTCTGCGTCGATGCGTGCAAGAAATTCGCCAGGGGCATCCTGGTGCTGAAGGACGGCAAGCCCGCCCTCGGAGGCGACGCCGAATTCGCGAAGCTTCGCGGCACCGAATGCCTTGCGTGCGAGTATGAGTGTTGGTTCCGGGGCAACAGCGCCATTACAATAGAAGCGCCCATCCCCGGCCTCGACGAGTACAAGAAGAAACGCGGAATAGTATAAGAAAAGGCGGTGAGCATATGGCAATTCTTTTGACGAAAGATACGACGGTCGTGGTGCAAGGGATTACCGGTCGAGAGGGGTCTGCCCGCGCCGCTTTTATGAAGGGGTACGGCACGAAGGTGCTGGCAGGGGTAACCCCCGGCAGGGGGGGCGAGGAAGTCTCCGGCATCCCGGTCTACAACACCGTGGCGGAGGCGGTAAGGGCGAAGGGTCCCATCGACGCGAGCGTCACGTTCGTACCCGGCCCGGGCCTCAAGGACGCAGTCTACGAGGCGATCGATTCGGGGATCAAGTTCATCGTCAGCCCCGTCGAGCGCGTCCCCCTGTACGACATCATGGAGATGGTGGCCTATGCCAAGCTGAAAGGCGCGCGTCTGCTGGGCCCCGGCTCGATAGGCATCATAAGCCCCGGCATAGCGGCGGCAGGCTGGCTCGGCGGGACCCCGGAGTTCGCCCGGAAGGTCTTTATACCGGGGCCGGTGGGCGTCTTATCGAGAAGCGGCGGCCAGTCGGCGACGGTGCCGTGGGCGCTCAACTGTGCGGGCCTCGGCATGAGCACGGTAGTCCACGTCGGCACGGAGCCGGTCACCGGCATATCGATGGGCGAGATACTGCCGCTTTTCGAGAAGGACGCAGAGACGAAGGGCGTGGCGGTCTTCGGCGAGATAGGCGGCCCCCACGAAGAGGAGGCGGCCGACTGTGTGCGGAAAGGCCAGTTCACGAAGCCCCTCGTGATCTTCGTCGCCGGCGCATGGGCGCCCGAAGGGATGCGCTTTTCCCATGCCAGCAGTATAATAGAGAGGGGCAAAGGCTCGGCGAAGAGCAAGGTGGAGTCCCTCAGGGAGGCAGGAGTCCATGTGGTCGACCGGCCGGACGAGCTGGCGCCGGCCATTAAGCGTTTAATCGAAACCCACTAAGGAGGTATGACTATGCCTGTTTTGAGATCGGTATTTTATGTTCCGGGAAACAACCAGACCTTCATCGACAAAGCCCCCGCGCTGCCTGCGGACATCGTTACCCTCGACCTCGAAGACTCGGTGCCCCCGGCGGAGAAAGAGAAGGCGCGGGACCTGGTCAGGCAAAACCTGAAGCTGGCCGCATCGGGCGGCTCGGTGGTTTACTCGCGCATCAACAACTGGGAAACCCTGATGACGAACGACGACCTCGAAGCCATCGTCCATCCGGGCCTCTCCGGTGTTTGTCTGGCCAAGTGCGGCCATCCCGACGACGTGAAACGCCTCGACTGGAAGCTCGAAGAACTGGAGAGACGCCGCAATATCCCCGTCGGCACGGTTGCGATCCAGCTCCTCTGCGAGACGGCGAAGGGCATTATCAACGCGTATCCTTCGGCGATGGCCTCGCCAAGGGTCAACTCGCTTATTTTTGGCGCGGTTGACTATACGAAAGACATGCGGGTAAAGATCACGAGCGAGGGCGACGAGCAGCTCTATGCCCGTTTCCACATGGCGGTCGCCGCGAGGGCGGCCGGCAAGATAGCCATCGACTGCCCCTACGTTGCCTTCCAGGATACGGCAGGCTTCGAGAAGAGCGTGCTCCAGGGCAGGCAGATGGGCTATGAGGGCAGGATGCTCATCCATCCGAGCCAGATCGAGCCCTCCAACAGGCTCTATGCCCCGTCGCCCGAAGACGTAGAGTGGGCGCGCGGCGTAGTCAAGACCTTCGAGGAAGAGGGTCTTGCCAAGGGCAAGGCGGCCGTCTCCTACAAAGGCAAGATGGTCGATACGCCCGTTTACGACAACGCCAGGACGATACTTGCGACCCTGGCCGAGATAGAGGCCTTCGACAAGAAGCGCAAGGGCTAGAACGTATTGATGGAAGAGCGGTGGGGCGTGCCTTTTTCGGCAGCGCCCCAACGGTCTGTCTCTTGACGGCCCCGGCTGTCGGCCTGCGCGAGCGGCGGCCGAAAGGCGTCAAAGGAAGCGATTATAAGCATCAGGAGGAGATAATCCGTGAGCAGAAAAATGGTAACGGTAGACGGCTGTACGGCATGTGCGCACGTCGTCCACGCGACGAACGAAATCATAACTATATATCCTATTACGCCTTCTTCACCCATAGCCGAGATATGCGACGCAAAATCGGCGGCAGGACAGAAGAATATCTGGGGGTCCGTGCCGATGGTAGGGCAGATGCAGTCCGAGGCCGGAGCCGCGGGGGCCGTCCACGGCTCGCTGACGACAGGCGCTGTGACGAGCACCATCACCGCTTCGCAGGGGCTGCTGCTATACATCCCCAATATGTACAAGATCGCCGGCGAGCTCATCCCGACGGTTTTCCATATAACGGCCCGCTCGCTCGCCGCCCAGGCGCTCTCCATCTTCGGCGACCACGGCGACGTCATGGCCGTCCGCTCCACCGGCTTTGCCATGCTCGCGTCCAAGAACGTGCAGGAGGCGATGGATTTCTCCCTCATCGCACAGGCCGCGACCTTCGAGGCGAGGGTGCCCTTCGTCCACTTTTTCGACGGTTTCAGGACCTCCCACGAGATCCAGAAGATAGAGGAGCTCAGCTTTGACGACATACGGGCGATGATCGACGAGGACCTTGTGCTCGCCCACCGCAAGAGGGGTCTCACCCCCGACCGGCCCATGCTCCGGGGCACCTCCCAGAACCCCGATGTCTACTTCCAGGGGAGGGAGACGGTCAACAGGTATTACACGGCGACCCCGGCCATCGTGCAGAAGGCGATGGACAAGTTCGCCGGTCTCACGGGCCGCCGGTACAGGCTTTTCGACTACTTCGGCCCGGCCGACGCCGAGCGCGTCGTCGTCATAATCGCATCCGGCGGAGAGACCGTCCTATCGACTATCGATACGCTCAACGCGCTGGGGGAGAAGGTGGGCCTCGTCCAGGTGGCCCTTTACAGGCCGTTCGACATCGAGGCCTTCGCGAAGGCCCTCCCCTCGACCGTCAAGTCTATAGCGGTCCTCGACCGCACGAAGGAGCCGGGCGCCATCGGCGAGCCCCTCTACCTCGACGTGCGGGTGGCCCTCGGGGAGGCGCAGGAAAGGGGCCTTGCCCACTGGGGCGCCTATCCGAAGGTGGTCGGCGGCAGGTACGGCCTCGGCTCCAAGGACTTCACCCCTGCGATGGTGAAGGCCGTCTTCGACAACCTGTCTTCCCCTGCGCCGAAGAACCATTTCACCGTCGGCATCAACGACGACGTGACGGGCACGAGCTTGCCTGTCGATGAGTCGTTCAGGCTGCGCGACAAGGCGTTCCGCGCCCTTTTTTACGGCCTGGGGGCGGACGGCACCGTCGGCGCGAACAAGAACACGATCAAGATCATCGGCGGGGAGACGGACAATTACGCCCAGGGGTACTTCGCCTACGACTCGAAGAAATCGGGCTCAATGACGGTATCCCACCTGCGGTTCGGCAAGGACGCCATACGCAGCCCCTACCTTTTGTCCGACGCGAACTTCGTCGCCTGCCACAACGAGACGTTCCTTGAGAAGTACGACATGCTCGCCCAGGCGGAAGAAGGCGCCATCTTCCTCCTCACCACGTCGAAAGGCAAGGACGAGGTCTGGGACTCCCTGCCCGCCGCGGTCCAGAAGGAGCTTATCGCCAAGAAGATGCGCCTTTTCATCATCGACGCCATCACGCTGGCTGAAGCTATCGGCCTGGGCGCCCGCATCAACATGATTATGCAGACCGCCTTCTTCGTCATATCGGGCATCATCGAGAAGGACGAGGCGGTCAAGGCCATCAAGAAGGAGATTTACAAGACTTACGGCAAGAAGGGCGAAGAGATCCTGCAGATGAACTACGCAGCGGTCGATAAGGCCCTTCAAAACTTGATTGAAGTGCCGATACCCGCGAAGGCTACGTCGAATGTGAGAATGCGCCCGCCGGTCCCGGATTTCGCGCCCCCGTTCGTCAAGGAAGTGACGGCCGTCATGATAGAGGGGAAGGGCGATTCCTTGCCGGTCTCGGCGATCCCTGACGACGGCACGTGGCCAACTGCGACTACCCAGTACGAGAAGCGCAACATAGCGGTGCACATCCCCGTCTGGGAACCCGACGTCTGCATCCAGTGCGGCCAGTGCTCGTTCGTCTGCCCCCATGCATCGATCAGGATCAAGGCATACGATCCCGGCCTGCTTAAGGGCGCGCCCGCTACGTTCAAGTCGGCCGACGCGAAAGGGGGCAAGGAGCTTAAAGGCCTCAAATTCACCGTACAGCCCGCGCCGGAAGACTGCACGGGCTGCAAGCTGTGCGTCAATATGTGCCCCGCCCAGAAGAAAGACGCGCAGGGGAACAAGACGGGCGAGAAGGCGATCAACATGCACCTCCAGGAGCCGCTGCGGGCGCAGGAAGCCGAGAATTACGCGTTCTTTCTCAGCCTGCCGGACACAGACCCTGCGAGGTACAACCGGATGAGCGTCAAGGGGAGCCAGTTCGTGAGGCCCCTTTTCGAATACAGCGGCGCGTGCTCGGGCTGCGGCGAGACGCCTTACGTGAAGCTCCTCACGCAGCTTTTCGGGGACAGGCTCCTTGTAGGCAACGCTACGGGCTGCTCCTCTATATACGGCGGCAACCTGCCGACTACGCCTTACGCGAAGCGGGCGGACGGCAGGGGCCCGGCCTGGTCGAACTCCCTCTTCGAGGACGCGGCGGAGTTCGCCTACGGCATGAGGCAGACTGTGGACAAGTTCAACGCCCAGGCCCGTGAGATCGTCGCGCGCCTCTCCAAGCTGGAGAAGTACGCAGGGGCCGCTGCGCTGTTCGAGGCCCTTGTCAACGCCGACCAGTCGAGCCAGGGCGGCATCGAGGAGCAGCGCGGCCGCGTCGAGGAATTGAAGAAGCTGCTCGCCGCAGATAAATCGGCCGACGCAACGGCCCTCGCCTCCTTCGCCGACTACCTCGTGAGGAAGGCGGTCTTCGGCCTTGGCGGCGACGGATGGGGGTACGATATCGGCTACGGCGGGGTGGACCAGGTGATGGCCTCCGGCCGCAACGTCAACCTGTTGATCCTCGACACGGAGATTTACTCCAATACGGGCGGGCAGATGTCGAAATCGACGCCCCTCGGCGCAACCGCGCAGTTCGCGGCGGCCGGGAAGCATACGCCCAAGAAGAACATCGCCTCCATGATGATACCTTACGGGCACGTCTACGTCGCCCACGTCGCGTCCGGTGCGAACCCGGCGCAGACGGTGAGGGCCTTCCAGGAAGCGGAGGCCTTCGACGGGCCCGCGTTAATCGTCGCCTACTCGACCTGCATCGGCCAGGGCATCGAGGACATGTCGCTCGGCCTGGAGGAGCAGAGGAAGGCGGTGGCATCCGGTCACTGGCCCCTTTTCCGCTACAACCCCATGCTGGAGGCGGAGGGCAAGAACCCCGTGACCCTCGATTGCCAGGACCCCAGCATACCCTATGCGGAATACATATACAGGGAAAACCGGTTCGGGTCGCTCAAAAGGAGCAATCCGAAGGCGGCGGCCGAGCTGCTGAAGCAGGCGGAAGAGGCAGTGCAGAGGAGATGGAATTACCTGAAACATCTGGCCTCCTGGTCCCCGCAGGACCAGAAGAGTCATTAAAACGTCAAAGATAAGGAGCGGCGAAAATGGCAAAAGGTTTACCGAAAGACGTGATCAGGCAGCTTGAAGACATCGTCGGCGAGAACCATGTCCTGAAGACCGAGGACGTACTGGAGAAATACAGCAAGGACGAGACCAAAGGGTTACAGGCGTGGCCCGATGCGGCGGTCAGGGCGGCGAATGCCGAAGAGGTCTCGAAGATCCTTAAACTGGCTAACGATAAGGAGATACCCGTTACACCCCGCGGGCTGGGGACGTCGCTGAGCGGCGGGTCCGTGCCGATCAAGGGGGGCATAGTCCTTTCAATGGAGCGGATGGACCAGCTCCTCGAGATCGACCAGGACAACCTGATGGCCGTCACCCAACCGGGCATCATCACGAGCGAGCTCCACAGGCTGGTCGAGGAGCAGGGCTGCTTTTATCCTCCCGACCCGGCAAGCAAGGACAGTTGCAGCATCGGCGGAAACGTCGCCGAAGGCTCCGGCGGGCCGAGGGCCGTCCGCTACGGGACTACGAAGGATTATGTGTGCGGGGTGGAGGCGGTCTTGGCCAACGGCGTCATTATGCACACGGGCGGCAAGGTGGTGAAGGACGTAACCGGATACAACCTCTGCCAGATTCTGACCGGGTCCGAGGGGACCCTGGCGGTCCTAACGAAAATAATACTCCGGTTGATCCCGAAGCCCAAGATGAAGGTAAACCTGCTTGCCCCCTTCAACGACCTGGGGCAGGCCGCGAAGGCCGTTTCCGCCATGATCCAGGAAAAGATCGTCCCAACGGCGATAGAATTCATGGACAACGCCTCTATCCGGCTCGCGGAGAGGTACCTTAAGAAGAAGGTCGTTTTCAACAGCGCGGTAGCCCACCTCCTGGTCGAGCTCGACGGGAACAGGAAGGAGGACTTCCAGCACTCGATGGACGTGGTGGAGGAGATTTTTCAGCGCTTCGGGGCCTGGGACCTGCTCGTTGCAGAGGAGCCGGCCGCACAGAACAGGCTGTGGGAGGCACGGCGATGCATCTTCGAGGCGGCCAACAACATAGGCGGGACCTATGAGACAATGGACGTCGTGGCGCCACGCTGCTGTGTCGCCGACCTGGTGAAGGCCGCCGAGATAATCGCCGAGGAGAACCGCCTGGATCCTCTATGCTGCGGCCATGCGGGTGACGGGAACGTCCACGTCCTCTACTTCAAGAAGGACGAGATGGATAAAGAGGAATGGGAGCGGACGCTGCCGAAGGCCAGCACGGCCCTGTACGAGGCTACCCTGAAGATGGGCGGCAAGATCACGGCCGAGCACGGAATAGGACTGACGCGGAAGAAATACCTGAGGATGGACTATACGGAGACGCAGATTGACCTTCTGAGGGGGATCAAGAAGACCTTCGACCCGAAGTGGATACTCAACCCGGGCAAGATCTTCGACTAGCCGGCAAGGGAGCCTAACGTTTAAGATTTCGATGCCCTCGCATCGGCCGGGGCCGCGCCGCCTTGATGTGCTTGGTGTTACAACTGCATGGACCCCTGTTTTCACCGGGGCGAAGACTACCTGAATCTTACTTTGTTTTGCGACCCGCTCTACGCGGTCACTTGCCGGTCCGTTGCAAGGGCCAGAACGGGAGGTGCTTGAGATATTTTTCGAGACTGCCGGACGGCGCGCCCGGAGGGGGCTGCGCTTGGTAGACGGCTACCCGCGCCCTCTCGACCTCGGTGGGCTCGTCCGTCGCGTACTGCTTCACCATTGTCGCGATGGTGCTCTCCCCCGGCCATGCCGCCTTGAACCATGCGAGGACGGCCTTTCCCGGAGGGACGACCATCCGGCCGCCGATGCTCTCCGGCCCCGGCCGCTGGCCCGACTGGCGCATCCTCACGATGGCCCTGCCTTTGACGACCGCATCGTAAAACGGCCCGTTTTTAGGCTCTTCGAGACCTAGGCTGAGGGCGAACTCATCGCCCAGAGGGACCCTGTTGTCGGGGTAGTACTTAAGGGAAAGCTCCCTTGCACACTTGCGGCCCTTTATGTCGAGGGCCTCGACCCGCACCTTGTTTGCCCCAGGCTTCAGTTTGTCCCCCGGCGATATGGATCCGGCCAAAAGCTCAGGCGCGTCCTGGGAAACCTGAACGTCCGGCTGCACCGGCTGGCCGTTGAGGCTTACCTTGACGCTCTCTTTCTGGAGGTAGCAACCGAACCAGTGCACCGTCACCGGCTTCTTGCCGAAGATCGCCTGGTGGTCGTAGAGGTCGGCGAATTCGAGCTGTCCCGAAGGGTCGTACGTAACGTGCACGCTCTTGACTAGGCCGTCGTAAAGGACGGTGATGACCCTAGGCCCCGGCCGCGACCCGAGCCGGATGGCGACGGTCCTGTAAGCGTACGTCTTCTTGCCGTCGTATCCGGCCGTCGAATCTACGACGTAACAGCTCGCTTCCCTGTCGTCCACCTTGATCTTGAGGGGGCTGCGCCGCGACTTCGTCTTCTTGCCGCTCTCCGGCGCGCCCCTCTTTTCGATGCCCAGCTCCAGCCGCACGATCCCCCACTCGTGGTCCGTTATCTCCTGGCCCGGCGTTATGTTTCTCACCACGAGCTGCTCTGCCTGGCGCCTGTCCTGCGGCGCGGGCGCAGCCGACGCGGCGACGGCAGCCAGAAGGAGCGCGAAGAGAAAAACGCCTGCCCCGTACCTCACGCCTTAGTCGCCCTCCATCCTGTTGACTATCCTGTCGGCCTCCTTGAGGACCTTAAGCTCTGCATAATCGTAGCGCGACGGGGAATGATGGTTGCCGACGATCTCGCAGACCTTCTCCGTCTTCTCAGGGGGGAAGCCGATGCTTTCGAGCAGCGCCCGGACGACCGGGGGGCCGTATTCTTCCTGCGTCCTTCCGTTGTTGTACCCGATCGCCTCTTCGGACGGCTTTATCCCCGCGTCGTGCAGGAGGGCGCAGGCGACAAGGACCTCATAGTCGCAGCCCCCGGTTCCCTCCATGATCCGTTCTGCGTATTTGAGGACTTCAAGGGCGTGCGTTATCCTTCGGAAATCGTTCCCGAAGTGGTCGACCAGTAGCTTCACGATTTTACCTTTGCAATACTCCATGGCGTTGTGTGCTATTTTATCACGGATAGCGCAGTCCGGCGCAAGGGAAGGACTGCCTCCTTGGGATTTTGTCCTGAAGAGCGCGCCCCTGCCCCGCTCAAGCGTTTGACTTTACTCCACTTTAATAATAGATTAAGCGGATGGTTGCAAGAACGGCAGGACCGACGCGCCTTTCTCCGGCGCATCCCGTAACACCGCGCTCTTTTACGCCGGCCCGAAATGCTCCCTAGAATCGACAGGAAGAAGCTCTCCCGCATACTTTACGGGGCCAGGCGCGTCCTGTACAGGGCCGTGCTCGTCGCGGCGTGCCTCGCAGCGGCCAGCTTCGTTTTCTCGAAGAAGCTCATTATCCTCCTTACGCAGCACGTGCACGTCACGCTTTACTATTTCAACCTTTCGGAGGTATTTTTCTCGACCGTCGAGATGGCGATCTACACGGGCCTCTTTTTCGCCACGCCCATCATCATCTTCCTCATATGGCGCGAGTTCCGGGACGTGCTCCAGGAAAAGCTCCTCCACGGATACCTTTACGTAGTCTTCGCCGTTCTGCTTTTTTATGTCGGCAGCGTTTTCTGCTACCTCGTGGTGCTGCCTTCCGGCATCGGCTTCCTCCTGAGCTACCAGGGGGGTGTCCTCAAGGCGATGATCTCGACGGAGCGGTTCGTCCATTTCTGCATAACGATGGTCTTCGCCTTCGGCGCGGCCTTTGAGCTGCCCATCATCCTGCTCGTACTGGGGAAGCTGGGGGTCGTTACGTCGAAGAAGCTGTCCAGGACGAGGCGCTACGCGGTCCTGATAATAGTGGTAGCCGCGAGCGTCATCACCCCGACGCCCGACGTATACAACATGTCACTGCTCGCCGTGCCCCTCTACCTCCTTTACGAGATAGGCATCATCCTGATGCGCGTAGGGGAGAGAAGTCAGGCGAAAGCCGCGCGGGCGTAAGGACCGTCTTTGCCCCGTTTGCCCCGCCATGCATCTGTGAGGGGGGAGGCTCTGCGAGCTTCGCTCGCGGAGGGGGCGCTGAGCCCCAGTAATTGCGAGAAGTCAGGCGAAAGCCGCGCGGACGTAAGGAGTGTCCCGGCGGCCGGGTTATTTTTGTGACGCTGCGCGCTAAAGCGATCTTTTTCTTTGCGCTGCGCGCGGGCAAAAGACCGTCTCAGCGCTTAGCGTGGAAATTCCTCCGGCCCCCCGACTCGGTGAGTTGACCCACAGATGAAATCTGTGTAAAATTTGCCGAGTGGAAGAGACAATAACCCGTTTGGGCTACATCGGCGTCGCCATCGGCACGTTCATCGAAGGCGAGACAACCATCCTGCTTGCCGCCATATTCGCGAAGCTCGGGTTCCTGAAGCTGCGCCACGTGATATTTTGGTCCTTCGTCGGCACCTTCGTGGGGGACTGCTCGTTTTTCTTCCTGGGCAAGTACTTCGGGAGGCAGGTCATCGAGCGGTACGACTTCCTCCGCCGCAGGGCCGATACTTCCACCAAGATCATCCACCAGTACGGCAACCTGATCCTCTTCATCATGCGGTTCCTGGCGGGCTTCCGCTCGATCATCCTGCTGCTTCTCGGGTGCGCCGACCTGGGGGCGGCCCGGTTCCTCTTAGTGGACGCGGCGTCGTCGGTCTTATGGGCCGTCATCATATCTATGCTCGGATACAGCTTCGCAAACGTGGTCTATATCTTCGTGAGCGACCCCAGGGGCTACGAGAAGATCATCGTGCCCCTGGCCGTTGTCGCGGCAGCCCCAGTGATACTTTTCTACCGGCACTTTATAAGGGAAAAGGAAGAGGAGCGATTCGATGGAGATTGATCCCAAGCTCCGCCGCGAGCTGACGAAAAGGTTCGAGCTTGAATCCGCAAAGCGCGAGGCCGAGGTCACCGAGAACTGGAGAAAAGACCTGGAGGTCGTCTACAGGAGAAGGCACGAGAGCATGGCCTCGCTGCTCATCGAGATCAAGGCCCTGATCGACCGTATGCAGAACAGGGTCAAGACCCTGACGGAGATCATCAGGGAGGAGGGGAGGAAATGAGATACAGGGCGCTTCCCGCCTGCCTGGCGCTCCTTGCCGCCGCCTGCCTCGTCCCGTCCGGCCTTCGCGCCCAGCCGGAGGCCCCTGCGAAAAGGCCGCCCTCCCAGGAAAGAAGGATCCCGGAGATAGAAAAAGAGGTGGAGGGCCTGCAAAAAGAGGTCGCCTTCCTCAAGATGGCGCCCGTCCCCGAGCGGGTGGTCCTCTGCGACAGGACGATACACCTTTCCAACGAGGAGGCGAGGGAGGGCTTCGAGCGCGAGTTCTACAACTTCCTCGACAACAGGGGCCTTCTCACGGTCCTTATAAAGCGGTACGGCAAGTTCCTCAACGTCGTCTCCGGGGAGATAGACCGGATGGCGATGCCCCCCGACCTCATCTACCTGCCGATCGCGGAGAGCTACCTCAACCCCAGGGCCCTCTCCAGGGCCAACGCGGGGGGGCTGTGGCAGTTCATAAAGGAGACGGGCAAGAGGGAGGGCCTCTTCATCAACGACTGCATCGACGAGCGGTACAGCGTCCACAGGTCCACGCGCTCCGCCCTCGGGTACCTGAGCAGGCTCCACGCCGAGTTCGGCGACTGGCTCGTCGCGATGGCGGCCTACAACACGGGCGAGGCCCGCGTCAGGGAGGCCATACAGAACCAGAACACCCACGACTTCTTCGAGATGTTCCTGCCGGAGGAGACGGAGAGGTACGTCTACCGCATAGCGGCCCTGAAGGAGATACTGTCGCACCCGCACAAATACGGCCTGCCCGTGCGCAAGGCCGACTACTACAAGCCGTATGCGGTGGCCGAGATTACCATCGAGGTCGAGCGGGAGACCCACACGGCGTTCCTCGCTGAAGCGATGGAGCTGCCTTACAGGACGTTCCGACAGTACAACCTCCACATACGCAAGTACAAGCTCCCCCGGGGCATCTATCATATCTACGTGCCGGTCGAGAAGAGGGAGACCTTCCTGAAACGGATAGGCGCCGGGCAGGGCACAGGCGTCAGCATCGGCAAAGAGGAGCCCTAAGCCCGCTCGCCCCGGCGCAACGGCCAGTGGTTTTCTATAGTGAACACAATTTTTCCCGCTTCGTCCGTTTGCATAAAATTCCCCTTGACAAACGTTAATAGTTAATCGTATATTCGCGTAAGGGTTCACGATAATGAAAGTCACCGCAATCGGTTGGATCGGAGAGGCAACCCGGTCGGCATAGGAAACAACCGATTGCGGACAATGGGGGGCGAGTCCTGGGAAAATTCTCTAACCCATCAGCGCAGAATGCATTATAATTGTTGGAGGAAGCAGTGTCGAAGGCAATAGCGGTATGTCCGTTCTCCAAGGTCCCGTGCAGAGAGTGCGCCATTTACAGAGGCCGTCATATCGAGTTTTGCGCACGCTTCCGCAATCGGGAGGGGGCGGACGCGGAGAGGCCGAGGGTTAAGAGCAGTGCAGTGTTCACCTGCTGGGAGTTCCCCGACATCGAGGAAAGCCCGGGCCGTATGGTGAACATCGAAGACTTCATCGAAAGGAGAGGCTTATGATCAACGATTTTACCTACCTCAAACCCGGCAGCGCCAAAGAGGCGCTCCAAATGCTCTCGGAGCACCAGGAAGACTGCAAGGTTATCTGCGGAGGCCAGTCGCTGCTGATAATCTTGCGCCAGGGCCTCGTGACGCCGGAATACGTGATCGACATCAAGGGGCTCGACGAGCTTAGCTACATCAAGTTCGACGAGAAACAGGGTCTCAGGATGGGCGCCACGACGACGCACCGCATGATCGAGAAATCGGCCCTGATGAAAGAGAAATACCCTGTCCTCGTCGAGATGGAGGAGAAGCTGGCCTCGATCCAGGTGCGGAACTGGGGGACCATCGGCGGGAACCTCGCCCACGCGGACGCAGCCGGCGACCCGGCCCCCGTGCTGACGGCGATGGGCGGCTCCGTGAAGGTCGCCTCGGTCCGCGGCGAGCGCGTCATCCCCCTCGACGAGTTCTATACGGACCTCTTCGAGACGGCTATGGAGCACGACGAGATCATCGTCGAGGTGATCGTGCCGCCCCGCCCGAAGAAATCGGCCACCAAGTATCAGAAATTCAACCTCCTCGACTCGGACCAGGGGATCGTGGCCGTAGCCGCCACCGTCACCCTCAACGGCGGCGGTACGTGCAAGGACGCCAGGGTCGTGCTGGGCAACGCGGCGACAACGACGGTCAGGGCGAAAGAGGCTGAAAAGGTCCTGATCGGCGCGAAGCTGACCGATGCGGTCTTCGAGAAGGCGGGAGAGGCAGCGGCCGCGGAATGCCAGCCGGTCGCCGACATCCACGCTTCCGAAGAATACCGGCGCCATCTTATAAAGATACTGACCAAGAGGATGGCGAAAGCAGCCTTTGAAAAGGCGAAGATTTCCGGCTGACAAGGAGGCCCGTTATGGATAAACAGTTGATGCATTTCAATGTGAACAACCGGGAGTACGAGGTTTACATAAGCACGAAGACCCTTCTGGTCGAAGCGATCAGGGACGCGATGGAGCTTACGGGCACCAAGAGGGGCTGCGACACGGTCTCCTGCGGCGCCTGCACCGTCATCGTTGACGGGATGGCCGTAAAGGGCTGCTCCGTGCTCGCGGTCCAGGCCCAGGGCAAGAAGATCATGACGGTCGAGGGTCTCGAAAAGGACGGCGAGCTTGCGCCGATCCAGAAGGCCTTCCTCGATGAAGGCGCCTTCCAGTGCGGTTTCTGCACGGCCGGGATGCTGATGTCGGCCACGGCCTTTCTGATGGAAGCCAAGAACCCGACGGAGAAAAAAATCAGGGACGGGATCGAGGGCAACATCTGCCGCTGCACCGGCTACAACAGCATCGTCCGCGCCATCGATGCGGTGGCTAAGGGCAAATACACGGAGGCAAAGTCATGAACAAATATACAGTAATCAACCCACACGAGCCGTTCAGGGTACTCAATACGCACGTCCATAACGTAGACGGCTGGGCCAAGATCACGGGCCGGGCCACCTACACGTTCGATGTGAAGCTCCCAGGGATGCTTTACGGCAAGATATTGAGAAGCCCCCACCCCCACGCAAAGATCAAGAACATCGACTTCACGAAGGCCCTGGAGCTCGAAGGGGTCAAGTGCGTTGCCTCCGGCAAGGACACCCTCGGCGTGAAGCAGGGCATCTGGCGGCGTTATAAAGACCTTTGCGACGAGCAGATACTGCCCGTCGATAAGGTCCGCTACATCGGCGAGCCTGTCGCGTGCGTTGCCGCCGTGACGGAGGAGATCGCGGAGAAGGCCCTGGATCTTATCGAGGTCGAATACGAAGTGCTGCCCGCAGTCTTCGAGCCCCTGGAAGCCATCAAGAAGGGCGCCCCCGATATCCACGAAGGCTTCGAGAGGAACATCAACGTCACCCGCCACATCGAGTGGGGTGAGGCGGACGAGGGCTTCGAGGAGGCCGACTACATCAGGGAAGATTGGTTCCGTTGCGGCGGCCAGGCCCACATGTGCATGGAGACGCGCTGCGCCGTGTCGAGCTACACCCCCGACAAGAAGCTGACCATTTACCACTCCAACCAGTCGCCGTACTACATGCAGGGCCTTATGGCCGGTGTCCTCAACATGAGAGAGGGCGACATCAGGGTCATCGGTCCGTATACGGGCGGCGGGTTCGGCGGCAAGTTCGAGCTCGACGGCGCGATCTTTTGCAGCGCCATCCTCTCAATGAAATGCTACAGGCCGGTCAAGATCGTCTACACGAGGGAAGAAGACTTCATAGCCACCAAGCGGCGCACCCCGATGTTCTATTACACCCGGACGGGCGTGAAGAAGGACGGGACGTTCCTCGCGCGGGAGGCCAAGGTCTTCACTAACGGCGGCGCATATACCGGCATGGGCGCTACTGCCCTCTACCTGACCGGCTTCTTCCACTCTTTCCCTTATGAATGGAAAAAAGGCTACCGCTATGACGGCTACCGCGTCTACACGAACACCCTGCCCTCAACATCGATGCGCGGCTTCGGCGCGCCCCAGGCCATGTGGTGCTCCGAGCAGCAGATCGAGTGGATCGCGGCCGACCTCGGCCTCGACCCCATCGAGATGAGGCGGAAGAATGCCCACAAAGAAGGGACCATACTGCCCGGCCAGGCGACCATCGCGAGCTGCGGCATCGACCAGTGCCTTGACGAGATCAAAAAGTGGATGGATAAAAAGAAAAAGACGATGCCGGCGAGCCACTCCCTCGGCGTCTCCGCCTGCGGCTTCATGTCGGGCGGCATCTTCAACTGGTTCGACACGCCTTATTCCTTCTCGTCGGCGGTCGTCACGATCAACCAGGACGGCACGGTCGAGCTGCACGTGGGCGCACAGGACATCGGCCAGGGCTCCAACACCACGATGGCCATCATCTGCGCGGAGACCCTCGGCGTCAAGGTCGAGGACATCAAGGTGCACTCGGGCGACACGGACCACTGCCCGCCGGACCTCGGCGCTTGGGGCTCCAGGCAGACGCTCATGACGGGCAACGCCGTGAAGATGGCGTCGGAAAGCGCGAAGAAGCAGCTTTTGGAGTTCGCTTATGCGCAGTCCGGGCTGAACATCGTTTACGACCTCGACATCAAGGACAGGTGGGTGCACGCCATCGCCCGCCCGGAAAGGGGCGAGGACTTCGTGGCGCTGGTAAGGAAGGCCCTGCGCGGCAAAGACGGCCAGAAGATCATGGGCCGCGGCTACTATACGCCTCACAGAAAGGGCATGATCTCCCCTGCTTACAGCTACATGCTCCAGGGCGTCGAGGTCGAGGTGGACGATGAGACGGGCAAGATCACGCTCGTTGACAGCTTTACCGCCCACGACTGCGGCCAGCCGATCAACCACCTGGGCCTCATCGGCCAGCTCGAAGGCGCCTTCTCGATGGCGGCGGGCTATGGCTACCTCGAATACATGCCATACGAGGACGGCAAGCTGATGAACCCGAACCTCGTAGACTACAAGATGATAAGGGCGCCCGAGATGCCTCCGGCGAACATCGCGGAGATCGACACCTACGAGCCGGAAGGTCCTTACGGCGCGAAGGAAGCGGGCGAGGGCCTCACGAACCCGACCGCTGCCGCGATAGGCAACGCGCTGTTCCACCGCTTCGGCATCCAGATGAAGGAATGCCCGGTGCGGCCCCATATGGTCGTAGAGGCGCTGAGGGAAAAGAAAGAAAAGGAACAGAAGAAGTAATCAAAGGAGGATACGATGAGCTTAAGCGGTCCAATAATATGCCCCGTCTGCGGTAAGAAGGCAAAAACGGGCAGCGCCATAGATTGCGCCCGCCATATGTTCGGCACAGGCGACCAGCCTCACAGGAAATGGGTTGACGCGCACGTCGCGTCCCAGGGCCTGTCGTTCATCGACCTTCTTATCGAGCAGGCCACGACCCCCGGCAACAGGAGCTACGTCCTCCTAGGCGAGATCATCCAGAAGGATGCCGAAGAGAGAGCGGCCGAGAAGAAGTAGCGAACGGGCGCAGGAGCCCGAAAGTCAGGAGGAATAGATGATTATCGAAGGAAAGTTCACGGTGAACGCGCCCATCAATAAGCTGTGGGAGACACTCTTTGACGTGGAAGCCCTAGCCGCCTGCCTGCCGGGCGCCGAGAAGATCGAGAAAATCGACGACAAGACTTACGACGTTACGATGAAGCAGCGCGTCGGCATCATCAAGGTGACGATGGCCGGCCGGCAGGTGCTCACGAAGGTCGAGGCCCCCACGCACCTGGAGATGGAGGGCGAGGCCGAGGACAAGACGAAGCTCGGCCACATGAAGGACAAGATCACGATGGACCTGAAGGAGCTGGGCGGCGGAGACGTGGAGATTGCCTACAGGATGGACGTGAGCATGGTGGGGAAGCTGGCCATGTTCGGCGACAGGGTGATGAGGAGCAAGGCGAACGAGGTGGAAAAGGAGTTTGTCAAAAACTTGCAGGCTAAGCTGAAAGCCCTGGCGTAGTGCCGGTAAGATTGCTTAGAAAAGGCCCTGCGGACTTGAGGTCCGCAGGGCCTTTTCCTTACGGGGTGTGCCGCGTCCGGGCGCTTTTTGCGTTCGACCCACGCACTTCACCGTGCGTGGGTGCCCCGGCCTGTCTTTCCGGGCCGCACCTCCTCAACATACTTCAACTGTATAGTTTCGTCGGGCGGCTCCTCGATCACGGCGCTCGACCCTTCCCTCCTCACGTGGGGCGGGTTCCCCATCAAAAATCGCCTCGGCCGAACAGACTCCCGTTCCTGCCGCTATGCCCTCCCAAGATACCCCTGACGCCAAAGGGGTCCATACTCCCTCTCCCTGGCGAGGGGAGAGGGTCGGGGTGAGGGGTAACTGCCCGATTCTTTCACGTGTTTTGCCCGACCAAACACTACCTGCGCGGAGCGCAAAACAAAGATCGCTTTAGCGCGCAGCGTGGAGAGGGGTGGGGTGAGGGTGAAGGCGTATTTGGAAACGACCTGCCCGTCAGAAAGCGCCCCGGCCGGGCAAGCTCCCGTTCCGGGCGGTATGTCCATAGGTGGAATTGAGAAGCGATCAACCGATGAGATGAAGCGGCCACGGACCTAAAAGGCCCGTGGCCGCTTTGTGTACCCTAAGACTTCGTGGTAAAAGACGTGGTGCTAAAAGCTGTAGCCCACGCCGGCGCTATACGTCTGGTTGTTGTTCTGGGAGAAGCCCACGCCGAACTGGAGCATGACGTTTTTCGTGATGGCAGCCTTTGCGCCGAAGGCAAAGGAGCTGAAGCCCATGAAGTTGCCGTAGCCCATGCCTATGATGAACCTGTTCTGGCCGATCGGGTTCGGTATCCCGGCGATGGCCGCAGCGGCCGCGATGCCGCCGTACACTTCTCTCAACTGCCCGTAGTTGACCGCATCCCAACGGGCCTGGCCGTCCGCCACGCCTGTCACCCTCGCGGCGCCTCCGATCGCGTTCCGGAAGGTCGCGCCGTAGTCGCTGAGGGTCATGCTGGTGGAATGGTAGCCGCCTGACATGGTCGTCTGGTTCTCCTGGACAACCATACCGTGTGTGTTCCCCAGGCCGTTGCTCATGCCGAAGAAAGCGGAGGACGTATTGGCAGGAGTGGCACCCGAAGCCGGGGTAGCCTGGACGAGATTGCCCAGGTTGTTCACCAGGACTTGAGCCCCGGAGGTGCCTGCGCTGGTGCCCGTGCTGGTGGCGCCCTTCAGGACGACGCTCATCCCGCCCGCGGTGCCGGTCGTCGCACCGGCGATATTACTGCTGCTTGTCGATGTTGAGACGCTGGCCAGGCTCGACGCGTTGTTGACTACCGACGAATAGCTGTTCCCGCCTTGCGACGTTACCGTCGTCAATGCGTTCGTGTTGCCGATGCCGTTGGTGCTGTAGCCGCTCCCCAACCCAGGGGAGCCCGGGCCGCCGTCGGGGGGAGGAGTGGTCCAAGTGCCTATGTAGTTGACGGTGGGGCCGGTTCCGGCGATGACGCCCATGCCGTTCAAGGTGCCGCCTGAACCGATGTTCAGACCCATGCTGTTGGCGGTGGTGCCTCCGGCCAGGTTGGTGCCGATGCTGTTGGCGCTGGTGCCGGTGGTGACGTTGGTGCCCATGGAGTTCAGGGTGGTGCCGATGGCGTTGTTGTAACCCATGTTGTTGGTGGTGGTGCCACCGGTGGCGTTGTTCCAGCCGATGGTGGTGGCGGTGACGCCGCCCGTGGTGGCGCCGTTGTAACCGATGCTGTTGGTGGTGCCGCCGCCCGTCGTGGCGGTGTTCTGGCCCATGTAGTTGACCGTGGCGCCCAACGTGCTTGTGTTGTTGCCCATGTAGTTCGTGGTGATGCCCGTGCCGCTGTTGGCGCCGATGCTAGTCGAGGTAGTAAGGCCTGTGCCGCTGTTGGCGCCGATGGTGTTCGCCGCGTTGGCGGTGCCTGAGGCGTTGCCGATAGCGACGGTCGTGCTGCCCCCCGTATTGCTCGTGACGCCTATGTAGCTATTGCTGCTGTTCACGAAGGTGTTGTTACCCAGCGTGCCGATGGTCGTACTTGAGCCGCCCGTCGTGTTGATAAGCGTGTTCCCGAGCACCGTGGTGGTGCTGCTCCCGTTGCCGATGCTCGTGCCGGCGCTGCCGGTGGTGTTGAGGTTCGTGGTGCCGGTGGCGCTTAGGGAGTCCGTAGTCGTCCCGCCGGTGACAGACGCACCGCCGGCGGTGATGTTCAAGGTGTTATTCATGGTCACGCCATTCGGCATCTGAACTGTGCCGCCATTGTTGGAAATTATGCCCGGAGTGAAATTCATATCAACAACAACAGGAGCAGCAACAGAGCTAAATCCTACCCAACCTGTTTCATCTGCTGCTCGCGCCTCCTGGGCAAATGCGGCGGCCAGCACCATCATGAGCATGACGGCCGCAATACGCAAGAACCTGTAATGCCGCGTGTCTCCTTTCCTCTTCATCTTTTTCCCCCTTCTTCTTTGAGATTGGCATTTCCTATTTATAATAAGCCGTTCCGCTGTACGGATGGGCCGTCCCTGTAACTCGGGACCGGCCCGGATGACATGAATAAATGCCGAAAGAAATAGAAGCGGCCTTCGCAGGCCCCTCTCACTGCATCACCTCCCTTTTTATCGAAATGCAGCCTGTGCCAGCCGGCATAAGGAAGACGGCGAGCCCCGGGCCGCCGTCCAGCACGGTGATTTCCTGGCCCAGCTTGCCGGCCTGTCGCAGCAGGGCAAACTGCTTGGCTGCGACATTCTCGCAGGTCATGCCCCAATACCCTACCGCCTCATACGTTGCGCCGCAGCCGTTTGCCTGGTTCGGCGCGAAGGCGGCGCCGGCATAGGCGGCCGGCATATTCTGGGACTTGATCTCTATTGAGATCGCTGTCATCCTCCGGTCCGGGTCGATGACGGGCGGAAAGATCCGTGCCCTCATCTCCTGGCTGCCCGCGCCCAGGAAGTTCATGACCTCGTTGATCCGGCCGGCGCAAGCGAGCACCCCCGCGTTGACCGCCGCCTGGGTGACAGGGTTGATCGACGGATTGACGGTCTGCGCCGGCTGCGCGGCGGGGGCAGGGTCTGCGGCCCATGCCGTTGAAACCGACCCGATAATGACGGCAAGCAAAAACAAACAGGGAAGCTTCACGGCTGCACTCACTATGGACCTCCTCTTCATGATGTGCTTGCCCGTTAATCGAGCTTTCTGAATCGCCATATCGCCGGCAGCCCGCTTTCCTTCCGCCGGCGTCGGGCCGGCAAGTTGGGCCAGGGCCAAAGAAAAAGGACGGCTATAGGTGGGTTGGCACCAACCTGCCGTCCTTTTTCTTTACTTGCGTCTCCCTAATCTTGGCCGAGAGTCGGGAGAGCCCTGATTTATCAAATCGCTACTTCATTCGCCCCGTTACGCTTTTCGTTCTCTCCTTCCGCCGGTCTTCGGCGCCTCTCTTATCGCGTGGGCGCTCGGGCGGCCCGAGCCTCTTCCTCTCGATTGGACCCGGCCGGCCTCTTCGTAAGGAGGAACCGGCGCTCAAGCTTCGAATGCGTCTTGTGGCAGCTTGTCGTCTGTCGCTGAGTTAACCTGCTGAAGTCCCGAGACCCTCAAGCTTTGTGCAGCAGTTGTATGACGTTCCAGATTGTGTGAATCTTAAAATGGACGGGGGATGTTGTCAAGTAAAATCGGCATGTTGAAAAAATTTTTAAAAGATTTTTAAGAATGTTATACGGACCGCAATGCCCGTTGACCGCTAAGTTATGTAAAACAAATGCGATTACATCCGTTTTGTGTTTTCATGTTTCTTTTACATCCTTTTACGCGGTCTTTCATTGGTGCGCTTTTTGCATCTGACAGCCAATCTTTGAGATTCGGCACACCTCGCAACACGCAATCATCGGGGTTCATCGGCCCGTCCGGCTACATGGCCCGCCCCGGGCTTTTGGAGGTATTCCCTTGCGGGCCCGCTGCCGAGGGAAGCGGCCCGTTTTATATCATCGAGGCTGCGGGCCGGCGGTAAGTGCTCGAGGCGGCTTTATGGGGAGCCCCGGCACATAGGGAGGGATGCAATCTTTATCCCCCTCGGCTGCGGCTGCGGCGTCCAATCCTGTAAGGCTTCACGTCCGCAATTCCTTTGATACTTTACGATCACGGGTGGTAATATTCACACACGCCTCGCGCGGCGTTAGCTGCCATGAACGTCAGGCACAAACATGTCATAGAGTTATGTGGGAGGCACACCATGAAACTGCTCCTGTCGGCAATACTGATTGTCTTTCTCGTTTCTCCCATCTTTGCAGTTGCGGTCCTTTGCCCGTGACCGCCGGGCTGCCCGTTTCCCCCGCCGCATGGTCTGCGGACTGCGTCGTGAAGTGTCTGCTTCAAGTGCTTTAACGCTTGACGTTGAACGCCATCAGATATAATCTATTCCTGAATGATTAAATCTTTCAAAGATAAGGAAACCGCAAAGATATATAATCGGGAGGGATCCAATAAGCTCCCATGGGACACACAGCAGGCTGCGCTGAGAAAACTGCGCATGATTAACAACTCAACAACCTTGAACGACTTGAAGGCGCCGCCATCCAGCCGTCTGGAGAAGTTGAAGGGCGACCGGCAGGGACAAATGAGCGTAAGAATCAACGCGCAGTGGCGCATTTGCTTCAAATGGCAGAATGGTAACGCCGAGGAAGTTGAGATAACCGATTATCATTAGGAGAGGAATCATGCATAAGAAATTACATCCCGTTCATCCGGGCGAAGTGCTGCTTGAGGAGTTCCTTAAGCCGATGAGCCTGAGCCAGAACAGACTGGCCCTCAGTATTGGCGTGCCTGCCCGCAGGATCAATGAGATCGTTTTGGGGAAGCGGGCCGTTTCCGCCGACACTGCGTTGAGGCTTGCCAGGTTTTTCGGGGTCTCTGCCGAATTCTGGCTCGGCTTGCAGGCCCAATACGACCTCGACGTCACCGCCGAGGCGCTGGGGGATCGGTTGGAGCGGGAGGTCAGAACTTACGCCAACGCTTAAAATGTAATCTCTTTGCTGTTATATTACCACTGACCCGTACGCAAATACTCGTCTATCGCCGCCGCCGCCTTCCGTCCCGCGCCCATCGCCAGGATCACCGTCGCCGCGCCCGTCACGATGTCGCCGCCCGCGAATACGCCCTTGCGGCTTGTCTTCCCCGTCTCAGGGTCCGCCTCGATGTTGCCGGAGCGCCGCAGGGCCAGACCCTCCGTGCTCTGGGTGAGGATGCGGGTTCGGGCCCTGGCCGATGGCCACGACGACCACCTCAACGTCGATGACGTGCTCGGAGCCCTTGATCTCTACGGGCCTGCGCCTGCCGGAGGCGTCAGGCTCGCCGAGCTCCATCTTGACGCATTCGATGCCCTTGACCCAGTTCTTGTCGTCGCCGATGATCCTTACGGGGTTCGTCAGCATACGGAAATCGATGCCTTCTTCCTCGGCGTGGTGGGCCTCCTCCGCCCTCGCCGGCATCTCGGCCCGCGACCTGCGGTATATAAGGTAGACGTGGTCTGCGCCGAGCCTTTTTGCGACCCTGGCCGAGTCCATCGCCACGTTGCCCCCGCCGACGACAGCCACCGTCTTCGCCATCTTTATCGGCGTGTCGTATTCGGGGAAGAGGTACGCCTTCATCAGGTTGGCCCTGGTGAGGAACTCGTTGGCCGAGTAAACGCCGTTCAGGTTCTCCCCGGGGATGTTGAGGAAGTAAGGGAGGCCGGCGCCCGTGCCGACGAAGATCGCGTCGTAGCCCTCCTTGAAAAGCTCGTCCACACTGGTTGTCTGGCCCACGATGGTGTTCGGCTTTATCGTTGCGCCCAGCTTCTGGACGTAATCGACCTCGCGCTGGACAATGGCCTTAGGCAGACGGAACTCAGGGATGCCGTAAACGAGCACTCCGCCCGCCTTGTGGAGCGCCTCGAAAACCGTCACTTCGTGCCCCTTCTTGGCAAGCTCGCCTGCCACTGTAAGGCCGGCAGGCCCCGCGCCGATGACGGCCACCCGCTTGCCGGTAGGCTTCGGCTTTTGCGGCACCCTCACGTCACCGGCGGTAAGCTCGTAGTCGGCCGCGTACCTTTCGAGCCGGCCGACCGCTATGGGCTCGCCTTTCTTACCGAGGATGCACTTGCTCTCGCACTGCGTCTCCTGCGGGCAGACGCGGCCGCATACCGCCGGGAGGCTGTTCGTCTCCTTTATGATGCGGATGGCGGACATAAAGTCGCCTTCCTTCATCTTGCTTATGAATTCGGGTATCTGGACGGCGACCGGGCAGCCCTCGACGCAGGCGGGCTTCTTGCACGTCAGGCAGCGCGCCGCCTCGCGCAGCGCGTTCTCCCGCGTGTAGCCCAGCGCCACCTCATTGAAGTTCTGGATGCGCAGCTTCGGCTCCTGCTCGGGCATCCTCTCGCGCTTCTTGGTCTTCTTCACCGGCATCTGGGCCTCCAGCCTGCACTGGTGGTCCCACATGGCGCGCCGCTCTTCCCTGCTGTACATCTGCTGGCGCTGCATCAGCTCTTTGAAGTTCACCTTGTGGGCGTCGAACTCCGGGCCGTCCACGCAGACGAACTTCGTCTCCTCTCCGACGGTCGTCCTGCACCCGCCGCACATGCCCGTTCCATCGATCATGATCGAGTTGAGGCTGACGACGGTCTTCAGGTTGTGAGGCCGCGTCGCCTCAGCGACGGCCCGCATCATGACGACCGGGCCTATGGCGAGGACGAGGTCGATCTTCACCCCTTCCTTGATGAGCCGCGTCAGCTCGTCGGTGACGAACCCGTGGTGGCCGTACGAGCCGTCGTCCGTCGTGACGAACAGCTTGTGGCTGATCGCCTTCATCTCGTCTTCGAGGATGAGCATCTCCTTGCTCCTTGCCCCGATGATCGAGATGATCTCGTTCCCGGCCTGGTAGAGCGCCTTGGCTATGGGATAGACGGGCGCAACGCCCACGCCGCCGCCGACGCAGACGACCGTCCCGAATTTCTCTATGTGGCTTGCCTTGCCCAGGGGGCCGACGACGTCGAGAACGACCTGGCCGGCAACCATCCTGGCGAGCTTTTTGGTCGATGCGCCCACCTCCTGGAAGATGACCGTTATCTGCCCTGTTTCCCTATCGAAATCGGCCACGGTGAGAGGTATCCGCTCACCCGTGTCGTCCACCCGCAGCACCACGAACTGGCCCGGCTTGACGCGCTTGGCTATGTCGGGGACATAGAGCTTCCACATGACTACGGAGGGCGCTAGCTGCTGCTTCTCGACGATCTCGTTGAGCTTATGTTCCGTCTGACTTACCTCGACCGCTCTGTTAGCCATGTCTTCTCCTTTTTGAAAAGTTATCCCCGATCCCGTCTTGGACAGTGCCGATCCGCTGTTTCATGGGAAGCCTGACCGTAAACGTCGTACCCTTGTCGACCTTGCTCGTCACCTCTATCCGGCCGAAGTGTGAATCGACGATCCTCTTCACGATAGAAAGTCCGAGGCCGGTGCCCGGCGTATATCGCGTCTCGGGTCCCGATACCCGATAAAACTCTTCAAAGATATGGGGGAGGTTTTCCCCGTCTATGCCGACGCCCGTGTCCGCCACCTTGATATCGAGGAAATGGTTGTCCGGCTTCGCCCGCACGATGACCTTGCCCCCTTTAACGTTATACTTGATCGCGTTCGATATGAGGTTTGTAAAAAGCTGCTCCATCTCGCTGCGGTCCGCCTCCACCGGGGGCAGGGTATCGGGCAGCTCTACCCTGAAGCTGAGCCCTTTTCCCTCGCCCTGCGGCCTGAGCAGCTCCACCGTGCTCCGAAGCACTCCGCCCAGGTCAAGGAGCTCCTTCTTTCTTACGACCTTCTTCGATTCCAGCTTGACCAACCGGAGAAGGTCGTCTACGAGGTCGAGCAGCGATCCGGTCCTCACCTTCGCCCGCTCCAGCATGTTGCGGTTTAGCTCCGGGTCGGCGCCTGCCGCTCCCGTCAGGAACGCTGAAAGATATCCTTCGACGGCGGCGAGAGGCGCGCGAAGCTCGTGGGCGACCATCGTCACGAACTGGGACTTGACCTGGTCGATCTCCTTCAGACTCGTAATATCCCTGAGCACGCTCACCACGCCCAGCTCCCTGCCGCTCTCATCCCGGACAGTGGAAAGGTTGACCATCAGCGTCCTGGGCTCGGGCGCGGTCAGCTCTATCTCCTCCGACTGCACCGTATATCGGGCGGAGTGGGGTAGGTAGGCCTTGCCGATCATCTCCGCCAGCCCTTTGTGGGAGATGATCTCCTCCATAGCCTTGCCCGCCTCGATCCGCCCGTTAAGGTCGAGCATCCTGACTACGGCCGGGTTCCAGAGGGCAAGCTGTCTGTCGCGGTTGAAGACCAGTATACCGTCCGCGAGCGAATTGACGATGGCGTGGATCTTCGACGTCTCGTGCGCTATCTCCAGGAGCTTCTGGTCCCGCTCCTCCGTCAGCCGCCTGGCCTCCTGGCGCAGCCGTCTCTTCTCGATGCCCCTATTGACGACAGCGAGGAGCTGGTCCGGCGTGAAGGGCTTGGGCACGTAGTCGTATGCCCCGTGCTTCATCGCATCGACCGCCGTCTCCACCGTGGCGAACCCCGTTATGACGATCATGATGATCTCGGGATCGTAAGCGCTCACCTGCTCCATCATCTCGATGCCGCTTACGACGGGCATCATGAGGTCCACAAGGATCAGGTCGAAGGCCTTCGAGCGGACCCTATCGAGCCCCTCGCGTCCGTCCTCGGCTATCTCTACGGCGTAGCCCTCGGGCGCAAGTATTCTCCGGCATCCCTCGCGGATGCCCCGCTCGTCATCGACGACCAGTATATGCATGGGCCTATCCCCTGCGTTCAAGGTCTCCCCCGGAATCCATTTTGCCTATGCCTCGCTCTTGCTCCTGGAAAGCAGCTCCTTCACGCGCTTGACAAGCTCTTCGGGCAAGAGCGGCTTGCTCGCGTAATCGTCCGTCTTCATCCAGTACCCGTCCAGTTCCTGCGAGAAATCGTATCCTGTCGCCTCGGCTACCGATGTCAGCATGAGTATAGGGATGGCCTTGTACAAGGGATCCTTCTTGAGTGTTTTCGCAAACCCGAAACCCGAATCGTGCTTCTCCATAACGAGGTCGAGGACGATCAGATCGGGCTGCTCGAACCTCACCTTGTCCAGCCCCTCCCTGCTGGAGAAGGCCGCGACAACGTCGAAGCCGTGGTTCTCCAATACCGCCCTGTTAAGGTCGACAAAGTCGACGTCGTCATCCACGAGCAAAATTCTTGTTTTTTTGTCCATTTCTCCTCCAGGGCTTGAGTTTTCTGAGGTCTATCGGAGGCGCTTCACCTCCGGTCTCCTCTGTTTGCCTTGACTGTCCGACGGGCAGTGAGATGACGAACGTACTCCCCTTCCCAAGAACCGTCCCCACATCTATGGCGCCTCCGTGATGCTCGATGATGCCGTACGATATGGCGAGACCGAGACCGGTCCCCTTCTCTTTCGTGGTGAAGAAAGGGGAGAATAGCTTGTCCATGATCTCCGGCGGTATGCCTGGGCCCGTGTCCTGGACCTTCACCCTGACCTTGCGCTTTCCGCCGGTTGTCGTGATAGTTATCGTGCCCTTGCCCGCCATCGCCTCCGCCGCGTTCAGGATGACGTTCAGGAAGACCTGTTTCAACTGCGCCCAGTCGGCGGTGATGGTCGGCATCTCCGCTGCAAATACCTTCCTGATCTTGATGTTGTGGAAGAGAGACTGGTTGACTACGAGCCCCAGGACGTCCTCCAACAGCTCGTTTATGTTGGTGGGGCCCGGTGTCAGCTTCGTTTCTCTTGCGAAGCTCAGGAGGCCCTGGACGATCTCCTTCGTCCTCGCCGCCTCCTTTATGATGAGCTCGACGTCCTCCCTCCGGTGGTCGTCGGGCTCCAGGCTCTTCAGGAGGACATGCGCGTATATCGTTATGGTGCCGAGGGGGTTGTTGATCTCGTGCGCGACGCCGGCGGCCAGCTGACCTAGAGACGCCAGCTTCTCTGTCCTGATGAGCTGCGCCTGCGCCTGTTCCAGCTCCTGGTGCGAAAGCTGTAATTCGCGGTGCGACTTCTCCAATTGCTGGTAAATCTTCTTGCCCTGGGCCAGCAAGTATGGTAGGCAGTACTCCGCCTCCACCATGCCCTGGGCAACCGCCACCGCTTTCTCCGTGCACGTCGCGTACCCGCACGCGCCGCAGTCGAGGTTGCGATGGGGCGGCTCCTTGTCGATGGACCTCAAAATTGCCCTCACCTCGTCTTCTCCGGGCGTGGGGAACTTCTGCTCCATCGAGCGGAACTCGCGTGCGAGGTCGATATCGCTGTACTCCTTGATGTCGTCTATCACGGATGCGTAGTCGTGCCGTGCCATCTCCGACTTCGTATAACGCGCTATGGCCTGCCGTTTTCCCAGGTTGAAGACCTCACGGTCCATGAACGGCCCGTCTATGCACCCCTCGCACCAGACAAGGTCGAGGAACCTCGCGTGCGCGTGACCGGACGCGATCTGTGTGAGCGTGTTCATGCAGCGCCTGTGCCCCGCTGTCGTGCCGATCTCGTCCATGAGGACATCTACGCTAAGACCCATGCTCCGGCAGAGGCCCCCGATCACCGGGACCGTGCGGGAAAGGCCTGGTTTCGGCCCGTCGAAATCGCCTTGCGGCAGCACCGCCTCGACGATCCCTGCCTGGTCCATCATCCGCCTCACGTCCCTGAACGTGATCACCTCATCGACGAAGCCCCCGACCTCAGGCGATGCCATCTCGCCGAGCTGCGTGAGGCAGGGCGTAATGTAGACAAACTTCCACCCGGCCCTCGCCCGGCGGGCGACCTTGCCTATGGCGATCATGGGCGAGACTATTGGCGCCAGGTTGGGGATAAGAGGGGGCAGATATTTTTGCACGTAAAAGACTATGGCCGGGCATACCGAGGAGATGAGAGGCCCCCTGGCTTCCTGACCGAATAAGCTTCGTATAGGCCCTGCTGATCATCTCGGCGCCGAAGGCGCCCTCCCATACCTCGGTGAAGCCAAGCTCCCTCAGCGCCGTTACCCATTTACGGGGTAGGATAGTTTCAGTCTCGGCCGGAAAAGACGCGTCAAGGCACGCAATGACCTTCTGCCGTTGCGCCAGATATTCCTTCACGCGGTCGATGCCGCTCCTGTGGTCCATCGCCTGGTGGGGACAGGCCTTGATGCAGTTACCGCAAAGGATGCAGCGGTCAGGCATTACCTTTATGCTATTCTCTTCGAGCTTGATCGCTTTTACAGGACAGTGCTGAACGCAGTACAGACAGAGACGGCACTTTCCGGCATTGATATCGATACCATAGGAGTTTTCTGGCCGCATCTAGACCGCTTGACCTTGATGACTCAAATTTTACATCAAACCAATACCGGTGTCAAAATACTTGTGATAATATGCACAAGGTTCCGGGCCATTGTCAAGACAAAAAAGCCTACCCTCGCGGTAGGCTGTAAAAATTATTTACGGAGGCTGTAAAGTTATTTAACGGCACAGTTTTTCGTGGTTCTGAGCCGGCGTCGCGGCAGGGGTCTTAGGAGAGGTGGGCGTGGATGGACCTGGCCGCCTTTCTCCCGGCCCCCATAGCAAGGATAACGGTCGCTGCGCCGGTTACTATGTCGCCCCCCGCCCATATGCGGTCGCGCGTGGTCTTCCCCGTCTCCGCATCCGCGACCAGCGTCCCGCGCTTCGTGACCTCCAGCCCCGACGTTGTCGTCGGGATCAGCGGGTTGGGACTGTTGCCGATGGCGCAGACGACTGCGTCAACGTCCATAAAGAAGTTCGACCCCTTCACCTCGACGGGCGACCGTCTGCCCGAGGCGTCCGGCTCGCCCAGCTCCATGCGCAGGCATTCTATGCGCCTTACCCAGCCGTTTCCGTCACCCGTGTAAGCGACGGGCAGGGTAAGCACCTTGAAGATTACGCCCTCCTCCTCTGCGTTCTCGCTCTCCTCCAGCCGCGCTGGCAGCTCCGCGTGCGACCTCCGGTAGACGATATACACCTCGTCCGCGCCCATGCGGAGCGCCGTACGCGCGGAGTCCATAGCGACATTCCCCCCACCCACGACCGCCACCTTCGAGTGTTTTTTGACGGGCGTGGAGGCGCCGGGGAAAAGATAGCCGTGCATGAGGTTCATCCGGGTCAGATACTCGTTGGCCGAATAAACCCCGTTCAGGTTCTCTCCCGGTATGTTCATGAACCATGGAAGCCCTGCCCCTGTGCCTATGAAGACAGCGTCGTACGACACCAGAAGCTCATCGACCGTCCGCGTTTTGCCTACCACGAAATCGGTCACCACTTCGACGCCGAGCCGCTTTACGTAGTCCACCTCCCTTGCTACGACGCTCTTCGGCAGCCGGAACTCCGGGATGCCGTAGGTGAGCACGCCGCCCGCCTTGTGGAGGGCCTCGAAGATCGTCACCTCGTGTCCGAGGAGGATCAGGTCTCCGGCAACGGTGATTCCCGCGGGTCCCGACCCGACGACGGCCACTTTCTTTCCGGTGGGCCTGGTGCGCGGGGGGACCTCCACACTTCCCGTAGCCGACTCCCAATCGGCCAGAAAGCGCTCTATTCTGCCGATGGCGATCTCCCCTTTCTTATTTTTGAGCACGCACTGCGACTCGCATTGCGCCTCCTGCGGGCAGACGCGGCCGCTCACTGCCGGAAGGCAGTTCTTCTCCTTGATCTTCCTTATGCCGCCTGCGAAATCACCTTTGACGACGTGCGAGATGAAGCCCGGTATATCAATCTCGACGGGACAGCCCGTCACGCACTTCGGCTTCTTGCACTGCATGCACCTTTTTGCCTCGGTGACGGCAAGCTCGGCCGTGTAGCCGAGCGCCACCTCGCCGAAATTCCTCCGCCTTATTTCAGGCGGCTGCTTGGGCATCTCGTTACGATTCAAATCGAGCTTTCTTGCCCGCTCCTCTGTGGCTTGAGGGTCGTCGTTCATTGGTGGCACTTCCCCTCTCTATGGGCAACCTCGTCGCGCGCGCTCCTTCGCGTAAGCAGCGCCTCTTCATCCGTGTAAGCCTTCCGCCTTGCCAGAAACTCCACCCAGTCGATCGCATGGCCGTCGAACTCGGGGCCGTCCACACAGGCGAAGCGCGTCTGCCCGGCCACGGTCACGCGGCACACGCCGCACATACCCGTGCCGTCTATCATGATGGGGTTGAGGTTGACGAGCGTCCGTATCCCGAGGCCCCTCGTCAGCTCAGACACACGCGACATCAGGAACGTGCACCCGTTCACGATTATCCTGTCGGGCAGGCTCTGTTGCTCCCTGATAAGATCGACGACCTTCGCCGCATGGCCCTTGACCCCGTGGCTGCCGTCCCTCGTTACCGTAAGCAGCCGGGAAGAGACGGCCGACAGCTCCTTTAGCCAGTAGAGCAGATAGGAGCTTCTCGCCTCCGCTATCATGAGGACCCGGTTGCCGGCCCGTTTCAGCTCCCTGCATACGGGGTAGATGCTGCCTATTCCGTAGCAGCCGCCTATGCAGACGACGTTGCCGTAATCGGCTATCTCGGTGGCGTTGCCCAGCGGCCCGACGCAGGTCGGGACCGTATCGCCCGGGCCGAGCAGGGCCAGCGCGCCGGTAGAAGCGCCCACCTCCATGAACACGCATGTAACCGTCCCCTTCTCCGGGTCCCAATCGGCGACCGTCAAGGGTATGCGCTCCCCCTCGTCGCGAGGCCTCACGATCACGAACTGCCCCGGCCGCATCTTCCTGGCGACGTCAGGCGCCTCAAGCGTCAAGACATGCAGGTTGGGCACTATCATCCTTCGTTCGACGACCCTGTTCACTGTACCTCTCCGGCCGGCTCGTCCGGCCCCGGCCCCCCGGCGGCCGCTGCACGGGAGTTCCCTGCCTCCGCGAGCCGTCTTATTCCGGGTACCGCTTCGGCGAGCGGCATACCTCTGTAAGCATCGAGATCGGGCGCGCACCGGCGGGGGAGCGTCTGTTCCGGCGCCGGGGCGTGCCCGTTAGAAGGATCGCAGGCAAGGCGAGTGAAGGCGATCCTCTTTCTTGCATCGGGAAAAGGCTTGACGTGCTTCTTGATCTCCGTCTGGACGGCCGCGACATCGCCGTAAACCGTCTTGCACCTCCCCAGGCCTTTGGCTATGCTGGCCATTATCCACCAGTCCGGTCGCGCCAGTCCCTGCGGCTCGACCGCTGCTCCAAACGATGCGAGCCGCCCCTCGACCGTGATAAAGGCGCCGGCAGATTCCGGAAAGAGGGTAGACGGAAGGATCAGGTCCGGCCGGCACGATGAGGGAGCGGGAAGCCCGTTCTGGAAAATGAGAAAATCGTGAGGCGGCAGCCATTCCGGGCATGTCTCCCCGATTATGTAGACGACGGACCTGGGCCTGGTGAGGTCGACGGACCTTATGGCAGGGGCAGGGTTCTGCCCCTGGGCGTCGGTCTCGTTCCTGCGCAAGGCTTCGCCGGGCTTCACGCCTGGAAGCGCGCCCATCGCGACCATGCCGGACAGGTTCGTGAAGGGATGGGCCACGACGACCCTGACGCCGTGCAGCCGGGCTGCCTCTTCGAGGGCAGCCACGATCTCTCCCCTGTCGGGGGCGCGCATGATGCCCGGCCCCACCACAACCACGGTCCACTCGGCGCCCTTGAGCGCTGCCTGCGCCTCGTCGACCGCTTCCTGCAATGTGGCGGAAAGGCCGGAGATGTGCTTTTCACCCCTTGCGACGAGCAGGCGGATCAGACCGGCCCAACCGGACGGGCCGATCTTTAGCTGCGTATCCGCGAGTAAGTCCAGGTTGGTCTCGTCATCGTTGATGGTTATGAGCTTTGTCCCCTTCTCCGCGGCCTTCTTGACCCGCACTCCGATCGGCGAGTAGCCGTACCGCGCATCTAAGCCCACTACAAGGACGGCGTCTGCCTTGCCTATCGTGTCGAAGTCGTCCGAGCCGCACGCTAGGTTGAGGAACGCAGGCAGGTCGGCTGCCAGGTCGGCCGAGAGGGTTGAGACTATATCGTCGCTGCCCATTATCTGCCGGCTGAACTGCTGGGCAATGAAGAGGTCCTCGTTCGATAGATGCGGCGAGACGAGCATGAGGAATCCATCGGACGAGGTCGACGAGAGCTTCTCCACGGCCGAATCGATAGCCCGCTCCCACGTGACGGCCTCGCACCCGAATGGCGTCAGCATTTGCGGCTCTACGACCCGGACCGGGCTGTTAACTAACTCGGTCACACCGAAGCGACCCTTCACGCAAAGAAGACCGCCGTCGATGGGAGAGGCATAATCGGGAAGCACGTCCACTACCCGGTTATGCGATGTTTGAAGCAGCAGACGGCAACCGACCGCGCAATAGGGGCAGACCGAAGCCATTTCGCTTTCGGGCTTCCCGTACCACTTACTCGTCTTGGCGCTAAGGGCGCCGGTGGGGCAGACAGAGAGGCAAGCGCCGCAGAACTCGCAGCCGGCCTCCAGGTGGGACCGGTCGAATGCGGGGCCGACGGTCGTTAGCTTTCCGCGCTGCTTGAAGCTGAGCACCCCGTTCATACGCACCGAGCCGCAAATGCGAACGCACCTGCCGCACAGGACACAGAGGTTGTAATCGCGGTCGTAAAAGGGATCGTCCTTCTCTACGGGAAGGCCCTTGTACCGTACCGGGTAGGAGGTATCGGCGAGGCCGACGCGCTCCGTGATCTGCTGCAGCTCGCACCTCCCGTCGTTCGGGCAGTACCGGCAGCCGGTCGTCGCGCCTGCCTTTCTGATCGTTACCTGGAACTGCCCGCACTCTTCCTTCTCCCCGCAAAAGAGGCAGCTCGCCGGGTGCTCGCTCAGCATGAGCTTGAGGATCTCCTGACGGAGTATTCTTATCTCGGCCGAGTCCGTCCTGATGACCATGCCCTCCTCGACAGGGGTCGTGCACGCGGTGGGAAATCCCCGCAATCCCTCGACCTCGACGATGCACATGCGGCACGCGCCGAAGGGGGGCAGTCCGTCGAGGGAGCAAAGCGACGGGATGTAAATGCCGCGCTTCCGCGCCGCCTCCAATATGGTGAGGCCCGGCTTTACTACAGCGTGCTGGTTGTCGATCGTTACGGTGAAGCTTTTTCCCCTCGTCATAATTTTCTCTCCGCCGTGCGGATCACGATTGCGTCGCCCGCGATCGCCTCGAAGCGGCAAACTTCGTAGCAGGACCTGCACTTGATGCACTTGGATGTGTCCAGATTGTGCGGCTCCGACCTCGGCCCCGATATAGCGCCCGTCGGGCAGACCTTGACGCACGATTGGCAGCCCGTGCACTTCTCCTGGATAACCCGGTACTCGATCAGGTCCTTGCAGACTACGGCCCTGCACCGCTGGTCCCGTATGTGCTCCAGGTATTCGTTCCTGAAATAATGGAGCGTCGTGAGGACCGGGTTCGGAGCGGTCTGGCCGAGGCCGCACAGCGCCCCTTTTCTGATGGTCTCACCCAGGCTTTTCAGGGTGAGCAGGTCGTCGGTGCTCCCTTCGCCGTGGCTTATCTTCTGCAGGATCTCGACCATATGTCTCGTACCGATCCGGCAGGGCGTGCATTTGCCGCACGACTCCTTTTGGGTAAAGTCGAGGAAGTATTTGGCGAGGTCGACGATGCACGTGTCCTCGTCCATGACGATGAGGCCGCCCGAGCCCATGATGGAGCCGGCTGCGGCAAGTGATTCGTAGCCCACGGCCAGGTCGAGGAACTCCTCCGAAAGACAGCCGCCCGAGGGACCGCCCGTCTGGATGGCCTTAAAAGGTTTCTGGAGGCCTCCCCCGATATCGTAGATGATCTCCCTGAGGGTCGTGCCGAGCTGCACCTCGATGAGGCCCGGCCTGCGTATCTTCCCGACGAGTGAGAAAGTCTTGGTCCCCCTGTTGCCCTCCTGGCCGAACTGCGCATACCAGTCTGCGCCGTTCCGGAAGATGTTCGGGAGTGTGCCCAGCGTCTCGACGTTGTTTATGACGGTGGGGGAGCCGAAGAGGCCCGATAGGGCGGGGAAGGGCGGGCGGGAGCGCGGCATGCCGCGCCGGCCCTCTATCGAAGCAATGAGCGCGGTTTCCTCGCCGCAGACGAAAGCGCCTGCACCCTCCTTTATCGTTATATCGAAGCCGAACTCAGAGCCGAAAATGCGCTCTCCCAGCAATCCGTATTCGCGCATCTGCCCGATCGCGTTTTTCAGCCGCTCTATGGCGAGCGGATATTCCGCCCTGATGTAAATAATGCCTTTTGCCGCGCCTATCGCATAGGCGGCGATCAGCATGCCCTCCAGGACCGCGTGCGGGTCGGACTCGATCAGCGACCGATTCATGAACGCACCCGGGTCGCCCTCATCGGCGTTGCAGATGAGGTACTTCCGGTCGCCCGGCGCGTTCCTGCAAAAGGTCCACTTCCTGAACGTCGGAAAACCGGCCCCTCCCCGGCCGCGAAGACCGGACTGCCTGACCGTCCCTATAACCTCCTCGGGCGTCATCTGCAGGACCTTCATCAGCCCGGCGTAGCCGTCCACGGCGAGGTAGTGGTCGATCCTGTCAGGGTCGATCATACCGCAGTTTCGCAAGACCACCCTTACCTGGGGCTTCAGCATCGGCAGATCGAAGAACGGCGAGATGCCGTTGTAAGGTCCGCGGCCGAAATGGCCTATCGCCCCCCTTGTCGTAAGCTGGCCCTTGATGAAGGCGGATTCCAGGATGGGGACCAGGGACTTGGACGTGACGTTGTTGAAGCTGACGCGGGGAGCGCCGGGCATGCGGACGTCCACGAGGGGCTCGAGGTAGCAGGGGCCTATGCAGCCGACCTGGACGATCTGCGCGTCAACCTTGTTTTCCTGCAGGAAGCGCTCTGCCTGTGCGATGAGCTGGGTCGCGCCGGCCGCCCTCCCGCACGATGCCGCTCCTATATAAATGACGGGCTTTTCACTCGACTGCAAGGCCTCCCATTTCTGCTTCGCCGACTCGATCATCTTCCTGAGGCTATTCATAGTACTTCAGCAGCTCCGTCAGCTTGTTCACCGTGATCTTGCTGAATATTCTGCCGTCGATCTGGACGACCGGCGACAGGGCGCAGCAGCCCAGACAGGCCACGCGCTCAAGGTTGTAACGGCGGTCCGGCGTGGTCTCGCCGCAGGCGATGCCGAGGCCGCTCTCGACCGAATCGAGCAGCGTCGATCCACCTCTTACGTGGCAGGCGGTCCCCAGGCAGACCCTGACCGAATGGCGGCCTGGTTCGGTGAACCTGAACTGCGCGTAAAAGGAGGAGACGCCGAAGACCTCGTTCTCGGAGATCCGCAGGTAGCGGGAAATGGCAGCCACAGACTCGGGCGAGATGTACCCAAGCTCGCCCTGGACGTCCTGCAATATCGGTATGAGCGCGTCCCGGCCCCGCCTATGCCTTACGAGAATGGCTCCCATCGCTTCCGTCATACATCCTCCCGCGTCCCGGTACACGAACGGCTTTTTTCGCTTAGTGCATCCTGAGGCTTGCCTGGATAAAGCGTTTCCTGTGTTTTTTCGCCCCTAACGGACTCTAGCCCCTGATCGATATAGCCGCGTCCGGGACCGTCGATGGAAACGTCTTGTAGCCATCCCCCCAGTCTAATTTCTAATAGATTGTGCTTTCTCTGTCAAGAGAAATTTAGGGGCCGCCAACAAGTATGTGATATAACTCACTAATTGGAAGATAACTGAGACGGCCCTGGGTTTTAGGCGGAATATGGATGAATGCTATTGTGTATTTTATCACAAGCATCACGAATACCGCTCTTCCTTCCACGGGTCGCCGTGCATGTGGTAGCCGTGCATCTCCCGACTCCCGGTCGGCTTTCCTTTCGGTCGGGGGCGCATTATATATATAGATATACGAAAGCGCGGCTTGTCCTGAGCGGGCCGCTCAAGGAGGGTCGATAAGATGTTCGGGCGACAGATAAAACTTTTCAGGCTATTCGGCTTTACGGTGAACGCGGACGTAAGCTGGCTCGTCATAGCCTTCCTCATCGTCTGGTCGCTGGCCACCGGTGGTCTTCCCCGCCTACTACAAGGGGCTTCAACAAAGCACCTACTGGTGGATGGGCGTTGCCGGTGCGCTCGGGCTCTTCGCGTCGATCATCTTCCACGAGTTCTGGCACTCCCTTGTCGCCCGCCGCTTCGGGCTGAAGATCAGCGGGATCACGCTCTTCATCTTCGGAGGGGTCTCCCAGATGACGGAAGAGCCGAGCAGCCCGGCCGTCGAATTCTACATGGCGGTCGCCGGTCCTCTGTCGAGCTTCGTGCTGGCCGGCGTCTTCTATCTGCTCACGCTCTCCGCCGCGCCTTATGTCCCCCCCACCTATATGGCGGTCCCGCTTTACCTCGCTTCCCTGAACGTCCTGCTCGGCATCTTCAACCTGCTGCCCGCCTTCCCCTTAGACGGCGGCAGGGTGCTTCGCTCGATCCTGTGGCAGGCAAAAGGCAGCCTCCAGTGGGCAACGCGCCTTGCATCGAGGATCGGCGAAGGCTTCGGCGCCGCCATGATGATAATGGGGATACTCTCCTTTATTTACGGGAGTCTCATCAGCGGCATCTGGTGGTTCCTCATCGGCATGTTCCTGCGGAACGCATCGCAGGGGTCGTACCGCCGGTTGCTCGTCAAGAAGGCGCTCCAGGGCGAGCACGTCAGGCGTTTCATGAAGCCTGAGATCGTTACGGTAAACCCTTCGGTCACCCTCTCGCAGCTAATGGACGATTACATTTACCGGTACCACTACAAGATGTTCCCCGTCGTTGACCACGAGCGACTCATGGGCGTCGTCACGATCAACCGGGTGAAAGAGGTGCCGCGCGGCGAGTGGGGCAGCCACACGGTAAAGGAGATCGTGGACACGTGCACGGAAGGCAACACCATCGACCCGGAGGCCGACGCCACCCAGGCGCTGGAGAAGATGAACAGGGTGGGGAGCAGCCGCCTCATGGTCATAGACCGGGGGAAGCTGGTGGGCATCCTGGCCTTGCGAGACCTTTTGAAGTTCCTCGCCATCAAGATGGACATGGAGCCGAGCGAGGCATAAGGCGCCGTGTCATGCGACGACGACGCGTATCATATATATGATCGAATCAAAACACCACACATAGGAGGTCGGTATGAAGAGGGGATACCTGGCTCTGGCCTGTACGGCGATCTTTCTGCTTTTCCTCGCGGTCCCGCTTCTGGCCCAGGAGGCCGCCGTAGACGACGAAGAGATCATCATGCTGGTAGCGGAGACCGACCAGGCCGACCCGCCGGCCGCGCAGGAGGCAGCCCCGGCCGGGCAGCAGCCCGCGCCCGAGCGGAAAGGTTATTTCCACCACGGGAAAACGGCGCGGCTGGGCCATTTCCTCAACCTGTCCAAGGAGCAGATAAGCAAGAGCCGTGAGATATGGCGCCGCTACTTCATGGATACCCACAACCTGAGGTACGACGTCATGGCGAAGCGGGTCGAGATGGAGAAGCTCTTCACCGATCCGAAGGCGGACTCCGCTGCGCTCCTTGCCCGGCAGAAGGAGATGAGCGCCCTCAGACAGCAGTTGATGGACAGGCGGGCGGCGGCGATCATAGAGTGGAGGTCCATCCTGACGCCCGAGCAGATCGAGAAGATAGACTTCCTGATAATGATCCATCATGGGCTGGGCTGGAAAAGGACGGGATGGCAGAGGGAAAAGGGAGGCGGATGGGGCGGTGCGGGCCCCGGCCCTGCGAGCAGCGGAGAGATCGGCCCCGGCCCGGCGGGCGGCGGCATGACGGGCGAGGGGATGCCGGAGGGTGCGGTGGAGCGCCCGATGGCCCAGGGCCCGGGTCAGGGTCCTGCTGCGGGGGTCCCCGGAAAGCAATGAGCGTTTTTCCCTGCGAATGGGCCTTTTTGCCCGTAAAGGGGCGGGCCCTTGCCATGCCCCTTTACGGGCGCTAAAAGCCGCCCTTTAGCCGCCGGCGCCCCGTTCACCCGAACGTTCGGGAAAATACCCTGGGAAAATCCGTCCCCAGAAAATTCTTCTTGACTTACCCGTTTCCATTATTTATTGTTTAGTCTGATACAGCGAACAGGGGGATAGGGGAGTCCGCCATTAGCTTGTATTATCGCTTTATTTCACCGCGTCATGTAATCCTTGAATATCCTTGAAACGAGGAGGTGATGGGTCTATCCAAAAAACTCCCCGCCGGGTCTTTCAAAAAAAAGTAAGGAGGTCGCATGCAGCCAACAGTGGTTGATCCATCCATTGCCTGGACAGTCTGGGGAATACTGATCGTCGGCACCTTCCTGATGACCGTGATAGGCACATGGCTCATCGCAAGGGGGTGGGAGAAATGAATCAAAAATTTCTTGCTATTCCCGTGCCGACGGCAACGATGGCCATTGGCGCGGCCATCGGAGTAGCTTGCCTGCTGGTAGTCGCAGTCCTGCTGGGGGCTCTGGCAAAAAAACAGTGGAAATCGTTCGATGAGTATCTCGTAGGCAAGAGGGACATCGGGCCCTGGGTCACAGGGCTTGCCCTCACAGGCTCTTACATTTCCGGCTGGGCTTTCATGGGGAGCACGGCGGTCGTCTATACCGTCGGGTTCTCGGGCATGTGGTTCGCGGGCATCTGGACACTGGTCGGCATCATCCCGACCGTCTGGCTCGCAGCCACCAAGACGAGGGACTTCGCGCAGAAGCTTGGCGCGGCCACGATCACCGAGACGATCGGGAGACGCTTCGAGTCGAAGGGCCTCCAGACTCTCATAGCCGCCTGCATGCTTTTCTTTCTCTTCATGTACTCGGTGGGTCAGCTCAAGGCGGCCGGGACCGTCTGGTATGCGGTCACCGGTCTCCCGCCTGTCTGGTGTCTGCTCATCGCTGTCATAATTGCGTGGCTTTTCCTGGTCCTCGGCGGTTATATGGGAACCCAATGGTTCATCGCCGTAAAGGGCGCCTTTCTAGGCTTCGTTGGCGCGCTCCTGGGTGTATGGGCCCTCATTTACGCGGGCGGTTTCAATCACATCTCCCAGTCCCTCATGGCCCAGAAACCGAACCTCATGGCGCTCATGGACCCCACGCTCCCGAAGATAGGCATGACGCAGCTATTCTCAAGCCTCGTCGGCATCCTTGCGACACCTGTCATCTTCTTCACTATGTCCGTCGGCTTCCCGCATAACGTAACCAGGTTCCTCGGCATGAAGAAGCTGAACAGGAAAGAGTTCGTGTTGCTCTGCTTCGTCGTGTGGCTGACGGCCGGCATCCCTGTCATGCTCGACTGCTCGAGCAACGGGCTGGTGGCAAGGATGATCTTCGGCACCGGCCTGCTGGCCAACAAGACATGGGGCGCGGACCTCGCGGCCCCGATGCTCTCCTGGGCCGTAGGAGGGACCGGACTCTTGTCCTTGTACCTGACCGGCGTCGTCGGCGCGGCCCTCGGCACGCTCTCCGCTATGGTTTTCATCATGAGCGCGAACGTTACGAGGGACATAATAAAGCTCTGGGCGCCGAAGGTGTCCGACAAGTCGATGCTATACCTCGGCTACTTCCTGATCGCCCTTTTCCTTTTCCTGCCCTTCTATTTCACCCTCGAACGGCCGCCCGGCGCTCCTCGCCATATTCATGGGGCTCGCAGCGATGGGTCTCGGCGCTATCTTTTTCCCCGTTACCGTCATTTCGTACTACTGGAAAGGGGCAACCAAGGTAGGGGCAATCCTAACGGTGATTTACGGCACTGCGGCTACGCTTTTCGGCAGTTGGGCGGTGCTTGGCAGAAAACCGGCTTTGCTCGGCATGGGTACAATGGAGTGGATACTGTTCGGCGGCTGCCTCATCCTCTATTTCGGCGGCAGCTTCATCTCGAAGCCGCCTTCCGCGGCGCTGATAGAGAAACTGTTCCCTTCGCGCAGCTAACGCCCGTTCCGCTAAGACAGCATAAAGGGGGGCGGTAACAGGGTAAGGCCGGAATTCAATGATCGGGAGAAGCAAATAAGCATGTAGCAGGGACTACCCGGATGGCGAGCATCCGGGTAGTCCCATGAAACGGTTGACGAACGACCTTTTGACATTGTATACAAAGCAGGGGGCTGATGGCGGCCTCCTGGCTGACAATAAAACAGGCATCGCGCCGGATAGGGGGAATCGATTATGAAGAACGTTTTACAAGGAAATGAAGCGATAGCGAGGGGCGCCTGGGAGGCGGGGGTGACGGTGGCCGCCGCGTACCCCGGCACCCCGAGCAGCGAGATCCTCGCCGAGATCGCCAAGTACAAGGAGGTCAAGGCGCAGTGGTCGCCCAATGAGAAGGTTGCGGTCGAGGTTGCCTCCGGCGCGGCGATCGCGGGCGCGAGGGCCATGGCGTGCATGAAGCACGTCGGGCTGAACGTCGCCTCCGACCCGTTCATGACGCTCGCCTACACGGGCATCAAAGGCGGGTTCGTCATCGTCGTGGCCGATGACCCGAACGTCCACAGCTCGCAGAACGAGCAGGACTCCAGGAACTGGGCCCGCTTCGCGAAGGTGCCCATGCTGGAGCCGGGCGATGCCGCAGGAGTGCAAGGAGTTCACGAAGATCGCCTTCGACATCAGCGAGCGGTTCGACACGCCCGGTGCTCCTGAGGGGCGAGACCAGGGTCTCCCACTCCGACTCCATCGTCGAGCTGGCAAGGACAGGAAGGCCTCCAACGTGCCCCTCGGCCTCGACCAGAAAGAGTCGCCCAAGTACGTCATGGTCCCGGCCAATGTCCGCGTCAGGAGGAAGTTCATCGAAGAGCGGATGAGGAAGCTCGAGGCCTACGCCGACGAGTTCCCGTACAACACGATGGAGATCAACGACCCGTCCATAGGGGTGATCGCCGCCGGCGCAGCCTACATGTACACGAAAGACGTCTTTCCCAATTACTCCTACCTTAAGCTCGGCATGGTCTGGCCCCTGCCGAAGAAGATGATCGCCGACTTCTACAAGAAGGTGAAGAAGGTGATCGTCGTCGAGGAGCTCGACCCCTTCCTCGAGACGGAGATCAAGGCGCTCGGCTACAAGGTCTTCCACGGCAAGGACCTGATCCCGAACATGTACGAGCTTTCGCCTGAGATCGTGGAGAAGTCGCTCGCCGGCAAGAAATACAAGGAGCCGGCCGTGCGCGTCAAGCCGGAAGACCTGCCCCGCAGGCCGCCGAACATGTGCCCCGGCTGCTCCCACAGGGCGCTCTTTTACTCGCTCAAGAAGCTCGGCGCCTTTGTCTTCGGCGACATAGGCTGCTACACGCTGGCCACCGCCCCTCCCCTCCAGGCGCTCCATACGTGCGTCTGCATGGGGGCGAGCATCGGCCAGGCCTACGGCGCGGGCAAGGCCCTGGGACAGGAAGGGCCTCGGCAAGATATGCGCGGTCATAGGCGACTCGACCTTCCTCCACGGCGGCATCGCCCCTCTCATGGACACGGTCTACAACAAGGGCTACGCCACCTCGATCATCGTCGACAACAGGACGACGGGCATGACCGGCCTCCAGGAGCACGCGGGCACGGGCTATACGCTCGAGGGCGAGCCGTCGAACATGGTCGACTACGAGCAGCTCGCCCGCGCCCTCGGCATAAAGCACGTGCGCAAAGATAGACCCGTACAACGTGAAGGCGACGATGGAGACCATCAAGGAAGAGATGAACAGGGACGAGGCATCCGTCAGTCATCACCGAGAACGGCCCCTGTATGCTCCACAGGAGGGAGAAGAGAAAATTCGCAAACCCCTTCTACTACGTCGATACGGACACGTGTCGCGGGTGCAAGGCATGCCTGGAGCTGGGCTGCCCCGCGATAAGCTGGGTCGAGAAGGAGGGTAAGACGAAGGACGGCAAGAAGAGGAAAGGGACGGTCTCGATCAACAGGCTCCAGTGCCCCGGCTGCGGCCTTTGCGCGCAGGTCTGCAAATTCGAATCGATCGTTCCCGGAAAGGCAGGTGCGTGATGAAGAACAGCAAAGTTACCAACATATTGCTTTCGGGCGTGGGCGGACAGGGGGCGATCCTCGCGAGCAACATCCTTGCCCACGTCTTCGTCGAGGCGGGATACGACGTGAAAAAAAGCGAGGTCCACGGCATGGCCCAGAGGGGCGGCGACGTGACCACCCACTTCCGGTACGGCAAGAAGGTCTATTCGCCGCTCATCAAGTACGGAGACGTCGATTTCCTCCTCGCCTTCGAGCTCCTCGAGGCGCTCAGGTACATCAATTATTGCAAGGAAGGCGCAAAGATCGTCATCAACGAGCAGAAGATACTTCCCCCTGCCGTCAACCTGGGGATGGCGAAGTACCCGGAGAACATACCGGATACCTTCAGGAAGTATTTCAAGAAGAACGTCTATGTGGTCAAGGGGCAGGACATCGCGTTTTCCCTCGGGAACGCCCAGGCCGCGAACGTCGTCCTTGTCGGCGCCTTCTCGAAGTTCTTCCCGGAGATCAAAAAGGACATGTGGACGAGGGCCCTGACGGACCTTCTCCCTGAAAAATCCACGAATTGAACATAAAGGCATTCGAGCTTGGTAAGAAGGCGATGGGGTAGGGGGAGGTTGTTAAGTTGAAGGCGGGGGGCCGTAAACGGTAAGCGGCCCCTGGCTTCACGGTCTCAAAAAAACAGCACAAGGGGGGGTCAATGAATTTTGCGGGTTTTTGCCGTCTCAACGCGAGCAAGTATCCGGACCGGGAGTTCCTGATCGAAAGCTACCCGTCGACCAAGAGCGCCGGGCGCTTCTGTGGAAGCAGTTGGAAGAGCAAACGAACAAGGTGGCGAACTACCTCATCGATGAATGCGGCATCAAGAAGGGGGACGTGGTGCAGCACCTGCTCCTCAACAGCCTTGAGTGGTACATCACCTACATGGCGGTCCTGAAGACCGGCGCGGTAATCAGTCCCCTCAATTTCAGGTTTGCCAGCGGGGACATAAAGTACGCCTGCGACGTGACGAAGAGCAAGGTCTTCATCCTGGGCGAGACGTTCGTCCCCAGGGTCGAGCCGATCAAGAAGGAGATGGGGTACTGCCGCCACTATATCTGCGTGGGCGGAACGGCGCCGGCCGGCATGAAGGCTTACAGCGAGATAATCGAAAAGGGCAAGGGCGCGCCCGTCCTGGCCGAAATGGGAGAGAACGACATGGCGGAGCTGATGTTCACCTCCGGCACGACGGGCGCACCGAAGCCCGTCTCCCACACACACGGCACGCTCTTCTGGATAGGCATCGGGAACGCCCTTACCTATAACCTAGGCCACAGGAGCGTCTACCTGTCGCCCCATCCCTTCTATCACAGCGGCACGCTCTTTTTGTCTTTCCCGTGCTTCATAGCCGCCGGCAAGATACTGATGCCTATGGAGCTTCAGCCGGAGCACTACCTGCGCACTCTGGCGGACGAGGGGTGCACGGGCGGCTGGAATACGGTGCCGACGTGGGCGGACCTCCTGGCTGCCATCAAGTCGGGGAAGATCGACCTCAAGGACTACGACCTGTCCCGCCTGGGCCACATCGAGATAGGCGCGCAGCCCGTGCCGTACGCGCTCCTCGAAGACTCGAAGAAGATATTCCCCAACCTCCCTATTGCTAATATTTACGGCATCACCGAAGGCGGCGGAGGCGGGACGCTCAACTGCTACGACGAGGACATCATGCGAAAGCCCGGCTCCATCGGCAAGGCGACGGCCTTCATGGAGGCAAAGGTGGTCGATTCGGACGGGAAGGAGATGGCCGCCGGCGCAGTCGGGGAGCTTTTGCTCAAGGGGCCGAGGCTGATGAAGGAATACGCCTTCAACCCGGAGATGACGGCCAAAACGATCACCGACGGCTGGCTCCACACGGGTGACCTCGCATACAAGGACGAGGAAGGCTTCATCTTCTTCGCGGACCGCGCCAAGGACCTCATCATCAGGGGCGGTGAGAACATATTCCCCGCCGAGATCGAGGACGCGCTGAGGAAGCACCCGAAGATCGCGGACGTGGCGGTGCTCGGCTACCCGCACCCGAGATTGATCGAGATCGTCCTGGCCATCATCCAGGTGAAGCAGGGCGAGACACTTACCGACGAAGAAGTGATAAACTTTGTAAAGGAGCGCGGCCTGGCGAAGTACAAATGGCCGGAAAAGATCGTCCTGGCTGCCGTCCCCCGGAACCCTTCGGGGAAGATCGAGAAGCCGAAGCTCCGGGAGATATACGTAAAGCCCGCGAAGGATGCGATGGAGAAGGAGTTCAAGAAGTCTTCGTAGGGCTTGCCCTTCGTTTATGGGGGAACGGCTAAGGTACGGCATGTGGAAGGAGCAGGTCTCGATTAAGAAATCTAATCTCTCTTCTTTTGAATGAGGGGGGAGGCCGGGGCGCCCGCTTGCGGGTCGCGGCTTTGCCGGTGGAGGGGGCGCTTAAGCCCCAACAACAGAGTGGATGAAGCGTATTACATGGGGGAGGCAGCAAGTCCGTATTAACAAATCCAATCTCTCCTGCTCTAATGAGGGGGGAGGCTCGGTGGGCTTTGCCCACCGAGGGGGCGCTGAGCCCCAATAATTGTGCAAATGGGGGTTTCCAATGGTTAACGAGTCATTGATAGGCGAGTTCAAGAAGATCGTGGGTGAAGAGAACGTGCTCACTTCCGACGAGGCCTTGAAGGCATACTCATACGACGGGACGACGAACTGGATACGGAAGCCCGACGTCGTCGTCTTCCCGACGACCTCCCAGCAGGTGTCGGCCATACTCAAAATCGCGAACGCACAGAAGATACCGGTCACGCCGAGGGGCGGCGGCACGAACCTCAGCGGCGGCTCTGTCCCTGGCTGGGCGGCATCGCGATGGTCATGACGCGGATGAACAAGATACTGAAGATCGACAAGGAGAACCTGACTGCGACCGTCGAGCCGGGCGTCGTCCTCCAGGACCTGACGATGAGGCTTGCGAAAGACGGCCTTTTCTTTCCGCCCGACCCTCAGAGCTTCCTGGGCGCCACGATGGGCGGCATCGTCTCGGAGAACGCGGGGGGCCCGGCATGCGTCAAGTACGGAGTGACAAAGCAGTACATCCTGGGGGTCCAAGTCGTCTTGCCTTCGGGCGACATCGTCAACCTCGGCGGGAGGACCCTTAAGAACGTTGTCGGGTACGACCTGCTGCATATCTTCATCAGCGCTGAAGGGACCCTCGGCGTCATCACGAGGGCAGAGCTGAAGCTCTCCCCCATTCCCCCTGCAAGACAGACGATAGTCGCCGTCTACGACGACGTGGCGACCGCGGGCGAGGGCGTCTACAGGGTGCTCGAGAACGGGATCATCCCGTGCAAGATCGAGCTGGTCGACAACTGGGTCATCCACAGGATAGAGGAGATGGTGCCCATGGGGCTGCCGAAGGACGCAGACGCGGTGCTCCTCTTCGAGTGCGACGGCATCGCCGAGGCGGTCCAGAAGGAGACCGAGAAGATCGTCGAGATCACCAAGAAGTACGGGGCCAGGGAAGTGAAAGTCGCAAAAGACGTGGACGAGGCGAACAGGTACTGGCTCGGCAGGCGGGCCGGCTTCGCGGCCGTCTTCGACAAGGCGAAGACCTGCCTGGCGGAGGACGTCACCGTCCCGAGGGGGAGGATACCCGATCTGATAAAAAAGTGCAGGGAGCTCGCGAAGAAATACGACGTCGAGATCACCGTGATCGGCCACGCAGGCGACGGCAACCTCCACCCCTCCATCTTGACGGACATAAACGATAAAGAGCACTACGCAAGGGCCTCCGGCGCCATGGAAGAGATCATCCTGGCGGCGGTCGCACTGGACGGCGTGCTTTCCGGAGAGCACGGCATAGGTCTGGAGAAACAGAAATTCTTCAACAGGGTGACCGACCCGGTAGTCGTCAACATGATGAAGGGGATAAAGGCGCTTTTCGACCCGAACAATATAATGAATCCTGGTAAGATCTGGGATTAGGGGGTATTCGTGAAAGATCTCAGGGAGTTCAAAAAAGTCGAGGAATATGCAGACCAGTGCATGAAGTGCGGCTTCTGCAGCTTTTTCTGTCCCGTCTACCAGGAGGAAAAAACGGAAACGGCCGTGGCGCGGGGCAAGAACTACCTGACAAAACTCGTCTTAAGGGGCGAGCAGGAGTTTACCCCCGAGATGGCCGAGATCATAGGCAAGTGCCTGCTCTGCAAGCGGTGCGTCGCCAACTGCCCGTCCAAGACGCAGATCGACAGGGTGGTGGTGGCCGCCCGCGCGCAGATGGTGAAGGAGAAGGGCCTGGGCCTCATCAAGGGCTTCGTCTACCGCAAGGCGATGGCGGACAGAAAGGCCATGGGGCGCTACGCGAGGCTGATGCAGAAGTTCCAGTGGCTCCTCCCGAAGACGGAGGGGAATATACGCCACCTGCCCGACTTCATAAAATCGATGGGCGCGAGGAACTTCCCGGAGCTTGCCAAGACGTTCCTCCGCGACCAGGTCAAGCCGGTCTACCCGGCGGTAGGCCCGGCGAAGATGCGGGTCGGCTATTTCATGGGGTGCGCCACAGATTTCGTCTATCCCGAGCTCGGCCTCAAGCTCATCGACTTCCTCACCAAGAGGGGCGTCGAGGTGGTAGTGCCGAAGGAGCAGAACTGCTGCGGGGCTGCCGTCTATTTCGGTGGCGATTTCGAGACGGGGCGCCGCCTGGCGGACGAGAACATAAAGGCGTTCGAGGGCGTCGATACCGTCGTCACCGCCTGCGGCACGTGCAGCTCTACCTTGAAGGACTACAAGAAATACCTGGCCGACAACCCGGACCAGGAGAAGAGGTACGGCGACTTCGAGAAGAAGATCAAGGACATGACGGAGTTCGTCATCGACGTGATGAAGGTCAAGCCGGAGGAGCTGAAGCTCAAGAAAGAGTTCGAGGGGAAGACCGCCACGTGGCACGACCCGTGCCACCTTATCAGGTATCAGAACATCAAGGACCAGCCGAGGGCCATACTGAAGAACCTGAAAGGGCTGAAGTACGTCGAGGCGCCGAACGCAGACCTCTGCTGCGGGATGGGCGGCTCCTTTTCGGTCTACCATTACGACATCACGAAGAAGATCGCTGCAAAGAAGATGGACGGCATAAAGGCGACGGGGGCGGATATCGTCGTGACGGCGTGCCCGGGGTGCATGATAAACCTGATCGACAATATCCTCAAGAACAAGATGCCACAGAAGGTTTATCATCTTCTGGAGCTTGTAGAGTAGCATCCAAAATTATACTTTAGGGGGTTTGGTATGAAATTTGGACACTGGATGACTGCGAAGGACGTGGTGAGGGTAGGCGCCTTCAAGTGGCCGAACAAGGTCGCCGTCAAGGACCTGAACAAGGCGTTCACGTACAAGGAATGGAACGAGCGCTCGTACCGGCTCGCCAACGCGCTGGCTGCAGCGGGCCTGAAAAAAGGGGACAGGTTCGCCGCGCTCGCTTACAACTGCGTCGAATGGATGGATATCTATACGGCCGCAGCGAAGGGCGGCTTCATCTGCGTCCCCATCATGTTCCGGCTCTCGGGGCCCGAGATGGAATATATCATCAACCACTGCGAGGCGAAGGCCTTCATCGTCCAGGACCAGTGGGTGAACCACGCCAACGGCATGAAGAAGAACCTGGAGACGGTGAAGACTTATATCTCTTTCGGTGTGCACGACAACCCGAAGTTCGACGGCTATCTCTCCTATGAGGACATCCTCGCTAAGGCGAGCCCGGAGGAGCCGGCCACCGAAGTGACCGCGGAGGACCTCTGGGTCATCATGTACACGGGCGGCACGACGGGCAAGCCCAAAGGCGTCATGAAGACGCACGCCTCCCTCTTCGCCCAGTATTTCATCTCGATTTTCGACCACCAGTTCGACTTCAACGACGTCAACCTCCTCGTGATGCCCTGCTGCCACGTGAACTCCCTCTTTTATTCGTTTGTCGTCACGTGGGTGGGCGGCACGGTCATGGCTTACAACATGGTGAGCTTCAACCCGGAAGACCTCCTCAAGACCTTCTCCGACCACAAGGTCACCTTTACGTCGCTCGTCCCGACGCATTACATCATGATGCTCGCCCTTCCCGACGACGTGAAGAAGAAATACGACCTGACGTCGATCAAAAAGCTCCTTATCTCTTCCGCGCCTGCGAGGAAGGACACGAAGCTCGGCGTCCTCAAGATGTTCCCCAATTCCCAGCTCGACGAGGCGTACGGATCGACGGAGGCGGGCATCGTAACGATACTGAAGCCCAACGAGCAGTTGACCAAGCTCGGCTCATGCGGCAGGGAGGTGATAGGGTCGGACGTGATCCGGTTCTACGACGAGGACGGCAAACTGGTCACCGAGCCGAACAAGGTGGGAGAGCTTTACTCGCGCAGCCCGATGCTCTTCGAGGGCTACTGGAAGGAGCCTGAGAAGACGGCGGCCGCAATGAAGGGGGAATACTTCAGCGCGGGCGACATGGGCATGAGGGACGAGGACGGCTACATCTACCTCGTTGACAGGAAGGCCAACATGATTATCTCCGGCGGCGAGAACATCTTCCCGTCTGAAGTGGAGAACTGCGTGGGCGGCCACCCGAAGGTCAAGGACGTGGCGGTCATCGGCGTGCCCCACGAGAAGTGGGGCGAGCAGGTGACGGCGGTCGTGGTGCTCCACGCGGGGCAGACCAGTACGCCCGAAGAGATATCCGGCTTCTGCAAGGGCAAGATCGCGGGCTACAAGGTCCCCAAGAACGTCGTCTTCATCAAGGACGAGGAGATGCCGCGCTCCGGCGCAGGAAAGATACTCCACAGGATCCTGCGCGAGAGATACGGCATGTGGAAGGACCACGTATAAAGAACTACAGCGCGGGGGCCGGTCATGATGACCGGCCCCCGCGCACTTAAGCCAAGAACCGACAACCGGTGTTTTACGATATAAGTACTTGCGAAAGAGGGATAACTATGGCGAACGCGAAGGCAGACGGGCTGGCATTAGCGGAAAAATACTACACGGAGTACGGATCGAGGGCAAGGGAGCTGAAATCATCCGGCAAGAAGGTGATCGGCTACCTGACCGCACTCGGGCCTGTAGAGGTACTTACTGCGGCGGGCGTCGTGCCCTTCCGGCTCAAGGGCGACGTATCGGAGCCGATCACGCGGGCGGACGCCCACATGGAGACGATCGTCTGCCCCTTCATCCGCAACGTATTCGACTCCGCGCTGAAAGGGAAATTCGACTACCTGGACGGGATGGTAATGCCCCACCAGTGCGACAGCACGGAAAAGACGAACAACGAATGGGCTTACAACCTCAACCTTCCTTACTGGCACTTCCTGAACGTCCCCCACGTGACGGACGACCCGTCCCTCGAATTGTTCAAGTCGGTGTTGGGCGTCTTCATAAAGAGCCTTGAGCGGTTCACGGGCAGGGTGATCACGCAGCAGGACCTTGCAGCCGCAATAAAGGCGCACAACGCTAACAGGCGTGCCATGCGGGCGCTTTACGACCTGCGCAAGGCCGACCCTCCGCTCATCTCCGGCGTGGAGATGACGCAGGTCCTCGTTGCCGCCATGGGCCTGCCGGTCGAAGAGTCGACGGCCCTTATCGGGGGCGTGACGGCGGAGGTGCAGCAGAGGGCCAAGGCAGGCAAGGCCGCAGGCGGCGCCGGGGCGCGCGTCATGCTGATAGGCGACCAGATCGACAATACGTCGGTAGCGGGGATCGTCGAGGGCGCAGGCGGAAAGCTCGTGATGGACTACCTCTCCATCGGCAGCAAGGTCTACTTTACCGACGCGGCCGAGGACGGCGACCCGGTTGGGGCCATCGCGGAGCGCTACCTGCGGAAGATCAAGATACCGACGACCCATATCGTCTCCGAAGACCAGACGTACGAGCAGAACCTGGAGGCCCGGTTCGGCCACCTGAGGGGGTACATAAAGGATTTCGGGGTGAATGCGGTCATCCTCTTTGTCTACAAGTACTGCGACCCTTACGGCTTCGAGGTCCCGGCTGTCAAGCGCTTCATTGAGGGGGCAGGCGCGTCCGTCCTCTATCTTGAGGACGAGTATTCGACATCGACCCTCGGGAGGACGAGGACCAGGATCGAGGCGTTCCTCGAAATGATCGCATAAAATCGGGAAGGGAGGATACGAGATGGCTGACGAGAAAAAACCGAGGACGCTTGCGACGGCTGCTGCCGCTAAGATACCGAAGATGACGCGGGCCAACATGGCCTCGACCGTCCAGGCGCGGGCGGAAGGGAAGAAAGTCGCCTATGCCTTTATCGTCTGCGCGGTCGATGAGATCATGCGGGCGATGGATATAGTGCCTGCGTGGGGGGAGAGCTTTTCGGGCATATGCGCCGCGAAGCGCGACGCCGAGAGGTTCCTCCAGAAGGCGGAAGGGGAGGATTTCTCCCGCTCGCTCTGCACGTATGCGACCTGCAACCTGGGGTTCGACATGTGGCGCGAGGAGCTCGGCGGCGAGATGCCGCCCAACCCGCCGTGGGGAGGGATGGGCAGGCCGGACATGATACTCGGCTCCGGCCAGCAGTTGTGCGACCCCAGGTATAAATGGCCCCAGGCGACGCAGCACTACCTGCCGGACGTGCCCGTCTTCGTCGCGGGGTTGTACTATCCGCCGTGGGACCCCACGCTCGACCACAAGGAGCAGGAGAAGTTCTACGTCAAGTACTGCACGGAGGAGCTCCACGCCTGCGTCCGCTTCTGCGAGAAGGTGACGGGCAAGAAGATGGACTGGGACAAGCTCGCCGGCATCGTCGATTTGACGGACCGGACCTGGAACATGTTTATCGAGACTTACGAGCTGCGCAAGGCGATGCCCTGCCCGATGGACACGGGGGACGCCATGAACACGATGGTCCCCATCTCGTTCATGCTCGGCACGCAGGAATGCTACGACTTTTACAGCGACCTTCGGGACGAGCTGGTGCAGAAAATAGAGAAAAAAGAGGGCGTAGTGGAGGACGAGAAGTACAGGCTGCTCTGGGGCGCCGGCCTGCCTTCCTGGTTTGCCCTGGCCGACTTCCAGTATTTCAACAGCAAGGGCGCGGTCTTCCCCGTTGAGACGACGTACCGGTGCAGCGAGGCCGTCTACCGGCTCGACCTGCCGCCGATGGGCGACCCCCTGGAGCATCTCGCGTGGAGATGGGTGCGCTTCTGGACGCACTGGTACGACGCCGCGCGCAAGCGGCCCGGCTCCATGCCGGAGGTGGAGCGCCTCATCGAGTACATCGAGGACTACAAGTGCGACGGCGTTGTCTTCCATTCGGCCTTCTCGTGCCGCTCGTGGCACACGGGGATCATGCTGCAGGCGGAGATATTGAAGAAGGTCTACCGCGACATACCCGTCATGATTATGGAGGGCGATATCGTCGATATCAGCTCCTACAACGAGGCGGACACGCACAACAGGATCGACGCGTTCATAGAGACCTTAGCCACGGCGACGGGGCGGAGGTGATGCGATACGGCTGCGAGAGCTTAAATGCGGAATGCTCCCTGCGGCTGGACTCGCGCCTGTAGCGGAATCGCGATCTGCGGCGCGCCGAGAAAACGGCGGAAAAGGCGCGAAATTAACCCGGCCGCAGATAAACGCATAAACGTGTTGACACTTTATCTAACCCCGTGCTATAAGAGGATTATGCCCGGAATGAAAAGCAGGACTATAATACGCGACGGCTGGTGGTGGTCCAACTCATGACGTGAGGCCGCCCGGCAGTCAGGCCATGAGCGGTTTCGCGATCGCTCATGGCTTTTTTTTGGGCCATGGGCGTGCCTCATGGCCCTTTTCTTTTCCGGTAAATCCATGATAGGGGGCTGCTATGGAGACGCGGACGAAAATCCTTCTCGATGAAAAGGACCTGCCGAGACAATGGTACAATATCCAGGCGGACCTTACGACGCCGCTGCCGCCTCCGCTGCACCCGGCCACGGGCCACCGGTCGGGCCGGACGATCTAGCGCCGATCTTCCCCATGAGCCTTATCGAGCAGGAGGTAAGCCCGAGCGCTGGATAGATATACCGGAACCGGTCCTGGAGCGGCTGCTCCTCTGGAGGCCGACGCCCCTCTACCGCGCCCTCCGGCTCGAAAAGTTCCTCGGCACGCCTGCGCGCATCTACTTCAAGCACGAGGGGTTCAGCCCGGCGGGGAGCCACAAGCCGAATACGGCCGTCGCCCAGGCGTACTACAACAAGGAGGCGGGCATCAAGAGGCTCACGACGGAGACAGGGGCGGGCCAGTGGGGGTGCGCCCTTGCGTTCGCGGGCAGCCAATTCGGATTGGAAGTGAAGGTCTATATGGTAAAGGTGAGTTACAACCAGAAGCCTTACCGCAGGATGCTCATGGAGACGTGGGGGGCGTCGTGCGTGCCGAGCCCGAGCACCGATACGGCAGCCGGGAGGGAATTCCTTGCGGCCTACCCGGAGCACCCCGGCAGCCTCGGCATTGCCATCAGCGAGGCGGTGGAGGACGCGGTCACGTCCGCCGATACGCGGTATTCCCTGGGCAGCGTCCTCAACCACGTGCTCATGCACCAGACGGTCGTCGGGCTGGAGGCGTACGAGCAGATGGCGAGGGCGGGAGATTACCCGGACACGGTGATAGGCTGCGTGGGCGGGGGGAGCAATTTCGCCGGCCTAGCCTTCCCCTTCGTGCGGGACAAGATCCACGGCAAGGAGATAAGGATTATCGCCTGCGAGCCGGATTCCTGCCCGACCCTGACTAAAGGTCCGTACGTCTATGATTTTGGCGATACTGCGGGCATGACGCCCCTTCTCGCCATGTACTCCCTCGGCCATACCTTCGTGCCCGCGCCCATCCACGCGGGCGGGCTGCGCTACCATGGTATGGCGCCGCTCGTGAGCAAGCTCGTGGCGGACGGGCTGATTGAGGCCAGGTCGTATCCCCAGTCCCAGACGTTTGCTGCGGGGATTACCTTCGCGCGGACGGAAGGGTTCGTGCCTGCGCCGGAGACGAACCACGCCATCGCCTGCGTGATCGAGGAGGCGAAAGAGGGCAGCCGAAGAGGGGAAAGAACGGGTGATACTGATGAACTGGAGCGGCCACGGCCTGATAGACCTCTCCGCTTACGACGCCTTTCTGTCGGGCAAGCTCGCGGACAAGGCGCTCGAGGACGAGGAGATTCGGAAGCTGGTCAAGGACTTGGAAAAGAACCCCCGGCCGTGAAGCGCGATCTCTCATTCCCCTCCCCGTTGAGGGGGAGGGGCGGGGGCGATTGTATGTGGGGAAGACTGAGACCGTCCATGAAGGCATGGCAGAGAAAGTGGACATTGCAAGGAGCCTATCATGTGGATTGCCGATAGGGTTGCGCGCATAAGGCCGTCGGGGGTAAGGCGCATCTTCGACCTCGCCCGGACGGTGAAGGACCCGGTCGATCTGAGCCTCGGCGAGCCGGATTTCGACGTTCCTGAAGCCCTGAAAGAGGAGGCCGTCAGGTCGATCCGCAGCGGGTTCAACAAGTACACGCCTTCGGGCGGCGTGCCGGAGCTGAGAGAGAAGGTCCTGCAATACGTGCGGGCGAAAGGGGTCATCTGCGAGGACGTCATTATAACGCCGGGCGTCACGGGGGGCCTCCTGCTCGCCTTCATGGTCACCCTCAACCCCGGCGACGAGGTGATAATCCCCGACCCGTATTTCGTGCTTTACGAATACCAGGTGCTCCTCTTGGGCGGCAAGCCCGTCTTTTTCGATACCTATCCCGATTTCAAGCTCCGGGAAGAGGAGCTGCGGGCGGCCGTCTCCGCAAGGACGAAGGTCATACTCATAAACAGCCCCAACAACCCGACGGGCGCGGTCTATTCGGGCGCAGAGCTTGAGATGGTGGCGCAAGTGGCCAGGGAGAAGGACCTCCTCGTCTTCTCCGACGACATATACGACCGCTTCGTTTTCAACGGCTCGCCCGGCTATTTCGGCAGGCTCTATGAGAATACGCTGACTTTCGGCGGGTTCTCGAAGGATTGGGGCATGACGGGGTGGCGCATCGGCTTCGTCGCCGGCCCGAGGGAGATCATCGACAGCATGGTCACGATGCAGCAGTACGCCTTCAGCGCGGTCAACTCGGTCGGGCAAAAGGCCGCGCTTTTCGCCCTGGACTACGATACGGGCGGCCTGATCGAGGGCTACAGGCAGAAAAGGGACCTCATCTACGAGGGGATCAGGGACAAATACCGCGTCGTCAAGCCGCAAGGGGCATACTACATATTCCCGGAGGCGCCCGGAGGCGACGGGGACGCCTTCGTCGAGCGGGCGCTCAGGAGCAAGCTCTTCATCATACCGGGCAGCGTCTTCTCGCTTAAGAAATCGCACGTGCGCATCTCCTTCGCCGCCGGCCTGCCCGCCATCGAGAAGGGCATCGAGATACTGAGGGGCCTGGCATAGGGGTGCGCCCTTTTTGAAGAGCGCCGGGCGCGCTGCCTGAAAGCCTTCAAAAGTTGTATGCATTACTTGACCCTGCCCCAGGTTGTGATAAACTGAACGGACATGCTTCCCGGGAATCTGCGATGAACGCGGGCGCCGGCGCCCGGCTCGACGAAACGACCAGGAAGGCGGCGCTCGTTGCCGCCCTTGCCTCATCCTTCCTTTCGCCCTTCATGGTGTCGTTAACGAACATCGGGCTGCCTGCCATCGCCGCCGACCTCCGCATGGACGCGGTGGCCATGACGCTCGTCGCGATGGCGTACGTCGTTCCCGGCGCGATATTCATCCTGCCTTTCGGCAAGATGGCCGATATATGGGGCCGGAAGAAGGTCTTTCTGGGGGGGATGATATTCTTCTCGGTCTCGACCCTCGTCTGCGCAGTCTCGACCTCCGGACGGATGCTCATCGCTGCGAGGTGCCTCCAGGGGCTGGGAAGCGCCATGATTTACGGCAACGGCATCGCCATCCTCATGTCCGTTTTCGGCGCAGCCGAACGGGGGAGGGTCCTCGGCCTGACGCTTGCATCCGTTTACTGCGGGCTAGCCGTGGGACCGCCGGTCGGCGGCTTCCTCACTCAGCAGTGGGGGTGGAGGAGCATGTTCTACACGGCAGGCTTCGCGGGCGTCTCCATTACGGCGTGGGTGTTGGCCAGGTTGAAAGGGGAATGGGCCGAGGCCGGGGAAGAGCGCTTCGATTTCGTCGGCGCCGGCCTCTACTGCATCTCCCTAGGCGTCGCCCTGTACGGCTTCCGCCTGCTCCCGTCCGGGGCTGGTTTGCTCTCCCTCGCCATCGGCATCGCCGGCCTTGCCGTTTTCCTCAAGTGGGAGAAGCGCCTCGACTTCCCCATGCTCGAGTGGAAGGTCCTGCGGCACAACCGCGTCTTCGCGCTGTCGAACCTGGCCGCCTTCATCAACTACGGGGCCACTTATGCAATCGGCTTCCTCATAAGCCTGTACCTCCAGTATACGAAACACCTGAGCCCCAGGACTGCGGGCATGATCCTTATCGCGCAGCCCGTCGTGCAGGCCATGTTCTCCCCGTATGCAGGCAGGCTCTCCGACAGGATCGACCCGCGGAAAGTAGCCTCCGTCGGCATGTCCTGCACCGTGGTCGGGTTGATATTCTTCGCATTCGTGGCCGAACATACGCCGCTCTGGCTGGTCATCGGCACGCTGGCCCTCCACGGCCTCGGCTTTGCCCTTTTCTCGTCGCCCAACACGAACGCCATCATGAGCTCGGTTGACAAGCGGCTGTACGGCGTCGCCTCCGGCGTCTCCTCCACGATGCGGCTTTTGGGGAACTCTTTCAGCATCGGCATCGCCATGCTCATCTTTTCCCTCTACGTCGGCCAGGTCCAGATAACGCCGGAGCGCTATCATGCCTTTCTTAAGAGCGTCAGGATTATCTTCGTGATGTTCGCTATTCTCTGCGGATGCGGCATCTTCGCGTCCCTCGCGCCGGCCAGGAGGCGCTGAAATATTATCCTTATATACGGGGGGTCCGAAAATGGAAGAGGCGAGGAAGCAGGCGTTAACGAAGGCCGTTTCGGGGGAGTCTTTCGCCAGGCTGATGGGCATAAGGCTCGTCGAGGTCGGCGACGGTCACGCCGTCTGCGAGATGGCGTACGGGGACGGGATGGACAATATGCACGGCGGCGCGCACGACGGGGCGGTATTCTCGTTGATCGGGGAGGCCTTCGAGGTCTCGTCGAACAGCTACGGCATGACGGCCGTCGCCCTTAACATGAACGTGAACTATATAAAGCCCGCCAAAAAAGGCCTGCTCCGCGCGGAATCGGTGGAGGTGAACAGGGGCAGGAAGACAGCGACCTATCGGGTGACGGTGGAAGACCAGGAAGGCTTGGTGGCGGTTTGCCAAGCCTTGGCGTCGCTAAAGAAGTAGTAATAGTTGGCGGCTGCGTCTGAGGCGCATATGCGGCGTTGCGCTTCGGCTCGTGACGCTCCGACGTACCAAAAAGTACGCCTCCGCGTCCCAAGCCTCGCGCGCCACCGCCTCTGCATCCTCATACTTGCCGCCTTTTGCCCGGCATATCCCCCCGTCCCCTAAGACAAAATCGACTAATATCCCAATTGTTGACTTAGTACAGCCCGCTCTTGCCGCCGCCTCCCACCCTTGCACCGGGTTCCGTCCGTGCGGTAGGATATATCCGTGCTTTCGGTCGTCATCATAACGAGGAACACACGGGAGTTGGTGCGCAGCCTGCTTGGCTCCATCGAGGCGGACGGGACGCTTGCGCCCGCGCTTCAGGAAGTGATGGTCGTCGATAACGGCTCAATAGACGGGACGGATGCGATGTTGGCCGCCGAGTTCCCACAGGTTGTTTATGTCAGGAACCCGGAGAACAGCGGATTCGCCGCGGCCGCGAACGAGGGCTTCCGGCGCTCCTCCGGCGAGATCGTCCTGTTCCTCAACTCTGACACGCGCCTGATCGCGGGCGAGACCGTGAAGCTCCTCGACCTCATGCGGCAGGATGCGTCGATCGGCATCGCCGCGCCCCAGCTCGTCTATGAGGATGGCAGGCCCCAGCGCTCCTTCGCCCCGATACCCAGCCTCGCCTTCGAGATCCTGCCCGCCCAGATCCTCGCGCTCTTCTGGCCGAGGTTCAGGACGAAGGGCAAAGGGCTGGCCGGGCCGTCGGACGTCGAGTCCCTCATAGGCGCGGCATTGATGGTGAGGCGGCGGGTCTTCGATGTCACAGGCGGCTTCGACGAAAGGTTTTTCTTCTTTCTTGAAGAGACGGACCTTTGCCTGCGCGCATCACGGGAGGGCTTCCGGGTGGTCTTCCTCCCTGCGTCGAGGCTCGTCCATCTTCAGGGCAAGACGGTGTCGCAGTCGTGGGTCGCCGGAAGGATGGAATACGCCATCTCCCTTCACGCCTTCATCGGGAAATACCACTCAAGGCCCTACTGCGTCGCCTTCGCCATCGTGCGGCTGTGCAAGGCCCTCATGTTCCTCCTGCCTGCCACGGTACTGCCTTTTGTGCTTTTTGGAAAGTCGGTCAGGAGAAGGTACGGCTATTATGCGCACCTTCTCCTCTGGCTCCTGAAAGGGCGCCCGGCCGACGCGGGCTTGCGCGTCAGCTCTCCAGTATAAAGACCACTTCCAGGGTGACCCTGTATTCGATGATCTTACCGTCTTCCACCTTTGCCCGCCAGTCCTTCACCTTGATGCCCGATATGCCCCTCAGCGTCTTCGAGGCCCTCTTGAACCCGACCATCACCGCATCATCGAAGCTTTTGGCCGAGCCGGCGACGACCTCCGTGATCCTTGCTACCTTTCCGTCCATACAATGCTCCTCCCTGGCTGTCGTTCGCAGTCTTTAAAAGCTACAGCGTTGCGATGGCCGTGTCAACTCATTTTCCGCTAGGAAGGCCCGCCGGTCCCCGACGGGCAGCGCCCGGTCACGCCCGTTCTTATAATTAACCCGGCCTTCGGCAATGTCAAGACTTTTGTGTCAGCAGGAAGACGGGATAGACTTCCTCTGCCTTGTTCTCGTACATGAAGACTGCATAGAGTATCCTGTCCACGCTTGTCTTGTTGCTGAACGCCCCCATTGGACGCGTCCTCCTCCGCACCTCCTTGAATCGTCGTTCAATGTGGTTGGTGGTCCTGACGCTTTTCCGGAAGGCGGGGTCCTCGAACTGGAAGCAGGTGAAGAGTTCGTCAATGTCGGCAAAGAGGCATTTTACCGCCTGGGGGTATTGCTCCTCCCATTTCCTCTTCCATCTTCCGGCGTGCTGTCTGGCAAGCATAGCATGGCGCGCCCTATAGATCTTCCGCAAGCCCTCTCGCACTGCCTCATGGTCTCTCTTCCTCACCTTTTCCAGTATATTCCTCATCTTGTGCGCCCAGCACAGCTGTACGGGGACAGCGGGGTAATGATCGGGAAGAACTGAAAGGAGTCCCTTTCCCCCATCAACCGAAATGACTTCAACTCCTTCTCCGGTCAGGCCCCTCTCGCAGAGGTCTTTCAGGAACCTGTCCCACTCGGCCCCGCTTTCAGAAGAGGCGAGCCTGAAGTCGATCACTTCTTTCCTGCCGTCTCCGCGTATGCCCAATGCTACAATGACAGGTCTCCTCAATGGCCCCATGCCCGTCTTCCTTGAAAGAATAATCCCGTCGAAAACAAGGGCGCGATAAACGTTGGAGAGCCTCCTACTATGGAAGGCGGCAACCGCCGCATCCAATGTCGCCGCCACCCGGCTTACGGTGGAAGGAGACACCTTCTCTCCAAGGATGGTCAAAAGGGCCTCCCCTGCCTTCCTGGTAGAGAGCCCTAAAAGGAAGCAGGCCAGGATGAGCCCGTCTACCTGGGCGCACCTTCGGGCATAGGCTTTGAGAATCTCAAGGGGGATATACCTTCTTGTCCGGGGGACTGAAAGGACAATGTCTCCAAGCTCGGTGAGAAGATGGCGCAGATAACTTCCGTTCTTCCGATCCGAGGTTTTGTCCGGCAGCCGCGCCAGATAGTCCGAGATCGATTCTTTCATCCGGTCCCTCAAGAAGCCGGCAATGGCGTTTCGGCCTGCCGCCCGGCACTCGTCGGACCATTCAGTTGAAGAGGCGTTCATCTCCTTTACCACCTCCATCGCCCGTGCTACACTGTTGATGACAACCGCTTTCATCGGGGTACCTCCTTCCTCTAATAGATTTGGTCGATCTATCTGGAAGCGTACCCCGTCTTATCGTCCTGACACAAGATATGATACATTGCCCGGCCTTCCGAACCTTGACTTTTTGGGCCATATTCTATACATTTTATAGCCAACACTCTCATGGAGAAAAGCAAGAGCAAGGAAGAGCTTTACCAAGAAGCCAAGGACGCCCACACGTCGCTCGACAGAAGGCTCCAGATGCTCCTGCGCAAATCGTTCCTATCGGAGGAAGAAGAGACTCGAAGTGAGGGTGCTGAAGAAGAAAAAGCTCTATTATAAAGACCTCATGGAAGGCCTGAGGGACAAGGGTCAGGGAACGGCATGAAGAAAAGCGGCGGGCAGATATTCGTCGAATCACTCAAAATGGAAGGGGTCGATACCATCTTCTGCTACCCCGGCGGCGCCGTCCTCAATATAACGGACGCCCTGTACGGCTGCGGCATCAGGCAAGTCCTGGTCCGCCACGAGCAGGCCGCAGTCCACGCGGCCGACGGCTACGCCCGCGCGTCCGCGCGCGTCGGCGTCGCGCTGGTCACCTCCGGCCCGGGCGCAACGAACACCGTGACGGGCATCGCGACCGCCTATATGGATTCGGTGCCCGTGGTCATCTTCTCCGGCCAGGTAAACACCGCCCTCATCGGCAACGACGCCTTCCAGGAGGCCGACATCATCGGCATCACGAGGCCCTGCACGAAGCACAACTACCTCGTCAGGGACGTGACCGAGATGACGCGCATCATAAAGGAGGCCTTCTATATCGCCCGCTCCGGCAGGCCGGGACCCGTGCTCGTCGATATACCGAAAGATGTCTCTGCGGCGTTGACCGATTTCAGGTATCCCGAGAAGGTCTTCGTCAGGGGCTACCAGCCGAACTACACGGGCCATCCGGGCCAGATCAAGAGGGCGATGAAGCTGATCGCCTCCGCCAGGAAGCCGGTGCTCTATCACGGGCGGCGGCATCATTACGTCGAATGCGTCGAAGGAGCTGACTACGCTCGCCGAGCGGCTTTCCATTCCCGTCACGAGCACGCTGATGGGCCTCGGCGGCTTCCCGGGCAACCACCCCCAGTTCCTTGGTATGCTCGGCATGCACGGCACATACACGGCGAATATGGCGATCACCGACTCCGATGTCATCATAGCGGTGGGCGCACGGTTCGACGACAGGGCGACGGGCAAGGTCGACGAGTTCGCGCCGCACGCGAAGATCATCCACATCGATATAGACCCCACCTCGATCAGCAAGAACATAAAGGTCGATATACCGATAGTCGGCGACGCGAAGAACGTGCTCAAGCGGATGCTACAGATAGCCGAAGAGGAGAAAGCGACCTTCGCCGGCTTCAGGCACGATATAGCCGACTGGCTCAAGCAGGTGGATGAATGGAAGGCGAGCTTCCCCCTGACCTACGCGAGGAACGGCACGCTCAAGCCCCAGTACGTCATAGAGCGGATATTCGACCTGACGAAGGGCAAGGCGATCATCGCAACGGAGGTCGGCCAGAACCAGATGTGGACGGCCCAGTTCTACAAGTTCCTCGAGCCAAGGCAGATCCTCACCTCCGGCGGCCTCGGCACGATGGGGTACGGGTTCCCTGCGAGCATAGGGGCGCAGGCAGCCTTTCCCGACGCGCTCGTCGTCGATATCGCGGGCGACGGGAGCATCCAGATGAACATCCAGGAGCTGGCCACGGCCGTCCAGTTCGGCCTACCCGTAAAGGTCGTCATATTGAACAACGGCTGCCTGGGGATGGTGCGGCAGTGGCAGGAGCTTTTCTACGAGAAGCGATACTCCATCTCCACCCTCGAATGCATGCCCGATTTCGTGAAGCTCGCCGAGGCGTACGGGGCGGCGGGGTACGAGATAGAGCACGAGAACGAGGTGGACAGGGTGCTCAAAAAGGCCTTTGCCAACGGCAAGCCCACCCTCATCGACGTCCACATCAGCCCGGACGAGGGGGTCTACCCCATCGTCCCTTCCGGCGCTGCCCTGCGCGACATGCTGCTCGTATAGGGGGAACCATTGAGACATATCATCTCAGTCCTCGTTGAGAATGAATTCGGTGTGCTCGCACGGGTGGCGGGGCTGTTCAGCGGTAGGGGGTTCAACATCGAGAGCCTCTGCGTAGGCGAGACGCAGGACCCGGATACCTCGACGATGACCATCGTCACGACGGGCAGCGACGCGATCCTCGAACAGATACTCAAGCAGCTCAACAAGCTGGTCAACGTCATAAAGGTGACCGATTTCAAGGACGCCGAGTACGTGTCGCGGGAGATGGTGCTCGTCAAGGTCAACGCGGACGAGAGGACGAGGGAAGAAGTCCTTCGCATGATCGAGATATTCAGGGGCAGGGTGGTGGATGTCTCGCCCAGGTCATATGTCGTCGAGATAACGGGGAACGAAGAGAAGATCAAGGCGTTCCTCGCGCTTATAAGGCCCCTCGGCATAAAGGAGCTCGTAAGGACCGGCTCCGTTGCCATGATAAGGGGCGAGAAGCCGCCCAGGTCAAGAGAGAGACAATCGAAAGGAGGAAGCGATGGCGAAGGTATACTATGATAACGATGCGGACCTCGGTGCCCTGAAAGGCAAGAAGATAGCGATCATCGGGTACGGGAGCCAGGGGCACGCACAGGCGCAGAACCTGCGGGAGAGCGGTCTCGACGTGATCGTGGCCGAGCTGGAGGGCACGCCCAACTTCAAGCTGGCCAAAGACCACGGCTTCAAGCCGATGACTGCGGACGCCGCTTCGCGCCAGGCGGAGATCGTCCAGATCCTCGCCCCGGACCAGGCGCAGGCGTCCCTGTACAGGGACCAGATCAGGAAGAACCTTACCAAGGGGAAGACCCTCGTTTTTTCCCACGGCTTCAATATCCACTTCAACCAGATCGTCCCGCCGCCGGACATCGACGTCATCATGGTCGCCCCGAAAGGGCCGGGCCACCTCGTCCGGCGCGAGTTCGAGAGGGGCGCAGGCGTCCCGGCGCTCATCGCCGTTTACCAGGATTTCTCGAAAAAGGCGCGCAAAAAGGCCCTCGCTTACGCAAAGGGCATAGGCGCCACGAGGGCAGGCGTGCTGGAGACTACCTTCCAGGAGGAGACGGAGACGGACCTTTTCGGCGAGCAGGTTGTGCTCTGCGGCGGCGTGACGGAGCTGATAAGGGCAGGCTTCGATACGCTTGTCAGGGCCGGCTACCAGCCTGAGATAGCCTATTTCGAGTGCTGCCACGAGCTTAAGCTGATCGTCGATCTCATCTACGAAGGCGGCATAGCCAATATGCGCTACTCCATCAGCGATACCGCCGAGTACGGCGACATCACGCGGGGCAGGCGGATCATCACGGAAGAGACCAGATTCGAGATGCAGAAGATACTCGAAGAGATCCAGTCGGGCGAGTTCGCAAGGGAATGGATACTGGAGAACGCCGCCGGCAGGCCGGTCTATAATGCGCTGGTCAGAAGGGACAAGGAGCACCTGATCGAAAAGGTCGGAGCGGGCCTGCGCTCGATGATGAGCTGGATCGGGAGAAAGGAATAAATACCCTGCTGCAAGCAGCAGGGTATTAAAGCAAGCGTAGCGCAGCGCTGAGCGGGGACGACCCGCTAAAGCGGGTACCCCGGGCGGCTTTGCCGCTGGAGGGGGCGCTGAGCCCCAATAATAGCCGGTGTAAAGTGTGCCTAAGCTCCAAGCATGATAGTCAGATGCAAAAGGCGCGGAGACGTAAAAACGCGAAAAAAGGCTTTTATGGCGATACGGCGACAATATCCCTGTAGCAAGCTACAGGCGCTTCCCATAGCGAAGGAAGGACTGATCTTTGTCCTGCCTTGCGTTTTCCTGTCTTTCCTTTTCTATTTTTTGGGCGTTTATCCTCTGACGGTCGTCGCCGTTTTTTTCTGCCTGTTCTTCATCTTTTTCTTCAGGAACCCATCCAGGGCGGGGACGAGCAAAAACTGGGAGATCCTTTCCGCGGCCGACGGCCGGGTGATGGCGGTGGAGGACCTTTTCGAAAGCGAGTTCCTGGGCGAGAAGATGAGGCGGATAAGCGTTTTCATGTCCGTATCCAACGTCCACGTCAACCGCGCCCCCTGCGACGGGAGCGTCGAGAGGATAGAGCACAGGGACGGCAGGTTCAAGCTCGCCTTCAAGAAGGGGATAGACGAAGAGAACGAGAGAAACTATATAGTCTTCGGCAGGAGCGGCGAAAAATTCCTCATCGTCCAAATCGCCGGGTTTCTCGTCCGCCGCATCGTTTGTTACGTCAAGGAGCATGACCGGGTCGCCAAGGGCGAGCGCGTGGGCATGATCGCCTTCGGCTCGAGAGTGGACACCTACATGCCGACCTGCTATACTCCTCTAGTGGAAGTCGGCCAGAAAGTGAAAGGCGGGCTGACCGTGCTCGCCAGGAAGGAGGAATGTGATGAAGAGAAGAAAGCGTAAGGGGGTCTATCTTCTTCCCAATCTGGTCACTTCCATGAGCCTCTTCGCCGGCTTTTACGCGTTGGTCGCTACCGTGGACAAGAAGTTCATCCAGGCGGCTATCGCCATATTCGTCTCCTGCATCCTCGACGCCCTGGACGGCAGGCTCGCCCGCATGACGGGCTCGACGAGCAAGTTCGGCGTTGAGTACGACTCCCTGTCGGACGTGATCGCCTTCGGCGTCGCGCCCGCTTTTCTGGTCTATATGTGGGCATTGAAGGGGTACGGCCGCTTCGGATGGCTCGCTGCCTTCCTCTTTGTCGCTTGCGGCGCCCTGCGCCTGGCGCGCTTCAACGTGCAGGCGGACACCGTCCAGAAAAAGCAGTTTCTCGGCCTGCCCATCCCTGCGGCTGCGGCCACCATAGCGGCAAGCGTCCTCTTTTTCGGCGAGCTGAGCATCCCGCTCCAGGTGAAAAAGATATTCGTCCCGGTCCTCACGTATGGGCTGGCGTTCCTGATGGTGAGCGGGATAAAATACGCGAGCCTCAAAGGGTCGAACGTCTTCCGGTCGCGCCATTTCGACGCGGTGGTCCTCGCCATATTGTTGTTCGTCATCGTGCTCATCGAGCCCGCGATCATGCTCTTCGTCATAACGATGGCCTATGCGCTTTCCGGCCCCGTCTCTTACGTCTTCAAGCGGCGGGCGGCCGTGGAGGAGGTCCCTCGATCCCAAGAAACCTGAGGATCTCCCTGTGGTCGTCTATGACGATGCCCGTTGATATCGCCCGGTTCTTATAAGCCACGAATGTCACGCCCGCAGACCTGGCGGTGTCCAGGTCTATCTCCGAATCCCCCACGTAGAGCGCCGCTTCCGCCCGCACGCCCAGGGCCTCCAGTATCCGCATGACCGATTCCGGGTCCGGCTTCGGCCGGGACACGTCGAGGGCGGTCACGACCATGTCGAAGTAAGGCCCAAGTCCGAACCTTTCCATGATGTGGGGCATCGAGGTCGTCCTGTTCGTGCTGATCGCGGTCGTGACCCCTTGCGATCTGATCGCGGAGAGCGTCTCCAAAAGATGCGGCTCCATGACCAGGTAGGGGATGAAGTCCATGAAGTTTATATGCTCCTTCCAGAACCTGAGCGCCCTCGCCTCCCCTTCCGGGTCTTCCTCGAAGAGGCGATGGATGCTCTCCCCGACGGTATGCATGTGGCAGTATACCAGCTCCTCCCCGGTCAGGGGCCCCCTTTCCGAAGAGACGGCGATATGATCGTATAGCTTCCGGTTGGCCGAGAGAGAGTCGAAAAGCACCCCGTCGCAATCGTAAATGACGCAATCGATCGGCATAAATACCCCTTGTCCCGTTAATGAAAGAATAGTCCCGGTCTTTTCGCGGGACCCACTTTCTGCGGCGACAAAAGTTTATCATAACAAGACGGACAATCAAGGGGAAAGGGGATGGGCGGGCACACTTGGGAAATCGATCCATCATTATCGTCACCGGGCGTGAGTTATCTCCTCGTCTGCCTCAGCCCTAAGAAAAGCTACGCGACTTTGTTCCGCCAAGCGCTCCCCCCCATCCCCCCACCGCTTCGGAAAGCTGTCTGCGCTCGCATTTATTTGCTCGCGCAAAGACGACAGCTTCCTCCGCTCCGGGGGGTTCTTTACCTTGGCGGAAGTCGTCGCTAGCTTTTCTAAGCCGTCCTTTCACACAGACGAGGTCGATACCCACACCCGCCTCCTCGGGGATGGCAGCGGGGGGTCCAGGTGCGCTCGCCTCGGGGAAGGCGCGGAAAAAGAACAAAACAAGGCGTACGCGCCCCAAGATCGCATTTCAACGTGCTTGTGCCGTCCGGTTATGTTACAATAGCTCTAACGATCATCAGGAGGCGTGCATGATAAATGTGCAAATCCCCGGCTGGGGAGAACTCGCGATAGAATACGTAATGGTTGACTTCAACGGCACTGCCGCCGTGGACGGCAAGTTCAGGAAGGACGTCAAGGAGGTAATGGATAAGATATCGCGGTACGTCAAGGTCTTCATCATAACGGCGGACACGTACGAGACGGCGGACGCGGAGCTTGGCGCCTCCAGCGTGACGTTCATAAAGGTGGGCAAGAACGCGAGTGGAGAGGAGAAGGCCAGGGTCGTGAGGGAGCTCGGCCCGGAGAAGATCGTCGCCATAGGGAACGGATCGAACGACGCCCAGATGCTGAAAGAGGCGGCCCTCGGCATAGCCGTGATGGGTGAGGAGGGATGCTCGACTGCGGTTATCAAAGAGGCCGACCTCGTCGTGACGGATGTCATAAAGGCCCTCGGCCTGATCGTCCATCCAGAGAGGCTGGTCGCGACCCTGCGCGACTGAGATGATACGCGCCTGCAAGCAGGGCAACGCACGTTGCGGGCGCCGGCGGCCCTGAAAGCCTCCCGGCCGCCACATCCGGCGCAGGTCGCTCTTGTAACAATAATTAGACAGGTAAAAGAAGCAGCACCCTTACAGCAGGGGCGCCTCCACGATCTCTACGGTGAACTCTTTCGGCTTGGACGTGTAAGTGCCGGGGAAGACGACGGAAAAGGGGATGGCCTTGCCTTTGTAAAGCACGAAGGCTGAAAGGCTCGACAGCCTGAAATCGGCTACCTTCTTTTCGATCTCCTGGCCGCTCATATTGCGCACCTCGTCGGACGAAAGCGCAAGGCCGGCAAGCGCGAAGTGCTCGCCTATGACCTTGCCGGCCTCATCGAACAGCCTGGCTTTCAGGATCGCGTATTTCCTCGTCTTCGTGGAGCCGTTATAGATAACGCCCTTGATGAGGAAGACCTTCCCGTTGGCGGTTACCGTCTCCTGCCCTTCCACATTCCGCAGGCTGAGCCACTTGTCGGAAGCCCCCAGGTAGTTTGCCCAGTATAAATAGGCAAGCCCTGCCAGAATGACCAACAGGGCTGCGATACCGACGAAGAGCGGCCCGGCTTTTCGCTTCTTCCTCGCCGCGGGCTTCGTCTTCATGGCGGCCGGCATCTCGGGCAGCGCGTCGTCGTCCGGGACAGGCTGCTCGTAGGTGAAGACGTGACCGCAAAGCGAACAGCGCATCTTCTGATAAGGAGGCTTCAGCCGGCCCTCGTCGATGCGATATTTTCTCTTGCAGGAAGGACACGTGATAATCATAAATATTTTTGGAGGGGGGGGAGTCACCCCCCCTTCCCCTATTTATTCAGTCTCTTCTTGAACTCGTCTATCAGCTTCGGCACAACCTGGTTATAGTCGGCCACTATGCCATAGGAGGCGACCCTGAAGATCGGGGCCTCTGCGTCCTTGTTGATGGCAACGATGCAATCGGACGTCCTCATGCCCGCGAGGTGCTGGATGGCGCCCGAAATGCCGCACGCAATGTAGATCTTCGGCTTCACGGTCTTCCCCGTCTGCCCCACCTGGTGCTCCTGCGCTATCCAGCCGGAATCGACGGCAGCGCGCGATGCGCCCAGTGCAGCGCCCAGCGTATTGGCCAGGTCCTGCAGTATCTTGAACCCCTCGGGCTTTCCGACGCCCCTTCCGCCGGAGACGATGATATCGGCCTCTACCAGGTTGACCATGACCTCCGACTTCATGAACTCCAGGACCTTCGTCCGGAGGTCGTCCTCGGCCACCGCCACCGTCTCTTTGACCACTTCCGCCTGCTTCGACGTGTCGCGCTCCGACATGGCGAAAACCTTCGGTCTCACCGTGGCCATCTGCGGCTTCGTCTTCGTGTTGATGACGCTCACCAGGTAGCTACCGCCGAAGGCGGCCCTGGTCATCTTTATCGCCTTATTCTCGCCGAGCTCCAGCCCTATGGCATCAGACCCGAGGCCCGTTTCGAGGGTCGCTGCGCAGACAGCCGAGAGGTCGGCGCCCTGGGTGGTCGCCCTGTAAAGCACCAGGTCGGGCTTGTACTTGTCCATCAACGCGCAGGCTGCCTTCCCGTAAGCCTCACCCCTGAACGTCTTGAAGGGCGCCCCGTCAACGGCATAAACCTTCGATGCGCCGTAGTAGCCGGCCTCTTTCGCAAGCTCGTCCGTGTTCTCGCCTATGGCGAAGGCGCAGAGGTCCGAGCCCAGCTCGCCGGCGAGCTTCTTCCCGATGCCGAACAGCTCATAAGCCATAGGCGTGAAAGCGCCTTCCTTGTGCTCCACATATACCCATACGTCTTTATGATCGCTCATACTCGCCTCCGGTTATTTTATCACTTTGAGATCAAGGAGCTTTTCTACGAGGAGGTTGCCCACCTCTTCCACGTCGCCCGCAAGCATTTCGCCCGCGGTCCTGGGAGGGGGTGTAGTAAGCTCGATCACTTTAACGGCTGCGCCTTCCACGCCTGCCTTTTCCTTTGCCGCGCCGATCTCGTTCGTGTCCCATACGGGTATCTGTACCTTGGCTGCCTTCCTTATGCCCATCAGGTTGGGCAGCCTCGGCTCGTTGATACCCTTGAGCACCGATACGACGGCGGGCAGCTTCGCCTCGACGACCTCTTTGCCGCCCTCGATGCCGCGCTCCACCTTGATCTTCTTGTTTGCCGCGTCGATATCCACGATCTTGCCGACGAAGCTGAGCTGCGAGTAGCCGAGCCTTGCCGCAAGCTCGGAGGCCACGATGCCCGTGTTGCCGTCGGTCGCCTGTTTGCCGCACAGGACGAGGTCGGCGTCGCCTATCTTCTCGATTGCCTTCGCAAGCACGTACGACGTCCCGAGCGTGTCGGAGCCGGCCAGCGCGGGGTCGGTGACCTGATGGACTTCGTCAACGCCCAGGGCGAGGGCGTTCCTAAGCACGTCCGCGGCCTTCTCCGGGCCCATCGATACCGCCACTATCTCGGCGTCATACTTCTCCTTGGTGAGAAGCGCCTCCTCCAGTGCGAACTCGTCGAAAGGGTTGGTAACGGAATCCATATCCTCTCTCCTCAGGGTGCCTTTCTGGAGGTCCCATTTGACTTCGGCTTCTGTGTCGGGAACCTGTTTTATGCACACGACGATCTTCACGGAGTCCTCCTTTCGGATGAATTATTCACCACGGTACGTGGGTTTTCGTTTTTCGAGAAACGCCTTCATCCCCTCTTTCTGGTCGGCCGTGCCGAAGCAAAGGCCGAAGGCCTTCGCTTCCAGGTCGAGACCGGAATCGATGTCGAGGGAAAGGCTCTTGTTGACGCACGCCTTCGCGAGCCCTATGCCGAGCGGCCCTGCGGCGAGCATCCTGGCCGCCAATTCCTGCACGGCCGCCGCCAACTGTCCGTCGGGCGTCACCTTATTGATTAGGCCCATCTCATAGGCCTCCTGCGCGCTTATGACCTTCCCCGTGAATATAAGCTCCTTGGCCCGAGCGAGGCCCGCAAGCTTAGCCGTCCGCTGCGTGCCGCCGAAGCCGGGGAAGATGCCCAGCGTCACTTCGGGGAAGCCCATCTTCGCCTTTTCCGTTGCATAAATGATATCACACGCCAGGGCGAGCTCAAAGCCTCCGCCCAGGGCATAGCCGTTGACTGCCGCGATCACGGGCTTGTCCATCCGCTCCAGGAGCAGCATGGCCGCGTGTCCCTTCTCGGAGAAGGCAGTCCCCTCCATAGGCCGCATCGGCTGCATCTCCTGTATGTCCGCGCCTGCGACAAACGCCTTGTCGCCCTCGCCCGTCACGATCACCACCCTGACCGCAGGGTCTGCGGCGAGCGCCTTCGCCGCTGCCGTAAGGTCGTCGAGGGTAGCCGAGTTGAGCGCGTTGAGCGCCTTCGGCCTGTTGATCTTGATTGTGCCTATGCCGCCTTCGACCTCCAGGATGAGGTTGTCGTAAGGCATATTATGCCTCCCTCTCGACCACCATCGCCATGCCCTGGCCGCCGCCGATGCACATCGTCGCAAGCCCGTATTTCAGACCGAGCCTGGGCATCTGATGCATCAGCGTGACGATGAGCCGCGCGCCGGTGCAGCCGATGGGGTGGCCTATCGAGATGCCGCCGCCGTGGGGGTTCGTCTTTTCCGTATCGAGCTTAAGCTCCCTGATGTTCGAGATCGCCTGCGACGCAAACGCCTCGTTCAGCTCGATCTGGTCGATCTTGTCGATAGTGAGGCCCGCCCTTTTCAACGCCTTCTTGACCGCAGGCACCGGACCGAGGCCCATGTACTGGGGGTCTACGCCGCCTGCCGCGAAGGAGACGATCTTGCCCATCGGCTTAATGCCGAGCGCTTTGGCTTTGTCGCGGGACATCAATACGATCGCAGCAGCCGCGTCGTTGAGGCCGGAGGCGTTCCCGGCGGTGACCGTCCCGTCCTTCTTGAAGGCGGTCCCCAGCTTGGCCATCTTTTCCATCGAGGTATCCATAGGCCGCTCGTCCACGTCGAAGACAACGGGGTCTCCCTTTCTCTGAGGGATAACGACGGGGACGATCTCCCGCTTGAGCCAGCCTTCCTTGATGGCCAGGCGCGCCCTTTGGTGGCTCACCAGGCCGAACCTGTCCTGCTCCTCGCGGCCGATGCCGTACTTCGCTGCGATGTTCTCGGCGGTCAGGCCCATATGGTAGCCGTAGAAGATCTCCCAGACGCCGTCGAGGACCATGAGGTCCACCGCCTCGGTATTGAACATGCGGGCGCCGAACCGCAGCGAGGGGAGCGTGAAGGGCGCCAGGCTCATGTTCTCCATGCCGCCCGCTACGATGACTTCCGCGTCGCCCGTCATGATCGCCTGGGCGCCGCTGACTATCGCCCTCAACCCCGACGCGCAGACCTTGTTGACCGTGAATGCGTTCGTCTCCTTCGGCACGCCGCCGACTATAGCGGCCTGCCTGGCGGTATTCTGCCCCTGCCCCGCCTGGAGCACGTTCCCCATTATCACTTCGTCTATCTCGGTCTCTTTGAGGGAGCTGTCGAAGTCGTAGTACTTCGCTTCGAGGTCCGTGTCGAGCTTGCCGCCGAAAATCTCAGGCGCGAACTCTTTGTCCTTCGATTTGGACGGCCTTATGCCTGCCCGCTTGATTGCCTCCCTGATGACAAGCCCGCCCAGCTTCACGACGGGCACATCCTTCAGGCTCTGCCCGAACTGGCCGACGGCGGTCCTGGCGGCTGAAACTATGACGACCTCTCTCATGGCTCACCCCTTATGGTTTGTTAGCAAAAAATTTCACATACTTTTAACGTAAACAGGAGCTTTTGTCAATCCTTTTAATGCCGTAGCAGCAGCGGCTCGGCAGGCAGCCGTTCAGCCTCCGCAGAGCGGGCAGGCGCAGCCAGGGCGCCAGGCGCCGGGGACGCAGCAGCCCTCGAACGCCCGGGTCCAGCCGCCCGAGCCGGAGGGCGTCCACTTCTAACGTTGCCCGTCTCCGTCCGCGCGGCGGTACGTTACGAGACTGTGCTTCCGTTCGGGATATCCTTGTCGGGCGTGATGAGCACAACGGCCGTTTTGTCCTCGCTGGAGGCGGCGAGGAGCATTCCGTGGGATGTAATGCCGCGAAGCGTCCTGGGCGCCAGGTTCGCCACGATGACTATACGCTTGCCGACCAGCTCCTCCCTGCTGTAATACGGCTTTATGCCTGCCACTATCTCTCTCTGTTCACCGGCGTCGATGGTGAGCTTGTACAGGCGGTCTGCGCCCGGCACGTCCTCGCACTGTCGGATCTCGGCCACCCGAAGGTCTATTTTCTTGAAATAATCGAAATCGATCGTCTCCATAGTCGCTCCTTTTTGCGCAATCGGCTCGCCCGACGCCGCCTGGCGGCGCATCCGGCGTGAGAACGTAATTATATCAAAAGGTCTTATTCGATGCCATGAATGTCCACGCCGAAGGCCCCGATCCAGCCATCTCAGGCGCGAAATCTTTCCCGCTTCCATAAACGGAAGCTATTCTGTTATAATCGTGGGGCGGGATCCTTATGGCATTGCATCCGGCGTGTCGCCCGCTCATATAATCCGACGAGGAGGCCACGATGAAAAAACCTACCGTATCGGCAGGGCAGCCGCCGGTTTACGGCAGCGACGTCACCCTCGCCGTCGCAAAGAAGGTCGCGGCGGCAGCGGAGGCAGAGGCGAAAAAGAACGGCTGGACGTTCGTGATCGCGGTCGTCGATACGCGCGGGCTGCTCGTCATGCTCGAGCGCATGGACGACACGCAGACCGCCAGCGTCGAAGTGGCGATTGAAAAGGCCCGTACCGCCGCGATGTTCAAGCGGCCGAGCAAGGCGTTTGAGGACGCCGTGGCGGGCGGCCGGATGGCGATATTGAGGATGCCCGGCGTGACGCCCATCGAGGGGGGCCTTCCGCTGGTGCGGGACGGCAAGATCATAGGCGCCATCGGCGTAAGCGGCATGACATCCCTGCAGGACTCGCAGGCCGCGCAGGCAGGCGCGAACGCCCTAGGAAAGTAAGGGAAGCGCAGGCCAGAAATACGGCGCTTGGCGGACGCCCGGGGCCGGGGCAGGGCGGAGAGGTTTTCGTGGATGGCTAGGAATCGGGGAGGCGCGAGCCGGAGCGTACTCCTTGTGTACGTGAGGACTCACGCTGAACGCGATGACGAAGCAAGCCGCGAAAAGATCCCGTCCTGCCCCGGCCCCCAGAAAGGACTTGAAATATTGCGTATATTCGTCTTATAATTCCGGGTTTTAATGAGAACGCTCCTGATCCTCTGCCTCGCCTACGTCCTTTTCATCCACGGCCTCGGCAGCACATCCCTGTGGGACCCCGACGAGCCGAGGCAGGCCATAATGGCCAGGGAGATGATGGCGCGGGGCGACTACATACACCCCTACCTGAACGGCGTTCCCTATCTTGAGAAACCGCCCTTCCACCCGTGGCTCATCGTCGCGGCCGCAAAGGTCACCGGCAAGGTCAACGAGTTTTCTGCGCGCATACCTTCGGCAGTGGCCGCCCTCCTTCTGCTCCTGCTCGTTTACCTGTTGGGCAGGACCGTCGATCACGAGGTATCGGGCTTCCTGTCGGCCCTGATCCTGGCCACGAACTACCAGTTCCTGGGCAACGCGAGGGAATCGGTCATGGACATGACCTTTGCCCTCCTCATCGGCGCCGGCATCATCTTCGGATATCTCTGTATAGAGAAGGACCGTAAGTGGCTCCTGCCACTGGCGCTCCTGCCCTGCGCCGGCGCGGTCCTGAGCAAGGGACCGGCCGGCCTGGTCGTGCCCCTGGCCGTCCTCTTCCTTTACTGCGTAGCGACGAAGCGCGTGCGCCGCATGTTCCTGCCGCTGACGGCCGGCTGCCTCCTTTCGGCTGCCGTCGCGTCCGTCTGGTTCATCCTCGCGGGAAAGGCCTATACCGACGAGTTCATCTTCCACCAGAACATCGCCAGGTTCGCCACCGGCTTCGACCACATCGAGCCATTCTGGTACTATTTACACAAGCTCTTCTTCAACTTCCTGCCGTGGAGCCTCGTCCTGCCTTTCGCCGCCTTCTTCGCGTACAAGCGCAAGCTTTGGCTCCCCCTCATCTGGTTCCTCCTGACCTTCGTCTTTTTCGACATATCGAAGAGCAAGCGCGCCATTTACCTGCTCTCGTGCTACCCCGCCTGCGCCCTCCTGGTGGGCGTTTACCTCAAGGAGCGGTGGTACGCCCTGGCGGAAGGGCGATGGACAAGGCTGATTTTCTGCATATTCGGGGCCGTCCTTGTTGCGCTGCCGCTGCTCCTCTTCCCGGCCCGTGCGCGGGTGCCCCTCGTCGCCCTGATGTTCGCGGGAAGCACGCCCCTCTTTGTGGGGCTCGTTGCCGTCCTCGTCGCCTGCGGCCTTTTTTTCGTGCTTTCCGTTCTCATCAAGTCGCCGGCAAAGAACTTCCCGGCACTTTTCATGTACCTCGTGATACTGGGGGTCGTCTACCACACCCTCTACATGCCCGTCATGGACCGGACCTCCAACTCGGTCCGCTTGATTACCGACCAACTGGGCGAGGTGCCGGAAACGACCACGGTCTGCACCTACGGCTTCAAATCTCCTGCCCTTATCTTCTATATGGGAAGACCGGTCAAGGCCATCTCCGGCCCCGATGATGCGCTTTTGAAAAAAGATGATATAATAGTCATCGCCGAAGACAAGTACGGAAGCGCGGATAAGCTCAGGCCGCTTTTTACCTTTTCGAAGAAGGCTCAGTACGAGAGGGACAACTACTCGATTTTTATGAGGAAAGATGGAAAGTAGGGTCGATATATCGGTCCTGGTGCCCATCCTGAACGAGGAAGAATCGCTCGGGGAGCTGAACGAGCGGCTCGGCGCCGTCCTCTCATCGACCGGGCGGTCCTACGAGATCATTTATATCAACGATGGGAGCACCGACAGGACGCAGGAGATGATCGAGGGCTTCCGGCAGCGCGATGCCAGGGTCAAGGTCATCGAGTTCAACAGGAATTACGGGCAGCACATGGCGCTCTTCGCCGGCTTCGAGCGGGCCGGGGGCAAGGTGGTAGTCACCATCGACGCCGACCTGCAGAACCCCCCGGAAGAGATACCCCGCCTCGTCGAGAAGGCCGACGAGGGGTACGACGTGGTTGCCACGTACAGGAGGGGCAGGCAGGATTCGATCTTCCGCCGGTGGCCTTCATGGTTCGTCAATAAGATTACCTCGCGCCTCGTAGGGGCAAAGCTCAGGGACTACGGCTGCATGTTGAGGGGGTACAGCCGGGATGTGATCGACTCCATCAACCTCTGCCAGGAGTCGTCGAGCTTCATCCCCGCCCTCGCCAATACCTACGCCAGGAGGTTCATCGAGATCGAGGTCGGCCACGCCGAGCGGAAGAAGGGGGTCTCCAAGTACGGTCTTTTCCGCCTGATGCGTCTCAATTTCGACCTGATGACGGGTTTTTCCCTCCTGCCGATACAGTTTATCGGCATCCTCGGCGTCGTCATCGCGTTTTTGGGGCTGTTTTTCGCCGTCCTCCTGCTCGTCCGCCGGCTCATCGTAGGCCCCGAGTCGGAGGGCCTCTTCACGCTCTTCGCCATCCTGTTCTTCTTCATGGGCATCCAGATCTTCGCCCTCGGCATCATCGGTGAGTACATAGGGAGGATATTCCAGGAGGTGCGCAGAAGGCCCAGGTTCATCGTGAAAAAGGAACTCCTGTGAAGGCGGTCGTCCTCGGATATCATGAGATCGGCTACGTCTGCCTGGAGGCCCTGCTGCGAAGCCGCATATCCGTGTCGGCCCTCTTCACCCATAAGGACGACCCCGAAGAGGAGATCTGGTTCCGCACGCCCAGGGTCCTTGCGGAAGAGCACGCCATACCCGTCTTCGACCCCGACTCCCTGGGCGACCCCTCGTGGATAGGACGCATCCGCGCCCTCGACCCCGATTACCTCTTCTCCTTCTATTACAGGCACATGCTGCCCAAAGAAATCCTCGACATACCGAGGATCGCGCCCCTCAACCTCCACGGCTCGCTGCTGCCCAAGTTCCGCGGCCGCTGCCCCGTCAATTGGGTCTTGATAGAAGGCGAGAAGCGGACGGGGGTAACCCTCCACGTGATGGAGGTAAAGCCGGACGCAGGGGATATAGTGGGCCAGAGGGAGGTCGAGATCGCCTTTGAGGATACGGCCGAAAGCCTGGCCCGGAAGCTCGCCTCCGCAGCGGGCGGGCTGATGCGCGAGGTACTGCCCCAGCTTGAGGCGGGCAGGCTCGAAAGAAGACCCCAGATCGGCGCATCTTCCTATTACGGCGGGCGCAAGCCGGAGGACGGCGTAATCGACTGGGGAAAAAACGCAACCGGCATCTATAATCTTATAAGGGCGGTAACCCATCCTTACCCCGGCGCTTACACCTTTCTGAACGGCCGGAAGCTCTTCATCTGGAAGGCGGTACCGGAGGAAGGGGCAGCCGTTGGGCGCCCCGGAACGGTGGTCTCTACGAATCCCCTTCTTATAAAGGCGGGGGACGGCTTACTGCGCGTCGCGTCGCTCCAGGCGGAAGGCGAAGGCGAGATGGGCGCAGACGCCTTCGTCTCGCCTGCACGGTCCCGACATGAAATTCTTAGGAGGCAAATCTTGAAGATACTGATACTTGGCGTCAACGGATTCATCGGGAACAGCCTGGCCAGCCACATCCTGGAGGAGAAGGACTGGGAGGTCTACGGCATGGACATACGGGACGACAAGCTGGACAAGTGCCACGGCAACCGGTGCTTCCACTTCGTCGAGGGCGATATATCGATCAACAAGGAGTGGATCGAGTACCACGTGAAGAAGTGCGACGTGGTCCTTCCGCTCGTAGCCATAGCGACGCCTGCCACTTATGTCAGGGAGCCGCTCAGGGTGTTCGGACTCGACTTCGAGGAAAACCTGGCAATCGTCCGCCAGTGCGTGAAGTACAACAGAAGGCTTGATCTTCCCCTCGACATCGGAGGTTTACGGCATGTGCCCCGACGAGGAGTTCAACGAGGACGAAAGCCCCCTCGTGGTCGGGCCGATCAACAAGCAGCGCTGGATCTACAGCGTCTCGAAGCAGCTCCTCGACCGCGTCATATGGGCGTACGGCTTCCAGAAAGGGCTTCGCTTCACCCTTTTTCGGCCCTTCAACTGGATAGGGCCGAAGCTCGACGATCTGACCCTTGAGCCTGAGAAGGAAGGCAGCTCCAGGGTGGTCACGCAGTTCATATCGAGCCTCATCCACGGCGAAGCCATCCGCCTCGTTGACGGCGGGGGGCAGAAAAGGTGCTTCACCTACGTGGACGACGGCATAGACGGCCTCATGAGGATCATCGAGAACAAGAACGATGTCTGCAACGGCGAGATATTCAACATAGGCAACCCCAGGAACGAGGCGACGATCAAGGAGCTGGCATATAAGCTCAGGGACCTTTTTGCCGCCTACCCCGGCAACGCAGGCAAGAAGATGTCGGACATCATCGAGGTCTCGTCGGGCGACTTTTACGGCAAGGGGTATCAGGACATCAACCGCAGGGTGCCCTCCATCAGGAAGGCCCGCGAGATCCTCGGGTGGGAGCCGCAGGTAGACCTCGATACCGCGCTTCGCAAAACCCTTGATTACTACCTGGAACCGAAAGCAGCCGGCTGCTGATGCGCAAGGTCATAGGGCTTCAGGTCCACGTCGATACCTTCGAAGGGATGAGGCACGGGGTGGGCCGCCTGCTCGACCTGTTCGACCGCCTCAAGCTGCGGGCGAGCTTCTTCGTCCCCATGGGGAAAGACCACACGGGCTGGACCGTAAAGCGGGTCTTCACCCGGCGGGGCTTTCTCTCGAAGGCGCAGAGGGTCGGGGTCCTGGAGACATACGGCGTCAAGACCCTGATGAGGGGACTGCTCCTGCCCGGCGCGCAGATCGCCAAAGGAAACCCGGAGCTTCTGGGCGAGGTCGCGGCAAGGGGCCATGAGCTGGGCATCCACGGCCTCGACCACGTCTACTGGCACGACCACATAAAGCATATGGACCGGGCAGCCACCGAGAAGACGCTGCGTGAGGCGGTGGGGACATACGAGGCGCTCCTTGGCAGGAAGCCCGTCTCGTTCGCTGCGCCCGGCTGGATGATAAACGCCCATGCCCTTGCCTTCTTCGAGGCGGAGGGCTTTTCACACACAAGCGATACGAGGGGGACGGGTCCGTTCTATCCCAGCATGGGGGGAAGGACGTTCAAGGTGCTCCAGATGCCTTCGACTTTGCCTACTTTGGACGAGATGGTGGGGCTTGAGGGGAAGGAGCAATCGAGGCTCGCCCGCTTCTTCGCGGACTCGCTTCAAGACGGGCTTAACATCATGTCCGTCCATACGGAGCTTGAGGGCAACCGCTGGACGCCCTTCCTTGCATCCTTCATCGAGCAAAGCCTGGAGGCAGGATACCGCTTCGAGCGGCTCATCGATATAGCAGCCCGCGTAAAGGCGGAAGAGAAGCCGCCCGTCTGCGCGTGCATCTACGGCACGATCCGGGGCAGGGCAGGGGAGGTGACGCTCCAAGGCCCGCCGGTTGCGTAAAGCACCGTTTTTCTCGCAAAGGTCGGCAGATTCTATATATGCGTGCCGGCCGGTATCACCACGCTTTTGGGTATCACCGTGATGCCGTCCCGGACCCAGTAGTTTTCCCTCTGATAAGACTCGCCCCCCGGCTTTGCCCTTATCGTGACGCCGTCGCCTATATGGACGTTCTTGTCTATGATGACCCTCTCGATGACGCAGTTCCTCCCTATGCCCATGTGCACGCCCGCAGCCGCCGCGCCTTCGCCCGTGACAAGCTGCTCCCCTTCGTAGAAGTCCTCCCCGAGCAGCACCACCTGGTCGAGCGTCGTACCCTCCCGGACTATGCTGCGCACCCCGACGACCGAATCGGTCACCTTGGATTTGATAATGTAAGAACCCTCGCAGAGCAGGCTGTCGCGTATCTCCGAGCCGATCACGCGGCTCGGGGGCAGGGGACGGCAGCGTGTGTAGATAGGCCAGCGGGGCGCGTAGAGGTTGAAGGCGAGCACCGGCTTCGCCAGACCGATATTGGCCTCGAAGAAGGCCTGCACAGTCCCGATGTCCCGCCAGTAGCCGGCAAAAGGGTAAGCCGCCACTTTGCAATGCTTGATAGACCATTCGAATATGCCTGTGCCGAAGTCGTTAGCGCCGTTACCGGTGAGCGCCTTCTGGAGTACCTCCGGCCTGAAGACGTAAATGCCCATCGAGCCGAGGAAGCTCTCAGGCAGTACCTGCGCCTCCTCCGGGAAAAACCCCGGAGGGACGGAAAAGGTATCGATTACGCGGTCATCCCCCGGCTTCTCCGCGAACCGCTGCACGATGCGCGAGCCGTCTACGCCTACGAGCCCCATCCGCCTCGCCTCCGCCCTCTCTACGGGGCAGACGCAGATCGTGACGTCCGCCTGCGACTCTCTGTGCGATCGGATAAGCTCGGCGAAGTCCATTGCGGTATAGCTGGTCGCCAGAGAGTATGAGTATCTCGTCCGAGCGGTAGCGCAGGGTATGGTCCATGGTCGCCCGCACTGCGTCGGCCGGCCCCTGGAACCAGTCGCTCCGCTGGGCGGTCTGCTCCGCAGCCAGGATATCGACGAAACCGTCGCTGAACTCGTCGAAGCGGTACGTCTGCATGATATGGCGGTGGAGGCTCGCAGATAAGAACTGGGTGAGGACGAAGATGCGCTTGATCCCCGAGTTGATGCAGTTCGACAGGGGGATGTCGATGATCCTGTATTTGCCCGCGAAGCCGACAGCCGGCTTGGCCCGCTTGAGCGTCAGCGGATATAGCCGCGTGCCCCGGCCGCCGCCGAGGATAATCGCTGTCACGCCGTCCATGTTATATTATACCCGATCGGCTTCATACCTTTTCCATTCACGAACGGTTAATCTTTCGTTAAAAAAAGAGGGGGGCTGAAAGCAGCCCCCCTCCTCTCATCCTTGTCGCCTTGCGCCTCTTAGTACATGCCTTCCATGCCGCCTCCCGGAGGCATAGGGGGATAAGGCGCCTTTTCCTTCGGCTTCTCCGCGATCATCGCCTCCGTCGTGAGCAGCAGTGCCGCAACCGACGCCGCGTTCTGAAGCGCCGTCCGCGCCACCTTCGTCGGGTCCATGATGCCGGCAGCCATCATGTCGTCCACGTACTCTTCTTTGGCTGCGTCGAACCCGAAGTTGCCCTTGCCGTTCTTGACCTTCTCGACTATGATCGAGCCGTCGTGGCCCGCATTCTGCGCGATCCACCTGATCGGCTCTTCCAGGGCCTTCTTCACGATCTTTACGCCGCCCTGCCGCTCGCCTTGCAGGTTGAGCTTGTCGAGCTTGTCGATCGAGCGGATGAAGCCTACGCCGCCGCCGGGGATCACGCCTTCTTCGACCGCCGCTTTCGTGGCGTTCAGGGCGTCCTCTACGCGGGCCTTTTTCTCCTTCATCTCCGTCTCCGTTGCTGCCCCGACGTTGATGACTGCGACGCCGCCGACCAGCTTGGCGAGCCTTTCCTGGAGCTTCTCCCTGTCGTAGTCGGAGGTGGTCTCCTCGATCTGGGTCCTGATCTGCTTGACGCGGGCCTCGATCTCCTTCTTGTCGCCGGCGCCGTCCACGATCGTCGTGTTATCCTTGTCGATCACGACGCGCTTTGCGTTCCCCAGGTCTTTCAGGCTTATGCTCTCCAGCTTTATGCCGAGCTCTTCGGAGACTACCTGGCCGCCCGAAAGGACCGCGATATCTTCGAGCATGGCCTTCCTTCTGTCGCCGAAGCCGGGCGCCTTTACCGCAGCCACCTTCAGGGTGCCCCTCAGCTTGTTGACTACGAGGGTCGCCAGGGCCTCGCCCTCGACGTCCTCGGAGATGACAAGGAGCGACCTGCCCATCTTAGCGACCTGCTCCAGGATAGGCAGAAGGTCTTTCATCGTGCTTATCTTCTTCTCGTTGATGAGGATGACCGGCTCGTCAAGGACCGTCTCCATCTTGTCGGGGTTCGTGACGAAATACGGAGAGATGTAGCCCTTGTCGAACTGCATGCCTTCGACGATGTCCAGGGTCGTCTCCATGCTCTTGGCCTCTTCGACCGTGATGACGCCCTCTTTCCCCACCTTGCTCATCGCCTCGGCGATGATGTTGCCGATGGTCTCGTCGTTGTTCGCGGAGATGGTCCCTACCTGGGCGATCTCCTTCTGGTCCTTCGTCGGCTTGGAGAGCTTCTTCAGCTCTTCGATGACGACCTCGACCGCCTTATCGATGCCCCGCTTCAGCTCCATCGGGTTGTGGCCGGCAGCCACCAGCTTTGCGCCTTCCTTGTAGATCGCCTGGGCGAGCACCGTGGCGGTGGTCGTGCCGTCGCCGGCTACGTCGGAGGTCTTGCTCGCGACTTCCTTGACCATCTGGGCGCCCATGTTCTCGAACTTGTCCTCAAGCTCCACTTCTTTTGCAACGGTAACGCCGTCCTTGGTGACGGTAGGCGAGCCGAAGGTCTTCTCAAGGATCACGTTGCGCCCCTTGGGGCCGAGCGTAACCTTAACCGCATCGGCAAGCGTATTCACGCCTTTCAGGAGTGATTCTCTTGCCTTCTGATCGTATAAGATCTCTTTAGCCATTATGACTCCTCCTTAATATTAATCTTCGATTACGGCAAGAACGTCGTCTTCTCTCAGGATGAGATGCTCCTCGCCGTCGATTTTTATCTCCGATCCCGAATATTTTCCGAAGAGAATCTTGTCGCCGACTTTCACGGATAAAGGAGACCTCTTGCCGCTTTCGAGCACCTTGCCGTCGCCCACCGCTATCACGCGCCCTTCCTGGGGCTTCTCTTTGGCTGCGTCGGGGATGATGATGCCGCCCTTAGTCTTCTCCTCCTCCTCGATCCTCTTGATCACCAGTCTGTCCTGTAATGGTTTGACCTTCATCGTATCACACTCCTTTCTTGATTTTGGAAATAGCAATCCGCCGGAACGATTGCTAAAAATAATATAATGGGCGCATTGCTTTTTTGTCAATAGCTGGGGGTAATTTTTTTTCGGACCTGTTATCCGCCGCCAGGCAATGATCGGCGAATGTCAAGGTTCTCTGAGACCTGGTTCTTTAAAGTCTCCTTAGGGGGCCGCGCCCGCTGTCGATAAGCGCTGTATCCTCAAATGTTATTGCGCGCGCAGGCCGTGATGTGTTAAAAAGATGTCGATGGCGAAAGATGCGATAAAGGGGGCGCTTGCCCTCGCGGCCGTTGCGCTGGCCCTTGCCGCGCCTGCTTGGGCCTTCAAGGATACGGACCTCGAAAAGCTCCTTTCGACCGGGTCGTGCCCTTTTTGCGACCTGAAGGACGCGCGGCTCGTTGACGCGAAGCTGCCCGGCACCCGGCTGTCGGGGGCCAGGCTGTCGGGGGCGGACCTGTCGCGCGCGGACCTGTCGAATGGCAACATAAGGAACGCGGTTATGATCAAGTCCGTTCTCTCCCACGCCAATTTGTCCGGGGCGGACTTCTCGGGCGCCAACATGACGGACGCCCGGCTGCCTTACGCCAACCTCGCAGGCGCCAAGCTGGCAGGGGCAGACCTGGCCAATGTCGATCTGTCGCACTCGACCTTCTCTGGCGCCAGCCTTGCCCGCGCAAACCTGACCGGGGCGGACCTGTCGGATGTGGACCTTACGGGCGTCAGCCTGTCGGGCGCCCGCTGGACGGACGGGCAAAAGTGCACGGAGAACTCGGTCGGGGATTGCGCCAAGGACCCAGGCAGACTGCTCCGGGCATGATGTGGTGAAGACCCGGCGTTATTCGGCGCGGGGCACGCAACACTATCCTATCACAATATAGAGGGGAGGTTTACCGGCGCGCGGCCAGTCTCTTTGCCTTGAAGGCCCGGCCGCCCTTCTTTGCCGTCTTATGATGCCCGGCTCGGTCCTTCTTGTGGGCGATGCGTTTTGTAAGGCCTGTCTTCTCCACCTTCGGACCGCCCCCTTTCCTTGTCCCGGTCTTTATCCGCGCGAGCGTTATGATCTTATCCCCGTCGTCATGCATAATGCCCGCCTCGCGGGCGGAACTGTCGGACGGGTGCTCGTCCTTCAGGGAGGCAAACCTGGGGATATAGACGACGCGCAGCGTGGCGACGCGCGGCCTCGCCGTCCCGTCGTTGACGAGGGCGATGTCGGCGCGGGAAACCTTGTACCGCTTCATCACGCCGGCCAGGGATTCCTTCTTCTTCAAACGGTATTTGACGACGCCCACGACCTGCCCGCCGTCCTCGAACTCTTCCTCGATCTTCTTTTCGACTGCGTCGCTATCCTGCGCGCCCGGAAGCGTTATCATATAAGGCTTGCTGCCCGGCGGGGTGATGCCCTTCAGGAGCTCAGGGTTGAGGGCAGTCAGCTCACCGGGTCCCATAGAGAGGGCATGAGCGATCCTGCGCAGGGGCAAGCCGCCCGGCACTTCCATCTTCGTCAGCGCCCCGACCGTATCGGACGTCCCTTCGGCGAACCCGTATTTCTCAGGTTCCTTTGCGATCAGGGCGGCAGCGATCAACTGGGGGACATACTCCTGGGTCTCGCGGGGCAGCGTCTTATAACGCCTGAGCTTCCAGAAATCCCGCGTGTCGTGCTTTACGATGGCCCTTTCAATCCTGTGCTCCCCGGCGTTGTAACCGGCGGCAGCCAGGTACCAGCAGCCGAACCGGTCGAAAAGCTCCTTCAGGTAGCGGGCGGCCGCCACGGTGGACTTTTCCAGGTTGCATCGCTCGTCCACCCAGAAGCCGACGTGCAGCCCGTACCGCGCGCCCGTCTCGTGGATGAACTGCCAGGGGCCTTTCGCCTTGGCGGGCGAATACGCCTTCATGTTGAAGCCGCTTTCTATCATGGCGAGGTAGGCAAGGTCCTCCGGCAGGCCGTTCGCCTTGAGGATCGACCTTATCGTCGGGGCGTATTGCTCCGCCCGCACGAGCCATCGCGCAAAGACCTTGCGTTTCGTCCCCGTGAAATATTTTATGTAAAGGCTTACGGCATCGTTCAGGACGACGGGCATGTCGAAGCCGTCCGACAGGCTGGATGCGGCCAGGTTCTTTCGTATCGTCTCGACGATCTTCTTTTCTTCCTCTGTAAGACCGCAGTTACCCGTTTGAGCCGGCACGGCTGCTTCCGGGCCGGCCCCCATTGCCTGGCCCGGCGCCCGGGGCGTGCCGCCCATAAAGGGGTTATCGGGAAGGGCATCGGCGTCGTCGGCCTGCGTTTCTTCGTCAACGGGGGTGGCTGCCCTCAAGTCCGCAGTCGGGCGGCTTTGGGGGGCATTGGCGCAGAACCCCCGGAGGCAGGTCAGAATGAAAAGCAAGGCAAATGCAAAAGTCAGGGACGCGAGGGTCGTCCTTTTCATAAGGGTACGTGAGCATATCAGAAGACCGCTTTGGCCGTCAATAAAAAAGCGCACAAAATCGCCCTATTTGTCCTCTTTTGTGCAAACACGGCACGGAGGGCCGGTGAACGCCCCCTTTTTAGTCACGTCTTTGTGCCTTTTCGAGCTGTCTCTTTTCCCGCCTGTTGAAATATAAAACCAGCCGAACGCCGTGTCAATTGAGGCATAAAAAGGCGGAGGGGCCGCTTGCGCAAGGCGCACGCGGGCCTTCCGGACTGCGAAAAGCGCGCAGGCCGGGCAGGCGCACCGGGACGTTCGGGCGTATATTAAGATTGATCCCATGAGGCCCGTCTGGATACCGAATATACTTACCCTGGGCAACCTCACCTGCGGGTTCGTATCCGTCATATTTGCGAGCGACGGCTCCGCCGAGGGCCAGCGCGTCGCTGCCGTGCTGATACTCCTCGCTGCCCTCCTCGACGGCCTGGACGGCCAGGTCGCGCGCCGGCTGCGCGTTGACAGCCCGGTCGGGAAGGAGCTCGACTCGCTCGCGGACTGCGTGGCCTTCGGCGTCGCCCCCGGATACCTGGCATATAAGACCTACCTGGCGGGGACCACCATCGGGCTTACCGGCCAGTCCGTAGACCTTGGCATCCTTATGGCCATTGTCTTCCCCGTCTGCGCCGCTTACAGGCTTGCACGGTTCAACGTCCGCTCCTCCCCCCACGCCTTTGAGGGACTTCCCTCCCCCATTGCCGGGATTCTGGTAGGACTCGGCATCCTCTGCTTTCCGGCCGGGAGCATCCCGCGCCCGCTTTTCGCCGTCCTTTTCTGCCTTGTCGGGTTGCTGATGGTTTCGACGGTGGGCTATTCGAAGCCGCAGTCATCCGTCCTGAAGAAGCTGCAAGGGGTCAAGCTTGCGCTGCTGGTGGTCTTGGTATGCCTCCTCCTGTTCCTCTTCAAGTTCTGGGTAATACTGCTCTCGCTAGGGGTATACGTCCTTTCGGGACTGCTCGGCTGGCTGATCCAGTTTATAGAAGAGCGAAGATACTGAGAATTGTGCGCCCCCTTCGGGCGCGCTTTTCAGCCCTTCCTGAAGCTGTCGTAGAGGGAAAGGTTCTCTTTGATAAGGTCGGGGATGGGGAGGCCGTAAGGGCAGCGCTTCAGGCACTCACCGCACTCCGAGCAATTGCGCGCCTTCTCGATGCCGTCCGTCATCCAGCCCAGTTCCAGCACCTTCGCGCCGAACCTCTTGAGCGTCGATTTCAATCCGAGAATGAACTGTATCGATATGCCTTCCGTGCATGGCTGGCAGTAATCGCACCTTCTGCAGAACTGGTAATTGTTCTCCTTCCTTATGGCTTCTATCCGTTTCTTGTCGTCTTCGGTGAGGCTGCCCCCCTCGAAAAAGATCCGCCAGTTCTCGCGGGCCTTGTCGATGGTCTCGGTGCCGGGTATGGGCACTATGCCCTCGGTCGAGAAGACGTACCTGAGGGCGCAGCCTGCGTCTTCTATGACCCCGCCGGAAAAGGGCTTCATGGCCAGCACGCCTATGTCGCGGGCCAGCGCGGCCGGGAATACTTTTTCAGCGGCCTGGGGCTCCAGGAAGCTGTAACATCCCATGATGACCGATACGCGCGCGTCTTCGACAGCCCGGAGCAGCACATCGAGGTTGTGGCTCGTCAGCCCTATGTGGTCGATCAGCCCCTCGTCCCTTGCCCGCAGAAGCGCATCAAAACCGTTCCCCGGCGCCATGGCTTTCTCGTACTCCGCTATGTTCGGGACCATGTGGAGGTGGTAGATGTCGATCTTCGGCACCCTGAGCTGTCTCAGGCTCTCGTGCACCTCGTCGTAGATTGCAGCAGTCTTCACCTGCGACTTCGTAGATAGCACGACGCGCCTGTCCAGCCCTTCAAGGGCAAGACCTATCCTGCGCTCGCTGTTCGAATAGGCGCGGGCCGTATCGAGAAGGTCAACGCCCATCTCGACGACCGCCCTGATGACGGAAACGGCCTCGCCCTCATCGACGACCCGCTGGATCGGTATGCCCCCCCATCCCATCCTCGTTACGATCAGTCCTGTCTTGCCGAGCCTTGCTTTCTCCATATCGAGACCTCTTTGCGTATATCCGGCGCCGCTTGCCTTTAACCCTTATGTGTAATGATATCGCATGGCAGGCGGCATGTAAAGGCCCTGGCGCAGAGCTTCGCAAAACCGGCTCTGCATTGCGAACGGAACTCGTCTGTGTTATCTATTTTACGTGGATAGGTAATTATCGGGGAAAACCGGCGGATACTTACCTCAATAACCGGAGGTGCGAAATGATCGATATACTGCGGACGAGACGGAGCATTAGGGCATACGAAAAGAAGCCCATCGACGGGCAGTCGCTCCAGATAATGAAGGAGGCGCTGCTCCGCTGCCCTTCGTCGATGGGGAAGGACCCCTGGACGTTCATCTTCGTCGATGACCCTGCCACGCTCGTTCAATTGTCGAAGGCGAAGGAGCGTGGGTCCGATTTCATCAAGGACGCGCCGCTCGCCATCGTAGTCTGTGGGGACGGGTCCGTATCGGACGTCTGGGTGGAGGACTGCGCCATCGCCTCCATAGTGGTGCAGCTCACCGCCCATTCCCTGGGCCTCGGAAGCTGCTGGAGCCAGATCAGAAACCGGCAGCATTCAGGCGAAGAGACGGCCGAGGCATATATCCAAAAGCTGCTCGGCATCCCGGATAACGTGCGCGTTGAGGCCGTCATCGCCGTCGGACGCCCGGCGGAGGTCAAGCCGCCGAGACCCGCCAGATAAGCTCGATTACGGGAAGATACACCACAATCGGTACGGCAAGACGGCGCCTTGAAGCCGAATAAGACGAAAGGGTAAGGAGACTCATGGACGACGGGCGAGCGGGGGTGAAAGGCCATTGCGCGGGCAAGCCGCGGGAGGTCGCGGAGGGCATCTACAGGCTGGAGGTGCCCCTTCCAGGCAACCCCCTCAAGGCGGTCAACTCATACGTCATAAAGGGACGGCCGCGCAACCTCATAATCGATACGGGCATGAGGCGCTCCGAGTGCATGGAGGCTATGACCGAGGGCCTCGACGCCCTCGGAGTGAGCGCCTCCGATGCGGATTTCTTCATCACCCACTTCCACGCCGACCACCTTGGCCTGGTATCGGAGATTGCGGCCGAAGGGGCGACGATCTACATGAACCGCCCGGACACGGAGCGTCTTCTCTCCAAGGGGTGGTTCGAAAGCCGCTTCGAGGTCTCCGCGAGCCTGCACGGCTTCCCTGAAAAGGACATGAGAGAGGCCATCGACCGGCACCCCGCCCGCCTGTACGGGGTGAGGCTGCCCCTGCGTTTCACGCCGTGCGCCGACGGCGACAGGATAGATATAAACGGCTACGATTTCCGCTGCATCGAAGTCCCCGGTCACAGCTTCGGCCACACCTGCCTATACGACGAGCGGCGCAAGATGCTCATCTCCGGGGACCACATCCTGGCCGACATCACGCCGAACCTGCAAGGGTGGTTCCCCGACTGGAACCCCCTTGCCGAATACCTGAAAAGCCTCGACAAGGTCGCCGGCCTCGATGTCGAGCTGGTCCTTCCCGGCCACAGGGATGTCTTTTGCGACATGCGGGGGAGGATCGAGGAGCTGAAAAAACACCACGCCCATAGGGCGGAAGAGGTGCTCGCCGCCCTCGCCGAAGGGCCGAAGACCGCATACCGGGTGGCCTCGGAGATCACCTGGGACATCGACTGCGACTCTTTCGACCTGTTCCCGCTCGCGCAGAAATGGTTTGCCCTCGGCGAGACGCTTGCGCACCTCCTCTATCTCGAAGCCGAGGCAAGGGTGAGACGGGAGGTAAGGGATGACGGCGGCCGGCAGCACGCCCTCTGGCACGCCTTAATCTGACGGCCTTCAGGGTGTCGCCGATAAAAGACTGGAAGGCTTCACCGCCAGCCTGGATAGAGCGAGGCAAGGCGCTTCGACGTGTCGAGGGATACGCCGCAACTGGAGCCGAGTATGAGGCCGCCATGCCTGAAGGCGCTTTCGGCGCGCCCGACCTCCGCCGCGACCCTTTCTTCGTCCCATCCCGCTATGTCGATGTGTCCCATGAAGCAGACCTTCGGCCCGAACTCGGCCCTCAGGGAGTAAAGGTCGAGCCCCGCCTGCGCGTCTACCGGATGGACGCACGTATAACCTGCCTCGACGAGCGGTCCTATGATTTTGCGCGTATCGCCGTCGGAGTGAAAAAAGGCATAAAGGCCCCTGTCCCGGATGATACGGGCGATGCGCCCGTAGACGGGCAGGAGGCCCTCCATAAACCAGCCGGGGGAAAAGAAAAGCCCCTGCGTCCCTGCAATGTCGTCTGCAAGGGCTATCGCCGAAATACCCCTGTCGGCCGCCAGGCGGGCCGTCTCGTCCGCCTCCCGCACCGTCGCCTCACATATCTCACGGAAAAGGCGGGATGTCTTGTTCATGCCAAGCATGGCGTCGAGGAAGCCGCATTGCCCGACCAGGCGGGAGACGGGACCGTTCAGGTAGCCTGCGAGGAAATAGCCTTGAAGACAATCGCTATTTGAATCGAAGAAGGGGGACGCCGCCCCGCCGTTCAGATCGACGCCGACGAGGGAGAGCGCGAGTGCGCGGCCTGCTGCGGCCAGGCGCGCGGCATAGCCTGTTTCTGCGCCGAAGAAGCGGTCAAGGAAGTCTACGGCAATGAACAGCTCACCCCTCGGCAGGGGGTAGACTGTCTCGCGGCGAAGGGCAGCTCTTATCGCATCTGCCCTGCTCAAGGTTGTTTTCCGGCCAGCCGCTTTCTGTAGTACGCCGTAAACCGCCTGGCCCTCACGTCGCGGCCCATGAGGAGGTCGGTCGCCATCGTGTACGGCTTCATCGTCGCGGGGTTCGTGATCGCCGCGTTTAGCCCTGAGCCTATCGCGAGGGCAAGGAAGACGCCATTGATTATCGTCCTGTCGGGCAGACCGAAGGACGCGTTGCTCGCCCCGAGCACGAGGTTGAGGCCCATCCGGTCGTATACGCGGCGCATCGTGTCGAGGGTAACGCGGCAGGCATTATCGTTGACCGCGCTCGACTCTGCGACGCAATCGACCAGGATGTCCTGACGGGGGATGCCCGCGCCTTCCGCCCGCTCGACGATCCGCCGCACGACGTTGAGCCTTTCTTCGGCGCCTTTGGGGATGCCCGACGCACCGGACGCAAGCGCGACGAGGGCCGTCCCGTAGCGCTTTACTAGCGGCAGCAGGCCGTCGAGCACCTTACCTTCCCCCGTCACGGAGCTTACGACCGGCTTGCCGCAGCCGAGGCTGAGCGTCCTTTCGAGGGCATCTGCGTTCCTCGTCTCGATGCAGAGGGGGACGTCCACCTCTTCCATGATCGCCCCGGCAGCCATCGGAAGGATGCGAGCCTCGTCGATGCCGAAGGCCCCAACGCTTACGACGAGGATGTCCGCGCCCGCCTCGACCTGCTCGGCCGCCGCCTTTCGGATAGGCGACATGTCGCCCGATGCCATCCCTTTCTTGATCGGGCCTTTGCCGAAGGGGTTGATCCTCTCCCCTATGATGGCGGTCGTCAGCCCCGGCCCTATGACGACTTCTTTTCCCCGGCGGCTTGAGACGCGGGTTTCCACGTATTAATAGACCCCGTATTCCTTCGTAAAATCGACCATCGCCCTGATGTTCTCGGCCTTTGCGTTGTCGAGGCTCGCCGCCGCGTCCATGATGTATCCCCCGTCCCGCCCGGCGATGTCTATCAGCTTCTTGCAGTATGCCTTCACGTCTTCCGGCTTTCCCGTCGCCATCATCGAAAGGGGCACGTTCCCCTTGATGCAGATCGTGTCGCCCAGTATCTCCTTTGCCTTGAAGATGTCGGTCGCCTCGAACCCGTACAGGGCGCGGCCGGCCGGCAAGTCCTTTATGTAAGGAAGCCTGCTCGTGCAGTTGCCTTCCCAGAGGGGGCAAGGCACGCACCCGGCGTCGAGAAGGGCAATCATCAGGTCGCGCAGGGTCGGCCAGAAAAACGTCTGGAACTGCTCCATCGACATGAAGCCGTCGAGCCCCTTATGTATGGGGATGAAGATCCTGGGGTTGCCGGAGGCTCCGGCCGCCCCGAGCGCCATGTCCCGCATTATGAAAAAGAGCTTTTCACAGGCCTTTATGACCTCCTTCGGCCTGCGGTACATATCGAGCATGAGGCCCCTCGTGCCCCTGAAGTAATCGCCCAGCGTGTCGAATGGGGCCTGGGTGAAGCCCCCGTACTGCATGGGGAATCCCGCCTCTCTCGCCTTCTTCGTGTAGACAGCCGCGTAAGAGGCGATCTTCGTCGATTGCTCACCCGCCTTCTTGAGCGTGTCGAGGGCAGACGCCGCCTCCGGCGTACTGAACGGGGCGAAGCCGAAGGCCATGCCCATCGCGTAGGTGACGATGTTGCGGGGCGGCGACAGCTTCTCGAAGCCTTTCAGTGAGCCGAAGACGCGGGGCCAGTACTTCCTGAGCATGAAGTCCGTGGGGTCGAAGAGGAAATGATCGTATTCGTCGGCCGTCATATATTCCCCTTCGACGAACTGGTAGGTGAGGCTGCTCGACAGGCCGTGCCCCGGCCATTTAAGCTGTGTGTGGTCCAGGGTGTCGAGGATGGGGCCAAGGAAGCGCAAGGCGAAGGGGTTTTGGTCCATGTCCGGCTCGAACTCGGTCATCGCGCGCCAGTAAGCCTGCCACAGCTTATCCGGGTCGTACATGACCTCCTCGACCGTCATCCCCGAATAGCCGGCAGGGAAGAAGCTGAAAAGGGCCACGACCGGCACCCTGTCCGGTTTTTTCAGGGCGATGGCGTCGAGGACCCTTTTCTCACGCTCGGCGTAAAGCTCTTCTGCTGTTTTCGACATATCAGCCCCCGATCCATGTCCGGCACAGGTTGACCGCCGCGATCGCGTCCTTGCCGTATGCGTCCGCGTGCACGTATTTGCGGATCTCGTCGTCCATCTGTCCGCCGCCTATCATAATCTTCACGCCGTCGCGCAGACCGGCCGACTCCAGCGCCTCTATCGTATTCTTCATCGAGTCGAAGGCGAGGGTCAGAAAACCGGACAGCCCCACCACCTGGGGCTTGAACTCCTTAACCTTCTCGACGAATACCTCGACGGGTACGTCTATGCCCAAATCGAGGACCTCGTAGCCGCTCACATCGACCATGAAGGTTACGATGTCTTTACCGATGTCGTGGATGTCGCCGGCCACAGTGCCGATGAGCACCTTCCCTGAGCCTCCGCGCGACTTTTCCTGCTTCAGGAGGGGCTTGACGATGTCCGAGATCCCTTTCAGGATCTCACCAGCCATTATAAGGTCGGGGATGAAATACTCGCACTTCTCGAACCGCTTCCCGACCAGCTCCATCGCCTTGCGCGCGTCGTCGAGGACGGCCATCGGGTCCGCCCCGCCGGCGATCAGCTCCTTGACAAAGCCCATGGTCTCGTCTTCCATGAGGTTAGCCATGAGATCGACCAGTTTATCGTTCACTCGCGCCTCCGTCTATCTCTTTGAGCCAAGTGCCGGAAATATAAGGCTGCCTGCCTGAACCGGCAGGCAGCCTCCTGCTTTCTTACGACGCGGCTAGAGGGGCTCGGTATCTTCCGCTGCGCCTCTTCTTTCTTCCAGTACGCTACGCGCTCCTTGATGAAGGCGATCCATTTGTCCACGTCCGCCGCCTTGAAGCCCTCTTCGGCCATATGCTTTTTGTAGGCCCCTATCACCGGCTGGACTGCCTTTACCCACTTCGCCGCCTCCGCGTCCGAAAGCGTGATGAGCTTGCCGCCCTTTGCCTTGAAGACGTCCCTGCCTTCAATGTCCATCTCGTTCCAAAGGCGCGCCTGCCACTCAAGGGCCTCCGCGGAGACCTCATTGAATATCTTCTGTATGTCGGCAGGCAGGGCATTCCATTTGTCCTTGTTCATGACGCAGTAAAAGGTGATGCCCGTGCCGAGCTGCGAAGTGGAGGTGACGTTGTTGACGACTTCGGCGAACTTCCAGTATTTGAGCGTGGAGAGATCGACCATGATGCCGTCGAGGACCTGCCTGCGGAGCGCCTCGTAGACGTCGGGCATCTCAAGGGGAACGGGTATCGCGCCGAGGGCCTTCAGCATGTCGGTCGCCTGCCCGGCGCCCCTGATCTTCAGCCCTTTGAGGTCTTCGAGCGTCCTGACGGGCTTCTTGACCGTCTGAACGACGAGGGGACCCGATGTATTAATGTAAAAGACGTGGACGGCGTCCCACTCGGCCGGCTTGAATTTTTCATAGAAATCGTTGCTCGTGTGGCTCGCGACCCATCCGCTCGGGAAACCGAGGGGCAGGTCGAACACCTCAGTCATCGGGAAGCGGCCTCGGGTATACTGGATGTGGGAGACGCCTATGTCGGCGATGCCCGCCGTTATCCCGTTGAACATCTTCACAGGCGACAGGACGGTGCCGCCCGGATAATAGGTAATTTCCACCCGCCCGTTCGTCCGCTTCTTTATCTCCTGGCAGAACCTGTCGGTCAGCAGGGACATCTTGTGCGTGGTCGGCAGATAATTGGCGGCCTTCAGCCTGATAATGTCAGCGGCAGCCGCGCTCATTGCGCTCACGAAAATAAAGACGACCGACAGCGTGAACAGCAGAACCTTCCTCTTCATCCCGCACCTCCCTCTTGTTTTAGGCATTATCCTACCCTGCAACGTGCGATATCGAAGCCCGCCTTCGTTCCTTTTTAGTAAGGCCGGCCAGACCGGCCCGATAGTCTCACTTGTAAAACACGGAAGGGAGCCACAGGGCCAACTGGGGGAAGAAAAAGAGAAGGCCCCACATCACGACGAGGGAAAGAAGGAACGGTGTCACGCCCTGATATATCCTTCCCATAGGCTCCTTTGTAATATTCTTGACGACGAAGACGCAGACGGCGACCGGCGGGATCACCACGCCGATCATCAGAACGACGCCCAGCACCATGCCGAACCAGATAGGGTTGAAGCCGAGCTTCAGGACGGCCGGATAAAAAATGGGCGTCGCCAGTATCATGAAGGCGAGGTCATCGATGAAGGACCCGCCGATCTCGTACATCAGGCATATAAGGATCAGGACGAGGTAGCGGTTGACCGGCAGTCCGACGAGCCAGTCGGCTATGTGCTGGGGGATATTGGTTATCGCGATAAAGTGGCCGAGGATCGCCGAGCCGGCTATGAGCACGAGGACCATGCCTGCAGTCCGAAGCGACTCGGTGAGTGCCCGCACGTAGGTCTTGAAGGTGATCCCCCTTTTTGCCACGGCCAGGGCGAAAACGGCGAAGGTGCCCACCGCCCCTGCCTCAGTAGGCGTGAAGTAGCCCTGCATGATGCCGCCGACTACCAGCAGGAAGATGAGGATAATCCATGTAAGCTCTGGCAGCGAGGCGAACCTCTCCTTCCACGTGGAGCGCTCCGACCTGGGCGCGATGGATGGGCTGAGGCGCGCCCACCCGTAAATAATCACAAGGAAGAAAAAGGCGATGACCAGGCCGGGGATGATGCCGGCCAGAAAAAGCTGGCCTATGGACTGCTCGGTAAGTATGCCGAATATGATCAGGGTCACGCTGGGCGGGATGAGGACCCCGAGGGTGCCGACCGTCGCGACGATCCCAGTCGAAAGCCTCCTGTCGTACTTGAAGCGGTCCATCTCCGGTATCGCCACGCTGGCGAACGTCGCGGATGTGGCCGCCGAGGAGCCGCAAATCGCCTTGAAGCCCGTCGCGCCTATCACGGTAGCCATGGCGAGACCGCCGGGGATGTGGCCCACGAATTTATGGGCTGCATTGTAAAGCCGCACGGCTATGCCCGCATGGAGGCCGATCTGCCCCATCAGGATGAAAAGCGGGAAGACCGTATACCCATAGCTCGTAATAACGTCGTAGACGTCCCTGCCGAGGAGGTTCATGGCCGCGTGCAGCCCGTTCACGTAAGCGAAACCTGCGAAACCCACCAGGGCCATAGCAAAGCCGAGCTCGAAGCCCGTGGCGAAGAGCGCCAGAAGGACCACGAGGGCGATAACGCCGACCAGCGCCTCATTCATGGCGGTCCTCCCTCCAGGTCCTCACTATCTGAAGGACAAAGACGAGACATTCGACAAGGCAGCAGACGCCCACTCCGTAGGCGACAGGATAAAAGGGTATCCGCAGCGTGGCGGTCACCTCGTGCGACCTGTGGAACTCGCTGCCGACGCCGAAGAGGTTATAGGCAATGAGGGCGAAGAGGACGATGCCCAGGACGCGCGTGAAGGTATCCATCATCGCCTTCCCTCTGGGCGTCAGCCGCTCCAGGAGGAACTCCATGTAGACGTTCGCGTTATCGAGGGAGACGCAGGGGAAGCAAAAACCGATCACGAGCGCCAGAGACAGGGCCACGATCTCGAATGTGCCGATGATGGGGTGACCGACCGCCCGCAGGCCCACGTCGGCGACGGTCAGGAACATCATGAAGCTGAGGGCGGCCCCGCCTATGGCATTGAGCAGGGCCTTGCTCCCTCTGAGGAAAGTATCGAGGATCCTCTCCATCGTGCCTCCCGGGTTTTCGCGAAGCGCGTGCGTCCCCACGTCTTCGAAACGTCTTCTCGGGGGCCTTCCGGTGGTTCTCCCAGGCAGCCCGCCGGACTTCCTTCCTCACGGCCGTCTAACGTTTGTGCATGACTGATTAATTTATAGAAAAAAGCGGCGCTCTTGTCAAGAAAAAATGGAAGTTCTATATATAACCTGTTAATTCACCTTTTCCGTTGATTTTCAACGGAATCGGCCCCGATTAGAAGTTCCGATCTTGACTGGGCACGCCCGATGCGGGTAATATAGTCGGGAACGGGACGCTCGCCCATGAAACAGACCCTGCAATCCCGTATAGACCGCTCGTCCTTCGAGCCTGCATACGTGCAGCTTGTCAACATACTGCGCGGCCAGATAGCCTCCGGCCTGGTCAGGCCGGGAGGGCAGCTACCCTCGGAGTCGCAATTGTGCGGCCGGTACAGGGTCAGCCCCATGACCGTCCGCAGGGCGATCAATATCCTCGTGCAGGAAGGCCTAGTCAGCACGACGCAGGGTCGCGGCACGTTCGTCAAGCCGGTCAAGCTGAGCACGGTCATGTTCGGCATGGACGAGCTTCGGTCCATCTTCGACAGGAACGCCCGGAACAAGGTGAAGCTCCTGGAGGTGAGCGTCGTCAGGGCGGACGCCGCAGTCTCGGAGAGGCTGGGGATCGCCTGCGGCGACCGCGTGATCCTTATACGCCGCCTTATCATAAAAGGGAAAGACCCGATCCTCTACCATCATGAATACCTGGTGTACGACCCGGCGCGCCCGATAGTCGAGGCGGAGATGGAGGTTACGGCCCTGCACGGCCTTTTTGCGGGGACCGGGGAGACGAGCCTCAAGCGGGGCGAGATAGCCATCGAGGCGGCAGCGCTCAGCGAGGACGAAGCGGCGCTGCTCATGGCGCCTTTGAGGCTGCCGTCGTTCCGGCTGGAGCACGTTTTCTACGATTTCGACGACCGGCCGATCAGTTGGGGCTTCTTCATCTGCAGGGGCGACCTCATGCGCTTCAAGACGACCGTCGGCCTGGGGGACGGGACAAGGACGAAAAGCCGCAAACCGGGGGAGAGGTCGTGAGACCGCCCGAAGAAGAAAGCGCGTTGAGCCAACTTCTTGCCGACCTCCAGGAAGACGCCGTCCTGGCCGAGGTGCGGCCGCCGCATGGCCGACGGCGCGGACCCGCTGCACATAGTGGAAGAGTGCCGGAAGGGCGTGCGCCTCGTGGGCGAGCGGTACGAGCGGGGCCTCTATTATATCTCCGGACTGATCATGGCCAGCGCTATCATGCACGAGGTGGGCGACATGGTCCTGCCCGCGCTCAAGGCGCACGTCGTCGGGAACGAATCCGGGCGCATCCTGCTCGGCACCGTAGAGGGAGACATCCATTACATCGGCAAGGATATAATAAAGGTGCTGCTCCGGTGCTACGGCTTTACCGTCTTCGACCTCGGCGTAGACGTGCCGTCGAGGGACTTCCTGGCAAAGGCCAGGGAGATGAGGCCGCACATAGTCGGGCTGTCCTGCCTGCTCGACTCGGTCCTGGAGAACATGCGGGCGACTATCGGCCTGCTCCGCGCGGAAACGGGCAGGAACGGCTTCTCCCCCTCCTTCATCATCGGCGGCTACGTGGACGACCGCGTCTGCCGCCACGTAGGCGCGGATGCGTGGGCCACCGACGCCATGACAGGCGTCCGCCTCTGCCAGGAGCTGATAAGGGGCAAGATAGGATCACCCGAAGCGACCTGAGTAAAACGGCTAAGATAGAAAGCAATAAACCAATGCTCTTTGCGGGCCGTACTCTATCCATAGAGTGGGATATAAAAACGTCATTATGAGCTTTTCATATGTATCGGCATTTTTGTCTGTCTGAGCGGGGACGACCCGCTAAAGCGGGTGCCCCGGCGAGCTTTGCTCGCGGAGGGGGTGCTGAACCCCAATAATAGCCTGTGGGAAAGTAAGGGGATAGTTCAGGCTTGCCTATAGCAGAACGGGTCATGATAGACCATAACGCTCAATATCATATACAAGCCCAATAAATTGCAAAGCGCGTCACACAGATTTACATTAGCTTAGAAGCGAGGACTTAAATGGCCGAAGAGGAGAAGGCGACAGACCCCGGCCGTGCGTTCCTGTCTGAAGGCGCACGCGACATCGATCCGGTAATCGAGCTCGCCCTCGACATGCGCTGGTCCTGGAGCCACGCAGCCGATGAGCCGTGGAAGCGGATCGAGCCGACGCTCTGGGAGCTGACACACAATCCGTGGACGATCTTGCAAGGCGCATCGCGCGACAGCATCCGCGAGGCGCTCGCGGACCCCGGCGTGCGCGCGGTCATCGACGGCATCCTCGAAGCCCGGCGTGAGGCCGCCGAGACCCCCGCCTGGTTCCAGCAAAGCCACCCGAAGGCAAAGCTCAGGTGCGTCGCCTATTTCTGCATGGAATACATGCTGAGCGAGGCGCTCCCCATTTATTCGGGCGGCCTCGGCAACGTCGCAGGCGATCAGCTCAAGGCGGCGAGCGACCTGGGGCTGCCCGTCGTAGCCGTCGGCCTGCTCTACCAGCAGGGCTATTTCCGGCAGGCCATAGACAGAAACGGCGCCCAGCGCGCCCTCTTCCCTTATAACGACCCCGGGCAGCTCCCGATACGACCCTTGCGCGAGCCGAACGGTGAGCTGCTGCGCATTCAGGTCCCCCTGTCCGGCTATGCCGTCTGGGTGCGCTCGTGGGAGGTCCGGGTGGGCAACGCGCGGCTCTACCTCCTCGACAGCAACGACCCGGCCAACCTCCCCTCCCATCGGGGGATCACGAGCGAGCTTTACGGAGAGGGCCAGGAGCTCCGGCTGACGCAGGAGATACTCCTCGGGATCGGCGGATGGCGGCTCCTCGAGGCCCTGAAATTGGAACCGGACGTCTGCCACATGAACGAGGGGCATACGGCCTTTGTCGTCCTTGCCCGGGCGCGCAGCCTCATGGAAGCGACGGGGCAGCCCTTCCGGACGGCCCTCGCAGCGACGAGGCCGGGCAACATCTTCACGACCCACACGCCCGTAGCCGCCGGGTTCGACCGTTTCGATCCGTCCCTTATCGACCAGTATCTTGGCGCGTATGCCAGGGAAAAGCTCGGCATCTCTTTGGACGACCTGCTGGCCCTCGGCCGCGTTGACCCCGGCGACGCCTCCGAGCCTTTCAACATGGCCTGCCTCGCCGTGCGGGGGAGCGGCTACGTGAACGGCGTGAGCCGGCTGCACGGCCAGGTGAGCAGGGAAATCTTCCGGCCGCTTTTCCCAGGCTGGCCGACGCATGAGGTCCCCGTCGGCCATGTGACGAACGGGGTCCACATGCCGACGTGGGAATCGGCCGATTCGGACAGGGTCTGGACGGAGGCGTGCGCGAGGAACCGCTGGCAGGGAACGCTTGAAACGATGGAGGACGACCTGCGCGACGTGCCCGACTCGAAGCTCTGGGAGCTCAGGTGCGCAGCCCGCAGGTCTCTGATCGACTACGTCAGGGAGCACACGCGGCGCCATCTGGCCGCCCTCGGCGCCTCTTCGCAGGAGATCGAGGCGGTCAAAGGGCTTTTCGACCCTGACAGCCTCACCATCGGCTTTGCCCGGCGCTTCGCTACTTACAAGCGCACCACCCTGCTGCTCCACGACCCTGAAAGGCTGCTCCGGATATTGACGTCCGCGGACCGGCCTGTGCAGCTCATAGTAGCCGGCAAGGCGCATCCGGCCGACGCCCCCGGTCAGGCGATGATCGAGGAGTGGACGGATTTTATCGCGCGGCGCGCCAGGAGCCACGCGGTCTTCCTTGAAGACCACGACATGCTCATGACGCAGTGGCTTGTGCAGGGCGTCGATGTCTGGATCAACACGCCGCGCCGGCCCTGGGAGGCCTGCGGCACGAGCGGGATGAAAGTGCTGGTCAACGGGGGCATAAACCTTTCGGAGCTGGACGGCTGGTGGGCGGAAGGCTACACGCCATCGGTGGGCTGGGCGCTCGGGGACGGCAAAGAGCACGACGCCGACCCGTCCTGGGACGCGGCCGAAGCGCAAAGCCTTTATACCCTCCTGGAGCGGGAGGTCATACCCGATTTCTACAACCGGGATAAGGACGGCATACCGGGGGCATGGGTTGCCCGCATGAGGGAGAGCATGGCGCGGCTCACGCCGCGCTTCTCCTCCAATCGCGCTGTGCGGGAGTATACGGAAAACTACTACCTCCCCGCCGCAGACGCTTACAGGGAGCGGGTCGAGCAACGGTGCTCCCTTGCGGCGCGCATCGTGAGCTGGCAGAGCGAGATAGAGCGGAAATGGCCGGCCTTGCGGTTCGGGGCGGTGAAAGTCGAGACCGTACAGGGCAGTCACCGCTTCACGGTCGCCGTCTATCTCGACGGGCTCGACCCGGCTTGCGTCAGCGTGCAGTTGTACGCAGACGGAAAAGACGGCGAAGGTCCTTTCCGGCTGGATATGGCGCGGGGCGAGCCCCAGGCGGGGGCAGACGGTTTCGCTTATACGGCCGAAGCGCCGGCAAACCGCCCTGCGGCCGACTATACGCCCCGGATCGTTCCCCGATTCCCCGGCGCTTCCGTCCCTCTTGAGGCCGCCCTGATCCTCTGGCAGGGCTAGCCGGCGGCCCGCATTTATAGTGCCGGGGCGATGGTCCGGTTCTTTTTCCAAATTTCCGTGAAAACCGCTGTTCGCCCCTTGTCAACGCCGGTCATGCCGGGACGGCGCCGGGAAGGGGGGCACGTGCTCCCTCTTCCTCTACGGGGAAGAGCGGCGGCGCGTTTTAACGCCGGTCGATTGAGGGGCGGCGGGGGCCTGCTTTTTTCGTCTGGCCCAGTCCCTCTTCGGTATGGACGCCGGTGCCGCAGTAGAAGGCGAAATCGACCAGCGCGTTCAGAAGGCCGATCTCCTCTTCGGTGCGCCCTTTCTCCATCTCCAGCGTGACCCAGCCCTGGCTGCCCGTCCCGAAAGGGGTGGCTGCGCAGGAGATCTTGAAGTCTGCCACGCGCACGAAGGCCGCTGCCTCGACAGCGGGCCGGGGCAGACGGACGTCGGAAAATGCGTCCCATACCTCCCCGTACCTCTGAAAGACGGCAGGGATGACGGGAAAAGGGACGCGCTCCCCCATGACCGGGATTATCACCGGCGTGGCGTATTGGACGGTAAGGGTTCTCTTCGACCTGTCTGCGTCCCGCGAAGATCTCCCCGTAGGCGGCCCGCCTTACCTCCCCGTCGGCAGGCGACGCGAGGGTGCCCGCTTTCTTTTCCACTATATCCGCGAGCAGCGGCATAAGTGCGCCCGGGGCAAGCTCCGTCGCCCGGAAACGGACGTCCCCCGTTGGCTGCTTGTGGGGGAAGGAGAGCGTATAGGGTTTTATCTTGCGGTCCTCGAACCTTTCCTTGAGCCGGGCTGCAAGGCCGGCGTAGGATTCGTCACTCGTGTATGCTACTACGGACAGGGGCATTTTGCAGGATACCGGCGACCTTTTCCCTGACGGCGCGCATTTTTTCAGGCGGGAAGGGCTGCACGCTCGCGTATTTCTCGTTGAGTGTCTCTCTCGGGACGAACTCCTGCACGAAGAACCTCCGGGCAGGTCCGAGCTCCGCTGCCGCCTGCAAGGCGTCCTGCTCTCTGTGGAGGAACGGCACCAGCGTCATCCTGAACTCGTAATCGACCCTCCCTTCGAGGATAAAATCGATGCTTTCCCTGATCTTTCCCTTATCGACGCCGCATCCGCACCATCTGTCGTATGAGGCGAGGGGACCCTTCATGTCCATGGCGATATAATCGACGAGTCCCGCGCCGACGAGCGCCTTGACGACGTCCGGCCGCGACCCGTTCGTGTCGAGCTTCACGTGAACGCCTCGGCCCTTCAGCACTTCGAGGGCATTGGGCAGCCCTTTGTGTATGGTAGGCTCACCGCCGGTGACCACGACCCGGTCGATCCACTTCCGGAACTTCTGGAGCCTGCCCAGGATGTGCTCGAACGGCACGTCCTGCAGCGACTCGGGGCGGAGAACCAGGTCCCTGTTGTGGCAGAAAGGACACCTGAAATTGCAGCCGCCGGAAAAGAGCACCGAGGCGAGGTGCGACTTCCAGTCGATGAAGCTCGTCTCTATAAAGCCCTTAACCGGAAAATCAGGCGGAGTGAACGGCAGTGAGTACTTCTTCAACCCTGGGGACATCGCCCCTCCATTCTCCTACGCCGTTTTCCAGCGCATCCTCCACCAGGACCGTGGGCAGGGACATGACGCTGTAAAAGCTCGCCTCGGCCAAACCGTCGGCCGTCCCCACATTGTAGGTGAGGACGTTGACATTCCTCTCCTCCAATTGGCTGCCCAGTTGTTTCGCCAGAGGACACTTCGGACAATCGTCTTTGTAAAAAATCTTTACCACTCCCATGCTTTTCCTCGCTTGAATTTTCCCCTTGTCTGCCGGCTAGTAACGTGCCACATGTACATTATCTCCACTACGAACCTTGCCGATTGCCGACCACCCGCAGTTGCCGCAATTGTCACTCATACAATTGCGGCCGTGGTCGGAGGAGCGGCTATCATTGGGGGCTCAGCGCCCCCTCCACCGGCAAAACCGGATGGAGCCTCCCCGCTCAGCGCTGCGCATACGCTTGCTTTATACTACCGGGGCTCAGCGCCCCCTCCACCGGCAAAACCGGATGGAGCCTCCCCGCTCAGCGCTGCGCATACGCTTGCTTTATACTACCGGGGCTCAGCGCCCCCTCCACCGGCAAAGCCGGATGGAGCCTCCCCGCTCAGCGCTGCGCATACGCTTGCTTTATACTACCTGGGCTCAGCGCCCCCTCCACCGGCAAAGCCGGATGGAGCCTCCCCGCTCAGCGCTGCGCATACGCTTGCTTTATACTACCTGGGCTCAGCGCCCCCTCCACCGGCATCAGCCGCATCGGGGTGCCCGCTTGCGGGTCGTCCCCGCTCAGAAAGACAAAAAGACTTCCCGATGTCATTATCAGGCAAGCAGTTATACCGCCTTCCTCTCTTCATTCACCGCGAAGAACTGTCCGTTGCGGTAACGGTCGCGGAGCTCCCCCAGCTTGCCCTTGTTCCAGCTCGATACCTTGGTGAAATAACCGGTGATCCTGGTGATCCCGTCTACATCCAGCGAGTGGCAGTGAGGACACGCGTCCGCAAGCCCGCGCGACGTCCTGCTGCACGCGTTGCAGACGGTGAACTCCGGCGAAAATGCGATCTGGTCGTTCAACGTGTACCTGAAGGTCTTGGTTACGAAGTCTGCGATGGCCCCTTTTGAAGGCATCGACTCGCCCATCCAGACGTGGGAGATGGAGCCCGCCTCGATCAGCGGATGGAACAGGCCCTCGCTCGTCACCCTCTCGATAGGGTTCATCGGCGCAGAGACGTTCAGGTGGGTGGAGTTCGTGTAGTAGACCTCGCCGGATGACACGTCGCCTTTCACGGCCCTTCCCGAAGCGGGGGAGTGGTAATGGAGGTCGAGCTTCGCGAACCGGTAGCTGGTGCTCTCCGCCGGGGTCTGCTCCAGGACCAGCCGCATGTTCTCCTGCGCCCTCACCCTGTCGGCCTGCAGCTTCAGGTGGGCTATGATCTTCAGGCCCAGCTTGAGCGCCTTCTTCGACTCGTGCATCTCCTCGCCGGAGTGTACCTGCACCATCTCGTTGAGGCCAACCATCCCCACGAGGTGCGAGGCCCGGTTCATCCTGAGGTACGGCATGCCGTCGCGGTTCATCGTCAAAAGCGAGAGGGGGCCGTCTTCACCCGCAGAGAGGAGCTTTTCTATGAAGTTCCGCTTCTCTTTGTGGGCCTTTACCGCGAGCATGAACCGCTCGGTGATGAGGTTGAAAAGGCGCGTGTCGTCCCCCTTTGCCATGTAGGCGAGGCGCGGGAGGTTGAGCGACACGTTCTGCAGGGCGCAATAGCGCATGCGCCACGGCTCCTTCGCGTCCAGGAGGTCGAATTCGTCCAGCTTGAAGCTCAGGCGGCAGCACTCCGATATCTTGGCCGTCTCCCCCCTGTCGAAGACGAAGTACGTATTACCCTTGTCGGAGGCGACATCCGATATATGGTCCAGGAAGTCCTTGCACCCATCCGTCTTGAAGAATTTCTCCGTGATATGGACGAGGGGCTTCGGGAAGAAGAACGGGCGCCCGGCGCCGTCCCCCTCCTTGAAAACCTCGAAGAGCTTCCAGACGAACCGCTGCGCCTCTTTCTCGTACTGCCCGTATGTCTTGCCCGTGAAGCCGCCCGATGGGCCTATGGCGGGGACGTCGACGAAATGCTTCGGTATCTCCCAGTACAGGTTGACGTCGGTGAAGATCGCCTGCCCCCCTCTTGCCACCGCCTGCTGGGAGAACTCGAAGATGAGCATCTGCGCAAGCTGCTTTACGTCGTCGTCGCTCATCCCTTCCAGGTACGGCGCAAAGAAGATGTTGATGGCGTCCCAGCCGATGGCCCCGGCGAAATTGCTCTGGAGGGCGGCCGCGAATTTTACGAGATGGGCCAGCAGGACCTCGGGGTGCTTCGCCGGCTTCGCCATGGAGAGCGAATGGGGGAGGTTGAGGCCGAACTTCTTGATATATTCGAGGGACTGGCCGCTGCAATACGGCCTGTCTATAAAGCCGAGGTCATGGAGGTGGATGTCGCCGTTCATGTGGGCATCGGCTACGTCCTGGGAGAAAACGGACAAAAGGGCATACTCCTTCTTGATCCTCTCGGCCAGGGTAAGGTTCGTCGCCTCAGGCCCGTGGGGGACGTTTGCGTTCTCTTTGTTCTGGTGAAGGATCAGGTTGCTCACGTCGAAGATAGGCATACCGAGCCTGGTATGCATCCTCCGGGGCGCCTCCAGACCCTTCTCGATCAGCCTGGCGTTGACCAGCTCCCTGATGAGGGGCGCAGTCACCACCTTGATGCCCGACTTCATAATCAGTTCTTCCACACCCCTGCTGATCGATACGGCCGTATCCTGGTCGATCATCGTCTCCCGCATGAGAGCGTCCACTATTCTGGACCGGTCCCAGTCCGAGATGGTCTCTTCCGACGTGCGGACGAAAAGATTCAGATCGGTCGTCTCCATGATCCTCCTTTTGCTCAGCTCGGTATGACTAACGATAAATGGCTAAAATGACTATATATTGGGACAAGGGGTTCGGCTGATACTATATATTGTGTCATGATGCTATGATATCATTGTTCGAGGAGTAATTGTCAAGAGTATTCTTAAATATTTTTCAATGTTCGGACCGGGGGACGGAAACGGAAGGAAAAAAGGGGGCCGGAGAGATTTTCGTGGATGGATAGGAGTCGTGGAGGCGCGAGCCGGAGCATACGTTTTATCTATGTGAGGACTCGCAAGACGCCCAAGAAGGCCATGACCACCCCGAAAAGCACCGAAAGCCCGAACCCGAGCCGGTGCACGGCCGATCTCATCCGCTCCCCCCTAATGTTTTGTCGCTCTTCAGTATGACCGCCGCTTCTTCGGGCATAATGGGAACCGTATAGAACTCGTCCTCGCGCTTGTACTGCGAATATGTCCTCGGCAGTATCTCCACGTGCCAATGGAAATAGTCGTCCACCTGCGGGCCCCGCTCGCCGAACCGGCCTGGGTCCGTATTCGGGGAGGTATGGACTACTACGGAATAGGAATCCCTGACCTTTTCTATGCGCCTCATTGTGTCGAGGTAGATGTCGGCGAACTCGCGTCTTAAGTCCTCGTCCTGCCATGATTCGAAGGCAGCGCCGTGCCGCCGGGGGATGATCCATACCTCGAAGGCCATGCGCGACCCGAAGGGGCAAACTGCAAGGAAATGGCTGCTCGCAATCACTACGCGCCTGTCCTGCCTCAGCTCCTGGCTCACCACGTCGCACAGGAGGCACCTTTCCTTTTGCAGGTAGTGGTTCCTTGAGTTCTCGAGCTCCATGAACAACTGATGGGGCACGATGGGCGTCGCGAGCACGTGCGAGTGGGGGTGAGCGATGTAAGAGCCCGTTATCTCTCCGTGGTTCTTGTAAATCTGGACGTATTTGAACCGCTTGTCCTTCTTCAGGTCGAGGATGCGCTCCGAGTACATGTCGATGACGCGCAGCACCTCGGCCGGCTCGAACGTCGAAAAGGTCTTCGAGTGGGACCTCTCCTCCACGATGATCTCGTGGGCCCCGAGGGTCCCCATCTTGTCGTAGAACCCTTCCGCCCTCTTGTCTCTCCCTTGCTTCTATCTGAAATATGGGGTTTGGCGCGGGAAAAGCCCGCAGCGAGCCAGGCCCCGTGGCCGTCCCGTATCTCCCTTATGGACGGAGGGGTCAGATGCTCGTTGCCGGGGCAGAAAGGACAGACGCCCGTCTCCTGCGCTTTGACCTTCTTGACCCCGACGACGACCCAGTTGCCCGTCAGGGCGTCCTTTCTGAACTCTCCCACATAATAAGGATAACCATTTCCCCCGTAGTTGTCAAAAACATAAGCGGAGATCCCTCCCCCTCGCAACCCCCCCTGCCGGGCAAAGTGGGGAACCTCCGGGAAAATATAAATTTTGACAGGCGGGGGCTACTGTGATAAGAATATAAATAAGTGGCCCTCAGGATCTATAACTCCCTTACCCGCGAAAAAACTGACTTTGTCCCCGTCGAGCAAGGGCAGGCGAGGCTTTACGTCTGCGGGGTCACTGTATACAGCGACTCCCATATCGGCCACGCCCGCAGCGCCATCGTCTTCGACGTCATCTCCCGCTACCTGCGGACCTCCGGCTTCGACGTCAAATACGTGAGGAACTTCACCGACATCGACGACAAGATCATCAACAGGGCCAACAGCCGAGAAACGCGACTGGAAGGAGATAGCCGAGACGTACATCGCCTCCTTCCGCGAGGACATGGCCGCCCTCGGCGTGCTGCCGCCCACCTACGAGCCTAGGGCTACCGAGCACATAGGGGACATGATCGCCCTCATCGAGGAGCTTATCCGAAAAGGCTGCGCCTACCAGGCAGGCGGCAGCGTCTATTTCTCCGTGGCGAAGCATAAGGGATACGGCGAGCTGTCCGGCAGGACGCCGGATGAGATGATCGCGGGCGCCCGCGTGGAGGTCGATGAGCGGAAGAAGGACCCCCTCGATTTCGCCCTCTGGAAGGAGTCGAAGCCCGGCGAGCCGTCCTGGGACAGCCCCTTCGGAAAGGGGAGGCCCGGCTGGCACATCGAGTGCTCGACCATGAGCATCAAGTACCTGGGCAACCCCTTCGACATGCACGGCGGGGGCAAGGACCTCATGTTCCCGCACCACGAGAACGAGCGGGCCCAGGCGGAGTGCGCCACCGGCCGCCGGTTCGTCAATTACTGGGTCCACAACGGGTTCGTGACGATGGACCGGGAGAAGATGTCGAAATCCCTCGGCAATATCCTGCTCATCAAGGACTTCCTGAAACAATACCATCCCGAGGTGCTGCGCCTCTTCTTCCTGTCGGCCCACTACCGCAACCCCGTCGATTATACGGAAAAGGCGATAGATAACGCGGACAGCGCGCTCCAGCGGCTCTACGCTACGCTGGAGAGGGCCTCCGGGATAAAGTCGCCTCCGGGCGGGGCGCAGGCCGACGCCGCCGAGATCGACGCCATCGAAAAAAGGTTCTACGCGGCCATGGATGACGACTTCAACACGGCCCTTGCCCTTTCCTCCATCTTCGACCTCGCGACCATCCTGAACAGGATGATGGACGAGGGCGGGGAGGCGAACCTGCCCCTCATCGTCAAAGGGAGGGACCTCCTGCTCGGCCTCGCGCATACGCTCGGTCTCCTCACGCAGGACGTGGAGGCGTTCACCCGCTGGGAGACCCTCCGCTTCCTCGCCGCTGCCGGCCTCGACGAATCGGCGGTCGAGCAGGCGGTCCGGGCAAGGACGGAGGCGCGCCGGCAAGACGGACTACAAGGCTGCGGACGAGATAAGGAACGGCCTTCTCGAAAAAGGCATCATCCTCCTCGACACCCCCCAGGGGACGCGATGGAGGATCAAGAAATAACGGGCGCCTCGATAACGGCATCCGCCGCATGACCCTCTCCGCTATTCTGGACATCATCACCCGGCACATCGACCCCATGCCCGAGGAACGGGTCAGCCCTCATCGACGCCCTGGGGAGGGTAGTCTCCCGTCCCCTCTCGGCCCGCCGGGACCTGCCCCCCTTCGACGTGTCGTCCCTCGACGGCTATGCAGTCAAGGGGCCGGGGAAGCGATTCCTGCTGAAGGGATCGCTCGAGCCGCTCGGACCCGTGCCTTTCAGGCCTGAAGGCAGGGGAGGCCTTCTTTGTCCCGACCGGCGGACGCTTCCCGCGCATGACGCGGTTCGTGGCGAGGGAGTACGCCTCGGAAAAGGGGCAGGTCGTCACGATCAAGGATGCGACCGGCAAGCAAAAGACCGTAAGAAAAGGCGACTGGGTCAAAAAGGGCAGCCCCTCGCGCGCCGGGGGGAGGTCATCGGGCCGGCAGCGATGGGTCTGCTGGCGCAGGGCGGACACGAGACGATCAGGGTCTTCGGCAAGCCGCAGGTAGCCGTCGTCGCAACGGGGGACGAGCTTAAAAAAGGGACCATAGCGGACTCGAACAAGTTCCTCCTGGCCGGCCTCATCCGCAGGGACGGGGGCGAAGCTGCGGGGCTCTACACGACGGGCGACGACGAAGGGGAGATAGCGGAGGCAGTGGCAGGCTCAGGGGCGCGCCTCGTCATCCTGACAGGCGGCACGGCCCTAGGGAAAAGAGACGTTACCAAGCAGGCGGTCAGGCGGCTCGGCTTCCGCTTCCCTTTGGACTCCGCCCCCATCCTACCGGGCAAGACGATGGCCTTCGGCAGGAAAGGCAAGACATGCCTCTTTATCCTGCCCGGCAGGCCGACGGCCGTGCAGACCCTCTACGAGGTTTTCGTAAGGCCGGCCCTCCTGGCGTTGGCGGGACGGCCGACCGGACAGACGGAGTACCTCCTGCCCTTGCCCGGCCGGGTCGAAAAGCCGGCAGGCGCCATACTGCTCATCCCTGTCTCGATAGAGGACAAGCCGGCGGCCATCGGCGCGATGTACGTCGCCGAGCCGGACGGCTACATAGTGCTGGAGGAAGGGACGGAGAGGGTCGCCGCAGGGCAGCGGGTTCGGGTGCTGCGCATATAAACGCCCTGCTGCCGCCATTCGTGGCCGACGGGGCGGCCGAAGGAATGGTTTTTTCCGCGCACTTGTCTTATCCTATAAGTAAGAACAGGTGAGGAGGACCCCCTGTGGACGAGCCGGAGAACCTTTCAGACGCGGAGCTTCTTTATCTGCTGCGCATGGATTACGTCCAGGCGATCCGGTCCGAGGATTATTACCGCATCCAGAACACGATCATCCCGAGGTTCCGGAAGCGCTTCTCCAAGTATTACAACGAGTACGAGAAAAGCTGGAAAGACCTCTCGGTCTCCAGGATGCCCATCCATGTAGTCATCAACCCCAAGGAACGGCAGCAGGCGGAGCTTGGCTGGATAGAGCTTGTGCTGAAGGGCCAGATCGACCTCGCGCTATGACGCGCGGCTGACGCCCCCTATCCTGGTAAGCCCTCTATCGGGTAAGACCTGAACAGGTACAGGCCCGCGGTCAATGCGATGCTTGCCGCTTCTACCGGTGTTCGATCTTCCTTTTCCGAAGCTTCAGGATGACGAGGCCGGCAGCGTAGAGAAGGGCCGAGAGGGCGAGGAGCGCGAGCGTACCCGGCGAATGCAAGAATCCGAGGCCGGTCGCGCCGGGCGGCCTCCTGTGGATGACCATGATGATGGGCGCCATAGCGTAGAAGCGCATGATCCTGGCTACTTCCTTCCCGCTTATGCGCCGCCATGAAAAACCGGCAAAGGGGCGCGCGCGGCGAACCGAGTGGCGGTCTGGAAAGACGGGCGGCGTGCCGAGCATATAATCGACGGAGGCATCGCCGTGCATCGCTGTAAGCGTCCCTTCTTCTTTTCTGAAAGTGGGGCCGTAGCTCCAGAAGAAAAGGAAGGGGTAGAGGAGCAGCAGGTAGCGGTTGCCGCTGAGCACGCAAAAGCTCGAATCGATCAGGTAATTAGCCAGGTAGTACGGATGTCGCACGATGCCGTAGACGCCTTCCCTGCATAGGACCTCGTTCCTTATCAATACGCCTTTCGTGAGGAAATGGATGAAGCTGCCCAGGACAAGCAAAAGGAGGGCAACGCACGTCTCGACAGCGGTCAGGGGATAGAAAAACGCGGAGGCGGCGGACAGCAGCAGGACTACGTCGCGCAGCCCGCTTCTCGTCAAAAAACCCTCGTCCTTCTTCAGAGACATCATTCCCCCAAGACTGCGGCGAAACTACGCTTAGCCGCCCGACCCTTTACAATATAGGCTTGCTTCGGAGTAATCAAGAAAAAAAGACCCGGACGCGACTCTATTCCGACAGAAACCCGCATCCCCGTCTACCACAGCTACCAGTACCGGGTCTTCAGGGGGAAAGCGCGCGAAGATAAAACGGAAAAAGCGCCTCAAAATTAACGCTTGCAATACCGCCGCCATTGGGCTATTGTTTCGTCGGCTGTATAAACGTCTGGAGGTGTCCCCGTGAATAAGCTGCTCCTGCCCGGTATGCTGGTTCTTGCATTGGCCCTGTCCGGCTGCGCATCGATAAAGCAGTACGACGCGTACCAGAAGGATATGTGGAACGGAAAGAAGCTCCTAGGCGACGGCGAGTACAAGCCTGCCCTCCAGGACTTCATGAATGCCGCCAAGTCCATGCCGAACGAGCCCGAGCCTTACGCCTTTGCTGCAACGGCAAGCTTCAAGATGAACGACGTAGACGCAGCCTCCGGCTATATCCAGGAGGCATCAAAGCTCAACAAGCCCAACGACGCCTATATCCGCATACTGGGCTACAAGGCGCTGATCCTTCTAAAGCAGGGCAAGCAGAAGGAAGGGCTGGATGCCTTGGGCGACTATATCCAGGCCTACCAGAAAGAATATGCCCCGCAGAACGTCCGGGAGGTCAGGACGATGTGGCGCACGAAGAACATAGACCTATCCGCCCTCCAGCAGCTCATAGACGAAGAGATATACGTCTATGAGAGCGATATGGAGCAGTTCCGCAGGTCCGGCACGGGCTGGTTCGCGGCCAAGTACGGCGTTTCAACGCCTGCAAGGTGACGTCCCAGGAGCAGTCTAAGGCAGCGAGGGTTTTCCCCCGGGCGCACGCGGACCTCTAACTCCGCGTGCGCCCGTTCCTTTTTGATTGACACGTCCCTTTCTATTGGATAACATTACTTGTCGCTTGTTTGAGTATGCCGCCTCTGGGGTACAGTATGCAGAGCCGATTGCGGCGGACCGTATAAAAAGTACGTGAGGACCGGGGGCTGCATCGGCGCCCAGCCCGGCTTAGCGCCGCGAGATCGTTTGAAAGTCTGCCGGCTCGAAGCCGGTTGACCATGCAATGAGGGAGGACCGAGATGAAAAAAGAGATTTGTCTGGTATTGATTGCGCTTTTAGCCGCTGCATCGATATGCTGCTTTGTGACGCAGCCCGGCTTCGCAGCGGAGAAGGTGTACAACCTGCGGTACGCGAACTTTTTCCCGGTGACGCACAGGAACAGCCAGGTATCTGAAGCCTGGTGCAAAGAGGTCGAAAAGAGGACGAACGGGAGGGTCAAGATAGCCTATTTCCCCGGAGGCACCCTCACCCCGCCCGCCCAGACTTACGACAGCGTCACCACGGGCATCGCGGACATCGGGATGAGCGTCCTGAATTACACCAGGGGGAAGTTCCCGCTGATGGACGCGATCAACCAGCCGATGGGCTACAAGAGCGCCTACACGGTGACGAAGCTCGCCAATGAATTCTACGGGAAGTTCAAGCCGAAGGAGCTGGACGAGGTGAAGGTGATGTACCTCCACGGCCACGGCCCCGGCCTCCTTCACACGAAGAAGCCCGTAACGAAGCTGGAGGACGTGAAGGGCATGAAGATAAGGGCATCGGGAAGCATCACGAGGATCGTCTATGCCCTGGGCGGCTCCCCGGTCGGGACGACGATGCCGGAGACGTACGACGCCCTCCGGACGGGCGTTGCGGACGGCGCCCTGGCCCCCTATGAGGCCCTCTACGGGTTCAAGTGGGGAGAGGTCGTCTCCTCCACGACGGAGTGTTACCCTATCTCGTATACGGACATAGAGTTCGTCGTTATGAACAAGGACAAGTGGAACGCCCTTCCGCCCGACATCCAGAAGATCATAGAGAAGATCAACGAGGAATGGATCGAGAAGCAGGGCAGGGCCTGGGATGAGATCGACAAGCAAGGCAAGGAGTTCGTGATAAAGAGAGGCAATAAGATACAGACCCTGAGCCCCCAGGAAGGTGCGCGGTGGAAGGCAGCGGTGCAGCCCCTCATCGAGGACTACATCAAGACGAACAAGGCGAAGGGCCTGCCGGCCGAAGCGGCCGTGAAATTTGTCCAGGATTACCTTAAGGCGAACCAGAAATAGGACTCAAAAGCGACCCTTTCGGGGGTTTTCGGGGTGGGGGCAAAGGGTTTTTCGGGAGGCGTCATGGAAGGATTGTTTCGGGCGGTTGAAAAGCTGGGCAAGCTGATGCAGGTCATCTCCGGCATTGCCCTCACCTTTATCATGCTCCTTACTGTGACCGACGTTGCCGGAAGGCTTTTCGGCCACCCCGTCGACGGCACGTTCGAGCTTGTCGGGCTGGGCGGGGCCGTCGTGATCGGCTTTGCCCTTCCCATAACGTCATGGATGCGGGGCCACATATTCGTTGATTTCCTTTACCAGAAGGCGCCGTCGGGCTTCAGGAAAGTGCTCCATACGCTCACCAGGCTGATCGTCCTGGTGATGTTCGTCTTCATAGGCTGGAACCTCATCAAATTGGGGTACAAGCTGTACATACACGGCGAGGTAACGCTCACCCGCCAGTTGCCTTTCTATCCGATAGCTTACGGCCTGGGCGTCTGCTGCTTCATCCAATGTCTCGTCGCCCTGTGCGAGATATGCAAGGTGGCGGGAGGTACTTATGAGTGAGGTCTGGGTAGGCATCATCGGTCTCGCCGCCGTGCTCGTCCTGTTCCTCACGGGCATAGAGCTTGCTTTCGCCATGATCGCCATCGGGTTCGTCGGGTTCGCCTACCTCGTCTCCCTTAAGGCTGCCTTCGACCTTTTGGCGAAGGACTTTTTCGATGTCCTCGATTCATACGGGTTTACCGTCATCCCGCTCTTTATCCTGATGGGACAGGTAGCGTTCAACTCGGGCATAGCGAGGAGGCTGTTCGACGCGGCCTATAAGTTCATCGGCCATGTGCCCGGCGGCCTGGCGATGGCGACGGTGGCCGGCGCAACGGCCTTCAAGTCGATATGCGGCTCTTCTCCCGCCACGGCCGCTACGTTCGCAAGCGTGGCCGTGCCGGAAATGGACCGCTACGGATACGACAAGAGGCTCTCCACCGGCATCGTCGCTTCCGTCGGCACCCTGGGCATCCTCCTGCCGCCGAGCGTCACCCTCATCGTATTCGGCATCATCACGGACCAGTCGATCGGCCGGCTCTTCCTCGCGGGCATCTGCCCCGGCCTGCTGATAGCCGCCCTTTTTCTCTGCGTCATTTACGGATGGTGCAGGCTTAACCCGTCTCTCGGCCCCAAGGGCAAGCGCTCGTCATGGGGCGAGAGGCTGAGGGCCACGCCGGAGGTGGCCTGGGTCGTCCTCGTCTTCGTCCTCGTGATCGGCGGCATCCTGAAGGGGTTTTTCACCCCGACTGAGGCAGGGAGCGTCGGCACGTTCCTCGTCCTTATCCTGACGTTCAGCAAGCGCGACCTGAACATCAGGGGGTACATCAAGTCGGTCTCGGAGTCGGTACGGACCGCCTGTATGGTCCTCGTGCTGATCGTCGGCTCCACGGTGCTCGGCCACTTCATCGCCGTCACGAGGATACCGATGATCGCCGCCGACTGGATCGTTTCCCTGCCGCTCCACCCCGCCGCAATCATGTTCCTGATCGCCCTCATCTACGAGATAGGCGGCTCTTTTATCGACGACATGGCCTTCATGATACTGGCGACCCCCATCTTCTACCCCGCGATCGTGAAGCTCGGCTACAACCCCCTGTGGTTCGGCATCCTGATCGGCATTACCGTGATGATCGGCGTGGTGATACCTCCCGTGGCCATCAACGTCTTCGTCGTCAAGCAGATCACCAAGACGCCTTTCAAGACGATTTACGACGGCGTTTATCCCTTCCTGATAAGCCTCATCCTGGGCGGCATCGCGGTCTTCGCCTTCCCCCAGATCGCGACCTGGCTCCCCGGGTTGCTGATGGGTGGGTAGGGCGCCTCGCCTTTCCCCCTTCCTTCGCTTGATCCGCCCGCCGGGCGTCCGCATCGAAGACGGACCCCGGCGGGCTCGGCGTCGGCCCGTTCCGGGCGTAACCCACATTGGAGGCGTTTATAAGATCGATTTCGTGGCGAATTGATCCTATGGAAGAGAAAACCGGGGCAGCGCGCAAGGGGTGGCTTGCCTGCGGCAATCTGCTATAGTATAGAACTGTTATGCACGTGACTGACGGGCGGGACCGGGAAGGAAGGCGGTTGGAGACGGTAGACGACCGCACGGTCCTGGTCGATTACGGCCCGATGCACATGTACATACAGGCGACGGACCGCGGAAGGCCGCTCCCCGACCTGGCGGCGGAGGGAGGCAGGAGCGCCTTCGGCGTCCTCGAAGACATCGCCCGCTTCCTCCCCCTGCTCAAAAGAAAGGCGGCCCGAATAGAAGCGAGGGCGGCTTTTCCCGAAGTCGTGCGGAAGATGATCGAGGCTGCGCAAAAGATGGAAGCTGCCGACCTGACGCCGATGGCGGCAGTTGCAGGTGCCGCATCAGATGCAGTCGCGGATTACTGCATCGCAAAGGGCGGAACTAAGATCATCGTTGACAACGGGGGCGACGTGGCGCTCCGCCTGAAGGGGGACGAGACGGCGAGGGTCGGGATCAAGACGGAGATCGGCGCGCAGCAGCCCGGCTATCTGCTCGCCATCCGTGCGGGCATGGGGGTCGGGGGGGTTGCGACGAGCGGACTCGGCGGAAGGAGCTTCACCAAGGGGATCGCATCGGCCGTTACCGTTGTTGCCGAAAGCGCCGCCCTGGCCGACGCCGCCGCGACGGTCATAGCCAATGCAACGAACGTTGAAGACCCGGCGATAACGAGGTATTTGCCCGAGACGGTCTACCCGGACACGGACATAGCGGGCGAGTGGGTCACGGGCGCGGTGGGGGCGCTGCCGGCTGCCAAGATCGACGAGGCGCTGCGGCGCGGCCTTGCGGCGGCTGAGGGGCTGGGCGATAGGGGACTTATCATGGGTGCGTTTATAGCAGTTAAGGGAAAGGCCTTATGGACGGCGTCCATAAGGCCTTTCCTTGCCAAGATATAAATATGGCGGCCGGGCTATCTATCCGTGGTGGCCCCTGCGGTCGCCCCCCCGGCTGTCGGCTGGCTACCGTCCGTCGTAGGCTCGGGCTCGGCTGTCACTCCGGCAGCCTTCTGAACACAGGCCCGGCATTCCTCTACGCCTGGATTTTTTTCAAAGCATGGCAGCATTTTACCCATCAACGCAGACAATTCCTCGAATTGTTTGGCTTGTGCCTTCATGTAGTATTTTTGCTCATCCGTTCCTGCGCCTTGTGAAGGCGGGGAAAACAGGCTAACAGACATAGCGCCGAAGGTGGACATATAACTCTGCTTATACCCGGCAGTGCGGGTGATAGGGCTACCCAGGCCGGTACGAGGGGGTGAAACATAACGCACAGCCGGCCGATACGTCTTCGGGCGTGATTGGTAACCGGACTGGCGCGGTTGATAAGTGGACCGACCCGGTTGACTATAGCCACGCGCGGCTCCGCCGTCGGCCACGCCGCTGACCATCGCATCAAGCATGAGCGCACCGAACTGCTTCCAGGCCAACTTGGTCGCTTGGCTGCTGTAGTACGTTGCCCTTCTTTTATAACAATCCAGGGCCTTATTGTATGAGTCTCCGGCTTTGCCCACATCATCGATAGATAAGAAATAATCGCCTAAAACATGGTGGATCATGCCATTTGCGTCAAGCCAAACATCCGGGCTTTCCGGAACCTTTGGGTCGGCGCCCTTTTCGTACAGATAGGTTACTACGTCCCAATTTCCTTTGAGACAAGCCGCGGAAAATGCGGTTGTCCCGTCCTGCGTTCTATAATTTACGTCAGCGCCTTTTTCCACCAACAGCCTTACGATTTCAAATTCGGCGCCGTCAGCCGAGGCTGCCGAGATCAGGGCAGTCTCGGCCTGGCCTCCGGCTACGTGATTAACCCGGGCCCCGGCCGCTATCAGCATTTCCACGACTTCAAGGTTTCTGCCGGCTACGGCCATGATAAGCAGTGTGCTCCCTTCCTTTGTTCCGTGGTTGGCATCCGCCCGGGCCTGGAGCAGCAATCGCATCGCTTCCCTTTTGTCATTACGAGCGGCGGATTCCAGGGGCGTGACGCCGTCCTTGTCCTCGCAATCGACTTCGGCGCCTTTTTCCAGTGCCATTTTGATGATGTCGGTGTTGCCGTTCGCCGCCGGTGTGGTAAGCAGCGAGCAGTTACGTTTGACATGCGCCCCGGCCTGGAGCAGGAATCTGACCGCTTCGGTTTTGTCATTAAAAGCGGCAGACTCCAGGGGTGTGACGCCGTCCTTGTCCTCGCAATCGACTTCGGCGCCTTTTTCCAATAACATCTTAGTGATGTCTGTGTTGCCGCTCGCCGCCGATGCGTTAAGCGGCAAGCAGTTGCGTTTGACATCCGCCCCGGCCTGGAGCAGCAATCGGACTGCTTCGATGCGCCCGTTGTTCGCGGCGCGCATTAAAGGCGTTTGACCGTCCTTGTCCTCGCAATCGACTTCAGCGCCTTTTTCCAGTGCCATTTTGATGATGTCGGTGTTGCCGTTCGTCGCCGATGCGCTAAGCAGCGAGCAGTTGCGTCTGACATGCGCCCCGGCCTTCAACAGCAATCGAACCGCATCGGTCTTGTCGCTAATAGCGGCAGATTCCAGGGGCGTGAAGCCGTACGTGTCCTCGCAATCGACTTCAGCGCCTTTTTCCAGTGCCATTTTGATGATGTCGGTGTTGCCGTTCGTCGCCGATGCGCTAAGCAGCGAGCAGTTGCGTCTGACATGCGCCCCGGCCTTCAACAGCAATTGAACCGCTTCGGTCTTGTTATTAAGAGCGGCATATTCCAGGGGCGTGAAAGGGTAATTGTCCGCGCCGTCCACTTTGGCGCCCTTTTCCAATAACATCTTAATGATGTCGGGGTTGCCGTTCCGCGCCGCGATAACGAGAGGCGGGGTCTGCCCCCGGTTGACATCTGCGCCTTTATCCAGAAAGATTTTGACCTGTGCGATATCATCGCTGTAAATTGCGGTGGATAAAGATAATTTGCCACCGCCGGACGCACATCCGGTAAGGTAAAGGCATATGCATAGCAACACCAATGCCCATATCGATCGCGCAGACAGTATGTTGTCTCTAAGAAGGTCCCATTTTTTCATTCTTCCCCCTCGATCTTAACAGGTTATCGACAGCCCGGAATCCCGCTTTCCTCGGCCGATCCCGTTACAGACGTAACACACCTGTATTGCCTCCCTGAAGGCCCTAATATAGATGCGTCAATGTCGGTGATGCTATCGGAAAAGCACTCTCACGAAATGCCGCGCGGCGGGCGAATCTATTCAGCGAATTGAGAGCAAGAATTTCTGCAACGACTGAGGGCATGAACAGATTCCCGTCTTTCTTGCGCAAACAGGATGTACAAGCCCCGATGCTATGGCGTCTTTCTACCATGTCACTCGTCGTCAAGTCAAAACAAATCAAGCGCCAGTCAAGCCGTATAACCGAAATTGACATTTTGCCGATCATACGTTAGCATTTGTCACCGGCCGTATCCGGCAGACAGTGTTAAAGAGCACAGCCTGGCAAGGCGGCGAGGGAGGGGCGGGCAAAAAGCCCCCCGGCTGAAACGGAGGTAGAAGATGTCCAACGTGAATAAGGTTATCCTTATCGGGAGGCTTGGGGCCGACCCCGAAATGCGGTACACCGCCGACGGGACGCCGGTCGCCACCTTCAGGATGGCGACGACGGAGACGCGCAAGAACAAGGACGGCGCCAAGGTCGAGCAGACCGAGTGGCACAGGATAGTGGCGTGGCGCAAACTCGGGGAGATATCGGCGGAATACCTCAAGAAAGGCAAGCTCGTCTACATCGAGGGCAGGATCCAGAGCCGCGAGTATGAGGGTAGGGACGGGGTCAAGAGGAAGGCTTACGAGATCGTGGCGTCCGCCATGCAGATGCTCAGCAGCGGAGGCGGACCCGGCGGCGAAGAGAGAAAGAGCGGCGCACCTTCGCAGGCGCACGGGGACGACGATTTCGTTCATGAGGCCCCGGACGAGGACGATATCCCTCTCTAGGCCCGCGATCATCAGAGGGGGCCGGCAAGGCACGGCTTCATTTCAGGTAGCATATTTTAAGCAAAGAGGTCTTCGTTGGACGCTTTTGAGGGAGTGATCGGACTGGAGGTGCACGCGCACCTCCTTACGAAAAGCAAGATTTTCTGCGGCAGCTCGGCGGAGTTCGGGGCAGACCCGAACAGCCATACGTGCCCCGTCTGCATGGGCCTGCCCGGCGCTTTGCCCGTGCTCAACAAGACGGTCGTCGATTTCGCCGTCAGGGCGGGCCTCGCCACGCACTGCAAGATAAACCGCAGGAGCATCTTCGCCCGCAAGAATTACTACTACCCCGACCTGCCGAAGGGCTACCAGATATCGCAGTACGAGGAGCCGCTCTGCGCGGACGGCCACCTCGACATCTTCCGAGACGACGGCGAGAAAAAGCGCATCAGGATCAAAAGGATCCACATGGAAGAGGACGCGGGCAAGCTCGTCCACGAGGCGACGATAGAGTCGAGCACGTACAGCCTCGTCGATTTCAACCGGTCGAGCGTGCCGCTTTTGGAGATCGTCAGCGAGCCCGACCTGGCGACCCCGGAAGAGGCCATCTCGTACCTGAAGATGCTGAGGGACATCCTGGTCTACCTCGATATCTGCGACGGCAACATGGAGGAGGGGAGCTTCCGCTGCGACGCCAACGTGTCGGTGCGGAGGAAGGGCGACGAAAAGCTCGGGACAAGGGCGGAGCTGAAAAACCTGAATTCCTTCCGCTCCATCGAGCGCGCCCTGGCCTACGAGATCGAGAGGCAGGCGGAGGTGATCTCCGGCGGCGGCCAGGTCGTCCAGGAGACGAGGCTCTTCAACGTGGACGAAGGGGTCACCTATTCGATGAGGGGCAAGGAAGAGGCGCACGATTACCGCTATTTCCCGGAGCCGGACCTGGTCCCCCTCGTCGTGGACGAGGCATGGGAGGACGAGATCAGAAAAGCGCTTCCGGAGCTGCCCGTCGAGAAGATGGAGCGCTTCATGAGCGACTATGGTCTCCCCAGGTACGACGTGGAGATACTGACGGCCGACAGGGCGCTGGCCGCATACTTCGAGGAGACGGTCGGGCTCTTTCCAGAGGCCAAGACGGTGAGCAACTGGATCATGAGCGAGCTCCTGCGGGAGCTGAATGAGGCAGGTGATTCCGCTGCCGAGGCGCCCATGCGGCCGGCCCAGTTCGCGGAGCTTCTCAAGCTCGTAAAGGATGAGGTGATAAGCGGGAAGATCGGCAAGGAGATCTTCCCCGACATCTACAAAAGCGGCGCTTCGCCCAAAAACTTCATCAGGGAAAAGGGCCTCGTGCAGATCACGGACGCCGACGCCCTGACGAGGGCCATCGAGGGCGTCATCGCCCGCTACCCCAAGGAAGCTGCGGAATACAAGGCGGGCAAAGAAAAGCTGATCGGCTTCTTCGTGGGCCAGGTGATGAAGGAGACGAGGGGCAAGGCCAACCCCAAGCTCTTGAACGACCTCCTTGCCGAGAGGCTGAAACGCGGATGAGCGACCACATCTACTGGAAAGACGGCGCCCTCTATGTCCTCGACCAGCGGCTCCTGCCGTTCAAGGAGACCTACATATGCTGCGAGACCGTCAAGGACGCGGCGAAGGCGATAAAGGAGATGGCGGTCAGGGGCGCCCCGCTGATCGGCCTCGTCGCAGCCTACGGAGTAGTGCTGGGCATAAGGGAGACAGCGCGGTCGCGGGGCCGCGTCCGGCCGGGGGACGTGGAGCGGATTTGCCGCAAGCTCCAGGAGACGAGGCCGACCGCCGTCAACCTCACCTGGGCGCTTTCCAGGATGAAGGACGCTTACGAGGAGACGAAAGGGCAGAACGGGGTCGCCGACTTCATGCTCCAGACCGCGATCGGGATGCACGCGGAGGACGTGGCGAACAACAGGCGGCTCTCCCAATACGGGGCCGAATTGATCGACGACGGCGATACCGTCCTCACCCATTGCAACGCGGGGGCGCTCGCGACGGGCGGGTACGGCACTGCGCTGGGCGTTATCCGGTCGGCCCACGAATCGGGCAAGGAGATACAGGTGATCGCCACGGAGACGCGCCCCTACTTCCAGGGGGCGCGGCTCACCGTCTGGGAGCTGCGGGAGCTGGGGATCGACGTGACGCTCGTCCCCGACAACCACGCCGGCCTTTTGTGCCAGCAGGGCATAATCGACAAGGTGATAGTCGGCGCGGACAGGGTGGCGCGGAACGGCGACACGGCGAACAAGGTAGGGACTTACATGATCGCCCTGGCCGCCCACGACAGCGAGGTTCCATTCTATGTGGCCGCCCCCCTCTCGTCGTTCGACGACTCTATCAGGAACGGGGAGGAGATCCACATCGAGGAGCGCGACGGCAGGGAAGTCAAGTACGTGAACGGCCGCCTCGTGGCGCCGGCCGACGTGCCCGCCAAGTACTACGCCTTCGACATCACCCCGGCGCGCCTTATCACATATATCATCAACGAGAACGGGATACTCGAAAAGCCCTTCAGCAAATACATAAAGATACTCTTCTCGCAAGGCAGGCGTGAGCATCATTACGATCCTCACTGATTTCGGGTTGAAAGACCCCTACGTCGGCATCATGAAAGGGGTCATGCTGACCCTAAACCCGCAGGCCCGGATCGTCGATATCACCCATGAAGTTGAGCCGCAGGATGTTGAGGAGGCATCCTTCCTGGTCGCCGAATATTACCGGCGCTTCCCGGAAGGGACCGTCCACCTGTGCGTCGTGGACCCGACCGTCGGGAGCAGCCGGAGGCCCCTTATTGCCGCAAAAGACGGCCACCTGTTCGTGGGGCCGGACAACGGCCTTTTCAGCCTCCTTTTCGCGGATGGCCGTGCGCGGACCTACGAGATCGCGGTACAGGGCTTTTCCGGGGCGGGCGTCAGCGGCACCTTCCACGGCCGCGACATCTTCGCCCCTGCGGCTGGCCGCCTGTCTGCAGGCGCAAGCCCGGCCGATCTCGGCCCCGAATACGCGGGGGCCGTGGCCTTAAGCGGCCTCTTTCCGCGCATCGAAGGCGATCTCATGGAGGGCAAAATCGTCCGGTTCGACCGCTTCGGCAACGCGATCTCGAACATCGCCTACGATCTTTTCAGGGATTTCACGGGCGGCGGGCCGTTTACGGTAAAGCTCGGCCGCCTGTCTTTTTCCGCCTTGAGGCGCAGCTACTACGAGGCCGCCCACACGTGCGTTGCCGGCAGCGCGGGATACCTCGAATTCGGCCTGTTCATGGGGAGCCTTGCGCAGGAGCAAGGCATACAGAAGGGCGAGAAGGTCGAGGTAAGGCGCAGATCTTCGCCGGCGAAAGGTAAAGGCTAGCTGATTACATCGAGCGCCTTTTTGAGCGCAACGCTCGCCTTCTCCACGTGGTCGCCCGCTTCCGTGATGAGACGGGCCGCCTCGTCCAGCCCGGCAGTGCCGGCAAGCTCGACCCACCGTTTGTAATCCTCGGCGTGCCCCTCGTTGTGCTCGATCAGGTGCTTCAATACGATCCGCAGCCGCTCCTTGTCTTCCACGTCGCCTCCTTAAATGCACACCTGGGGCGCGCGAGCCCCCTTCGCGACTTGACGATTTACAATGTAACCGGGTAGCGCCACCCGAACGGGTCCGGCATGTCGCCGTACTGGATGCCCGTTATCTCGTCGTAAAGCCTTTGAGAGAACGGCCCGATGCGGCCTTCGTTGACGGTTATCATCTCGCCCTCGTGGCGTATCCAGCCTACGGGCGATATGACGGCCGCCGTGCCTGTCCCGAAGACCTCCTGGAGACTGCCGTCTTTCGCCCTCTCGAATACTTCGTCTATGGTGATCCTTCTCTCCCGGACTGGGATGCCCCTGTGGGCGGCAAGCTCCAAGACCGTGTACCGCGTGATGCCGGGCAGTATCGAGCCGTCGAGGGGAGGGGTGACCAGCTCGTTGTCGATGACGAACGCTATGTTCATCGTGCCCACTTCCTCGATGTACCGTTTCTCGACTGCGTCGAGCCACAATACCTGCGTGAACCCCTCGCTTTGGGCTTCTTCGGCCGGCAGGAGGGAAGCGGCGTAGTTTGCCGGCGTCTTGACCTCCCCGAGGCCGCCCCTCACGGCCCTCACGTAAGGCCCCGACGTGATAAGCTTCACCGGGTTGAGCCCTTCGGGGTAATAGGCGCCGACAGGGGACGTGATGACCATGAAGCAGTACGTCTCGGAGGCATGCACGCCGAGGAAGTTATCGGAGGCAAAGATGAACGGTCTGATGTAAAGGGAGGCGCCGAGCTTCCTCGGTATCCATTCGCTGTCGAGCCTGCACAGCCCTACCACAGCGTCGAAGAACATCTCGCGGCTCAGCATGGGTATGCAGAGGCGGGCGGCAGAGCGGTTGAACCTCTCCTGGTGCCTGGCGGGGCGGAAAATGAAAATGCCGTTGTCCCTTGAACGGAACGCCTTCAATCCCTCGAAGATCGCCTGCCCGTAATGAAGGGAGCACATGCTCGGCTCGATCTCGATCTTGCCGTAAGGCACTATCCTTGGTGAAGTCCAGGCGCCGTCCCGGTAATCCGCTATGAACATGTGGTCGGAAAAGACCTTCCCGAATTCCAGGTTATTGAAATCGACGCTCCCCAGCCGGCTGTGTGACGACCGCACGATCTCCATACGCGCAAACCTCCGCTTTCATTTCACCATAGCTTAAAATAGTTGTCGCAGCTTTTCAAGCCGCCGGACGGCAAAACCGGCGTGCTGCGCCGTGAATCAGCCTTCTTCCATCACGAAAATCGCGGGGAGGTTCCGATAACGCTCCGCGTGATCTATGCCGTATCCCACGATAAAGCCGTCATCGATGGTGAAGCCTACGTAATCGCCCTCGATCTCGACCTCCCTGCGCGCCTTCTTGTCCACAAGGGCGCATATCTTGAGGGCGCGCGGCCTTCTGGCCAAAAGCATGTTGCGCACAGCGACAAGCGTCAGGCCCGAATCGATGATGTCCTCGACGATGATGACGTTCTTCCCCGCAATCTCCGTCTCCAGGTCCTTCGTCAGCCGTACTTTTCCCGATGTGGCAGTCGCCGAGCCGTACGAAGCGGCCCTTATGAAATCGACGACTACGGGGTTTTTCACCTCCCGCAGGAGGTCGGACATGAACATAAAGGACCCCTTGAGGATAGAGACGAAGACGATCTCCTCTTCGTCGAAATCTCTTTCGATGCGCCCGGCCAGCCTTTTCACGGCCGCCCGGATATCGCCTTCGTCAAACAACTTCCGCAGCTTCCCTGCCATGCTACTTTGCGTGCCTGAGCAGGACGATCTCCGGCTCTTTCGGCAGGCTCTCCCTCGTCACTTCTATCTCCGAGCCGTCTATCTTCTTAACGCGCTCCTTTCCCTTGACGAAACCTTCCACGCCCGTGATGGGGAAATCGACCTTTTCCGTCTTGTAATGCATAGGGATCGTGATGGCCGGCCGCAGCGCGTCCATGACCTTGGTTGCGACCTCAGCGTCTATCGTGAAATACCCGCCAACCGGGAGCATCAGCACGTCGGTCTTCCCTATACGCTTGACGAGGTCGCCGCTCAAGGTGTGGCCGAGGTCGCCCAGATGGACAACGGACAAGCCGTCCGCCTCGATTACTAGTATGAGGTTCTTGCCCCTTTCCTTCCCCTTCGACTCGTCGTGGAAGGCCGGCACCGCCCTTATCTTCACGCCGTGCAGGTCGTAGGTGCCTTCCTCACGGACCTCGCTGTACGGGCCTGGGATAGACGACGTGTAGTTGTGGTCTGCGTGCCCGTGCGTGACCAGCACGATGCTTGCCCGATCCGTTATAGGCCCGTAAGCGATGGCCCCACCGAAGCCGCCCGATTCATAAGGGTCGATGATGATGCCCGTCCCGTCCGCAGTCGTCAGCCTGAACGCCGCATGTCCGTACCACTTTATCTTCATCTCGCCCTCCCGGTTGTCGTCTAAGCTGATCCTTCTATTATAGCGACAGAGCGCAATTAGTCAAATTTTCTTTTGAAATGGGGAAGAATTCCTCGGGGAGACTCCCGGGAGCAAGATATGGAGGATAAAGGCTAAATATCCCTAGCCCTCTCTTAAAATCTGCCTAGTGCTCGTGGCTTGGCTTCGTTGCTAACGGCTGACGTTTTCCTTGACAGCATATATCAAACACGATATACGATATATAAAATCTGATTCGGTGATGTAAAGAGGCGAAATCGAATTACGATATGAGCCAGGTTATGGTAAATGCTGATAGGTGAAAGAGATGCGGATCTGTTAGAACTTTACCCGAGCAAGGTTTTTGCGGCGACGGGTAGGGGGTGCCCCACCCTGCGAACATAGAGAAGGGCACTCAATGCATCAAGGAAAATAATGCTCTCCTGAGAAGGCTTAGAGGCAGAGCTTTTAATCCCGGCAGTGTTGATCTACTACGGTGCGAGTACCGCATTGAGATAGTCGATTATGTATGAACGCTATCGGTGAAGTGACAACCCGAAGCGACTACAAGGGGGCATCATGAAAAGGACGATTCTGGTACTGGCAATCGGCATGGCTTTCGTGTTGGGCATCGTTGGCGCCTACAGGGTTTCATACGGCCAGGCAAGCAAGAAGCCTATCAAGATAGGCATGATCGCCGACAAGACCGGGGGCCTTGCGGCATATGGCTATTCGCATGAAAAGACCGTGCGGGCGGCCATAGCCCACATCAATAAGGGGGGCGGCATCGCCGGCCGGCCGGTCGAGCTCTACGTGGAAGACACGGAAAGCAAGCCTTCGGTGGGCGCCATGAAGTTTCGCAAGCTGGCCGAGAGCGTCCAGGTTGACGTAGTGATCGACTCTAACAATTCGGGTGTGGCCATTGCTTGCGCTCCTATCGCTAAAGAGCTTAAGGTGCCTTACATTACGAGCGTATCCGCAACCGAGTTCGTAGGGGACAAGGGGAACCGGTACGTCTTCAACGCCAGCACCAACGTTCGGGAAGAGCTCTCGGCCGTGTCGAAATTCGCAGCCACCAAGATAAGCAAGAAGTGGGTCACGGTAGTGGTAAACTACGCATTCGGCTGGTCGAACGAGCAAGAGTTTACGAAGTATATCAAGGAGCAGGGCGGAACGGTCCTCGATTCTATTCGCGTACCCCTCGGCACGAGTGACTGGCTCCCGTACCTCAAGGGAAAAATTCCGAAAGAGGCGGACGCAGTATTTTTTGCATGCTTTGGGTCTGATTTCATCTCTTTCATCAGAGACTTGCATGCTGTGAGACCTGGCATCAAGAAGCTCGGCGCAGTCTATTCTTTTTCTGCACAGGACTTTAAGAAGCTCGGCGCAGCGGCCGAGGGCGCATACTGTATAACGCCTTATCCCACCAGACTTGCAGGATTAGATACGAAAGCTGCGAGGGCGTACAGGCAACTGATCGGGATAGGCCCCGACGGAAAGGAAATCGGAACGGACACCTATTTCGTTCTTGCCTACAATTGGGCAATGTGGCAGACCATGTCCGTGCTGAAGAACGCGATCGAGCAATCCGGCTGGCAGGGCAAAGAAGATGCGCCGAAGCTTATCAGGGCGATTGAAGGCATGCACTGGAAGGAAAGTGTCGATTTCCCCCAGGGAGATGGCTATTTCAGAGCTCAGGACCACCTGGCTATCGTAGGACTCTACATTGAGCAGGTTGTTCAGGGGATCTCAAGGTAGTGGCGAAGATTCCGGAGGCGGCCGGCGCCTATGCCCCGCTTGCGGACTTCACGAAAGAGCCCTTCTAAAAAAGGGCCCTTCGCCTGTTCATCAGATGCTGACATTGGGAGCCCGGTCCCCGCGAGGGCCGTCAAGGAGGGGTGCGGACAAGACCTGCCACGGGTCGGTGCGGTTTACGAGATCTTCATGCGCATGAAGGAAGGGGACAGCCCGTGGCAAATCTGAGAGCCGGCGGCAGATGATGGGCCGGCCGGTTCGATGGCGCCCTTGATCGGTTCCACCTTAGTAGGAGGTAAAGACCATGGCAATCAGAGACGTAAGGTTTACTCTTAACGGTCGCGCGGTGAGGATTCTCGTGGATGTCGAAAAACCGCTCCTGAAGGTTATCAGGGACGACCTCAGGCTGACAGGCACCAAGGAAGGATGCAATGAGGGGTTGTGCGGCTGCTGCACGGTGCTTATCGACGGGTCGCCGGTAAACTCATGCAAGATCCCCGTTTCGAAGGTCGAGGGCCGCAATGTGCTGACCATTGAAGGGGTGGGCACTAAGGACAATCCGGACGCCATACAGCGGGCTTTCGTAGAGGTGGGTGCTGCCCAGTGCGGTTTTTGTACGCCAGGCATGATCCTGACTGCCAAATCGATCCTGGACAAGAACCCCAACCCTACGAGGGAGGAGGTGCGCCAGGGGATCAGGCGCACCCTCTGCCGATGCACAGGCTATAAGAAGATCATCGACGGCATCATGCTGGCGGCCGAGGCGCGGCGGAACCCCGGCGTCATAAAGGAGCATGATATCAGCGAGTACCGGCTGGGCGGCAAGATCCCGCAGATGAATTCGTGGGAGAAGGTTACGGGCGCGATCCGCTTTTCCCAGGACATCTACATTGAAAACATGTGCCATGCAAAGGTCCTTCGCAGCCCGCACTTCCATGCGCGGGTCAAGGGCATCGATACGAGCGAGGCTGAGGCAATGCACGGGGTGGTAGCCGTCGCGACCGCCAAAGATCCTGAAAGGTCCCAACAGGGTTAAGTATATACTCCATGACTTCCGGGTCGTGGCCGACGAGAAGGTCCGCTATCCGGGAGAGCCAGTGGCCATTGTCGTGGCCCGCACAGAGGCCATAGCCGAGAAGGCCCTGGCGAGGATAAAGGTAGACTATGAGGTCCTGCCGGCCGTAACGGATCCCTTTGAGGCGCTCAAACCGGGCGCACCGGAGGTGCAGGAAGGAGACTTCCCGGGTAATCTCCTGTTTTACCAGAACCTCCTGAAAGGAGACGTGGAGCAGGGTTTTAAAGAGGCCGATATTATAGAGGAGAACACCTACACGACTCCTGCGAATTCGCACGGGTATGTGGAGCCGGAGAGTGGGGTCGGCTATATAGACGACGAGGGCCGGGTAGTTATCTACGCCTGCGGCCAGGCGCCTCACTACCACAGGGACGAGGTGGCCAGGGTGCTCGGCCTTGGCACGGACGAGGTGCGCGTAGTGGAAGATGGGACGGGCGGCGGCTTCGGCGGGCGTATCGACCCCTTCGTCCAGGTGCTTCTGGGGCTTGCGGTCCACAAGGCCCGGGTCCCGGTGAAGCTCAAGTTCACGACCGAGGAAAACTTCATCGGGAACAACAAGCGCCACCCATTTACGATGAAACTGAAGACCGGCGTTCGAAAAGATGGCAAGATCGTGGCCCACTACGGGGAGGTCTTGGGCGACAGCGGTCCCTATGCCCTTGCGAGTCCCGGCGTGCTCATGCGGGCGATCGTGCACTCCTACGGGCCTTACGAGGTCCCCAATATAGAGGTGCATGGAAAGATGGCGTTGACGAACAATACACCGTCGTCGAGCATGCGCGGGTTCGGTGTTTCCCAAATGTGCTTCGCCGTCGAATCACAGATCAACAGGATTTGCTCGCGCCTGGGCATGAGCGTATTCGACTTCGCCAAGCTTAACGGCTTCAGACAGGGGACAATTACGGCAACCGGCCAGCTCATTAAGGATCCTAACGGTTACAGGGAGACGATAGACGCCATAGAGAAGCATTGGGCCAACTACGACAAGGCAACGGCGCCGGAAAAGGTGGCCGCCCTTCCAGCGCATGTCAAGCGGGGGAAGGGTTTCGCATCCACATGGTACGGCATCGGAAAAACCGGCTCCTGAACCTGTCCCGCTGCAATGTAGAGGTTACGAATGAGGGTACGTTGGTAGTGAAAGAGGGGGCGGCCGAGATCGGCCAGGGCTCGAGCACCGTCATGGCCCTCATCGCGGCCGAGGAGATGGGGCTCACGCTGGACAAGGTCAGGGTCATCGCGGCCGACTCGCTGCTCACGCCCGATTCGGACCTGACATGCGCGAGCAAACACACCTTTTATACCGGGAACGCAACCCTTCTCGCGTGCAAGGACCTCAAGAAGAAGGTCTTCGACGCAGCAGCCCGAGAGCTGGACACGGAGAACCTGGAGACAGCGAACGGCAGGGTTTTTGTTGCCGGGCAGCCCGATCGTGGCGTGAGCTACGCAGAGCTGAAAGCGCGCGGTTACGATCTTACGGGATTCGGGGAATTCGTGGTCCCCCTCGACCTTTTGGACAAGGAAACAGGGCAGGGCACGCTTTACGTCGTCTTCACCTATGGCGCCGCCGTGGTGGAAGTGGAGGTCAATACACTGACGGGAAAGATCAGCGTGCTCGACGCCGCCGTGGCATTCCAGTGCGGCCGGGCCATCAACCGGCTGGGCATGGAGGGGCAGATGGAGGGCGGAGTGGGCATGGGCGTAGGTTACGCCCTCATGGAGGAGTACATCACCGGAAAGACAAAGAGCTGGAAAGACTACCCGCTGCCCAGGTCGACCGACGTGCCTGGCTATGTCCAGACGTACGCGGTCGAGGTCCCGCAGGGACCCGGACCTTTTGGTGCAATAGGTATGGGCGAGGCCGCCCATTTTCCCATGGCACCGGCGATTATTGCCGCTCTGCACGACGCGTGCGGCATCTGGATCAACGATTTGCCGGCGAGGCCTGACCGGGTGCTGGAGGCCCTGAAGAGACGTAAGAACTGAGGCGCCCGGCACATATCAGGAGAAGACTGTCAGTACTGTGCCGGCGAGGACCAGGGCGTTCCCGATAAGTACCCGGCGGCTGAAGCTCTCGTATTCCCGGATAAAGATAAAAGCAAGGATCAGCACCCAGAGCGGTTGGGCGCGCAGGGCCAGGCTGACGCTTATGACCGAGCCGGCCGCTAACGACATGTACCGGAAGAGCTGCGCAACGCTCGTGGTCAGACCACCCCAGATAGCGATACTTAGCGACTCGCGGCTCTCGTCCAGTAGCTCCCTTCGGCTCCTCCTGCTAAGGAAGACCGAGGGGCTGATGACTACAGCAGCCGCGAAGTAGGCGATCAGGCTCCCACCGACAGGTTTCCCCCCTTCCTGGAGCGCGAACTTGATGAAGATAGCGCTGCTGCCCCAGAACACGGCGGCACCAAGACCGTAGATGAAGCCCAGGAAAAGGCCCCGCCTGTCAATCTGCCTTCCGTAGGAGCCGGACTTTGTCCGTTGTGCCGAGCTGTCAGTTTCTTCCTTAAGCACTATGAGGAGCGGGCCCGACACGGTCAGAATCATGGCAAGGGTCTGCATGATGGTGAGTCTATCGTGCAGCAGCACGATGGCGAGGATTATGGTTGTTATAGGATACAGATTTGTCACCACGTTGGAGCGGTTAGAACCTAGATACTGGATGGCGCGGTAGGCCCAGGTGCGTCCGACGGCGAAATGGGATATCCCGGAGAGCGCCCAGAAGAGCCACGCCTTCCTGGAAAGCCCGGCAATGCCTGCCAGATCGCCCGTCAGCGCGGCTATAATCAAAAAGAACAGGCACCCGAGGAAAATGGAGACGTTGGCCATGTAGCCGGAGCTGGCCCGAAGGACGCCGCGTCTCGTGATGACCGTGTTGGCGCCGAATACAGCCGAGGATATCAGACCGAATAGAATACCGAGCACGCAGCATTTTGGCACATTATGACCAAAAGAGGAAGATGTTTTTCAAGTTGTTGATTCCCTGTAGCTTGCTACAGGGATACTATCAGCTTCCCACGATAAGAGCCTTTTTGTGCGCCCTGTTCGTCCCCGCACTTTTTGCATCCGACTGGCATACTTGGAGCTTTGGCACACCTTATAACAGGCAATTATTGGGGTTCAGCACCCCAAGCCCGCTGACGAACTGGCTTTACCGTTCAACCAGTTGGCAAGTACGCAATGCAAGCTGCGGCATGGTTCACAGCCCACCCCCTCGCCGGGCTTTGCCCGGCGAGCCTCCCCGCTCACCAAAAGCGTTCAGCGGATACCCTGCTGCTTGCGGCAGGGTCATTCATTATTGGCTGAGGCCAAACGCATTTGCTGTCCAATCCTTTTTTCTTGACATCGTATATCATATACGATATATACTTCACAATACATACCATGGCAAAAAGTATAAATGGAGCTGATGCAATGAGCCGAATATCGGTAAATGCGGACAGATGTAAAAGGTGCGGGGTGTGCGTAGATCTCTGTCCCGTGCAGGTATACGTCACTACGCCTGACGGCTGCCCGGACCCCGCCAACATCGACAAGTGCACCAAATGCGGGCTTTGCGAGCTGTGGTGCCCGGATTACGCGCTGGAAATAGAGGTGCAGAGGGATGGAGCATAAAAGAGAAGTAAAGTTGATGCAGGGGAATGAAGCGTGCGCGGAAGGTGCAATTGCGGCCGGGGTGCGGTTCTTCGCCGGTTATCCGATTACTCCGTCTAATGAGATCGCGAACGTCATGTCGGCCAGGTTGCCCCAAGTGGGCGGCAAGTTCATCCAGATGGAGGATGAGATAGGAAGCCTTGCCGCGGTAATCGGTGCGGCCCTTACGGGGGTCAAGGCAATGGACGCCACTAGCGGCCCCGGATTTTCCCTTAAGATGGAGAATCTCGGGCTGGCCTATATGATAGAGGTTCCCCTCGTCCTCGTGGACGTGCAGAGGGTAGGTCCTTCCATAGGGATGGCGACGTCTCCGGCCCAGGGCGATGTCATGCAGGCACGATACGGCTCCCACGGGGATTACGCCGGCATAGTCCTGTCCCCTTCCTCGGTACAGGACATGTTCGACTTCACAATAAAGGCGGTAGACCTTTCGGAGAGGTTCCGGGTGCCGGTCATCCTTCTGGCGGACCAGGTGGTCGGCCATATGCGCCAGAACGTCTCGCTTCCGCCGTATGATGAGGTGAAGACGGCGTACAGGACGGAGCCCAAGGTCCCGCCGGAAGACTATTATGCTTACAGGGGGAACGAGAAGGGAGTACCTCCCATGGCAAGGTTCGGTACGCCGTACCACTGGTATGCGAACAGCAGTGCCCACGGGGAAAAGAGTTTTCAGGCGACCAGCGACTTTGCGGTATCCAAGCTGCTGATAGAGAGGCTGACGAACAAGATCAAGGATAACCAGCGGGAGATCGTAGAAGTAAGGGGGGAGTTTCTGGACGATGCCGACATAGTCGTCCTCGCTTTCGGCTGCACGGCTATTGCTGCAAGGGGGGCCGTTCTGAAAGCGAGGGAGAGGGGCATCAAGGCCGGCTTTTTCAGGCCCCTGGTCCTCTGGCCTTTCCCCGAAGACGAAGTGAAGGCAATCGCCGGGCAGGCTAAGGCTATAGTCGTTCCCGAGATGAACATGGGCCAATACGTCCATCCCGTCAGGGAGGCGACCGGTAAGGCCAAGGCAGAGGTCTTCTCCTGTGCCAGGCCCGGAGAGGTCTTCTCCTCATCGGAAATACTCCAGAAAATCATGGAGGTACACAACATTGTCTAAGAACCCTTCCACTTCCTTTTCTGGTCGATAAATATTTCTATACCCACCAGTTCCCCACGATGTGGTGCCCGGGCTGCGGCAACGGCACGGTGGCGATGGCCACGATCAGGGCCATCGACAGGATCGGGTTGGATTTCGATAAGGTTATCCATACGGCGGGCATAGGGTGTTCCAGCGTGGCCCATTGGTACACCGCCTTCACCGCCCTCCAGTCGGCCCACGGCAGGGCCCTGCCCAGCGCGACGGGCATAAAGCTGGCAAACCCGGAGCTGACCGTCGTTGTTACGATGGGCGACGGCGACTGCGTAGCGATCGGGGGGAACCATCTTCTCCACGCATGCAGGCGCAACATCGACATCACGGCCGTGGTCTACAACAACTACAACTATGGCATGACGGGCGGTCAGGCTGGGCCTACGACGCCGCTTGACGCCTTCACGTCAACAACTCTTTACGGCAATATAGAACCGCCCCTTGATATATGCCGCGTGGCAGAGGCCGCCGGGGCGACCTACGTGGCCAGGGGCGCGGTCTACTATGTGAAGGAGCTGATAGACCTCATAGAAAGGGGCATAAGGCATAAGGGTTTTTCTCTCATAGAGGCATTGACCCCATGCCCCACGGTATTCGGCAAGAGGAACAAGCTGGGCTCTCCGTCGCAAATGTGGAAGGCGCAGAAAGAGTATACGATATCCGCCAAGAAGGCTAAGGACATACCGGCCGCGGAGCTGAAAGGCAAATGGCAGAGAGGGGTGCTTGTGGAAAAGGAGGCGCCGGAATTCACTGAAGAATACGATAAGCTGATAGCTCAGGCTCAAAAAGGGAAGGTAGGCGCATGAAAGAGACGATGGGGATACTTTTGGGTGGGACAGGCGGCCAGGGTTTGGGTCTGGCCGGCGTAATCCTTGCCCAGGCCTTTGCCGAGGAAGAGGGCAAGAACGTGCTGCAAACCGAGGCCTACGGTATATCGATGAGAGGGGGAATGAGCAGGGCCGAAGTGCTGGTGAGCCGGGAAGAGATAAACGAGATCAGGGTCAATAACCCGGACGTGCTCGTTGCTTTGTCCCAGCCGGTGGCGGACATATACGTGCCGAAGACCGGGGCGGGGGCGGTGATCATCCTGGACTCGCTTTTCGTGGAAAAACCGGCTAATGCCCCGGCTGACGTCCACCTTTTGCCTCTCACGGAAGAGGCAAGGAAGCTGGGCATGGAGGCTGCCGCCAACATCGTTGCCCTCGGAGCCATAGCCTCTCTGGCCGGCATACCGGCCAGAGAATCGCTTGCGAACGTCCTCAGGAAGAAATTCGGCCGGGGAGTAATAGACCTGAACCTTAAGGCCCTCGACGCCGGCTACGAAATGGGGCAACGGGCGAAAAGCAAGGCATGACCGCTTAAAGAATAGCACTCTCACTTTCTATAGGAGGAGCATCGTGGCAAAGAAAGAACAGGAAATCCATGAAACGAAGTCAATTCCTTGGACGCCGGTAGCAGGCTCTCCCGGCGTATTTGAGAAGGTTCTGAACGTGGACCCGAATACGGGCAGCGTTACCAGACTTCTCAGGTACGAGCCGGGCACCAAGACGGATGAGGTTCTCACCCACGAGTTCCACGAAGAGATTCTCGTGATCGAGGGGTCCTTTATCGATACGCGGAGCAAGGTCGTTTTCGAAAAGGGATACTACGGTTACCGCCATCCGGGCATGGTGCACGGTCCTTACTATTCGGAGGGCGGTATGATGACCTTCGAGATCAGGAATTACGAAAAGTAGTGAAAACAGAATTGTGACCGGCGCCGGCTGCCGGGAACGTGGAGGGGCCATGAAGGCGTTGAACCTTAAGCTGAGGAGCAACGAGACCTTGAGGGACGTAACGTTTCCAGTAAAGCGGATGGTGAATGCAGGTTACACGGCCAGAGACCAAGAAGGCGTGAGGAAACACATCGAGGAGCTGAAAGAGATGGGGGTCCCTGCGCCCGAGGCGATACCCACCATATACCCGGTTGCTTCCTATCTGATTACTACGGGCGGCGTGCTGGAGGTGGTCGAGCCGAATAACTCGGGGGAAGCTGAGTTCGTACTTCTCCTCCAGGAAGGCAACATGTACGTCGGTGCCGGGAGCGACCATACGGACAGGGCCTTGGAGGCGGTAAGCATAGTTAAGTCGAAGCAAATATGCCCCAACGTTATGTCGCCCGTTGTGTGGTCTTATGAAGAAGTGAAAGACGTGTGGGACAAGCTCGTTCTGAGAAGCTGGGTCGAACGGGAGGGCCGGAGGATACTATACCAGGAAGGCGAACTGTCCGCCTTCATAAGAGTGCAGAACCTCCTTTCTTTTGTAAAGGAAAACGTGAAAGACGGAAATCTTGAGAACACGGTCATTTTCTCAGGGACGATCCCTGTCATCGGAGGTGAGGTGCTAAGCGGGGAAGGCTTCGAAGTGGAGCTCCTCAACCCGGAGAACGGAGATTCCCTGCGGTGCAGCTACCGTATCGAGATACCGGACTATTTGCGACCGAGTGCTTAACCTTTGCATCGGGTGTAGGCATCGATCGCAATTTCACGACTGAGCCTTAAAACAACGAGGGGTGGCTATGACGCTATCGAGCCAGGGGATGAAAAAAGAGGGCAGGCTGAAGAGGATCGAGGACTTTACATTTTTGAGCGAGAACGCGTATGAGATCCTGAAGGACGCTATAATAACGCTAACCTTCGAGCCGGGTGAGAAGCTCAACCTTTCAAAGATAACGCGCGAGCTGGGGATCAGCACGACGCCGGTCAGGGAGGCAATGAATCGCCTCATCCAGGAAGGGTTTGTCGTCAACGTTCCTTTCAAAGGCGCTTTCGTCAGCGACGTTGACAGCAAGATGGTTGAGCAACTGGCGGAGCTCCGGGAGTTGCTGGAGGTTGCCGCCGTTAAGCGGACGGCCCTCCAGTTCAGCAAGAGCGATGCAAAGATGGGAGAGGAGATCCTGGCAAATCTCGAAGAGGCTTACGAGAAGAATGACGTGACGAAATATGTCGAATATTCCATGCAGTTTCACGGCATGTTCGTCGACAGGTGTGACAATGAGCTTATGGCGAATGTCATAAGGGGCTTTAACGACCATGTGAAACGGATAGCCTTTCTTGCACTCCGCAGACAGGAGAGGATATCGCCTTTTGTAGTCGATTACAGGGCGATCCTCGACGCGTTAATAAAGCGGAACGCGGAAAAGGCGGGCAGGCTCTTGGCGGAGCACGTCAAAAAGGTGCGCCAGGCGTTCCAGGATGAAAACAACAGTAAGGACGGAGCAGTCCGGGATATGGCCGGAAAGCAATTTTACTAACGGTGACAGACATGAAGTTCAAGGCAGCGGCGGCTCAGATACAGGCCCGTTATTTCGACAAGGAAGAGAATCAACGGAAAGTCCTTTCCATAGCCAGAGAAGCCTACGACCGGGGCGCCAACCTCGTACTTTTCCCGGAGGGGTCTAATCTTGGCTATTTCGTCCTCGACGGGAGCAGGGGCGTAGAGGAAAACCTTGCCCTGGCGAAAGGCATGGCCGATACCCTGACCTCACCATTGGTGCAAGAGCTGAAGGAACTGGCAGGACAGGGCATGCTCATAGGCTGCGGATGCTTTATGAAAACGGCCGCCGAGAAGCTCACCAACGGCCTCCTTCTTTTCACACCGGCAGGTGACATTTACGCCTATAACAAGACCCATCTCTTTCATACTAAAGATGCGAAGGAAGCAGATTTCGTCGATGAAGGAGACGTCCTGTCCGTCTTCGACGTCGGCCCCTTCAAGGCCGGTCTCAGCATATGCTACGACCTGAACTTCCCGGAGGTTTTCCGGACGCTTGCCCTGAAAGGCGCGCAGGTCATCCTTATCTGTGCGGCGTGGCCAACAGTCGGCGGAGGTGTGTGGGATGCCCTCCTGCCTGCCAGGTCTATCGAGAACCAGGCGTACGTGATAGCAAGCAACCAGACAGGCGGGGATTACTACGGACACAGCAAGATCACCGATTTTACGGGTAGAGTGCTTGCCGCCATGGGCGACGAGGAGGGGTGCGTGATGGCGGAGCTCGACCTTGAGAAGCAGGAAAAATGGAAGAAGATAGTCACCTATTTCAATGACAGGAGACCGGGGCTGTACAGTCTCTAAGAATGGCGACAACGATGGGTTTATCTTTGCAGCAAGAGGGCATGACGCCGAAAGACGCCGCCGGCAAGCCGGGCATTGATACGAGGGCCCTGTTTTTGTGCCGCGGAATATTACGTATTTTACCAAAGGGAGGAGAGTTGCGTGGCTGATCTGAGAGTCAATTTTTGCGGGATTCCATTCAAGAACCCAATCGTTGTTTCCTCAATTGAGACGAGCGATAGTCTCGATCACATTACGAAGGCTATCGACAGCGGCGTGGGGGGCGTCGTCATAAAGACGATCACCGATAAACCCAAGATGTCGGAGTTGACGCGCCATTCGAAGTACGCGATCCTCAACGACAAGGGGGAGATCATCAAAGGCAAGGTGCCGAGGTTCTTCGTTTTTTACGCCAGGTCCGGCTATTCGGTAAAGCGGCCCGAGGAATGGTCCACAATCATCAAGAAGGCGAAGAAATACGCGGACGCCAAGAACGTTAGGCTTATAGGGAGTCTCGGAGCGAGCAGCCTCGATAAGTGGGAGGAGCTTGCCCGGATGGAAGAAGAGTGCGGCGTCGATATGCTGGAGCTAAACTTCGGTTGTCCACACCCGTCGCAAATGGACGAGGAGGCGGCAGGCATGCTGCTCGGCCAGGACCCCGTCGCCGCTGCGGAGATCACCCGGACGGTAGTTAACGCGGTCAAAATCCCCGTGGTAGTGAAGCTGACTCCTCAGGTGGTCGACGTAGTCCCGATAGTGCGGGTCGTGAAAAAAGCCGGCGCATCCGGCGTACTGCTGATCAATCGCTACACAGGTTTCGCGGTCAACATTGAAGAGGGCAAACCTTATATCGACGCGAGAGCGGGTGTCGGAGGGCCGTGGGTCAGACATCTCGTCCTCAGGTGGGTGAACGCCGTCTATCTGGACGGAGGAATTCCGATTGCAGGCACGAACGGCATCTACGACTGGCGGGAAGCCGTGGAGTTCATCATGACCGGCGCCAGTATCATGGAGGTCGGCTCAGTGCTCATGCTTGAAGGTTACGATCACGTAAAGGTCATCCTGGACGGCCTGGAGAAGTTCATGGACCGTAAGGGCTACAAGACGGTCGATTCGATGATAGGCATAGCCTCGAAACGGTCCCTGACTTACGAGCAGACTTACGAACTTCCGGCCAAGAAGGCGGTGATCGACGAGGACCTCTGCATCGCGTGTGGCCGGTGCGTGCGGTCGTGCTTCAGCGATGCGCTGAAGAAGGACGGGGACAAAATTATCGCAGATTCCGAGAAATGTATCGGGTGCGAGATGTGCTACTCCATGTGCCCCGTGAGCGCAGTTTCGTTCAGGACGGTCTGAGCGTCCACGTTGGGGGACGGATGCCGGACGGCGTGCGGACGCCGCCGCGAGGCATGTTTGAAGTTAGCAGGAGCCGGAACAATGGAGAGGAGTCAGGCTGTAAAACTGAAAGTGAACGGCGAATGGATTGAGACCATCGTCAGCCCAAAGAGGACTCTCCTCGATTTCATCAGGGAAGACCTCAACTTGACAGGCACTAAGAAAGGTTGCGGTGCGGGCGATTGCGGCGCCTGTGTGGTCCTGATCGACGGCCGGGCAAGGACCACGTGCAACCTCGTGATGTCTAAGGTCAACGGCTGCGAGGTCGTTACCATCGAGGGACTGGCCAGGGACGGCCGGCTTGATCCGGTTCAGGAGGCCTTTATTGAGGCGGGGGCCATCCAGTGCGGATATTGCACGCCAGGAATGGTGCTGCAAGCCAAAGACCTGATCGACCATACTCTTGAGCCGTCCGACGAAGAGATCGTCCAGGCTATCAATGGACATATATGCAGGTGCACCGGCTACGTGAAAATTATAGAAGCGATCAAGCTCGCGTCACGAAAGGTCAAAAGGGCGGCGCCGGGCAAGGGAGGCCGGCCATGACCAGGATAGGGACGCCGGTTCACCTGATTGATGCAGTAGAGAAAGTGACAGGCCGGCTGAAGTTCGGGTCGGATTACAAGCTGCCCGGCACGCTCTACGGAAAGGTGCTCCGGAACCCCATCGCCCACGGCCGCGTCCTTTCTATAGACGCCACCGCCGCAAGGAGACTTGCGGGGGTCAGGGCGGTGATAACGGGTACCGAAGAAGACTTGCCTGACTACTCGGTCGCCGGCGAAAAATTCCTCGACGAGCGCCTGCTCGCGAAGGATAAGGTAAGGTACATAGGGGACGAAGTGGCTGCGGTGGCAGCCGTGGACGAGGCTACCGCTAGGGAGGCCCTGCGCCTCATCAAGGTCGAATATAAGGAGCTTCCGGCCGTCTTCGACCCTCTCGAGGCGATGGAAGTGGGGGCGCCCCTCGTCCATGATAACGCGAAACAAAATATAGCAAGAACACTCAAGATCCGTCATGGCGACGTCGACGCGGCTTTCCGCGAGGCGGACGCCATTGTCGAAGAGACGTTCAGGACCCCCCTCGTACACCAGGCTTACCTCGAGCCCCACTCGGTAGTGGCCCAGTGGGACGCCCAAGGGCGGCTGACCCTCTGGATACCCATGCAAGCGCCCAGGCTTGCGCGCATGACGTACGCGAGCGCGCTGGGTATTCCCCGGGAGAGGATCAGGGTCATTCAGATGCCCATGGGCGGCGCATTCGGAGGAAAGCTGGAATGCAGGCTCCATCCCCTCTGTGCCCTCCTTGCCCTCAAGGCATCCGCACCCGTAAAGATGACCAACACTCGGGACGAGGAATTCACCGCCACTCTGCCTCGGGTCCCCATGATCATCAGGATGAAGGCAGGCTGCAAGAAGGACGGCACGCTTCTCGGAAAGGAAACAGTCGTCATAGCTGATAACGGCGCCTATATGAACTACGGTCCGGGAATCCTCCTTAGCGCGGCTTCCCGTCATGACAACCTGTATCGCCTGAAAAATATCCGCACTGACGGCTATCTCGTCTACACAAACAAGATCGCTACCGGACCGTTCAGGGGGTTCGGCTGCCCCCAGAGCTTCTTCGCCCTTGAATCAATTATCGATATGCTCGCCGAGCAGATAGGCATGGACCCCGCCGAATTCAGGCTTAAGAATGCAAGCAGAACGGGAGACATCACACCCCATAACTGGCACCTGGGAAGCTGCGGCCTGTCGGAGGCCATAGAGAGGAGTGTGGAAAAAGCGGACTGGCATACAAAGAGAGCATCGTATCCGGCCAGGGGGTCGGGCGATATGGCTTATGGCATAGGGATGGCGTGCTGCCTCCATGTTTCCGGTAGCCGGACATTCCTTCCCTTCTTCGACGGGGCAGCCGCGTACCTGAGGATAAACGAGGAAGGCCATGTCCTTATACAGGTAGGAGAGCCGGACATAGGCCAGGGGTCAAAGACGACCTTCGCACAGATCGCAGCGCACGAGCTCGGCATCCCCATCGAGTGGGTAGAGGTTGCGCCTGTGGATACTGACGTCTCGCCCCACGGCCTGGGAACATTCGGCGACAGGTCCACCACGCTTACAGGGAATGCCGTAATGCGGGCTGCCGTCGAGGCGAGGAGCATACTTCTGGAGGTTGCAGCCAGGAAGCTCAAGAAAAGCCCGTCGAGCCTTTTTATTGAAGACGGCCGAATCCTCTCTGGGGAGGGACCGGAGCAAATGGAATTCCGGGAAGCCTGTGAGATCGCTTCCTACGAAAGGGCAGGGGGGACCCTGATGACCCAGGGGCAGTTCATCCCGCCTGACGTGTCAATGGTGGACCCCGAAACAAAAGTGGGCAATATCTCCTGCGCTTATCCCTTCGTCGCCCAGATAGCCGAAGTAGAGGTCAATACGAAGACCGGCGACGTAAAACTCCTCTCCCTGACCGCGGCCCATGACCTGGGGAAGACGATCAACCCGCTCCTGGCCGAGGGGCAGGTCCACGGCGCGGTGGCTCAGGGCATCGGGTACGCCCTGATGGAAGAGATGACCTTGCGGGACGGTAAAGTGACGAACCCGAGCTTCAGGCGGTACAAGGTGCCGAGGGCAAAGGATATGCCCCCGATCCAGACGATCTTCGTGGAGTCTAACGACCCGAACGGTCCTTACGGCGCAAAGGGTCTGGCCGAACCGGCGCTGACGCCGATCGCACCGGCCATAGCGAACGCCATCTACCATGCGACGGGGATCAGGCTCACGGAGCTGCCCATGAAAGCGGCCACCCTGAAGGAGATGCTCAAAGAGAGGAAGAAGAAAGGTCATAGCGGTGGTTAGCTCGGAACCAAAAGGCGGTAAGCGTTGATCCTCTCGAGGCGGGCGCCAAAGTCATCTACCCGACTCCCGCTTGGTCTAAAAGGTAGGGTAAGAGGCCGGTACATGATTTTTCAGATGATTGCAAACGGAAAGAAAAGGAAGGTGCCATATCAAAACGATTAAACCGTTTGCATATCATAATCCGAAATCCGTTATGGAAGCTGCTTTCCTTCTGGCTCGCTATGAAAACAAGGCAAAGATCATTGCCGGCGGTACGGACCTTATGGTAATGATGAAAGACAGGATTTTAACGCCTGACAACATTATTAACATCAAGTCGATTGCCGGCCTGGACCGGATAGTCTGGAATGGAAGGGAAGGATTGAGCATAGGCGCCCTCGCCAGAATATCGGATATTGTCACGTCGGATATTATCAGGGACAAATATCCTGCGCTTCAGAAATCAGCCGAAGCCCTCGGTTCTCCACAGGTACGGAATATGGCTACTATCGGAGGTAATATCTGCCATAGTTCGCCTTCGGCCGACACAATACCTCCATTGATTGTATTCGATGCGCGTTTACGGCTGACCGGTATCGAAGGAGAACGTGAAATACCGATCGAGCGTTTTTTCACGGGTCCCCGCAGCAATGTCCTCCATAATGACATCCTCACGGAAATTCTCGTTCCGTCCGCTAAGGGTGTATGCGGGACTGCTTTCGGCAAAATCAGCCGTCTATCCGAAGACCTTGCCAAGGTAAACTGTGCCGTAAAAATCAATGTTTCAGGCGGTAAATTCAGCGAAGTCAGAATAGCACTCGGTGCGGTGGCGGCCACGCCGGTAAGAGCGAGAAATGTCGAACAGGCCCTTGAAGGGCATGAAATAACCGACCGGCTGATAGAAGCAGCGTCAGAAAAAGTGAACGAAGATATGTCCCCTATCGACGATGTGCGTTCTACCGCAGAATACCGGTATCGTGCCGGCCGGGTCCTTATTAGAAGGTTACTTAAAGAAGCTATGGAAAGTGTGGGGTAAACCGGATGGACAATAACCAGAGCGTTACCAGTCTGAAGGTAAATGGCGTGGAGCACGCGATCGTAGTTCGAAATAATTGGACGCTGCTGAGTGTATTGAGAGATAAACTCGGCTTAACCGGCGTTAAATCCGGCTGCGAAAAAGGAGAGTGCGGCGCGTGCACGGTCATTATGGATGGCAAGGCGGTTATGTCCTGCCTGGTCTTGGCCGTCGAGGCTGACGGCAAGGAAATAACGACCATCGAAGGACTGGCCGGGGCCGATGGACTTCATTCCCTTCAACAGTCGTTTATAGACGGGGGGGCTATCCAGTGCGGGTTCTGTACTCCGGGTATGATAATGACCGCTAAAGCTTTGCTCGATGCAAATCCACATCCGACCAAAGAAGAAATAAAAGCCGGAATTAACGGGAATATTTGCCGCTGTACCGGATACGCCAAGATAGTTAAAGCAATACAGGCTGTAGCTGACGAAAACGGCAATTGTTCAAATACTGGAGACAGATGACAAATATGGCTGACACATACACCTCGATCGGGAAAAATATCCCCAGAGTCGATGGCTTCGAGAAGGCCGTAGGAGAAGCCAGATACTCATGTGATATACAACTGCCCGGGATGCTTCATGCGGCCATTCTCCCAAGCCCTTATGCGCATGCCAGGATCATCAGCATCGATACCGGTCTGGCTGAAAAATTACCGGGTGTAAAGGCAATAATTACCGGTAAAGATATCCCCAACAAAAGATTCTACGCGAGTGCCAATATTCCGGGACTCGATGACAAGCTGCCGATCGAGAAAGAGAAGGTCAGGTACATCGGTGACGATGTGGCAGCCGTAGCGGCCGTGGATATTGAGACCGCCGAAAACGCTCTGGAGCTGATAAAAGTAGAATACGAGGAATTGAGCCCTGTGCTGGATGCGGAAAAAGCCATGGCAGAAGGTTCCCCCCTCGTGCATGATGATAAGGCGAGGAATATCTCAGTCGAGCTGCATTATGATTTCGGGGATGTTGATAGAGCCTTTAAAGAAGCGGATTTCATCTTTGAGGATACTTTCAGGACATCTCATGCCGTCCCATGCTGCATGGAAACGCATAGCTGTGTCGCCAGATGGGATAAGAACGGCAGGCTGACCATGTGGGTCAGTACCCAGCTCGCTTCGGTGTTAAGACGCGAGTTGAGTAGTGTGCTGGGTGTCTCGTTCGACGATATCAGGATCATTCAGACAACAATTGGCGGTTCATTCGGCAGCAAGATGCGGATGCACTCCATCGAGCCGATCGCGGCCCACCTGGCAAAAAAGACCGGTCGGGCGGTCAAGCTTATCTTCAGCCGTGATGAAGAATTCATATCAACCCGCACCAGACACCCTTCCATAATAAAAATAAAAACGGGAGTGATGAAAGATGGTGCAATAGTCGCCAGAGAAGCCGGGGTGATCCTGGATAACGGCGCTTATAACAGCCAGGGGCCTGTGGTGCTGGATAAAGTCTGTACTACCCTGTGCGCTCACTATAACGTGAGAAACACCCGGGTCAACGGCTACCTGGTCTATACCAACAAACCATGGGGCTCTGCTTTCCGCGGTTTCGGCAATCCCCAGACGACCTTCGCCGTCGAGTCGCAGATGGACATCATCGCAGAAAAACTCGGTATCGACCCGGTGGAGTTAAGGCTCAGGAATGCCGTTAAGCCGGGAGACGTAACGTCGAACGGCTGGGCTGTATCAAGCTGCGGCATGACCAAGTGCATAGAAAAAGCTGCCGAGGCAATAGACTGGAAGAACAAAAGAGGCAAGGGTAATAACCGGGGTGTGGGCCTTGCCGCATGCATTCACTGGGGAGGCGGTATAGGCGTCTCGGGTGCTTCAAACCTGTGTTCTGCAATTATCCAGATTAACACTACAGGCCAGGCTATGGTCTTTATAGGCTGTCATGAAATCGGTGAGGGAGCCATTACCGTACTTACCCAGATCGTAGCCGAAGAAATGGGAATACCTGAAAGGCAGATCAGAATCATGCCGATGGACACGGAAACATCGCCCAGTTTCTTTTTCGTCGGCAGCGCCACGACTTTTGTCGCCGGTAACGCCGTGCAAAAAGCGGCAGCCGATGCGCTGAAACAGGTAATGGCCGTTTCCGCGGCAATGTATTCGGTCAGTCCAGACAGCATAGAGATTAAGAACGGTATGGTATGCGACAAAAAGACCGGCAAGGAACTGACCGATATCGGCAGCGTTGCGCGCCACAGCTACGAAATCATGGGGAACCCTCTTGTCGGCAAAGTCGCCTTCGACCAGGGGCCGACCCATGAGAATGTACATGACGGCTACGGACAGTGTTCCCCTACATATAATTTTATCGCTCAGGCGGCCGAAGTGGAAGTAGACCCCGAGACCGGAGCTGTTAAAGTACTCAAGTTTGTTTCGGCTAATGACGGCGGCGTGATCATCAATCCTATCATGGCAGAGGGACAAACAGAAGGAGCGCTTGCGCAGGGGCTCGGCTTTGCCCTTACCGAAGGACTCGTCTTCAGATCTGACGGAAAGGCGATGAATCCTTCGTTTACCGACTACAAGGTGTTCAGGGCACAGGATATGCCGGACGAAATAATCGTCATGCAGGTCGAAACGGTAGACCCCAGAGGGCCCTTCGGAGCTAAATCGATGGGAGAAGCAGTTATGGTCCCCATAGCACCGGCAATCGCCAATGCAATAGCAGATGCGACTGGTTTAAGAATGAAGGAGCTGCCGATTACACCGGAAAAAATCGCTCCGTTGCTGGGGAAAGGCGGCGCCGGGAGAACGGACATTGGCTGAACTCGCAGAGCGTTTGCAAGCGCACCCGGACCGGAAGCGAAAAGGGAGAGGCGTTGTAACGGAGAAGGCAGCAAAGCGGGCTAACGCAAATTCCGCACAAGGAGAGACGAATGAAGAGAGGCGTAAGCGAGATCGTTGTTCTGGTCGTGGTAGCGTGCTTTTTTTTCCTTGGCGTAGCGGGCACGAAGGCAGCGGCTGAAGACAAGATCCCTGATAGGGGCGGCCATCAGCATGACCGGGAAGTTTGCCCGTGAAGGGGCCCTTGTCAAAGAGGGCTACGACTTCTGGAAGGATTGGGTGAACGCCCGGGGAGGGATCAACGTCGGAGGCAAGAAGCACAAGGTGGACATCGTCTACTACGACGATAAGTCGGACACCATGACGGCGGCCAAGCTGACCGAGAAGCTGATTACCGAGGACAAGGTCAACTTCTTACTCGCCCCCTATTCGAGTGGCATCGCCTTCGCCACGAGCGCCATCGGGGAGCGCTACCACTATATCACGATAGCCGGGGCGGCCAACTCGGACGCCCTTTACGAGCGCGGCTACAAGTACCTCTTTTCCGTGATGCCGCCGGCGAGCAGGGATTTCTTGTATACGGCCGAGGTCCTCGCCAAGCAGAAGCCGGCCCCTAAGACCGTCGCCGTCCTCTGTCTGGACAGCCTCTATCCGATCCTGGCTTCCGACGGGATAAGGAGCCAGATCAAGTCGCTCGGGATGCAGGAGGTCTATTACGCGAAGTTCCCCGCCAAGACTACGGACTTCTCGGCCATGCTGACCATGGTCAAGGCGAAGAACCCCGACGTCATCTTCTTCGGCGCCTATTTCGAGGATTGCGTCCCCTTCCTGAAACAGTGCAAGGAGCTGAACGTCAACCCCAAGGCATACGTTTTCCTCAGCGCCCCGGAGTTTGACGACTGGAGCAAGATCCTGGGCAAGGACGGGGATTACGTCTTCAGCGCGTATCACTGGGCAAAGGCCCTGATGTGGAAAGGCCCCTATTTCGATGTCAATACTTTCGCGGATACCTTCATGAAGCAGACGGGGAAGCCGGCCCATGTCTATAATGCGGTGGGCGCGACGAGCGGGCTTCTGCTCCAGATTGCCATCGAGAAGGCAGGCACCCTGGACCAGGCGAAGGTGCGCGATGTTTTGAGCACGATGGACATCACGACTTTTTACGGGTCGTTCAAATGGGACGCGAAGGGCAACAATATCAAGGGGCGCCTCGGCAGCCTTCAGATCCAGCGCCAGAAGAGGGTCAGCGTCGACCCGCTTGAAGCGGGCGCCAAAGTCATCTACCCGACTCCCGCTTGGTCTAAGAGGTAGGGTAAGAGGCCGGTACATGATTCTTCAGATGATTGCAAACGGATTGCTCCTGGGCGGGTTTTACGCCTCCATCGGTGTCGCTTTCTCCCTGGTTTACGGGATCATGGGGATTATAAACCTGGCCCAGGGGACCCAGATCATTCTCGGCGCGTATCTCACCTTTGCGACGTGTCAACTCTTCCATATCGACCCCTTTCTTACCATCCCGGTGAGCGGTCTTATCCTTTTCGGCACGGGGTACGCTATCCAGCGGTGGATTATCAACATGGTGGGCAAGGGAGGCGTAGTCCTTACGAGCTTGCTCACCTTCGGCCTCAATCTCGTCCTGATCAACGTGATCCTCCTTATCTGGAGCGCCGACTTCCGGGGGATAAACCCTTCTTATGCGGGCAAGAATTTCGAGATAGTCGGCGTGACGATCCCCTATGTCCGGCTGGCGGTGTTCTTCATTGCCGTAGGGGCAACCATCGGGCTGCACTGGTTCCTGGGGCATACGGAGACGGGGAATGCAATACACGCAAGCTCTCAGAACAAGAGGGCGGCGCAGATCGTGGGGATAAACATCCGCCGGAGTTATGCCCTCACCTTTGCGATCAGCTCGGGGCTTGCAGGGGCCATGGGGACGCTCTATGTGATCCTGAAACCCGTATCCCCCTTCTCAGGCGGTGACATGTTGATGATACTTTTCCTGGTTGCCGTCATCGGCGGACTGGGGAATATTCCCGGGGCGCTCCTGGGAGGGCTGGTTATGGGTTTGGCCGACTCCTTCTCGGTTCTGTGGCTTGGCATGGAGTATCAGAAGATCGTCATGTTCCTGATCTTTATTCTTGTATTGATCTTTCTTCCCAGAGGTTTTTTTGGTAGGAAATTCTATGGCTGATACGAAACGAAAAGCCCTCGGTGGACGTAAAATGATGAGGCAGGGCCTGCTCGTACTGTTACTGCTATTGGCTCTTAGCGGGCCGCTTTTCCTGCGCGGCTATTGGCTGCGCCTTCTGACGAACGTCTTTATGTTCGGGTTGCTCACGCAGGGGGTCAACATTATCGCCGGGTACTGCGGCTACCTCGCGTTGGGGAATATCCTCTTTTTTGGACTCGGCGCATACATTACTGCCGTCCTCATGACCCATCTGGGAGCGCCCTTTACGGTGGCCTTTGCCGCCTCCGGGCTGGGAACGATATTGTTCTCCGCGGGTGTTGGAATTCTGATTCTCAGGCTTAAGGGGCAGTACTTCCTTATGGCGACCCTGGCCCTTTCGGAGCTGATGCGAGAGATCGCGAGCAGTCTCGACATTACCGGAGGGGGGCGCGGCATCACCCTGCCAATGTTTACGGGTGGCGTAACCATGGTGAACGACTTCTTCTACTACTTCATGCTGTTCCTGATGCTGGCGTGCACGTTTTGTGTTTGGTGCATAGACCGCAGCTATCTGGGCCTTGCCTTCAAGGCCATCAAGTTCGACGAGGATGCGGCATCGGTGATGGGGATTAATCCGCCGCCTTACAAGACGGCAAGCTGGGCGATCAGCGCTTTTTTCACCGGCCTTGCGGGGTCCGCCTTTGCTTACTGGATGGGGTATATCGACCCGGGGGTTGTCTTCGAGATCACCCCCTCCATAAAGATGTACCTGATGATGGTCCTTGGAGGTGCGGGGACCGTGTGGGGTCCCCTGGCCGGGGCGTTTTTTATCGAACTCGTCTCGGAGTTCGCGTGGAGTAGGTACATGGAGTACCATTTCCTGATCGTGGGCTCGATCCTTATTCTGACGTGTCTCTTCACGCCGAAAGGTCTCGTTGACCTGGTGGGTAAGAAGTTTAGCCTGTCCCTTTTTACGAAGGGCATCAGGGAGAATAAAATCTGATGGGCCTGTTGGAGGGAATAAAGGTATCGAAGCGCTTCGGCGGAGTAATCGCCGTCAACGAGGTCGATTTTGTCGTTGAGGAAGGCGAGATCTTCGGGCTTATCGGACCTAACGGGGCGGGGAAGACCACGCTTCTGAACATGGTCAACGGAATTTTCCCCTTGAGTTCGGGGAAGCTCTTCTTCAACGGGGTCCTCCTGAACAACCTGAAACCCCACGAGATCACACACCTGGGCATCGGCAGGGCGTTCCAGATAGTGCGTCCCTTCGAGGGCCTGACAGTGAAGCAGAACGTAACGGTGGGCGGTATCTTCGGAGCTAAGCTACGGAAGGATATGAAAACGGCCGCTGGAGAGGCCGAGGAGGTGCTGGCCTTTGTGGGCCTTGCCGACAAGATGAGCAGACCGGTGACAAGCCTGACCATCCCGGACAGAAAACGCCTGGAAGTTGCCCGCGCCCTGGCAATGCACCCGAGACTCCTGCTTTTGGACGAGGCGATGTCCGCTCTGAACCCTAAAGAAGTGGACGAGATGATGGAAACGGTCAGGGAGGTCAACAGGCGGGGGATAACGGTAGTCATGATCGAGCACGTGATGCGTGCGACCATGGCCATCTGCCAGCGTATTCTCGTTCTCCATCACGGAAGGCGGATCGCTCTGGATACGCCTGAGGAAGTCTGCCGGGACGCAGAGGTCCTCCAATGTTACCTGGGCGAGCGGTTTGCCCGGATGGAGGCCGAGAGAAGGGGGATGACGGATTGAATGCAGTGCCGGCAAATAATTGGCTTCTGAGCGTTAATGACCTGGACGCAGGGTATGGGAATGCGCAGGTATTATGGAAAGTAAACCTTCAAGTCGCCGAAAAGGAGATCGTGGGACTGTTAGGGGGCAACGGGGCCGGGAAAACTACTCTTATCAATACCATTTCCGGCTTGGGTTCCCCCAAGGCGGGCACCATCCATTACGCGGGGAAGGATATCACCCATACAGACCATTATACGCGCGTGAGGAGCGGCATAACCCAGATCCCCGAAGGCAGACAGCTTTTCCCGGGTCTTACGGTCCGCCAGAATATCCTGCTTGGAGCCTATTCCCTACCAGACAAGTCACGCGTATCGGAAGACCTCGATTTTATTTATGATCTCTTTCCGATTCTGTCCCAGAGAGAGAAACAACTGGCAGGGACCCTCTCCGGGGGCGAGCAGCAAATGTGCGCGATCGGGAGGGGACTCATGTCGAGTCCGAAACTTATGCTTGTCGATGAGCTCTCCCTCGGGCTTGCGCCCGTAGTAGTGGACAGGATTGTCGAAGCCCTCAAAAAAGTCTATAGCGAGAAATCGTTGAGTATCCTCATTGTCGAGCAGGACGTCCATCTGTGCTTGGAGCTTTGCACCAGCGCATTTGTATTGGAGACGGGCCATATCGTGAGGCACGGGTCTTCGAAAGAGCTATCGATGGATCCGCAGAATCCGAAAGAGCTATCTCGGTATTTGACGCGATTAAAGACCGAAGGCCATATGGTCTTTGACGAAAGGGGAGAACATGAGAGAGAAAACAGGGAATGGTAAGGCGACGTGGAAAAAGGTTGCGGTCTGCGCGGTAGTAGCACTGGCAGCCGCTTTCTTCACGGGGGCACCACTCTGGGCCGCCCCGTCAAATGACCCCATTGTCATAGGGGGCGTCTACGACCTGACGGGACCCCTCTCCACTCACGGCCGGGGAGGCAACTTCACGGCCAAGGCGGCAATAGAGCGGATCAACAAGAGCGGCGGAATAGCCGGACGCCAGGTGAAGTACATCGTCGAGGACAGCGCCACCGACCCGGCGACGGGTCTTAGGAAGCTTAGAAAACTGATCCTCAAGGACAAGTGCGATTTCATTCTGGTCGGGGTTAATTCCGGGGTAGCCGTGGGCGCCATTCCGATTGCTAAAGAACTGAACACCATCATGTTCACGGAGGCCACGGCCAGGGACATCACCGCGAAGAAAGGCAACCGGTACGTCTTCAGGGCTATCGGCGACGCCCAGATGGCCGCCATAGCCATGGCGCGGTTCGCGGGTAAAGAGCTCGGGAAGAACGCTTACGGCCTGGGGGCCGACTACGAGTGGGGCCATTCGGTTGTAGGCATGGCTGAAGAGATCTTCGGCAAGATCGGCCTGAAGATGATAGGCAAGGCCTTTTCGCCGGTCGGCACCCTCGATTTCGTCCCGTACCTGAGCAAGGTGCCCAAGAACACGGATTTCATTGTAGCCGGGTATTTCACTAACGATGTCCTTAACCTTGTCAACCAGGCATGGGAAGTCGGGCTTCACAAACCGATCTTTGTAGGAAGCATCCACTCGATCCGGTATAAAGACCTGGGACCGGGCGCAGACTTGGTGTGGTGCGGCACTTACGGGTCCCGGTCGCTCTCCGGCTTTGCCCCTGAGGTGCGGAATGCGCAGAAGGCGTACAGGAACATCGTCGGGATCAATGATGATGGATGGGACAAGAGCGGCGAGCTGAGCGCCGAATACATCTGGGCAGGCTGGGAAGAAATCTCCTGGATCAAGAAAGGCGTGGAGGATAGCGGTTGGAAGTCGAAGAGCGATAACCTGAAATTCATGAAGGCCCTTGAAGGGGCGACCGTGAAAACGAGCATCGACTTCCCCATGGGCGGCAAGACCATGCGGGCGGAAGACCATCAGGCCCTGACGGATATATACGTTTTGAAGGCGGAAAAAGGAGCCATCCTGACCAAAGCACGGGTCCCGGCCGCCGATATTATCCCGTCTTATCCGCCGTTGGTAGATTTTAGGAAAGAGTAAGGGCCTATAAGAGAGTGAATAAATGACCCTGCTGCTTGCAGCAGGGTATCAACTGAACGCCTTTGTTGAGGGGGGTGGCTCCACGAGCTTTTGCTCGTGGAGGGGGCGCTGAGCCCCAATAATAGCCGGTGTAAAGTGCGCCAAAGCTCCAAGCATGATAGTCGGATGCAAAAGGCGCGGAGACGAAACAACGCGAAGAAAGGCTTTCATGGCGGTACGGTGATAGTATCCCTGTAGCAAGATACAGGGAGTCCACAAGTTGATCGGCCTCCGCATTAAAGGGGGCTAAAGCAGCGGGGCGCGACCTTGGCAAACGCGATAGTGCTGTCCCTTTTGAACGCAGCCGTCTGGGCTTGTGTGATAGCGATGGTCTCCCTCGGCCTGACATTGATTTACGGCCAGCTCAGCATCATCAATATAGCCCATGGTGCGATGTACGCGATAGGCGCTGTCGCCACGTTCTATCTGACCGCCTTCCTGGGTTCCTGGGCATATTCACTCGTTGTCGCCCCTCTGATTATGGCGCTCATAGCCATTGTCATCTATCTTACGACGATCAGGTTCAGGGTGGTCGGCTATCCTATGGCGACCACCCTCATCATATCGTACGGACTTATGTTCATCCTTGAACAGGCTTTGCTTCTGGTATTCGGAGGGGCACCCAGAAATATAGCCAACCCCTTGCCGTTTCAGGTGCCCCTCTTCGGCAGAACTACGTATTCAGGGTACCGCATATTCGCCGCGGCGATGTCTCTGGCCATCATCGGCACCCTCATTGCTTTTCTCAAGAAAACCAAGCTGGGACTCTGGATACGCGCAACGAGCCAGGACCACGATACCGCAAGCGCCATGGGCATCTCCGTCTCGTCCGTCTATATGCTCACCTTTGTCCTGGGATCTGTTCTCGCGGCCCTCGGAGGCGTGATAGTGGCGCCCATGACAAGCATCACGCCAAATATGGGCCACGACATCCTGATTGACGCGTTCATAATAGTCATCGTCGCCGGGTTCGGGAGCATTCCCGGGACTATCATTTCGGCCCTGATTTTGTCGTTGTCGAACGGTCTCTTTTCAGTCTTTTTGGACCCCGTCTTGGCGAAGGGTTTGTCTTTGGCCATCATGGTCGGCATTCTGTATTGGCGGCCGGAAGGCATAATGAGGTATTAGCCGTGTCCCGCAAGACGATACTCAAATCGCTGGTCTTCACCTTCGTAGCCGCCTTCCTGCTGGTCGTCCCGCATCTCCTCCCGATTTACTATAAGCAGCTCCTGATAGAGATCCTTATCTTCGGACTCTTCTCGCTGGGCTTCGACATCATATACGGGTTCACGGGACTGCTCAATTTCGGTATGTCGGTCTTTTTCGGACTGGGCGGGTACCTAGTCCTGCTGCCGATACTACACTGGGAGGTGAGCATTTGGACCGCACTGGTGATCTGCATCGTCGCGTGCTCGCTGTTCTCCCTGGTTTATGGCTATCTGATCTCAAGATTCAAAAGCCACTATTTCGTCGCCTTTACCATAGTCGTATCGATGATCTTCTTTTACATTGCAATGGGGCAGAGACCGCTCACAGGCTCGGACGAAGGGCTGACCCTCAAGGTGCCGCCCCTCAATTTCGGATTTTTCACCTTAAGCCTCGGCGACGCAGTGACCAAGTATTACTTCGTCCTGGCCGTGTGCAGTCTCGTTCTGTTCATCGTCTGGAGGTTCTTCAAGACCCCTTACGGCAGGGCCATTATAGCCGTGCGAGAGAACGAGGAAAGGGCGCAGATCATAGGTTACAACACGCGCAACCTGCGGATCTTCTCTTTCGCCCTTTCCGGTGTTGTCGCCGGGCTGGCCGGTGCCCTCTATGTCCTCCATCTCGGGTTTACGAGCGCCAACTCCTTCTACTGGCTCTGGACGGCGAGGTCCGTATGGTGGACGATCACCGGCGGAGCGGGAACGCTTATCGGTGCATTCATAGGGCCCGCTGTGCTGGTCTTTTTCGAGGACATCATAAGCTCGTGGAACCCGGACTTTTACCTGATCATAATGGGGATGATTATGATCCTGGTGATCATACTTGCGCCGGAGGGCATAGCCGGCCTCTGGAAGCGGTGCTCGACGCGAAGAGGTAAGTGATAATGTCTACAGTCCTCAAGACGGAAGGTCTCACGAAGCGCTTCGGCGGCCTTGTCACAACCAACTGCGTGAACTTTGCGCTGGAGGAAGGCGAGATAAAGGCTCTCATAGGACCGAACGGGGCAGGGAAGACGACGTTCTACAACCTTATCACGGGCGTGTACAAGCCGGACGCGGGGAAGGTCATCTTTATGGGCGAAGACATCACGAAGCTGCCGCCCCATGAGCGGTGCAAGAGGGGGATAGCCAGGACGTTCCAGGTGACATCGATTTTCCCGAAGCTGACGGTTTACGAAAATGTAAGGCTGGCGGCCCAGGTGGGCTTCGGCCGGGGCGTCAGCCCTTTCAGGAATGCCCTGTCAGTGAAGAATGTGAACGAGCACGTGGCAAACATACTTGAGGTGGTGGGCCTCGCCGATCTGAGGAACAGGGTATCTACGGAGATCTCCCAGGGCGACCAGAGACTGGAGGAGGTGGCCATAGCGCTCGGCTCGAACCCGAAGCTCCTGCTTCTGGACGAGCCTACCGCCGGCCTGAGCGCGAAAGAGACCTCTTTCCTGGCGGAGAAGATCAAGGAACTATACGACGCAGGCATAATAAGGAACATCATCTTCGTCGAGCATGACCTGGAGGTGGTCACCGGCCTGGCCCACAACATATGTGTCCTCAATTACGGCGAGGTGGTAAGGGACGGCAGCGTCGAGGAGGTCTGCAACGATCCTGCCGTGCAGGAGGTTTATCTAGCTGGAGGTAAAGTGAGTGCTGCTGAAGGTTGAAAATCTCCGCGCGTATTATAACAAGAGCCAGATCATCCAGGGCGTCTCATTCGAGGTGTCGAAAGGCGAGATAATCGGCATACTGGGCAGAAACGGTATGGGGAAGAGTACCCTGGTGAGGAGCATCATCGGCCTGACGCCTCCGAGGACGACCGGGTTGGTGAATTTCGACAGCGTAGATATAAGCTCCATGAAGGCCCACAAGATAACCTCCCTTGGAGTGAGCTACGTGCCCCAGGGAAGGCATATCTTCCCCAGGCTCACCGTTCTTGAGAATCTCTCGGTGCCCGTCACTAAAGGCAAGGTTGAAACAGAGAGTCTGGATGAGGTCTTCGGGTACTTCCCGATCCTGAAGGAGCGGCTGGGCCAGTTGGGCGGCACACTGAGCGGCGGGCAGCAACAGATGCTGGCGATCGCCAGGGCGCTCATGTCGAAGCCGAAACTGATCGTCTTCGACGAGCCGACCGAAGGGCTCCAGCCCTCCATCGTCCAGCAGGTAAGGCAGACCATAAAGATCTTCCGCGACAGGGGGATTACGGCCCTCATCGCCGACCAGAATCTCGAGAACGCCCTGGAGCTTTGCGACCGCGTCTACGTCCTCGAAAAAGGAACCATAAAATACACGGAACATAAGGAGAGGCTGAGCCTGGACCTGCTCCGCGTCTACCTCGGCGTCACAAGAAAACAGGAGGATGGAGGAGAAAGATAATGCACTGGGAGACGTACAGGGTTGTGCGAAGCACGGACGAGGCCCTCGAATACATGGGTCGCTTTCAGGGGCAAGCCCGCCTGGTCGCCGGGGGAACGGACCTTATCGTCCAGCTTCGCGAGAAAGAGGAGGGGAAAGGCCTGACTCTTCTCGACATAAGCTCCGTCCCCGAGATGAGGAAAATAGAGCTGAGCGACGACGGCCGTTGGGTTTTGGTCGGGGCTGCCGTTACTATGTCCGAGCTTGCCGGTTCTGAGATCATAAGAAAGCACGGACGGGCCCTGGGTATTGGGGCTTCATACATGGGCGCTCCCCAGATTCGTAACGTGGCGACCATAGGCGGCAACGTCGTGAACGCCCAGCCCGCCGCTGACGGGACTATCCCGCTTATCGCCCTGGGGGCGCAAGCCATGGTCGTCTCTGCCGACGCCGGGGACTGGGTTGCCGTTGAAAAGCTTTTCATAGACGTGGGCAAGAGTGCTATCGACCCGGCAAAGCAGATGATTAGCCATTTCAGATTCACGACTTGCGGGGAGACGGAGACCAGCTCCCTTCATCGCCTGGCCAGGCGCAAGGCTTTTACCCTGCCCACGCTCGTCGCCGCATGCAAGGTCACCCTCGATGATGAGAAGCGGGTTTTCGAGGAGGTGCGCATAGCATTGGGCCCTGTGGCTAGAACCCCCTGGATTGCCCATGAAGCGGCGGAGGGCATGCGAGGCAAGTCCGTCAGTCTTGAAGAGATAAATAGGGCCGCAGCCGCGGCCAGGATCGGCGTCAATCCCAGGGACAGCATACGAGGGGGTGCGGAGTACCGGAAGGATATGGTGGAAGTGCTTATAAGGCGGGCAATAACGGATTGCGTTAAGCTCATAGGGGTGGACCTGTGAGCGCGAGGAAGATCGGCCTGCACGTAAACGGAAGATTGATAGAGGTCGCCGTATCGGAGGACGCCGTCCTGCTTGACGTACTACGCGAGCAGTTGGGATTGACCGGCGCCAAGAGAGGGTGCGGTGAGGGGGAGTGCGGCGCCTGCACGGTCCTGATCGACGGTTCTCCCGTGATGTCCTGCATATACCCTGCGATCAAGGCGGAAGGCAAGGAAATAGTCACGGTAGAGGGAATAGGCGACGAGCACGGCGTCCTGCATCCGGTCCAGAAACAGTTTGTGGAAAAAGGGGCCGTCCAGTGCGGCTTCTGCACGCCCGGTCTAATCCTCTCCTCAAAAGCTCTCCTCGACAGAACTACCGAGCCGGACGAGCAGGAGATCCGAACGGCAATCTCCGGCAACCTCTGCCGGTGCACGGGTTATACTAAGGTAGTGGAAGCGATAGGTGCGGCGGCCCGCGAGCTAAGAGGGGAAGCCGCAAATACTGCGCGAAAGGAGCCCGCAGTGGGAGGCATAGGGCGGTCGGTGCCCAGAGTGGACGCCGTTCCCAAGGTTACGGGCAAGGCGCTCTTTACTGACGATATGTACCTTCCCGACATGCTTTATGCGGGCGTTCTCAGGAGTCCTTATCCGAGCGCCCGAATCAATTCCATCGATTGTTCCCAAGCGCTGAGCCTTCCGGGGGTGAGGGCCGCCCTGACGGCCAGGGACATCCCGGGTAGCAACAGGTTCGGAATCATCATAAAGGACCAGCCGTACCTTGCACAGGAAAGGGTCCGCTTCGTGGGCGAGGCTGTTGCGGTAGTAGCCGCCGAGACGAGGGAGCAGGTTAAAGAGGCCCTGGCCAGGATAAACGTGGACTATACGGTACTTCCCGCTGTCTTCATCCCGGAGGAGGCGATGAAGCCCGGCGCCCCGAAGGTGCACGACGAGGGGAATATCCTTCATCACCGGAAGATACGGAAAGGGAATATCGAAGAAGGGTTTGCGAAAGCCGATATCATCATAGAAAAGACGTTTACCTCCCAGATGGTAGAGCACGCCTATATAGAGCCCGAAGCCGCGGTCGCGCATATGGAGCATGGGCAGATGGTTATCCACTGTTGCAGCCAGGCGCCGCACTATTACCGAGGCGAGATTGCCGCCATGCTGGCCTTTCCCATAAATAGGGTCCGGGTGATAAGGATGACCACGGGAGGCGGCTTCGGAGGAAAGATCGATATCGCGACGCCTCCGTACGCGGCGCTTTGCGCGCGGGCGACAGGCAGGCCGGTTAAGTGCGTGTACACCCGCGAGGAATCGGTCTTCACGTCCACCAAGCGCCACGCTTTCAACATGCGCTACAAGTTTGGGGCTTCCAAAGAGGGGAGGCTAATTGCCGCCCACGTTACGATCATCAGCAACGGGGGGGCTTACGCGTCCTACGGACCGGCCGTGGTGACGCGATCGGCCACCATGGCCATCGGTCCTTACGAGTGCCCTTACGTCTATGTAGATGCCTATGAAGTTTACACTAACTATCCCATAGGCGGAGCGATGAGAGGATTCGGCGCGCCGCAAATGGCCCCCTGCCACGAGGCGATCATGGACGAGATAGGGAGACGATGCGGTTTGTCGCCTGTGGAAGTGCGCAGGAGGAACATACTCCGGCCGGGGTCCTCGACGACAACAGGCCAAATCCTCGAATACGGCGTCGGCGCGCTCGAGACCTTGAGGCAAACGTGCAGTCGGGCGTGGACTGATTCCGACGGGAGTAAGGTATGAAGAAAAGGGGAAAAGGCTTAGCCTGCACCTATTTCGGAATGGGAAATACCGCCAAGTCAAACCCCTCGACTGCGTTCATCGAGGTATGTGAGGACGGTACGGCCATCGTCCGGTGCGGCGCGGCGGAAATCGGCCAGGGATCGGACACTGCGCTGAAGCAGATAGCCGCGCATACCTTGGGGATTACCCTTGAGCGCGTAACCATGATCTCCAACGATACGATGGTCGCCCCCGAATCCGGCGTTACTTCAGCGAGTCGCCAGACTTACGTGTCGGGGAACGCCATACGCCTCGCAGCAGAGCAGGCGAGGGAGTTTCTTTTGAAGGAGGCGGCCGAAATCCTGGGTTGCGGGCCTATGGATTTAGAATCCCGGGACGACGGGATTTTCGTAAAAGAGCGGCCCGACCTTCAGGTAAGCATCGAAAATGTGTCGGCCAGACTCAGGGCAAAGGGCATTCTCGTAACGGGAGTCGGCACTTTTACCCCGTTGACTCCTGAAGCCCTCAATCCCGAAACCGGCCTCGGGGTCCCTTACGGAGCTTACTCTTACGCCACCCAGATCGCGGAGGTGGAGGTGGATACCGAGACCGGGGAGGTAACGGTCATCAGCGTTACTGCCGCTCAGGACGTGGGGCGAGCCATTAACCCTGCGGCCATTGAAGGACAGATAGAGGGCGGAGTAGGACAGGGTATCGGGTATGCGCTCATGGAAGAAGTGGTGGTGAAGGACGGCGTGATTGCTAACCCTTCCTTCTCCAACCTTCTTATCCCGACGGCCCTGGACGTTCCGCGCATCGACTCCATAGTCGTGGAAGTGCCCGAGCCGACAGGCCCTTTCGGTGCGAAGGGGACGGGGGAGCCGCCTACCTGTCCCACGGCGGCCGCAATAATGAACGCCATTTACGACGCCGTCGGCGTCCAGATAACTTCGACGCCCGTTACTGCCGAAAAGGTCTATATGGCGCTTAAAAAGAAGCTGAGCGAAGAACGGGGCACGGAAGGCTAGATGCAGCGGATTTAAGGTAAAACTAACGGCTCCCAGGAGGAAACGCATGGCTCACGAGATCCTGGAACTAAAAAGCGTTCACGGAACGAAGGAAAACGGATATTCTCACGTTGCGAAAGCGGGGAAAACGCTTTACATCGCCGGTCAGGTGGCCCTTGACGCCCAGGGGAGCTTGGTCGGAAAAGGGGATTTTGACACCCAGGCGCGCCAGGTATACACGAACCTGAGGAATGTCTTGCAGGAAGCGGGCGGCGGCTTGAAGAACATCGTAAAGATGACCACCATTTTGACTGATTATAGCAACATGGAAAGCAGAAGAAAAATCCGCAAAGAGTTTTTCGGAGATATTATGCCGCCGAATACGCTCTTGATTGTAAAAGGTCTGGCGTCCCCCGATTATATGATCGAGGTGGAGGCCATAGCGGCGTTGGATTGAAACTGAACCGACTGCCGGCTTAGAAAACCGGCGCTTCTTGACAACAGAAGGATGAAGGAGAAAAAAAGATGAGAACGACGACGATCAGCAGGGTATTACTCGTATCGGTTGTTTCCCTTTGCCTCCTATGTGCGGCCGTCGCACAGGCAGGCGCCCCGGACCGGATAGTCCTCGGTGCGTCGATCAGCATGACCGGGAAGTTCGCCAGGGAAGGAGGAGAGCTAAAGGGCGGCTACGATTTCTGGCGCAACTGGGTCAACGCGCGCGGCGGTATCGATGTGGGAGGTAAAAAGTATAAAGTCGATATCATCTATTATGACGACAAATCGGACACCATGACCGCCGCTAAACTCACGGAAAGGCTGATCACGGAAGATAAAGTTAATTTCCTCCTGGCTCCTTATTCGAGCGGCATCGCCTTCGCCACAAGCGCCATTGGAGAGCGCTACCATTACATAACGATAGCGAGCGCGGCCAATTCGGACGCACTTTACGAGCGTGGGTACAAGTACCTCTTCTCCGTGCTTGCCCCTGCAAGCAAGGACTTCAACGGCGTAGCCGATCTTCTGTCCAGACAGAGACCTGCGCCAAAGACAATCGCTGTTCTCTCCCTTGACAGCCTGCTTACCATACTCAGCACCGAGGGTGTGCGCAAGCACGCGAAGACCTTGGGTATGCAGGAGGTCTATTACGCGAAATTTCCCGCGAAAACGAGCGACTTCTCTGCGATGCTGACTGTGATTAAGGCAAAGAACCCCGATGCAATCTTCTTTGGCGGCTACTTCGAAGACTCGGTTCCCTTCCTGAAGCAATGTAAGGAGCTTAACGTTAACCCGAAGGCCTATGCCTTTCTGACGGCGCCGCAATTTGAAGATTGGACGAAGATCCTGGGCAAGGATGGGGACTACGTATTCAGCGTGATGTACTGGGCGAGGGCGGCGAACTGGAGGGGGCCTTATTTCAGCGTCAAGTCCTTTGAAGAGACCTACAAGAAGCAGACCGGGATTCCGGCGACGCTGTATAACGCGCAGGGCGCCGTCTGCGGATTATTGCTCCAGATCGCAATCGAGAAGGCAGGCAGCATAGATCAGGAGAAGGTGCGCGAGACACTTCGCAGCATGGACGTCACTACTTATTTCGAGCCGGTAAAATGGGACGAAAAGGGAGAGAACACCAAGGGGCGCGTCGCTACCCTCCAGGTGCAGCAGGGCAAAGTCGTGAGCGTCGATCCTCCCGACCCCGGCGCGAAGGTCATCTATCCCACTCCGCCGTGGAACAAGAGATGACAGGAAAGACCTGTAGCGAGGGGCTTGCAGTGTCGTTGCGGAATGCCGGCCACACATGACCCGGCAGGCGGGGTAGGCAAAGGACGCATGTACGATAAAGGCCTCGACCGCAACGGTTGAAGGCCCGGCAAAAAAGGAGGGGGACATGAAAGAATTAATCCGGGTTGTAGCATTAGCTTTCTTTATTGCGGTATTGCTTGGCGCCACGGGCGCAATGGCCCAGGAGGCGATCAAGATAGGAGTCATCGAGCCCTTGACGGGCCCCGCGGCCTATGACGGCCAGAGTGTAGTAGAGGGGGCCAGGATGGCCGAGGAGGAGATAAACGCCAGGGGCGGCGTGCTGGGGAAGCCGATGCGGCTCGTAATTGAGGACGGTAAGGCAGACCCGGCCGAGTCCGTCAACGCGGCCGAGAAGCTCCTCACGCGGGACCGTGTGCCCGTCATTATGGGCGCGTGGGCAAGCTCCGCGACGCTCGCCATCATACCCGTCATGAAGAAGAACGGGACACCCCTCATAGTCGAGACCGCGACGTCCCTGAAGGTAACCGACCCGCCCAGCGAATGGGTGTACAGGATCTGCTCCAACAGCGCCATCGACGGCCATTTGATGGAAAAGTACCTTGTCCCTACCCTGGGCTTCAGCAAAGTTGCCTTCATGGTCGCCAATAATGACTTCGGCCGGGCGGTTGTCACGTTCTGGTCCGAGGCGGTAAAAAACAAGGGAGGGAAAGTGGTGCTGAATGAGTACCATACTCCGGGTGAGATCAATTTCTCCCCCTCTCTCACAAAAATCTCAACCTCCGGGGCGAATTCTATCATCATAACGAGCGATATCCAGACCGCCTCCAATATCGTCAAGCAGACCTACGAGCTGGGCATGGGCAAGATCAAGCGTATGGTAACGAACGGCATCCCATCGGAAGCTATCGTCAAACTGGCGGGCATCGATGCCAGCGAAGGCTTACTCGTGCACAACTACTGGGTCCCATTTGCCGCACCGAAGGGACACGAGGCCAAGAACAAGCAGTTCGTCGACAAGTATACGGCAAAATACCCGAATAAGCCGGTCGATAAATATGCCGCCTTCGGATACGATGGGGTGTACGTCATCGCCCAGGCGATCACGACGGCACGGGTAGCCGACCCCGCCAAGATCAAAGAGGCGCTGAAGAAGACGAAGCTCGATGGCCTGACGGGAAACATCCAGTTCAACGACAAGAACCAGGCATCGCCGTACTCGTCCGTATCCCGCATCGAGAAGGGCAAGCCCAAGCTCGTGATCCATTTGAACTAAGGCTTGCGGGATAAGCGTTCGCCGAAGGGGAAAAGGGTTTGCTGACCGAATTCTTACAGCAGATTGTCAACGGCCTCGTCATCGGATCGACTTACGCCCTCACGGCCGTGGGGCTGACTATGATTTTCGGAATGATGGAGGTGGTTAACTTCACCCACGGCGAATTCTACATGCTTGGGGGTTTTTTCTTATTCCAGTTGATCAGCTTGTTCCAGTTGAATTACTATCTTTCGGTCGTCGTCGCCGTACTGGCCGTCATGGCCGTCGGCTTTATCTGTGAGGGGGTGCTTCTGGCGCCTCTCCGAGGGAAATCGATCGATACGACCGTCCTAGTCACGATCGGCCTGTCGATCTTCCTCCAGAACATTGCGCTCCTATGCTGGGGGCCGACGCCCAAAAGCATTCCCCTGCCATTTTCGAACATGCCGCTTCGGTGGGGGCCGATCGTGCTGACGTGGTCGCGAGTGCTTGCGGTGACCATTACCTTTGGTCTGATTGTGCTCGTCCACATCTTTATCAGGAAGAGCCTGCTCGGCAAGGCGATGCGCGCGACCTTCCAGGAGAAGGATTCGGCCTGCCTGGTGGGAATCGACGTTGACCGCATCTACGCATTTACCTTCACCATAGGCTCCGGGCTGGCCGCCGCCGCCGGCGCCCTCTTGGGGTCCATCTTCCTGATCTATCCGGCCATGGGGAATATCGCCATCCTCAAGGCGTTCATCGTGGTTATCCTCGGCGGTATGGGAAATTTCATGGGGGCGATATGCGGGGGGCTGATCCTCGGCGTAGCTGAAGGGCTGGGGGCGGGCTTCCTTTCATCCGGCTACAAAGACGCGATCGGCTTCGTACTGGTGATCTTAATACTCATGATACGACCTTCGGGACTGCTGGGAAAGGCGAGGAAACTTTGAAACGGGTGCGCATATCGACAATAGCGGCCGCCGGCCTTGCCCTGGTCCTGCTGCCCCTGATAGTGACGAGCAAATACCACCTCCATCTGCTCATAATGGCCGGTATCTTCGCCATACTGACGATGGGGCTGAACCTGATTTACGGTTACGTCGGCCAGTTGTCCCTCGGCCATACGGCCTTCTTCGGCATTGGCGCCTATACATCGGCCCTCCTCGCGTTGCGACTGCAATTGAGTTTCGGGATTACACTTCTCTCCGCTGCGGTCGTCGCCGGTGCGGCCGGCGTCTTTATCGGCCATATCACGCTGCGTCTCCGGGGCGCGTACTTCGTGATCGTAACCCTCTCTTTTTCGGAGATCATTTACCTCGTGGCCGTCAACTCGGTCGATTTCACCGGCGGCCCGATGGGCCTTCCGGGCGTCCCCGGCGCAGGAGGCTGGCTCCCCATATTGGGTACGTGGGAGCTGACCTCTAAGACTTCCTATTATTACCTGGTGGTCTGCGTGCTCGTCCCGCTGGTCTTTATCGTTTGCCGGATGATACGCTCGCCCATCGGTACGGCTTTCGTGGCGCTAAGGGAAAACGAGGACCTGGCAACGTCAGTGGGGATCGGCGCCTACCGATACGCAATGGTTGCATTTGTGACGGGCGCAATGTTCGCCGGTCTCGGAGGTAGTCTCTACGCCCATTACGTCGGGTTTATCAGCCCGGAGGTTTTTACCTTCCACTACATGATACTAATGCTTGTAATGGTGATCATGGGAGGGCTGGGGACGATATCGGGACCTATCGTGGGCTCCGTTCTCTTCACCCTTATCCCTGAGTATTTGCGGGTCGCCGATAAGCTGCGGGAGCCCATTTTCGGAGCTATCCTGATGGTATCGATCATATTTATGCCGCGCGGGATCGTGCCGCTTTGCGGCCGGCTCCGGCGTGTTCTTCGGAGGCGGCCGCTTGGCACTCCTTGAGGTGCGGGACTTATCGATTTCCTTCGGCGGTTTGTGGGCAGTGCGGGACCTTGCCCTGACTTTGGCTGAGCAGGAAATCATGGCGGTCATCGGTCCCAACGGGGCGGGGAAGACGACGTTCTTCAACCTGGTGACCGGCTTTCTCAAGCCTATCAGGGGTAGGCTGCTTTTCGATGGCCGGGATATCACCGGCCTCGAGCCCCACCGGATTGCCCGTCACGGCATTGTAAGGACGTTTCAGTCCACAAAGGTCTTCCCGAACCTGACCGTTCTCCAGGGGATAAGGGCCGGATGCCATCAAAGGGTCAGGAGTTCTTTCAGGGACATCATGTTCCGGACCAGCTTTTTCCGCGACGAGGACCGCGCTATAGCCGGAGAGGCCCAGGAGCTGCTCGAATTCACGGGCCTCGCCGCCCGCCGCAATGACCTTGCGAAGGATCTCTCTTATGGCCAGCAGCGACTCCTGGAGGTTGCCATAGCCCTCGGCGCAAAGCCCAGGGTTCTACTGTTGGACGAGCCGGCGGCGGGCATGAACCCCGACGAGACGAACCGCATGATCGATCTCGTTACGCGGATAAGGGCGCGGGGGGTGACCGTTATGTTGGTCGAGCACAACATGTACATGGTGATGGGTATCTCGGACCGTATCGTTTGCCTTAACTACGGGCGGAAGATCGCCGAGGGGACGCCGCAGGCGATTCAGAGCCACCCGGAAGTGATAGCGGCTTACCTGGGTAAAGGTGTGGAGTGTGCTTAAGCTGACCGGGGTGGTAGCTCGTTACGGCAAGATCGAGGTTCTGAGGGAAATCGACCTTGAGGTCGGCCGGGGGGAGTTGGTCACTCTTGTCGGGGCGAACGGCGCAGGAAAGAGCACTACACTCCGGGCGATCTCGGGGCTCATTGCCCCCACGGGAGGGAAGATAGAGTTCCTGGGCAGCGAAATCCACAGGCTCAAACCCCGGGCGATCGTCAAGCTGGGCATTGCCCATTGTCCGGAAGGAAGGAAAGTCTGGCCCGACATGACGGTCGAAGAAAACCTCCAGATGGGCGCCTATTCCTGGTTTTCCCGCAAAAAGGTGCGGGAGGAAATGGAGGGGATTTTTGAAGACTTCGCGGTCCTGAAGGAGAGGCGCCGTCAGCCCGCAGGGACGCTCTCCGGAGGCGAGCAGCAGATGCTGGCAATCGGCCGGGCGCTCATGGCCAGGCCGGCTTTACTGCTCCTAGACGAACCGTCGCTGGGGCTTGCTCCTCTCATGGTTGAAAAGGTGGCAGCAATAGTCCGGGGGATACGCGACAGGGGGACGACGGTTCTCCTCGTGGAGCAGAACCTGAACCTGGCGCTTCAACTGGCGGACCGCGGATACGTGATGGAGACAGGAAGGATTGTACTTACGGGGGAGGCGCGGGACCTCCTCTGCAACGAGCACGTGAAGAAGGCGTACCTGGGAGGATAGGGATTGAAGATAGCCTTGCAAGCCTTCGGGCGGGAAGATTTCCAACGGCTGATCGATTGGGCGCATTCGCCGGAATTCCTTCTCCAATGGGCAGGGCCGATCTTCCGATTCCCCCTGGATGTACCCCAGCTGGAAGAATACTTGGCGGCTGCCGGCGGAATCCCGCCCTCACGGGTAATTTTTAAGGCCGTCGTCGGGACGGAGGTCGTGGGCCATATCGAGCTCGACATGATCGATTACCGCAATAGGTCTGCGCGGATGTCCCGGGTGCTTATAGCTGACGCATGGCGGCGACGGGGCGTGGGGAGCGACATGGTGCGGGCCCTTCTGAAAGCTCGGGTTCGGCGAGCTGGAGTTGCACCGGATCGATCTCTTCGTATTCGATTTCAATCTTCCGGCGATAGCCTGCTACGAAAAAACGGGCTTCGTGCGGGAGGGGCACATCAGGAAGGCGCGACGCATGGGTGACGCTTACTGGAGCCTTTATCAGATGGGCATTCTACGGAACGAGTGGCAGAATAAACCCGGATACACAGCGAATGAGGGGAAAGCATAAAGCAGGAGATAGAGGAGTTAAATGAAAGAAGACAGGATGACAGCGCTAAACCTATGGATCAACGGAGACAGGGTGCAGCTCTTTGTCCGGCAGGATGAGACGCTGCAGGAGGTTCTCCGGGATCGTATGGCCATGACGGGAACAAAGCGGGGTTGCGGCGAAGGCCAGTGCGGACACTGCACGGTCCTCCTGAACGGAAAGGCGGTGAATAGTTGCCTGACACTCGCCCTGGAGGTCGAGGAAGGCCGCGTCCTGACCATAGAGGGCCTGGCTCAGGGAGACAGCCTGCATCCCATCCAGAAAGCCTTTGTCGAAGCAGGGGCTATCCAGTGCGGCTACTGCACTCCCGGCATGGTCATGGCGACCTACGGCCTTCTCCAGGAGAACCCCCACCCGACAGATGACGAGATCCGGCAGGGCATCAAGGGAGTTATGTGCCGCTGTACCGGGTACTACAAGATTATAGAGGCCGTCAAAATGGCTGCCTCAGAGGCGGAGGCGGAATGATGGGAACATCGTTTATCCCAGCTCGCAGCGTGGCGGAGGCCGGCCGCCTTCTAGGGGAATACCCGGACGCCGTGCTCATGGCCGGCGGGACGGATGTCCTGGTGCTCAAGAATCTCAAGCTCATCCGTCCCGGCGCAATCGTCGCCCTGAAGTCGATACCGGGTCTCGACGGTATCCGTCAGGAAAAAGAGGGATCGATCGCGATAGGGGCGCTGACCGCCTTGAATGACATAGCTGCCCACCCGCTGATCAGGCAGAAGGTCCCCATGCTGGCCCAAGCTTCCGCGGCCGTGGGCTCGCCGCAGATCCGCAACAAGGCGACCCTGGGAGGAAATATCTGCCTCAACAGCCGGTGCCTGTTCTTCAACAGGTCGTCTTTCTGGCGGGCCGGCTTCCCCGATTGTCGCAAGGCTTGCGGGGGCAACCGGTGTTATATAGTGCCGAGGAGCCGCAAAGGCTGCTTTGCGTTGCAATCGGGGGATTCCGTGGGACCGCTCGTCGCCCTCTGCGCAAAGGTGCGCCTTGTCTCCGAAAGCAGCGAGAGGGTGATGGACATCGACGACTTTTTCCTGGGAGACGGCATCCGCTACCTGGACCTTGCGCCCGGAGAGGTCCTGACGGAGGTTCTTATACCGTTGCCCGGTCCGGCAGGGGTATTCGTAAAATTTCGCCGGCAGGACAACCTGGACTTCGCAGCCTTTACTCTCAGCGTGGTACCGCCGGTCAGCGGACAGGGCGCTCGCGTCGTCCTTGGATGTGCAGCCAGCCGCCCCATGCGGGCGCGTAGCGCGGAAGCGATGCTTAACGCCGGTGCGCCGGCGGAAGAGATTGCCCGTAAGACAGCGGAAGAGGTGCGCCTGGTCTCTTTCACCCGTGGGTCGGTCGATTTCAAAAAGCGAGCCATCGCTGCCAGGATGGAGGAAATCCTTGCGGCCTTGCGGGGCCGGTCCAGATAGGAGGAAAGAATCCCGATGAAAGAGTTTACAATCGTCCGAAAAAGATTGCCTCACCCGGACTCTATTCCTAAGGTTACGGGGCGAGCAAAGTTTACCGCCGATTTGGTCCTGCCCGGCATGTTGGCGGGAAAAATACTCCGTTCCACGCGCCACCACGCACGGCTGGTCCACCTCGACGTTTCTCCGGCACTGAAAGTCCCCGGTGTCAAAGCGGTGATTACGGCCAAGGACCTGCCCCCTGTTATCTACGGCTTCGGCGAGCGCCGGGCGGATATGACAGTCTTCGCAATAGACCGCGTGCGGTACAAAGGCGATGAGATCGCGGCCGTGGCCGCCGTCGACGAGGAAGCGGCAAGCGAGGCCCTCGAGCGGATCGTAGTCGAATACGAAGACCTCCCCGCCGTCTTCGACCCGGAGGAGGCCGTTTCCGAGGGGGTTCCCCAATTGCACGATGACGCTCCCAACAACATCGGGGTGCGTATTAATATCAACAAAGGCGATATCGAATGCGCCATGGCAGAGGCTTATCTCGTTCGAGAAGACCGTTTCGATACCCAACGGGTCCACCAGTCGTATGCGGAGCCCTATGGCTGCGTCGTCGATTGGGATGTCGGCGGCAGGATCACCCTCTACACGGGAACGATGAGTGCCTCGGGCCTTCAGATCATGCTTTCGCGCGTTCTTAAGGTTCCTGCCGACCGGGTCCGCGTCATCCAGTGTTACACGGGAGGTTCCTTCGGGAGCAAAGTTGTGCTGAACGCCATTTACCCGGCATCGGCCGTCCTCTCGAGAATTACGGGCCATCCCGTCAAGATGGTATACACGCGGGAAGAGGAGTATTTCGCGAGCCGGCCGCGTTTCGCCGGCCGCTATTACGTTAAGACCGCAGTGAGGAAAGACGGCACTATCCTCGGGCGGGAACTGAGCTTCTATTACGATGCCGGGGCTTACTGCGACATGGCCGCCGCGATGATTATCGTCTGCTCCCACCGCAATGACAATGTGTATCGTATCCCGGCGATCCGGACCGACGCGAAGCTGGTCTATACGAACAAGAGCCCCGTGGGCGCTTATCGGGGCTATGGTAATCCGCAGAATACCTTTGCCTTCGACTCGCAGCTCGACATCATCGCCGAAGATCTCGGTATCGATCCGGCGGAAATCAGGCGGCGGAACGCAACGCGCTCCGGCGACACGACCGTTCACGGCTGGAAGATATCGAGCTGCGGCCTGACGGAGGCCATCGACCAGACCGTCGAGTCCTCCGGTTGGGGGCAGAAGCGGGGTAAGCAACGCCACCTCAAGCGGGGCGTAGGCATGGCGTGTACGATCCACGAGGTAGACGACCGCCATTCCGACACTTTCGCTGGAAGCAATGCGTATGTGGAAATCCTTCAGGACGGCGAGGTCGTGATATATTCAGGCGAGGGCGAATACGGCCAGGGGAGGGATACCACCTTCCGCCAGATGGCAGCCGAGGTCCTGGATGTCCCGTTTGAGTCCGTCCGCACCGTCCTACCGGATACGGATATCACCCCGTATGCCCTCGGCCCCTGGGGATCGCGCGTTACGTATTCGGGGGGTATCGCCGTCATGAGGGCGGCCGCCGAGGCCAAGAGAATCTTGGTCGAAGAAGCGGCGGAAATGCTGGAGGCGGACCCGGAAGACATCACTGTCCGGGAAGGAAAGATATATCTTAAGGGCGTTCCCGATTCGCGTGCAACTGTGGGGGAAGTAGCCCATTTCGCCCTCTTTCACAAGAAGGGGAAGAAGATCCGTGGGGCCGGCCAGGACGAGCCCGATACGACGAAGATGGAGCCGACACAGCAGAGCAACCCTTGCTCCACCTACTCCTTTGCGACCCAGGTCGTGGAGGTCGAGGTGAACGAGGCAACCGGCGAGATCAAGGTTCTGAAGGTCTGGGCGGCCAACGACGGCGGCAACATCATCAATCCGGTTGGGGCCGAAGGGCAGATAGAGGGGCAGGTATTGCAAGGGTTGGGCTTTGCCAAGACTGAGGAGATGGTATACCGGGACGGCCACATTATGAACCCCGATTTCATGACTTCGGGGACGATAGGCCCCGTCGAGATGCCGCCGCTGTCAGTCTACTTTACCGGGACGTACGACCCCTTCGGTCCTTTTGGCGCAAAGGGAGTGGCAGAAGTGGCCGCGCCGCCGACCGCCGCTGCACTGGCGAACGCCGTATATGACGCTATCGGTGTACGGATAAAAAGACTTCCGCTGTCGCCGGAGAACGTCCTGGCAGCGATCGACGAAAAGCGAAGGGAAGGAAGATAGGGAAGTTCCGAAAGGCAGGTGTGTACTTCGGCCCGCTTCCGGCCCTCGGCGGGTCCGGGGGCTGCGTCAATCGAGCGGCCCCCGGTTTTCCCCGATTACTTCGTAAAGACCGGCTTCTCTATCTTTGCGTCGGCCACCGATTCGGGATATACGATGACTCTTTGCCCCTTCTTCCACTGGAACCAGACGCCCAATCCGCCCGTCTTCGGGTCGTCTCCGTAGATCAACTGGTGCCCTTTATCGAATTTCAGCCTGCCCACGACCCCTCCTGCCTTATCGGTCGCGGCGATGGCCGCGGACACCTCATCGCGGTCGAGCGTCCCCGCCTTTTCTATGGCTGCGGCAAGCATGTAGACGGCGTCGTAGGAAGCGCCGACCCCGTGGCCGGCCTGCGGGCTTTCCTTCCACCGTTTCATGTACGCCTCGTAAAACCTCGTGGCCGGCGGATAGGCCCTCACCGGGATGGGACCGATGTCCTCTATGATATTGAGCGAATCCTCGATGTCCTCGCCGAAGGTGCTCCACGCCTTCGACCCCATCAGCGGTCCGTTATATCCCGCCATCAGGGCCGGGACCCTCATCGACCTCCACTGCTTTACGAGGATGCCGCTTGTGGGCATGTCGAATACGACCAGGATAAGCTGCGCGCCGCCCGATCTTGCCTTCAACAGAGAGGGGGAAAAATCGGAAGCCCCGGTGGGATACTTTTCGAACCCGAGGACGGTCCAGCCGTTCTCCTTGTACCATTTCTCCATCATGGCGCCCGTCGCCGCCGCCCACAAGACGTCCTGCGTCGCGATGAACACCTTGTTGTACCCGAAGCTCTTTCCGATTGTCTTCATCAACCCGCTCATGTACCTTGAAAGACCGGTAGCTTCGAGACAGACCCTGAAAGAATATTTATACTTCTCAGGGTTGCTCAGCACCTTCTCCTGAAATTTGGGCGACATCGGGATGCTCCCGATGTTGATGACCTTATACTTGGAATAGATGTCCATCGCGGCCAGGAGCGCCTCGGACCTGAAATTGCCGACGAGGGACGCGTATATCTTCTTGTCCAGGATGAGCTTTTCGATGCCGAGGAGCGCCTCCGAGACGGGGATGCCGGGCTCGCCGTCCCTTATATCGAGGGCCTCCACCTTCAATAACCGTTTTTCTTTCCCTACGGCAACGCCGCCCTTCGCATTGATCTCTTCGGTGGCAAGGACTACCGCCCTGTGGCTTTCGTAGCCTTCCAGCAGCTTCAATGAAGTCGGGACGCCAAGGAGAATGGGGTCCGCAGGATGTGCAGCGCTGACGAGGCCAAGGGACAGAACGAAAAAGAACAGGACCTTTCCGATCATCTTCATAACGCCCCCTCCTTATCGATTCCGGGCATATAGGCAATGCGTCGTGAATACCGTCCGTCACAGTGAACATCTCCATGTTAATACTTCGAGCAATTATGTTCAACAAAAAATTCAACTTGTGGATTCCCTGTAGCTTGCTACAGGGATACTATCGCCCTTTCCCCATAAAAGCTGTTTTGCGCGCTCTTTCGTTCCCGCGTCTTTTGCATCCGACTATCATCCTTGGAGCTTTGGCACCCTTTATAACAGGCAATCATTGGGGTTCAGCACCCCCTCGCCGGGCTTTGCCCGGCGAGCCTCCCCGCTCACGAAAAGCGTTCAGCGGATACCCTGCTGCTTGCAGCAGGGTCATTTATCAATGGGCCGCGCGCGGCCTCGAGCGTGGCGGCTATGGACGCGGCCAAAGCGGATAAGGACAGAGTGTATAGAGGGAATGCCCTGCGCCTCCTTGCGGGCGCCTAGGGGCCGGGATAGACCGCGCGGGGCGGGGGGCCGTTTCGGGAAGTTTTTTCCGGCGCGAAGGAAATAGTTTCCCCTGTTACAAGCCGGGTTGGTCTTAAAATCCCAATCATTACGGTTCGTTCCATCTCCGTATGCATGGCGCGCCGCTTGCATGTTCTTTCCCATAACCGGTGAACAAGCAAGGACTGGGCTGTTCCCCGATTGAACCGATGCCGGGGCGGAAAACGATCCGTTTCCGGCGATTGGTCGTGGGCGAAACACCAAGGAACAGCCATGCACGTATCGGGTATTGTCGCCGGCCCTACCGTTCGCAGACATGCATACCTGGCTCTTCACCATTGCTCGGCGGTTCGGGCCGGCCATTGGGGAGGGGAACGATGAGAGACGAGTTTCAGGAGCTACTCCGGGAGATGCCCACTCGGAAGTTATTGAAGCCTGCGGAAGTCGCAATGTTGTTGTCTGTGTCTCCGAAGACTGTTTACCGTTGGTGCGACATGGGGCTTATGGACAGCATGAAGCTGAACAAGACAGTGAGGATCCTTCGTGCTTCGGTCGTGAAATTTCTCCAAGATAATTTTGGTGAATTCGGCGGTAGCGCAGACCTGGATTAGGGAAGCGATCGGCCGGCAGGCTGCCGGCTGCTTTGTGCAGACAGCGGCGGCCGGCCCTTTTAAAAAACGCCGGGGCGCACATAGATTGACATTGAGCTGCGGTCAACAAAAAAGGCAGGGCCGCCAAGGCCCTGCCTCCCGATTGATGATCCGTTCGCTATCTTTTGAGCCGTTTCCGTATCAGCGCAAGACCGATAAGGCCCGGGCCGAGAAGGAGGACCGCCGAAGGCACGGGAACGGGGTTGGGTGTGTAGTTATAGGTTATCTGGCCGGTGAGGCCTGCGGTCGTTCCATTGGTGTTCTCATTCGCCATATTGCTGATGTAGCTCCCATTCCAGTAAGTCCCGGTCGATGCGTCGAGTATTGCACTGCCCGTGCCCGTAAAGTACGCAAGGACGTTGCTTGTGGTATAGGTATTGCTGTACGGTCCGCTCGTTGTGCCCAGGTTAAAGACGAGGCTTCCTCCTTGGGTGGAGGTGGTATAGCTCCCGGTGCTCGTTAGACTAAGCGATATTTGGGGCGTTGAGAAAAGACTATTTGTAGTGTTTACATTGAAGATCACCGTCACGCCCGGGTCCGTGATCGAACCGTATCTCCCTGGTATGGCGTTGAAGGTGACCGTCATAGTGGACGACCCGCTCAAACCGAGCGTTACCGAATTTAACGTACCGAGGGATGGGTTGAACTGGTTGAAGCTAAGAGTGTTGTTCCAATCTGTGGCAGTAGACGATATGCTGGAGGTCAGAGGACCGATAGTATCGGCGTTCGCTGCCCCGGCCGCAATCAATAAAGCAAAAAAGCATCCTAAGAAGAATACGGCACATCTCTTCCGCATACCGCCCTCCTTGACGTAAAACCTACGTCCTGAGATTCAACCGGCCGCCCGGCACCCTAGCGCGCGAAACTTGCCGTTCCGCCGTCACGAAAGGCCTATTCTGTCCAGATTCGAAACAACTTTATACCGTGTATCACAATCTGTCAAGAAAAATCGTCAACGTCAGAAAAAAAGATCATTTCTTACATCTTCTCTGCGCCATTCCAGGTGGTCTTTTTTGCTAAAATGTTCGCCAAGGGCCGTTACCTCCCTCGTCCACCGAAAGACACACGGAACGCGTCAGCCCTTCTCACTCGCTGCGGCGTAGGAGAAAGGTAGGGAGTACAAAGGCCGCCGCTCCGAAGGCGCACGGCACCGACACCGTCCACAGGGCCGTTGCGATCGAGTGGTGGCCCCCGATGTAACCTATTGCTATCGGGGAGAGCGACGCCGCGCAGTAGGCGAGGGTCACTATGATGCCGAGGGCGAGCCCCTTGAATGAGGCGAACGTCAGGCCCGTGAACGTCCAGAGGCCCCCGGTCGCAGCCGTGCCTGCGAAGCCCGCGATGAGCGTAAAGAGGACCCGCTGGGGCGTATTGGCGGCCGACAGGGTGAGCATGAAAAAGATCCCCATGGCTATGCTCGCCGCAGCGCCGGTGCGCCTGTATCCCGCCAGGTCGGAGACGATGCCCATGACCGGTCTCCCTATGGCCTGGCCTATGCCGAAAAAACCGGCGAGGATCCCTGCGCCCGTTGCGCTCATCAGTACCTCGGTCCGCAGGTAAACGGGGAACCACATGCTGAAGCCGAACTCGGAGGCCATCTGGCAGGTGAGCACCAGGCCGAGGAAGAAAAGCATGAGCATGTTCCTGGGGAGAAGAATATCCCTGTCGAAGAAGAGACCGGAGCGGGCCGCCGGCCTCACGCCCGGCCAGAACCACCATTGGAAAAAGGCGACCAGCAGCCCCGCCACTCCGACGACGAGGAAGGGGCTGCGCCACGTGCCCGTGGCGTCGAGGAGCCAGCCGGCGACGGCCGGGCCGACGAACCAGCCCAGCGATGAGCCGGAGATCAGAAGGCCGAGAAAGAAGGCGGGCCTTTCCGGGAACAGCTCCAGGGTAAAGGCGGTGAGAGGCACGAAATAGAAGGCCTCCATCGTACCCGTGAAAAAACGGGTCCAGAAAAGCTGGCTCGCGCTGCCCGCCAGGCCGGAAACGACGGTCAGCCCTGAAAAGCCCGATATGCCGAGAAGGATCGCGTACTTCCTTCCGAAGCGGTCGGAGATCATGCCGGCCAGAATCGGGATGAACATGTAGCCCCACATGGAGGCGGAGCCGATCAGGCCCAGGGTCGTGCTGTCCGCTCGAAACGCCTCCATGAGCGACGGTATCAAAGGCCCGAAGATCCATCTCTGCGTAAAATAGAAGAGCATCCCGAACCAGCCCATGACGAAAAAGGCCATGCGGCCGGGCTTCTCGCGCTTTATGCTCATCATGTCTGCTGTAAAAACCTTATTCGTGGCCGCCTTGCTGGCGCATCCAATCGGACAGGTCTTTATGGCCTTTCAGCGTCGCCAGCCACAAGGGTGTCCGGTGGTCCTTGTCCCACGGGTTGATGTCTGCCTTGTTGGCCACAAGCAACTCGACCACGTTCGCGCGGCCTTTCATCGCCGCGAGGTGCATCGGCGTCCGGCGGTCATTGTCCCTCGAATTGATGTCTGCCTTGTTGGCCAGGAGCAACGCAGCCACATCCTTCTGGCCGTTATCGGCCGCCATGTGCAAAGGCGTATCGCCGTCGTTGTCCGTCGCGTTGACATCGGCCCCCCGCGCCAGGAGCAATGCCGCTACCTCCTTGTGGCCGCCATAAGCAGCTACGTGCAAAGGCGTCTCGCCGTTGTTGTCCCTGGCCTGGATGGGCGCCTTGCCGGCAAGGAGCAGATCCACTATCTCTTTATGGCCGTTCCTCGCCGCAGTATGCAAGGGCGTTCTGCCGTATCTATGTTCTTTGGCGTTGATGTCGGCCTTGTTCGCCAAAAGCAGCGCCACCATCTCCGTGTTGCCGCTTTCCGCCGCCACGTACAAAGGCGTCTGGCCGTCGTTGTCCGGCGCATTGGCATCGGCGCGATGGGCAAGGAGCAGCTCCGCTACGTCCTTATGTTCGCCGAGCGCAGCCACATGCAGAGGCGTCTGGCCGCGTTTGTTGCCGGCGTTGACCTCCGCCTTATCGGCAATGAGCAGCGCCGCTACGTCCTTGTGGCCGTTCCCCACCGCAGCGTGCAGAGGGGTCACGCCGTTGCTGTCCCTGGCGTTGACATCGGCCTTGTTGGCAAGCAGCAGCGCCGCCATCTCCTTATGGCCGTTATTCGCCGCCCAGTGCAGGGGCGTCTCGCCGGTGTTGTCCTTGGCGTTGACCTCCGCCTTATCGGCAATGAGCAGGGCCGCCACGTCCTTGCGGCCTGCGAACGCGGCCAGGTGCAAAGGCGTCTTGCCATCCTTATCGACCGCATTCGCCCTGGCCCCGTGGGTCAAAAGCAGCGCCGCAATCTCCTTGCGGCCGTTACCCGCCGCCCAGTGCAACGGCGTATCGCCGTTAGCGTCCTTGCTTGAAAGCAGGTCTGCGCTGTCCCCGAGCATCGCCTCGACCTTTTTCAGGTCGCCATCCCTGGCCGCGTTATGGATCTCTCCGCAGAATGCGACGCTGCCCCAGGCCAGCACGACCAGAGCGACGGCAGCGCAGCAGGCCATCGAGGAACGGCGGAGCCGGCCCATGAAATAGCCAATACCGTTCATGTTTCCTCCGATTGGCTTGTTTCTGACAAATCGGCAGTCTTCCGTATAGCTTATCCGTGACCGCCTTTGGTACAGAAACACCCGTGTCTCGGCCCTTTTCGGACCGAAAACAGTCTGCAACATCGCGCGACGGGATGTCAACAGTTATCGGCGGTTTGCAGACCAGGCCCTATCCTGTGGCCTGAATAAGGCGATGCGGCCTGCCTTTCAAAAGGCGGCCCACTTCGCAGGACATTTTCGCTTGACATCGTAGCACGCGCCGGTTTAGCTTAGCCCTGGCGTGGCCGTGAGCAGGAAAAATCAATTTTTCGGTTTCGGCAGAAACGTCTTCTTCGCGGGGCTCGTCAGCTTCTTCATGGACGTAAGCTCCGAGATGATCTACCCGCTCGTGCCCCTTTTTCTCGCCAATGTCCTCGGGGTCAATAAGTCTATTATCGGGCTGATCGAAGGCGTCGCGGAATCGACCGCGAGCCTGCTGAGGGTCTTTTCGGGGTGGCTTTCCGACCGCCTGGGGCGTCGCAAGTCTCTGATGGCCCTCGGCTACGGGATTTCCACCCTGAGCAGGCCCGTCATGGCGACCGCGGCCGTCTGGCAGCAAGTCCTTGCGGCCCGCTTTACCGACCGCGCAGGAAAGGGGATAAGGACTGCGCCGCGCGACGCCCTCATCGCCGAGTCGAGCCGGGAGACGCATCTCGCCAGGGCCTTCAGCTTCCATCGGGCCATGGATAACGTGGGCGCCGCCGTCGGCCCCGCCATTGCCTTTTTCCTGCTCGGTCTTTCCGGCAATAACTACCGGACGGTCTTTTGGGTATCGATGGCGCCCGCCGCCATCGCCATCCTCGTCATCTTCATATTTATCGAGGAAAGGAAAGAAGCGGTCCCCGCCCTGTCTGACCGGCCAAGGCTGAGCTTCGGGCTGCTCGACTGGAGGGCCAAGTTCTTCATAATAATCTCCGCCGTTTTCGCCCTCGGCAATTCGAGTGACGTTTTTCTGATCCTGCGGGCCGGGCAGCTCGGCGTACCGACGGTCGCGATCCCCGTGGTTTATCTCGTATTCAACCTCGTCTACGCCCTCTCGGCCGTTCCCGCAGGGATAGCGGCGGACAGGTTCGGCAGGGAAAGGGTCATCCTTCTGGGCTTTGGGCTGTTTGCCGCTCTCTATTACGGTTTTGCGGTCGCAAAAAATGCGACCGACGTCTGGCTCCTCTTCGCGCTTTATGGTGTATTCATGGGGCTTACCGAGGGGGTGCAGAAGGCCTTCCTCGCAAGCATCATAGCCCCGGATTTCAAGGCGACCGCCTTCGGGGTCTATGCGACGTGCACAGGCGTGGCGGTATTTCCAGCCAGCCTTATCGGCGGCTGGCTGTGGGACCGCGTCTGCCCGGCGGCGACCTTCTATTTCGGTGCGGCAACCGCCGCCGTTTCGGTCCTCCTGTTTCTCCTGCTCATGGCGCTGATGGGCCGCACGGGGGAGCCGCGATCGCAATGAGGCCGTTCGGATATTCGCATATCAGTTGTCGTTCTTTTTCAGCTTCAATGTAATCCTGAAGATCCCACCGGGCGCCAGATGCACGTCAAATCCCAGCTTCCTGGCGAGCTTAAGCATTTTCCCGTTTTCCGCGAGCACGTCGCCGGCGACCTCTGCAAGCCCCCTGTCCCGGCCTATGCCGATGATCGTCTGCATGAGCTTATACCCGAGGCCACGGCGCTGATACCTGTCATGGACTAGAAGCGCAAGCTCCCCCGAATGGAAGTCGGGGTACATGATGATCCTTCCCACCCCTATGATCTTCCTGTGTCCGTCTTCGGTGATTTCGGCAACGATCGCCATGTGCCTGTCGTAGTCTATGTTGCAGAAAAGGATGAGCCATTCGTGGGACATCGGCCTTATGGGGGAGAAAAACCTCGTCTTGATCGTCTCGTCGGACACCGAGGCGGCCAGGTCGTGCATGAGGCCCTCATCTTCGGGTTTTATGGGCCGGAGCAGCACGGCCTTTCCATCCGGCAGCTTCCACGGCGTGATGTACCGGGTGGGGTAGGGTGCGACGACCAGATGTGGATAGGGGGACCTGCCCTCGACATAATCCATGTCGATCACGATTCTCGGGTCGCAGGCGTACGCCCTGCCTTCCGCTATGGCAAGGGGGATGTCGATCTCCGCTATCTCTGGAAAATCGACGATCAAGTTCGAAAAGCTTACAAGGATCTCCTCTAATTCTCTAAAATCCGCCGGCGCTTTACGCCGGAAGCCTTGCAGCATCTTATACGCCTTCGTCTCCTGCATCAGCATCTTGGCGAGGGTCTGGTTGAGCGGCGGGAGCCCGATGGAAAAATCGCTCAGGAACTCCGCTGCCGCCCCTCCCATCCCGAAAAGGATGACGGCGCCGAAATCCTTGTTTTTCCTGGCCCCAAGGATAAGCTCGTAGTCGGCCGCCATCGGCCGGACGGTTGCGGCGGGGATCCCGTAGCTCGCGAGAAGCTTCCTGGAGTCCCCCTCGCTGAGGACCGATTCACCTGCGGTGCGCGTTTCCCTGATCGCCGCTTTCAGCTCCTGTTTATCGGAAGGCTCGTGCACGGGCAGCTCGGCGGGGGTTTCGTAGAGCGCGTCCACGTTCCGCCTGTACCTGTACATGGTGAGGTAGGTTCTGACCGCCTCTTCCGGGGTCGCGTAAGTAGGGAGATTGTTATCAAGAAAAATCCTTCGCGCTTTTTCGACCTCTTTTCCACCCATCCAGGAGGTGACGACCGGCTTCCAGGCGGACCCCGCCACCCTGACGATTTCCCTGGCAACGTCATCCGCGGGGGCGGACTCTTGCGGCACGTAGATAACGAGAACCCCGTCCACCTCGGGGTCATTGAGGCACGTTTCGACGGATTTCACGTACGTCCCGACGTCCGCGTCTCCCAGCATGTCTGCCGGATTGGCCCTGCTCCAGTAAGACGGCAGGAATCCGTCCATTTCCTCGATGCTTTTTTCCGAAAGCCGCGCCACCTCTCCGCCGTGGTCGATGAGGGCATCGGTAGCCATCACGCCGGGGCCTCCCGCATTCGTTACGATGCCAAGCCGGGGCCCCTCGGCAGTGCCCTCGAACGGAGAACCTCGGCCGCGTCGAACAGGTCGGCTATCTCTCTCACTCGCACGACGCCCGCCCTCCTGAAGGCCGCGTCATAAACCGCATCGTCCCACGCCATCGCGCCGGCGTGCGACTGCGCGGCCCTCGCGCCCTCCGTAAACCTGCCCGGCTTCAACGCGATGATGGGCTTGTGCCGGGCGAACGACCTCGCGGCGCTTATAAACTTCCTGGCATTCCCTACGTCCTCCATGTAAATCAGGATGCTTCTGGTGGGATAATCGTCACCCAGAAAATCGATCATGTCCCCGAAGTCCACGTCGATCATCGAGCCGAGCGATGCAACCAGGCTGAAACCTATGCCGGCATTCGTCGCCCAATCGACGATAGCGGCGCCCAGTGCGCCGCTCTGGGAAAGAAAAGCGATATCCCCGGCGAGAGGGTCGCCCTTCAGAAAAGTAGCATTCAACCCGATGCCGGGCCTTGAGAAGCCGAGACAGTTGGGCCCCAGGACGCGCATACCATACTTCTTTCTGATGCCTTCTATCGCGTTTTCCAGCGTCTTCCCCTCTCTGCCGGCTTCTTTGAACCCGGCAGAGATTATCACCACACCATCGACGCCGGCCTTCCCGCACTCCTCGACTACGCCCGGCACGGTGGGGGCTGGGGTCGCAACGATTGCAAGATCGACGTGATCGGGGATGCCGGTGATGCTCGGATAGGCGTCGAGCTCCAGGATTTTCTTGCCCGCCGGGTTTACTGGATAGACTTTTCTTTCTTTGGAGCGGAGAAGGTTCTCCAGTAGCGCCCGCCCGACAGCGCCTTTCTCCTCCGTTGCGCCGACGAGCGCCACCGACCTGGGGTTAAGCATGTCTTTCAGGAGAGCCATGGCCTGCCTCCTTATGCGCCTGAACGGCTGCGAATCGGACGGTGCAGGTTTATGAGAAAATTATAGCGCACGCACGGCAGTTGCGCAAAGACATTCGGGCTTGGGGGATGCATACCGGACATTCCTACTTTGCGTTGACAACTTGCCTGTATGTTTCTTCTTGACATGCCAGTAGGCGTCGTATAATCATAATGCAAGACAAATCTGCCAAAGCCTAACCATCCGCAAGGATGGGACGGAAAGCCAACGGGTCTCAGTCGCCCGCCCCTGCCGCTCATCAGGGAGACAGCCGAGCCGCCAGATATAATAGGGTTTTGCATTCTGGTAAGAAAAAAACAGGAAAAAGTTGGATTCCATCCAAAATTGGAGAGTGGTATGGGTATTATAAAGAAAATAGCCTTGGTCGTTGTCTCTTTGGCCGGCCTATCCGCCTGCGCGGCGGCGCCACATTGGGAGCAGCTCCTCGGTGAGCCGGTCGTCAGTATCAAGACGGCCTACCCCGACTGCGACGTGCCCCGATCAGTCATTATGGGGGAATCGGGCAGGCAGGTCATATTCTGATTCCAAGCGTTACTTGTGACGCAACGATTCTGAGGGACAGATGAAGAAGTTCGCGTTGGCAGCCTTGGTGTTCATGGTTCTGGCCGGGTGCGCCAGTGGCCCGCGTTTCAACGTCTATACGGCGAAGGTGCCTGTATTTGATCATAAGGCCATCCTGATCCAGCCGATGGGGGTTTACCACGCCATCGGTGTCGCAAAAGACGGGGCCGTTATAGTCAATGCTCTGCCGGATGAGGAATGGGCGTAACTTTCCTCGTTTCTCAGTGAAGAATTGAAAACGGCTTTGGTCGCGAAGGGATATGTCGTTGTTTCCGGAGATGCATCCGCGAATCCTGGCCAAAACATTCTGACCCTAAAGGTGTACATTGGCCAAAAAAAGCTTTATGCCGGGTACATAAACCATTTTGTGGGTGTTCTCATCGGGGGGATAGTTGGCGATACCCTGGTGCTTGGGTACAGCGGAGGAAAGCTTTACAATGTCTTTTTCCCGCCCGAGCATGTACTCCGGAGATTCGTCGTGCCCGATATTGTCGAAAACATAAGCAAATTTACCGAATCAAACCCCAGATCGGCAGTGGTCCACCAGTCGCCTGGCGGTGAGCCGGATTGTCAGGGGCGAACGGCAGGATTATGCTACAATGGAGGTATACCCTGCCGAAACGTGCCGGGAAGGAGGGAGACATGTCAGAGTCGGTTCTGAACCATAAGAGAATCCTCGCTGTGGACGATGAGCCCGACGTGCTGGAGATGGTGAAGGAAGAGATCGTTGCGGCTGCTCCGAAGAGCAGGGTGGACACGGCCACTACCTACGAAGGGGCATGGGAGCTCTTAAGCTCGTGGAGCTACGATCTCGTCATCCTGGACATCATGGGCGTCCGGGGCTTCGATCTTCTCAAGCAGGCCGCCGCAGGCCCGAACCCGATCCCTACCGTCATGCTCACCGCCCAGGCCTTTTCGCCCGAGGCGCTCAAAAAGTCGATAGAGCTGGGGGCGCGGGCATACCTGCCGAAGCAGAGGCTCGGCGCCCTGGTCCCATTCCTCGAAGACGTCCTGACCTACGAGTACGGCCCTGCCTGGAAGCGGCTCCTGAAGGAAGTCGAGGGGGTTTTTGCGAAGGGATGGGGGCCCTACTGGCGGAAACCCGATTCGGCCTTCTGGGATGAGTTCGAAAAGAAGAATCTCCGGGGCCTAAGCAGCCCTTTGGCGGCCGGACATGCCCTCGTCCAGCTTTCATGGTGGGCCGGTCCTCGGTCAGCAATCACAATATAGGAGGGGCCAGCTCCGACGGCGGGGCTGCCGGCGACGGGGGAGCGGCCGTTTCGGCCGCGCCGGTGAGCGTCACGCTCACATCCATGTAACCTTCATTGTCAAATATCACGAAGTCCTGTTCGTTGATGCGGAAATATAAAGTCCCGCTCTCTTTCGCGTCGAGGGCCAGCTCGGCGCCCACCGCAAAGAGATCGCCGCCTTCGCCTATCTTTCCTATGAGCGCAGAGGCGGTGTACCCCCTGAGCAGGACCTGTCCTATATCCCAGCAAAGGGGGGTATAGGCGCCGACCCCGTCCGGGCCGGTCGAGCCGCAGAATCCGCCTATCTTCCAGCGGCCGTTAGCCTTGATAAAGTATTGCTTGCCGACTTCCACGTTTACGCCCGAATTTCTCCATTCGGCAGACCTTGCGAGCACCCTTGTCGTTGCTTCCGCGTTAGCGGCGCTGAGATTCACAGGCGTTACTACGTCGGTGTACTGGACCCCAGCGCACCCGGCGAGCATTGTCAACGATATCAACGCCGAGATAATCAAGGAACCGGATTGCTTCACAGAAGCCGCCTCCCGCGACACGCGACATATCGATTGAACGTAAAAGAGTGTGAGTACCCAATGCTACTGTACGGGCAATCCCTTTGTCAAGCCCGATTTGGGGCGTTCCCATATCGGCCGGGTAATTGACATTGCCCGGCCATTATGGGCAAAATGCATTATGGACGAGATCATAAAGGCCCTCGCCGAAGGCGGCGACCCGGAAGCATTGGCCGCCCGCGCCCTCGCCCTGCCGGGCGCGGAACAGGAGGCGCTCATCGAGGCCGCCGGCCGGCTAAAGAGCGAGGCCGCAGCCCGCTTCCTCGCCCTCATCTATCCATCCCTTACCGAGAAGCGCCTGCAAAAGCTGGTCAAGAAGGCACTTTTCCTTCTCAGGACGCAGGGCGTGCGGATAGACGAGCCGAGGCCCGCCGGGGAGTCCGCCCTGCACAAGGTCGAGATAAGCCGCGAGGCCGTTGCCTACCTGTCGAGCTACGACGAGACGCTCACCCGGCTCCTCGTCGTCGCCGTGCAGACGCGGAAGAACCGCTTCCTTTTCAGTCACATCGCGCTCCACTTCACGAACGGCCTTGCGGACATGCACAGCGCCGAGCTCCCTAGGGACGACCTGGACAGCCTCCTGCAGGAGTACAAGGCGAGCGCCACTCCGCCCGTTGTGCTGCCTGCCATATCGCCGCCGTACGCCGGCTACCTGGTGGAGGAGGGCGCCCGCATCTCCGGCGCCGAGGTCGAGGCCGCGCGGGGCATCGACAGGATGATCTCGGCTGCGAAAGGCGACGTGAGGAGGCCCGAGGACATCTACCTGCTCGACGCGCAAGGGGCGGCGCCCGCCCGCCTGGAGGACATCCTTGCCGACCCCGTATTCGAGCCGTTCAGCCTTGAGTGGCCCGGCATCGAAGAGGACAGGAAGAAGCTCGAAGAGGCGGCCAACCCGGGGATCGTCCTACCGCCCTATATCGCGGAAGAGCGAAAACAGGCGTTCCTCGACGCGCTCGTAGCCGGGGACGCGCGCGCGCAGCGGTTGCCAGCGTTCAAGAGGATGCTCGAAGACTATGCCTATCTCTTCTACTGCCTGGGAAAATACGACCTTTACGCGGGGCTTGCCGGCCGCATCGGGGAGGAGGCGTCCGTGAAGCAGGCATTCCTCCATTTCATAAGGAAGAGCTTCGACAGGATGAAGAAAGAGGCGCAGGAGCGCCTGCCGGGTGTCATCGTCGATCCTTACGCGGCCGGGAAATAGCCCCGCAGCCTTTCGGGAAAGCCATGCACGCCCGCTACGTCGTCAAGGACACGTTCTACAAGAAGGCGAAAAAGGAAGGATACCGCGCCAGGAGCGCCTACAAGCTCGAAGAGATCAGCCGGCGCTTCCGCCTGATAAAAAAAGGCGACCGCGTGCTCGACCTGGGCGCTGCGCCGGGCAGTTGGATGCAGGTAGAGTCTGCCCTGGTCGGCCCCGGCGGCCGCGTCGCTGGTCTCGACATCCTGCCTATCGAGCCGCTGGCCGCCCCGAACGTTGTTTTGATGCAGGCGGACATAAGGGAGATGGACGTGGGGGCGCTGGTGCGGGAGACTGGTGCTGCGGCCTTCGACGTCGTCACGTGCGACATCGCCCCCAACCTTTCGGGCATAAGGGAGGTGGATGACGCGCGGGTGGTGGAGCTGTACAAAGCGGTGCTTAAGGTGGTCATGGAAGCCTTGCGGCCGGGCGGAAATTTCCTGATAAAGCTGTTCGTCGGCCCGGAGTTCGGCGACATGGCGAAAGGGCTGAAGCCGTTGTTCTCGAAAGTTACCACCTTCAAGCCGCAGGCGTCGCGCGGCGTGAGCGCGGAGGTATATGTAGTCTGCATGGGCAAGAAATAGATGTCGGCGCCGGGCAGGGTGGGCTATTTCGGGTTCTTCGGCAGGGTGACGTAGAATGTGGCGCCTTTGTCAGGCTCGCCCTCGGCCCATACCTCTCCCCCGTGGAGGCGGACAATGCGCTTCACTATGACGAGGCCCATCCCGGTCCCCTTGAACTCTTCCTGCATGTGAAGCCTCTGGAAGGCCTGAAAGAGTCTGCCCTTCTGATTCGTATCGAAGCCGGCGCCGTTATCTCTGACAAAGTAGACATTCTCCTTTGTGCGTTCGGTGCATCCCACCTCGATCAGCCTGTTGTCCCTGTGGCTTGAGAACTTGAAGGCGTTGGCAAGGAGGTTGACGAATACCTGGCGTATCATCCCCTCGTCGCCGAAGCAGGGGGCAAGGGGGGAGACGCTCACCTCTCCGTCGGGATAGATGGTCCTAAGCTCTTTTACGACGGATTCGACAAGCCCGTTCATTTCTATCGTGGCCTGCTGAAGCGCTCGCTTGCCGAGCCTTGAGTAGTTGAGCAGCTCCTCCATGAGCTGCTCCATCTTCACGGCGCTCGCCCGTATCATACCCATCTGCTCCAGCAGCTTCTCGTCAAGCCCTTCGCCGTATCTCTTGAGGATCCTCTCGGAAAACCCGACTATGGCTATGAGCGGCACGCGCAGGTCGTGGGAGACCGTCGCATTGAACGTCTCCAGCTCATCGTTGGCGTTCTTGAGATCGAGCAATCTCTGTTCGAGCTCCCGGTTGAGTCGGACGATCTCCATCTCCGCCTGTTTTATGGCGGTAACGTCCCGGAGGACAGAGAGCACGGCGGGCTCCCCGTTGTAGGTAGTCGTAACGACGGAGGCCTGCACCGTCCTTATCTCTCCGTCGGGCCTTGCGATCCCGTACTCTACAATGTTCCTGAAGGACTCGCCTCTCAGCCTTGCCAGGGTGCGCTCCCTCATGATTTGCCGGTCTTCGGGAATGACGAACTGGTCCAGGGGGTGGCCCACCACCTCGGATGCGTCACGGAGACCGTGAATCGCGAGGAACGCCTTGTTGACGAAAACCCTTTCCGCCTCGATGGTGATGGCGATGCCGTCGGCAATGTTTTCGACCACGGTCCGATAGAGCTCTTCATTTCCGAAAAGGGCCTGCCCTATGTCCCTGTGCTGCGTGGTGGGCGCTTCCGGCTCCGCTGCACGGTCCAGAAGCGGACCCGGCGCCTGCGTAGCGGGCTTTTTCCCTTTGTCCTCGCTATTCATTGCCGACACCGACGCGCCCCGTCTATACAAGGTCGGTTACGGGAGCCTCTGGGCAGAGGCTCCCGATAGTCCATGTCGATATAATAAGCGGTTGTCCCCGGAATTGCTATACGGTCTTTTTCTTATACTCTTCGATAAAATCCCTGACCGTCTCTTCGATGGAATAGGTCGGGCGCCATCCCCATTCTTTCTCTGCTGCGTCGCCCCTTATGATCCTCGGTATGGTGGCGAGGCCGACGGCCGCGTTCGGGTCCGGCTTGAAGCCGATCCGGGCGTCGGGATAGTACCTCTTTACGATATCGACGATCTCCTTCGCTGTCGGCGGCGGCATGATCTGCCCCACGTTGTAGACCCGCGTCGCAAGACGGCCTTCGTCCGTGTCATGGAGCATAATGAGGCTCTTCACCGCGTCCTTTATGTAGAGCAGCGGCAGGACCGTCTCCTCCGGCGCCCACACGTCGAAGGGCTCGCCCTTTACCGCAGCCTCTATGAGCCACGGGTTGTACTGGCCGAAGCCGAAGGTCTTCACGTTCGGCCCTATAAGCTGGGGGAACCGGATGCCCCTGAAGTCGATGCCGAATTTCCGGTTGTAGTAAAGGCCGAGGAGCTCCCCGAAGACCTTGGTCACGCCGTATATCAGTGTAGGCCGCTGTTTCGTCTCTTCCGTGACGACCGTATCCTGGGTGACGGCGTAGGACCCCATAGAGCTCGTGAACATCATCTTCTTCACGCCGAACAGCCGGGCCGCCTCCAGCACGTACTGCGTGCCGAGGGCGTTGATGCTGAGCGCTGCCCACGGGTTGGCCTCGCATACGGCCGAGAGTATCGCCGCCAGGTGGAAGATGCACCCCACGTTCCGCCCCTTCACGGCGTTCATGACCTCCGGCCAGTTGGTGATGTCGCCTCTTATGCGCGTGACCTTCTTCTCTCCCGCGAGGAACGCATCATCGACGACCTTGTCGAAGATCGACTACCTCCTCGCCCCTTGCGAGGAACTCCCGCGCGAGCGCAGACCCGATGAACCCTGCCCCTCCGGTTATAAGGACCGCCATAATCAAACCCCCTCTTTATCGTCGTAAAGGATGCCGAGAAGCTCGATCAGCTTCTTATCCCTGGCCTTTACTATCTGCGGGACGCTGCCCGGCGCGTACTCGAAGAACCCCTTTCCCGTCCGCTCGCCGAGCAGCCCTTTTTCGACCATGTCCGTCCACAGCTTTTGCGGGGCCTTCGATGCGTCGAGGAGAGGGTAGAGCGACTGCGCCCCCTTGTACCATAGGTGGACGCCCCCCAGATCGACGACGGCGAGCGGCCCCATCACCGCCAGGCGCAGACCCGAAGCTCCCCCGGACCGCCTTGTCGATGTCCTCTGCGCTCGCCACGCCCTCTTCGAGCAACGCCATGATCTCCCGGAACATGGCCGTCTGTATCCGGTTGACGAGGAAGCCGGGCAGCGGCTTTCGCACGTGGACCGGCTCCTTTCCCAGGAACTTTAGGAATGCGACCGTCCGCTCGAACGTCTCGTCCGACGTCGATTCCCCCCTTATCACCTCGACGACGGGGATGAGGTGGGGCGGGTTGAACCAGTGCGTGATGATCAGCCGGTCCCTCTCCTCAAGCTCCTCCCCTATGAGGGCAAGGGGCAGCGTCGAGGTATTGCTTGCCAATATGGCGTCGCGGGCGGCTGCCCCGGCTATCTCCCTGAAGATACGCTTTTTCAATTCTTTGTCTTCGAGGACGGCCTCGGTAATGAACTGCGCGTCGGCGACGGCCGCGCCGAGGTCCGTCGTCGTATTTATCCTCGAAAGGACGGCCTCGACGGAGGCTGCATTTTCGAGCCCCATCTCCACGTAGAGGGCAAGGTTTGCGCGTACCTTCTCCATCGCGTCGGCGAGCAGCCCTTCGCCTATGTCGTAGAGCATCACCGGGCAGCCACGCCGGGCGAACACCTGGGCGATGGCGTGGCCCATCACGCCTGCGCCTATAACGGCCGTTCGGGATATGCGGGCCCCGTTTTTTGAGACTGCTTCCGCACCCATATCTTCTCCTTAAGATGGCGAAAGATGGCAGGGAAGATGCCCTGCCTCACGGTAAGGACGGACACGATGAATATCCCGCCCAGGACCAGGTTCCAGTTGCCCACCCAATTGCTCAGGAAGTTCTTCAGGAAAACGACCATCATCGCGCCCATTACCGGGCCGTAAAGCGTGCCGATGCCGCCGAGGAGCGCCATGATGACTACGTCGCCCGATGTCTCTATGGAAAGCGTGTCGAGGGGGACGAAATTGGCATGGACCGCGTAAAGCCCTCCCGCGAGGCTCGCGAAAAAGGCGGAGATCATGAAGGCGATCGTCTTGAAGGCCGTCGTATTGTATCCGATGCTCCTCGCCCGGTCCTCGTTCTCTTTCAGCGCCTTGAGAACCCGGCCGAAGGGAGAGTTGACGATCCTGAAGGCGAGAAGCACGCGAGAGGAGGAAGATAGCAAGGACGAAAAAATAGAGGGTCGATCTCCGAGTTGAGGTCGACCGGGCCGAAAGAGGTCCTCGGGACGCCGTGGAAGCCGCTGTCTCCGCCGGTGAGGTCCGTCCACTTGAAGCCGATGAAATAGAACATCTGGCAGAAGGCGAGGGTAATCATGACGAAGTAGATGCCTTTTTTTCGGATGCTCAGGAAAGCGACGACGTACGAAGCCAGCGAGGCTTAGGACCGACGCGACCGCCAGGGCCAGGAAAAGGGAAGGGACCAGGCGGACGAGGACGATGCCTGTGGTGTACGCGCCGATGCCGAAGAAGATCGCGTGGCCGAACGAAAGAAGGCCCGTATACCCGAAGAGAATGTCGAACCCGAGGGCGAAGATGGCGAATATGAGCATCTCCGTAGCGAGGGAAGGCGTCGGCGTGATGAAGGGCAGGGCGATAAGGAAGGCCGCGATGCAGCAAAAGAACAGGCAGCCCCGTAGATTCCCCTTCACGCTCCCCTCCCTTTATTCGAAGAACTTCGCCCTGCCGAAGAAGCCCCTCGGCCTCACGAGCAGGATAACGGCCATGAAAACGAAAACGAGCGTATTGGCGACGGGCGGCCAGAAGACTACCCCCAGGGTGATAAGCTCGCCGATGATCAGGCCGCCGATGATCGAGCCGACGATCGAGCCCATGCCGCCGATGATTACCACGACGAACGTCTCCGTGAGGATGCTGCTCCCCATTTCGGGCGTCACGTTCTGCACGGGGGCCGCCAGCACGCCCGCAAGCCCGGCCAGCCCCGCGCCTATCCCGAAGACGAGGGTAAATACCTTCGATATGTCGATGCCGAGGGCCGAGACCATCTCGCTGTCGTCGGTCCCCGCCCTTATGATCGGCGCCGATCTTCGTCCTGGCAAGAAAAAGCCAGATGGCGAGCGTGCAGACGGCGGTGACCAGGATGATGAAAAGCCGGTACTTGGGAAAGAACATGAAGCCCAGGTCCACCGAGCCGGCCAGAGCAGGCGGGGTGCCGAAGGGCTTGCCTATGGGCGTGAAGACCACCCTTATCCCCTCTTCGAGAAAGAGCATAAGGCCGAACGTCAAAAGGAGGTTGTAGAAATGGGGGACCGAATAGAGCCTCCTGATGAGGGTCGATTCGACGATCATGCCGATGATGCCCACGGCAAGCGGCGCGACGACGAGGGCGAGCCAGAAATTCTGCGAGTAGACGTAGCAGAGTGTATACGCGGCGTAAGCGCCGAGCATGTAGAGCGTCCCGTGGGCAAAGTTGACCACGCCCAGCATGCCGAAGATGATGGAAAGGCCCAGGGACAAAAGCACGTAGAACGAGCCCGAGCATCAGGCCGTTGAAAAGCTGTGCGCCGATGAACTGGATTCCCATGCGCCTACTTGAGGGTCTTGAAAAGGCCGACAGGCGGCTGGGCCTTCTCTGCCGGCAGCTCTCCGACCACCTCGAAATAGTCTTCCTTCTCCTTCAGCTGGCCGGGCTGCTTCACCCTCAGCAGGTATGCCTTGGCGACTTCCAGATGGTCTTCGCGGCCTTATGTAGCCGGGGTTGACGAAGAAGTCCCTGTACGTGCTGCCTTCGAGCGCCTTGATGACCTTGTCCGTATCCTTGCTCCCCGCCCTTTTCACCGCCTCAAGGTACTGGCGGGTCGCGCTGTAGCAGGCGGCAGCCATGAAGGTGGGCCTGTCCCCGTAGGACTTGTAGTATCTGTCGGCCCATTCCTTCGTCCCTGGCTGGTTGACGACCCAGTTCCACGGCGCGGCCGTGTAGTCGCCCGCGAACGTTTCGAGGCCCGTCCCCTTTATATCGAGCTCGAAGAGGAGGGCGTGCATGATCTTCACGCTCTTCTTGAGGCCGTACTCGGCTGCGGCTTTCGTCGAATTGGCCGCGTCCTTGCCCACGTTGAGGAGCACGAGGACGTCCGGCTTGGCCTGGGCCGCCTTAAGGATATAAGGGCTGTAATCGGACGTGTTGACGGGGACCATGTCGTTCCCGACGTGCTGGCCGCCCTCGGCCTTGAGGGCGCTCGTGAAATGCTTAAGGAGGTCGTGCCCCCACGCATAATCCGTCGTGATCGTATACCATCTCTTGCCCAGGTGCTTTGCGCCCCACGCGCCGAGGGTCGCGGCGAGCATGTAGTCGTTGTAGTTGAGCTTGAAGGTATACTTGTTCTTGCCTATCAGCTCCGTCGTGCCTGCCGACGTAGACATGAAGATGCGCTGATGGCGCGCAGCCTGGTCGGAGACCGCCAGCGCCGCAGCGCTGTTCGAGCACCCGACGATGACATCGGCCTTGTCCTTTTCGTACAGCTCCTTTGCCCGCTCGTTGGCCAGCCCCGGGTTGTACTGGTGGTCCTTGGCGTAGACCTCGGGCTTCTGGCCGAGGACCAGCCCTGCGTCCTCCACGGCCATCTTCGTCGCGTTCAGCTCGCTCTGGCCGATAGGGGCCAGCGGGCCGGACAATACGGAAATGAATCCCACTTTCACGGGTTCTGCGGCAGACGCAACCGCGGCTTATCAAAAAGAAAACGGCCACAGCCAGGAATACGTTTTTCATGCGGTCCCTCCTTTTCCGGTCGAAGCGTATGCTCCCCTTATCTTTCTATATGCCTAGGTACTCCCTTTTCATCTTCTCCTGCGCGGCAAAGTCGTCGTTGCTCCCCTCGTAAACGATCTTCCCGTGGCATATCACGTAGTGCCTGTCGGCCACCATAGTCACGAAGCGCGAGTTCTGCTCCACCAGGAGCGTTGTGATGCCTTCGCGCTTGATTTGCGCAATGATGTCGCCTATGGCCTTGACCAGAAGCGGCGCAAGTCCCTCCGTCGGCTCGTCGAGGAGGATCAGCTCGCTCTTCATCCGCAGGATGCGGGCGATGGCGAGCATCTGCTGCTCGCCCCCGGATAGCTCCGACCCTTTATGGCTGCTTCGCTGCTTCAGCCTTGGGAAGAACTCAAAGACCTTGTCGAGGCTCCACCCTTCTGCGGATTTCCGCCTGATGGGAAGATTCAGGTTTTCGAGCACGCTCAACGATGGGAAGGTGCGCCTGTCCTCCGGGACGAAGCCCACCCCGGCCCGCGCGATATCATACGGCTTGCGGCCCGTGATGTCTTTACCGTTGAGCAGCACCCGCCCCTCCCTCGGCGCGACGAGACCCATTACGGTCTTGATGGTCGTGCTCTTGCCCATGCCGTTCCTTCCCAGGAGCGTCACGACCTCGCCCTTATTCACCGTCAGAGAGACGCCCTGCAATATGTAGCTGTTCCCGTAATAGGTGTGGACGTTTTCGATCGTCAGCACGGGACCCCCAGGTAGACCTCCTGCACCTCGGCCGTTCGACTGGATCTCGTCCGGGGCGCCTTCCGCAATGATCTCTCCGTAATAGAGGACCGTTATGCGGTCCGAGATGGAGAGGACCACGTCGATGTTGTGCTCGACGAGGACCACCGTTACGCGGCTGGAGATATCCCTGACGAGGTCCGTGACGCGGGTGATCTCGTCGCCCACCAGCCCGGAGGCCGGCTCGTCGAGCAGCAAGAGTCGCGGGTCCGTGGCTATGCCGATGCCGATGTCGAGGACCCTCTTCTCGCCGTGGGAGAGGTGCTTCGCGGGAAGATCGGCCTTGTCGCCGAGCCTGATCTGCTCGAGAACTTCGGCGGCTCTTTTCCTCGAGCCCGTCGCCCGGCCGGAGCTTCTTGAGGAATCTGTAGCTCATTGTCGTGCGCGACTGGAACGCTATCCTGACGTTCTCCTCGACCGTCAGGTCTGGGAATATGCTCGTGATCTGGAACGAGCGGCCCATGCCGAGCTTCGATATCTTATCGGGGGAAAGGCCGGTGATCTCTTTCCCGTTGAAGATCACACGGCCCGCGCTCGGCTTCAAAAAACCGGTAAGGAGATTGAAGAGGGTCGTCTTCCCTGCGCCGTTAGGGCCGATAATCGAATGGATGGCCCCCTCCGCCACCTTCAGGCTCACATCGACTACCGCCTGAAGGGCGCCGAAGCTCTTGGAAAGACGGACTGTCTCCAGAAGACAGGGCATCTCTGTCAGCCTTGAGGGATGTGGAGGATCCTTCGCGCGTCCTCCACGGACGCGATCTCCCTGTCGAGCTCGCGGGCGATGCGCACCGCCTTTTCGACCATCTCCGCGTTGCTCTTTGCCTGGACGCCTTTAGACAGATATATGTTGTCCTCGAAGCCTATCCTTACGTGTCCTCCGAGCATGATCGCCGCTGTGATCATCGGCCACTCGCTCAGGCCCACCGCGCAGACGGACCACGGGGCGCCTGCCGGTATCGTGCGGTGCATGTGGATCAGGTTGTCGAGCGTCGCGGGTATCTGGCCGAGCACGCCGAGGACGCACTGGAAATAGAGCGGGTCTTCCAGCGCCCCGATGTCCCTCAAAAAAATGCAGTTGTTTATCATGCTTATGTCGTAGCACTCCAGCTCCGGCTTGACCTTGCATTCCTTCATCACGTTCGCAATGTAAACCATGTCCGGGAACGTATGGACCATCACGAACTTGAGGGCAAAGTCTTTCTTGCTCGCCTGATATATATCGATGACAGGGGAGCCGGCGTTGAAGGAGGCGAGGTCGGGCTTGGTCTTCGGGTCTTTGCTTAAGGCCGGGATAACGGAGATACGCCCCTTGACGCTCTCGGCAGGCACTTCATTGAAAAGCCAGTCGCCGTCGCACCGCTTGCCCGACCCGCCGGTCGTGCAGTTGATGATGATCGGGCAGCGCTCTTTTATGCCGGCAATCGCCTCCGCAAAGAACTCCGCGCGGTGCTCGGCCTTGCACGTCTCCGGGTTGCGGGCATGGATGTGAACGATTGACGCGCCCGCATTGTATGCATCGACTGCGGCCTTGATCTGCTCCTTCGGCGTCTTCGGCAGATACGGGTTGCCTTCCGGAGATGCGCCCCCCGTAATGGCTGCGGTGACGATCAGCTTCTCCATGATCCCCCCTTTTTTTCTTTTTCAGGTCCGGCCGACGTCCCCCCGGATTTACATTTTGTAAACATTCAACGCCGGAACGTCATATCCTCCTGTATGAGTAAATCACCACCAGCATCTTTGCATTTTTCTTCCCCACGCTCCTTCCAGAATGTGGAAGATGGGCGTCGAAATAGACGCTGTCCCCCTGTTTCAGCACGAACCTCTCGTTATTCAGGATAAATTCGAGCTCCCCCTCAAGGACGAACAGGAGCTCTTCACCCTCGTGCCGGAACTCCGCTTTCGCCTCGAAGCTGACGGTGACGACATAGGCTTCCATATTCTTGCCTGCCTTGTCGAACGCCAGGGCCTCGTAATCATAGCCGTAAGGCGTGCCCCTTCCGCCTACCCTTGGCCGCTCATCCCTCTTGCTGATCGAATAATCCTTCAATTGCGGCCCGTGGTCGTCATCGGTAAAGAATTGCGCCATATCGATGCCCAGGGCCTGGGAGATGCGGGACAGCGTGTAGATGGGGGGCGCCTTGTCGGAGTGCTCGATGCGGGAAAGATAGCCCTTGGTAAGGCCGGTTAACTCCGCCAGCTTCTCCAGGCTCAGGTTCCGGAACGTCCGCAGCCTCTTTATCTTCCCGGCTATCACCGCCTCATTCATAGACCCCCACGACCTCTTTGCCAATGTTTACTATTGGTAAACGCAATTGTCAAGAAGAAAATAACAGACAGTACTGTCCGTCAGGAAGCCCATCGATTGCGGTGAGAAGCTGTCTGGCGCACGAGATGCAATAGAATGGCGGGAAAGCCCGCTGCCTGTCGGTCAGCCGGGCTTGTTGCTATTATCTTCTCTGTCAAGAGTAAACGGCGCAAGGTTCTCTCGGTCCCGCCTCGCGGCTGATCTTTCTTTCACTCCCCTTCCCTTTACAAAGTAAGGGGCCTGTCGCATGATCGTTGTAGGGGCCTATGTCGGATCGGTGCGTTTACGGCATCTCCACAACATTATTTTCAACTGCCCGATACAGATCGTCAATCTCCGTCTGGATGGCAATCGTGCACGTGAGGGCGGTAACGATGCGGCAATAGGTGCGAATGTCGTCCAAATCGAGTTGTTTGTCAACTCTGTCTTTCAGCCACTTTTCGCACACTTGATACCCGCCTACGCGGTACGCCCATATGTCCGGCTGCACTGGGGCGAAGTACTGGGTTTTGTTGATGTAGACCCGCTGCTTGGGTGCCTCATAGCCCAATCCCTGCCTCTTGCGCTTTGCGACGTGGTTGTCGCCCGTTCCCTCGAACCGACAGACGGGCGGGTCGAGTTCCGATGATCGCAGAAGGTGCAGGTCGGCAAGTCGCTTACCCAGTGCTACAAGCCTTGCGAACAGTCTGGGGTCGGCGGTAAAAGGAACCCTGGGGAAATCCGCTCGCAAAAACTCTGCATACTTCTCCCGATAGGTTTCCGCGTAAAGCACGCTATAGACGTAATAGAAGACAGCCTCGGGCGACAGGTCCTCTCCGTATGCGTCTTCCAATGCCGTTACGAGCTTGGGATTAAGGTTTGGCCGATGTTCCCGCGCCCCATGATGCGTGAAAAGGCCGGTATGGTGATTGGGGTAAAGATAGAGAGGGAAATAGTAGTTGATGTCATAGGTAGCCACGGACTTATGCGCACCGATGATGTCTGTTGCTAATGCACCGAACTCGTCTTTATGCTGCTTGGGCGTAACAAGCGCCAGATTTTCCCCCGCCAGCATGTGCCTCATTACTTCGGGGCGGGGCATACAGATGAACCCCCGTGAGTGACCTGTGTAATACGTGTAACGCACATCGAAGGGCCGGTAAAGAATCGGAGTGATTCTCTCGCGAATCGGCCCCGAACCGAGGAGGTCTTTCTGCGCCAGCGTAACCTTCCAGTCCCGGGTGTCCTTGCCAAGTTGGTAACCCTGCCGGGCCAGTTCCGGCTCCATGCGGGAGAATACGGTGACGGTCTTCCAGACCGCATCTGAAGAAAAATGGACGGTCAAGCCGTCCCGCGCCGTGACGATGCCTACGCTATTAACCGGGAATAGGTCGGAGACGGAAGGGTAAGCATGGTAAACGGGTTCCAATGCGTTGTCGCGCGGCACGAAAAGGTAAGAAGGCAACTCCGGCTTTAGCTCGCGCCAGTCGGTATTACTCTAGGTCGTGAGCGAGTAGCCAATCGTATTTCTCTTCTCTGAGCCCCCATCTATCTCCGTGTAAGGCGGTGGCTTCTCTTTTTGAGCGTGTCCCGTTCTTGATAAGGAATACAATAGCCACGCCCTGGCGGATATCGAAAACGTTTTCGTCTTTCCTGCCATCGGGGCAGGTCTCTCGTTTCAGGGCGCTGCCGTGAAGATCGAGGACATGGATGGCATCGAAGGTCTGCATCAGGCTCCGGCGCATGCCACGGAATGTAGGGTTGTCCAGGTACGAGTGGTTGGTAATCATACCAACTATGCCCCGGCCCGCTTGCTCTATTTTCCACTGGGCGAAACGAAGGAACTTTACATAGTCGTCCTGGAGCCATTTCGGGTTCTTCTCGCCTAGGGGCTTGCCGTCTACCCATTTATAGTCGGCGATCAATCCGGTGATCCACTTGCCTTTATTACTGGAGTGGCCGGAATAAGGAGGATTGCCGAGAATAACGAGAATCGGGACCTTTTTCTTGACGCCACCGGCAAGATGGGATTCCTGCGCCAGGGAGGAGAAGCCGGGCAAACGACTCGTCTCCAGTTCCTCCGTGTCGAGGGTGTTGGTTAGGTAAAATGGCACGCGTTCATCGTCGGCAAGGCGATGACCCAATTCCTCCAAGAAGAAGGACATCTTGAGGTGGCCCACGGCATATGGGGCCATCATCAACTCGAAGGCATAGAAGTTCTTCAGGATATGGCGGCGGATGAATTCCTCACGGCCGCCAATACCGTACTTCGTTTGGAAAGTGTGGACGGCTTCCAGGGCGGCGCGCGCAACGAAGGTCATGGTCCCGGCGGCCGGGTCGAGTAGCGTGACGCCGTCGGAGGCCAGCCCGTCCTGCTTCCCAAACTCGGCTTTGAGAAGATGGTGGAGCGAGCGGACGATGTAACTGACCACCGGCTCGGGCGTATAGTAGACGCCCCGGCGCTCACGTTCGGAAGGGTCATACTGGGCCAGGAACGTTTCATAGAAGTGGATGATTGGATCGCTACCCTTGCCATCGTGATAGTAGCGGTTGAGGATACCGGGGGCATCCGCCACGGCCAGCACTTCGGAGATGTCATCCACGCACCATCCCAATTGCTCGGGCAGGTCGCCCAGGGAGATGAAGCGGAAGAGATCACGCAGTACGCCTATAGTGTGCGGTATGTTTTCAAAGGCGAGGCGGCGGTTAAATCCTTTTTTTGCGCGGGTACGGGCGGCAAAAAGGCCGTAAGTGATCGTCTGTGCGTAGAGGTCGGAAAAGTCCTGAAGGGTGAGGTTGCCTATCAGGTACTTCCGGAATGCTTCATAGAAACCGGTGAGGACGTCGGGTGCGTCGCGCTCTTGGACAAGCTGTTGATCAACAACATCACGCAGAAAGCGGGTACGCTTGGCCAGTTCTACGGCCAATGACTCTGCTGTAAAAGCCCTGGGCAGGGAAAAGTCGAGGAAATGCGTGAGCAAGGTGTAGAGCTCGTCCGGCTTTTCAATGGGCGGCTTCATGCGTAATCGATTGAGCACAATCGGTCTCGCGGTTAGGACGGTATCTGTGCACTCCCCATTTCGGTACAAACGGAATTCGAGGAAATTTGTCAGGATCAGGTTAGGAAAAGTTCCACGGTAGCGGCGGAGTTGTTCTGACTCCTCTACGAGGTCCAGCCGCTCCTCGGTCGGTTTCTTCGCTTCGATGTAACCGACGATCTTATCGACGCCATTCCAGAGGCGGAAGTCGGGATTACCCGCATTGGTAGCCTTGGGGAGTGTGGTTATATGGATATGCTGATGGTGGCTCTCCTCGGCCACTTCCTGAAGCATCTCGGCTAAAACCGGATAGAAACTCTCCTCTCGCGCATCCCCTCGGCTGGCGACATCGGAAAGGTTCTTGAGGTAATTCCCGAAAAGCGTCTTCTTCGTCATCGCCTATCTTACGCTCATGTGAGCAGCCATAGCAATCTGAAGGCAGCCTCGCTCCCCATTGATTACCACGCGAAAACCATAATGGCAAGGGAATAATGGGACAGGGAATAATGGGAAGGTCTGCCGGAAGGGCGGGGCGCGGTGGGCTCACGCAGGCGTAATCTGCCCACTATGGCGCCAAAGGTCAAGAGCAGGGGAAAAAGCGCAGAGACGTCGCGAATGTCACAGATTATTCAGTAATATCGCTCATTTAGCTTGAGACATTCCTTGCCCCCGGCTTACAATGGTGCATCTGCAAAGCGAGCCATGCCTGGAGCACGAAGGAGAAGGGTATGGAAAAGGGGTTACGGGCGTTTTCGGGCTGTCTTCTGGCGGTGGCCCTTGTGTCGGCAGCGGCCCTCGCGCTCGCCGCGCCGAAGCCGGCGGCGGCGAATCCTTTTTCCGCCTCGTCGGACGACCATACGGGTTGCATCACCGTCGACGATACGGCGAAGACGCTGGCAGGATACGTCCACATAGGCCAGGGGCAGCTTGACGGCAGCGCAGCCGGGCCGATCACTGTGGCCTCGGCCGACCCGCTTCACCCTACCGACTATCTCAACCTGACCTTTACCGTCAACCTGGCGAACCGGCGGCATAAGCCGGTGATGCCCACCCGGCGCGGAAACACCATACCCGCCCGGCATACGTATTCCTTTGCTTCCGGCGGCTCGATCATGCTTACCGGCTACATCAACGGCCGGTACATAGAGCTGACCGTCAATTTGGCGCCCGGACCGAACGATACCCAGACCGTGAAAGACCAGCTCGGTCCGAATGAGGTACAGACGCTCGTCGCCCGTTACGACGGCCCGCTCAATGCAACCCACGTCTCTACCTTCGGCCTGAAGTCGGATTCGTCAACCGGCGGTCTACTCCAGACGAAAAACAACGTAGCCGTCTCCTCTCCCGGCGCGATGTCCCCAGGCGCCGATGCGTCCGACCCTTCTTCCCCGGTCCCCATTCCTGCGGCGGTCTGCCTTTTGGCTTCGGGGCTTCTAGGGCTGGCCTTGATAAGGAATCGGTTGAAGTAAGGGGAGACTTTATAAAAATGGCTGAAAACGGTTAATCCACTAAGCTGACCCGCTACACTTGCAAACACGAAAAGATCGCGGTCCCAACCACCCCGCCCATCATTCATGGATACAATCCCGGCATTATCAGTAAAGCATTGACATGCGCGGAAACGATACTTAAACTAAATGGAAACCATTTCCATCCAGTACAGACTGGGGGGCCGCGACCGTTATGGAAGCCAACTTCGATGGGTTGCTAAGGGGCCTGGGGTTGAAGGTCACGCCCAGGCGGCGGGCAGTCCTCGCCGTCATGACCGAGGCGCCGACCTTCCTCTCGCCCGAAGAGATATGGCGGAAGGTACGGACGCGCGCAGGCAACGTCGGCCTGCCCACGGTCTACCGTATCCTCGAGGAGCTGGCCGCAGGCGGTGTCGTCACGCGCGTGTTCCACGACAACCGCCAGCTTTACTACTACCTCTGCACGAACACGCACCACCACCACCATTTTGTCTGCCTTTCCTGCCGCAAGGTAGAGGACGTGGACTTCTGCGCCGCCGAGGCGCTGGAGCGGGAGGTTGCGCAGCGCATCAAGGGTGCGCTCTTCTCCCACATCTTGCAGTTGCAGGGCCTCTGCCGCGAGTGCTGTGAAAGGAGGGGCAAGGGTTGAGGAAAACGGCCGCCACGTTGCTGTGCCTTCCTGCGCTCGCCGTTGTTTCCCTTCTGGCGTGCGGCGCGTGCGGCCGTCAGGATGCCGGCAGCCCCGCCGGCACGCGAGCGCCGGGGCGGCTCGTGGTCGTGACGACGCTCTTCCCGCTCTACGATTTCGCGCGGAGCGTAGGCGGCGATAAGGCGGACGTCTCCCTGCTTCTGCCCCCCGGCGTCGAGCCGCACAGCTTCGAGCCGAAGCCGGCCGACCTCCTGCGGATACACAGGGCGGACATATTCGTCTACACGGGGGACTTCATGGAGCCGTGGGCGGCCGTGCTGGTGAAGGGCGCGGGGAAGGGCGGACCCCTTGTCGTCGATTCGAGCCGGGGCATAACGTTGCAGCCGCAGGCGCGGGGCGCGGGCGATGGCCGCACGGACACCGGCGCCCGCACCGACACCGGCGCCGCGCCCGCCCGTGAAGACGCCCACACAATAGACCCGCACATCTGGCTCGACTTCGGCAACGCCCGGATCATGGTCGATAACATCCTTGCGGCGTTCGTTGCAAAAGACCCGGCAAACAGGGCCTTCTACGAGAAAAACGCCGAAAGCTACAAGGCGCGCCTCGCCGCCCTCGACGAGGAATTCAAAAAAGGCCTTGCCTCGTGCGCCACGCGCCTCTTCGTCCACGGCGGCCATTACGCCTTCAGCTACCTCGCCGGGCGGTACGGCCTCACCTATGTATCCGTGTACGGCCTGACCCCGGACGCGGAGCCGAGCCCGCGCCGCCTTGCCGGGATTGTCGGCGAGATGAGGCGGAGCGGCGTCAAATACGTCTTTTACGAGGAGCTTATCCAGCCCAGGATGGCCGAGACGCTCGCCCACGAGACGGGGGCCGCGCTGCTCCCGCTGAACGGCGGCCACAACGTGACGCGCGACCAGATGGAGAAGGGCGTCACCTTCATCGCGATCATGGAAAGCGACCTTAGGAACCTGCGCATGGGGCTGCAATGCCGGTAGACGTCGTCTCCGCGCGCAGCCTGACGTTCGGCTACGAGACGAAGCCCGTGCTGGAGAACGTCTCCTTCTCGATAGGCGGGGGCGACTACGTGGGTCTCGTGGGACCGAACGGGTCGGGCAAGAGCACGCTGGTCCGCCTGATCCTCGGTCTGGAGACGCCGGCAGCGGGGCAAGTATCGCTTTTCGGCGCGCCGTCCGGGACGTTCCGCGACTGGCACAGGGTCGGTTACCTGCCCCAGAAGAACGCGGTGCTGGCCCGCTTCTTCCCGGCAACGGTGCGGGAGGTCACGGCGATGGGGCTTGTGCCGAAAGGAGCGGGCGGCGACGGCGGCCACGGCCGCTCGCACGCGCGGAAGGCTGTGCAGAGGGCGATGGAGCTCGTCGATATCGCGGACATCGGCGACAAGCTGATAGGCGCGCTTTCAGGCGGCCAGCAGCAGCGCGTCCTCCTCGCGAGGGCCCTCGTCAAGGAGCCGGAGCTGCTCATCCTGGACGAGCCGACCATAGCGATCGATCCGGAGATCAGGGAGCGCTTCCTCAATGTCCTCTCCGGCCTCAACCGGGACGGGGGCGTGACGGTGCTCCTGGTCACCCACGACACGGGCAGCATCGGCAAATACGCGAAGAAGCTGCTCTACCTGGAAAGGGAGGTCGTTTTTTACGGGGGGTTCGACGAGTTCTGCCTTTCGGAGGAGATGACGAAGGTGTTCGGCGCGTTCGCCCAGCACCTTATCTGCCACAGGCACGAATAGGGGGACGGCGTCTTGAAGGCTGCCTCTGGTGCGGCGGGACCCCTTTTGGGCATAGGGCCAATGAAGAAACTCTGATAATAAGGGAAGGCGGGCTGACTACCCGATTTAACGATGGACGTATTAGACTTCCTCCAATATTCATTCGTCCTGCGGGCGCTGGTCGCGGGGTCTTTCATCGCCCTGCTCTGCGCGAGCCTGGGGGTCATCCTCGTGCTGAAGCGGCTCTCGCTGATAGGCGACGGCCTCGCCCACGTCACCTTCGGGAGCGTCGCCCTGGGCCTGGCCTTGCGGATGCAGCCGATCTACGTATCGATGCCCGTCGTTGCGTTGAGCGCCCTTGCCATCCTGAAGCTCGCCGAGAAGGCGCGCGTTTACAGCGATGCGGCCATCGGCATCGTGTCGGCCTTCGGCATATCGGGGGGCGTCCTGCTCGCGAGCATGGCGGGCGGCTTCAACGTGGACCTGCTGACCTATCTGTTCGGCAACATACTCTCGATCACTACGGGGGAGGTGGCGGTCTCCGTCCTGCTCTCCCTCGTCGTTCTCTCCGTGATCGCCCTGCGCTACAACGCGCTGCTGTCGCTTGCGTTCGACGAGGAGTTCGCCAGGACATCGGGCGTCAAGGCGAGCCGCCTCAACGCGCTCATCGCCGTGCTCACGGCGGTCACGGTCGTCCTCGCCATGAAGCTCGTCGGCATCATGCTCACTTCGGCCCTGCTCATCATCCCCGCGCTCTGCGCCTTCCAGGCAGCGCGTAGCTTCAAGGGGACGCTCGTCTTCGCGGCAGCGACGGCCGTGGCGTCCGTCTGGGCAGGCATTTTCTTATCGTTCGTCATGAACGTGCCGACGGGCGCGACGATAGTTCTGCTCAACTTCGCCTTTTTCCTCGTGCTTTACGGGATCAAGGCGGCGCCTGCCTTCCTTTCCCGTCTACGATAAGCGTATATTCGCCGCGCGTCTCGCCTTCCGCGACCTCTGAGGCGACATCTGCGGCCGCCCCCCTCAGGACCTCTTCGTGCACCTTCGTGACCTCCCTGCAGACGACCACCTTTCGCTCCGGCGCGACCTCGGCGACGACGGCGAGCGTCTCCTTCACGCGGCGCGGCGATTCGAAGAGCACGACGGGAAAGGCGCCCGCAAGGAGGTCCTGGAGGAGCTTCCTTTTTTTGCCTTTTTTCTGCGGCAGGAAGCCATAGAAGAGGAACCTGTCGGGGGAGAGGCCCGAGACGGAGAGGGCTGCCAGTGCGGCCGATGGGCCGGGGACGGCCCGCACCTCAACCCCGGCCTCGACGCAGGATGCGACCACCCTGTCGCCCGGGTCGGAGATGCAGGGGGTTCCTGCCGCCGTGATGAGGGCCGCCTTCTTGCCTTCCGCAAGCTGCGCGGCTATGCTGCGTGCCCTGCTTGACTCGTTGTAGCTGTTGATCGTGACGATGGGCTTGCGTATCTCCAGATGGGAGAGGAGGGCGAGCGCCCTCTGGCGGTCCTCGGCGATCACCAGGTCGGCGTCGCGCAGGACTTCTATCGCGCGAAGGGTGATGTCCTTGAGATTACCGATGGGGGTGGCGACGACGTGAAGCAGACCGGCCATGTTCATAATGTACCCTGGACAACCCGTACAGGGCAAGAGCCGCGAAAAGATCGCGGCCCCCCTGGGAAGGGGCGTGCCGGCGGGCGCTGCCAGGTTGTAATCCTTTCTGACGCGAAAGCGTCATACTGACTTGCCCCATATCTATAATTGCGAGCTTGACAATCCGCCATTATTTTAAGACAATAAGAACATGCCGAGGCTCGTCTTTTTTCTCGCCGTCATGATCGCTATACCCCTGTCCGCGATGGGGGCCGTTTACAGCTACGTGGATGAGCAGGGCGTCTACCACTTTGCCAATGCGCGGCCGGCGGCGGGGAAGAGCTACCACATCCTGATACGGGACCGGGAGGGCGACGACCCGGCTGTCCCCTCCACTGCGCTGCTCCGCAACACCACTTACGACCGCCTCATCAGGCAGCACTCCGAGGCGAACGGCCTCGACTACCGCCTGGTGAAGGCCGTGATGCTCGCAGAGTCGAATGGCAACCCGACCGCCGTCTCCCATAAAGGCGCGCGCGGGCTGATGCAGATCATGCCCGAGACCGGGCAGGAGTTGGCCCTGCGCGACCCTTTCGATCCCGAGGAGAACATCCGTGCCGGCACGAGGTATCTGAAGCTCCTCTACGAGCTTTTCAAGGGTGACCTGGAGTTGGTGCTCGCCGCGTACAACGCCGGGCCGCAGAAGGTCATGGAGCGTATGGCCGTCCCTCCCATCAACGAGACGATCAGCTACATCAAGAGGGTCAAGCTCTATTACGCCAGATTAAAAGAATCACCATGAAAAGCCGGGACGAGAAGACATCCGTCTGGACGCTTCCGAACAGGTTGAGTCTGGTAAGAATACTCCTCATACCCGTCATAATCTGCCTTATATCGATGCAGAACGAGCGGCTCCGCTTCGTTTCGTGCGTCCTTTTCGTTATCGCGGGCATCACCGACGGCCTCGACGGGCTGATCGCGCGGCGCATGAGCATGAAGACGCGCCTGGGGGTCTATCTGGACCCCATAGCGGACAAGCTCCTCATATCGACCGTCCTGATTACGCTCTCCTATTACAGGCTCGTGCCCCTGTGGGTAACCGTCGTGATGGTGGGCCGCGAGTTCCTGATAAACGGTTTACGGTCCTTCTATGCGATGGAGGGCGTCACGATCTACCCGTCTTTCACGGGAAAGCTCAAGACCACGCTCCAGATCGTCGGCATAGCGTGCGTCCTCTTCGGCGGGCCGCTTCAGATGATACCCCTTGCCGCAAGCCCGTACCTTGTCTACATCTTCTTCCCCCTCGGGGCCAGCCGGTCGTTCCACACGGCAGGCCTCGTCATCATTTATATATCCCTTTGCTTCAGCCTGTATTCCGCGTACAGGTACATCTACGAGATATTTACGTCGGAAACGACGGACCAGCCTACGGCCCTGTAAAACAAAATAAAAAATATCATTGATTATTCCGGTGGGGAATCTTATAATGGGCGTTAATTTTATGTCCGGCGACCGCGGAGGGTTTCTGGTCCCGCCGGTGAGAAGAGGGAGGCGCCCGGCAATGAGGCTGTCCGGCAGGGGCGGGACGGCAAAAAGGGCGAAAAATGCGCCCCGGAGCAGCCGCACGTCCGGCCGTGAAGGTGCGCCCTGAAGTATTTCTTCAAGTATCATTGCAACTTATGGTATAATCGACGCAAACGGCGAAAAAGAGGCATAATAGATGGCGCTAGTCCCGACCAGCAGTCTAACACCGGGGATGAGGCTTAGTCGTCCCCTACTGAACAAGAACGGCGTGAAGGTGCTCAATGATAACACGGAGCTAACCGAGGCGCTGATCAGGAGGATACAGAAAATGGGCATCGAGGCGGCGCACATCCAGGGCGGGGCGGCTGCGCCCCCGGACAGGGAGGAGGCGCTTGCGCAGCTCGACGCCCGCTTCAAGAACGTGGAGACGGCCCCCCATATGGATGTCCTCAAGCGATTGATAAGGGAGCACCTGGAAGGCCTTTGCGGGAACGATGGATCTGAGAGCGCTGAGACATAAGATAGAGACAATACAAAACCTCGCTACGATCCCGTCGGTGGCAAAGCGCCTCCTGGAGATCGTCGGGAAGCCTGCCAGTCTCGCTCGGCGAGATCAGCGATTTTGTCTCGCGCGACCCCGTCCTTGCCGCGAAGGTGCTCAAGATGGTGAACTCGCCCGTTTACGGCTTTCCTGGGAGGATCGCGTCCGTCAACCAGGCGGTGCTGCTTCTCGGCCTGAACGTGCTGCGCGGCCTGCTCGTGGGCGTCACCGTCTTCGACCTGATGCAGCAGGCGATGATCGGCCTGCGGGACCATTCCCTGGGCTGCGCGATCTTTTCGCGCATCATCGCCAGGAAAAAGGGCTTGAAAGACCCGGAGGAAACCTTTATATTCGGCCTGCTGCACGACATCGGCAAGATGGTCCTCGTGCTCAACTTCCCGAAAGAGTACGCAAAGGTTATCGAAGGGGCCCAAGAGAAGGGCGTTACCGTATACGACGTGGAATCGGACTATTTCGGCACGACCCATGCCACGGTGGGCGCCTGGGTAACGGAGCAATGGAGCTTTCCGAAACCCCTCATCGATGTCATAGGGTTTCACCACAAGCCCCAGCTCGCCAAGGTGGCCCCCCTGGAGACGGCCATCGTCCATTTTTCCGATGTAATATTGCGGGCGCGGGGGTTCGGCTTTGCGGGAGATACGTGCGTTCCGCCGCTTTCCCCTTACGCCTGGGAGGCGCTGGGCCTTTCGGAGGCAGATATCAAAGAAGTGCTCAAGGAGGCCGAGGACCTCCTGGAGGAAGCCGCGGACCTTTCGTTCTAGCCCTTTCGCCCATCAAGCGCGTTCGCGCGTCTTCACAAAAGAAGGATAAACGGACAAGGTAAATGAAGAGCGCAGTCCATATCTCCCGCGACACGGCGCTGATCGCCATAGTGGAAAGACTCCTTTCGGGTTTCTGCCGGACGATCCCCCTGGGCAACATACGGTCGGGCCTCGACTACATTTACTCCCTTATACCAGACCTCCTCATCGTCGACCTCGCAGCCAACGACCCCGCGACGGTCGATGCGCTCAACACGATCAAGGAAGACCCTATTTTTACGCACCTGCCCACGCTCGCGCTGGTCGACGACGCCGTCCCGCTGCCCCACTGGGACGGTGTCCTGATAGAGGAGTATGTCTGGAAGTCGCAGGTCGAGAGGGACTTGAGGGCGCGCGCCGAGCTTTGCGTGCTGCGCGCCGAGCGCGCGGTCGAGGTCAACCCGCTCACGCGCCTCCCAGGCAACATCTCGATAAACAGGGCGATACAGAAACTGATCGACAGCAGCGCCTCCTTCGGCGTGGGCTACGCGGACCTCGACAATTTCAAGCCCTACAATGACCATTACGGCTTCGCGCGCGGCGACGAGGTAATCAAGATGACCGGGAGGCTCATCCTGAACATCGTCAAGAACAGGCAGAAGCAAGGGAGCTTCGTGGGGCACATCGGCGGGGACGACTTCATCTTCATCATGGAGGCGGACATCATCGAAGCGGCCGCAGCCGATATCCTCGCCACCTTCGACCGCATCATCGCCACGTTCTACGACGAATCGGAGAAGGCGGACGGCATCATCGCCCTCGACAGGCAGGGCAACAGCAAGTCGTTCCCGCTGATGACGATCTCCATCGGCATCACCACCAACAGCAACCGCCGGTTCTCCCATTACGGAGAGATGACCGGGGCCGTCTCCGAGATGAAGGTCTACGCGAAGCGGACTAAAGGGAGCTGCTACAGGGCAGACAAGCGCCGCGTGTGACGCTAAGGTAAGGGCCGTCGCAAATACCTCATATTAAATCGTAAAACGTTATTGACTATTGTATCATTCCGTATTACACTTTATATGAAAGCGATAAGTCTCACTGCACTTCCTTTTAGCACACCGGGTTGGGGGGGCGGACGCAGCGGCAAGGCCATGAAGTCGGCACAGATTGGCTATGCTGCGTGCGCTGCCGGTTGGAGCTTGGGTATGGGAAGAGTGAGCAAATTACGGTTCCGTGCATGGCTCCATCGATTGCTGCGCAGGAATACCGTTCCTGGCGTGTGCGTCCCGGTCACAGGGCGCGCACGCTGTAATAAACCGCCTCTTTTTTCTCTGCGATGGCAGCACCTTCTGGCAGGGGTGCTTCTGATAGCGATAGCATCGGCGGTGCGGATATGGCCGTTGCCCGCCCTCGGCTCGACCCAGCCCTGGTTGACATACAATCCTGCGGTAATGATCGCCGCCATTTACGGCGGCCTCGCCGCCGGCCTGTTTGCCACCTTTCTCGCCGGCCTCGCATCGGTGTTCCTGTGGCCTCTTTTTGTCAGCTGGCCGTTTCTCCATGATGAGGCCCATTGGCTGGGCCTGGTGGTCTTCCTGCTGACCGGCGTCCTCATCTCTTCCGTTGTGGACGCTATGCGCCGTGCCAACGCGCGCGCGAAGCTGGCCAGGGAAGCGGCTGAGGCCGCCAACCGCGCAAAGAGCGTATTCCTTTCCAATATGAGCCATGAGCTGCGCACCCCCCTGAACGCCATTCTCGGCTTCTCGGCGCTCATGTGCAATGACCCCGCCATAACGGAAGACCAGCGCAAGACATTGGATATTATCAACCGCAGCGGGGAACATTTGCTGAGCCTCATCAACGACGTGCTGGACATGGCGAAGATCGAGGCAGGGAGCGTGATCGTCAAGACGACGTCCTTCGACCTCGGAGATATGCTGCGCGACATTATCGACTTGATGCAAATGCGCGCAGAGCAAAAGGGATTGAGCCTGTCCGTCGACCAGTCTTCCGACTTCCCGCGCGTCGTCCGGGCCGATGCAGCCAAGCTAAGACAATTGATTATCAACCTCGTGGCCAATGCCGTCAAGTACACGGAGCGCGGCGGCGTGCTCCTGAGGCTCAAGAGAAAACCCGCAAAGGACCCGAAAACCGTGTTGCTGGTCGTAAGTGTGGAGGACACCGGGGTAGGGATCAGCGCCGAAGACCAGGCACGGATCTTCGACCCTTTCATCCAGGTAGGCAGACCGACAGGCGAGCAGGGCACGGGGCTTGGACTCGCCATAACCCGTAAGTATGTCGAGCTTATGGGAGGCTCGATCGGGGTCGAGAGCACGCCGGGCAAGGGGTCCGTATTTCGGATGGAGATACCGGTCGGCCTCGCCGAAGGCGCGGAGGTGGAGGCTATGGACGTCAACAGGGGCAAGGTCGTCGGCCTGGCTCCGGGGCAAGCGGAATACCGCGTACTGATCGTGGAGGACCGGATGGAGAACTGGCTCCTCTTGCGAAGACTGATGGAGGGCGTGGGGTTCTCCGTGCGCGTGGCCGAGAACGGCGAGGAAGGCGTAGAAGCTTTCGTCTCATGGCGGCCCCACCTTATCTGGATGGATGTCCGCATGCCTGTCATGGACGGCATCGAAGCAACGCGCCGGATACGTCAATCGGATGGAGGCGCCGATGTGAAAATAGTGGCACTTTCAGCCTCGGTCTTCAAAGAGGAGATCGACAACGTCGTGAAGGCGGGCATGGACGATTTTGTCTTCAAGCCGTATAGGCCGGAGGAAATCTTCGATTGCCTGGAGCGCAACCTGGGTGTGAAGTTCGCCTACGAGGAGACCCCAGCGGCCGTTGAGCGAGAACCGGCCGCCTTTCTACGTCCCGAGGCGTTTGCGGCCTTGCCGCCGAACGTACGAGAGGGTCTGACAGAGGCGCTGGTCGACCTCGACAGGGAGCGGATAGCATCGTACATTGGTCATATTACGGAGCTGGACCCTGAATTGGGGCGGGCGCTGAGCCGTCACGCCGATCAATTCAGCTACACTCCGATCATGCAGGCCCTCGATGCCGGAAGGGCCGGATTGAAGAAGGAGCCGACATGACAGACAGGGGCTCTATCCTGGTGGTTGACGACACGCATGCCTCGCTCAAGCTCCTTACGGACATCCTGGTGGGAGCGGGGTTCCATGTGCGTCCGGCGGACAGCGGCGAGCTGGCGCTGGCCTCTGCCTCGGCAAAGCCGCCTGCATTGATCCTGCTCGACGTCAATATGCCGGGCATGGACGGCTTCGAGGTATGCCGCAGGCTGAAAGAAGACGAAAGACTCAGCGATATCCCGGTTCTTTTCATCAGCGCGCTCAACGACATGAACGATAAGCTCTCCGCTTTCAATGCAGGCGGGCAGGATTACATTACCAAACCTTTCCAGGCCGAAGAGGTCCTCGCGCGGGTGAATACGCATATGAAGATCCGCCACCTCCAGGGGGAGCTGGAGCGGCACAACCGCCTGCTCGAGCAGCGCGTGGCGGAGCAGGTCAAGGATATCTCGGATTCACAAATAGCGACCATCATCGCTTTGGCAAAACTTTCCGAGTCGCGCGACGACGACACCGGCAAGCATATCGAGCGGGTACAAACCTTTTGTCGTCTCCTCGCCGAAAAGATGGCGGAGCAGCCATCCTACGGGGAAGCGATCAACTCCGCGTTCATCGAGAACATTTTCCTGGCATCGCCACTCCATGACGTGGGTAAGGTCGGCATCTCCGACAAGATCTTGCTCAAGCCCGGCAAGCTGACTGCCGAGGAATTCGACATCATGAAAACCCATACCGTTATCGGCTGGCAGACATTGACGGCGGCGCAGGAGAAATATCCGAAGAATACTCTCATGACGACAGGGGTATGCATCGCCCGCCATCACCATGAGCGATGGGACGGGAACGGTTACCCCGATGGGCTGAAAGGCGAGGAGATTCCACTGGAAGCCCGCATAATGGCCGTGGCAGACGCCTACGACGCTTTACGCTCGAAGCGGGTTTATAAGGAGGCGTTTTCTCACGACAAAAGCCGCGCGATACTGCTTGAAGGAAAGGGAGCTCAATTCGCCCCCGATGTGGTCGATGCCTTCGTGGCGTTAGAAGGCAGATGTGATGGTTCGTGGAGTCAGATGCAGGATTTGGGCAAGGCCCCGCAACCGGAGCAGCACGTTATCGGCGCAGGTCCGGCGGCTTTCAGCAGCCGCACGCCGCAAGCCGCGCGTTGAACTCGTCGGCGGTGAAGCTGTATTCCTGCGTGCCGTAGCATTCTACCGCAAATGAGGCGCAGACGCTCCCCATGCGGGCGCACGCCTCTATCTCCATCCCCTTGATGAGGCCCGAAATCAGCCCTCCCCGGTAGGAATCGCCCGCACCGGTGGGGTCGAGCACCTGCCTTGCCCTGACCGGCGGGATGGGGATTTCGCCTCCAGGGGCGCACACCTTCGAGCCGAGGTCGCCCATCGTGACGACGAGCGCGCCCACCCGTTCGATCAGGTCGTCCCTCGATAGGCCCGTCCGCTTCATTGTCAGGTCGAGCTCGTAATCGTTCGATATGAGGACGCGGCAGCCGGTGATCGCATCGACGAGGTCGGCGCCGGCGAGCATCGGCAGCGACTGGCCGGGGTCGAAGATGTAGTCGATGCCCCTCTCCCTGCAAAGCTTCGGGTAGAGGATCATGTCCTCCAGGTTGCCGGGGGAGATGATGACGATCGTCCGCTCCGGGTCCAGCTTGTCGAAATCGAGGTCGGACGTGTATTTCATCGCGCCGGGGTGGAAGCCGGTGATCTGGTTGTCGGCCCGGTCCGTCGTGATATACGCCCCGGCCGTGAACTCCTCGTCGATGATCTTTATGTGCTTCGTCGATATGCCGTTTTTCTTGAGCCACCGGAAATAGCGGTGGTAGTCGAGGCCCCCGACGGCTGCGGAGATCAGGGGCTTCTCGCCCATGAGCACGAGGGCATACGCGATGTTGCCCGCCGTCCCGCCGAACTTCTCCTTCACGCCGTCTACCTGGAAGCAGACGTTGAGCACGTGTATCTTTTCCGGGAGGATGTGATGGGAGAAGTACCCCGGAAAGTCCATGATCCTGTCGTAGGCCAGCGAGCCGGAAACGACGATCTGTTTTTTCACGCGGGCTCCGCCAATATCTCGAAGTCCCCGGCAGACAGGCAGCGGAGCCACTCCTCCGGCCCCGGCTCGGCCGACGGGAAGGGGGAGAGCGCCGAGTCGTGGAAGGCGCGCCCCGGCCCGAGGGCGCACACGGGCCACCCGGGGACGCCCGGCTTGACGTGGGCGTTCTCGTTGATCCGGTATACCTCGAACTCGCTGATGCTGCAAAAGACCCTGTAGCAGACGCCGCCCCGGCTTACCTTGAGCCTGCGGTTGAGCCAGCCGCGGGCCTCGAAGAGGCAGACGAGACCCGTGAGGGCCTCGCGGTGGGCCTTGCCGGGACGTGCTGAGCGGGTTGTCTTGCTCTGTGTCATGCCATCGAGCTCCTGCATCTATCTTTCTTTTGATTCGATAGAAAAATAGATGCAATGACGATAAAAGTCAAGGAATATTCCGGGGCCTCCCGGAACCTCCAAAAAGATTGACACGCGGAGGTTATTTTGGTAACGTCTAGAAATAACCCGGACGAGTTTCTGGGGGATCGTTCAATGGCAGGACAACGGACTCTGACTCCGTGAATGGGGGTTCGACCCCCTCTCCCCCAGCCAGATAAAATAAGGGGCCGCGAGCGGATCGCGGCCCCTTTTCATTTACCGCCCCCCATTGTATGAAGTAACTACGAGGCAGAGGCATCGGCCACGTCTTTTGCATCCTTTACTGCGGCCTGTCCCCCTGGTCATGAAGGGGGCGGCTTCCTTAGGGACTCCGGCGCGGGCCGGCGCGGCTTGCGATACTTACACGTGTCGGGCCGGCCCTTTTGGGTGGAGAAGCTATCGGCTCGGTTTACTCAGTATAAGGAAAAGCCGCACCGAACGCCTTTGCTTCTTCATCCGTCACACATACCTGGTCATTAGGTATTGCGGCGGTCTTGTGGGGCGTAAAATAGGGCAGCCCCGGTGTCGGCTGCAAATATCCCACGTATATGAGCTTATGGTCCGGCATGTGAGATTGCGGCCGTATACGGACCCATCCCGCGGCGCCTTCGAATTCCATTCCCTCGATTACCTTCATGATCGCCTTGGGATCGGCGCTTCTTGCCTTCTCGATGGCCTTCTTCAGGATAAAAACCGAATCGTAGCAGTTTACCGTCCAGTCGCCGGGAATAGGGCCCCCGTCTCTTTTTCGTATATTTTCCTGAAGTTCTGAACGTGGGGCAGCGTCGGGTATCCTTCCGTAAGACCGACCCACATAGGCTCCATGTCTTTGCCCATAGAGAGGCAGACATCGTGGACCGACCCGTAATGGGCAAAGGTGATCTTCTTCGTGAGGCCATAGGACTTCTGCTGCTTCAGGAAGGTCACGAGATCGCCGCCCCAGTTGAACCCGATGACGCCCTGGGGGTCGAGGTCTTTCAGTTTCGAGATATACGAAGTGAAATCGGCGGCCCCGAAGGGATTCCAGACGGGAGGCAGGATCTGGACGTCTTTGATGTACTTTTTGGCCGCGTCGACGAAGACTTCCCAGCAATCTTGTCCCCATGCATTGTCAGGCGCCAGGGCGGTCCAGCGCTTGATCTTGGGGAGGTTTTTGCCGAAATGAATTGCCAGCGCCCGGATTGGCTCGGCGTTGGTGTTGGCGGCCCTATAGCTCAATTTGTACATCGACTTGCAGACTACCCTGGCATCCTGCTCGTACTTATGATGTATCACGCCGTAGCGTTTGCAGACGCCCATCGACGAGATGACCTCGGCGGTGTTGGTGCCTCCATGAACCGCGATTACGCCCTCATTGAGGATCAGTTTCTGGGTCTTGTCCGCAGCGAGTTGGGCCTTGGCTTCCGTTTCTTCGTAGTAAATCTTCAGCGGGCGACCCATGATGCCGCCCCTGGCGTTGATGTGTTTCTCGGCCAGTCGCACGCCGGCCAGATTGGCCTTCCCCAGGGCGGCAAAGATCCCTGTCTCCACGTCAACGTACCCCAGCTTGATCGGCTCCTTGGACTGGGCAAAGATGAAAGGCGTCCCCGGCCCCATAAGGTTCAGTGCAAGCCCGCCCCCGGCCGCCCCGGATAGCTTCAAGAAATCTCTTCTGGTAAGCCCCTTGCCATCCTTTTTCGCTTTCATAGCACACCTCCATTCGGAATTTTTGAAACGATAAAGCCTCTTATCTCGCCGGATAACCTCCATCCGCCTTCGTATAGACCCCGAGGTATCGGTCCCTTATGTCTTCCTGCCGGTATAACTCCTCTATCGATCCTTCATATACGCAATTGCCGCGGTCGATAATGTAGGCCCGGTCGGAGAACTGCATTGCGAAACGGGCATTCTGCTCCGAAAGAAGGATCGTCGTCCGGCTCTTGATCTGTTTGATCGTCCTGCTCAGCTCCTGGACTATGATGGGGGCAAGCCCTTCAGACGGCTCGTCCAGGACCAACAATGTAGGGTTGGAAACGAGCGCCCGCGCAATTGCCAGCATCTGCTGTTCCCCTCCGCTCAGGGACGTCCCGTTATTGGACGCCAGAATCTTCAATTTCGGAAAAAGCTTGAAGACGTAGTCGATATCCCAGCGCGTTCCACCTTTCCCCCTTCGCATGACCGCCACTTCAAGATTTTCCTCAACGGTGAGGTCCGGAAATATCCTCATATCTTCCGGGACATACGCCATGCCCATCCTGGCTCTCATGAACGGGGGCGCCCCGGTAATATCGTTTCCCTGAAAGACTATCTTGCCCTGCTTGGGTGGGGTAACCCCCGTAATGCTCCTCAACGTAGTCGTTTTCCCCGCACCATTTCTTCCGAGCAGGCATACAACCTCACCTTCTTTGACGTGCAGCGAGAGTCCTTTGATTATGTGGCTTTTCCCGTAGAACGTATGGATCTCGTTCACGTCCAGCATCATTCCTCGCTCCCCAAATAGGCTTCCCGGACCCTCCTGTCCGATCTCACGCAATCCTCGTTCCCGTCGCAGATAACCTCTCCCTGCGCCATGACGATTATCCTGTCCGCTACGAAGAAGACCATTTCCAGGTCATGCTCCGTGAAAAGGATCGTAACGCCCGTCTTTCTTGAGATATCTTTGATAAGGTTCGTGGTATGCTTACTCTCATCCACGCTCATTCCTGCGGTCGGCTCGTCCAGGAGGAGAAGAACAGGCTCCGCAGACAGCGCAATGGCTATCTCCAACGCCTTCTGGTCGCCATGAGACAGCGCCGTCGCGGGCGTGTTGAGCCATTCCTGAAGCCCCACTGTTCGAATAAGCTCGATCGTCCTTTCCTTGATGCCGGAGAAAGACCGATTATCAACAGACCTGAGAAGGCTCCGGCCCTTATTGGCTTTTGCCAGCACCCCCATCCGGACGTTCTCGAATACGGTGAGATTCTTGAAAATATTGATAATCTGAAACGACCTCCCGATGCCTTTCCGCAGGATCTCGTAGGTAGCCAGCCGGGTAATATCTTCGTCCCGGAAGATGATCTGTCCCGACGTCACCTTGTGCCAGGCAGTGATCAAATTGAAGACAGTAGTCTTTCCGGCTCCGTTAGGCCCTATGATGGCCGTTATTTTCCCCTGCTCGATCTCAAAGCTGAGATCGTTGATGGCACGGAGATTGCCGAAGGATTTGGTCACTCGCTTCATCTCAAGAAAACTCATTAAAACGTCATCTCCTTACGATAGCATGGCTCGTTTACCATCTCACCTGTCTGCAACGTTCCTTCCCCTTGAGCCTGAGAGATAAGCCGCTTTGCTCATAAAAAACCCCGTAATGCCGCCGGGTAAGGCCATCACGATGAACACCAGGATCGAACCGAGAACAAGCATCCAATGGTGCGTCACCGACGTAAAGACATTCTTCAGGATCATATAGATGGCGGTTCCCACCGCCGGCCCCCAAAACTGTCCGAGACCGCCGGCGATGGTCATGAACAACGGTTCTGTGGAAGTGGACCAATGGGCGATATCGGGCGCCACGGTGCCGGCGTAGGGCGCAAAGAGGGCACCGGCCAGACCTCCGAAAAACCCGGCGATGACGAAGGCAGCCAATTTGTAATTTTGCGGATTGAGGCCGATGAATTCTACCCGGGTGGCGTTCTCTCTGATCCCCTTCAGGATTTGTCCGAAAGGCGATTTGATGACCGGCCTGAGCAGAACCATGGACAGCACGAAAAATACGAGGGTGAGGTAAAAGTACCTGCCGGGCGTATTGAAATTAAACGTGTAGCCGAAAAAGGTTATTTTCGCGAAGGGAATGCCTGCAAGGCCGTCATCCCCGCCGGTGAGGCTCTTCCATTTGTAAACGATCATGTACAACATCTGAGCGAAAGCAACGGTAATCATCGCGAAGTATATCTCCCTGCGCTTGATGCTGAAGAACCCCATGATAAGAGCCATCAGACTGGAAGCGACAAGGGACGCGCCGAGCGCCGCGAGCCAGGAGACGGAAAGCTTCAAGACAAGGATCGAAGACGCATAAGCACCCGTGGAAAAGACGGCTGCCTGCCCCAGTGAGAGCATACCGCCGTATCCCAGGAGCAGGTTAAAGCTGGTCGCAAAAATGGCCATTATGAAGATATAGGTCAGGAACGTCAGCCAGTAGCGATTGGCCCATAAGGGGGCAATCGCGAGCAGGATTATTATCACCGAAGCGACAACCACGCCGACCCTTCTCATGCGTACCCTTCCGGCCGCCATTCCGGTCTCATCGAGCACGATGGCCGATTCGGCGGCCAGTGGATGCTGCCGCGCCTCCTTGATCCCGCCGAACAGGCCGCGAGGGCGCACGATCAGGACGGCCAGGAGCAGCATAAAGACGAACCCCATAGCAAGCTCGGGAACGACGAGCACGCCCAGGATATAGAAGAAACCGACGATCAGGGACCCGAAAAAGGCGCCCGGAAAGCTCCCCAGCCCACCGATCACGACCACTGCAAAACTGTACACAAGATAGTCGTGGCCCGTTGCAGGAGTGAAGGAAAAGCGAAGCGTCCCGAGTGCGCCGCCCATGCCGGCGAGCCAGGCGCCGATCATGAACGTTACAGAGAATAGAAACGGCACGTTGAGCCCGATGCAGTTGGCCATCAGCCGATCGGAGGAGACCGCCCTGAGCAGCCTGCCGGCTTTTGTCTTGTAGAACAGAAGCCAGATGCCGAAGGCGACGGCTAATCCGGCAATAATGATCACCAGGGAGCTTACGGGAAAAGCAGTCCCGAATATCTCGGTAATGCCCGATAGCTCCGGGGGGACCGTGACCGATTTCACTTCCGAGCCCCAGACAGTCATGCAAAAATCTTCGATGATGAGGGCAAGCGCGAACGTCACCAGGATAGAATAGGCCTCATGCCGTTCATAGACGCGGCGGATAAAGACGCGCTCAAGAACGCCGCCCACAAGGGCTACCAGCAACGGGGCAACGAGCAAGCCCACCCAGAAATTGCCCGTTATCTTAATTACCGAAAGGGCCACGTAGGCCCCGAGAACAAAAAGGGCGCCGTGGGCGAAATTGACTATCCCCAATATGCCGAAAATAATATTCAGTCCGGCGGACACCAGGAACAGGAGCATGGCAAACGTCAGACCGTTCAGGAAATAGAGCATTTATTAACTCCAAACCCGGCCACGGACAACGAAATCTCGTGTCCCGGCGCCGCGCATGAGGTCGGTAAAGGCGAAATGTGAGCTATCCGTAAGACTTGCATGTATCGATCATGGTTTTCACGTTCTCGAACGTGGCATTCGGAGGCATGCTGCAACCCGTCCCGAGAATAAAACCACCACCCTCGCCGACCCCTTCCACGAGCTTTCTTACATAGGCTTCCACTTCCTTGGTTGTGCCCGCTGCCAATAATGAAGCAGGCATGTCCCCCATCACGCAAACGTGGTCTTTCAGCACTTTCTTGGCGTTGAATATGTTGGTTGTGCCGTCGAGGGAAGCTATAACCTTACCCCTCGGAAATTCTTTGAAATAAGGAAGATTTTTGGACCAGTCCGTATCCAGGTGCAGCAGCGGCGTGATTCCGTGGCTGACAAACTCCTCGATCATTTTCTTGAGCTGGGGGAATTCAAAACGCTCGAACAGATTAAGGCGATAATAGGCGGCCGAGCCCCGCTCCAGGATGACGGCGACGCAAGGGATGCCCGTCGCCCGGCAGCCGGCGATGCCGTTCTGTATGAGGTCGGGCAGGGCGGCCCAGATTGCCTCTTCGACTTTGTCGGGTATCTCATAAAGGTCCAGCGTATATTCCGTCAGTGACCTGGCGCAGGAGAGCGCCATCTGAGGAGAGGGCACCGATGCTCCGACAAATACCTCGACCCCTTTCTCACGCCATAGCTCCGTATCCTTTCTGTATTGATTAAGGGATTTCACGCCCTGTGTCCCGTTGTATGCTTCCACCGAACCGTCCCTTTCCATCTCCTCAGGAGAAATCTCCCATACCTTGGGAATCATCTCAAGAGCAAAGGCGTTCCAGCCCATCCGGGCAAGACGGTCATAATCGTCCCTTTGCATGATGGGCGCTTCCATGATCTGCCAATAGGAGTCACGCGGCAGATGCTTACCCGGCAGCAGAATGCGCATCAGGAACTTGACGGAAAGGTAGTAGATGTCGGTTCCCCCCGCATAGTAGACCCCGTCTCCCCAGCCGCCCAGCCTGTCCCACAGCTTTCGCATGGCTGTCGATGCGTCGTCCGGCCGCTCCAGTATGTCTGCCAAGGTCATCCCGTCTTGCAGGGCAGCAAACCGGTCCATGTACGAGGGCAATATCGCCGGGCGGTCGACCTTTTCCAGGGCCACGCAGGCTCGTAATCGCTCGATTCCGGTCATATCGTCCCTCCTGCCCTCGACGACTCTATCAATTTCCTGCACAGGCGGATTCCCTCGGCCGCGTCGAGCGTTTGGGCATCGGCCCCGACGTACCGGCGGGCCTCCTCTCCAGTTGCCCCGCCGCCAATAATCACCTTCACCTTGCCTCGAAGCCCCTGTTCATTTAAGAGATCGACCACTTCCTTCATCGAAGGATAGACAAGCGTCAGCAGCCCCGACATCCCTATGATGTCCGGCCGGACTTCGTGAGCTGCCTCTATGAATTTTTGAGGAGGGACATCGACTCCAAGATTCATCACCTCAAAACCCGCAGACCTGGCCATTATCGCAAAAATGTTCTTTCCCAGATCGTGTATATCGCCCTTCGGCGTTCCGAGGACTATGGTCCCGGCAGACTCGACATCTTCAGGCCCTTTCCCCTTAATCATGGGGGCAAGCATCACGGCGACCTTCTCGAACATCTTGCCGGAGATAATCAATTCGGCCAGGTAGAATTCACCGCTTTCAAATTTCTCGCCGACCTTTGCCATCTCACCCTGGCATTCCCTTAAGATGGAGTATGGATCGGCGCCGTCCCCAATCTGTTCGTTGACGACTTTCTCGATCTCGCCCGCTTGCAGGTTCCGGAAAACATCGGCTATATTTTTGGCCATGCCGTCGATCTCCTCGTGGTTTCTTAAAGGTTGGCCTTGACCAACTCTGAAAACTTCCTATACTCTTCTTCCTTGATATTGAAAACGTTATCCTCCTGAGGGAACTTCCCGCTTTTTGCCTCCTGTACGAATGCAGCCAGCGCGCCGTTGATCTCGTCCAGCAGGTGGGCATACTTCTTTGCGAACCTTGGGGTAAACCTTTCGAAAAGGCCCAGCGCATCATAGGTAATCATGAATACGCCGTCGCAGTGCCTACCCCCGCCCAAACTGACCGTGGGGACCGAAACCCTCTGGGTGATCTCCTTGCACACCTGCTCCGGGATGCACTCCAGCTCTATGGCAAAAACCCCGGCTTCCTGGAGAACAAGGGCTTCCCTGAGCATCTGGTATGCCTCCTGCGCTTCGGTCCCCCTGACTTTGTATCCACTCTGCATCGATACCGTCTGCGGTGTAACGCCGAGATGGCCCATCACCGGAATGCCCGCCTTTACCAGCCCCTGTATGATGTCGGCAACGCGCTCTCCGCCCTCCAGCAGGACGGCGTCCGCTCCCCCTTCCTTCAGGAAGCGATTCCCGTTCCGTATCGCCTGCTCTTTGCTTTCGTTGTACGATCCGAAAGGCATGTCCGCCACGACGAGCGACTTCTTGCAGCCTGCCGTAACGGCCCTGCAATGGTGGACCATCTGCTCCATCGTAACGGGGACAGTGCCTTCGTAACCGAGAACGACCATGCCGAGGGAGTCGCCCACGCAGACTATATTGACACCGGCCCGGTCCATAGCCTGTCCGAGGGGATAATCATAAGCTGAAAGCATCGTGATCGTCTCCTTGCGGGCCTTCATTTCCTGCAACTGCTTTATAGTGACTTTATGTCTTTCCATGACGGCTCCTCCCGGTTATTCAAATCTTTTTTCTCTGAACGCGGCCATGAAGCCCATGCAGTATTCGTCTTTGCCGGCGATCATCAGTGCAGCCTTCAGCGCCCCGAAAAGCTGGCTGTCGGTGGGGTCGGCAATAACGGAGTCGAGTCCCCGGACGATGGCTGCGACCAGCAGCGTTCGATTGATGAGCCTCCTGCTCGGAAGTCCGTAGGATGCATTCGTCAGGCCGCACGTGGTATGTACCCCAGGAAATTGCTTCATGATCTGCTCGATGGCGTCGAGGGTGGCAAGGGCCGACAGGTTGTTAGCCGCGATGGGATATACGAGAGGGTCGATATAAAGGTCCGCTATGGGGATACCTGCCGCCGTTACCTTCTCCACGAGCTCACCGGCCATCCGCACCTTGGCCTCTGTTGTCTCGGCGATTGACTCCCCCGACTGACAAAGGGCGATTACCTTTGTCTTGTATTTTGCGACAAGCGGCAGGATGCCGTTCATGCGCGACGGCTCTAGCGTAATCGAATTGATAATAGGGCTTTTCCCGACTAAAGAGATCACGGACTCGATGACCGACGGGTCGGGGCTGTCGATGCTGATGGGGACATCGGTCACTTCTTGCACCTTCCTGATGAGCCACTCAAGATGTTCCGCCTCCTCCCCCACGAAGATCCCGGCGTTGACGTCGATATAATCTGCCCCTGCCACGGCTTGCGCCTTTGCCTCGTTCTGAATAAAGGAGTGGTTCCGCGAAACGATGGCCTGGGCGACATATTTCCTGGAGGCATTTATCCGCTCGCCAATAATTACCATACCCGTCACTTTGATAAGCAAGGCCCGTGCCTCAGCATCTTATAGAAAATGCGAATAAAATAGACAGGTTATCGCAAAGCCAGGGGGAGCGAAAATCACTATTGAACCGATTGGTACACGGCCAGGGTCGGTTTGCACCGGTTCGTGCAGCGGGCGACGCGCCGAAAATGCCATTAGGCGAGGCGAACAAGGATCGACTAGAAAAGGCCCGATTTTTTTAATCTTCCCTGGAGGACCCTTCTGGAAATATGCAGATATTGGGCGGTAGAGGTCTTATTTCCCTTGTGCTTTTGCAGCGCCCGCGTGATGATGTTCCGGTTGAGCTTCTCCAGGTCCAATCCTTCGTCGGGAAGGTTGAAATCGTCATGGCCGAGGACAGGTGAGGTCTGGGGCAATGAATCGTCAGATGAAGCTGCATCGCTGATGAACAGGAGATCGGGAACGTCCACCTCCTCCCATGCGCACAACAGGGCAAGGCGCTCCATCGCATTCTTGAGCTGGCGTACATTTCCCGGCCACGGAAGCGCGTTCAGGAACTCTTGCGCCGCCGGTGTAAACCCGCCGAACCTCTTTCCCCGTCTTGCTGCGGCGCGGTTCAAGAAGCCCAGCGCCAGGGGTACGATGTCTTCCTTTCGCTCGCGAAGGGGAGGGATAGCAATAACGCCGATGTTGATGCGGTAGAGAAGATCGCTCCTGAATCTTCCGGCCTTTACCTCCTGCGCAAGGTCCTTATTTGTAGCCGAGATGAAGCGGACGTCGATCGGTATTTCCCTGACGCCCCCGAGGCGAAAGAATTTCTTCTCCTCCAGTACTCTCAGAAGGCCGACCTGTGCATCAATCGGCATTTCCCCTATCTCGTCCAGGAAAAGCGTGCCCTTATTCGCCAGCTCGATCTTGCCCATCCGCCCCTCAGCCGTTGCCCCCGTGTACGCCCCGCGCTCGTGACCGAAAAGCTCACCCTCAAAAAGCTCCCTGGGCACGGCGCCGCAATTGACCGCTATAAATGGGGCGGTAGCACCGGCCTGACCGTAATAGTGAAGAAACCGCGCAATTACTTCCTTGCCCGTCCCGGTTTGGCCCTCGATCAAGACGGGCACCGATCTATCCGCGCTGTATTTCTCCGCCAGGTGGGTGACCTGGCGCATGGCATCGGAGTAAACACGAATGTCGCTCAGGCCGATTTCCCGGAGGTAGGCTTCCCGCAGTCTTTCCGCCTCCCCGCGAAACTCCCGTGTCTCGGTGTCCACACGTTCCCGAAACTCCGCCTTCAGGCTGTTATAGTTGCTGCGCAGCGTCTTGTATTCCATCGACCGCTCAATCGTTATAGCCAGCTCCCGTATATTTATGGGTTTCTGAAGATAGTCGTAAGCGCCGTATTTCAACGCTTTGATTGCACTATCCATGTCGCCGTGACCGGTAATGATAATGACATCTACCGAAGAGCGCTCGATCTGCTTGATCCGTCTCATAAGCTCCAGGCCGTCCATCCTGGGCATACGGACATCGGTTATAACGAGGTCAAAGGCGCCGGTGTGAAATTTTTGAAGGCCGTCCATCCCGTCGTCGGCGCCTACGACGCGGTGTCCCAGTTTGTTGAGAAAGCCGGATAAGCTCTTTCGAACATCCGATTCATCGTCTACCAAGAGAATATTCAAGCCTTTTCTCCGCGCGCCGGGGCCGTCATTACGAAGGTCGCTCCTCCCCGCTCGTTATTGAATACTTCGATGCGACCCTTGAATTCAGCCATGATGGACTGGCTGACCGTCAGGCCGAGGCCGGTGCCTTTCCCCACTTCTTTTGTGGTGAAAAAGGGGTCGAAGATCTTTGCAATGATGTCCGGGGAGATACCGGTCGCGTTGTCTCCGACCTCGACAAAAACGCAGCCGTTCTCTTTACCGGTCCGGACCCACAGCTCCTTCCGGTCGTGCCGGCATTCATCCAATGCCTGCCTGGCGTTGACGACCAGATTCATGACAACCTGCTCCAACCGGTTCAGATTGGCCATGATCGGCGGCAAATCGGGCGCCAGGAGCTTAAGGACGAGGATGTCATGGACCTCGAGCTGGCGTCCCACCATGGCGAAGACGTTGGCCACTGCCTCGTTGGGGTTCACGTCTTCGTGGTTCTTCCGCCTGTCATCCCGGGCAAAATTCCTGATGTTTTGAACTACATCCGCCATGCGGACCACCTGGCGGGTTATCATCTCCAGACCTTCAAAAAGCTCTTCCTGATCGAGCAACCATCCCTCGTCTCTTCCGTAAAGCAGCCCGTCGGCGATAACGCGGATCGTGTTCAAAGGCTGGTTCAATTCATGGGCTATCCCTGCGGCCATAGTCCCCAGGGCAATGAGCCGGCCGTCATGGTGAAGTCTCAGCTCATTGAGCCTTGCCTTATCCGCCAGCTCTTTCTGCTCGGTGATATCGTCCAGAATGAACTGTATGGCCGGCTTATCTTCATACTCCATCACCTGGGCATTACAGCGGTAATACTTAACCGCATTGTTTTGGCGGGCTTTGAATTCCCATCGGGCCGTTCCGATTATGCCTCCAAAGAGGTTCTCCAGATTACGAATCAGCTCTTTCCGGTCCTCGGGATCAACCCACTCTATGAGGTGGTCGAGCGTAACCTGTTTCCCATTGCCTCCGATAAATTGCAAAAGCTGGTCATTATTGTAAAGGACGCCATCCCTGCGAAAAAGCATAATGCCCATGCGGGAAAAATCTGCGATTGCGCCGTACATCGATTCGGACTGGTGCAAGTTCTTTTCTATCTGTCGCTCCCTCGTGACATCAAGGACGGTGTGGACGGTTCCCCACAGGCGGTTGTTCAAATCGTAGATTTTTGAGGTCTTGCATCGTACGAATGCCCCTCCCCCAGGAACGCCGGGGCAGTATGCGAGAGAGTAGACGCAATCACCCACCCTGCGAAACTCTAGGTAGCGGCTCTCCCATTCAGGGTTGGGATGGAGTATCAGGTTAGAGACGGTTGGACGCCGCTCTCCATAGTAAGGAATGGATTGTCCATAGTCGCCGATGCCTATGATCTCCTCGGCTTTCCACCCGGTCATTTCTTCAGAGGGTTTGTTCCATCCGGTAACCGTGCCTTTCACGTCCATTATCAGGACCGGCGTGGGCATTGAGTCCATGAAGTCATCCAGCCGCTTGCGCAAGTTGATCTTGGCGACAAAAAGCTCGAAGATGCCGCCAACGGCCTGGAGAAAATCCTCATTGGTCTTTAAGAAACCGATCCTGCCGCTGTTGACAATGGTGAGAAAGCCGAATAATTGCGCTTCCAAAAAGAGAGGGATGAAAGTCAGGTTGGCAAAGCCGGGCAAGTCTTCGATAGAAGCGTCTTCGACAAAAACTATTGCGTTTGATTCCAGACTGTTCCGCCATTTATCCGGCAATCGACCTGGTTTCAGGAACTCGAATTCCCAATTCTCAGGTGAAGCATCTTTATTGTGCAGGCTCCAGGACCCGAGGCAGACGGGGACAAAATCGTCCCCGGCCTTGAACTGCTTCCTTACAAGAAGAACGTCTTCGGCCAGGCCTGTTGACCCGATGATATCCAAAGCCCGGCTCAACGTTCGGCCGCCGCTCTCGATAGAGTTGAGGGCCGTTGAAATCCGGGCCAAAATTTGAATAAGCGTAGGTTCTTCAGAAGACATCGGGACCCTCTGGGATATTGCCTCTGCCTGTTCCTCACAATCTATCTGATTAAGGAAAAATTGGCAAGGGGGCACGTCCGCACGGGACGATGATATTCCTCTGATGAGGCCCGTTTTTTTGATATGCTTATAATATGTGCAAGGACCTCGTCGGGGGTGAGGATATGGGGGGTGCGATCAGGCTTCCGAAGGTAAGGGAAAAAGGACCGGCTTCGCTTGAAGAGACGCTCAACGAGAGACGGTCCGTGAGGGAGTACGCGGCCGGTCCCTTGAGGCTCGACGAGGTTTCGCAGCTCTTATGGGCGGCCTCCGGCGTCAACCTGTACCGCAGGACGGCGCCGTCTGCCGGGGCGACCTACCCCCTGGAGACCTACCTCGCCGCAGGAGAGGTGGAAGGATTGGCGCCGGCCCTCTACCGATATATCCCTTCCGGGCACAGCCTGGAGACGGCGGCCGAAGGGGACCTGCGCAGGAAATTGTCGAGGGCTGCCCTGGGACAGGGGATGGTCTCAAGCGCCCCGGTCGATATTATCATTGCGGCCGACTACGCGAGGACGGAGGCGCGGTACGGCCAGAGGGCCGCCCGCTATGTCCACATGGAAGCGGGCCACGCGGGGCAGAACGTCTCCCTCCAGGCAATCGCCCTGGGCCTGGGCTCCGTCATGGTAGGCGCCTTCGACGATGGCGGCGTCAGGGAGCTCCTGGGAATACGTGAAGAGCCGCTCTATATCATCCCGGTCGGCAGGGTGAAAGGCAGCGCATAGCATCCCGGTGTGGGGGCGAAGGCGCCCTTTTCCGGTTGACATTGTTTCTTGCCGAGGCATAGAATTGTGTGATTAACAAAACACATCCGGGGGGATGCAGATATCGGCCGGGACCGGCAGGCCGGTAAATCACAGCGCGGAGGTACGCCTGACATGAAAAGAATGGTCGTCGCCATTACGGGCGCCACAGGGGTGGTATACGGGGTAAGGCTGCTTGAGGTGCTGCGCGACCTCGGTATGGAGACGCACCTGGTGCTCTCGGACGCCGGAAAGAAGAATATCGAGACGGAGACGCAATACTCCGTCCCTTACGTGGAGCAGCTCGCCTACAAGAGCCACGACGCCGCAGACGTGGGGGCCTGCATAGCAAGCGGTTCTTTCAGGACGCAGGGCATGGTCGTCGCCCCCTGCACGATCAAGACCCTCTCCGGCATAGCCAACTCCTTTGACGACAACCTTATAATACGCGCAGCCGACGTAACGCTCAAAGAAAGGCGCCCCCTTATCCTCGTAGTGCGGGAGACGCCCCTCCACAAGGGCCATTTAAGGCTCCTTACGCTCGCGGCAGATGCGGGCGCGACTATCCTGCCGCCCGTCCCGGCCTTCTACCACGCCCCGAAGACGATCGATGACCTGATCGACCAGACCGTAGGGAAGATACTCGACAGCCTCGACATCGAGCACAGCCTTTATAGGCGGTGGGAGGGAAGCGAGAGTGCCGAGGAAGGGCGCGCAAGCCCCGATTTCCACCGGTCCACCGTCGCCCGCAAGGTCTGAAGCGGCCCGTGCGACAGGCGGGCGAAAGTCGTCCGATCGGCGCTTTCGCTGCCTTTGAGCTTCGGGACGCGGCTTGCGCCTGACGCATCGAGACTCAATCGTGCAAAATACTCCGTCAGCTCGCCGCCTGCCCCCATGCCTTCCCTCCGGCGGGCATAAGGAAGAGGAGGGGGATCGAGACCAGAGGCATGAGGCCGAAGGCGATAAAGACGACCACGAAGCCGCTGGCGGTATTGGGGCTAAGATGAAGGATGCAGGTGACGATGGAGATGGCGAGCGCCCCGCCGATATTCCTGAACATGTTCCTCAAGCCGACGATTGTGCCTACCTTCTCCGGCATCAGCTCTATACATGCATTGTTGGAAGCCGGAAATATCATCCCGGTGCCAAGCCCGTTCACGAATAAAAGCACCGATAGCGCCCCCAGGATTCCCCAGCCGGCGCCTGCGCCATGCGCCGGGAACAGTCCCGGCGCGAACAGGATGATCGTAATCCCGTTGGCAGCGAAGCCTATCACCATGGGCCACCGGTAGCCGAATCTCCTTAAGAGGAAGCTCGTTACGCCGGCAGTGAAGGCCATCGCCAGGGAGCGGGGGGTGAGGATCATGCCGCTCATCAGCGTCGAGAGCCCGTGGACCGACACCACGTAGAGAGGGGCGAACGAAAAGACCCCCATAGTAGTCATTCCCACAACCAGGTTCGATACGTTTGCAGCGGCAAAGGCCTTTGACTCCAGCAGGGCGGCGTCGATGATCGGCCTGGCCGCTCGCTTCTCCTGCCTGAGGAAGAGAAATGCAAGCCGTAGGCTGACGAGCACGAGAAGCGCCGCAAGTAGGATGGAAGGGACAGAGATGCTCTCTGCAACGAAATTTAGCCCGAGCATGAGCGACAGCAGCGACCCGCTCATAAGCGCCACCCCCGCAAAGTCGATCCTTGTGCGGGTAAGCGCCCCGGATTCCTTGAGCAGCATCATGGACGAGACGATCAAGGCGATGCCGATGGGCACGTTGATGTAAAAGATGTAGCGCCAGGAGTACTGGCTCACGATCCAGCCCCCCAGGTTCGGCCCGACGACGGCCCCTATGCCGAAAATACTGGAGAAGAGGCCGATTGCTGCCTCGCGGCCTTCAGGGAAGTGGTCGCTCACGATGCCGGAGGCCACGGGAAGAAAGCAGGCGCCCCCGATGCCCTGGAGGAACCTGAAGGCGATCAGCGCCGAAATGTTGGGCGCAAGGCCGCAGGCAAGGGAGCTTCCGGTGAAGACTACGAGGGAAAAGAGGAAGACCTTCTTGCGGCCGAAGCTGTCGCTCAGGTTCCCCGCGAGCGGCATCGTCATCGTGACTGCAATAAAGTAGATCGAGATCGTCCACGCGGACCAGAGGACGCTCGCGTGCAATTCCCGCGTGAAGCTCGGAAAGGCGACGGCGACCACCGTTGCGTCGATGGCGTTCATGAAGATGCTCAGTCCGGCGGTAACGAATATGAGATAGCTTCGCATTCCTTGAACCCTTACACGAAAGCGCAATGACGGGAGTCTACTAAATTGTCAGGACAGCGGTCAACAAGAATGCGAGCGGCGGGCCGCTTCTCCCCTTATCTTCTTTTCTCCCGCCATTCTTAATCTAGCGACTTCTGGAAGCGGAAGACACTGACCGCCAGCATGAAGACGCCGAGGAGCGCCATGGCCGCCATATCCTGCCACAGGAGGCCCAACCCCGCGCCCTTGAGGTAGATGCTCCGCAGGACCTCCTGAAAATAGCGCAGCGGGTCGAGGTAGGTCAGCCATTGGAGCGCCTCCGGCATGTTGCTTATCGGCGTGCCGAACCCCGAGAAGATGATCGAGGGGATGATGAAGAAGAAGGCGGTTGTCATCGCCTGCTGCTGCGTCCTCGATACGGTGGAGATAAAGAGGCCGATGCCGAGGACGCACAGCAGGAACAGGACCGTGCCGAGGGCCAGGACTGCTATGCTGCCGCGCAGGGGCACGCCGAACCAGAGGGTGCCGAAGGCAGATACGAGGACCGCGTCGAATAGGCCGATCAGAAAGAAAGGCACGGTTTTCCCCAGGATGAACTCGACCCGGCGGATGGGGGTGACCATGATCTGCTCAAGCGTCCCTATCTCGCGCTCCCGCACGACGGCAAAGGCGGTCAGGTCCACGACGATCACCATAATGAGGTTGCCGATGACGCCGGGTATGAAGAACCAGCGGTCCGATATGTCGGTGTTGTACCAGGGCCTGCGGTCGAGCACGATGCTTGGCAGGCTCGCAGCAGCAGCAGGCTGGAGCCGCCGCAGCCTGTCCGTCCGGTAGTCCCGGCTGAAGGCCGCAGCCACCTCGTTCAGGTAGCCCAGGCCGATCAGGGCCGTGTTGGAGTTGCTGCTGTCCACGATGACCTGGATATGCGCGGTCTTCCCCTTGTCCAAGTCCCTCGTGAAGCCGTCGTTGATCTGGAGCGCCAGGGTGACGTCTCCCGCGTCGATCAGCGTCTGGATGTCCCTGCGGTCCGCCGGAAGCAGGCGCACCTTGAAGTACGTGCTTGCCGCAAAACGGGAGATGAGGTCGCGGGTCGCCTGGGTGTTGTCGTAATCGAGTATGGCTGTCGGCACGTGCTTGACCTCAAGGGTCGCGGCGTAGCCGAAGATGAGCATCTGTATGACCGGCGGGCCGAAAAGCAAAAACCGGGTGCGCCTGTCGCGGAGCACCTGGATGAACTCCTTTATCAGCATGTGGCGCAGCCGGCCTAGCATATCCCCTCGCTATCCGAGCTTCTTCTTGAAGATCCGCGTTGCGGCGAAAACGAGGAGGCACGAAAGGAACGCCAGGGCAAGAAGGTCGTTCCACAGGATCGTTATGGCCGAGCCTTTGAGGAAGACGTTTCGGATGACGGACATATAGTACCGCGCCGGGACTACGTAGGTGATCCCCTGGACGACGACGGGCAATTGGTCGAGAGGGAAGAGAAACCCGGAAAGAAGGAACGCAGGAAGAAACGTGACAAGAAGCGACGCCTGGCTCGCCGCAAGCTGCGATTTTGCTACTACGGAGATGAAATACCCGAGGGAGAGGACGACCACAAGGAAAAGGGCGGAGCTCACGAAGAAGACACCCCAACTGCCCCGGAAGGGCACGCCGAACCAGAGGATGCCGAAGACCGCGCACAGGCAGGTGTCGAGCATACCGACGGCGAAATAGGGCGCGAGCTTGCCGAGCATCAATTCGAGGGCGGTCACAGGCGTGGAGATGAGCTGCTCCATCGTGCCCCTCTCCCATTCCCTTGCTATGGTCAGGGCCGTCAGGAACGTCCCGACGACGGCCATCACGATGACGACGACGCCCGGCACGATGTTCGCCGCGCTTTCGAGGCTCTCGTTGAACCACGTCCTTGCGTCAACGCTGAGGGACGCCTGCGTCCAATTCTGCCCGTGGCGCAGTGCCCAGTCGAGCTGCACCTGCTCGGAATAGGACTCGATGACAGCCTGTGCGTACGCGATTGCCAGGTTGGCCGTGTTGCTGTCCGTCGCGTCGATCAATGCCTGTATGCCGACCGTCCTGCCTTCGTTGAGCCTATGGGAGAAGTCGTGGGGCACGACGATGGCGAGCCTGCACTGCCCTTCGTCGAGGGCGCGGATAATGTCGGGATAGTTATGGACCGCCCGGACTACCTCGAAATATTCCGACGCCTGGAAGCGTTTGAGCAAGTCCTGGCTCGCCCGGCTGCCCTCGCGGTCGAAGCAGTATACGGGCATGTGCTTCAGGTCAACGCTGACGCCGTAACCGAAGACGAGCATCATGATGATCGGCATGGCGACAACTATCCCGATGCTCCTTGCATCCCGGATTATCTGGAGCATTTCCTTCCACGCTATCGCTTTCAGCCTGTGCAGCTTCATTGCCTGACCTCCGCCATGCCCGGTCCTTCCCGCCGGCCCGTGAGGGAGACGAAGACGTCTTCGAGGGTAGGGCCGATCTGCCCGATCCGCAAGACGGCTATTTGGCGGCCGGAGAGGTATTCCTTAAGCACAGGCGCGGATTCTCCTGCCGAAGCAACGACGATATGGATCGAGCTTCCGAAGATGGCTGCGTCCATGACCAGGGGGTGCGCCTTGAGAAGCTCGAGCGCCTGCCCCAGCCGGTCGCACTCGAGGTTGAGCAGCTCGCCTTTCATTTTTTCCCGCTTGAGGGCGGACGGCGGGCCGGCAGCGACGATCCGGCCCGCGTCAATGAGTACGAGGCGCTGGCAGTACTCCGCCTCGTCCATGTAATGGGTGGTCACGAAGACCGTCGCGCCATCGCCGGCCATCGCCTGGATCAGCTCCCAGAACTGCCGCCTGGAAATAGGGTCCACCCCGGATGTCGGCTCGTCGAGGAAGACTATCGGGGGGCGGTGGAGCACGGCGCAGCCCAGGGCGAGGCGCTGCTTCCATCCGGTGGCGAGCGTCCCGGTAATGGCCGACTCGCGGCCTTTCAGCCCCGCCATCTCCAGCACCCAAGCGATGCGCTCCGGCAGCACGGCGGCGGGCACGCCGTACATGCCCGCAAAGAAGCGGATGTTCTCGATCACCCTCAAGTCGTTGTAAAGGGAAAAGCGCTGCGACATATACCCGATCTGCTGGCGCACGGCCTCGGGCCTGCGGGCGACGTCGATGCCTGCGACCGTGGCTGTGCCTGAGGTAGGGCGCAAAAGGCCGCAGAGGACGCGTATCGTCGTCGATTTGCCCGCGCCGTTGGGTCCCAGGAATCCGAATATCTCTCCCGGGCGCGCTTCCAGGCTTACGTGGTCCACTGCGGTGAATGCGCCGAAGGTCTTCACCAGCTCATGCACGACTACGGACGGGGCGCTGTTATGCATCTCCGGCCCTCGCGTTTTCCCTTGCGATTGTCTGGACGAAAAGGTCTTCTATCGTGGCCGCCGTCTCCTCGATGCCGTCGAAGGGCAGGTTCCCGGAGGCAAGCCTGGCGCGCAGCTCCGGGATGCGCCGCGCCGCGTCATCCACTAGGAGATGCAGCCTGTCCCCCACGAGCAACATATTCGAGACCCCTTCCGCGCCGGCGAGGGCCTCTTTGAGACGCCTCGGGGCCGGCGCGATTACGGAGACGACCTCGCCGGCCACCTTTTTCTTGAGCGCTTCAGGGGTGTCGCAGTAAAGGAGCCGCCCCTGGTGGAGCAGGGCCACGCGGTGGCAGCGCTCCGCCTCGTCGAGGTACGACGTCGAGATGAGTATGGCGATCTTCTCGTCGAGCAGGGAATAGAGTATTGCCCAGAAATCGCGCCGCGAGACGGGGTCAACGCCGTTAGTCGGCTCGTCCAGGAGGATCACGCGCGGCGTGTGGATCAATGCGCAGACCAGCCCCAGCTTCTGCTTCATGCCCCCCGATAGCTTCCCAGCGAGGCGCCTGCCGAAAGGGGCCATGCCCGCAGCGGCGAGGAGCCTTGCGGCGCGGCGCTCCCTCTCTACCCGGTTGAGGCCGAAGATCCCGGCGTAGAACCGGATGTTCTCGTCTACGGTCAGGTCTTCGTAAAGGCCGAATCGCTGGGACATGTAGCTTACCTGGTGCTTTACGCCTTCAGGGTCGGCCGCGACATCGAAGCCGGCCACGTCCGCAGAGCCGGAGGTCGGCGTGAGGACGCCGGCGAGCATCCTGATGGTCGTTGTCTTTCCTGCGCCGTCAGGCCCGACGAGGCCGAATATCTCGCCGTGCCTCACCTCGAAGCTCAAGTCGTCTACCGCCGTGACGCCGGGGAACTGCATGGTCAGCCCCCTCACGGCTATCGCGTGGTCGTTGGCCGGCGCCACCCTCAGTTTGTAGATTCCCTGCATCTCGCTGCCGGGATACTGTTGCCCTCTCCTCATGAAGGTCTCTTTTGCGTTTTTTTTAGTTCCCGCGCTTTACGCATCAGACTGTCATCCTTGGAGTTTCGGCGCACCTTACCACAGGCAATTATTGGGGCTCAGCGCCCCCTCCACGAGCTTTGCTCGTCGGGGCACCCGCTTGCGGGTCGTCCCTGCTCACGAAATGCCCCTGCTGCTTACAGCAGGGGCATTTATCGGCCTGCCGCCTCGATTACGGCGTCCGCAGGCATGCCCGGCTTGAGCTCATGCCTGGGGTTTTCCAGGTCGATCTTGATCCTGTAGACGAGGGTGACGCGCTCCTTGTGCGTCTCGACGCTCTTCGGGGTGAACTCTGCGACGGACGAGATGAACGATACGCGCCCCCTGTATTTCTTTCCCGGGAACGTGTCCGTCGTTACCGTGGCCGCCTGCCCCCAGCGTATGCGGCCAAGGTCGGTCTCATTGATGTAGCCCCGCAGCCAGAGGTGGTCTATGTCGGCAACCGTCACGACCGGCGCGCCCGGCAGCATGACCTCCCCAAGCTCCGCCTGCCGCACGGTGACTACACCGGCCTTCGGCGCATAGAGCGACGTGTAGGACAGCCGGATGCGCGAGAGGTCAAGGTTTTGCCTTGCAGTATCGACGTTCGCCCGGTTTATCGCGATCTGTTCCTTCCTCGTGCCCTCAACAAGCTCGTTGTACGTCTGGCTTGCGCGCTCGTAGGCGGTGCGCGCCCGCTTCATGTTTGTTTCCGCCGTGTCCCTCGCCTCCTCGGAGACGACCGCATTTTTCTCGAAAAGGGCCTGGTTGCGCCTGAACTCGACTTCTTTCAGCTCCAGGTCCGCCCTGGCGTCGAGGACGGACTGCTCGGCGGCCTTGATCTCCTGGGTGCGCGTCCCTGCGAGGGCGAGGTCGAGCTCGGCGATCTTAGAGCGGAGCGCTGCTTCGTCGATCCGCACCTGCTGCTCGTAATCGTTCCTGTCGAGCCGCGCGAGAAGGTCTCCCTGCCGGACGTACCGGCCTTCCTGCACGGGCAGCTCGTCGATGCGGCCCTGCACCTTGAACCCGACGAGGCTTTCATGGGCCTCGATGTTGCCTGAGATCGACAGGATGTTTCCCGGCGGCTTGCGGGCTGTCAGGTGGACGAGAAAAATGACGAGGCAGACCGCAACTGCGGCGATAACGAGTATGGGGATTATCCTTTTTCGCATGGCCGGCATGACCTTATCCTCCAGGTGCGTTAAGGCTTGCTGCGGACCGGGCCGCCCCCCGCAATGTTACCAGTCAGGGAGCCGGATGGGCGATTTTGGCTCACCGGCAGGCTTCCCGTAGGCAGCCGGGTCGAGGAGCTTTCCCCAGTCGGTCCGTTTCGCCATCTCTTCCTTCACGTCGGGAGGCAGAAGCTCCCTGCCTTCCCGTATCTCCCATCCGCCCCCCAGCCCCCTGTAAACGGCCACGAGGCTGGTCGAAAGGTTGCCCAGCGTGGCTGTCAGGCTGTCCTGCTCGCTCAAAAGGGACTGCTGCGCGACGAGCACTGCGGTGAAATCCCGGAGGCCCTCCCTGTATTGCTCGACCACGAGGTCGAGGGCGCGCCCGGCCGCTTCGGTGCTCGCTGCCAGGTGCGCGGCCCTTTCCTGGGCCTTGAGGAAGGCCACCAGGGCGTCCTCCACCTCCCGCTGGGCCTTCAGGACGGTGTTACGGTATGCGATCAACAGCTCCTCGAACATAGCATCCTGGGCGCGGACGTTATTCCGGATCCGGCCATAGTTGAAGATGCTCCACTGGACGGAAGGGCCGAACTGGTACGTGCGGCTCTTCCAGGCAAACATGTCGCCCAGGCTGAAATTGCTCACGTCGCTCGACAGGAAGCCGAACATCCCCGACAGGGAGAAAGCAGGGTAGAGGTCCGCCTTCGCCACGCCTATCCGGGCGCTCTGCGCAGCCGCCTGGTACTCGGCGCTCCTGACGTCGGGTCTTCTGCGGAGCAGGTCGTTCGGTATGCCTACGACGATCTCAGGGGGCGCGACGGGTATCTCCCCGGGGCCGGGGCCTTTCAGCTCCTCCGCCAGGTCGCCGGGCGGGATCCCCAGAAGGATGCAGAGGCCGTTCTTTGCCTGGCGGAGCTGCGTCTCAAGGGCGGGGATCGACGCCAGCGTATCGCTCAATACGGTCTTTGCCTGCTCGATGTCGAGGCGCGAGGCAGTGCCGTGGCGTAAGCGCTCTTCCGCGACCTTGAGGCTTTCCCTTTGGACCTCGACGTTCTTATGGGCGATGGCGAGCCTCTTTTCGAGGGTCCTTGTCGTGATATAGGCATTCGTCACGTCCGCAGTCAAGCTCACAAGGGCGCTGTCGTAATCGGCGACGGACGCGGCAAGGCTCGCGCCGGCCGACTCGATGTTGCGCCTGAACCTCCCCCAGAAGTCGATCTCCCAGCTTGCGTTCAGCCCTATCTGGTCCTGCCAGTAATTGAGAAGGTTGCCCGATAGGGCATGGGGGACGGCCGGTGACTCGATAAGGGCCCCAGGGGGTAGCGGTCGCTCAAGCGGATGTCCTGCACGGAGCCTGATGCCTGCTGCGTCTGGGGGTAGAGCCTGCCGACGGCGATGCCGAGCATGGCGCGGGCCTCCAGGACCCGGACCCCGGCGATCCTCAGGGAAAGGTTGTCCCGGTACGCCCGGTCGACCAACCGGTCGAGGACGGCGTCGTCGAACGCCTTCCACCAGTCTTTATATTGGGCAGGCCCGGTCCTGACGCGCGGATCGTTCGCGTCGATCCAATTCTGAGAGACCGGGGCCTCCGGCTTTGCGAAGTCCGGCCCGACCGACGAGCACCCGGAAAGAAGAAGGACAGCGAGCAGCGCGAGCCGGAACGTCGCCTTCCTGGTCGCATGAGCAGTCATCCCGTCTCCTTAGGCTTCACCTGTCTCCGGGCGGCATAGGCCGACTTCGGCAGCCTGATGCTCTCCCTTCCCTTGTCGGTCATCACGCCCTTCAGCACCACCCCTATGACGGTCAGGAAGCCGGTCCTGGGCGTCAACCCGAACTCCTCCATCTTCTGAGGGTTCATGATCGCCTGCACCGTCGCCGACAGGATCTCTATGATGAGGTTCGCCGGGATGTCCCTCGATACCAGTCCCGCCTTCCGTCCTTCGTCGAGGACCTTTCCGAAATACCGCCGGACCATCTCCCGCCTTCTGGCCTGGACGAGCCTGAACATCTCCGGCTGCTCCCGCTGGATATCCCGGAGAAATGCCGGCTGGATCTCATCCATGTGGCGTTGGAGGCAGGTGTAAAGCGCTTGGAGCGCGGCCGGGAAATCGGAGAAGCCCGCCGCTGTGATGCGCCCCAGGTCGGCGTCTATGTCGTGCAGCTTGTCGCGGAGCACGGCTTCGAGGAGCGCTACCTTGCCTGAGAAGTGCTCGTAAAGCGTTTTCTTGCTGACGCCGAGGCCCGCCGCCAGGTCGTCCATGGTGACGGTGCGGAAGCCGTGGGCGAGGAAATGGCGCCTGGCCTCCGCGACGATGCGGCTGCGGACCGACCGGGACGTCGCGGCGGCGGCCTGAGTTCTATTGCGCGAGGCTGACCTGTAGGCGCTCATATACTCTGGAAACTAATATAGTACCTAAAGTTTCCAATGTCAATTAAAACATTCGGTCTTGACATCGTGTTTGGAGGGAAATGATGGTTGTGGCAGGTGCGGACATGGTGGTAAGATGTGTCAGGTCAAGCCTAAAAGAAGCGAGATCATAAGGAGGAAGCCCGATGAAGCGTTACATGCTCCGCATAGGTTGTCTGGCTTTGGCCGCAGCCCTGAGCTGCGGGGCGGCCAATTTCGTGCAGGCCCAGGAGGTCGGTAAGCCGCTGCGCTTTCCGCAGCTTACGATGGACCAGCTCAACGATCAGCAGCGGCCCTTGGCAGAGAAGATCATGAAGTTTTCGAGCGTCGGCATCGGCGGCCCTTATAACCCTCTTCTGCGCAGCCCCCTGCTCGCGCAGCGGATGTGCGACCTCCTCGACTACCTCCGCTGGAATTCCTCGCTGTCGCGGAAGCTGACGGAGTTTGCCATCCTGATCGTCGGGCGGCAGTGGCGCAGCCAGGTCGAATGGTATGCCCATTATCCGCTGGCACTGAAGGAGGGTCTGCCGAAGCAGGTGGCCGACGACATAAAGGCGGGCAAGCGGCCGCGCGACATGACACCCGACGTGGAGGTCGTCTACGACTTCTGCACGGAGCTTTCCACGACGCACGCGGTCTCCGACGCGACGTTCGGCCGCGCCAGACAATACCTGACCGATCAGCAGATCGTGGACCTTACGACGCTGAGCGGCACGTACGTGACGCTCGCGATGGTGATGAGCATGGCGCAGCAGGGCGTGCCGCCCGGCAAAGAGCCGCCTTTCAAACCTGGCGGGCCTTGAGGCCCGCCGCTTTTGCAGACCCTTATCTTGCCGCTCGCGGCAGATAAGGGCATCCGGCACGGCGGCGGCGCTCTACGTTAACATCTTCGCCACGGCCTTGCCGTACTCCTGACAGGCCCTCGCCCCGTCGGGGCCGTTGACAACATCGGCCATAACGTCGAACGGGCCGAGGTCCGTCATACGCATCCCGAGCCTCGATTCCATGACGCTGAAAACGCGCTCGGCGGCCCCGCCGTCTTCGCTGCTCGGATGCGCGCGGGCGCTGAACGCGCCCCCGGCTTTTCCTTCCAGGCCGGCCTTTGCGGCAGCGTCGAGGAGGGACGCAAACGACTGCGGCATGTCGAGGTGGTACGTTGGACAACCGAAGATATAGGCGTCGTACCCGGCCAGGTCGCGCGGCCCGGCGATCTCGGCGGTTTTCCTGACATCGGCCTCATGTCCGGCTATCCGTACCCCTTCCGCGACGTACTGTGCCATCTGCTCCGTCGTGCCTGAAGCGCTTAAGTAGACAACCAGCACCTTTGCCATAAGGCGACCTCCGCGAGGTAAACGGTCTTTTAAACAAATATAAGCCCCGTCCGGTCCGGTGCAAGGCGAGCGGCGGGCCTCATAGGTCTATGACCTCTTCTAAATCCTGCGTGTCTGAAGAGTCTCAATGAAGGCGTCGATCCTATTATGGGTGTCGATTTCGTTGTACGCACTGATATCGACGATATCGCCTTCCATAATAAGCACAGGGGTATCTCCGTACACCTTTTTCAGGACCTGTGCCTGCTGCACGATGCCCGCATGCCAGCTACGGCACGAGAAGGCTGAATGGAAGACGACGCCCGTACACCCGTAATCTGCCAGATACTCGATGATCCGTTCGACCTTGGGAAAAGACCCTGGCCGCTTGCGCGCCTTGCCATACCAGTGCGTCCAGAACCGCACCCGCCTCCATGCGCAATGCTCGAGCGGGTCGCTTGTCTTCGGCAGTTCAAGCCGCTCGATCTTCTCCGCATTACGGTAAGTAACTTCTACCGGGAAGACGGCCCCCTTATCATTAAAATACTGGAAATCGGACAATGCGAACCACGAAGGAAGCCCGGCGCCCCAAACTAAACGGTATTTCTCATGCCCCGCCACGCCTTTCCCGGCGGCAATTTTTGCTTCCAGTTCCGCTTTTAACGCCATATAAAAGTCATATGCCTCCTGGGTTGCCAAATTGAAGGCAAAAGGCACCATTGTGTTCATGGCGTCCCCCGTATCCATTGGCGTCGGGACCGCCTTGCGGAGCTCATAAGTGTCGACAAACAAATCCCACGTCCGATCGGTCAGATCTACGATTTCATGTAATCTGTCCCAATCCATCTTCTTGCCCGTATATTTTTCACAAAACTTGACCTGCTCGCGGAATTCGGCTGTCGTGTATTTCACGTAGAGTTTTTCCTGTTCTTTGAATTCCTTCTCGTCGATAGTCGGGTCCCAGGGAGGATAATACAAGCCGCCGAGAAAGATGGGTACGTCGCGGAGATAGTACTGCGTGGCCTGTGGCCATTTGAATCGAGGATCGCATAACTGCTGCCCGCTCCCGATAATCATGTCGGGCTTTCCAAGCCCGCCCCAGGGAGAGTCGGGAGGCATTTCACCTCCCAGTTCCTGCCGCCACATGTCGAAGCCCAGATTACAAGTTGCATATGTGCAAAGGGATCGGGATAAATTGTCGGATTCAGCTCTTTGAAGGTACTTCTCGGCGTCCCTTTTTGCCGAGCAGATGCCGGAGAAGCTCTCGACCCACGCAGGAACAATGTCCATTGCTCTCATAATCTCTTCCTGACCCGAATCGATGAAGGCGTAGGCTACCTTCTTTCCCTCTTCCTTCGCCTTCACCGTTGCGACCAGGTTGGCACGTGCAATTCTCGGCACCTTTACTGCGGCTTCCGTTGCCAGTTGTCTCGCTTTTCTTTCTTCTGCCATGGGATTCCCCTTCGGTTCTCGCAGTCTATGATTGGATCATTTCCAAGAACGCCTCTATCCTCGTCTTCACCCTTCCAAGCGCAGAGGTGGAGTACTCATCCTCGATGTACAGGACCGGGGTCCCTTTCGATTCAATAAAGTTCTTTACTGAAGGAACTTCAAAACCGTATGGGTCACAGTATTTGTAGACGAGGAGAATAACCCCGTCTACCTTGAACTCATCGATGCGGCGCTGCAGGTGGCCGAACCTCGACTCCACGTTTTCATCGTATGTTGCTGCCGATTCCGCGAGCGTGGGTAATTTGAGTTTTCTCAGTATACGTTCGGCAATCGCATGCACGGGATCGCCTGTGGGATCGGCGTCGGCCCAGTGCATCTTAGCGCCGATCGATATGTCGTCCATTACGAGCCAGGCCCCGGAATTTTCGATAATATTCGTCACTGCGGTATCGTCTATCTGGTCCCCTACAAGCATGATCCTGGTTCTCTTCTCGACACTGGCAGCACCCCTCTGCCTGGCCTCGGCCGTCACGCTTTCTATCAAGGTATTCGATTCGTGAACCGGGAGACTCATGGCTGCAACCAGAACTTTCATCATCTCCGTTCCTGAAATAAGCGGCGGGTTTGACTTTCGCAGGGAATATAAGTTCCTTATCAAGCGCCTGTTTTCGTTGTGCGCCTTGATGGAATTGCTTAATGCCTCGTCTGTGATTCTCATACCCGTGAATCTTTCGAGACTACGTATAAAAATACCAAGGATATCCCTCATGAACTCAAGCGACGCATCTCCGGTCATGTGAGGAACATTCAGAAAATGAAAATACGGCAAATTGAGGTTATAGCTCCAGACATCGCTCGTCCTGTCTATGCTGTCGCACTGGTGGGGCAAGACTATACCATCAAGAAAATCGTATTTTCCCTTTACCGCAGCGTCGAAGACGTTGCGAACGAAGGGACAGACGATTGTCTCCATGTAGGTATCCCCCCTGGTAATCGCTTCAGAGGTGTTCCCTTTGAGGCGGAAAGGCACGACACCGGCTGCAGTCAGTATCTCTACAGGGCCCATTGCGGTCAGGTAGCCAATAACCTTTTCACCGGCCCCTTTGACTCCCTAGCCCTCGACCCGTACTCTGTGTAGTATTTTTCTGCCGTTGCAAAACCGTTTGTCTGCTGTTTCATATTGTTCCCCCACTCATTCCGGTCCTTATCTATGGCGGTTTAAAGCATAGTGAATGGTTCTAATGAATATACCTTTCCCGCTGGTCCCGGTAGTTCCGGCCGGAACGGGACTTGCAGAGTCCGGCTCCATTGTCTTATGATCCTCTTGCGGTTGCCGGTGAGCACTTCATCGAGTGTCATGCGTCTGGAAAGTTTACCCCCAGTAAGCAGGAACGTTCTTTTGCCAAAAGAGCTTAGGGGATAGGAGCCTTAACTTTCAGCCCGTCGAGGGCGAAATCGACGGCCGACTTCACTATCTCGTCGATTCCCTCCCGCCTCCGAAAGTCCAGCCAGAAAGTTCCCCACGTCATCATGCCGAGCACAAAGAGGGCTGCGTAAGAGGGGCTCATGTCCTTGCGCGCCTTCCCCTGCTGCTGAAGCTCCGAAATAGTGGAACGCAGCAGAAGGTAGTGGTGCTTCCACTTCCTTCTGGTGTCCCTAAAATACCCGTCCTTGATGGCGAGGGTATCATGGATGAGAAACCTCAACTCCGGGTGGCGGCCTATCACTTCTCCCGTAAACGTGTGAATCATAAAAACGAGGCGTGCGAGCGGGTCATCGATCGATGAAGCCTCATCGAGGTAGGGCTTCAGCACCTTCTCCATGTGATCGAGGTGGAGCGAGTAGAAGAGGTTTCTCTTACTGTTGAAATAGTTATATAGGGTCGGCCGTCCAATCTTCGCCGCCCGGCAGATATCAGTCGTCGATGTTGCCGTGTAGCTCCCTTTTTTCAGGAAGACCTGCATGGTGGTCCGGAGTATCTTTTCCTTGCTCTCCCGGCTTCTTGCTCTTTCTTTTTTTTCCATCTTCTCTGGGAGTATAGCAAGGGCTTGGGCTGCATGTCAATAATGATTTGAGAATAAATCGAAAATGTCAGCACGCAAAAAATTTCATAAAGAAAGGCTTGACAAGAGTTTGCCGACATCGATAGAATAGACAGGTCTGTATATTTTATACAGGACTGTACACTTTTTGCTCAGAACCTGATTATCGATGCCGACGTATAGAGGGATGACATGACCTTTTACCGGAGGCTATCTCGCTTCGATTACTTGAAATGTAAAACCATTATGAATGCCATCCCGGCGGATACGTAAGGACTTATTCAACTTATTTGTAGACAGGATACCAGACGCCAGGCAATTCCTGACGTGAATAGGCTTTTTTGAGGGGGGGGCTATGAAGATTCAGAGGCTCAGTACAGTCAGTTACAAGTTATTTTCTCCTCAGGGGAAAATCATAATGGTTGACCCCTGGTTAACGAATGATCCGCTATGGCCGATAACGGAAAGAACGTCAGAGAAGCTGAAGGAGATCGATGTAATAGCCATCACTCATGCCCACTTCGATCATGCCGCCGGAATCGACGAGATTACACAACAAAACGAAAACGTTTCAGTTATCGCCCAATTTGAGTATGCCTTTTCCCTTCAGGGCCGAGGGGTCAAGAATGTGATTCCAACCAACTTCGGTGCAACCGTTGACTTCCAGGGAATCAAGTTCACGATGGTTTCAGCCACCCATACCAGTTCAGTGATGGACGATAGGGGGCGAAGTGAAGTGGTTGGGATGGCTGCCGGGTACGTCATTGAATTTGAGGACGGACAAAAGATCTACATCAGTGGAGATACGGCACTGGCAGCAGATATGAAATTCGTAGTCGGGGATTACTTTAAGCCCCAGATTTGCATTCTTCCCGTATGCGGGTTGTTAATGATGGAGCCTGACCAGGCTGCCTATGCGGCGAACGCCATTGGCTGCAAGTGGGTCATACCGACACACGATTTCCCCAAACACGCATCAGATGCAGCAAATCCGAAAGCATATGAGGAGTTTATCAAACAGTTCCCTGTTCAGGACACGTACAGAAAGGTCGAGACATTCATGGAGATCATGAAGAAGAGTTATCCTCACATTGAGACCGTTTATATTCCAATAGGGGGAATTGCGGATATTGGATGAGCTTATATCTACCAGATCGACCATGACATTCATTTTTTAAGGAGGCAAGAGATGAGTAAATCGGTTGAGGGAAAAAAAGGAGAACAAAAATCTGAAGGCCGGGAGCTGCTTTCCGGGAATGAAGCCTTTGCAAGAGGAGCTTATGAGGCCGGCGTCGTTCTCGCTTCTTCTTATCCGGGCACACCTGCTTCCGAGATTCTTCTGAATGTAGCTGCGTATGAGGAAATTATAGCGGATTGGGCAGCCAACGAAAAGACGGCCTTTGAGATCGGCATCGGGTCAGCTATGGCCGGCGCAAGAACGATGGTGTCCATGAAGCAACCAGGCGTCAGCGTGGCCTTGGATGCCTTCATCAACTGGTCGCATACGGGGACACCGGGCGGGATCGTGCTGGTTGCCTGTGACGATCCGGGACAGCACAGTTCTCAAACCGAGGACGATACGCGCATGTATGCAAAATTGGCCAGGGTTCCCTGCTTAGATCCCAGCGACAGCATGGAGGCAAAAGAGTATGTGGGCGAGGCCCTTGCCCTCAGCGAAAAATTTGATACCCCCGTCGTTATAAAGTCAACAACAAGGGTTTCTCACTCCAAGACGATAGTCGATCTTTATCCCCGTCAAGAATACCCCGTCAAGGGATTTGAGAGGAATCCAGGTAAATACGTGATCATACCGAGCACGGCTATTCCGAGGGAAGCGGAGGTCGTTAAGAGGCTCGCAGCACTTAGAGAATATGTGGAAACATCCCCCCTTAACAAGGTGGAATGGAACAGCAAAGAGGTCGGGATTATTACTTCGGGGATAGCCTACTACTATGCAAAACGTGTTATCCCTGAAGCAAGCTATCTGAAGCTGGGCATCTCTTTCCCTGTTCCCAGAAAGATGGTCAAGGACTTCGCCTCCAAGGTGAAAAAATTAGTGGTCATCGAAGAAACCCGTCCTTTCTTTGAAGAGGAAATACAGATCATGGGGATACACGATTTCATCGGCATGGACTATTTTAGAATTCAGGGAGAATTGGACCCTGACGTTATCCGGGCAGGGTTGACAAAAGCCGGAATTCCAATGGAAAAGCCCGCGCCTGTGATCGCTGAGAGAATAGATGCCCCGCCCCGTCCCCCGGTCATGTGTCCTGGATGTCCTCACAGGGGCATGTTCCTGGCATTTAAGAAAATGGATGTTAACGTCTATTCCGATATCGGTTGCTATACACTCGCTTTTGCTCCACCCATCAGCGCTATCCATACATGCATCTGCATGGGGGCAAGCATCGGCAACGCTGTGGGGATGGCTAAGGTCGGGGGAAGCGACAAGCCGATTATCGCGGCCCTTGGGGACGGAACCTTTATCCATTCGGGAATGACGCCTTTGTATGATGCGGTCTACACGAACGCAAATATTACAATTGTCATACTGGATAACCGGATCACCGCCATGACGGGCGGCCAGCCGGCTGCGGAGAGCGGATTCAGGGCAAATGGATCACCAGCCGCCATTGTGGACCTGGAGGCCCTCGTGAGAGGAGTCGGCGTGAAATTTGTAAAGCACGTCGATCCTTACGACGTCAAAGGCTGCATCGAGGGCCTCAAGGAGGCGATTGCCTTTAAAGGTCCGGCGGTCCTCATAACGAGCCGTCCTTGCGCCCTGATGCCGAAGAAGATCAAGACCACGCCGTATACGGTCCTTGCCGAGAAGTGCACGGGCTGCGGCGTCTGCATGTCTACAGGCTGCCCGGCATTGGGCATATCCGATCAGGCGGCCGGTAAGTCGAAGAAGGGCGAGAAGGCCAGGTTCATCGACGCAGCCGTCTGCACGGGCTGCTCCGTGTGCGCGCAGTTCTGCAACGCCAAGGCCATCGAGCTGGCAAACTAATGGAGAGGGGGTGCATACAATGAAGGAGAAAGCGACGAATGTCCTGGTGGTGGGTGTCGGCGGTCAGGGCGCGGTCATGGCGACGGAGATCACCGCCGAGGTCGCCCTGGCTGCAGGCCACGACGTAAAGAAGGGCGAGGTCCACGGCATGTCGCAGCGGGGCGGCGTCATCGCGAGCCATGTCCGCTTCGGAAAAAATATCACGTCTCCCGTCATAGCGAAGGGCGAGGCGGACTATATCCTGGCTTTTGAAGCGGTCGAAGCCTTGCGGGCCGTCGAGTATCTGCGCCCGAATGGCACTATTGTTGTTAACGAGCAAAAGATCGTGCCTCCCATCGCCCACTTCCTCAAGATCCAGTACCCGGACAATATCAAGGAGAAATTACAGGATGGCAAACGCACGGTAATAACCCTGAACGCCTTGCAAAAGGCAATAGAGCTTGGAAGCGAGCTGTTGGTTAATACGCTGCTGCTCGGTGTGTTGTCAAGACTGCTTGATCTTCCGGAAAAGACATGGAAAGAGGTTATGATCCGACGGTTTGGAAAAAAGATGCTCGATCTCAACCTTAAAGCCTTTGAGACAGGGAGAGCGATGAAATTTTGACGAGGGTGTTATTCACAATAGTTCTTGAAGGCCGGGAGCGTGTCGGAATATTCCCGGAGGGATGAGGATTTCTAAGAAACGTATTTAGTGAGGGACCGTAAATGAATAACGGACGATGGTTGACGGCAAAGGATGTCTTGAGGGTCAACGCCTTTAAGTGGCCCAACAAGATCGGTGCAAAGGACCTGTACAAGGAATTCACTTTTGCTCAGTGGAACGAGAGATCATGCCGGCTTGCCAATGCCCTGGCCGACATGGGCATGAAGAAGGGGGACAGGTTCTCGGCCCTTGCCTACAACTGCGTGGAATGGATGGACATCTATGCAGCAGCGGCGAAGGGGGGCTTCATCTGTGTGCCCATCATGTTCAGGCTGTCGGCTGCCGAGATGGAGTACAACATCAACCACTGCGAGGCAAAGGTCTTTATCGTTCAGGGCGGAAAGGATCCTGCCAATGGAAAGGAATACCCCTGGATCACCACGGTCAATGGAATGAAGAAGAACCTCCCTACCGTCGAGAAGTACATCTCCTTTGCCGCGGGTTCAGAGACATACGACGGGTACATCCCCTATGAAGAGGCCCTTGCAAAGGCGAGCCCCGAAGAGCCCTCGGTTGATGTAAGGGAGGACGATATCTGGGTCATTATGTACACGGGAGGCACGACGGGAAAGGCGAAGGGCGTAATGAAGAGCCACGCAAACCTCTTCTCGGAGTATGTGATTTCCATCTATGAGTACCAGTTCGAATTCACAGATACGAACCTCCTTGTCATGCCCTGCTGCCACATAAACTCACTCATCTATTCCTTTGTTGTAACGTGGGTCGGCGGCACCGTGATGTGTTACAACATGGTGAGCTTCGACCCTGAGAATCTCCTCAAGACCTTCTCCGATCACAAGGTTACCTTCACCTCCCTTGTGCCCACCCACTACATCATGCTGCTTGCCCTTCCCGATGAGGTGAAAAAGAAATATGATCTCACCAGTTTCAAGAAGGCTCTCATCTCATCCGCGCCTGCCAGAAGGGACACCAAGCTGGGCATTCTCGAGATGTTCCCCAACTCACGGCTCTGGGAGGCCTACGGCTGCACGGAATCAGGCATAGCAACGATCCTGAAGCCTGAGGAGCAGCTCACAAAGCTCGGCTCTTGCGGCCGTGAGGTGATCCTCTCGGATGTGATCAGGCTCTATGATGACGAAGGGAACCTTGTTACCAAACCGGGAGAGGTTGGCGAGGTCCATACCAGAAATTCCATGCTCTTCGAGGGATATTGGAAGGAGCCTGACAGGACTGCTGCGGCCATGAAGGGAGAATACTTCGGGTCCGGCGACCTGGGCAAGAGAGACGAAGACGGTTATATGTTCCTCGTCGACCGCAAGGCAAACATGATTATCACCGGCGGGGAGAACGTCTTCCCCTCCGAGGTGGAGAATGTAGTCGGCAGCCATCCCAAGGTGAAGGACGTGGCGGTCATCGGCATACCCCACGAGAAATGGGGCGAGCAGGTTAGCGCAGTAGTTGTGCTCCACGAAGGACAGACAGCCGCGCCTGAGGAGATTACAGGATACTGTAAGGGCAAAATCGCCGGCTACAAGGTCCCGAAGAATATCATCTTTATCAAGGAACAGGAGATGCCGAGGTCAGGACCGGGCAAGATACTCCACAGGGTTCTACGGGAGAGATACGGCAAGTGGAGCGACCACCAGTGAAAATCAAAAAGCGGGACGTGACTGACGGTTACGCCCCGCTGAATATCAGGTCCTGTGGTGATGCTCAACCAAGCGGGCAAATCAAAATATCACGTATCTCAGGAGGGGAGGCATGGCTGGATTTTTTGGCGTTGTTGAGAGGCTGAGCAAATGGATGCAAGCAATTGCCGGGGTTGCCTTGGCCTTTATTATGTTTCTCACCGTAGCCGATGTTGCTATGCGACTCTTCGGGCATCCTATTGTCGGCACCTTTGAATTGGTCGCACTGGGTGGAGCCGTCGTAATAGGGTTTGGCGTCCCTATCACATCATGGCTCGGAGGCCATATCTTTGTGGATTTTTTTATCGATTGGTTCTCCAAAAAGGTGCAAAACGCCTTTAATATCGCTACGAGATGTATAGGCATCGGCTTGTTCTTGTTAATAGGATGGAACCTGTTCAAATTGGGCATGGACCTTTACAGATCAGGGGAGGTTACCTCGACACGCCAGCTGCCGTTTTACCCTGTTGCCTACGGATTAGGGGTTTGCTGCCTCGTACAGTGCCTCGTCTTATTTTGTGACATTTTAAAGGTCGCAGGTGAAAAACATGAATGAGGTCATCGTAGGAATCATAGGTCTGATAATGGTATTGGTGTTATTTCTCACAGGTATTGAACTGGCATTTGCCATGATTCTTATAGGTTTTCTCGGATTTGGTTATCTTATATCCTTTCACGCAGCATTAAATCTACTGGCAAAGGATATCTTTGATGTCTTTGACTCCTACGGCTTTACGGTTATCCCTCTCTTCGTTTTAATGGGCCAGATTGCCTTTAACTCGGGCATTGCAAAGAGGTTATTCGATACGGCATATAAATTTATAGGTCATGTTCCGGGCGGACTCGCCATGGCGACAGTGGGTGGGGCAACTATTTTCAAGTCAATCTGCGGATCTTCACCTGCTACTGCGGCGACCTTTGCAAGTGTTGCCGTCCCTGAAATGGACCGTTACGGTTATGATAAGAGACTATCTACAGGAATTGTCGCTACCGTTGGAACACTCGGGATTTTGCTTCCGCCGAGTGTGACGCTCATTGTGTTTGGTATTATTACCGACCAGTCAATCGGTAGACTGTTCCTCGCAGGAATATTCCCGGGCCTCCTTATTGCCCTGTTTTTTCTATTCGTCATATACGGGTGGTGTAAGATGAGCCCGGCCCTTCGGCCCGCGGGGGCGAAATCCACATGGGGTCAGAGAATAAGATCGCTCCCGGAGGTAACATGGGTTGTTCTCATTTTCCTTCTTGTGATAGGGGGAATTCTAAAGGGGTTTTTTACACCCACAGAGGCGGGCAGCGTTGGAACCTTTCTTGTCCTTCTTTTAACTGTCCTAAAAAGAGACCTTGACTTCAAAGGATTTGTAAAATCTATTATGGAATCTGTGAGAACCGCCTGTATGGTACTTTTTCTGATTGCCGGCTCCACCGTGCTCGGTCATTTTATCGCTGTAACAAAAATACCTATGGTGACCGCTGACTGGATTGTCTCTCTTCCCGTGCATTCGAGCATTATAATGATCCTTATATTTTTCATTTATAACCTGGGCGGTTCCTTCATTGACGACCTTGCATTTATGATTCTTGCTACGCCTATCTTTTATCCTGTCATTCAAAAGCTCGGCTATAACCCGCTATGGTTCGGTATAATGATTGGCATTACCGTAATGGTAGGCGTGGTTATTCCCCCGGTAGCAATCAATGTATTTGTTGTAAAGAATATTACGAAGACACCCTTTGGCGTGATATATTCCGGTGTATACCCCTTCCTGATAAGTCTCGTTGTTGGCGGGATTATTGTGTATCTTTTTCCGGGACTCGCTACGTGGCTCCCTGCCAAGCTGATGGGCGTGGGATAGGAACTATCCGCAAATGTCATCGAAAAAGAGCTTCTCGATTGAGCTACATGCCCGTGCATAAGGAAAGGAGGGCGTGATGAATTTTGCAATGTTTTCAGGGCTTAATGCAAGCAAGTTTCCCAGGAGGGAGTTCATTATCGAAAGTTATCCCTCCAGGGGATTGCGGAGGAGTCTTACGTGGGAAGAGTATAATGACCAGGCAAATAAGCTTGCAAACTATCTGATGAAGGAATGCCGGGTGAAGAAAGGGGATGTCGTTGTCCATCTCATGATGAATTGCATGGAATGGCATGCAAGCTACATTGCGGTTTTAAAAACAGGTGCAACTATAACACCGTTGAACTTCCGCTTCGCAAGCGGTGATATTAAGTATGCTGCAGACGTTACAAAGTGCAAAGCCTTTATACTTGGGGATGGTTTTGTACCGAGGGTCGAGCCGATTATAAAGGAGATGGACTATTGTAAGCATTATATCTGTCTTGGTGATAATGCCCCTTCCGGCATGAAGTCATATAGGGAGATTGTTGAAAAGGGTGATCCGAAGGAGGTCTGCGTTGAGGCAGACGATGACGAGATGGCAGAGCTCATGTTTACGTCGGGCACCACAGGGGTGCCAAAACCTGTTTGCCATACCCACAAGACATTGTTCTATATAGGCATAGGTAATGCCCTTACATATAATGAGGGCTATAACAGCGTATACCTCGCACCACACCCATATTATCATAGCGGCACGCTCTTTCTCTCATTTCCAAGCTATATAGCCGCAGGCAAGATACTCATGCCTATGGAATTACAACCGGAATTCTATTTAAGGTCCATTGCGGATGAAAAATGTACAGGTGGCTGGAATACAGTCCCTACATGGTCTGACGTCATTAATGCAATAAAAGCCGGTCAGGTGGATCTTAAAAATTACGACCTTTCAGCGCTCAGGCATATAGAAGTCGGCGCACAACCTGTTCCATACGTTCTCCTTGAGGATTCGAAGAAGATATTCCCGAACCTGGCAATTGGACAGAACTATGGCATTACAGAAGGCGGGGGCGGTGGACCCACCAATTGTTACGATGAGGATATCATGAGGAAACCCGGTTCTGTCGGGAGAGCAACAACCTTTATGGAGGTAAGGATTGCTGACGATAAAGGAAAAGAGTTGCCTCCGGGCAAGGTTGGTGAAATACTGCTCAAAGGGCCACGTCTTATGAAAGAATATGCCTACAACCCGGAATTGACCGCCAAAACGATAACGGATGGGTGGTTACACACAGGCGACCTTGGATATAAAGATGAAGAAGGGTTTATCTTCTTCGCAGACAGGGCAAAAGATCTCATCATCAGGGGTGGTGAGAACATATTCCCTGCCGAGATAGAAGATGTGCTGCATAAGCATCCCAAGATTCAGGATGTGGCAGTGCTGGGTTATCCACATCCAAGATTGGTGGAGATAACCATGGCTATTATTCAGACAAAGGAAGGGCAGGCCATTACAGATGATGAGGTTATCAATTTCGTGAAGGAAAGTGGTCTTGCAAAATACAAATGGCCGGAGAAGATTATATATGCTACTATCCCACGTAACCCTACAGGAAAGATTGAGAAACCAAAATTGAGAGACATCTATGTGAAGCCTGCCAAAGAAGCAATGGAGAAAGAATTCAAGAAACAATAAATGCGTGAACTAATACAAAGGCGTTCAGATTCTATGTAAGAAAACAAATAAGGGGGGCTCATCATGAAGGAACGTTTGGGAATTATCTTTTTCGTTACGGTTTTGTTTACCTTTTTTTGTGTTGTCTCTTTACCCAATACTGCGGCAGCGCAAATTAAGTTAAACTATTCAAACTTTTTTCCTGCCCCACACCAAAACAGCATACTCGCAGAGCAATGGTGCAAAGAGGTTGAAAAAAGGACAAACGGCAGGGTTAAGGTCACCCACTTTGCTGGTGGGACGCTTACACCGGCAGCCCAGACTTATGATGGCGTTGTAAAAGGTATTGCCGACATCGGTTATAGTGTTTTTGCCTACACAAGAGGTAAATTTCCTATGATAGCCGCCATCGACCTCCCGCTCGGCTACAGGAGCGGCGCCCAGGCAACAGCGCTGATAAACGCGTATTACAAAAAATTCAAGCCAAAAGAACTCGATGAGGTGCAGGTTATGTATCTCCACGCCAATGGCCCTTTCCTGTTTCATACCAAAAGGCCGGTTTACAAGCTTGAGGATATGAAAGGTATGAAGATAAGGGCGATGGGAACTACAGTTCCCATCGTGGAGGCTCTCGGCGGCGCCCCGGTTGGCGCAACAATGCCTGAAACATACGATGCCCTCCGCACCGGTGTTGTTGAAGGGACAATGAACCCATATGAGGCTCTTCAGGGCTTTAAATTGGGAGAAGTCGTGAGCGCAACAACCGAGAGCTACCCTTGTGCTAACTCAGCGAGTATGTTCGTTGTTATGAATAAAGCCAAGTGGAATGCTCTTCCTCCAGATATTCAAAAGATCATTGCGCAGATCAACGAGGAGTGGAGTGTTAAACAGGGATTGACATGGGATGAGATTGATAAATTAGGCAAGGACTTCGCCATCAAAAGAGGGAATAAGATTATAACATTATCTAAACAAGAAGGCGCGAGATGGGCGGCAGCGGTAAAGCCCGTATTCGACCAATACGCAAAGGAGCTCAATGCGAAAAAGCTGCCGGGCGACGCGGCATTGAAATTCTGCCTTGACTTCCTTAAAAAGTAATAGTATGCGGGCAGGCTAAAGAGGGGGTAACCAACCCCCTCTTTTTCATGGATAACAATACTTCTCTCATAGGGCGTATGGGCGCCTTTCTGCCTGACGTACTCGAAGCCGGAGCTTGCGATCTCCGTGCTGCCGATGTCGTCGTAAGTCTTCGCGCCCCAGAGTCTCTCGATAAGGACCCGGCGCCTATGAAAAAAGTTCTTGACAAGCATACTAGCTCGGTGTTATGATCTACCGGTAGGTATACTTGTAAAACGGAATAGAGTGGACGAAGATCGCGCATTCCCTTGAGCAGGAAGGGAAAATAAGGGTTTGCGTGGATGAAAGGGGCGGTCTTTGCAAGGGCGGTAGCGTGTCCGGGGCGGCATAGCGAAGAAAAGACGGCAGGGCGCTCAGGCGGGGGGCCGCGGAAATGGCGACAGGCAGAGAAGAAACAAGAGGCGAGAAGAGAAGGCAGAAGATCCTCCAGGCTTCCATGCGGTTGTTCGTGAAAAAGGGAAGCTACTCGGCCGCCTCGACGACGGACATCTGCACGGCCGCGCACGTGTCGAGGCCGAGCCTTTACCACTATTTCGGCAACAAGAGCAACCTTCTTCTGTCGCTCCACCTCGACGAGATATCGAGGGTCCTGGAGCCGTACCTGGAGGGCGCGGCGGCGATACCCGACCCCCTGGAGCGCCTGACCTACATGGTGCGGACCTACACGGGAGACGTTATCTGCCGCCACCCGGAGCTCAGGGTCCTGATCCACGACGCTTCGACCTTGAAAGACAGGCATTTCCGCGTGGTCAGGCAGCAGTGGAAGCGCCATTACGAGGCGCTGCGCTCCACGATAGCGGAGTTGCGGGAGCAGGGGGTCGTGCGCAAGGAGGCGGACCCATCGTTCGCGAGCCTCTTTTTGCTCGGCATGATGACGTGGATAACGTTCTGGCTCGATTACGACCGGACCGACCGCATCGACGAAGTGGCGGAGCGGGCCGTCGATTTTGTCCTTCACGGCCTGAAATCGGGCTTTGAAGGGGACGGGGCGTGGTCCGCGGCAGCCCAGGCGCCTGCGGGAGCCCGCGTGGCGCAGGAGGCGCAAAACGATATGAAGGAAGGGCCGGTATCGTGAAGATACATATAAGGAGGTGCCCATGAAAACACTGTTTGTCGGAGCAGGCGCTATCGGCTCGCTCCTCGCGGGGTACGCGGCGAAGGGCGGCACGGACGTGACCCTCCTCGACATCGCAGACTACATCCATACCATCGGCAAAGAAGGGCTGAACATCAGGACGGTGGGGGGAGATACGTTCAACGTCAAGGTTAAGGCGACGGCCGATGCAAAGGCGATCAATGACATCGACCTTCTCATCCTGACCGTCAAGACCTTCCATACGGAACCGGCCCTCGCTTCCGTAGCGCACCTGAAAGACAGGGTCCGGTGCGTCCTGTCCGTACAGAACGGCGTTGAAAAAGAAGAACACCTCGCCCGCTTTTTCGGCAAGGAAAAGGTACTGGGCGCGATCTGCCTTGAAGGTGCCACCCGCTTGGGACCCAACGAATATCCAGCACACCATGTCGAACATCACCTACGTGGGCGAGCTGGACGGGAAGACGTCGGAGCGCGCCGGCAGCGTAGCGGCGCTTTTGGCTTCCGGGGGCATAAAGGTGGAGGCGAGCACGGAGAATCCTTCCGGCCTCCTGGGCGAAATGGATCAATTTCGCTGCCTCGGCGCTCCTCTGCTCCCTGACGCGCCTGGAATATTACAAGGTCCTGAAGTACCCCGAGCTGGCGGCGCTCTTTGCGGAGGTCTACCGCGAGCTTGCAGGCCTGGCGAAAGCAAAGGGTGTAGAGGTGCGCGACTATCCGGGCTTCGAGGTGAAGTCGATCTCGGAAGGGCCGCCCGATAAGGCGGTGGCGATGGTGAAGGCAAGGGGGGAGATGCTCGAAGCGCGCGGTATGACGAAGGTGAAGCCGTCCCTCTCCCAGGACGTGGAGGCCGGAAGGAGGACGGAATATGAGTCGATCTTCGGCTACGCGGTCAGGGAGGCCGGGAAACTGGGTGTGGACGTGCCCCTGACAGCCTACGCTTACCGTCTCCTGAAGGGGATCGACCAGACCCTCGGATAGGGCAGGAGAGTACCGGCAAGGTACGCCCGGGGCATAGAAGAAAGTGGGAGGTACGAAGGGGGCAGCGCAGGGCACGACACCGGCCATGAGGAGGGCCGCGAAAAAAATCTCTTGACAAGAGGGGCCCGTGTGTCGTGTTGTATCTACCAGTAGGTATATAATTCCACATTAAGCAGGCCGCCTGGGAAAGCAGGCCGCTCGGGACAAACGGGTAAAACGGAGGCATCGACATGAGGGATTTCGAATACCACGCTCCAAAGACGGTCAAGGAAGCGGTTTCTTTGCTGGCGAAGCTGAAGGGTGAGGGAAAGATCATATGCGGAGGCCAGTCGCTGCTCGTCCTGATGAAGCAGAACATGGTGGCCGTCGAGCACCTGGTGGACATCAAAGGGATGAAAGGCCTTGATTACATCAGGTTCAACGAGAACGACGGGCTGAGGATAGGGGCGCTTGCGACGCACCGCTCCATCGAGAAGTCGCCCGTCATAAAGAAGCATTACCCCGTCCTCGCGGAGATGGAAGAGAACCTGGCGGTCGTCCAGACGAGGAACTACGGGACCATCGGCGGCAACGTCTGCCACGGCGACCCTGCGGCAGACCCGCCTTCCGTCTTCATCGCCCTCGACGCAAAATACAGGATCGTCGGGCCGGCGGGCGAGAGGCTCGTCAACCCGGAAGACTTCTATAAGGACTATCTCGAGGTCGAGCTGGCGCCCGACGAGCTGCTCTGCGAGATACGCGTCCCCAGGGTGCCTGCCAATACGGGGGTCGCCCACGTGAAGCTGATGGCGCAGAAGGGCGACATGGGGATCGTGGGCGCGGCGGCCTCGATAACGGTCAACCCCGCGACGGGTGTCTGTGAGAACGCCCGAATCGCGTTGACGAACGTCGCCTCCAGGCCCTTCAGGGCAAAAAGCTCCGAGAAGCTCCTCATGGGAAAGGCCATCGACGAAAAGCTCCTCGAAGAGGCAGGCAAGGCCGCTTCCGGGGAAGTCGATCCGCCTTCCGACGTGCACGGCTCCGAGGAGTACAGGAGGGACATGGCGCGCGTCTTCCTGAAGCGCGCGGTGGCTAAGGCCCTGAATAAGGCCGTCCAGCAAAAATAACCCGTTTACGGAGGTGATAAATGAAGGGAACGCCCAGGGATCTTCGGTTCAAGCTCAACGGAAAGGAGATCGCGCTGCAAATCAACCCCAAGATGCTCCTTTTGGAGCTTCTCAGGGAAGAGCTTAAGATGACGGGCACGAGGACGGGCTGCGAGGTGAGCGCCTGCGGTGCCTGCACGGTCAACCTCGACGGCCGCGCTGTGCGCGCCTGCTCGATACTTGCGGTCCAGGTGAACGGCCACGAGGTGGTGACGATAGAAGGGGTGGCCGACGGCGAGAAGCTCCACCCCATCCAGGAGGCGATGGTCAACCACGGCGCCATCGAATGCGGCTTCTGCACGTCCGGGATGGTCATGTCTGCGAGGGCGCTTCTCCTGGAAAACAAGCGCCCGTCCAGAGAAGACATCAAAAAAGCGATCCAGGGGAACCTTTGCGCGGACAGCGGCTACGTGAAATACATCGAGGCCGTCGAGATCGCAGCCAAGGCGATGCAGGGAAAGTGAGGAGGCGACTATGGAAAACAGTGGGAGAAACTATTCAATCCTCGGGAAACCGATACCCAGGGTGGACGCGCGGCTCAAGGTCACAGGGCAGGCGAAATACGCGGCCGACTACGAGCCGGGCGGCATGTTATGGGGGAAGATAAAGCGGGCGCCTTACGCCCACGCGAGGATCCTCAGCATCGACACGAGCAAGGCCGAGCGGCTGCCGGGCGTAAAAGGGGTCATCGTCGGGAAGGAGTTCGGCGGGTTCAAGTGGGGATGGCAGGCGCACACGCGGGACGAGTCGCCCCTGGCTGCCGACAAGGTCAGGTACATGTACGAAGGCGTCGCCGCCGTCGCGGCGACGGACAAGGACATCGCTGAAGAGGCGTGCGACCTGATCGACGTAGAGTACGGGGAGCTGCCCGGCGTATTCGACCCCTTCGAGGCGATGAAAGAAGGCGCGCCCCTCGTCCACGAAGACCGGCCGAAGAACATCCTCGTCGAGTATCACTGGAACTTTGGCAACGTCGATAAGGCGTTCGACGATGCGCACCTGGTGCGGGAAGACGTCTTTCAGACGCCGAAGATGGCGAAGGGCTATATCGAGCCTCCGGCGGTCGTCGCCTGGTGGGAGCACGGCACGCTCACTTACATAGGGGCGAAGGGCAGCCCTTATATGCTCTGGCGGATCCTCAGCAGGGCGTTCAACCTGCCTCTCAACAAGGTGCGGGTCATCTCCCCGGTCGTCGGCTGCGACTTTGGCGGGACGAAGAACGACGCCCACGCCCTCGACTTCGCGGCAATTCTTCTGGCGAAGAAGACGGGCAGGCCGGTCAAGATCGTTTACAGCCAGTGGGAAGAGCTTACGACTTGCCTGCGGCGGCACTCGATGACGGTCAGGGTCAAGATGGGCCTTTCGAAGGACGGCATGATAAAGGGCCTCTACACGAACGTCGTCGCAGACGGCGGCGCGTACGCGCGCATGACCCCGTCACCATGTACCTGACGAACGGCCAGTGCACCGTGCCTTACAGGATCGACAACTTCAGGACGGACACGTGGTGCGTTTACACGAACAACCCCGTCGCGGCGGCCATGAGGGGCCACGGCATGTACCACACGCGTTACGCCATCGACTGCCAGCTCGACATGATGGCAAAGGAGCTGGCCATCGACCCCGCCGAGATAAGGCACAAGAACGCGATCCCCAACCCGAAGCCGGGGGAGATCTTCTACACGGTCAACAAGCTGCGGGTGGCCACTTGCGGCCTACAGGAGTGCATCGAGAAGACCACAAAGCTCTTCGGCTGGAAAGAGTATCGGAAGGCCGACAAAAAAAACGGCGTCATCGCACGCGGCGCGGGGATGGCGGCCTCGGCTTTCCTCTCCGGCGCCAGGCTAACCGGCCACAACTCCTGCTCCGCCATCGTCAGGATCAACGAAGACGGGAGCGTTAACCTCCAGACGGGCGCGACGGATGTCGGCATGGGCTCGGACACCGCCATGTGCGCCATCGCAGCGGAGACGCTCGGCGTGGCGCTCAAGGACGTAGAGATCAAACGGGTCGATACGGCATACTCGTATCCAGACCCAGGCTCTTACGGGAGCAGGGTCACGATTTATGGGGGTGAGGCTACGATGAAGGCCGCCGAAGACGCGAAAAAGCAGGTCCTCGAAGCGGCGGCGAAGGAGATGAACGTTTTCCCCGAGGACCTCGACATCAAGGACAACAGGGTCTTCTTGAAGGCCGACGAGTCGAAGGGCCTCCCCTGGCTCGACGCGGTCCGGGCGGCCTGCTACGCGAGCATCGGCAACGTCGTCGTGGGCAGGGGCGTCTCGCGCAAAGGGACGAAAGGCTTCTCTCCCAAGGCCTTCTCGACTGGCGAGGGGGACGTGGGCACCAACTACGGCATCGCCGCCCAGATCAACGAGGTCGAGGTGGACACCGAGACGGGCGTCGTCAAGTGCACGGAGAAAAGCTCGATGGCGGACGACTGCGGCTTCCCCCTCAACCCGGCCATTGTCGAGACGCAGTGCATAGGCGGCTCCTACCACCAGGCGATCTCTGCCGCCCTTTATGAAGAGTTCGCGATGGAGAACGGCTCGACCCTCAACCCCAACTTCGTTGACTACAAGCGGCCGAGGGCATACGAGGCGCCCTTCCCGAAGTTCGCCCACGTGATCACGAACGACCCCTTCGGTCCCTACGGGGTGAAAGAGGCGAGCGAGGCGACGACGTGCACGGGCGCCCCGGCGGTCATCAACGCGATCTACGACGCGACGGGCGTGATGATAAAGAACATGCCTGCTACCCCGGAAAAGGTGTGGCGGGCACTCAAGGAAAAGAAAGCGAAAGAAAAAGGGTAAGGGGTCGCCCGCTTAAGGCGAAAGGCGCTAAAAAGCGGCCGGGGGCGCCCTATGAGACCGAACATAAAACCATTTGTGGAAGGAGGCAAGCGATGAAACAAGGGGTAAAGTCTGAAGGTCGGGTTTTGCTCTCGGGGAACGAGGCCTTTGCAAGAGGGGCTTACGAGGCAGGCGTAGTCCTTGCCTCTGCCTATCCCGGCACGCCCTCTTCGGAGATACTCGAAAACGTAGCAGGGTACAAGGAGATAGTCGCCGACTGGGCGGCCAACGAGAAGACGGCCTTCGAGATTTGCATAGGGGCGGCGATGGCGGGGGCGAGGACGATGGCGTCGATGAAGCAGCCTGGCGTGAGCGTCTCCCTGGACGCCCTCATCAACTGGTCGCACACAGGGACGCCGGGCGGGTTCGTCCTCGTCGCCTGTGACGACCCCGGCCAGCACAGCTCCCAGACGGAGGACGACAGCCGCATGTACGCGAAGCTGGCGAGGGTCCCATGTCTCGACCCGAGCGACAGCATGGAAGCCAAGGAGTTCATCGGGGAGGCCTTTGCCCTGAGCGAGAAGTTCGACACGCCCGTCATCGTCAAGTCCACCACGAGGATCTCCCATTCGAAGAGTGCCGTGGACCTGTATCCCCGCAAAGAATACCCCGTCAAGGGTTTCGTTAGGGACCCGAACAAGTACGTCGTCGTGCCCGGCCGGGCCATCTTAAGGGAGGCGGAGGTCATAAAGAGGATGGCGGAGCTTAAGAAATACGTCGAGACATCGCCCTTGAACCGCATTGAGTGGGGCAGCAAAGACGTCGGCATCATCACGTCGGGGATCGCTTACCAGCATGCGAAGCATGTCATGCCCGAGGCCAGCTACCTGAAGCTGGGGATATCGTACCCCGTCCCGGAGAAGATGATTAAGAACTTCGCATCGAAGGTGAAAAAGCTGGTCATCATCGAGGAGACGCGCCCCGTCTTCGAAGAGGAAGTGAAGATGATGGGGATAAAGAAGTTCATCGGCATGGACTATTTCAAGGTCCAGGGCGAGCTGAGCCCCGATTTGATCTGGGAAGGCCTGAAGAAGGCGAAGATCAAGACGCAGCAGCCGAAGCCGAAGGTCCTTCCTGCGCCCGAGGCGCCGCCCCGGCCGCCGGTCATGTGCCCCGGCTGCCCCCACAGGGGATCTTCCTGGCGCTCAAAAAGATCGACGCGAACATCTACTCGGACATCGGCTGCTACACGCTGGCCTTTGCCCCTCCCATAAGCGCGCTCCACACGGCCATCTGCATGGGCGCGAGCATCGGCAACGCGGTCGGCGTGGCGAAGGTCAACGGGAGCGACAAGCCGATAGTGGCGGCGATAGGCGACGGGACGTTCGTCCACTCGGGGATGACCCCCCTGTACGACGCGGTCTATTCCCAGGCGAATATCGTGGTCGTCATACTCGACAACAGCATCACCGCGATGACGGGCGGCCAACCGGCTGCGGAGAGCGGGTTCAGGGCGAACGGAACGCCGACTCTTAAGGTAGACCTGGAGGGCATCTCGCGCGGCATCGGCGTCAAGTTCGTGAAGCACGTCGATCCTTACGACGTCAAAGGCTGCATCGAGGGCCTCAAGGAGGCGATTGCCTTTAAAGGTCCGGCGGTCCTCATAACGAGCCGTCCTTGCGCCCTGATGCCGAAGAAGATCAAGACCACGCCGTATACGGTCCTTGCCGAGAAGTGCACGGGCTGCGGCGTCTGCATGTCTACAGGCTGCCCGGCATTGGGCATATCCGATCAGGCGGCCGGTAAGTCGAAGAAGGGCGAGAAGGCCAGGTTCATCGACGCAGCCGTCTGCACGGGCTGCTCCGTGTGCGCGCAGTTCTGCAACGCCAAGGCCATCGAGCTGGCAAACTAATGGAGAGGGGGTGCATACAATGAAGGAGAAAGCGACGAATGTCCTGGTGGTGGGTGTCGGCGGTCAGGGCGCGGTCATGGCGACGGAGATCACCGCCGAGGTCGCCCTGGCTGCAGGCCACGACGTAAAGAAGGGCGAGGTCCACGGCATGTCGCAGCGGGGCGGCGTCATCGCGAGCCATGTCCGCTTCGGAAAAAATATCACGTCTCCCGTCATAGCGAAGGGCGAGGCGGACTATATCCTGGCTTTTGAAGCGGTCGAAGCCTTGCGGGCCGTCGAGTATCTGCGCCCGAATGGCACTATTGTTGTTAACGAGCAAAAGATCGTGCCTCCCATCGCCCACTTCCTCAAGATCCAGTACCCGGACGATATCAAGGAGAAGCTGGAGAACGGGAAGCGCACTGTGATAAGCCTCGACGCCCTCGGGAAGGCGAAAGAGGTCGGGAGCGAGCTTCTGATCAATACGCTGCTTCTGGGCGTGCTGTCGAAGCGGCTCCCCTTGCCGGAAAAGACGTGGAGGGAGGTGCTGGTCAGGCGCTTCGGCAAGAAGATGCTCGACCTCAACCTTAAGGCCTTCGAGGTGGGCAGGGCGATGAAATTCTAAAAGCGGATGATTCAACCGTTCCCGCCTGCAGCGGTAAGGCGGGGGATCGACAAAGACCGGTGGGAGGATTTCTCACCGGAAGAAAAAAAGAAGGGGGGGAAGGGCAGTGCACGTATCGGAGATGATTGCTCGGAACGGCAGGATGTATCCAAACGAAACGGCCCTGGTCGAGGTCGATCCCGTGCAGAAGACCAGGAAGGCGGTCACGTGGAAGGAGTTCGACGCGAGGATCAACAAGGTCGCGAATGCGCTTATCGACCGGGGCATCAAAAAGGGGGACAAGGTCCACATGCTGATGTACAACTCCCTCAACGTCCTGGAGCATCCAATGGGGTGCGATGAGGGCCGGGGCATGGATCGCCCCTCTCAATTTCAGGTTCACCGGACAGGAGATCCTCTATTGCGCCGATGTGGCCCAAGCGAAGATGATGATCCTCGAAGAAGGTTTCATCGACAGGGTCCGCGAGGTGCAGCCCAGGCTCTCGACGGTGAGCCATTATATCTCCATCGGCAATAACACCCCGAAAGACATGGAGTCCTTCGAGGAGGTGATGGCCAAGTCATCGGCTGCCGCCGTCGATGTCCCGCTTGACGAGAACGAGGGGTGCTCCCTCTATTTCACGTCGGGGACGACGGGAACACCGAAGCCGATTCTGCTCACCAACAAGAATATCGAATGCGCGGCGATCACCAATAACACAAACTGGAATATAAAGCACAACGACAATTTTCTCCTTCTCCAGCCCCTTTATCACGCGGGCGGAGGAATGATGTGGGTGGGCGCGGTGATCGTCGGCGCCCCGGCGGTCGTCCTGAAAGGGGTGGTAAAGCCGCTCGACGTGATCCACACCGTGCAGGACGAAAAGGTGACCATCCTTTTTACGGTCGTCCCCTGGGCGCTCGATATCCTCGGCTTTTACGACCGCAACGAGCTATCGACCGAGCAGCACGGCCTGAAGCATTGCCGCCTCGTCTCGATGGGAGGGCAGCCTGTCCCGCCGGCGGTCGTCACGAGGTGGCTCGGGCGCTTCCCGCACATGGAATATGACAGCATATACGGTCTCGGGGAGGCAATGGGACCTGGCTGTGTCCACGTGACCTCCGACGACCCGAAGAGGTGGGGAAGCATAGGAAAAGCGAGCTTCAACTGGGAAGCGCGCGTTGTGAACGAAAAGGGCGAGGACGTCGCCACGGACAAAGTAGGCGAGCTGATCGTCAAGGGAAACGGGGTGATGAAGGAGTACTACAAGAACCCTGAGAAGACGGCCGAGACGCTTAGGAACGGATGGTGCTACACGGGCGATATGGCGAGGGTGGACAGCGAAGGGTATATCTACCTCGTTGACAGGAAGAAGGACGTCATCATTTACGGTGGGGAGAACATCTATCCCGTGGAGATCGAGGACCTGCTCCAGACGCACCCGAAGATACACGACGTGGGCGTCATCGGCATCCCCGACGAGCGCCTTGGGGAGGTCGTCGCCGCAGTCATCCAGGTCAAGCCGAACGAGTCACTGACCGAAGAAGAGGTGCACAAGTTCTGCAGCGACAACCTGCCCAAGTACAAGAGGCCGAGGCATATATTCTTTGACACGGTGCCCCGTAACCCTACGGGGAAGATAGAGAAGCCGAAGCTCAGAGAGAAATACGCCGGCTTCAGCGAGATGTTCAAGGTGAAGTGATAAGGGAACAGGCGAAAAGGGCAGGCCGGAGTTACCAACTAAGGTTGTCTTGAGGGCAAAAAACGGGAGGTATACGTATGGGACCTGAATTGTCTATGTTTTCCTGGTACGTCTGGGGTCTTTTACTCTTCGGGACATTTGTTATGACGCTTGTGGGAACATGGCTTATCGTAAGGAGGTGGGAAAAATGAATCCACACTACCTGAATATTCCGGAACCGACAGTAGGGATGGTCGTCGGCTCGATCATAGGCGTCATCGCACTGCTTTGTTTAGCGATCTTTCTCGGCGCCATGGCAAAGGGAAGATGGAAGTCCTTCGACGAGTATCTCGTCGGTAAGAGGGACATAGGCCCCTGGGTCACGGGTCTTGCCCTCACGGGCTCGGCGATTTCCGGATGGGCTTTTTGCGGGAGCACCGCTGTTGTCTACAAGGTGGGCTTTTCGGGGATGTGGTTTGCGGGGATATGGACCCTTGTCGGCAACATCCCATGCGTCTGGCTCGCCGCCACGAAGACGAGGGACTTTGCGGCAAAACTGGGCGCAGCCACCGTCTGTGAGACGATCGGGAGACGGTTCGAATCAAAGGGGCTCCAGACATTGGTCGCCGCGAGCATGCTTTTCTTCCTCTTCATGTATTCTGTCGGCCAGCTCAAGGCAGCCGGCAGCGTCTGGTATGCGGTCACGGGGCTTCCGCCCTTCTGGTGTCTCCTGATCTCCATTATTATCGCATGGCTTTTCATAATACTCGGCGGGTACATGGGAACCCAGTGGTTTATCGCCGTAAAGGGGGCATTCCTGGGGTTCGTCGGCGCTCTCATCGGCGTCTGGGCACTCGTATATGCCGGCGGTTTCACGGAAATAACGAAGGAGTTGACGGCGCAGAGCCCAAAGCTCATGACCCTTATCGATCCCAGCCTGCCCAAGGTGGGCATGACGCAGCTATTTTCGAGCTACGTGGGCATTTTAGCCACGCCCGTCATCTTCTTTACGATGCTGGTCGGCTTCCCCCATAACGTCAGCAGGTTCCTCGGAATGAAGAAGCTGACAAAAAAAGAGTTCATACTCCTCTGCTTCGTCGTCTGGCTGACGGCCGGGATCCCTGTTATGCTCGACTGTTCGAGCAACGGACTCATCACGAGGATGATTTTCGGCGCGAACCTTCTTGCGAATAAGCAATGGGGGGCAGACCTGGCTGCGCCGATGCTCTCCTGGGCCATAGGAGGGGCGGGGCTTCTGTCCATATACCTCACCGCATTGGTCGGGGCTGCACTGGGGACGCTTTCGGCTATGGTTTTCATCATGAGCGCCAATGTGACAAGGGACATCATCAAATTGTGGAAACCTAGCGCTTCCGATAGGTCGATGTTCTTTCTGGGGTATTTTCTTATAGCCCTTTTCCTCTTCCTTCCGTTCTTCTGGACCCTGAAGAACCCGCCTCCACTCCTTGCCGTATTCATGGGTCTCGCGGGCATGGGCCTCGGCGCGATATTCGTCTTTGTGACTGCCTTTTCTTACTACTGGAAACGCGCAACAAAGTGGGGCGCCATCCTCACCGTAATATACGGCACGATCGCAACCCTGTTCGGCGGCTGGGCCGTCCTTGCCAGAAAACCGCCGCTTCTGGGCATGGGCACGATGGAGTGGATACTGGTGGGCGGCTGCGCTTTCCTCTATTTCGCCGGCAGCCTCTGCACGAAGCCGCCGTCGGAGAAGACCCTGGACCTTCTCTTCCCTAAAAAGGCGGCAGCTTCTCCGGCCGGGCAGTTCAAATAGGCCGCTTCGTTCAGCGAGAGGACGTAAGCTAAGGGAGAGCTAAAAACAACAGGAAGGGGGGCTTTCCAGCATGGATACGGCAAATGGCGGCGCACTGGCAAGGGCTGCGTCCTTTTACGAGAACTACGGGGGGCGGGCGAGGTCGCTCGCAAAAGAGGGGAGGCGGTCGATGGGCTACATATCGGTCGTCCCCCTGGAGATACTCGCAGCGGCGGGCTTCATCCCGGTAAGGATCAAGGGGGACCCTGCCAAGGCCGTGACGAAGGCCGACAGCATGATGGAGACCCTCGTCTGCCCCTTTCTGCGGAGCGCCTTCGACCTGACCCTGAAGGGCAGCTACGACTACCTGGAAGGCGTCGTGATCCCCCACACGTGCGATAGCGTGAGCCGCACCTACGACGTGTGGAAGCACAACGTGCCTCTGCCCTACTACCATTTCCTCAACGTGCCGCATGTGGACGGCGCGCCGTCCCTTGAGTTCTTCGTCGATGTCCTCAGGACCTTCGTGAAGAGCCTGGAGCGCCACGCGGGCAAGCCCATATCGAAAGAAGGTCTTGCGGACGCGGTCAGGGCATATAACGCGAACAGAAAGGCGATGCGGGACGTCTACGAGCTCCGAAAAGCGGACGTCCCGCCGGTCTCCGGGGTGGAGATGATGAAGCTCCTCGCTGCGGTGAAGGCCCTGCCGGTGGAGGAGGCGACGGCGCTGGCGCAGAATGTCGCCGGCGAGGCGAAGGCGCGGAAAACCCCTTCCGGTCCGAAGCCCCGCCGGCTGATGATCGTCGGCGACCAGATCGACGACACGATGCTCGCGCAGGCCGTCGAGAACACGGGCGCGCGGGTAGTGACGGACGACATCTCGATAGGCAGCAAGCTTTATTACGCCGACGTGGAAGAGACTGCGGAGCCCCTCGAAGGCATCGCGGAATACTACCTGCGGAAGGTCAGCCTGCCCACGTTTTACAGGGACGCAGGCGGCAGCTACGCTGAAAATTTGGAGTTGCGCTTCGGCCACCTGAAAAGGCTCATCTCCGAGTTCAAGGTGGACGGCGTCATTCTTATGGTCTACAAGAACTGTGACCCCTACGGATTCGAGGTGCCGGCTGCGACCGCCTACATCGAATCGACAGGCACGCCCGTCTTCTACGTCGAGGACGACTATTCCTCCGCATCCGCCGGAAGGCTGAGGACGCGGGTCGAGGCGTTCCTCGAGACCATCGCCTAGATAAGGGAGCGACCAATGGCGGAAGAGAGAAAACAGAGAGCGACGGCGACGGCGGCGGCTGCAAAGGTGCCGAAGCTGGTGCGGGCGAACTTCACGGCGAACCTCCAGGCAAAGGCGGAGGGGAGGCCCGTGGCCTTCAGCTTCATCGTCAACTGCTACGACGAGATACTGCGGGCGATGGACATCGTGCCCGCCTGGGCGGAAAGCTATTCGGGGATATGCGCGGCAAAGCACGACGCGGGCAGGTTCCTCGAAAAGGCGGAAGGCGAGAACTTCTCCCGCTCCCTCTGCACATATGCGACGTGCGGCCTGGGCTTCGAGGCGTGGAGGAAGGAGCTTGGGGGCGAGATGCCGCCGGACGCCCCCTGGGGCGGCATAGCGAAGCCGGACTTCATCCTGGGGACAGGGCAGATGCTCTGCGACCCGAGATACAAATGGCCGCAGGCGGTACAGCACTACCTCCAGGACGTGCCCGCCTACATAGGCGGTTTCTACTGGCCTCCTTACGAGGAGCAGATAGACCAGAGGGAGGTCGAGGGTTACTACCTGAAGTATGCGGTGAAGGAATTGAAAGGGGCGATAGCCTTCATCGAGAAGCAGACGCAGAAAAAAATGGACTGGGCAAGGCTTGAGGAATTGACGGACCTCGTTGACCGCACATGGGACATGTTCATCGACGCCTACGAGCTGCGCAGGGCTGTGCCGTGCCCGATGGACACGGGCGATGCGATGAACACGATGGTCCCCCTTGCGTTCATGCTCGGCACGCAGGAGGCCTACGACTTCTACAAGGCCCTCTACGACGAGCTGAACGAGAAAATCGAGCGCAAGGAGGGCGTCGCCGAGGAGGAGAAGTACAGGCTCCTGTGGGGGGCGGGCCTGCCGCCCTGGTTCGCCCTAAGCGATTTCCAGTACTTCAACAGCAAAGGGGCTGTCTTCCCCGTCGAGCGTACGTACCGCGAGGCTGAGCGGATCGAGAGGCTGCGCCTGCCTAAGTTGGGCGACCCTGTCGAAAGGATCGCCCTGCGGTGGATGCGATACTGGACGAACTGGTACGACGCGGCGAGGAAGCGATGGGGCTCCACTCCTGAAGTGGAGCGCCTTATCGAGTATATCGAGGATTACAAGATCGACGGGGTTGTCTTCCACAAGGCGTTTTCATGCCGCACCTGGCACGCGGGCATCATGCTCCAGGCCCAGACGCTCAAAAAAGTCTACCGGGAGATCCCGATACTCGTGCTTGAGGGCGACATCGTCGATATCAGCTCGTATAACGCGGCGGAGACGCATCAAAGGATAGACGCTTTCATAGAGGTAGTCGACAACTTCAAGAACAAGCGATGACGGAAGGGCAAAAATTTACCTTCGAGGGAGGGAGCATATGAACAACGGACGCTGGTTGACGGCGAAGGATGTTCTTTCGATCAATGCCTTCAAATACCCGAACAAGATAGGGGCGAAGGACCTGTACAAGGAATTCACCTTCGCCCAGTGGAACGACAGGGCGTGCAGGCTCGCAAACGCCCTTTCGGATATGGGTCTAAAGAAGGGCGACAGGTTCGCGGCCCTGGGGTACAACTGCGTGGAATGGATGGACATTTACGGCGCTGCCGCGAAGGGCGGCTTCATCTGCGTGCCCATCATGTTCAGGCTGTCGGCGGCGGAGATGGAGTACAACATCAACCACTGCGAGGCAAAGGCCTTCATCGTGCAGGGTGGGAAAGACCCTACGGACGGGAAAGAATACCCGTGGATCAACATGGTGAACGGGATGAAGAAGAACCTCCCCACAGTGGAGAAGTACATCTCCTTCGCCGTCGGGACGGAAGAATACGACGGGTACATCCCGTATGAAAAGGCACTGGCTAAGGCGAGCCCGCAAGAGCCCGCCGTCGATGTCCGGGAAGACGACATCTGGGTCATCATGTACACGGGCGGCACGACGGGCAAGCCGAAGGGCGTGATGAAGAGCCACGCGAACCTCTTTTCCCAGTATCTTATCTCGATCTACGAGCATTCCTTCGAGTTCGACGACACTGTCCTCCTCGTCATGCCGTGCTGCCACGTCAATTCCCTGTTCTATTCGTTCGTCTTCACGTGGATCGGCGGCACGGTCATGTGCTACAATATGGTGAGCTTCAACGCGGAGAACTTGCTGAAGACCTTCTCCGACCACAAAGTTACCTTCACCTCCCTTGTGCCGACGCACTACATCATGCTCCTTGCCCTGCCGGACGACGTAAAGAAGAAATACGACCTCAGCACGTTCAAAAAGGCCCTCATCTCGTCTGCCCCGGCCAGGAGGGACACGAAGCTCGGGATCCTCGAGATGTTCCCCAACTCGCGCCTCTGGGAGGCTTACGGGTGCACGGAATCGGGCATAGCGACGATCCTGAAGCCCCACGAGCAGCTCACGAAGCTCGGCTCGTGCGGCCGCGAGGTGATGCATTCGGACGTCATAAGGCTCTACGACGACGAGGGCAACATTGTGACGAAGCCGCGCGAGGTCGGCGAGGTCTATACGAGAAGCGCCATGCTCTTCGAGGGGTACTGGAAGGAGCCCGACAGGACGGCGGCCGCCATGAAGGGGGAATATTTCGGCTCCGGCGACATGGCCTACCGTGACGAGGACGGTTACTACTTCCTGGTGGACCGGAAGGCGAACATGATTATAAGCGGCGGCGAGAACATCTACCCGTCGGAGGTCGAGAACGTCGTCGGCGGCCATGACAAGGTGCGGGACGTGGCGGTCATCGGCGTCCCCCATGAAAAATGGGGCGAGCAGGTCACGGCCGTGGTGGTCCTCCACGAGGGGCAGACGGCCACGCCGGAGGAGCTCCAGGCGTATTGCAGGGGCAAGATCGCGGGCTTCAAGATCCCGAAGAACATCATCTTCATCAAGGACGAGGAGATGCCGAGGTCGGGACCCGGCAAGATACTCCACAGGGTCCTGCGCGAGCGGTACGGCAAGTGGAGCGACCACAAGTAAGAAGCGGAACAAACTGGCGGGGCCGGCCCATCGGCGGGCCGGCCCCGCCCTGAGAGCAAGGTTGTAGAAGTTGCCCCGGTTTCACGAAGTATCGGAAGTAAAGGGGGGAACGATGCTGCACTATGCCTGGATAATCGCTTTCACCGGTACGCTCGTCACGGTTCTTGCCCACGGCTTCGGAAGAATGTCCTACTCGGTGATTCTTCCTTCGATGCGGGAGGGCCTTGCCCTCAACTATAAGCAGGTCGGCCTTATCGCCACAGGCAATTTTATCGGTTATCTCGTTTTAGGGCTCTTTGGCGGGTTCCTTGCAGCCCGTTTCGGCATCCGAAGGGTCGTCTTCATCTCCCTTCTCGTCATAGGGATAAGCCTCTTCCTCACCGGGCTTTCCAATTCCTTTGTATTCGCCTTTTTCACGCGCCTGATTACGGGGGCGGCCAACGGTAGTGCCTACATCCCCATAATGGCCTTGCCCGCCGCCTGGTTTGCAGTAAGGAACAGGGGGCTTGCCACGGGCATCGTATCGGGCGGCATCGGCCTTGGGCTTTTCCTGTCGGGCATAATCCTGCCCTCCGTCATCGCCTGGAATGGGTGGAGGTATTCCTGGTTCTGTATGGGCATCGTCGTCTTCATCCTTGCCTTCGTCTGCTTGTCGTTCCTCCGCGACAACCCCGCCCAGAAAGGGCTGCAAATGTATGGCGGCCGGGAGGAGAGCAAAACGGGTCCGAAGGTGACGCTCTTTTCCGCGTGGCGCGACGTGGTGAGGGAGCCGAGATATGGAAGCTGGCCTGGGTCTACTTCATGTACGGCTTCGCCTATATCATCTACATCACGTTTTTCATTGCGTACCTCTGCAAGGAATGCAACCTGACGCCTTCCAAGGCAGGCGGGATATTCGCCCTCCTTGGCGCCCTCAGCATATTCTGCGGGGTGATCTGGGGCGGCATCTCAGATGTACTGGGCAGGCGGTACGGCGCGGTCCTCGCGTACATTACGCTGGCCCTGGCGTTCACTATATTCGCCCTCTGGAAAGAAGACGTCGGGTTCTACCTTTCTGCCGTGATCTTCGGTATTACGGCGTGGTCCATCCCGACGATCATGGCCGCGGCGGTCGGGGATGCAGTTGGTGGTAAGCTCGCCCCTGCCGGTCTCGGCTTCGTCACGCTTTCCCACAGCATAGGCCAGGCGCTCGGACCGGCAATCGGAGGGTGGATCAAGGACGCAACGGGCACCTTCACGAGCGCATTCCTCCTGTCCGCGGTCGTTGCCGTCCTGGGCGCGCTCGTGTCACTCATCCTGAAGAAGAAAACGGCCCCTGCGGCGGTAGCCGGCGGACCGGCGAGGGAAGGCAAAGGCGCTTGAAGCGCAGTTACCGGGCGGCGCGGAAGGGACTACAGACATACTTGTGGAATCCCACCCGATATCCTGTTAAACTGGCCCGTGGGTTTTGGAGTCTCAAAAATTCCGGGGAAAGGGTGACGGGCCTATGAAGAAAGACGTATTGCAGGCATTGAGGGAAGAGATCAGGGAGGAGGGATATGCCAACCACATGGGCATCAGCCTGCGCGACATAGGGCCGGGCTACGCTGCGGTCGAGACCAGGTATTCCGAGAAAATGGTCAATTTCGACGGTCTGGTCCACGGGGGGGCGATTTTTTCCCTTATCGACGAGGCGTTCGCCGCAGCCTCGAACTCCCACGGCACGGTCGCCGTCGCCCTGAGCCTCAACGTCATATTCCTGGAAAGCCCGAAGGTCGGCGCCCTCCTCGTCGCTGAGGCGCGGGAGCAGAGCCGCACGGACCCGACCGCCACCTACGCCATCGAGGTCGTGCAAAAGGAGGAGGAGGGAGACCGGAAGATAGCCGTCTGCCAGGCCCTCGTCTATAGGAAGAAGGACATCTTACCTTTCCTCGAAAAAGGGGCGTAGAGCGCCTTACGCCGTCCGCAGGCGAACTGGTAATCCCCGCCGCATCGCAAGCTATTGCATCTACCCGTATATAAAATAATCCGCCACAAACGCACATCGGGCATCGAAGATCTGACCGTCTGACGACCAAAAAAGGAGGGCATCATGGCGTACCGGGACTTGAGGGAATTTATCGCGCAACTGGAAAAGGAGGGGGACCTCCAGCGCATCGGGGCCGAGGTCGATTGGGACCTGGAGCTTTCCCACATATCTAAGCTCAACGACGAGAAAGGGGGGCCTGCCCTCCTTTTCGAGAACGTCAAGGGCTACTCAACGCCCGTCTTCTGCAGCGCCCTGGCGACCCCCAGGAGACTGGCCATTGCCCTCGACCTGCCGCGCCATTTGAGCGTCATGGGCGTAGCCAGGGAATGGATGCGCAGGACGGTGCGGGAGAAGATACCGCCCGTAGAGGTCGCCACCGGCCCCTGCAAGGAGAACATCGACAAGGGTGACAAGGTGGACCTCCTGAAGTTCCCCGTCCCGAAGTACTACGAGAAGGACGGCGGCCGCTACATCGGCACTACGCACTGCGTGATCTCGCGAAGCCCGGAGACCGGATGGGTCAACCTCGGCACGCACCGGATGCAGGTCCTCGACAAGCAGAACGCGGGCATCTGGATGATCCCCGGAAAGCACATCCAGCTCCACCTGAAGGAATACGAGAAGCTCGGCAAGCCCATGCCGGTCGCGGTCGCCATAGGGGTCGATCCCACAATTTTCCTTTGCGCGAGCGCCCCCTTCCCGCCGGGCGAGTCGGAATACGATTACATCGGCGCGCTGCGGGGGTCGCCCGTCGAGACGGTGCGGGGGGAGATAGTGGACCTGCCGATCCCTGCGACGGCCGAGGTTGTCCTCGAAGGGGAGGTCGATCCCTTCGAGCTGCGGCCCGAAGGCCCTTACGGCGAGTATTCGGGCTACTACCAGGCGACGTACCCCAAGCCTTTCATGAAGGTAAAGTGCGTGACCTACAGGAACAACCCGATCCACTGGGGTTGCACGACGGGCAAGCCGATGACGGACATCCACATCCTCCAGGCCCTGAACAGGACGGCGCTGCTCTGGACGGACCTCGAAAAGATGGCGCTCCCCGGCATCCTGGGCGTCTACTGCCCGCCTGAGACGGGCGGGTACTTCACCGCCATCGTCTCCATCAAGCAGTTGTACGCGGGCCACGCCAGGCAGGTGGGCACCGCAGTCGTCTCGTGCCCGTCGGGGGCCTATTCGACCAAGCTTGTCGTCATAGTGGACGACGATGTGGACCCCTCCAACTTAAGCCAGGTCTGGTGGGCCATCGGCATGAAATTGCAGCCGGACAGGGGGGTGGACATACTGAAACGCGGGTTCTCCTCGCATATCGACCCTTCTTTGCCCATCGAGGACAAGGACACGACGTCGCGGATGATCCTCGACGCCACGACGCCTTTCGAGTGGAAGCAGGAAAAGAAGCCCACCCTTATCACGCTGAGCGAAGACGTGGTGAAAAGGGTGCAAAAAAGGTGGGGCGAGTTTTTCCCGTCGAAATAGAAAGACCCCATCGTAAAAGCGTTTGAAAGGAGCAGCACAATGAAAAAGTACAGGCTGGCACTTTCGGTTCTCTGTGCCTTATGCATCGTTTTTACGTTCGCCGTTCCTTCATCCTTCGGTCAGACAAAAACCGTCAAATTGACGTACTCTCATTTCTGGCCCGTCGGTCATCCGGTTACGGAGAGTCTTGCCGAATGGGGAAAGGAGATAGAGAAAAGGACGAACGGAGCCGTCAGAACCGTCATGTTTCCGGGAAGCACCCTCACACCTGCAGACAAGTCTTATGACGGCGTCGTCAGGGGTATATCGACGATGTGTTCTACCGCCCTCAGTTATACGCGGGGCAGGTTCCCCCTGATGGAGGTAACGGACCTTCCTCTGGGTTACAAGACCGCCCTGTCCGCTGCAAGACTGAGCAACGCGATCTATAAGAAGTTCCGGCCCAGGGAATTGGACGACGTGGAGGTGATGTTTTTCCACGCAACGGGGCCTACGATATTTCATACGAAGAAACCCTTGAGGAATCTTGAGGACATGAAGGGCATGAAGATCAGGACGACGGGCCTGGGCGCGAAGATCGTGACCGCCCTCGGGGGGACCCCGGTAGCCATGCCGATGGGCGACACCTATGACGCGCTGAGCAAGGGGGTGGTTGACGGGTCGACCGCTCCGATAGCGTCTCTGGAGGGCTTCAAATGGGGAGAGGTGGTAAAATACACCACTGAGAATTTCGGGACTGCGAACACGACGGTCTTTATGGTGGTCATGAACAAAAAGGTGTGGAATTCACTGACGCCCGACGTTCAAAAGATCATCGAACGGGTGAACGACGAATGGGTCGACAGGATAGGAAAGGTATGGGACAAATACGATCTTCTCGGCAGGAACTTTACCCTTAAACTGGGAAATAAGATCATTCCCCTCTCCAAGCAGGAGGACGAGAGGTGGGTGAAAAAGGTAGCCGGCACCTTTGACGATTACGTAAGAGACATGAAGGCGAAAAAGCTGCCCGGCGAAGAGGTGCTGAGGTTCAGTCTCGATTATCTCAAAAAGATACAATAGGAAAGGGGGCGCGGGAAACTTCTTTTTTGTTTTTCAGAAGGATCTCGAATGGGGGGGTTATGAAAATTATCCTCGCGGGCGTACACAACCTGAGCAAATTTCTGAACGGGATATCGTCCGTTGCCCTGGTGTTTATAATGGTCCTCACCGTGGCCGACGTGATATTGCGTATATTCAAGAGACCCATCACCGGAACATACGAGATCGTCGGTCTTTTGGGGGCCGTCGTAATAGGGTTCGGCATTCCCATCACCTCATGGATAAGGGGCCACATCTACGTCGATTTTCTTACACAGAAATTTCCTCAAGGGAGAAGGAACGTTATCAACATTTTTACAAGACTGCTGGGCATAGGGCTGTTCTTCGTCGCAGGCTGGAATCTGATCATAGTGGGGACAGACCTTTATCTCAAGGGGGAAGTTTCTCTCACTCGCCAGTTGCCCTTTTATCCCATCGCATTCGGACTGGCCGGCAGTTGCTTCGTCCAGTGCCTTGTCCTCGTATGCGATATCATCAAAATTCTCGGAGAAGAATATGAATGAAATCGGTATAGGGATCGTGGGCATAGCGATGGTGCTCTTCCTGTTTCTGACCGGCATCGAGCTCAGTTTCGCGATGGCGATAGTCGGTGTGATGGGGTTCAGCATGCTCGTTTCGGTGGAGGCGGCTTTCAACATGCTCGCCAAAGATTTTTTCGATGTCTTTTCATCCTATGGTCTAACAGTTGTCCCTCTCTTCATTATGATGGGCCAGGTTGCGTTCCATTCGGGCATTGCGAGGCGGTTGTACGATGCGGCGTATAAGTTCATGGGCCATATCCCGGGTGGGCTGGCTATGGCTACAGTGGGAGGGGCAACCGCTTTCAAGGCCATCTGCGGGTCCTCGCCTGCAACTGCGGCGACCTTCGCCAGCATCGCCGTTCCCATGATGGACAAATACGGATACAGCAAGAAGCTCTCGACCGGCATCGTTGCCACCGTGGGCACGCTGGGGATACTCATTCCGCCGAGCGTCACCCTCATAGTGCTCGGCATCATCACGGAGCAGTCGATCGGCAAGCTGTTTCTCGCGGGAATAATACCGGGACTGATTATTGCGTTGTTTTTTATATTCATCATATACGGATGGTGCAAAATAAACCCGTCCATCGGCCCGGTGGGCGAGAGGTCCTCGTGGAGAGAGAGGATATCGTCGCTTCCCGAGCTGGTGTGGGTCCTGGCCATTTTCCTCCTGGTGATAGGCGGGATCATGGAGGGCTTTTTCACCCCCACGGAGGCGGGCAGCGTAGGGACGGCTCTGGTAATCCTCTTATCCCTTGCCAAAAGGGAACTCGATGTAAAAAAGTTCCTGGCGTCGGTTTCCGAAGCCATACACATCTCGTGCATGGTCCTTTTGCTCGTTGCGGGCTCAACGGTGCTGAGCCATTTCATTACAATGACCGATATCCCGGCGCTCGCTGCCGATTGGATCGTATCGCTGCCCGTCCCGCCCTGGCTCATCATGATCCTTATTGCCATCATCTATCAGGTGGGCGGCTCGTTTATCGATGACCTCGCGTTCATGGTGCTCGCCACCCCTATCTTCTTTCCTGCTGCTACAAGGCTCGGATACGATCCGATCTGGTTCACCATCATGATCGCCATAACCGTAATGATAGGCGTGGTCCTTCCGCCGGTGGCGATCAACGTGTTTATCGTAAAGAACATTACCAAAGTGCCCTTCAAGGTGATATACGGAGGTGTGTATCCCTTTTTAATTGCCATCATTGCCTGCGCGGTCATGCTTTTCCTGTTCCCCGAACTGGCCACCTACCTCCCAAGGGCACTCATGAAATGAGGGAGGGGGCGGGGGCCGGGTGTGCCGTGATCTTTGCCCCGCGATCTATACAAAAGCTAATCGCGGGGTAATGCGTCACGCGGCGCTGCGCGCTAAAACGATCTTTTACCGGCGCGAAGCGCAATGAAAGAGATCGCTCTGACGCGCAGCGTGGTGTGAGCGTAAAACGCTGACGGCGTGAGGGACCTACCCGCCCGCCATCAAGATGAGAGAGAGCTCAATTACGTCGCCTTCCCGTATGGCGGTGCTCAGGCCGTCCGGCAGGAGCGAGCAAAGGTCATCGTTAAGGCGGATGCCCCAGATGTCCTGGTCGGACCGCATATTCCCCGTGTCGGGGTCGATGACCTGGGGGGCGATCACGGAAAGCACGTCGCGCAGCGTGGCCCCTTCCGCGACCTCCAGGGAGGGAGGTATCTCAGGCAGGTGGACGTTCGTCCGGACCTCGATCTTCACTTCTGCCCTTGAAGGGCCTTCTCGGCGCCTACGTCCCGGCTTCCGGCCGGCGCGCTTTCCGCGACGGCCTTGATGCCCAGGCTTTGGAATCCCATGCGAACGACAAGATCGACCATGTCATCGACGCGCTCCCTGTTCTTGTAGTTGAACCAGAAGGTCATCCAGCTTATCATGCCCAGAAGGAGCAGGGAGCTCCAGGACGCTTCGAGGTCTTTCTCGACTGTGCCGGCCGACTGAAGCTCGATGATGGTCGTGCGGTAAAGGATATGGAGGCGCCTCCACTCCTTCCTGATCTCCATGTAGTACTTGTCCTTCACCGTGAGCGATTCGTGGAGCAGGAAGCGGAGCTCGGGGTGAGAGAGGATGATCTTCGTGTATTCCCTTATCATCATGCGCAGCCGCTCAAGGGGGTCCTTGATCGTGGCTGCCTCCGCCAGGTAAGGGCGGAGCAAGTTCTCGATTGCGTACATATGGATCGAGAACAGCAGGTGGTTCTTGCTGTTGAAGTAATGGTAGAGGCTGGGCTTCGTCAGCCTGGCCGACCAGCAGATGTCGCTGGTCGAGGTCCCGTCGAAGCCCTTCGCCATGAAGAGCTTCATCGCCTTCAGCATGATGTCCACTCTCTTCTTCTCGTGTTGCGGAGTAACGTCTTTTCCTCGCGGCATGGCACGTCTCCCGATAAGGATTTATTGTACCAGTAAGTATTATTGTACCGTTAAGTATATCAATTTGTATGCGCTTTGTCAAAGCATTGTCTGTTTGCCGGCGGTGCTCGGTGAGGGAGACAGAGGGATGCATGGAAGAAAAGCAGGCACCCCTGCGCGACCTTTAACGAGCCGCGCATAAGATAGACGGTCCCGGCCAAACCCCCATGCGATTGCCGGGACCATTTCCGCCCGGCCCCGTTGCCTATTCCCCAAGGCCAATCGGGGCCGGGTTTTTTTTATGCGCCGCCGCCTTCCACCGCCCCGATGGCTGCGATCTTTTCTGCCATGACGTTGATTACCCCGTCCTTGCGCTCAAGCGCCCCGTCCACGATGAGAAGGGGCGCCAGGCGGACGACCTGCCTGTATTTCCCGTAAATGTCCGGCCTGATGACAACGTTGATGAGGCCGTCTTTGTCCTCTAAGGTGACGAAGGCGAAGCCCCTGGCTGTAGGCGGCATCTGCAGGCAGACGTTGTACCTGCTCACCCTTACGGTCGCACCCGAGCGCCGGTGCGGGAGGTCGGCGCTGCTCGCCACCCCCTGCCGCGCGAGGTCCTCCCAGTATACGTCCAGGAGGTGGCCTGTCGCGGAAAAGCCCTGGACTCCGTAAGCGGCCAGCAGCTCCTCCGCGCCGCTCATCTCGTCGAGGGGTGCTTTGCCCGCCGTATCGAGGTCCATCGCATCCTGCCTTGCGCAGCCTGCGCCCCCCGCGCCGAGCGACCATAACAACTGCCTTCTGGAGCGCTCCAGGCCGTCGAAGGCGCCGACGACGATGAGACTACGCAGCGCTGCCTTGTCGAGGCGCGTCCGGGCGGCAAAATCCTTAAAAGAGCGGAAAAGTCCGTCCCTCTTCCGCGCTGCTGCGATGGCGTCCGCCGCATCCTCGCCCAGGTCCTTCACATACCGGAAGCCGAGGCGGACCTTCCCCCCTTCGACTGCGCAGAGCCGGCCGCTTGCGTTGACGTCCGCAGGGAGCATTGCGATGCCGTGCCGCCTTGCGTCGCCGACGACCACCTCCGGCAGGTAGAACCCCATCGGCTGGTTGTTCAGAAGGGCGCAGTAAAACTCTGCGGTGTAGTAGAGCTTGAGGTAGGCGGAGCGGTAGCAGAGCAGGGCGAAGCTCATGGCGTGGCTCTTACAGAAGCCGAACTCGGCAAAGCCGCCTATCAGGTCGAATATGCGCTGCGCGCACGGCTCGTCTATCCCCTTTTCCCTCGCCCCGCCGATGAAGCGCTCACGCCACCCGGCGAACTCGGCCCGCGCGTACTTGCGGCCCATCGCCTTGCGCAGGCCGTTCGCCTCCGCAGCCGAGAAGCCGGCGGCGGCCATGGCCACCTGGAGTATCTGCTCCTGGAAGAGGATGACGCCGAGCGTCTCCCGCAGGACAGGCTCGAGGAGCGGGTGGAGGTAGGCGGGCGGCTCCCGGCCGTTCCTCCGCCGCATATACGGGTGGACCATGTGTCCCTGCAAGGGGCCGGGGCGTATGATCGCGACCTCGATCCCTAAGTCTTCGAGGGAGCGCGGCTTTACCCTCGGCAGGCTCTGCATCTGCGCGCGGCTTTCCACCTGGAAGACGCCTACCGTATCGGCCCTGCCGATCATGTCGTAGACGTGGGGGTCGTCCTCGGGCAGGCGGTCGAGGTCAGGCGCGGCGTGCGCCCCCCGCCCCGCCCTTATAAGGCAGAGCGCCTCGTCGATGAGGGAAAGCATGCGCAGCCCCAGGAGGTCCACCTTGATTAGCCCTGAGTCATCGACCCCGTCCTTGTCCCACTGGCAGACGACCCTGCCTTCAGCCCGCGCCCGCTCAAGGGGGACCATCCGCGAGATGGGCCTCGAAGAGACGATCATCCCGCCGACGTGTATGGAGAGGTGCCTGGGGAAGTCGGCGATGCCGCCTGCAATGGCGCAGAAGCGGCCCCACGCGGCCGAGCCGAGGTATCGGCTGAACTCCGGTATGTTTTTCAGGTCTTCTATGGCGGAAGGCCCACTGTAGGCGGAGACGGATTTTGCCATCCTGTCGAGGACGTGTGAAGGCAGGCCGAACGCCTTGCCCACCTCGCGTATCGCGTTGCGCGCCCGGAACGTCACGTAGGTGCAGACCATCGCTGCGTGCTCCTCGCCGTACTTCCGGTAGACGTACTGGATCACCTCTTCGCGCCGCCGCGTGTCGATATCGATGTCGATGTCGGGGACGGCCGACGACTCGTTTAAGAACCGGCCGACGAAAAGGCCGTGCCTGATGGGATCGACGGGGGTGATGCCAAGGAGATAGGCGACGAGCGAGCCTGCGGCGGAGCCGCGCCCCTGCGCCAGGATGCTGCTTTTGCGGGCGAACTCCATGATGTCCCGGACGATGAGGAAATAGCCGGACATCCCTTTGCGCTCGATGAGGGCAAGCTCCTGTTCGAGCCTCGTGGCGGCCTCGGCCGGGACTTCGGCATATTTTTGGGGGACGCGCTCAAGGCAGAGCCGCCGCAGGAAGGCAGGTGCAGTCTCGCCGGGCGGGAGGTCGAATGCGGGCAGCGAGTACGACGAGAAATCGAGGTCGAAGGCGCAGGACTCGGCGACCGCCACCGTCCGCCTGATCGCATCGACGGGCAGGCCGGGGAGCTGCCGCATCTCGTCGTAGCCCTTCAGGTAGTATTCAGAGTTTGGACGGCGGAATGGGGCGGAGTCGTCGAGGCTCACCCTGTTCCTGATGCAGGCGAGAACGTCGGCCAGCCTGTGGCCGGCCCGCGCCGCGTAGTGGACGTTGTTCGTCGCGACTGCGGGGACGCCTATGTCGCAGGCTAGGTCGCACAATCTCCGGCAGAGCCGCGCGCCGCCCGGTTCGAGGTGGTGCTGCACCTCTATGAAGAAATTGTCCGGGCCGAAGATGGACATGTAACGCCTCGCTGCGGCCTCGGCATCGGTGTGCCTGCCCTCCCTGACAAGCGAAGGTATCTCGCCTTTTGCGCACCCCGAAAGGCAGATAAGCCCCTCGTGATGGCGCGCGAGCAGGGCCGCATCGAGCCTGGGCGACCCCTTCGACCCCCAAGCTGCGCCTTCGTTATCAGTGCGCTTAAGTTTGCGTAGCCCGCCGCGTCGCGGACGAGGAGCGTCAGGTGGCTGCCCCCTTCCAGGGTGACCTCCGCGCCCAATATGGGCTTGATGCCGGCGCTTTTCGCCGCCCGGCAGAAGCGGGGTGCTGCGTACAGGCCGTCATGGTCCGTAAGGGCGAGGGCCGCCATGCCTTTCTGCGCTGCGGCCTCGACGAGCTTTTCCGGGAAGGACGCGCCGTCGAGGAGGGAAAAATTCGAATGGGCGTGAAGCTCAACGTACATGCTGTTATATATGTCCGGCGCATTGGCAGACGCGCCCATCCCTTCGCAGCCGCCCCTATACCCGGTCCTGCCTGAACCAGCCGCCGTGAATGAGGTCGCGGAAAACGACCATCCGCTTGCAGCTCTCAAGCTCGATGAGGAAATAGAGCCGCGAGACCTCCTCCCGCCACCACTCCTCGTCGATCCGCCACGTATCGACTATTGCGGCCACGCGCAGCCGCCTCTTCCTGCAGACCACCGCCAGCGGCCTGCCTTCCCGGTCGATCACGTCGAGGGCTTCCGGCTCGTAGGGGCCCGGCCTAGGCATCGACGAACCTGAACCTCCTCTCCGGCAGGCGCGAGCTGCCGTCCCCCTCCTCGACCTTCAAAAGCGGTGTATGGCCGTAGCGCGCGTTGAAGTAAGAGCGCACGCCCTGAAGCCGCTCAAGGAGGGCCGATTTCTTGCGGAAGAGGCTTTCCTGGTCCCCGTCGCTGAAAACGGGGTCGGGGATCGACAATGCGAGCGATACGACGGGACCGTCCAGGGCGAGGGTCTCCAGGAAGTCCGAGAGGCGCGCCAGGATGTCTTCCGCCCGCCCGGTAGGCTTCTTCATCACGAAGGTCTTTTTCATGCCGCCACCGCCCCGAAGGCGCAAGGATACCTCGATTTTCCTGCACGCCATGCGCATCCGGCATAGCTCGCCGGCAAGGTCGGCCAGAAGGCCCCCCATGATGGCGCGCGCCTGGCTCAATGTCTCAAGGGGGGCGTCGCAGGTAAGCTCCCTCTCCAGGCAGATGGGGTTCCGCATCCGCGTGATGGGTTTTTTGTCGTCCATTCCGTGGGCGGTCTCGAAAAGGGCGGACCCCTTCGGGCCGAACTGCGCGGTCAGCGCCTTCCGCGACAGGCCGGCTACCTTCTTCAGCGTGGACAGGCCCAGAAGGCGCAGGTGCTCCTTCTCCTTATCGTCGAGGGGGAGGGCATCGGCGGGCAAAAGCGCAAGGAACTCCAATCTCCCCGCCCGGCTCGATGACGAGGCTGTCCCAGGCGCACAGGGCCGCCTGCTTCGCAATGAACCGCGAGTTCCCCACGCCCGCTCTCGCCTTGAGGCGCGCAAACGCGAGCATGTCGCGGCAGATGGCGGCGGCCGCGGCCTTCTCGCTGCCGTAGACCCGCAGGGCCTTTGTTATGTCCAGGTAGGCGAGGCCGCAGTTCTCCGGTTCGATCCTTAAGGAAAAGGCGCCGAGGGCGAAGAGGATATCCGCCCAAACGGCCTCGCACCGGCCGCTGTCGGGGAGAAAGAAAGCGTCGGGACAACGGTAGGAGGCGTCACGCACGGACATGCCAGGAAGCACGCCGGCCTGCGCCGCCTCTTCCGAGCAATCGACGACATGGCCGCCGCAGTCCGGCCCTTCGCAGGTGACGACGGGGCGGCCTTCGGGAAAGGCGCACCCCAGCCCCTCGACCTGAACGTAGAAATGGGGGAAATATAGGCAGGCTATTCTCACGGAGAGTAATATAGGACATTTGTACTATATTATCAAGAATTATTACAGAATATTATTTGGAATGAGGGGGTCCGGGCGGACCGCGATCTTTTCGCGGCAAATGCGGGCGACCCCTCGGCGCGCGTCCTCACATACGCAAAAAGTATGCTGCGGCGCGCGCCTTCGGGGTCTACGCATTATCCATCGAAAATCTCTCCGGTCCGCCTCGAACCCCCTCCTATCTTTTGCCGTGCTGCGCTATGATCGGAGGTTATTCGATAGGTAACTGTTTTTTTATATCGGGCGTAAGCGGCCGGAGGAATTTTCGATGGATTTTACGTTGTTTTTCGATGGCGCCCGCCGAAATAGTACATTTGAAGTACATTGAGGCGGCGCGCCGAGAAAACGGCGGAAAAGCCGCGAAAAGGCCCCGGCCGCCCACCCCCACCCAGACTGATTTCTTATATTGATATCCCATCGTGACTATGATACATTGGTACTATGCCGCCCAGGACATCCACCAGAGAGAAAATGCTCGCCTTCTTGCAGGCTTACAGACAGCGGAACGGCTATGCGCCGACGATGAGGGAGATCGCCGGGGCCTGCGGCGTGAAGAGCCTCTCTGCGGTCCAGTTCCATCTCGACAGGCTGGAGCGCGACGGCGCCATCAGGAGGGACAGGGAGAAATCGCGGGGCATCGCCCTTCCGCCGCAGGAAGGGGAGGGCGAGGCGATACCCGTGCTGGGGGCCATCGCCGCCGGCCGTCCCGTCTCCGTGCCCGACGCAGACACGTGGCGCACGGCCAGGGAATGGGTGGACGCGCCGCTTGCGATCACCCGGGGCAAAAAAGAGGTCTACGCGCTCCGCGTGCGGGGCAACTCGATGGTGGACGCCCTCATAGGCGACGGGGATATAGTCATCATGCAGGCGGGCGCCGAGGTGCGCAGCGGCGACGTGGCCGCCTGCTGGCTTAAAGAGCAGCAGGAGGTTACGCTCAAGAAGATCTATTTCGAGCATGACCGCGTCCGCCTCCAGCCCTGCAACCCCTACATGATGCCGATTTACGAGAGGGCGGAGAACGTCGAGGTCCAGGGGAAGCTCGTCGGGGTCATGCGGAAAATGCCGCCGTCTGCCGTCCCTTAAAGCATTTTGTAAGACATTTTGCAAAATTTCCCGATTCGGATAAACCGAGGGGCCGCGCGAGTCGCGGCCCCTTTTCTTATGCCCTTTTTTCCACCCCTTCTTCCTTTCCTTTCCCTCAGCGCCTTTAGTGCGGCCGCCGGGCGGTTTCGATAGCCGTCTATTTTTCTATCGCTCCTCGCTGCGGATCAGGGCGAAGGCATTTGGGGCAGGGGCTTCCCAAATGCGCTGCCCCTGTCGCTACCCAGAAATCTGTTGCATTTTACCGGGGCTTTTTATAGAATGGGCCATATCCGGGCGCCTGATAGTATGGGCGTTCCGGATTGACCGGATGTCTGTTCAGGAGGCGGGTATCGATGGTGATCCTTCCCGTCCTTGGCAGGCCGCGAGGCCGCGTGCCCGGCGCGCCCCGGCTGTGCACCCACCCGTCCGTCATGGGCGGACTCGCCCAAACAGCCTATTCCTTACAGGAGGGCAACATGAAGAGGTATCGACCGGGTTTTGTCGGTGTGGCGCTCTTATTCCTGTGCGTGAGCGGCTGCGCTACCGAGGCCAAGCTCACGTACCGCGAGGCCAAGCCGCAGGTTATCGACGGCTACAACTTCGTAATACCGAGGACCGTCCTGAACGTTTTGGTGACGAACGGACAGGCGGCCCCCACCGCCGATGGAGCGGGCGCCGGCGATTCAGGCGCGGGGAAGGTTGAGGCGGGCAAGGGCGGTGCAGCCGGGGCCGGCGCGGGCGATGCAGGCAAGCCTGCCCAGGCGCAGAAGGATGCGGCGAAAAGCGGCTGGCAGATGACCCTCGTCTCCGTCCCCGTGGCCTATGACACGAGCAAGAACCTGCTGAAGGTCTTTTCGGTCCGGGACGACAGCGCAGGCTCGAGCTTCTGGACGCCCACGACCCTGACCAGCGTCACATACGCCGACCGCTACATCGTCTCCTCTATAGGGACGCAGGTGACGGACAACAGGGCAGCGGTGATAGGCGCAGTCATCGGCGCCGGGGGCCTGGCTGCGAAGCTGGCCGGCGTAGCGGGGTTCGCTGCGAAAAAGGTGGAAGCCTGCCCGGAAAAGCCGTCGTCCCCGCCGCCCCCGTTTGCGATCGACAAGCTCGACGCGCCCGAGGAGGGGTTCGTCCCCGGGAGCAACAAGTGCTGGGGGTATAAGGTAGATGTGGCCCACGCGGAGGACGGACCGGACAAGTTCGCAGTCAGCGACCTGCCCGTCAACACGCCCGTCAGCTGGTTCCCCTATCCGGCCTGCCGGTCGGTGAAGGTGTCCGTCTATGCGTGCAGCCCGAACGACACGACCACGTGCACGGTGAACGAGAACGGCCCGCAGTTGACGGGGTCGGCCAACGTGTCGCTGGGCGCCTTCTACCGGCCCGCGATCCTGCCGGTTAAGGGCAAGATTGCGCTCCATGCGGATCTATGCGTGGCCGACATCACGAACGACACCTCCGGGATAAGCAGCGGGTGGGACCTGCTGGAGAAGGCCATCGCCGATTATAAGAGCCTCTCGGCTTCGAAGTCGACCACAACGTCGAAGTGAGACAGGCAAGTGCGCCATGGACATGACCGATGAGGTGAAGAAGGTGTGCAGGCGCGCGCTTCTGAGTGCAGCGATGCTGTGCCTGTGCCTTGCCCCCACGCTCTGTCTTGCGGCTACGGCCGGGAAGGGGCCGCTGGTGCTGGTCGAGCGGCTGGTCGATACCCGTTACGGAGAGACGGCGCGGGCCAACGCCGACTTCGACCGGGCCCTCGGCTCTCCGCTCGTGATTGCCAGGACGGTCAAAAAGGGCGACTCGATGCAGTCGATCACGAGCCAGGTGTACGGCATCGGCCCGGGCACGGACGCGGCCAGGTACACCGCGCTGGAGGCGCGTATCAAGGACCTTAACAACATCGACGACGTCGACAAGCTCTCCGAGGGCAGCACGCTGCTGCTCCCGGACATCCCCGCGAAGCAGTATAAGACGGGCAGCGGGGATAACCCCTATTACGGGCAGCCCCGCATATCCTCGGGGCCGGCCCTGGAGGACGTGCGCAACGGGAAGGGGTTCAATTTCGCCAAAGGGGCGACGGTGGCCCTCGGGGCCATATCCGACCTCAAGCGGAAGGCCGCGCCATTGCTGCGGCAGTGGCGCTGGGTGCCTGCTTCCACCGTGAAGAACGACCCGACCGTCCGCGTTATCTCGCAGCCGATCACCGTCAGGTTCGGCGCGGAGCAGGACGACCCGTCAGCCGGCGAGATCGCGCAGGACATCGGGACTGTTCAGCGTTTCGCCTCGGCCAACGCCGGGCTGCACGAAAGCGTGGTATTCGTCCTAGACGACTCCTGGCCGGACAACGAAGAGTTCCAGGCATCGCTCCAGTTCTTCAAGCAGGCGGACGCGCGCATCAGGGAGGCATTTTACCTGGGCGCAGCGCAGTGGCCTGCCTCCCTGAGCGCATCCGCCGTCACCTCCTTTCCTTTCGACCGGGACGGCCGGGGGTCGCACGCGCGTCTCATCAAAGAGGCGCTTAAGCCGTTCACCTCGGTCAGCTCCAAGGTGCGGGTCGTCTATCTCCCGTTGTTCGTCGAGCAGGGGTGGGCGGCCCAGGTGCTCAGGGAGATCATCCTCGTCACGATGGTCGCGCGGAACAAGTACGACAAGCTGGAGGCCAACCTGTCGATGGACACGATGGCCGACGTCGTAAAGGAGGCGACGAAGTACACCGACGAGATCATGACGCGGCTCCCGAAATATAAGACCGGGAAGCTCGCCGACACAGACCAGGCCATCATCTCCGCGATGCTGAAATTCTGCCAGCTATACGCGATGGCGACGGGCGCGCCCTTCTTCCTTAACGCCTCCTGGACGGTGGAGAAATATCAGATCGAGTTCGGCCCCGATTCGGAGCTCCTGGGGGTGGTGCTGGCCGCTGCGGGCGACAATGAGGACACGGACATCTACAACAGCTCGGTGCTGCTGGCGTCACGCGCCCGGGAGTACCGGGGGACGTGATCGTGGTGGGCAACGCCCATGCAGACGGCAACAGGGCCCGGTGCTCCGCCTTCTGGAACCCACCCGAGGGGGCCAACGTATACGGCCTCTATTACAACGGCTTCGTGGGCCGGGAGTGCGGCTCAAGCTTCTCCACGCCCCGGATCGCCTGGATGCTGGCCCTCAGGGAGTCCGCCCGGCCGGCCGTCGCCGACCCGGCGACGAGGCGGACATGGTTCCAGAGTTACCGCAGCTCCATTTTGAAGCTCCAAAACCCGCAGGCCCCCGGCGAGCTGCGCTACTGGTTCTCGCCCAAGGCCGTGCTGCAAGGGCCGCACTGACCGGCCTAAGGACGCTATCGGGACATGGCAGACGTGCTGATTATCTTCCATTCGCAAACGGGCAATACGGAAAAGCTGGCGAAGGCAGTCGCGCGCGGCGTCGATGCAGCGGCAAACGCGAGGGCGCACCTTAAGCGCGCCGCCGCTGCCGTGGCGCAGGACTTAAGAGACTGCGGCGCCGTGGTCATCTGCTCCCCGGAATACTTCGGATATATGGCAGGCGCCGTAAAAGACTTTTTCGACAGGACGTACGAAGAGCTGAAGGACGACCCCGCCGTGCATAAAAAGCCCTTCTCCGTTGTCATCAGCGCGGGCAACGACGGCTCGTTCGCCTTGAGCCACATCGAAAGGATCTGCAAGGGATATCGGCTGAGGCAGGTCCAGAAGCCGATTGTCTGCAAGGGCGCGGTGACGGATGAGGCGCTGGCGCGATGCTTCGACCTCGGCGTTACGATCGCCGAGGGTCTCAACGCGGGAATATTTTAAGCGGCAGGGACGTAACCGGCGCGACAGCGGCCGGGGATGCAAAAAGATTCCAAAATTAAGGCTATTTCAGGGAAGAGGGCAGCCGGCCTTTAAAGAAAAGGGCGCCCGCGTGGTGTCAGGCGCGGACGCCCCTTGTGCATTTCCCTTGCGCATTTCATACGGCCCGCCGGGGCCGCCTTTATAGCCTAGTTCAGGGACTTAGCCCGCTGTCCCGTCCGTATCTGCACCGTGTTCTCTATCGTATAGACGAATATCCTGCCGTCGCCTTCCTTGCCCGTCATGGCGGCCTTCTGTATGGCCGCGACGATCCTATCCACATCCTCGTCGTCTGCAACGATCTCGATCTTCGCCTTCGTCAGCAGCTCCGTCCTGTACTTCTTGCCCCTGAACTCCTGCTCCACCCCCTTCTGCCTGCCCTGGCCCTCGATCTCGCTTATCATCAGGCCGGGGCACCCCGCGTTGCCGAGGGCATCGTATACGTCGCCGGTCTTGGCCGGGCGGATTATCGCTTCGATCTTCTTCATGGCGTCCTCCTTGGTCTATTCGTCACGGCTTCCGAAGGCCGGCAAGAAGGCGCTCGTCACGCCATCACCGCCTCGATGCCTCTCTCGCCGGTCCTTATGCGCATCGCCTCGGACGCGTCGGAGACGAATATCTTGCCGTCGCCGACCTGCCCCGTGCGCGCCGCCTCGCCCATGATCTCCATTACGGCCTTGACGTCCCACTCCCGCACCACCACATCGACCCTCACCTTCGGCACGAAGACGATCTTGTCGGCCTCGCCGTCCCCGCCGTCGTCGGTATGGCCCTTCTGCCTGCCGAAGCCCTTCACCTTCGTCACGGTCATGCCCATGATGTAGTCGTCCTGCCGCAGGGCATCCACGACGATGTTGAGCTGCTCCGGCCTTATCAGGGCCGAGACCATCTTGAAGCGGTAGGTCTTGCGGACGGTCGTCATGGCGACGTAGACCGCAGCCACGAGCGCCCAGCCGCCCGCCAGCATGAAGCATATCTTCGCCTCGGCCTTGGCGTCCGCGTTGCCCGTGGTATAGAGGTAGAGGATGGCGGCGGCCATGAGCGCGTTGACTACGACGCCCGCCGAAGGTATCACCCGGTGCTTGAGGGCGCTGAAATCGGTCCTCCCCTTGAAGGCGATGATCGTCCAGGCGCAGGTGAGGCCGTAGAGGATGAACGTGCCGAGGTTGGAGGCGAGCGCTATGCCCGTCAGGCCCACGACGCTCTGCACGCCGATGATGCCGATTGCGGAGACCGCCGCCACGAGCGTCACGAGCGCGATGTGCGGTGTCCGAAAAGCCGGATGGATGAAGCTCAGGCCCGAAGGCAGCTCCCTGTCGTCCGCCATGCCTGCTGTGATGCGCATGGCCGTGTTCATCGCGGAAAGGGTTGTTCCGACTACGGCGATGGCGACGGTAACGGCCATCGTTATCATCAGGCCGAAGCCGATGCCGGGGATGATGCTGTCGCCCAGGAGCTTCACGAGATCGCCGATGGGGGCGCTCGATGCGGCCGCAGCGGCGAGCCCGGTCGCCGTTACCTTGTTCGTCACGTTAACCAGCTTTTCGCTCACCATGCCGCTCGCCGCGAAATACTCGATGAGGTAGGCGAAGACGCCCTGGACCACCAGGGAGATGATGACCGCCTTCGGGATCGTGTTGTGGGCGTCTTTCGTCTCTGCCGAGAGCGCCGTGCAGCTCTCGAAGCCGACCAGGATCAGCACGGCTATTGTCGATTGGACCACGATGCCGGAGAGCGAATGGGGCCTGATGATGTCGAAGCCGCCGGAGAAGGCCCACTGGGCGACGTGGTCGGGGTTGGCAAGGCGGTACCAGATTGCCGCGCCGCTGAAAATGACGAGCGTACCCAACTGTATGACGTTGATGACGAGGGCCGTCATGGTCGAGCCGGTCACGCCCCTGTAGGCGATGTAGCCCGTCACGATGGTGAAGGCCACTACTATGATGCCGAGGTTGACGACGGACAGGTCGCGCCCCGTTACCTGGTTGTAGATATAGCCGATGAGGGTCGCCATCATGGCGGCCATCACGCCTGAATAGGCCCAGTAGAAGAGATGGGCCGACCACCCGGTGGCCAGCTTCGATATGCGCGCCAACGACTTCGGGCCGCTGCGGGTCTCGCCCCTGGCGTCGAGCCATGCCTTCTCTGCGAAGTAGGCGCAGCTCGCGAAGCCCGCCTCGGGGTATATCTTGGCAAGCTGTGCGTACGACAGGGCCGTAAGAAAGCAGACGACCAGCGCGAGGACTATGCCCATCCAGATATCGCTCGCCACGGAGGCGCCGCTGGGGGCGGTCGCCGCCGCCTGGAGCTGGTACGTGATCCACAGGAACGCGCCCGGCGCGATCAGGGCCATCGCGTTCACGGTCGCCCCGGTAAGGCCCAGCTTGGGCTGCACCAAGGCCATTCCTCCTTCCCTCTTAGTTGCCATCGCACACCCCCTTAAGGTTCTTCGGTATGTCCTTACGTCCTTCCATCGTCTTATAAGCCTTCCTTCTCGTCCGTCAGGGCGCAATAGACCCCTCAAGCCCGTCTGCGACCTTTTTGCGTATTCGATTTCCGCCGCCTTCCGCCCTTTTAGGCCCTCAGGGCGGGTTGCACCATTGCAGTTTTAGGAGGGGCCGGACAGCGTCGTCCGGCCCTGGGAGGAGGGAGCGCTCACACAGGTTCAAGTCACTCCCGCTAAACCGGTGATATATCAAACTCCGTGCCACGGGACGTGGGGAAGGGATATAAGTAATGAGAAAGGCTGTAATATCAACTCATTACGGCTGCCGGCGGGCTTGTTCGGGGCGGAGCGGGGTGGCCGAGGGCGCACCCGACAAGATACGCAAATGTAGGAACGCCGTTCCCGATCATGCATAAATGTCGGATGCAGGGAGGGGAGGGGACCCGGGGCGGAAGGCGCCGCGCGACGCTGCCGTAAATGTCTTTTCCTTTTGATGAGGGGGAAGGCTCCGGCGGCTTTGCCGATGGAGGGGGCGACGCTAGCCCTAAGAAATGTCTTTTCCTCTTGATGAGGGGGAAGGCTCTACGAGCTTTGCTCGTGGAGTGGGCGCTGAGCCCCAATCTTCTTGTCTGTCTGAGCGGGGAGGCTCCATGCGGCTGTGCCGCTGGAGGGGGCTCTGAGCCCCAATCTTCTTTGTCTGTCTGAGCGGGGAGGCTCCGGCGGCTTTGCCGCTGGAGGGGGCGCTGAGCCCCAATAATTGCAGCGCCTCAGACACAGCCGCTTTCACCTAGAGAGTAAGAACGCGCGCAATACGGACTCATACGAGCAGACCGTCTTGCGCGGTGGCTTTCCGAGCCACTGGTAAAAGATGGCACGGTGATGGCGCAGCTCCTCCCTGTGGCGCATGGCAGTCCGCCTCGTCCACCCGAGAATGCCCGCGATCTCGTCCCATCCCTGGAGGCGGGGCTCACCTGTCGGGGGCGTGCGGACCGGCCCGGTGCCGACCCCACTGGAGCGGGCTGCACTGCCGCGCACGGCGCGCCGTTCAGTCATTGCCCGGGGACCGGCCCGTCACGGGGTCGGGCCTGTGACTTTCGAGGGGCTTGATTACCGTGCTTCTCGCCATGCGTCACCTCGCATAAAATCGGAAAATCTGTCAGCGATCAAAGCGACCGCCGGTCGAAGGCTGCGGCCTGGTGTTAATATTACCATTATGGGAATATGCTGTCAAGTCTTTTATGGGCAATTGTTCCCGTAGCGCTGCATTGTCTTTTTACTGGGATATCCGATAATAGCGTGTGATGGTAAGAAGTAAGATACGGAAAAAGATCAGGGAGTTGACCCCGTCCGAGCTGGCGACCGCCGATGATGGCATAGTAATTGCTTGGAATTTCATCAGAATTAGGGAGCGCCTGGGTTTGACCCAGGAAGGCGCGGCACAACTAGCGGAAGTTACCGTGGGTTACGTGGGAAAAGTAGAGACGGCCGCGGTCAGCTTCGGGACTAGGGCGCAGCAGAAATGGGCAAGGATATTCAAAGTAGACAGAACGGAATTCCTGAAAAAGCCAGACGCGGGGATCCGGGTCGTCGGGGATGTGATGGAGAAAGGCGCCGTTCATCGCCGCAATCAGAATGAGAAAAACGTCGAGCTCGTTCCCCTCCCGCCCGGATACACACGGGATAACTCCCAGGCGTCAGGCCTTTACTGCCTGAAGGTGGCCACCGACACCCTCCACCCGCACCTGCGAAAAGGCTCCTACCTGTATGTCAAAAGCGTGCCGCTTTCTGTCGTCACCGACGACAACCTGGTTGTCTGGGCAGGTGACGATCTGCCCGCCTCCGTGAAGGAAGTCGAGCGGCTGCCCGACGGCCGCATCCTGCTCAAGGGGCTCGGAAGGGGCAGTACAATGACGAAGGAGGCGCGGGACCTCCCCACAGTGGACAAGATCATCTTTATCGGCCTGTAAGACTCACTCTTCGGCACCCCGGTCAACGCTCGCTCCGCAATTTTGAAATTTTGTTTCGCTATATGTTACCGTTACGGTAATATTATTCTTGACACGTATATTCCCGTAATGGTAATATTATCTCCATGCAAAAGGGAAGAAAAAAGGGCCTGGGCCAGCCGGTAGCTGCGGCCGTGGGCGCGAGAGGAACGAGGGGAGCAGGCCGCCGGCGCGCGGCCGGCGTGGAAGCGCCTCCCGCCTGCATCGTAGACGAGGGTCTGCGCTGCCCGCCCTCGCGGTACGACTGCCCCCGGCCCTGCCCGTTCACGGGCTGGGAAGGGAGGGAGGGGGGCAATCATTGTGGCTTCCGCGCCCCCTCCACCGGCAAAGCCCGGCGAGCTTTCCCCCTCACAAAAGCATCGAAAGGAGACAGGGATGAGTTTTGAAAATTGGCTTCAGAATACCCCCGGCGGGAGGCACTGCTCGGCGATCCTGGCCGTGTCCGGCTGTGAGGCGGGACCGGCACTCCTCGAGCTCGCGTTCGTCGCGGGCCAGATCGATCAGGCGGAAAAGGACAGGGCGCTCATCCGCGAAAAGTGTGTCCCCGGGCCTGCGACCGGCGACCCCTCCGCCGGTCAGGGGAGCGCTGGCGGCCGCCGACTGTCAATCAAATGACAGCGCTGGGCGCATCGTACGCAAGACCGTGCTTCTCCGAGCCTGACGAGCCGATGCTGCTCGCTGTCCAAAGGACAGAGGCAGGTCGCGCTTTTTCCATCTGACGTCCAAGAGAAAGATCGCTGTGCTCCCGGGGGAGGTCAATAAAGGGTAGCGCTTAACAGGCATATTTAGTCCTGGACGCCGGCCGAGCACCGTGCGTCCGGACCAAGCCCCACCCTCACGGATATTAGCCTGCATCTCTCCGCGTTCTTTCAAGAATATGCGCGGGAAAACCAGCGCATTGGGTTAACGTAATACATTGTTATAAAAATGTCTTGACATGCGTCTGATATTGTATTACCCTATCGTATGACACAGTGATACATACTGAGGGATAGATGACATGAAAAGATTTCCGGCACGTTTCCATGCGGCATGGATTGTCTTTGCATTCTGTTCTGCTCTGCTTCTATTCAGCGCCGTGAGCGCGGGCGCGACGACCAGTTACGATGTCTGGAAGCCGGACGGTACGGGAGGGTTCACGAATCCGCCCTACCCGGGGTCCTACGTAGTGATCGACGTCACACTCCTCAATCCAACGACGGCCGAGATCTCCGCCATCGGTCAGAATTTCACGACGGCCGGTCTCGCAAACAACTATTCGGGAACTTACAGATTCGGGAGCGAGGCTGCCCTCGACCTGAACGTTAACGCGACAGGCTTCACTGTTTCCGGTATCTCGAACGACTGGACCACGGGAAATGCGAAGAACGTCAACTCCTTCGGGACCTTCAATCTCCTTTTCAATGGGTCGGGGGCATGGAAGGATTCGGCAACCTCCTTTTCTTTCACCGTTAACGACATTAGCGGTACATGGTCGAGCTCCAGCGACGTCCTTGCCCTTAATAATAAGGATTGGGTGGCGGCCGCTCACGTACTGGTCCCTAACGCACAAGGCAGCGCCGCTGCCGTCACCGGGTATGCAGCGGCCCCTATCCCGAGCGGTCTCTTCCTTTTGGCGCCCGGCCTCGCCGGCCTCGCAATCTTCAGGAAGAAGCTGAAATCGTAAGCTGCTTTTTCGGGCTCTTACGCATCGAGGGGGCCGGGAGCTTTTCACGGTGCGCGCGAAGAGCGATCTCTCCTATTGCGCTCAGCGCAGGGCAAAAGATCGGTTTAGCGCGCAGCGCCGCGGAATTGACCGGCCCCTTTCCCCCAGGGCAAACGCCTTTGAGCCTGAGCGTGAAAAAGTGAGGGAGATACGCTCCTTTCACACGCCGGCACTACGCTCAGACGCCGCCGCGCCCCTCTTACTGCGTCCACCAGATGGGTAGGGTGCTCTGTCGCTCGAGGATGGCTGCCCTCAGCTGCGCCTTCTTCTGCTGCGCCTGGGTCAAGAGCCCTTCCCGCTGCGCCAGGTCGTTGCTGTACTGTATTGCCGAAGGCAGGAGAAGTTGCAACTGCCTGTACCTCTCCGCCTCCTGCGCGTAGTTCTGCGTCGCTGTGCCCGTTATCTGCGAGATCAGGCCGTCCACCTGCGCCTTCTGGGACAAAAGCGCGTCGATTTGCTGCTGGAGGGCCGCTTCCTGGGCCGTATACTGCTCGTACTGCTGCCTGTAGACGCCTTCTATCGTGTCCATGTCCTGGGCTGCGGACAGGCCGGGAAAAGAGACCGCCGCAAGAAAGATCAGCGCGAGTAGCGCAAATGGAGCGAAACGAGAGAAGGCCATTACCCATCCTGACATACGTGTCTTTCGTCTACAGCCATAATTTAAGCACGGGCAGGCGGGCAGGCAAGCGGAGGCAAGGGGATGCTTGGGCGGCCTGGCGCGTGAGTCGCCCGGCCTTGATAGGGCCTATGAGAACGGTACGGGTATCGTTCGGCCGAGGCGATTTTTGACGGGGCACCCACGCCTTAGGCGTGGGTCGTTCCGTTGTTTTTCGATGGCGCGCGGCGGAGCGTACTGTTTTTGTACGTGAGTACGCTGCGCCGAGAAAACGGCGGAAAGGCCGCAAAAAGCGCCCGGCCACCGACAACAAGACTCATATCTTAACGATTCTATAACTTCTCTCGCCCATGCCCATTCTTACTGCATGATCTATTTGAATGTTCCAGTCTATCGCTGGATAAACCGCACGGAACTTGTCTTCCCCTGCCGCCTTTGCCGCCTTCAGGACGGACCCCGGCAGGGCCTCCTGGGCGTTCACCATGTCAACCGAGGCCGCATCGATCGCCACTGGGTCGACCGACGCCAGTATCCCCAGGTCCCGCACTATCGGCGCGTCGTTCGAGGGGTAGCAGTCGCACGCGGGGCTTATCTGCATCAGGAAGTTGAGGAAGACGGCCTTGCCCGCCTTGCCCGCCAGAGCGCCGGCCGCGTGCTCCACCATCTTCTTCTGGAACCTGTCCTGGTCTTCGTTCCATTGTATCTCGATAGCGCCCTGCGGGCAGAGCATGATGCACTCGCCGCAGCCTATGCACCTGTGCCCCTCGATGACTGCCCTCCTGCCTTTCCTGCGCGGCCGGCCGCTTTCAGCCGCGCCGTCCGCGCCCGCCTTCCGCGGCGCCCCTTCCCCTTCCTTGCCCCCTTTCAGCACTATCGCGTTCTGCGGGCAGTAGTCGAGGCAGAGGCCGCACCCCTTGCACCGCTCCACGTTGATCGCCGGGCCGACGGTCGAGTGCTGCACCAGCTTGCCCTCCCTGGTGGCGCAGCCCATGCCCATGTTCTTGAGCGCGCCGCCGAAGCCGCAAAGCTCGTGCCCCTTGAAGTGCGTCGCCACGACGAGGGCGTCCGCATCGACGATCTCCCGCGCGATGCTCACCTCACGGAGCACCCCGCCCGCCGGGACCGCTACCTTCACGCCGGCCGCGCCCCGCAGCCCATCCGCGATCACGACGGGGCATCCGGCCACCGAGTAGTCGAAGCCGTTCAGCACGGCCGTCTCCATGTGGGTGACGCCGTTGCTGCGCGACCCTGTGTAGAGCGTGTTCGTATCCGTCAGGAAGGGGCGCGCGCCGGCGGCCCTCAGATGGTCGGCGATCACCCGAAGGAAGACGGGCCGCAAGTACGCGCAGTTGCCCCGCTCGCCGAAGTGCACCTTGATCGCCGCAAGGTCGTTCTTCCGCACCTTTTGCGCGACCTTGACCCGCTTCAGCAGGTCCTCTATCTTGTGGAGGAGGCTCCTCCCTGGTTTCGCCCGCAAGTCCGTGAAATAGACCGTCGCCATAGCGCGCCTCCTTGTTCCTTTCCGGTTCGTTCGGAGTTTAATGTTCCAATTCCGTGCCGATTATGGTACAAGTATACCTCAAAGTTTCAGCGCGCAGCAAACACTCGACGCAACGTAGCCGGGCGCATAAAAGGAGAGCTATATGCCGGAGCTTTCGGAAAGCAACGCTTTGATCCAGAAGATAGCGGAGAAGATGGCCAGGGAAAAAGTGGCGCCCAGGGCCAAGGCGATAGACGCGACGTGCAATTTCCCGTGGGACGTAGTGGACGCCTGCCGGGAGCACGGCTTCCTCTACCTCATGCTGCCGGAGGAATACGGGGGCTTAAGCGCCAGCATAGCGTCCCTCTGCGTTGTTATCGAGGAGCTGGCCAAGGCCTCGGGGACGACGTCCCTCATCGTGCTCGCCCATAACGTGGGCCTCATGCCCGTAGTGATCGCAGCCACCGACGCGCAGAAAAAATATATCTACGACAAGGTCACGCAATCGCAAAAGACCTGCCTTGCCGCGTTCGCGCTGACCGAGCCGGAGGCGGGCTCAGACCCCGCACGCATGACGACCACCTTCGTAAAGGACGGCGACGGCTACATCCTGAACGGCAGGAAGTCGATGATAACGAACGGCGCGAGCGCACAGGTACTGACGCTCTTCGCAACGAGCAACCCCGCCCTGAAGCACAAGGGCATCACGGCCTTTTTCATCGAGACCGACTACCCCGGCGTCACCATCGGCAAGAACGAGGAGAAGATGGGGATGAACGGCTCCGACCTGACGGAGATCAGCTTCGACAACGTGCGACTGACGCGGGACAACCTGCTCGGCGAAGAGAACGACGGCTGGGGCGTGGCGATGTCCACGCTCAACCTTTCGCGGCCTGCGGTCGGCGCGCAGGCGGTCGGCATCGCGCAGGGCGCGCTCGACTTCTCGGCCGAGTACGCCTGGAGCAGGATGCAGTTCGGCCAGAGGCTCGCCGAGCACGAGGGCATACAGGCGATGATCGGCGAGATGGCGACAGGCATCGAGGCGTCCAGGCAGCCTAGTCTACCACGCTGCGCTGCTCCTCGACGAGCTGCCCGACAGGAACAGGGACACGATGGGCGCGATGGCGGCCGACCGGGCATCCGCGATGGCGAAGGTTTACTCTGCCGACATGGCGATGAGGGTGACTACTGAGGCGGTGCAGATACTGGGGAGCTACGGCTACACGAAGGACTACCCCGTGGAGCGGATGATGCGCGACGCGAAGGCTACGCAGATTTACGAAGGCGCGAACCAGATCCAGCGAATGGTGATAGCGCGGTCGATCTTCCGTAAGTTTAAGCTGAAGGGGTAGGGGACCGGCGCGGATAGATTGGGGGCCGTGATCTTTTCGCGCCTTTTCCCTGTCTCTCGGGGCCGCGCCTCCTCGACGTACTTCAACGGTACAGTCTCGTCGGGCGGCCCCTCGATCACGTGAAAATCCATCGAAAATCTCCCGGCCCATCGTGCCCTAGCATACCCATCTGAAATCCTTTCCACCCCGGCTTCTTTCGTCAATTCGACCATTGTTCCATCTTATTTCCCTCGCCCCTTGGGGGAGAGGGAGGGGTGAGGGGTATTGGTATTGGGACGATGCTTTAGGCGGGTATACGCGCTAGAAGAAGTGGACTCAGCGAGAAAAGCAACTTTCTGCTGCGCTATATTTTCAGGCTCTCCAGCTCCTTAGAAATCGCCGAATCCAATAAAGATTGGCCCAAATAGCGGGAGAAGTCCATGTCCTCAGTCCATTTTGAACTCTTGCCATGAACCAAATTAGATCTCAGCCTATACAGTTCCCGGAATTTCCGTCTCACTATTTTTCGATTGTTTGGCCCTTTTGTCAGCAGGTACGCACACCTATCAGCGAGAGTAGCAGTTAACCCCTGCCCTTCTTCCAAATCATCGCCAAGTATGCTTTCCAACGCTATACAGATTTGAATAAATGAAAGGGTCTTGTTCTCCACGATCCTTGAATTCATACCCCATTCTATTGCCAACTTGATTGATTCCGCATCAGCAGCATCCTGTCCTATTAACCATGCATGTTTTGTGAATGTTGCCTTGAGAAGGGAAGCCAGCGCATCCTTGCCTTCTTTGGCCTTTTCCATAACTGTGTTGTTACGATGAAGATAAATGCTTTGCAGAAAACGTGTAATGTCCAAAGGCAATTCGGTGTAAATCACTTCTTCCTTCCCTTCAGTCCGGTTCATTGATTTCAGATCTATTTTTGGTATTTTGTGTTGGGGCTGCTCTATTCCGAACATAAAATCGTTGCCGCCAACATTTCGGGATCGATATTGGTCTACCTCAAAAATGTTGGCCCTTAAGCCCGCGTGGAGCAAGAGTTTCAATGCCCGTAGAGCTTCTTTCGTACCGGAGTCTTCGAGGGAACCACCACAATACCCCTTCGTCTTTACACAGAAATACGAATTGGTTGTTTCATGCTGCTTGCCAAGCTGGTTTATCGCAACTGCCAGAAAATTCATTGTAACACCCTGGGAGTTGGGGTCAATGGTTTCTGCTGACAGTTTGATCGAGATGCCTTGTTGAAGCTCAAGCGGCTCAATATCAACTTCAGTCAATCTTGGCAAAGGTAGATACACAAGGTATTCTCTCGGGATACTCAGCAAGAACGCTGGCAGGGATTCTGTTAAGTTCCTGTAACCACTTTCGCTCAGAAGTTCCGTAAGCCTGCCGGATAGTTTCTCCTCATCAGAATGCTCATTCCGCAAGCCCTCACGTATCTTTCTGATAAAGATCCGGTATACATCGAACTGATTAAGCCAGTCTTTTTTGTGCTTCAGCACTTCGCGGTTTAGGCCTTCTACGTCATCTGGGCCGGTTTCTGGCCATCCGTCTCTGATGGAGCAACCGTCCAGTGCATCTCTAGTCAGCCGCTTGATGTTTTTTACCGCTTCTTCATGCAACTCTACCTCCACTCCGCTATTCTACACTGATTATACAATCTGATTGCAAAATTTTATAGGATGAATCGGCCATCTATTTAACTTTTCCCTTTTTGGGTCACGCGGCTGACATCGTTTACCTTTCGCTCCCTAAGCCTTGTACTATGCTAGCCAAAAGGAGAGAGATTAACGTTTTTTGAAAGAACCAGAGAAACTCAATTGTCGGCGAAAATAGGTGGGGAAGATTGCGGTTGTGATTGGCTTAGCGCCCTTTTTTGATGTCCCCGTAGAAATTCTATGGACGCCGAGGGCGAGCAATGAGAGGTTTTCGGCGTCGAATTCATAGGCAAGAAGGTGCTGCCGGTCGTGGACGCGGAACTTGTAGACCCGCACGCCCGCGAGGTCGCCCCGCTTTTCTTCCCCACAGGTCAAGTCCGCCATGATATGGCGGATTGCTTCATTGACCGACTTCAACTGATTAGGTCGCAGTTTTTTGTAAGCCCGGCGGAAGTAAGGGGACTGTCGGACGTTCATTCCTCATCGAACCCGAAAGGCACGAACCGGCCGCGCTGTTTTGCCGCGAGGATGTCCCTGATGAGGGCGCCCGGCAGGTCCGGGTTGTCAAGCGACGCCTTCCCTACCTTCGCCCAATAGGCGATCTGGAGCGGGACCGTCCTGCATTCGGCGGCAGCGCTTTTTTTGGCCTCCTCGTAAAGCTCATCGTCAATACGTATGGGAACGCTCATGTTTTGTCCCTCCACCTGTTACAATTGTAGCATCATGCAACGACACAGTCAAGTCGCGCGGCGGGGGGATTGAGCTGAGTTAAGCTCCGGGATGCAACCTGCTTACGATAATCGTCCCGACGCTGGCAAATATGCATGATTGCGCCGGGCGGGGCCTGGCATAATACAGCCCGGCCCTTCGCGCAGGCGCTTTATTTCTTAGAAGGAGGAGGCGGGGGAGCGGAAGTCCGGGGCCTTCCACCGCTTCCGGGTATCGAGCCGGGAGGGGGCGTAGTCATGTGAACCGTGCCCGTAGAGTTATGCACGGTTCCGGTCGAAGGCTGCACCGCCCCGGCGTTGACGACATTGTTCGTTGTAGTTTTTGCCTGACTCAGATCGATCGAGTGCGTGGGATTGCTCTGCTGGGCGCCGGCCACAGCAACGCCCACAACCAATAACATGCCGATTACCAAGACTGCTGCCAGCATTTTCATGTTGCACCTCCTAGCTCGATATGCTTCCGTCACGCCCTTCGTAACGGTATTGCCCGAGTCGGTCCATCCGGTGCGTCCTTCCGCCTTTCGACGCCCCTTTTCACCTTCTCTCTCCATCGTGTACCATAAGCGGCGGTCTCAAGACAAGATGTTTCTTGCCCTTTGTCTTTTTTCTTGTCTTTTTTCTTCTTCTTTTTTCTTGTGTCTTTTTTCTTGTTGCACCGCTCTCCACAAAGTGGTAATAGTGAAGTAGGCAGACTGGAGCGAGTTAGGCGTATGCGAGGACACGGGCCGAAGTTATCGAATGACTGAATGATTCTCTCCCTTCTCATACGCCTTGCCCTTCGTCGCCTGCTTGGTTCATTGGAGGAGTTATGAGCAATGAACAAATCCCATCGAAACAAGTTAGCCGGACGCCAAAACAAATTCTTGTTGTGGGTGATTGGGTCGTTGATGAATTCTGGGTTATAGCGAACCACCGCTCGGCGAGAGCCTCCCGTACAGGTCTTATGCACCACCGGGCGGTACACGGGGTAAATGCCAGCATCCAGTCCTTCTGCGGGGCGGGGAAGACCGCGTCGATTCTTCGAGATGCCCGCCGTGGCGAAGGAAAGGACTCGCTATTTAAGATAGCAGGATTGGGCATTTGGGCAGATGGCGACGAGGAAGGCCTTAAGACATTGTTCATTCCAGAGAACACAATGGGTTACAACCCCTATCGTATCTTTCAGGTGTTCAAGCAAGGGTGCATACCTGTAGATAATGTTACGTTGCTGAATGTAGGGAACTGCCTGGCAGACAACAACCAAGATAATTCTCAGAAACTCGAATTCGGAACCGCTCGCATGATACGTACCTATCTGCAAGTCGGCGATGAGACAACACAGCTTCAGCGTATAGATTGGGAGCTTCAGACGCCTGAAGCCAATCCGGGTGGTGAGCCTCAATGGCCGATCGACAGTAAGAAACTAGAAGCGCTACCGGGTGGTGAGCCTCAATGGCCGATCGACAGCAAGAAACTAGAAGCGCTAATGGATGAGAAGCTGGGCAAGGATGTGGACTGTGTTGTTCTTAAGGATCTAGGTCACGGCGTCATATCAAACAATCTGGTAAAGTTCTTGGCTAACAGGTACCCTTCCGTGCCTTGGTTCATTTCGTCTAAGTCGTGGAAGCCTGATTGGCTTGTCAAGAATCTTCCTCGGATTCCTCTGAAGTTGCTCCTTGTTCCTCAGATAGCAACACAGAGTGCCATTGAGCACAATGACATAAATGCCTGGATAACCGGCGCAGGAACGGGTTACGCATCAAAGAAAGCTTTGGAACAGTTGACGGGGTTGCGTGACATGATGGGTCCGACAATAGCCGACTTCATTATCATCGTGCTCCCAGAAAACATGAGAGCATTGGCGCTTGATTTTAGAAAGGAGAGTCCGAGCAAGCAAAGAGGCGTCGTATTTGCCGATAAGTCACCCAAGCTGCCCCTGGAAACTAATATGGCCAGTGTATTTTTTGGTGCGGCAATTGCGCACTTGCTTGAATTTGAGGACATCGAACTGAAGCGCCTCGTAGGAAGTTCGCTGAACTACACTTACAGATGGCAGAAGGAAGAGATTAAGAGAGTTCAGAAGCCACGTTACTGGAACCCGACGTCAGTTCCTCGTCTAAGATTGGGAGATGACGCTGAACCTACCCCTGAAAGCAGAGACTTTGACATCCAACATGCAAGGGAAGAATGGAACCAGGCATTGAGCGTTTCTGACTATGGAGTCATCACCGACGAAAAGGGAAGAGGCAGGTTTGAGCTTTGGAGAGCTATGGTGGATGTGGATGGATACGTTTGCTGCAATGAGCGCAAACTAAAAAACATCAGGCGACTGGTTCGTGCCGTGGATCTTTATGCAAAGCGACACGGGACTTATCTGGACGCGATACATCATTCAGCACTACCGCAGGAAAGTTGTATCCTTCACGCAAACCCTGGGGCGGGCAAGACGTCCCTTGTGAGACATCTTGCCGGAAACTATGGACTACGGTTCATCGCCCATAACATAGGACAAATGACCAAACGCACTGATGTTCTGGATTGCTTTGACTCTATCGTGACCTCGTACTTGCAGAATCCTTCCGAACCCCTGCTGTTATTCATAGACGAGATCAATTCCGAGCTTGAAAACGAAAACGTTTACGGTTCGTTCTTATCGCCCCTCGAAGACGGGGTATATGTCAGGGGCGGCAAAGCATTTAAGCTCCCTCCGAGTTTCTGGGTTTTTGCCGGCACTATGTCCGAAAAAGAGTTGCGAAAAGATCCTAAAGGATCCGACTTGTACTCCAGACTCACACACGGCATGATTTCTCTTGAAGCAAGCCCGTCAGACAACTCACAGGAAGAACAGCTTGAAAACGTTTATATTGGCGTTTCAATGATCCGCCTCATTTTCCCAGATGTTACTCAGATAAGCAGGGCCGTACTAGAGCTCTTTGCAGAACTGCGAAAGGCTAGGAATCGGGAACTCAGGCACTTTATTGAAGCGTTCAAAGATGTGCAGTACGGAGAGATCACGGGGAGAAACATAAAGCCGTTCAGTTCCGACAATATAAATATAGGTGACGTTGAAATCCGCCGATGTCTGGAGAGTGAAAGTACTAACTTTAGCTTAATCCCAATCGTGAGTCATGTTGAATAACGAGCTAAGCAGTTGCCGCAAGGTGCCAGTTGCCTGCTGCTTCGAGGAGATCGCTTGATGGTCGGGTTTCATTAATGGCAATCATAATACATGTCGTACAAAAAATCATTCTTGCTTTGCAATTGAAGTGTGCAGGTCATTCTTGGCTGTGTCGTGGCGGAGGAAGCAAAGGCACAGCGGCTGCATCGGCCTTCCAAGTGACAATGATAACAATTCTTTCTTCAGGAAGGAGATTCCCTTATGAGCTATTCGGCGGATTTCGAGAAGGCCCTTGAGCTTCGTCCCCCAATTATCAAACAGCTTTTCCCCAACTCGAAGGCCCTCATCGTAAGCGGCAAGGTGATCGACAGGGCCATGCGCGCCAAGGGGAAGGCGATTGCTATGGCGGCGAACGGCAGGAACTACTTCGTCATCCGTGGCGCGCTGCGGGCCGCCCAGCGGGCGAACGCCGTCCTCATAATCGAGATCGCAAAGTCGGAAGGCGGGCAGAAGGCTTACTGCGCCGTGAACTACTGGAACATTGCGCGCATCGTCGATACGCTGTGCAACGAGCTTGGCATCACCGTGCCCGTGGCCGTCCACGCGGATCATTACGGGATCAAGAGCGAAAAGGACGTCGCCGCCGCAAAGGTCGAGATACCGACGATGTTCGAGGCAGGGCTTACCTCGGTCGCCATCGACGCCTCCCACCTGCCCGACGCCCAGAACCTGCTCGCCAACATCGAGCTGAACCCCTTCGTCCCGAAATGGGCGGGCCTCGAGACGGAGGTCGGAGAGATCAAGGGCAAAGAGGGCCTCTCCACGGTGCCCGAGGCGTGTTTCCTGATACAGGGACTGAACGCGAACGCCATCTTCCCGGACTGGATCGCCCTCAACAACGGCACCACCCACGGCATCGAGGCGTCCGACGCGGGCATCCAGGTCGAGCTTACCGCCGAGATACACAAGGCCCTCACGCCGTACAGCATAAGCGGCGCGCAGCACGGCACCTCCGGCAACAGCTCCGAGCGGCTGCGCGAGATCGCGCAAAAGACGGCCACGACCAAGGCAAACGTTGCGACGGCGCTCCAGTTCATCTCCTGGGGGGTCGAGGTCAACGACTACGGCAACGCCCAGCTCGACGCGGGCGGCAACTTCATCAAGCGCCCGGGCGAAGGGATGACCGAAGAGGCTCTGGGCCGAGATGATCGCCTACGCCGAGGGCAAGGGCTGGAAGAAGGGGGACTACAAGAACCTGAACCTGCCCTTCGAGAACAAGCTGCTGGCGCAGCCGGCCGCAGTCCGCGAAAAGATGGCGAAAGGCGTTGAAGACTTCGCATACAAGATGATGACCGAGGTCCTGAACGGCGCAGGCACGGCCGCCCTCGGCGTCGAGGCGCTGCTCGCGGCCGGCTCCTACAACCTTGGCCCCAAGGGCAAGCCCATCGAGAATCCGGCGGAATGGACAAGGGATAAGATCATCGAGCGGGGGAAGGGGCTTACGAGCAGTAAAGGCGCAGCCGGGAGCTACGACGACTAGGTGAGTGGGCCGGCGCGGACCGGGATCTTTTCGCGCCTTTCCCCTGTCTCTCGGGGCCGCGCGTCCTCACTTGCCACCCGCCCGACCGCCTGGCGGTGCCCGCAAGCCTGGAGCGTGGGTGCCCGGCCTACCGTTTTATATGCTGCGGCGCGCGCCCCCTCGATCACGGACGACCCACGCCTTCGGCGTGGGTGCCCCGCATCGAAAATCTCTCCGGCCCGCACCGGCCCACGGTTCCGTCGGGTCGCCCCACGAAAATCTATCTTAAGTTTCCTTCGGCCCCCAATGCTTGACATTCCCGCCTCTCCCAAATACATTTCGTTTGAAGTGGTGTATTTTCTTCTTTTCGACGCAAGGGGTGGGGATTGGACTATACCGTCAGGATAGGCGGCGAGGCCGGGCAGGGGATACAGACGATAGGCGATGCCCTTGGAAGGGTCTTCGCCAGGTCCGGCTACAACGTATTCACGCATCAGGACTATGAATCGCGCATAAGGGGAGGCCACAACTTCCTCCAGATCAGGGTATCCGAGAGGCCCGTCGCCTGCTCGCGGAGCCAGGCCGATATCGTGCTTGCCTTCGACAGGCAGAGCGTCGCAGAGGGCGCGGGCAGCATCACCCCGGCGGGCGTGATCGTCTACGACCCCACGATGGTGAAGGAGAGACGCGAGGGGTGGCCGTTCCTCGAAGTCCCCTTCATCGAGCTGGCAACGCAGGACGGCGGCAGCAGGATCATGGCCAATACGGTCGCAATGGGCGCCGTCCTCGGCATGATGGGCGTGCCCATCGACGCCTACCTGGACGTCCTAGGCGAGGTGATGGCCGCGAAAGGCGAGAAGACCGCCGAGGAGAACCGCAAGGCAGCGGTCAGGGGCCGCGATTACGCTATCGAGCACTGCAAGCGGTGCAGCTTCGGGATGGCCGGGCCGGGCAGTCCCCGCATGTTGATCGACGGGAACCAAGGCATCGGCCTCGGCGCGGTCCTCTCCGGGTGCACGTTCTATTCCGGCTACCCTATGACCCCTTCGACGGGCGTCCTCCTCTTCATGGCGGCGAAGGCGAAAGAATACGGGATCGTAGCGGAGCAGGCCGAGGACGAGATAGCCGCGGTCAACATGGTCATAGGCGCGTCGTTCGCCGGCGCCCGCGCGATGACGGCCACAGCGGGGGGCGGCTTCGCCCTCATGGTCGAAGGCGTCTCGCTGGCCGCCATGACGGAGACGCCCCTCGTCATAGCAGTCGGGCAGCGGCCCGCCCCGGCGACGGGCTTGCCCACAAGGACGGAGCAGGCCGACCTGCTATTCGTCGTCCACGCGGGCCACGGGGAGTTCCCGAAGGCGGTCTTTGCGCCCGGCTCCCCGGAGCAGGCCCTCTATCTGACGAACAAGGCGTTCGACTTGTCGGAAAAATACCAGATACCGGCATTCGTCCTTACGGACCAGTACCTCGCAGACTCGTCCTGGACCTACGAAGGGTTCGACCTCGACAAGGTCGTCTATAAGGACTACCGGCTGAGGGACGATGCTGCCGGCGCCGCCGCCGCCAACGCCGCCGGGCCGGCCCCTTACAAGCGGTACGCCTTCACCCCGTCGGGTGTGTCGCCCCTGGCCGTGCCGGGGAGCGCACGCTGGCTTGTCGTCGAGGACAGCGACGAGCACGACGAGGAAGGCCACCTCATCGAGGACGGCGAGACCCGCGTAAAAATGGTGCAGAAGCGGCTGCACCTGAAGCTGCCGTCGATCCGCAAAGAGATCGCCCCGCCTGTGCTTTATGGCAGCCGCAGGCCGGAAACGGTGCTCGTCGGCTGGGGCAGCACTTACGGCGTACTGAGGGAGGCCGTGGATATCCTTTCGGCCCGCAAAGAGATCGCCTTTCTCCATTTCAGCGAGGTCTGGCCTTTCCCCTCGACGGACGCCTTCGACTACCTGGGCCTGCTCAGATCGGCCAAAAAGACGATCTCCGTAGAGAACAACGCGACATCGCAGTTTGCGCGGCTCTTGCGCGCGGAGACGGGTTTTGCCTGCAATGATGCGGTCAACAGGTACGACGGCAGACCGTATCTTCTGGAGACGATACTGGAGGAGCTCGATGGCAGACTTGCGTGATTACGAGGGCAGGCCGCCCGCCTGGTGCCCAGGATGCGGGAATTTCGGCATCCTGCGGGCCTTCAACGCGGCCGTCGCAGGACTCGGCCTCGCGCCCCACCAACTGATAGTCGTCTCCGGGATAGGCCAGGCAGGGAAATTCCCCCATTACACGCGGTGCAACACCTTTAACGGGCTGCACGGCAGGGGTCTACCCGTGGCGACGGGCATCAGGCTCGCGGGCGGGCCGCCGCCCGTGATCGCCGTCGGAGGCGACGGGGACGCCTACGGGGAGGGCGGGAACCACCTTATCCACGCGATAAGGAGGAACATCGACATCAAGCTCTTCGTCCACGACAACCAGGTCTACGGTCTCACGAAGGGACAGGCATCCCCGACCTCGATGCGCGGCATGAAGACAAAGGCCCAGCCGGAAGGCGCCGCAGCCGCGCCGCTCAACCCCCTGGCCCTGGCGATAGCCCTCGATTGCACCTTCGTTGCGAGGGGGTACGCGGGCGACCTGGAGCACCTCTCGGAGATGATGAGGCAGGCCATCAACCATACGGGCTTTGCCCTCCTCGACATCCTCCAGCCCTGCGTCACGTTCAACCACATCAATACGTACCAGTGGTTTGCGAAAAGGGTCTACCGCCTGGACGCTTCCTACGACCCCGGCGACAGGGCGGGGGCATTGGCGAAGGCCCTTGAGTTCGGCGACGCGATACCCCTGGGCGTCATCTACAGGAGCGACAGGCCGCCGTTCGGCAGCAGGGCCGAGGGGAGCGCGGCGGCCGGGCCATCCTTCGACCCCCGCCGTCTTGCGGGGATTATGAAAGGATTCTACTGAGAGAGCGGGCAGACGCCCATTCCGACCCCCGCCGCCTCGGCAGCCGCGAACAGCCGCAGCAGCGCCCGGCCTTCGTCTCCAAGCTGCCCCGACCCCTCAGCGGTCATATCATGTATGACGCATAAGACGATACTTTATTGATATGGCGATAAAAAACATCATATGTATTTTTAGAAGAACAGTTCTAAGGCGCCCAAAAAAGATAATGGAGCGGTTCCGCGATGTTGTCGGGGGAGGGGAAACGGGTCGCGGACGAAACCGGCGTCCGTCTTCTTTCCCGGAATCGATTTTCGGGAGGGTTTGCCGGCGGGGTCCATCGACCAAAGAGTCGGTCCGGCGATACCCGCGCGCCGTCCTTTCGGCCCCTGCGATTATGGGCTATTCAGGCGATTTTTGCCGGCCGCAGGACCGCTCGTAAGGCGCGGGCCACCCGTTAATTTGAAAACTAGTTTCGCCAATGATAACACTAGGTTGTGTAACACGTTGACAAAAAATGTCTAAAAAGTGAAATTTTTGCTTGACATTTAGGGCAGCGGTGTCTAAATATATATCACATTCGGGCAAGCCTTATTGCAGACAAATCATATCGGGAGTTCTATGTTAGCACACAATAAGTGGCTGCGTAAGGCTGCCGGCGAGGTGCGGGGCACAGCGGGGGTATACGCCCGGCCTTGGTTTTTCTGTTTCAAGTGCCGTAATAGGCACGGATGTAGTTCTTGTCGTTTATTTTCGCAGTTACAGAAAAAAACGAATGCTGAAGATCAGAAACTTTTTCAGGAAAGCTTTCACTTCAATTACCATCATGATTGTGCCGCACTCCAGGTCGAGGCTGCTACAGGTAAAATTGCCTTTTGCCGTCATCGCGCTCATGATATTCGCGTGGGGCTTCGGCACCTCTTATGCGATCTCGGTCGGCGTCAGGACGGCCAGGTATCTGGAGATGCGCCAGAAGCTCACATATTTCAAGGCCAAATTCTCAGAGATGCGCTACAGCCTCGCCAGCCTTCAGACACATGACCGGGAGTTCAGGCAGCTCCTTGCGATGAAATCGAAGAAAGTCATCCTGGAGAAGGCCAACCAGCATGAAATGGGCTTTCCCGACGTAGACCTCCTCAAAAAGGAAATCGATGAAGCGATGGTCTCCGTTTCGGAGGTCAAGAAGTACCTGAAGGAAGAAAGAGACGCCTACTTTACCACCCCCATGGGATGGCCGGCGGCCGGCGTCCTCAGCTCGGTCTTCGGGACGAGGATCAGCCCGCAGACCGGCGAGCCTGCCTTCCATTCGGGCGTGGACATCAGGGTGCCCACGGGCACGCCGGTGAAAGCTACGGCTGACGGTGTCATAAGCGTTGCGGGCTGGATCGGCGGCAACGGCAACATCGTCTTCATAGAGCACGGTCATAATTTCAGCACAGCCTACGCGCACAATAGCCAGAACCTTGTCAAAGTGGGACAAAGGGTGAAGCGCGGCGACACGATTGCACTCTCCGGCGCCACCGGGAACGCGACCGGCCCGCACATCCATTACGAGGTGTGGAAAAGCAGGGTCCCCATGGACCCCATCCCATTCTTAGGGGGTAGATCATGATCGGCAAGAAAGAAGCGTCTTCAATGACTGTTATAGGAGCCGATTCCAGCCTGAAGGGCGAGCTGGTGTCGAAAGGCACCGTGAGAATAGACGGCGCCTTCGACGGGAACATGCAGGCGGACTCGGTGATCATCGGCGAATCGGGATTGATAAAAGGCGACATAGTCTCGCGGAACGCGACGATAGGCGGGAAGCTGGAGGGGTCCGTTACCTGCACCGAGTCGGTCTCCATCACCCCCAAAGGGCACGTCCTCGGGGATATATCGACGCCCAAGCTTGCCCTTCCCGAGGGCGGTATTTTCGAGGGCCGCGCCCATATGCTGGACACGCCGAGCTCGACCGTCGTTTCTTTTACCGGCATCGAAAAGTAATCAGTTTACGGCAGTCAAAAAACGGGCGCGCGTCCGCGCCCGTTTTTTGTTTGTGAGCCTTGCTCCTGGAAGACGGGGCCTTCCCCTTATCACACCAGTCTCGTCACATCCTCTGCGACCTTCGGGTAATCGCTCAGCATCTTCACGTCGTGGCCCGGAAAGATAAGGTCGATGTTCGAGGCCCTGGCCCGGAGCTTATCGTAGCTCTTCATCCAGACGATGATGTCCGTGATGAGACAACTGGGTATGTCGTCCTTGAAGCTCCGGGCGATATGGGCGCAGTCCGAGGCGGCTATGGCCGTGCCCTTGGCCGTGTTGACCGCTACCCCCTGAAGACCTATGGTGTGGCCCGGGGCGAGGAGCAGCTCTATCCCGGGCATGATCTTCCTGTCTCCGTCAACGATGACGAGGCGGCCGCCGCCCGCCATAGAGGCAACCTTCCGGTTGGCCTCGACGTCCGTGATGCCTCGGAAGGGCGCTCTCTTCGCTATCGGATTTTTGGTCCAGAAATCGAATTCTTTCTTCTGAACGTAAAACCTGGCCTTCGGGAAGGCGTCGGGAAACATCTCTATGCCGCCGACGTGGTCGAAGTGGATGTGGGTAATAATAACCTTTTTCACGTTTGTGCCGTTCACGCCTATGCGGGCAAGGACATCCACGGGATTGACGTACCCTTTCAGCTTTCGCTTTTCGGCCGTGGTTACGCCGGTGCCCGTATCGACTATTATGTTCTCATCCTTTCCTTTGATGACCCAGATGTAGTAGTTCCGCTCGATCGTTTCGTCCCAGCCCTCGTTCCAGAGCAGCATGGCCAGACTGCTTGTAAAAGGACCTGCATACTTCAGGGCGTAGATCTCGTAGACGGGTGCAGGCTGCGCCGCATGTGCCTCGGCGCCTCCGCTCCTGAGACCGGAAGCGAGTCTTTCCCCGGCAGCCGTTGCGCCCAGGACAACGGCCCCTGTCTTCATGAACTCTCTTCTCGTGTAGCTCATGGTCATCCCCCTTATTTTAAGGAAAGTTGGTCGTGCCTTCCTATTATAACAAAATCACCAAGGAACGTAAGGGGCGAAAAAGATGGAAGGGCACGGCGCGTAGCAATGTATCGCAAATCCAGCATCTAGGCGACAACGACATGGACGAGATGTGCAAGTCGCGGCCCTTTGACAAGACCACCCAGGCTTCAGCTCTGCAAAGCAAGAGGACCCCTGCAAGCTAAGGGGTGTCGGCTTATATTGTAACGAAGAGAGTGGGTAGTACGTCATTTCCGTTTACAAGGGGGATCTTATGAAATATGCAGGGCTTCTGCTTGCCGTTTCTTTGCTTGTTCTTCTCGGCCTGATGCAGTCGTCTTTCGGCCAGGTCGCGGGCGATCAGCCGGTAGTTAAGGCCGTTGCCGTCCTCAACCCCACGTCCGGCAGCAAGGTTACGGGCATTGTGACATTCACCAAGGTGGATAACGGCATCAAGGTGGTAGCGAACGTGGAGGGGTTGACCCCAGGGGCGCACGGGTTCCATGTACATCAGTACGGCGACTGCTCGGCCCCGACGGGCGATTCAGCGGGAGGTCACTTCAATCCGGAAAGCAAGCCGCACGGTGCGCCCACCGCCAGCGACCGTCACGTGGGCGACTTCGGAAACATTACCGCCGGCAACGACGGCAAGGCCCATTACGAATGGACGGACCCGATGATCGCCTTTGAGGGACGCCATTCCATCATAGGCCGCGGACTCATCGTCCACGCGAACGCCGACGACCTCGTGACGCAGCCGGCAGGAAATTCCGGTCCTAAGGTTGCCTGCGGCGTGATAGGGATCGCAGCAAAGTGAGCAAGGCAGAGGGGACGTTCTTAAATAAGTAAATAAGTCTTTGGAGAGCCTAAGGTCAGGTCATTCATTGTAGCGTTTCTCCTCTGTCGGTGATATACGCGCTCTAATGACGGTGAGGCGGATTGTCAGGGGCGAACAGCAGGATATGCTACGAAGAAAGACCTGGCCCCATTGTTTTGCTCTACCAGAAAATCCCGTCATGTCCTTTAACTATTCGTTATTTGGTGCACTTTGAAGTGAAATTCATCCCCCCCCCCTTCTCTCCCAAAAAATACGGAAAACACCACTATCGCCAGGGAGGCAGTGTGCAACATCAAGGTTCAGGGTACATAATTAGAGATGTGCCCAGAAAAGGATCGAAGTGGACGAAGCGGCAGGCCATCGCGTTTGCAGTTTATTAGCGGAAGGAGGGGCGCATGCTCTGGATCATATTTATGATTCTTGTAATTTTATGGCTTCTGGGTCTCTTGGGCGGCCACACGATGGGCGGAGTCATTCATGTCCTGTTGGTCATCGCCATCATCGTCTTAGTGGTCCGGCTTATTCAAGGACGAAGAGTACTGTAACCACATAGCCCCTTCCCGGAGAGGGAGAGGCTATGCAAAAAGGAGGTGGTCAACGGGTCTGAAAGGTTTAAGCGAATGTGCGACATTTTTGGCAGAAAAGCTCTTGTAGGAAACTATTTGACCACCAAATTTACTGAAAAGGGGTAAACGTTATGAAGAAAAGGAATGTAATTATCGGCTATTTGGTCCTTCTTATGCTCGTCGCCAGTCTTGCGGCCTGCGCAGCAACGCGCACACACGAAAGTACGGGCGAATACGTGGACGATTCGACTATCACGACCAAGGTAAAAGCCCTGCTTGCGGAAGATCATTTTCTCAAGTCGTTCCAGATCGGCGTCGAGACTTACAAGGGTACGGTCCAGTTGAGCGGCTTTGTTAATTCTCAGAACGCCGTCAACAAAGCGGGGGAGATCGCAACGAGCGTCAAGGGGGTCAAATCGGTAAAAAATAGCCTGATCGTGAAATAGACGATTGCTATCCTTATCACGGATAGAGCGAAGTGCGGCCGCTTGAACATTTCCACGTTTCCTCGCCGGCGCGTGCGGCCGACCAAGCTCCGTCCGGCTGTTAATGCGCCGTGCGGAGGACGCTGAAGAATGAAAACATGATGCGGGCGATTGGCAACCTGCTCTGGTTTATTCTCGGCGGGGCATGGATGGGACTTGCCTGGTGGATTGCCGGCCTACCGGCGTTTGAAAAGCGAGTGGTTTTTCCTTCCGATGGCAAGCCGTGGCGCATACCAATATACCGCTTTATGACGCCCGCGAGAAATCCACCCGACCAGGATACCCGTCTTTCGGCGGCCGGAGGAAATTTCACGCTGGCCGCCAGGAGTGATCTCTGTTATTGCGCTGCGCGCCGATAAGAGATCGCTTTAGCGCGCAGCGTCACCCACCTGCCCCGCCCGCTTGATGCCCAGCATCCCGCGCGCTTCGTCTGGTGAGGCAATCTCCCTGCCCAGCTCCCTCGCTATCCTCACGATCTTCGCCACGGCCTGGGCGTTGCTCTCGGCCAGCTTGTTCTTCTCGATGTAGATGTTGTCCTCGAAGCCTACCCTGACGTTCCCGCCCAAAAGGATGGAGAGCGTCGTCGCGTCGTATTCGACATTGCCTATGCCGAGGGTCGAGAAGATGGCGCCGGGCGGCAAAAGATCGACCAGATGCATAAGGTGCCTCGGCGAATAGCGGGAGGCCTGGTTGTTCACCCTGTGCATGCCCAGGACGAAGCTCACGTAATACGGCGGCGGCAGGACGCCTTTGGCGATCAGGTATTCCAGGTCGTCCATGTCGCTGTTGTTGTAGATCTCGACCTCAGCCTTGATCCCCTTATCGACGAGGTATTGCGCGGTCCTTTCCGCCCACAGCCTGTCCCAGAGCATGTTGTAGACCTTGCCGTTCAGCAGGATGTTGCTGGGCGACACCTCCAGGCTCGCCATCTCCGGGGGAGGCGTCGTCGTGGTCGTCCGGACGCCGTCATCGATGTCGCCCTCTTTTTTCCCGAGCAGCGCGGGGTTCGCCGGCGCCATGCTGTGCTCGATGATGATGTCGCACTTCTTTTCCCTGATAAGCGCGTCGGCCTTCTGGAAGAAGGCGGGGTCGTTGGTGGGCAGCCCCCTTTCGTCCCTCCCGTGTATGTGGACGATGGAGGCCCCCTCCTGCCAGCACAGATAGACGGCATCGGCGACCTCTTCGGGAGAAAAGGGAAGGGCCGGGTTTGCGTCTTTCCCGTGAAAGTTGCTCGTCGGCGCCACGGTAACGATCAGCTTGTTTGCCATTTGCCCCCCTTTTTCAGTCTGCTTCCCGAAGGTTATCGCTCATTCAACGATCACTAGAAGCTGCTGCTTTCGTCAATATCATTTCGCGCCGGCAGCCGATATCATTTCGCTTGCATAAAGGGCGCTTCGGTGATAAGAAGTGGCGAGGGGCAAACGCGCCGCCAAAGGGGCCGAAAGCCAAAAGGGGGCCAAACGATGGCAGAGACGAAACCGGCCACGACGATCATCGACCTCTCCGTGCCGCTCGTGAGGACGCCGCCGGGCGTGATGCTCAAGGTCGATATCGAATACCTGTCCCACGAGGACGGCACACGGATACACGGCGCCCTGCTCGGCCTGACTGCGGACGACCTGCCGGACGGCAGGTTCGCTGCGGCGGAGAACGTGACGCTCACGACGCACAGCGGGACGCACCTCGACGCGCCTTACCATTTCGGCCCCACGTCCGGAGGCAAGCCCAGCCGCACCATCGACGAGATTCCCCTCGAATGGTGCTTCGGTGACGGCGTCGTCCTCGATTTCCGGCACAAGGCGGCGGGGGAGGAGATCGGCGTCGCCGACGTGGAGCAGGCCCTTGCGAAGATTGGCTACACCCTTAAGCCCTTCGACATCGTGCTCTTCATGACGGGCGCCTCGAAATACTACGGAAGACCCGAATACGCGGACGTCCATCCGGGCGCGACGCGCGAATCGACCCTATGGCTCATCGACCGGGGGGTCAAGGTCATGGGGATCGACGCGTGGGGATGGGACAAGCCGTTCAAGGTGATGGTCGATGAAGTGAGGCGGGGCGTCAAGGGCAGGGTGTGGGCCGCCCATTACGCGGGAAAAGAGAAGGAATACTGCCACATCGAGAACCTGACCAACCTGGAGCGCATCCCGAGCCCCTCCGGCTTCAAAGTGGCCGTCTTCCCCGTGAAGATAGAGAGGGCGAGCGCGGGGTGGGTGAGGGCCGTCGCGATAGTATAGGGGTGGCGGCCGGGTCCGCTTGGGCGGCCGCCCCCTCTACTGGTCGAAGCTGAAGTCCTTTTCCCGGAATAGCCGCAGACACGCATCGACCGCGGCGCGGTCATAGAGGGAGTCCTTGTTCCGCCGTATCTCCCGCAGCGCAGGTATGGCGCCCAGGGACGGCCGGTACGGCCTGTGGGAGAGCATCGATTCCACCACGTCCGCCACGGCGATGATCCGGGCGGCCATGTGGATCGCCTCCCCGGCGAGCGCCCGCGGGTAGCCGCTGCCGTTCAGCCGCTCGTGGTGCTGGAGAACTATCTCCGCCACGTCCGGCCCGAAATCGATGTCCTTCAGTATGTGGTAGCCCGCAGCGCAATGGTCTTTCATCACGGCGAACTCGTTGGCGCTCAGCTTCCCCGGCCTCGTCAATATCTCGGCGGGCACGCAGATTTTCCCGATATCGTGCACGATCCCCGCGAGTCTTACGGCCTCCAGGCAGGTCTCGTCCATGTCCATCTCCCTGGCCATCGCTACGGCGAGGCGGGTCACCCTCTGCTGGTGGCCTGCCGTGTAAGGGTCCCTCGCCTCCACTGTGGCCGAAAGGGCCTTGATCGTCCCGTCCATGGCGACCCTGAGCGCGGCCAGGCTCTTTTTTAGCTCCCTGTGTTCTTTCTTCTGCTCGGCGATGATCTCCCTGAGCCGGGCGGTCTTCTCCCTGACGAGCGCTCCGAGGCGTGTGTTCGAGGCCTTCAGCAGCCCTTCCGCCTGCTTCCGGGCCGTTATGTCGCTGCCAACGCTGAGGATCGCCGTGATCTCCCCTTTTTCGTTGAAGACGCCCTTGTTGCTCCAGAGCACCCAGACACGGCTGCCGTCCTTCCGCATGTTCTCGTTCTCGTTCACGGTGAGCCGGTCGGGCGACTTGCAGACTGCGGCGATTAATTCCGTGAGTCGCCGCCCGGAGGACTCGTAGACGGGCACTATCGTCCCGACGACGTTCCTGCCGGTCAGCTCGTCAGGCCCGTATCCGAAGAACTGCCGGGCGTAATCGTTGACGAAGGCGATGTTCCCTGCGGGGTCCATCCGGACGATTATGCTCTTGGCGAGCTCGACGAGGTCCCTGTACTGCTCCCCGCTCTTGCGAAGGACCTCTATCGTCTCTGCGTGGCGCTTTTCCGCCTCCCGCAGCCTTCCGACCTGCCGCTTCATCTCCGCAAGCTCGGCCACGAGCTCACGCCCGGTCGTCTGCGCCGTCTTGCCGGCCTGTCCCGTAACGGTCCTCCTTATCAGCCGCTTCCTTGTGCGCCGCCTTCGGGGAGAACTGAAGGCGGCCATGCAGCCTGAAACAGCTTATTCTCCCCGTGCCTGCTTTTCAAGCAAAATGACGGGGCTTTCGCCCCAGGCGGCGCAACTCCCCGGTCAGGCGCGACATCGGAGGAGGTCGCGACATTTCCGGCAGCTTGACGCCGCCCATCGGCGATGATATAAGTACGGGACTGCGGCGCAGGTGCATCGATGAAAAAGGTCCTGAAGCATTTAAAGGCCCTGGGGGCCAGGATAAAGCGGACGTATTATTACGAGGACTACAAGAGGGTCTACCCTGACAGGATCGAGTTCTCCTCGGACGGGACGCAGAGGGCGGCGACGGAGGCTTCCGTCAGGAATTTCCTGAACCACCGGAAGTTCTACCTGTTTGCGGCTCAGTTCGCCGGGGGCCGGAAGGTAGCAGATATCGGCTGCGGCAGCGGCCACGGCTGCCGGATATTGAAAGAGCAGGGCGCCTCTTCGGTCCACGGGTACGACGCGTCGAGGGCGGGCATCGAGTACGCGAGGTCGCGTTACGGCGACTGCGCCGAATTCGACGTGCAGCCCATAACGCGCATGTGGCGCGTACCGAGCGGCGCCTTCGATCTATCCGTATGCTCCGAGGTGCTGGAGCACGTCAAGGAATACGGGAAACAAGGCCAGGCGTTGTCCGAATTGAAGCGCATCACCCGGAAGGGGGGCCTGGTTCTCGTCGGCACGCCGAACTCCGAGATGCTCGGCAGGCATGGCTTTTCTTTCGACGAGATCGACGGCCTGTTCTCCCTCCACTTCAGCCGCTTCATGATCTTCGAGAACGCCCTCGTGCCCTTCGACGACCCAGGTGCGTGGCGCGACAGGCTGGGCCGGGGGAGGACCGGCATAGTCGTGAGCCAGAAAATCGCGCTCGAAGAGACAGTCCTGCCGGAGGGCGTCATCCCCGAGATCAAGAAGGGCATGGCGCCGGGCGTGCACAGGTTCCTCGGTTACGACATCGACACAGGTCTCCTGCACAATACCCATTCCTGGGTGGTACTGGCGGTGAACGAATAGGGCCGCTTCCGCCCGGTATTTCTTTCCCGCCGTCCTTGTGGTAGAAATTAAGTCATGAACGCGCGAAGGATCGGCAACGCGTTTTCGGGGCCGCTCTTCCAGCCCCTCTGGAAGCGGCTCCACAGGCTGGCCCTGCACAGGATGAACTATGGGCGGGGCGTCCTCACGAACGACAGCGGCGAGGAATGGGTGCTCCGCTACCTGGCGCGGAGATACGACCCGGTCAGGCCGTTCGTCGCGTTCGACGTCGGGGCGAACACGGGGGCATACACGGAGCTGGTGCTCGCGGCCTTCGGCGACACGGCGCAAGTCTACTCTTTCGAGCCGAATGAGGCGACTTTCGCGCTTTTGAAGTCGAGATACCGCGCCGCAGGCTGCGTCCGCTGCTGCTGCGTTGGCCTGAGCGACAAGGAAGAGACGCTGCCGCTCTATTCGGACGGGCAGAGGTCTTTCCTCGCCTCCCACTACAGGCGGCCCGGCATGTCGGGTGCGCCGGCCGCCCAGGTCCGCTGTACGACGGTGGACCGCTTCTGCGAGGCCGAAAGGATAGAGACGATCGACCTCCTCAAGATGGACGTGGAAGGCCACGAGCTTAAGGTATTGCAAGGGGCATCCGGGATGATCGGGTCGGGCCGCATCGGCCATATACAGTTCGAGTTCGGGGACTGCAATATCGATTCGAGGACGTTCTTCAGGGATTTCTTCGATCTGCTTGCTCCGCGCTACCGCATCCACCGCATCGTGCGGGGGGGTCTGGTGCCGATAGACAGGTACGACGAGGCTTGCGAGATATTCAAGGGGACGAACTACCTGGCAGCGCGGCGGGCGTAGTCCGGTTGCCTATTCTTTCGTAAACCCCGGCCGTCTCTTCTTTCCGGGGCAGGGCCCCCAGGACTTTCTCGGATTTTTCTTGACAGTCGTCATACATCGTTAGTAAAATAGCGTACTTAAGCCCGGGCCTCGGGTGAATGAGCGACAAAAATGGAACGGCCCCGTTGTGAACCGGTCCTCCGAATGACCTCCAGCCTGATCAGCCGGGCACTCGGATCTCCGAAAGCGAAGATGTGAAAGCTCCCTGTCGGGGCCTTGAAGGTCGCCCAAGGCGGCGCGAGGGAGAGACAGGCGAAAGGCGACAAAACCGCTATGGACGAACTGGGCGAAGGCATCGCGATTCTGAAGGGTGAGCTCTACGCGAACCCGAGGTGCCTTGAGATACTGGGGTGGGTTGCACCCGCCGCCGGTGACCCCGGCGCATCTTCCGGCCCGAGCGCACCATCCTGCCCCGCCGGCCCTGACGCTTCAGGCCATTCCCCCGACCGCGGCGCCCGGTCCCTCGTAGATATAGCCCGCATCCTCGGGGGCGGGCAGGCGAGGTATGAGACCACGGGCGTGCGGAGGGACGGCACGCCGTCCCGCATCGAGGTCTCCATAACGCCCATCCCATCCCCAGAGCCGGCCTTCCTGATATGCGTCAGGGACATCACGGAGCAGAAGAAGGCGGAGGTCGAGCGGGCTATGCTCGAATCGCGGCTCCGCCGGTCAGTCGAGAGCTTCGGCGAGTTTGCCGGGAAGCTGTCCCACGACGTCGGCAACAGCCTCATGGCCCTCATGGGATATGCCAGCCTGCTCAAGTCCAGCGGGGGCGACGATAAGCTGAAGAGGTACGCGGAGGCTCGTCGTCAACGCCTCGGAGACGGCGGCCGCCCTTGTCCGGGGCTTCGCCGGCGCCGGCGGCCAGGAATCGTCCTTCGCGCCTTCCGACCTGAACGACGTGGCGAGGGGCGCTGTCGCTGCGCTCCTTTCGGACGGCGCGGAGATAAGCGTGAAACTGGCCGGCGAGCGCCTCGTCATAGCGGCGGACGTTCGGCAGCTCCAGGAATCGATCGTCTGCCTGGCAGCCGACCTTTGGGACTGCCTGCCGGGTGGGAAGCGCCTGCGCATAGAGACGGCCCCGGCAGCAGGCGTTATGCCCCCGGCAGCCTGCGTTGACGCGGGCGCAGAGCCGGCGGGGCGCTCCTACGGGGCGATTACCGTCACATGGATGGGGGCGTCCGGGGCGGACGGCACGGACGAAGGCAGCGCACCCGCGCCCCTCGCCGCCGCTGCGCAGGAAAGGTCGGAGAGCGGCAAGGCGCTCCGCCTTTCGTCAGCCTACGGCGTGCTGCGGCGCCACGGGGGACGCATCGCCTTCCTTGGCGCCGGCCTGCGCATCTATCTGCCCCTCGTCGCAGAAAGCGGCCCGGCCGTGAAGGCATCGCCTGAGCAACAGGCAGCGTCCGAGAAGGGTCAGGAGATACTCCTTCTGGCCGACGACGACCCTGCCGTGCGCGGCGCGACCGCCGAGGTCCTGCGGGAACACGGCTATGGCGTGTTGGAGGCGGCGGACGGCGAGGAGGCGATCCAGACTTTCATCGACAACAAAGATATCGTGAAGCTCCTGCTCCTCGACATGGACATGCCGAAAAAGAGCGGCAGGGACGTATACGAATTCTTAAGGAAGGCCCACCCCGGCGTGAGGGCCGTCTTCATCACGGCGCGGGCCAGGGACGCGGTCGCAGGCCGGGGCGCGAAGGACGGAAAGGACGCAAAAGACGCAAAGGACGCGCCCGCTTTCATCCAGAAGCCCGTCTCACCTGCGGTGCTCATCGACAAGATCAAAGAAATCCTGGGCGGCTAGAGCGGCCGGGGATGCACCCCATTCACCCCTAAGCATCATGTGGCAACGGGGGGGGGAATTGTCAACCGCCGCCGGCCGTCTGCTCATGCAATAACAAGCCTCCGCCGCCTGCCAGATCCGCCAAAGGCTGCCGCCTGTCGCAAGTCCCCACGGCCGAAGGAAGGGCGGCACTCGCCCCTGCCGTCACCCCGGACAGGGGAAATAGATTATGCTCGAAAACGCACAAAAGAATGCAGACGGTATCAACTTGTTGATTCCCTGTAGCTTGCTACAGGGATACTATCACCCTCTCCCCACATAAAAGCTGTTTTGTGCGCTCTTTCGTTCCCGCGCTTTTCGCATCCGACTATCATCGTTGGAGCTTTGGCACACCTTATAACAGGCAATTCTTGGGGCTTCCGCGCCCCCCTCCACGAGCTATGCTCGCCGGGGTACCCGCTTGCGGGTCGTCCCCGCTCACGAAAAGCGTTCAGCGGATACCCTGCTGCTTGCAGCAGGGTCATTTATTTATCGCAGACAACTGCCGATAATCCTTATCGGGTGCCCGTTCTCATTGCGCTTGTCTGTCATCGACACAGTTCGCATTGACAGCCGGGTGACCGAACGGGCAAAATGAAGGGCGGCATGCTTACGCGCGCGGAAGAACAGATGAAAGCTCTGGAAAGGGCCCTCTCCAGGGAAGATAGGGAAATTCTTCTCGACATGCAGGAGAAGTTCCTTGAAACCATGAGCTTCGGGTTCAGACCGGAAGTCATGGATATACTCGACAACGAATACGCCGACCAAAGGCAGATAGAATCGATTAAGGACATGCTGAACCAGGCGATCTGTACGAGGTTGTACGGCATAGGTAATTCCGTCTATTACGGCAGGCTGCGAAAGGGAGATGTCACCTCTTTCTTCGAGGTGGCAATGCGGCTCGGCACCGCCCAGACGAAGACGTATATTATCATGCTGTCGCTTCTCCAGATAGGGAGCAGTCCCGACACGAGGCAGCTTCTTGCGAAGGCGGTCGCCACATCGGTCATAGGGAAGATTGCTGCAAACAGGCTGGGGTTGCCGCGCGAGGGTGCGAGCAGGGTCGAGCTTGCCGGGCTGTTTCTCGAAATAGGCAGGATGATAGCCCTTATCTATAACGAAAAAGAGCAAAAGTACCGGCTGGCCCCTGATTTTCCGGACAGATTCAATCTATTTATAGGCCTCAAGGTGATCGAGCTTCTTTCGCCTGCCGTCCTATCTTAACGAGATACTCCTGGAGGACGCGATCGCCTTCGACGAAGAATCATTTGCCGTGTCAACCGTCGTACGCATGGCCCATCTGCTGGTCTCGAATAGCTTCTCTTCGAGCGGCCTACTGTCTCTCAAGGCGCCTTTGCCCGGTGCTGACGGTTTTACCTCAAGCCACTATGGCGGCGTCATCAAGGAATGGTTTAGGGCCTTGGGGCTCGATCAGTATGCCCAAATAGTGGAAGCGCCCACCGAAACGCAGAAAAAGTTCATGCGGGAAAAGGCCGATTAACTTTCAAGAATAACACAAGAATAACAAAAAGGGCGGCGCCCGGCCACGCCCCGCCGCGCTGAATTCGATTGACACCCGGCCCCGGCCCATTCTATATATATCGGAATATTGCGCAAAAGGGGGAGATTCATGAAGACCTTGTGGCACGGGACATTGTCGGCTTTGATCTGCTTTTTGATAATTCTGCCTTATAGCGGATATGCCGCTGAAAATACTTTTACGCTGAGATTCAGCAATTTTTTCCCTGCGCCGCATTCTCACAGCATTGTCGCCGAGCAATGGTGCAGGGAAGTCGAGAAGGAGACAAACGGGCGCGTGAAGATCAACTATTTTCCCGGAGGCACTCTCACGCCCGCAGGCCAGACTTATGACAGCGTAGTGAAGGGCATTGCCGATGTCGGAGAGTCGTTGACTGCGTATACCCGCGGCCGCTTTCCGCTGACGGAGGTCATCGACCTGCCCCTCGGTTTAAGGTCGGGTTATCAGGCCACGAAGATGGTGAACGAGTACTATGCGAGATTCAAGCCGAAGGAGCTCGACGCGGTAAAGGTCATGTACTTTCACTGCTACCCGCCCGCAATGCTCTTTTTGAAGAGGCCTGTTTATAAGATGGAAGACCTGAAGGGGATGAAGATAAGGTGTCACGGCTTGAGCGCAAAGGTGGTCCAGGCGCTTGGCGGCGCACCGGTGGGCATGTCGATGAATGAGACTTACGATGCCCTTTCGAGGGGTGTCGCGGAGGGGGTTGTCTGTCCTTTCGAGGCGATGAAGGGCTGGAGGCTCGCCGAGGTCGTCGAGTACGTCGTAGAGAACTACGGCTCCTCGCAATCGGCCGCGATCTTCGTGGTAATGAACAAATCCAAGTGGCAGTCCCTGCCGCCGGATATCCAGAGGATTATCGAAAGGATCAACGCCTCATGGATAGAAAAAGAGGGGAAGACCTGGGATGAGGGCGACAAGATAGGCAGACAGCTCATGATGCAGATGGGAAGAAAGTTCATAAGCCTGTCGAAAGAGGAAGATGCGCGATGGGCGCGCCAGGTGGAGCCCGTGATAGCCGATTATGTGAAAACGGTCAAGGCAAAGGGGCTGCCTGCGGAGGAAGCGCTCAAGTTCTGCCGCGATTATATTCAGGCGCATCCGAAGTAAGGCTTTCCCCGGCAGGGCGTTGCCTGCTGCCTTAAACGACGACGACGTCTCTCACGCACGAGCAGCCCGGGGCCGCTTCCACCAGGAGGCGGTCTCCGGGATGAAGGATCGTATTGCAGGCCTGGCGCTTCTTGCCGTTTACGGAGACCACGCAGCTCATGCAAACCCCCTTGCCGCACTTGTAAGGCCTGAAGGCAAGGGAGTCGTCCAGGTTCTCGTATATGTATTGCAGGGCCGCCTGGAGCGTCAGGCCCTCCCTGTGATCGAGGGCGAAAACATCCGTTCTGTCGCCGGGCAGGCGGCGTATCGCGATCTCAACCGTTTCTAATCGCCCTGCTTTATTTTCTTTACCGGTTCCTTCCATAGTCCTATTTCCGTGCCTTTCTTGCAGGCGACCGTGTGCGCGAGCCAGACGGAGTCATCCCTGTCCGGGAAATCCGAGCGGAAATGGTGGCCCCTCGTCTCCTCCCTCATCATGGCGGCCCTTGCCGCTATCTCGGCGAGGTCGGCCATCTTCTCCACTTCCATTGCCTCAAGCCATTGAAGGTTGAATGCCCGGACGGCGGGCACGCGCATCAGCGGAAGGTCCTTCTCCCTTATTTTCCTTATCTCCTCGACGGCCGACGCTAGGCCCGCGCCGTTCCTTTCCGGCCCCACCCGTTCCCACATGATCGTCTGGATCTTTCTCTTTAAATGACTCGGCTTCGGATTGCGTGCTCCGGCATCGAACAATAGCTCCGCCTTCTTCGTCTCCTGTTCGATATCTGCCCGGTCGATTGCCGCGTGACCGTTTTTTCCCGCCCATTCCGCCGCGTTCCTTCCCGCTATCGCCCCGAATACCTGCGTCTCGCAAAGGGCATTGCCGCCGAGCCTGTTCGCGCCGTGCACGTTCCCTTCCGCCTCGCCGGCTGCGTAAAGCCCGGCCGCCTCCGTCTCGCATTTCGGGTTGATCTTGATCCCGCCCAGCGTGTAATGGGCCATCGGCGCGACTTCAACCGGCGTGTCGCTTATATCGATGCCGTACTTGAGGAGGTATCTGTATTTTTCAGGCAGCAGTTGCCTGCATTTTTCCCTGACCTCGTCAGTCGATAGGGGCGACCGGGTCAGGTCGAGGAGAACGCCGCCGTGGGGGCTGCCTTTTCCTGCGGCGACCTCTTTGTAGATGAGCGAGCTCATCACATCCCTCGTGGGCGTTTTCTCCGGCAGGAATTCCTCAAGCCGGCCGTTCACCAGCTTCGCGCCGGCCTGTTCCACCAAGATCCCGCTGGGCAGGAGCACGCCGTTGACCGAAAAAGGATGGATGACTACGGTCGGGTAGAAGAGGAGCATCTCTATATCGGTAAGATGGGCGCCCGCGTCAAGGGCCATTATCACGCCATCGCCGGTGCAGTCCACGGGGACGTCGTTGTACAGCCAGAGGGCGGCGTAGCCCCCCGTTGCTATGACGGCGGCTCTGCACTCGACGACAAAGAATTTCCCCTTCCTGATGTCGAGTCCTATCGCGCCTGCTATCCTATTCCCGTCCGTCAGGATTTTCGTTATGACCGCGTCCTCCAGCAGTCTCACGCCGGGCCGTTTCTCTACCTCACGCCGGAGGCCCCTCATTATCGCCAGTCCACCCCCGGAAGGCGACATCCCTCTCGCGTGGCTGTGTCCCGGCGCTCTCATCCGCGCTATGCTGCCGTCTTCTCCCTGCCTGAACCGGACGCCGTACGATTCCAGGTCGGCCACGCGGCTGCCGCTCTCTTCTGCAAGGATCATGGCCAAGTCCCTTTGGCACAGGCCGGCGCCCCCACCCGCGATGTCGTTAAAATAACGTTCTGCGGAGTCGACGCCGTCGGAGGCAACGGCCGCGTAAAAACTCTCTGCGACCACGGTCGCCCCAGATTTCGAGATAGGGAACTTGGAGACCAGAAGGACCTCCCTGCCGAGGGACGCGCTCTCGATTGCAGCCCTGCAGCCGGCTCCTCCCCCTCCTACGATCAAGACATCCGTTCTTATGGTATCCGGTTCCACGGCCCTGCCTTTCTTTATCCTTCCGGCGACCATCTATCGTGCAATAGGAAAGGTACATTGTCAAGCCAAAAAACATCCGTCGCCCCAAAAAACATCCACTGTAGGTCCGCCGTAAATATTTGCTTCAATAACGCCGCAACTCGTGTTAGATTTTCATGACGGAGGGACCTCGATGGACATCACGAGAAAGATCGCCGAATTCGTAGCCGGCACCGATTACGGAAGCATCCCTGAAGAGGTGAAGATAACCGCGAAGCAGTTCGTCCTCGATGCAATCGCTGCCCAACTGGCGGGCGCCAGAGAGCCGGTCAGCGCAATTGTGAGAAGCTACGTCGAGGAGCTGGGCAAGCCGCCCGAGGCGGGGCTGATAGGGGCAAAGCTCAGGGCCTCCCTCGCGAGCGCAGTTTTTTTCAACGGAGTTGCGAACCATGCCGCAGAGCTGGAATCGTGCGGCAGGTTTGCGGGGAGCAACCTCCTTTCGGTAATCCCGGTGGCACTCTCGATAGGCGAAAAGATGGGCCTTTCCGGGGAAAAGGTCCTGGAGGGCATCGTGGTCGGTTTTGAAGTCCAGGGTAAAATGGGGATCGGGACGACGCCTGCCTCACACGACAAGGGTTGGTGCTCGATTTCTCTGCACGGGACATTCGGCGCCGCAGTGACCGCCGCCAAGCTCCTGGGCCTTACGGCCGACCAGACGACGATGGCTATCGGCCTGGCCGCCAGCCAGGCGGGCGGCCTCATGCGCCATCTCGGGACAATGGCGCACTTGATCGAAGGCGGCATCGGGTGCCGCAACGGCCTTCTGGCCGCAATCCTGGCGAAAAAGGGGGCCACGGCCTCGAAGGACATCCTCGATGGAGACGGCAGCTTCTGGGACGTCTATATAGGCCGGGGCAACCACGACCCGGACAAGATGGTGAGCAACCTGGGGAACCCTTATTACTTCGCGTCGCCCGGCACTATGATGAAAAAATACCCGTGCTGCACGTTTACCCATAACGGCCTCGATGCGGTATTGCAGTTGGTCGGGCAGCATAACCTCAAGTATGAGGAGATAGAGGCTGTCGAGGTGCGGGTCAATGGCTTTATCGATCACAATTTGATCGGCGGGGCCGAGCCGCAGTCGGGAGACATGGCCCGGTTCAGCCTGGAGCATTGCCTGGCGGCGGCCATCGTGGACGGCAGAATAACGCTGGAGACGTTCACGGACCGCAAGGTATCGGAGCTGAAGGATGCAAGGCGCAAGATAAAGGCAACGGTCGATCCGTCTCTGCCTTCGGGGAGAAGCTTCCTTGCCGTGCCTGTAACGGTGAAGCTGAAAGACGGCAGGGAGATGACGCATACGGTGGAGACCGTCAAAGGCTCCATCCAGTTGCCCCTGACGCTTGAAGAGCAGATGGAAAGATACACCTCCTTTGCCGGACCCTTTCTTTCCGAGAGCCAGGTAGAAAACTCTGTGAAGCTGGTGCTGAGCATGGACCGGCTCCCCGCCATCCGCGAGCTGCTCGGCCTGCTGACCTTCGGCGATCAACCTTGAGCACCGGAAATAGGTGCACGCCCGGACGCCGTGATACGGCCGGGAGGGGTTGAAGCAATTCATCCGAAAGGACCACAAGGAGATTCATATGCCGATCGGGCTTATAGACTCTGTGATATTCGGCCGGGCCTTTGCCACCGACGAGATAAGATCGATTTTCGACGAAAAGAGCGTCGTCGAGGGATGGCTCTTATTTGAAAGAACACTGGCTAAAGTCCAGGCCGACCTAGGCATCATCCCCAGGGAGGCCGCTGCCGAAATCGACCGGAAGGCGCGCCCCGACCTCGTCTCCATCGAAAGCGTCAGGGACCATTATGCAAGAACGGGCCTGGCGAGCGTCGCGCTGGTCAGGGCCGTAAAGGAGCTGTGCTCGAAGCAGACGGGTGAATACCTGCATTACGGCGTAACATCCCAGGACTTATACGACACGGGCCTCGCCATAAGACTCAAAAAATTTATGGGGCTTCTGAACGGGCACATCAAGGCGCTCCGTAATACCCTTGCGAAAATGGCCCTTAAGCATAAAGAGACCGTGATGATCGGCCGCACCCACGGCAAGCAGGCTGTTCCATTGACGTTCGGCTTCAAGATGGCGGTTATGGCCGAGGCTTTCAACGTCCACCTTAAGAGGGCAGATGAGATCTATCCAAGAATCTGCCTCGGAAGCGTGTCGGGCGCTGTCGGCACGTTCTCGTCGTTCAAGGCCATCTCGGACACCGTCGATCCCTTCGAGCTTGAGCGTCGCGTGCTTGCCGAGCTTGGTCTTGAAGCGCCGCCGATCTCGATTCAGCCTGCTATCGAGCGCCTTTGCGAGTTGTTGAATTTCCTCTCGCTCGTATCGATGTCCTGCGAGAAACTCGCGCAGGACTTTTTCACTATGCAGAGGGACGAGATCGGCGAGATCAGGGAGATGCTCTCTGCCGACGAGATATCGAGCAGCACGATGCCGCACAAGCAGAACCCGAAGGCGTGCGAGCTGATAATCGGCCTGTCGAAAATGATACGCGCGTATTCGCACGCGCTGGCCGAAAACCCGATGAAGGACGAAAGGGATAAGAGCGCCTTCGTACTCGAAGACCTCACCATTCCCCATGCTTGCGTCCTGACTGTTGCGGCACTGAGGGCCCTGAAAGCGATGGTCGAGGGCTTGCAGGTCTTCCCGGAGAGGATGAGGGAAAACCTCCATCTCACCCAGGGCATGATAATGGCCGAAAAGCTTATGATAGCCATTGCGAGGAAAACGGGCAGGAAAGAGTCGGCCCACAGGCTCGTAACGGAATCGGCAGCGCGGGCATCGAAGGAAGGGATCCCGTTCAGCGCTGCCGTTCTGGAAAATGCCGGGATAAGGGCGTGCCTGACGCCCGCGGAGATAAAAGAAGCCCTCGAGCCGGCCGGCTACGTCGGATTGTCGAAACGGATAGTCGAAGGGCTGGTAGACCTTTACGGACCCCTTGAATAATATCCGCCGGGGCCGGCAGCGCTGCCCCCGACCGGCAACCCTGGCTAAAACCCCTTGAGCCAGGCCACGATCTGCTTAATCGCCCCGGTGTCGTAGAGGGTTTCCAGGTGACCGGCCTCGACTACAACGTACTTGTTGCGGCCGTTCGGCGGCGCCTTTTCGAAGGCGAACGACGGCCCTCTTTTGTACATGGGGTCCTTCGTGCCGACTACCCAGAGGAGGGGGGTGCCTGGCTTGAGGGCCGCCGCATTCTTCGGTATCACGGCCGCCCCGTCGGGGTCCTCGTAGCTGAGGTAGATCCGCGCGGTCGTCCTCCTCGTGTGCCTGATGCCCTGGTTGTAATCGTCGAAAAGGGCAATCTTGTCGCCCTTTCCCTCCGCCGCCATCGCGCGCGCCCGCTCGACCTCGGTCTTGACCAGGCCGTCCATCTGCCCTGAGTTCCCGCCGGGAGCGATGGCAAGGACGCCGGCGACGTCCCTCAGCGTCCCGTAATAAAGGGCCATGCCGGCCCCGAGGCTGTGGCCCCCGATGAATATGGTCTGGCAGCCCTGCTTCCTGAGGAGGGCGACCGCGTTGTCTATCTCCGGGACGCAGTCCTCCCAGGACTTGTCGAACTGGCGGTTCCTCGAAAAGGGCATATCCGGGGCGACGACGATGAAGCCGTCTTTCCGCATCGCGTCGGCAAGGGTCCCGACGTTCGAAGGCGTCCCGTCTTTGCCGTGGAGCAGGACGACGCCTGCCTTATCGCCGGCATTGCAAACCGATGCAGCGATGGAAAAAAGCACCACGAGGACGTACGCTGTCTGCTTGAGCGTCGAAGCCATTCGTCACCCCCTTGAACGCGATTGAGGCGCCGCGTGCGTCAGCGCTTGATGATCTGAAGGGCGTACAGGTCATCCCCCTTCAAGTACTTCAGGGTGACCGTGTCGCCCACGGCGATCTCTTCCCCGATGTCGGAGGCGGGGATTTTCCTGCCCTTCACGGTCACTACCGTGTCTGCCTGTATCGCGGCGCCGACGGTCATCCCCTGCTTCCTGAACTTGCCGGTCTCGATCACGATGGCCCCAGCCGACAGGTCGAGGGCCGTCACGGTGCCTGTCTCAGTCAGCATCCTTCCCCCGGCATGGCCCCTCCCGAACCCCCCGGCTGCTGTGGCGGCGACCCTCCTGCCCTTTTTCCGTTTATGCGGCTGTTCGGCCGGCTGCGCCGGCCCGGTCACCTCAGTCTCCTCGGTAGCCTCGGGCTCGGCTTGCATCTCTTCCTGCTCTGCCGTCTCAGGCGCCGCAGCCGCGCTCGAAGCCGTGATCCGGTAGGCGACCTCTCCGTCGAAACCGTCTGGGAAGTCCTTCTTTATCTGCCATGTCACCCGTTTGTGCTTGCCTACCTTCACCGTCCCGTGGTCGCCCGCAAGGTGGAGCTCGCCCTCCTGGTATTCCTTGCCGTCGAGGATGAGGACTACGCTTACCTCCGCCTCTTTCTCACCCTTCTGGCCGACGAGGTCGTAGGTGAAAACGGCGTTGCCTCCTTTCTCGCCGGGCCGGATGTTGCGCACCTCCGCCGCCGATACCGGCAGGGCGGCCGACAGGAGAGCAACCGACATGGCTCCGAGAAGAAGAACGAGTGCAAGGTGGCCGGCCGTTCCGGCCTGCCGCACGCAGACGCTGCCCATCCCCTTCATCTTTTCTCCTCCTCCCGCGCCTGTCCGAAGCCTATCCGGCTTCGATCGCGCCGGCCGGCCCACCTCTTTTTTCGTAGCGATACGGCCTGCCGCCCGTTTGCAATGCACGTTACGAGCGCAAGCAAGGCGAATCAAGCGCGGGCAGACCTGCCGGGACGCGCGGATCAACATCACTTTATCAGCATCGAAAAAACGTTGTCAATCATTTTCCGGTATTTTTCCCTGGGAATTTCATCCGGCCGCCGCGCTGCGGGCTGAAACGATCTTTTACCGGCGCGGGGCGCAACGAGAGGGATCGCTCCAAGCGAGCATCGTCAGGAAAAGGCGATCAGGGCGGTGCCGGCCAGGATGAGGCCGTTCCCTAAAAGGACCCAGCGGCCGAAGCTCTCGTATTCCCGGATGAAGATAAAGGCGAAAAGCAGCACCCATATGGGCTGCGCGCGGAGCATCAGGCTTATGACTATCACGGACCCGCCCGCCAGGGCGACGTAGCGCAGGAGCTGGGCAATGCTTGTGCTAAGGCCGCTCCAGAGGGCAACGCGGAGCGATCCCCGGTCTTCGCCCAGAAGCTCCCTCCTGCTTTTGCCGTTCAGGAAGACCGAAGGGCTGATGACGGCCGCGGCCGCCACGTAGGCGATCAGGCTCCCTGCTATCGGCCCTCCCCCCGCGTCGAGGCCCAGCTTGATGAAGATGGAGCTGCTCCCCCAGAAGACGGCCGCCCCTACCCCGTAAAAAGAACCGAGAAAGAGGGCCCGTTTATCCACCTGTCTGCCGTAAGAGCCCGACTTCGTCTGCAATACGGGGCGGTCCGTCTCCTCCTTCAGAAGGATGAGGAGGGGGCCCGAGAGGGTCAGGACCGTGCCCACGCCCTGCACGAATGTAAGGTGGTCGTCAAGCACTATCAATGCGAGGGCCACGGTTGCGATGGGGTTCAGGCTCGTCACTATGTTGGAGCGGTTCGAGCCGAGGAACTGGATCGCCTTGTAGGCCCAGGTGCGGCCAAGGGCAAAATGGATTATCCCGGAGAGCGCCCAGAAGAGGCACGCCTTCCCGGAAAGCCGCGCAATCCCTGCCAGGTCGCCCGTTATGGCAGCGACGATCACGAAGAAGAGGCATCCCGAGAAGATCGATATGTTCGCGATGTAGCCTGATGTCGCGCGGAGGACGCCCTTCCTTGCGATGACGGTGCTGGCCGCGAAGAGAACGGAAGACGACAGACCGAGCAGAATAGCGGGCACGTCGCAGTTTGCCACATTTCGACGGAAAGTGGAAGGGCTATCGTGCCGCAGGCGGCCGTGCCGCCGGTTTCCCCGGCGCTTATATTTCTGACATACGCACCAAATAAGGAGGCAAGGATGGAAAGAAAAGGGGTAGTAACCTTCCGGGGCAACCCGCTCACGCTGACCGGCAACCCGGTGAAAGCCGGCGACAAGGCGCCGCCCTTCACCGCCCTCGACAAGGACCTTACGCCGGTCGGCCTGTCGGATTTTGCAGGCAGGGTAAAGATCATAAGCGTGACGCCCTCCCTCGACACCCCGGTTTGCAACCTCCAGGCGATAACCTTCAACGAGAAGGCCCGCTCGCTTTCGGACGACATAGCGCTGATAAACGTAAGCATGGACCTTCCCTTTGCGATTGCGCGCTTCTGCTCGGCCGAAGGCATCGACAGGCTGAGGACGCTGTCGGACCATAGGGGGGCATCTTTCGGGCTCGCTTACGGTGTTCTCGTGGAAGAGCTGCGCCTCCTCGCCCGGTCCATCTTCGTCATAGACAGGACCGACACGGTCCGTTACGTGGAGATCGTGCCTGAGATGACGAAGGAGCCGGACTACGATAACGCGCTAGAAGCGGCGAAGAAGCTGGTTTAGAACGACGAGCAGGCGTCTGGATCGCACCGGGGTCTTTGTCGCGCGGTCTATAAAACAACCGCAAAATACCCTAACGCATCCTCAGCCTAGGTACAAATCGTCCTGTCCGTTCTGCATATCGGCGGTATTCATCCTGAAAATGTTCCATCATGATTTTCTCTTCCCTGATTACCAGCCGGTGCCAGACCGGATGCAGCGATATGACCCATATCAGAAGGACCCAGGAATCCAGATAGAGGGCGACGCCCGTCGATATGAATGTAATCCAGGCTGCATACACCGGATGGCGAAACCATCTGAAGGGGCCGGAGGTACATAGACGGTTTTTCAGCCACCAGCCCCGGAGCGTGAATGCGGCCCACAAATAAAGGACCAACCCGATAGAGATGAGGAAGGCGCCGATGGTCTTCATCAACGACGGGTAAGCGGTTATCTGCGGATGGCCGAGCGCGCGATCTGCGCGGACCGCCACCAGAAAAAGCATTACGCTGATGCCTGCCCCTATGGGACCGACGCCGAAAACCTTCCGCAACGCATTGCGGGCCATGCATACCTCCTCTTGAACCTTGATCGATTCGTTTGGAAGCTCCATAGGGTCGAGGACATCGCCACCGGTAATTTAACACGACTGGGAGCACGTCACAATCGGAATGTCACGGGAAGGAACAGGCGACGAAGCCAACGTTATCGAGCATCGGGCGTGCCGCCGTTACCCTTCCGATCGGACCCCGTCGCGCCCATCATACTTTGGCTTGGGACGCGGAACGAGCATCAGTCTTGCCCTGATTTGAGCGTATTCCGTAGCTTCTGCCTGGGCTTCCAGCCTGAGCTTGGCCCTGTTGAACGCCCTGACCAGGCTCCTGTATTCCTTGGAGCCGAACTCAAGCAGGCAGAAGCTGATGCCGTTTTCCTCGATAAACTCCTTGAATGTCGTATCGGCCGTCATGCTCGCTCCGTCCAAGGATAGTCCTTTCAATATGATCGCACGAGGGCGCTTCTTCTTAAGCAAAAAGCGCGGAAGCTACGGCTGCGAGGCGGCGGCGCTGCGCCGGAAACGGACCATCGAATGCCGCTGGGCTTGTAAAGGGACGGCCGGGCCGGTAGGGCACGACCTGGGAATTTTCCTGGTACCAAAGCTAAGCTATCTCGTAATACTCTGTACAAAATGATGCGAATTGTCGAAGATCCGAAAAAGGCAGGCCATATGCGAGGGGAGATATAATCTTTTGAAAAGCATTTGCCATTATAGTAAGATACGTCAACGCCGCCCGGAGCTTTTTTGCCGGGGCGGAGCACCAGCCGTCTCGGATACGCCGCACCGCATTTTCACCAGTCAGACGGGCGATTGCCCTTACGAGTCCTTACGGACTCCACGTTTCGCTATCTTTGAAAAGGAGGGAAAGGTGAAAAGGCGTTATTCCAATCTTATCGCAATCGTTCTTTTACTGGCTCTTACGGTTGTGCAGCTCGGCTGCAGCGGCGGCGGCTCCGGCTCCGGGGCAAGCTCCGGCAGCGGGACGATCTCGGGAGCGTCGGCGCGCCCGGGGGTGTTATCGCATTCAACTGGCACAACTCCCTGCGGCGCATGTTCGCCCGGTTCTTCATCGGCACCGCGAGCGCCGACGGCGGCTCCAGCCTGCCCGGCGTATCATCCGTTGGGGCGGGCGTGACGGTAAGTCTGATCCAGATCGACAATTCAGGCAACCAGGTCGGGGCTGCCCTGGCGACGGCGACGACCGACAGCAACGGCAACTATACGCTGACCACCCCGGCAGGCTTCACGCCGGGGCCGAGCTATGTGGTCGTGGCAAGCAGCGGGGGTTCGACCATGCGGTCCTTTGCAACGGGCACAAGCGTAGACGTAAACCCCTACGCCCAGACCACGGTCAGCCTGATAACGGGCGCCGTCTCCACCGCGCAGGGCCAGATCGCCGGCGTGAGCATAGCCGATATCTCGGCCGTGCAGCAGACCGTGCTCCAGACGAGCGGGAACGTTGTAACTACCTCGACGACCGCCTCCGCGCTCACGGCGGCCCTTCAGACCAGCATCGGGAACAACGTCGAATCCAGCAATATCGTGAACAGCATTACGGCCCCGGGCTCCATAACGGGGACGGTTACCGACAGCAACAACGCGGCGGTGGCGGGTGTCGAGATCATGGTCCGCACCTTCGGCGACCAGACGACGATGGCCATAACGCGCACGAACTCGTCGGGGAGCTACACGGTAAACGTGCCGGCCGGCGACTACGTCGTCGGCGCCCTGAACGACACGACCACGAGCATGGCCGCGAGCTAGTGGTGGACTAGCACAGGCGGGACGACGGGCCTGTTCCTTGCCGGCAAGGTCACCGTCGGTACGACTGCGGTTACGAAAAACTTCAGCCTCGCGGCGGGCGGGCGCATAAGCGGGACGGTCACGGGCGGAGGCAGTTCCCTTCCCGGGGTCCTCGTGACCCTCAACGACTTTTCCTCGGGACAGACGCTCATGTTCATAAAGACCTTGCCGGACGGCACTTACAACTTCAACGTGGCGCCCACTACGGGGTCGCAAGGCTACTACCTGAGCTTGCGAAACAGCACGCTGGCCCAGTACGGTACGGGCATTTACGCCAGCCTTATCCCGGGCGGGGGCACGAACAAGTGCCAGGCCGACAAGATCACGGTAGCGGCGGGCGGGACTACTACGGCGAGCATGGCCCTTGTTGCGGGCGGCCAGATCAGCGGCACCGTCACGGACGGGACGAATCCCCTTCCCGGGATCGCCGTCAGGTTCCAGGACAGCACCGGGGCGTATGCGGAAAGCGTGCGCACGGCAAAGGACGGCACGTACAGCATCTGGGTCCAGCCCGGTAGTGCTTCTCCGTACAATATCCTCTGCCGCGGCCAGCAGTACTCAGGCACATCGACGGCGACAACACTGGGACCGGCGGTGGCTGTAACAGCGGGCGCGACCCCTACGGCGAACTTCGAAACGGCAACCATCGGCACCATTACCGGCACGGTCCAGGACGCGAGCAGCAACCCCGTGGGCGCAGCCTTTGCCTACGTCTACGAAGCCACCAGCTACAATCTGCTCGGATACGAGATCACGGCCGGCGACGGCACGTTCGAGGTGTACGGGCCGACCGGTGCGAACGTTCGCGTGGCCATAGTAGTCAGCGATGGCCGCATGATCGGCTCCTTGGCGCACAGCACCACGTACAACAACTATGTGACTAACGGGACCAACGTGGCGGTCGGTGCCTCCCTCGGCACGGTCAGCCTTCCGGCCGGCGGGGTTCTCGCCGGGACGGTGACGCAAAGCGGCTCGGCCGGCGCCAACTCTCTCGTCCAGTTCCGCTATGGCGGGAAAAGCGCCTTGTATCGCCTGTCCACCTTTCGCACGATGAGCGACGGCTCGTATACCATCAGCCTTCCCGCCGGTACGATTACCCGGCTATGCGCTGCGGCGAGCTCCTCCGCCCTCCCGAACGGGGCCACTCCGCCGGCGGCCGGGACATATGCTTACAACGACGGTGTCAGCATTACGGCAGGTTCAACTACCACTGCGCCGACACTCGCTTACTGACGCAAGCCTGATATGATATTACGGGGCGGCCCCGGACGCGAAAGGCGTCCGGGGCCGTCTTGTCTCCCCCGCACCTTACGCGGGCCCGCCGAAGAGCGCGACGGCCTGGCGTACCAGCGCAGGCAGTGACGGGTCGCGGGCGCCCATGATGATGACGCAGTCGCCCGGCGCCGCGTCTGCCTTCAGGCAGGCGAGGAGCTCGTCGCGGTCGTGTACGGCCCTGGCTGCAAAAGCCACTGCGCCGAGGCCGGCAACGATCTCATCCGACGAGATGTTCTTATCCGCTGTGCCCCCGGCGTAATAGATCGGCAGGAGGTAGAGGGCATCGCCGGGACGGAAGGCGGCGCGGAAGGTCGCTGTATACTCATCCTTGAGGAAGCGCGTCGGGCCGAAGCCGTGGGGCTGGTAGACGGCGATTATGCGCGCCGATCCGGCCCGCGCTGCGAGGACGGCCGCCGCTATCTTCGCCGGGTTGTGGGCGAAATCGTCGATAACGCGCACCTTGCCTTTCGTCTCCGTCACGTCGAAGCGCCGCGCCGCCCCCTCGAAGCCTGCGACCGCGCCGGCAAGGGCCGCCCCTTCACATCCGAGGCGCTCGCAGACGCAGAGCGCGGCGGTGAGGTTTTCGAGGTTGTGCCTGCCTGGAAGGGGCAGGCGGTATGCGATCCCTTGCCTGAGAAGGGTGACCGACGCGGGAAGCAGCTCTTCGCGCTCGGGCCGCCACGAGGCGGCGGCGCTGCGGCCGAAGAGGACCGTCGCAGGCAATGACGCAAGGACCGGGTCGTCCGCGTTAGTCGCGCTCCACGCGGCCCTTGCAATGAACGCCGAGAAAAGCCCCTTCAGCTCTTCGACGGTCTTATGGTCCTTCGAGACGTTGAGGACCACGGCGGCCTCCGGCCTATACTTGACGAGGGTCCCGTCGCTCTCGTCCGCCTCGACGACCAGAAGGTCCGATGCGCCGCTCCAGGCGTTGCCGATAAGCCCCTGCCTTTCGAGCCTGCGCAGGGGCGCCCCGCTTATCAATGAGGGCGATTTCCCGCACGCGCTCAGGAACTCGAATATCATGGCCGTCACCGTCGATTTGCCGCTGGTCCCGGCCACCGCAACCGTCCGCTTCGATGCGATGATCGCTGCGAGCAGGTCGGAGCGGTGTACGACCGGAATGCCGAGGCTCGCGGCAGCGGCGATGTCCGGGTTCGACGCCTCTATGGCGGTCGAGACGCAGACGACGTCGATGTCAGGCCCGACGCCGGACCCGTCCTGCCCGGCGATGCGGACGCCCAGCCCTTCGAGCGACTTGCGCATGGCGGCCGTGTCGGGGCTTTCGAGCAGCCGGTCGGAGCCCGACACGGCGATCCCCTCGAAGCGCAGGTACTGGGCCAGCGCGCTCATGCCCGTGCCGAAGATGCCCGTAAAATGGACGCCCCAGGCCGCCCAGTCGCCGACGCGCAAGGGCGGAGGGTCGATGTAGACGCACATGCCCTCTTGCGCGACCTCGAAGAGGCGCACGACATCCCGGTTCCGCAGGGCGATGCACCCGTGGGAGAGCGGCGTCCCTACCAGGTCTTCCCGGTTGGTGCCGTGGATGTAGATGCAGCGCTCGTCGGAATCGACGCCGGACCCCTTGTTGATCCCTTCCTCAAGCCCTTCGAGCCGCAGGATGCGGGTCAGTATGAGGTTTTCTTCCGTCGAGACGCCGTCCCAATCTACGCCCGTATCCGCGCGGTTTTTGAAGATGCGGCCGATGGGCGCGTTCGAGCCGATTTTCTCCTTGATCCTGTGGACGCCCGGCGGCGTCTTGAACGAACCCTCCCTGATCCCGACGCCGAAGCGCGAAGTGGAGGCGTCGTACCGCTCGACGACTTTTTCATTCCGGCAAATGAAAAGGGTTTGTGTCTCGACGGACTCGACGAGGTATAGCTCGTCCGGCGCGGCCGGGTATTCTCGCAGTCGCTTATAAATGCGACCCAGGGCGGGCGCGGCGGCTGTCGGGCTATCTGTCCCTTCTGTCGGCACGCCGTCAATATAGCGCAAGTGGCGGGGGGAGCACAAGCAGCCGCACCCGCTACCTCCCCGCTATCCCCGTCCATATAAGCTGGATGCCGGAAAGGAAGAGGATCGCGTAAACGAGGCGCATGAACCAGACCTCGCTGACGCGGCGGTTGAGCCAGACCCCCAGCTTCACGCCGATGAAGCAGAAGGGCGCGAGCATGACGACCGTGCTTGCGCTGCTGACCTTCAATAGCCCGAGGGCGGTATAAGGGACAAGCTTCAGGGCGTTGGTCACGGCGAAAAATACCGCCGTCGTCCCTACGTAGATGTGCTTAGGGAACCTCTGGGGCAAGAGGTAGATCGCCAGCGGCGGACCGCCCGCGTGGGAGATAGTGGAGGTGAAGCCCGTCGCTGCGCCCATCGCCACGCCTTCGATGACGCCGGGGGCATGTTTGATCCGCCCGAAAATAAACTCCCTTGCGACCTGGAAGACTACGAACAGCAGGGCCACCGTGCCTATACCGATGCGGAGCACGTCGTCCTTGCCCGTAAAGGAGCGGAAGAAGAGGCTCCCGGCGAAGATGCCGACAAGGGCGCCCGGGATGAGGACCTTCATGCTTCTGCGGTCGAAGTTCCTCCTGTAATAGAAGAGGGCCAGGATGTCGGTAATGATCAGGAGCGGCAGCAGAGTGGCGGCTGCCTCGGCCACGGTTATCGTGAGCGCCACGAGCGGCGTGGCGAGCGTGCCGACTCCCCCTGCAAAACCGGCCTTGGAGATGCCGAGAAGCAGCACTGCCGCAATAGCGGCCGCCCAGAAGACGGCCGGGTAATGCAAAAGGGTCATTCCCGTCCCTCGCGGGCACTATGGCCCGAAACTCCGAAAACGCGCATCCGATACCACCCCGGCTCACGCCGGCGGCGATTTCCGATTGTAACATCAGACGCTCCGTCCAGGCGAGCAAAATCGGATGTCGCAACCATGTGCGGGCGGCAAAAGAGGCCGCCGGGCGCAGCCGTCTGCACGCAGGCAGGTGCAATACCCACCATGATATTGCGGACCGGGCGGCTCTTGGGGTAGAATAGATGCTTCGCAAGGGATCGTTCATAACAGGATTAAGGAAACCGGGATGAACCATTTCACTTATAAGGGCGGTGTGCTCCATGCGGAAGAGACGCCCCTCGACAGGATCGCGTCGGAGGTCGGCACGCCCTTTTACGTCTACAGTTACGCGACGCTGGAGCGCCATTTCCTGGTGTTCGACGGCGCCTTCAGGAGAATACCCCACATAACCTGCTATTCCTGCAAGGCGAACACGAGCATGGCGCTGCTCCGAATGGTCGCGCGGCTGGGAGGCGGCGGAGACATCGTGTCGGGCGGCGAGCTGTACAGGGCGCTTCGGGCGTCGATTCCGCCCGACAGGATAGTCTTCTCCGGCGTCGGCAAGTCGGCCGAAGAGATCGCCTATGCCGTGAAGTCGGGCATCGGCATGATAAACGTGGAGTCGGAAGGGGAGCTTTCGGCCATAGCCGATGTCGGGCAAAAGCTGGGCAAGGCCGTCCCCGTCTCCGTAAGGGTCAACCCGGAGATAAACGCAAAGACGCACCCGTACATCACGACCGGCCTGCGGAAGAACAAGTTCGGACTGTTATGGCCCGACGCGCGCCGTCTCTACGGCGAGATGAAGAAGTCGAAGCATCTCGTCCCTGTCGGCATATCCTCGCACATCGGCTCACAAATAGTCGAGATACCGCCCTTCATCGACGCCGTGCGCTCCCTCAAGGGGATGGTCCGTGAATTGAAGGCGGCAGGCATCGACCTGCGCTACATCGATATCGGCGGGGGTTTGGGGATCACCTACAAGGACGAGGCCCCGCCGCACCCGGAGGAATACGCGAGGGCCATCGAGCCGGAGCTGGAGGGCATGGGCCTGACGCTCGTCCTTGAGCCGGGCAGGGTGATCGTAGGGAACGCCGGCATCTTCGTCACGAAGCTGCTTTACGTGAAGACCATGCCGGAGAAGACTTTTTACGTGGTGGACGGGGCGATGAACGACCTCGTGCGGCCTGCCTTCTATAACGCCTACCATGCGATACTGCCGGTAGTCGAGACGAACGCTAAAATGCGGAAGGTGGACGTGGTGGGGCCGATCTGCGAATCGGGCGATTTCTTCGCGAAAGGGCGGAAGCTGGCGGCGCTGGCGCCGGGCGCACTCGTTGCAGTCATGGGCGCGGGGGCTTATGGTTTCTCAATGTCCTCCAATTACAATTCGAGGCCGAGGGTTGCCGAGGTGCTCGTCAAAGGGGAGGAGTTCTTCGTCATCAGGAACAGAGAGAAGTACTCGGACCTGATCGCGGGCGAGAGCGTCCCCGGGTTCCTGGAGGGCTAGCATGAGTTCCCTTAAGTTCTTCAAGATGAGCGCAAGCGGCAATGATTTCATTATAATAGACAACAGAGACGCCGTGGTTGACGCGATGTTCCCCGACGTGCCCGAGCTGGTCCGCAAGGTCTGCCGGAGGCGCCACTCCGTGGGGGCCGACGGCCTGATACTGATCGAGAAATCGGATGTCCTCGATTTTGTCTGGCGGTTCTATAACGCGGACGGGTCGGAGGCGGAGATGTGCGGGAACGGCGGCAGGTGCGCGGCAAGGTTTGCCTACCTGAAGGGGATCGCGGGCGATCGGATCGCCTTCGGCACGCTTGCGGGCACGATGAAAGCGGAGGTGCGCCCCGACGGAAAGGTGAAGCTCCAGCTTACCAGGCCCAGGGACATGAAGCTCGATTACTCCATCAACCTCGATACGAGGGAGCTCTTCGTGAGCAGCGTCGATACGGGCGTGCCCCACGCAGTGCTGCTGACGGACGTGGACCTCGCGCCGGTAGAGGAATTGGGCCGGCTGATCCGCTTTCACAAGGTGTTTTCGCCGAGGGGCACCAACGTGGACTTCGTCCACGTCATAGACAGGGAGAACGTCAAGATCAGGACGTACGAGCGCGGCGTGGAGGGAGAGACGTACGCGTGCGGGACAGGGTGCGTCGCCGCCGGGGTCATACTGCGCGAGAAAGGGCTCGTCGAGGATACGGTCAATATCCATACGAAAGGCGGCGAGAACGTCCGCGTCTACGTTGGCGACGAGGTCTACCTGGAAGGAAGCGCACGGGTCATCTACGAGGGTATATTGTGGCCCGAGGCGTTGGAATAGAAGAACTACCGGTTAATGCCTCTTCCTTTTGATGAGGGGGAGGCCGGGGCACCCGCGCCGATAGGCGTGGGTCGCGGCTTTGCCGGTGGAGGGGGCGACGCTAGCCCCAATAATTGCGGCGTTGGAATAGAAGAACTACCGGTTAAGTGACCGGGCTGGATCAATCAGGAAGGAGCACCGATGAACCTGAGAGGCGTATTTACGGCGCTCGTCACGCCGTTCAAGTATGGGGAGGTCGATGAAGACGCGCTGAAGGCGCTGATCGATCTTCAGGTGGCGGCGGGGGTGGACGGCATCTCTCCCTGCGGGACCACGGGGGAGGCCTCTACCCTTTCATGGGAAGAGCACGAGAGGGTGATTTCCCTCGTCATCAAGCGGGCGGGCGACGCGCCCGTCGTTCCGGGGACGGGATCGAATAGCACGAAAGAGACCATCGAGCTGACGCAGATAGCGAAGGACCTGGGGGCCTCGGCCGCCCTCGTCGTCGCGCCTTACTACAACCGGCCCACCCAGGAGGGCATGTACCTCCATTTCAAGAAAGTGGCCGAAGAGGTCGATATCCCCCTGGTCCTTTACAATATACCGTCAAGGACGGGCGTCAACATGCTGCCCGAGCTTGTGGCGCGGCTCGCGCAGGTCCCAGGCATTGCAGGCATCAAGGAGGCCTCCGGCTCCGTGCAGCAGGCGGCCGATATCTACAGGCTTACCGGCGGCAAGTTTCCCATACTTTCGGGTGACGACAACCTGCTCCTCCCGCTGATGTCCGTTGGGGCCTCCGGCGTTATCTCCGTCCTCTCGAACATACTGCCCGGGCGGATGAAGGAGCTCGTTGCCGCCTGGCTGGTCGAAAACGACCGGGCAAAGGCCCTCGACCTGCACGCCGGGCTTATTCCGCTCTTCAACGCGATGTTCGTCGAGACGAACCCTGTGCCCGTCAAGGAGGCGCTCTACCATATGGGCATGATCGAAAAGGACGTACGCCTGCCGCTTTGCGGGTTGTCCCGCCGGAGCAGCGAACTCCTCACGGTCGTGCTGAAGGAATACGGTCTATTCCGGAGGGAATAAGAATGCCGGGAAGGGGGGCGTGATGATAAAGCTGATCGTCACCGGGGCCTGCGGCCGGATGGGGAGCGCGATCCTCAAGCTGGCAGCCGCCGACCCGGTCTTCCTCGTGACGCATATAATCGAGGCCGCGATGCACCCCCTCATAGGCGAGATGATCGACGTCCCCGGCGTCCCCGGGGCCTCTTTCCCCCTCGAAGACAGCCTTGCGCGCGTTATCGACGACTGCGACGCGGCAATCGACTTCACGAACCCGGAGGCGTCGCTTTTCAACTTCCAGCTAAGCGCGGAGAAGGGCAGGGCAATCGTGATCGGCACGACCGGCATCCCCGCCGGCAGTCTTTCCGAGATGCGGTGCACGACGGGAGCGAAGGCCGTGATCTCGCCCAACATGAGCATCGGCGTCAATGTCCTCTTCACGCTAGTCGAGAAGGCGGCGGCGGTCCTCGGCGCCGACTACGACCCAGAGATCGTCGAGATGCACCACAGGTGGAAGAAGGACGCGCCGAGCGGGACCGCGGTGCGGCTCGCCGAGATCGTCAAGGGCGCCTGCCCCGGCAGACCCTGGGCGCAGGTCACGGGCAGGCATGGGATGGTCGGCGAGCGGGGCAAAGACGAGATCGGCGTGATGAGCGTCCGGGCGGGAGACATCATCGGGGAGCACACGGTCCTTTTCGCGGGCACGGGCGAGCGGCTGGAGGTGACGCACCGCGCCTATTCGAGGGAGAACTTCGCCCACGGCGCGCTGGAGGCGGCGCGCTGGCTGGTGCGCCAGGAAAATGGCGTCTACGACATGCGGGACGTGCTGGGCCTCTAAAGTCGCCGGGGAATCGCCGCCCGGCGTGTCGGCAGACGACATCAAACAGGCGCGCAGCAGGCAAATCTTGTTCAACGGATCGCAGCTCATCGAGCCCGTATACATGATCGTCCTCACCGGAGGGCCGTGCTCCGGGAAAAGCTCTTCCCTGGCGTACCTTACGGAAAAACTTACCGACTGCGGATTCATGGTCTTCGTCATACCGGAGACGGCGACCCTCATCACGAGCAACGGCATCGACAGGCGCAAGATGGACAGGCCGAAGCAGGTGCTCATGTACGAGGAGGCGATACTCGACATGCAGCTCTCCTTCGAGGAGACTTACAGGAGCGCAGTCAAGAAGATATTCCCGGAAAAGAAGAAGGTCCTCCTCCTCGACAGGGGAGTCATGGACATAAAGGCGTTCATGCCTTACGACGACTTCAATGCGATGCTGAGGCGCAAAGGCCTTAAAGAGGCGCACCTGCGGGACCGCTACCACGGGGTCGTCCATCTCGTCACGGCGGCCGACGGGGCCGGGGAGCACTACACGGGAGAGAACAACGCGGCGCGGATCGAGACGCCGGAAGAGGCCGTCCTGATCGACCGCAGGATACGTGAAAGCTGGCTCGGCCACCCCCGGTTCAAGATCATCGACAACCGCACTGACTTCGAGGGCAAGATGCGCAGGACCTTCGCGGCCATCTCCCAGCTCCTGGGGATACCCGCCTCCCGCGAGGAGCGGGAGAGGTACGTCGTCAGGAGCGTGAGCTGGGAGCACCTGCCGACCCACCGCGTCATAGACATAGAGCAGGTATGCCTGAAGTCGAAGAGCGGCGACGAGGAGATATGGGTCAAAAGGAGGGGGCAGGACGGCTCCTACCTCTATTTTTTGACGAGGACGAGGACGGTCGGCGGGCGCGTCGAGGAAGAGGAGCTGATAACGGAGCAGCAATACTCGAACTTAAAGAGGCTGAGGGAGCCGGGCACGGAGGCCCTTGCCAAGGACCGCATCTCCTTCTTCTGGAGCGGCCAGCACCTCGCCATCGACAGATACCGGGGCCGATACGAGGGACTTTGCGTGCTGGACGCGGAAGCGACAGGCGTACCGGGGGCGGGCGCCTCCGGGGGCGCGGACGCGGTTCTTCCGCCCTTTATTGCAGTCCATAAGAACGTCACGAACAACCCCCGATACCACGAGCGGCGCATGGCGATGAAGAAGAATAACAAGAAGTGACTGCTTTTGGCCCCGGCTCTTGTTGCCGGTTCCCCTTCGGAGCATTATATTCAAAATGACACTGCTTCAAATCACATTCACGAGGAGGCTCCGGGATGAAGGGGAACGACAAGATCATAGGGCAACTGAATGCGCGCCTGGCCGAGGAGCTGACCGCCATCAACCAGTATTTCGTCCACTCGGAGATGTGCGAGAACTGGAAATTCGAGCGTATCTCCGGGATCATCAAGAAGAGGGCCATCGCCGAGATGAAGCACGCGGAGAAGCTTATCGAGCGCATCATTTTTCTTGAGGGCCAGCCGATAGTCAGCAAGCTGAACAAGATCACCATAGGCGCGACTGTGGCCGACATGTACAGGAACGACCTCGGTTTGGAGATGGGGGCCGAGCGGGCCTACAACGAGACGATCCGCCTGGCGGGCGAGGTGCAGGACGCGGGCACTCGCGACCTCCTGGAGTCGATCCTGGAAGACGAAGAAGGCCATATCGACGACCTGGAAGCGCAGCTCGATCAGATAAAGCAGGTCGGCATCGAGAACTACCTGGCCGAGCAAATCCGGTAGACCGGGCGGCTAAAGGGGCACGGGCCTGGCGATGGACAGCCGGATTTTCGCTGACGGCCACACCCGCAATTCGCAGATTGTAAAGTCAGCGCGACGATTGCGGGGTCCGAGGAGCCGCGGCCATTTACGATGCAATGGCCGGAAAGGGCCAGGGCGTCCTCGAACTCCGCATACTTCTATAGTTTGAAGAACAGGAGCAGGGACACCACCAGCGAATATATGACCAGAGACTCGATCATGGCAAGGCCGATAATCATCGGGGTAATGATCTTTCCCGAAGCCCCCGGGTTCCTGCCGATGCCGTCCAGCGCCGATGCTATCGCGCGGCCCTGACCCAGGGCGCCTCCCAAAGCTGCGATGCCCAGGCCGATGCCTGCGGCAATGGCGATAGCCGACTTGACCTGGGAATCGAGCCCCGCTGCACCTTCAGCCGCCATGGCTATCCCGCAGGAAAGGCTGAAGAAAAGACCAAACAGCATCAAGATTGCTAACGTTTTCCTCATAGGTTGTTCACCCCCTTCCGATCTCGTTATTAGTGTTCCTCGTGGGCAATGGCCCCGGAAAAATATGCCATCGACAGAAGCACGAAGACGAATGCCTGCACCAGGGAAACGAACGTGCCGAGGAACATACCTATCAGCGGCACGAAGAGGGGGATGAGCATAAAAAATATGCCCGTCACCAGATGGTCCCCCATGATGTTGCCGAAAAGCCTGAGGCCCAGGGAAAGGGGCCTCGACAGATGGCCGATTATCTCGATGGGGACCATTATGGGCGCAAGCCACCAGATGGGCCCCATGAAGTGCTTCACGTACTTTATGCCGTGCTCCCGTATGCCGTAATAGTGGGTCAGGACGAAGACGGTGAGGGAGCAGGCGAACGTGGTGTTGACGTTGTCGGTTGCAGGTGAGAAGCCGGGCACCAGGCCGGAAAGGTTATTGAAGAGGATGAAAAGGCCGAGGGTGCCGATAATCAGCATGAACTCCTTGCCCCTCGGTCCCATCGTCTGCTCGACGAGGCCGGAGATCGTCTCGATCACGAGCTCCAGAAAGTTCTTGAACGTGAGTCTCTCTTCGGGGACCACCTCGTCCTTGCCTTTCCTGAGCTGCGAGTAGCCCAGCAGGACGATGACGAGGATTACGACCGATACGATGATGCCGTTAGAGACATGGGGAGGCAAAGACCCGAGGCCCGGCACCAGAGAGGCCCACGTAAACTGTTCATGCTCCATGCTGTTTCCTCCTACCCTCCGGCATGAATACGGTGATTACCTGACTCGCGACGATGGAGATGACGACCGTCGAGAGTCCGAGGAGAAAGAAAAAAAGGTTTACGTTGCCCCAGATCAGCACGACCGCAACGAGGCCGCCGAGGCCGAAGAATTTGAGGGGCAGCTTGATGAGGAGCTCTTTCTTGTTGACATCCGGCCCGGAGAAAAAGCCCTCGACGATCCTTCTGAGGAAGCGGAAATTGAGCGTCATAATCGCGCTCGCAACGCCGAAGCTGAAGACATAGGTAAAGTCGCGCATGATAACGATGCAGGCGATAGACCCGAGCACGAGGATACAAACGTTGGTCCGCTCTATATCACTTGCCGTTGTTTCCCTCATCGTCCTTTTCCATCTTCTTCCAGAGCGTGTAAACGCGCTTCATGCCTGCTGCAATGCCGAAGCCCATAAAGATGAGGGTAAAAATCGGCGGTGTCCGGAAGTACCGGTCAAGGTAATAACCGATGGCCAGCCCGATGGCCAGCGATACCCCCATCTCTATCCCCAGGCTGCCGTAAGTCAGAAGGGAAGAAAAAATCTCCTTCTTGTCGTTCCCAGCCATATCGGGCTTCATTCTTCTATCATGGGAGCGCCGCAATAGTCAATGCATTTGTGGTGTTTTTCGGCTGCGCGGGGCGGAAAAAATGCTGCGGCGCTTGTGAAACATGTGCTTGCGGCGCGGTCAAGCCGTCCGGGAGATCACTTGGCGGCCCGCAGGCGGGTGCGGTGGCAAGAGCGAGCCGTACTATTACATAGTGTGGGATATTAAGACGTCGTTTAGTAAAGCCGAGAATTAACCCAAGGGTCAAAAGGGGCCGGGAGATTTTCGACGGGGCACCCGCCCGACGTAAGGAGGGGAGGGTCGTTCGCGTTGCTTTTCGATGGCGCGCGGCGGAATGTACTTTTTGCGTACATGAGCACGCTGCGCCGAGAAAACGACGGGAAAGGCGCGAAAAGGTCCCGGCCCCTCCACCTACTACGAGAAGACGTACTTGCTGGTCCGTTCGAGCATCGCCGTTCCCTTGATCTCCGTCTCGAACAGTGGCGTTATCGCCCGCACCTTGTCGCCGAAGATGCTCCAGATCTCCGCCATGTGCTCTTCCTGCATGGCGATCCTGTTCCGCACGAACTCCACCGTGTCCGCGTGCGTCTGGTCCTTCTGTATGACGCCGTTGACGATGACCCCGCCTACGGGGATGCCGAATTCATAGAACCAGTTTATGAAGCGCGTGATGACGGCGATGGGCAGGCTCTCCGGCAGCGTCACGAAGAAGAAGGCGGTGAGCGCCTTGTCCGTGAGGAGCTTCTGGGCGTTCGCCATCCGGTCCTTGAAGCCGAGCAGGTAGTCCATGAGGGGGTCCTTCTCCTTCTTTTTCGTGAAGGAGAGGACTTCGCGGAGCGACTTGGCCTCCTCCCTGCTCTTGAGCATTTTCTCCACCCAGAGGGAGTAAACCTTCGACATCCCGAGGAGCCGCCGCGCGTTTGCCGTCGGCGCGGTGTCGAAGACATAGAAGTCGTACTCGTCCTTGAATATCAGGTCCATCATGTTCTCGAACATCGCCGATTCCTCGAACGCGGGGTTCATGGTGGCCGACTCGATGAAGTCTTCGGCCTTCGTCGTGATGTCGGCGAACTTGAGGAACCAGTTTATCTTCTCGCGGATCTCCTGCTTGGACCGCTCGATCGTGTCGTGCGTGTCGATCTCGAAGGCATAGCAGCGTTCCTCGTTGCAGACGACGACGGGCTTGCCGAAGACGTCCTGCCCGAAGAGGTTCGAGAGGCTGTGGACCGGGTTCGTAGAGGCAAGGAGCGTCCGCTTGCCCTTCTTGGCCGACCATAGCGCGGCCGCGCCGGCCATGACGGTCTTCCCTACGCCACCTTTCCCGCCGAAGAAGATGTACTTCAGCTTCGGGTTGTCCTCCATGAACTTCTTCATGCTCACCGTTATGCTGTTCTGCAGGCTTATCGTGTCCACGTCTTCCTCCTTTCCTACCCTTCGAACATGGCCTTTGCGAGTTTTTCGATCATGGCGAGGCCGGTCACGTCCCTCTCCATCTCAGGCACGGACGCCAGTATCTCGCCCTTGAACGTTTCGTTGATGACGCCCAGATAGTGGTCCTGCATGGTGAGCCGGTTCTTCAGGTATTCCGGGATGTCCTGCGTCTTGAGATCGTCGGAGAGCACGCGGTTGATGATGTAGCCGCTTAAGGGGACGTCGAATTTCGCGAAAAGCTGCCCGGCCTTGACCGTGTCGTTTATGACCATCTGCTCGGCCGTGATGACGAAGAAGAAGGCGGTCTTCTCCTTGTCCGTAAGGATGCTCGACGATTTGTTGATGCGGTCCTTGATGTAGAGCAGCTCGTTCAGGATGGCGTCCTCGTCCATCTCCTTCTCGTGCTTCATGACCGCCGCGACCTGGTCGTACTCGCGCATCTGCTCGCGCAGGCCGGTGATCTTGCCGATCCAGGCGTCGTAGACCGACGCCATGGAGAGGTAATACAGGGCGTGGCCGAGGGGCACGAGGTCGTAGATGTAATAGTCGTAATTGCCCTTCACGACGATATCGACCACCTCGTCGAAGATGGCGCTCTCCTCCATGGCGGGCTCCGCAGCCGCTGCCTGGATGTAGCTCTCTATCTCCTCCGGGATCTGCTCCATGCCGTACATGTCGATGATCTTCTGGCGGATTTCCTGCTGGTACTCCTTGATCCGCCGGTCCGCGTCGATCTCCTGGGCGTACAGGTTCGGTATGATCTCCGTGGGACCCTTGCCGAAAATATCCCTCTGGAAGATATCGCTCAGAGAGGCCTGGGGATCGACGGAGAAGACAAGCACCCGCTTTCCGTGCTTGGCCAGGTAATACGCGGTTGCGGCTGAAAAGGTCGTCTTGCCCAGCCCGCCTTTACCTCCGAACATGATGTACCGCCTGTCGGGATACTGCTCGAATATCTTTGCAAGAGAAATGGCGCACCTCCTTACTTATTTCTTTCCGCGGCCCGCTTTGCGCGCTTCCCGGCCTTTCCGCAGGCCCGGCCCCTTTGCGGCGCGCGGAGCACCTGCCGTTTTCGCAAGACCCTTTCAAAAAGAAAAGGGAAGCGCTTAATCGCCGGCCGTTATATCCTTTTGCCCTTCCGGCCTATCTATGCCAGACCGTCCGTCAGGTCTTTTTCCCTCAGCATCCTCCGCTTCCACGTCGCGATCTGGGGGACGACGTAGGGCAGCAGCCTCAAAGAATAGTAGGGCGGCAGGATGGGCACGCCGAGCATATCGCCCATCGTTATGAGTATGAAGAGGTGCTCCATGCTCGCCCTTGTCTTGAGCGCGAACCGCGCGGAGTCGTGCGCGGCCACGCCGTAGACGAACTCCTTTATCGCACCGAACAGGCCGCCTTTCTTACCTTCCCCCATGACTGATGCCTCCTTGTGTCGTCCTTATATAATAAAACCGTACGAAGGCGCCCAAAAAACTTTACGCCTCCGCCGCCTTTCCGCCGGCGCTTCCCTTTGCCGCCTGATACCGGCGGAACGCCTTGACGCCCTCGACGCCCAGGGCCAGGGCTGCGATAACAAGGAAGAAGCCCACGAGACCCATAAGCGTGTTGCCCACGAGCGCCTCGCCCTTTACCATCCCCGTGGCCACCTTCGAAAGCAGGCTGAAGGACGTGTAGCAAAGGGCCGCTATAGTCGTCACGAACATGAATATCATCGGATAGAAGGCCCACGCATAAGACTTGCCCTCGGACATGAGCCATGCCGTCACCAGCATGAGCGCAAGGGAGGCCATGAACTGGTTGGCCCCGCCGAAGAGCACCCACAGGTACTGCCACCACCCGGTCATGATGAGGACGAGCGTCAGGATGCCCGCGATGAACGTCCCTATGTGGGGGTTACGGAAGACGGGGCTTACGTCGGACAGAAGCTCGGAGGTGGCGACCCTCATGAAGCGGATGACGAGCTGCATGATGGTAATGGCGAGGACGATCATCATGACGCTGCCGTACGATTTGCCGAGGGCCAGAGGCATACCCAGGACGCCCAGGAACTTGGCGACGCCTGTCGCGAAGATCGCGCCCGGACCGAGGGCTGCCGCCGCCCCGTACTCAGCGGGCGAGGCATAGATGGTGCCGGCTATGATGAGGGCGAAGAGGGCGAGCATCATCTCGACGAACATCACCCCGGCCCCCACGGGCCGCGCATCCATCTCGCTCTCGAGCTGTCGCGCCGTGCCGGAGCTCGACACGATGCTGTGCCACCCGGAGATGGCCCCGCAGGCTATCGTAACGAACATGATGGGCCAGATGGGGCCGATCTTGATCGAGAAGCTTGTCGTTGCGGGCAGCGTGAAGGAGGGATGCAGCACGAAGATGCCGATCATCCCGAAGAAAAGCCCGAGGAAGACGATGTATGAGGCCACGTAGTTGATCGGCAATGCGAACCGCCAGATGGGCAGGACGGCCGCGAAGTAGCAGAAGACGACGGCGGCGAGGGCCCAGATGAGCCTGGTGTTCGCCAGCCCCGCGCCCAGGACCTTGTCAGACGGCAAAAGGGTGCCGAGCCAGATGCCGATGAGGGCGATAATGACGCAGACGATCGTTGTCAGGATGATGTCCTTCTTCCATCGGTAAATCATCTGACCGGCAATCACGCCGCCGATCGTGAGGAAGAGCCACGCCATAGGCGCTGCCTTCAGTGAGACGGCCGTGCTCACCACGACGTTGCCGAAGGCGCCTGCGATGAGGAGCAGGTAGAAGTAGATGAAGGAGAGCAGGATGATCCTCGCCCTCGGAGAGATCAGGCGGTGGCTCAGGCCGCCGAACGATGCGCCCTCATGGCGCACGGCGATCATCGCGCTCGAATAGTCCTGCACCCAGCCGATGAAGAAGGTGCCGCCGAGTATCCAGATCAGCGCGGGCAGCCAGCCCCACTGGATAGCGATGATCGGACCGATGATCGGAGCGGCCCCCGCGATGGACTTGAACTGGTAGCCGAAGAGGACGTTCTTGCTCGTCGGCATGAACTCCACGCCGTCCATGTACATTTTCGCGGGCGTGACCTTCTTCGGGTCGGCCTTGATGACGTTCGTCGCGATGTAACGGGAGTACCACCTATAACCTATGAAAAATACGATAAAGCCCAGGATCAGGACAAGAACTGCATTCATATTTTCCCCCTCCCTTGCACGTCACGCAGGCCGGATGCGAAGAAAGGCCACTATCCCGTCCGGCCCTTTGTCGATGCGTCCATTCGCCGCTTGACATTGAAACATTATATCATTATATGAACAGAACGTTAAGGTCAAGAAAAAATTGGGAAGGCAACAGGCTTAAGGAGCGGCCGGCGCGAGGATATTATTGTTTGAAATCGAAGCGGAATCTGATATTAATTGATTAAGAACGCTTTTCGTGAGCGGGGAGGCTCGCCGGGTTTCGCCCGGCGAGGGGGTGCTGAACCCCAATAATTGCCTGTGGTAAAGCGTGCAAGCGCTCCAAGGATGATAGTCGGATGCAAAAAGCGCGGGGACGAAAGAGCGCGCAAAACAGCTTTTATCGGGAGCAAAGTATATAGTATCCCTGTAGAGAGTTGCGGGGAATCAACAAGTTGAATACGGAATGGCCAGACTGCTTTTCCTCTGCCTGCTTATACTTGCGCCTGCGCTCCTCGGGTGCGCAGCGGCGCGCGCCCCGCAGCCGCCTCCGATGACCGACAAACAACGGGCGGAGTTCGGGCAGAAGCTGGAGCAGTTGATGCGGGACGACGAGAAGAACTTCGATCTCCTTAACCGGAAGATGGACGAGTACCAGAACCTGCTGGTGCTCTGTGACAGCATAACGACCGGCAAGGAGGCGGGAGGCATGGCGGCTGCGTGCGGGCCAAGGCTGAAGGCCCTGAAAAAGGAGCTCGACGAGCTGAGCGATCTTCTGAGGGGCGGGAAATAACGGCCAACGGGGTTGACGCCGGCGCTTTTTACGCAGCCGGCCCCGTTTCGCGTCCGTTGCTGAGACCCGCCCGCCGGCGTTAAATTTTACAAGAGAGGTAGACAAGCGCACCGGCGCGCATCGTTTATGGTTTGCCGTGAAGGCCGTCCCCTGACCATATCTTTCGTTAAAGCCCCCGGAACACATACCGAAAATACTCGTTGACTTACCGTTAGAAAATATAATAGCTTACGGGACTATAGTGGCAGCGTGGGTTTGGAGTGGCCATTTTTTTGCTTCCCGGAACGCGGCCCGGTCCTTGCGGCGGTGCGCACTGCTCGTGATGGCTTTATCGCTCTCGGCATGTGCGTCGGACAACTACAGGCAGGCGCCTGCTCCGGCGCCGAAGGCTGAAAAAACGGCCCCTCTGACGCAGACGGCCGCGAAAGAATCCGAGGTCATACCCCCTGAGCCTCCCCTGCCCACGGAAAAGACCCCCCTCGGTCTGCGCAACAGGACGTACAAACCTTACCGGGTGAACGGAAAGACGTATTATCCCCTCGTGACCGCGAGCGGCTACGAAGAAAGGGGGGTCGCGTGCTGGTACGGCCCGTTTTTTCACGGCCATAAGACGTCGAGCGGCGAGGTGTTCGACATGTACGCCGTGTCGGCCGCCCATAAGATCCTCCCGATGCATACGAGCGTGCAGGTGACGAACCTGGAAAACGGGAAATCGATCAAGCTGACGATAAACGACCGGGGACCGTTCGTCTCCGGCCGCGTCCTCGACCTCTCTTACGGCGCTGCAAAGGACCTGGCGATGCTGGACAAGGGGCTGGCAAGGGTGCTGATACGGACCTGCGGCCCGGTCGAGGGATATAGAAAGAACGATATAGTAGGCGACTTTTTCGTCCACATCGGCGCCTTCGAGCAGAAGGTGGACGCCTTCTGCCTGCTAGACGATATGAAGGCGCTGAGGTACAAGCCGTGGCTGCTCAAGGTGATAAGGGCGGAGAGGGACGGCACGGTCTTGTGGAGGGTGGAGCTGGGGCCGTATAAGTCGATGGCGAGCGCGGACAAGGCACACACAAAGGTTATCCAGGACTATCCCTCAGCCTTCGTCGTCGCGAAGTGAGAGGGGGAGGGGGCAAACAGGTTTAAAAAAAGAAGCACAATAAATGACCCTGCTGCTTACAGCAGGGTATCCATAAGTTCAATCCCTCCCCTTGAGGGGGGAGGGCAGGGTGAGGGTGAGGAGAGTTTCGCTGCGCAAGGGCGCGATGAACCGCTTATCCTTGCCGTCCTGCCCGGCGGTGGTATAATAAAAGGTCGATAAGACGGAGGAGAGGGATTCGATGACAACCGAAGAGCTTGCCGAGCTATTTCTTGCGCACCTGTACGACCTTGCCGAGGCGGCGCCGCACCCCAATTTTCTGTTCACGGTCAATGACTTTGCCCCGATGTTCGGCATTACGGACAGGCGCGGGCTTCAGGAAGCCATCGATCTCCTGGGAGACAGGGGGCTGGTAATCAGCGCGGCTATGGACATGATGGGCGGCATCAGCGCAGTCATCACGATGGAAGGTGGCGTCTTCGTGGAGGAGGGGGGCAAGACGGGCATCATCGGGCGCTTCAGAAAAGACCCCGGCGCCTTTAAGTCGGTCGGGCCGTTCGAGGTCCTTTCGTCGGGTCCCGAAGCCCAGGCGCAGCCGTCACCGGGCCGGCCGCTCCCCGAGCCTCCGGTCGCAGCCGCCGCATCGGTCCTCCGGGCAGTCGAGGCGATTATTGCGGACATGGCGGATATCCTCGAAAGGGACGCAAGGCTGGGCGATGGGGAGAGAAGAGACGCTATAGCAGATCTTGCTGCCCTGAAAATCCAGTTGTCCCGGAGCGCGGCGAACGCGCGCGTAGTCGAGGCATTGATCGACGGCCTCTGCCGCGTGGGGCCTATCGCGCCGCTGGCCGAGGCGCTGCGCTCGATAACTGCGGGTTTCGGGCACTAAAGGGGCATCTCGATAAGATGGGGGCCGGGCTCGGCAAGCGCCCGCCTGATAGCAGCCGCCAGGTCCTCCGCGCTTTCAACGCGCACGCCCGGAACGCCGAACCCGGCCGCGAGGCGCACCCAGTCTATCTCCGGGGGCGACAGGCGCGTCAGCGCCTTTGCCGCCGTCCGGCCCGTGTCGATGCCGGTGCGCTCAAGCTCCATCTCGACTATCCTGTAGCTTCTGTTCGAGCAGACGAGCGTTGTGACATCGACGCCCTCCCTCGCCTGCGACCAGAGGGCTTGCACCGTGTATAGAGCGCTGCCGTCCGCCTGGAAGTTAATGACCTTTCGCTCCGGGCAGGCGAGGGCCGCGCCGAGGGCGCACGGCATACCCTGGCCGATGGCCCCCCCCGACACTGCGGTGAGCGCATGGGGCGGGGCGGACGCCGAGACTGCGTAATAGGTAAAGGCGGTAGTCAGCCCCTCATCGACGATAATGGCATTTTCCGGCTGGAGCGCTGCCAGGACCAGGCAGACCTTCTCAGACGTGAGGGCGCCGCAAGGCAGGCCGGGGGGAAGGCGAACGGCCGTGTCCGCGTTTTTCGGTCGGGCGCGGGCGGGCGCGCCGAGCTCGTCGGCGAGGGCCTCCAGGCAGGCGATCTCGTCCTGGCCTTCCTGCCATATGGACGCCTTTTTCCGGTCCGGCGGGATGAGCTTCCCGGGCACGCCGGGATAGCCGAAAAACGTAACGGGCTCGCCGGACCCCGCAAGAACGACCGTATCGTAAGGCGAGAGGAGTGCCCGGCCGAGCTCCGGCAGATAAGGGATGCGCGCCACGGCGGGCAGGCCGCCGCCCCTTTCCACGAAGCCCGGGAAGGTGACGCAGAAGAGGTCGCAGCCCGTGGCCGCGACGACCCGTGCGGCGGCAAGCAGGCCGGCGCGCCGCAAGGCCCGCCCGCCGAGGACCATAGCCGTCTTCTTGCCGCCCGAAAGCAGCCTGGCCGCTTGCAAGATCGTCTCAGGCGAGACGGGGTCGAAGACGGCTTCCGGGCGACCGCGCCCGCCGTACGACACCTCCATTTTTTGGAGGTCGTTCGGCACGATGAGCGTCGAGACGCACCCCCGCAGGGCGGCAGCGACCGCATCCGACATGTCATCGGCCAGCGATTCCGCGGCCAGGCTCGTCCTGACGCGGCCCGACACGGTGGAGGCGAGCCGCTCTATATCCATAGCGAGGGGCGGGTCGTTGGGGCGGTGCCAGGAGGCGTGCTCGCCGATGAGGTTGACGAGCGGCGTACGCGCCCGCCTCGCGTTGTGGAGGTTCGCCGTCCCGTTCGCAAGGCCGGGGCCGAGGTGGAGCAGCGCCATTGCGGGCCGCCCTGTCATGCGGCCGTAACCGTCGGCCGCCCCCGTGCAGACGCCCTCGAAGACGCAGGGCACTGTCCTTAAGCCGCCCACCGAATCGAGGGCTGCGACGAGCGGGATCTCCGTCGTCCCCGTATTCGCGAAGCACAGGGTCACGCCGCTTTCTCCGGCCGCCTTGACGATAGCTTCTGCGCCTGTCATGGGAATCTCTTGGTCCTCCTTGTTCAGGTCAATATGCCGACGATGGCGCCGGTCATAAGGGTCGCGAGCGTCCCTGCGACGATCGACTTGACGCCCAGCCCGATGATCTCGGTCCGCCTCTGCGGGACCATGCTCCCCATGCCCCCTATCATGATGCCGAGGCTGCCGGGGTTGGCGAAGCCGCAAAGCGCGTAGATCATGATGAGCCTGCTTTTGGCGGAAAGCGCGCCCGCCGGGAGCTTAGCCATGTCGAGGTAGGCGATCATCTCGTTGAGTATCGTCTTCGTCCCCATGAGCGCCCCTGCCGTCTGCGCCTCCGACCAGGGTATCCCGATCAGCCAGACGACGGGCGCCATGATGAGGCCGAGGAGCCTCTGGAGGGTGATCGCCTGCCCCCCGATTGCGGGGATAAGGCCGAGGAGCCTGTTCGCCAAATATACAAGGGCTACGAGCACGACGAGCATACAGACTATATTGATAAGCAGCTCGATGCCCTGTATCGTCCCCTGGGTGACCGCGTCCATCGCGCTGGAGGTGGGCTGCGGAGCGGACAGGCGGCCTTCGGTCGGCGGGCCTTCTTCCGGCACCATGACCTTCGAGAACATGATTGCCGCCGGTATGCTTATGATCGAGACGATCAGGATGTGGCCCATCGCGTCGGGGATGATCGTGCCCAGGATCGAGGCGTAGAGCACCATGACGGTGCCCGCTATCCCCGCCATCCCGCAGCTCATCGTGATGAAAAGCTCGGTCCTCGTCATACGCGGCAGGTAAGGCCGGACGAAGAGCGGCGATTCGACCATGCCGAGAAAAACGTTGGCCGAGGCGGAGAGGCCGACTGCGCCGCCTACGCGCATCGTCTTCCGGAAGACCCACGCGAAGGCGTGGACGACCACCGGGAGGATGCGCCAGTAAAAGAGCAGGGAGGATAAGGCGCTCACGACGAGCACGATGGGCAGGGCCTGGAGGGCGAGGACGAAGCTCGCGCCGGGCCTGCCCTCTGCGAAGGGGAGCGGCCCCCCGCCGAGATAGCCGAAGACGAAGGACGTGCCCGCCTGCGTAGACTCCTCGATGAGCGAGACGCCCCTGTTCAGGATGTCGAAGAGATGGCGCAGGGGCGGGACCTTGAGCATAAGCGCAGCCATGAGGAACGTCACGAGCAGGCCGAGGAGTATCTCGCCTACCCTGACCTTTCGCCTGTTCTCGCTGATCGCCCAGGCGAACCCGACGAGCGCGACTATCCCAAGAATGGCCTGAAGCCTCAACATATTCCTCAACCCGCTGTTTAACATATCATATATCGGCGAAGGGGAGCCACAATTTACAGTCTTAGCGCATTTCCCACTTCCGGCGCTGATGAATTACTGCCATACCATAGCAATCGCCTTATAACAGGCAATTATTGGGGTTCAGCACCCCCTCGCCGGGCATAGCCCGGCGAGCCTCCCCGCTCAGACAGACAAAGAGGATTCAAGAACCGCTGCGGCGCGGCGCCTGCCTGACGTTGAAGATTGCGCAAACGCTCAAAAGCACCAGCGCGGCCCCTATCACGACCCGCAGCGTTACCTGCTCTCCGAGGAACGCCCACCCCAGGAAAAGGGCCAGCACGGGGTTGACGTAGGCATACGTCATCACTATGTTGATCGGCAGCAGTTTCAGGGCGACGACGAACGAGGTAAAGGCGAAGACCGAGGCGAAAACCACCAGGTATCCCCATGCGACCCACGCGGAGAGACTAGGGTGAGGCGCAGGCTCGCCCAGCAGCAGGGAGACGGCGAGGAACCCGAAACCGGCCGCCAGTTGATGGTATCCCGACGTCACCTTCGGGTCGAGGCCCACGGGCATCCTTGCCTGTAATGCGCTGCCGAGGGCCCAGCCGAACGCGCCAAGCTGCAGGGCCAGGATCACGGAAAGGTCGATGCCCTCCACGCGGCCAAGGGACGACAGGCTGAGGACTGCAATGCCCGAGAAGCCGACGAGCAGGGAGACGATCAACGGGACAGACAGGCGCTTTTTGTAAATGAATACCTCCAGGACGGCCGCCCAGATTGGGGCGGAGGACGCCATGAGGCACGTGAAGCCGGAATCGGCGTAGTGCGAGGCCCAGAGTATCAGCCCGTGGCCGACGAGCCAGAAGATGTTCCCCACGACGCAGAGGGATATAAGCTCCCTGCCGGTAGGCTTGATGTTTAACCCCTGCGCGCGCGCCAGCCCCAAAAGGATCAGGGCGCCCAGGGGGAAGCGCAGCGCGCCGAAGATGAACGGGGGAAAACCGCTCGAAGGGCCGACCCCGACCCGCATGGCCATATACGTCGTGCTCCAGAGCACGTAGACCACGCACAGATGGAAAAGTCCCCTCCCTGACAGCTTTTCGTCCATCAGCCTTACCGCTCCTTTCGGAAAAAGCGCTTTCGGGGAGATTATATCAGACAAAAGGACCGCCATGTAAAAGGGGACGAAAAGTGCGCTTGCGCCGTCGGGCAAGCCGATTTGTCTGGCCTTGAGGGGGACGGGACTGGTAGACTTGAACATGGAGAGAAGGAGGACCGACAATGGCTGAAACGACCACTATCATAAACTGCCCCCACTGCGGAAGGGAGATAGCCCTCGACGAGGCGTTGTCGCAGCGCATCAGGCAGAGGCTCCAGGGCGAGATCGACGCGGAGCTTGCCGAAAGGAGGGCCGCCCTCGCGCAGGCCGAGAAGCGCGTCGAGGAGGAGATGCGGAACTGTCGAGGAGCGGCAGAAAGGGATAGAGGCGCAGGTAGCCGGCCGCATGAACGAGGAGCGCGCCCGGCTGGCCGCCGAAGTGCGCAGGGAGATCGAGGAAAAAAACGCCCTCGACGTAGCTGCCCTCAAGGAGCAGCTCGACGAGAGCAGAAAAAAGATCGCCGTCTTCAGGGAAGAGGAGCTGAAGCTGCGGAAGGAGAAGGCCGACCTGGAAGAGGCCAAAGAGGCGCTGCGGCTCGAAGTCGCCCGCCGGATCGACGAGGAGCGTAAAGTCATCCAGAACGACGCGGAGAAGAGGTTTTCCGAGCAGTACAGGCTGAGCGAGGCGGAGAAGGACAAGGTGATCGACGACCTGAAGCGCAAAGCGGAGGACCTCCAGAGGAAGGCCGAGGCAGGCTCGCAGCAGTTGCAGGGCGAGGTGGCCGAGCTCTCCCTCGAGGAGGTGCTGGCCGCCTCTTTCCCTATGGACTCCATAGAAGAGGTTGCGAAGGGCGTGCGGGGCGCAGACGTGATCCAGAGGGTGTGCGGCCCGGCGGGGCGCGACTGCGGCACGCTCATATGGGAGTCGAAGCGCACGAAGGCGTGGAGCGACGGCTGGCTCGACAAGCTCAAGGAGGACCAGAGGGAGGCGAAGGCGGAAATCGCCGTCCTCGTCTCGTCCGTGCTGCCCAAGGGCGTCCGGGGCTTCGAGCGCGTCGAGGGGGTCTGGGTCTGCGAGCACGCCCTCGCAACGTGCCTGGCGCACGCCCTGCGGTCGGGACTTATCGAGGTGGCGGCAGCCAAGCTCTCCGTCACGGGGAAGAACGAGAAGATGGAGATGCTCTACGAGTACCTATCGGGACCGGCCTTCAGGCAGCAGATCGAGGCGATGGTCGAGGCGTTCACTACGATGCAGCAGGACCTGAAGAAAGAAAAGACCGCTATGGAGAAGATCTGGGCAAAGCGGGAAAAGCAGATCGAGAGGGTTGTCAGGAACATAACCAGGATGTACGGGGGCATGGAGGGCATAATAGGGCGGTCCATGCCGGAGATAGACCTCTTCGAGCTGAAGGCCCTATCGGAAGGGGACGGGGGCGAAGAGGCGTGACGGACGCACGCTTTTCGCGCCCCGCGCCGCCGCCGGCCGGCAGCGGGTCAGTTCGAAAGGTGGTAGACCAGGTTGTCGAGGGCCGACGTGAAAAAGACGTTTCTGACGACTACGTGGGGCGGCACCCTTATCTGGGTGGGCGCGAAGTTCATGATCCCTTTCACGTTCGCCTCGACGAAAAGGTCGGCGACTTTCTGCGCCTCGGACGGCGGGGTCGTGATGAGGCCGATCTCGACGTTCCTCGCCTTGACTACTTCTTTCAGCCTGTCCACGTGCAGGATCTCGATGGGCTTCCCTATCTTTTCCGATATGTGCCCTATTACCTTCATCGGCTCCTGGTCGAAGGCGGCCACGATCTTGTAGCTCTGCTTCAGGAAGTCCTTGTACATGAGGAGCGCGCTGCCGAGGTTGCCTATGCCGACGACGGCGATGCGCCATTCCCGGTTTGTCCCCAGGATCTCCCTTATATGGAATTTCAGCTCCTTGACGCTGTAACCCATGCCCCTTATGCCGAACTCGCCGAAGTAGGCGAAGTCCTTCCGCACCTGGGCGGCGTTTACGCTGCATATCGTGGCGATGAGCGCGCTCGACGCGACCTTTTCCCCTTTCTGCTCCAGGTCTTCGAGGCACTTCATGTAATTCGACAGCCTTCTTACCGTTGCTTCAGGTATCTTCGGATATTTCGCCATACACCTCACCCTGGCCAAGCGATCGCGCCTGCTTATATTTCGATAATATATCTGCAAGAGAAAAATTTATCAAGCTAAAAGGTTTTACGAGTCGGCTTTCATCGAAGGACGTTCGTCAAGCATTCATAATTGTCTAGATATTAGACCACTCCGGGCCTGCCCGTCCTCAAGATAGGCATAGAGGCATCATCAGTTATTTTACGCTATTAGGCACTTTTCCCCCGGCGGAGGCGGAGGGGCGGCGGATGCCCGTTATCAGGCCGGTCCAGTTCAGTTCATATATTCACACGCCCGCCGGATGCGCCCTTTTTTTGCCGGGGAGGCCCTCAAAACATGCCGTTCGGATTTGCAGACGACGCCGGGACCTCCTGGATGACATCCCAGTGCTCGTCTATCTTGCCTTTCTCAAGCCTGAAAATCTCCACGATGGCGCGCTGCACGGCGGGCGTGCGGATGGAGTGCACGTGAAGGATCACGTAGTCGCCTTCTGCGAAGATCCGCTTGATCTCGCTTCTGGCCTCTGGGTAGTTCGTCTTGAGGAAGCCGATGAATTCCCGCAGCCCCTCCGGGCCGTCCTTGACGAGGGGGTTGTGCTGCTTGTAACGGTTGCCCATGAACCGCCTGGCCGATTCGAAATCCTTCTTGTTGATGATAAGGTCGTAGAATTCCGCGACGTTCTTCTTGTTTGTCTCCAACGTTGTATCCATCATCGCTCCTCCGGCAATGTTTTTAGGACAAGGCTGCGCGGGTCGTCCTGCCCGATAGCTTAAGGTCAGGCCGCCGGGACGTCAAGCGGAAAAAAAGCGGCCCGGCGCTCAACCGGGCGCCAGGCAGCAGCCAGGCAGGATTTTTAGCCCTGCGTGCCGCCCCCCAGCACCTTGTACATCGTCACGAGGTAGCCGAGCCTGGCCAGGCGCAGGCTGATAAGGCCCTGCTGCGCGCTGTAAAGGGAGCGCTGCGCGTCGAGGACGTTCAGATAGTTGTCGACCCCCTTCATGTAGCGGGCGTTGGAAAGGCGGTAGGTCTCCTCGGAGGCCCGGACGAGGGCTTCCTGCGCCGCGAGCTGGCTCCCGATGGTCCCCTGCTGGGCGAGGGCGTCCGCCACTTCCCTGAAAGCCGCCTGGATGGCCTTCTCATACTGTGCGATGTATATGTCCCGGTCGGCCTTGGCGACGGCAAGGCCCGCGAACCTGGCGCCGGCGTCGAAGACCGGCAGCGTTATCCGGGGCGCGAAGGACCAGACGCCGGAGCCGGCCTCGAACAGGCCGGAAAGCTGCGCGCTGCTCCCCCCTGCGGCGCCGGTGAGGAGGACCTGCGGGAAGAAGGCCGCCCGCGCCGCGCCGATGTTCGCGTTCGCCGCCTTCAACTGGTTTTCCGCCTGGAGGATATCGGGCCTGCGGAGGAGCACCTCCGAGGAGAGGCCGGGCGAGACGTCCCCGGGCGGCGTGATCGCGTCCAGCTCTTCGGGCAGAAGGTCCGCGGGAACGGGTGCGCCGACCAGGAGGTCGAGGGCGTTTTCGATCTAGGGCCGCCACGCGGGTGAAGGCCGCCACGTCCGCCCGCGCAGCCTCAAGGAGCGTCTGGGCCTGCCGGAGGTCGAGGGCCGATGAGGAGCCGACCTTGAACCTCCGCTCGATAAGGTCGAAAGAGGACTGTCGGGTCGCGAAGGTCGAGCGGGCCAGTTTCAGGTTGTCGCGGTCGGCCGCCAGCGTCATATAGGCGTAGGCGACCTGCGCCATGAGCGATATCTGTAAGCTCCGGAGGGCCTGCTCGGTTGTGAGGTACTGTTGCATGGCGCTCTCCTTGAGGCTCCGGATGCGCCCGAAGAAGTCGAGCTCCCATGCGCTGACCCCCACGCCGAGGTCGTATTGCCGGACGATCTCCGACCTGCCGATCATGGAGAGGTCGGACGGCACCCTCTCCGCGCTCATGTCGCCGAATGCCGAGACGGTGGGGAAGAGGGCCGCCCGCTGTATCCGGTAAAGGCCCCTAGCCCTCTCTATGTTCAACGCCGCTATCCGCAGGTCCCGGTTGTTCGCGAGGGCGGCGACGATGACCTTTTGCATGTGCGCATCCGTGTAGAAATCGCGCCAGCCGATGTCTGCCGCAGGCGCCGCCGCCTGTATCTCCTGCGCCCCCGCGTAGGCCGGGCCTGTCGGCCAGCCTGCAGGGACGGGCGGCGCCGGCCGCGAATATTCAGGCATCATCGTGCACCCGGCCAGCAAGATAACCGCAAGGCTGATTACAAAGGCCTCCCGCGTCATGGCCGGCCTCCTTCCGAAGGCACTGCCTCGCCTGGGGGGTTTCCCGGCGGCAGGACCGTCCGCTTCGCCTTCAGCCTGCCCGAGACGAGGACGAAGAAGAGGGGGATATAGAAGAGGTCGATGAAAGTCGCGGAGAGCATTCCGCCGGTAACGGCCGTGCCTATGGCCTTCATCGCGCCCTGCCCCTGCGCCCGTGGCGAGCGCGAGAGGAAGGACGCCGAAGAAGAACGCCATCGACGTCATGATGACCGGCCGCAGCCGCAGCCGTGCCGCCTCGAGCGTCGCCTCGACGAGGCCCGCGCCGTGGGCTATCCTGCTCGCGGGCGAACTGGATGATGAGGATCGCGTTCTTCGTCGTCAGGCCGAGGGTCGTCAAAAAGCCGATCTGGAAGTAGACGTCGTTCGGCATGCCGCGCAGCCAGGTCGCCGCCGCCGCCCCGAAGAGGCCCAGGGGCAGCATCAGCATGTTGGCGAGGGGTATACGCCAGCTCTCGTAGAGGGCCGCCACGCAGAGGAAGATGACCAGGACGGAAAAGGCGTAGAGGAGCGGGCGCCTGGGAGCTCGCCATCCGCTCCTGGTAGGAAAGGCCCGTCCACTCGTAGCCGATGCCGGCGGGCAGCTTCGCGACGATCTCCTCCATCGCCCGCATCGCCTCGCCCGGAGCTTCTGCCGGGCGGCCGGCTCGCCCCAGATGTTCATCGAGGAGAAGCCGTTGTAGCGCTCCAGCCTCGGGGAGCCGTAGGTCCAGCGGCCGGAGGTGAAGGCGGAGAAGGGCACCATCTTACCCGGCCGTGTTGCGCACGTAAAGCCTTTCGATGTCGCCGGGCAGCATGCGGTAGGGGGCGTCCGCCTGGGCGTAGACGCGCTTAACCCGGCCGCTCTCCACGAAGTTGTTGACGTATGCGCTGCCGAAGGCCTCCGATATCGTATTGTGTATGGCCGTGATGGGGACGCCGAGGGCGCCTGCCTTCGCCCAGTCCACATCGACCCTGTACTGGGGCACGTCCTCCATGCCGTTGGGCCTCATGGAAGTCAGCCTTTTGTCTTTCGAGGCCATGAACAAAAGCTGGTTGCGCGCAGCCATCAGCTTTTCGTGGCCGAGCCCGCCCCGGTCGAGCAACTGGAAGTCGAACCCCCTGGCGTTGCCCAGCTCGACTACCGGCGGCGGCGGGAAAGACAAAGACCAGGGCGTTGCGCATGCCTGAGAAGGCCCTCGACGCCCGCTCCGCGATGGCCTTCGCCCTTAAGGAGGCCCGGTTGCGGAGCTTCCAGTCCTTCAGCATGACGAAGACCATGCCGTTCGTCTGGCCCGTCCCCGAAAAGCCGTAGCCTGCGACGTTCATGCAGGACTTGACCGCCGCTCCTTCTTTCTGCTGGAAATACGTCTGGATGTCATCGAGGACCTTTTGCGTCTGCTCCCTCGTAGAGCCCGTCGGCATCATCACCTGCGCGAAGAGCACCCCCTGGTCTTCATCGGGAAGAAAGCCCGTAGGCAGGCGCAGGAAGAGAAGCCCGACGCCCGCCACGATCAGGAAGTAGACGACGATATAGCGGAGCCTCCGCGAAAGGGAGCGCTCCACCATCTTTACGTATTTGTCCCTCGTGCGGAAGAAGAGCCGGTCGAACCGCGAGAAGATGGGGCGCAGGAAGAAGACCGCGTGTTGCCCCGGCTCCTCGCCCGCCTTCATCGGCTTGAGAAGGCCGGCGCATAGGACCGGCGTCAGGATCAGGGCGACGACAACGGAGAGCAGCATGGCGGCGATGATCGTCACGGAGAACTGGCGGTAGATGACGCCCGTGGAGCCGCCGAAAAAGGCCATAGGGCCGAAAACTGCCGCGAGCACCAGCCCGATGCCGATCAGGGCGCTCGTTATCTGCCCCATCGATTTGGCGGTGGCTTCCCTGGGGGGAAGTCCCTCCTCGCGCATGATCCTTTCCACGTTCTCGACAACGACTATCGCGTCGTCAACAAGGAGGCCGATGGCGAGCACCATAGCGAACATGCTCAGCATGTTGATGGAGAACCCGAAAAGCCCGAGGACCGCGAAGGTCCCCAGGATGACGACCGGCACCGCGATGGTCGGTATCAACGTCGCCCGGATGCTCCCCATAAAGAGCCACATGATGAGGAAAACGAGCAGTATGGCCTCAAGGAGGGTCTTGACCACCTCTTTGATGGCAACCTTGATGAAGGGGGTCGTGTCGTAAGGGTAGACGACCTTCATCCCCTTCGGAAAATAGCGGCTCAGGTCCTCCATTTTTGCCTTTACGGCGTTGGCCGTGTCGAGCGCGTTGGCGCCGGCGATCTGCCGGATAGCCATGCCTGCGGCCGGCCTTCCGTTGTAGAGGACATCGACGTCGTACAGCTCGGTCCCGAGCTCCGCCCGCCCGACGTCCCTGATGCGGACGATGGAGCCGTCCGGGTTGATGCGGATGGGGATGGAAGCGAACTGCTCAGGGGTTTTCAGGAGGTTCTGGACGATGATGGAGGCGTTGAGGCGCTGCCCCTTGACAGCGGGCATCCCGCCGAACTGGCCGGCGGAGACCTCGACGTTGTAAGCCTGTAGCGCAGCTACGACATCGTCCACAGTCATGGAGTAATTGACCAGCTTGTCCGGGTTGAGCCAGATGCGCATCGCATACTGGGTGCCGAACTCTTCCACCTCGCCCACGCCGGGGACGCGGGCGAGCACCTTTTCGAGGTTCGACTGGGCATAATCCCTCAAGTCGTTGCCGTCCATGCTGCCGTCTTCGGAGATCAGGCCCACCACCATCAGGTAGTTCCTTGTCGCCTTGCCGACGCTGACGCCCTGCAACTGCACGACCTGCGGAAGGCTCGGCATGGCGAGCTGGAGCTTGTTCTGGACCTTGGCCCAGGCCAAATCCGGGTCCATGCCGGGGGCAAAGGTGAGCTCGGTGCGGGAGACACCGGACGAGTCGCTGGTGGCCGACAGGTAGATCATCTTGTCGATGCCCGTCATTTTCTGCTCGATGATCTGGGTGACGGTGTTTTCGACCGTTTCCGCAGACGCGCCTGGATAGAAGGCCTGTATGTAGATCGAGGGCGGCGCTACGGGGGGATACTGCGATACGGGCAGCTTATAAATGGCGAGGGCGCCCGCCAGCATAATGATGATGGCGATGACCCAGGCGAATACCGGGCGCTCCAGAAAGAATCTCGACAGCATCACGCACCCCCGGTCAGCGGGCAGGCGGCGGCCTGCCGGTCTTCCCGGCGGAGGCGCCGTCTTGCCTGCCGCCCTTGCCGGCGGCCGGGCCTTCTTGCCTGCCGCCCTTGCCGGCGGCCGGGCCTTCTTTCCTGCCGGCGTCGAACAGGACGACCTTTGCCTGGCTGCCTGGCCGCACCCTCTGCATGCCCTCGACGATCACCCGGTCTCCCGGCGCGAGGCCGGAGGTGACGAGCCACTTGTCGCCGATGGCGCGGTCCACCGCAATCATCCGCTGCTCGACCTTGCCGTCCGCGCCTGCGAGCAGCGTCACCGGGTTCCCTTTGCGGTCGCGGGAGACCCCCTGCTGGGGTGCAAGGACAGCGCGCTCTACGACCCCTTCCTGGACGAGGGCGCGCACGTACATGCCGGGCAGGAGGATGTGCTTCGGGTTGGGGAAGGTGATGCGGACGATGAACGACCCCGTGGTCTGGTCAACGGTAATGTCCGAAAAATTGAGCTTCCCTTCGAGCGGGTAGGGCGTGCCGTCTTCCAGGAGCAGTTTCACGCGGGCGCTCGCGCGGCCGCCGTCCTCCATCAGGCCGGCAGCCAGGTTGCGCTTCAGCCTCAGCAGGCTGGCGCTCGACTGTGTGACGTCTACGAATATAGGGTCCAACTGTTGGATTGTGGCGAACGGGACGGCCTGGTTCGCGGTGGCCAGCGCCCCCACCGTGATGGTTGACCTGCCGATGCGCCCGGTGATCGGCGCAGTCACGCGCGTGTAAGCAAGGTTGATGCGGGCCGTCTCCTGCGCAGCCTTGTTCGCCTCGATGTCGGCGGCCGCCTGCATGAGGGCGGAGGCCGCGTCATCATAATCCTGCTTGCTGACTGCGTCCACCTTGACGAGGTCCTTGTAGCGCTCCATCCTCGACCGGATGGCGGTCACGTTGGCCTCGGCCCTGGCAAGACCGGCGCTCGCGCTCGCGTAGGCCGCCTCGTACATCGCGGGGTCGATTTGATAAAGGAGGTCGCCCGCCTTTACGTCCGTTCCTTCCTGGAAGGCGCGCCTCTTGACGATGCCGCTGACCTGGGGGCGTACCTCCGCGACGAGCTGCGACGTCGTGCGCCCAGGCAGGTCCGTCGTGATCGCCACGCGCTCCGGCCGGATGACTACAACGGCCACCTCGGGCAGGGCGGCCTTCGGGGGCCCGCCGTGTCCCGACTTGCCGCAGCCCGCCAGGGCAAGGAAAGCAATGATAAGCCCGACCGCCCGAATCGTCTTTTGTCTGTGCTCACTCTGCATACGTACCTCTTGTGCGCGGCCGCGGCCGGCCCTCTTCCGTCTCACGGCCGGCTGCGTCTATGCCGGCCATGGAGAAGGCGATCACGTGCCCTGCGTAGGCTTCTATGTCGTCCACCTGCCAGAAGGCGTGCTCACCGCCGTGGCAAGCCTTTGCGACACGGGTGATGACTGCCGGGATGACGCACTGGCTCATCACGCTTATCGCGCAGAAACGGACCTCCTTTTTCGACGCCCTCGCGCCGATGATCTCTCCTACTACCGCCTCGATCCTCCGGCGCAGGGGCTCCAGCTCCTCACTCATGACCTCTTCAAGCAGCCCCGTGGGGTTTGCGAGCTCTTTGTGGGAGATGCTGAACTCGCGGTTCCCCTCGTCGCTGATCCTCATGAGAAGCGCCCTGATCTGCCCTCGCAGGCGCTCCTCAGCCGGGGCATCGGCCGGGACGCCGCCGTCCGGCGGGTGCGCCTCGATGGAGTCGCGGAAGGACTGCCGCCATGCCTCCCTGTACAACGTCTCCTTGTCGCCGAAGTGGTAGTTCACGGCCGCAATGTTTGCTCCGGCCGTCTCGCTGATCTCCGCGATCGTCGCTTCGTGGTATCCCTTTTCGGCAAATATCCTCCCCGCCGCAGCGAGGAGGCTGCTTCGGGTCTTCACGGAATCCTGTCTGGCGACCTTCATTCTGACCTCCAAAGTAAAAAACATATTCTAAATGGATATTTTAATTAGTCAATAAAAATCTTCTGCAATGCCGGCCGGACGCGCCTGGTCCTAAGCATCGGCGCAGAAAATCAGAAAAACTTTCGCCTATCTGAAAAAAATATGAAAAAAATACTTGACAGTTCGTTATATCAGATGATATATAACGATCATGCGTTATCGATGGCATCAAATAGTACTTGCAGGTGAAGATGAAGACAGATGGCAAGGCGGTTTCCGGATGCCTCTCCTTACCGCCTTTGCCTTTGCCCCCGTCAGCGCGGCGACCGGAGGGACCGACGGCCTCTCTCCCTCCGGCCCGCCCCTGACGCCTACCGCAAATACATTGACTTCGGAATCTGTGCTACAATAGGCGCTGAAAGCGGCCGAAGGCCGCTTGCGGAGGGCCTTATCAGTGGCATCGGAGCACAACGGCAGAAGGAAAGTGGTCTATCTGCTGGCTATTCTTGCCGTCGCTTACCCCCTGTTTTTTTATAACCTGGGCAGCTATTCGCTCAAAGAGCCGGACGAGGGCAGGTACGCCGAGATACCGCGCGAGATGGTCGAGCAGGGGGATTACGTCGTGCCCCACCTCGATTATGTCCGCTATTTCGAGAAACCCCCGCTGTTCTACTGGACCTGCGCTGCATCATACAAGATTTTCGGCATCAGTCAATGGTCCTTCAGGCTCCCGAACGCAGTCTCGGCCCTTTCATGCGTCCTTGCAACGTATTTTTTCGCGGCGCGGGTCTTCTCTGCGGAGGCCGGTTTTCTGTCGGCCCTCATGTTGATGACCTCCTTCGGCTTCTTCGGCATGGCCCGCATCTCGACGATCGATATGCTCTTCTCCTTCCTCCTCTCCGGCGCCGTGTTCGCCTTCTACGAGTTCTACCGGACGGGGATGCGCCGTTTCCTTTATCTCCTCTCCGCCGCCCTTGCCCTGGCCGTGCTGGCGAAGGGGCCTGTCGCCATAGTGCTGCCGGGCTTCGCGGTCGTCCTCTTTCTCTTTGGGGAGAAGCGGCTTGCCTTCCTGAAAGAGGTCGCTTCGTGGCGGGCGCTGCTCCTCTTCGCCGCCATTGCGGTACCCTGGTTCGTCCTCATCTGCGTCAGGGAAAGGGGGTTTTTCGGGTTTTTCTTTATCGACCAGAACATCCTGAGGTTCGTGACGACTAAGCACCACAGGAGCGGACCGATCGTCTATTTCTTCCCGGTGCTTTTCGGAGGGCTTTTCCCCTGGTCGGTGTTCATACCGAGGGCTGCCGCCCGCCTCTGGAAAAGGCAGGAGTTGCGGCTGCTCTCGATCTGGTGCTGCGTCGTCTTCATTTTCTTCAGCCTGTCGGGCTCGAAGCTGCCGCCTTACATCCTGCCGTTCTTCCCGGCTCTTTGCGTCATCCTGGGCTGCCTCATCGACGAGATGCGCCGGGAGTCTGCCCGGCTGAGGGGCGAGATTATCGTTTTTTCGGTCTTCTTCGCCCTCGTCGGGGTGGGCGGCTTAATTGTCGCAACGGGCAGCGCCGATAGGCTCCTGTCCGGCATAGGCGATTTTGCCCTGATTTCGGGCGGCCTCCACGGCCTTGCGCTCTGGATGGCGGCGGCTTCCCTGACCGCCCTTGCCGCCCTCGCAGCAAAGGGAGTGCGCCGGCCCGCCGGGCTGTTCGTTCTCCTCGCTGCCTTTTCTTTATCGGTCGCCGTCGGGATCATGGTCCACATCCGCGTCGTCGACCGCCTCAATACGACGAAGGAGCTTGCCCTGGCAGCGCGACAAATGCAGAAAGGGGATGCGGCAGTAATTAACTACGGCGCCTTCGATGAGACCCTGCCTTTTTACCTTGGCAGGAGGGTGTACCTCGCCGGCTTCAAGGGTGAGCTTGAGATGGGATCAAAGTACCCGGACTCGGAAGCGACCTTCCTGGGGCAGGAGGCCTTCCTGCGGCTCTTCCGGTCCGAGCGGCCGGTCCTTGTTGTCGTCAAGGAAAGGCGCCTCGCCTCGCTTAGAAGGCTCGGCATCGCAGAGGCGCCCGTGCTCTGCCGGGCTGACAGGTGCCTTATTGCCAACAGGAGCGCATCTGCGGCAGCGCCCCCCTGACAATAGGGGGCGGCAAGGCCGCCCGGCGGAAAGCGGCGGGCCGGAGGCGATGGTCCATGTCGCAAAAAGAAGGACAGCTTTTCGACGATTGGCCGGAACGGTACGACCGGTGGTTCGAGACGCCCATCGGGTCGCTCGTCAAATCGTCCGAGGAGGCCCTCGTCATGGAGTTTCTCGCCCCGGCGGCCGGCGAGTCGATACTCGACGCGGGCAGCGGCACGGGGGTCTTTACCTCGCCCATCCTGGCTGCGGGGGCATCCGTCACAGGTCTCGACGTCTCCCTGCCTATGGTGAAGACTTCCGTGCGCAGGCTCGACCCGGCCTTCTTCAGGCCGGTCGTGGCCGATATGGCCTTACTGCCTTTCAGGGACGCCGTATTCGACAAATCCGTCTCGATAACCGCCCTTGAGTTCGTAGAGGACGGCGCTGCCGCCGTGGCGGAGCTTTTCCGGGTCACGAAAGAGGGCGGGCTGGTCGTCGTCGCCACGCTGAACAGCGCAAGCCCCTGGGCGGTGCGCAGGAAGAAAGAGGCCGGGGAAAGAGAAACGATATTCAGGAAGGCTGTATTCCGGTCGCCCTCCGACATGCGCGCCCTCGCGCCTTTCCCGGCGGACGTTGCGACGGCCGTCCATTTCGACAAAGACGCGGACCCCGCGACGGCCGCCGAGGCCGAGCGGGAGGGCCGCAAAAAACGCCTGGAGACAGGGGCGTTTATCGCCGCCCGCTGGCGTAAGCCGCTATAGCGGCCAAAGCCGCCCGCCACAGGCGGCCCTGCGCGCCGCCCATCAAAGCGCCTCTGCGTTGAACCGTGAGATACTGCCGCTCTCCAGGTTCCTCCGGTAGACCCTGACGAAGAAAAGCGAAGTCAGCGCGAGGTAGGCCACCGCAAGCAGGGCGCCTGCGGCGAGGTCGGAGACGTAGCCTGGCGGCAGCTTCCCCGTGGCGAGGACTGCGCGGCAGCTCTCGAAGACGTACGCGGGCGGGATCGCCCAGGCGAAGACCTGCAGGTAGGACGGCAGCGTCGAGATGGGGTAATAGACGCCCGCAAAGATCGAGAGCACCATCGGTATGGGCCAGCCGAGCCATTCCGCAGAAGGACCGAGCCGGAAGATGAGGCCGGAAACGAATATGCCCATCGCTATGCCGAAAATCAGGAGTATCAAAAGGAAGGGCAGGAGCAGGGAGCCGACCCGGAGAACGTTGTAGCCGAAGGCCACGGAGGCCACCGCGATCATGGCGACGAAGGCGGCCGCCCCGCTCGTGATGCTCGTAAGTATGAGGCCGCCGAGGTATTCCCTCACCCTGAGGGGCGAGGCGAAGAAGTTGATGAAGTTCTGGGTCCAGATGTCCTCGAGGAAGGCCATCATTATCCCCTGCTCGATCCTCGACATGAACTCCCACAGGATAATAGCCCCCAGGATGACAGTGATGAAGCCGAAGGTGGCCTGGCCCAGGGAGCCCAGGTATCTGCTTATGAACCCCCACTGGATGATGTCTACGATGAGCCAGAGGAAGACGCTGACGAGACGGGTGGGGTTGCTCTTGAAGAGGAATAGCTGCCGCACGAAGATCGCCAGCGTCCTGTAAAGGCTCATCCGCTCATCCCTTCGGGGAGACGGGCTCCCGCGCAACGGCTATGAAAAGCTCTTCGAGGTCTTTCTTCCCGTGCTCGGCCGGCAGCCTGCCGGGGTCGCCCTCCAGCAGGATCTGCCCGTGCGACAGGAAAAGCACCTTGTTACAGACCTCCTCGATCTCGCTCATGTTGTGGGACGTCCAGAGAATCCCCGCCTTCGCGCTGCGGACATAGCCCTTTATCTTGTCGCGGACGAGCAGCGAGATGCTTGGGTCGAGCGAGGCGGTAGGCTCGTCTAAAAGCAGGAGCCTCGGCGTGTTCATTACGGCCTTTGCAAGGCTCAGGCGGCTCAGCTCCCCGGAGGAGAGGAGCCCGGACTTCTTGTCTGCGAGGTGCTCCAGGTCGAACTCGGCCATGAGCGCGGCTATCCTCTCTTTTACCTTCCTGACCCCGTAAAGGAGGGCGAAGACATACAGGTTCTGCCTGACGGTCAGGTTGGCGGGCACGTGGGCATAGACGGCCGCGAAGTTGACGCTGCAGCTGATCTCCGACCTGCGCCTGTCCAGGTTTCCCCCCAGCACCTCGATGTCGCCCTCCGTCGCCTTCAGGATGCCGAGGATCATGTTGATGGTCGTTGTCTTGCCTGCCCCGTTGGGACCGAGCAGCCCGACTATCTCCCCCTGGCCCACCGAAAAGGAGACGTGGTCGAGCGCCCTGAACCGGCCGTAGTCCTTCGTCAGCCCTGTGATCTTCAGGATGCATTCGCCGCGTCCGTTCACATTACAATCGTTCATATATAGTAAGATAGAGAAGAACGCGACAAATTGCAAAATCAGGGGCGTGGTGAGAGGTCGGCGAGGAAGCCCCGTGCCGCTAGAGGCCGCGCGAAAGGCGCCGGGACGTGTTCGGACGGGTGAAACAACCGCGATTGTGCGGGCTACAGGCCGGCCTGTGTTCCCAGGCAGGCGGGGAGCGCCTTCAGGAAGCCCTCGGGTATGGGGACCGCCTTCCTCGACCGGTAGTCGAAGGTGAGCACGGACGTCTCGGCCAGGGCAATGACCTGCCCGCCTTTTCTCATTCTTTGATAGATGCGGAAGCCCTTGGCCGTAAACGCTCCGAAGTGCGTCTCCACGGCGATCTCATCCGAGAGAAAGGCTTCAGCCCTGAAACTTACCGTCAGATCGACTATAATGATGCCCGTTGCGCCGTCGCCGAGGTTCGCCTCTGCGAGGCCGATGGAGTGAAAGATATGCGCGCGGGCGCGGCTCAAAAGCAGGATGATGTTGTCCGCGCCGAAGTGGGCGCCGGAGTCAAATCCTCCGGCCCTATCTTTGCCGGGTAGAGGAACGCGTACCGCTCCTGCTCGACCAGCCTCAACCGTGGGGCCGCGCGCCTCTGCCCCGGCCCGCGGGCTGCTGTATGCTCCATCTCTGCGGGCTTCCTCCCCTTCGGACTTTCACAAGGCCGATAAACGGCCCTCTTGCCAAGCGATTATGCCGCAGAAATTATCATGCAGGGCCGCCGGTGTCAACCGAAGCGAGTTTTCACTTGACTAAAGGGGTATCCGGTGTGATATAAAGAAGTAAGAGAGTCTTCCAAAAAGTATGGAAGACAGGCCCCGCAGGGGTCATCAAAAGCGATAATAGTTTTAAGCGGCCACGAAGGCCCGTCCACCATCATAGGAGGTGGTCTTCGCGGCCGCTTTTTGTTTGGGCGAAGCGAAAGGGAGGGCAGGTTGGCGAGGTATTGTTTGCTGCTTTTCGCCGTGGCCCTGTTTGCAGGGACAGCATGGGCGCAGGAGAAGAACCCCACGGATGCAGAGGCAGCGCCGGTGCAGCAAAAGAACCGGATGGAGCTTGAGCAGATCGTCGTGACGGCAACGAGGACGGAGAAGGAGGCCTCGCAGGCCCCGGCGTCCACGAGCGTCGTTACGAGGAAAGACATAGAGCAGAGGGAGATCATGGCCCCGGACCAGGCGGTCAATACGCTTCCCGGCGTCTTCGATACGCGCGGCAAGGGGCTTACCGACGCGCAGGCGAGCATCACCATGCGGGGCTTTCCCGGCCAGCAGCGCACACTGGTCCTCCTCGACGGTATGCCGCTCAACAGCGCCTATACGGGCAACGTGCAGTTCGGGGGGCTGGCGCCGGAGGACATAAGGCAGATCGAGGTCATACGCGGCCCCTTCTCAAGCCTCTACGGCGGCTACGCGATGGGCGGAGTCGTCAATATCCTCACCAGGATGCCCGAGAAAGAAGAGTTTATAACGAAGGGCGCTTACGGTTCCAATGACTACTGGAGGACATATACTTCTTACGGCAACAAGTACGCCGACAAGCTCTCCATGTTCGTGAGCTACGGCTACCAGGCGACGCGCGGCTATCCCACGGATTTCAACGAGCAGGCAAGCCGCCCGCCCGCAGGCATCGGCGGCTGGTCGCCGACGGTGAGCAACCTCGGCGCCCCGCGCTACCTCATAGGCGACAAGGGGAATAACAGTTGGTGGGACCAGGATATCGCCGCCAAGGTGCAATACGAGCCGACGCCCGACTCCCGGTTTAACCTGGCCTATTACAGGACCACCTACATGTACGACTACGGCAGCCCTAACAGCTACCTCTTCAATAGGCCAGGGGCCAACGTGTTCGGCTACGGCTCGGTCGGACAGGCGAGCTTTATCGGGGCGCCCGGCCGCATGAGCACCGATACCTATAAGGGAGGCTACGAGACGGAGATAGGGGATGTGAAGGCCAAGGCGTTCTTCGGCATGATGAAGCAGGGTGAGAACTGGTACATCACGCCCGGCTCTTCATCGGCTACGCAGCTCGCCGGCGGGCCGGGCACGCTCAGCTCCAGCCCTTCGACTTCGTATTTCGGCGATATCCAGGCTACGAGACCGTTTGGCGAGAGGAACATCCTCACCGCTGGCGGCTCCTACAGGTACGACTGGGAGGGCACGACCGAGTGGAACTTAAGCTCCTGGAGGGACGAGTACACTAAGAACGGAATCCTCGACCAGTCGGGCGGCAGGGACACGAGCTATGCACTCTTCGCCCAGGACGAGATCCATATCATAAAGCCCCTTACCGCGTATTTAGGCGGGAGGGAGGACTGGTGGAGGGTCTTCGACGGCTTCGCCAACACGATAGGCGCTCCCGGCTACCCCCAGCATTTCCCGTCGAACAGCGCCAATTACTTCAGCCCCAAGGGCGCGCTCGTCTACACCCCCTTCGAGAACGGGGGCACCGTGATAAGGGGCTCCGTCGGCCAGGCCTTCAGGCCGCCCAGCATATATAACCTATTCAGGACGTGGAGGTCGGTCTCCGGCGTCACTTACAACTCGAACCCGTTCCTCAAACCCGAGACGACCACCTCGTGGGAGATAGGCGGCGAGCAGAAGGTGTGGAAAGGCGGCGTCTTCAAGGCCACTTACTTCGAGAACTACGTGAACGACCTGATCTACCAGTACAACGTCAACCCGATGACGGTCAATTCCGTCAACGTGGGCAAGGCGGACATCAAGGGGTTCGAGCTCGCCCTCGAACAGAAATTCGAGAAATGGCTCCGCCTCTTCGCCAACTATACGCACAACGACGCGACCCTGGTGAGGGACGCGATCAACCCGGCAGCCGTCGGCTGCCGGGTTGCCCAGGTCCCTGCCCAGATGTTCAACGTGGGCGGCGAGCTCACTTACAGATCGTTTTCGGGCAGCCTCAACGGCCGCTACGTCAGCAAGAGGTACGGCCAGGACACGAACAGCGACCGGTTCAACGGGGTCTACGGGTCCTACGACCCGTTCTTTACGGCCGACGCGAAGCTCTCTTACCAGGCAGCGTCCTTTGTGTCGGTCTCTCTGGCGGTCACCAATATCTTCGACAAGGACTATTTTGTTTACTATCAGGCGCCGGGAAGGCAATGGTTCGGAACGGTCACGGTAACTTTCTAAGATGGGCGGCCGCACTCGCTGCGGCGCTGCTGCTGTTTGTCCTGTGGGGGCGGGGCGCGTGCGCCCCGCCGGGGAGCGTCACGTACAAGGACAAGCTCGGAAGGAGCGTGACCGTGGCCCTTCCCGTGAAGCGCGCGGTCTTCCTGATGTCCTACGAGCTTATACCCGTGCTCGGCGTGTGGGATCGGGTTGCGGGCGTTGGGAGATGGGCCTACGACAACGACATCATAAGGCAGACGAAGCCCGACATCCGCTCCATCCCATCCGTCGGGACAGGAACGGAAGTGAACGTGGAGGCCCTTTTCAAGCTGAAGCCGGACCTCGTTATCACCTGGACCTTCAAGCCCGAGCTTGTCCGGTTCATGGAGCAGCGGGGCCTGCGCGTGATCGCCATTTATCCTGAGAGCCTTGCAGAGCTGTACGACGTGATGAGGCTCCACGGCAGGCTTTTCGGGCGGGAGGCGCGCATGGAGCGGGCCATCGGGGAGATGGAGGGGATCTTCCGCGCGGTAAGGGAAAGGGCCGGCGACATACCCGATGCGCGGAGAAGAAAAGTGCTTTATATAGGGAACAAGCCGACGAACGTTTCGGGTGCAGTGGGGGTCACCAACGATATGATAATGCTCATCGGGGCGCGAAACCCGGCCGCCGTCATCAACCGGCGCAACGCAGAGGTCCCGATCGAGCGCATCATAGAGTGGAACCCCGATACGGTAATCATATGGGGCAACGCCAGGTACGCGCCTTCCGACCTGACGAGCGACCCGCAGTGGAGGCTTATCCCTGCAATAAGGAAAGGACAGGTATATAAATCGCCGGAGTGGTCCACGTGGTCGCCCCGCCTCGCGCCCTTTGCGCTGTGGATGGCGTCCAAAGTGTACCCTGAGCGATTCAAGGATATGGACGTCGATAAAGTGGTTGACGCATTTCACGGGAAGGTGTTCGGTGTATCAGGAAAGGCCCGGCGTTAGCGTGCGGCTCCGAAGCCCCTTCCATATGCTTATGCTTCTTTCCCCCTTTGTGGTCGGGTTCTTTGCCCTTTTTGCAGGGGCATACGATATTACCCCGCTGGACGTGCTCCGCGCCCTATCGGCCCATCTCCCCTTCTCCCACGGTCTGACCGATGAGGCCGAGCGCGGCATTATCATGGACATCAGGCTCCCAAGGGTGGTCCTTGCCGGACTCGTGGGCCTTATCCTCTCCGGCTCCGGCGTTACCCTCCAGGGGCTTTTCCGCAACCCCCTCGTCGATCCGTTCATCCTGGGCGTCTCCGCCGGCGCGGCGCTGGGGTGCGCCCTTTCCATAGGCTTCTTCCCCCATCTCCCCATACAGGCTATGGCGTTCGTCTTCGGCATCGCGGCCGTCGTTCTCGCTTACTCGATGGCCCGGACTCAAGGGGAGATATCGCGGCTGCCGCTCGTCCTATCCGGGGTGATCGTCTCGGCCTTTTTTACGGCCCTCGTCTCCATCGTGAAGTTCCTGGTCGATCCGCACCAACTGCAGAGCATCGTTTACTGGCTCATGGGCAGCTTCTCGCTGGCCGGCTGGTCGGGCGTTGCCGTCGCGCTCCTTGGCGCCGTCGCTCTTTTGCCCGTATATTTCATGCGGTGGAGGATAAACGTGCTCAGCATGGGGGAGGAAGAGGCGAAGTCGCTCGGCATCAACGTGAAGAGGGACAGGATAGTCCTTCTGGTCTCGGCGTCGCTCTCCGTGAGCCTGGCCGTCTCGGTGAGCGGCATCATAGGCTGGGTGGGTCTCATCGTGCCCCACCTCGTGCGCATGGCGACGGGGCCGGACCACAGGAGCCTGGTGCCGCTCTCGATGGCGACGGGCGCCGCGTTCATGATCCTGGCCGACACGGCTGCCAGGGGGCTGACCGCCTTCGACATCCCCGTCGGCATCGTAACGGCCATCTTGGGCGCGCCTTTCTTTATTTACCTGATGAAGCGGGGAGGAAAGGAGAGCTGGGGGAGCTGATGCGGAAGGCCGCGATAAAGGAGCGCCATTGCTGACGGTAAGCGGGCTTTATTTCAGCCACGGGCAGGGCGGGGCGGACGTGCTGCGGGGCGTCGGCCTTGAGGCGGCAGGCGGCGAGATCACGACGGTCCTCGGGCCGAACGGCTGTGGGAAGACGACGCTTTTCAAGTGCATCGGCGGCCTCTGGAAGCCGAAGAAAGGCGAAGTGACACTCGAAGGCGCCGATCTCCTCCGGCAGACGCATACCGGGCGCGCGAAGCTCCTCGCCACCGTCCCGCAGGAGCACGAGGCCGCCTTCCCCTATTCGGTCTTCGACGTTGTGCTCATGGGGAGGGCCTCGCGCATCGCTGCGTTTGCGACCCCTTCCCGGCTGGACCGCGACAGGGCGGAAGAGGCGCTTGCCGAGGCCGGGATCGAGGGCTTGAGGGACAAGGCGTGCACCAAACTGAGCGGTGGGGAAAAACAGCTCGTCCTCATCGCTCGCGCGCTCGCGCAGGACGCGCCCATCCTGCTCCTCGACGAGCCGGTCTCCCACCTCGATTTCAGGCACCAGTTGCTCATCCTGAAGAAGATAAGGCGTCTGGCCGGTGAGAAACGGCTCATTGTGCTCATGACGCTCCACGACCCCAACCTCGCCATGCTCTTCTCGGACCGCGTGGTCCTTATGGACGAAGGCACGGTCGTCTCGGCGGGCACGCCCCGGGCGGTCATCACCGAGGAGGCACTGAAAGCGGTCTATGGGATCGACGTGCGCGTGATAAGCTGGAATGGTTTCCGCATCGTCTACCCGGAGGCGGGCGCATGATCGAGATCAGGGACCTGACAAAGACCTACGGCGCAGTTACGGCAGTGAACGGCGTTACGCTCGCCATAGAGACGGGGGAGGTCTTTGGCCTCCTCGGCCCCAACGGGGCGGGAAAGACGACGCTCATAAAGATGCTCACCCTTCTTTCGAGACCCGATTCGGGCGGCTGCACGATAGAGGGCCTCGACGCCTCGCGGCCTTCCGCCATCAAGCGGCTGATCGGCGTCATGCCCCAGGAGAACAACCTTGAGCGGGACCTGACAGCAGCCGAGAACCTGCTCATCTATGGGATGCTCCACGGCCTCGACGACCTCCAGGCGAGGATAGACCGTACGCTTGCCGCAGTCGGCCTTCTCGACAGGAGGGATTCCTTCGTCTCCGATTTTTCGGGCGGGATGCAAAGGAGGCTGCTCCTTGGCAGGGCGCTCATGACGCAGCCGGCCGTCGTCTTCCTCGATGAGCCTTCGATCGGCCTCGACCCGCAGATAAGGCGGCAGATGTGGGACCTGATACGCAGGGCGCGGATAGAGGGGCGGACGGTTGTCATCACGACGCACTATATCGAGGAGGCCGAAGCCCTCTGCGACAGGGTGGGCGTGCTGGCGAAGGGAAGCCTGATCGCCCTGGACAGTCCTTCCGGCTTGCGAACCAGGGTGGGAGAGTACGTCGTCGAGTTCATCAACGCGGAAGGCCGCCTCGTTCAGCATATATGCCGGACCAGGGCGGAGGCCCAGGAGGTTGCGAGCGGCATAGAAAACGGCGTCACGATAAGGCGGTCCAACCTGGAAGACGTCTTCATCAAGCTGACGGGAGAGCGGCTGGAATGACTATCCTTACCGAATGGTATCCCATATATCTGAAAGAGATGCTCCTTTTCAAAAGGAAGATCGTAAAGCTGGGGTATCTCTTCTCCGCTATGGTCATCCCCATCATGTACCTCGTGGCTTTCGGCCTGGGTTTAGGAAGGAGCGTCCAGACGGGCAGGGGCACATACCTCGACTTTTTGATCCCCGGCCTCGTAGCGATGAGCTCGATGACCAACTCCTACGCCTGGGTAGCGGGCGCCCTTGCCCTGAACAGGCTCTATTTCAAGAGCTTCCAGGTCTTCGTGCAGGCCCCCATCAGCCCCTCGTCCATCATGATCGGCGAGGTGCTGGCGGGCATGACGAAAGGGCTTTTCGCCTCCATCCTGATCCTGCTGGTCGGTTTTGCCATCTCTGCGCACCTGCATCTCACGCCGCTTTTTATCGTGACGCTCCTGCTCAACTGCTTCCTCTTCGCGTGCATGGGCATCGTAACGGGCATGGTGGCCAAGTCCCACGAGGACACATCGACGTACTCGAATTTCCTTATACTTCCGATGGCCTTCTTCAGCGGCACCTTCTTTCCCGTTGACAGGGCGCCGATGGTTATCAAGTGGATCATCTACATCATGCCCCTCACGCACACGAACGTCCTTATCCGCGCCGGCCGCATCGACGGGCACGTCGTGGCGTCCCTCGTCGTGCTCCTCGTCTACGCGGCGGGCTTCTTCGCATACGGGTCGCGCCAAATAAGGAGATATAGCGAGTGAGAAAGTTTTGTATTTTTCTTTTTATGAGGGGGAGGCTCGGCGAGCTTCGCTCGCTGAGGGGGCGACGCTAGCCCCAAGGACAGCGTCGCGCCAAATAAGGAGATATAGCGAGTAATGGACATGGAGGCCCAATAGAATGAGAATCCTGAGCGTCATGTGGTCGTCCTACATGCCCCTTTTGAGCGAGGCGGCGCAAAGCCTGGACATCGGCTTGTCCGCCTGGTCCACTAAGCAGATTAAGCGGGAGCCGGGGTCGGTCGCCAGGATCGCCTCCGAGATCGACAAGGCTGACCTGCTGCTCCTCTACAGGACGAGCGACGACTTCTGGGAGGAGTTGGAGCAGGCGGTCGTGGACGTGAAGGACCGCATCCCCGTTGTCGTAGTCGGGCCGGAGCCTTCGTTTTCCACCTTGTCGAACGTCAACCCGGAGATTACGGCAGCGGTCTACAGGTATATCCTCTTCGGAGGGGCGGCGAATATGCGGAACATGCTCGCCTACCTACTGGGCCAGTTGTTCGGAAGCGATGCGTCCTTTGCGTCGCCTGAGCCACTGCCCTGGCAGGCCGTTTATCACCCGGAGGTCCCCGGCGTCTTCGCGCAAACGGCCGATTTCCTCACCGTCTACCGGGCGCACGTTTCGTTCGAGCCGGCCTCCTTCGTGGGCCTCCTATTCTCCCGCTCCGACTGGGCCTGCGGCAACCTTGAAGTCGAAGACGCCATTATCCGCGGCTTCGAAGAACGCGGGCTTGGCGTTATCCCGGTCTTCTATTACTCCCTCAAGGACAACAACCTGGGCAACATGGGCGGCGCAGAGGTTGTGGAGCATTTCCTGATGGAGGGGCAAGCCCCCCTCGTCGATGCGGTCGTCAAGCTGTCGCCATTTTTCCTGGGGAGCGAGCGCGGGGGCATCAGGGAGTCGGACGCCCCGTCGGGCGTCGAGGTGCTGAAAAGGCTCGGCGTTCCAGTCTTCGCCCCGGTTATCTCTTATTACAAGGACAGGGCGCAGTGGCTCACGGACGCCGAAGGGCTAGGCAGCCAGACGGCGTGGAGCATCGCCATGCCCGAGTTCGAGGGGGTGATCGAGCCCATCGTCGTCGGCGCATCGAGGGGTATTTCCACGCCCGAAGAAGAGTCCTACGAGGCCCTCGGCGACAGGATCGAGCGTCTGGCGGCCAGGGTCGCAAGGTGGATCGGCCTGCGCAAAAAGCCCAACTCCGAAAAAAAAATCGCCTTCATTTTGAATAACAACCCGTGCGCGAGCGTCGAGGCGACGGTCGGCGGCGGCGCCCACCTCGACACGCTTGAAAGCGTCGTCGATATCATGAAGCGGCTGGCTGCCGAGGGCTACGCAGTGACGCCGCCTGCGAGCGGGAAGGCGCTGATCGACGAGATCATGGACAAAAAGGCGATCTCGGAATTCAGGTGGACGACCGTCGAAGAGATCGTTGCGAAAGGCGGCAGCCTCGCCCTGGTGGAAAACGACCGCTATGTGGATTGGTTCGGGGAGCTTCCCGATCCCACGCGCGACCGGATATCGGAGGCGTGGGGCAATCCGCCCGGTGAAGAGAAGGACGGCGTCCCGGCGGCGATGGTCTACGACGGCAAGATCGTCGTTACGGGCGTCCGGTTCGGCAACGCAGTCGTCTGCGTCCAGCCGAAGCGGGGCTGCGCGGGCGCGCGCTGCGACGGCCAGGTCTGCAAGATACTCCACGACCCGTCCGTTCCGCCGCCCCACCAGTACATAGCGACCTATAAGTGGCTGTCGAGGGAGTTCGGCGCAGACGCAATCGTCCACGTCGGCACCCACGGCAACCTCGAATTCCTGCCCGGCAAGGCGACGGGTCTCTCTTCCGGCTGCCTCCCGGACGCAGCAATCGACAACATGCCGAACCTCTATATCTACAACGCGGACAACCCCCCGGAGGGGGCGATAGCGAAGAGGCGCGCGAACGCGACGCTCGTGGACCACATGCAGACCGTCATGGTGCGGGGCGAGCTCTACGGGGACTTAGACGAGATAGAAAGGCTCCTCGCCGAGTACGACCGCTACCGCCGCGCCGAGCCCGGCAAGGCCCACACGATAAGCCACATGATTATCGACAGGGTCAGAACGCTCAACCTCATCCCGGAGGACCGCCTCTCCCACGAGATGATGGAGGAGGCGATAACGGAGATCCACGAAAAGCTGTCGCTCCTCAAAGATACGTATATACCGAAGGGGATGCACGTATTCGGCAGGATACCGCAAGGGACGGACCGCGACGAGCTTATCTACGCCATCATGCGGTACGAGTCGGGTCCGGGCTCGCTCCGCGCCGTTGTCGGGGGTGTCATAGGCAGGGTATCGCCCGCGCAGAACGGCGACCTGGAGGAAGCGGTAGAAGCGGCCGCGCGTGGCCTGTGCAGGGGATGGGTGGAGCAGGGCATACGCCTTTCGGACGCTATGGCCGCCTCCTATGCGCTCATGCCCGGCGAGCGGGAGGCTCTGGAAAAGATCGGTGGAGAGATCGCGCGCCTCGACCGTTCCATATCGGCCTCCGACGAGATGGGGGCGCTCCTTTCGGGGTTCAACGGCGCCTACATCGCGCCGGGGCCTTCCGGCCTCATAACGAGGGGCAGGCCGGACATCCTCCCGACAGGCAGGAACTTCTATGCCCTCGATCCCCAGACCATCCCCACGAGGGCCGCCTGGGAGATGGGCAAGCTCCTCGCAGATAAGACCCTCGACCGCTACCTTATCGACGAGGGGGACTACCCGGAGAATATCGCCTTCTACTGGCAGTGCACGGATATCATGTGGGCCGGCGGGGAGGGCATGGCCCAGATGATGTACCTCCTCGGAGTGAAGCCCGTCTGGCAGGACAACGGCAAGGTGAAAAGCTTTGTTGTAATGCCCCTCGGAGAGCTTGAGCGGCCCAGGATCGACCTTACCGTGCGCATCTCCGGCATCACGCGGGACAACTTCTCGGGCGCGGTCGAGCTGCTCGATGAGGCGGTCCAGGCGGTCGCGGCCCTGCCCGAGGACCCCGAGCGGAACTTCGTGCGGAAGCACACCCTGGAGCGGCTCAACGGCAGCCCTGAAGACGACGCCGCCGCCTTCCGGCAGGCTACCTACCGGATGTTCGCCAGTATGCCCGGCACGTACCAGGCGGGCACGCAGCTTGCCGTCTACGCCTCCGCCTGGAAGACGGAGAAAGACCTGGCCGATGTCTTCCTTTACTGGAACGGCTACGCCTACGGCAAGGGGGTTTTCGGCGAGCCGGCCCACGGCCGCCTGAAAGAGAGCCTGTCGAGCGTCTGCTGCACGTTCAACAAGACCGTCACGGACGAGTACGACCTTACGGGCTGTTGCTGCTATTTTGGGGCGCACGGGGGCATGATAAACGCAGCGCGCGTCGTCTCGGGGACGGAGATCAGGAACTATTACGGCGACACGCGGGAGCAGGGGAAGGTGTCGGTGCGCACCCTGACCGAAGAGGTGCGGCGCGTGGCGCGTGCGAAAATCCTCAACCCCAGGTGGATCGCAGGCATGAAGGAGCACGGCTACAAGGGCGCGGCCGAGATCAGCAAGCGCGTAGGCCGCCTTTACGGATGGCAGGCGACGGCAAAGAGTGTTGACGCCTCGATATTCGACGACGTGACGCGCACCTTCCTCATGAACGAAGAGAACAGACAGTTCTTCCAGGAACAGAACCCCTGGGCGATGGAGGAGATGGGCAGGCGCCTCATCGAGGCGATGGAGCGCGGCCTTTGGGACCCTGCGCCCGACGTGAAAGACGCCCTCAGGCGGCTCTATCTCGAAGTCGAGGGCTGGATCGAGGACAGGATGGACGGCATGGAAGGCGAGTTCCAGGGCGGGGCCATAGATGTCATGACGCAAGAGGACATTGAAATGTGGAAGAAAAGGATGGAGGAGATACTCGGATGATTTTTCCTTTTACGGCCATTGTCGGGCAGGACGAGATGAAGACGGCCCTCGTGCTCAACGTGATCGACTCCGGCGTCGGGGGCCTTCTCATCATGGGCGAGAAGGGCACGGCCAAGAGCACCGCAGTGCGCGCCCTGGCGGAGCTCCTGCCGGAGATCGACGTTGTGAAGGGCTGCCCCTTCAACTGCGAGCCCGGCGGCTTCCTCTGCACATCGTGCAGGGAGCAGGCGGAAAGGGGCGAGCCCTTCGAGAGCGCGAGGCGGAAGATGAAGGTCGTCGAGCTTCCTCTCGGCGTCACCGAGGACCGCCTGGTGGGCGCCCTCGACATCGAGCACGCGCTGAAAAAAGGCGAGAAGCGCTTCGAGCCTGGCCTATTGGCAGCGGCCAACCGGAACTTTTTATACGTGGACGAGGTAAACCTGCTTGAGGACCACATAGTAGACTTGCTCCTCGATTCGGCAGCGATGGGGGTCAATACGGTCGAGCGGGAAGGCATCTCCTTTACCCACCCGGCAGCCTTCATACTCGTCGGGACGATGAACCCGGAGGAAGGGGATCTCAGGCCGCAGCTTCTCGACCGCTTCGGCCTCTGCGTCCGCGTCCTCTCCGTGCGCGACAAGGCGTCGAGGGTGGAGATACTGCGCCGCAGGGCGGCCTTCGATGCAGGCCCGGAAGGCTTCATGACGGATAGGCAGACGGAGCAGGCCCGCCTCGCCTCGGACATCACGGCAGCGCGGCGGAGGGTTGCGGCGGTGGAGGCGGCCGACTCCGTGCTTGAGCAGATCGTAGCGATGACAATGCAGCTTTCGCTCGACGGCCACAGGGCGGACATCGTGACCCTGAAGGCTGCCCGCGCCCTGGCCGCACTCAAGGGCAAAGACGCAGTCGGGGCCGACGAGGTGCGGGAATGCGCCATGCTCTCCCTGGCCCACCGGGCGAGACGCCTCCCCTTCGAGGAGATAGGCGCGGAAAGGGAAAAGATCGAGCAGGCCCTATCGGGGTTGCGCATCGCATGAACTTCTGCGGTTTCATAGGCCATGACGACGCCAAGCTGGCCCTCATCTTAAACGCCATAGACGCCCGCTGCGGCGGCGCGCTCTTCTGGGGTGAGAAGGGCACGGGCAAGTCCACGCTCGCGAGGCTTTTCAGGGACATCCTGCCGGAAGGTGCGCCTTTCGTCGAAGCGCCTCTCAACGTAACGGAGGACGCCCTCCTCGGCGGCGTCGATATTGAGGCTGCCTTCCGCGAGGGCCGCAGGGTCTTCCAGCCTGGTGTCTTGAGCAGGGCAGACGGCGGCGTGCTCTTCATCGACGACATAAACCTGCTGCCGCCCTCCGTCACTGCCCTTATCGCGGAGGCGTGCGACGCAGGCGAGCACGTCGTCGAGAGGGAAGGCATCTCGGCGCGCCGGGCCGCGCGCTTCATCCCCATTGCTGCAATGAACCCGGAAGAAGGCGACTTTTCACCCCATTTCCTAGACCGATTCGGCATGTGCGTTGGGTTCGCCGGGCTTGACGAAGGCCCCGCGCGCATCGGGGTCATCAGGGCGGCCGCGAAAGAAAACCGCCCTGACGGGTGCGACGCGGACGGGGCGGGCCTGAAGGCGCTGTGCCGGACCGCTGCGCGGGCGGCTGCGCGGGTCGGCGCGGTCTCCCTGTCCTCCGCGATGGAAGAATATATCGTCGGCCGCTGCTTGGAAGCAGGGGCAGAGGGGCACAGGGGGGAGGTCTTCCTTTTTTACGCAGCCCGCGCATACGCCGCATACTGCGGGGACGCGGCGGTCGCAGGAAGACACGTGGACGCCGTCGCCCCCCTCGTGCTCGCCCACAGGGCGAGGCCGCAGGATGAGGCCGAAGAGCAGGCTGCGGCGCAGGACCACAGGGAAGACCACGAACGGGACGACCATAACGACGGGCGCAAGGAAGAAGGGGCGCAAAGCCAAAGCGACGAAGGGCACGGGCACGAGGTGGAAGGGCAGTCAGCCGACGCCTCAGTGGACGGGACGGAGCAGGCCGGGTCGCGCCCCAGAGAAGAGGTCTTCGAGACGGGGGAAGCCTTCGGCGTAAAGAGGATCGCCTTCTCGAAAGACAGGCTGAAGCGCACCGACAGCGGCAGGAGGAGCAAGACGGCATCGTCGGGGAAGAGCGGCCGGTACGTGAAGAGCGGTTTTTTCGACAACAGGGATGTGGCTGTTGACGCGACGCTCCGGGCTGCGGCCCCTTTCCAGAAGGCGCGCGGCAGGCAAGGCGTAATCGTCATCAAGCCGGAGGACCTGCGGTTCAAGGAGCGGGAAAAGAAGATGGGCCACCTCGTCGTCTTCGTCGTGGACGGGTCCGGCTCTATGGGCGCGCAAAAAAGGATGGTGGAGACAAAAGGCGCGGTCCAGTCGCTCCTCCTCGACTGCTACCGCAAGCGGGACAAGGTCGCCTTCATCGTCTTCAGGCGGGACAGGGCGGAGGTGGTGCTGCCTCCGACGTCGAGCCTGGAGCGCGCGGCGAAGCGCCTGCGGGAGCTGCCCGTGGGCGGGAGGACGCCCCTTTCGGCCGGGCTGCTGGAGGCATACAGGCTCGTGCGGAGAAACCGGCTGCAAAGGCCGCTCATGCGCTGCCTCGTGGTCCTCGTTACGGACGGCAGGGCGAACCAGGGCCTTACCGCCGGGCCGGTCGAGGGTGAGATAGGCAGGATTGCGGCGTTGCTTTCGGCAGCCAAGGGTACAGACTATATGGTCGTAGACGTGGAGGATAAAAAAAGCCTCACGAAGATGGATTTGGCCGTCCGGCTCGCGCAGCGGCTCGGGGCGCGCTACTTCCGCCCGGCCGACCTCAAATCGGACAGCCTTACGGGGATAGTGCAGGAGGCGAAGGCAGCGCAGATGGGAAATGGCTGAAAAAGCGCGCTTTATGTCATTGCGAATGGGTGAGACGATATCCTGCATAGTTTCCGCCGGTGAGAGGGTCAAGGACGCCCTCGTGCGCTGCACGGGCAGGTGCGCCCTGCGGGTGGACAGTCCGGCTGCGACGGCGGCTGTCCGCAGGCCCGTAACGACGGCGCTCGCCCTTTCACTTTTCGTCCACGCAGCGGTCGTCGGCGCTGCCCTGGTCTTCTGCGCGGGCGGGAGGCCTTTGCCCCTTAACGACGGCATGATACGTGTCCTCCTCGTTGACGACGTACCCTCCGGGGCCTCCCGTGGAGGAAAGGCCGGGGCGCAGGTCCACGTTATGGCCGCCGCTGCCGGCATACCCAGGCAGGCGGCGAAAGCCGCAGGCCCGAAAAAGACGGAGAGGCTTATTTCCACGCGGCCCGTCCCGTCGCCTGCCCCCTTGCCGCCTGCGCCGAAAGAGGCCGCGAGCGAGCAGCCTGCGCCCGTACGGGATGCGCCTCCCGCAACCGGACCGATGCCCCTTACGACTGCCCGCTTAGGCGGCCTTGGGGCGTCAGGCGGGTCGGATAAAGGCGAAGGAGGCGGCGGGACGGGCGGCGCGTCGGGCCGGGGCGCAGGCCAGGGGACAGGCGCAGGCGCCGGATCGGGCCAGGGGACAGGCGCCGGCGGCAGCGGGACCGGGTCCGGACAGACCGCTTACATGCGGGAGCACTTCGTCTACATCCGCGACCTCATCATGAAGCACCTGAAATACCCCCCGGCGGCGAGGAGGCTCGGCTGGAAAGGGGCGGTCACTGTTTCGTTCGTGGTGCTTGAGAACGGTCTTGCCGGCGACATCAAGATCGTCAAGAGCTCCGGCCATGACATGCTCGACCAGGCGGTTGTAAGGACCATCCAGCAGATACAGCCCTTTCCGAAGCCCCCGGCGAAGGCGGAGCTGACCGTCCCGATCGTCTTCCGGCTGGAGGCAGGTTTGGGATAAGGGCGGCAAAGGCCGTCTATCTGGCGGATGCGGGCGGCGCGCCGGGCGAGGCAGCGGCCGGTAAGCCCGGCGAAGCGGCAGCCGGCGGGCCTATGAGGTTCCTGTCTTTATCGATCTCGTGCGACATGCGGTAGGCGATGTAATACCGGTTCACGTTTGCCACGTACCGGACCGTCTCCTCGCCGATCTTGTCCAGGGCCACGCGCTCCACGTGGTCGAACCAGAGGTTCGGGTTGAGGCCCCGCCGCCCGGTCTCCCGCCGCATCGCCTGGATGCGCATCGGCCCTGCGTTGTATGCGGCAAGGCTGAAATCGACGCGCGCGTCCTGGGGGATATCGTCGGCATTGAAATAATTGGTCCTTATCCAGTCGAGATAGGCGACCCCTGCGGAGATATTGTTCCGGGCCTTCGTAATGTCCCGGTAGCCCATGCTCCTGCCGGTAGCCGGAAGCAGTTGCATGATCCCTATGGCGCCCTTCTTGCTCTTGAGCTTCTGGTTAAGCTGCGACTCCTGATACCCCTGGGCCATCATCATGAGCCAGTCGAGCTTCTTCCTTTCGCCGGCCTCCTTGAACATGGGGCCGAGCTGCCTTACCCTGCCGGAAAGCTCGTTTGCGAGGGGGTTCTCGATGAACTTCGTGTCCTTGAAATAGCGCCTCATGACCTCAGCGGTCCTTCGCCGCAGGTTCTTGGCCGCGTAGTCGATGAATGAGTTCAGACTGTTGAGGAATTCGGGGTTGTCCGGCCGGACGGCCCAGGCGATGCCGCCGCCCTCGTTGAGCGCGACTTCCTTGACCACCTTTATGTGCGGAAGGACCTGCTCCCACAGCCGTCCGATGAAATCATCGACGAAGGTAAGCTCCAGGATGCCCGCGTTGACCATCTCCAGTATATCGTCGGCGTTGGCGCTCGCGGGCATCTCCACTACCTCGACGGGCTTTAAGCCCGCCGCCTTCAGCCCGCCGTTCAGCTCGCGAAGGTGCTGCTCGAAGCTGCTCCCCCGCAGGACATGGACCTTCCTCCCGGAAAGCTCGTTGAGGCTCTTCGGCGCCTCCACCGCGTCGTTGGCCACCAACACCTCGGAAACGTTGTCCAGGTAAGGCTTCGTGAACGCCGCCTTTCGCCGCCTCTCGGCCGTCGCAGTGATGAACCCGGCGGCGATGTCGCCTTTACCTTCGACGAGGAACGGGATCAGCTCCTCGAAGCGGACCGGTATGAAGGTTATCCCTATCTTCGGCTTTTTCTTTCGCACCGACTTGTTGAGGAACTTTTCATACTCGGTGAAGGCTTCGCACTCGAAGCCGAAGGGCCTGCCGTTGGCAACGAAGAACTCGCTGCGGCCGTAATGGACCAGCACCCGGATGTTGCGCGTGGCCGGCCCGAGGTCCGATGTTTTTTTCAGCACGGGGCGGTACAGGACGGCGGCCTCCATCTTGCCTCCGGCCGGGTCGAAGGCGGGAGGTCTTTCGGCAGCGGCCTCATCGCGCGGCGGGTGCGCATCCCCGGCAGGCAGCGCAGGGGCAGCCGAAAGGAGCAGGCAGAAAAAGAACGCAGCGCAAAGGACCGCCGGGGCAGCAGGTCTTACCGCTCCGGCGGCGCCCCTCTTTTTGACGCCGGTCCTTCTCCCATCTTGCAGCATGTCGTACATTCTACAATTGTTGGGGCATAAGTGTTAAGGAATTTATGACGCCGGAAACATTTTTTCACCTTTCCCGCTCCCGCCGGCCTGTGTCCGCACTTTACCGGCGCGCCCAATACCAAAAATGGTACAATAGAAAAAAACGGCAGGAGGTTATCGATGGCAAGGATCGAGGTTACGACGGAAAGCATCTGTTATCCCATGCCCTGCTCGCTGGTCGGAACGAAGGTGGCCGGCAAGCCCACCTTCCTCACGGTCGCCTGGTTCAGCATGGTCAATCCGAAGCCGCCTTACATAATGGTCTCCCTCGGCAAGACGCACTACTCGAACCCGGGCATCATAGAGAACGGGACGTTCAGCGTCAACATACCGTCCGTGTCGATGGTCGAGGCAACCGACTACTGCGGCATGGTGTCGGGGAAGAAATACGACAAGTCGGGCGTCTTCAAGGTCTTCTACGGCAGGCTGGGGAGCGCGCCCATGATCGAGGGCTGCCCCTACAGCCTTGAGTGCAAGTTCGTGAAGACTGTCGAGATGCCGGCGGAGGATATGTACATCGGGGAGATCGTCGCCGCGTACAGCGACGAGCGCTTCCTCACGGGCGGCGCGCCGGACCTTGCCAAGATGCAGCCCTTCATCCTATCCATGGCCGACCGCAGGTATCTCGGCCTCGGGGCGGAGGTGGGAAAGGCATGGGAGGTCGGCAAGAAACTGATCGCCAAGTAGCGGGTGCAACTTTTGCCGGGGTAAGGCTTCCGTCGCTCAGGGCCGCCCCGGTTTCGTTTTCTATAGCGATCAGTCCGTAAGGCGGGAGCGAGGGGTGTTAATCGCAAAAAAATGATTTATTGACAAGACTTTTTTCTTGACATGCCTTTCTACATGGTGGTAAAAAGATTTGTATAGAAAACGTGAAGCCATGTACAACGCACCTGTCTTGAAAAAAGGGATCGAGATACTCCGGCTGATCACGGGGACGAACGAGCTCCTCGGCGTGAGCGAGATATCCCGCAGGCTCTCCATCGTCAAGAGCACCGCCCTGGGCATCCTGAAGGCGCTGGAGGAAGAAGGGCTTCTCGCCCAGGACCCCGTCACGAAGAAGTACGTGCCCGGGTCTTCCCTTTTCGACCTCTCCAAAAGCGTCCTGCGCAGCATGGACCTGCCTTTCGCAGCGAAGCCCTTCCTCGACAGGCTCGCCGAGCGGGTGGACGAGACGGCCATCCTGGCGGCGTGGGAGAGCGACAGGTCGTTCCGCGTCCTGGAGGTGAGCGAGCCGAAGAAGGAGCTGAAGATCACCGTGCCCGTCGGAACGCGTTTGCCCCTTTACACGGCAGCCCTCATGAAGGTGTTCCTGAGCAGGATGACGAACGACGAGATGGCCCGCCTCGTCAGGGAAAACCCCCTGCCCAAATATACGGACCACAGCGTGACGCGCCTCGAAGACCTGCTAGAAAGAGCTGGAGCGCGTCCGCCAGGAGGGCTACGCCGCGGACCTCGAAGAGTACCGCAAGGGCGTGCGGGCCCTGGCGGTGCCTGTCCTCAAGGGGGACCACGCGAGGACGGCGATCTCCATCTTCGGCCTCGCCGGCTCGATGGACGACCGGCGCCTGCCGGACATGGTCGCAGAGATGAAGAAGACCGCCCGGTCGATAGGCAGGAAGATGTCGCTGATGACGGGCGGTTCTGATGGGTCAGACAGCGGATTCGGCGGCCCGGCCGGGGTGACGGACGACCGGGCCAATAGGCCCCTGCATCACGCGGGCGCACGTGCGCCTGAGCTGATGCATTGACGGAAAGCAACGCAGCTCTAAACCTTTTATTCTTGTGAAAGGGGGTAAAATGCAAAACAAGGAGCAGTTGGAAAAAATCGTAGGGAAGAGGAACGTGAGCGACGCGCCGGAGACCCTCGCGCGGTATTCGCGCGACTACAGCCTGGTCCCTCCGGGGATGCCCGACCTCGTAGTGCGGCCGAAGGACGCCGAAGAGGTCGGGGCAGTCGTCAAATGGGCCAACGAGAACGACGTGCCGCTGGTCCCGGTCAGCTCGCCGGTCCATTTCTACGGCTGCACGATACCGAAGCAGGGAGGCGTCGTCGTCGATCTCGCCAGGATGAACAAGATCTTCGAGATCGATGACTACAACCGGCGGGTGCGGATAGAGCCGGGCGTCACCTGGAAGCAGCTTGACGGAAGAGCTGGACAAGAAAGGCATGAGGATGATCATGCCTCTGCTGCCGCCGGCCGACCGGTCCGTCCTCACCGATTACCTTGAGCGCGAGGTGCCGACGAACACCGTCTACGACTACGGCGAGCCGACGCAGAGCTTCGAGCTCGTCTGGCCGACGGGCGAGGTCTTCAGGCTCGGCTCGGCGAGCGTCAACGGCTATCCCGATTCCCAGTCGAAGGGCGCCAACCCGTCGGGCCCCGGTCTCGATTTCTACCGCTTCCTCCAGGGCGCCCAGGGGACGATGGGCATCGTCACCTGGATGAACCTCAAGATCGAGTTCGCCGCGAAGATAGACAAGATCTACTTCGCGCCCATCGACGACCTCGCCTATGCCCAGGAGTTCCTCTACAGGCTACTTCCGAGGAGGATAGGCCAGGAAGTCGTCCTTCTGAACAACGTAGATCTGGCCGCGATCCTCGCAGACAGGTGGCCTGCCGACTTCGAGAAGCTGCGCGCTACGCTGCCGCCCTGGTCGCTCGTCATGATCATCAGCGGCCTGCAGAGGAGGCCGGAAGAGAAGGTGGCGTACGAGGAGAAGTTCCTCAAAGAGGTTATCAAGACGGAGTTCCAGAAGATCAAGCTGTCCGACAGCCTCGCCGGCTTCCCAGGCGCGGGCCGGAAGCTCCTCTCGATGCTGCGCAAGCCGTGGCCTTCCAAGAAGACATACTGGAAGAACGCCTGGAGGGGCGGCAGCCAGAGCCTCTTCTTCATCGCCAGGCCGGTCGCGACGCCCGTTTACGTCGAGGTCGTCGAAGAGGTGGCGGCGAGGTACGGCTATCCCATGGCCGACATCGGCATGTATATCCAGCCGATAGAGCACAACCGGGCGTCCCATGTCGAGTTCACGTTCTTCCACGACCCCGACGACGCAGAGGAAAAGGCCGTCGTCGGCGCCCTCTACATAGAGGCGGCGAAGGCCCTGATGGCCGAAGGCGCCTTCTTCACCAGGCCTTACGGGGATCTGGCCCCCATGGTCTATGAAAGGGCGGCGGGCTACACGATGGCCCTGAAGCGGGTAAAGAAGGTCTTCGACCCGAAGAACGTCCTGAACCCCGGAAATCTCTGTTTCTAAGGAGGATACGATGCCAAAAGATCGCTTCGATACACCGAAAAAGCCGGTCGCCCTGGACGTGACCGCCCTCGATAACTTTGCCTACGACATGAGTCGCTGCATCAAGTGCAAGGGCTGCTACTGGGTGGAGCATACCTATATGCCCGGCGTGCGGTTCAGCACGAGGTGCCCCAGCAACGTGTGGAACGATTTCGACTCTTACGGCGCCTTCGGCAAGTGCAGGATCGGCCTGGCCATACTCGACGGCAAGCTCAAATGGACGCCGAAGCTCCTCGAGATCATCTACGCGGACCCCCTGTGCGGCGCCTGCGACGTAGCCTGCAAGAGGAACCTCGACCTTGAGATAGAGCTTACCCTGGAGGCGCTGAGGGTAAGGGCCGTCAAGGACGGCGCGGGTCCCATGCCTGCCCACAAGAAGATAGCCGAGAACATAGCGAAGAAGCACAACCAGTTCGGCGCGCCTGCGGCGAACAGGAAGAAATGGATCGCCAAGGGCATCGAGGTGGCGCGAGAAGGCGGACGTCCTCTACTTCGCCGGCTGCTCCGTCGTCTTACGTCAACCCGGAGATCGCCCAGGCGACGGCCCGGATACTCAACGGCTCCGGCACGCCTTTCATGATGCTCGCGGACGAGCAGTGCTGCGGCAACGTGATCTACTCGGTCGGCATGATAGAAGAGGCCAAGAAGATCGCCAAGGCCAATATAGACAAGGTCAAGGCAAGCGGGGCGAAGGTCCTCCTGACGAGCTGCGCGGAATGCTACAGGACGTGGAAGGTCGATTACCCGAAAATGCCTCGGCATAGCCACGGCCGACCTCGGGTTCAAGGTGGTCCACCTCGTCGAATATGCAGACGAGGCGCTGAAGGCGGGCAAGCTGAAGCTGAAGAAGCGGCAGGACATCAGGATGACCTACCACGACTCGTGCGGCATCAGCAGGCTCTCCGACCCCTGGACGCCCTGGAAGGGGACGAGGGGCTGGATGGGCATGGTGGAGCCGAGGCTGAAAAGGCGCCGGGGCACGACCGGGTTGTACGGGCAGCCGAGGAGCCTCCTGGCGGCCATTCCGGGCGCGCAGGTCGTCGAGATGCCGCGCATAAGGGAGAACGCCTTCTGCTGCGCGGCCGGCCGGGGGACGAAAGCCGCCTTCCCGGACCTTGCCAACTCCTCCGCCAAGCTGCGGCTGGAAGAGGTGAAGGAAGTGGGCGCCGAGGTGCTCGTCTCCGCCTGCCCGTGGTGCAAACAGAACTTCAGCCAGGCGGTCAGGGAGAACGGCGACGGCATCAAGGTGATGGACATCACTGAAGTTGTCGCTGCCTCGATGAAAGGTTAAGGAGGGACTCATGCCTATATCTAAAGAAACATTCAACGCGCTGAAATCGGTCGTCGGCGAAAAATACATCTCCGATGACCCCGCCATCTGCGAGGGATACAGGTCGGGGCCCGGTGGGTATGAGGCCGGCTGCGGTTACGAAAGGGTCATGACGACGATACCCGCCGTCGTGATATTGCCCAGGAACACGGAAGAAGTGCAGAAGATCGTGCGGATCTGCAACCGCTACAAGGTCCCCTATGTCCCTTACAGCACGGGCTTTTACGGGCCGCGCTCTCACTGCCACGTGGAGAACGAGCTCCTCGTCGACCTGAAGCGGCTGAACGATTACGAGATCGACGAAAAACACCTTTACGCAGTCGTCGGCACCGGCGTCGTCTACTCGCCCTTCCAGGAAGAGGCCTTCAAGCACGGCGGCTACGGCATCATCGGCGGCGGCGGCGCGCAGGCGTCCGTCATCGCCAACATGATAGGCGACGGTTGGTCGCCCCTGTCGCACAGGGTCGGCCTGCCCCACAGGAGGATCCTCGGGACGGAGATTGTCCTTCCAGACGGAGAGCTCGTCAGGATGGGCTCGCTCGCGGTAGGCGACGACCCCTTCTGGGGCGATGGCCCCGGCCCCGACCTGAGGGGCCTGTTAAGGGGCTTTACGGGCCTGCGCGGGTGCCTCGGCATCGTCACGAAGATGGCCGTGAAGATACTGCCCTTCCAGCCGGAAAGGCTGGAGCCTACGGGCATCTCGCCCAACACGGCCCTTGCGCTGCCCGAAAAGCGTGTAAAATGGATCAACTTCCAGATGCCGACCAAGGAGGCCCAGGTGAAGGGCATGGTCGCGATAGGCCACGCGGAGGTCGGCGGCGCGGTTACGAAGGTGCCCCTCTTTTGGAGGGCCATCGCGAAGGCCGAGTGCAAGGAAGAGTTCTGGGACCTCTGGGGCAAGGAGAGCCCGGACAGGATCAAGAACTTCCACATACTCCGCGTGCTGCTCATCGGCTTCACCTCCGAGGAGCAGATGGAGTACGACGAAAGGGTCATTACCGACATCATGACGGAGCTGGGCGGCATACCGAGGCCGACCAAGCCTACGGATGAATCGTGGCTCAAGAACGCGGACTCGGCGGGCATGTGGCTCATGTGCGGCTCCTATATGTCTGTCGATTATATCATCGAGTCGCTCTCGCAGGCGACCGCCCACGGCGAGAGCTACGCGAAGGTGAAGAAGGGCTACACGCCTCCGCTGATGCCCGACTACGGCGACCCCGGATGGTTCCAGAGCTTCGAGCTGGGCCACCAGGGCTACTCGGAATTCCTGATATACTGGGACCACGACGAGGACACGAACGGCGTCGACCAGTTCTACGTGGATACGTCGAAGATGAACATCAAGGAGCGCTACTACACGTCGCTCCTCGGACCTCTCCAGCCGATGTACCTTACGGGGCCGAAGTACGGGCCGAACTACCACATATTCCTGCTCAAGGTGAAGGACGAGTTCGACCCGCTCTGGGTATGCCATCCGCCCGTACCTCTGGCGCATGACGAGTTTGTCAACAGGGCGCCGTGGATGAAAAAGATGAAGGATTGGGAGTCGCCCAAGAAACTCCCCATGCCTAAGTGGTAGCATAAATGAGGGCCGGGACAAAAACTGTCCCGGCCCTCATTTTATTAGGGCGGCGCATCTAAGGCGCATCTGCGGCGTCCTGCTCGCCTTGTGGGCTTCGGCGTACCACAAAAGTACAGCCTCAGCCCGACAAGGCTCGCACTCCATCCACATCTGCATCCTTACCTGCGCCGCCGAAGGACGAAGGCTGGTCCGTGAGCGGTAAAATCGAGACGGTAATACAAGGGGCTGCCCTTCTGGGCAGCCCCTTGTATTCGGATAGAGCGGTTGGAGGGGCTTGAGAACCGGAGAAAGGGGCGAGGCGCGGAGTTGTTGTATTAACAATTGCACGGGGCGGGGGAGGGGACCAAGCGATGGACGGCTTTGTGGAAGAATAGATTTTGCTCGACCGAACCGATGGCGCGTGATACAATCAATAACTACGGGAATGGGTGTGTGAGCACTGCACAAAGGGTAGGGAGAGCCTGTTTAGTTTCTTAAGACCGTTCACTCCTGCCGTTGTTATAAGATTTACGATTATCGAAAGCCGCGGACAATAGAAGATGCCGGTAACCGAATCAGAGAAGAATTGGTACTTTGACCGTATCGAGGAAATTGATCGTAGGCAAACAATAGTTTCAATTGATCGGGTGAACAGCCAGATTACCTATAGCAATGCAATCCGTTGTGACGAGTCCCACCAAAGAGCTGCTACCATCGAGGAGTTGGTTAGGGCGCTGACTTTATGTATCTTGACGAGCGCAGAATTTAAGTACGAGCCTGATTCTCTGTACATAGAAAAATACTACAAACATGGCCATCCGGCCTCAAAGCACGACGAAGTAGACCTGGTGATCTTTGATAATGACGATCTCCCCTTCGCCGCTTGGGAATTTAAGGCTCCCGATGATTTCCATGCCAAGAAGGATGAATACATCAAGTATCAGCTTTTCGGGACAGCACCATTGATCGGTGCCGTGCGGCTGCTTGTTTTTGCAACAATCTTATCTAGTGGGAACAAGCCAAAACTTCAACTAATCTGCGTCGATAGGTCGAAACATCAGTCGTATGATACCTGGGTCAATAACGGTCGTCCTCACTCGAATACTTTTCCCATACGCTACTCCGACCCGGAACATGAACCCTTTGTGAGCGGTGGTAAGAATGATCTGAGACTTGACTGTACGCAAGCAGATTTTCGCGCAGCGGCTGCGACCTTTCATGCTGAATTTTTCGGGGAACACCCCGACAATACTCTTTTTACAAATTTGATGAAATGCTTGCTCGCCAAAATACTTGATGAACGGCAGACAAAAAAGGGTCATGAGTATAATTTTCAGATTTTTTTCAGGAAGGATAGAGAAGAACCTGCCTTAGAGACTTTTAGTCGAGTAAATGACCTCTACAAGTCGGCCTACAAGAGATATATAGAACCTAATGTACCTGAACCTGACGAGATAAATGCGAAAGAATTCCCGCCCGAAAGGGTAAAGACGGTGGTTAAGGTTCTTCAAGGTATGTGCTTGACGAGAGGAGCGGCATTACACGGCGATATTATTGGCGCTTTTTTTGAAGAAATATTGCGTACTGGGTTTAAACAAGATAAAGGAATGTATTTTACTCACGCCAATCTGGTTCACTTTATCTTGGAAGCAATCAACCTGGATACCCTGACGGTCGATACTTGGAAAACAGCGACTCATCCCGAAAACCGTTTACCGTATATAATTGACCCTGCTTGTGGTTCTGGCACATTCTTGCTTAGAGCTATGCATATAATAACCAATGCCATCCGTTCTCGCCGAGATAGTCTTGTTGCTGATATGGATGCTCAGCAGTTTTTTGAGGCCCGAATGTCGGACTCAACGCCTAATTATTGGGCTGAACATTTTATGTACGGCATGGACCCAAAATTCATTATGGCTATAACCGCTAAGATTAACATGGTCCTGCATGGTGATGGTTCCGTCCATGTTTTCAAGTATGACGCCCTTAAACCTTTTTCGGCGTTCAATGACGATAAACTCAAACCTCTCTCTGAGCCACATCGTACAATACCCCGTTCGCGATACAGACCTGACGTTGTTGAGACTTTTGATGTCGTTGTTTCAAATCCCCCTTTTGGTATTACCATAGCTTCCGACACCAAAGCTTCCATCGCGAAGGCTTTTAGCCTTAAGGAGAATGCCACAAGCGAAGCCCTCTTTTTAGAAAGATGGTTCCAATTGCTCAAGCCTATGGGGCGGCTGGGCGTTGTCGTTCCCGAGTCGCTACTAAGGACTTATCCGTAAATAGCAACAACCTTCCTCCAGCAAATAATCGCAGCCGCGAGATGAACAAGAGCTTCGTAGCTTTCGGACATCTTCTCATATCTGACCAGAAGCTTACGAAACCTGTTGAACCAGGAGTGCGCCGCTTCCACAACCCAACGCCGGTTCTTGGGAGGACGCCCGCGTTTACGCTTCTTTCGTGAGACCCTCGGAGCGTAGCCCCTGATGCGGATCTGCTCGCGAGCCTGTTCGCCATCGTATCCCTTATCTGCGTATAAGAATCGTTGTCTCTTCGGAAGGGGAATAACGACGGCATCGAGCACTGCGGTAAGCTGGCTTGCGTCATGTCGATTGGCCCCTGTTACGATCAGCGACAGCGGGACGCCACGTCCGTCCACCAGGAGGTGTCTCTTGCTTCCTTTTTTTCCCCCTGTCTGTCGGGTTCGGACCGGCTGCCTCTTGCGCCAGAGGCGCTTTGATGATGGCCCCATCCATGCTCTGCCACTTCCAGGCGATCCCCTCCATATCATCGTACTCGGCGAGACCGGCGCGCCAGAGGGCAAGGAAGAAACCTCCCTTCAGCCATTGCCGGAAGTACTTGTGTATGGAGCTTGCGCTTCCGAACCGTTCTCTGGGCAGTGACTTCCACTGGCATCCGGTTCTCAGCACAAAGACGATGCCTTCGAATACGCGCCGCTGGGACATAGCTTTACGGCCGCCGCCGGGCTTCCTTTTGAATGCCTTACCAGATTCTCGCTCCCGTTTCGGAATAAAAGGTGCGACACGTTTCCAGAACTCGTCGGACACTTCCCATGAGCGGATCTTTGCCATACCCACCTCCTCGCTAAAGTGTAGTATGGCTATGAATTTAAATCAAGTTAATTACGGATAAGCTCTAAATACTGCCGATGCAGCTGACGCGCGCCTATTTCTTTATCGTTGCTTCTGGATTCGAGCCATTGTCTCCCTACCCCGCAATCTGTTCATCGAGACCCCTACACTGACGAGTCTTCTGTTCGCTCAAAAGAAAGTAAAGCCGGAAATCGAATCATGGGACAAGAGTTGGTCCGCTCTATATGCAAAAGCTGAAGACCAGGTCACCAAGGTCATGACCCGTCTAAAGGCCTGGCGCCGGCAGGATATTTCTCCAGCCGAAATTGAGGCTTACGTGCTTAACGACTTGTCATCGGTAATTCCCGAGCAGGCGCAAATAACGAAGAAAGGGAAAGCGCCGATGAGTTTTTCCCTACCTTCATCTGTAGACAATTCTCAAGAGGCGTGTAGCTATTATATGAATCTCTTCAAGCTCGCCAGCTTCCGCCTGTTGATTCGTAACTACGTTTTTTCAGAGATGTGTAGAGAGCACGATTACGAATATCCTGTTTATGCCGTCGATGAGGTTGGTTATAAGCTTAGTAAGCGTAAGGAGCGTGTACGGCCGAACCAACTATGCAAGTTCAGAGCTTTAGCATCCGGGAAAGAAACGCCTAATCTCCATCTGGCTACTGAGCAAGTTGAACTTGCACTCGATTTGGAAATGCCCGAACGCATCATCGATTTCATAAGGAGAGATGCGAAGTGGTCATAGACTTTGATTTACAGCAGAGCGCAGCACCACGTGTTATGAGTACTAAGCTTTCCCTCATAAGTAAATCTCACACACTTCGATGTGATGCTAAGCAGGCAGAACCACGATTCTCTCAGTTCGATGACTTTATCTCCTCTGTAGAATGCTTCTATTTAGGTGACTTTCTTCCACAAGCTTTTGTGAAAGGAACGCAACCAAAGTACATCGAAAGCTTGGACCCAGAGGGCATTCCTGTAATAAGCACTATTTGCATTAATCAGCTTTCTATTCGCCAGGAACTGTGCAGGTATATCAGTCAAGAAGACTATGATGAGTTAGAGGATGAAAGAAAACCGAGGAAACGAGACGTGCTGTTGACGGTTGATGGTGGAACGAGCATAGGTAAACCGGCCTATTTTGATCTTGAAGATGAATATGCTATTGATAGCCATGTTGCAATCCTTCGGCCTATCAGCCTCGATCCTCGCTTACTTGTATATCTCTTGGCCTCTCCGCTCGGGCACATTCAATTTCAGCGCGCCGAATCGGGTGCAAGCGGCCAAACAGGAGTAACCGAAGACGATATTCGACGCTTCCGATTTCCAGTGATTAAGAAGGAGCTAATCGATTCTGTAGTCAACAAATTTGATCAGGAACGGGCGGCAGTTGGCACCTTGGAAGCTGAACTCAAGCAAAGGGTCGAACAAGCCTGGGTGGAGTTCCATAAGGCGATTGTAGCTAACTGCCGAACGCATTAATTGCCATCCGACGGCTGTTTTACCTTATGCAGTGAATGGCTATTTCCCCAGAGTTTTGCTCAACTCTCCCATCGCCCTGCCGAATTCGGACCAGTCGCCTTTTTTCAATGCGTCTTCCGCCTGGCGGAGCTCCTTGCGCGCCATGCCGAGGTAGTCCTGCGACGGGCGGGCTGCGGGCGGGGCCGCCAGCGCCTTCGCCCCTGCCTTCGCGCCCGCTGCCGCCTCGGCCGGCGCGACGGCGGGAATGCCGCTGAAAACGGACCTTATTGCGCCCTCAAGCGTCGGCTGCATGGCTACGTGGGTGCCGTAGGCCGCGATCACCCTTATAAGCTGGGGGATGTTGACTTCCTCGGCGATTAGATAGACAGGCTCCACGTAGAGGAAGGAGTTTTCTATGGGGATGACCAGCAGGTTGCCCCGGATCACCCTGGAGCCCCTCTGGTCCCACAGGGAGAATTGCTGGGATATGGTCGGCTCCTGGTCGATCATCGCCTCGACCTGCATCGGGCCGTAAATGAGCCTTTCCTTCGGCAGCCTGTAGACGATCAGCCTGCCGTAGTCGGGCCTGTCGCAGACTGCGGCCATCCACGCGACCATGTTCTCCCGCTTGAAGGGGGTCATGGGGAGCATGACGAGGAACTGGAGGTCCTGCTCGCCGGGCAGCCTGATGAGCGCGTAGTACGGGTCCATAGCGGAGGTCTTGCCCGCGTACTTCTGCGTGGGCAGCGCCCATACGTCTTCCCTGTTGTAGAAGACCCTCGGGTCCGTCATGTGGTAGGTCACCAGCCTATCGGACTGGATGCGGAATATGTCCTCCGGGTATCTGATGTGGGCCGCCAGGTCTTCAGGCATCTTCGACGCGGGCATGAAGGTGCCGGGGAAGGCGCGGGCGTATGCGGCGAGGACCGGGTCGTCAGGGTCGCTCACGTAGAACGTGACGGCGCCGTTGTATGCGTCCACGACCGCCTTTACCGGGTTGCGGATGTAGTTGAGCCTGCTGCTGTACGGGTCCGAATACGGGTAGCGGGAGGATGTGGTGTAGCAGTCCTGTATCCAGAAAAGCTTTCCGCTCGCCAGCACGAGGTAGGGGTCGGGGTCGAGCGATAGGAACGGGACGATCCGGCCGATCCGCTCGCGTACCGTCCTGTAGAGCTGTATCCTGGAGTCAGGCTTGATGTAGCCCGATATGAGGATGTTCGAGTCCATCAACTCCCAGCTGAAGAGCAGCTTTTTCCAGAAGCCGGCCAGGGGGATGCCGCCAGTGCCCGCGTAGCTCGTATAGACGTTCTTGTCGCCTTTGGGGTAGTCGAACTCCTCGACTCCCGTCCTCACGATGGCGTAGCCGCTCATATTTTCGCCGTAGTAGATGGCCGGCCGGTCGATCTTGAGCAGGGTCGATTCGGGAGGGACGTCCTTCACGATCATGCGCGGGAAGCCTTCCTGAGTGATCTCCGACACGTAGCTCATCGCGAGCCCGTAGCCGTGGGTAAACTCCAGGTGCTGGTTGACCCACGTCCTCGCCTGCTGGAACACCTGCTCGGATAGCTCCCTGGCCGAGACCATCACCTGCCTGTAGCCTTCGCCGGGCAAGTGGTAGCGGTCTACGTCCACCTGATAGAAACGGTAGTAGAGCCTCATCTCCTGCGTCTGCCTGAAGGTCTGGAGCACCGGCCTCCAGTCCCAGAGGCGGACGTTTTTCAAGGTATCAGAGTTGCGGGCGACGGCGGCGGCAGAAAGGTCGTCGAGGGCTGCGAAGGGGCGCTCCTCCACCCTGTCGAGCTGATACGCCTGCCTGGTGAGGGCGATGTTGTGCTCCAGGAAGGGCTTTTCCAGGGAAAGCTCGTTGGGCTGCACGACGTAAGACTGGATAACGGCGGGAAGGATGCCGAGGACGATCACCATGAGGACGATGTAGCCGCCTGCCCCCGCGAGTATGACCTTTATCGCCCTCCGCTTCAGGTTCCACAGGACGAGCGCCGCAAGGAGCGCGGTCGCCCCCATCATGATCCAGAGTCCGATGCGCACCATGTGGTAGTCCGTGTAGCCTGCTCCGAAGACCGCCCCCCTTTTCTCGTACAGCAAGCCGAATATCGAGAGGTAGTGGCCCGCCCCCCAGACGATGAGGAAGATGACGAAGAGGACCGACAGGTGGATGAACATCCGGGCGTTCTTGAGCGACTCGGGGCTGAGCCTGATCTGTCTGTAAAGGAAGTAACCCGCGAAGGTGATGGGAATCGCCAGGAACGTGAGGCCCGACAGGCTGCCCTGGATCGCGCCGTAAGCCGGGAGGCTGAACATATAGAAGGCGATGTCGTGTCCGAAAAGCGGGTCAACGCGGCCGAAGGGGCCGCCCCACAGGTATCTTAAGAAGGTGTCCCAGGCGGAAGAGAAGCCGAGGCCGAAGATGAGGGCCGGAATGACCGCTATGGCAATGGCTATGATCCCGGCCGGCCGTGCGCCCCTGCGGAACTCGTAGACATCGGCCATGTCCTCGGCCTGGTACTGGATGAAGCCGCCCTTTTGCCTGCCTGCCGCCAGTTTGAGGTTGATCCAGAGGTAGAGGAATACGAATGCGAAGGCGACCGCGAAAAGCAGGAGCTTTATCCATATGAGGCGCAAGAACAGGGGGCTGTACCCGAGCTCCACCATCCAGAGCCAGTCCACCAGCCAGCCGGACGCCTTCGACACTATGCCGAGGAGGACCAGGAAGAGGATAAAGGCCCCGAAGGCCTTGATTACCCTCGGGTTCGGCATATTGACGCCTGCCCCGCCGGACCCGCCCGCCTCGCCCCCGTTGCCCTTATGCTCCATCGGCACGACCGCCCTCCAGTCTTGCAGCAGATTTTATTCCTCTTGAATAGTACTCTCTTGCCAAACGCTTTTCAAGCATTTGGTTTTCGGGGGGTTTTGGGGGGCCTGGCCCGTTATCCAATAAGATGTTCCGGTATAGTAGTGGCATGCCCGAAAGAGCCTTTGCGATTGTTGTGCTTTTGAAAGAGCGACAAGTATGAGGATGCACGACCCGCCCAATTTGCCGTGAGGGTGCCCCGGTGAAGCCAAGCCGGAAGAACGGAGGCGCGGGAAAAACGCTTGAGCGGGTCCCGGTTTAAAGGTGGGTGCTTACCGCATGGCGGAGGGGCTATGGGCCGAAACCGACACTTCCTTGAGGGGCCGCACTTCACGCGCCACCCGCTTGGACAAGGCGTCCTCAGCCACATCCATATCATACCGGCTCTGAAGGTTTATCCAATAACGCGGGCTTTGCCCGAAGTAGCGCCCCAGGCGCAGAGCGAGCTCTGCGGTCAGGGGACGCTTGCCCTTTACCAGATAGCTGATGCGCATCGCGGGCACGCCCAACTCCCTGGCAAGCCGGTATTGCGACAGGCCCAATTCATCCAGCAATTCCTTCACGTAAACCCCAGGATGAACGGGCGCTATACGTTTTCTCGTCATGTCTGACTCCTCAATGATAATCGACGATTTCCACCTGCTCCGCGTTATCCTCGCGCCATACGAAGCAGATGCGCCACTGATCGTTAATCCTAACGCTCCATTGTCCGCTGCGCTCACCTTTGAGCAGCTCGAGCCGGTTGGATGGCGGCAGCCTTAAATCATCTATCCGGTTTGCAGAATCGATTGCATTCAGTTTCATAAAAGCGCGCTGCTGGATACCAACCGGAAACTTCCTCGAAAAGCGGCGTTCAAACACTTTTCTCGTTTCGCTGCAAGCGAAGGACCGAATCACTATAAATAATAAACAATATGTTTACTATTTGTCAAGTGAGCAAGAAAAGGGAAAGAGAAACGTACGAGTTGCTTTCTTATTCACACTTGCTTGTCCCATCACGTACACTTACGAGAAAAGCAGCCTGTCGCCTTTTCATTTCCCCATACTTTTACAAAATGCTTTAATCATCATCATCGTCGTCTTCGTCTTCATCGTCGTTCTGGTTGTCCTTGTTCGCGTCGGTTTGCTTCCTATTGTCATCACATACCCATTTGACAATCTCGCACGAGTCCGAATTGTAAAAACGGCTCAGTAATGAGCATATTGAATCTCGATGACCGAAAGCCCCACCGAGAGAAAAACGTCCGTAGTAACTACCCTGTTCATCAACAATTACCGGGGGATCAGTCGGGTTGTCGCCGCATGCGCTCTGATCATGGAAAAGCCCTGTACTTCCGAATTCTTTGAACGAGCCACGGCAGTAAATATTATCAGAGAAAGGGCCGGGACAATGCCCATACGGTCCAAACTCGTTGAAGATAGAATCCGGTGCCGATTTATCGCAGTTCAAGCAGCCAAGGTAGATGTTGTGCGCTCGCCCTCCAAAGAGCATGATCTTGTGATATTGTTGCGCGGATGCTACATTGATAATTGCTATTAACACGGGAATTGCTATTATAGCGATAAGCCCATCCTTCCGCATATTCTCCCTTCTCCCAAGAGGGCTAACGCATAGTGCCCCATCGCTGGTGTTTCGGACGTCATACGGGACATAGTTGACTAACGTGACTTGGCTGCTTTCTCCGCCCTCATCCAATCCTATCATCGACCAGGCAATCGGGCAATAGCTATTTATTTGCGGTCAACCCTGTAGCTTTCCCTGGCCGTGCCTATGTCTTATAACAGTGCGAATATGCTATACTTACAATGATTTACTAACCCCTAAACAACGGGAGCCCAGAATGAATATGGAGGAATCCGGAATTATTGACGGCTACGGGGAGTGCACATTTGCTTCCTATCAAGATGCCCTTGAATATTTTACCAAAGACATACTTCCATACCGTGATTATATATGGCGCGGTCAGAGGTGTGAAGATTGGGCTCTGGAGCCGACACTGCACCGCTTAGTAAGAAAAACACCTTCTACTAAGAGACAAATGCCACCCGAAAACCTGTTAGAACGATTCCAATTTGCAAGTCGAGGCCGTAGGGGACCTAATCCTCCGGCTTTACAAACTGATAATGATTGGTGGGCGCTCGGGCAACATCACGGGCTTGCAACGCCACTACTTGATTGGACGGAATCCCCCTTCGTTGCTTTGTATTTCGCTTTTATTGAAGTCGGGGGAAACCAGACCGATTATCGAGCCGTCTACGGTTTGTATAAACCGCAAGTAGAAACCAAGGTAAAGGAACGGTTCGAAAGGCGCAAGACCGAGTATGAATCAAGAAAGGACAACTGGGCATCGAGTTATGCAAGCTATCATGGCGCGTCTACTGATTTCAAGCCGTCATCAATCGACAGTCCCGAAGAACAGCTAGAAAATACAGACTATGGCACCAATTTTCTGGCCTATATGATGCCGCCGGTTCTAGAGGTTGAATTCATCCGGCCGCTATCTGATGAGAACCCAAAACTGGTGAGCCAAGCAGGACTCTTCACCCATGTTCACGGCTCAGATGTTAAAGAATGGGTTCAGAAGAACTTCAGGGGAGAGAAGGGTTATATTCTCATGAAATTGCGCATCCCGAACAAAGATCGAGAAGATTGTCTGAGAGCATTAAATAGGATGAACATTAACCACTTAAGCCTCTTTCCCGATCTGTACGGGGCATCCAAGTACTGTAATTTGTACAACGAGATTGAAAACTACTAGAGACTTCTAGCGCCCGGCAAACACCATTTACCTGCACTCCCGTCAATTTATGGTCTTGGCTTACATAAGGAACGTGGAGAGCGCTTTATCTCCCTGCCCTTTGGAAATCTGATGATCCCCAGTAATCCAAACATTGCTGAACGGGGCCGGGAGATTTTCGATGGATTTTACGTTGTTTTTCGAGGTGGGCTGGCGAGACTGGACTTTTTGTGTCCGTCGAGCCGGAACACCGACGAAAACGGCGGAAAAGGCGCGAAAAGATCACGGTCCCCCTCCCCCTCCCGGCCCACCCCGGCCCCCCACCCATATCAGCCGAAGCGTCCCGTGATATACTCTTCTGTTTTTTCGTGGCGCGGGGAAGTGAAGACGTCCGCCGTTCTGCCGAACTCCAGCAGCTCGCCCAGCAGCATGAACCCCGCGTAGTCCGAGACGCGGGCGGCCTGCTGCATGTTGTGGGTGACGATAAGGATCGTGTAGTCCCGCTTTAGGTTGAGCATCAGCTCCTCTACGTGCAGGGTCGCTATCGGGTCGAGGGCGGAGCACGGCTCGTCGAGCAGGATGATCTCCGGCTCTATCGTGAGCAGCCGCGCAATGCAGAGCCTCTGCTTCGTCTCGTCGGAGAGAAGGAGCGCAGGCTGCTTCATCCTGTCTTTCAGGTCGTCCCACAGGCCCACCGCGGCCAGGCAACGCTCCACGGCCTCGTGCCGCCTCTTCTTTATCCCGTGTATGGCGAGGCCGTAGGTCATGTTCTCGTATACGGAGAAGGGGAAGGGGTTGGGCCTCTGGAAGACCATGCCGACCCTGCGCCTCAGGTCGATGATGTCCATCTCCTCGATGGAGGCGTCGTCGATCGTGATTTCGCCCTCTATCCTGACGCCTTCGACGAGGTCGTTCATCCTGTTGAAGCAGCGCAGGAGCGTCGATTTCCCGCATCCCGAAGGGCCGATGAGGGATGTGATCGAGTTCTTGTACACCTGGAAATCGACGTTTTTGAGCGCATGGAAGGGGCCGTAATGGAGGTTGAGGCCCTTCGTGCGCAGCGCAGTTTGCAGGCTTGCCGTGACGCCGTCTCTCATCCGAATTTCCCCAGGACGTAATCCTCTGTCAGCTTGTTCTCCGGGTTCGTGAAGACGCCCACGGCCGGGCCGAACTCGACGAGCTTCCCCATGTAGAAGAAGGCGACGAAATCGGAGGCCCTCGCGATCTGCTTCGTGTTGTTCGAGACGAGGATGATCGTGTGGTCCGTCTTCGAGCTCCGATAGGGCCTCTTCGATCTTGGCGGTCGAGATCGGGTCGAGGCCGGAGCAGGGTTCGTCGAGGAGGATGATCTCAGGCTGAAGGGCGAGGGTGCGTGCCAGGCAGAGCCTTTGCTGCTGGCCGCCGGAGAGCTTCAGGGCCGACTCGGTCAGCCTGTTCTTCACCTCGTCCCACAAAAATGCCTTCTTCAGGCTCTCTTCGACGATGGCGTGCAGCTCGGAGCGCTTCCTGACCCCTTTGAGCCGCGACCCGAAGGCTACGTTCTCGAAGATGGAGCGGGGCAGGGGGATGGGCGTGGCGAATACGGTGCCCACCTTTTTCCGCAGGGCCACGTCGTCCGTCTTGTCCGAAAGCGCTCCGAACCCTTCGATATAGACGTCCCCCTCGAAGCTGCCGTTTTCCTCGAAGTTTATCAGGCCGTTGATGACCGATATAAAGGACGACTTGCCGCTCGCGGACGGCCCCATGAGGCCGAGGACGGACTTCTCGTAGACATCGAGGTCCACGGCCTTCAGCGCCTCTTTCTTGTCGAAACGGACGCTCAGGTTCCTGACGCGTATCTTCGTGTCGGGCGGCATCAGGAATACCTTGCTATCATCCTGTGCATGATGTAGTAAGCCAGGACGTTTATGACGAGGATCGAGAAGACGAGGACGAGGGCGGTCGCGTAGGCCTTTTCCATGGAGATGCCCTCTCTGGCGAGGATGTAGAAATGGACGGCCATCGTCCTGCCGGAGTCCATGATGCTTGCAGGCAATCGCAGGGAGCTGCCCATCGTGAAGATGACGGCCGCCGTCTCGCTGACCGCCCTGCCTATGCTCAGCATGATGCCGGTGAGGATGCCCGGGGCGGCAGAAGGCAGGATAACGCGCGTCACCGTCTCCCACTTCGTCGCGCCGAGGGAGAAGCTGACGGTGCGCAGGTTCTTCGGCACCGCCTTTATCGCCTCCTCGCTCGTCCTGATGATCGTCGGAAGCACCATTATTGCGATGGTCAGGGTGCCGGAGAGCAGCGACCAGCCCATCCTCAGCTTGATGACGAAGAATATGAAGCCGAAGAGGCCGTAAATGATCGACGGTATGCCGGCAAGCGATTCGACGCCGAAGCGGATGATGCGGGTCAGGGTCGATTCCCGCGTGTATTCGGTGAGATAGATCGCCGTGCCGATGCCCAGAGGCGTGGCAAAGGCTATCGAGAGGAGGCCGAGGAAGAGCGTGCCGACGATGGAGGGGAAGATGCCCCCGAGCCTGCCCATGTCTTCCGGGTAGGAGAAGATGAACTCCGTCGTGACGTAAGGGAAGCCTTTGACGAAGATGATGAGGACTATCGCTATGAGGATGCCGACCGTGAAGAGGGCCTGGGCGCTGAAGGCGAACCGCATCGCCTTGTCGGTGATCCGGGGCGGCAGCCTCACTTTGCGACCCTCCTCTTAACCCAGAAGTTGGCGAGCAGGTTGAGGCTCATGATGATGACGAGGAGGACGACGCCCGTGGAGAAGAGCGACCGTCCTGTGGTCTCCCGTGGCGTAAGCCAGCTCCAGGGCGATGTTGCTCGTCAGGGTGCGCAGCGGGTCGGTAAGGCTCGTCGGTATCTTGAGGGCGTTTCCCGCGACCATTATAACGGCCATCGTCTCCCCGATCGCCCTTCCCATGCCGAGTATGAAGCTCGCAAGGATGCCGGAGCGCGCGGCCGGAAGGACGATCCTGTAGACCGTCTGCCATTTCGTCGCGCCCATAGCGAAGGAGCCTTCGCGGAAGGCGGCGGGCACGCTCATGAGCGAGTCGAAGGAGATGCTCGTGATCGTCGGAAGGATCATTATCCCCAGGACGATGGAGGTGGACAGGATCGAGAAGCCCGAGCCCCCCAGGTATTCCCGGATGAACGGCACGATGTAGACGACGCCCAGGAAGCCGTACACCACGGAAGGTATCCCGGCGAGGAGCTCCAGAGAAGGCTTCAGCACGATCTTCGTCTTCTTCCCCGCGTACTCCGAAAGGTAGACGGCGCACGCGAGGGCCAGGGGGGCGCCCACGATGAGCGCGCCGAAGGTCACCATGAATGAAGAGATAATCATGGGGAATATGCCGAAGGACCCCTTGGTCGGCGCCCACTTCATGCCCAGCACGATGTTCTTCACCCCTACCTTGTAGAAAAGGGGCAGCCCCTCGCTCAGGATGAAGATGAAGATAGATGAAAAGAAAAAGCAAAGACGAGAGGGCGAAAAGGATGAGCACGAGCCTGATGAGGTTTTCCTTGCCGATGGCTTTTCTATTCATGAACGGGGATGAGACCTTCCTTTTTCAGTATCTGCCTGCCCGTCCTTCGAGAGCACATAAGCAATGAAGAGGCGCGCCGCCTCGCTCGGCTCCCCCTTCGTCAGGTAGAGGAAAGGCCTGACGATGTGGTATTTGCCCGCCTTTATATTTGCGGCAGTAGGCTCGATGTTATCGATGGGAACGGCCTTCACCTTGCTGTCCACGACCCCCAGCGAGATGTAGCCGATGGCGTAAGGATCGGTCGCGACGACTTCCTTGACGGAGCCGTTCGAGTCCTGCACCATCGTACTGTCGTCGATCTCCGTCTTGTCCATCACGAGCTCTTCGAAGGCGGCGCGCGTGCCGGACCCCTCCTCCCTGGTCACCGTGTCGATGTTCCTGTCTATCCAGCCCAGGGCCTTCCAGTTCCTGAGCTTCCCGCTGTAAACGGCCCTTATCTGTTCGAGGGTTATAGTTCTTTATCGGGTTGGCCGGGTTGACGACGAGGGCTATGCCATCATGGCATATGACCGATCTGGCCGAGGCTCAGCTCGTCGCCTTTCAGGTCCCTGGAAGACATGCCTATTTCGACCGTCCCGTTGACGCAGGCCTGGATGCCGGCCGACGAGCCGCCGCCCTGCACGTTGACCGTTACGCGGGGCTGCTCGATCCTGAAGTGCTCGGCCAGCTTTTCGCTGAACGGCATAACGGATGTAGAGCCGGCGACGGTGACCGTCGCCCTGCGGGCTTGCAGCGCGCCTTGCGCATTGCGGTTGCAGGCGAGCAGGCAGGGCACGAGCAAGAGAAGAAGCAGGCTGCCAAACGCAATTCTCATACCGAGTTGATCGGGGTACTTGATGTGCCTGACTATCTTTCCTTCCACGAGAAATATGACCAGTTCGGCGATGTTGACCGCGTGGTCGGCCAGCCTCTCCAGATACTTGCGATATAAGAGGAGCCTCGTGGCGCGGGATATGGTCTTCAAATCCTCGGACATGTAGGTGAGGAGCTCGCGGAATACCTGCTCCGTCAGATGGTCCACCCTCTCGTCCTCGTTCATAACCTTCCGCGCCAGTTGGATGTCTTCCTTAACGAATGCCTCGAGCGATTCCTTCACCATGGCCTGGGCAATCTCGGCCATCTGCGGCAGGTCGATATAGGGCTTTAACTGGGGCTCCATGTTCAGCTCCAGCACCCGCTCGCACAGGTTGACCGCCATGTCCCCCATCCGCTCCAGGTCATAGTTGATCTTCACGGCAGTCGTGATAAAACGGAGGTCTTTTGCCGCGGGCTGCCTGAGGGCGAGGAGCTTGAGGCAGAACTCCTCTATCTCGACCTCGTTCCTGTTGATGTCGTCGTCGTCCCCGATGACGCGCCTCGCCAGCTCCGAGTCCCTGTTCTGTAAGGCGTCGATGGCGTTGCGCACGGCCTTCTCGACAAGCGACCCTTCGAAAAGGATCTTTGCCTTCAGTTCCCTGAGCTCTTCGTCGAATAGCTTGTAAATGTGTCCCTCGATCACGTACCGCCGTCCTCCCTGTCTTCATTATAGAATGTTTCGCGGGGCAAAACAATACTGATTATTTAGCAGTCTTAGCGCAATTTCCTGCTTCCGGCGCTGATGGATTGACATAGTATAGCAATCGCCTTATAACAGGCAATTATTGGGGTTCAGCACCCCCTCGCCGGGCAAAGCCCGGCGAGCCTCCCCGCTCAGACAGACAAAGAAGATTCAGGAACCACACCGGCGGCAAGAGCAGGCTGTACTGTATCTATGAACCCCCTTTCCCTGGTAAGGAGAGAGGGCGGGGCAAGGGGTGCCAACCGTAAGATAGCAACCATGAAAGACGAGACGTATTCGGGGGCAAGGGGGGCCGGAGAGATTTTCGTGGATGGCTAGGAATCGGGGAGGTACGAGCCGGAGCATACTTCTTGCGTATGTGAGGACTCGTGCCGAACCCGATGACGACGCAAGCCGCGAAAAGATCCCGGTCCCACCCACACCTCCCGCGCCCTTTTCGTTTTGGCGTCCGCCGTGGTAATATTTAAGGATGGACGAGAGTGACCGGATACGCGTAAGGTGGCTCGACATCGTGCCCATGAGGCACAACGGGACGGAGATGTTCCTCGTCCGCGACCCGGAGGGGATCACGGACAAATCCCTTCTCATCTCAAGGGAGGCGCTCTTTCTCATCTCGCTCATGGACGGTACGATGTCGGCAAGGGACATGCAGGCGGCGTACATGCGCGCCTCGGGCGAGCTTATCATGTCGGAGCGCATTGCCTCGATGGTGGAGGCCCTCGACGCCCACTTCCTCCTCGACAACGACAGGTATCGCGACAGGGTGCGGGCGCTCAGGGAGGAATATGAGACGGCGCCGTGCCGGTCGGCCTATCTGGCAGGCAGCGGGTATCCTGGTGACGAGGCGGGCCTTCGCGCCTTTATGGAAAATCTGACGCGGCAGGCGGAAGGCGGGGCGCAGGCGGAAGGCGGGCCGCAGGCCGACGGCGTCAAGGCGATCATCGCGCCCCATATCGATTACGCGCGGGGCATGGACGTTTACCGGCTCGCTTACGGCGCACTCCCGAAGGAAGGAAATACCCTTTTCGTCATCTTCGGCACGTGCCACAAGGTTGCGCCCAAGCTCTGGAACATAGCGCTGCGCGACGTGGCCACCCCGCTGGGCGTCATCGCGGGGGCAGGCGCGGTCGGCAGGCTCATCAGGGAAGACGCCCTCCTCGGTGCGTGCGTCGATGAGTGGCCCCACAGGAACGAGCATTCCATCGAGCTTCAACTGCCCGTGATCCAGTATCTCCTCGGCGGCGAGAGGTTCGAGGTCCTCTCGATCCTGACGGGCTCCCTCCATGCATACATGGAGGACGGCATGGACCCGGCCGGCGGCGAGGCGGCAAACCTTGCCGGCCGGCTCAAGGAGATATTGAAGGCCCACGATGGACCGTGCGTCTTTATAGCGGGCGCCGACCTTGCGCACATAGGCGCGCAGTTCGGCGACGCTGCTGCCCCTCGACCGGGCGACCCTCGACGAATCGAGGCGCAAGGACGAAAGGCTCCTCCGGCCGGTGGCTGCGGCGGACGGAGCGGGCTTCTTCGATGCGGTCCGGCAGGAGGGCGACAGAAGAAGGATATGCGGCCTCGCGCCTATCTATTTCCTGCTCTCCATGCTCGATTCGTGCAAGGGGGAAGTCGTCGGCTACGACCAGTGGACGGACGGGGCGTCGTCGGTCAGCTTCGCGGGTGTTGTCTTCTCTTCTATTTGCCCGTGATCTGGACCACCACCTCCCGCCTGCGGGGGCGATTGTCGAACTCCGCCAGGACGATCTGCTGCCAGGTGCCGAGAAGGAGCCTGCCGGCCTCGAACGGTACGGTGAGCGACGGCCCCGTGAAGGACGCCCGTATGTGACTGAAGCCGTTTGCGTCGCCCCATGTGTCGTCGTGGCAGTAGTGCCTGCCTGACGGCGCCATCTGCTGATAGAAATCCTTCATGTCCGCGATCAGGCCCGGCTCGTACTCGAAGGTGGTTATGCCTGCCGTCGAGCCGACCACGAAAACGAGCACGCTCCCCGTTTGCAAGGCCGACGCCTCAAGCGCCTGCGCCACCCGGCCGGTAATATCGACCAGGTCGCCGCTCCCTTTCGTCTCAAGCCTGATGCGCGAGCTTATGATCTTCATGAATCGTTTTTCATGTCTGCCGTCATATTGCTCCCGACACTTTATCCGGCGTGTGCATCGGAGAAACGCTACGCTGTTTTCTTGATGAGCTTTTTGTCGAGGGCAAGCTCATATGTCAGGATAGTCTTGATGTCTATCTTCTTCGATGCGTCGAGTATCTCTATGCCCACGATCCTGTTCCCGGCCGTCGTGTCCAGATTGACGCCTTCGGCAATCTCGATTACCCCGTCGGGCTTTTGGTTGCCCAGCTTGATATATACCGCATCGACTTCATCGTCGTACTGAATTTTCATCGCCTGGCCTTGTCACCATTATAACAATTTTGCGTGACGTTTCAAGTTTTTCGAGCTGCCGGGCTGACGGGGAAGGTGATCGGAAAGCAATGGGGTGCAAGAGATATAAATCGGGACGACTGGACTTGAACCAGCGGCCCCAGCGTCCCGAACGCTGTGCTCTACCATGCTGAGCTACGTCCCGTGAGATTAAAATAACATCTCCAGGGGAAAATTTCCATCACTTTGTGAACACAACAACATCCCTCACCCCCACCAGGGGGAGGGAACCAATGAGGCAGTGCGCCAGGGTTTTGAGAGCGCTTGGCTATTTTCGATGATAGGTGCCGTGATCGAGGGGTCGCCCGACGAGACTGTACAGTTGAAGTACGTCGAGGAGGCGCGGCCCCGAGAGACAGGCGCATAGCGCGAAAAGAGCCAAGCGCCACCCTTGCAAATAGGGCCGTTTCCAAGTAGTCTATTGAATATGGGTCAGATTGTCTTCACCGTCGGGTCCAAAGACAACTTCATCGAGGATGTCCATTTGCTGGCCCGCAGGTGGTCGGACAACCCGCGCGTCGTAGCGGCGGCCGGGCAGGAGGTCGCGCAGGCCGTCACCGAGAAGGCCTCGGCCCTCTTCCTCGAAGAGGGCCTCGTCCTGGCCCTGCTCGACCCTTCGGCGGAAGCACTGCGGCAGGTGGCGCCCGGCCTCGATATATTGAAGGACAGGGCGGGTGTCATTATCTACGCGACTTCCCCGGATCTGGCCCTGCCGCCGTCGATCGACGCGGAAAGGGTCAACCTGGAGCAGGAAAGGGAGAAGCGGTTCAGGGAGCGCGTCCTGGCGACGCTCAGGGCGGACGGGAAGAAGATGACCGACCGGGCCTTCGACCTCTTGAGGGAGCGCTTGGGGGACGAGGCGCTCCTGGCGAGCGAGCTGGCAAAGCTGATCGACTACGTGGGGGAGAGGCAGGTCGTCGAGGCAAAGGACGTGTCGGCCGTCGTGACCGACATGCGCGAAGAAGATTTTATCGCCCTTTCCGAGGCCGTGGCGCGGCGGAGCAGGAAAGAGATCGTCGGCATTCTGGAGGCCCTTCTGTCGCAGGGGATGGAGGTGCTCGCGGTGCACGGCTTCCTTGCGCGCCGCGTCAGGCTGCTCATGCAGGCGAGGGACGGCCAGGGCGCGCTCGGCGGCGATACCGACTTCCGCACGTTCTCGAAGTCCTTCGGGAAGCTCAAGGAAGACCTCGATCCGCCTCCGCTTGAAAAGAGGAACTACCTCGCGTTCCAGAAGCCCTATTACGCGTTCAACCTGGCGAAGGCGAGCCGCAAGTACGGAAGGGAGGACCTGCTCTCTTTCTTCGACATGCTCGCGCGCTTCGACGGCAGGGTCAAAAGAGGGACAAGGCACGACCGCGTCCATTTCGAGGCCGGCCTCCTGGGGGTGTAGTACTGAAGCGCCGGCTTATTCATATACTCCTGTTTCTGCTGACCGTGCTCTCGACGTACTGGGTGGGAGGCGCGCTCTACAGCCTTTCGATCATGACGATCCTCCTTTCCCACGAGATGGGCCACTACCTGACGAGCAGGCATTACGGCGTGCCTTCCTCGCTTCCGTATTTCATCCCTTTCCCTTACTTCCCCTTCGGCACGTTCGGGGCGGTCATAAAAATGCGGGGCGCCATATACGACAAGCGGTCGCTCTTCGACATAGGCGCGGCCGGTCCGCTGTGCGGCTTCACCCTTGCGGTCGTCTGCGCCGTAATCGGCATCGAGCTATCGACTGCGGTAAAGGTCACGGCGCCAGGCCCCGGCTTCATCGAGCTGGGCGACCCGCTGCTCTTCAAGCTCCTGGAGGGGATCATAGTGAGGGAGCTGCCTCCGCACTACGAGCTGGTGCTCCATCCCGTGGCATACGCGGCGTGGGTGGGTCTTTTCGTGACGGCCCTCAACCTCCTGCCCATAGGCCAGCTCGACGGGGGTCACGTGATCTACGCGGTGGCCGGGGAGAAGAGCAAATGGGTTTTCCGGGGCTTGATCCCGGTCCTCCTGGTGCTCGCGGTATTTTACAGCGCGGGGTGGATAGTCCTTACGATACTGCTCCTGTCGTTCGGCATAAACCATCCCAGGCCCATCGACGGTGAGACGCCCCTCGACCCGAAGAGAAGGGTGCTGGCCGTCTTCGTGCTGCTCGTATTCGTCCTGTCTTTTGTCCCGGCCCCTTTCCCAGGCGGGAGCTTGATGGAGATACTGCGCGGGCTTTTCGGCAAGTAGACGCCTGCGGTCTCAAGGCAGGCAAAAGGCGCCCGGCCGCGCTTATTCGCGGCCGGGCGCGGTTGTTCCGGCGCTATTCGTTCGTCTCGGTGATCTTGATCGATATTGCCGGCTTCCGGTCGAGGGACGTTACGATCTCGGCGTTTTCGACTGCCTCTGTAAGCGTGATGTTCTCGGCCGAAAGGTCTATGAAGTCCGTCTTGGGGAAGTAGATGATCGTATATTCCAGGAAGCCGCCGTAAGTGTTGCACTGTGAGAGGTCTCGGACGGGCCAGTAGACGCCGAAGGCCAGACCCTCAACTCCGTCCTGGAGGTCTCCCGGTTTCATCAGCCGGAGATTTTTCTCGAACTGGTGCTTGTACACTTCAACGAACCTGTCACGGGGCTTCGTCTGGACCTCGCCGAACATGATGTCGCGCGGCCTGACCTGGACGAGCAAGTAGTGGTGATTCTTGCCGTCCTGGTCGAGAACGGACGTAAAGCCGATGCCGTTCGGGTAGACATCAACGCCTGCGGTCTGATACCGCTCGTATATCTCCTTGAGGACCGGCTGGTATTTCTGCGGACAGCGTCTGAAAGCTCAGGGTCCTGGTAGGCGGTCTTTATGCCGTCGTTTTCGGTTTTTGCTACGTGGATCGGTCCGGTGCACGCGACTACCGCGCACAGGAAAATTGCAAGAACCATGATTGTTTTCATGTCCGGTCTCCTTTATCGAGTATTTTGACGATCTCCATCAACTCTTCCTTGATCTCGCCGAAAAGCGTCCTGCTGCGTGCTCAGGTATCGTTTCGCACCGTCGATCGTGAACCTTCTTTCGTAAAGGAGTTTCTTGATCGTGAAAATCGCATCAAGATCCTTTTTCCTGTATAGTCTCTGGCCCCTGGAGCTCTTTACGGGCCTTATGTCCCTGAATTCCTGTTCCCAGTACCGCAGGATGTGTGGCTTCAGACCGGTAAGCGTGCATACCTCTTTTATCCTGTAGAATACCCGTTCAGGGATATTCGGGATCATGTTCCCTTATGGTTGTCGTTTATCTCGTCCTTCAAAACCTGGCTCAGCTTGAAATTGAGCACCCTGCGCGGCGCGATCTCGATCTCTTCGCCCTGTCTGGGGGTTTCTCCCCTTCCTTGCCTTCTTCTCCTTTACGACAAAATTCCCCAGCCCCGATATCTTGACGTTTTCTCCCTGGACGAGACGCTCTTTCACGATCCTGAAAAAATGCTCGACGATGTCGGACGATTCCCTCTTGGAGAAACCGAGCTTTTCATAGACTGTCGTCACTATTTCCTGCTTCGTCATACACCCCTCCCTACGTTCTCAGTGTTATCCCTTCCGTACTCGTGAGCCTGTCGATGATGATCTGCTGCAAGCCGTTCACGCTGCTCGTCCGTCAGCGTATCCTCGTAGGACTGGAAAACGACCCTGACCGATATGCTCCTCACCTCCTTTTTTGAAAATATATCGAACACCCCGGCCGAGACTATCAGCGGCGACACCGCCGATATGGCGTCCACAATATCGGCCGCCGGTATCGAATCGTCCGCGTAGAAAGAGAAATCCCGCGTGACGGCCGGATACCTGGATATCGGCTCATAGACCCTCTGTGCCGCCCCTTTCCCTATGATTGCGTCCAGGTCGATCTCCGCGCACCAGACCCTGCCGTCAACGTCGAAGGCGGCCCCGACCTCGCCTGCCACCGCCCCCATCCAGCCGATCCTTACCCCGTCCGTGAAAAGGTCGGCAGACGTCGCGCGGCTCCAGGAAGGGCTCTTTTGTCTGCCCAACGCCGATCTCCAGGCCGAACCGCTCGCACAGCCCCTCCAGCGTGCCCTTAAGGTCGAAGAAGTCGATCTCCCTCGTTCCGTCCCTCCAGAAGTCTTCCCTCTCGTTGCCGCAGGCGGCGACGGCGAGGTGTACAGACTCGCGCGGCAGATCCGACGCGCCGGACATGGTGAAGACCTTTCCGATCTCGAAGACCCTCACGTTTTTCGCGCCCCTGTGCGTGTTGTAGGCGACGTTCTTCAGGAGGCCGGCGGCAAGGATCGTCCGCATGACGCCAAGCTCCTTCGATATGGGGTTGAGGAGGGGCACGAATGCTGCGCGCTCGTCCGGGGCGCTCTCAGCGTCATCTTTCGCGGCCGCCGTATCGAGGCGGAAGGCCTCTATGTCCTTAACGCCGAAGAACCCGTAGTTGATCGCCTCGAAGAAGCCGCACGACGTAAGGTACGTCTTCGCCGCATCTACGACCGCCTCCCGCCTGCCGACCGGGACGGGCAAAAGCGGGCTTACCGGCGCGCTCGCCGGGATGGCGTCGTAGCCGATGATGCGGGCGACTTCCTCGACGAGGTCGCAGTAATCGCTTAAGTCATGGCGGTAAGAAGGTATGGAGAAGGTGACGCGGTCGCCTTCGGCAGAGATGGGCTTTAAGCCGATCGAGGCGAGGCCATCCTCGACCTGCGCGTCCGTTATCTCCGCGCCGATCAGCTCCCGGCACCTCGAAAGGCCGAGGGCTATGGTCCGCCCCGGCTTTTTGGCGTAGAACTCGACCGAGCCTGCGAGCACTTCTCCGCCCGATACCTGCTGCATGAGCCGGATCGCCTTCCTCGCCGCGTAATCAACGCCCTCGATGTCGATGCCCTTCTCGAAGCGGGCCGACGCCTCCGACCGCAGGTCTAGGCGGCGCGCCGTCCGCCTTATGGCAAGGGGGTTGAAGAAGGCGCTCTCAAGCGCAACGTCGCGGGTTGCCGCGCTTATCTCCGAGTTCTCCCCGCCCATGATGCCCGCTATGGCGACCGGTCCCGAGCCGTCGCAGATCATCAAATCGCCCGCCTCAAGTGTCCTGTCCTGGCCGTCGAGGGTGCGGAATACGGTCTTTCGGTCTGCGGTCCGCACCTCGATGCGCCTGTCGCGGATGCGCGCGTAGTCGAAGGCGTGGAGGGGCTGGCCCAGCTCCAGCATGATGTAGTTCGTCACGTCGACGATGGAGTTGATGGGCCTCATGCCTGCCTTGGCGATCCGGCTCCTCATGAGAAAAGGCGAAGGGACGATGGAGATGCCGCGCACCATGCGCAGCACGTACCTGGGGCAGGCGTCCGCGTCGAGGATCGAAAGCCCGATAAGGCCGTCGATGGGCGACTTCTCTTCGAGCGTGAAGTCAGGCAGCGTAACATGCAAGCCGTATATGCCTGCCACCTCCCTCGCCATGCCCGAGGACGGACTGGCAGTCGCCCCGGTTTGGCGGCACGTTGACGTCGAGCACCCAGTCTGTTATCTCAAGCGTCCCGGCGAGGGGCGCGCCATTGCCGGCGTTTGCGGGCAGGATGAAAAGCCCGCTCGCGTCGTCCGAAAGGCCGAGCTCTTTTTCGGACAGGAGCATGCCGACGGACTCAACGCCGCGCAGCGTCTTCTTCTCGATGACGACGCCGCCCCGGCAGTTGCGCCCCCGGCACGGCCACCGGGCACCTTCTGTCCCTTTGCGGCGTTAGGCGCGCCGCAGACGATGGGGAGCACCTCGCGCCCCGTATCGACCCTGCACAGGGCGAGCCTGTCTGCGGAAGGGTGCGGCCCCATCTCTACGATCTCGCCGACGCAGACATCGGTGAAAGCGGGCGCAAACGCCTCGACGGCCTCCACCTCGAGCGCCCCTCATGGTAAGCCTGTCCGCCAGCCCCTGCGCATCGTCGGGGACGGCCACGAATTCCTTCAGCCAGTTGAAAGGCACCCTCATACCCGACCCATCTAAAACTGCGACAGGAAACGTATGTCGTTATAGTAAAATTGCTTTATGTCGTCTATGCCGAACTTTATCATTGCGATCCTTTCGACCCCCATGCCGAAGGCGAAGCCGCTCACCTCTTCCGGGTCGTATCCTACGTTCCTGAAGAGCTGGGGATGGACCGCGCCCGAGCCGAGGATCTCCAGCCACCCCGTCTTCTTGCACACGTTGCATCCGACCCCCTTGCATATCACGCAGCCGATATCGACCTCGGCCGAAGGCTCCGTGAAGGGGAAATAGCTCGGCCGGAACCTGACCGGGACGCCCTGTCCGAACATCTCGTGGATGAACATGGTGAGGACGCCTTTCAGGTCGGAGAAGCTGACGCCCTTATCGACCATGAGGCCCTCGACCTGGTGGAACATGGGCGTGTGGGAGATGTCCTGGTCGTGGCGGTAGACCTCGCCCGGGGCGATGACGCGTACGGGCGGCTTCTCGCGCTCCATCGTCCTGATCTGCACTGGCGACGTGTGGGTCCTCAGGACGACGTCCGGCCTTACGTAGAAGGTGTCCTGCATGTCCCTGGCCGGATGGTCCTTGGGCATGTTGAGGGCCTCGAAGTTATAGTAGTCGAGCTCTATGTCCGGCCCCTCGACGACCCTGAAGCCCGAGGGACGAGAAGATCCTGATGATCTCGTCGAAGACCTGCGTGATCGGGTGCTTCCTGCCCAGTACGGGCCTCTTGCCGGGGAGGGTGATGTCGATGGCCGATTCCCGGTCCTTCCTGGCGGCCTCCGCTGCGGCAAGCTCCGCCTCAAGGGCGGCGACCCTGTCTTCGGCCTGCTGCTTCAGGACGTTGATCTCCCTGCCGAGGGCGCGCCTTTCATCAAGGGCTTCGGTCTTAAGACGGTCGTAATACTCGCGAGAAGAGGCCCTTCCTGCCGAGGAGGGCAGTCCTGACCCGTCTCAGGTCTTCCATCGATTGTATCGATGCAAGCTCTTGCGCGACACTGGTCCTTCAGCGCCGTAAGATCCAACTGATGCCCCACTTTGTGCGCGCTTAAACGTCCGGGGGTTTCCACTCCCGGCGACCCCTTATGCGCTCGCCTCTTTGTTGATCTTCTCGATAAGCGTTCCGAACCCCGTGGGATTGTTTACGGCCATGTCGGCAAGAGATTTGCGGTCCAGCCCGATGTTCTGGAGCTTAAGACCGTGGATGAACCGGCTATACGGTATGCCGTACAGCCTGCACGCCGCGTTGATTCTCGTGATCCATAGGGCCCTGAAATCCCGCTTCTTCTGCTTCCTGCCCGCAAAGGCGTGCTTCATGGCCCTGAACACGGACTGCTGGGCGACCTTGTAGACGGACCGCCTCGCGCCGACCATGCCCCTGGCGGCCTTGAGTATCTTTTTGCGTCTGGCCCTTGCTTTCGTTCCTCTTTTAGCCCTTGGCATTTTCTACTCCTTAACAGGAACCTAGAGATACGGCGTCAGCTTCTTCAGGCTCTTTTCGTTTGCCGGATGCACCATGACCGTCTTCGACAGGTTCCTCTTCCTTTTCGGCGATTTCGAAGAAAGGAGATGGCTGTGGAAGGCCCTCGACCTCTTGAGCTTGCCGCTCGCGGTCTTCTTCACCCTCTTCGCCACTCCCCTGTGCGTCTTTAGCTTAGGCATACTTCCTCCTCACTTCGGTGCGAAAACCAGGATGATGTTCCTTCCGTCGAACCTGCCCCTCTGCTCCATGTCGCCCACGTCTTTCAGGGCCTCTATCACCTTTGTCGCAAGCTGCTCCCCCTTTTCCCTGTGGAGCACCTCCCTGCCGCGGAACATGATCGTGAGCTTTATCTTGTCGCCTTCGGTCAGGAAATCCCGCAGGTGCTTCAGCTTGAACTGGAGGTCGTGCTCCTCGATCTTCAGCCCCAGCTTCATCTCCTTGACCTGGATGATGGTCTGCTTCTTCTTGGCCTCCTGCGCCCTCTTTGCCGTCTGGTACTTGAACTTGCCGTAATCCATTATCCTGGCGACGGGCGGCACGGCCTTCGGCGAGACCTCGACGAGGTCGAGCTCCTTCTCCCTCGCTATCCTGATTGCGTCATACGTCGGCATAACGCCTAACATCGCGCCGTCCTCATCGATCAGCCTCACCTCCCTCGCCCTTATCCTCTCGTTGATGTTCGTTACGTCCTTTACATCTCTGGCCGGTGCTATGGCAGTCACCTCCTGTTAGTATTCTCTTCCTTGAGCTTAATCATGAACTGCAGCGGAGTCACGCCCTTCATCTCCGCGCCGTCGCGGCCTCTGACGGAGAGCGCGCCCGTTTCCGCCTCTTTTTTACCGACAACGACCATGTAAGGGACCTTGCTCATCGTCCCTTCGCGTATCTTGAGGCCGAGCTTTTCGTTCCTGCCGTCGATCTCCACCCTTATGTCCTCTGCGGCGAGGATTCGCCGCAGGCTCTCGGCGAAGGCGGCCTGCTCCGTCCGTGATGGTGAGGATAAGGACCTGCACGGGAGAGAGCCAGAGGGGGAAGCGGCCCGCGTAGTGCTCTATGAGTATGCCGATGAACCGCTCCATAGCGCCGAGGATCACCCGGTGGAGCATGACGGGCCTCTTGCGCATGCCGTCCGTATCGACGTAATGGAGGTCGAACCGCTCAGGAAGGGCGAAATCGAGCTGGATGGTGGCGCACTGCCACTTCCTGCCGATGGCGTCCTTCAGCTTCACGTCGATCTTCGGCCCGTAGAACGCGCCGTCGCCCTCGTTGATGTCGTAGGCCATCGACCGGTCGTCGAGGACGCCCTTCAGTATGGCCTCCGCCCTGTCCCAGTCCTCGATCTCTGCCGATGAACTTTTCCGCCGGCCGCGTGCTGATCTCCAGCTCGTACTCGAACCCGAAGATCGCCATGACGTCGGAGACGAAGGATATGATGGCGCTTATCTCCTCGTGGAGCTGGTCCGGCCTGCAGAATATGTGGGCGTCGTCCTGGGTGAACTCCCGGACGCGCAGGAGGCCGTGGAGGACGCCCGACTTCTCGTGCCGGTTGACCGTGCCCAGCTCGAAGTAGCGGAGGGGCAGGTCCCTGTAGCTCCTGATCTGCGACCTGTAGACCATGATGTGGGCCACGCAGTTCATGGGCTTCAGGCCGTAATCGACCTCGTCAACCCTGGTGAAGTACATGTTCTCCCGGTAGTTGTCGTAGTGGCCCGACTTCTTCCACAGGTCCACCTTGAGTATCTGGGGGCCTATCACGAGCTCGTAGCCCCTCTTCAGGTGCTCCTTCCTCTCGAAGTCCTCCAGGATGTAGCGCAGCAGGGCGCCTTTCGGGTGGTAGATGACGAGACCGGCGCCGACCTCGTCCGAGATGCTGAAGAGGTCGAGCTCCTTTCCGAGGCGCCTGTGGTCCCGTCTTCTTGACCTCTTCGAGGAACGCGAGGTGCTTCGTCGAGGGCTGCGGCGCTCGGGAAGGCGGTCCCGTAAATCCGCGTCAGCATCTTGTTCTTCTCGTCGCCCCGCCAGTACGCGCCCGCCAGGCTCAAGAGCTTGAACGCCTTTATCTTCCCCGTCGAAGGCAGATGCGGCCCCCGGCAGAAGTCCGTGAAGCCGTCCTGCGTGTAGATGCTTACCTCTGCGTCCTCGACGCCGCTTATCAGCTCTTCCTTGAAGGGCTCGCCGAAGCCGTGGAAGAGCTCGATGGCCTCGGCCTTGCTGACCACGCGCCGCACGATGGGCAGGTCCCTCCCGACGATCTCGCGCATCCGCGCCTCTATCCGGGGCAGGTCCTCCTCCGTGAAGCCCGGCTCGTAGTCGAAGTCGTAGTAAAAGCCCGTCTCTATGGCGGGCCCTATCGTCACCTTTGCCTCCGGGAAAAGCTCCTTTACCGCCTGGGCCATCACGTGGGCAGTGCTGTGGCGCAGTATCTCCGTCCCTTCGGACGAGTCGATGTACACAGGGGCAACCTCGCCCTCCCTGACGGGAGACGCCAGGTCGTATGCAGCGCCGTTCACCGTGACCGCTATAATTTCCTCCAAGTCCTTGTCGTCAAAGCGTTTTAGGAAATCGAGAAAACTCACTTCCCCGTCAGAAACGGCGTATTCCCTATTCTGAAACCGTACGATCAAGACCGACTCTCCGATGGCGCAATCAAAAATCAAAAGGCATCAAATGATGCCTTTCCCCATAACGACGATATACGTATCCGCCTTAGTTTAGGCACACAACTCGCGTATTTTACTGTTTTTTCCCCGATGTTGTCAATTGAATTTCAGGGGAGTATGCGGCCGGGTTAATTTCGCGCCTTTCGCGTCGTTTTCTCGGCGCGGCGTGCTCATGTTTGCCACCCGCGCCTAGCAAGCTCGGAGCGCGGGTACCCGGCTACCGTTTTATACACTCCGCCGCGCGCCTTCGAAAACAACCCGAAATCCATCGAAATTTCCTCCGGCCGCTGGCCCTAGGGCTGCAACCCTATGTCTCTATATCCCACCTTGGGTAATAGTACAGCCCGCTCTTGCCGCCGCCTTCCAATGTGCTCTTTATTCCGTTAGCGGCGGCCGGCTCCGGAGGAGCGCCTGGAAGGGATCGTGATTGGCGGATGCAATGCGAAGCCGTGTCGGCCGGAGGCGTACTGTACGTACGTCGGAGGCCCCACGGCGAGCAGGGCGCCGCATAGCGCGATACCTTTCAGGCGCGAGTCCAAGCCCGGAGAAGTCCGACAGCATTTGTTCTTTCACAACAGATGCCGCCAATTATGAGAACCTTTATAGGCACGGCGGTTGAAGTGACACCCTCACTCATGGTAGTAGGTATTACGACTATCATGGTCCTTTCCCCATCCGAGCAGCTTCTCATAGATGCGCTGTCGGCGCTGCCGCCGAATAACGTCTACGCCGACGCGGAAAAAAGGGAGATACTCAATGGTTTCAAGCTCTTTGCCGACCGCCGTGTCACGGACATAGGCTGGCAGGGGGACGGGGTGCTCCTCTTGGAGGTGGCCGCCTCGCCGGACGGCGCCATGTCGCGCTCCGCCGCCGTGCGTGTCTCTATGGAAGGCGGCGGAGCGCGGTGGCGATGCTCGCACCTGGAGCACGACGGCGGCGAGCGGTGCGGCCACGTCGTCTGCGCCCTCCTGACGCTCGTGCATCTCTTCAGGCCGGACCTCTTTCGGATGGCGAGGGAGGACCCGGAATGGAGGCGGCGGCTGGAGGCGGGGCTGTACAAACGCAGCGCGGCGCCGGGAGCACCCAGGCGCCCGTTCGCTCCGCTCGTCTTGCCGGGTGGCGCGACAGGGGAGGCGAGAAGGTGGGAGGCGCGGTTCGAGGTCATCGTCGAGGCGACGCCGTTCGGCCTGAGCGCCGTCGTCGAGAAAGGCGGCAATAGGATAGGGGAGGGCGCCGCCGGAAGCGCGCTGCCGACGGAGATCGCCTACCTGGCGCGCTCTTATTACAGTGACGACATGTCCCTGCCGCTCGCCGTTTTCTTAAAGCGCGCGGAGGGCCGCTACCCGGTCTATTACGGCCGAAGCGCGGCCAGGCGGCGCGTCGAGTGGCTGGGCGATGTCCGCTGCCCGGTATGGACGGAGCTCGACGCGCGGGGCGGGGAGGTCGTCGCGCGAAAGGCGTGCTCCCTGGAGAGGGACAGGACGGACCCCGGCACGCTCATCGGCGAATTTGTCTTCAACGAGAAGCGGACGCGGATGGGGCGGATTACAAGCGGCAGCGACGGATGGTATTTCTACGAGTCCCTGAAAGAAGCCTGCCGGCGGAAGCGCGTCATGGCTGCCAGGCTGCGCCACATGGACGGGCGGGAGTTCGCCATGCCGATGGACGTCTTCAGGGGCTTGCAGTTCTTTCTGACTAAGACCAGGCTCAAACAGGCGCTCAAGTTGCTCTCGTGCAGGATAGAGGGGGAGGCGGCGCAAATAGGCGCGGCAAGGGCCGACGCCTACGGGCTGGTCGTCAGCGCCGACAAGAGGGGCAGGTTCAACATCACGCCCCAGTGCCGCGCGGCTGCCTATCCCTTTCCGCCCTCCCAGGCCCTTATCTCGCTGGTCCGGTCGGTCGAGCGCGCCAGGGTCGCCCTTGCGGTCAGGACGAAGAAGCGGAAGCCGGTCCTTTACGCCGCGCTTTTCGGCGCCCTTGCCTTCGACGGGAAGGAGGCGGTCGATGAGCTTCCTCAAGCAGGCCATCGACGAATGGGCCTTCGGCCGGCGCCAGTCCGCCTCCGATGCCCGGAGCCTCATCAAGCAGGTCGCTTACCGACCTTCGCGGCCGAGGAGACGCAGCTCCATTTTACGGGTCAGGAGTGGCAGCTGGATCTCGGTCGACAAGGAGAAGGAAAAGCGCCTCTTCTCCATCCCCTTACGAGGTGTTCGGCCCCTCCCTTTACGACCGTGATGGCCATCACGGCGTTGCCATGTCGGTAAGCGAGGAGGACTTTACGGGCCGCCTCCACCCCCTGCATGCGCTCGCCGCAGGACGCCGGGCATCGAGCTCTCCTTCGACGGCCGCCCCGTCGAGCAGGTCTCCTGGGAATTCGAGGTCGATGCGACAGGGGGCGCCATCGACTGGTTCGAGATCCGCCCGGAGATAAGGTGCAAAGGGGAGGCAGTTGCCGAGGGAGCTCTGGGAGCAGGCCCTTGTCAGGCAAGGGGTTCGTCGCGCACGGCGGGTCGATCCAGATCCTCGACGAGGCAAGTATCGCGCAGCCTCGCGCTCGTCGCCGGTCTCTTATGGGCGGGACGAAAAAGAAGGCGGGGCCGGAGGCAGGTCGCCTCCATCCCCCGGCTGCGCATCATCGATCTCTTCGCCCTCAGGAAGAAAGGCATCCCCGTGCGCCTGAACGCGGAGGACGAGGCGATCATGGCGCGCCTCGTCCGGTTCACGGGCATCGAGGAGCGGCCGGCGCCCGCCTTGCGGACCGAGCTGAGGCAGTACCAGAGGGAGGGGTACCACTGGCTCGCCTTTCTCTATGAGAACGGGTTCGGCGCCTGCCTGGCCGACGACATGGGCCTCGGCAAGACCGTGCAGGCCATCTGCCTCCTGGCCGCAGTAAAAGAAGGGAAGGTCGCGCCCCGCGTCACGGCGGCCGCAGGGCTCAAGTCCCTGGTCGTCGTGCCGCCGAGCCTCATATTCAACTGGGAGCGGGAGATCGAGCGCTTCTATCCCGGCCTCGCGGTCCGCGTCTACAGGGGCAGGGGGCACTCGGCCGGGACAGGACGACTACGACGTGCTGATCGCCAGCTACGGCCTCGTCCGGAGAGACATCGCGAAGGCTGAAGCAGCTTCGGTTCGACGTGATCATATTCGACGAGGCCCAGGCGATCAAAAATATTTTCTGCCGACACGACGCGCGCGGTCCGCCAGTTGAAGGCGGCTCTTCAAGGTCGCCCTCACGGGGACGCCCGTAGAGAACCACCTGGGCGAATACTTCTCCATCATGGACCTCGTCCTGCCCGGCCTTCTGGGCGATTACCGGGAGTTCCAGGGGCGGGCGAAGGCCGACGCGGCAGGCGTCCTCCCCATGCTGAAAGAGCGGACGAGACCCTTCGTGCTGCGCCGCACCAAGGAGCGCATACTCAAGGAGCTTCCGCCGAAGATCGAGCGCGACGTCTATCTGGACCTGACGGAAGAGCAGAAGAGGTTCTACAACAGGACCGTGGCCGAGGTGCGCTCTACAGTCGATGCGGCCTACCGCCTGAAAGCGGCGGAGCAGGCGAGGATCATCGCCCTGACCGCGATCATGAAGCTGAGGCAGATATGCCTTTCGCCCGCAGCTTCTCGTGCCGGAGCTGAAGGCGCCCGCGCCGAAGATAGAGTTCCTGAAAGAGAAGCTGGGCGAGCTGTGCCGCGCGTCCCACAGCTCCCTCGTCTTCTCCCAGTTCACCTCCTTCCTCGACCTCGTCGAGGCGGAGCTGCGCGGCCAGGACGTGCCCCTTTTCCGCCTGGACGGCTCGACGCCGGTGGGCAAGAGGAAGGGGATCGTCGATGGGTTCCAGAAGAGCCGGCGCTCCCGCGGTCTTCCTCCTCAGCCTGAAGGCGGGCGGCCAGGGTCTCAACCTGACGCGGGGAGACTACGTCTTCCACCTCGACCCCTGGTGGAACCCGGCGGTCGAGAGCCAGGCGTCCGACCGGTCGCACAGGATAGGCCAGAAGAACAAGGTGATCGTGACGCGCCTCCTCATGCGCCACACGATAGAGGAGAAGATGACCGCCCTGAAGACGCGGAAAGCGGGCCTCTACCGCGCCCTTATGGACGGGCCCGGAAGCGGGGGCGGACAGGGCGATCACGAGGGAGGACTTCGACTTCCTGCTGGGGTAGGGGGTGGGGCCGGGACCTTTTCGCGGCTTGCGTCGTCATCGCGTTCGGCGCGAGTCCTCACATACACAATACGTATGCTCCGGCTCGCACCTCCGCGATTCCTAGCCATCCACGAAAATCTCTCCGGCCCCGATGTCGGAATATTCCTGATGCTATTCGCCAATGATCTTGGCGTCTAGACAATAGACATAGGCGTGAAAAAGGGACTGTCCCCTTTTTCCTCCAAACAGAGTATACTGCGCGGGATTGCCAAAGAGAGAAATGCGGGCGAATAAAACGGAATGAACGGAACTACGTCCCCCTCGTCTTACGCTACGTCCCCCTCGTCTTACGTCCCCCTCGTCTACGTCCCCCTCGTCCTACCCGTATGCTCCGGCTCGCACCTCCGTGATTCCTATCCATCCACGAAAATCTCTCCGGCCCGCACCGGCCCCTGCTGAATTTTGCGAAACCCGTTGGTGCATCACAGGCCGAGAATCTCTTCCCCACGGCGCCCGAACAACCTCCGGGCGGCCGGAGCGCATATTCCCCTATGATCTTGAGCGTGCTAAGGCGACTTCCCATTCCAAAAACTGTGTCACCGCTGCATCAAGGCTTCCATAGGTTCTCGTGGGTTTATTCTTGGCCGTCACCATCCAGGGCCGTTGCTTCTTCCTGACATTTTGTTCACGTATAGCCCCTTCCTCATCCATAATAAGGTCGCACGTATATTCCTCAAAGTGGATCGATACCTCCTCACCTTTCATCGGTTTGCCATTCTTGAAGGTTCGATGCAGCGAGAGGTGATCCTTACTCGTCTTGATGTACCAACCGTGTTCGATGAAATCATTCCGATGATCCTCCATCAGAGTCTCGAGAGATGTGTAGCGTGGAGGCGTCGGCCCTGGCTGCCATGAGGTCAATCCTGGTGTTCCTTCGTCATCAACGATTGAGATTTTGTCGATTGTAAACAATTTCATTATCTGGGACGCATGGCAGTAGGCCCTGACTTTTCCATTTATTACGCCCGTTGGTGTAATCTGTCGGACAGTTCCAGGTTGGCTGCCGCCATTGTACACTACGCGGATTGTCCTACCCGCATGTATCGCGACCAAGAGCCTCTCTTCAGCGGTGGTCATCTGAACGCTCTTTGGCCGGTTGGAAAAGGTCGGGCCTGTAAAGAGGGCTCTCCTCATTCCCTTTGTCGGGCTTGCCAACTCCAGGAACCATACAGCCGTGGACTTCTAGACGAAAGCGCTCCCTGCCCGTTCGTTTCCCTGCCCGGCTATACAGGGCCGATTTCAAGCATGAGTAAACATGATCTGTTTCGGAAGTATCTATAACGAAACATGCTATGCTCAGAGTAGGCAAGTAACTGGAAGCCTTCGAGAGACCCAAGTCCCTTGGTAAGACATCGTCCACACGAAACTGGAACTCCCCCTTCAGACAGCTCTCAATTTTCTCCCTTTTTTCTCGTAGAATATCCCGTGTTTCATCGTAAGGCACAAGAAAGCAGATGGGGGCAGGACGATCATCCTTCCCGTACCTCTGGATAACACACTTTTCAACTGACGCAAGCTCCTTAAGGGCTTCCCTCGGCAGCGTCGGCACCGGCGGTTCGGGCGTGGCAAGATGCAGGAAAGATAAATCGCCTTTCCACAAAGTCATATATAGGCGACCTTGTGTTGTAACGATACTCTGCTTCGCCTTTGAAGGATACTCCCAAAGATCTAGCTCAACTCGCTGTCTCCAGTTGTTCTCGAAAACGGAGTCCACATCTTGGCTTTTCTGCGCCTTGGCCCCACTAAGAGGGAATCTAATTTGAATACTGTGGTTGAGATGTTGAAGGGCATGCGACCACGTACCTGCATATGCCTGCCGAGTATCATACAGCACGTCACCTTGTTCAAAATGGCAGGAAGCAAGCGCGTCCCTGAATGCCTTCCTTACAGCCCAGGCGAAGCCTGTAAAGTATTCCTTCTCTGACACTTCCACCTCCTCGCTGGCCCTGCCACAGGCCATCCATCATCCACTTTTACCACGCTAAAGGAAAGGGTGCAAGAAGAAAAGCGCAAGCGCAAAATGGGATATGTGTCAATCAAGAGAGTTGCCTGTGACTAAGAGCTTATCCGTAATTAACTTGATTTAAATTCATAGCCATACTACACTTTAGCGAGGAGGTGGGTATGGCAAAGATCCGCTCATGGGAAGTGTCCGACGAGTTCTGGAAACGTGTCGCACCTTTTATTCCGAAACGGGAGCGAGAATCTGGTAAGGCATTCAAAAGGAAGCCCGGCGGCGGCCGTAAAGCTATGTCCCAGCGGCGCGTATTCGAAGGCATCGTCTTTGTGCTGAGAACCGGATGCCAGTGGAAGTCACTGCCCAGAGAACGGTTCGGAAGCGCAAGCTCCATACACAAGTACTTCCGGCAATGGCTGAAGGGAGGTTTCTTCCTTGCCCTCTGGCGCGCCGGTCTCGCCGAGTACGATGATATGGAGGGGATCGCCTGGAAGTGGCAGAGCATGGATGGGGCCATCATCAAAGCGCCTCTGGCGCAAGAGGCAGCCGGTCCGAACCCGACAGACAGGGGGAAAAAAAGGAAGCAAGAGACACCTCCTGGTGGACGGACGTGGCGTCCCGCTGTCGCTGATCGTAACAGGGGCCAATCGACATGACGCAAGCCAGCTTACCGCAGTGCTCGATGCCGTCGTTATTCCCCTTCCGAAGAGACAACGATTCTTATACGCAGATAAGGGATACGATGGCGAACAGGCTCGCGAGCAGATCCGCATCAGGGGCTACGCTCCGAGGGTCTCACGAAAGAAGCGTAAACGCGGGCGTCCTCCCAAGAACCGGCGTTGGGTTGTGGAAGCGGCGCACTCCTGGTTCAACAGGTTTCGTAAGCTTCTGGTCAGATATGAGAAGATGTCCGAAAGCTACGAAGCTCTTGTTCATCTCGCGGCTGCGATTATTTGCTGGAGGAAGGTTGTTGCTATTTACGGATAAGTCCTAAGGCGGCCGGTCTTACCCGTAAGAGGCAGAGCCGAGGGGACGTAGTTCCGTTTAGGCAGAGCCGAGGGGACGGCAGAGCCGAGGGGACGTAGTTCCGTTTATTCCGTTTCGCTTGGGCAGAGCCGAGGGGACGTAGTTCCGTTTATTCCGTTTCGCTTGGGTAGCCGAGGGGACGGGGTAGCCGAGGGGACGGGTAGCCGAGGGGACGTAGTTCCGTTTATTCCGTTTCGCTTGGTCTGGGGGACAAGTGCGACGATCATAAGATTATAAAAGTCTCTCAGAGGCATCGCAGCCGAACGTCCTTTTTGTGGCACAATCTTTTCCATTCAATAATTGCCAATTGTAACATGCAAGACCGTGTCATGCCAGGAAAATCTAGCCTTTCAGGAAGACGGAAAAGAAAGGCCTGTCTCCAAATGGGGTAGCCGAGGGGACGTAGCCGAGGGGACGTAGTTCCGTTTATTCCGTTTCGCTTCGCCTGACGGACAAGTGCGACGATCATAAGATTATAAAAGTCTCTCAGAGGCATCGCAGCCGAACGTCCTTTTTGTGGCACAATCTTTTCCATTCAATAATTGGCAATTGTAACATGCAAGACCGTGTCATGCCAGGAAAATCTAGCCTTTCAGGAAGACGGAAAATAAAGGCCTGTCTCCAAATGGGCCAGAGGGGATTTCTTCGCCAGGAAGACATTGTTCGGGAAGTCCTTCTTTAGCCTGCCTTTTCCAACCGCCCGGCTATCCACACCTTGATAATGGCCTGCCGGGAAACACCGAGGCGTTTGGCCTCCTTGTCGAGCAGACGGATCATCCAGACAGGGAAATCTACACTGACCCGTTTCTGCTCCTGCAAGTGTATCCCGGAATAAGCTCAAGGGGGGCGGGAAGTCAGTCCCCTATGATCTTGACGAGCACCCTTTTCTTGCGCCGGCCGTCGAACTCGCCGTAGAAGATCTGCTCCCAGGGGCCGAAGTCGAGATGCCCGTCCGTGACGGCCACGACTACCTCCCTGCCCATGACGGAGCGCTTGAGATGGGCGTCGCCGTTGTCCTCGCCCACGTTGTGGCGGTACTGGGAGACAGGCTCGTGGGGCGCGAGGCGCTCCAGCCAGACATCGAAGTCGTGGTGCAGGCCCGGCTCGTCGTCGTTGATGAAGACGGAGGCGGTAATGTGCATGGCGTTGCAGAGGAGCAGTCCCTCTTTTATGCCGCTTTCCTTGAGGGTTTCCGTGACCTGCGGCGTGATGTTGACGAAGGCGCGCCGCGAAGGGACGTTGAACCATAGCTCCTTCCGGTAACTTTTCACACTAATCCCCCGTTTCCGCTATGTTATATGATAATCAGGCCATATTATCGCAATCTGGTTGAACTTAGCCCGCAAGTTTTCTCTGAAATAACCTTGAATTTCCGACCACCCGCAGTTGCCGCAATTGGACCCGAAAAGGGAGGTCCGATTGCGGCCGTGGCCGGAGGAGCGCCTGAAAGAATCGTGATGGGTGGATGGCCTGTGAGACGTGTCGGCCGGAGATCGTACATACGTACATCGGAGGCCACACGGCGAGCAGGGCGCCGCATAGCGCGATTCCGCACAGGCGCGAGTCCAGCCACACAAACACATCCGCTTCTGTCTCTTTTCTCCTCCACCTATCCCCTCTTTTCTTCACCCATCGTGAAGCGCCACCTGCAGAAGGCGTCCTTCGGGTGGTCCGGCGGGGCGAAGAGGCATTCCACCTTTATCGCCGGGTTGATCTCGTGGGCGAAGGACTCGAACTCGCCCATGTGCATGTCCCGGCACCAGAACTCGCCCAGGCCCCTGCGCAGGCGCGCGTTTTGCGTCGGGCAGTCGGGCACGTTGATCAGCACCTCGCCTTCCTTTTCCTCTATCTCGTACCCGACGAGCATGGTCCAGGGGAAGAACCGCAGCGCCTGGACGAAGCCTTTCAGCCCCTTGTCGGTGATGTTGAAGCGCTTCACGAGGTCGGCGGCGGCCATCTTCCCCACGCGCCCCCAGACCCGCTCGTTGATCCTCTCCGCCGATTCCTGGCCGTACCTTTCGGCGACGAAGAGGAACCAGAACGCATCGATCACGCGGTAATGCCACAGCAGAAAACCCAGGTACTCCCTTAACCCCCGCTCGTCCAAGTCTTTCAGGAACTCACCGTCCATGACCCCCTCCCTGACCGTCAGGATTTACGCCGGCGAAGCCCGGCCTCCGTCTGGCCTGTCTTCAGGCCCCCGCCCTTACCGATATGATGTCCCCGTCCTTTACGATATACTGCTTCCCTTCGAGACGCCAGACGCCCGCCTTCTTGCAGCCTGCAAAGTCGCCGTGCGCCATGAAGTCGTCGTAAGCGACCGTCTCGGCGCGGATGAACCGGTCCGACAGGTCCGTATGGATCGTCGCGGCCGCCTCCTGGGCGGTCGTGCCTCTGCGGATAGGCCACGCCCTGCACTCGTCTTCGCCGACGGTCAAGAACGAGATGAGGCCGAGCGTCTCGTAGGCCAGGCGAATGACGCTCCCTTTGAGCGATTCCGCTATGCCGTACTCGGCCATGAAGGCCGCCCTGTCTGCATCATTCATCACTGCAAGCTCCGCCTCCAGCCCGGCGCAGGCCGCAATAACAGGCACGTCCGGGGCGGCCCCGGCGATCCGGCGGCTCACCTCGTCGCGCACCGGCGCGCCGTCCCGCATCGCTTCCTCCGAGCAGTTGAGGACGACCATGAGGGGCTTCAGGGAAAGGAACTGGAAGCCGCGCAGCATCCTGCCCTCGGACCCAAGGAGGGGCAGGCTGCATAGGGGCGCGCCCTGCTCAAGGTGGGCCAGGCACTGCTCAAGCGCCGCCTTTTCCTGCTCAAGCGCGGCCTCTTTCCTGCCGGCCTGCTTTTTGATGCGCTCAAGACGCCCCTCGATCTGCACCATGTCGGCGATCATGAGCTCGTTTACGAGCGCGCGGAAGGCCGACGCCGCACCGGACGCCGCATCAGCCGCCGCGCCGGACGCTGCCTCAGCCCCGCCCGCTTCGTTCGGGCCGGCGGCATCGAAGTGGTTCAGCACGACTATGAAGGCGTCGGCCGGGCGCATCTGCCGGAGCAGCCCGGCAGGCACGGCGCCCGCTTTCATATCGCCCTCGTGGATGGAGTCCGTGTCGCAGACCTCTATGCGCCCGTAAACGGTCTTTTTCGGGTGGAAGATGGCGGACAGCCGGTCCACGCGCTCATCGGGCACGTCGATGACTGCGACGCCCGCCTTGCCCTGCCCGCCACCCCGCCCTTCCGCCCCTGCAAGGGCTTTGAACAGGGTTGTCTTGCCGCATAAAGGACTGCCGATGATCGAAAGGTACATGTTGTTGATCTCTCCTGTTTTCAGGGTTATGAAGGAGCTTTGCGAACGCCCGATATCATAACGCAAGGGCGGGCTTAAAACAAGGGGCGGACTCGGCTTCTATGGCCGGGTTGCTATATTATTTCTAACCCACCCCGTTTTATACTATAATATCCTCCTATGGATGTCCTTGTTATCGAAGACGAAACCAAGGTGGTCGATTTCATCACGAAGGGCCTGGCAGAAGAGGGTTATACGGTGACCCCGGCGTTCAACGGCAAGCAGGGCCTCGACCTCCTGAACGTCCACAAGTACGACATCGTGCTCCTCGACCTCATGATACCGGAGATCGACGGCCTGAAGGTGCTGCGCAACATGAGGGCATGGGGCATCAATACGCCCGTCCTCATCATAACCGCGAAAAGCTCCAAAGAGGACGTAGTGCGCGGCCTCGATACGGGAAGCGACGACTACCTGACGAAGCCCTTCTCCTTCGAGGAGCTCCTGGCCCGGATGCGCGCCCTGCTGCGCCGCAGCGCTGCCAGGGAGGCGAACACGGTAAAATACGGTGAGCTGATGCTCAACCCGCGCAACCGGATACTCTCGAAAGGGATGAAAGAGGCGGAGCTTACCGAGAAGGAGTTCCTCATCATGGAGATCCTGATGAAGAACAGCGAGCGTCCGCTCACCCGCAGGGAGATCGCCGAATACGCCTGGCAGAACACGACCGACTCGACGAACATCGTCGATGTCTACATCAATTTTTTGAGAAAGAAGATCGAGGGCATCACGCCGAAGAAATACATCCAGACGGTAAGGGGGATCGGCTACACGTTGAAGGAAGAGGATGAGCAGGCTGTCTAACCTTCCCATACGCTGGAGGCTCACCATCCTTTATGGAGGCATCATCTCGCTGATCCTCATCGTCTTTGCCTTCGGCGTCTACATCTATTTCGAGAGCAGCCTCCAGAAGAGCATCGACGCCAAGATCAAGTCGATGGGCGAAGTCATCTCCTCCTCTATGACCGATTTCCATGACCCCAACATGTTCGGCAACTTCGAGCGCTACCTGGAGAACGTCCTGGGGAGGAAGCCGAAGGGCAAGCTGGTCCAGATCATGGACCGCTCAGGCAGGATCGGCGCGAAAAGCAGCGACATCGAGGCGGAGAACTTCTCGGCGAGCTTCAGAACGCTGGAGCGCGCCCTTGCGGGCGAGGTGGTATACGAGACCATCCAGAAGGGCGGCCCCAGGCTGCGCCTCGTCACCATACCCATCATGGACAACGGGAAGGTGGCGAGCATCGTACAGGTCGGCACGTCCCTCGAAGACTTCGACGATACGATGCGGAGGCTGCTTATTATTTTGGTAGTCGGCATGATCACGTCCGTCAGCCTCACGATTGGCGTCGGCTACTTCATGGCGAAAAAGGCGCTCAAGCCCGTGGACAAGATCAGGAAGGCGGCCGTCAAGATATCGTCCCGCAACCTGGAGGAGTACATAGACATAGGCGCCAGGAAGGATGAGCTGGGCAAGCTCGCCGAGACGTTCAACGAGATGATATCGAGGCTGCGCGAGGCCTTCCAGCGGATAAACCAGTTCAGCATCGACGTTTCCCATGAGCTGAAGACGCCGCTCACAATCCTCAAAGGGGGTACGGAGGTCGCCCTGCGCAAGGAGAGGAAGCGCGACGAGTACAGGTCGCTCCTTTCGAGCCAACTGGAGGAGATCGACAGGATGAGCCAGATCATCGACGACCTGCTCCTGCTCTCCAAGGCCGACACGGGGAAGATGCAGCTCAACCTTGGGGATATCCAACTGCGCGACCTGGTGGCGCAGGTCTACCTCGACATGAAGGTGCTGGCCGAGAAGAAGAGCGTTCAGCTTTCAATGGCCGACCTCGCCGACACGCGGCTGAAGGGCGACGAGCTGAAATTGCGGAGGATGCTCTGGAACATCGTCGATAACGGCATCAAGTACACGAGCGCGGGCGGCACCGTGGAGATATCGTCCAGCCTCGACGACGGCTACGTTCGGATAAACGTGAAGGACAACGGCGCAGGCATCGCGGAAGGCGACATAAAGTATATATTCGACAGGTTCTACCGGGCGGACCGGGCAAGGAGGCGGGAGAGCGGCACCGGCCTGGGCCTGTCCATAAGCAAATGGATAGCGGAGGCGCACAAGGGGGCCATCGAGGTCGAGAGCCGCCCGTCGTACGGCAGCCTCTTTTCCATAAAACTGCCCGTGAGCGGAGGAAGTGCATGAGAAACAAGAAGTGGTACGCAGTCGCCCTCATCATCATAGCGGCCGCCGCCGTCTCGTTCTACATGAGGGGGAAGCCGGCCGTCTCGGAGGTGGGTCCGGCCCAGACAGCGGCTGCCGCCCCCAGACAGATCACGTACGATAAAGGCTTCCCGTCGCTTTCCGGGCTGGTGAAGGAGACGAAGCCGAGCGTCGTCAACATAAGCACGACCACGGTCGTAAAGGGGATAGGCGGTCCTAACCCTTTCGGCAACGCCTTCAGGGACTTTTTCGGCAACGATGAGTTCTTCGATAAGTTCTTCGGAGGAAATAACGGCCCCAGGAGGGAGTTCAAGCAGAGGAGCCTTGGCTCCGGCGTCATCATCGACAAGGACGGCTACATCCTGACCAACAACCACGTTGTGGAGAAGGCGACCAGCATAAAGGTCAAGCTATCGGACGGCAAGGAATACGACGCCAAGGTGATAGGGAAGGACGCCAAGACGGATATCGCCCTCATCAAGGTGAGCGCCAGGAACTTGCCCGTTGCCGCCCTCGGCGACTCCGACAAGCTGGAGGTGGGCGACTGGGTGGTCGCCATAGGCAACCCTTACGGCCTCGACCATACCGTGACGGCAGGCATAGTGAGCGCGAAGGGGCGCGTCATAGGGCAGGGGCCTTATGACGATTTTATCCAGACGGACGCCTCGATCAACCCGGGGAACAGCGGCGGGCCGCTGTTCAACCTGCGGGGAGAGGTCGTCGGCATCAACACGGCCATCATCTCGGGAGGGCAGGGCATAGGCTTTGCGATACCGGTCAACATGGCAAAGGCCTTGCTGCCGCAACTGAAAACGAGCGGCAAGGTCGTGCGGGGGTGGCTCGGCGTAGTGATCCAGAAGGTCACGCCGGAGCTTGCGAAGAGCTTCGGGCTCAAGGAATCGGAAGGGGCGCTCGTCTCCGACGTGCTGGACGACAGCCCGGCGAGCAGGGCCGGCATAAAAAGGGGCGACGTGATCGTAGCGTTCAACGGCGCGCCGATCAAGGATATGGAGCAGTTGCCGAAGGCGGTCGCGGCGACGCAGGTCGGCAAAAAGGTCAAGGTGAAGCTCCTTCGCGAGGGCAAGCCGCTAGAGATGGAGGTCACGATAGCGGAAGGCAGGGAGGAAAAGCGCGAGGCCAGGGCCGGCACGCCGGACGTCGAGAAGAACTTCGGCCTGGTCGTGCAGAACATAACGGGTGAGATCGCCCGCCACCTGGGCGTCAGCGACACGAAGGGGGTGATCGTGACGGACGTTCAGCAGGGCAGCCCCGCCGACGAGGCGGACATCCGGGCAGGCGACATCATCAAGGAGATAAACAGGAAGGTCGTGAGGAACGTCGAGGATTTCCGGGAGACTATGGGCAGGGCGAAGGCAAGGGATGGGATCGTGATGTTAGTCAAACGGGAAAACATGACGTTCTATGCTGTAATCAAGGGCGAGAGGGGCTGATCCTCCCGCTTTATGAGGATGGGCGGGCGCCTGCGGGCCGGGCTCTTTCCGCGTCTAATGCGGGCGACCCACGCGCCGCGCGTCCTCAACGCTGCGCGGTAGAACGATCTTTTTCCCTGCGCGTAGCGTAATGAAGAGATCACCTTAGCGCGAAGCGTGGAAATCTATCCTATGGTACGCCATACATTTGTCATTGCATTGCTTTTGGGCTTCCTTTGCGTTCTTTTCGCCGGGCAGGCGACGTGCTTCGCGGCGGGAGAGGCCGCCTCATTGGGAGGCGACGGGCCGGCGGCCAAGCGGCCGTGGCTCAGGTGGGCGCGCTCGCGGACGGCATTTACGGGAAAGGTCATGCGGGTGGACGGCGCCCTTGAGACGTTCGCCGTGCGGGGCAAGGACGCGATGGTGACGTTCGACGCCTCCAGGCCCGTGCTGCATGGCTACAGGTCGTTAGCGGAGATGCGGGTCGGGGACATCGTAGCCGTCTCCTACGTCGATGATGGGATAAGCGTTGTAAGACAGTCGGGTGTGCATCCGGGCCGCCCGGAGACGGCAGGCACGAGGCTGGAGAAAGTCCCGACGCGCGGGTCGGGCCGCCTGATGAGGGTGGTGCAGACTGGCGGAGGCACCTTCGAGGACGCAGACGCGAACAAGGACGGGAAGATTACGCCCGTCGAGCTTTCGGCGGCGGTCCCGGACGTCACCATGAAAGAATTCAGGAAGTATGACACGAACGGCGACGGCAGCCTTGACAGGGCGGAGTTCGCAAACGCCCTGAGAAGCCGGCGGGCGAGGTAAAAGCCCGGTAAGGACCTGTGCAGCCGGCCGCTGCCTAATCGGCGAGAAAAGGCGGTAAGCCCTATTTGGTCGGACGGGGCTGGAATGACGGATCGCCCTTCGCTTCCTCCCCCCCACCCTCGACTTTTTCCGTCTCCGCCGTGTCTCCCGTGCCTTTCGATTCCCCGACGGGCGCGCGCGTGCCGAAGACGGCCGTCTCGGCCGCGCTCTGCTCCGGCGGCTGGTAGGCGCTCTGATCGACCGTCCACCAGTCGGACGCGCAGCCGGCCAGCGCGAGGGAAAAAAGAAGAATGACGAACCCTGCTCCAAGCCAGAATTTGGCGGTCATGGCAATGCCCCCTGCCGGCGTCCGCGTATAGCGGTCGCCGTCGATCTTTTTATACCATAACTCCGAAAATTAATCACCGGGCGTCAAAACGCTTCGGGACGGCCGACGGGCCGGGCGCGCGCGCCTTCGGACCTGGGTTTTAGCCGCCGAGATATGCCGATACAACGGCCGGGTCGCACTTTACGGCGGACGACGGACCCTCCATCACGACGCGCCCCGTCTCAAGCACATACGCCCTGTGGGAATGGTCGAGCGCCATGTGCGCGTTCTGCTCGACGAGCATGATCGATATGCCTTTCTCCCTGTTTATGGTCGAGATCAGGGAGAAGATCTCGCGCGTTATGATGGGCGAGAGGCCCATGGAAGGCTCATCGAGGAGCAGGAGAGCAGGGTCGGCCATGAGCGCCCTGCCGAGGGCGAGCATCTGCTGCTCCCCGCCTGAGAGTGTCCCCGCGTGCTGGTGGAGCCTCTCGGCGAGCCTCGGGAACGTATGGAGCGCCATGTCGAAGATTGCGCGGCGCGGCCTGCTTTTGAGCGTGTGGCCGCCCACCTCCAGGTTCTCTTTCACGGTAAGGTCGGGGAAGACCTGCCTGCCTTCCGGGACCATAGAGATGCCCAGCCTGACGATCCTGTCCGGCCTCAGCCTCGTTATCTCCCTGCCGGCGAACTCTATCGTTCCTGAAGCGGGTTTCAACAGCCCGGCGACTGCGCGCAGGAGCGTGCTCTTGCCCGCGCCGTTCGCGCCTATGATGGAGAGCACCTCTCCCTTGCGCACCTCCATCGTGACCCCGTCGAGCGCCCTGATGGCGCCGTATGCGACGGTGAGGCCGGAGATGCGCATCAGCATGTGAACTCTTCCCCCAGGTACGCCTCTATCACCGCCCTGTCCTTTCGCACCTCGATCCGGCGGCCCTTCCGCGATCTTCTCCCCGAAATCGAGGACGACGAGCCTGTCGGAGAGGTTCATGACGAGGCCCATCTGGTGCTCTATCAAAAGGATGGTCAGGCGGAAAACCTCCCTGGCCCTGCTGATGTCCGCGAGCAGGTCGCCTATCTCCTTCGGGTTCATGCCCGCCCCCGGCTCGTCGATAAGAAGGAGCCTGGGGCGGGCGGCGAGCGCCCTTGCGAGCTCCAGGCGCCGCTGCTCGCCGTACGGCAGGCTCGCGGCCGGCTGCTCCGCCTTGCCCGCGAGGCGGAAGAAGTCGAGTATCTCCATCGCGCTGGCGAACGCCGCCTTTTCCGCGCGCGCGGATGCGGCCGACTCGAAGGCAGCAGCCAGAGGCCCGTACCCGTCGCGCCCCACGATAGGGACGAGGACGTTCTTCACTACGGAAAGGCGGCCGAAGAGGCGGATGTTCTGGAAGGTCCTCGCCATGCCGAGGCGCACCGCGTGGAACGGCGCTATGCGCGTCACGTCCTTCCCGAAGAGCTCGACCCTCCCTGCATCGGTGCGGGTCAGGCCCGTTATCAGGTTGAAGACGGTCGTCTTGCCAGCCCCGTTCGGCCCTATGAGGCCCACCGTCTCATGCTCCTCCACGTGGAACGAAAGATTGTCCACGGCCCGCACGCCCCCGAAGCTCTTCGTCAGCCCTGTAAGCTCCAATGCCCTCATTTCCTGCCGATCCCCAGGAGCCTCGATTCGGTGCTGTGGATGAGTCCGTAAGGCCGGAGCATCATCAATATGATGAGGAATACCGGGATGAAGACCCACCGCAGCTCCAGCTATGCCGGAGGGCAGCACGATGCGCAGCCCTTCGATGAAGCCCACCCAGAGGAGGCCCGCTACGATCGTCCCCGTGATGCTCCCCATGCCGCCCACTATGACGATGATGAGGAAGTCTATCGACTTAAGTAAATCGAAATTTGACGGGTGGAGGAACGTGTAGAGATGGGCATAGAGGCCGCCCGGCAACGCCCGCCAGGAAGCAGCCGTAGGTGAAGGCCATCGACTTCATGCGGCCCGTGTCGATGCCGAAGGCGGTCGAGGCGAGCTCGTCGTCCCTGATGCACTGCCAGAAGAGGCCGTACCTCGAAAAAATAAGGTTGCGCGTCACGGGTATAAGCAAGGCCATCACGCCGAAAACGAGCTCAAGGCTCGTGATCTTCGGTATGCCGATGAAGCCCCTCGACCCTCCGAGCACGTCGGCGACCCTGTCCGAGTTGTCGAGGAGCGTCCGCACGAGCATCCCGAAGCCGAGTGTGGCGATGGCGAGGAAGTCGTCCCGGAGCTTCAGGATCGGCAGGCCGATGAGGGCGCCGACGGCGGCAGCGGTAAGGCCCGCGACGAGCAGGACGGGCAAAAAGAGCGGCACGGAGTCGATGGCGAAGACGTGCGTCAAAAGGGCGGAAGCATACGCGCCGATGCCGTAAAAGGCGGCGTGGCCCAGAGAGAACTGCCCCGTGTAGCCGTAGATGACGTTGAGGCCGAGGCTCGCGATTATCATGACGAGGGCATAAAGGACGATCTGCTCGACGTACTGCGTGGCGAAGCCGGAGAGGAAAAGGGCCTTGAGCAGCGCATACGCGATTGCGCAGCAGAGTATAAAGCGTCTCGCGCCCGCAAAGAAGCTCACACCTTCTCCCTCCTTTTGCCGAAGAAGCCCATCGGCCGCAGCAGGAGGACCAGAAGCAGGATGATGAAGATCACCCCGTCCCGGAGCGTCGATGAGAGGAAGGCGGAGACGAGGACCTCGGAGACGCCGATGACGAGGCCCCCAAGGACCGCGCCGTGGACGAGGCCGATGCCCCCGAGCACGGCGGCGATGAAGGACTTAATGCCCGGCATGATCCCCATGAAAACGTTGATCTGCGGGTAGGCGAAGCCGTAAAGTATGCCGCCTATGCCCGCAAGCGCCGTGCCTACGGCGAAGGTGAAGGAGATCGTTGCGTCCACGTTGATGCCCATGAGCGAAGCCGTCTCCCTGCTGTGCGAGACGGCCCTCATCGCCCTTCCGTGCTTCGTCCTGTATACGAGGAGGTAGAGCAGAAGGAGCGAGGCGGCCGTGACGCCGAAGACGATAAGCTGGATATTCGTCAGCGCGACGGGGCCTAAATCGTAGGCTTCCACGTTGAACGGCCTGGGGAAGGCGATGTAATTGGGCGTGAAAATGCTCTTGAGGCTTAAGAAATATTCGAGGAAGAGGGACACGCCGACGGCGGTGATAAGCACCGATATGTTGGGGGCTGCGCGCAGCGGCTTGTATGCGACTTTCTCGACGAGCAGGCCGAGGGCGGCCGTCGAAGCCATGGTGACGACGAAGACGAGGCCGAGGGGAAGCTGCCATTTCGCGATGCAGTAATAGGCGATGAAGGCGCCGAACATGAAGATGTCGCCGTGGGCGAAATTGATGAGCCTGAGCACGCCGTAGACCATGGTGTAGCCCAGGGCTATGAGCGCGTAGATTGCGCCTAGCTGGAGGCCGTTGACGACCTGCTGCAGCGTATAGGAGACCAGCTCCATCGCTACGGTTTTACCGTAGCTACGTATCTGAAGCCGTCCTTTTCCACCCTCAGTATGACCGCCGACTTCACCGCGTCGCCGTTTTTGTCGAAGCTGATCGTCCCCGTCACCCCCTGGAAGTCCTTCAACCCTGCCAGGGACGTCCGCAGCGGCTCGGCCGCAGGCGATGCGGCCCTGTCGAGCGCCCCGAGGAGGATCGTTGCCGCGTCGTAGGTCAATGCCGCGAGCGCGTCGGGCACCTCGCCGTGCTTCTCCCTGTATCGCTTGATGAACCGCTGCGCCACGGGGTCCTTCCTCTCCGGCGAGTAGTGGTTCGTGAAGTAACCGCCGACGATCGTGCTGCCCGCGATCTTCACGAGGTCCGGGGAGTCCCAACCGTCCGTGCCGATGACCGCCGCCCTGACCGCCTTCTCCCTGAGCTGCCTCACGATGAGGCCCGCCTTGTTGTAGTAGTCGGGGATGAAGATGAGGTCCGGCTTCTTGAGGTGCATCTTCGTCGCCAGCGCCGAGAAATCTACGTCGTCCTTCTGATAGGACTCGTAGGCGACGATTGTGCCCTTGCCGTTCCCGAACGTCGACCTTGAAGACCTCCGCGAGGCCCCTGGAGTAGTCGTTCCCCACGTCGTAGAGCACCGCTGCCGTCTTCACCTTCAGGTTGTCGAGCGCGAAGGCGGCGGCCACGCGCCCCTGGAAGGGGTCGATAAAGCACGCGCGGAAGACATAGGCCTTTCGCTTGCCGTTGTAGACCGTCACCTTCGGGTTTGTCGCGGCCTCCGTGACCATGGGGCCTTGTACTGCGTCGCGATCTCGCTGACCGGTATTGCGACCTTCGAGGTGAGGGGGCCGACGAAGGCGAGCACCCTGTCCTGGGTGATGAGCTTCAGCGCGCCGTTCGCGCCCTCCGTCGGGTCGTTCCTGTCGTCGACGATGACCGGGGTGATCGCGTATTTGCCCGACTTGGCAGTAATCGTCTACCGCCATAAGAAAGGCGTTCCTCGACGATTCCCCGAAGGTCTTGACGTCCCCCGTCAGTGGGGCGATAAGCCCTATCCTGACGGGCTGTTTGGCGTGGGCGGGCATTGCGCCGATTATAAAGAGCGCTAAAGCTGCGACCAATGTTTTTATCATGAGCTTTATTTAAGCGGAAAAGGAGCGGGATGTAAAGTCAATTTTGGGGGGAATTTTTCTCGAATCTTTCAAGAACTGAGGTAAATCCTTGATTGCCGTTTTTGGATGCTCTATACTGTGCCTGCGAAGAACCGGAAGCGGAGAGAGGTAATAGGAGGGGCATTTGCCGATATGGGCAAGTTCGTTGCAACAGCGGGGACCGTCGCCGTATTTGTTGCCGGGAAGCTCACTGCGTCCACAACTTTTGTTATTGCAGCCGCCGTCCTCTTGTTCCTCGTTACCTCTTACTTCATTGTTCCAAAAGACAAGGAGGAGACAAATTGACAGCAGCGCAAATTGTATTTTTTGCGACGCTTGCCCTGGGCGCCATCATTTTTGCTATCGTCTTCATCATCCAGGACCGGAAGAAGTGAATTTCCGGTCCACTGACGTCCGGGAATAGGAACGCCGGCGTTTCAAGAGCGTCCCGTCGTCACAACGACCGTCCCCCTCACTCCTCACTAAGAATAATCCCGTCCGGCGTTGATTTATGGGGTGATTGATGTTAATTTGATGGCGGATAATCTATGGAACGCTTCACTACACTGCGCGGTTTCAGGGACATATACGGCGAGGAGATCGGGCGGTTCAGGCTTATCGACGAGACGGCGCGCACCTACTTCGGCCTGCTCGGCTATAAGGAGATAGAGATACCGGTCCTCGAAAAGACGGAGCTTTTCAAGCGGAGCATCGGCGATACGACGGACATCGTCGAGAAGGAAATGTTTACCTTCATCGACCGGAGCAACGACTCCGTCACCCTGCGGCCGGAGGCGACGGCCGGCCTCGTCCGGGCGTACCTGCAAGGCGCCTTCTACGCGAAGGAGCGGACAAGCAGGCTTTTCAGCATAGGCCCCATGTTCCGCCACGAGCGTCCGCAAAAGGGCAGGTTCAGGCAGTTCTACCAGGTGGACGCCGAGGTCTTCGGCAGTCGCGGGGCCGATGGCCGACGCGGAGCTTGTCTGGATGATCGCCCTCGTCGCACGCGACCTTGGCGTCGGGCATTACGCGATGGAAGTGAACAGCGTCGGATGCAAAGCGTGCAGGGAGGGATTCAGAAAGGCCCTCGTCGCCTTCCTCGAAGACAGGAAGGAGGTCCTTTGCGAGGACTGCGCTGAGCAGGCTCGACCGGAACCCCTTGCGGATATTCGACTGCAAGGTCGAGGAGTGCGGCCGTATCATCGGCGAGGCGCCCGTGCTTTTCGACTACCTCTGCGACGATTGCAGGTCTCACTTCGACCTGTTCTGCGGCCACCTTGAAAGGCTGCGCGTGCCGTTCACAGTCAACAAGCGGCTCGTGCGCGGCCTCGACTATTATACGAGGACGGTCTTCGAGGCAACGTCCCCCGATCTGGGCAGCCAGAAGGCGTTTGCTGCCGGCGGCAGGTACGACAACCTCGTGGAAGAGATGGGAGGACCGTCGATCCCCGGCATCGGCTTCGCCATCGGGATGGAGCGCCTTGCCCTGCTCGCCGGACGGCAGCCCGAAAAGAAAGACCCCCTTTACTTCCTGGCCGCAGTCGGGGATGCGGCCAGGACCTGGGTCATACCCCTCCTCGACGCCTTCGTCAGCGCCCGTATGCCTCTGGCATACGCGGAGCCGGCAGGCTCGCTCAAATCGCAGATGAAGCACGCGAACAGCCTCGGGGCCGACTACGTGCTCATCCTCGCAGGCGAAGAAGTAGCGCGGGGCGTCATACTCGTGCGCGACATGGCGGACGGCAGCCAGAGGGAGCTACCCCTCGACCCGGCGGCCCTGCCGGCCCTTCTCAAGAAACCTTAGAAATCGACGCCGCCAACCGATTGTAAATCGAGGGAATTAACGCCGCCAGTATACGCGGACCCTGTAAACTGCGTAGGTGAGCAGGGTTGCGAGGAAGAACCGCGCGCCGATCAGTATCAAGCCGTTAGCGCCGATGACGACGAAAATCAGCGTGTCCTCTATCATCGCGTGGCAGACGGACAGGTAAAGCAGGATAAGGAAGGCCTCGTCCTTATCTATGTCCGTAGAGCGTATGGAATGGATAATCACCCCCGCCCCGTAAGTGATGCCGATGATAATGCCCGTGACGAGCGGTATCAGCCCCTTGCCGGACAGGCCCATGAAGTTCCTTTTTTGCCCAGCCAGGGATGCCTGGCGCGATTTTACGAACTCGTAGAACATCGTGAGGGGCACGATGATGCAGAAAAGCATGGCGCAGAGGCGCAGGGCGCCGAAAAGGGAGGTCAGAATAATTTCCATATCAGATTCAGCGCCATCCCTGAAAGCAGGCTTAAGACGATCCTTACCATGAGCATGAACGACGCGCTCACCCCCGTCTTCTTCGTAATGGGCGTCTCCACCATGAGGCTGTGCGCCAGGCCGAGCATCAGTGCGATCGTCGTAATGTCCCTCGACGATAAGTGCAGGGGCGAGAGGACCGCAATGGCAGCGTACATGTTCGCCGTATAGCCCGCGATCAGGACGAGCGCCGCTTCCCCCGGCAGGCCGAAGAGGTGCATGAACGGGCCGAAGAAGCCCCCGACGAGCTTGATGACCCCGAAATGTCGCGCAACCTGCACGATCAGGTAAAAAGGGACTATGACCTTGACCATCTCGACGGTAACGGTAAGGCCGTTGAGAAAACCTTTCTTCAACGTTGCAGCGGTAGTCACGATGGTATTGTATATTAACCAGATGGTGCGGGCAAGAGGTGCCCGCACCATCTCGGTATGCATGGCGGCCGGGGTCCTTTCGCGCCTTTTCCGCCGTTTTCTCGGCGCGCCGGCTCAACATACTTCAACTGTATAGTTTCGCCGGGCGCCTTCGAAAAATAACGTAACGACCCTTCCCTCCTCACGTCAGGTGGGTGCCCCATCAAAAATCCCTCCGGCCGCAATTTCGGTGGTCGGTAACTCCCTGAATTCCTCGACGAGTACACCTTCCAAGACTGTGAAGATTTCAGACGGCATTCGTCGATAATAACCAAAATGCTTGGACGAAAGTTTGAGCTCTTGTGTATAATGTGTGAGAGGCAAACAAGTAGTGCCGGCTTTATATAGCACGTGAGGTAGTGAAGGATAGGAAGCCGCAGGAGAAAACGGAACGAACGGAACTACGTCCCCGTTGCCTACGTCCCCGTTGCCTACCCGTTGCCCAGCCGGAATGAACGGAACTACGTCCCCATTGCCCAGCCTACGTCCCCATTGCCCAGCCTACGTCCCCATTGCCCAGCCTCTACGTCCCCGTCGCTCAGCATTTCCCTGACTTAGCACTCGTCACGTATTATGTTAGGTTAGAACAGGTTCACAGAAAAAGACTCAATCATCGGGCATGGATGGGATGGTAACAGCCTGGACGCCGCGTGCCTTGCAACGACACTTCAGGGGATATATGTGTCCACGGAGAAAGTATACTGGCAAGATAACTGTCCAAAGATGGACGGAAGAACCGGAGGAAGAAAATGATACCCCAAATCAAAAAGATTCTTTATGCTACGGATCTTACAAAGAATTCGGCGTATGCGTTTTATTTTGCTTCGGGTCTGGCGCAAAAAAATGACGCCCAGATCATAATTCTCCACTCTATAGAGCCAATTCCAGCTCAGGTTTACGTCGAAGCAGGTTCGGATGGTGAGGCTGTCTTGAGAAAGGGAAGAGAAGGGGCGAGGCAGGATGACGTTGCCCAGATAAAGAGACACTTAGAGGAATTCTGCCGGAGGGTAGAGTCCCAGACTGGGTTGCCATGCGTGAGCCTCGTCTCTGAGGTCATCGTCAAAGAGGGCCACGCCATGGAAGAAATCCTGAACACGGCCGATGAGAAGGGGTGTGACGTGATCGTCCTCGGGACCCACGGGAAGGGGTGGCTAAGCCGGGAGTTTCTCGGGAGCGTAGCCCGTTCCGTGATCGAGAGGACCCGAAAACCGACGTTTCTTATCCCGCTGCCCTCTGAAAAGGGTGTTATCGACTGGGGAGCCCTTTGAACAATACACCTTAAGAAAGCCTCGCCACATCTTGGACGGCAACGGGGACGTAGTTCCGGCAACGGGCAACGGGGACGTAGTTCCGTTCATTCCGTTTTCTCCTGCGGCTTCCCATCCTTCACTGCCTCACGTGCTATATAAAGCCGGCACTACTTGCTTACCTCTCACACATTATACATAAGAGCTCAAACTTTCTTCCAAGCATTTTGGTTATTATCGATGAATGCCGTCTGAAATCTTCACAGTCTCAGAAGGTGTACTTGCCGAGGAGTTCAGGAAGTTATCGACCACCGAAATTGCGGCCGGAGGGATTTTTGATGGGGCACCCACCTGACGTGAGGAGGGGAGGGTCGTTCTGTTGTTTTTGATGGCGCCCGACGAAACTGGACTTTTGGGGTCCGTTGAGGAGGCGCGCCGAGAAAACGGCGGGAAAGGCGCGTAACGCACTACCCTGCGGTTAGCTTTCGTATAAACCGCAGGGCAAATAACCCGGCCGCATCAAGTTCCCCGGCCGCATAGACATCTTCGGCCGCTCAATCCCGGCCCGCTATTTCCCTCCGCAGGTGATAGATCAACGCCAGTCCCGGCACCGCGGCCAGCGCAGCAAAGAAAAAGAAATTGGCCCAACCCGCATAATCTACGATGAAGCCCGCCGAGGGGCCGACAAAGACGCGGCCGAGGGAGGCGAGCGATGATAGCAGGGCATACTGCGTAGCGGTGAAGCGCTTGTTGCAGAGCGACATCAGGAGCGCGAGGAAGGCCGACGTGCCCATGCCTGCGCACAGCTTCTCGAAGACGACGGCAAAGGTCATCAGCGGGTAGCTCTTGCCGGCGAGCGCAAGGGCCATGAAGGAGAGGATCGATACGACCTGCAAGGCGCCGAAGGCGAGGAGGGAGCGGAAAAGGCCGAGGCGCACCATGAGGGCGCCCGCAATCGCAGCGCCGCCTATCGTCGCGGCCGTCCCCAGGACCTTGTTGATCTCCCCCACCTCGGTAAGGGAGAAATGGAGGTTGAGCAAAAAAACGGTCGAGAGGGTTTCCGCGTAGGCGTCCCCCAGCTTGTAAAGGACGACTGCGGCAAGCAGCTTCACAGCGCCGCTGCGGGCAAAAAACTCTTTGAAAGGCCCCCAGACTGCCTCGCTCATGCTCTTAGGGGCCTTCGTCTGCCCATCCGGCTCGGGCGCCAAAAGGGCCGCCCCTATACCGAGGAGCATGAGGCCCGCCATCACGAGGTACGTGCTGCGGAAGCCCAGGCGGTCGGCGAGTATGAGGCCCGCTCCGCCGGATACGAGCGCGCCGATGCGCCAGGCGGTCACCGAGACTGCGGCCCCTGCGCCCCTCTCCTCGTCTGCGAGGATGTCGGTCCTGTACGCATCGATCACGATGTCCTGCGTCGCAGAGCCGAAGGCGACGAAAAGGGCTAGCAGCCCGAGGGCCGGGAGGCTTGCCGACGGCGGGCAGAAGGCGAGGGCGGCGATGCCGGCCGCCAGTGCGAGCTGCACGGGGATGAGCCACCCCCGGCGCCTGCCGAGCCTCAAGGGGGTAAACCTGTCCATGAACGGGGACCAGAGGAACTTGATCGTATAGGGGACGCCGATGAGGGCAAAGACCCCGATGGTGCGCACGCCGATCCCGGTGTTGGCCATCCACGCCTGGAGCATCACGCCCGTGAGGCCGATGGGCAGGCCGGAGGAAAAGCCGAAACACGCCAGCACGGCCATATTCCTGCTGGCATAGATGCCGACGTAAGGGGACAACTGGTTGGCGAGGCGGGAAGGGAGGCATGGTATCTTCATGACTTGCCCGGGCCGCATCGGAAGAAGAACGGCCCGCAGCAGTTTAGCAGATTGTGCCGGGCGCAGGCAACAGGTGTTATAATACTATATCATGCACGTTGCGCGTCCTTCGGAGGGCCAGGGGGCGTTGTGATAAGGGCGGTCGCATTCGATTTCGGCGGCGTCGTGGCCGAAGAGGGCTTCAGAAAGCGATTCTCTCCCCCTTGAGGTGGGAGGGGAGGGTGCGGGTGCGGATTTCTTCAGATGTTCAGGCCCGGCACGCGATACAAAGGAGGTTTCCCATGGTAAGACGGATTGTCTGCTTTGTAGTCCTTTTGGTCCTGGTTTTTCCCTGCTGGACGTTGCGGTCGGAAGAGGCGAGCGAGTCGACCCGGCTGATGGAGACGCAGGGGTCGCCTTACCCACAGCAAGAGAGCCACGCTTACCCCAACGAGGGTGCGATAACGGTCGATCTCCTTCTCGTGCGGCCGCTCGGCTTTGTCTCAATGGCCCTGGGCCTCGGCCTGGCTGTTGTGGCGACGCCCTTCGCCCTCGCCAGCGGCTCGACCGGCCCCGTGTACGAGAGGCTCGTCTCCGAGCCTTACAACTTCACGATCCGCCGGCCGTTGGGGGATTTCTAGACGGGGGCGCCATGATACACGACACGATTGAGAGCATGGAGGAGAAGATCGCAAAAGCGGCCTCGATGCGGGACGAGGACAGGCGGGAACTGCTCAGGCTCCTGGAAACGCTTGAGAAGGAGATCGCCGCCTTCGAGAAGACCCACCCGGAGCAGGCGCAAAGCATCAGGCATTTTGCGCGCAGCTCGGTCCACGAGGCGACAAGGGACCAGAAGGACGAGCAGTTGCTCGACCTCTCCCTTAAAGGGCTGCGCTCGTCGATAAGCGGCTTCGAGGGCACGCACGACCGCCTCGTCGGGACGGTCAACTCCATCGCCTTCGTCCTTGCCAACATGGGCCTGTAAGGAAGGGGATGCGGTCGTTCAGGCAACCGCTGCGTTGTCGATGCGGCGGGCAAGCTCGTCTTTAGGCAGCGCGCCGACCACCCGGTCCACCAGCCTGCCCCGCTTGTAGAAAAGGATAGTAGGGGTGCCCTCGACCCTTTGCTGCGCGGCGACCGTGCGCTCGTGCTCTATGTCGATGAGGACGAACTTGACCCGGCCGGCGTACTGCGCGGCGAGCTCGTCGATCACGGGCGCGAGCCTTACGCAGTGGCCGCAGTTGGGCGAGAAGAACTCGACGAGGACCGGCCCCTCGAAATCGAGGACCTCCCTGGCGAAGACGCCGTCCGATATGCGGACCGGCCTGTCGGGGAAGAGCGCAGTCGGGCGAAGGGGCGCCTTGCATTTGCCGCAGACGGCCCTCGCGTCGCCCCAGCTGGAGATGGGGACCCGGTTCTTCGCCCCGCACGCCGGGCAGCGCACAATCACGCTATCGCTCGCATTCATAAGAGAAATATATTCGTGGGGGGAGGGAGTGTCAATTATTGGGGCTCAGCGCCCCCTCCACCGGCAAAGCCGCGACCCTTCCCTCCTTACGTCGGGTGGGTGCCCCGGCCTCCCCCCTCAGATAGACAAAGAATATTGGGACGGAGTGTCAATTATTGGCGTCGCGAGAGGCGCACCGCCGCCCATTCCTTTGCGTGCGTTGCACTATTTCGCGATCTTGACCGAGTAGACCTGCTGGCTGACGCCGCCCTGGGTGTCCTTCAGGGTGATGCGGAGCTTGTGGTCGCCCGGCGGGAGGTCCGCCTTCTCGACGTTTACGCCGCCAGGCCCCACGTAGCCGGCCACCCTCCCCGTGATGTCGATGGAGATGAACTTCAGGTATTCGAGCTTGAAGCTCTTCAGATCGACCAGCGTGCCTTCCCTGGGGATGAAATTGATGACGAGGCGTATGGGCGCCCTGAACTCGGCGTCGGGAGGCGGCTCCACGACCTTGATCTTCGGCCCGCTGTCGTACTTCGTCTCGATGACGGAAATAGCGGCGGGCATCTCGCGGCACGTCCCGGACTCGCATACGGTGCGCGCAACGAGTGCAGCCTTCTCCATCGCAATAGCCAGGTCGATGTCGTCCTGGGTCAGCAGCGTGACCTTGGGCGTCTCCGCCCAAACCCAGGATGCGGTCAGGAGCGCCGCAACAGCGGCGGCGAGGGAGACTTTCCGCAGAAGCGCCCGCATCATCCCTCATAATACCACAGGATGCGGGCAAAGCAAAAGAAGATAATGATGCGCTCGGCCCCTTTCCTTGCCGGGCGTGGCCGCCGGCGCCCCTTTGGGACTTTTGCGCGTCCTTGTCTCACCAGCCTTTATTTATTTTTAATGTAATTTGAAATTAAATTAAAAATCATATTGACAAGAAAGCGCCTCATGTTTATACTCAGATTTCAAGCGGTTTGTTATTAAGCTTCCAGGGAAGAGAGCGATGAGACTGCACGAGTTCGAGGCCGCCGACATCTTTGAATCGATGGGTATCCCGACGCCGAAGCGGGGCGTCGCTGCGACCGTGGGCGAGGCGCTTGACGCTGCCTCCCGGATAGGCTTTCCCGTCATGCTCAAGGCGCAGGTGCTGGCAGGCAGCCGGGGGCTGGCGGGAGGCGTAAGGAGCGCATCGACGCCGCAGGAGGTCGAAAGGATCGCGCAGGAGCTCCTTGGGTCGCATATCAACGGCCTTCCCGTGCGGAAGGTCATGGTGGCGCAGAAAGCGGAGATCGCCCAGGAGCTTTACGTCGGCGTCACGGTGCACGGCTACACGGGGAAGGCCGTAGTGGTCGTCAGCACTGCGGGGGGCGTCCACATCGAGGAGACTGCGCGCACCTCCCCCGAAAAGATCGCCTCAGCGCAGATCGACCCCACCCGCGGCTTTTATCCCTACCAGGCGAGGGCGCTCCTCGCAAAGATCGGGCTGGGCAACCACCTCATGACCGCCTTCAGCGACGTCATCACCAGGGTCTACAAGGTCTTCGCCGGGTTCGAGGCGATCATAGTCGAGATAAACCCCCTGGCGGTCCTGGCCGACGGCAGCCTGCTCGCAGTTGACGGCGTGCTGGAGATCGACGACTCCGCACTGGCCCGCCTGCGCCACGCCCTGCCCGACCCGATGGAGCGCATAGAGAACCCGCGCGAGCGCAAGGGCAAGGAGATAGGCGTCACCTACGTCGATCTCGACGGCGACATCGGCCTGATCTCGTCGGGGGCCGGCCTCGGCATGGCCTCAATGGACATCATCGCCCAGAAGATGAGGCCCGCCAACTTCCTGGAGACGGGTGGCGGGATCACCGCAGACCTGCTTTACAAGTGCATGGACCTGGTCATGATGAAGCCCGGGCTGCGCGGCATCTTCATCAACGTCTACGGCGGGATAAACCCCATCCACGAGGGCGCCAAGGGCGTTGTCCGCTACATCAACGAGCACAACCTCAAGATCCCGGTCGTAGCAAAGGCGCTGGGCAACCGCCAGGAGGAGACGTGGGAGATCCTCCGGTCGGCCGGCGTCCACGTAGTCACCGCATCTGCGACGGAAAAGGCCGTGGAGCGCCTCTACCAGCTCGTCGGCGAAGGGTAGGCGGCCTGATCCGCAAGCATCCATCGAGGAAATACCCTGCTGCAAGCAGCAGGGTATTTAGTGAGGGGGGAGGCTCCGGCGGCTGATGCCGCTGGAGGGGGCGCCGGGGCACCCGCACGGCGGCACGCCGCGTGGGTCGCCAATAAATGTATGTCGTAAGACGTGCCGAAGATCAAAGGATGATGGTGGGATGCAAAAATGCGGGGGAGAGAAAGAGCGAGTAAAAGTGATTTTATGATGAGTGGAATAAAAAAGAGAGAACAATATTATCCCTGATAGCTTGCTACATTGAATCAAAGAGTTGATATGGGCATATTGATCGACGACTCCACCCGCGTGATCGTGCAGGGCATAACGGGCAGGATAGGCGCAGTGCAGACGCACTGGATGCTCGCTTACGGCACCAAGGTCGTGGGCGGGGTCACGCCGGGCAAGGGCGGCACCGCCGTCGAGGGCGTGCCCGTCTTCGACAGCGTGGAAGAGGCCGTTTCCGAGACTGGGGCGAACGCCTCCGTCTTCTTCGTGCCCGCGCCCTTCGTCCTCGACGCCTTCCTTGAGACGGTCGACGCGGGGATAAAGCTGATCGTCGTCGTGCCTGAGCACATCCCGGTCGCCGACGTCATAAGGATGCGCGACTACGCGGTCGCAAAGGGCGTCTTCGCCGTCGGGCCGACGACTCCTGGGATACTCGTGCCAGGTAAGGGCAAGATCGGCATCATGCCCGCCTCTTTATTTGCGAAGGGGCGCGTCGGCATCATCTCCAGGAGCGGCACGCTCTCCTACGAGCTTGCGGGGATACTCTCGGAAAGCAGCGTGGGGCAGAGCGCAGTCGTCGGCATGGGGGCAGACCCCGTCGTGCTGACGAACCTGGGCGACATTTTGCGGCTCTTCGAGGAGGACCCCGATACGGATGGCGTCATCATCGTCGGCGAGGTCGGCGGAGAGCAGGAAGAGCAGGTCGCCCTCTCGATTAAAGAGATGAAAAAGCCCGTCGCTGCGTACATCGCGGGCCGCCACTCGCCGGCGGGCAAGCGCATGGGCCACGCGGGCGCCATTGTGCGCGGCGAGACGGGGACGTTCGCGGGCAAGCAGGCGGCGCTCGCCGCAGCGGGCGCGGAAGTCCTCGACAGCCCGATCCACGTGACGGCGTGGGCGAAACGTTACAACCTTTCGTAACAGTCGGACACCTTTTGCGACGCTTGCGATAGAGAAGCTAAACCAATGCAAGGAGTCCGACCGAAGTATCTTAGATGTCGTGCCTACTATGAGAACCACCAGTCAAAATCGTCCCGTCACTTCTTTCCCATCCCCTCTATCTTCCCCAGGCACGCCTCCATATCTATTCCCGGCCCGAGCACGTCTTTCCAGAGGTCGCCTTTCCTCGTGAGGCGGGGCATGATCGTCTTCATGGTGAAGCGCATGGGGTCGAGGGAGGGGGCCACCTCGCTCCATTCGAGGGGGGTCGATACGGGCGCGCCTTTGCCGGGTCGCAGGCAGTAAGCGGCGGCGAGGGTCTGGCCTCGGCCGTTTTGCAGGAAGTCGAGGTAGACCTTGCCGCGCCGCCTGGCGGGCTCCCGCTCCAGGCTCGTCGTCTCCAGCAGGCGGCGCTGGACTAGGAGGTTGACGAGTCGGGCGAACTCGACCGCCTGCTTGTGCGTGTAGCGACCGCCCAGCGGCACGTAGACGTGCAGCCCCGTCGCCCCGGAGGTCTTGCAGCAGCCCCTCGCTCCGATCATGGCGAGCACGTCTTCCGTCTCCTGCGCGGCCCTTACGACCTCTGCGAAGTCGATGTCGAGCGGGTCGAGGTCGAGCACCATGTAATCGGGCCTGTCGAGGCTGCCGACGCGCGAGTGCCAGGGGTTTATCTCGATGCAGCCGAGGTTCGCCATATAGACGAGCGTCGCCTCGTCGCGGCAGACGAGGAAGACCGTCTCGCCGCCGTCCGTCTCCGAGCGGACCTTGACCGTCTCCACCCAGTCGGGGACCTTGCCGTCCACGTTCTTCTGGAAGAAGCTCTCCCCTGCGATGCCGTCCGGGTTGCGCCGGAGCGATTCGGGACGCCCCGCGAGATAGGGCAGGATGAAGGGCGCGACGGCCCGGTAATAGTCGATCATGTCGCCCTTCGTGTAGCCCTCATCCGGCCAGAAGACCTTGTCGAGGCGCGTGAGATCGACCTTTATGTCGTTGATGGCAACGAGCGCGCCGCGATCCTTCCTGGCGGCGAGCTTTCCGGTCCCGCGCGACTTCGCTTCTGCCTTCTCCGGCTCTTGCGAAGCTTCTACGGCCGCGGGCCCGTCCGGTCCGTGGCCGGGCATCTCCCTTTTCACGTCGGCGGGGTCGATATCTTCTCTCAGGCCGAGGAAGACGGGCTGGCGCATCAGGCCCTCGTCCGTCCAGCCGGAGAACTTTATCTCGCAGACGATAGCCGGCTTGACCCACGTGACGGGCATATCGGATGCTGGCGGCTTTCCCGCAAATGGCGGCTCTTTCACGGACAGGCCCTTCAGGCGCGCGTGGAGCTCCTCAAGCTGCGCTTCCGAAAATCCCCCGCCCGAATGGCCGATGTATGCGAGCCTGCCGCCGTCGTCGTAGGCGCCGAGGACAAGCGAGCCGAAGCCCGTCCTGCCGCCCCTTGGCCGCGTGAAGCCGCCTATGACGGCTTCCTGGCGCAGCAGCGCCTTGACCTTGAGCCATTCCCTGCCACGGTGGCCGGGCCTGTAAGGGCTTTTTGCGTCCTTCGCGACGATGCCTTCGACTCCGTTCTGCCTCGCGGCGGCGAAAAGGCCCGTGCCGTCCGTCTCCACGTGCTCGGAGAGCTTTATGTGCGGCCGCGCAGGGAGCACCCGGCGCAGGATCGCCTTGCGGCGGGCCAGGGGCAGGCCCATAAGGTCGTGCCCCATGTAGTAGAGGATATCGAAGACGTAATAGACGAGGCTGCCCTTGCCTGAGCGCAGGTAGTTCTGGAGGAGCTGAAAATCGGCCCTGCCCGATTTGTCGAGCACAACGACCTCGCCGTCCAGGACGCCATCGAAGGGCAGCCGCGACAGCGCCTCGACTACCGGCTCGAACTGCTCGTTCATCGTCCTGTCGTTTCTCGAATAGAGGCGGACGCCGCGTCTGCCTTCTTTCTCGAGTTGATGAGCGGGGACGACCCGCCGGCGCGGGTGCCCCGGCGGGCTTTGCCCGTGGAGCGGGTGCTGAACCCCGATGGTTGCAATGGCCCTGTAGCCGTCCCATTTTATCTCGAAAAGCCAGCCGTCCCGGTCGAACGGCGCGTCTATCAGCGTCGCCTTCATCGGCTCTATGAACACGGGGACCGCCGCCTTCGGCGCGCCCGCGAGATCGACCGGTCCGTCTTCCGTCCCTTCCTGCGCGATCTGCTGGACCGTCCGGCCGGAGACGACGGACGTATCTTCCGCGATCTCTCCGGGATGGCGCGCGTACTCGTCGTTTGCCTTGATGAGGAGCCACGCGTTCTCCCCCGCCTTGCGCAGGCGCACGAGGGCGAACTCGCCTTTGAGCCGCTCACCTTCGAGTATGAAGCTGATGTGCCCCTTGGCAAGGCCGCGCCGCAGCGCCTCCTCGCTCGATGCGCGGTCGGCATGGCCGGGCGCTGCGGCCCGCAGGCGGCCCCTGTCCCATATCATCACCGGCCCCGCGCCGTAGCTGCCTTCCGGGATGACGCCCTCGAAGGCCCCGTAGTCGAGCGGGTGGTCCTCGACCATCACGGCCAGCTTCCTGTCCGCAGGGTCGAGGGAGGGTCCCTTCGGCACGGCCCAGCTCTTCAGCACGCCGTCGATCTCCAGGCGCAGGTCGTAATGGAGGCGGGAGGCGAGGTGCTTATGGACAACGAATGAAAGCGGCGCAGCGCCGTCCTTCGCCTCGCGGCCCGGCGGCTCCGGGGTCGCGCGGAAATCGCGTTTCTTGCGGTATTCCCTGAGGGTCATCGCTTATCGTGGGGAGGGGCGCGCTGCCATCGCCATCGTGTTCGTCAGGCGCTCTTACGCTTTCGCGCCTGCTCCAGGCTTTCCCGGAGCTTCGCCATGAGGTCGGGCATCTCCGCAGGTATGGGCGCCTCCTTGCGGACTTGGGGCCTCTTACCCTGCGCCTTCTGCTCGATCACTTCTTTAAGCCCCTCCCTGTACGTGTCGTGGATGCGCTCCGGCGCGAAGGCTTCGGTAAGCTGGTCGACCAGCTTGATCGCGATATCGAGCTCCCGCTCGCTTACCTCGCTTGCTGCTGGAAGGTCGAGTCCGGCCGGTGTCCTGATCTCGCTCAAAAAGCGCATCTGTTCCAGCATCAGCAGGTCGCCCTCCGGCCGGATAGCGACGGGGCGCTCCCTGTTCCTCAGCACGAAACGGCCGACGCCCACCTTCGCCGTTTTCTTAAGGGCCTCCCGCAGCAGGCCGTAGGCGTTCCTCGCCTGCTTCGACGGCTCTAAGTAATAGGGCTTCTCGAAGAGCTTGGGGTCTATCTCGCTCGCGTCGACGAACTCCGAGATGTCGATCGTCTGTGTCTTGCCTGCCGCGGCTGCCCTGAAGTCCGTGTCTTCCAGGACGACGTAATCCCCCTTCCTGTACTGGTAGCCTTTCACGATGTCCTCGTAGGGGACCTCCTCCCCCGTGTCGCGGCAGACGCGCGCGTATCGGATAGGGCAGAGGTCCTTGCGGCGGAGCATGTCGAAGTCGAGGCCGTGCTCCTCCACGGCCGGATACAGCTTGACCGGGATGTGGATAAGACCGAAGCTGATTGCCCCTGACCATATCGAGCGCATGATCTTTTACGCAATATAATGTTTTGGAGAAGCGTTCACAAGGGCAGTGACGGGGGAGCCGCGAGTGCGGGAGGCGAAGAGCGGGCCGGACTCTTTGGCGGACGGGAAGGGCAGGGGGGCAGCGATCCCAGGGGTGGGCGGGATCAGCCGTAGAAGAAATCGGCGCAGACGAGCGTGTCGCCCTCGCGGACGATCTGGACGAAGAACGGCCGCGGCCCGCTCCCGGTCCGCACGGAATAGCGGAACGTGAGGCCGGCGTTACCTGCTCCGCCGGGCCGGGCGCCCGATGCGACCTCGCTGCCCGCGGGGGTCTGCGCCCTGGCGCCCCCGTAGGCGGCGTTCATCTGCTCGATCATCGCACCAAGCACGTCTTCCGACACGGCCTCCCGGTAAGTCCTGCCCATCCTGCGGTATACCTCTTTGTGGCTGCCCCTCGTTATGGCGGCGACCACTGCGCCCGCCAGGTCGAGCGCCTTACGCCCGTCCAGGCCACGGCCGCTGCCGGATTGGCCGGGCGCTGCCGGTGCGGGTTTCACCGGCTTGACGGGCCGGCCTGCGCTCCGGGCAGGCAAGGGCTGCGGCGGCGCGGCCTTTTTCGGCGGCGGGCTATTTTTTGCTACAGGCGCCGGCTTCGCAAAAGGTTTTTCTTTCTTTGGCTGTGCTTTCACATACCGGGGTCTTCCAGGCGCTTTGACGGGCGCGGACTTCGCAGGCGCGATATTCGACGGGGTCCTTGCCGCTGGAGCAGCGGGCTTCACGGGCCTCGGCTTGGGCTTCGCCGCCGCCGGCAGGGGCTTCGCGCGGACTTGCGTCATCGGTGCGGGCCTTGGCGCAGCAGGGTAGGGCCTTTTCACCTGTGCCTGTACCTGCGCGTGCGGCTTTACTTGCGGCTTTGGCTTAGTCTGCGGCTGCGGCTTCATTTGCGGTGCGGCCTGCGGCTTCACCTGGGCCTGCTGTTTGGGCCGTGGCCTCGTATCCTGCTGGGGCTTCCCCTTAGCTGCCTCATGGCGGACGCGGTCCGGGGCGCTCCCGGCCGTTTGCGCCTTCGCGGGCGGGCGCCTGTCCGGTTTCGTGCGGCTGTCGCCGGCCGGGCCTTCCCGTCTTTCCGGGGCGGCGTTCCGCTGCGGCGTCTGCTCCTGCTCTTCGTCCTCGTCGTCTTCTTCCGCGATTATCGGGAAGCCATATCCGGGCGAGACGCGCTGCGCAAGGTCGTAGGCGACGGGACGTTGCGCCGCGTATGAATAAGGCGCAGGCTGCGCCTCAGTCGTGACCCCCGGGTGGGCGTAGACCCTCTGATAACGCGGCTTCCCCCCCTGGCGCCGCCACTTTGCGGGAAAGAGATACCGCCTCATCAGCGCCACGTAGATGGACAGAAGAATGATTACAGCTATATCAAGGCTCAAAGCGGGACCTCACGCTCATATAGTACGACATAATACATGAAAGCGGGATAATTGCAAGCGAATTATGTGAATTATGCGTCCGGCGCGCGGGCCACGGCCCCGGCCGGCAGAGTCCCTTCCCGGCACAGCCCCGAGGGCACGAGGAAGACAAGAGGGATGGCGGCAACGAGCCCAGGGAGGCGACGATGAACGTGATCTTGAAACCCGTGAGGCGGTCGGGGGACATGTGGAGGATGAACGTGATAAGGGAGACGCCGAGGGCCGCCCCGATCATCCTGCACATCCCGCGAAGGCCGACGATGGTGGCCACCTTTGTGGGCATAAGCTCGATGCAGGCATTGTTCGCGGCAGGAAACGCCATGCCCGCCCCGATGCCGGAAAGCAGCATGAGCGTCGAGAGCATCATGGCGGGACCGGACCGTATGAGCGGGGCTGCGTCTAGGAGGACCGTGCCCAGGGCTACGATGGCGAACCCGAGGATCATCGGCTTGCGATACCCGCTGCGCCGCAGCATGAAGGAGGTTACGGCCGAGACCGCGATCGTAGAGACCGACCGGGGCGTCAATATCATGCCGCTCATCATCGTGGAAAGCCCGTAGACGGAGGTGGCGTAGAGCGGTATGAAGGAAAAGACGCCCAGTATGCCCGCCCCTATCAGGATGTTCGCGATGTTCGCGGCCAGAAAAGGCTTCGATTGCAGGAGGTCGAGCTCGAGGATGGGATTCGGCTGCCCTTTTTCGTGGAAAAAGAAGGCAACGGCGAGACCGAGGCACAACGCCAGGCAGAGGGTCGCGGCAAGGTACGACATCGTGGTCCCGCTCTCGGCAAAGAGGTTAGTGCCGAGCATGAGGAAGAGCGCCGCGCCGCTGAAAAGGGCGGCCCCGCCGAAATCGACGCTCCGCCGCGAAGAGGTGTGCGCCCCCTTCAGCATCACTGCGGCAGCGACGATCAGGACCACGCCTATCGGCAGGTTTATGAAGAAGATGTCCCTCCAGCCGAAGCGGCTCACTATCCATCCTCCGAGGTTCGGCCCGATAATGCCGCCGATGGGGAGGATGCTGGTGAAGAGGCCGATGGCCCTCTCCCGGCTTTCCGGGAAATAGTCGCTCACTATGCCGGAGGCGGTCGGCAGCAGGCCCGCGCCGCCGATGCCCTGCAAGAGCCGGAAGGCGACCAGGGCGTAAATGTTCGGCGCCAGGCCGCACGCCAGCGAGCTCCCTGTGAAGAGCGTCAGGCAGAACAGGTAGACGTTTTTCCGCCCGAAGGTGTCGCTCATGTTCCCGATGAGGGGCATCGCCATCACCATCGCGATGAAATAGAGGGAGATCGTCCACGCCGCCCAAAGGACATTCGTATGGAGGTCCTTGATGAACGTAGGCAGGGCGACCGCGACGACCGTGGAATCGATGGACATCATCAGAAGACCCAGCGCGACCATTGTGAAAACGAGGTAGCGTTGCATACAGAGAGTTTAAGGGATTGGCGAAGCGAATTCAAGCCGGGGGAGGGGGTGGGGGCCGGGTGGACCGGGATCTTTTCGCGGCAAATGCGGGCGACCCGTCGGCGCGGCGTGCTCTCGTACAACTGAAGTACGCTCCGCCGCGCACCTTCCGGGTCTACGCATTATCCATCGAAAATCTCTCCGGCCCACCCCGGCCCCCTAGGCGTTTTTTGGGCATCAGGTTACGAAGATGTTTGGACCAGTAACAAGCCGGCAGGATGGGCTGTGAAACGAGCCGGGTGGCCGGCTAGTATCCTGCTCGCCGTTTGACAGCTAATATATTATGTTATATTATATTGGTGGACTGAACGATAAGCGCAGGAGGGGCGACGTGGGAAAGAATATATCCGTCTATCTGACAGACGACCAGGTGAATTTCATCAACGCCCGGAAGGAGGGCGTGAGCCGGGTAATCCGGCAGGCGATAAGTGTCATGATGAAGGAGGGGAAGAGCAAGGGCGGCTACGACGAGGTGCTGGCCGCCGCCGAAGAGATGCGCGCCTCCCACAAACTGGAAAAGGCGATCGAGTCGTGGCGGCGAGACAGGGGAGACAGATGGTAGGGCTCGACACGGGCTATTTCATCGGGATGATACGGGGGGACGGGCGCATCATAGAGCATTGGGAGGGCTTGCGCGCCCGCGAGGTCGCCTCCTGCGTCTCCGTGTTGAGCCTCGGCGAGATATTGTACCTGGCTATAAGGATGGGTAAGCCGAAGGTTGGGAGCCTGATGGCCGAGGGCATCTCGAAGACATCGACGGTCGTGAATGTTGACAGGCAAGTCGTGGAAAGGGCGGCAGCTCTCAAAGGCGGGCGCGGCATTCCTTATGTCGATGCTCTCATTATAGCCTCCCTTGCCCTGGCCGGCTGCAACGAGATACACACGAGGGACAGGGGCCACTTCGCGGACGTGAAGATCAAGGGGACAAAAATGGTGGTGTGGGGGTAGCACCGGTGGTTCTTAGACCGCTTCAAGTTCAGCACAAACGAGATCAAACTACTCCTTACCCTTTATCTCAGGAAAACATGCAACCATACGCGCCATTATGACTATCAAGTAAAGGTAGGACTGAAAACACACAAAATCGCATAGCTCCGGCTTGTTAAGAACCTTGCCGACAGAATAACCAAGCAGACCACCCGGGAGACTCACGAGATTGAAATCCGAACTCTTGGGATCTCCATGCGTCAAGGAGTTGAGATCGTTGCAAATTTCTTGAGCTTGCTCTGTGTTCACTACCTTAGTCATGGTTGCTAGCATTGTGGCAAGACTGGGACGTTCCTTCCTCCGCCAGCCATTTTGCCACAAAGAAATTCCTTCAGGTTTCTCCTGTAAGTATGAGATGATAGCTGCTCGCTCGATGAGAGGGCGTATGAGAACAGCTGCCGCGAAAAGATAACCTTGGCGTACCAGTTCACGAATGCTTAACGCTAAGTTGATTGCCTGCGGAACAATTTGGCAAGCCGCTTTTTGCAAATCATTCAGTTCGTTGTTGTGGGTATAGGCTGCGATTTTAGCGTTTGCTTCCAAACAAGACAGGATGACCTGGTCAAAATGAAATACAGAATCTCTTCCAAGGTAGGGTTCGTTATCCGGGGTGAATACAACAAGTGATTCTTTCGATCCTTCATTCATTACACTCACCTCTCCATCACTACGGTCGTTATCGTTTTTAGCATTTGGCATAGAGTCGGTCAATCAAAATTTACACAAACAGGGCAGACTAGGGCGAGTTGATTTGGCTGGCGTGGCCGGCTGCCAGCCTGCAATACGAGATAGCGTCTTCGGGGTCGGGAGATTTTCGATGGATTTTCACGTGATCGAGGGGCCGCCCGACGAGATAGTACAGTTGAAGTACATCGAGGAGGTGCGGCCCCGAGAGACAGGGAAAAGGCGCGAAAAGATCCCGACCCATAGCAAAGGCCGCCCCTGTTGAATGGGTTCACCTTTGCTGCTATAGTGTATATCGCATGGAACTGTTCAATACTGAGAACACCGCGCCCAAGGCGAAAAAGCCCCTTGCCGACAGGGTGCGGCCCAGGAAGCTAGAAGAGTTCGTGGGGCAGGAGCACCTGCTCGGCGAGGGCAAGTTCCTACGGGTCATGCTCGAAGGCAAGGACGTCCCGTCGATGATCTTCTGGGGGCCGTCCGGCGTCGGCAAGACGAGCCTCGGCTGGCTCATCGGCAGGCGCCTCGGCCTGCCCTTCGTCTCGCTCAGCGCGGTGACGATCGGCATCAAGGAGGTCAAGGAGGTCATCCAGAAGTCGAAGATGCGCAGGACGCTCCTTTTCATCGATGAGTTCCACAGGTTCAACAAGCTCCAGCAGGACACCTTCCTGCCCTACGTCGAGAGCGGCGAGATCGTGCTGATCGGGGCGACCACCGAGAACCCGTCCTTCGAGATCATATCTCCCCTCCTGTCGCGGATGAAGGTCCTCACGCTCTCGCCCCTGACCGAGGAGGAGATAGTCACGATACTCCAGGGCGCGCTGGAGCGCGACGAGGTGCTTGCCGCCTCCCGTGTGCGCATCGACGGGAAGGTCCTGCAGGAGATCGCCTCCCTCGTCACTGGCGACGCGCGCAAGGCGCTCAACCTGCTCGAAGGCGCACACACGATTGCGACGCGGCGCAACGCGGCCGCTCCGGTGATCGACCACGAGGCCGTACAGGAGGCGTACCAGAAGAGGGTGCTCGTCTACGACAAGAAAGGGGAGATGCACTACGACCTGATAAGCGCGCTCCACAAGGCCCTAAGGGGGTCCGACCCGGACGCCGCGCTCTATTGGCTCGCGCGCATGATCGAGGGCGGCGAAGACCCGCTCTACCTAGCGAGGCGCATGGTGCGCTTCGCCTCGGAGGACGTCGGGAACGCCGACCCCCAGGCCCTCACCGTCTCCATCGCAGCCATGCAGTCGTTCAACTTCCTGGGTCCGCCCGAGGGATACCTGGCGCTCGCCCAGGCGGCCGTCTATCTCGCTTGCGCGGATAAGAGCAACGCGGTCTATACGGCTTACGGCCAGGCGGTCTCCGACGTGCGGAAGCTCCCCGAGTACCCCGTCCCCATGCACATCCGCAACGCCCCGACGAAGCTGATGTCGGACCTCGGCTACGGCCGCGACTACCTCTACCCCCACGACTTCGAGGACGGTCTGGTAGGGCAGACCTACCTGCCCGACCCTTTGAAAAACAGGCAATACTACCGGCCGAAGGACAGGGGATATGAGGCGGTAATAAAAGCGTTTCTGGATAAGGCAAGAAAAGTCCGGGAGGAAGGGAAGTGATAAAAATGCCTTTTCCTTTTTATGAGGGGGAGGCTCCATGCGGCTGATGCCGCTGGAGGGGGCGACGCTAGCCCCAATAAGAGGAAGACGATAAAGGCGTTTCTCGATAAGGCAAGAAAGGTCCGGGGGGAAGGAAAGTGAAGCGCACATTCGTTTCCGACATCGACAACAACGCAGACGTGAAGGATTACTTTCTCGTCGTCAAGAAGGCGATCTACTCGGCCAAGAACGGCGCGAAGTACGGGAGCGTCAGGCTGAAGGACAAGACAGGGTCGATAGAGGCGCGGATATGGGACAGGGTCGATGAGCTTTGCGCGTGCTTCGAGAAAAGCGACATTGTCTACGTAGAGTCGAAGGCGAGGAGCTACCAGGGCGCCCTCCAGCTCAACGTAACGGCCATCAGGAAGGAGGCGCGGCCCCTTTCGCCGGGTGAGGTGATGGAGTTCTACCCGGAGACGCCCTCCGGCATCGGCCCCCTCAAGGAGCGCTTCTTCGCAATCGCCGATGGGCTGCGCGACGCCTATCTTGCCCGCCTCTTCGACGAGCTTAAAAAGAGGCAGGACATCCTCGACCCCTTCTTCCTTTTCCCCGCCTCGCTGGGCGTCCACCACCTGGCAATCGGCGGCCTCCTTGAGCACTCGGTGGCTGTTGCGGAGCTGGGCAGGCAGGCGGCCGCCTTCACGGGAGGCGACCCGGACATCATAGCCGCCGGGGGCCTCCTGCACGACATAGGCAAGACGGAGGAGTTGGAGCTGGCCGAAGGCTCTTTCCGCTATTCGGACAGGGGCAGGCTCCTCGGCCACATCACCCTCGGGGTGGTGATGCTCGACGCCCTGACCGCGTCCGTCGAGGGCTTCCCTGCGCACCTGTCGGACGTCCTCAAGCATATCGTCCTCTCGCACCACGGCGTCGCGGAATGGGGATCCCCCAAGAAGCCTATGTGCGTGGAGGCGTTGGTGGTACACTATATCGACAACCTGGACGCAAAGGCTATGGGGGTGAAGGAGCATATGGAGGCGGCCATGGAGGACGAGAGATGGAGCCAATTCCACAAGCTCTACGAGTCCCGTTTTTACAAAGTTCCTGAAAGGTGATTCATGGAGGTAAGAAGGATTTTCGTTGACAAGCTGAAGATGAAGAACGGGATGGTCCTCGTCACGGGGCCGAGCTGCAAGTATATCCTCACCGTTCTGAGAAAGGCGCCCGGCGAGCGCATCGACGTGATGGACGGCAAGGGCTACCTGTACAGGTGCACGATACATACGGTCAAGGGCAAGGAGATATACCTGCACGTGATGGACGCGGTGCACCATCCCGACGAGAAGAAGACGAAAGTCACCCTGCTTGTCAGCCCCATAAAGGGGCCGAGGATGGACTGGCTGATCGAGAAGGCGACGGAATTGGGCGCGGACCGCATCCTGCCGACGATCTTCAGGAGGACCATCGTCAGGTTCAAGGACGAGGACCCGGAGCGGTGCGAGCGATGGCGGCGCATCATGGTTGAGGCGTCCCGCCAGTCGGGCAGGTTCTCCGTGCCCGAATTGTGCCCGCCGACGCCGCTTAGGGGCATCCTGCCGTATATAGACCATTCGGAGAGCCGCTGGCTGCTCTATGAGCGCGAGAAGGGCACGACGGTAAAGGACGTGGTCGGCCGGCAGAAGAACGGGGAGGTCTGCGTTGCCATAGGACCGGAGGGCGGCATAGAGGAGGGGGAGGCGCAGTGGTTCACGGAGAACGGCTTCACTTCCTGCTCCCTCGGTGAGAACATCCTGCGGAGCGAGACCACGCCGCTCGTGGTCCTCTCGATCATCCTTTATGAGTTCAACATGCGATGAACAGGGCATCCGTCGTCTCAAGGTTCTTTGCTTTCCTGATCGACCTTTTTTTCCTGGGGTGCGTCTCGGCGCTCCTTTTCATTGCGGCTACGGCCGGGGCGCTGATCGGCAGCGCGGGCCGGCCGTGGGGCGAGATGCTTTCCACCGTGCAGTTTTTGGCGCCCCTCATCCTTCTCTTCAAGCTCTTCCTCTTCTTTTTCTATTTCACGTATCTTACGGCGGGGGACGAGAGGACCATCGGGAAGATGCTTTTCGGGATCAAGGTTGTACGGCGCGCAGACGGAGCGCCCCCCGGCACGGTGCGGGCGCTGGTGCGGACCGCCGGGTATATCGTCTCGGCCGTCCCCTTTTTGATGGGCTTCTGGATGGCCCTGCTCACAGAGGGGCGGGCGGGCCACGACCTGATTGCAGGGACGATGGTGGTAAAGGAATAAATGACCCTGCTGCTTGCAGCAGGGTATCGGCTGAATGCCTTTGGTGAGGGGGGAGGCTCGCCGGGCCGGGGCACCCGCGAAGCGGGTCGCGGCGAGGGGGCGCTGAGCCCCAATAATAGCCTGTTATAAGGTGGGCCAAAGCTCCAAGGATGATAGTCGGATGCAAAAGGCACGGGGACGAAAAAGCGCGCAAAAAGGCTTTTATGGCGGCAGGGTGACAGTATCCCTGTAGCAAGCTACAAGGAATCCACAAGTTGATGACGGCCTGCCCGGTCACCGGGATGTTTCCGGGCGTCATCGTGATGGAGGACCGATAATGGGAAAACCTCAGAAGGGAAAGGCCGGCTGCGGTTGCCTGCTGTTCGTGCTCGTTCTCTGCATGGTCGCCGCCGGCGCCCTCGTCCATCCGTTTTCGCTCAAGATCATCGCGGGCCGTTTCCGCCATGAGGACAAGATCGTCCCCTGCGACGCCATCTACGTGCCCCGCTTCGTCGAGGACAAGGACGGAGAGCTTTACGCGGAGGCCTTCAGGTTATACCTGGCAGGCGACGGCAAGGTCATCTGGGTGGAGAACGACCGCGTCTTCGGCTTTACCCTGAAAGACATAGTGGCGAGGATGGCGAAGGAGAGGGGCGTCAAGGATGCGAACGTCGTGCGCGGCGTCGACGCAGCGGGCGACGACGCGGAAAAGGCGCGCACGGCGCGGCAGTTCCTGGCGAAGCAGGGGGTCAAGAAGCTTATCGTTATCACGCCCGACTACGCCTCGAAGCGGTACGAGATGCTTTACGGCGAGACGGCGGGCGATCCCATAACGGTCCTCATCAAGCCCGTCCGCGTCTCCTATTTCAAGCTCGATAAATGGTGGCGGGACGACCTGTCGCGCTCCATGATGGAGAAGGAGCTTTACCGCACGGCCCTGCTCTATGGGAAACGGATAGCCGGCTGGAAAGAAGACCGCTCAAAGGCGCCGCAGCCGGCAGCCAAATAAATGCCCTGCTGCAAGCAGCAGGGCATTTGGCGAGCAGGGAGGCTCCGGCAGCTTTGCTGCCGGAGGGGGCGCTGACCCCCAATGGTTGCATGTCGTAGGATGCGCAAAAGCTCCAAAATGATAGTTAGGATGCAAAAAGCGCGTGGACAAACAAACGAGTAAAAGAGTGTTTATGGCGGGGGTGGAATGGAAGGGAGAAATGATATTATCCCTGATAGCTTGCTGCAGGAAATCAACAGGCTGACATGGACGAGCGGACGGCGCTCCTCGCCTTATCGAGGACGAAGGGGATCCACGCGGCTGCAAAGAAGGCGCTCGCCGCAGACACGGCGCGCCTGGCCGCAATCTTCGCAGGCAGGGAGAGGGCGGAAGACCCGGCCTGCCAGGCGGCGATACGGGCCTTCAGGGGCTTCGCAGCGATAAAGGCGGACCTGGCGAAGCTTCCCAGCCTGGGCAGCGAGGTCGTCACCATAAAGGACGCAGCCTACCCGCCCATCCTTGCGCAGGCGCCCGACGCGCCCGTGGCGCTCTATAAGAAAGGGCCGCTCCCCTTCCCGCAGTATGCCCTCGCCGTCGTCGGGGCGCGGAAGGCGAGCCTGGAGGGGCTGGCAGTCGCGGAGAGCATCGGCGAGACGCTGTCGTCTGTCGGAGTCTGCGTTGTGAGCGGCCTTGCCAGGGGCATCGACGCGGCGGCCCACAGGGGGGCGCTAAAGGGTAAAGGGAAGACGATAGGGGTGCTCGGCTGCGGGATCGACATCTGCTACCCGTCGGAGAACCGGGCGCTTTTCGACGCGATGGGACGGGACTGCGCGATAATCACCGAGTACGCGCCCGGCACGCCTGCGTATGCGTCGAACTTCCCGGAGAGGAACAGGATCATAGCGGGGCTTTCGAAGGGCGTACTCGTCGTCGAGGCGTCACGCAAGAGCGGCTCACTCATTACGGCCCGGCTCGCCCTCGAATACGGGCGCGAGGTCCTTGCCATACCTGGGGCCGTCTTCGAGGAGGGCCACCGGGGGGCCAACAACCTCATCAAGAAGGGGGCGCACCTCGTCGAGGACATCGGCGACATCCTCTCGTGCTGCTTCCCCGCGCTCGCGCCCGGCGTTGCGGCCGGGCCGGACGGCGGCGGGAAGGCCGGTATTGATCTATCCGGCGATGAGGATTATATTTTCAGATTGTTGGGCGGGGGCCGGGTCCACGTCGATGAGATCGTGGAGCGGAGCCGCTTCGAGACGAGGCGGGTGATGGCCGCGCTCACGAGGCTTGAGATGAAGGACGCCGTGCAGTCGATGCCCGGCGGATTTTACATAAGGAAGGTGTAATGGCAAAATCGCTTTTGGTCGTTGAGTCTCCGACGAAGATGAAGACCCTCTCCAAGTTCCTGGGGAAGGACTATATAATCAGGGCCACTTACGGCCACATCAAGGACCTGCCGAAAAGCACGATGGGCGTCGATGTGGAGCACGGGTTCACGCCGCACTTCACAGTGGTCAAGGGGAAGGCGAAGATCGTCGCCGAGATAAAAAAGGCGAGCAAGGAGGCCGACAAGGTCTTCATAGGGTCTGACCCCGACCGGGAAGGCGAGGCCATCGCGTTCCACGTGGCCGAGGAGATAGCGAAGGGCAACGGCGTGCCCGTAAAAAGGGTCCTCTTCAACGAGATCACGAAAAAGGCGGTCCTTGAGGCGATGAAGTCTCCGAAAAGCCTCGACGAGTCGAAGTACGACGCCCAGAAGGCCCGGCGCATACTCGACCGGCTCGTCGGATACGAGATAAGCCCCTTATTGTGGGAGAGGGTCAAGTACGGCCTGTCGGCGGGCAGGGTGCAGTCCGTTGCGCTCAAGCTCGTCTGCGAGAGGGAAGACGAGATCGAGGCGTTCGTAAAGGAGGAGTACTGGACGGTAGAGGCCGAGCTTACCCTTGCAAGCGGCGAGAAGATAAAGGCGAAGCTCGAAAAGATAAACGGCGAGAAGGCGCGCGTCCGGACGAAGGAAGAGGCCGAGAAAATCAGGCGCGCCCTGAAAGAGAGCGCCTTCACGGTCGCCTCCGTTGAGGAGAAGGAGCGCTTCGCCACGCCGTATCCGCCTTACAAGACGAGCACCCTCCAGCAGGAGGCGTCCGCGAGGCTGCGCTTCTCGCCGAAAAGGACGATGGTCGTCGCGCAAAGGCTCTTCGAGGGCGTGGAGATCGGCAAGGGCGCGACAACGGGCCTCATCACGTACATGCGGACCGACTCCGTGCGCATATCGGGCGAGGCGCTGGCGGACGCGAGGAAGCTCATCGGTGCTACCTTCGGCGCGCCCTACGTGCCCGCCAAGCCGCACGTCTTCTCGAACAGCAAGACGGCCCAGGACGCCCACGAGGCGATCCGCCCGACCGACGTGAGGCTCACGCCGGAAAAGCTGAAGGCCCACCTCGATAAGGACATGCTCGCCCTCTACGAGCTTATCTGGAGGCGGTTCGTAGCCTCCCAGATGGCGCGGGAGAGGCTCCACATGCGGACTGCGGAGATCGCGGCGGGCGGCAAGGCAGCGGCAGGCGGCGGCAAGGCAGCGGCAGGCGGCAGCGCCCCTGCGGACGCCTATACCTTCGTCGCGCGGGGGTCGAAGGTCGTCTTCGACGGCTTCACGCGCGTCTACGAGATCGAAAGGCGGGAAGACGAGCGGGCCTACCTCCCCGACATGAAGGCGGGCGATATCCTGGCCTTGAAGCGCCTCGACGCGGCCCAGCACTTCACCAGCCCCCCTCCCCGCTACTCGGAGGCGACGCTGATAAAGACGCTCGAGGCGAAGGGCATCGGCCGGCCGTCAACCTACGCCACGACGGTCAGCACGATCCAGGAGCGGGGCTACGTCCACAAGGAGCGGGGCAGCCTCGTCCCCGTGCCCCTCGGCAGGACGGTCAACGGGCTGCTTTCCGAGTTCTTCCCCAGGGTGATCGACGTCGATTTCACCGCGCGCCTCGAAGAGGGGCTCGACCGCATCGAGGACGACAAGGAGGACTGGGTCGCGTCCCTCGACGAGTTTTACGGCGTCTTCAAGGAGGAGATGGGCTCGGCCAAGAAAAAGATGAAGAACCTGAAGGCCGAGGAGAAAGAGACCTCGATAAAGTGCGAAAAGTGCGGGAAGAACATGATCCTGCGCTGGGGGAAGAACGGGGAGTATCTCGTTTGCAGCGGCCGCCCCGCCTGCAAGAACAAGAAGAACGTCCGCGTCGATAAGGACGGCAACATATCGGTCGTCGAGGAGACGACTCACGGCATCTGCCCGCAGTGCGGGGGTACGCTGGTCGAAAAGAGCGGCAGATTCGGCCGCTTCATCGCGTGCAGCAACTACCCGGCTGCAAGTATACGCGCCCCTTCACGACGGGCCTCAAGTGCCCGGAGGAGGGCTGTACGGGAGAGCTCGTCGAGCGCGTCTCGAGGAAGAAAAAGAAGAAGTTCTGGGGATGCTCGCGCTACCCCGACTGCTCCTTCGCCACCGGTTTCCAACCGAAAGAGGGCGAGTGCCCTGCGTGCGGCGCCCCCGTGCTGTTTACCTTTAGGGGCCGGCAATACTGCCAGCGGAAGGGCTGCGGGTGGAAATCGTAGTCATAGGCGGCGGCCTGGCCGGGAGCGAGGCGGCCTTCACGGTAGCCCGCATGGGCGGGCTTGCTGCGCTCTACGAGATGCGCCCCGCCTCGACCACGCCTGCCCACAAGACGGACCTCCTCGCCGAGCTCGTCTGCAGCAACTCATTGAAATCGAACGAGCCGGGAAATGCCCACGGCCTGCTCAAAGCGGAGCTGCGGCTCCTCGGCTCACTTATCATGGAGGCGGCCGACGCCTGCGCCATACCGGGCGGCAAGGCCCTCGTCGTCGATCGCGCGCGATTCAGCCAAAAAGTCACGTCCGCCATACTGGGCAACGGGCGCATAAGGGTCGTCCGCGAAGAGAAGAAGGAGCTGCCCGCCGAGGGGATCGTCATCGTGGCCACCGGCCCGCTCACCTCGCCCGGCCTCGCAGAGCGCATCATGGCCCTGACGGGCGGGGAGAACCTCCATTTCTTCGATGCCATATCGCCCATTATCGAGGGGGAAAGCATCGATATGTCGGCCGCTTTTTTTGCCTCCCGCTACGGCGCAGGCGACGGCGGCGACTACCTCAACTGCCCCATGACCCGCGAGGAGTACGACGCCTTCTACGACGCCCTCTGCGCCGCAGGCCGCGTCGAGACCAGGCAGTTCGAGGGGACGCCCTATTTCGAGGGCTGCCTGCCCGTCGAGGTCATGGCGGAGAGGGGGCGGCAGACGCTCCTTTTCGGCCCCATGAAGCCCGTCGGCCTGTGCGACGTGCGGACCGGGGTTGTGCCGTATGCAGTCTTGCAACTCCGGCGGGAGGACGCCGCCGGGACGATGTACAACATGGTCGGCTTCCAGACGAAGCTCACCTACCCGGAGCAGGAGAGGGTCTTCCGCCTCATACCTGCGCTGCGGCAGGCGCGCTTCTTCAGGCACGGCAGCATCCACCGCAACACATTCATCGACGCGCCGGCGGTGCTTTCCGGCCTGCGGCTCAAAAGCGACGGGCGCATATTCTTCGCCGGGCAGATCACGGGCGTCGAGGGCTACGTCGAATCGACCGCGATGGGTCTACTGGCCGGTCTCGCTGCGCTCCGCCTGGCGCGCGGGCAGGACTTCGAGCCGCCCCCGCCCACCACCTGTATCGGCGCGCTCTACCGCTACATCGGGACCGAGCGGAAGGACTTCCAGCCGATGAACGTCAACTTCGGCCTCCTCGAAGGCTACGACAAGCGCAAAAAAGGGCGCGTCGCGCAAGACGCGCTCGCTGCCGTCGCCGAGTGGCGCGACCGGATGGAAAAATCGCTCCGGTAGATGCGGCCGGACGGCGCGGTTTTCACGAGCCGAGGTTGCTCGCCTGGGCCTTCTCCCGCTCGAAGTTGCTCTCCGTCTGCGGACTCACGTAGCGCTGCCTGTACGACTCGCCCGACTGGTCGTTGTCCTGTCTATCTGCCGTCGCGCAGGCGAGCGGAAGGAGCGCCGCCGCAACGAGCAATACGGTTATAATGATGCGGCTCATTCTCTTCATCATGCCTTCCATGCCTCCTGTCGTATATCACTATAAGATAATGGCCCGAAGGGGGTTTGTGAAGGCGGGGGGCGGTGGGGAATGTCCAGCCCCCGGCCTCCTGAAAAATTTCGATACCCGACACCCGCTACCACATGTGTCGTAATTAACCCTTTTTTCCCTTCCCGAAATCAGGTAGAATTAAAGCGCCGTGGCACGCATACTAGTCATAGACGACGACGAGCTGATCCGCGAGATGCTCTCACTAATGGTTGAGGACATGGGCCACTCGCCCGTCTCGGCCGGCACACTGGCGGACGGCTTCGCAACGGCCTCATCCGATGACTTCGACGTGATCTTCCTCGACATAAGGATGCCCGACGGCAGCGGCCTCGACCTCCTGCCCAGGATACGCGAGCTGCCGTCCCCGCCGGAGGTCATTATCATTACGGGTCTCGGCGACCCGGACGGCGCGGAGCTTGCCATCAAAAACGGCGCGTGGGACTACATACAGAAGTCGTCCACGACGAAGGAGATGTCCCTGACCCTGGCCCGCGCCCTGCAATACAGGCTGGAGAAGAACACGCGCAAGCCCCTCGCGGCGCTCAAGCTGGCCGGCATCATAAGCAACAGCATGAGAATGAAGGCGTGTCTCGACCTGCTTGCGCAGGCTGCGCACAGCGATGCAAACGTCCTCATCACGGGCAGGACGGGAACGGGCAAGGAGGTCTTCGCGCGGGCCATACACGAGAACAGCAGGCGCAAGGGTAGCAACTTCGTCGTAGTCGACTGCACCGCCCTGCCGGAGACGCTCGTCGAGAGCGTCCTCTTCGGCCACGAAAAAGGCGCGTTCACCGGGGCGGACAGGGCACAGGACGGCCTGGTAAAGCACGCCCACGGGGGCACGCTCTTCCTCGACGAGATAGGCGAGCTCCCCCCGAACCTCCAGAAGTCGTTCCTCCGCGTCCTCCAGGACCACCGCTTCAGGCCGGTGGGCGCAAAGCAGGAGGTCGAGAGCGATTTCAGGCTCGTGGCCGCCACCAACAGGGACCTGGAGAAGATGGTGGAGGAGGACGCCTTCAGGTCTGACCTCCTTTTTCGCCTGCGGACGCTCACCATCGACCTGCCGCCCCTGACCGACCGGCGGGAAGACATCAAGGATCTTGCGATGCACCACATGGCGCGCGTCTGCGAGCGGTACGGTATCGGGACGAAGGGTTTTTCCCCGAAGTTTTTCGACGAGCTGATGCTCTACGAATGGCCGGGCAACGTGCGCGAGCTGGTGAGCGCCATCGAGCGCGCAGTGACGGACGCCTACGACGAGCCGACCCTCTACTCGAAGCACCTGCCCATCGACATACGCGTGAAGATCGCCCGCTCCTCCCTGCGCAAAGACGCATCTACGGGCCGGGCGGGAGCACCCGACGGCCCGCCGTTCCGCGTCGCGGCGGACGAAGGGGACGGCGGCAGCAGCGCCGGAAGCGGCGGCACGGGCAGCGCCGGAAGCGGCGGCACGGGCAGCGCCGGCACCGGCGGCGCGATACCATTCGGCACCTTGCCCGAGTACAGGCAGGAGGCGGAGCGCCGCTACCTCCAGGCCCTCATGTTAAGGACAAAAGGCGACATGAAGGAGGCCTGCCGCATCTCCGGGCTTTCGCGCTCGCGCCTTTACGCGCTGCTCAAGGAGCACAATATCCCGGCCGCTGCCTGACGGCCGTCGTCTGAAGGTCGGCCCGCACAAGTCTCCCGGCCCCTCCCTCCGCAGTCCTGTTTTTCGGACTTGTCCTGGATACAGGATGGATTTAAGCCCCGGCCGGGGGGTGTCCGCCGCCGCCGCAATAGTGCTAAAACCAGCGTAAACAGGCCATATTCTGGCGGGCGGGCGCACCCGGTCGGGCTGCGGCACGCTTCTTGTTATTCCCTCCCACAAAGATCAAACAGACACCGATGCAGACAGCAAATAAGGAGGAGGCAAGATGAACGCCACTGCCACGTCAGCGAACATGTCGGACGACACGCAGTCCCACGATTCCTTCAGGACATACCTCTATGAGATATCGAAGACCCGCGTCCTCACCAAGGAAGAGGAGATAGAGACCGCCCTGCGCATAAAGCGCCACGGCGACAAGGCAGCGGAGCAGAAGCTCGTGACGGGCAACCTTCGGCTCGTCGTCAAGATAGCGATGGACTACCACAGGTTCCACCTGAACATCCTCGACCTCATCCAGGAAGGCAACGTCGGCCTCCTGAGGGCCGTACGCAAGTACGACCCGGAGAGGGGTACGCGCTTCTCCACGTACGCCTCTTTCTGGATCCGGGCGTACATCCTCAAGTACCTCATGGATTCGTGGAGCATCGTCAAGGTCGGCACCAAGGACAGCCAGAGGAAGCTCTTCTTCTCCCTCAACAAGGAGAAGGAGAAGCTCGAAAGGGCGGGCATTGCGATCTCCTCCGATGTGCTGGCGGAGAACCTCGATGTCTCAACGGCCGACATCGAAGACATGGAGCTGAGGCTGACAAACGGCGACGTGTCGCTCGACGAGGCGCTGTACGAAGGCGGGGAAGAGCTGGTGGACACGATAGCCTCCGGCGAGGACGTCGAGGAGGTCGTCTCCGAAAAACAAAGGACGGAGATGCTCAGGGAGAAGATGGCGCATTTCAAAAAGCTCCTCGACGAGAAGGAGCGCTACATCCTGGAGCACCGCATAATGGCTGAGGACCCGGTCACTCTACGGGAGATAGGCGAGCTCTTCAACACGTCGAGGGAGAGCATCAGGCAGTTGCAGGCCAAGATATCCAAAAATCTGACGAGAAACCTGCGCGCAAGCATGGCGTGGTCGTAAAGCGAAAAAACACGCGCACGACTCCCCTCCCTCGCAGGGTTTCATAAAGACCGTGGGACGCGCTCGAAAGGGCACGTCCCACGGCCGCTTTTGCGCGCGGAATCAAAGGCCGCGCCCTCCGTATCGTCGGTCGTTCACAAGTTGCGCCTCTCGATCTGCCAAAGCAATATCAATATTGAAAGGTTTTAAAAGAGCGTATAATATCCTATTGGAGATCGTGCGGTGAGGGCTGGATAATGTCGGGTGCATCGGACAAACTTGAGCTTGCGCGGCGCCATTTGAAGCGGGTGCTCGGGGCCTGGGATGAACCTACCGATTGGGACGACCTGTCACTCTACGGATTCTACTGCATGGAAGCCGCCGTCGAAGCTGCCGCCCGACATTTCGGCATGGAAACGTCGAGAAAACACTGGGAGAAGGCGGATATTGCTTTGGAGTTGCATGATAGGCATGGGCTTCCCGACGTTTCGGGTTTGCTGAGCGACCTGAACAACGCACGCAAAGCGGTCGCGTATGGCGATGTTAAAGCGCCGGAGCTTGACGCCGAAAAGTTGGCGATACAGATTGAAGAGTACGTAAGCGTGGTAGAGGCAATTCTAGCTGCGGGCGGGACGCATGGATAGAGCCTTTTCAATGAATCAGGCCCTTGATAACGTGTACAGATGGCCGACGGATCGCGCCAGGAAGTGGACGGCCGATCTCATCAATTCGGCCCGCCGCGACGGAAACATCCTGGCTCTTGTTGCTGTCGGCTCCGCGGTTCGGCCCGACGTAGAGAGCCTGGATTTGGACCTCGTCGTGATTTGCAGGGAATTGCCCGGATTGTCGGTCAAGCCTCCCCTGGAAATTGACGTGCGTGCTTATACCGCCGACCAGATTGACTCGCTTCTATCAGGCGGTGATGACATGGTCGGCTGGGCCGTTAAGTTCGGCCGTCTCCTTTTCCAGCGCGAAGGCTTCTGGGATGCGCTGTCGGAATCATGGTCGGATCGAATACCCATGCCCTCCGCCGACACTGCAATAAAAAGGGCCAAGGATGCGCTCCGTCGGCTGAAGTCTGTGCTTGAGGTAGGCGACGCCGACGCCGCTCACGAGCAGGCGGTATTTTACCTCACCCATATGTCGAGGGCAGAGCTGATTAAAAGAAAGGTATATCCTGCTTCGAGACCGGAATTACCGAGGCAGCTCCGCTCCGTGGGATGCCGGCGCCTCGCGTCTTCGCTGGAGTTGGCCTTGAGCGGCAGCTTTACGAAGCCGGAACAAATATCTCGTTTCATCGACCAGGAGTTGAAGACCCGGCAATAGCGCAACGCCCGCCGCGTCCACCTCTTTCTTCCCGGCCGTCAGTCCGGGGACCGTCGGAAATAGTGAAGAGTTCAAGTGAACAGCGATGTCTTACGGTTTTGCATTCTGCCAGGGGTTGATGACTTCCAGCCCAGGATAGTCGAAATCCCTGGCATTCCGCGTTACCAACCGCAGCTCGTGATGCAAAGCCGTGGCTGCGAGAAGGCTGTCAACCGTAGGAACCGGGCGACCGACCTCCGCAAGCAGTCTGCCCCAGCGGTCAGCTACGGCAAGGTCAATCGTAAGCACCCGTCCCTCGAACCACGCCGGAAGCTCGTGTTCCAGCCAGAGGCGCAGCTTCTCCTTTCTCTTTTGGTCTGTAAACCCATCAATGCCTTTCCGAATCTCGCCTAACGTCAGGACGCTGACGAAGAGCGCCTCCGATGGGATCGCTCTGAGCCATTTGATTACCAGGTCGTTTTGCTGTCGTTTTATGGTCTCCGAGACAACGTTTGTATCGAGCAGATAGCTCATGAGATCTGCGCCTCCCGCGTAAGCGTCTGCTCCCTTCTCAGGTGGATGTCTGCGCCGTAAAGTGGCGACTTCCGCATGAAATCGACAAAATTCTCCCGTGGGCGTCTGAGGCGCTCGTACTCATCTTTCGAGATGACGACGGCAGCCGGTTCTCCGCGCATCGTAATGGTTTGAGGACCCTCTTTTGATGCCTGCTTGATAACCTCGCTCAACCGTGCTTTTGCTTCCTGAAGCTGCCACCTTCTCATAGAACCCTCCTACTAGTCAGACTAGTCATATTATACGTCTTCCAGGGGCGGAAAAGCAAGGCATTCGGTTTTCCGGGGCCGGGGTAGGCCGGGATCCTTCCGCGTCTTTCGCGTCGTTTTCTTGGCGCCAGTCCGCAGGGCTGCGCGATAGAACGATCTTTTACCTGCGCGTAGCGCAAAGAAAGAGATCGCTCTGACGCGCAGCGTGGAAATCTCTCCGGCCCACCCCGGCCCCGTATCGTCGGACGTTCACGGGCGAGTGCGCTGCGCCCGTCCACCGCCAAACGTTGGCCTCGCCTCATGCCGGCAGGCCGTTATTGCCTGCCGGCATGAGTAGTATCGTAATAGTACTTCCTCGCCTTTACGTGTTTTTCAAATAACTCTTCGACGTTCCTTGTCCACGCCCACCTTTCCTGTATCCTGCATATTCCATTTTTCGCTTGCTATAATAGATTTGAGGTGGTAATCAATGGGGAATGGGCCTATCTGGGGCGACGGGAAGTGCGGGATTGATACAAGCGCGCGCCGGGCTTGGTAAGAGATTCTGTAAAAATAGGTTGGAGTGGGATATACAGAAATTTTTCCATATACTTAATTGTTATGTGCAGCAAATCGGAGAGATGGAAATGGACGTGACAAGTCGCGTAGTAAATGGCGAGGGACAAACTACAGAGTTCAAGAAATCCCTGAGTCTGAGACGCGAGGCGATGGAAGCGCTTTGTTCTATGGTGAATGCGGATGCCGCCCAGGGAACCGTGATTTTTGGTATAGAGCCGGACGGAACCGTATGTGGGGTCGAACCCGGAAATCTCGACAAAGCGCAGCTTTCTCTTTCGCAAAGCATTAAAAGCAACTTCGATCCGCCGTTACAGACAGAGATTTACGTGGGAGAACTGGAAGGCAAACGGCTGCTGCTGATCACCGCACAAAGGCTAATAAGTATCCCTTACCATGAATACGATGGCAGAGCCTGGATTCGGCAGGGTTCAGAGAAAAGGTTGCTTACGCTTGCTGAAAAAGACCATCTTCGAAGGACCAGAGATCGGGCTTTTCATCCTGGGCCTTGGAAATGTGATCGGTGCGGTACTTGGGTGGGTCGACTGAACAGTGTCACTCTTACAGGTGAGGGACCGAAGAAGGATTATGACTGCCATTGTGGCGGCCAGTTTTGGCCCAGCACATAACTATGTGATGCGGCCAATCGCCCAAACGGCGGGCTCAGGCTGATCATCGCGTTCGACCACATAAGAAGGGATTAGTATGTCGGTGTACATGATTATCGATTCCAAAGTTAAAGATCGTGAGAAATATAGACAATACATTGATCAAGTCTCCACCGTTGTCACAAAATACGGTGGGCGCTACCATGTTCGCGGGGAGAAAATCACATCCTTTGGGGCTTGGAAACCTGAGAGGATAATTATTATTGAGTTCCCCACAGAAGACCATATCCGAAGATGGCTGACGTCACCAGAATATAGGGCCATTGCACCCTTGCGAGAAGAGGGTGCCGAGACTCAAGCCGTTTGCGTTAATGGATACCTAAAATCCACGGGAGACAAGAAGAATTGGAAAGACCATTTTCTTTCGTCCGGAGTCCCTCTGGAATACTCGACTACCAGAATTCTTAAGCAATTAGAGTTCACAGCACCGCGCGAATACAGATACGAGCGAATTGGCGAAACCGGCTTGCCCACACAGTTCTCGATAGATATCTATTCTTCCTACATACTCACAGAGCCTAATCTGTGGCTGGACCTGCTTGTTGAGTGCAAATACAGACATGACGGCACCCGTTGGGTATTTACTCCAACAGAGGATGACTTACACTCGCCCAGATATGAAGATATGTTTGTCCTGTTGGATCAGTACGATATCAGTCGGAGGGTATCAAGAGACAAGGTACGATCATATGCACGCGATATTTCCATGTGTGGGAAGGGTATAGAACTGTTGCTCGACGACAAGAACCCGAAGGCCATAGAACAAGCCGTGCACCAATTGCGTTACTCTGTAGTGAGTAGAGCAGTTGACTCTATTGTTCATCAAGTTGACGAATTACTGGGAACTCCGCCACCGATATTCGTCCTATTGCCAGTCATTATTACTACGGCCGAATTGTGGCGGATGAATCCAAGTACGTCCATTGAAGGCATACGCAAGGCTGAAAAACTGGAAGACGTGGCAGAGAGAAAAAACGTGCTGTTGCTGCACGATGGCCCCGACAACATGCTTATTTCCCATACCAAGAATTATTTCAGAGTCCATTTGACAGCCCAGCAGAAGATGACATTCGAACTTCATCTGAAAAGAACTACGGGGAACCCCTATGAATATTTTGTCGACATGTTCGCGTCACGCTTTCCGTCATTGTTCCTGGTATTGGCGTACCCGTACTTTGAGACATTCGCGAAGGAGCTATTAGGATTTATCAGCGACAGTGCTCTACTTGGAGAACGCTGACGATGACCGAACAAGGCGATGCAACCGGCTTGTTACACTCGCGGCTGAGTTTTGTATTAGCACTATTCTTTGCATACCATAATTGGAGTACGATATGAGCAGCAATAAAATAACAACTGAGGTTTATAAAGACCTATTTCAACCCTCTATAAGAGAACTAGGAAAAGTTTTACAGAAGGTGACAAAAACAGCGCGATTTGTCTTTGCTGGTTTTGACTATCTTGCAGCAAAACAGGATCGATGGGAGAAGTTCTTAGAGGATGTTTCATCAAAGGTCAAGGAGGATGATCTTGTAGAAGCACATCCACAGATTGTTGGTCCGATTATTGAAGGCATGATCTATACAGATAATGAAACTTTGATTGGGGAAATGTTTGCAGAATTACTGGCTAAAGCAATAGATAAGAACAAACAAGACAAAGCTCATCCAGCTTTCCCTAAAATAATCCAGCAATTAAGCCATGATGAAGCAGTCATATTATATTATTTGAAGAAAAGGTCGTATAAAGTTCACCAGCAGTGGGATTTAAACGAGAATAAAATAGAAAGTATGAGGACGATTCTGGAAGAGTTTCCAATTGATAGACTCGTATTTCCCGACAACATATGGATGTATATGAATCATCTAAATAGTCTAACAATTGCAGGAACGTGGAAATATCAACAAGACGAACCTATTTGGTTAAACGGTAGGCAGACTGGTGGAATTACAAAGTCCGAAAGAAAATTAAGTGACTTTGGGCAACTATTTGGATCAGCTTGCGTTCCCGATAAATTCAATGGGCTTAATTAAATAATGTATAAAGAAGTATGTAATAGGAGGAAAAGGTGCTAACAAGCAGTTCAGGCGGACTCGGGGCGGTGTACCCCTCGCCCCTTAAATGCGACGTTACTTGTTTTCACTTCATGATGTTCAACCAGAACCCATTTTCTTCTGGCTAGTCTTCGTAGATGAAGCACGCACTTGTCGTTTGCGGACGGAGGAAATTTTGTGGATAGCGCGAAGTCGTGGAGGTGAGAGTCGGAGCATACTCTTTGCGTATGTGAGGACTCGCGCCAAACACGACGACAAAGCTTGCCGCAAAATTAACCCGTCCGCCCCCATAATCATCCCAAATACCGATTGACAACCCCTTAACCCTGGGGTACAGTATGCACATAACCGACAGGAGGTCGAGCGGGCCAATGACCGAGATAAAGTTCATCGGAAGGGGAGGGCAGGGGGCGGTAATCGCGTCGCAGATACTGGCGAAGGTCTTCTTCCTGATGGGGAAGTACCCCCAGTGCTTCTCCGTGTTCGGGGGGGAGAGGCGGGGCGCGCCGGTGGCGAGCTTCCTGCGTGTTGACGACAAAAAGATCTTCCTCAAGTGCGAGATCAGGCGCGCCGACGAGCTTATCTACATGGCGCCGGACCTTGTCGAGGCGAATGAAGTGGCATCGACCCTCAAGCCCGGCGGCCTCATCCTTATAAACAACGCCCTCACAGACGTCGATTTCACGCAGCTTTCCGCTTCCCGCGTCGCCCTGGTGGACGCCCTGGCCGTCTCGGAAGAGGCGGGCCTGGGGGCCACGATCAACACCGCCATGCTCGGTGCCTACGCGAAGGCGACGGGCGCGATATCGATGGAGCGCCTGGAAGAGGCGATAAGCGACACGGTGCCTGCGAAGATCGCGGAGAATATCGCGGCGGCGAAGCGTGCCTACGAGGTCACCCGCGTGGTTAAAGGGAGTTAGAGCGGGATGGCTTACCGGGACATCACGATCGAGGACATAGAGCCGATCATCCCGTTTTCCAGGGGATCGACGGAGATATTCTTGACGGGCCAGTGGAGCGCCGGAAAGCCCGCCTGGGTTGAAAAGACCTCCCCGTGCCGGCATGGCTGCCCCATCGGGAACGACATCGCGCGGGCCTTCGCAACGGCGTCTAAGGGCGATATAGACGGGGCATTGGCCATCTTCCGCGAGGAGAACCCGCTGCCCGCAGTCTGCGGGCGGGTCTGCTACCACCCATGCGAGGGCGCGTGCAACCGGAAGGAGATGGACGAGGCGGTCAACATCCGGGGCTTCGAGCGGTTCTGCGCGGACCACGGCCGCGTGGCGGCCCCGCGCCCGGCTGCGGTGAGAAAGGAGCGGGTCGCCGTTGTCGGCAGCGGGCCTGCGGGTCTGTCCGCCGCCTACCACCTCGCGCGCCTCGGCTTCCCCGTGACGATTTTCGAGGCGCTGCCCGAGGCAGGCGGGATGCTGATGTACGGCATACCGGAATACAGGCTGCCCAAGGCGGTCCTGCGCAGAGAGATCGGCCGCGTGACGCGCCTCGGCGTGCGCATCGAGACGGGCGCGCCCATAGCGGCCGAAGGCGCCGGTCCGCTCACACTTACGGCGATCAGGCGCGATTATGAGGCGGTTTTCCTGGCCGTCGGCAGCCACAAGGGGAGCGGCCTCGGCGTAGAAGGAGAGGGCGCATCCGGCGTGCTGGAGGGGATCGCCTTCCTGCGCTCGGTCGCCATGCGTGAGGCCCCGGACTTAAGAGGGCGCGTGGCCGTCATAGGTGGGGGCAACACGGCTGTCGATTGCGCAAGGACTGCGAAGCGCCTGGGCGCGGGCGAAGTGACCGTCCTCTACCGCCGCTCCAGATCGGAGATGCCCGCCCTTGCCGAAGATGTCGAGGGCGTCGAGGCGACGGCATAAAGATAGAGCTGCTTGCGGCCCCGAAGCGCGTTATCGTGGAAGGCGGCCGCGTGACCGCCATCGAGTGCGTCCGCATGAGCCTAGGGCCGCCCGACGGAAGCGGCAGGCCCAGCCCCGTCCCGATCCCCGGCTCCGAGTTCGTTCTGGCCGTCGATACGGTCATCGCCGCAGTCGGGCAGGCGCCGGAGATCGGGTTTCTGCCGCATCAGGCGTCGCTAGACCGCAAAGGGCATGATCGGGATCGACGCCTATCGGGGGCGACGGCAGCGCCCGGCGTCTTCGCGGGCGGGGACGCCTCCGGCGGCCGGGCCTTCGTAGCCGACGCCATCGCATCGGGCAAGATGGGCGCGCTGGCGATCTATTGCTATATAGAGGGCAAGGACGCGGACCGCGAGTAGAGGCGCTGCGCATCGGCGCAGGCCCGTCGTTCGCCTTCGCAGCCGCTCGCCAACCCGGACCGGCCGAAGGTCGATCTGTCGGACGTCGTCACTTACGACAGGCTCAACACGATCTGCGTACCCTTCGCCAAAAGGAACGATAACCCGCATAAGGCAGGCGGCAAAGGCCGCGTGGCAGACGCCTTCGCCGAGATCGCCGCCGGGCTACACCCGCAAGCGGGCGGAGGCGGAGATCGCCCGCTGCTTCAAGTGCGGCACCTGCACTGCCTGCGACCTCTGCTTCCTGCTCTGCCCGGACGTCTCCATATTGAAGGCGAAGGCGGGCGGGTACGACGTGAAGAGCGACTACTGCAAGGGATGCGGCATGTGCGCCTCGGCCTGCCCGAGACAGGTGATAGGCATGGGAGGCGGCCGATGAGACAGCATTGCTCGCGGGCAACTACGCGGTCGCCGAGGCGGTACGCCTCGCCAGGGTGCAGTTCGTCGCCGCCTACCCCATAACCCCTCAGACGCCCATATACGAAAAGCTCTCCGATATGGAGAACGAAGGCAGGCTCGCGGGCGTGATGATGCGCACCGAGTCGGAGCACTCCGCTATGGCCGCCTGCATCTCCGCGTCGTTGACGGGCGTGCGGACTTTCACCGCCACGGCGTCCCAGGGGCTCGCCCTCATGCACGAGATGCTCCACTTCGCCTCCGGCAACAGGGTGCCCATAGTGATGTGCAACGTGAACCGGGTCATCGCGGTCCCGTGGGCCTTCGGGAGCGACCAGTCGGACAGCCTCTCCCAGCGCGACACGGGCTGGCTCCAGTTCTACTGCGAGGACGCCCAGGAAGCGCTCGACACGGTGATCCAGGCGATACAGGATCGCCGAAAACGCGCTCCTGCCCGTGCTCGTCGCCATAGACGGTTTTTTCACCTCCCATTTCATCGAGCCTGTCGAGATACCCGACCAGGAGACGGTCGACGCCTACCTGCCGCCTTTCCGCGTGCCGACGCGCTTCGACATCGAAGCGCCCGCCTATATCTCGAACGTGGTCAACCCTGAGCAGTACATGGGCTACCGCCAGAGGAGCTTCGAGGACATGGACGCGACGCGGCCGATCATACGGGAGGCGAACGCGGAGTACGAGAGGATCATGGGCAGGGGCTACGGCGTGATAGAGGCGGTCGATACGAAAGGCGCGGAGATCGTCCTTGCGACGAGCGGCGCCATGACGGGCACTGCGCGGGTGGCGGTAGCCGCGATGCGGGAGAAGGGCGTCGCCGCCGGGCTGCTCAAGCTGAAGGCCCTGCGCCCATTCCCGCGCGAGGAGGTCAGGGAGGCCCTGGCAGGACGTGCCGAAGGTGGCGGTGATCGACCGGAACGTCTCCCTCGGCAACGGCGGCATCTGGTGCCAGGAGCTGAAAACCGCACTCTACGGCATGGACCGGCCGCCGGTCGTCACGGGCTATCATAGCGGGCATCTGCGGCGCGGACGTCTCGCCCGAGATGATCGAGCAGATGGTCCTCGACGCCCTGAGCGGCAAATCGCGCCTGGATGGTCCGACGTTTGTAAGGAAGTGAGGAACGAAAAGAGAGGGAACAGTTCCGGGACCGGGCAATGCGCAGTTGTGAGGGGGAAGGCTCCATGCGGCTTTGCCGCTGGAGGGGGCGCTGAGCCCCAATAACTGCCGCCCTGAGTGGCAAATCGCGCCTGAATGGTCCGACGTTCGTGAGGAAGTGAGGAAATAATGGGGGTCACAGCATGATTACCGAAGGCGCGGCGGAAATGGAAGAACAGGAATACATGCGGTGCGGCCACATGGCCTGCCCCGGCTGCGGGGAGGCGACGACGCTGCGCCTCGTCCTCAAGGTGCTCGGCAAGAAGACGGTCATGGTGATCCTGCCCTCGTGCGTCGGCGTGATAAGCGCCACCTACCCCAACAGCACGTTCGCGGTGCCCTGCTTCCACTCCGCCTTCGAGATCGCCGCGCCCACGGCCTCCGGCATCGCGGCCGCCCTGCGCCTCCAGGGGCGCGAGGACGTGACCGCCGTGACCTTCGCGGGTGACGGCGGCACCTTCGACATCGGCCTCCAGTCCTTGTCCGGCGCGGCCGACCGGAACGACAATTTTATTTACGTCTGCCTCGACAACGAGGCGTACATGAATACGGGCATCCAGTCGAGCTCATCGACTCCGCAGAACACGTGGACGATGACGACCCCCGGCGGCAGGCGCGGCAGGAAGAAGAAGTTCATGCAGATCATCGCCGCGCACAGGATGCCTTACGCAGCCACCGCCTCCATAGGCCACCCGGAGGACCTCATGGAGAAGGTGAGGAAGGCGAAGGCGATCAAGGGGATGAAGTTCCTCCACGTGCTGACGCCCTGCTCTACGGGCTGGCGCATGCCCGAGCACATGTCTGCGAGGGCCGCCCAGCTCGCAGTCGAGACGCGCGTTTTCCCTCTTTACGAGGTCATCGACGGCAGGGAGTACAGGATCACCCACGAGCCGAAAGGGCTTCCCGTGGACGAGTACGTCCGCATCCAGGGCCGCTTCCGCCACTTCACCCCCGACGACATCCGCCGCTTGCAGCAGGAAGTGGACGAGGAGTGGGCTCTGCTGAAAGGCATGGTAAAGGGCTGCAAGGCGTGATTGGGCTGCGCCGGATAATAGCCTGGATGAAGGTTCCAACTTGATGAAAAGCAAGCTCGTCATAGAGGTTACGCCGACAATCCGCAGGAAGGTGCACCACCACCTGCGGGAGCAGATACTCAGCGGGAAGATCGGCCCCAACGAGCGCCTCATCGAGACGCGGATCGCCCAGGATATAGGCACGTCCAGGACGCCCGTGCGGGAGGCCCTGCACAGCCTGGAGATGGAGGGCCTTATCGAGTCGATACCGAGGGTGGGCTACAAGGTGAGGCCCATAAGCGGGGAGGAGGCGGCCGAGATTTACGAGATACGCTGCCTGATCGAGGTCCTCGCCATCCGGTGGGCCATGGAAAAAGGGCGGGACAGGCTGTTAAAGGCGCTCAGGAACAACATCGACATCGCGCAGGAGCGTCTTGCATCGGGCGACCTGGCCGCCTTCGTGGACCTCGACGCCCAGTTCCACGAGACGATAGCGCGCCTCTCAGGCGGAAAGCGCCTCCTGGAGCTGGCGCAGACCCTCTCCCGCCACGCCTTGCGGTACAGGCTCCAGGGCCTATACGGCCCAGGCAGCGCCGAGCGCGCCCTGCGCGGCCACAGGGGGATACTTGCGGCCATAGAGGGGGGCGACGGCGCGGAGATCAACACGGCCGTTGTGGACCACCTTGCCCAGTTCAAGGAGGACGCTTACCGCGATATAGCGGAAAAGAGGAAGGGAAAGAAGCGTTGACTTACCGGGTCGTTGCTTATAAGATGGAGTGTCGGCGGCAGGCGCGACAGGCGGCTTCGCCCGTCTGCCTCAGTACGCGGGAGACAGTAAAGGAGGCGTTACTGTTATGAACCCCTTCTGGAGGTTTTTCGACCGGCTTCTTGACGCGATGGCCGTCATGGCCGGCGTCGTGCTCATCTTCATCTGCGGGGCCGTCTGCTACACGATCTTCATGAGGTTCCTCTTCAATGAGACGACAATATGGATCACCCAGACCACCGAGTACGGGCTGCTCTGGATCGTCTTCCTCGCCACCGCCTGGCTTTTGCGGGAGGGAGGCCACATCACTACGGACATCATCTACAGCACGTTGAGCGAGGGGAAGAAGCGCGGCCTCGATATCGTGATGTTCATTACCAGCGCCATCATCTGCGCCATATGCTTTTATTACGGCGTCACATACACGATTGATTCCATAGTGAACCACGTTACGGACGTAAGGGCCGTGACCGTTCCGAAGGCGTCGATCTTCTTCATCATCCCTGTAGGCTTTCTGCTGCTGACCATTCAATTCCTGAGAATGGCCTGGGGCAGGATCGCCGGCAGCGAAGGGGCGGGGAGGTAGAGCATGGAATGGTACACGACGATATCCCTGCTCTTCGGCGGCATGGTCTTCCTGCTCCTGACCGGCGTGCCGATCGCCTTCGCGTTTCTGATCGTCAACATGATAGCCGCCTATTTCTTCTTGGGCGGGACGGCCGGGCTTGTCGGCGTCGTGACAGGCACCTTTACCTCGATCACGACCTTTACGCTCCTCCCCGTGCCTTTCTTCATACTTATGGGCGAGCTTATATTCCACACGGGCCTCGGCCTGGATGCGGTGAACGTCCTCGACAAGTGGCTCGGCAAGCTTCCCGGCAGGCTTTCCATACTGGCTATCATCATGGGCGTGATTATCGGCGCCCTCTCCGGCTCCACGATAGCGACGTGCGCGCTCCTGGGCGCCATCCTTCTGCCGGAGATGCTGAAGCAGGGCTACAGCAAGAACATGAGCCTCGGTCCGCTCATGGGCGTCGGCACGGTCGATGCCCTGATCCCGCCGAACGCCCTTACCGTCGTCCTGGCGAGCCTCGCCAATATCGACGTGGGGCAGCTCCTGATCGCAGGCATACTGCCGGGCATCATCATGTCCGCCCTCTATTTCGTCTACGTCGTCGTCTGGTGCCGTATCTTTCCCAAGGAGGCGCCAAGCTACGACGTCCCGAAGGTGGCCTTCAAAGAGAAGGTGCGCGTCACGGTGATATACCTCCTGCCGCTCGGCTTCATTATTTTCATGGTGATCGGCCTCATCTTCCTGGGCGTTGCTACGCCTACCGAGGCGGCGGCAACGGGCACGCTCGGCTCCTTCATCCTGGCGCTCTGTTACAGGCGTCTTTCCTGGGAGATCGTCAAGAAGGCGGTCCTCAGCACGGTGAAGGTGACCACCATGATTTTCATGATTATCATCGTGTCGAGCACCTACGGCGAGATACTCGCTTTTACCGGCGCCGCCTCCGGCATGACGAGCTTCATCACCAACCTTTCCATCGCGCCCATTATCGTCGTCATGGCCATGATGGTGGTTGTCCTCATCATGGGCTGCTTCATGGAAACGGTCGCGATCATGATGATAACCATACCGATATTCATGCCGGTCGTGAACGCCTTCCATTACGATACGATCTGGTTCGGCGTGATGATGCTCATCGCGCTTGAGACGGGCCTGATCACCCCGCCGTTCGGTGTTACGCTCTTCGTAATGAAAGGCGTCGCCCCGCCGGAGATAACCATGCGCGACATCTGGAGGGCGGTGACGCCCTTCGTGATCGTCGATATACTCTGCATCGCCATCGTAATGGCTTTCCCGACCATCGCGACGATCGTGCCGAGCCTTATGGGTATGATGAAATAGCTGCAAAAAAATGTTAAGAGGGGAAACATAGAGAAAGGAAAAAAGAGGAGCGGAGGTAACCATGATGAAAAAAGTAGTTCTTGCATGTGTCGTGCTGTCGCTTGTGTGCTTCGTCCTGGGCATGGCCGCTGGGCCGGCGCGGGCTGAAGTCGTCCTGAAGGCCGTGACCGCGTGGCCGAAGACGGCCACCGAGTACAAGGCGTTTACAATGTTCACCGATACGGTGGACAAGGTCGTCGCAAAGAAGGCGCCCGGCCAGTTGAAGATACGGTTCATCGGCGGGCCCGAGGCGGTCAAGACCCCCGACCAGGTCCAGGCCGTGCAGCGGGGCATGGTAGACCTCGTTTTTACGACCAATGCCTACTACGTTTCGGTCATTCCCGAGGTGGACGCCCTGAAGCTGTCAGACTACACGCCTTCCGAGGAGAGGGCGAACGGCGCCTGGGCCTACATGAACGAGCTTCACAAGAAACAGGGGCTATACTACCTGGGGCGGCTCGGCATACAGATACCGTTCCAGCTATTCCTCAAGAAGCCCATAAAGACGGCAGACCTGCACGGGTTTAACATCCGGGTGTCGCCCATGTACCTTCAGGCGATAAAAGGGCTGGGCGGCAACCCCGTGGTCATACCGCCCACGGAAGTCTATGTCGCCCTGGAAAGGAACGTAGTGGACGGCTACTGCTGGCCGGAGGTCGGCATCCGCGACTGGGGATGGCAGAAGCAGACGAAGTACATGGTGGAGCCGACATTTTATACCGGTCCCAACCCCCTCGTGATGAACCTCAAGACATGGGAGAAGCTGCCCAAGAACCTTCAGGACGTCCTGACGGAAGCGACCGTCGAGTCTGAGAAAGAGGTAGTCGCCTATTACAAGGCGCTTGCGAGGACGGAGCATTCCCTCCTTACGAAGGAAGGGATTGAGACGATCGTGCTGCCCCCGGCCGAGAGGGACAAGTTCCTGAAAATCGCGTACGACGAAGGCTGGAAGGACATAATCGGCAAGAACCCGAAGACCGGCATGGAGCTGAAGAAGCTGCTGTCGAAGACGAAATAACGGGATTTCTGCCCGGTCGCGGGGCCGGTGACGCCAGAGCAACCCGGCCCCTGGCGAACGGGTGGATAAGAACGCAAGAGGAGGGGGGGCGTCGTGGAAGAATACTATCTCAATTACTCCGGTCAGCGCCTTAACTTCAGGATACCGCCGGGATGGAACGTCATAACGGAGGCCGACAGGGCGCCCGCGCCTGTCGCGGCCGACGCAGCCGCCGAGATAACGCGCGCCCTCGACAACCCCATCGGCTCGCCGAAGATCGAGGAGCTCGTCAAGCCCGGCATGGAGGTTGTGCTGCTCTTCGACGACCTCCAGAGGCCGACCCCGGCCCATCTCGCCCTTCCGCAGGTGCTCGATGGGCTCAATGCGGCAGGCGTGCCCGACGCGCGGGTCACGGCCGTCTGCGCGTGCGGCACCCACCCCGTGCTCTCGCAGGGGCAGATGGCGGCAAAGGTCGGGGACGCGGCCGCCGCGCGCCTTGCAGGCCGCCTCGTCTCGCACGACTCGAAGTCGCCCGAGAACATCACGATAGGCAGGACGCACCGGGGGATCCTCGTCGAGCTGAACCGGCAGGTCGCGCTCGCCGACCTCGTAATCGGCATCGGCGAGTGCATGCCCCATCCGACCGCGGGCTACGGCGGCGGCTACAAGATCGTCATGCCCGGCGTCGCCTCGTACCGCTCGGTCGCCGAGCACCATTTCGCCCTTATGCGCAACAGGAACAGCACGGTCAGCCTCCTCGACGGCAACCCGTTCTGGGAGGAGATCGTGGACGCGGGCCGCCTTTCAAGGCTGGCCTTCAAGCTCGACTTTGTGATAAACGAGAAGAAGCAGGTCATCAGGGCGTTCGCGGGGCACCCGGAGGCGGCGCAGCGCGCGGCCGCGGGCTTCGCCGAGTCCTTATACGTGATGCGCCTGCCGCACCACGCGGACATCACGATCACGTCGGCCGCGCCTCTGGAGATAGGGGTGCAGTCCACAAAGGCGCTCCACATGGGCTCGGGCGCGACGAGGTCGGGGGGCGTCGTCGTATGGGTGGCTGCGCAGAAAGAGGCGGGGCCGATCCTGCCGCTCATCAGGGAGATGGCGGCTGCGAAAACCGCGAGCGAGGTGCACCGCGATTTTGTGGACGGAATCATTGCCGACCACCTGAAGCCCTTCGGCATCTCCTACATCATGCAGATCGTCCACTTCAAGGACTTCGTCGAGAGGCAGCGCATCGTCCACGTGACGGAGGGGCTGACCGCCGAGCAGGTGGCGATGATGGGGATGGAGTATTCGAACGACCTGCAAAAGACGGTAAATAGCCTGGGGGAGCAATATCCCAAAGCTGATGTTGCAATCTTCCCATCGGGGGGCAACATCATCCCGCGCGTGGGGTGATGTGAAATGTGATGTGTGAGGTACTGAAGCAACGTAGATCGACTAAAGGTGGCCGCCCTAGCTCCTCAGATACCTGATCCCCATCCAGACGCCGACTCCGACGAAGACGAGCTTCAGGTAGAAGTCGGGCATCATATTGGCCGCCTCCCCGCCCAGATATCCCCCGACGAGCGCGCCCGCAATGAGTCCCCCTGCTATCTGGGTCGCCACGTTGCCCAGCCTGTAATGCGTATAGGCGCCGCTCGAGCCTATGAAGACCATAGCGAGCAGGGAAGTGCCCTGGGCGAGGTGCTGCCCCATCCCCGCGAGGACCACCATCGGGGGCACCATGATGCCGCCGCCGCCGACGCCCATCATGCCCGATACGAACCCGGCGAAGACGCCCGTTGCCGCGAGGACGCCGGTCCTCGGCCAGAAGGGAAGCACGAGGCTCGTATGGAGCAGGTATCCCTTGAGCAGCAGCGTGAGCGAGATAAAGACCAGGAAGGCCCCGAAGGCGCGCCTGAGCTTTTTTTCCGGGAGGGAATGCGCATAGAGCGCGCCGAGGCGCGCAGTGAGCATGGCGCAGACGGCCAGCAAGACCGCGACCTTCCAATCGACCGCCTTGTGGAGGGAGTAGACTAGGGCGCCCACAGCCCCGGTGAAGACTACCGCGACGAGGCTCGTCCCGTGCGCCTTGTGCTGGCTCACGCCGGCGAGCAGAGTCATCAGCGGGACCATTATCGCCCCGCCTCCTACGCCGACGAGCCCCCCGAAAAAGCCCCCCGCGAGACCGGCAGCCAGACCGACGAGCGGCCGGAATCGGGTCGATGTCCTTCTGGCCATAAGACGCCATTATACGACGGACGGGCGTCCATTATCCACCCGTTCCTCGCCCGATTTATGAAGGACCGGGGATCGGGGCGGTTTTGAGTTGGCGGGAAGGTCAGGGCCGCGCGGCCGCCGCGTACTTCTGCTGTACGTGACGACCGTACGGCCCCGATGACGACAAAATCAGGAGCAAAAAACGGCCGGACCGACTATGTTGCGGCGCCGGCCGGCGTGACCTGCGCAACCTCCCTGTTGATCCTTCCCCTGATAAGCGGCCTCAGTGCGAAGAACGCCAGGATGGCGGCGATCGCGTCGAAAATCGCCGTTATGTAATAAGGCACGACAAAGGACCCCGCAAAGTAAGCGGCCATAACAGCAGCGCCGAACCCGGCCAGTATCGACGAGACGCCCTTGGCCGTGTAAAGCATACCGTAGTTTGCAGTCGCGTTTTTCGGCCCGAAGACATCGCCCGTGATGGCGGAGAAGAGCGCGTATATCTCGCCCCATGACAGGAAGACGAAGGGCAGGACGAGCACGAAGAGAACGGGGCTGCCGGCTATCTGCGTCATCAGGAAGATCAGGACGGCCTCTACGCCGAAGGCGAGGGTCATCGTATACTCTCTGCCGATCCTATCGGAGATCGATCCCCACATGATCCTGGAGAAGGCGTTCGTGACGCCCGTAAGGGTCGCCGTAAAAGGTACGATGGCCAAGCCGAAAATCTTCGTGTCGAAGACGTTGAGCGATTTCGCGATCTGCGACAGGTTGCCGGTAGTCATGAGACCGCCCGTGCAGACAAAGAGGAACATGACGTAGAGAAGATAGAATTCCGGACGGGTGAGCGTCTGCTGCCAGGCGTAGTTGACCTTCGACTGCGCCACCGCCGTCTTTCCCTCCTGGGCGCGCGCCTGCCATCCTACCGGCGCCCAGCCCGTCGGCGGGTGGCGGAGTATGAGTGCGCAGACGAAGGCGATGATGCCCTGGCCGATGCCCCACACGGCCATCGCGTGCGCCCAGCCCAGGCTGGCGATGCTGCCTGCGATGGGCATGATGGTAAGCGCAGCGCCGCCTCCGAAACCGGCGGCGGTCAGGCCCGCTGCAAGGCCCCTCCTGTCGGGGAACCATTTTACCGCGTTGGCGACCGTCGAGATATAAATAATGCCTGCCCCTGTGCCGGCGATCGCACCGTAGTAGATGTAGAGGGAAAATACGGACGTGGAGACGGTGCCGCCGAGAACCCATCCCAGAAGGATGAGCAACGCCCCTATAATCATGAGCTTGCGGATGCCCAGCTTGTCTACGAAGATGCCCGCCACGGGCACCGGCCAGGTCTCGAAGAGTATGAACATGGAAAATATGGCTGCTATTTTCTGATAAGGCACCCCGGTGAACGTCTGTTTCATGCCCGGTGTAAAGAGTGTAAAAGCATACTGGTAGTTCGATATTACTATCATTGCCACCACGCCGGCGATGAGCTGCACCCAGCGGTTGCCCGCCACCGCGCCGTACATCTCTTTGGCCATGTCCGTTTCTTGTTTGTTTACGACCTGAGTAGCCATAACCCTGCCTCCCTTCCGTTGCGGGAAAACTTAAAGAAGGGCGCCCTGCCCCCTTATGAGGTCCAGAGCGCCCCTTCTTAAATCAGATGCGGAGACGGAAAAGTTCATTCAGCGGGCCTATGCCCTCTTTTTCGGCGTCGGCACCGGGGCCTCCGCCGTTATCGCCTTGATCCTCTTTATCTTCTCGTCCACGAACGCCTGCATCTTGGCGATATGCTCCGCCAGCAGGTGCGCAAAGCGCCCCTGGTACTTCATGTAGTCGTCCACCGGCTTGTACGTCTTCGGCAGGTGGGAATATTTGTAGACCCCGTTCTCCCATTCGTAGAGCGTCCACATGCCCGTCTGCACCGCGAGCCTCGCCATCTCCAGCGTCAGGCTCTCATCGAACTTCCACCCCTTGGGGCAGGGCGCAAACATATGCAGGAAGGCAGGACCTTCCACGTTGAGCGCCTTCCGCACCTTGTTCATGAGATCGACGGGGTAGGCGATGTTCGTCGTAGCGACGTACTTGACCGCCGGGTGGCCGCCTATCACGAGCTGCGGCGGGTCCTTCGGGAAGAGCGTCTTCCCTTCGGGGATCACCTTGCCGGGCGGCGTAAATGTCGTCTGGGCGCCGTAGGGCGTCGTCGGCGACGTCTGGATGCCCGTATTGGCGTACGACTCGTTGTCGTAGCAAACGAACAGGGCGTCATGCCCCCTGTACATCATTGCGGACATGGCCTGGAGGCCGATGTCCACGGAGCCGCCGTCGCCCGCCATGCAGATGACGTTGGGGAACGGCCCGACGTACTTCTTCTTGCGGGCCAGTATCTTGAAAGCGGCCTCGATGCCGGAGGCCACCGCCCCGCCGTTCGTGATCTGCGCATGGATCCACGAAACGGCATACGGCGTGCAGAGATAGCTCGAATTGGCCACGTACATGCAGCCCGTCGGGCCTACGAATATCGTGTTCTTTCCCGCCGCCTTCGCCGTCAGCCTGTAGTTGAGGGCCGGGCCGCATCCCGCGCACGTGCGGTGGCCGGGGACGTACATCTCCTCCCTGGGCGCGCCGCGCATCGATTTGATCGGCTCAAGCACCTGTTTATTGTAATTGAACTCTTGCATTGTCAGCCTCCTTTTCGCATGCGCTCTTACGTCTCGTCCTCGAAGCCCACCCAGTAAGCAAGCTGGCGGGCCTTCTTCTCCTTCACCGTCTGCTTCAGGATCTTTGCCATGTAGTAGAAGTCTTCGAGGAGGATCACGTCGCCGCCCAGCCCCGCCATGAAGGACGTGACAAGCGGCCTTTTGTCCAGGTGGTAAAGGGAGGCGCAGACCTCGTGTATGAGGTTGCCGCCCCTCGTGGCGCCGCCGTAGGACGTGCTCGTCTCCACGCAGGCAACCGCCTTGACGTGGGCCAGCGCCTCCGCTATCTGAGTAGTGGGCCACGGACGGACCCAGCGGGGCCTGACCATGCCCGCCTTGAGTCCCTGCGCCCTCAGGTGCCTTATCGCGTTCTTGCACGTGTTCGCGTGGGCGCCCTGGATGAAGAAGGCAACCTCGGCGTCCTCGATCATATATGTTTCAAGCCACGGGTCCATGCTGCGGCCGAAAATGGCGTTGAAGTCGGCCACGGCCTTTTCGATCACCGGGGGCAGGTCGAAGAACGTCGCAGCCCGCTGCGCGTCCATCGGCGCGCCCTGGTCCGGCCTGATCTGCGGACCGTGCGAGACGGGGCAGGTCGGGCTCAAAGGGTGGGGCGCCGAATAAGGCGGGAGAAACTCCCTCACCTGCGCCATGTCGGGCAGCACGACGCGGTCGGGTATGTGGGAAAGGAAATAGCCGTCCTGGCAGACGAACTGGGGCAGCATGATCTTCGGGTCCTCGCCTACCCTGTAATTGATAAGGGTGTTGTCGAAGACCTCCTGCGGCGTAGCAGCCCAGCCCATGAGCCAGCCCTGGTCCCTCGCGGACATCGCGTCGGTGTGCTCCGAGCCGAAGTCCCCCGGCGGGTCGAGCGTCCTGTCGGCTATCGCCATCTGTAATGGGTAACGGCCGCCGGCAGCCGGGCTGTAAACCTCGAACGCATACGTGACGCCGACGCCCGAGCTGCCCGTGAAGGCGCGGGCGCCGCAGGCGGACGCGCCGAGCACCACCGAGAGCTGCGCATGCTCGCCCTCGCCGTGCACGAACTCGGCATCCAGCTCGCCGTTGGCGACCATCTTCGCAAGCTCCATCATGATCGCGGTATAAGGCCGGATCGGGAAGGAGCAGATAACCTCCACTTCCGCATATTTAGCCCCTTGCGCCGCTGCCGCGCAGCCGCTGAGCATTTTTTCTTGGGCCATAACATCCTCCTTAAAAAGGTTTTTCCAGGCGTACCACCCCATCCGGGAAATCGAGCTCGGGGGCGGCAGACAGGGCATCCGACGGACATTCGTGTATGCATACCCGGCAGCCCTTGCAGAACTTCCAGTTCCATTCCATCTTGTCTTCCTTCTCGTTGTAAGACCAGCAGGCGTCAGGGCACGCCGCGTAGCACGTGAAGCAGCGCGTGCACTTCTCGTGGTCGATGATGGGACGGACAGCGCGCCAGTTCGACGTTATGAACAGGTCCTGCTCCCTGACGGGCGCAGGCGTGATCGCCCCGAAGGGCACTTCCCTATCCTTGGGCACTTTTATAGCCATATGTATCTCCTTTTCTCAAGAATTGAAGGCGCCACACCTTTCATTCCCTTGCTCTGCCTCAGCCGCCCCACGAGTACAGGGACCTGACTTTGCGGAACTTCTGGAGCTTCACCTCGTTGTAGCCGCGGTCCAGGGCCGCCACGTCGCTGACGATCCTGGCCAGGCTGTCTTTTTTCACCATGCCGGTCACGCGCGCCATCGCGCCGAGTACGGGGGCCGCGATGCCCGCCCCCAGGCCCGAAGTATCGACCCCGCCTTCCGACCCCGAAAAATCGACGGTGCGGATGCCGGAGATGCCGTCCGCGTCGACCGTCGCTATCGCGCCCAGGATGTCCACGTTCGGGATGAACTGGAGCATGTAGTCGATGGGCCGGGAGGTGTTGATGACGAGGAGGCCGCCCTGGGGCATCCCTTTAAGCACGTTGATGCCTTTCACGATGGTCGGCTCGATGACGACGACCACGTCGGGATTGGCGTTCGTGTAAAGGTACTTCATCTCGATCTCCTCGTCGCTGATCCGCGCGTACTTCCTCGTCGTCACCATCACGCGGTCGGGGAGGTCCTCGTAGTTGTCGAAAGCCTGGACGAACTTGCCTTCGGCCTTCGCTGCCTGGGCGAAGGCGTTGGCGACGTCGCGGGCTTCCTTGTCCATCACCACCCCCCTCGTCCAGACCGTTATCTCGGTCACTTTAGCCATACCTCTTACCTCCTTTGTTAAGGTTTGTCAGTAAACCCCTCGATTAAACCGTTGAAACCTCTTGTTTCTCGTCTATGCCCTTTCGTCTCTACCTCCTTTCCTGAATAGCACATTTTCCACCTCGCGCAGGTGCAGGCGCATCGCCCGCCCCGCCGCGTCCTTCTCGCCGGTCTGCACCGCAAGGAGTATCTGCCGGTGGCCCTGGAGCGATTTCCGCCTCCGCTCCTCCGTCTGTGAATATTTCTCCCCCGCGGCCGCTAGGGTGTCCATGAGCGCGAAGAGGAGCCTTTCCAGGACCTTGTTCCTTGCCATCTTGGCCAGCTCCCGGTGGAAGCTCGCATTCACCCGGTTGTTCCTGTTCGCAAGCTCATTCTCCTGGATTTCCAGGATGCGCTCCAGCCCCGCGATATGTTCCGGCGTCGCGTTGCCCGTAGCCAGCCGCGCGATCTCCGGCTCGATGATCTCCCTCACGGCGAAGACATCGAGGAGGCTGTCCTTCTCCTGCACGAGGGCCGCGGCGAGCGGCTTGACGAGCGCCTCTTCGCTCGACGCGATCACGTAGGTGCCGTTCCCCTGCCGCCTGTCAACGAGCTTCATCGTCTCCAGGGAAAGGATCGCCTCCCGCACGGTGAGCCTCGACACCTTGAACGTCTCGGAGAGCTCCTTCTCCACGGGGAGCTGGTCGCCGCGCCGGAGCTTGCCCTTCTCTATGAGCCTGAAAATCTGATCGACGATGTCTTCGTAGGCGCGCCTTTTCCTTACTGCCTTCAGCATTACCCCCTCCCCTGACCTGCCGCCCGACCCCTGGCTTTTTTTATGGCCGTTCTAAAAAGGTCCATCGTGATGAGCACGCCTCCGGCGCCTTTCGGTTGCCTGCCGTCCCCGATGCACCTGCTTATGGCCGTCATCGCGGCGCTCCGGCAGACCGCCGCGATGTCGGAGCCGGAAAGCCCTTCGGCAAGCGCGGCGAGCTCGGCGAGGTCGATGCCTGGGGCTAGCGGCCTGCCCTTCGCGTGGACGCGGAAGATATCGACGCGGTCCTCGTGCGAGGGCAAGGGGAAATCGAGGACGTAGTCGAGCCTCCCCGAGCGCGTCAGTCCTGGGTCGAGCAAATCGGGCCTGTTGGTCGCGCCGAGGACGATCACCTGCGAAAGGTCGCTCAGGTTGTCCAGCTCGTTGAAGAGCTGGCTCGCCATGCGCTCCGCCACGGCCTCGCCTTCGGAGGCCGCCGTGCGCCTCACTGAGAGGCTGTCGATGTCGTCGAAGAAGAGTATGCAGGGGGCCGACTGCTTCGCCTTCTTGAATATCTGGTGGAGTGCCTTCTCGGACTCGCCCAGCCATTTCGAGAAAAGTATGGGGACGCTTATGGAGATGAAGTTGAGGCCCGTCTCGCCTGCGAGGGCCTTCGCGGTCAGCGTCTTTCCCGTGCCGGACGGCCCGGAAAAGAGTATCCCCCGCGGGGGCATGACCCGCGCCGATGCGAAAAGGTCGGGGTATCTGGCGGGCCAGTCTATGATGGAGGCGAGGGCCTCCCTTATCTCCTTCAGGCCGCCGATGTCCTGCCAGGTGACGTTCGACCGTTCCGTCGATATCTCCCTCGTCGCGGTAGGCTCAACCGCCCTCAGGCCTTTCAGGAAATCGTCCATCGTGATGCGCATACCGTCGGCCGCGATTGACTCATCGACGCCGCTTTTTGCGCCTTCGAGCGACAGGTAGCGCCGCACCGCCACCATGCCCGCCTCCTTGCAGAGGGCCTCCAGGTCGGCGCCGACGAAGGCGTGGGTGATCGTCGAGAGCCGGGCGAGGTCGACGTCTTTCGAGAGCGGCATTCGGCGGCTGTGGATGCGCAGGATCGACAGGCGGCCTTCCGCGTTCGGCACGGGGATTACGATCTCCCGGTCGAAGCGGCCCGGCCTCCGAAGGGCGGGGTCTATCGTTTCCGGTATGTTCGTCGCCCCGATGACGACCACCTGTCCCCTTCGGACCATGCCGTCCATCAGGGCGAGCAACTGGGCGACGACGCGCTTCTCGACGTCCCCCAGCACCTCCGCCCGCTTGGGCGCTATGGCGTCGATCTCGTCGATAAAGATCACGCTCGGCGCCTTTTGGGCGGCCTCCTCGAAGATCTCCCGCAGCCTCGCCTCGCTCTCGCCGTAGAACTTGTGGATGATCTCAGGGCCGTTGACCCTTATGAAGTGCAGGCCGCTCTCGCCCGCTATGGCGCGGGCGATCAGCGTCTTGCCCGTGCCCGGCGGCCCGTAGAGCAAGACCCCTTTAGGCGCCTCGACGCCCAGCTTGTCGAAGACATCGGCATACCGCAGGGGCAGCTCGACCATCTCACGGACGAGGCGCAGCTCGTCGTCCAGCCCGCCTATCTCGTCGTACGTGACGCGGGCCGGCGCATCCGGCGCATAATCGCCCTTCTTGAGGACGAACCTGCTTCTCTGGTTTATGATGACGCCGCCGCCCGGCGAGGTGCCCTCAACGGTGAAAAGGCGGGGCTTCCCGCCGAGCACAGGTATGTTGACCTTGTCCCCGGCTATGACTGCGAGGCCCTGGAGCAGCATGGCGAAATGGTGGAGGTCCTGCTCCTCGGGAAGGACGGCCGAGGGATCGAGAGGGGTGATAACTACTGTTTCGGCCGTCTTGCGGCGGACCTTGCGGACCCTGACGCTGCTTCCCGGATGGGCGCCCGCGTTCTCCCGAGTGAGGCCGTCGATCCCTATGGCGCGCGCCCCGGATGGCGCCAGCGTCCCTGCGACGCGGGCTACTGTCGTCCTCTCCCCGGCGATCTCGATCACGTCGCCAAGGACCGCGCCCAGAAGCTTCATCCCGTTCTCGGTGAGCCGGGCGATCCCTTTTGCCACGTCGTCGGTGACCGCCTCGACTACCTTCAGCTCTACGCTCGGCTCCATAAGCTCTTTGCTACGAAAGGATTTGCCGTTCAAACATCAGATGATATGTTAATCTTATGTTAGTAAAATCAGTCTACCATTGTCAACAAAAAGTTGCAAGGGAGGCGGCGCTCCATTCGGGTCCTTAATGGACGCCTTACCGTCCTAGTGCTTAACGAATTCGAGCTTCGCGCCGTCCCATTCGTACCGTATCATGCCCCTATCGACCTGCCCCGCGCCCTTCATCAGCGTATAGGGCGCAAGGATGCCGACGATGCTCCCCCGCATGTCCTTCTTGAAGATGACGGCCGCGCTGTAGACGGTCCTCTCGCCATCCGCCCCCCCTGCGTATTCTTCCAGTCTTTTCAGGACCGACCCGGCCCGCTTGACGCCTGCCTCGTCGAAGACGTAGAAATATACCCGCTCCTTCCTGGCAGGGTCCTTCCGGCAGCACGGGTTCTCGCCCGTCTTGACGAAGCCCAGGCCCACTACGCTCCGCCTGCCGATGCGGACGTCCTTCTCCCGCAGTATCCGGGTCATCACCGAGCAGTCCTCGCAATCCTTATCGTCGGGCATCATCACGATGCGCGACGCTGTGCGGTCCACTGTGAGCAAGGCCAGCCGCTCGTCGCGGAACTTGCCCTCGTATTCGGGGGCGGTCGAGAAGCACCCGTAGGAGAGGAACGCCTGGATGGGCCTTTCCTCGCCTCTGGCCTCCACGTGCAGCACGCCAACCGACATGGCGGCCGTCCCTGCCGCCTGCTCTCCCCACCGGGCCACCATCTCCGTGCAGCCCTTTTTGTAGGCTTCGGGCAAGGCGTCAAGCAGTATCTGCCTAACAGGCCCGGCAGGGAGCTGCTCCGTCTCGCCCCGGCCGAGTCGCAAAAAAACTTCCTTCAGGACCTGGTGGTCCTGCCCTTCTATCGTTGCCGACCCTTCCGCCTCCGGCAGGTTCAGGCGCGCCAGCGCCGGGGACGGCCGCGTCATGCAAAGCGCGAGGGCGACCAGGATTGGAAGGAAGGCAAAGAGATTCTGTCTGGCCATAGGCGGCTCTCCTTATCGTTCGGTGCAATGTCGTCCCTGATTATGCCACAACTTTTTCCAAAGCGGCAAGAATAACCTTATCGTTTTTGTTCGTTGGAGCTGCGATCAGGCGTTTGCCGGCGATTACGCCTTGCCGTGGGCGTCGCCTGTGATGCCGACCTTGACGAGTGTGGGTTTCAGGATGCGGACGAGGTCCCGGGGGTCGAGGCCGACCAAAAGGCCCCGTCTGCCGCCGTTTATGTATACCCTCGGAAGGGTGAGTATCGTCTCCTCCATGTGGACGGGCATTGCCTTGCGCGCGCCGAAGGGCGAGATGCCGCCCACAAGGTAGCCCGTCTGTCTTTGCGCGGTCTCGGCCGTGCACGGCGCGACCCGCTTCACACCGAGCAGGCGGGCCAGCTCCTTCGTCGAGACCTCTTCATCCCCGTGCATCAGCACGACGAGGGGCCGCCTCGCCTCGTCTTCCATCACGAGCGTCTTTATGACGCTGTGCTCGTCGACGTGAAGCTCCCTCGCACAGACCGCCATGCCTCCCCTGTCCTCGTATCTGTAAGGGTGCTCGGTGAACGCGACGCCGCTCTCCCGCAGCGCGCGGACCGCCGGTGTGGAAGGGAGCCTGTCTTTTGTCATTCTGTCCCCCGCCCCATCGACCCGATTGTTACAGCTTCAAAAGCTCTTTCAACCTTCTTGCCACCGACCGCCTGATCTCAACCTTCAGATAGAGGTCGCCCCCGCCGCGCCCCATCCCGCGCAGCCGGACGGATTGGCCGCCCTTGATGCCCGGCGGGATGGTGAGCGCGAGCCGCCGCCCGCTCCTCTGGTCCAGGTAGTCCACGCGCCCTCCCGCCGCCGCCTCGCGCTCGTCGAGGGTGAGCGTGTCGTGGACGTCGCCCCCCTGCGCTGCGCCCATGATCTTCTTCAATGCAAAGCGGCCGAGGGCGCCCATCGCCCTGGCCAGTATGCCGGGCTGTCCGGTTAAGCCGCGCCCTGCTGCGCCCTGCCCGGGGACCTCGCGTTCTCCGCGGCCGCCCCAGCCCGTCCCTGGGCCGAAAATGACGAATTTGCCGAATATGCCCGGCCCCCTGAACTCGGTCGTCCGGTAACGGCCGTGGGCGTCGCGGAAAACCTCCTCAAAGCCCCGGAAGCCGAAGCTGCGCGCCATCTCCTCGAAGACCTGGCCGATGTCTGAGTTCCTGAAAATGTCCTGCTCGGAATAGCTCTGCCTAAAGCGGTCGTAAGCGGAAGCGCCGTACTGCTCGCGCATCAGGTCGTACCTGGCCCGTTTTTCCGGGTCGGAGAGCACGGCGTACGCCTCGTTTATCTCCTTCATCCTCTCGACGGCCGCCGCCTCGCCTGCGTTCCTGTCGGGGTGATACCGGAAGGCGAGCTTCCGGTAGGCCTCCTTGACCTCCTGGGGGCTTGCCCCCTTTTCGATATCGAGCACGCCGTAATAATCTTTCGTGTTCATCCTTGCCGCTTCCTTATCCGCCCCGCCCTTAAAATAGTAAGTTGGTTGTAGTTATGTCAACATCTTTTTCGGCATGCCTTGACGCATCGGTTTTAACGCTATATAGTTTGGCGGAGACGAAAAGGGTAGGTGGTCCGGTAATGACGGGAGGGCGACTATGACCACGACGGCTGAGGCGATATCGGCCCTGAGGGCCGAGCTTGCGGACTATGGGAGGCGCGCGTTCTACCGGGGCCTGACGAGCGGCGTAGGCGGCAACATGAGCGCAAGGCTGCCCGGCCGCGATGCCGTCCTCATCACACCTTCGGGCGTCTCCCTGGCGGAGCTCGCCCCGGAAGACAACCTGCTCGTCGATCTCGAAGGCGGCATCCTCGAAAACCCGAAGGGGTGGAAACCTTCGATGGAGACGGGCTTTCACCTCGCCTGCTACACGGCGCGGCCGGACGCAGGCGCTATCGTCCACTTCCACCCGCCGTATGCGACCGCCTGGTCGAACAGGGGCCTGCCCCTTCCGCTTGCCACGGTCTCCGCCCGCCATTTGCTTGCGGAGGTCCCCTGCATCGAATGCGCGATGCCCGGCACACGGGAATTGTGCGACTTCGTGACGGAAGGCGTCAGGCGATACCCAAACGTCAAGGCCCTGCTCATGAAGGAGCACGGGATACTCGCCCTGGCGCCGGATTTGAAGGCAGCCTATTATATCGCCGACATCGTGGAGGACACGGCGAAGGTCGCGTTCATCGCGGCAAACATCCCGCAGGGCTAGCGCCGCGCCTGCCGCCCCTTGCGCGCCCCGGTCCCGCCGGACGCAGCGGCTACTGAGGACCGGGGCCTAGGTTATCGACGCGGGCGAGGTCGGGGAAAAGCCTCATCCAGGCCAGGGCCGTCACGACGGTGCCGACGCCCCCGATGATCACGGCGGGCACTACCCCGAACCAGGCCGCAGTCACCCCCGACTCGAACTCTCCCAACTGGTTGGAGGTCCCGATGAACATCGAGTTTATGGCGCTCACCCTCCCGCGCATCGCGTCGGGCGTCCCGAGCTGGACGAGGGAGTGGCGTATCACTACGCTTATGACGTCGGCCCCGCCGAGCACGACGAGGGCCGCCAGCGAGAGAAAGAACGAGGTCGATACGCCGAAGACGACGGTAGCCGCGCCGAAGACGATCACCGCCGCAAACATCTTCCGGCCCGCCTTCCTGTGCAGCGGATAGCGCCCGAGCAGCAGGGACATGAGCAGGGCGCCCCCGGAAGGCGCAGACCGCAGCAGGCCAAGCCCCTGCGGCCCGACGGCCAGGATGTTCCGCGCGTAGACGGGCAGCAGGGCCGTTGCGCCGCCGAGGAGGACGGCGAAGAGGTCGAGGGAGATGGCGCCCAGGATCGCGGGCCTGCTTCGTATGAAGGCGATCCCGGCGAAGAGGGAGCGCAGGGCAACGGCCTCCCTTGCGCGGACCGCCCGCTCTGTCCTGACGAGGGACATGAAGACGAAGCCGCACAGGTAGAGGCTGCCGATGGTCATGTATGCGTAGAGCGGCCCTGCCGCGTAGACGATGCCGCCAAGGGCGGGGCCGAGGATGTTGGCCGTCTGGGTCGATGAGGTGGACCTCGCCACTGCGCGTGGGAAGACCTCGGCTGCCACGAGGTTCGGCAGGAGGGCCTGCATGGTGGGGTGCTCGAAGGCGCGCGCCGCCCCCACGACGAAGACGACCGCGAGGATGGCATGGGCGTCGAGCCGCCCGGTAAGGCAGCCCGCCGTGAGCGCGGCGGCCCCCACACCTTCTGCGAGCTGGCATACCCGGATGACTGCCCGGCGGTCGCACCGGTCGGCCACGTGGCCCACAACGAGGGTGAGGAAGAATGCAGGCGCGAACTGGGCAAGGCCGACGAGACCGAGGTAGAAGACGCTGCCCGTGAGTGCGTACATCTGCCAGCCCACGGCGACGGTGAGCATCTGGTAGGCCAGGGTAGACGATACCCGGCCGAACCAGTAGCAGACAAACGCCCTGTTCCGGAAAAGCACAGGGACGCCGGCGCGATTGGAAGACGATACGCTCATAGCAGCGCGTAGTCTACTACAGCTTTTTGCGAACTTCCAGAAACTGGACGCGCGGGTATAAGGGGTCTCATACTATCACGGCGTCTGTTGCGAAAGAACAAATGCGGTCGGACTCCTCCAGGCTTGGACTCGCGCCTCTGCGGAATCGCGCCATGCGGCGGCAAGAGCGGGCTGTACTATATCCATAGTATGGGATATTAAGACATGGATCGTATTTGAGACTTTTTATAAAGGCAAGACTTAATCCGAGGGTCAAAAGGGGCCGGGAGGTTTTCACGCTTCGCGCTGAAACGATCTTTCCCCTTGCGCTTCGCGCTTGGTAAAAGATCGCCTTGGCGCGCAGCGTCGCGGAAAGATCCCGGCCCATCCCCACCACTGGCGGCCTTGTGTGCCGCTTGGTTGTATGTTAGACTGTGGCACCTACTGGTTCGCAGGGGGTCTCAAAGATGGGAAAAAACAAGTGGTTTAAGATAGGCCTGGCGCTGGCCGCCTTCGTGGTCTTCTTCGCCTTCGTGCTCCAGATCGACTCCTACGCGAGGGTCGGCGGGGGAGGCTCGATGGGGTCGCGCGGCTCGCGCAGCTTCAGCACACCCGGCAGGTCCGCGCCCTACAGCCCGTCCGCGCCGTCGCAGCCTTACAGTCCGTATCGGTCTGGGGGCGGCAGCTTCTTCAGGAGCATGCTCGGAGGCATGGCGGGCGGGTTCCTGGGCGGTATGCTCTTCCGCAGCCTCGGCTTCGGCGGATGGGGGGGTATGGGAGGGGGCGGCATCGGCCTCTTCGAGGTTGTCCTCGTAGTCCTCATCCTTTACGGCGTCTATCGCGTCGTGAAAAGAAGGAGGGAGGCCGGCGAGGCATACTACCAGTCCACAACGTACGCGCCGTCGGCGAACGAGCAGCCGCCTTACCAGCCGACATACGGCCCCGCTGGCCAGGAATCGGACGTTGAGATGGGGCTGCGCTACATAAGGCAGATGGACCCGTACTTCGACGAGCCCCGCTTCCGGGACATGTGCCTCGACACGTTCTTCAAAATCCAGGGTGCGTGGGGAACGCGCGAGATGGCGCCCGTAAGGGACCTTCTCACGGACGAGATGTGCCGCGCTATAGGGAACGACGCCGAAAAATTGAAGGCGGAGCACAGGGTAAACAAGCTCGACAACATCGCCGTGCGATCGACGGACATCGTCGAGGCATGGCAGGAGTCGGGTAGGGATTACATCACCGTCCGCTTCTACGCGAACCTGCTCGATTATACAGTGAATGAGAAGACGGGCGAGCTGGTGGCGGGCAGCAAAACCGACCCGGTCAAGTTCGAGGAGTATTGGACGTACACGCGTCAGGTCGGCAGCAACCCGTGGCAGTTGTCTGCGATAACGCAGCCGCAGTAAGCGGCTCGATACAGGTCAGTCTTCTATGGAGATCATGGCAGAGGCCCCCGTCGGCGGCGCCAGGGTGCGCGTCGTAAAGGGCGATTTGACGGAGGCGCCCGTCGACGCCGTAGTCAACGCGGCCAACTCCCACCTTCAGCACGGGGGCGGAGTGGCAGGCGCCATCGCGCGCAAAGGCGGGCAGGTCATCCAGGAGGAAAGCGACCGGATAGGGTACGTCCCCGTGGGCCGGGCGGCGATCACCTCGGCGGGCAGGCTGCCTGCGCGCTTCGTCATCCATACGGTAGGGCCGCGCTGGGGCGAGGGGGATGAGGAGGCGAAGCTCGCCTCCGCCGTAAGGAGCGCCCTCGCGCTCGCGGAAGAGAAGGGCCTCGCCTCCGTCGCCATGCCGGCCGTCAGCGGCGGCATCTTCGGCTTTCCGAAGGAGCGCTGCGCGCATGTAATCACGGCTGCGGTCGCGGCGTTCGCGCAGAGCGCAAAGACGTTAAAAACGATAGACATATACCTCATGGACCCGGAGATTATCGGGTTCTTCTCGAAAGAAGTCGAAGGGCTGAAAGAAAAGGTCTGAAAGCGCGTAACGATGTGCGGGATATTCGGTATATTCGGCCACGCCGAGGCCTCCAACATGGTCTACCTGGGGCTGCACGCCCTGCAGCACAGGGGCCAGGAGAGCGCAGGCATCGTAAGCACGGACGGCACGACGACGTACATGCGCAGGGAGATGGGCCTCGTCTCCGACATATTCAACGAAGAGACCCTGCGGGAGGTCCCCGGATATGCAGCCATCGGCCACGTGCGCTACTCGACGGCCGGGTCGAGCACGATTAAGAACGCCCAGCCCTTCGCCGTGGAATACTCGAAAGGCTCCCTGGCCATAGCCCACAACGGCAACCTGACCAACGCGAAGATCATCCGCGATGAGCTGCAGAACTACGGCTCCATTTTCCAATCGACGATGGACACGGAGGTCATCGTCCACCTCATCGCCCTTTCCCACGAAAACATGACCCTGGACAGGGTCATCAGCGGCCTTAAAAGGGTGGAAGGCTCCTATTCGCTCCTGATCCTGACGGACAGGGAGATGATCGCAGTGCGCGACCCTCACGGCTTCAGGCCGCTTGTCCTCGGCCGCCTGCGGGACGCATTCGCAGTCTCCAGCGAGACGTGCTCCTTCGACCTCATAGAGGCGGACTACCTGCGGGAGATCGAGCCGGGCGAGGTCGTCCACTTCTCGAAGGACGGCGTCCGCTCCTATTTCCCCTTCAAAAAAGTCGAGCCCCGCCGCTGCATCTTCGAGTACATCTATTTCGCCAGGCCCGACAGCCTGGTCTTCGGCCGCACCGTCTACCACGTGCGCAAGGCCCTCGGCAGGGAGCTTGCCCGGGAGAGCGGCGTCGATGCGGACATGGTCATACCCATACCCGACTCAGGCATAAGTGCTGCGATCGGTTATTCGCAGGCGTCCGGCGTCCCCTTTGAGATGGGCCTGATAAGGAACCATTACGTGGGCAGGACGTTCATCGAACCGAAGGAGTCGATCCGCCATTTCGGGGTGAAGCTGAAGCTGAACGCGGACCATGAGACGGTGAAGGGCAAGAAGATCGTGGTGATCGACGACTCCATCGTGAGGGCCACGACGGGCAGGAAGATCATCACGATGCTGCGCCAACAGGGGGCGAAGGAGATACACTTCCGGGTGACGTCCCCGCCTACCCGCTTCCCCTGCTTTTACGGGATCGACACGCCTTCCAGGGCGGAGCTGATCGCCTCCTCCAACACCGTGGACGATATAAACGATTACATGACGTCCGACACCCTCCGCTACCTCTCCATCGACGGGATGAAGAGGGCCATCGGCAACGGGTCGGAGGAGTTCCAGTATTCGTTCTGCGACGCGTGCTTTTCGGGGGATTATCCGACACGCTTTCCGTGGGGGATGGAGCTGGAGCAAATGGAGCTATTCGTCAAAAGGTAGTGTAGATAAGCGGCCGGGATCTTTTCGCGCTATGCGCCTGTCTCTCAAAGCCGCACGTCCTCACATACAAAAGAAGTATGCTCCGGGCGGCGGCTTCTCGATCACGGCGCCTATCATCGAAAATCTCTCCGGCCGCAAAACAGAAAAAGCTTGCACAGTACAAATCGGCCCGGAACAAATGGTTTTTTTAAAGCCAGGGGCCGAGGCGATTTTTTCACAGAGCGCGAAGTCGCTGAAGGCGCGCGACGCAGCGTACTTTTTGCGTACGTGAGGAGCCGCGTCGAAGCGACGACAAAGCTATGGGGAAAAAGCGCCCGGCCGGCTAAGGAGAAAAAATCATGGAAGAGCATAAGAGACTTCTAAGACTGCTCAAGACCCTGTCTTACGAGGAGGGTGATTTCCTGTTGGCGAGCGGGAAGCGGAGCACCTTCTTTATCGACTGCAAGGAGACGACCCTCAACGCGGAAGGGATGTATCTGGTCGGCCACTGCATGTACCAGGAGGTGCTGCGGGTGCCGGGTATAGAGGCAGTCGGGGGCGTGAGCGTCGGCGGCGACCCGCTCGTCTGCTCCACGGTGATCGCCTCCTACGCGCTCCGCTCTCCCATACCGGGCTTCTTTATCAGGAAGGAGCTGAAGGGGCACGGAACGAACCGCTGGATCGAGGGGGGGAAGAACCTCCGCAAAGGGATGAGCGTCCTCATCCTGGAAGACGTGGTGACTACGGGCGGCTCATCGCTGCGGGCGATAGAAGCGGTGGAAGCGGAGGGCCTCAAGGTCAAGGGCGTCATCGTCCTTCTCGACAGGCTGGAAGGCGGCAGAGAGGCAATCGAAAGTAAGGGTTATCTCTTCAAATCGATATTTACCCTCAACGATATAAGACAACTCGCGTGAATGATTGACGTTTGATGGGTAGGGGAGTAACGGCTGCGCCTGATCGTGCTGCGGCCGTGGCCTATCCGTCAGTTTTTTGACGGTCTCGCCCGGCCGACATGGAAACACCCGGCTTCAGGTCACTTGCCGGGTATCTCCTTCTCAAGCGTCCTGCCGCTGAACCAGTTGAGGGACTGCAAGGAAGAAACCAGCAGGGCCGTGGGGTACGCGAGCAGATGGCTCACGTCCAGCTTCGCGGTCCGGTTCGGCGATGGCACGCCGAGAGCGGTCTTTTTCAGCCATGTTTTACGTTTTCGGCTCATAAGCGATATCAATCGTTGCATCGCACAATCCTTTACCGGCGGACAACTTTTCCTCCGGGGCCGGCCGCTCCTTTTTGCGGCGGCACTATTGCGCCATGATAAGGTCTATCTTGAACTGCGGGCACCTTTCGAACCCGACGAGGTTGGTCCTGCCTGTGAGAGGGCAGCACTTGCCGCATTCGGCCCATTTCGCGCACGTGACAGGCCCCCGGCGAGACTCCGTCGAAGAGGCGTCGAACCAGCCGCAGTCGCCGCACGCCGGCTCGTTGTTCCGGCTGGCGTCCTTGCACCCGAAGAGGATCTCCAAGTCCTCGTGGGTATATGGGACGCCCGTTCCGTAATCGAAAACCTCTTCCATGATGTCGCCTCGCCAGCCACAGTCGTTTCAGCAACCCAGGGGGACGTGAATAGCGTCCGCATCCCCGCAGACCGACTCTCTTACAAGAATCATGCCTCTTATCGGCTGCTCGACGAATTTTCTTAAGGACAGCGGGAAAATGCGCCTGCGCGTCGCCTCGCCTGCCCCAAATCCGTCTCATTCAGTAAGACTCTGTCTTGTAAGACAAGACAAATCATCTCATTGGGCGAGACGGGAGACGCCCCGAAGGCGTTTGGCCTTCCGGTCTTTCTTTACTGTTTCCCTGCAAGATAGATTTTTTACGGGCGCTTCCGGCGGGCATCACGGGCAGGCGCCGACCCTCACCGTCATGGGCGAGCCGTCGGGGACGAGACCCTTGAGGCGCAGCGCTTTTTTTCCGACAGTCAGCACGTGGTTCGCGTAATCGGCGGTCCTGATTCTGATCTCGCGCGCTTCGCGGCGCACGACGGCAACACCCGTACCGTCCGTCTCCAGGCCGTAATACTCGAAGACGCCGGCGGACGGGCTCTCCACCCTGACGGTCATGATGCCTTTGGCCGGGTCGTAGATATAGGTCTCCTCGACAGGCGCCAGGTATATGGAGTTGATGAACCTCAGGCTGAAGGGCGCGCCCGCCTCTATAGGCAGCGCCGCCAGGACGTCCTCCGGCTCCCCGCCCGTGACTATCACGCATGAGCCAGATGCTATAGCAGATTGCGAACAAAGGCATATGCCGAAGAGCACACAAAAGCAAACTAAGCCGCGGGCAATCATAATCACAAGGCTTACTCCTTTTTCCGGCCGGGTGTCAAGCCAATAACGGGCCGACTATTCTATCACCCCCTCTCAATGGGGAGTGAGCTTATGTCAAGAGGAAAACCGACGTGTGGCGCAGCCTATGTACGCTTGGCTCATTTTTCGCTATAATATAGCGGAAAATGGGCCAAAGCCAGCCAGATAGATTTCTAAAAGCGTGCAGGATGGAACAACCCGACTGTACCCCCGTCTGGCTCATGCGCCAGGCCGGCAGGTATATGGACGAATACCGGGCCTTACGGCAAAGGCACACCTTCGTCGAGATGTGCAAGACCCCCGATATCGCGGCAGAAGTCACGCTCCAGCCCGTCCTCAGGTTCGACCTCGATGCAGCCATCATCTTCTCCGATATACTGCTGCCTCTCGAAGGCATGGGTGCTGCCCTGCACTTTGACGACGCGGAAGGACCTGTCGTAGAAAGACCCGTCCGCTCCGCCGCAGACGTCGAGGCGCTGCACCCCGTCGATTCCGGCCGTGACCTTTCATATCTAATGGATGCGATCCGCATTGCGCGCGCGGCCCTGGCAGGCCGCATACCGCTCATCGGCTTTGCCGGCGCGCCTTTCACGCTCGCTGCCTACCTCATCGAAGGCGGCGCGTCGAAGCACTACCAGGCGACCAAGGCGTTCATGTACGGGGCGCCCGCCGCCTTCCGCCTGCTCATGGAGAAGCTCACCGACCTTTCCGCCGCGTCGCTCAACGCCCAGATAAAGGCGGGCGTGCAGGCCGTCCAGGTTTTCGACAGTTGGGTGGGGGTGCTCGGCGCAGCGGATTACGCCGAATACGTGATGGACCACTCCGCCCGTCTTTTCGCCTCCCTTGACAGGTCCGTGCCGAGCATCCATTTCGGTGTAGATACCTTCCATCTGCTGCCTCTCATCGGGCGGGCGGGGGGCGATGTCATAGGCGTCGATTGGCGCGTCCCCATCGATATGGCGTGGGAGGCTATAGGGCACGACCGGGCCATACAGGGCAACCTCGACCCTGCCGCGCTCCTGGGGCCGGCCGCCCGCCTGGAAGAACAGGTGAGGGCGATCGTGAGGCGGGCCGGGACGGGCGGAGGCCACATATTCAACCTGGGCCACGGCGTCCTGCCGGAGACGCCGCCGGAGGCCGTCGAGCTCCTTGTGCGGAAGGTCCACGAATACGGGCGTGCGGCGTGAATACGCAGGTCTTCCTCGTCAACTTCGGCGGCCCAAGGACGGCCGACGACGTACCGCTCTTTTTGAGGTCCCTCACCGGCCGGGACGCCCCGCCCGCAGCCATCGACGTGCTTAAAGGACGATACCGGGCCATCGGCGGCGGCTCGCCCCTGGCTGCGATCACAGATGAGCAGGCGGCCAAGCTGTCCGCAGATACGGGCCTTCCCGTTGCCTGCGCGTTCAGGTACGCCTCCCCCACGCTGGAGGAGGCTATAAATACGTGCTACAGGTCGGCCGCAGAGCGCATAGTCTTCTTCGTCATGTCCCCTTATTACAACTCGCGGACTGTGGGTGGATACGTGCGGACGGTAGAGGGCTACCTTCCGTTCCTGCCCTACAGGCCGGAGGTCCTTTTCGTCCATAGCTGGCACGGAAGCCCAGCCTTCAGGCAGACATGGGCGGAAAGGATCAGCGCACACGCCGCGTCGCTGCCGGGTGCGCAGGCCGCAGCGAAAGACGCCTTCTACATATTTTCGGCGCACAGCCTGCCCCTCTCCTGCAAGGACGAGCCTTACGCGGCGCAGATTGAAGAGACGGCGTCGGACATCGCGGCCCGCCTCGGGCTTCCCGCCTCGCAGTGGGCCGTCGGCTGGCAGAGCGCGCCCGCCTCGCCCGACGAGCCGTGGATGGGGCCTTCCGTCGAAGAGGTGATGGACGGGGCAGCCAAGAGCGCATCGGCCGTCATCGAGGCGCCTGTGGGCTTCGTCAGCGACCACCTGGAGACGCTCTACGACATCGACATCGTCCACGCAGGCCACGCGCGCTCCCTTGGGCTCGCCTTTTCGCGCGTGCCCTCCCTCAACACGTATCCCCCGTTCATGGCGGCCCTCAAGGCCATCCTTATGGAGCGGCTCGGACAGGGGCGATGATAAAAGTTGCCGTCGTCGGGGCGGGCGTCTCCGCCCTTGCCTGCGCCGTGGCCCTCAAAGAGAAAGGCGTGGAGTTCACCGTCTTCGAGGGCGCGCCCGCTATCGGCGGCAAGCTCCGCACCGAAGAAATCGACGGCTTCACCGTCGAGGCGGGGCCGGACAGCTTCCTGCCCGAAAAGTACTGGACCGTCGATCTGATCGAGCGCGTCGGCCTGGCGGACGACCTGCTGCCTACGAACGAGGAGCATAAGGGCACGTATATCTATTCGGCCGGCCGCCTCCACCGGCTGCCGGAAGGCGTCATGCTGATGGTCCCCACGATGCTCATGCCGCTTCTGCGCTCAAGCCTGATCTCGTGGCCAGGCAAGCTCCGCATGGGGATGGAGCTTTTCATCCCGGCAAAAAAGGACGCAGCCGACGAGAGCCTAGCCAGGTTCGTAACGCGGAGGCTCGGCAGGGAATGCCTTGAGAAGATCGCCGAGCCGCTCGTCGCGGGCATACATACGTCCGACCCGGACGACATGAGCGTGAAGGCCGTCTTTCCGAGATTCGCAGAGATGGAGCGCACGAGCGGGAGCCTCATCAGGGGGATGGTCGCGGCTGCGAAAAAAAGGCCCGCGCAGCAGAACGCGGGCGGCGGCGTGGAGGGAGGCGACGTGGAGGGCGGCGGCGGGCGGCGGCCCATGACCTACTTCATGTCGCTCAAAGGCGGCATGGGGCAGCTTGCGGAAAGATGCGCCGCCTTCGCCGGAAGGGAGGCATTTCGCACCTCCTGCGAGGTCGTCCGCATAGTAAAGGCGCCGGGGGGCTACGAGGTGGAGGCGGGGGGCGAAAGGCGCGCCTTCGACGCTGTCGTACTATCAACGCCCTCTTACGCGACGCGGCGGATCGTCGCAGATATGGCGCCTGCGCTCGCCGGCCTGCTCGACGGCATCGAATGGTCCTCCACAGCGACGGTATCCCTCGCCTTCGATGAAAAGGAGGCCCCGCCGCATCTGCCCGGCTTCGGCTTCATCGTGCCGAGGGCCGAAGGAAGGCGAATCAACGCTGCGACGTGGAGTGCTATAAAGTGGCAATACAGGGCGCCGGCCGGACGTCTCCTCGTAAGGGCCTTTGTGGGCGGGGCGGGGCGCGCCGACCTTGTCGGGCGCGACGACGCTGAGATCGCGGCGCTTGCGGCCGAGGAGCTGCGCGCCATCGCAGGGATCGCCGCCAAGCCGCTCTTTGCGCGCGTCTATCGCTGGCCCAGGTCGATGCCGCGTTACACGGTCGGCCACCTCGACCGCGTCGCCGCTATCGACACCGCCGCAAGCGCCTACCCCGGCCTCTATCTCATAGGATCGAGCCTGCGCGGCATAGGCATAGGGGACTGCGTGAAAAGCGGGTTCGGGGCCGCTGCAAAGATCATCGAGGCTGCCTCTAATATATCTTCCTCATTATGACGGGGAGGCTCAACAAGCCGGGGGACATCTCCACCTACCTCTCCTGACCGTATACCCACACGGCAGGGGCCGCAGCCGGAAAGCCGACCGAAGCGACAACGAGGAGCGCTTTTTTGCAGCCGCTTTCCATAATAAACTACCCCGCTGCTTGCGGCGGGGTAGTTTATTATGCCTCAACTATTTTTGGGGATTATAAATATCACTGCAATCCATACGCGGACCTCGATGCGACAGCGAAACAGACGATCAGGAAAGATAGCTAGTTTTCAAGTAAAATTTCTTCTGACACCTAAGCGCGGCCTGAACCCTTTCCTTTCTGGTATGGTTAAATTTGACGGCTATTTCCCCAAGGAATGTTCCTGGCGATTCTTTTTTCTTGCTCAGACACTTCTTTAGGTCTCCCCAGCTTAATGCCTTATCTTTTACCAGCAAATTCCCAATCAATCTTTCTTTGTATGCTTTATTCAGTTCAAACAACAATTCTTCGTGCGTAAAGTAAGCAAGAGACGCAAGCAGTATCTTCTCCGCTTTCTCTCGAACCGTTATTTTAGAAATCTTCGTCAAATCGTAATCCCCTTTAATGATATTGTTATCCTTTGTGACCTCTTCATTCCGTTCATAAATTTTATATTTATTATCTATATGAATAATGCACTCGATAATCTCTTGCGCGGTCAGTAATTCTCGGGAAGCATTTTCATCAAAACTATTTATTAATCTTGTTACTATATCAAGCCACTTTGCCCATTCATTCTCTACTGGCAAAAAATGACCCATTCCTGGTATTGTAAGAACGGAAAGACCATGTTGTCTTGGCTCAATAGCTTTCAGGCTTTCAGGCGCTGTTACAATATCCCTTCCCCCCATTATGAAGAGGATCCTGCGAGATTTCTCTCGTAGCTTTTTCTTAAGGGTGTTGGGGTCAGCGCCTAGAAAAAGTCTAAAAAAGCTACTTTGATAATCTTGCAGCTGACCACTGCCCGGTTGCGGACCTTTATTCTTGCCTTTGATACTTAAACTGGAAAGTGTGCCCACGAAACTCTCCCATTTCTTCTGCTTTATCATGTTGGGCGGGAACGTTAAATCGCTGAGTTTCATTCCTCCATTTAGAACGAAGCAAGCATTATAGACGAGGGGATCGTCTAGATAACTCGCCAGTGCTATGAGGGACCCCATGGAATACCCTAATAGGGATACCTTCGTCTCCGGACTAAACAAGTGCCGGTAGAAAGAACACGTTTGCTTATTGCCACACCTATGATAATGGAGGTGATCCACTAAAACCTTAAGTTCCTGCATCGCTTGAGTGTAGGCCTTTTCAGCCATTTCTGGATGGGCAAAAAGGTCGCTCGAAGGCCTGACGTGACGGCGGGACCGTTTTCTATACATAGAATTCCTGTTAAGATGGTCTGGTAAGGGTAGTAGGACAGAGGCAATATCATGTTCGGACAGTTTTTGTCCCAGTTGGTCGTATAGTGTGAAATATTCAACCTCATCAAAACCATTTATCATGACTACAATCCGGTTGATCTTTACCCGAGGGTTTGCCACTGCTCTCTTCGGTAGATAAAAACGTATGTGAAATCTCTTGAAACTGCCTATAACGCCGTCGTAAAAACACCTAGGAAAGAGCTTCATAAGGCATACATGCGAACTGCTGTCATGATCTTTATACATATCCACATCTAACTTTATTGTTTTACGTGATATTTTATTGTGTTGCTCAATCCTCGACATAATGATTCTCCTTCAAACCCTTCAACAGCTTTCGGCAATGGTCAGCGAACATGCGTTCGAAGGTCCATTGATTTCCAGCTTTTGGCAAGTCCTTAAAAATCTCACTTAACCGGGTGATTCTCTCTTCAACGTGCGATGAATCGTAAAGCCGGCTAAGAAACCCGAGGTATTTAGAACGTTTATTAAGTTGATCACTGCCAGAAAACACGAAACTAAGAGCTTATCCGTAATTAACTTGATTTAAATTCATAGCCATACTACACTTTAGCGAGGAGGTGGGTATGGCAAAGATCCGCTCATGGGAAGTGTCCGACGAGTTCTGGAAACGTGTCGCACCTTTTATTCCGAAACGGGAGCGAGAATCTGGTAAGGCATTCAAAAGGAAGCCCGGCGGCGGCCGTAAAGCTATGTCCCAGCGGCGCGTATTCGAAGGCATCGTCTTTGTGCTGAGAACCGGATGCCAGTGGAAGTCACTGCCCAGAGAACGGTTCGGAAGCGCAAGCTCCATACACAAGTACTTCCGGCAATGGCTGAAGGGAGGTTTCTTCCTTGCCCTCTGGCGCGCCGGTCTCGCCGAGTACGATGATATGGAGGGGATCGCCTGGAAGTGGCAGAGCATGGATGGGGCCATCATCAAAGCGCCTCTGGCGCAAGAGGCAGCCGGTCCGAACCCGACAGACAGGGGGAAAAAAAGGAAGCAAGAGACACCTCCTGGTGGACGGACGTGGCGTCCCGCTGTCGCTGATCGTAACAGGGGCCAATCGACATGACGCAAGCCAGCTTACCGCAGTGCTCGATGCCGTCGTTATTCCCCTTCCGAAGAGACAACGATTCTTATACGCAGATAAGGGATACGATGGCGAACAGGCTCGCGAGCAGATCCGCATCAGGGGCTACGCTCCGAGGGTCTCACGAAAGAAGCGTAAACGCGGGCGTCCTCCCAAGAACCGGCGTTGGGTTGTGGAAGCGGCGCACTCCTGGTTCAACAGGTTTCGTAAGCTTCTGGTCAGATATGAGAAGATGTCCGAAAGCTACGAAGCTCTTGTTCATCTCGCGGCTGCGATTATTTGCTGGAGGAAGGTTGTTGCTATTTACGGATAAGTCCTAAGACAATCGTATTTATTCCAGTCATATGACAACCGCGATTGGTCGCGGTATTTTCTATAAATAGCGGTACCGGGAAACGGCGTAATAATTAGTACCTGAACCATAACGAGACTTGCTTCGTCTATAAAATGTTCTAAGTCCGTCAAAACGGTCCCTGGCTCGTTCTCTATGCCGACGATGAAAGAACCTATTACGTCTATGCCAAAAGATCTAATATTTTTGATTGTTTCTAAAAAATGCTTCTTCTTATTCGCAGGGGAACGTGGCCCTCCCTTATTTAGACCGGCATGAAGTGTTTCAAAACCGATTAAGAGGCTTTGTGCCCCTGCCCTTTTCATAAGATTGAGCAGTTCCTTATCACGCCCAATCTCGTCAGATACTTGGCCCGTCCAAGAAAATGTGTCGTTGTACGAATTACTCTCTCGATACCTTATCAAGTTCTCCATTAAGAGTTTAGACCTTTCGACACCATTGCCAGGTGGATTCATCATGTTATCTGCGAAAAAGATAGAAGAACAATTAGCTTTTTGCTGCGCCTCGGTCCTCCTGAGATATTTAATTTCTTCGACTACCTGAACAATATCTTTAAAAATCATATCACCCGAAACAGAACAAAATTCGCAATGTCTAGGACAGCCTCTGCTCGTTTCAATTACCCTATGGAGATAATTCCTTAGGTCTAGCAATTCAAATTTCGGCGTCGCTATCACGTCTTGGGGTGTATTCTCCCTGCGCAGGGCGTAACGCCTGGCAAGAGTGTTTGAATTAAAATCGTGGAATAAATCTGCCCAAAAACTTTCTGTTTTTCCAAAGACTACTGCATCAAAATGTCTTTCAGCCTCGCGGAATATGGTCTCATCATATTCTGCGAAGTGAGGACCGCCGATTATTACTCTTGACTGTGTACGGAGAGCGTCGGCTAGCTCATACGCTCTCGTTATTTGCAGAGTATTGGCTGATATTAAAGCGAGGTCAAATGTTTGGTTAATATCCACCTTTTCGACGTTTTCGTCAATCAGGCGAATATCAGCCTCGCCCAGCACATCGCCCATTAATGAAGCCAAGTATGGCAATGCAAGCGGATAAGAGGCCACACGCCCCTCATAAGAATAGTTCCATAAGAGGCTGCGCGAAGGATATTTTGGTGAAATCAAAAGAATTCTAGGCGTGGACAAGGATCTAATTGTTACCCCCCCCTCCTGAAGTAACAAGATCAGAAAACTAAAATCAAGTCCTATTTTCTATATAAAGCAAAACCGTTTTAATACCTATTTTGCTTCTCCATGAATGGCTCTTTTTTTGTACGTACTTACCCAGCAAACGCATCGTATCATAGTTCAAATAGCTCAGTCTTGTTACGGCAGATTACAAACAAACCGACAACAATAGACTGGAGGCAATATACAAGCATTTGCAAGGGTATGTCAACAGGAAAGTGTAAACCCAAATCCAGCACCTACTCGCCCCATGTCCCTTCTTTAACCTTCAAAACGCGCTTTCCGATTAATGTTCCCCTTTCTCGGGCGTCAAAAGAATCTCGTTCGCTTACGGATACACAGTCTGAGATCCTCTTGCGGGCAATTTGGTGCACAGCTCTCCTCAAAGGGCGCTTTGTTTTCTTATCCTTGATCGGGCAGTCAGGGGGACGACCGTAGATCAGCAAATAACTTCCGGAAGACCACGGGGTCAGGTCTTGCAATCATACATTTGGCCCGACAAATCGTCCCGATCCGGCCCCGACTACCCATAGTCTTACCACTTGAAAGTGCGCTGTGCAAGAAAAAAGACCAAGAAAAAAGACAAAGTTGAGGAGTACAGCAACGAATTCTTAGCCGACCGGATACTGTCCGATAGGTAAAATTCCAACTTTTGCAACGTCAGCGGGAATGCGCACAAAACGGGCCGGCCGGCGCGGCCGGGCGGCCTCATCCCCGTGCCCGTTCGAAGCGCTTGCGCAAGGGCGACCGGCCTATTATCTTTCAAGTGCGGACATCCTACGCGAAAAAGCGAAAAGGAAAGGAGAAGATGATGAAAGTCTTAGGTTTTGCCGGCAGCCTGCGGGCTGCCTCCTTCAACAGGGCGCTGCTCCGCGCGGCGGTCGAGCTCGCCCCTGCCGGCATGGAGATCGAGACGTTCGACATAGCGGCCATACCGCCCTTCAATCAGGACCGTGAGGCGCAGCCGCCGGATGCGGTAAAAGACTTCAAGGCGCGCATCAGGGCGGCCGACGCCATCCTGATCGCCACGCCCGAATACAACTACTCCATCCCCGGAGTGCTCAAGAACGCCATCGACTCGGCCTCGCGCCCCTACGGAGACAACCCCTTCGATGGCAAGCCCGTGGCGCTCATGGGCGCTTCCATCGGCACCATAGGCACGGCAAGGGCGCAATACCACCTGAGACAGAGCTTCGTCTTCCTCAACATGTACCCCCTCAACCAGCCGGAGGTCATGGTCGCTCTCGCGGAAGGCAAGTTCGACGCGTCGGGCAGGCTCACGGACGAGCCGACAAGGCAGCGCGTTCGGGAGCTCCTTAACGCTTTAACAGCCTGGACGAAGAAAATGGCGCAGTGAGACGGGCCGGGGGCTTTTCGCGGTGGCGGCGCTTCAGAGCGTCCGCCCGTCGAGGGCTTCGGAGGCCGCCCGGTCGAGGATCTCCCATATCGTCCCGACCCAGTCGAGGTGCTCCGGCTTCATCAGCACGGAGCGCAGGCAGGTGACCGTCTCCCTGTCCCGGTCGATCCCTGCGCCTGCTATATCGAAGAAATCGACAGGAAGCTCGGCAAGGGCAAGGTGCAGATCGTGGGCGGCGGCCTTCGCGAAGATCGACCGTGCAGCCTCCGACGACGCGCTCACGGTCGCGCCCTTCGCCATCCAGACGACGATATCGAGCTCCGGCGCAAATGGGACGAGGAACCTGGCGTCGAGCCGCAGCTTGTCGTAGAGCGCAAGGGCCGCATTCCGTGATTTTTCGAGGCCTTTAGCGAATGTCCCGCCCTTCACGAGAGGAAGAAGCTCCTGCGTAGCCCAGAGTGCGCAGGCTGCCGCGCCGGGGCGGGAGCATTCCAGGCTGATCTCGCCGAGATGGAGCTCGCCGGAGGTGAAATACGTATATGGGGAGTCGTGCTTGTAGAGGCGGCCGACCGAGGGGTCGCGGAAGAGCACGCAGCCGCACCCATACGGCTGAAGGCCGTGCTTGTGGGGGTCGATGACGATGGAATCGGCATCGGCGAGCCGCTCGAAGCTCCTGCGGGCCTCCGAAGACAGGTTGCCGGCCAGGCAGAAATAGCCGCCGTATGCCGCATCGACGTGCAGGCGGAAACCGTAGCGGCGCCGCAGATCGATAAGCTCGGGCAGCGGGTCGATGGCGCCCGTTGCCGTTGTGCCGACCGTCGCGACGACCGTGCCCACCCCGCCCTTCTCCAAGCGCCGTTCGAGGGCCTGCGCGTCGAGCCGGCCGCATCTGTCGGCAGGGATTGCCTCGAAGGCCAGCCGGAGGACTCCGCTTATGCGCTGGTGCGTATAGTGGGCCTGCTGCGACGCGACAATCGTCTCGCCTGGGCGCAAAAGTCCTGCGACCCAGAGGGCCTCCAGGTTGGCCATCGTCCCCCCGCTGCAAAGGTGGCCGAGGTGGGCGTCCCATCCGACCATCCGCGCGAGCGCAGCGACGGCCTCCTTTTCCATTGCGGAGCTTGCGCGCCCCCCGTCGAGGGCGTGGTTGTTCGGGTTTATCCACATGGCGAGGGCGTAGGCCGCGCGGGCGACGGGATGGGGGGTTTTCAGCATCTGGCCCGCGTACAACGGGTGGAAGTAAGGGTAGTTGTCGTGGAGCCGCCCGGCGACTTTGAGGAGCACCTCTTCGACGGCTTTTGCGTCGCCTTCAGAGAAATCCAGGGGCGGCAGGCGGGCGAAGCCTTGCTCCAGCGCCTCAAGGGCGGACGCGAGGCTCGCAAGAGAACGCTTTTCGAATACGGACGCGCGCTTTTTGCTCATAATAGTTTATATCGTGATCCGGGCTAATTCTCAAGGGGGCTGCGTTTTCGCTTGGAATCGTTTTCCATTCATGCCATAGTATAAATCTGGTCGGCATTCACTTTTTTGGGGGGCGAGCCCGCGCGGACGCACCTTTTGGAGGGGAGAAGAGTGTTGAGACTGAAGGGCGTTTATCCGGCTATGGCGACGGCGCTGACGGCGGACGAGGAAGTGGACAAGGCAGGGATGCGCAGGGTCGTCCGGTACTGCCTCGACGGGGGCGTGCACGGCGTGCTGGTCCTGGGGAGCACGGGGGAATTTCCGGCGATGACCGAGAAGATGCGCCGGGACGCCATCGAGGCGACCCTTGAAGAGGTCCAGGGGAAAGTCCCGGTCTTGATCGGCTGCGGCGAGCCGGGCACGAAGCGCACGATAGAACAGGTGAAGGCTGCGGCGGCCATAGGGGGCGACGGCGTTGTCGTCGCCATACCGTACTACTACCCCGTTGACCAGCCCTCGGTGGTCCGCCACTACGAGATGGTGGCTGAGGCGTCCCGGCTGCCCGTGGTCCTCTACAACTTCCCCCAGATGACGAAAATCACCATGACTTCCGACACGGTAGCCAGGTTAGCGGCCCATCCGAATATCGTCGGCGTAAAGGACAGCGCGGGCGACCTCATAGGTATGCAGCGCTACATCGAGGCGACGACCGGGATCGATTTTGCGGTAATGACCGGCAACCCGGCCCTTGGGCTTCCCGCCTACTTACTTGGCGCCAAAGGGGGGATTTACGCCGGGGGCAGCCTGGCGCCGGGACTTTGCGTCTCCGTCTACGAGGCATTTGCGGCGGGCGATCTCGACAAGGCCGTCGCCTTGCAGAAAAGGGCCTCCCTGATCCCTCTCATGGGCGGCTTCGGCCCCAACTCGGCAGTCGTCAAGCTGGGCCTTGAGAAGCTGGGCGTATGCGGGAGGACGGCTACTGCGCCCCTGGGCCTTACGCCCGGCCAGGAAGAGAAGATTTACGCGTGGATGCGAAGCCTCGGCCTTGAGGTGTGAGGACGGTTACGCCCTGATGCGCGGCCGCCATGCCTGCGCTGTTTCGTCTGATTCATTGACTCAACTTGTTGATTCCTTGCTATCAGGGGTACTATTACCCTCCCCTCATAAAAGCCGTTTTGCACTCTCTTTCGTTCCCGCGCTTTTTGCATCCGACTATCATCCTTGGAGCTTTGGCACACCTTATAACAGGCAATTATTGGGGTTCAGCACCCCCTCCACGAGCTTTGCTCGCCGGGGTACCCGCTTGCGGGTCGTCCCCGCTCACGAAAAGCGTTCAATGGGCACCCTGTTGCTTGCGCCGGTCATTTATTTCCTGCGGCCTTCCGCTGTTGCGCGATGCCTGCCTTTACGTCTCCCTTTCCGTAGTCACGTCCCGCGTCTGCGCTTGTATGGACGCATGGCCGATATCTTCGCTGTCCGCAAACTCGACTGAGATGCGCCGGAAATCGGCCTGGACTGCGAGGAAGGCGTCAACGACGCGGGGGTCGAAGTATTTCCCCTTGTCCTGAACTATGATGCGCACCGCCTCCTCATGATCGTAGGCCGACTTGTAAACCCTTCCGCTGACGAGCGCGTCGTAGACGTCGGCGACCGCCATTATCCTGGCGGAGATCGGGATGTCCCTGCCCGATACGCCCATAGGATACCCCCCGCCGCTCCATTTTTCGTGGTGGTAATAGGCTATGTCCTTGGCCGTATCGAGGAACGAGCTCGTGCCTCTCTCCCAGAATCGCGCCTCGGCCTTCGCGATAGCCTCCCGCCCGTAGACGGTATGTTTCTTCATCACGTCGAACTCGCCCTGGTCTAGCCGCCCAGGCTTCAGGAGGATCGCATCGGGCACGCCGACTTTCCCGATGTCGTGAAGGGGCGCCGACTTGTAGAGCGTCTCGATCATATCGGGGGTCAGAAAGCCGCTGAAATCGGGGTGTTTTGCCAGCCTCTCGCATATCGCCCGCACGTAGAGCTGGGTGCGCCTGATATGCCCGCCCGTATCGGAATCCCTCGTTTCCGCGAGAGACGAGAGGCATTGAATCGTAAGCTCCTGTGTTTCCAGCAATTCCCTGGTCTTTGTCTTGAGCTTCAGCTTCTCCTGCCGGAACAGGAACGCCGTGAGCAAGGCGAGGTTGGAAAACATGACCAGGGTCGGAAACAGGGGTGAGATGAATACGCCTTTTATCCTGAAGAGCAGCAGGCACGCCTGCCACATGAGGACGGACGCAAGCGCGATCGACGCGAGACTCACTATCGGCCTGGCAATGACGAGGAGATAAACCGACAGAAGGCCGACGACGAGGGTCAGCATCGCTTCAAGCACCGGCGCTGAGGGCGGCCTTCGCAGAAAATCGCCGCGGAGGAGGTTATCGACAACGGACGCGTGGACTTCGACTCCGGGAAAAACGGGGTCGAGCGGCGTCGTCTTGAGGTCGGCAAGACCAGGGGCGGACGGGCCGAAGATAACCAGCTTGTCTTTGAAAAAATCCTTCGGCGCCCGGCCGTCGATAACGTCGATCGCGGAGGCGCGCCGGAAGAGTCCGGCACGCCCCGGATACTTGACAATGATGCGGCCGCTTTCATCGAGCGGGACCTTGAGCCGGCCGATAGAGAGCCCGTTCGATTCCATGAACGAGACGACAACCGGCTCTTTTATATCGATATGGCGAAGAAATGCGGCGAGCGCCAGGCTGGGGTAAATGCGATGCCCATATTCGATAAGGAGGGGCATGCGGCGGATCACGCCGTCCTCGTCGGGCCGCGCGTTCAGGAAACCCGAAAACGGCGTTGCGGACGCAAGGACGGGTATGTTGCAGGTCACGGCGTCGGCCCGCGTGATGGGCCATCGCCGCTGCCCTTTTCTTTCCCTGAGCACGACAGCCAGGGGTGAGATCGTGCAGGTCCGGTCGTGAGGCTGGGCCGCGCCGAAGAGAAATTCGTAGCCGAGGACCGGCCGGCTGTCCGCAAACGCCGAAGCAAGGGTCGCGTCGTTGTCCCTGTACGCCATAGGGATACCGGACAGGTCCAGTTTCCGTCCGACTCCTTTTGCCGCCTGCTCCTTCAACTGCACGGGCGACGCCCTGTCCGGCTCCGGAAACATTATATCGAGGGCGATAGTCTTTGCTCCCGCAGACTTCAGCTTTTTTATCAGCGCTGCAACCCGGTAGCGCGGCCAGGGCCATTGGCCGAACCGGGCGAGGCTCTTCTCATCGATCTCCACTACCGCCACCTCCGGGGAAGGCTTTGTCCCGGAGGCAGAGGATCGCAGAAACGTATCGAAAAGCTTGTTATCGAAGAATTGCAGGTAAAGCGGCTTTACGACGCAGAAGGAAGCAACGATTATGACGACCGCGACGCCGAAGCACCACGAGGCGACCCTGTCTCTCCTGGTGCTCGGTGCGCCTCGACGGAAGGAGATTTTGCGCATACGGAAGACCCGCCGTCCTGACGAAGAAGGCTTTCCCCCTATCTGACCGTCACTTCGACCCTGCGATTTCGCGGCTCGGGAACCTCGTCCTCTGTCTTGATGAGCGGGTTGTCTTCGCCGTGGGAAAATACTTCCACGTACGAGGCGTCTATACCTGACTCGACAAGAAGGTCCTTGATCTTTCTCGCCCGGTCGAACCCCAGGCGGAAATTGTTTTCTCTCCGCCCGACCCTGTCCGTATGTCCCACGATGCTGATGCTGGTCGAGCGCCTGCTTTTTATTGCGGGCAGGATGCCGTCGAATACCTTCTTCGATTCATCGGTTAACGTGTTCTTTCCCGTCTCGAAATAGAGTATGAACCTCAAAGGGAGTCGGGCTGGGCGCGCAGGGCGTCGCCGAATATCCTGTCGATGTCGGGCTTCTCCATCGTTGCCGGCGCTGCCGGCGCAGTAGCCGCGTCTTTCACGTAGCTCGCGTCGTTCGGCCCGGAAACGACCTGGGACCCGGCCTTGTTTTCCACGACGATCGCGCCCGTGCTCCCATCCTGATTGGGCAGGAGAAGAAAGACGTTCTTCGGCGCCGTGGAGCAGGCGCAGAGGGCAAAAGCGAGCACCATCGTCGTCACCCGGAATCTCTTCATTCCGCTACCTTTATCGCAAACCGGGTGCCCCTGATCCCGACAGTCGCCACCGGCGTTTCGACGCGCACCGATTGCGGGGAGAGCTTGCCTATTATCCCGGTCAGAAATACCGCCGTGCCCCGCACGAAGCGCGAGACCCACGACAATTTTCCTTCGCCCGGCGAGAACTGGAAGTCCTGAAAAGAGCATTCGCTGCCGGGCCCCAGGCTGACGGTGCTGTCATCCTTCAGAACGACGCCGACGGACCCATCCTTGGCCGTAACGAGCGAGTCTTTGAGCAGGACGATCATGCCGGGCGTTGCAGGGATGCTGTTCTGGCCCCTGACGACGGTCACGCCGCCCTTTACGGTCTTGACAACGCCGATGTCGGGCGCCTGCGCTGCGGCTGACGGGGCGAAAGCGAGAAGACCGGCAAGAAACGCTCCAATCGACAGGGGAAGAAGCGCCTTCCACATGGATAAGCTCCGAAACGTTTTTCTTTTACAAAATGTCCTTCTTTTTAACCGAGTTTTTTTGGAATGTCAATCTTAAAATGGTTTTCGGGCGGGCAGGGGGGTCTTCCCGCCTTTTTCACCCCACCTGCCCGGCAAGGCACGAAGGCATTGAAGATGCCCTGCCGCCTGAGAGACAGGGCTTCAAGCCGTTCTTCGCAAGCGGGCTATCGCGGGCGCTAAAGGTGGGGCACGACGACAAAAATTCCCCCTTGGGTAATAGGCGCCCATGCTTTCAAGGGTTTTCCGGCAAATTGAACAAAAGTTCAACTTTTCCTTGATAAATCCGCCGTTTTGTGGCACATATAGATTGTCGAGGGGCGGTCTCTTGGCTTTCATGGAGGCTTAGTTATGCGCGCAGCGGCGGTCGTTTCGGTTATGCTCTTCATCCTTGCGTTTTTCCGTCCGGCACTGGCGGTCGAGACGGCGCAGGAGAAGAGGCCGCCGAGGGCCGTCAGCGCGGAGGCCGTCTGGAACGCCGACAGGCAGACGGTGCAGCTCGCGAAGTTGAAATGCATCGACCTGGGAGGGCGGGAGTCGAAGAGTGCTTCGCCGACGCCATGCGCGACCTGGGCGCCTCGCCGGAGGCGGTCGCCTTCACGCAAGCGTTCGGCGGCGGGGCGTTCGTGCGCAAATTCCGCGACGCGGGACGCGTCGATATCGTCCAGGTCGTCTATCCTTTCAGGGCCAATGAGAACCACGGTATGCTGCTCGTGAACGGCGACCCCCCTATCGTCGATGTTGACGACATAATGCTCCTGCCGAAGGAAGCGATGGAGCAGGACAAGACCTACATGTCGATAAAGAAGAACTACCCCAGGGTGACGATATGGCCCGGCGACAGGCCGCCCAAGCTACCCGTACAGGTGGAGACCCTGCCGAACGGCGGTCAGGGGTTCGTCGTATCGTATACGCTGCGCAATTTCTGCCATGCCTGCGAGGTGCTGGGCACGGCCTTTTTCTCGTTCGATTTCGACAGGGCGGGCAAGCTTACAGCGATCCGCTTCCTGCGGATCGAGGCGCCGCCGAAGAAGACGCCGAAGGAGGCGCGCAAGGAGAGCGAGCAGATCAGCTTCGTAGTGATGGCTGAAGAGGGGAAGGAATTCACAGTCCGGCTCGCCTCGAACAGGACCACCGGCTACCAGTGGCGGCCGGCAACGCCCCATGACGACAGGGTCGTCAAGCTGGTGCGCTCGGACTACGTCCCATTCGAGGGCGCGCCCATAGGCGGCGGGGGAGAGGACATATTCACGTTCCTCGCAGTGGGCAGGGGCAACACGGAGATCACGATGGAATACGTCCGCCCGTGGGAGAAGCCCCACCTGCCGGTGAAGACCGCAACGATCAGGGTCTCCGTCCGCCCGGCGTCAAGGTAGAAAACCACTTCAGAAGCCTTTCAGGCGATTTTTGAGCCGGGCAGCCCGGATGCCCGGTCTTTCTTGTGCGGTGTCCATGCCGAAACGCAGCGCCGGATTACTCATGTACAGGCGGCGGCCGGGAGGCCCCGAGCTGCTGCTGGTGCACCCCGGCGGCCCCTTCTGGGCCGCGAAGGATAATGGGGCGTGGTCGATCCCGAAGGGCGAGATCGAGGAGGGGGAAGACCCGATTGCTGCCGCCCTGCGCGAGTTCGAGGAGGAGACGGGGATGCGGCCGTCCGGCGACTTCCGGCCTCTCAGGCCGGTCGTGCTCAAGAGCCGCAAGACCGTCTTCGCGTGGGCCTTCGAGGGGGAGTTTGACCCTGCCGGGCTTGTAAGCAGCACGTTTACGATGGAATGGCCGCCGCACTCGGGCAGGCAACAGGAGTTCCCCGAAGTGGACAGAGCGGCGTGGTTCAGCGTGGACGGGGCGAGGGAGAAGATACAGGGCGGCCAGGTGGGTTTCATAGACGAGCTGGCCGGGATGTTATAGGGGTGTGCGCCCGATTCTTCCAAGCTTATTGAAATCGCAGTGTTAACTTGACAGAACTACGGCGAAGCAGTATAATTTATGAATGATGGGGCTTTCCAATGGGACGACATTAAAGCCGCTGCGAACTACGCGGCTCATGGTGTCGCCTTCGAGGCGGCGCGAGACGTGTTCAAAGACCCTTTCGCCATCGATTGGCTCGACGAGCGTGTACCGTATGGCGAGGACCGATACGCCGTCATCGGCATGGTTGAGGAGCACTTGTTGTTTGTGGCTTACACGATGAGAGGGGACACGATCCGCGTTATTTCGGCCAGAGGGGCGGAACCCTATGAACAACGCAGATACCGCGAAGAAAAAGCCACCTAAGCATGATTGGAGTCGCTTCGACTCCATGTCCGAAGAACAGCGCCGCGCCGCCGTCGTGAACGACGCCGACGCGCAGCTTGTTACGCCGGACAACGAAAGGCGGATGAAGCGCACGCCACAAGTGAAAATCATCCGCCGTGCGCTAGGCCTTAGCCAGGAAGAGTTTTCAACGCGCTTCTGTATTCCGCTCGGTACCTTGCGCGATTGGGAACAAAATCGCAAAGAGCCTGATGCGGCCGCGCGCGCTTACCTTGTCGTTATCGCACGGAACCCCGAAGCCGTAAGCGATGCTTTACAGTCCCGGCAATGCGCCTAGATTTGTTCTCCCCCTGCCGGTAAATTCAGGCAAGTACTCAGAAAAGTGCTTGCCGTCCTCGAACATCCCGCGCCAGGATGGAAGTGGTACATCCTATCAAAATGTTAGTGATCGGCCGGGATGCCTTTGCCCGTGCTATGTTGTACAATATCTAGGCGGGCCGGAACGTGTAAGACAATATTCGGTGCAGAATGACGGAGCAGGCGGAAAAACGAAGGGTCACCGTCGTATCGCTGGGGACCGCCGTTGCGCTCGTCTTTCTCAAGCTCACCGCCGGCCTTGCAACAGGCTACCTTACGCTCCTCTCCGAGGCGCTCCATTCGGGCCTCGACGCCCTCATCACCCTCGTCACCTTTTTCGCCATCCGGTTCGCGGAAAAACCGGCCGACGCGGACCACCCTTACGGCCACGGCAAGGCGGAGAACCTGGCCGCCTTCACCGAATCCATCCTGCTTTTCTTCGCCGTCGCCCTCATCCTGAAAGAGGTAGTGGAGAGGCTCTTTTTCAAGGCGGTCTTTATAGAGCCGAACGTCTGGGCCGCCGCCGTCCTTTTTGTCTCGGTCCTGTGCGACGTCCAGCGGTCGAGGGCGCTGCGGAAGATCGCCGCGCGGTATAAAAGCGCGGCAATCGAGGCGGACGCCGTCCATTTCAGCGCCGATTTCGTGACCTCCTCCATAGCGCTGGCGGGCGTGCTGGCGACATACGGCGCCTCGGTCTACGCCTCGGCCGCAGGGCGCGCCCTTTTTGCCTCCGGCGCGGTCTATTCGCTGATCGACATCGCCACCACCTGCTGCGTCCTTTTCGTCGTCGTCCGCATGGTGTTTCGCATCCTCGGCAAAGCGGCAGGCGTGCTCCTCGACCGGACATCGCCGCACAAAACAGAGCAGATCAAGGACATCGTCTCTGAGGTGCCGGAGGTGATCGACGTGGAGAACGTGCGGACCCGCGAGGCAGGCAAGCAGACGTTCGTGGACCTGACCGTCGATATCGACAGGAACGTGAGCGTCGAGACGGGCTATTCCATCGGCCGCCGCGTCGAGGAGACGATCAAGCGGCACATCGGCGACGCCGACGTGACCCTGACGGTGAAGCCCGTGCCGAAGGAAGCGGAGGACATCGTCGAGCGGATCAGGGCCGTCGGCGCGCAGGGCGGCTTCAACGTGCACCACATCACCGTGCACGACGCGGGCGGCAGGATGCACGCGGACCTCGACCTTGAGATGGAGGGGGAGGTCACGCTGGCGCAGGCGCACGCGATGGCCGACGACCTGGAGGCGCGGATACGGCGGGACAACCCGTCGATCAGGGAGATCAACACGCACATCGACTGGCGGACGGAGGCCGTGAGGGGCGTCTCCGTATGGAGGGACAAGAGCCTCGCCCGCGAGGTGGAGGTGATCGTCAGGGAGAGGAAAGGGGTGACAGGCTGCACGCGGGTCTCGATAGAAGAGGAGGGGCCGGGGACGTTCATGGTGACGGTCCACTGCACGATGCGGCCGGAAGAGGGGGCGGCTGCCGTGCGCGAGGCGACGGAAGACCTCGAAAAGACGCTCAAGGAGCGTATCCCTGGCCTGAGCAGGGCGGTGATCCATTTCGAGCCGGGGTAGGAGTGAGAGGGTGGGGGCCGGGATCCTTCCGCGCCTTTTCCGCCGTTTTCTTCGGTGTTCCGGCTCGACGGACGCAAAAAGTCCAGTCTCGCCGGCCCACCTCGAAAAACAACGCAAAATCCATCGAAAACCTCCCGGCCCCCTTTTTCGGTAAAGCGGGCCTTTTATTTGCTTCTTCCTGTACTGGCAAATTTTGCTCGACGGAGCCGATATCAAGTGCTACGATTGGTAATGATTGTGGAAGCAGGAGAATAAACGACATGGGCGTGTCCCACTAAAACTGCACAAACCTGTAAGATAGGGGTTAAACAATGAGCTTATGGAAGAAACTTTTTGGTAGTGGCTCCAAGGCAAATTCGCAAAAGAGGCAAGCGGTAGCTCCAGAAATGTTCACCGGTGCCAGAATCATATTTGATGGTTTTACGCCTTCAAGAGGAGCGAACCTTCAAAGTGATCAAAAGGTACTGAATTCAGTGTTTAATGAGGCATTTGATCGTAGTCGATACGGGGGGCAAGTGAAGCCCATAGAACCCTATTCAATCGTCGAGGGTGGAAAGATGTTCGTGATTTCTGTCGATTTTGATGGTTCCTTAGAAGAGAACTATGAGTTTCAAGCTGACGTTGACCGAGTGTTCAAGAAGTATGGACTTCGGTAAATAACATAAGCCGTGGTAGACGATCGGGACGGGCAGAGTGAAGGAGATAGGCTATGAGCATTTTCAGAGTTACAGGAGCATAAACAACCTGAAGAGTTGAGCGACGAGGAGCTGGACAAGGTGACGGGAGCGACGGTAGTAGTAGGTTGAGCCATTTTTTGTTGCAGCGGCTCTCGCTCATAAAGCCGAATAATTCGCAAAATGCTGTGCTCTCTTTCTAACGGTTATGCTTACTTGTAGGTATTGAAGCGACTTGATCAGTTGTAGGTGAAAGAGAACCAAAGCTCTTTGGCGGCCGGAGGAAATTTCGATGATAGACGCCGTGATCGAAGGGCCGCACACCGGAGCGTACTTTTTGGGTACGTGAGGATGTTGCGGTCCTGAGAGACAGGCGTATGGCGCGAAATTAACCCGGCCGTCCTTGCTATATAGATATGATCGTCACGCCGAGCATGGCCACGGGGTAGAAGCAGGCGCGGTTGAAGAGAGCGATGGCGCTCGTGACCGACCCGTCCCGCAGCCAGCGCAGCGCCGGGCCTATCATAAGGAAGGCGCCCGCTGTGGCGGCCCCGGCCTCGTAGAGCGCCGGGTTGGAGCAGCGGGCGGGCAGGGGCAGAAGAAAGCTGACGAGGACCGTCAGGGAGATGAGGCAGAAGGAGGCGCGGGCGGAAGGCGTCCTGCCGTAGCGGACGGGGAGCGTCCTTATCCCCAGGTGGGTGTCTTCCTCCAGGTCGGTCCAGTCGTTCGGGATGTTCCGCGCCCCCACCTCCCAGCAGAACGACCATAGAAAAATAAGAACGAGGAAAGCCCACGACTGCGCGCCCACGACTGCGAAGACGCCTGCAAGCGCCCCTGTCCCCACCATCAGCCCCGACAGCACGGTCTTCCAGTGGCTCACCCGCAGCAGCGCGCAATAGGCGATCTCCAGGCCGATGGCCGAAATCAGCATAAGGAAGCAGAGCGGGTGGAGCATGAAGGCCGTCGCAAGCGAGACTATGCCCCAGCAGAGCACCCAGGCGAGGCCCTGGCCGAACGTGAGTACTTTCTGCGCGATAGGGTGGCGCACGCCGAGCACGTCCAGGTCGAAGGCGCTGAAGTCCCTGCGGGCCTGCTCGATCCTTTCCGTGTCCACCTTGTAGTCCATGAGGTCGTTTAAGGCGAAGACGGCCGTATACCCGAGAAGGCGGCAATGAGGCCGAGGATGAGCGTCGAGTATCCCGGCCAGGCGCCTAGCGACAGGAGCGCGGCCACCGCCGGGTGGCCGATGTCGAGGACCGAGTGCGACATCCGCGAGAAGCCGAAATAGACCTTGATCTTTTCTGCAATGACGCCCGCGCCCGTCACGTGCGCCCCCTTGAGGCCGGTGCGGCCGAAAGCGCCGCCCCCAGGTTTTGAAGGATCAGGTCCCCGCTCCCGGTCGCGTCTTGCCGGAAGGCCAGCGCGCACGAGCGGCCCACGACCCTGTCGAGGGGAGGGGGGTTGTAGATCAGCCTGCGCACGTCCCACGGCCAGACGCTCAAGGGGTCGTACCCGGGTTCAAGCCGGCCGTCCGCGAGTGCCTTCTTCTCCAGCCCCGTGTGCGGCTGGACGGCGAGGAAGAAGATCACCGGGACGACGCGGTCCGGACCGAAGAGGCGCTTTATCCGCTCGACCACCCCGATCGTCTCCCGCAGGGTCGCTTGCGTCTCGCCGGGGCTGTTGAGGGAGACGTCCACCTTTACGCTCCCGCTGTAACCGGCTGAGGCCAGGGCGGCGAGGCCCTCGATCACATCGTCTGCAGAGAAGCCCATCCGCAGCTCGTCGAGCACGCCCTGCGCCCCGAGTTGAGGGCCACTTCGATGTCTCGGAGGCCCGATTCGACCATGAGCCGCGCGAGGTCTGCTTTCATCCTGTTGACCCTCAGGTAGCCCGACCAGGTCACGTCGAGCTTTTGCGCGATGATGCTGCCGAGGATCTCGGCCAGGTGGTCCTCGTCGGCCGCGTCCGACAGGAGCTGCGCGTCGGCGAGCCAGAAGCGCCTTGCCCCCCAGCGCGCGCAGTAGTCGGCGATCTCCTTAACGACGTGCGCCGCCGCCCTGCGCTTCACCTGCCTGCCTTCGAGGAAGCCGTAGAGGCAGTAAAGGCAATTGTTGGGGCAGCCGCGCTTCGTCTGCACGCCTATCTCGCTGTCCGTGTAGGCGGTCCACTGGGGGAAGACGCCCTCGAGCGCGGCGAGGTCGAGCATTGGCTCGAAGGGGTCGTCCGGCGGCGCGAGGCCGAGGAAGGGGAAGACCTGCGGAAGGTCCGTAATGAGGCGCACCCGCTGCGGCAGGCGCGGCCTGAGCAGCTCCCCGAATATGGTGACCGCCGGCCCGCCGGCCGCTATGCGCGCCGCAGGGGCTGCATCGCAGGCTGCGCGCACGAGGGCAAGCCCTTCGGAGAGTGCGCCTTTGTAATAGAGGATGTCGCCGACCCCGGCAAGGGCGGCCACGGCCTTCCTTGCAGGCGAGGGGTCGTAGAAGAAGGTGAAGGCGTGGCGCATCGCGCCGTCCATATCATGCGGGGAGAAGACCTGCAAGTCGCGCCAGGAGAAGGCGATCACGTCCGGCCGGAAGTCGCTTATCTGCGCTTCGAGAAGGCGCCTGCGGGCGGCGGGCGCGGCCGGGGCCGCCGCCAGGTCGAGCAGGCGGACGGGCGCGTCGGGGACGGCGCGCCGGACAGCCGCCGCAACGTAGACCGGCCCTACGGGATAGATTTTCCTGCATGGCAGCCTGACGATGAGCAGCCGGAAGCGCGCAGCCGTTTGACTACCTCCATTGGTAAAACGTGTATAAAACAGGACCTGTTTTTCTAAGTGTAATTACCCGGAAGGCCGGGCGCAAGCAGGGCCTGGGTCTGTACGCGGCGGCGCCGGGGTAGTAAACGCCCGACCGGGATGGTGGTGGCCCAGGCAAGTGCCTTCAGGCCGGGCCGCCGAAGGCGTCCCGCAGGGCCGCCGCCGCCGTCTCGACGGCCTTCCGGCTGCTCTGCGACGATTTGAAGAGGAAAAGAAAGGCATGGATCATGTCGTCGAAGCGGACTACATCAGTTTTGACGCCCGCACTGGCCAGGTGCCTCGCGTACGCCTCTCCCTCGTCCCGCAGAGGGTCGCAGCCTGCCGTTATGACGAGGGCAGGGGGCAGGCGGCCAAGGTCGGGGGCGAGCAGGGGGGAGATATATTGGTGGCGGCGCTCCTTTTCATCGGGCGCATACATGGAGGCGACCTCTTCCATGTCGCCCGCATTCAGAAAAAAACCCTCGCCGAACGCCTTCCGCGACTGCGTGGGCTCACCGCCCAGGTTCGTTGCAGGGTAGAAAAGCGCCTGAAAGGCTATGGCGGGGCCTCCGAGGTCCCTCGACATCATGGCAATGACTGCGGCGAGGTTGCCCCCCGCGCTCTGGCCCGCGACTGCGATCCGCCTTTTGTCTGCGCCTATCGCGTCTGCCTGGCCGGACGCCCAGACGAGGGCCGCGTAGCACTCATCGCGGGCGGCCGGGTACGGGCGCTCCGGGGCAAGGGCGTAATCGACCGAGGCGACGACGCACGGCGTCTGCCGGGCCAGGGCTATGCACGTATCCTCTTCCATGTCGAGGTCGCCCAGGACCCATCCCCCCCCGTGGAAATAAAGCACGAGGGGCAGGGGGCGGGCGGCCGAATCCGGCCGGTAGACGCGGACGGGCAGGGGCCTTTCAGGGGCCGGTATCGTAATATCCTCGACAGCGCCCGAAAATCGCGGCCTTTCAACGTTCTTCAGCGTGGCTGCCATGAACTGCCGCATGGCCTTGTAAGTCTTCATGGAGATCGGGGGCTGGGGCGCCTTCCTCACCTGGTCGAGGAACGCCCTCACCTCCGGCGCCAGCCTCTCGAAGCAACATGCATCCCGGTCCATCGTTATCCCCTTCGATTTATGCGGTTTTTCCGTGCTTCCAGGGCATAGTCTATACCGGATGCGGCCGTCCTTTCCAGCGCCGGCCGCCGCCCGGTCCTTGCAGCGCGCCCTGCTTACGCTTAAAATGTTATATCGGAGGTGCATGGGAGGTGCTATGCGGAAAAGGCTCGCCGTCATTTTTATCGCGGCCCTCGTCATAGCCGGGGTCGCCGTATCGGCCCAGGTCGGCTCTTCCGACAAGGTGCCGCGTATGCCGAAGGAGGAGCTGAAGACCCTTATCGGCAATGACGGCGTGGTTATCCTCGATGCGCGGATCGCCAGGGAATGGAACGACAGCCCCACGAAGATCAAGGGCGCCATCAGGGTCGATTCGTCGGACGCCAAGGCGTTGATGGATAGGATCCCCAAGGACAAGACCCTCGTTTTCTACTGCGATTGACTCCGTGAGGCGACGAGCGCCGGTATGGCGCTCCTCTTCTCGCGGCAGGGCTTCAAGCACGTATACGCCCTGAAAGGCGGCTGGTCGGGGTGGGTCCAGGCCGGATACCCCACCGAGCCGAAGTGACGATCCGCCGGGTGAGCGCCCCCGGGCAACAGCCGATTGACGCTGCCTCTTAGGAAATGTTATCGTCTCGACCATACCATGCACCGGACCAGGATATATTACCAGGATACCGACGCCGGCGGGGTCGTCTATTTTGCGAATTACCTGCGGCTTTTCGAGAAATCCTGGTTCGAGCGCCTGATGTCCCTGGGCATCGACCTGCCGCACTGGGAAAAGGTGGGGACGTACCTTATGGTCAAGGCTGCGCGGATCGACCTGAAGGAGAAGCTGCGGTACGGGGACGAGGTCGATTTGGAGACGTTGGTCGGCGTCGTGAAGAACGCCCAGTTTTCCTTGCGCCACACGGTATCGAAGGACGGCAGGCTGATCGCCGAGGGGGAGACGCTCATGGTCTGCGTCGATGCGTCGGGCAAGCCTGCGCGCATCCCGCAGGAATGGAAGGGGAGGCTCATCGCCTCCCCCGGTAGCTCTCCACTAATGCCGCGCGCTTGCTACCTGCCTATTTGCCCCTGAGGGCGTGCCAGCTTTTCAATATCTGGCGCGCCATCACGAGCTGGATATCGTCTTCGTCGGTCTTCGCAGTGGTCAGGTCGGGAGCGGCGCCGGCGCCTTCGTCGGGCTTCTTCTCATCGATCTTCTGCGGCGCCGCCGGCTTCTTTGCGCCCTCCAGGTGCCTGTCGAGGTCTTTCTCCTTTATGGGCGTATATTTCTCGCCCTTCGTCCGCGTCAGGTCGTTCTCGACGACGATGTCCGGGTTGATGCCGTCAGCCTGGATGAGCCGGCCTGCGGGCGTATAGTATTTGGCGGTCGTGAGGCGCACCGCCGAGCCGTCCGGCAGCGGGATGATCGTCTGCACCGACCCCTTGCCGAAGGTCTTCGTCCCAACTATGATGGCCCTCTTGCTGTCCTGCAGGGCCCCGGCCACGATCTCCGAGCCGCTGGCGCTGCCCTCGTTCACGAGGACATACGAGGGGCCCCGTGTAATCGTTCTTGTTGTGCGCGGTAAACTTCACCTTGTCCTCGGGCTTCCTGCCCTCGATGTAGGTGATGAGGCCGTCGCTGATGAACTTGTCCGAGACTTCTACCGCCTGGTCGAGCAGCCCGCCGGGGTTGTTCCGCAGGTCGAGGAGTATGCCTTTCAGGTTCCCGCCCTTGGCCTGCTTCTGAAGCTCTTTGATCGCAGCGTTGAGGTCCTTGGCCGTCCTCTCCTGGAACTGGGTGATGCGTATGTAGCCGTAGTTGTCGTCGAGCATCCTGTACTTAACGCTCTTGACGGTTATTGTGTCGCGCCGCACGAGAAAGTCTTTGGGTATGCTGAAGCCTTCCCGCATGATAGTCAGCGTTACGGGCTTGCCCTTCTGTCCCCTGATGAGCTTGACCACGTCCACAAGGCTCATGTTCTTCGTGGGCTTGCTGTCGATCTTGACGATCTGGTCGGAGGATTTAAGCCCGGCCTTGAAGGCGGGCGTATCCTCTATCGCCGTGATTACCGTGGGAAAGCCGTCTTTGACGGTGATCTCGATGCCTATGCCGCCGAACTCCCCCTTGGTCTCGGTCTGCATATCCTTGTACATGTCCGGCGTCAGGAAAGAGGAGTGCGGGTCGAGCGATTCCACCATCCCCTTGATGCCCGCATAGATAAGGTCGCGGTCGTTTACCTTATCGACATAGTTGTTCTTCACTATGTCGAGGACATCGGAGAATGTCTTCAGGTATTCGTACGCCTCCTGTCCCTGGGCGTTCCTGACGATCTTGTTCCCGTGCGCCCCGGCGAGGAAGCCGAGGAGGAAAACGACCGCCAAGAGGACGCCCAAAGAAACCCGTAACTTTTTACCCATGAGTTTGAACCTCCTTATGGAAAACCAAACCCATAATACTATAATAACTTTCGCTTAGTTTCAACGTCGTTCGCATCCGTGTTATATTCAGGGGTGGAAACGGTTTTCGTAGCGATGAGCGGCGGCATCGACAGCTCGTATGCCGCCTTCCTGCTGAAAGCCGGCGGCCGCAAGGTCGTCGGCTTCACCTTCGACCTTCTGCCACCGAGCATGAGAAGCGCGTCCAACCCCCGGATGTGCTGCTCGGCCGCCCAGATGGACAGGGCAAGAAAGATAGCGGACGCCCTTTCGATCCCCCATTACGTCATGAACATGAGGGAGGCGTTCGAGCGCCACGTCATCGCGCGGTTCATCGACGAGTACGCAGCCGGCAGGACGCCCAACCCGTGCATCCTCTGCAACAGACACGTCAAGTTCGGCGCATTCCTCGAAAAGGCGGCGGCTATGGGCGCCGACCTGGTGGCGACCGGCCACTATGCATCCGTCGAGGAGACCGCGGCGGGCCACGTCCTGAAGAAAGGCAGAGACAGGCTGAAGGATCAGTCGTACTTCCTTTACCCCTTGCGGCAAAAGGACCTTCCCCGCCTCGTATTCCCGCTCGCTGCTTTCAGGAAGACGGAGGTGCGCGCAGGCTTCGCCTCCGTTTTCGCGGCGGCCGGCGGCTGCGGGGAGGCGGCGGAGAGCCAGGACATCTGCTTCATCCCAGGCAACGACTACCGCGCCTTTCTGAGACGGTTCATCCCCGCAAAAAGCGGTCCTGTCGTCACCGTGGACGGCAGGCAGATAGGCAGCCACGCAGGGACGCACCTATATACCGTCGGGCAGCGCAAGGGTCTCAATATCCCTTACAAGGAGGCCCTTTACGTGACGGCCGTAAAGGCAGCCGGGAACGCGGTGGTCGTCGGCCCTAGGGAGGCGCTGCTGCGTGACCGGCTCACGGCCTCCGGCATCAACATGCTCGACGCGAAGAACGAAGGCGAGGCGTGGGCGAAGGTGCGCTACCGGCAGAAGGAGGCGCCTTGCTCGTACTCCGTTAAGGACGGAAAGCTGGAAGTGATTTTCCGCAACCCCGTCTGGGCGATCGCGCCCGGACAGGCGGTTGTCCTGTACGATGGGGAGAGGGTGCTGGGCGGGGGCGCCATCACCGCCGATTGACACCGTGGAGTGCTAAAAGCCCTCAGGCCGGCCGCCTTCGCCTTGCGCTCCGTCCCGATCCTTACTATCAGTCACAAGCCCATTTAAGTAAAGACGGACTTGTGCCGAACAATGATATAGGACCGGGTGCGCGAAGCTGGAAAAATAATCATGGCGGCCATTTTGCTCACCCTTAGCAAGGGCCAGCCGCGCCATAGGAGGATGTGAATGAAGACGCTGGTGGTTGATGATTTTGCTACCATGAGGAAGATCGTCAAGAATGTGCTCAGGCAGATCGACATCACGAACGTGACAGAGGCCGAAAACGGCAAGCAGGCGTTCGAGATACTCAAAAAGGACGGGGACTTCGAGCTTATCGTGAGCGACTGGATCATGCCTGAGATGACCGGCATAGAGTTCCTCAAGGTGTGCAAGGACGACGACGCGGTAAGGAAGATCCCCTTCATCATGGTGACGGCCGAGGCGCAGAAGGACAGCGTGATCGAGGCCATCAAGGGCGGCGTCGATAACTATATAGTCAAGCCGTTTACCCCCGACAGGCTCCAGGAAGCCATCCAGAAGGCGATGGCAAAAGTCAAGAACCAGTAGGCGCGAAGATGGATGCGGGATTCGTCAACGCGTACCTGGTCGCCGTTCAGAACGTCTTCACGAAGATGTTGTCCCTCGATATCGTGATGGGCAAGCCGGCGTTGAAGAAGCACAACCACAGCTCCGGGGACGTGACCGGCGTGATCGGCTTCGCCGGGGATAAGAAGGGCACCTTCAGCCTTGCCTTCAGCAGCAAAGGCGCTGTGTTCGTCTATAAGAAGTTCGTAAACGAAGAGGCCCCTTCGGTGACGCCGGACGTCGTCGATGCCATCGGCGAGCTTACGAACATCATCTCGGGACAGACGAGGGTGGAGATAGAGAAGTTCGGTTATAAGCTAAGCGCTGCGCTCCCTACGGTCGTCGTCGGCCATGACGTGGCGATCAACTTCATCACGAAGCTGCCGGTGATCTCGCTGCCGTTCACCTTCCAGACGGACAACGGCCCGGAAGACCTTTTTCTCGATTTCTCTTTCGAATAGGCTGCCTGGGGGCGCTTTTCAGGCGTCTTCGTCCTTGGTGTCCCGCCTTCTGATGTCCTCGAATGCTGCCTTTATGTCCTTGCCGCCGTATACGACCCGGTAGAGCTCGCCGGTGATGGGCATCTCGACGCCGAGGTCCTGAGAGAGCCTGTAGGCGGCCTCTATCGTGTAATAGCCTTCGACGACGGCCTTTTGCGACGCTATCAACGCCGCCGGGTCGCCCCCTTTCGCAAGCTCGATCCCGAACGTCCTGTTCCTGCTCAGGGGGCCCGTGCACGTAAGGATCAGGTCCCCCATGCCGGAAAGGCCCATGAACGTCGTCTCCCGCGCGCCCATCCTGACGCCGAGCCGCTTGATCTCTGCGAGCGCCCGCGTCATGTAAGCGGCCAGCGTGTTGCTCCCGAGACGCAGGCCCTCGATGATGCCCGCCCCGATCGCCATCACGTTCTTTAGCGCCCCGCCAAGCTCCACGCCGGCCGTATCGTCGCTCGTATAAACGCGGAAAGCTTCGGTATGGCTTATTTCCTGGAAGCGGCGCGCGAGCGCCCTGTCGGATGAGGCGATGACGACGGAGGTGAAGCAGCCTTTGGCCGTCTCGAGGGCGAACGAGGGGCCGGAAAGGACGGCGCAGGGGGTGTCGGGGCCTGCAACCTCGGCGACCACCCGGCTCATCGTAAACAGCGTATCCCGCTCCAGGCCCTTCGTTATAACGAGGAGGCGCCTGCCCGAGAGCGCCTCCGCGACGCTGCTGACCACCGGCCTCAATGCGAAGGAGGGCGTGGCTATGACGATGTCGTCGGCGAAGCGTGCGGCTGCCTGGAGGTCGTCCGTGACGCCGATGGCTTCGGGCAATGTGAAACCTGGCAAGTACCAGGTGTTTTGCTTTGTCTTCTTTATGATTTGCAGGAGCTCCGGCTCGTAGACCCAGAGGAGGACCCTGTGGCCGGCGGAGGCGAGTTGCATGGAGAAGGCCGTGCCCCATGCCCCTGCGCCGATTATAGAAAGATGCATTTCTTCAGCTAGTCCTCGCTGCAATTATTGGGGCTCAGCGCCCCCTCCACGAGCAAAGCTCGCGGAGCCTCCCTGCTCAGACAGACAAAGCGTATTGGGGCTCAGCGCCCTACCTTTCATTCCCTGCGCACTTTTAACTCCCTCGCCCCTTGGGGGAGAGGGCGGGGTGAGGGGTGTCGCCCCTGTTTCCTAGTCCTCGCTTATCGTCCCGAAGCCGCTGATGCGCTCCTCTTCGTCCTTCAGCCCCATGAGCCGGACGCCGAGGCCGCCCCTTAAGTGGACGGGGATCTCGGCCGCGTTGAACCTGATCGTCCTGCCCGTGTTCGTAACCAGGATTATCGCGTCGCTCGGGCCGACCCGCCTGATGCCGAGCACCTCGCCGTTCTTCTGCTCGCACTTCACGTTGATGACGCCGATGCCGCCCCTGGCCTGGTTTTTATACTCGGAGCAGGCGACGCGCTTTCCGAACCCTTTTTCGGTGACGGTGAAGAGCGAGCAGGCTTCGTCCATTACGTCCACCGAGACAAGCTCGTCGCCTTTCCGCAGGCGTATGCCGATGACCCCGTAAGCGGGCCTTTGCATCGGCCTCACATCCTGCTCCCTTAACCGCATGGTCATGCCGTTCTTCGTCCCGAGCACGAGGTCCGACCCTGGGTCGATGGGCAGCACGTCCATCAGGTGGTCGTCGTCCGGCATCTCGATTACCTTTATGCCGGGCTGGCGCACGTTCTTGAGGAGGGCGAGGCTGATCTTTTTCACCCGGCCCTTCTTCGTTGCGATGAAGAGGTACTTGTCTTCCGGGAAGTCCCTCACGTGCGTAACCGCCGTGATCTTCTCGTTCTTCTCCGCCTTTATGAGATTGATTACCGGCCTGCCTTTCGAGGAAAGCGGGGCCTCCGGTATGGTGTGGACCTTCCTGATATGCGCCCTCCCCGCAGTAGTGAAAAGGATGATATAGGAATGGGTCGAGGCGATGTACAACTGGTTTACGAAATCGTCCTCCCGCACCACGATGCCTATCTTGCCCTTGCCCCCGCGCAGTTGCTGCTTGTACTGGTCGAGGGGGGTCCTCTTTATGTAGCCGCCGTAAGTGATCGTTACGACGACCTCTTCTTCCTTTATCATGTCTTCTATGGTGATCTCCGGCAGCTCGTCCACGATCTCCGTCAGCCTGCCGTCCCCGTATTTCTCCCGGACCTCGGAAAGCTCCTTCTTGATGACCTCCATGAGGAGACGCTCTTCCTTGAGGATGGCCGAGAGCCGCTTGATCTCTTCGCGGGTGCTCGCAAGCTCGTCCATGACCTTGTTGCGCTCAAGCGACGTGAGGCGCGCCAGGCGCATGTCGAGGATGCTCTGGGCCTGCCTTTCGGAGAGCGAGAATGCGCCCATCAGGTTGTTCCTCGCCTCTTCCGTGTTCTTCGCGCGCCTGATGATAGCGACCACCTGGTCGATGTTGTCGAGGGCCACTTTCAGCCCTTCGAGGATGTGCAGGCGGTCCTGCGCCTTGTTCACCTCGAAAGTGGAACGACGCGTAACCACTTCCTTCCTGAAGTTGACGAACTGGCTTATCATCTCCTTCAGGTTCAGGTATTTCGGCTGGTTGTTGACGATGGTGAGGAAGATGATGCCGAAGGTCGTCTGAAGCTGCGTCTGCTTGTAGAGCTTGTTAAGGATGGGCAGGGCCATCTCGTTTCTTTTAAGCTCGATCACGACCCGGATGCCCTCCCGGTTCGACTCGTCGCGTATGTTCGATATGCCCTCTATTTTCTTCTCGTTGACCAGCTCGACGATGCTCTCGATGAGGCGCGCCTTGTTCACCTGGTAAGGGAGCTGGGTGATGATGATCGATTCCCGGCCGTCCTTCTTGCTCTTCTCGATATTCGTCGTCGCCCGCAGCAGTATGTGGCCTCGCCCCGTCTCGTAGGCGTCCCTGATGCCCTTCCTGCCGTAAATGAGCGCCTGCGTCGGGAAGTCCGGCCCCGGTATGTGCTCCATTAATTCGGGGATGGTGATCGACGGGTTGTCGATGAAGGCTATCGTCGCGTTGACGACCTCGGTCATGTTGTGGGGCGGGATGTTCGTGGCCATGCCGACCGCTATGCCCGACGAGCCGTTGACCAGGAGGTTCGGGATGCGCGAAGGCATGACCACGGGCTCTTTTAGCGACTCGTCGTAGTTCAGCTTGAACGCGACCGTGTCCTTCTCTATGTCCTCCAGTATCTCCTCTGCGATCCTGGAGAGGCGCACCTCCGTGTAGCGCATGGCCGCCGGGGCGTCGCCGTCTATCGAGCCGAAGTTGCCCTGGCCGTCGATGAGGGGGTACCTCATCGAGAAATCCTGGACCATCCTGGTGATCGCGTCGTAGACCGCCTGGTCGCCGTGGGGGTGGTACTTGCCTATGACGTCTCCGACGACCCTCGCCGACTTCTTGTACGGCTTGTCGTGGGTGTTGTTCAGCTCGTACATGGCGAAGAGGATCCTGCGGTGCACGGGTTTCAGGCCATCGCGGGCGTCGGGCAGGGCCCTGCCTATGATGGTGCTCATCGCGTAGTCCAGGTAGGACCTGCGCATCTCGTTTTCTATGGGTATAACGGTGGCTGTGGGCATAACTCTCCTTGTCTTTTGGGCGAGCAATACTCTACCATAAAGGAGAAGGCGTTGACAATTGAAGCGGCATTGTGGAAAATAATGGCCATGAAGCGCTTAGTAATCCTTTGTTTGCCCTTGCTGCTTCTTGCCTGCAACGGCTACGAGAAAGAAAACAACAGGCTGAAGGACGAGGTAAAGCTGCTCCGGGAGGAGAACAACTATCTCAAGGCCCAGATCATTGGGATGAAGAAGGAGATGGACGACCTCTTGGGCCGGCAGAATGAAGAGGGCGATACCCCCCGGAAGACGGCCGGCGAAGAGCGCGGCGATGAGCAAAAGGCGGTAAAAAAAGGGCCGGCGCCCAACGGGCCTGCAAAGAAAGACCTGGTCCAGCCGGCGTCGGTAAAGAAAGACCAGCCGCAGAACGGGACGGCCAGGAGCGAAAAGCAGGACAAGGCGAAGCCCAAAAAAGAGGCCCAGCCGCCTTTGAAGAAAGAGCAGCCTTCGGAATAGGTCGTGAGTCTCTGTTCTTTTACCAGGAACGTCCGCCTTACCGTTTCCTATGACGGCACCGGCTACCACGGGTGGCAGCGCCAGCCGAACGCGCCGACCGTTGAGGAGGCCTTCAGGGCGGCCGTCGAGAGGATACTCGACCACGAGGTAAAGCTGCGCGCGGGCGCGAGGACGGACGCAGGCGTCCACGCGATGGGGCAGGTCGTCAGCCTCAGGACGGAGAAGACGATAGACTGCACGGCCCTCCGGCGGGGATTGAACAGTCTGCTGCCCCGCGACATCAGGGCGCTCGACGCCTCCGACGCGGACGATGCCTTTCACGCCCGGTACTCCGCGAAGAGCAAGACCTACGTCTACTGCATCCTCAACCGGCCCTGCAATTCCCCTTTCCTGTCCCGGTACGTCCTCCATTTCCCGCACGCCCTCGATGTCGCCCCTATGAAGGCCGCGATCAAGGCCGTCATCGGGGAGCACGATTTCTCGGCGTTCAAGAAGAAGGACGAGCTTTACAAAAGCACCGTGCGCGAGGTGAAGAGGGCGGGCATCGCCTCGAAGGGTGATATGGTCTACGTCGTGGTCGAGGCGACGGGCTTCCTGCGGTACATGGTGCGGAATATCGTGGGGACGCTGCTGGAGGTGGGCCGGGGCAGGATGGACGCGGAAGGGTTCAAGGCCGTGCTAGAGTCCGGGATGCGGGAGGCGGCGGGCCCGACAGCGCCGCCACAGGGGCTTTTCTTGCGGGCGATAAGGTACTAGCGGGGCTGGGCGTGCGGGGGGCAGAGGAGCGGCTGTTGCGAAAGCAGAGACGAAAGGCGGAAAGCAACTGCGGAATGCTTTGGGCGGCCGGACTCGCGCCTCTGGCGGAATCGCGATCTGCGGCGCCCTGCTCGACGTGGGGCCTCCGATGTACGTATGTACGATCTCCGGCCGCCACGTCTCACAGTGCATCCACACGGGCCTGTTGCCCAAGTCCTCCTCCCCCTTGCGGGGATAATATCTGTTTTCTGTAATTAATGGCTTTATTTGCATACATTATACTGGTAATTCCCGGAGGGGTGTGATAGACTTAACAAGTCTGCAAGACAAGGAGATCCTCCATATGATGGGTTACCAGCCGCCCCCCGATGACCCCCTCTTTTCTTACAATGTCCAGTTAGAGACCAGGGTCCGCAAGGACCATATCCTGCGTCGTATAAAGCAGGCGGTAGACTTCAGCTTCATCTACGACAAGGTGTCCTCCACATACGGGACAAGCGGCAACGTCTCCGTCCCTCCCCCGGTCATCTTAAAGCTCATGCTTCTTCTGGTCCTCTATAATGTCCGCTCCGAGAGGGAGCTTATGGAGACCCTTCCCGAGAGGTTGGATTGGCTCTGGTTCTTAGACTACAACATAGAAACGCCCATCCCCGACCACAGCGTCCTGTCCAAAGCCAGGAGGCGATGGGGAGAAGAGGCCTTCAAGCATTTCTTCCGGGCAATAGTGAGCCGGTGCGTCGAGGCCGGCCTTGTGAGAGGAGATAAGATCTTCGTCGATTCGAGTCTGATCCAGGCGGACGCATCGAGGGACTCCCTTACGACCCGCCTCGATCTGGCCTATAACGAGATGGAGAAGAGATTGGAAGGGGATCCCCGCTTTTCCGTCAACGACCGGCGCGTCTCATCCACCGACCCGGACGCCTCGGTCGTGCGTTGGGGAGACCTCCGGTACAAGACGCACCGTGCAGTGGATGAAGCCCATGAGGTTATCACCGCAGTGGAGGCTACAACGGGCATTGTGGACGACGGGGTTAAGCTCGCCGACCTCATCGACGCCCATAAGGCAAATACGGACATGGAGGCGACCACGGTAGTCGCCGACTCCAAGTACGGGACGGTGGACAACTTCCTCGCCTGCCACGACAGAAAGGTGACGGCTCATATAAAGCCCCTTGCCGACAGGATAGTCCCATACCGAAACGACATCTTCCCTCAAGGACGGTTTATCTACGACGCCGCCTCCGACGCCTTTACCTGCCCTGCGGGAAAGGCAATGAAGCGGAAGGCCGGGATAGGGGACTGGATTATCTATGTCGCCGGGACGGATGTATGCCTTGCTTGCAGCCTCAAGGAACAGTGCACGAAGGCCAAGACGGGCAGGGCGGTCCGCAGGCATGTCCGCCAGGACGCGCTTGCCATGATGTACGCCCACGGCAGGTCAAAAGCTGCAAAAAGGAACTTAAGGATCAGGCAGCATCTTATGGAAAGGAGCTTCGCCCAGGGGGTCCGCTTCGGGATGAAGAAGGCCCGATGGCGAAGGCTCTGGAGGGTGCAGATCCAGGAATACCTGATAGCGAGCGTGCAGAACATCCGCATCCTCCTCAATGCGACGAAGGACAGGTTCAGAGGGATAGCAAACAAGGCCAAGAACCAGGGCCTTGCCGGCTGCCTGGCCGCTCTTAATCATGCAAGACTGCATCTTTGCCTTCCGATAGGGCTCCTTCCGCTCCGTGCGGGCCGCCTTTGCTTCTTCATCCCCGGCGCATAGGCGCGGAAGGCAAAGGCCCCTTGGGGAGGGACCCCCGGCGGTTCGCTCATGGGGGGAAGTCGGGCAACAGGCC
>CAWIGL010000001.1:0-141664 GCA_963835595.1 uncultured delta proteobacterium | reverse complement strand
CGGCAAAAAGGTGGAGGCTCGGTGAAAGTATTGCTCCACATCTGCTGCGCCCCCTGCACCATCTACCCATTGAAGGTGCTGCGGGGCGAGGGGCATGAGACAACGGGCTTTTTCTATAACCCGAACATCCACCCTTACACGGAATTTCAAAGACGGCAGGAGGCGCTCTCGGCATACAGCCGGGTGAGCCTCCTGCCTCTGATTATCGACGAGATCTATGACCTGCACACATTCCTCCGGGCCGCGCTCGATGCAGGCGCCGACAGGTGCGCCGCCTGCTATCGTCTGCGCCTCGAAGCCGCCTTCCGCAAAGCCGCCGACCAGGAGGCCGACGCGGTAACCACGACCCTGCTCTACAGCATCCATCAGAAACACGAGGTCATCGCCGCCATCGCGGAGGAGCTCTCCAGCCGCTATAAAATGCCCTTTCTCTACAGGGACTTTCGCACAGGATGGAAGGAAGGTCAGGAGGAAGCGCGAAAGCTCGGCATCTATCGCCAGAACTACTGCGGCTGCATATTCAGCGAGCACGAGCGCTTTGCGACCCGTCCACAAAAAAAGGAGGGAAAACGATGATGGCCGGCGTCGGCAAGATGCTCATCCTCTTAGGCATCATCGTCATCCTCATCGGTCTGGGCCTGATCTTCGCCGGCAAAATACCCTGGATCGGCCGCCTGCCCGGCGACATCTACGTAAAAAGAGACAACTTCACGTTCTATTTTCCCCTGGCGACGTGCATAGTGATCAGCATCGTATTAAGCCTCATATTCTGGCTCTTCCGCAGGTGAGGGCGGCCGGGACAATTTCGCGCCTTTCGTCTGTCTCGCCGGGGTCGCGAGTCCTCACATACAGTAGTATGCTCCGGCTCGCGACCCCGCCGATCACGGCGAAATCCATCGAAATTTCCTCCGGCCGCGGAGAGCTCTTATGGTACGCGAACCCACCAGGCCCACATCTCATCGATTCCTTGAGGCGCTCCCCGGGCTCGCCAACGCACACTTTCATAGTAAGATGGAGTCTTCATACCCGTACTCTAGCTCACTGTAAGCCGAGGCCCGCCCCGCAGCCGGCCGCCGCTAACGGAATAAAGAGCACATTGGAAGGCGGCGGCAAGAGCGGCCTGTACTAGTCCATAGGGTTGGATAATAACGTTCTTTTTCCTCCAAATCGTAATCCTCGGATTTTTTAGAGGCTGTTACTTCAGTGTTATCCTGTACCGGCAATAATGAGTCATGGCCGTGGGCTTCACCTACAAAGTGTTGAGTTGGCTCGATAGCCTGAAGTGAGGATTACCGCATGAACGAGCTATCTTGCAGCCACAACGTAACGAATGAAACAACGTCCCTACCTCCACCGTCGGGTCGGTTTGAGCGGTCAGGTCAGGTTTATCACGTTGGCGCCTTGTCTGCGGCTGCCGACTTTTCGACGGCCCTCCCGCGGTGCTCCTCAATCACTTTCACAACCAGGTCCAAGACGCCTTTGAATCCCTCAAAGCTGATCGCGTCTTGACGGGCTCGTATGACCTTTTCTGCAAAGACAATCTTTCCGTATTCCGTCTTGGTGTCAATTTTTGGCGCTCTACTGAAAGTCTTACCGTCAACCTTCGTGGATAAAGTGGTATTGTCAAATAAGTCCTCTACCGCTCTTGACTCCCCATTGCTTCCGAGTGGGATATGGACCACGTATAGATTCTCGCGGAACAAGCAGAACGGCTTGTCTTTTTTGTCAGGTCCCAGTCTCTTTTTAATTTCGTCAGAGCCTCTATCGTTGTCAACCACTATTATAACCGGATGTTCCTTTCCGGCCCTCTTGAACGGCTTCATGTGTTTTTCATAGATGTCCATCAATGACGCCAGACCTGAAGTGCCCTCAGCCACGGCAAATACCTCTCTGACGTTATCAGACAGGTTCAGAAAGCCAATCTTCAAGTTCAATCGGCCTCCATTCTCCTCAACCAGCTCCCTATAGTCATCTCTTAGCTGCTTCATTGCACATTTGAAGTATGTGATGTCCGTCTTACCTTCGAGGACTATCAAAGGTCGATCTAACGCGAAGAAATGTTTATAGAACAGGAACCCTGTGTACAGCTTAACAAATGAAGTGGGTTTGTTTCGCCTATCCCCTGGCTTACGCGCTTCATACTGTTTCTTAACTTGGTGAATATAGCTGAGTCTCCCTTCCAGCTGATTCACGGTTCCGGTCTGCCTATCTTTAGCCTCAGTCTCGTTGCCTGCCGTCTTGACATCTACGGGTAGTGCCTGTTCTGCCACTTTCTTTCCAATATAGAACTCGCCTGTCTCGAATAATGTATGGCACATAGATCTGGTAAGCCTGTAATACTCCTTCTTGATATTCACCTTTTCATTCACGACCAGCCCTGTGACCACTTGTCTGGCCGCCCTGTGCTGCAACGACGTTTTGCTTTCGTTTATCGCGAAGCCCAGCCTCTTCACTTCTTTTCTAAGAGTCTTTCCCGAAGTCCATTGGTTACCATTTTCGTTGCCAACACGAGCAATCATCTCAGGAAACACCTTCTTGCTTGTGGAAAAAGTCAGGTCGTCCGCGTATCTCGAATACCTACAGTGGCTCCTTTGGGCCAACTTTGCCATCCAAACATCCAAAATGTGCCCTATCAGGTTTGATATGATAGGCGAACAAGGGCTACCCTGTGGCAACTCGTTGCTGTCACAAGCTATCTGTGCAATTATGGTTGCCACCTTTTCATTCAACGTAAAGTGAGCATTCTTCATGAAATAACCACGAACCCTGCCGAAGTTGATTGATGGAAAGAAGTCCTGCAAGTCCACATTAAAGACATGTCGCTTGTTCCTATGAATCTCGGCGTTCTTGAATATACAGTGTCCCCTCCTGAACCCATGAGAGAGCGGCCTTTTGTCTTTGGCCTTTTCACTGATCTCCTCATAGCAATTACTCAAGAGACCCGATAGACGTCGCTGAAGATTCCGAAGCTGCTCCGTGGGGGCTTTGATCCTCCGCTCCCCGCCGCTTTTCTTAGGAATAGCAAACTTGACATACTTCTTCTCGCTCGGGATTTTGTATATGATATACGATAGCGCCTTTGGCTTGTAGCCCAGTAATCCAGCTACGTCTTTCAGCGAAGTGCATCTTTTTAGTTTCTCGAGGTCTGACATCGTTTTGGCTATAAGCGATAGAAGTACGGCTTGCAGGCACTCTTACGCGAGAATAACAACCAACTATGGCTATCTATGCCAAGAGCCAAGTCGATAATAGGCTGTCAAGGAGCGAGCCCCCTAACATTGGTTTCTTATGTCGCGATTCGCGACACCAAATCTGCCTACAAGCCGTGCTCCTAATAACCACACTTCCGCCTGAAAATCAACAGGCCATCCAGCCCTTCTATACGGGGTCCGTAATTGAGCGGGCCACATCTGTGACAAGGCCGATTAACTGGAGGTAGGGACGTTGTTTCATTCGCTACCTTCTGAGGCAACGCCCCCGCCTCCTGTTCCTACGTCATTATTACCACTTTCATTCCAGACGTACAAGAATAAACACAGAACTGAGCTTTCCAGGAAGCAGTTCTTACATGACCTAACATTGTTCGATAGGTCGAATCCCAACTCTTACACATAATGTGGGATACCCGAAGACCAATACCATACGGCGGCAACTGTGGGCTGTGCTATATCAACGATTGGGATATGTGAAGACGTCGATTCTATTATATTCCTAACAGGGGAGGGTCATTATTTACTCTCCGCAACAAGGTCCGCGACCGTTTTGCCGACGCCCTGGGTCGATGCCGTCCCGCCGAGGTCCTGCGTCTTTATGCCTTCCCCCAGCGTGGCCTCTACGGCCTTCTCGACCGCGCTGGCGGCCTCCGGGTGGCCCAGGTGGTCGAGCATCATCGCGCCAGAGAGTATCTGGCCGACGGGGTTGGCGATCCCCTTGCCCGCTATGTCCGGGGCGGAGCCGTGGACCGGCTCGAAGGTGGATGGGTAGTCCCTTTCCGGGTTCAGGTTCGCGGAAGGGGCTATACCCAGACCCCCCGCGACGGCAGGCCCCAGGTCGGAGAGTATGTCGCCGAAGAGGTTGCTCGCCACCACCACGTCGAACCGCTCCGGGTGCTGGACGAAGAGCGCGGCGAGGGCGTCGATGTGGAACTGCTCCGTCTTTATGTCCGGGTACTCCCGCGATATGCGGGCGAACGTCTCGTCCCAGTAAGGCATCGTGAAGACGATGCCGTTCGACTTGGTGGCAGAGGTGACCCGCTTCCTTTCCCTTTTGCGGGCAAGCTCGAAGGAGAAGCGCATGATCCTCTCCATGCCCATGCGCGTAAAGACGCTCTCCTGGACGACGAACTCTTGCTCCGTCCCGGCGTACATAATGCCGCCGACGTTCGAGTACTCGCCCTCGTTGTTCTCCCTGACGACGTAAAAGTCGATGTCCCCCGGCGCGATCCGGCGCAGCGGGCTAGTCACGCCCTTCATGCTTTTGACGGGCCTCAGGTTGACGTACTGGCGGAAGGCACGCCTGATGGGTATGAGCAGCCCCCAGAGCGACACGTGGTCGGCCACGCCCGGCGCGCCGACCGCGCCCAGGAAGATCGCCTCGAAGCCTCTCAGTATATCCAGCCCGTCGGCAGGCATCATCCGGCCCGTGGCGTTGAAGTACTCGCAGCTCCAGGGCAGCATCTCCCAGGCAAATTTAAAGCCGAACCTGCGGCCTGCGGCCTCAAGCACCCTTATGCCTTCGGGCACGACTTCTTTGCCGATCCCGTCGCCGGGGATGACGGCTATTTTATGGGTATGACGGGTTTTGCGCTTCGGCATGTAATTATTTTTTCCCTGTCCGGTATGCCTATTACGGTAACAGATTTGGGCATTCTACCACAAGATATTTCTGGGCAGCTCTCCTGAGGGCATTCCCCGCTTCGAGACGCGGCCCATCGGCCGCCCTTGTGGGTCCAGCCTGAAATCAGGTTGTCACTGTGTTATATTGTACCGAAAGCATCTATAAGGAGTCGCCTATGCAGCGCGTCGAAGGAAAGAACCACGGCTCGATCAAGCTGTTTACCTTGAGCACCTGCGTCTGGTGCAAGAAGACGAAGGGCCTCCTGAAAGAGATGGACGTCGGCTATGAATACGTAGACGTCGATCTCCTTGAGGGCGAGGAGAGGGAGAGGACTATGCAGGACCTGCGGGCCGTCAACCCGCGCTGCTCGTTCCCTTTGCTCGTCGTGAACGGCCAGTGCATAGTGGGTTACGAAGAGGCGAAAATCAAGGAGGCGTTGCAGCGGCCGTGGAAGTAGACGAAAGCCGCGAGGAGATAGAGGCACTGCTGCGCAGGCTCGCGGCAGACGCGGCCTCGTCCGGCTATTTCCTCAACCCCGATGAGGCGTTCACGCGGGACCTCGCCGCCGGCCTCGCGGCCAACCTGAAGCGGTACGGCTACCCTTCGTGCCCTTGCAGGCTCGCATCCGGTCAGATCGACAGGGACCGGGACATCGTCTGTCCCTGCGACTACCGCGACCCCGACCTCGCCGACTATGGCGCCTGCTACTGCGCCCTTTACGTGTCGGAGGCGGCGTCGAAAGATGCAAGGCTTATCGCCCCCGTCCCGGAGAGGAGGGGGGCGCAGCAGTCCCGCGAGGCGCCTGAGCCGTCCGCCGCCGCAGCCCGACAGCCCGCTCCGCAGGTGGCCGCCTCGTACCCCGTATGGCGCTGCCGCGTTTGCGGCTACCTCTGCGCCCGCGAAAACCCGCCCGAGGTATGCCCCATCTGCAAGGTCAAAAAAGACCGCTTCGAGAGGTTCGGCGGCCTCGTCGCGGCCGTGCCCTGATGCCCGCCCAAGTCCCCGGCCCGCACCCCGAAGCCCCCCGGCGGGAAGACCGCCCGGCAAAGAAATATATCCCCGTGGAGGAGGCGACGGACGCGCAGCGCGTCGCGATGGTCAAGGACATATTCTCGACCGTGACGGGCCGCTATGACTTCCTCAACCATTTCCTCAGCCTGCGGCGCGATATCGCGTGGCGGCGCTTCGCCGTGCGGAAGATGTCCTTCGGCCGGACGTGCCGCTTTCTCGACGTTGCCACGGGTACTGCCGACCTCGCCATCGGCGCTGCGCTGCGCCATCCCCGCATCACGGTCGCGGGCGTCGATTTTTCGCAGGAGATGCTTGCAGCGGGGCGGCTCAAGGTTGCAAAGAAGGGCCTTTCGGACAGGGTGCGCCTGATGAGGGCCGATGCGCTGGCCTTACCCTTCGCAGACGGCGCCTTCGATGTGGCGGGCATCGCCTTCGGTATCAGGAACATTCCCGACAAGGCGTGGGCGCTTCAGGAGATGGCGCGGGTCGTCATACCCGGAGGGCAGGTCATGGTGCTTGAGATGGCATTCACGCGCAACTGGTTCTCGCAAGCGCTTTACCGATCCTATCTCAACCGCCTGCTGCCGCGCATAGCCTCCCGCTTTTCGATCAACCCCGGCGCGTATTACTACCTGGTCGACTCGATCATGAGCTTCCCCTCGCCCGACCGCTTCTGCGACATGATGCGCGGGGCGGGCATGGCGGCAGTCGAGAGGCACAAGCTGACGTTCGGCGCGACGTATCTCTATATCGGTACTGCGACGCCCGTTTAGAAAACCACGTTACATCGCCCGTTCATCTCATGCGCCTGCCAACCAGGAGGCCAACTTGCGTTTTATCCGCAATAGCCGTCCGGCTTCGATCTCGCCTATTCGGCCGACAAGGATATCCGTGTTCACGACTGCGAGCCTACCGATTCTGAAGAGGCTCGCGAGCTTCAGCCCGGATTTTTCGAAATCCGGCTCCCCCGGCCTTACAATTTCGTCAAAGCCGTTGACCTCCTGCTCGAGCCTGGACGATATCATACAAAGGAGCCAGTCCTCGTATTGGCCGGGGACCCTCCGTATGACGAGCGCCGGTCGCAGCTTGCCTTCAAGCCGGTCGCTTTGGGGAAACCTGAAGAGGACTGTCTGGCCTTCGGCTATCATCAGAAGGATTCTTGAAGATCGCCAAGGGAGTATGGCGAATCTTCATCTTCCATACCCCGCATGGCCGACGATAAAGAGAAGACCGACCAGTCTTTGCCCTCGGTCTTTGTTTTGATATACTCCACGAAGTCGAGCACCTCCGCCTTTTTCGATTCCGGCAAGTCCTGTATTTCCTTTATTATCTTGTCTTCCAGGCTCATTCTCGCCACCCTCTCCCCAATTGATACATATTATACGCCCATTTACCGTAACTTTGAATCATACCGTTAAAACCCCGGAAGCCGTCCTACCGTTAAGCACGACATAAGTAGGGCAAGAAAGCCGTTTCCAGCTCTCTGCCTGCCGAATTTCCTTTACTTTCACCGCCGATTTAGTAGACAATGTAGGACAGATATAGCCGGGCCAGGAGAAAGCTGACCGGGAACGCGGTGCGGTTTCGACGCGGCGAGACAGATCGTCAGACAGGAGGGGCTCGAACATGCGCCATGGCTCAATCGTGTTGATTGCTGCTATACTCCTCGCGTCTCCGGCCATCGGCCATCGCGCCTTAGCGGCTGTCGCGCCGGGGCCCGTGCATACTTCCCCCATCTGCAATAATAATAGAATCGGCGAGCTCGCCGACGCAGGCGCGTCTCTGCGCCTCGCCCAGGCGCAGTCCTGGCAGGTCCCCTGGAAGAAGTCCCAGGGGCAGGCAACCGACGGCGGTGGATCCGGGGCGTCCGTGTATCCCGACCTCTCCGTCACCTCGCTCCTTTTCACCGAGCCGTCCGGCAACAATATCCTCGACGCCGAGGAGCAGGGGACCGTCGCGCTCAAGGCCCGCAACAACGGCAGGGCCGAGGCGCACGACGTGCGGCTCCTCCTCGACACCGTCGATAAGACGGGCAGGTCCCGCAGCGTGTCAGGCGTCATGTTCGAGCGGGAGTTCGCAATAGGGACGCTGGGGCCTGGGGAGGAGAGGTTCCTGCGCATCCCCGTCGCCGCCTCCGGGAACGTGCAGACCCAGGAGGTGCTGCTGCGCACGGTCCTTCGCGAGGAGGGCGGCTTCGATTCGCCCCCGGTCGCCGTCTCCTTCAGGACCGCCATGCTCGCCCCGCCGGCGCTCGTTGTCTCCGCTGTCCAGATATTCGACGTGGACGGCAGGAGGGTCATAACGAAGGGCAAGGAGGTCACGGTCGTGCTCACCGTGCGGAACGCGGGCGGCGGGCCGGCCAGGGGCGTAGCTGCGCGTATCGAATCGAAAAAGAAGACGGTCGCGATTCTCGGGGAGGAAAAGGCGCTCCTCGGCAGCCTCGATCCGGGAGAGTCGAAGAAGGCCGCCTTCTCCATCGACGTAACCCGGCGCTACGATGGCCCGAAGCTGCTGCCCGTCTCCTTCGCCATCGACGAAGAAAGGCCGCGCTTCTCCGTGAAGCCCCGCATAAGCCTCGTGCTCAACGAAGAGGCGCCGATGATGCCGGTGGTGAAGGTCGTGCCGAAAGAGACGCCCAGGCCGCGTGCGGTCAAGTCGGCCGATGCCTTCAATATCGACGTTCTGCCGGCGCTTCGCAGGGAGCAGAAGGTCTTCGGGCCGCTCGACGTAGCCGTCATCGTCGGCATCGAGCAGTACCACAGGGGCCTGCCCCGCTCCGAATACTCTTACAACGACGCCAGGCTGATGAAGGCGTACCTGGAGGCGCTCGGCTTTGCGCCGCGAAACATAGAGTTCCTGAGAGACGACGAGGCGACTCGGACCGATATCCAGAAGTCCGTTGAGCGGAAGCTGCCGAACATCGTGAAGAGCCAGAGCCGGGTCTTCTTCTACTATTCCGGGCACGGCGCGCCCGACCCATCTACCGGCACGGCATACCTGCTGCCCTACGACGGCGACCCCGCGTACCTCCAAGAGACGGGCTATCCCCTCGCCAGGCTTTACGAGATGCTAGGGAAGCTCCACGCGAGGGAGACGATGGTAGTGCTCGACGCCTGCTTCACGGGCGCGGGCGGAAGGAGCGTCATGGCCAAGGGGACGCGCCCCCTCGTCATGATGGCGGAAGCAGCTCCCCTGCCGCCGCGTCTCGCGGTCCTCTCGGCGACTACGGGCAGCCAGATCTCCGCCTCGGCAGACGAGAAGGAGCACGGCATCCTGACGTACTATTTCCTGCGGGCCATCAGGGAAGGCAGGAAGAGCATGGCGGACATCTACGAGCACATCCGGCCGCTGGTCCAGGACGAGGCGAAGAGGCAGAACGTCGACCAGACGCCCGCCCTCCAGCCGTCCGTAGAGCGGGTGAAGGGGCGTTTCATCCTTGCGAGGTAAGCCGATGGGCCGCTTCCGCATAAAGACAGGCGTCATTTTGGCGTTGTTGGCGCTTCCGGCTGCCGCCCTTTGCTTGTGCGCCGCGCCTCTTCGGTGCCTTGCCGCAGGCGGGCCGCCCACGCCCGGCGAAGGGCCGGTCTGGGTCGAGGCGGAAGGGGAGGCGGTCTTGGGCGATGTCGAGACGCCCAAGGAAGTGATGGAGGCGGCAAAGCGTCAGGCGGTCGCCAGGGCCGTCGAGCAGGCGAGGGGCATCTTCGTGAAGTCCCATGTCCTCGTCTCTAACGGCCAGCTTGCGGAAGACCTTACCTACGCGTCCGTCCAGGGCAGGGCGGCGAGCGTCATACCGGTCCGCCAGGGGTGGGACGGAAGCGACAGGTGGGTTTACAGGGTGAGGCTGAAAGTGCTCGTCGAGCCCCTTCCGCCCGCCGCGCGGCGGCTTCAGCCTGAATGTTGCGATGGCTAAGGCCGACCTCCGGGAAGGCGAGGCTGCGCGCGTCCTCTATCAGCCGAACATGGACTGCTACATCTATATCTTTTCCGTTGCAGCCGACGGCTCGGTGACGGTGCTGCTGCCCAATTCCACCCATCCCGACAACCGCGCGGCAGCCAACGTGGCCCGCGAGTTCCCGCCGGCGGGCAGCCCCTTCAGGCTCGTGGCGCGCCGCCTTCCCGGCTCGAAAGGGCCGGCGGTCGAGGAAAAGATCAAGGTGATCGCCACGCTCAAAAAAGAAGACCTCATCCCTCTAGGCTTTCAGGAGGGGAAGGACGAGGTCTACGACGCCAAAAGGACGGGTATGATAAGCGACCTCGTGAAGAAGCTCGCCAGGCTCGACCCGGCCGACTGGACCGAGGCGACGGCGGTCTATGTCATAGCCAGATAGAGGCGCGCAAAACGCCTACGGCGCGCCCGGTTTTATGAGGCCGATGACTGCGAGTATCGGGCCGGGGTAGATGCCCCACCAGACGAGCAGGACAAAAAGGGCGGCCGTCATTATGCGGGCGCCCAACGGGCCGGGCGGCAGGGCGGGGGCCTGGGCGGCCGGGGCAGCGGCGGGTCTGCGGAAAAGGGCGGCGATGACGCGCAGATAATAAAAAAGGCTGATCCCGCTTCCCGCTATCAGGGCCGCTACGGGCAGCCGGAGGGCCGAATCGACCCCGGCTGCGACTACGTAGACCTTCCCGATAAATCCGGCCGTGAGAGGCATCCCGGCAAGGGAAAGCAACTGTAATATGAAGGCCCCGGCGAGGTACGGCCGCCTGTAGAAAAGCCCCTCGTAGTCCTCCATCCTCTCCGCGTCCCGCTCTTTTCCGGACAGGACCGTCATGACGCTGAAAGCGCCGAGCATCGTAACGAAATAGGCGACGAGATAGAACGTGACGGCTGCGGTCCTATACGTGCCTGCCGACATGAAGGCAATGAGGAGATACCCGAAATGGGCTATCGATGAGTAGGCGAGGAGCCGCTTTATGTTCGTCTGGAAGAGGGCGAGGAGGTTCCCGATGAGCATGGAAGCGACGGCGATGACGCCGAAGGCTGCGAAGATATGCGGCAGGCCGGAAAGCGCGCTTGCTGAGAAATAGCGCATCACGAGGGCGAAGACCGCGCCCTTGGACGCCGTTGCGATGAATGCCGTCACGGGGACGGGCGCGCCTTCATAGACATCGGGCGTCCACATGTGAAAAGGCACGACCCCCAGCTTGAACCCCACCCCTATGACGATGAGGGCCATCCCGGCGCCGCACGCGGCCTGACCCCCGGTTAGCCGCCCCATCGCCTGAAACAGGGCGGGGAATGACATAGTCCCCGTGACCCCGTAAACGAGGGCCATGCCGTAAAGCAAAAGGGCCGACGACGCGCCGGAGAGGACTAGGTACTTGATCGCCCCCTCCGTCTGCCGCGCATCGGAGCGCGGATAGGCGATCAGGCCGTAAAGCGAGACGGAGAGGACTTCGACCCCCAGGAAAAACGAGGCGAAGTGGCATGAGCCGACAAGCGCGAGCGCCCCTGTCAGCGCCCCCAGAAGGAGCAAGTAGAACTCCTCCGGCCGCACGCTGCGCCCTTTGAGGTAGCCGAAGGCGAGTATGGCGACGGCTGCGCCTGCCGCAAGGACGAGCGCCGCATAGAAGAGGGCGAATCCGTCTGCGATAAAAAGCGGGCCGCCGGCGACGGGCACGGACAAGCCGAGGCAGAGGAGGCACGCGCCTGCCGCAAGTATCGCTCCAAGGGCGATGCAGAAGGTCGCCCCGTGGCTGCGCCTTATCGCAATGACGATCATGGCGAGGGCGAGACCGCAGACGAGCGCAGCCATCGGCAGGACGGGCAGGAGGCGGCTCATCGCGCCCCTCCTGTTCCTCCCGCGCCGCGCGCATCCCAGGCGGCGCCCGGTGCGTGCCTGGCCGGACGGCCGTCTTTCGCTGCTGCCTGGACGGTCCCGCCGCCGCCCTTTACCTTGTCGATCACCGCCTGCGGCGCAAGGCCGAGCCACAAGAGGGGCAGGAGCATAAGGAGCATGACGGCAGTCTCGCGGCCCGACAGGTCGGAGACGCGCCGTAGTGCGTCTTTGCGCTCCCCGAAGAAGATCCGGTGGACTAGCCGCAGGGAGTAGGCCGTCGAGAATATGAAGCCTGCGGAGGCGAAGACCGCCAGGGCGGGGCTTACCCGGTACGCCCCGAGGACTACCAGGAATTCACCGATGAAGTTGCCTATACCGGGCAGGCCCATCGAGGCGAGGGCGAAGAACATCGACACGCCGCCCATGCGCGGCGCCTCCGTCCAGAGGCCCCCCATGCGGCCCATGTCGCGCGTTTGCAGACGCTCCTGGAGGATCCCCGCCATGACGAAGAGGGCGCCCGTCGAGAGGCCGTGGGAGACGATCTGGATCATCGCCCCCTGGAAGGCGACCCCGCTGCCGAGGACGATGCCCGTGAGGACGAACCCCATGTGGCTGACGCTCGTGTAGGCGACGAGCCGTTTCACGTCGTTCTGGCCGAAGGCGAGGAGCGCGCCGTAGAGTATGCCCGCTACGCCCAGCGCCGCCAGAAGGAACGCGGGCTGCCCGCCGGCCTGGCCGAAGAGGGGGACCGAGAAGCGGATGATCCCGTACGCGCCCGTTTTCAAAAGGAGGCCCGCGAGGACTACGCTGCCTGCGGTCGGCGCCTGCGTGTGGGCGTCGGGCAGCCACGTGTGGAACGGGACGGCGGGGAGCTTCACGAGAAAGGCGGCCAGAAAACCTGCCTGCACGAGCAGGGCGACGGAAGGGGAAAGGGGCGCAGTGAAAAGCACCTGGTAATCGAAGGTCGGCACACGCCCCGCGCCCACGTGCGCGAAATATAGGCCGAGGATGGCGGCCAGCATGAGGAGGCCGCTCACCTGCGTAAAGATGAAGAACTTGACTGCCGCCCGGAAGCGGTCCTCGTGGCCCCACAGCGCGATAAGGAAATACATCGGCACGAGCATCAGTTCCCAGGCGAAGTAGAACAGGAAAAGGTCGAGGGCGCAGAATACGCCCGCGACGCCCGCGACCGTCCACGAGAGGCAGAGGTGGAAGAAGCCCGTCCTTTCCGTGGTCTCGTTCCACGATGCGGCTGCGGCCATGCAGCCCAAAAATGCCGTCAGGGCCAGAAGGACGAGGCTGATCCCGTCCGCGGCCAGGTAGAAGCTGACTGCCGGAAGAGGATGCCAGGCAGCCCTGAACGAGGCGACCCACGGGCCTGCCCCGGACGGCGCGAGCGATGCATCCCTCCAGAGCCATGCGACAAGCATGAAATCGATAATGAAGCCGGCCAGGGAGATTACGCGGGGGAGCCTGCCGCTTATCCGCTCGGAGAGCCAGGCGGCCAGACCAGCAGCAACAGGGACGAAGACGATGGCGACGAGTATCACAGGAGCACCGCCAGTCCCAGGAAGACCGCCCCGCCGAGGGCGACGGCTGCCGCGTACCAGCGGACCTTCCCCGACTGGGTGAGGGAAAGGCCGCGCGATGAGAATTCCGCGATCAGGCCGAGGACGCGGTAAGGGAAATCGATGATGTCCGACCTGTTGACCCGCGCAAGCCAAATGAAGGGCGTCACGAAGAGGCAGCCGTAAAGCCGGTCGAACCCCCAGCCCGAAAAAAGGAAGCGGTTGACCGCCTCGCCGCGACGGCTGCCCGTCAGTGCCTTCCGCGTCCTCGGCAGCGCGATATAGAGCAGGCCGGACAGGACGACGCCTGCGACTGCGACGAGAGGCGGTGCGATGGCCGCAAAAAAGCCTGTCCGCCCCGCGCCCGCCGCGCCGACCGGGAGGCTGCCGAAAAGACCGGCAAGGAACGGGCCGCCAAAGCCGTTGGGTAGCAGCCAGCCTGCCGTGATGGAGAAGATCGAAAGGACGAAAAGTGGCGCGCCCATCAACGGGCCGGGCTGCCCGGCGGGAGCGCCCCGGCCCTCGCCAAAGAAGACGACGAAGACGGCGCGGAACGCGTAGAGGGATGTCAGGAAGGCCCCGAGAAGCCCGGCGGCCCAAAGCCAGCCGCCGCCGGCCGGGGAGGTGAGGAGCGCGTCGAGGATCATGTCCTTGCTGTAGAACCCTGCGGTCAGATAAGGCAGCGCCGCAAGCGATGCCGCGCCGACCAAAAAGCCCCGGTACGCGGACGGCTGGCGCGTGCGCAGGCCGCCCATCTTGAAGATGTCGTGCTCGTTGTCGAGGGCCTTTATGACGACGCCCGCAGACATGAACAAGAGGGCCTTGAAGAAGGCGTGGGTCATGAAGTGGAAGAAGGCGGCCGACCACGCGCCTACGCCCAGGGCGCAGAACATGTACCCCACCTGGCTCATCGTCGAATAGGCGAGGATGCGCTTTATGTCCTTCTGGACGAGGGCGCTCGCCCCCGCTATCAGGAGCGTAGCCGCACCTATGACGGCAACGGCGGTAAGCACGGGCGGGGCGAGGGCGAAAAGCGCGTGCGTCCTGCCGATCAGGTAGACCCCGGCCGTCACCATCGTCGCGGCATGGATAAGGGCGGAGACGGGCGCGGGGCCTGCCATAGCGTCGGGGAGCCAGGTCTGGAGCGGGAGCTGGGCCGACTTTCCGACCGCCCCGCCGAGGAGCAGGGCGGCAGCCGCGATAGCCACGCCCGACCCTTCCGGCCAGAAATGCACGGCCCTCGCAGTGGCCTCCTGAATGTCGAAGGTGCCGAGCCCCCACGCGATGATGAAGAGGCCGACTGCCAGCGATGCGTCGCCTACGCGCGTCACGACGAACGCCTTGACCGCAGCCCGCCCGTTCGCAGGGTCCTTGTACCAGAAGCCGATCAAAAGATACGAGCAGAGGCCGACGCCCTCCCATCCGAGATAGAGAAGCAACAGGTTGTCCGCAAGGACGAGCACCAGCATCGAACCCACGAAAAGGTTCATGTAGGCGAAAAAGCGGCTGTAGCCCTCGCCGTCTTCCGCCACCGGCAGGCTCGAATCTGCGGCCATGAAGTCCGCAGAATAGATGTGGATGAGGAAGGCGACGACGGTGATGACGACGACCATGAGCAGGGAGAGGCCGTCGAGGTAAAACCCGAAAGACGGCGCGAGCCCGCCCGCGTTGAACCACGTGTAGAGCATTTTCGTGATCGCATGGCCCGGCGGCGCAGAGGCGAGAAATGCGGCAGCGGCGGCGAAGGAGGCGGCCATTGCGAGGCCGACGGAGAGGCAGCCGACGAGGGCGGGGCCGCGGCCGGTGAGCCTCCGGCCAGTAAGCACGAGGGCCAGGAAGCCCGCAAGGGGCAGTGCAGGGATGAGCCACAACAGGTCTGCCATGCTATCCTCTCATGTCGCGGGCCTTGTCGATATCGACGGTCCTTTTATAGTGGTAAAGCCACAGCACGAGGGCAAGCCCTATGGAGACCTCGGCGGCGGCTACGGCGAGGACGAAAAGGAACATCACCTGGCCGTCGGGCGCGGCGAAGCGCGCCGCCGCAAGCACGAAGGCGAGGCCGGCAGCGTTCAGCATGATCTCCAGGGAGAGCAGTATAAAGATCGTGTCCCGCCGCACGATGACCCCGGCTAGGCCGAGGAGCAATAGGACGCCCGCGAACATCATCGCGTGCTCGAAAGGCACCTGGAGCGGTGCGCCCATCGTCATGGCCCGCCTCCGTCGTTTTGCGCCTTATCCGGCGTCGTCTCCGGCGTCTCTTTCGCCCCTAACCTGTATCCAAGATGAAACGCGCCGACGAGACCGACCAGAAGCAGCACGGAGGCAAGCTCCAGGCCTAGGAGATACGGCCCCATGAGCGACGTCCCCACCGCCGCCGGCGCAACCTGCGCAGTGCCCACCGTTGCGCCTCCACCCGCTTCGAGCCAGGCTAGCTCCGCCGCCAAGATCGCAGCGAGGACGCCGGGGCCGATCCAGGCGGCCGGGGGCGGCCCTGGGTGCCTGCGGTGCGGCCCCCTGCCCAGGATCATGATGACGAAGACGAAGAGCACCATGATGGCCCCCGCATAAATAATGACCTCCAGCGCTGCCGCGAAGGGCGCGCCGAAGACGAGGAGGACGACGGCGGCGGCGAGGAGCGAGACGACGAGGTAGAGGAGGGCATGGATCGCATTCGCTGCTCGTCACGACCATGAAGGTCGCCGCTATCGCTACGGCTGCCGGTATATAGAACGCATAGCTGCCCATTTTAGGCGCCCCCGCTCACGGCAAAAGGTCCTTGATATCGGCAGGCGGCTCGTCCTGCCCGCCCTCTCCCGCCGCCTTGCCGCCGATTGTGACGCCCGCCACCCGGTAGAAATCGTAATCGTGGTACTTTCCCGGCCCGTCGATCAGCAGGTCTTCCTTCTCGTAGACGAGGTCGGAGCGCCGCCATTCGCCCATCTCGAAGTCCGGCGTGAGCTGGATCGCATACGTCGGGCATGCCTCCTCGCAAAAGCCGCAGAAGATGCACCTTGAGAAGTTGATGCGGAAAAACGCGGGGTAGCGCCGGCCGTCCTCCCTTTCCGCTGCCTGTAGCGCGATGCAGTCCACCGGGCAGGCCGCAGCGCAGAGGTAGCAGGCGACGCACCGCTCGGCCCCGGACGGGTCGCGCGTAAGGACGATCCTGCCCCGCCAGCGCGCCGGCAGAACGGGCCGGACGTCGGGGTACTCGACCGTCCTGCGCCTGAAAAAGGCGTGGCGGAAAACGAGGACGAGGGTCTTAAGTATGCTCCACATGCTCCCTCAGCGGAAAAACGCAAGGGTTATCGCCGCAGTCGCCAGAAGGTTGGCGAGCGACACGGGCAAAAGGACCTTCCAGGCGAGCGCCATGAGCTGGTCGTACCGGGGCCTCGCCAGCGCCGCCCGCAGCAGGATGAAAAGACAGACGAAGGCGAAGGTCTTTATGAAGAACCAGACGATGCCGGGCAAGAAAGGGCCGCGCCATCCGCCGAAGAAAAGGACCGTTATGAACGCGCTGACGAGGGTGACGCCCATGTATTCGCCTACGAAGAACATGCCGAATTTGAGCGAGGAATACTCCGTATGGTAGCCCGCCACCAGCTCTGCCTCCGCCTCCGGGAGGTCGAAGGGGAGCCGCCGCGTCTCCGCGATGCCGCCCACGAGGAAGGCGGCGAAGCCGACCACCTGGGGTATGACAAACCAGACGCGCCTCTGCGCCTCGACTATGGCGGACAGGTCGAAGGAGCCTGCGAGCATCACGACGCCCACCAGCGACAGTCCCATGAAGACCTCGTAGCTCAGCATCTGGGCGACGCCGCGCAGCGCGCCGAGGAGGGCGTACTTGTTGCCCGACGACCAGCCTGCCAGGGCGACGCTGTAAACGCCCAAAGATGAAAAGGCGAGGAAAAAGAGGAGGCCAACGTTGAGCCTGACCACCGCCAAACCCTGCGCGAACGGCACGACGGCGAAGCCCATGAGGACCGTCACAACGATCACCGCAGGGGCGATGACGAAGACGGGCCTGTCGGCAAACGGCGGTATCCAATCTTCTTTGAAGAAGATCTTGACCATGTCGGCGACGGGCTGCAGGATGCCGAAGGGGCCGACCCGGTTGGGGCCGTAGCGGTCCTGGAAAAGGCCGAGGAGCCTGCGCTCAAGCCAGATGAGGTTCGCTGCTATGGCGAGCACGGCGGCTATGACCCCGCAGACAACGATGAGGTGGACGAGGGTGTGCGTCATGGCGCCGCCTTTTCGACCCGCGCCCATGCCGGGAAGTCGAGGACGGGCGCGTCGGGCACGCCGCACGGCAAGCCGGCGACGCCGGAGGGAAGCTCAGGGTGCGCCTTCGCGGGGAGCCTGAAAGAGAATCCGCCGGCGGTGAGGACGGCAGCCCCCCCGTCAACAAGGCGCAGGCGCGCCATGTCCTTTTGCGACAGGGCGATGTACGGACGAGGCGTGCGCTCCCTTACCTCCGGCGTCAGGACGGACATCTCGTCCGAGCCGAATACGTGGTAGAAGGGCACGACGAGAAAGAGGCCGTCTTTCGGGAGGAAAGGCTGCGGGACGTCCCCGAAATAGGCGATTGTCCGGGTTTTCTTTGTACGCCTCGAAGAGCCTCACGCCGGGGTCGCCGCCGCGCAAGGCGCCGCCGATCTCCTGCTGGAACTTGTTCACTGCCTGCGGCGAGTTCCAGCCTGGCGCGCAGAAGCGGGGTATAAGGGCCGAAGGCGGCACGCCCTGGTAGCCCTCCATCGAGAAGGTGAAGGGGCGTGTCGGGGTCGGCCGGCGGCATCGGCTTCGCGGATGTTCCTGTCCGCGTCCATCGCCGTCCTTCCGCTGTAGCGCGATGCCTCGCGGGCGATCTTCATGCCTGCTATCCTGAACGAGGCAGGGCGGGGCCGCGATGCGCGCCCCTGCGAGGACGGGCAGCGCCTCGGCCATGCGGGAGAGCAGGGCGTCCAGGTCCGTCCAGGCCGCGGCCTCCGGCCGCCCCATGTGGGCCATCACGTCCTTGATCCATCGCCAGCTTTCACGGACCGTCGCCGGCCGGCATGAATACGCGGAAGGCGCGCTGCGCCCTGCCTTCGTTATTGATGAACGTCCCGTCCCCTTCCGCGAAGGTGGCGGCGGGCAGCGCAGCATCGGCTCGTAAGGAGCGTACGGTGGTACGGTGGTCGATGGCTATCACCCGCCTGAAGGCGGCAAAGAAGCGCTCGACGCCTTGCCCATCCATGCGCCTGTAAAGGTCGTTCTCAAGGACGACGGCGACCGCATCGCTTTCGTCTTCTGCTGCATCCAGCGCCTCGGCAAGGCCCTTGCCGGTCATAAGGGCAAGACCTGCGCTGTTGCATTCGGGGACGACAAGGCACAAATACGCCTCTTTGCCAGCCCTGCGCAAGGCAGTTGCGATATTCGCGGCGGCCTCCATCACGCTTGCGTCGCGGCTCCCTGCGCCCGCAATCACGACGGGCCGCTTTGCCGCCGAAAGGACTGAAGCTACCGACGACGCGAATGTCGAGGCCGAAGGGCCAAGGTTTGTCACGGGTGGCGCACCGGGGTCGATGAGGTGGGCGATGCGCGAAGCCCGTGCGGGCGATGCCTGCCGGGGGCGAGCGGAACGACGGCCGTCGCGCGGTCCGTCCAGGTCCGTCGCGCCCGTCGTTGCGACGAAGAGCGGCCCCGCGCGCGCCGCCTGCCGCCACCCGCACGGCCGTGTCGTCCCAGTGGGTGTATATGGAACCGCGCGGCAGCCTCGACTGCCGCAAGGCGCTGCGACTGCAATACCTGCAAGTGCAGTAGGGGGGCCGTATTCGATATGTCCTCGCCGAGGACGAGCACCGCGTCGCACCGGGCGATATCGGAAAGGGTCGGGATAAGCGCGCCATCCCGCTTCATCAGGTCAACGGCAAGGGCGACGCATTTCCTTTCCTCTTCGGCGACGCCCGCATAAAAATTATCGGGACTAACGAGCGTCCGCAGGGCGAAATTCGCTTCCAGGGACGCCCTTGGGGAGCCGATGCCGATCACGCGCTGCGCTGACGCGAGCATTTCAGCGACAATGCGCACCGCCTCATCAGGCGCAACGGGGTAAAGGCCCTCCGCCTTCTCACGCCTTATGCGCGGCCTCGGCGATGCGCCTGTCGCCGTTGACGAACCCGTAGCCGTAGCGCCCCCTGTCGCAGAGGAAATAGCCGTTGACCGCGCCGTTATACCTGTTGCGGACGCGCCGCAGGCTGCCGTAGCGCTCGCCGGGGATCGTGTTGCACCCCAGGCCGCAATGGACGCAGACGGAAGGGGCCGTGCGGAGGTCCCACTTCCGTGTATAGTGGCGGGAGAAGGGCTTGTCGTCGAAGACGCCCGTGGGACAGACCTCCGCGAGGTTGCCTGCGAAGGGGCTTTCGAGCGCGCCCGGGGCGGAGCGGCCGAAAAAGACGCGGTTGCGCGATGCGAACGCGCCGAAGTCCCGGCCGCCCGCGTAATCGTTGTAAAACCGCGTGCACCTGTAGCACGCGATGCACCTGTTCATCTCGTGCGTGATGAAGGGCCCGAGGTCCTGGCTGCGGTAGGTCCGCTTTTTGCCGCGATACCTGCGGTACGAGTGTCCCGTCATCACCGTCATGTCCTGGAGGTGGCATTCGCCACCCTCGTCGCATACCGGGCAGTCGTGGGGGTGGTTCGTCATCATCCACTCGATGACGCCCGCCCGAAAGCGCCTCGCCTCCGGGTCGTCGATGGAGATGCGCATCCCCTTCTCGACGGGCGTCATGCAGGCCATGACGATCCGGCCGGCGGTGTCGTTTTCGTCCCTGAACTGCTTCACTGCGCACTGGCGGCAGGCGCCTATGGAATGAAGGGCGGGGTGCCAGCAGAAGTAGGGCAGGTCGAACCCCAGGCCGAGGCACGTGCTCAGGAGGTTCTCCCCCTCCTTCGCCTCGTATGGTCTTTTATCTATGTAGATGACGGCCATAGTAGCGATTCAATGCCTGTACGGGCACCTTTTCTCCTCGATGTGTCGGATGAAATCGGCCTCGAAGAGCTTCAGGGCGCTCGAGAGCGGCTCCATCGCGCCGGGCGCGAGGGCGCAGTACGTGTGGTGCATCTTGAGCGACCAGGTGTGCTCCGCCAGCACCTCCAGGTCCTCCCGCCTCCCCCTGCCTTCCTCGATGTCGTCAAGCAGGCGCGCGACCCACGGCAGGCCGTCCCGGCAGGGGGTGCACCAGCCGCAGGACTCGCGGGCGAAGAACTGCTCCAGGTTGCGGACCATGCCGACAGGGCAGGTCGCGTCGTCGAGGACGATCATTGTCCCCGTCCCCATGCGGCTGCCCGCCTGTTTCTCCATCACGTCGAAGGTCATGGGCGTGTCGAAAAGCTCAGGCATAACGAACTCCGTCGAGCCGCCGCCGGGGATGACCGCCCTGGCCGTCCGCCCTTCGACCATGCCCCCCGCGTGCTCCTCCAGGAGCTCCCGGATCGTCGTGCCCATAGGCAGCTCCCAGAAGCCCGGCCTTTTGACCCGGCCGCTCACCGTGTAGACCTTCGTCCCGCCGTCTGCCGACAGGCTCAGGCCCTTGTACCATTCCGGCCCGTTCCTCAATATATGCGGCACGTTCGACAGGGTCTCCGCGTTGTTTACGACCGTCGGCTGTCCCCAAAGGCCGTTCGTGCCGGGGAAGGGGGGCTTCGCCCTGGGGATGGCCCGCTTGCCTTCGAGGGCGTTCAAAAGGGCCGTTTCCTCGCCGCAGATATATCGCCCGGCGCTCACGTGGACGTGCATGTCGAGGCCGTAGGCCGACCCGGCAACAGACGGGCCTAGATAACCTGCTTCGTACGCCTCCCTGAGCGCCGATGCGATCCGGCTGCCCGACTCGCCGTAGCCCCATCGCAAGAAGATATATGCCGCGTCGGCCTCTATCGCGTATGCGGCTATAATCATGCCCTCGATCAACTGGTGCGGGTTGCCCTCCATCAGCACCCGGTCCTTGAATGCCCCCGGCTCCATCTCGTCCGAGTTCGATATGAGGAACTTCGGATGGGGCGCGCCCTCGCCCATAGGCGTGAAGCTCCACTTCATCCCCGTCGGGAAGCCCGCGCCGCCCCGCCCGCGCAGGTTGGCCGCCTTCACCGCGTCCTGCACCTCTTTGGGCGTCATCTCCCGCAGGACTTTCTTAAGCGCCGCGTAGCCGCCTGCCCTTTCGTACTCGGGGAGGCTGAGGGCCTTTCCGTCGGCCCGCATGTCGCCGGTCAGCGGCTTCTCCGTGCTTCCCCTCATTTGTACCTGCCCAGTATAGCCGGTATCGCGTCGGGGGCGACAGGCCCGTGGAGGTCGCCGTCGATCATAATGGCAGGGGCGCGGTCGCACGCCCCTATGCAGGAGATCGGCAGGAGCGTGAACCTGCCGTCTGCCGTCGTGCCGCCGAGGGGGACGCCCAGGCGCGCATTCAATGCCTCAAGGACTGCCTCGTGACCCATCACCCAGCAGGCGACGCTGTCGCAGACGCTGATCACGTGCCTGCCGACGGGCTTCCTGAAGATGAAGGGGTAGAAGGTGGCCACGCCGTCGAGCTCGTCTGCGGTCATGCCGAGGAGGGCGGCGATCTCTGCTATCTCCGCGTCGCCGACCCAGCCCCTTTTATCCTGGACCGCCCTCATCGCCTCCACGCACCCCGCCCGGCTGTGGGGATATATGCGGACCGTTTCTTCAATTTTCCTTATTTCTTCGTCGGTCAGCATATCACCGGTCGCAGTCCCCCATAACAAAGTCCAAGCTACCCAGTATCGCCACGAGGTCCGGGATCATCGCCCCCCTGCACAGAAGCGGCACGCCCTGGAGGTGGGCGAAGGACGGCGTCCTGATCCGCGTCCTGTACGACCCTGTATCGCCGTCGCTCACGAGGTAATAGCTGTTATAGCCCTTCGGCCCCTCTGTGCCCGCCATCGCCTCGCCGGGGGGTATGACGGGCCCCCAGCTCACTTCGAGGAAATGGTGGATGAGCGTCTCTATGTCGCGCATGGTGCGCTCTTTTAATGGCGGCACGGCCCCTGTCTCGCCGGCCTTGTAAGGCCCGGCCGGCATGTTTTCGAGGCACTGCCCGATGATCCGCAGGCTTTGGCGCATCTCCTCGACGCGCACCGCTGCCCTGTCGTAGCAGTCGCCCCGGCCGCCCGTGGGGATGTCGAAGGCGAACCGCTCGTAACCGGAATAGGGGCGCATCTTGCGGAAGTCCCACTCCATGCCGCACGCCCGCAAGTAAGGCCCGGTGAAGCCCCAGTCAATGGCCTCGTCCGCCGTAATAGCGCCTACGCCTATGGTGCGCGCCTTGACGATGCGGTTGCCCATAACGACCGTGTCGTACTCCTTGAGGCGCTTCGGCAGGTAGCGCAGGAAATCGGCCACGAGGCGGTCCCACCCTTTCGGCAGGTCGGCAGCGACACCGCCGATGCGGAACCAGATGGGGTGCATGCGGAAGCCGGATATGGCCTCGATGATCCTGAAAACCTCTTCCCTGTCGTAGAACGTGTAAAAGACGGGGGAGAGGGCGCCTAAGTCCTGGGCGAAGGTCCCGTACCAGACGAGGTGGCTCGCGATGCGGAAGAGCTCCGTCATCATCACCCTTATCACCTGCGCCTTCTCAGGGACCTCGACGCCCGCCAGGCGCTCGACTGCAAGCAGATAGGGTAGCTCGTTCGCTACGCCGGCGAGGTAGTCGATGCGGTCCGTGTAGGGGATAAAGGTGTGCCAGGACTGGCGCTCCCCCATCTTCTCCGCGCCCCTGTGGTGGTAGCCGATGTCGGGGACAGCGCCGACGATCTCCTCACCGTCGAGGGCGAGCATCACGCAGAAAATGCCGTGGCTGCCCGGATGGTGGGGGCCGAAGTTGAGGTACATGAAATCCGTATCGCTCCCGCCGCGCCCGATGCCGAACGCCTCGGGCCTGAGCTTCAGGGCCTCCTGCTCCGCCGCCTCTCTCTCGTCGGGCAGCTCATAAAGGCCCATCTCCGTCGCCCTGGCAGGATGGTCCTTCCGCAGGGGGTGTCCCTCCCAGAGGGGCGGCATCAATATGCGCCGCAGGTCGGGGTGGCCATTAAAATCGATGCCGAACATATCGTAAGCCTCGCGCTCGTACCAGCCCGCGTTCGGGAACAGGCGGGTGGCGGTCGGGACGGAGAGGCCGCCGTCGCGAAGGCCGGTCTTTATCCTAATGTCCCCGTTGCGCTCGAATGACAGAAGCTGGTAGACCACCGTGAAGTCGCTCTCAGGCTGGCCGTCCCTGTGCGCCCTGACCCGCTCGTCGATTGCGGTCAGGTCGCAGAGCATACGGTAGGGTCCGGCCGCCTCGTTCTTAAGGTAGGCGAGCACGTCAGGGACCGCGTTTTTTTGCGCCCAGACCGTTGGGACGCCGTCGATCGTGGCTTGAGGCGTAAGCGCGCCTTTGCCGAAGCGGTGCTCCATCTCGGCGATGATAGGAGTGTGGTCGATGGCGTTCATATCTCGTCCGGCGGCCGCAGGCGCCCCTGTGCCCGGCGCGCCGCGCGCTTCGTCTCTCTTGCGGACGCCATCTCCGGCCTGACGACCCGCCCGCCGCCCGCGACCCAGCTCAAGGGCCGCCTCTCTTTATCGACGACCTCCCTGAGCATCAGCAGCCCCTCCATGAGCGCCTCCGGCCTGGGCGGGCAGCCGGGCACGTAGACGTCTACGGGCAGAAAACTGTCCACGCCCTGCACGACGCTGTAAATGTCGTACATGCCGCCGGAATTGGCGCACGCGCCCATCGAGATGACCCATCGCGGCTCCATCATCTGCTCGTAGAGGCGCTTTATGACGGGGGCGACCTTTTTGAAGACTGTGCCTGCGATGATGAGGACATCCGCCTCGCGCGGGCTGCCCCGGAGCACCTCCGCGCCGAAGCGGGCGATGTCATGCCTCGGCGTGACGCTCGCCGCCATCTCTATAAAGCAGCAGGAGGTGCCGAAATTGAGCGGCCAGAGCGAGTTCTTGCGCCCCCATGCGACGAGGTCGGAAAGCCGCGAGAGGATGACGCCGGGGGCGGCCTCGCCGCCTCCCTGGGGCATCTTCTTCTCCCCGCCCGCCATAGGTCTCCTCCCTTTATGTCTTAGCCTTGCGGCCGTCTGTCTTTAGCGCCGGCGAAGACGGCCCAGTCGAGGCCGCCCATGCGCCACAGGTAGGCAAGCGCAGCCAGGAGCAGTCCGACGAAGACCGCCATTGCCGTGAACCCAGGCCATCCCGCCTGGCGCAGCGCGACCGCCCACGCATATATGAATACGCTCTCGACGTCGAAGATCACGAAGAACATGGCGATCAGGTAATACTTGACGTCGAAGTGGATCCACGCGGCCCCCGTCGGCTTTATGCCCGACTCGTAAGGCTCGCCCGTCTGGGCGTCTTTGTGGCGCTGCCCCAGGAGGTGCGACGAGACGACCATGAAGGCGGCAAGCAGCGCTACCGCCGCCGCATAGGCGGCGAGGGGCCATAGCACTGCCTGTGCGCCGTTCGCATCCATGAGCTTTTGTTTAGTATTGTTCCCGCGCCTGGGTTTGTCAATTTATTCGGGCGCTGCGGGCGGCCGGTGGAGCAAAATGCACCCTGCCTTTCCGCATCCGCGAGAAGCGCAATCATCGCCAGGTTGACAATGTCCGTATATCTGGTATATTGCAAGAACAGGGAGGTGCGCATGGCAAGGCAATTTACGGTGCTCATCGAACGGGACGAAGAAGGGTATTATGTGGGGGATGTCCCGGAACTGAAAGGATGCCACACACAGGCACGTTCCCTAGACGAGCTTCTCGAAAGAGTCAAGGAGTCGATCCAGCTTTGTCTGGAGGCATACGGAGAAGACCTCCCCGCCATGGAATTCGTCGGAATTCAGCAAGTAGCCGTATGAGGGACCTTCCGGCACTTACCGGCGCTGATCTTGTTTCGATCCTTCAAAAGATAGGCTTCAGTGTTGACAGGCAAAGAGGAAGCCATATCTTCATGAAACACCCGGATGGAAGGGCCACGGTCATCCCCGTTCATGCAAAGGAAACGATCGGACCGGGCCTCTTCTCGAAAATCCGGCGGGACGTGGACCTATCGAGAGACGAATTTCTCAGCCTGATCGAAAAATAGCTACCCTTCCCTGCGATCCAAAAAACTGAGAACGCGATAAAAGAATAGGGCAGGTCGCCAAGCGCTCCGCCGCCCCCCGCTTGACAACTGCCCCGAAAACACGTTATTGATAATACGTTCATGGACCGGACGCTGCTTCTCAACACCACGTTCGAGCCTCTCGCGGTGGTTTCGTGGAAAAAGGCGGTCACGCTCCTGTTCCTTGAAAAGGTCGAGGTAATCAGGGAGTATGACCGGGAGGTGCATAGCGTCTCGATGCGGGTCCGCCTTCCGGCGGTCGTCAGGCTCCTCACCTTCGTGCGTCCCAACAAGCTCCGCGTGCGGTTCTCAAGGAAGAACGTTTTCCTCCGCGACGGCTACAAGTGCCAGTACTGCGGTGAGCGGTTCGACGCCAAGCACCTCACCTGCGACCACATCACGCCCCGGTCGAGGGGCGGTCTGACCGAATGGACGAACATCGTGACCTCGTGTATTTACTGCAACCACAGGAAGGGCGACAGGCTCCCGGAGGAGGCGGCCATGATACCCCTGAAAAGGCCAGGCCGCCCGAGCGGCGCGCACGTGCTGATGCTGGGCCTCGGCGCCGGGGGCTTCCCCGATTACTGGAAAGACTACGTATTCATGAGGGATTGAGATGAAGCGCATATGGGCGCCCTGGAGGATGGAGTATATAGGCGCACCGCAAAAAACGGGCAAGCAGCCCTGTTTCCTGTGCATCGACCCGAAGGACGACGAATCCGCCCTCGTGCTCGTAAGGAAAGGGCGCGCATTCGCCGTCATGAACCGCTACCCTTACGCCAACGGCCACGTCATGGTCGTGCCGGAAAGACACGTGGGCTCGATCGAGGAGATAACCGACGAGGAGATGCTCGACATGATGGGCCTCGTGCGCCTCGTCTCGTCCGCCTTGCGCGGGTCCTTCAACGCGCAGGGGCTGAACATAGGGATCAACGTGGGTAAGGCGGCGGGCGCCGGCCTCGAAGAGCACCTGCACATCCACGTCGTCCCGCGGTGGGTCGGCGACACCAATTTTATGCCTGCGATAGGGGAGACGAAGGTCATCTCGGAGCACCTTTACGAGTCTTACAGGAAGCTCAAGGAAAAGGTGCATGAGTTGGCTTTTTGACCCATCGCCGCCCGCACTCGCCGCTAAAGAGCTCGTACTCGCCTTTACAAAGAAGCGTCCCGAAGACCTCAGCCTGCCGCAGCGGGCAGTGATCGTCTTCACGCCTGCCGACCTCTCCGCCCTCGTGCGCCGCAGCGGCGCGACCCCCGTTGCCGCGTGGCTCCCGTTCCGGCGGATTTACAAGACGGCGGGCGGCGGCGCGGTGCTCGCGCGGTCGCAGATAGGCGGGCCTGCGCTGGCTGCACTCGTCGAAGAGCTTGCCGCTTTCGGCGTCTCCGAGCTCTGCATGTGGGGCTATTGCGGCGGCATCAGCGAGGCCGCGCGTCCGGGGGACGTCATCCTGGCGACCGCCGCCCTCCGTGAGGACGGGGTTTCTCGGCATTATCTCGAAGAAGATGAGGCCCTTGTTGCCTCTCCGTGGGCTGCCGACCGGCAGGCATCGGCCCGCGATGCGGGCTTTCTTGCCGGGACGGTCTGGACGACGGACGCCATCTACAGGGAGACGGCGGGCAAGGTCGCACGATACGCGCAAGAAGGCGTCCTCGGCGTCGATATGGAGACTGCCTCCCTCTACGCTGTATGCAGCTATAAAGGCTTGAAGGCCGCGGCCTTCCTGGTCGTATCCGACCTCGTCCGCCCCGGCGCCTGGCAAAGCGGGTTCGGGAGCGAGGAGCTGGAGGCAGGGGCGGGGAGACTGCTAGCCTTCGTGGAAAAAAACGTAATAGTCTAGCGGCATCGGTTACTGCGTAGAAAGATACTACGTCGGACTCCTCCAGGCCTGGGAGGAAAAAGGGGACAGGCTACTTTTTTGGGAGGGAATAAACAATGCCAGACGACAATAAAAAGAAGGTGAAAAAAGTAGCCTGTCCCCTTTTTCCTCGCTGTCTTGACTTTCGGCCGGTATCCATGACATATACTCATCATTGGGAGAACCTATCTGGAGGTAAGATTAAATGGGTAACAAAAAGCCAGAGACCGAACGACCCAGGTGCGGTCTATGCGGGAAGAAAAAGAAGCTGACGAAGACGGAGTGCTGCGGGAACTGGATATGTGATGACGAAGCGAGCTACGTGCCATTTTCCTACACCCGGAATAGCTGTCACAGGAATCACAATCACTATACGCTCTGCGGTTACCATCATAATGAAGACCACCCCGGTCACTGGAAGGACTGTCCCGAGTGCCGGCAGGCGTTCGAGGCGGAAATGTATGTTTACTATGGGACGAACGAGTACAATTTCGAAAAGCTGGATAACCCCCCGGCCTATGAGCCTACCAGATGTGCCATCTGCGGTAGGATCATAAAACTGAGCGCGAGCACCTTCACCCAATCAGGGGACGAGTACTGGTGTGAGGCCTGCTCACAGAAGAAGTTGGCGAAGATACTCGGTCCCGGCTCTGGCCGCAAGAAACATCGTTGAGCCCCATATGACCGGCCAGGAATGGAAATGGAGGAAATAGGGAAGAAACGGGGACAGGCTACTTTTTTAAGAAAGCGTAGACCATGCCTAGGATAATAAGGGGATTAGAAAACAACGTTGTTTACCATGTCATCAATCGAGGAAATGCAAGGAGTGAGGTTTTCCATGATTATGGCGATTATCAGGCTTTTGTAAAATTACTCAAAGAGGCGAAGGAGAGATGTCCTGTTAAGCTCTATGGATATTGCATCATGCCGAATCATTTTCATATGGTCGTGATCCCCGCTAGGGGCAACGATCTCAGCAAGTTTATGCAATGGTTGATGACGAGCCATGTCCGGCGGTATCACAGGCATTATGAGACGAGCGGACACGTTTGGCAGGGGAGGTATAAGAGCTTCATGGTACAGGAGGACAGCCATTTGCTTATGGTGCTCAGATATATCGAGGGGAATCCGGTGAGGGCCAAAATGGTTAAATCGGCAAAGGAATGGCCGTGGTCGTCTCACAACGAAGCTTTAGGGCGTCATGGCGAGGGGCTGCTTGACAAGTCTCCTATTGATGGACCCAAGGCCTGGGCCGAATATGTAGATACTTCTCTTCTGGATAACGAACTCGACCGTTTACGTAAGTCCGTCAACCGGCAGGCACCATTCGGGGGCGCTGTCTGGTCCGCGAGAGTATCAAGGGAGTTCGGGCTTGAGTCGACAATGAGAAGGAAAGGAAGACCTGCGAAGAAGAGCGTGAGGTGAAAAAAGTAGCCTGTCCCCTTTTCTGTCTTCAGGCTATGTCAGCCAAGCTCCTTCAAAACCTCTTCATGTGAGACGCTTTGGGACGTTCTGCTCTGCCTCTCACGAAGCTTGGCCTTGAATTCCTCCCTGAGGTCCAGACCCGCGTTAGGATCGCCGAGTATCTCCAGGATCTTCGTCTCGATCAAATGTTCAAGGTCTTCTCTTGCGATAGCGCTCTTTTTTGGCATCTGTTCCTCTACCGGATCGATCTGCCATTCATTATACAGCCCCCGGGTGTTCTCCGCAAGCCCCGTCTATTTCATCCCCAAGTATTATGGTTATCATTTTGCGGGGACAGAAAAACATTGTGGCGCTGTATTCCAGAAAGAACGAGGAGCGGGAAGCATTGGGCTTGGCACATGGAATGGGGCCGGAGAGATTTCCGATGGATTTCGCGTTGCTTTTCGAGGAAGAGAGCCGGAGCATACGTTTTGGGTATGTGAGGACTCGCGACCGAGAAAACGACACGAAAGGCGCGGAAAGATCCCGGCCCCCGCCCCCGGCTACTCGTCGGGGGTGCAGAATTTGAGGAGATAGACAAACGTCAGGATAATCGACGCGTTTTTGAGGAGCGCGTTATTCCCGTCCGCCAGCGCCTTTATCCGCTCTGCACTTTTTTCTATATTTTTGATCTCCTTCCTGATCTCGTCCATTAGTGGTCACCTCTCATGTCCTTGAACCGTTTCGCCTTCAGGTCGTATCTGGGCAGGCTGCCCTCCGGCTCGACCTTTACCTTGCACGATAGGTTCGTCTTTATCTTGTGCCTCTCGGCGAGCCTCTTGCCTATCTCCTGTGCCTCGGCCGCGGCCACGTTAGCGGGCTTGAGCGCGGTCAGCTCATGGCTCATGATCGCCCCGAAGGTACGAAAATGAGACGGCGGCCACTACCATATCGATTGCCGGCAACGCCGGTTCCGGCCGGACCAAGAGCGGCCATGTGCGGCAGACAAGCAGCTCTGCCGCGAGGTGCCGAGAAAAGCGGCAAAGGCTCTATAGCCAGTGTGAAACGAGTCTCGCGAAGGTTTCTTTGAGTTTTTCCGAAATGGGCCGGCGCGACCACTGCTCTTTGGTGATCTCATTTGATCGCCCGAGGTCCTTCTCGAAGATCTGCTCCACCTCCCTGGCGAAATTCTTTTCCACCACGATGACGTTGATCTCGTTGTCGCGAAGGAAGCTCCAGAGGTCCATATTTGTTGATCCCACCGTGGACCAGACGCCGTCGACGGTGGCTGTTTTCGCGTGGACCATCCTGTCTCGCCGCTCGTATACCCGCACCCCCGCCTCCAGGAGGTCCTCGTAGTGTGACCGGCCGGCGTATAAGATAAGGCTGGAATCGCTGATGCTCGGCAGAAGTATCTTTACGTCAACCCCCCGGCGGGCGGCGTTCCTGAGGGCCTTCACCGTCTGGTGGTCGGGCACGAAATAGGGGTTGGTCAGATGGATCGAATAGTAGGCATGTTGGAAGGCGGCGACGTACATGACGAAGGTGAGCCGGTTGGCACTTCCCGGAGTGCTCCCTATGACCTCGGCAAGGGCGTCTCCTCTGGCCTCAAGGGGAGGGAAGTAGTTTCTCTCGGGAAGCCGGGGGCCTTTTTGTTCACGCCATGTATCGAGAAAAAGCTCTTGCAGTTGGGCAACCGCCGGCCCCTCGATCCGTAAGTCCGTGTCGCGCCAGCCTGCATTAGGTTTGCCCGTGGCCTCGTGCAAGGAAGGTACGCTCGAAGAATAAACGTCACTGACGTTCACGCCTCCGGTGAAGCCTATCTTGCCGTCCACGATCATGACCTTTCGGTGATCCCTCTGGATGATGCGGAGCTTCCCCCGCGCCTTTGCCGGATCGATGGGGTTGAATTCGAGCACATTTACACCGTTTTCCCTCAAACACTGGAAGAAAGCATCCGGCGTGCTCGACGAGCCGATGGCGTCGTAGATGAGGTTGACCCGAACGCCCTCCTTTTGTTTCTCTATGAAAGCGTCTGCAAATCTCCGGCCGATCTCGTCGTCGCTGAACGTGAAAGTCTCGAAGTTAATGTGATCTTTCGCAGCCGATATGGCCTCCAGCATCGCCTCATAAGTCGCGGGGCCGTCTACGAGCAGCGACACCCTGTTGCCCGCAGTCAAAGGATGGCCGCTCAGGGACCCCATGAGAGAGGCGTTGCTCTTTATGAGCGCTTCCTCTCCAGGTCCCTTTTTGGCGATGACCGATTTCGCAGCCTGGGGAGAAAGCTCGCCGCGAGGGCCGACGATTGAGGGGGTACTGGTCCGGTTTTCTGCCGCGAGTTTCGAGACGTCGGGAAGGGAAGTGGCGCATCCCCATGGCAGGAGGGAACAAAGAGCGCAGAGGCGCACGATCAACGATATGAAATGAGGCTTGAACACCTTCCCTCCCGTATGCCTTCTGCACGGCCATTCCTTCGGAGGCTGCCTTAAATAGTGTAGTCATAGAGGAACAGAGTTACAACGCGGGGCGGTTCATGTTGATACGTCTCGACGTATGAATACCGTCGGATGTCTTCTTTAGGAGATCTTGTCGATGGGGGTTGCGAAAGACCGACCGGGCAGAGCCATGCTCGTGTTTACCCCAGACAGCGGCATTCCTGAAACCCCGCGACAGTCCTGATCCGATTGCTCACCAAGACAGAAACCGGATATAAGGCAGCGACTGTTTTCTAAAGCAAAGTCAGTCCCCGAGCATTATGATTACGTAAGGAGGACCCCCATGAAACCTGAATCTCTCGACCGCCTGTTTGTTACCATTGCCCTGATTGTTGTTTGGGCAGTACTCGCCCTGTCGAACAGCACGTACGCCCAGGCTCCCGAAAAAGCTCAAGCTCCTTCCCCCGGACACGCGGCGGCGGAGCAGCTCAACAAGGCCCGGGAGAGCTTCCTGGCGAAGGACTACCGGAAGGCGACATCCGAAGTCAGACAGGCCGCTCGGATGCTTGCGGATGAAGCGGAGAGGGCCGTCGGACATACAAGACAGGAGCTGGCCGACGCCGGGCAGGGGTTGAACGGATTGGCGGACCGGATCGAGAAGCAGGCGGTCAAATCGGAGAAGGAACTGAACGGCGCCTTTGACCGCGCCAAGGCCGCCTTATCGCACTCCTCAGATGCATCATCATCGATTCCGATAAGGATGGCCGGGAAGGCATCCGGCCCTGTAGACCTGAGCACGGCTGTTACACGCATCGCGAAGCAGGCTATGCCTGCGGTCGTCTATATAGAGATCACCGAAAGCCGGGAAGTGGAAAACCCTTTCGGTCCCTTGGCAAACGACCCTAATTTCCGCCGGTTCTTTGGTATCCCGAAAATGCCGAAGCGATTCAAGCAGGAGGTCCACGGTCTGGGGACGGGGATGATCATCGACGACAAAGGCCATATTTTGACTAATTATCACGTAGCCGGAAAGGCGACAAAAATGCAGGTGACCCTGGCCGACGGCACAAGCCCGCCTGCCAAACTGGTAGGAGGCGACGCGAAGACGGATCTGGCAGTCATCGAAGTGAAGGCGGACAGGCCCCTGCCTCACCTGACCTTCGCGGATTCGGACCTGGTCGAGGTGGGGCAATGGGTTGTTGCGATAGGGGCCCCCGGGCCCTTGAAAAGACCGTTACCCAGGGGATCGTCAGCGCCAAGCACAGAACCGGTATCACCGATCCCGAGGCCTATGAGGACTTCCTTCAATCGGACGCCCCCCTGAACCCCGGGAACAGCGGCGGACCCCTCCTCGACCTCGAAGGCCGGGTGATCGGCGTCAACGCCGCGATAGCGACCGAGTCAGGCGGTTTCGAAGGGATAGGCTTTACGATTCCTAGCAGAATGGCCGTCTATGTAGCCAATGCCCTGATTCTCAACGGCAAGGTCGAAAGAGGCTGGCTCGGGATAAGCATAAGGAACCTGACACCGGAGCTTTCCAAAGAAAGCCATGCGGGCGCCATGACGGGCGCCATGATCGAGGACGTCGTCAAGGGAGGCCCCGCAGACAAGGCGGGTCTCATGAAGAACGATGTCGTGATCGCCTATGGCGGTAGGGAAATTCCCGATGTCGCCGCCCTCCGCAATGAGACGGCCGAGACGCCTCCAGGCGAGCAGGTGAAGGTCACGGTTATTAGGGATGGTAAAAGGAAAGTATTTACAGTCACGGCCGGGAGCCAGAAAGAGGCCGGGGCGGCCCTGGCCGTTGCCGTGAAAGAAATCCTCGGTGTGGAGGTCAGGGCGCCTAACCCCAAAGAGATAGACAAGTACGGCCTGGACCAGAATGTGGGCGTTGTCATAACCAGGGTCGATCCCAAGGGGGCCTTCGGCCGGGCGGGCTTCGAGGTCGGGGACATGATTCTTGGGATCAACGGGCAACAAGTCGAGGGGATTGAGGGGTTCATGGACCTTGCAGGCGAGTTGCAGCCGAAGCATCGGATTTCGGTCCTTGCGCTCGATCACCGGACCGGAAATACGGGGAAGGTTTTTGTCGTAGTCCGCTGAAGGGATCGCGGGATGAACAGCGGCAGGCCCAAAGGCCTTATAACGTTTCCCGTTGGTGCTTGCTTGCTACAGTCTCTTCAAAACGTGCTGCGTCGTCGGGATTCTTACCGACCAGGCTTGCCGGAAGGACGGCAAGAATCCCGGTGAGAAAAATGGCGTCGAGTGTTCCCGCCCTCCGATCGATGCAACGGGGTTGGAAGGGGCGCGCGGAAGCCCCAATACCGCGCGCCTTTAGACGCAGCCGTCCCCCCCCACCCAGGTTACCCTTCCGGGGTGCAGAAATTGAGCAGGTAGACGAATGTTAAAATGATCGACGCGTTTTTAAGGAGGGCGTTATTCCCGTCCGCCAGCGCCTTTATCCGCTCTGCACTTTTTTCTATATTTTTGATCTCCTTCCTGATCTCGTCCATTAGTGGTCACCTCTCATGTCCTTGAACCGTTTCGCCTTCAGGTCGTATCTGGGCAGGCTGCCCTCCGGCTCGACCTTCACCTTGCACGACAGGTTCGTCTTTATCTTGTGCCTTTCGGCGAGCTTCTTGCCTATCTCCTGTGCCTCGGCTGCGGCCACCTTGGGGCCGCACTCGATCCGCAGCAGGATATTGTCCATGATGTCCTCGCGGGTCACCACTATCTCGTACTCGACTATCTCCGGGAACTCAGACCTGATGAGCTGCTCGACCGTCTTCGGCGAGAATAGAACGCCCCTGATCTTCCTTATGTCGTCCACCCTGCCGACGATCTCCATGAGCTTGAGCGACGTCCTGCCACACTCGCACTCGGACGGCCCCTTGATAGCCACGTCGTTCGTGTTGAAGCGTATCACCGGGAAGGACCTCCTGCCGAGCGGGGTAATGACTATGACGCCCTGCTCTCCCACGGCCACTTCCTTCGAGAGCGTCTCACGGTCGAGGAGCTCGACGAGGAAGAAAGGCTCTACGATGTGCAGCCCTTTCTGGGCCTCGCACATGCCCGCGAAGCCACACGTCTCGGTGCTGCCGATGTGGTCGAACATCTTGCAGCCGTAAGTCGCCTCGATGCGCTTGCGGGTCGCCTCCGGCAGAGGCTCGCCTGCGCCTATCATGCGGTCCATGCCGAAGGACTTGGGGTCTATCCCCATCGCCATCGCCTCCTGCGCGATGTTGAGCATATAGGTGGGCGTCCCTGCCATAGCATTGGCTTTGAGCTCGATGATCTTGTTGACGCGGCCTTTCGTGTCGAGGGCGCCGCCGGGGACCACCTCGCAGCCCAGCTTTTCCGCAGCGTAGTGGGCCTCCCAGAAGGCGACGTAGACGTTGTACCCGAAGGGGAGGAAGAGCCTGTGCCACGGCCTGAACCCCGCCATCCAGAGTATGTGGCACCACGATTCGATCCTCCACTGCCAGCTTTCGTAGGATTCGGGCACGTAGACGGGCCTGCCCGTCGTCCCGCTCGTCTGCCTGAACGACGAGACCTGCTCGATGGGGATGCCCAGAAGCCCGCCGTATGGGAAGGGATCGACGTTCTCCTGCCATTTGCGCAGCTCTTCCTTGTACGTGAACGGCACCTTCTTGATGTCGTCGTAGGTCTTGATGTCGCCTGCCTCGATGCCCTTCAGCTTTGACTGGTACAGCTTGGAGTTGACCTTGGCGAAGGCGAAAAGGTTCTTAAAATGCCCAAACTCCACCTTGTTCAGCTTTTCCCTGGGCAAGGTCTCCGTGTACTTGTTCCAGTATTCCATGGTTGCCCCCCTTGGCTCGGTCTCTTTAAGGCCGGCTGCTCTTGCGCCTGCCTGGCGGCAGGTGTGTTTCATGCAATAAAACTATGCCTCATTCAGTGATGCTATAGCATGGGGCGGCAACTTGTCAAGAGATTTCTAGGCCGCCTCTTGCCGCCGCCTTTTAGCCGCTGAATGTCTTGCCTTTATAGCCCGCGTCGGCCGATATCGCTGCCGCCGCAGCAATCACCTGCTTGACGATCTCCTTCATCTGGTCGGGACCTACAGACAGGTGGATGAAGCCGACGCCCAGAGCGGCGACGACCCTGCCGCTGTAGTCGCGGACCGGGGCGCCTACCCCGCCCACGCCCTCGATGGACCTTGCCTCATCGACGGCGTACCCGCATTCCCGGATCGAGCCCAGCGACGCTGCAAGCTCCTCCCTGTCGCAGAATGAGCTCTTCGTCGTCGCTGCGAGGGGACGCCTGGCAAGGAGCGCCTCCGCCTCGCCCGGCGGCAGGTAGGCCATGAGCGTCGGGCCGAGCATGCCCCAATACGGCGGGTGCCGCGTGCCTATGTTCGAGGTGAAGCTTATAGGCTCCTTCAGGCCTTCCCGCTTGTCGATATAGAGCAGCTCGCCCTCGTCGAGGACGCCGAGGAAGACCGTCCTGCCGAGGTCCATCTGGAGGCGCGTCATGTGGGGCGCGGCGATGCCCGCGAGGGAAAAAGAAGAGGCCACGACGCTGCCGAGCTCGAAGAGCTTGACGCCGAGGGAGTATGCTTTCCGCTCCTGGTCCTGGCGGAGAAAACCGTACTTGACGAGGGTCGTGCACAGCCGGAATACGGTCGCTTTGGAAAGGTCGAGCGTCTCGGAGAGCCGGCCGAGGCTGAGGGACTTCCTGTCGCTGTTGAAGGCAGTCACGATCTGAAGCGCCCTTTCCAGAGACCTGTTGTAAAACGTCTTTTTGCTCCGGCTGTCCACTTTCCTCATGGAGTCTCCTTTGCCGTACACGGCCTACATGCCATCTACTGAAACAGTATATAATAGAATGAACTGAAATTAACACGGTAAAGTTTTTGGACCCGCCCTTTTTTAAAGTATTCCGTCCACAATGCCGATAACGGATGATAGGGGTAGGACCGGGCGCACCCGGTGCTGGGGCTGCCTAAAGAAGGACAAGAGAGTGCTCGCAATAATAGGCTGTATGGTCGTGATCGGGGCGGTGCTTGGCGGGTTCGCCATGGAGGGCGGCCCGTTTCTCGTCCTCATGCAGCTCGCCGAGTGGCTGATCATCGGCGGCGCCGCCTTAGGCGCCCTCCTCGTCTCGGCGCCGCCCAAGACGCTGAAAAAAATCGTAGCCAAGGTGACGGGCGCATTCAAAGGCGGCTCGGAAGGGGAAGAGGTCTACCTGGACCTCCTCAAGCTCATGTACGAGGTCTTCCAAATCAGCCGCAAGGAGGGCCTGATCGCCCTGGAGGGCCATATAGAGGCGCCCGACGAAAGCACGATCTTCAGCCGGTACCCCCGGTTCCTCAAGGACCGCAAGCTCCTCAATTTCGTATGCGACACGTTCCGCCTGGTCATCTTAGGCGGCGTGCCGCCGTACGACATGGAGGCCCTGATGGACCTCGACATAGAGACGCAGCACCATGAGGGGACGAGACCCGGCATGATACTCCAGAAGATCGGCGATTCGATGCCCGGCCTCGGCATCGTGGCGGCGGTGCTCGGCATCATCATCACTATGCAGGCCATCGGCGGCGCTGCCGAGGAGGTGGGCCACAAGGTGGCGGCGGCCCTCGTAGGCACGTTTCTCGGCATCTTCCTTTCCTACGGCTTCATTCAGCCCCTTGCGACGAACATAGATATATCGAACGACGAGGAATCGAAGGTATACGAGGCGGTCAAGGCGGCCATGGTCGCCTTCGCGAAAGGGTTCAACCCGATCGTCTGCGTCGAGTTCTCGCGGCGGACGATCCCTGAGAGCTCCCGTCCGAGCTTCCAGGACATGGAAAACTACGTGAAGGGCAAGAAATGATCGATGAGGAACGCAACGTCCCGATAAGGACTGTCATAAAGAGGAAGAAGGGCCACGAAGGCGGCCACGGGGGCGCATGGAAGGTGGCGTACGCCGATTTCGTGACCGCGATGATGGCCCTATTCATCGTCCTGTGGATATTGGGGCAGAGCAAGGAGGTCAGGGACGTAGTGGCCGCCTATTTCAAGGACCCCGGGCTCTTCATGGGCGCAAAGAAGGGCCTTGTCACGAGCCAGGTGAAATCCTTTGTTGTATCGCCGCCGATATCCCAGGACAAGAACGTCGGGGAGATGGAGAGGCTGAAAGCCGAGGCGGGGAACCTCCAGAAGACGATAGCCGCCGTCCCCGACTTCGGAAAGTTCAAGGACAAGATACAGGTAGCCGTTACGCAGGAGGGTCTGAGGATCGACCTCGTCGAGGCATCCGAGGGCCTCTTCTTCGACATAGGCAAGGCGCACCTCAAGCCGGAGGCCGTCCGGCTCATCAAGCTGATCGGCCCTCGCCTCGCTGCGCTGGGGAACGATATCGTGCTGGAAGGCTATACGGACGCGAGGCCGTATGCCTCGGACGGCTACTCGAACTGGGACCTGAGCGCAGACAGGGCGAACGCAGCGCGCAAAGTGCTCGAAGAAAGCGGGTTGCGGAAAGACCAGGTGCGCGCCGTGCGCGGCTTTGCGGACAGGAACCTGAAGATGCCCGATAACCCTTACGATTACAGGAACAGGAGGGTAAGCATCGTGGTGCAGAGCCGGCCGGCCGCAGTAGCGGCCAGGCCGGAGCGCCCCTTTGCCGCGCCCCAGATCACGCCCATAGGGAAGCAGTGACATGGTCCGCTCCGGGATAAGGTCTCCGATACTGGCGGTCAGCGAGGACCCCGAGACGCTCGCCCTCATCGCCGGGATCCTCGAACAGGACAAGACCCTGGAGGTCAGGCCGTCGCGGAGCTTGCAGGAGGGGTTGAGGACAGCAGGCGGAGAAGCGATAGGTCTCGTTATCCTCGATTTGCAGGCAGCCGCTGCAGGACTGCCGGAAGCGGGGGCGGAAGCGGAGGCTGACAGACCGGCCGCTCCGGTCCGGCCTGCCGCATCCCCCCCCTGCCTCGTCGTCTGCGATACGGGCGAGGCGCCCCTCGTCATGCCCATGCTCGGGCGGACGGTCGATGACTGCATCGAGAAACAGCTCTGTCCCGCAGTGCTCTTGACGCGCGTGCGGTCGATGATAGGGACGGGGAGGCTCGATGATGAATTGAGGGCGGAAGAGGAGCGTCACGCCGAGACGAACGTGCTGCTCAAGAAGAATTTCAAGGAGATGACGGGCCTCCTCCTCAAGATACTTGAGGTGCGCATCCCCGGCGCAAGCGACCGCGCGAGCGACGCAAAGGACATTGCGAAGTTCGTTGCGGGCAGGCTCGGCTACCCGGACGAAAAGCGCCGGATGCTCGTCTTTGCCGCGCTCATGCACGAGATAGGCAAGATCGGCCTGCCGGACGCCCTGCTCGGCAAGTGCTACAACGGCCTGCCGGCGGCCCTCAGAGCCGCCTACCGCCAGTACCCTGCCATCGGCTCGATGATCGTATCGACCATATCGGGATACAGGGAATCGGCCGAGGCCGTCTACCACCAGTTGGAGAACGAGGACGGCTCCGGCTTTCCGGACGAGCTCGTCGGGGACGAGATACCGATCAGCGCCCGGATACTGAGGGCCGTAGTCTTCCAGGAGGAGCTGAGGATGGAGGGCCGCGCGACGGAGCAGATCGTCGAGCGGATGCGCTCCGCCATGCACTCCGTGCTCGACGAGCGGATAGCCAACCTCCTGATCGAGTTCCTGCTTGAGCACAGGACGAACGTCGATACGAACAAGCTGAGGCTCCGCGTCGATGAGCTGAAGGCGGGGATGGTGATCGCCGAGGACATCTACGCGGCAAGCGGGGTGAAGCTGCTGCCGAAGGGCGTGCAGCTTCAGGAGAAGACGCTGGCGGTGCTGGCAGAGAGGAACGAGACGGACCCGATTATAGGGGGCGTCTATATACTGACGGACTGGGGGTTGCTGTACGGCACATAGGGTAGGGCGGTCCGCCCTACCCTATGTGCCGTACAGTGTCCAGGGGCCGGGGTCTTTCCGCGCCTTTTCCGCCGTTTTCTCGGCGCGCCTCCTCAACGTACTTCTACTGTACAGTTTCGTCGGGCGCCATCGAAAAGCAGCAGAAAATCCATCGAAAACTCCCCGGCCCTCTCTAAGGCCCGGCGTGGCGTTTGGTCGTAATTGCAGGGGTTGCTGGGAAGGATTGCGGATAACACCTGCAAAGCGTGAGTAAGGAGTCGCTATCAAGAATCGAAGGTTGCCACTTCAAATGGTGAATATGGGAGGTATCAGCGACCCCTAAGCCGCCTTGACTGGGTCATGAGGCCGATGGTTCGATCACGTTCAACTCCGGCAATCCTTTCAACTACTTGCAAGCCTCAGCTACGCATCAGCCTCCATTATGTTAGGAGTGGAGGTTATCGATCGTGTTCTCAGAAACTCAGAGCGAGCCGACGATCTTGTTTTTGGCTTGGGTGTAAGCTTGCTCCAACTCGGAAATTGGCGGTAATCGACTGATGTTCAATACTCCAAATTTATTCTCCGACCTATCAATCCTGGTCCTTTCCTCCCCTTCTTTGTGTTTAAGGTATTCTATGAAGAAATCTGTGGCCTGATAAATGGCCACAATCCTCTCTTTCTCTTTTCTGTCCGCCCCTGTCTTCGCTTCCAGTGACTCCCTTATGAGTTCATAGTAATCCTCGTCTATGAACGACCCATTCATCATGTATTGAAGGTACCTTGGGCTCTTGGCAAGATAATCGACATAGTATCTGCCTGAATAAGTCAACGAAACCCTGCTTATATTGTCCGATAGGGTTTTGCCCTCAAATAGCGGGGATTCCACTAGTCCAAGACTCAGAAACAGATCGAGTACGCCTGACACCTGCTCTTCTTCGTACCCTATTGATTTCATAAAATCCATTAGGGTATGTATTCCAACCTCATTACCGAAATAGTTCATGGCCTGAAGTAGCCGATATCTAACTAGGTTGTTATTAGGGATATTCTTGCCCCCGTTGCAAAATAGGTTGACTACCGTAGAATCGTGGGGAGAAAAGTACGGGTTATTCCCCAGAATAATCGCTCGCAAGAGATCATATTCGCTTATATCTTTTCGTCTCCTGGCACCGTCCTCGGGATAGAGATATCCAGACGACAGGGCTACGTTCATAGTTTTCAACAGATAACGAAAATCGTAGTTAGCGAGGTTTTCCAGCATGCGAATGACGTCAGAGGTCAAGAAGGAATCGAGCAATACCTGCATGCGAGCCTTGAGATCAACGAGCTTCATCGACCATGTTTTGCCTCTTTGAGTTATTTGAATCTCATCTTTTTTTGTGAGTTTGTAAACTTTGTCTATTATGGCACTATGTTCGAGCAAGTAATTCTTTCTTTTTAGGATTAGTTCTTTTGTATCCGGAAGACTCAGTGCCAGGAATCTGGGCTGAAACGCTGACAACGCCAAGTGGCGGTAAGCCTTCGGCACAGTGTATTGCCGAGCCGTCATGATAATAGGACATCTGTACTCGCGTACCATGCTTCTCGCGAAGTAAAAGATCTCCTCTTGAACATTGCCCGGGTGGTGGTCCACATTATCTAAAACCAGGACAGTCAAAATGCCAGGTCTGGTGCGCCTAATGTGCGAAAGATGGGCAGGTCCTTTAATCCTACTATCCTGATTCAACTGATCAATTTTCTTAAGGAGAGTCACCTTCGCGACCTGTGGGTTATCTTTCCCCATTTCTTTCAATATGGCTATGTCGAAGCCAAGATGCTCATTATATACCTCTTTGAAGTCTTCTATTGTGTAGTCTCTAATCTCAGGGAAGAACTGCAGAAGTCCTTTCTCAAACTGCATTGTGATCTCGTTCCTTATAGTTTTGACATGAGGAGGTATGGAGGACAAATCAATGATTATGCCTTTTATGAGATCGGTAAGGTTGTTTTGTTTAAGGAATACCCGAAAGAAATGGTTTATGAAAGTAGATTTTCCGGTACCGACATCTCCGACAATCACGCACGGGCTGGAGTACTTCTGACTGCTATTTTCTGAAAGCCACTGGCGAATAAAACTGCCTGGTTCAATTTGCCCGGATGCAAACACGACGTTCGGTATACCCGTAATGAAAGACGGAGCAAAGAACTCGTCAAATCCTCGGGTCCTTACAGGACAATAACATTGCTCGAGCAAATCGTCGTCGCCTACGATGTCCCCGAATATCTTCGACAACTCGTTTCCATACATCCCCCACTCAGTGGTGGGTTCCCCCCGTCTAGCACTCATGTGGATTTGGTCAATGAATCGCCTCTCGGCCATGCCAACCTCCATCGAATCGTGGCACTTACTTGATCCCGGAGAAAGTGGATGGTTCAGGCCACGCTACGCGCGTCATTCATGGTCCGCGCCTGATAGATACTCGTCGTCAATGAGGTACTCTCTACGTACCTTAAGCTTGCTAGCCGATTTCTCATTTCCTCCCACATTTATTACAATTATCTGGATTATTTTGTCACCAACTTTCACAGTCTTGCCGATTTCTTCAGCCTTCCGCTGAAAAACGAGAAGCCTGTTATCGAAATTATAGACCACGAGATATCCTATGGGCTTGTCATAATCGAGGGCGTACTGGTGTGTCTGGTATAGCCCTTTCCTGATATAGCTTCGGCCATAGTGTCTTTTCGGACAGAAAATCTTCACTTCCAACACCAAAGGATCTTTTGTATCGAGAAATCCGGCCAGGTCCGCTCGGCCGGACGGCGAATGCGGCGTCGAGAACGGATAATCAATTCCTTGATCATGCAAGTATTCGCGCAAGTTCAAAGTGAGATTGTACTCTCCTCGCTTACTGTCCAATTCGAACAGCGATGCTATTCTTTCTTTGTGAAACCACTCAGTTCTGTGTTTATACCTGCCGAGCAGATAAAGGACGTTACTATGTTCATAAAGCCCTTCCAACAGGAAGCCGTATATCGGTTTGAAGTACTGATCGGCTACAGCTTTGCATATGTCATCGGGCCTACTGCTTGGACTGGTATAAAGGAATCTCTCATCATAGCAACTGAGTTTGCCGGTCGAAAAAGCGTGCAGAAGGCTGTAACAGAGGCTGATCTTCTCACTGTAGTTTGATGGAAATTCGATGAATCGGTTATGTTTTTTCCCATGTTGCTTGTAATATGTTTCAAAGTCGAAGCTCATGATCTCGATCTCTCGGATAATTGCGGCCAGGATATCCTCCGATCTTATGAAAGACAGGAACATATTTATCTCAGCGGCGAAGTTCTCTTCTCTGGCATTCAAAACACTCTCCGCTCTGCTTTCTAAGAGTAGGCGCAATTTCTTCCAAGTATCCATGCTAAACCTCTACTACTTCCTACGTCACGCTCTATGTTCCTTGTCGATGGCGAGATAAGAACACGGGCCATCTTTTTCCGGGCCCGAGGGGCAAGAATCGTTTTGACTCGCAGATGCACTGACGCTGGGGAGCCACATGGGACGACCGCAAATAAGTAGCCAACTTTCTAAATCTGTTCCATCTGTTGCCATCGGCGGCCCCAACTATTGATTACCACCAGTTAGGGTCGTATTGCAAGAAAAACATTCCGTTTGTCAACGCAAAGTAGAAATGTCCTATTCTTAGCAAAGTAGAAATGTCCGGTTTACATCTTCTTCTTTGTATATGGCCCGATACTGTCTTTGCGGTCATGGGGCCTCCGTTGCTTCTTTCCTGGACCTTCCGTACCACGGCGGCCTCCAGGGGTGGTTGATGGGAGGACGATGACCTTTGCCCTTGGGGAGGAAGGGACGCTCTTCCTTTGGCTTGGCCGGCCTCTGCGCTATCTCGTGGAAAGCTATCTGGCGTCCCTTACGGGGCGACGGGGACGTAGTTCCGTTCATTCCGTTTTCTCCTGCGGCTTCCTATCCTTCACTACCTCACGTGCTATATAAGGCCGGCACTACTTGTTTGCCTCTCACACATTATACACAAGAGCTCAAACTTTCGTCCAAGCATTTTGGTTATTATCGACGAATGCCGTCTGAAATCTTCACAGTCTCGGAAGGTGTATTTGTCGAGGAGTTCAGGAAGCAAGCGAGTAGCGAAGCTGGGTACAGCGATACTCCCACGAAAGGAGCCCGGCCGCCACCCGACGGCCTCAAGGCTAGGCCGCCGGTGGTCTGCCCGACAGAGTTTCGGCCTGAGGATGGCGAGCTTCGGAGCGACCGAATCTCTCGCACAACGTGCTTGCCGGTCTTTAGGGTTAGGATTTGTGCCTTTCCGATCGTTCCGACAAAGCCGACCGGGAATGCGCAACCCTAGGGTGCGCCTTCCCGGTGTCGTTTTGGAGCAGGTATTGTCCCGCGTTCGGGTATCAAGCGCCGGCGGGTGAGGCGCTCTTTCAGGCCGGCAGCGTCTAGTAGCGTCCCCGACCGCCGCCGAACCCGCCTCCGCCTCCACGTCTTCCGCCGCCGCCGAACCCGCCGCCGCGGTTCCTGTCGGCCTTCGGCCTTGCTTCGTTTACATTAAGGGCGCGGCCGTTTAGCTCTTTACCGTTGAGGGCCGCGATAGCCGCCTGGGCCTCCGAGGCTTCCGGCATCTCGACGAAACCGAAGCCCTTCGGCTGGTTGCTGTATTGGTCCTTTATCACGTTTGCCGACGCAACCTGCCCGAAGGCTTCAAAAGCCTTCCTCAGATCGTCCTCTGTCACGCTATAAGCCAGGTTGCCTACGTAAATGTTCATGTTCTTCTCCTTGAAATCGAAGATCGTTGAGGCTGTCCGCCCGCAGCTTCCGTCATGGAGCGACCGCCCCGTAGTCCGTCGAAGAGGTCGTATGCCTCTCTGCCGTCCCAGGGCCTCTCACCATTGCCATGCCTGCGGGCCATCTTCTCGGCTGCTTCTTCTTTCCGCCCTATTTCTTTCTGCCGCTTGAGAGAGTTGTGCCGGCCGCGCTTTGCCGGCTGCCCTCTCATGTCCCTGCGCGGGCTTCAATAACCGCAGGGCGCCGGCCCGTTCAGCTGCGCTTTTTCACGTTGGCAGCGGCCGGTCCTTTCTGTCCCTTGACTACATCGAACTCAACCCTGTCCCCTTCGGAAAGCGACTTGAAACCCTGGCCGTCAATCGCAGAGTGGTGGACGAAGACATCGCCGCCCCCATCCTGCGTGATGAAGCCAAACCCCTTTGAATCGTTGAACCACTTCACTGTTCCTTCCGCCATGCTCAAGCTCCTTTTTCTTGTTATTTACCGCTACGACCCCATCAGACGGGATAGTCCGCCTCACGGTCTCCCGTGGCGCCGCTGCCGCTCGAACCGACCGGATTGGCCCGCGGTGTTTCCTGCGTGATGCATCGACCCGTCACTCTCCCTGTTTCGCTACTTCTCTGCTGCGACCCTCAATTTGGCCTCTTTCAACAGCTCGATCGCCTGATCCACCTGCTCTCCCAGGAGCGATATTCCGGCGGGGGTGGCGACCATCTCCCCATCATCACCGGTATTGTGGACACGGACATCTATCATCTTGATCTTCTTGACGTCCCGGATCGTTACCAGTATCTTCTGCCTCGACCTCACATCGATCTTTCCGATGAGCATAAAACCCTCCTTATGACGACGACACTTCCTTGAAGGCCGGTTGTTCCGGCCGTTAGGCGATTACCGATCTACTGCAAGGACCCTGCGAAAATGAAACCCGTAGACATGATACGTAATCGCCAGCGGCAATAGCCGGGGCCGCGTAAGCAATGACCACAGGAGAAGTTTCCAATAGTAAAGTCTGGCATTGTCTTTGATGCCCAGCACGACGACCGTCTTGAAAGGGGCGTCGATATAATGAAAGTTGAAGCGCAAGGAGCGGAAGTGGAAACGGGACTTCCGCTTTTCAAGGGGCTTGTATTCCTTGAGAAAGGTCTTTACCCGCTCATAGTACATCCGGGGAGAATAAATGGCCTTGATGATCCGGTTGTAGCCGTCGACGAGCTTTTCGTAACCCATCAGGGGAACGACGTTTGTGGTGAAGTCCGTGTTGTCCCCCGTAGTCTCCTTGCCCAGCCGGCCTTCTTTCTGAAGGCGCTGGTAGAGTCGGCTGCCGCCCGGCGCATTGAGCATGCCCACCATGGCGGTCACGATCCTGCTTTCCTGGACGAACTTGATCTGGCGGTCGAATATATCGGGGGAATCGTTGTCGAACCCCACAATGAACCCGGCGCGGACCCGCAGCCCGATCTTTTGGATCCGCTTGACGCTGGCCACGAGGTCCCGGTTGACGTTCTGGAACTTGCTGCATTCCTTGAGGGATTTGTCGTCCGGCGTTTCGATGCCGACGAATACTGAATCGAAGCCGGCGCGTATCATCTGCCTTATCAGGGACTCGTCGTCGGCGAGGTTGATCGAAGCCTCGGTGGAGAAATCGAAAGGACGTCTCCTTTTCTTCATCCAGTCGGTCATAGCGGGCAGAACCTGCTCCTTCAGCCTCTTCTTATTGCCGATGAAGTTGTCATCGACGAAAAAGACGCCGCCCCTCCATCCGGCCTTGTACAGCGACTCCAACTCATCGACTACCTGGCGTGCGCTCTTGGTGCGCGTGTGGTTGCCGTAGAGCGTCGTAATGTCGCAAAACTCACAACTGAAGGGACACCCCCGCGAATACTGGAGGTTCATAGAGAAGTATCGCTTCATCTTGATGAGGCCCCAGAGCGGGGCGGGGGTCCTGTCGAGCTCGGGGAAGCCGTCGGACCGGTAGATCCGTCGCGCTTTCCCCCTGGCCAGATCGTCAAGGAATGGGGGAAGGCTGTTCTCGGCCTCGTCGAGGACGAGGTGGTCGACGTCGGGAAAGTCGTCAGGGGAGGCGGTAAAGAGCGGGCCTCCTGCGACGATCCTGGCCCCTGCCGCTTTGCACCGGGCAATCAGCTCTTTGGCCGATTTTCTTTGCACCGCCATAGCGCTGATAAACACATAGTCCGCCCATAGAACGTCGCTGTCCCTGACGGTGTCCGTATTCATGTCGATGAGTCGCTTCTGCCATTCGACGGGAAGCATGGCGGCCACCGTAAGCAGGCCCAGCGGGGGGTGGAGGGCCTTCTTGGAGACGAATCTCAGCGCGTGCTTGAAGGCCCAGAAGGTGTCCGGGCACTTCGGATAGATAAAAAGAATATTCATCGCTCCCCTTTTTGTTCGGAAACAGCGCGTCTCTGGTAAAAAACTGCGGGCTCTTTTCCGGTGGCTATGTAAGCTCTGCTCGTGTTATCTGCCTCTGTGACGCGTCGAATGAATCTTCCCCGTGCTCCCCTAAAGAAGGCTATGTGGCGAGTCTACGCTCGATGCTGGTGAGAGGAGATGCTGCAAACCTGTCGCATGCCCGTCAGACTTTATCATATGAAATATGGGCCTGTCAAGCTCTCCCTAGTATGCGGTGGTATGCGGCCGGGACCTTTTCGCGCCTTGCTTCGTCGTCGTGTTCGTTGCGCGTCCTCACATACACAAAAAGTATGCTGCGGCGCGCGCCTCCACGACTCCTAGCCATCCACGAAAATCTCTCCGGCCGCCTTTTAACACCAGACGTGCCGACAGGCTTTTTTTGACAATGATGGCCGTTATCCTTGTCAATTTAGTCAACTACGGCCCCGATCTTTCGCTCGATACCTGCAACATGTTGTGTAGCAAGAAAAACATTCCACTGCTCCGTTTCAGGAAGCGGGAAGAAGGATAGCGTTTCAGTCAGCGAGCCGCAGCACCTGAGCGGGATGGGGCCGGGAGGTTTTCGATGGATTTCGCGTTGTTTTTCGAGGAAGCGAGCCGGAGCATATAAAACGGTAGGCCGGGTGCCCGCGCTCCAGGCTTGCGGGCACCGCCAGGCGGTCGGGCGGGCGGCAAGTGAGGACTCGCGCCCGAGAAAACGACACGAAAGGCGCGAAAGGATCACGGCCCCCAATCTCAAACCTGTTGACAAATACGTGCAGTCCCGCATAGTATGTTCGTTCAATTCGATGAGAGGCCGTAGGAACAGGGACATCGTCGTCATCGGTCCGGGGCGGATGGGCCTCGGCATTACCCTCGCCTTCGCCCTTGCGGGCCGTCCGGTCAGGGTATTAGACGTGAAGGAGAGGGCCGACGGGGAGCACGAGCGCGTCGTCGAGCGGTTCACGAAAGAGCTTGCATCGACCACGCGCCTCCTGAAGCGGATAAGGTACACTGCGGCCAGGCCGGCGGACGTGCTCCGCTCCGTTTCCTTTTGCCGGGGCATCGACAGGCAAAACCTGGCCGGCGGCTACGTTTTGGAGGCGCTTCCCGAGAGGCCGGAGCTCAAGATCAAGCTCTTTCGGGACATCTCACCGTTCATCGACAAAGACGCAGTCGTCGCCTCCACCACTTCGACAATCGACATAAAGACGATGGCCGAAGGGCTCGCGAGCCCTGAGAGGCTGGTCATCACCCATTGGCTCAATCCAGCCTTCATAATCCCCGTTGTCGAGGTCGCGCACGCTGCCGCGACGGCGGATGCAGCGGTGAAGGGGATGGTAGGGCTGCTGAAAGGCATCGGCAAGACGCCGGTGGTGCTCATGGACAGCCCCGGCTTCATCATCCCCCGGATCCAGGCGCTGGCGATGAACGAGGCCGTGCGCATACTGGAGGAAGGGATAGCGAGCGCCGAGGAGATTGACACGGCCATCCGCTACGGCTTCGGGTTCAGGCTCTCCGTCTTCGGCCTCCTCGAGTTCATCGACTTGGGCGGCCTCGACATCCTCTACTATGCGGACCGCTTCCTTTACTCCGCGTATAAAAGCGAGCGGTTCCTGGCCCCGCGCCTCGTAGACGAGAAGATGAAAAAGGGGGAGACGGGGCCGCGCGCAGGGAAGGGGATATATACATACGACAAGGATGGCGTTGAGGCGGTCTTCGAGAAGAAGTATCGCGGCCTCGTTAAGGTGCTGAAAGCAGTCCGCTCACTGAAGGAGGAGCGGTCATGAAAAAGCGGGTGGCGGTCCTTGGGGGAGGGAACGGCTCTTTCGCCGCTGCCGCAGACCTGTCGCTCGCCGGGTGCAGCGTGCGCATGTGGAGCAGGTTTCCGGACGAGCTGACGGCGATCAGGGCATCGGGGACAATCAAGGTATCGGGGCCGACGATACAGGGGAGCGCGCCTGTCGATCTCGTCACGGAAGACATCAAGGAGGCGGTGGCGGGGGTCGAGGTCATTGTCATGGTCCTCCCCGCCTTCGCGCAAAGCCAAATAGCCGCCGACCTCGCCCCCTGCCTCGAAGACGGCCAGGTCATTTTCCTTGCGCCGGGTACGTTCGGCGCCTACATGATGCACAGGTATGTCCGGGAAAAAGGGTGTACGAAGGAGATCGCCCTGGCCGAGACGGGGACGAACCCTTACCTGACGAGGAAGATCGAAGCGAACGAGGTGCGGATCGTCGTCCGCGCGTGCCACCTCCCGACGGGTGTCTTCCCCGCCAGGGAGACCGGCAGCGCCCTCCGCAAGATAAACGACTTTTTCCCCTCCGTCCACGCAGTAGAGGACGCGCTCTCCGGCGCGCTGATGAACGCCGGGCCTGTCATCCATCCCCCCCTGATTGTCCTTAATACCGGGCCGATAGAATACCCCGCCGCCTACGACATACATAACGAAGGGACGACCCCCGGCATAAGGCGGGTCATATCGCTGCTCGACCTGGAGCGCATAAAGGTGCGGGAGGCCTTCGGGTACAAGCCCAACCATTACCCTCTCGAAGATTACTACGACGAGGCGCGGCCCAACGAGTGGATGTATCCGAGGGAGTCGAAGCGCCTCCTCCAGGCGTCCGGCCTCTGGTCCGAGCAGATCGATTACCGCCATCGCTACGTCACGGAGGATATTGCCTGCGGCCTGGCCTTCCTCGTCTCCGCCGCAAATTACGCGGGGGTCGATGTCCCGGTGGCGCGCTCTCTCCTCACGCTGGCAGGGGTCGTGGCGGGGACGGACTTCATGAAGACAGGCAGGACCTTCGAGGCCCTTGGCATCGCGGGCCTCACGATGAACGGGCTGAAGAAGCTCCTGTACGAGGGCACATAGCCGTGGGCGCCCCGGCAATGTTTCCCGTGAAACGGAAAGGCGCAGGGGCAGGGCTCATAGCGCATACGCGCATATTCAAGCATAAGGGGGGCATCTACATGAGGACAGCGGTATTCTTATCGATTGTTTTCTTTCTGGCAATCGGCCTGTCGATAGGCGCAAGCGGCGTAGCGCACGGCCAGGCGACCATAAATCTCAGTTACGCGAACTTTCCGCCGGAGACCACGTTCCCGTGCGTTCAGATGGAGCGGTGGGCAAAAGAGGTGGAAAAGCGCACGAACGGCAGGGTCAAGATCCGCACGTTCCCGGGCAGCACGCTCCTCAATGCGAAGAACATGTATGACGGCGTCGTCTCCGGCCTGGCCGATATCGGCAACTTCGCCATGAGTTACCAACCCGGCCGCTTTCCCATCTCCGAGGCGATTTCCCTGCCTGTAGGCTTCCCCAGCTCCAAGGTCGCCAGTATGTCCGAGTACGACCTGATAGAGAAGTACAACCCGAAAGAATTCGAGCACGTAAAGATCATCGCCCTTTTCACCTCGCCCCCGTCGAGCTTCATGACGAAGACGCCCGTCAGGTCGCTGAAAGACCTGAGAGGCATGGAGGTGCGCGTGTCGGGGACCCTGGCGGACGCCGTGAAGGCCCTGGGGGCCGTGCCCGTTGCGATGCCCCAGTCGGACACGCCGGAGGCCGTCCAGAAGGGCGTCGTGAAGGGGATCGTCTCCTCCATCGAGGTCCTGGAGGACTTCAATTTCGCGGCCTACTGCCCGTATACGACGATAGTCAACATAGCCCTCACCGATTTCTCGGTAGTCATGAACAAGTCCAAATGGAACTCCCTGCCCCCGGACGTGAAAAAGGTGATCGACGGCCTGAGGCGGGAGCAGTCCGAATGGACGGCGAAATACGTGGACGACCACGTGACCGCTGCCGTGGCCTGGTCGAAGAAGAAATACAACCACGAGGTGATCTATCTGCCCGCGTCGGAGATGGCCCAGATGCCCAGGCTGATGAAGCCGATCATCGACGAATATATCAAGGCCGTGACGGCCCGCGGCCTGCCCGGCGAGCAGATAGTAAAGGATGTACAGGCGCTTAAAGTAAAATACGAGAGGATCTACAAGTAATTGAGCGGGACCGAATCGTAGGAGGATTTCCGGTGGTTGCGACATGAAAGGAACGGAAGTGCGATTGAGGGTCAACGGCGCGCCCGTGACCGCAACCGTACCGGAAAAGATGACCCTTCTGAGGTTCCTCCGGGACCGTCTCAGGCTGGCGGGCGCCAAGTGCGGGTGCGGGGCGGGGGAGTGCGGCGCCTGCATCGTGATCGTCAACGGCGAGGCGAAAAAGTCATGCCTCCTGCGGATGGGCAGGCTGCAAGGCGCGACGGTGGAAACCATCGAGGGCATCTCCGCCCGCGGCTTGCACCCCATCCAGCGGGCCTTTATCGACAAGGGCGCGATCCAGTGCGGCTTCTGCACCCCCGGCATGATAATGGCTGCAAAGGCCCTGCTCGACAGGAACCCTGCGCCGTCCGGGGAAGAGATCGTAACGGCCCTGGCAGCCAATTACTGCCGCTGCACCGGTTATTTCGCCATCATCGAGGCAGTCGAGGAGGCATCGAGGGTTCTCTCCGGCCGGGCAGGCAGGCCCGCCCGCGCGCCGGTGGACTCCGGGCCGGATATTATCGGCGCGCCTGTCGAGGACGGCTCGGATGCGCTGAAGGCCGCAGGCCGCCTCGTTTTCAGCGACGACCTATATTTCGAGGGCATGTGCTACGGAGCCCTTCTCTTGGCCGGCGTCCCCCACGCCGCCCTCGGGACCGTGGACACGAGCCTGGCGGAACACATGCCGGGCGTAATCCGGGTGGTGACCGCGGCGGACGTCCCCGGTATAAACCGGTTCGGCATTATCCATGCCGATCAGCCGGTCCTTGCCGATGACAAGGTCCGTTTCGCCGGCGACCCCATCGCCCTCGTCATTGCCGAGACGGAAGAGGAAGCCCGCGCCGCCGTCCGGTCGGTCCGGGTCGAGCTTTCGGAGTTGCCCGTCGTCGCTTCTCCCGAAGAGGCGATGGGCCGGCCCGATCTGGCGCCTGTCCACGCGTCCGGCCACATCCTCAAGGAAGTAGTCCACAAGAAGGGAGATACGGCGGCTGCGTTCGCGAAGGCGGCGGTGATCGTCGAGGGAGACTACGAGACGCCCTTTGTCGAGCACGCCTACCTGGAGCCGGAGTCCGGCGCGGCCAGGGCGACGGAGGACGGCGGCGTAGAGATCTGGTGCTCGACTCAGAGTCCCTTCCTCATGCGGGCGCAGATAGCCGCGTGCCTCGGCCTGCCCGAGGAGAAGGTGAGGGTGCGGGGGCTTCCCGTCGGGGGCGCCTTCGGGGGTAAGCTCGACATCACGATCCAGGTCCTCCTCGGCCTGGGCGCCCTTTTGACGAAGCGGCCCTTCAAGATAACGTTGAGCCGGAGCGAGTCGCTCATAATGAGCACGAAGAAGCACGCCTTCAAGATGCATTACAAGACGGGGGCTTCCACAGAAGGCAGGTTCCTCGCCCTGGAGGCGCGTCTGGTGAGCGATGCCGGGGCCTACGAAGGGTGGAGCGCCGACGTCCTGGAGCAGGCCATCGTCTTCGCCGGAGGGCCTTACGTCTGGCCGAACGTTCGCGTCGAAGGTTTTACCGTTTACACGAACAACGTCCTTGGAGGGGCCTTCCGGGGGTTCGGGATGAACCAGGTGCACTTTGCAGTCGAGAGCCAGATCGACATCATGGCCCGGCGGCTCGGGATGGATCCCCTCAAGCTAAGGCGCATCAACGCCCTGGAGGAAGGGGAGGAGAATTTTTGCGGTGAGACGGTCAGGTCCTGCGTGGCCATCAAGGAGGCCTTCTCGGAGGCCGAAAAGAAGATCGGCTCGCTTGCTTCCATAAGGCCGCCTTCCGGCGGGAACAAGAGGACCGGAGTGGGCGTTGCCGGGGCCTACAAGAACATAGGCGGCGGTCGGGGCTTCGTCAACTCCGGCGGGGCGTTCCTTAAGCTCCTTGCGTCGGGCCGCGTAGAGCTGAGGGCCTCCGTATGCGACATGGGGCAGGGGGCGGCGTCCGTCCTGGCCCAGATCGCGGCGGCAGTCACGGGCATATCCTTCGGCGCCTTCGACGTCGTCGTGGCCGATTCCGACCTGGTGCCTCTCGGGGCGATGGCCATCGGCCAGCGCCAGACGATGATTGCAGGCAACGCTACGCTTGGGGCGGCGAAGGACTTCAGGGAGCGCATCCTTGCGTTTGCATCCCGGCACACGGGGCTTTTCGCCGGGACGCTCGACATCGCCGGGACGGACGTAGTACAAAGGAACGGGAAAACGGTCATGCCCCTTGGCCGGCTGGCCCGCCTCGCGGGTGAGGCGGGCGGAGCAGCCATTGAAGCGGACTTCGAGTGGATCGCCCCGCGGACGTATCCCCTCAGGGACGATCCAAACCCGACTTTCCCCATCATGAAGGACGGGAAGATTGTCACCGACTACGACCCGGAGGATTACCGGAACTACTTCGCCTACAATTATGCCTGCCAGATCGCCGTCGTGGAGGTCGACATCGTAACGGGGGCGGTCGAGGTAAAAAAGGTCTTCGCGTTCCACGACGTGGGCAGGGTCTTGAACACCCTCAAGGTGAAGGGGCAGATTGAGGGGAGCATCATTATGGGTATCGGCTACGCCCTATCGGAAGAGTTCGTTGTGAGCCGTGGGGTCCCGAAGACGCAGACGCTGCGGGGCTGCGGTATCCCCGACATCCGCGTCAGGCCGGCAGTCGAGATCGCGCTCGTGCAGAAACCGGAGCCTATCGGTCCTTTCGCAGCCAAGGGGATTTCCGAGATCGCCCTCGTGCCGACGGTCCCGGCGATCATCAACGCGATCTCGGACGCAATCGGCGCAAGGGTCACGTCCCTTCCCGCCAGGCCGGAAAAGGTCCGTGCCGCCCTGGCGCGCCTGAGGAAGGAAGGCGGCGAACATTAAGCGTTTTAAGGCGGGATGCTCCCGCCTGATTCGATCAGAGAAAAAGGGGGCTAAGGTTATGTTTGCACGAGGCGCAGAGAGAACCGCAAGGAAGTGGGTATGGGTGGTGTGCGCAGTGGCTGTTATGGCGGCGATGGTCTTTCTTCCTCGCTATGTCGTGGGGCAGGCGAAGAAACCGATAAAGATCGGCCTGCTCGTCGAAAAGACGGGCGGGCTTGCCGCCTACGGTTATTCTCATGAGAAGGTGCTGAAGGCAGCCGTGAACATGGTCAACCGGAAAGTGGGCGTCAACGGGCGCCCTGTCGAGCTTTACGTGGAGGACACGGAGAGCAAGCCGTCGGTCGGCGCCTTGAAATTCAGGAAGCTCGTCGAGCAGAACGGCGTCGATTTCGTCCTCGACTCGAACAACTCCGGCGTCGCGATCGCCTGCGCCCCCATCGCCCAGGAGTTCAAGACGCCTTATTTCCCTTCGGCCTCAGCCACTGAGATATCGGGTGAGAAAGGCAATCGCTATGTGTTCCAGCTTTGCACGTCGGTTCGCGAGGAGGCGAAGGGCACCGCGAAATGGGCCGTCCAAAACCTCGGCAAAAAATGGGTCATCGTCGTTGTCAGCTTCGCATGGGGCTGGTCTAACCAGGAGGACTTCGCGAAGTACATCACGGAGAACGGCGGAAAGGTGCTCGAATCGATCCGGGTGCCCCTGGGCACGAGCGATTGGCTGCCCTACCTGAAGGGCAAGATAACCAAGGAGGCCGACGCCGTCTTTGTTGCCGCTTTCGGCTCGGACTTCCTCTCGGCTATCCGCGACATCCACGCGGTGCGCCCTGACATCACGAAGCTCGGCGCGGTCTACGCCCTTTCCGCCCAGGACCCTAAACGGCTGGGGGCGGCAGCGGAGGGCATGTACTGCATCACCTCTTATCCGACTTACCTCTCCGGGCTTAACACGCCTTTCAACAAGCGGTACAGGGAGATTATCGGGGTGGATCCTATAGGCATGGAAAAAGGGACCGGCACCTATTTCGTCCTCGCGTACAACTGGGCCGTCTGGGAGTCTTTCTTCGCCCTGAAGAACGCCATAGAGAAGGTCGATTGGCAGGACAGGAAAGACACCCCGAAAGTGATCCAGGCCCTGGAGGACATGCAGTTGAAGGAGAGCTTTGAGTTCCCCCAGGGCAGTGCGGTGATCCGAGGCCACGACCATTTGATCCAGACGGGGCTTTACGTGGAGAAGGTGGAGAAGGGTGCGATCAAAGTCGTGGCGAAGATACCTGCGGCGGACGTGGCCTACCCGCCGCTTGCGGAGCATTCGAAGGAGCATTTCTAGGAAGTCCGGCCGAGAGCGGCCCGCCTCCTACCGGCCGGACTTCAGCAAAAAGCGCCCCTTCGGCCGGTAGTTGGGGGTGAGGGTGGGGCCGTGATCTTTCCGCGCCTTTCGCGTCGTTTTCTCGGCGCAGCGTCCTCAACGTACAACAGAAGTACGCCTCCGGCGCGCGCCGTCGAAAAGCAACGCGAAATCCATCGAAAACCTCCCGGCCCCTTTAAAGCACATGTAATGCTTGCCTACAGGTTGGTAAGAGTAAGAATTACGTATAACACCTGATAATGGCTGAGTTGGATAGATCGTCTAAGGTGCGGGTTACCGCCGATAATGGCGTCATGACTGTAAAGGCGGCCCTCCCTCTGCCCGGATATTGGTGCTGCCGTTTCATGGAGAACAGGAAAGAGCTCTCAGACCTTTCATTTGTGCAAACCTTTCAATAGGCACACTAACTTGAAAGATGTCCCAGTAAGTATTGCCATTTTCGTCAGACTCTTTCATATCGAGATTCCCGAATACTTTAAATAATCCTTTGACGATTTCGTAGAAATGTTTCCAAGACATTTCTGTCGGTGCACCCATAAATATATCATAAAGTGCTTTTATGGTAGGGTCGTTGATTGGAAGAAAAGAATAGTTGTTTAAGTGTGTGGCAGATTCTGCATAAGCAAGCGCCGTATTGAGCTGCTGAAGCTTTAAGTCGTTGCCTAGCTGATCACAGGGCTCTGATAAAAACGCCTTCATTTCAGTGGGGTAGAGTTTCATTATATACGCATTCACAAACCAGTCGTTGGCAGTATTGAAACAATAGTCTATCTCGTTCTTACGAGCCTGTATGTCTTTGGAAAGTGCGATAGGTAATCTTATACAGTACGGAAAAGATTCATAGAAAAATGCGTGCATGTACTCGTGAAGCATATACGGATACCAAACATCGGATTCTTTGTCTCTGTATGAGATTACATGAGAATTGTCGTCCCAATCAAAGCAATGCTTCCACTCTTCCTTCCTAAAATAGAGTTCGCATTTGAGCTTCAGTCCTGTTTCTTCAATATTCTTTTCAACAATAGAAACCTCTCCATTATCGTAACTGAATAGCTCCGATATCTTTGATTTCATTCAGGCCTCCTCTCGCTCGACGTATAGAGTCTCAAGGCATTTATTTTCACTTTCTTTCCTCGTACCAATATTTTAAGACACCGCTGGGTATATAGTCTCGTCATCCGCTCTCAGGAATGGTGCGGCCATCTTCTAATTGCTTATAAGTCAAATAACGGTATAAGGGGACTCGGCGTGCTGCGGGGAGACCTGACGTATATCCATTCAACCCTACCCTTACTGAAGAATAAAGGTCCATCCGATTTTTGCTGACTTTCTATACCTGGAGGATTATTCTCTCGTCCCCCAGCTGACCTATCTTGATATCAGTGGCTGGTATTGAAACGATAGATCGTCCGCTGCCCAGGCACCGTTTTGCTCGACGAGCAACCGAATCTGACCACTCACGCGCTGACCGATCTCTATGGGCGCGTCGCAAGCGAATGTAACGACGACATCAACATCGGACCCTGGCCGGATTGTAGTGGGCAAGCGCGATGTGGCCGTTTCTCCCATACCTGGAAGGGCTGTTGGAAGTTCCAATCCCTGCCGTATGATTTCAATTCCGAGAAGATCGCTCCTATACGCAACGCAACGAGCTCCGGCTTCTGGAACAGAGGCAAACCATCCCGCCACGTAATCGTTTCTGTATCCGCCGGTTGCCAGAACTGAAATACGGAATGGCTGGCCCGAATCTGACCCCATTTTCAAGTTCATGACGAAATAGCTGGCAGGCCTAAAATCGGGTGAGGGGGCAATGTCGCCGTATTTGGAATTCTTCGCGCTCAAAAGTATCGGCTTCGTCGAGCTGAGTATGACACGATTGGGTGTATATGTATAGAATTGCGCTTGGACCAATGCTCCCGTTAGATGGCCTCCGCTTTCTTTCAACCGGAGGTCCGAGGCCAAAACAGGACGTGGCCCTACGAACATCATGCATCCCTGCACCATAACCAAGGTGACGGCACCGATAATCCTCTTGAAGCCCATAAACTACCTCCACTTAACCGGATAGTCGTGATCTTTGCTGGTACCATTTTGCGGGACGAAGTCAGTCGAGTCAGACATAACAACGGTGTACCCGATACGTTCCGCCTCTTTTGCTAAGGAACTCAAGAGAGCTCGATCACAGGCCAGCGCCTGAGGCTCCGAACTGCTGAGATAGTTGCAGTCCATTTTGAGTTCCGGGCCAGCCGGATAGAAACGACCGCCGAGTGCCATTACAGCGGCTGCGCCAGCGCCCATTGGAATTGCTATGCTTGATGGGGGCAGCGTGGATGCGGCTATGGAACCGGCGGGCTGCACAACTAGCGTTCCTGTGTGGTCCCCATCGACAGAATAGAACTTCCATTCCGTATCAGAAACCCTTTGTGCGTACCCCGAGGTCCGATATCGACGTGCAGTCGAATCCCACGTGTCGAATGACAGGCGGTCGGGATTCCTGAGCGTGCGCCCGACAAGTTCCGGGTGACCAGATCTCAAGGAGTAGTGAATAACTTCTTCATCTCCCCTGAGCTCCGATTGAATCAAGTCATGGGCACCATCGTTGAAAATGACCCTGTTCTTATTGACCTTACGAACCCACCCGGCCCGAGTTTGAAATCCACTCTTGATAGAAGTGTAAACCCGTTGCCCCGTCTTCATGCCAGCAAACGTTCCATCCGACAACAGCATTGTCGACATTTGCGAATCAACTGCGGTCAACTGTCTCAAGAACACTTGGCCTGCTTGCGATTCGGCACTCAGACCTATGGCACGCATCATCGATGCTTCTTGGGGCATCGCGGCAATTCGTTGACCCATTGCGATGCGTGACGCAGCTGGAACGTCCATAGCTACAATTCCCGCACGAAATGCTGCAGGTCGAGTGAGCGCCAAGCGGGCAAGCCCGGCTTCTCCGCCCGCCATCGCCGCCCCCGCCCGCGCTGGTATGCCGAGCCTAGCCATTCCGGCGAACCGGAGAACCGCACCGGCACAACCGCTGCAAGCTATCGAAATTACAATGACCAAACAAAGAAACCATAACCGAGGGTCGTCAAGGGACGCGGCCAGGACGCGGAAGTTCTTAAGAAAGTAAATATCTTTTCTCCGCCAAAAAGAAGGGCTTCTTGTCATGCCGCCCCTTTTCTTTCCATTTTCTCCTATGTTATTCTCCTATGTTATGGGATTGTCAAGATGTTTTTAAGAACACGCGGCCCGCGCTTGTGATCGTGGACCCGGCAAAACTTCCGACTGCCTTTCCCATGCCGCTCGTAATGTCGTATTTCAAGCAGAGGCCGCGAAGTATGACCTACACGAAGAAGCCGAGCATTTCGTTCGATGCGTCACACCGCGTAAGCGAGAGGGGGCCGGAGAAAATTTCGATGATAGGCGCCGTGATCGAAGGCCCGCACGACGCAGCATACTTTTTGTGTATGTGAGGAGTTGCGGGCCTGAGAGACAGGCGCATGGCGCGAAATTGGCCCGGCCCCCACCCCCATTACCGGCTGAAGGGGCGCTTTTTGCTGAAGTCCGGCCGATAGGAGGCCGCGCTTTCCATCTCCTGGACGAAGACGTTGTCGAAGCCCTTTTCGGCCAGGAGGTCCACGAGGGGCGTATACTCGTCGGGCCTGATGCGCCGGTTGATGTGCTGGGCGCCTGCGCGGCGCTGTACGCAGGGTAATACTGGGACATGAGGCTGAGCGCAGTCTGAGGGCCGAGGTTATCGGCGATCCAGCCGATGATGCGTCTCGTGCCCGCGAGGCCGCCGGGCAGTACGAGGTGGCGGACCAAAAGGCCGCGCGTTGCGACGCCGTGCGACAGCGTGAGGTCGCCGACCTGCGCCTTCATCTCCATGATCGCCTCCATCGCGCACGCTGGGTAATCCGGGGCGGCAGAGAGCTCCTCCGCCACCCTCGCGCTCCAGTACTTGAGGTCCGGCATGTAGATATCGATGAGGCCGGCGAGGTGCCCGGATCGTCTCGACGTTCTCGTAGGCGTTCGTGTTGTAAAGGAAGGGTATCCCGATGCCGCGCTGCCCGGCGCGCCTGATCGCGGCGGCTATCTGCGGCGCGTAAGGCGTGGGGCTTACGAGGTTGATGTTGTGCGCGCCCCTTTGCCGCGAGGTCGCAGAAGATCGTCGACGAGCCCCTCGCGGAGACGGCCCGGCCCGACTCCGTCTGGCTTATCTGGTAGTTCTGGCAGAAGAGGCAGCGCATGTTGCACGGCGAAAAGAAGACCGTGCCGGACCCCCGCGTGCCCGGAGACGGGCGGCTCCTCGCCGAAGTGGAGGCCGTAATGGGCGACGACGCACTCTGCCCCGCAGCCGCAAAAGCCGCGCTGCCCTGCGGTGCGGTCCACCCCGCACTTCCTCGGGCATAGCTCGCAACGCTTAAGGTCCATGCGCTATTATAGCGTATCCGTGCGGGTATTATGCCGCGGGACCCAAGGCCGGTTGCGGCGCGGCCATCCTTGCGGTGCCGTCACGAACTCCCTTATATGCAGGTGGATGAACCTCTCCCCCATCTCCTCCCTGATGGCCGGGCACGCGACGACCTGCACGCCGGGGCCGCTCGGGGATCTCCATCCGCCTCTGCATGTTGCCGTGCCAGACGCGCGTCACTGCGGTCGGTCAGCCTTACGGACCTGTTGCCTGCGCGCGGAGACCGCCGACGGCGTGAGGAGGAAGCCGGCCGCGGGTTGCCGAAGCCGAAAGGGGCGAGGAGCTCTATCGATTCGACCAGCTCCGGCGGTCAGGTCCTCGAACTCCAGATACCGCATCGACTGCGACGACCTTCTCCCCCCCTGCGAGCGCCCCCGCCACCGCCTCTTCGAAGGCGCCGGGAAAGCGGTGCAGCTCCTCGTCCCTCATCGACAGGCCGCAGGCGTACCTGTGGCCGCCGAACTTCAGGAGCAGTCCGGAAAGGGTGCTCACCGTGCCGTAGAGGTCGAGGCCGGCGACGCCCTGCGCCGAGCCTTTCCACGTCCCGTCCACCCTGGTGAAGATGATGCACGGCTTGCCGCAGCCCTCCGCCAGCTTCTGCGCGGCTATGCCGATGACGCCGATGGGCCAGTCCTCCTTGAAGAGCACGAGGCTTAGCCTGTCCGCCGTCCCGTCCGCCTCCATCATCGCCATAGCCTCGCCGATGACGGCCTCCTCCATGTCCTGGCGCGTCCTGTTGGCCGTGTTCAGCCCGGACAACAGCCTGTCGCACTCCTCCTCGCCGGAGGCGATGAGGAACTCGAGGGCGGCCTTCGGGTCTGAGACGCGCCCCGCCGCGTTTATCCTCGGGATGATGATGAAGCTCAGGGCATAGTCGTCGAGCCTTTGGCGGTAGATCATGTTCTGCCTGAAGAACGACTTGAGCCAGGCCCTAGGCTGCTTTTGCATCATCTCCATGCCGAACTTGACGAGCACGCGGTTGTCGCCCGTCAGAGGGACCATGTCGGCCACCGTCCCCAGCGCTACGAGGTCGAGCTGCCGCTTCAGGTTGACGGGCGCAGCCAACAGGCCGCCCGCGTCCATGGCCCTCCGCAGGGCGATGAGGAAGAAGAAGGCGACGCCGCACGCGGCCAGCTCGCGCGTGGGGAAGACCGCATCCTTTCGTTTGGGGTTGACGAGGGCCGCTGCCGCCGGCAGGGGGTCGGCAGTCTCGTGGTGGTCGATGACGACCACCTCCATGCCGAGGCTGTTCGCAAGCTCTATCTCGGAGACGTTCGACGAGCCGCAGTCGAGGCAAATGAGCAGATCGACGCCGCGCTGCCCGCAAGTCCCTTACCGCCTGTGCGTTCAGCCCGTAGCCCTCTTCCCTTGCGGGCAGGTAGACTTGCGGCTGCGCGCCCGCCTCGCGTAAGGAAGTTGAGCACGAGGGCCGTGGCCGTAATCGCCGTCCGCGTCGTAATCGCCGAAGAGGCCGATCCGCCTGCCGGACCCAACGGCTGCGGCCACCATGTCGGCGGCCTGCGCCATGTCGGGCAGTAAAAATGGGTCCGAGAGGTGCTCGATCTTCGGGTGGAGGAAGCGCGTCCCGTCCTCGCACGTCCCGATGCCCCTCGCCGCCAGGACCCGCGCCACGATGGGCGGCAGCTCCAGGCCGTCTTCGAGCAGCGCGGCGACGTGCGCATCATGTTCCGCGATTTTGAGCACATGCCTCCCCTCTGATCTCGTCTATCCCTGCAATGTGATGGGAATCCATATACGCCGCGATCCCCTTTATAATCTTCGGTATGGCGAAAGGGTCGATGAGCGTTGCAGTGCCCACCTGGACTGCGCTTGCGCCTGCCATGAGGAAGGCCAGGGCGTCGGACGCCTCCATGATGCCCCCCGTTCCGATGACGGGGATGGGTACGGAAGACGCGATGTCTGCGACCGCCCGCAGCGCGATGGGCTTGAGGAAAGGCCCCGAAAGGCCGCCCCTCGCGCACATCCGCCTGCCCTCCAGGTCGATGGCTGCTGCCGGAAGGGTGTTGAAGACGGTTACGCCGTCTGCGCCCGCCTCGTAGGCGGCCCGCGCTATGGCTACTATGTCGGCCGCCTCCGGGGTCAGCTTCGCCAGAAGCGGCAGGCCCGTGACGCCCTTGACCCGCCTCACGATCCTGTATACGTCTTCCGGGTTCTTGCCGAGGCAGATGCCGCCCTGCTTGATATTGGGGCAGGAAAGGTTCATCTCCAGGGCGCAGATAAGGTCGTCGCCCGGCACCATCCCGGCGGCCCGCGCGTACTCGTCCTCCGAGAAGCCGAAAAAGTTGACGATTACCGGGCGTTTGCCTCTTCTTGAAGAGGGGGAAGACCTCTTTGAAGAACCTGCGGACCCCGATGTTCTGGAGGCCGATGCTGTTGATGAGGCCCGACCTGTCCTCCCAGATGCGGGGCTGGGGGTTGCCGTGGTGGGGGAGGGCGGAGAGGCCCTTAGATACGTAGCGCGCCGAGCGTGTCGAGGGGCCAGAACGGCTCTATCTCTGCGCCGTAGCCGAGCGTGCCCGATGCGTTCATCACCGGGTTCCGCAAGTGTTTGCCGAAGAGCGTTACAGAGATATCCGCCATAGGTCGAAGACCGGTCCTTCCTTGCACACCCTTTTGTAAGGCTCGTTTTCGTCGTCCGTCTTCCTGACGCAGCCGAAGCAGACGCCGAAGCCGCAGGCCATGCGCTCCTCAATCAATACCTGGCACGGTATGCGGTCTTTAGAAAGCAGGCCCGCGAGGCCCCGGTACATGCCTTCCGGCCCGCACGCGAAGACCTGGAAGGGCCTTTCGATCGTGACCCATGCGGTCCGCAAGAAGGTCCACCACGTTGCCCCGGCAGCCGAACGTGCCGTCGATCGTCGAGACATACGGTCCGCACTCTGCGATGCTGCCGAGGAGGCCCACGTCGTCGCCGGAGGTGCAGCCCCAGAAGAGGGCAGCCCTGCCCCGCATCCGCCTCCACAATAGGTGGACGCCGGCAAGCCCGATGCCCCCCGCTACGATGACGGGCGCATGGCCCTGAAAGGGTGTGAAGCCCTTGCCCAGCGGCCCCAGGACGGACAATTTCTCGCCCCGGCCGAGGCCCGCAAGGTAGGACGTCCCTTTCCCCGCCACCCGGTAGAGGATGCGGAGGACCGACCTGCCGTAGTCGTAGATGCTGAAAGGGCGGCGCAGAAAGACGCCGGGCCCGCCGGTCCTGACCATAACGAACTGTCCGGGCGCTGGGCCCCGCCATAGGCTTTGCGAGCTTGACGGCGGCCAGGTAATGGCCGGGCGCGACGGCCTGGTTCTGGATAATGGCGCCTTCTATGTCGTCGATCCGGTCCATTGCTCCGTCTTCATGCGCATGACGAGGGCGTCCTCGTTCGTTTCCGTGTAATACTTCTTCCTCCTGCCCACCTTCCTGAAGCCGAGCTTGCGGTAGAGCCTGATGGCGTACGCGTTGCCTTCGCGCACCTCAAGGAAGAACTCCCTGGCGCCCCGGCTGCGCAGGACGTCGATGGAGCGGCCGAGAAGCAGGCGGCCGTACCCCTGCCCCCTTTCTTCGGGCGCAACGGCGATGTTCAATATCTGCACCTCGCCGGCAATCACGTAGAAGTTTGCATAACCGAGCACCTTTTTGTCAACCTTTTTCCTTATGACGAGGCTCAGAGAGAGGGGGAAGGAGATCGTCTCCCGGAAGAGCCTCCGCGACCACGGCGCTGCGAAGGACCGGTTCTCGATCTTGAGGACGTCGTCCAGGTGGCGCTCCGCCATCTCCACTATCTCGACGTCAGGAAAGGAGTTTTGCGGCACGCCTCAGGTCCTCCTCCGTGTTGACGTTGGCGAAGACGGAGACGCCGTCGCGCTTGAACACCGGGCAGGACTCGATTATCTTGACCGACAGGTAGGGGAAGAGATCGATCACCTTCATCCTGCGGCGCTCGATGGCGCTCAGCATCGGCGAGAGGCAGCTCCTTGCGTACAGGGCGTGCATCGGCTCCAGCCCGCCTTCGGTCCTCGGTATGACGATATCCTCGCCGCAGAAGGCGTCCAGCACGCAGGACATCGCCTCCGGCGTCACGAAGGGCATATCGCACCCGAGGACGAAGACGTGCGGCGTGTCGGCTTGCAACAGCGCCGAGACGACGCCCGTCAGCGAGCCGGGCACGGCCACGACGTCGGCGACGATGGGGGCATCGACGCCTTCGATGGCGGCGTGGAGGCTCGACACGACGATGATCTTATCGAAGACCTTCCGCGCAACGTCGTAGGCGTGCTTGACGAGGGACGTGTCGCCTATGAGGGCCGTCGCCTTGTCGCGGCCCATCCTCTTGCTCCTGCCGCCGGACAATATGGCGCACGTGACTTCCATCGACTCAAATTTAACACCTTTATGCGCCCCCAGTAAAGCGGGAGCTGTGAGGTGGGGCGACCCACTCGCCGGGTGTGGGTTAAAGGTACTGCGGTCGGATTCCTCTGGGCTTGGACTCGCGCCTCTCGCGGAATCGCGCTATGCGGCGCGTGAGCTCGCCGTGTGGCCTTCGACGTACGGACGTACAGTCTCCGGCCGACACGTCTCACAGTGCATTCGCCTATCATCGATTCCTTCAGGCGCTCCTCCGGCCACTGCCGCAATCGGACCCCCCTATTCGGGTCCAATTACGGCAAGAGCGGGCTGTAGTGTGTCTATGGTGTGGATGACAAGACGGGGGCGTAACAGCGTAGGATATCTACGGTCTGGGATGTTAAGACGTCGATGCTATTACGGGCGGGAACGCGCCTAGAGCAGCGCAACGGCGATTGCCTTGCCGATCTCCTTGAAATGCCTGTCGAGGGTAAGGATGGCGCATCCCTGCTCGCGGGCGATAACGGCAATATAGCAGTCCGTGAGATTGACGGTCTTTCCTTTTCGCTTAAGCTGGTAAGCCAGCTTTCCCGCATCGACCCACGAGGACTCTCCCTGGTCGAGGATGGTGAACGCCTCGAAAAAGCTTTCTATCGTACGGACCTCGCGCTCCGACTTCGAGCCGTGCAGCAGCTCGGCCAGGACGACCTTCGGGACGCATATCTCGGCCTCCGACATCAGGGCCTCGACCCGGCCGGAGGTCTCGGCGGAGGTGTTCCTGAAGTAGTCGATCCAGACCGACGTGTCGATCAGCACGCGGTTACCGGTCATAGTGGCGCAGCTCCTCCGCGGTAAGGTCGAACTCCAGCTTGCCCCTCATCGATTTTATCTTTTCGACGCGGCGGCGTCTGAGATAATCGGATACGGCCTCCCTGACGGCGCTCGTCTTGCTGCTCGCGCGGGTTTCGGCCAGCAGCTCGTCGAGCATGGCTTTTTCCAGAGTCACTGTGCTTCTCATGATTTTGCCCCCCTATCGATATCTGTGCTATATCATAACACAGATTTGTCCCCGATGCCAGTGCACAACCCATCGAATCCATTGTGTGGGATATTAAGACGTCGATCCTGTTATGGGACCTTTGATAGCTCGCGGCTGAATTGTCCGTGGTTGTCCCTTATACGCACACCTGTCTCGTAATGCAAACTTTCACGCGTGCCCGTCACGTTTGGGGAGGCTCAGACGGTTAGTGATCGGTTATAATAGCAGCGGCGCCCCTGGGCATAAGCCAAAGGGCCGCGAAGGAGGGGAACGGTGCAACGGACGGTATCGGTCAACCTGGGCAACATGGTCCTGTCTTTATCCGACGCCATGGACCTGGCAAGTCCGCAACTGGCTCAACATCAGCAGCGGACGGGATTCATCGTAGCGGAGCTCGGAAAGGCGGCCGGCCTTCCGGCCAATCGCCTTCAAAGCGTCTTCATGGCGGCCCTTCTCCACGACATAGGCGCATTGTCCCTGGAAGAGAAAATCTCCCTCCATAACTGGGAGGCCGGCGAGACCGACCTGCACTGCAAGCGCGGGGCGGCGCTTCTGGAAAAAGTGCCCTGGCTTCGCGATGAGGCACGGCTGGTGAGGTTCCATCATACCGAATGGAGCTGCTGGAAAGAGTCCATACAATGGCCTGTCGTCTACGACTCCCAGCTCTTGTTGCTGGGCGATCATATAGAGCGGCTCATCGACCGCAACCAGTACATTCTCCACCAGCATGAGGGCATATTATCGCAGATATCGGCTCTTTCTGGGTCCTGCATCCACCCTTACATAATCGACCTGGCCAGGACCGTATGCGCGAAGGAAGAGTTTTGGATCGACCTCTGCTCGCCCAGGCTCTACTCCATCCTCCTCGATGAAGGGCCTTTCAGCAAGAGGGAAATAGGGCTTGCCGAGATATCCGTCATTGCCGAGCTTTTCCGCAACATAATAGATTTCCGCTCCCGCTTCACCGCAACCCATTCCTTGGGGGTCGCGGCTGCCGCCTCGCAGCTATCAAGGGCATTCGGGTTGACCGATCTGGAGACAAAGCTCATAGAAGTGGCAGGCAATTTCCATGATATCGGGAAACTGGTCATATCCAACGGTATACTCGATAAACCGGGTCGTCTGACAAAAGAAGAGATGGCCATAATGAAATCGCACACTTACTACACTTATTCCATCCTCAAGACCATCGGCGGCATCGAGAACATAGCGGAGTGGGCCGCCTATCATCACGAGAGGCTGGACGGAACGGGCTACCCCTTCCACTGCGCACGCTCGGACCTCAGTACTGGCGCCAGGATCGTGGCGGTGGCCGACGTATTTACCGCGCTGGCCGAAGACCGGCCGTACCGCCGGAGGATGGAAAATAAGGAGATTGTCAGGACCCTGAAGCAGTTTTCGGATACGGATCTGCTTGACGGTCGAATAGTAAGCCTCCTCATCGAGAACCGCGACGACATCAAAAGGGGCGTCCTGGACAAACAGGTCGAGGCGAAGACCTTCTACGAGCATCAGTTCTCGGCCATGCAAGCGGCTTAAAGAAACGACGGATCGCCTGACACCTTTCGAAGCGATCACGCCGCAAGGCGAGTGGGGCGCCAATGGCGCGGGGTGGTGAGCCGTCCGCAGGCGGGCCGCAACGCAATGCCTTTCAGGCGTGAGTCCAGCCAACTGTAATCCGACCGCAGTACCTTACATGTCGTGACAATTATGGGTCTCTCCCACCGCCGGCGGCGCGTAAGACGCGACGCCTGCCCAACCGCCGGCCCTCGACAAATCACGGGGGCCATTGTAGATTATAGGGGCGGCACATCACGCGTCAAAGAGGTCATCTTGGAGACAACCGGGAGGGAGCTTAAGGGGATAAGGGGCTGGCTTCTGCTGCTCTGCCTCAACCTGACCGTCCTCGACCCTGCCGCCGTCCTCATGAACCTTTTCGTCGTGAGCGACGTAGCGAAGCCTTATTTCAGCCAGCAGCCCATGTTTTTCTATCTCATAGTCGTGAACGGGATAGCAGGCATAGCGCTGGCCGTCTTCAGCCTCTACGCAGGGGTATCGCTTTTCAGGCTACTGCCCCGCGCACCAGAAACCGCCCGGAAATATTTTGCCGTGATCTCGGCTTACGCCGTGCTCGCGCCCTTCCTTCCCTTCCTCCTGCGCTCCGAGCAGCTCGCAACGCGCGAAAACTTCTATATGAACTGCCTCAACTCATTTTTCACTATGGCTTATGCCTTGGTATGGCGGCTCTACCTGAAAAGGTCGCGGAGGGTGCGGCAGACCTACGGCCCCCGCACTCTTTAGCGCAAGTGGTGGTCCTTCCACTCGTCCACTATGATATCGACGACCGGCGCGGAGGCGTCCCCCCAGGGGCTTCTCTGCCAATCGGGGGCCTTGCCCGGCGCCGGTATCCAGGACGGCACGGAGAGCAGGAAGTGGCGGGCCAGGGATTCGACGTACGGCTCGTAGAGACGGCGGAGCAGGTCGAGCTTGCGCTCCGATTCGGCGGGGTCGGCCAATCTCAGGCCGGAGGCCTCGAACGCCGACTTGAGCCTTAAGAAGCCCCCTTCACCCAGCCTGTCCCTTTGCGGCTTTTCGGGCGGCCTGTTGAAGACTACGGCCAGATCGACGACTGCGTGACGGGCGATGGCGAAGGTCCGCTTCGCCTGCCTCGCGCACGGCTCGCCGGCAAAAGCCATGAGCACGGCGGAAACGTCGAGCATGACCGTAAGGGCGGCCAGCCACGACTGGTCCTCGTGCTGCGAGCGGTAGTAGGCGAGGACGGGAAAAGAGAGGTGGCTTTCGAGAAGGTCTGCGCACCACCGCTCCCATTGCGACAGTTGTTCCTGCAGCTCCTCCATGCCCCCTTCGTGGTCGTGCCTCTCCAACATGCCGGCCGCGCTGGGCGGTGAGCCTGCCCTGGCGTCGAGCATCGAGGTGTCCCTCTCGCGGCGCGAGAACGACTGGTTGATGGCAGGCAGGTAGGCGATGAGCAGGGCGAGGAAGCCGAAGCCCATCCCCGCCTCTATGACGGTCATGAGCTTTGCTGCACTGGTGACCGGCCTTACGTCGCCCAGGCCGAGCGTGAAGAAGGTGGTGCCGCTCATGTAGAGGTCGGTGACGAAGCTTGGGTGCCCGTAAGTGGCAAGGGAAGAGCCCAGAGAAAAGTTGACCAGGCCGAAGCCGAAGACGAGGGCCGCAGCCCAGACGACGACAAGGGCCAGTAGCGACAGGGGGCCGTAATAGGCGAGGACGCTTTCCATCCGACCTTTCGATAGAAATTTTCGGGCAGGGACAGACCAGAGGAGCCAGGTGGTCCGGTAGAACAGGCGCGCAAGCCTCAGGCGGCGCCTGACGCGCCGGGGCAGCACGATGGTCTCGAAGCCGTCCCACAGGACGGCCGCAATCAGCAGCCCTGCAAATATGCCTATCGGTATGGCGAATCGATGCACTTCTAAGAGATAACTCCGGCAGGCCCGGCAGTCAAGCTTTTTCCGGGCGTGCACGGGTCTCATGGTTATCACGGCGTCTATGGCGAGGGAGAGAAAAGACAAGAAGCGATAGGTAAAAGAGCTAAACCAATGCTCCGGGCGGCTGGACTCGCGCCTCTGGCGGAATCGCAAAGAAGCTCCCTCTCCCCTGGGGAGGGGAGAGGGTTGGGGTGCGGGTGAAAGCATATTCTTTCATATGTTCGAACCCCCGCTTGTCGGTTACGCGCGAAAAAGTTATACTCTCTTTCATGGCAAGGGAGATCGATATAAGAATCATTTTAGCGGAGGAGCAAACGCTCCTGTCGAGGGAAAGAACGATGCACTCTTACATGCAGACCGGCCTTGCCTTCACCTCCGTCGGCCTTGTGATCGTCAAATTCCTGGGTGGTATCCTCTCGGTCGTGACCGGCGGCTGCTTCATGGTCCTCGGCGGCCTGCTCATCATGGAGGCGGGCAGGCGGTACGTCCGCTTCCGCCGGGCGATCCGTCTCCTCAGACGGAAGGAGAAAGAACTGGGCTACGACGTGGGGACAGTCATATAGGGGCCAGGGCGATTCCCAGGCTTGCCGAATAGCCACACTTCAACCCGTAATCAAGATTGACAGGCCAAAGACGCCCGCTCCCATGGAATACGTTCGCAGGGTTGATTTTGCGGCTATCGCCAAGAGTAGCGGAGAAGTTTAGCCCTGAGACCAAGCGGCTGCTCGATAGGCTTGAAAGGAAGATGGTGGAGTCGCAGAAGTTTATCGACCGGGGAATGCGGCCTCTCCGAGAGGCACAAGGTATTTTCATGAATGCTTTGGAGAAGAGCTTTACCGGGGAACAGGAGAAGATAGATTAATGTTTCGGTTTGATTACCTTGGGGAACCTGCTCTGCCCGTCCGTCACAGTCTTTCGGAGATCATCCCTCCCCCTGAGGATCAACCCGCATTTGGGGCATTTGCGCTCAAAGCCGGGCTTGACGCTGTCGAAATCGACTTTAACTGCGGTCTTACACCGTTGACAATGAAGGGTAATATCAGGCATGTGTTCCTTCGGGTCGGTGGGCATGGCGTAAGTATAGCACAGGCTCCTCCCCTTATCCATCACAACTCCCGCAAACTGAGACACTACCTTTCTTCCCTGCCGGTTCCTTGAGACTCCATTTGCGGGGAGTTGAGTTTCATCTGCTGAAATCCTTTGCAAACCGCCGGGACTACACGCATAATTAAGTGAGATGTCCACGGAACAGCCCGTCATCGAGGTAAACAACCTCGTAAAAAGATACGGTGACCCACGGCGGGCGCGCTACGGGTTTGCCTGCGCTGCGGGCGGCGCATCGCGTCTCTCATCGGGCGGCGGTGTGGCCTTTGCCTCATTCGCCGGCGCCTGCGCCCTGACGACCTCGACGCGGTCCCTGACCGTGCCGTTCACGTCCATCACGGTCAGCACGTAGAAGTCCCCCGTCCTCTCGGCAAGTATGTAGCCGAGGGAGTTCCCGTTCTTGCCCGGCCACCTCCTGCCGCCCGCCCTCCCGCATATCACGTATACGACGCCATCCCTGACCGCCCGCTCGTAGACATGGTCGTGGCCGGCCACGACGAGGGAGACGCCGCTTCGGACGAAGAGGCGGTGCAGGTGGTCCCTCTCGGACCTGTGGCGGTCGAGGCCGTGACGGGGCAACGCCGGGAAGAGAGGCTCGTGCATGAAGACCAGCTTGTACCTGAAGGGCCTGGCAAGCTCCGTCCTGAGCCATGAGAGCTGGTCGCCCGCTATCCTCGATTCCTCGCCCGGCAACTCGGTGCACAGGAAAAGGAAAAGCGTATCTCCGTCGGCGAATGACGAGTAAGGCGCGTCGAAAAATTGGAGGAAGGTCTCGAACGACCCTTCACCCCGGATGTCGTGGTTGCCCGGCGCCAGATAAAGGGTCTTGCCCGGCCCCGTGATCTCCAGGAATCTCTCCCACTCGTAGGCATTGCCGGGGTCGTTTATCGCGTCCCCCGCGTGGACGATCGTATCTATCCCCTCGTCGTCCAGTATGCGGACGATGTCCGGGTAGGCAGAATGGAAGGGAGCGCCGATATGGGTATCGCTTACGATGGCGAATTTGTCCGCTCCGGCGTACGCGGCAAAGGGGGCGAAAAGGGCCAGGATCGTGAAGATTACGGGCAGAATGACGATCCGGCGAATGCTGTTTCTCATGGGCGTTACTATAACTTAGCGGTGCGTCAAAAACAAACGGGGACGCGGCCCTCGGGCATTCCGGGCGGCGCAATCTTGATATTATAATGTCGAGATGTTATGATATCAAAACCGGCCCGACAGCGGCCGAGATTTTTATGTCTTTCCATCTCCCCCGATGGAGGTGAGGCCAAGATGGCTACGGAGAAAACAGCGACAACCTTGAGGCTGCCCGAAGAAAAACTGCGCCTGATAAGGGCAATTGCCGGGTACGAGAATCGGTCTCTCGCCGATATATACGAGGAGCTGACGGTTGAATACATCGAGCGCCACCGCGAGACAATGGAGCTTCTCGCCATACCCGGCTTCGTCGAAGAATGCAGGGAAGGCATGGAGGAGATAAAAGCAGGTGGCGGAAAAGAGTTCTCAGAGCTGGACGATTAGGGTATCTTCGAAGGCCGGAAAATACCTCACCAAGCTGAGCCCATCGACCAAAAACGCCGTAAAGGCGGAGCTGACGCTCCTGTCCACTTATGAAAATCCCCTGCAACATCCCGATGCAAGGCCGCTGCTCGGTCCTCTCAAAGGAATGAACCGGCTGAGGGTAGGAAAATACCGCGTGATTTTCGCGGTCCTTGAGAAGCAGCGGACCATAGCGGTCGTCAATATCGCCCCGCGCGGCGACGCCTACAAGTGAGGAACGGTTCGTCGCCCGGTGTGAGTTATCCCGTATAGTCTTGTGCCCTTCCCGCTCCCTCGCCCCCCCTTGTCTTTTAGCCCCTGGCGGTCATATACTTAATGACTGTCTCAGAAGTGGGCTGCCTTATCCTCCGGGGTCGCACGCTGGTTCGTGGATCGGGCAGCAATGTTAAGAGGTTATGCGATGAATAGAAGAGAGTTTCTCAAGTATTCGGGTCTTTTGCTCATGATGAGCCGGTTTTTGGGCGGGAGGGCCGCCGCTGCCGCAGGGCCGTCGATAGTGGCGGTCGCCGAAGGGAAGGACTACGGGGCCGTCACGAAAAGGGCCGTCGATGCCGTCGGCGGCATAGGCAGGTTCGTGAAGGCGGGCAATACGGTCGTAGTCAAGCCGAACATGGGCTGGGACAGGCGGCCGGAGCAAGCGGCGACAACGCACCCGGCAGTCGTCAGGGCGATTGTCGAGGAATGCGTGAAGGCAGGGGCGAAAAGGGTCCGGGTCTTCGACAACCCCTGCAACGACATGCGGCGGTGCTACGAGGACAGCGGCATCCAGGCGGCGCTCAAGGGCATGAAGAACGTAGAGGTCCGCTACATCGAGGACGAGCGCTACAAGAAGGTAAAGATCAAGGGGACGTTCCTCAAGGAGTGGGAGATTTACGGCGACGCGCTCTCTGCCGACGTCATCATCAACGTCCCCATCGCCAAGCACCACTCGCTCACGCAGGTGACGCTGGCCCTCAAGAACATGATGGGCGTCATGGGGGGCGACAGGGGCTATATCCACAGGCAGATCGAGGACGCCCTGGCAGACCTGAACAGTATCGGTAAAGAGCCACCTCGTCGTGATCGACGCGACGCGCATCCTCACGGCCCACGGCCCGACGGGCGGCAGCCTCGCAGACGTGAAGGTCCTGAACAAGGTGATCGCATCGACGGACATCGTCGCGGCCGACGCCTACGCGACGGGGCTGTTCGGACTGAAGCCGCACGACATACCGATAACCGTGACGGCCCACAAGAGGGGCCTCGGCGAGATCGACCTCGACAAGATAAAGATAGTGCGCGCCTAAAGGGAAGGGCGCAAGGACGACATGAAGCTGAAGCCCTCGCGGATCTCCCAAATCCTCTTCCTCGCCTTTTTCCTCGTCCTCTTCGTGACCACGGACTACAGGGGCAAGGACGAGATATCCGTTGCGATGAACGCCTTCTTCAGGATGGACCCCCTCGTCGCGGCGAGCCATCTTTTGTCCGCGAAGACGTTTACCTTCCTTCTGCTCCCCGGCCTCCTGGTGCTCCTCTTCTCGCTGGTCCTCGGCAGGTTTTTCTGCGGCTGGATGTGCCCGCTGGGGACGGTCATCGACCTCGCCGCAGGATGGGTGCGCAGGAGCAGGCCGCTTTTCTTTCTGAGAGGCAGGCTCAAGTATTACGTGCTTTTCACCATCCTCTTCGCCGCCCTCTTCAACATGAACCTCGCGGGCATCCTCGACCCTATGGCCATCCTCGTCCGCTTCCTTACCTTCGCATTCTACCCGCTCTTCGGCTTTCTGGCGAAGTCGGGCTGGGTCGGGCTTTACCGGGTCATGGGGGACGCGCGGGACTATCTGGAGCCCGGTTACGGGTTGCTGAAAGACTATGTCCTCCCCTTCAGAGACACCTTCTACCCCCTGGCGCTCGTCTCGCTCCTCTTCTTCGGCGGCGTCCTTTTCCTGGAGAGGTTCGAGCGGAGGAACTGGTGCAGGAACCTCTGCCCGGCAGGCGCGCTCCTCGGTCTGCTCGGCCGCTTTGCGCCCTTCAGGAGGATACCCCCCAGGCTTTGCACCGACTGCGGCGATCTGCGCGGAACGCTGCCCGACTGCCTTCGAGGGCGACGACTACGTGAAAGAGGGCTGCATTCTCTGCATGGACTGCGTGAGGGGATGCGTCCAGGGACGCGCCCGGTTCTCTTTCCGCCTGTGGCCGAGGTCCCGCAAGGCAGGGGGGCGCGGGTTCGAGGGCGGCAGGCGCGTCTTCGTCACGGGCCTCGTCTCCGGCCTCTTCTTCTCCCGGATGGTCGGCAGGCGGACCGCGCCGCAGCACGAGACGGGCCTGCTGCGCCCGCCTGGGGTCGGAGGCGAGGGCGACTTCCTGGAGAGGTGCGTCAGGTGCGGCGAGTGCATGAAGGTATGCCTGAGGAGCGCCCTCTATCCGGCGTCGCTCCAGGCGGGCCTTTACGGGCTGTACACGCCCATGCTCGTGCCGCGCCTCGGCTACTGCGAGTATAATTGCAGCCTGTGCGGGCAGGTCTGCCCCACGGGCGCCATACCGAAGCTGCCCATCGAGGAGAAGAAGAAGGCCGTCATAGGCATCGCGGTCATTGACAAGAACCACTGCCTGCCCCACGCCAAAAAGATGAACTGCATGGTCTGCGAGGAGCACTGCCCTATCCCGGACAAGGCGATCAGGTTCGAGACCGTCCGCGAGACGGGTTACGACGGCAAAGAGATCGTCCTTAAGAAGCCTTACGTCGTCGATGCAGCGTGCACGGGATGCGGCATCTGCGAGTACGTCTGCCCCCTCGAAGAGAAGGCGGGGATAGAGGTATTCAAGAAGACGAAGAGGAAGGTCTAAGGGCGGCTTTCGGCCCGCCTACTGCCCCGGCGTCTTTTTGCCGGATCGCGGTGGAATCAGGACGAAAGTCAGGACGACCAGGACCCCGAACCCGATGTGCAGGACCGTCAAGAAACGGGGCGGGAGGTCGTGAAAGACGACGAGACGGGCCAGGCGCGCCACGAACGAGATGTTATGCTCGACCGTCTGGCCGGCCAGTTGCCTCAAGCCGTATTCCCACTCCGTAAGGGGGCAGGCAACGCCCAGGGCCGCCTCCGCAGCCACCAGCCCCACGGCGACGAGATGGGCGATGCGGAAAAGCGGTCGGCGTATAAACGTCCGGTGGAACAGGGCGCCAGCAAGGATGGCCGCCTCGCCCCCCACGGCAAAGAGCACGTAGAAAAGATGGACGATCACGATAAGGTCTGCGAGGAGGGCGTAAAAGGACATCCAAGCGGCCCCGTGCTGCAACGATCTATCCGCCGATCCGGGAGCGGAGCAAGCCGAGGCAGACCGCCGCCTTCTTCCTGAAGGCGCTCCGCGAAAAGTTCCTGTGCCTGTACGACGCCCTCTTGTGGGTGATCCTCAAAAAGCCGTTGTTCCTCATGTAGGCATCGACCCTTTTCTCGAAGGAGTCGCCCCCGTAATGGGGGAACCTGCTTTCCGATATCGCGTTCGTCTCGCCGTAGACGGGGCGTCTGAAGGCGCCGCAGGGAACGAGGTAGCACTGGTCGGAGAAGCCGTGGCCGATGAAAAAGTCGTCGTCCTCTGCGACCGACTCCTCCCTGGCCCTGTGGAACTTGTCGTTCCACGTCGGGTTTGCGACGATTATCCGCCTGTCCTCTTCCATTTTTGTGATGGCTGAGGCGATCCATTCTTCATCGTTCGCCATGACCGTATCGCTTGAGAAATGGAGCAGGTAGTCCGTTTTGCAAAGATAGATGGCGACCAGCTCCGCTATCGAGTAATAATAGCCCTTGCCGAAGGCGGAAGGCGCGCAGCCGAAGAAGGCGAGGGCCTCATCCGCATAGTCCGCGACGCTCACGTACGCGTCGATGACGCCTGCTGCAACGGCCCGCGCCGCCCATCGCTCCACCTCGGCCGGGTCATTGACGTTGTTGATATGGAGGACCGCCCTGTCGAAGGGGCAGCGGCACGCCTCCTTCATCTTTTTCAGCCGGCCGGCCTTGAGCAGGTATTCCCAGTCGTTCTCGTAGCATTTCGTTTCGAAGGTTATCGTGCGGTCCTGCACGGCCATCGCCATCCCGCCTTTGCGCAGCTTTTGCGATTGCGTTACAGGCAATTATTGCATAGGGCACACGGGCAGTTCAATAACGATGTGGGGAGTGCACGCGCATTGTTTGGCTCGCCTGGGGGAGCGTGATATAATTAACCAAGGGAAAACAGTACCCAGATAAAGCACGCAATGGGATGCGCAGTTGTCTACCATTCCTCGGAGGAGAGTATGGCGCGAGCACTGAAGATCAATATCAGCGCAGAAGAGGTAATCGAGGCAGTTAAGGAGATGGGCAGGAAGGAAAGGGAAGCCTTTCTGGAGAACCTCCTTGCTGCCACAGCGCCTGAGTATCTGGCGAGCATCGAAGAAGCGCGGGCCGACTACAAAGCCGGACGGGTGAAAAACCACGGGCAGGTCTTCGGTAAGGAGGTGGCCGATGCCTCATAAGGTCAGCATCGTTATCGAGAAGGACGAGCACGGGTACTATGCATATTCACCCGAGCTGGAAGGGTGTCAAACGCAGGGAGATTCCCTGGAGGAGACCATCAAGAACGCGCGAGAGGCCGTAGCCCTCTACCTGGAAACGCTCACGGCGCGTATAGTATTTTCCCCGAATCCCTGAAGTCGTAATTCCCGAGCTTTGCCACCCTCCCACGGAAGTCGTCCGACCTGAGCACTTCCATGAGCGTCTGCACGCCCCCCTGGAAAAACGTATGCTGGCCGAGGACCATGTCGAACCTCTCGCGGGTGATGGGGGTGAAGGAAAGGCCGAGGAACTTCGAGACTGCGACGGTGGCGACACCTGCGTCCGCCTCCTTTGAGATGATCGAAAGGCCGACTTCGAGGTGCGTGTTGACCTCGTCGTCGTATCCATGAATGGAGGACACGTCGATGCCGAGCTGCCCGAGGTTGTGGTCGATCAGCTTCCGCGTGCCGGACCCCTTCTGCCTGTTGATGAAGCGGACCTTCTTGCGCGCCAGGTCCTCGAAGCCCTTGATATCATGCGGGTTCCGGGCGGATGTGAGGAAGCCGAGCTCCCGATAGAAGAGGTTGACGACGACGGGCTTGACGTTCGGCGCATAAACGGGCAGGAAGGGGATGTTGTATTCCCCGGACTCCGGGTCGTAGAGGTGCGACCAGGCGATGTCCGTATAGCCCATGTTGAGGGTCTTCAAGCCGTCGGTGCTGCCGGTGCTCGCCGAAAATAGGTAGAAGTCGGGGTGCATCCTCCGCACGTGGGTGTGGAGCATGTCGAGGATCGGGTCGTTGCTCCCGCAGGCAAGCAGGCCCCCTTCGATCCTCTCGCGCTTTCGGCTTGCCATTTCCAGGCCGGACCTGGCGCTCGACTCGATCCATTCGTCGATAAGCCTCCGGGGAAAGACCCATTTCCCCGTCACCCTCGTGGCCGGTATCCGCTTCTGCTGGATCAGGGCGTATACCTGTTTCCCGTTGATCCCCAGATATCGCGCGACTTCCTTTGTATTCATCATCTCATCGGACATTCGCGGCACCTCCCCCTCTAATGAGATCATAATGGATAGCGGCCTCACATGTCAAAGGCAAAGCGCCTGCGCGCGCGACGACAGCCAAAGCCTGCATTGGCATCGGTTGGCAGTTATTGCCCCTTTTTATCCGTCTTTTTCCTTGACAGCAAGGCCATATCTTGCTTAAATCTCGATTACAAATGAAAGCGGAAACGCCGCACAAGAAGGGGTTTTCAGGCAGATTGCCGGCAGAACCGGGGAGCCGATGAGCACCTACGAGGAGATACGTCTGGATGTCCCCGAGGGGGTTGGGCGCCTCATGGAGGCGCGGGGAATCCGCAGGGAAGACGTGCAACAGGTCATCAACCAGGCCGAGACCACCGGGGAGAAGTTCGTAAACCCTTCCAACGGCCGGTCGCTGGCGTCTTTCAGGCCGGACAGGGTGACCTACTGGGTGGAATACAGCGCGGCAGACGGCGGGTATCACGTCCACAGCGCCTATTCCCACAGGATGGAGATGAAGAGGCCGGGTTATGACCGAAAGGGCTGAAGCCGGCCGTGGCGGATGGATTTGCAACAAATGCGGCATACCCCCGGAGGTGCAGACGGTCAGGCTCCAGTATAGAAGGACGATCTTCGCCCTCAACCTCCCCGCTTGCCCCAAATGCGGCCTCATACTGATCGATGAAGAGCTGGCGACAGGGAAGATGGCCGACGCGGAAGAGGCCATCGAAGACAAGTAGATTTTCTATGCGGCTCTATGCGGCGTGCGCGGCATGACGACCGATTGTTCTTTCTGCTGGCCTGATATCGGCCGTATCGCCGGCCCTTGCATCAGGCCGGGAGGGACCGCCCTTACTAGTAGGGCGCTCGACGCCTGCGGCCTGGCGCCAGGAGCGCGCGTCGCAGATATCGGGTGCGGGGCAGGGGGGACGCTGGAGCACCTGGAGCGGGCAGGCGTTTTCCGTCCGGTGGGACTCGACTGCTCGGAGACGCTCCTCCGGGAAGCCGTTCCGCGGCTCGCGCAAGGGCGGCTCGTGGGCGGCCTTGCGGAGGCCCTCCCCTTCAAAAGCGGCTCCTTCGACGCCCTTTTCTGCGAGTGCGTCCTTTCCGTCGTCGATGAAAGGGCGGCGGCCCTCGGCGAGTTTGCGCGGGTCTTGAAAAAAGGGGCGTTTTTGATAATAAGCGATGTTTTCGCGCCAGGCGGCCCCGGCCGGCCGCATCCCGGACAGCAGGGACAGCCTGGGCCGGACGGGCTTTTGAGCCGGGACGACCTCCTTGGCCTCCTTGCGGGGTGCGGTTTTTCGCTCCTTCTCTGGGAAGAGCACAAAAGGCGCCTTAAGCAGTTCGCGGCGCGGATAATCCTCGCGGGCGCTTGCCTCCCCGCGCAGTGGAGATGCGCCAAGGGGATCAGCTACTTCCTCCTGGTCGCCCGGAAAAGGCGATGGCGCCGCCAGGCGGCAACGACATGGATGACGTGATGGAAAAGGCGCATGGGTCCCGGACCGAGAGCATATGCCCCGTCTGCCTGAAGAGGGTCGAGGCGACGCGCGTCCTTGAGGGCGGTGATGTCTTTCTCGTCAAGGAGTGCGCAGACCACGGTCCGTTCAGGACCGTCATCTGGCGCGGCGCGCCGTCGATGGCCGAATGGCGCAGGCCGAAGCCGCCCGTCCATCCGAAAGTCTGCTATGGCGCGGCAGAAAAGGGGTGCCCGTTCGACTGCGGCCTCTGCGCAGACCACGTGCAGTTGCCCTGCTCGGTCCTTCTGGAGGTGACGGACAGGTGCGATTTGCGGTGCCCCGTCTGTTTCGCCGATGCAGGCCGCTCCGAAGCCGAGGACCTCCCGCTGGCGGCCGTCTCGCGGCTCCTTGAGCGTGCTATGGCTGCGGCAGGCCCGACCAACCTCCAACTGTCCGGCGGCGAGCCTTCCTTAAGGGACGACCTCCCGGAGATCGTCGGGATTGCGCGGCGCGTCGGCTATTCCTTCATCCAGGTCAATACGAACGGGCTGCGCCTCGCCCGCGACATCGAGTACGCAAAACAGCTCAGGGTCGCGGGCCTCTCGTCGGTCTTCCTCCAGTTCGACGGGGTCGATGACGCAGTCTACCGGGCCTTGCGGGGGAGGGGGCTGCTCGATGAGAAGCTCCGGGCCATCGGTAATTGCGGGGAGGCGGGTCTCGGCGTTGTTCTCGTCCCCACGCTCGTGGCCGGGGTGAACACGGGCGCAGTCGGGGACATCGTGCGTAAAGCGCTCCAATTGGCCCCCGTCGTGCGGGGCATCCATTTCCAGCCGGCGAGCTTCTTCGGCCGCTTCCTGAAAGCTGGCGGCGACGACGGCCGCTTTACGCTGCCCGAATTGATGCGGGCGCTTGAGGAGCAGACGGGGGGCCTCATGAAGACGGCCGATTTTTCCCCTCCGGGCTGCGAGCACGAGCGCTGTTCCTTCCACGCCACCTACATCCAGGCGAAAGGCGGCTTGAGGCCGATAGGAGAGGCGAGCGCGGGCGGCTGCTGCCAGGCGGACGCCGGCCCCGGCGGTGTCGGGAGGACCATCGAGGCCGTATCGCGCCGGTGGACGCTGCCGCAGGCAGGCCCGCTCCTTGGCCGCCCCCCGCTGTCTGCGCAAAAGCCCTGCTGTGGCGGACCGGGCGGCGACGCGGTGCGCGTCGAAGGCGTCCTCGACCTCGATGCATTCCTGCGGGAAGTCGCGGCCGGGAGCTTCACCATATCGGCGATGGCCTTCCAGGACGCAGAGAACCTCGACCTTGAGCGGCTGCGGGGCTGCTGCATATCGGTGATCGCACCCGACGGCAGGCTGATACCCTTCTGCGCATACAACTGCACGGCCAGGGACGGGCACGGCCTCTATCGACGGCGCAGCGGATGATCGCTCTCACCCCCCTCGAGAAGTGGATCCGGGAAAAGGCAGGCATCGCAAACAGCCTTGCGGGCAGGTCATTCGCCGAGGCCCTTGCGGATTACCAGCTTCGGCAGGTAAACGAGACTATCGGCTACGCCAGGCGCAGCGCCCCTTTCTACCGCCGCAGCCTGGCATCCCTCCCCGACGCGCCGTTGGCCGCCCTCTCCGACATCGGCCGGATAGCCTTTACCACCCCGTCCGAGCTTTCCGCCGACCCCTTCGGTTTTCTTGCGGTCCCCCAGGACGAGATCGCCCATATCGTCACCCTGCGCACGTCGGGGAGCACCGGGGAGGCAAAGCGGCTCTTTTTCACCGAAGGCGACCTGGAGCTGACCGTTGACTTCTTCCACCACGGCATGGGGACGATGGTGCGGCCGGGCCAGAGGGTGGCCGTCCTCATGCCCTGCGAGCGGCCGGACAGCGTGGGGGACCTCCTCATCCGGGGCCTCCACAGGATGGACGTCGATGCCATTGCCTACGGCCCTGTCGCAGACCCCGTCGACGCCGCTGCCGCAATCGCCTCTTTCGGCGCCCACTGTCTCGTCGGCATCCCCACCCAGGTGCTCGCCGTCGCGCTTTCGCCGCAGGGGGCCGCAAGCGCAAAAAGCGGCACAGGCGGCATAGAGAGCGTACTTCTGAGCACGGACTACGTGCCCCGCGCGATAGCCGGTAGGCTGGAGGAGCGCTGGGGCTGCCGGGTGTTCAACCATTACGGCATGACGGAGACGGGCCTTGGCGGAGGGGTCGAGTGCGCGGCCCTGGAGGGCTACCACTTGAGGGAGGCGGACCTTCTCTTCGAGATCGTCGACCACGAAACGGGGGCGGCCTGTCCCGACGGCACGGTAGGGGAGGTCGTTTTTACGACCCTCACAAGGAGAGGCATGCCCCTCATCCGGTACAGGACGGGGGACATCGCCATGATGATCGCCGACCCCTGCCCGTGCGGGAGCGCGCTCCGGCGCATGGGGCGGGTCAGCGGCAGGTTGGACGGTGCCGTCCACCTGGGTCCGGGGTGCGTCCTGACCCTTCCCGACATGGATGAGGCGCTATTCCGGCTCCCCGGCCTGCTCGATTACCGGGTTGCCGTCTTGAGGCGCGAAGGCGGGAGGTCCGGACTGCGCTTGGATGTTCACAGGGCCGAAGGCGCGCAGCACCCGACGGAAGGGGAAGTCCTCGATGCCCTCGGCGCTGTCGATGGGATACGGAAAGGCATTGCCGGGGGCTGCCTGGACGCGCCCATCGTCCGTTTCTCACCCGAAGGGGCCTGGGCGACGACCGGCGTGGCGAAGAGAAAGATCGTCACCTAATTACTTGTAGTCTTGGCGCGATTTCCCGCTTCCGGCGCGCTGATGGATTGCTGTACTATAGCGATCACCTTATAACAGGCAATTATTGGGGTTCAGCACCCCCTCCGGTGGCTTTGCTACCGGAGCCTCCCTGCTCAGACAGACAAAGAAGATTCAAGAACCACACCGGCGGCAAGAGCGGGCTGTACTGTTTCCATGGTGTGGCATATTGAGTGTGAAAGTTGGAATCTTACGTATCGGATAGTGTCCGGTCATCTAAGACCTGCTTCCTGAAATCGAGCTGCCGAATGTTTCTCTTGCAATACATCAGTACTGGTGGCTATGATTAACGCATGTGGCGGGGGCGGAGAAGGCGAGCACGGACCGAAAACGTAACCTGTCGCTTTTTCCGGAGGTCGGAGTTATTTACTTAGTTACGGTCGTCCCCCTCACCCCCACTGAACTGATTTCCGGGAGCAAACGGCGGGACGTTATCCTTGCGAGAAGCTATATCAGTTTCGTTGCCGTGAAGGAAGAAGGATTGGGGCTGGGCGACGTGGCTCGTGCGCTGAACGTGTCCAAACAGAGTATACTGCGCGGGATTGCCAAAGAGAGGAATGCGGAGGGATAAACGGAATGAACGGAACTACGTCCCCCTCGTCCTACTAAACGGAATGAACGGAACTACGTCCCCCTCGTCCTACCTAAACGGAATGAACGGAACTACGTCCCCCTCGTCCTACCATGCAGCGCCCTGCTCGACGTGTGGCCTCCGATGTACCTATGTACGATCTCCGGCCGACACGTCTCACAGTGCATCTGCCTATCATCGATTCCTTGAGGCGCTCCTCCGCAGCCGGCCGCCGCTAACGGAATAAAGAGCATATTATAAGGCGGCGGCAAGAGCGGGCTGTACTCTATCCATGGTGTGGCATATTAATTAACGGTACTATTTACATAAAAAACCAAAATGGTCATCTTGACATCCTTTTCCAAAAAGGATAGAAAACAATATGGCAATTGACATAAGTGACTTAGAAAATAATACGGATAACGAATTAATAGAAATATCCGAAGGTATAAACCAGTACGGCGCACCCACAAGGACCAACGCAAAGATTATTCTACACAAACACCAAGAAGAAAAAGCAGAGAAAAACCTACGAATCCAGAGAAAAATCAAGAATATGACAACTTGGATTTTAATCTTCACATTTATTACTCTCGTATTGTCGGGCATCGGCCTTTATAAGCTCTTCAAGCCTTCTTTGCCTACGCCTAATATTCAACCACATCAAAAATACAATCAGCCAAACTACCCAAAGAATGGGGAGGAATACCCTTTGCACGGGGTCAAGCCCATAAAACCAATCGAACATAAATAATCTCCTCAATGGTTTTTTATGTAAATAGTTCCCTTAATTAATATGTAAAAGCTAGAACTCGACATTGCGAACGCTGGAAGAGCAAGTCGGAGTGGGTACTGACAACACCTAAGTCTTGATATTCCTACATTATAAAAGATATGAGATTGCCAGCACGAAGTGTAACGGACGCACCCTTGGCAGGTTTAAACGATTCTCAGCTTATGAATTCGCCTTCACTTTAATTTCTCAATTGTCTCTTCACTTATCTTTTCCATGGTACTTTTTATGGTCACACGGAGGACTAGATTCTCGAATGTGTTTTCGAACTGTCCCAAAGCATTCAATACATGAATCAACGATTCTTGCATTCCTCGCTCGACGAGCTTGCTCTTATACTTAGGATTGGGCTTGTAAAGAGCGTCGTGCTCCACCTCAGAAAAAAGTCCCGTCAAGAGAGACATAACTTGAACCTCGGTTCGGATCGAACAATTTTGCGGGCAACCGTCATATTTGTGGGCAAACAGAATCCTTCCGTCAGATTTTTTGATCGGGTCAATCCTCCAGTCGTGGAAATCAGCACAGACAATGTCGTTGACTCTCTGGATCAGACTCAGAGGAAACGCCATTATTCGAATGCCGACTAGATCGGGTAGATTTCTGAGAGTATATCTCTCCGGTTGTTTTCGATTGAACGTACCACCTTCTTCACGCTTGCGTAGGGAGTTTATCGCACTTTCACAATCCTTGAGCCTAGTCTTGGTGACAACTCTTTCGTACGTTCGCAATCTATCCCTTACAGGAAGTAAAAGGTTAAGAACTCGAGCCTCCACATAATGCTTGGCGTGCTCCATCTCTGGAAGCAATTTGAAGTACTCGCGCCTGAGTCTGTCATCAATAGACCCTTCGGGCGTCACTGTAGCCCTTCGATAATCTCTTGTTGAACGTCGGAATCAGGCAGTTCATTGAAGTTAAAAACCCACCCCCCAGTCTCGTTGTTTTCTTGGATTTTGGTGTTTAACCACGCCACGTCGTGGTCTTCTATCGCCTCAAGACTAAAGATTTTCTTGCTCTCCCGGTTAAGGTAGATATCTCTGTTAAAGTCGTAAAAATAACCGGCGGATTCGAGAATCCTATCCTTTTCATCAGAATCTGTCCTTGTCATTGTGACTCCTTAACGTCCCCAAACTTGTCGCATGCCATCTATATCCTGTAGCTCATCCTCCGCGTTCCTGCAATCATTACCGATTGTAACACTTGCTACCGACTCGGTCGAGCAAAATCTATCCCTTCAGGAAGCAGGTCTTAAATAACCGGACACTATCCGATAGGTGAAATTCCAACTTTGCACTTAATATCCCACACCATAAATACAGTACAGCCTGCTCTTGCCGTCGGTGTGGTCCTTGAACCTTCTTTGTCTGTCTGAGCGGGGAGGCTCAGGCGGCTTGCCGCCGGAGGGGGCGCTGAGCCCCATAAATTGCCTGTGAGAAAGTCAGGGGATAGTACAGCTTGGGCTATATTAGAACATGTCATGATGGACCATAACACTTGATATTATATATATCCGTACTTATTGTTAGTTCTTGTAAGAATCAAAGATTATAGGTAACTATTTGTGTTGACAGAGAGGAGCCTCTTTGATATAAATATCGTATTTGAGAGATAATTCACAAGCAACCAAGAGGAGTAAGAGATGAGATACGCCGAAACGGGCTATAACGTGGAGATCGATCTGGCGACAGGGAACATCGAGCGCGTGGAGACCGACCCGAAGATGATGGAGACGCACCTTGGGGGCCTCGGGCACGAGTATCAAGATGCACTGGGACAGGGTCGGGCCTGAAGTCGGGCCGTTCGACGACGGGAACATGATGATAATCAGCTCCGGTCTGTTCAACGCCACGCCTGCCTTCAGCGCGAACCGCACCGTCTGCACGTTCGTTTCCCCGCAGTCGCACCTGCTGGCCTATCCGATGATGGGCGGCTTTTTCTCCGCAGAGCTGAAATATGCGGGCTGGGACAAGATCGTCCTTCGGAACAAGTCGCCGGAATTGGTATACATATGGATACACAACGACAAGGTGGAGATCCGCGACGCCAGGCATCTTAAGGGCAGGGGCGCCCTGGAGACGCAGGACCTTATCAGGCAGGAGCTCAACGAGCCGAGGGCGCAGGTGGCCGCTATCGGCCCGGCAGGCGAGCACAGGTGCTTCACGGCCTCCATCGAGCAGTCCCGGTCGAGCGCGTCGAGGCTCGGGGGCGGCGCGGTCATGGGAGACAAGAGGGTGAAGGCGGTGGCCGTCCGGGGGACGAAGGACGTCAACCTCGCCCGCGGCGCCGAGTTCATGGAGCTACTGAAGGGCGTGACGGAATATATAAATTACCGCAACGCGAACCCCATCCCGGACGTCATGACCATCCTGTCGGGCATCGGGTCGCCCCAGGAGATGGTCCACACCGACGAGAAGTGGCACACGGAAAACTTCATGTGGGGGAACGCCCGCACCCGCAGGAGAGACTTCTGGAGCAAGGAAAACGAAACGAATTGGGTAGCGGCGCAGCACAATGCGGTGAAGCGGCTGATAAGCTGCTTCAACTGCCCGCAGCACTGCGGGGCGCTCGTATCCTTCCAGGAGTCCCCGTATTACATGATGAAATGCTTCGGCAAGCTTACTTACTGTATGGGGGCAATGGTAGACGACCTGGGCTTCAACTTCAGGATCCTCCAGAAGGCGACGGAGTACGGCTTCGACTCGTTCTCGACCCCGCAGATCATGGCCTTCGCCGTCGAGCTGTACGAGGCGGGCATCCTCACCGACAAGGACTTCGAGGGCTGCCCGTCCGACAAGGAGGGGAGGTTCTTCTGGCTCCTCGACAGGATAGCCCACCGGGAAGGGATCGGCGATATCCTCGCGGACGGCGTCTATTACGCGGCCCGCAAGATCGGCAAAGGGGCCGAGGAATTCGACCACAATACGATCAAGAGGCACGAGCAGCTTCCCCTCAAGCTGGGGACGCTCGACCCCCTCTATTTCCTCATGTACTCGACGAACGAGAAGATAAGCATCACCCAGATCGAGGGGCAGTGGCCGCAGTCGGCATTTCCCACTCCCGAGCAGAGGGAAGCCTTCGTAAAGGACTGGCCGCAGCTTCCCGACGACCATTTCAAGCAATACCTCCTCGACTGGGACATACGGGGCGATAAAGCGATACCCTATTTCCCCACGCCCCAGATGTGCGCCGAGATCGTTGACTGGATGGAGATGCTCCACAACATCGACGACGCCTGCTGCGTCTGCGCCGGCATGTCGTCGTTCTGCCTGAAGCCCCCTTACCACATACACAACTACCCGAAATTGATCTCCGCAGCTACAGGGATGGACTTAGACGAAACGGGACTTAAGAAGATAGTCAACAGGAGCCGGAACCTGCACAGGGCGTTCAACAACAGGCGAGGCATGAGGCGGGCCGACGAGAAGCCGCCGAAGGACCACTGGAAGAGAAGGTTCCCGGAGGTCGAGGAAGAGCTTCTGTCCACGTACTACAAGTTCAAGGGCTGGAATATGGACGGGATTCCCACGAAGGAGAGGCTGGAAGAATTGGATCTGGGTTATGTCGCCCAAGACTTGCAAAAGAGAGGGATATTGAAAGATGGCCAAGATTAAGAAGATCGTCAAGACGATCAAGGTCGATGCCGATAAGTGCAACGGCTGCCGGGGGTGCGAGATAGTCTGCTCCGCCTTCCACGCGAACCCGCAATTCAGCAGCAACAACCCGGCGAGGTCGCGCATCCAGGTCGTCAGCCACAGGCTGAAGAACATATGGCTTCCCATATTCGCGGGCGAGTACACGCCTGCCGAATGCATGGGCAGGGACAAATATCTGATCGACGGGAAGGAATATGACGAGTGCGGCTTCTGCAGGGCATCCTGCCCGTCGCGGGACCTGTTCAAGGAGCCCGACTCCGGTCTGCCCCTGAAGTGCGACCTGTGCGAGAGCGACCCGCCCCTCGAAAAGCCGATGTGCGTCCAGGTCTGCCTCAACAACGTCCTCACTTACGAGGAGCGGGAAGAAGAGGTTGACGAGCAGGTGGAGATCGAGGCCGTGGAGGCGGGCTTAAGCTCGATGGTGAACAAATACGGGTTGCAGACGGTGGTAGACACCGTTTCCCGGATGGCGAGCAAGGGCAGCGATTAAGGCACGGCGCGGCGTTCGGCGCGGCTGCAGGGCGGGGATGGAGGCATGAGCAGGTTTGAGGAGATTTTCGGCGCCAGGTTCACGCTTCTCGGTCGCCAGATACTGACCCTCTCGGCCCTGGGGCAGACGTGCGACGTGACTTTTTTCAGGAACGAGCCGGCCATCGACGTGACGGTTGACGAGCGGCTGGCCCTTGCAGCCATGCGCGGCGCAGGCCCGGCAAGGCTTTACGAGATGTTCCGGGGCATCAGGCTGTCGAACGGCAGCGTAGTCAACATGGGCGACATCTGGACGGTCAACCGGATGCCGAAAGAGGGCTTCACCAGGGAAGAGCTCGAAGCGGTCGATATGTCCCAGGCTGAAGAGAAAGTCGGGCCGGACGGCCGGACGTTGAGGAAAATGATAAGGGATACCTACCACTGCAAATCGAAGGACGAAGAGGACTACTACTTGCGGCGGTTCATCGCTTCATAGATGCGCGACACAGGCCGCCCGCCGCGTCGGGCCGGCTTCCGTCCCTGGCGGGACTTACTGCACCTTCACAGCGACGCGCGCTTTTTTAGACCCGGTCCACTTCCCGCTACCATTTTTTGCTTGCAAAATCGACCAGGCCGTGCAAGAACATCGTGAGGGAAAGATTCGGCCGTTGCCGATGGATTGCACAGCCGGCGCATGGCGCCAAGGGGGGCCTTGAGATGGAGCACGATTACGCATTCGAGATGGCTGCGTCGAGCCTTCGTTTCGGCGCGGGGGCAGCGCGTGAGGTCGGCATGGACCTTGCCGAGATGGGCATCAGGCGGGTGCTCGTGCTTACGGACGAGCGCCTCGCTGCGTCCCGGCCTGTTCAGGTCGTGCGGGAATCCCTCGAAAAGGAGGAGATAAGCTATTTCGTCTTCGATCAGGTCCAGATAGAGCCGTCGGACGAATCGATGAAGAAGGCTATCGCCTACGCCCGGCAGACGCCTTTTGAGGCCCTCGTCGCGGTAGGAGGGGGATCGGTCATCGATACGGCCAAGCTCGTCAACCTTTACACTACTTACCCTCCTCTCGATTTTCTCGATTACGTCAACGCGCCTATCGGGAAAGGGATGCCGGTCCCAGGGCCGTTGAAACCGCTTTTTGCGGTTCCGACTACGGCGGGCACGGGAAGCGAGACCACGGGTGTCGCGATCTTCGAGCTCGAAGGGCTTCACGCCAAAACGGGCGTCGCCCACCGGAGGCTCAAGCCGACCCTCGGCATAGTCGATCCTGAGAATACCCGGACCCTCCCGCCTATGGTCATCGCCTCGACGGGGCTCGACGTGCTTACCCACGCCATCGAGTCCTACACGGCGGCCCCGTACGACTCGCGCCCCCGTCCTGAGAAGCCGATTCTTCGTCCGGCCTACCAGGGGCTCGAATCCTGTCAGCGATATCTGGTCCCTCCAGGCGATGCGCATGCTCTCTTCCTATCTCGTCAGGGCTAAGGAAAACCCGGACGACGACGAGGCGCGCGCCGTGATGGCCTTTGCCGCCTCGTTCGCGGGCGTCGGGTTCGGGAACGCCGGGGTGACGGTGCCTCACGCTATGTCGTACCCGGTGTCGGGGATGGTGAAGGAGTACCGGGCGCCCGGCTATCCCCAGGACCGCCCCCTTATCCCGCATGGGATGTCCGTTGTGCTGAACGCACCCGCGGCGCTTCGCTTTACCGCTTCCGCCTGCCCCGGGCGCCATCTGCTGGCCGCCGAAGCACTGGGGGCGGACGTCTCGCGGGCAAAGCCGGAGGATGCGGGCCGCGTCGTCGCAGACCTGGTGATCGGCTTCATGAAGCGCCTCGGGATCCCCAACGGACTTGCCGCGGTCGGCTACACGAAGGCGGACATCCCTGCGCTGGTGGAAGGGACCCTTCCCCAGCACCGCGTGCTCAGGCTCTCTCCACGTCCCGTCGAGCCGGAAGACCTGGCCGCCATATTCGAAGACGCGATGAGGTACTGGTAACGGGAAGACGAGGGCGATTTGCAGCAAGGCGCCGGCCGGAGCAATATGTTCGGCGAGAATTGCCGGCTGCTAAGCAGCGGATCGGGAACAAAGCGGGCGGACGGATCGATCACTAGGGTGCGACGCCAAGCCGCTTCATCTTCCGGTAGAGCAGCGAGCGGTCGATCCCGAGGAGCGCAGCCGCCCTCGTCTTGTTGTTGCCCGCTTTCTCCAGGGCCTTGCAGATGGATTCCCTCTCCGCGCAGGAGAGGACGTTGTCCAGGGAATAATTGATGGAATCGCTCGGAACGTTCTTGCCGTACCTCATCGAGAAAGGAAGGTCGTAAATGGTGATGGCATCCTTCTCGAGAAAGCAGGTGGCCCTGCTCAACACGTTGTGGAGCTCGCGTACGTTCCCGGGCCAGTCGTACCCGACCAGCGCCTCTTCGGCCTGTTTGTCGATCCTGATGCTGGAAAACGGGGAGTTACCCCCCATCTGGCCGAGCAGATCGTGTGCAATAGGCAGGATATCCTCTTTCCTCTCCCGAAGCGGCGGTATGTGCAGGCGTATCACGTTGAGGCGGTAGAACAGGTCTTTCCGGAACCTGCCGGCGCTCACCATCTCCTCGAGGTTCTGGTTGCTCGCGGCGATCACCCGGAAATCGGAGTTCACCGGCGCCGTCCCACCCACCCTTTCGAAGGTCTTCTCTTCGAGGACGCGCAGGAGCTTGGGTTGCATGTCGAGGGGAAGATCGCCCACCTCATCGAGAAAAACCGTCCCTGTGTGCGCCAGCTCCAGCTTGCCTATTTTGCCGCACGGGTTTGCGTTGGTGAAGGCCCCCTTCTCGTACCCGAAGAGCTCCGATTCCAGCAGGTCCTTCGGTATGGCCGCGCAGTTGATGCTGATAAAAGGACTGATACGATGGCGGCTCCCGCCGTGGATGGCCTGGGCGAACATCTCCTTGCCGGTCCCCGACTCCCCGGTAAGGAGCACGGGATAATCGGTTGCGCCTGCCTTCATTACCTCCCGCTTCAGGCCGGTAATTGCGCGGCTGATCCCCACAATACTGTCGAGCGTATACCGGGTAGAGCGGAGCGACATGAGCTCCTGCTCGTAGAGCTTTACTTTCGATTCGAGGAGGCACAACTTTTTGGCCAGTTTGCTTACGTCGCCCACATCCTTGAACATGACCTGCCCGTATACCGCTATCACTTTGCCATCTCTTGTTATGGGTATGCGCTGTACCACCATGTCCTGTCCCTTCACGCGATGGACCCAGTTGATCTCCGCCTTGCCCGTCTGTGCAACGGTCTGCATACGGCTGTTCTCCACGACCTCGGTCACATGTTTCCCTATCTGGCTCGCCGCGTCCACCCCGAGGAATTCCCCGTAGGGCTTGTTGAAGTAGAGCACGCGCCCCTCGGTATCCGTCACGATCGCCCCGTTGTAGATGCTCTCGAAGATCATCTTCAGGAATTCCGGCTCTGCCTTGATCTCTTCATAGGTCGTCGGTGCTTCCTCCGATTCCCCGCCGGCTCTCTTTACCCGAGCCTTTCCTCCCCCTGCATGCGATCCCCCTTTCCTCCGGTGTGTGTCTTCTAGTCAACACTGTTGTGCGAAAGTGTGCACTATCGTCTACAGGGCAATGATAACAACAAGTGAGGCTTTTGACAAGGGAAAAATTTTCTTTCGAGGTTCCTCGGCCCATTATGTGACAGAGCGGCTTCCAAAGGGTACTCTGGCACGGATGTTGCTAAACCACATGAGAGAACATCTGCCAAACGGGGTGGGGCATGGCCTTCGATATCAATGAACCGGTCATAAAGCGGGAAGATATTCTGATACTGCCCGACAATGATTTCAACATCAATAATATCTGCATTGTCACGGGCGCGGCGAGCGGGATAGGGAGGGCATCGGCAGTGGCCGCTGCCGCCAACGGCCTCATGACGGTAGGCCTCGACATCGACGAGAGGGGCGGGAAGCTTACCCAGGACATGGCGCGCGGGCTGGGCGGCCAGATGATCTTCATCAAAACGGACCTGACCAAAGACGCGGACATGCAGTACGCCGTAACGGAAGCCGCGAAACTGGGCGCCATCAAGTACCTGGTGAACATCGCCGGCATTCAGCACATAAGCTCCATCGAGAATTTCCCCATGGACCAGTACGACTTCATGATGAAACTGATGGTGCGCGCGCCTTTCTACCTTTGCAAGCTCACCATGCCCTACATGAGGAAAAGTGCGGACGGCAGGGGGGCCATAGGCAACATGGGGTCGATACATGCCCACGTGTCCACGATCAACAAGCCGGTTTACAATATCACGAAGTTTGCCATGCGGGCTCTTGCGCAGTCGATCGCTGCCGAGGGGGATGGGTGGATCCGCGGCTTCACGGTAAGCACCGCCTTTGTTAAGACCGCTCTCACCCTTAACCAGATACCTGCTCAGGCTGAACAGCGGGGGATCGGACCGGAAGCGGTGGTACGGGACGTAATGCTGGGCAACTCGAGGATAAAGGAAATGATGAATCCTATAGAGGTGGGTAACCTTTTCATGTTCGGCTTCTCCCGCTTCGCGCGCTACCTCGTAGGCGGGGACCTGCTGTTCGACGGCGGTGTAGTACTGACGTATGCGCCGAAATAAAGCGGAAGGTAAGAAAGAAAAAATAAGGAGAACAGGAGAAAAGATGAGAGGTAGAGAGGATGGAGAAGATGAGAATTTTTATTCAGGCTTGTCTTGCGTTTTGCTCACCTTCTCACCTTCTCGTCTTACTTAAAAAGGGGGGGGACTATGAAAGCGAAGGTAATGGGGTTATTTGTAATTCTCGTGCTCGTGGGATTTACCGGCCTTTGTACCGTTCAGGCTGCAGAGCCTTATCACCTGGGCGTAGCCCTCGGTTTTACGGGCACGGGGACCTTGTACAGCAAAGACCAGATGGAAGGCGTACAGCTTGCCGTAGAAGAGATCAACGCGAAGGGCGGTATGCTCGGCAAGCATCCGATCAAAGTCTACCAGCGCGACACGCAGACAAAGCCGGACGTGGGTGTGAGGGAGGTAAAAGACCTCATCCTGCGGGACAAGGTCAGGGCGGTGATAAACGACTATTCGAGCGCGGTGGCCATAGCCGTCAAGCCGATATGCCGGGAGTATAAGGTACTCCACCTGCCCGCCATCAGCAACTCGGAGAACATAACAAAGGTGGACTTCAGCCCTTACACGTTCCAGCTCGTGCCCAATACTTATATGCAGGCGAAGGCGGCGGCCCTGGCAGTGGCGAAGATGTCGAAGGACAAAGGGTGGAAGGAGTACGTCACGCTGGCCTCCGACTACGAATGGGGCCGCTCCACCCAGGAAGAGACGGTGAAGAACCTGAAGGCCGCAGCGCCGCAACTTAAGGTCAAGAAGGAGTTCTGGCCGCGCCTTGGGGAAACGCAGTTCACTTCGTACATCACGAGCATAATGGCCCTCAAGCCCGACTTCGTCTATCCCGTCCTCGCCTCGAAGGACAACGTCGCTTTCACCGAGCAGGCCAAGCCTTACGGCTTTTTCGAGAAAATCCCTTACGTCGGCAGCATGCAGAGCGTGACCGAGCTTATCACGGAGGCGAAAACGATGCCGAGGGGCCTTGTCGCAATAGCGCGGGCGCCCTTCTTCGCCCATCTCGACGTGCCCATGATGGCGGCCTTCGTCAAGAATTACCGGGCCAAGTACAACAAGTATCCGAGCGACTGGGCGGTCATGGGGTACGACGCGGTCTACGCCCTGAAGCAGGGGGTCGAGAAGGCGAAAAGCATCGATACGGAGAAGGTCAAGGACGCCATGAAAGGGCTGACCGTGGATCTCACCAGGGGCAGGCTCCAGTTCAGGCCCATCGACAACCAGCTCAGATGCTCGTCGTATGTGGGCGTCGTCGCCGACGACCCGAAGTACCCGTTCCCTATCCTGAAGGACGTGATAGAGGTGAGGGGCATCGACAGCGAGCGGCCTGAGAGCGAGATCTTGGCAGCGAGGCAAGCCGAGAAGAAGTAGCGAACGGCAGATATGGAATTCACGTACCTCTTCTCGCAATTCTTGAGCGGTCTCACCTACGGCATGATACTCTTTCTGGTCGGGTCGGGCCTCTCGCTCATCTTCGGCGTCATGAATATCCTCAACTTCGCCCACGCGACGCTCTGGCTGATAGGCGCCTACCTGTGCTATTCCTTCTGGAGCGTCCTCCAGGACCACGGGTTTGCCCTGTGGGTGAGCATCCCGCTGGCCGCCCTTGCAACCGCGGCGGTGGGCTGGGTGGCCGAGATGCTGCTCATAAAGAGGATATACAAGCGGGAGCTGCACGAGCAGCTCCTCATAACCTACGCGCTCGCGTTGATATTCGGCGACCTTATAAAGATCGTCTGGGGGCCTACGGACAGGCTCATCGTGCGGCCGCCGATCATCCAGAAGCCCATCCAGGTGCTTGGCGCCCCCCTCGACTCCTATTTCATCTTCGTCATTCTCGTCGGGTTCGCCGTGGCCGCAGGTCTCTGGTGGTTCCTCAAATACACGCGGTACGGCCACATCGTGAAGGCCGCTGTCTACAGCCGGGAGATGGTGAGCGCCCTGGGCATACCCATCCCCAGGATATTCACGTGGGTTTTCACGCTGGGGGTTTTCATCGCGGGCCTGGCAGGGGGCATCCAGTCGGCCATCGGCTCCGTTACCCTGGGGATGGACGTCTCCATAATCATCCAGGCTTTCTGCGTAGTGGTAATCGGCGGCTTCGGCAGCCTTCCGGGGACCCTCGTCGGGTCCCTGATCGTGGGCCAGGTCTTCTCCTTCGCGATACTCTTCTGGCCCGACGGCGCGATGGTGCTCATCTTCATTATTACGGCAGCGATCCTGATCTTGCGCCCGTGGGGACTTTTCGGCACCTCGATGAGGGCATGATGGCGGCGCTCAGAGGCAGGCTCCGAACGTCACGATGGCTCTACCCGGTGGCAGGGGCGCTTATCGCGGCCGTCCTGGTCCCCGTCCTTGCAGGCGAGTTCTGGGTGCACGTATTCACGGAGATACTGATCCTCGGCCTGTTCGCCGTGAGCTTCAACCTGATCTTCGGCTACATGGGACAGTTGAGCTTCGGCCACGCCGCCTACTACGGCGTGGGCGCGTATACGACGGGGCTGCTGATGGTGAAGGCCCACTGGCCGCTTTTTGTCTGCCTCCCCGCGTCGATGATTACGGCCGGTGCGGCGGCCGCTGTCCTCGGCTTCTTCTGCGTGCGCCTGAGGGGCATCTACTTCGCGATCCTCACGATGGCCTTCGGCCAGCTCGTCTTCTACGTCATCTTCCAGTGGTATTCTTTCACAGGAGGCGACAACGGGCTTCAGGGGGTCGTGCCGCCCCATTACCTTTTCAAAGCGAACGCCTATTACTACTTTGCCCTCCTGGTCGTCACCATCGCGATGATCGTCCTCCGGCTCATCACGGAATCCCCCTTCGGCTATACGATGAGGGCGATACGGGACAATACGGAGAGGACCGAGTTCATCGGTATAAACGTCAGGCGGTACATGCTTGTCAACTTTATCATAGCCGGCATGTTCGCGGGCCTCGCGGGCGCGCTGTGGGGGCCTTTCACCCGGAGCGTCGCCCCGGACCTCGCCGCGTGGCAGCAATCGGGGAACCCCGTCTTCATGGCGGTCCTCGGCGGGCCGCACCAGTTCCTCGGCCCTATGGTAGGCTCGGTGATCTATACCTTCCTCAACGCCTTCGTGACGGGCTTCACCGAGTACTGGCCCCTGGTCAGCGGCTTTATCATGATCCTCGTCGTCCTCCTGATGCCCGGCGGCTTCCTGGGGATGATGCAAGGAAAACGGCTTTTTCAGGCAAGGACGGCCTTCCGGGAGGCCGCCGGAGACGGAAAAAAGCAGGGAGAGCTGAAGGGTGGATGACGGGTCGATTCTCAGGGTCGAGCACCTGAGCAAATCCTTTTACAAGTATAATGTCCTGACGGACATCAACTACAGCCTTAAAAAAGGCGAGCTTGCGGCGATCATCGGTCCGAACGGGGCGGGCAAGACGACCTTTTTCAATCTGATAACGGGCTATCACGCGCCGACCGGCGGCCGGGTCTTCTTCGGCGACCTCGACATCACCAATTGGCCGAGGCACAGGATCGCCCGGTCAGGCATCACGAGGGCCTTCCAGGTGAGCAACATCTATCCCAAGCTTACGGCGTACCAGAACGTCAGGCAGTCGGTGTTGGCGCAGCAGAAAAGGTCGCTCAGCTTTTTTACCCCGGCCGAAAGGCTTGCGAGGAAAGAAACACTGGAGCTTATCGAAATGACGGGGCTTTTGCCCTTCGTCGACACGGAGGCCGGCATCCTCTCGCAGGGCGACAAGAAGAAGCTGGAGCTTGCCCTTGCCCTGGGCAGCAAGCCGGAGCTTTTGCTTCTGGACGAGCCGACGGCCGGCATGTCCTCGGAAGAGACGCACGAGACGATGGAGCTCGTCAGAAGGCTCAATCAGGAAATAGGGCTGACGATCCTTTTCACCGAGCACGACATAGCCATCATCTTCGGATATGCCCGCAAGCTCTCCGTGCTCCACCAGGGGGTCCTTATCGCGGAAGGGCCGCCGGAAGAGGTGCGGCAGAACAAAGAGGCCCAGCGGTGCTACCTGGGTGAAGAGATATGATCCTCGAGATAGACGGCATCAACACCTACTACGGGTCGAGCCACGTCCTGTTCGACGTCTCCCTGAAGGTGGCGGCAGGCGAGCTCGTCTGCCTGCTCGGCAGGAACGGGGCGGGCAAGACCACGACGATGAGAAGCATCATGGGGCTTACGCCGGTCAGGACGGGGAGCGTCAGGTTTTACGGCGGCGAGATGGCGGGCAAGCCGCCTTACCGGATCGCGCGGAAGGGGATCGGCTACGTGCCCGACAACCGCCTCATATTCCCCGACCTTACCGTCAGGCAGAACCTCGACATAGGCGCCAAGAAATCGGAGCACTTCAAGGGCGAGCCGTGGACCGTCGGGCGGATCTACGAGGTCTTTCCCAAACTGGAGAAATTGGAGAAAAGACTGGGCGGCTACCTGAGCGGGGGCGAGCAGCAGATGCTCACCATCGGAAGGACCCTCATGGGCAACCCGGCGCTGATACTTCTGGACGAGCCGGTCGAGGGCCTCGCTCCGCTCGTCGTCAGAGACTTTGCGGAAAGGCTGCGCAAGCTCAAAGAGACGGGCGTTACCATCCTCTTCTCCGAGCAGAACGTCAAATTCTCTCTCGCCGTAGCGGACCGCGCCTACGTGATCGACAAGGGGCGCATAAAGTACCACGGCACCATCGAAGAGCTGAGCGGAGATGAGGAGGTGAAAAGCAAATACTTGATGATATAATATTATCGAGGCGGAGCCCGGGTTTGCCCTGCCGAAAGGCCGATACAGGCCGCACAAGCCGTTAATCACGCAAGCACTGAGGAGACCTTTAATGAAAGAGCCTTTGTGGAAGCCCTCCGAAAAGAGGGTGGCAAACGCAAACATGACCCGCTTCATCGCATTCGTCAACGAGCGCTGCAATCTTAGGCTTAAAGACTACTTCTCCCTCTACGACTGGTCCGTGGCGCAGATCGCAGATTTCTGGGCTGCCGCCTGGGACTTCCTTGGCATAAAGGCATCGAGGACATACGACAAGGTCGTTGACGACCTTGCGAGGTTCCCCGGCGCAGAGTGGTTCCCGGGGGCAGAGCTCAACTTTGCGGAGAACTTACTTCGCTACAGGGACGACAGGCCGGCCTTCGTCTTCGTCTGCGAGACGAGACCCCCTGTAAGGACAACCTATAAAGAGGTCTACTCCCTCGTTGCCCGTCTCTCGGCCGCCCTGCGCTCTCACGGCGTCACCGGGGACGACCGGGTAGTCGGGTACATGCCCAACATGGTGGAGACGGCCGTCGCCATGCTCGCAGCTACGAGCACAGGCGCAACATGGGCCTCCTGCGGCTCAGAGCTGGGCGTCCAGGCGGTGATCGACCGCTTCAGCCAGATAGCCCCCAGGGTGCTCTTCACGGTAGACGGCTACCTTTACAAGAACAAGCCTTTCCCCATGCTCAAGGACGTAAAGACCGTAGTCGAGTCGGTCCCATCCATAGAAAAGGTCGTTGTCGTCCCCTACATAAGCGACGCCCCCGATATAGGCGCAATCCCCAACGCCGTCCTGTTCGGCGATTTCCTTGAAAAAGCCTCCGAGGTCCGGTTCGAGCAGGTCCCCTTCAGCCACCCCGTCTACGTCATGTTCTCATCGGGCACAACGGGCAAGCCCAAATGCATGGTCCAGAGCGCAGGGGGCATCCTCCTCAACCAGTTGAAGGAGCTTATCCTCCATGCAGATCTCAAGCGGGACGACACGATCACCTACATGACCGCCCCCTCCTGGATGATGTGGAACTGGCTCGTGGCTGCCTTGGGGGTGGGCTCCAAGATCGTGCTCTACGACGGCAATCCGGGGTATCCCGACCTCGGCGCCATGTGGAAGCTCGTCGATGACGAAAAGATCACCTTCTTCGGTACGAGCGCCACCTACATCAACCTTTTGAAGGCCCAGGGCTACAGGCCGAAAGACCGCTTCGACCTCTCGTCCCTTGCGTCCATGGGGCAGACAGGCTCCCCCTTATCCGCCGAAGGCTTCGAGTACGTCTACAGCGCCATAAAGAAAGACGTCCATTTCAACTCCCTTTCGGGGGGGACGGACATCAACGGCTGCTTCGTCATAGGCTGCCCCGTGCTGCCCGTCTACGCAGGGGAGCTTCAGGCCCCCGGCCTCGGCATGAAGGTCAAGGCGTACGACGAGAAGGGTAACGCAGTCTACGACAGGCAGGGGGAGCTCGTCTGCGAGGCGCCCGCCCCTTCCATGCCCCTCTACTTCTGGGACGACAAGGACTTTGAAAGGTACAGGGACAGCTATTTCGGCGTCTACCCCGGCGTCTGGCGCCACGGCGACTACGTAGAGTTCTACAGCGACACGAAAGGGGCGACCTTCTTCGGCCGGTCGGACGCGATCCTGAAGCCCTCCGGCGTGCGCATCGGCACGGCCGAGATATATAATATCGTCGATAAGTTCCAGGAGGTAGCGGACTGCGTAGCCGTAGGCCAGAGCTACGAGGGGGACCAGCGCATCCTTCTTTTCGTCAAGCTCGCCCCCGGCGCAGCGCTCTCCGGGGACCTCACGGCCCGGATAAAGGCCACCCTGCGGGACAAGGCATCCCCCAGGCACGTGCCTGCCCTGATCCTGGAGGCGCCCGACATACCTTACACTTTCAACATGAAGAAGGTGGAGAGCGCTGTCACGAACATAGTCAACGGCAGGCCCGTGACGAACAGGGACGCCCTGGTAAACCCTGGGTCGCTGGAGTATTTCGAGCAGGTCTTGCCGATGCTGCAAAAGTAGAAGGGGACGTCCTGCCGGCGGCGAAGGAGGGGCATATGCCGGAATCGGTTCTCAACGAAAAGAACATTCTCGTGGTAGACGACGAGCCCGACGTGCTCACCCTCGTGAAGGAAGAAATCCTGTCGGCCGCCCCGAAGAGCACCGTTGAGACGGCCTCTACCTACGAAGAGGCGTGGGAGCTCCTTGCCTCGTGGACGTACGACCTCGTTATCCTGGACGTGATGGGCGTCCGCGGCTTCGATCTCCTCAAGCGGACGGCCGCGCGTGTGAATCCGGTCCCCACCGTAATCCTCACCGCCCAGGCCTTCTCGCCGGAGGCCCTCAAGAAATCGATAGAGCTGGGGGCGAGGGCGTACTTGCCGAAGGAACTGCTAGGGTCGCTCGTCCCGTTCCTCGAGGACGTCCTTGCTTACGAGTACGGCCCTGCCTGGAAGCGCCTTTTGAAAAAGGTCGAGGGTGTCTTTGCGCAGGGATGGGGCCCGTACTGGCGGAAGCCCGATTCCGCCTTCTGGGACGAATTCGAGAAGAAGATCTCCAGGCCGGAGTAGCCCGGATCAGAACGAATAGCCGAGACGCAGGCCGGCTCCGTAATTGCCGGCGGGGTATGTCCCGTGCGCGTAAGCAGAGCCTGCAATAAGACAACTTCCACAGCGCCGTAAGGGTTGGAGATGTCGATTACCTGAAGGTCTCCTTCGAAAGTGCGCCCGCAACCAAGGCAACGACAGCCAGAACAAAGAATATCAGAAAAATGTTCCTGTAAGCCGATGGGGGATAGTGGGCGTTTACCTTTCCGCTTAGGTCAAGGACATAGCCGGCGAGGGGCTGAAAGACCGCACTGCCGAAGAACGCCGCAAGATTCTGTCCACCGATTGCTGTTCCAGCCATACGGACTGGAAACAACTCCTTCACGGCTGCGAATCCAATATTCGCGGGTGAGCCGGCGAAGATACCCAGGAGAACAAAAACAACACAGATGACGACGAGGGGCATTGAATCGTAGAGAAAAAGCATGAGCAGCCAACAGGCTGCGTGGCCGATCGATGTCCCTACGATCACCTTTTTCCGGCTCTCCAAAAGCTTATCGGATACATAACCCAGAAAAGGGCTGCCAACGATGATCGCAAGGGGAAAAAGAGAAAGGACATTGCCTGCGTATGTCTTGGAAAGCTTGTAAACATCCATGAGATAAGGCCCGGCCCACAAGCCAAAAAAACAGAAGATCAGCCCTGTGCGGAGAAAAGTCCAGGATGCGAGAGGCCAGTAATTTTTGTCTGTAAAAATCGTGATAAAGCCGCTTTCCCCTTTTTCACCCGATATCTCCGTAACTTTTTTTTCGACTGGAAGGGAAACATTGTTTTTCTCCGGAGCATCTCTCACGATGAGCCAGGTAATGATGGTCAATAAGAAGGAGAGAATACCGATGAACAGAAAAACTACGCGCCAGTCGAAGGCCGAGGTTAGGAATGCCAGAGGAGCGGTGCCCATGATCCATCCTGCAGCGCCGACCCCGATGAACAACCCTGCTGCCCTTCCATACTCAGGCCCGGGAAACCATGCAACATAAACTTTCATGGCCGGCACAAAAACAGCCGAAACGCCGAGCCCTATAAGTAACCTTGAAAAGACGGCGGATCCGAAAGTCGGCGACAGAGCAAACAGGGTAATGCCGACGCATGCAATGAGCGAGAACAGGGTGGTAGTCTTCCGGGCGCCCCATGAATCGGAAAGCATGCCGATAGGGTATCTGCATAAGTGCATAGGGATAGAAGTAGGCGGATGTGAGAAAACCGAGTCCTGCCCCCGAGGTGTGGAATGTGGCGGTCAATTCGGATGCAAGCATGGCAGGAGAGACACGATGAAAATAAAGAAGCACATATTGAATTGCGAAAACTGCGAATATATACCAGCGGTACCTTAGAGGGCTTTTGAAGTCCGCGGCCATAGGAGTTAAAGGCCCTGTTCCATGCGACCAGAGGTCATTCTACGAAGTAGAAGGGCGGACCTGAAAAGCCCGCCCTTTAGTTTTGCCTATTTCTTCTTCGTCATCCTGACGGGCGATTTCTTTGCCGGGGCCTTCTTGGCGGGCGCCTTTCCTTCGGCTGCCGCTTTAAGGGCTGCTCCTGCGGTGAATTTAGGAGCTTTCCTCGCGGCTATCTTGATCTCCTTGCCGGTCCTGGGGTTTCTGCCTTTCCTTGCCTTCCGCTGCACCACGGAGAATGTCCCAAAACCGACAAGAGCTACCTTCTTCCCTTTGCTGATGGCCTGGGCAATGGAATTGGTGATGACGTCCAGGGCATTATTCGCCGCTGCTTTAGAAATCTTCATTTCCTGCGCCACCTTGGCAACGATTTCCGCTTTGGTCATTCTCGTAACCTCCTGGACATGTGTAACGTATCTATGATAATCAGGCAGTCAGGTGCCTGTAGCTCGGAAATACAGCAAATACAAGTATCCGTGACAAGTATTACAGGAAATATAGCAACAATCAAGGGTTAGTGTAAAATGAGGCTGTGGCGTGCACGAGAATCGCGCGCATAATACTCTGTCGGGCATGGGGTGTGTGGGAGTACCGCCCGGGCCTTGTCGAAAAAGAGTGGTAATTTCTTTCCGATATTATTACAATTGACGGGAGCGAAACGATCATGCCGCATCGCCATCGTTGTATCGGAAAGCGCCATCATGCGGGTCTTCTATCGCGGCGAGATCATTTCCCGGATCATCCCGGAAGTCTGGTTGTTGGACCGGCACAACCGAGGCATAAAGGAAGCCGGCAGGAAAGAGAGGGTCAGAAAAACGTGCGAGGTGGTTCTATCGGCTTGAGTATCTTTAAAAGAAGCGCGCCGAGTCCACGAAAGAGTCGCAATAGATCATTATGAGCACCCAGGACGAACAGGAACCACTGTCAAAAAAGATCGTCCATAAGATTGTCGGAAAACCCCTCGACGTAGAAGAACCGTCGATTTTCCACAAGATGTCGCTGATTCCCCTGCTTGCCTGGATCGGCCTCGGCGCGGACGGCCTTTCGTCCTCCTCCTACGGCCCTGACGAGGCGTTCAGGACAGTCGGCTCTCACCTGTACCTGGCCGTCTTCCTCGGTCTCGCAACCGCTTTTACCGTCGGGATCATCGCTTATGCCTATTCCCGCATAATAGAGCATTTTCCCCACGGCGGCGGCGGGTACATAGTAGCCACGCACACACTCGGCAAAGGGACGGGTGTGCTCTCCGGCTCCGCCCTTCTCGTTGATTATGTTCTCACCATCACCGTCTCCCTCGCCTCCTGCGGCGACGCGATTTTCAGCTTTCTTCCGCTGCCCCTTCACCATTTCAAACTTCCCTTCGTGATCTGCCTCGTGGTACTTCTCGTGGTGTTAAACTTGAGGGGGGTGAAAGAGTCGATTGCCCTTCTTGCACCCATTTTCTTTGTTTTCATAGCTACTCATGCCCTTCTCATAGGATACGGGTTCCTGACCCACGCATCCCTCATAGCCCCTCTTACCGCCGATCTGAAGGTCAACCTGCACCACGACCTTCAGACCATCGGTTTCATGGGCATTGCGGCTATTTTTCTGAGGGCTTTTTCTCTCGGCGGCGGCACCTATACAGGTTTGGAGGCCGTGTCGAACGGAATGCAGATAATGAGGGAGCCGCGCGTGCACACGGGCAAGCGGACGATGGTTTACATGGCGGTCTCCTTGGCGGTAACGGCAGGAGGGCTTCTGTTCTGCTACTACCTGTTTCAGGCGCGTCCGGTCGAGGGCCAGACCATGAACGCGGTTCTCGCCAACATAGTATTCGGGTCATGGCCCATGGGTGGTCTCATCGCCCTTGTTACCCTCGTCTCCGAAGGCGCTCTCCTTATCGTGGGCGCCCAGGCGGGGTTTGTTGACGGGCCAAGGGTAATGTCCAACATGGCGACTGACTCTTGGCTGCCGCGCCGGTTTGCGTCCCTCTCCGAGCGGCTGACCATGCAGAACGGCGTCCTCCTTATGGGTATCGCATCTCTGATACTCCTTCTCTACACGCGCGGTTCCGTAGCGGCCCTTGTCGTCATGTACTCCATCAACGTCTTCATTACGTTCTCCCTGTCGCAGATGGGAATGATCCGGTTCTATTTCCTTAGGCGGAAAAGCGACCACGAATGGAAGCGGCATGTAAGCGTTCATATGGTAGGTTTCTTCGTCTGCATAACGATTCTTTGTATCACCGTCTACGAGAAGTTCCTCGAGGGCGGCTGGCTGACGCTGCTCATCACCGTCTCTGTGGTGGGCCTGTGCTATCTGTTCCAGCGCCACTATAATAAGACACGCGCTGCGGTCGGAGCGTTAGAGAGGACCTTATCCGATATCCCGAGCGTGACCCCTTACAATGGCGATCCGGTCAACCCGCAAGACCTTACTGCCGCGCTTCTGGTCAGCGGCTTCAACGGCTTCGGGCTTCATACCCTGCTCTCTATCGTCCGCAACTTCCCGAACGTCTATAAGAACTTTATTTTTGTATCGGTGGCAGAGATCGATTCGGGCACTTTCAAGGGGAAGGAAGCGGTAGAAGGCCTCAGGAAATCCGTGAAAGATGGCCTGGGGAAGTACGTTAAGCTTACGAGGAAGCACGGGTTTCCTGCCGACTATCGCATGGACATAGGAACGGACGTTGCCGAAACGGCGACAGAGGCTCTGCGAGCGGGTCGCGCAGGAGTTTCCGAAATTGACGGTCTTCGCGGGCAAGCTCGTCTTTGAGAGGGAGAACATCTTCCATCGGTTTCTCCATAACGAGACGGCATTTGCCATCCAGGCAAGGCTCCAATGGAAGGGGATTACGATGGTTGTGCTGCCGATCAGGGTTATAGAATAACCATGCCGACTGCCCATTTCCAATGACGATATGCAGTAGCTCGTACAATACCGGGTGTCGGCGATGATAAACAATCTGGAGAGAATTAGCTGCCGGCCTCTTTTCTTACGCCCAATCTGTTTTCCAGCAGGTTTATTCCATGAAGTATCACGTAAGCCTCGTCCTTTTCTTCTGTGTCGAAGGCAACGCCGGCGGCCTCCAACAAATTCTTCATCCTATCGGCAAGATGGCCGAGGGTGGTGGAAATATAGACGGGAAAATACCAGAAGTAGAACAGGGCCAACGCTAAACAAATGGAACCTATGATGGCCATTGAGGTGGTGAAGCGGGAAGAATCAAGATGCGCCTGCTGGTTTTTACGCACGACTGCCTGCATATTGAGATCATAGACGCCGTTGATCGATTGCTTCAGCATTTCGGAGGCCGGCAGAACCTCATTGAAATAGACTCTGCTTCCGCCAGATCCTCTCATTATCTCAGAACAAAGCTTCAGGAATGAATCGAAGTCGTGGTTGAGCTTGTCCACCCATTCTTTCTCTTGTATCTCTGTTATATTGTTATTCTCTGCCCTCAAGTTGGTGTCGAAGAGATTCTTTCCTGTGCTGAAGAGACTCGAATAGTAATCGGACGCACTGCCCCGGCTATCAAAAGTAGCGGCAGTCAGCGCAGTCTTCATATCATCTAGACCTGTGTGCATGTTCCTCGCATAGACGAGGGAGTTATAATTATCCTTCAGTATCCTGTCGGACTCCTGGCCCATTCTACCCACGTAGTAGGAGCAGAAGCCTGCAAGGGCAAAAATAATCAGGAATAAGAATGCTAATCCAAGGGTGAGCTTCATTTTCAGGGTCATCGTTCGCTCCGTTCGTGTAAGGGAACATCGTGTGCAGGCTTACGCAAATCCAACGAAAAACATTTTACCACATACTCAAAAACGCCTCAAACAACAGGCACTTTATAAGGGCTAGGCTGGACTCAGTAACCTTGCCTGAGGGAGAGGAGCGGGGAAAAACAAGCTTTCTTGCTGTTTCAAAGAGCGCTTGTCTTCCCCTTCCCGAACCGGGCCACGCGTTACTCCATTGCACCCCCGACAACCGTCGTTCAGCTTAACGATTCAAAACTTTGGTCTAAAATTTTGACGGCTTCTTCAATATGAGCTTTTTCGACAGTCATCGGCGGGCTTATTCTCACCACATTTCCATACAACCCGCCTTTGCCTATAAGCAAACCTTTTCTTTTCGTAATCTCAAAAAGCTGTATAATTTCATTTACTGCCGGTTCTTTTTTTTCTTTCACCAGTTCCACCCCTACCATGAGGCCCTTCCCCCGCACTTCTCCTATTATCGGATATTTCTCTTTGAGTTCCAATAACTTCCCCTTTAAATATTCTCCCATCTCCTCTACGTGGCTGATAATTTCGTGTTCCTCGATATACTTAATTGTCGCCAAAGCCGCTCTTGCGCTTACCGGGTTACCGCCAAAGGTCGAGATAGTAGGCGCAGTGAAGCTGTTCGCTACCTCCTCGCGCGCGATTGTTGCTCCGATAGGTATACCATTCGCAAGACCTTTGGCGCAGGTTATAATGTCAGGCTCTGTATCCCAGTGCTCTATTCCGAACCATTTTCCGCCGGTTCTTCCAAAACCTGTTTGGACCTCGTCGGATATGAACAGGCCGCCGTATTGTTTTACAATTCGGGCGGCTATCTCGAAATACTCTTTAGGCGGGACAATAAAACCGCCAACTCCCTGAATTGGCTCGGCGATTAATGCCGCTATTCTCCCGGACGTGGTCGTTTTGATAACTTGGTCGATGTTTTCTGCACACTCCATGTCACATTGAGGATAAGTTGCGCCGAACTCGCAACGAAAACAGTAGGGACTCGGGGCATGGGTAATGCCCGGGATGTAATTACCACCCACCCTCCACGCCCCCTGGCCCGTTAGGCTCATCGCCAGAAACGATCGCCCGTGGTAACTGTGACGGAGCGCTATTACCTCCCGTGCCCCCGTGTGGAGCTGAGCGGTCAGTATGGCCATCTCGTTCGCTTCAGTTCCTGAATTAGTGAAAAACGACTTCTTCAATTTTCCCGGAGCCACCCCGGACAACTTCTCTGCCAGCATAACTGCAGGGTATGTGGGATAAAGAGTTGAGGTATGCTGCAAAGTCCTCACCTGGTCTTCAATCTCTTTGACAATTTCCGGCTGGCAATGACCGATGCTCACCGTCAGTATACCGCCGAAAAAATCGAGGTACCTGTTGTCCTCCCAGTCGTAGCAGTACAGTCCCTCTCCTTTTTTGATTGCGAGCGGTGTCGCATAATAATTGCCGATGCAAGGGAAAAGATACTCCTTTTGCTTCAGGCGGATAGTCGAGGCATCCATATCTTTTGCTCCTTTTCATTCGTTGCTCGATTTCAGATTCCGATTAAGGACCGCGATCACTGCCGCCCCTCTAAGTCGCCTACTTTACTTATCTCGCACATAAGGGCCATCAGAGTGGGTGTGCCGGTGGGAGGATCGTAAGGCGGACTATACGATAGTATCGCGTTCAGACTATTTTCGAAGCAGCCGTGTTCCGGGGCGGGTTTTTCCGGATACCACCACCCATAAGTCGCGTTGACCACGCAGGGATGGATTTTATCCGTCACTAATGCTACTTGTTTGCATCTCCCTTTAGGGGTATCTATCCAGACCCATTCTCTATCCACTATGCCTCTTTCTTTGGCCGTCTCTGGATGAATCTCGACTTCCGGATAGGGGTGGATTTCTCTGGCCCATTGGAAAACGGGAAAACGTGAATGGGACAAGGCAAGCCTTCGCGACGAAATAAGCATTAACGGGAATCTGCCGGCCAATCCCGGAGTAGAAACTTCGCTTTCCGGAAGCTCCTGAAAGAAGGGTAGCGGATCAAACCCCAGTTTTTCGAGTGCGGTCGAGTAGAGACTCTATCTTTCCTGATTGCGTCGGGAAGCGAAAACCTGGTGTTTCATACTTCTTCCAAGGGTCCTGAGGAATCGGGATAAATCCTTTTTCCCTAAACTCTTCAAGCGTAAACCCGGTATTTTTTAGCAAATACCGCAGATAGTCCTCTGCGCCTTCCCACGGCAGAAACTTCCTTTGAGCCAATCCTTTCCACTCCAGCCTCTTTCTCAGCTCAGTGAAAATTTTCATGTCGTCCCACGCCTCTCCAAGAGGCTCCACGACCTTCTGACAAACGGTAATCGCTTTGTGCATACCCATGTATATAGCTATGTCGTCGGTTTCCAGCGAGTGGGTTTTGGGAAGTATTATGTCCGCAAACTCGGCGGTCGGGGTCATGTACCACGCATTGACGACAAGAAGCTCCAATTTTTTTAACGCCTCGAGGACTTTTCGGCTGTCCGGATACGTGCTTAAGATGTTCACTCCTGTTATAATCATGGCCTTTAAAGGGTACGGTTTTCCGGTGATCATTGCATCGAGGCCCGAAGGATTGTGAATGTCTCCGAACAGTTTTGAGGTTGGGCCCGTCCACAACGGAAAGGAGCTTGCCCCCAAAGCCTTTTCCTCTATTTCGGGCGGAAGGCGGAATTCTTTTGCTCGAAGGATAGTCGTAGTAGAAGTGAAGCCGGGCAGATGCTTCGCGAGAGGGTTCCCGCCCGGCACATCGATATTACCGCAGATAGCAGCCATCGATCCCAAAGCCCGCACCGTCTGCGTACCGTTGATGTTATGCAGGCTTCCCGTCCGGGGACTGATACATGCCGGTTTTGTTTCTGCATACATATGAGCTGCCAGTTTAATCTTTTCTGCCGGTATCCAAGTGATTTTTTCAACTTTCTCCGGCGGATAATCCTGCACGCGGTCTTTCAGTTCTCCGAAGCCGCTGCACCATTTGTTCACGAAGGCATTGTCGTAAAGCCCTTCGTTAATGACCACGTTGAGCATTCCCAATGCCAGCGCGCAATCGGTGCCGGGCCTGATTTGTAGATATAGGTCGGCCTGTGACGCGGTCTTGGTATATCTGGGGTCCGCAACTATTACTTTCGCCCCTCTTTTTTTTGCCTGGGTAAAAAATTTCCACTGCGAGGGAAACGATGCCTCTATTTGGCCGCCGAGTATAAACAGACAATTGGTATTTTCAAAATCGAAGGGACCTGCCGCCGCTCCTCCACCTATCTTGAGAGACGTCTCCCTGTCTCCAACCGTTATCTGGTCGGCGACCTGAATGAGACCTGTGCATACGTCTGAATTGCTGAACATATTCGGACTGCCGATCGATCTCAGGAAGAGGCTGAGGCTCATGCCGGCCATGTACGCGTCGGTATGTGCGCTTGCTCCGCATACAGACAATGGACTAAAATTTCTTATAACTTGCTCCAGCTTGGCTGAAATCACTTCCAAGGCGTCTCCCCAAGATATCCGTTCCCATCCCCCCTTCACTTTCTTTAAGGGAAATAAAAGGCGATCGGGGTGATACATGTTGTCCAGCATGTGATGTCCCTTCACGCACATAAACCCTCTGTTGTACGGATGCTCGGGATTGCCTTCTACTTTTACAACTCTTCCGTCCTTGACGTGCGCCAGTATGCCGCAGTGATTGAAGCACTCCCAACAGCATGTTTTGAAGACCTTTTCTTCCATTTTCAGCCCCTCCTCCAAAAAGATTTAACGTTACTTGCGTGTCTCATATATTTCTCTAATTCAGAGATGCAAATTCGCGTCCCGTATGCCCTTCGCCGCCGGCACACCCAGCCAACGCCTGATAAAGAAGCGGAAAAGGGGCGAACCGATCATGATGATGGTGGTTGATATGAGTACCAGAGAAATGGGACGCGTGAAAAAAATCGAGATACTTCCATGCGAAAGCACCAAGCTTTGACGGATCGATTTTTCGAAAACCTCTCCGATAACGAAGGCCAGCATCAACGGTGCCGCTTCGTAGTCAAATTTTCTGGCCAGGTAACCTGCAATACCGAGAACAAACATGATGACGACCTCAAATGGATTGTAGTTTAGGCTGTATGCGCCTATGACGCAGATCATGATGATCAGAGGGGATAGCAGTGCGTACGGAACCTCCATGATCTTTACAAAAAATCTGATAAGCGGAATGTTTAGGATGAGAAGAATCGCATTCCCGATATACATACTGGTGATCAGTCCCCAGAAAACCTTCGGGTGCTCGCTTACGATAAAAGGGCCCGGAATCACGCCGTGGAGCATGAATGCTCCCATGAGAAGGGCCATGACGACGTTCGAGGGAATACCGAGGGTGAGGAGTGGGATGAAGGCTCCGCTCACGGCAGAGTTATTTGCCGATTCCGGACCAGCCACACCTTCAATCATTCCCGTTCCGAACTTTTCCGGGTACTTCGATATTCTTTTCTCCATCGCGTACGATGCGAAAGAGGCGATCGTAGCCCCTGCGCCCGGCAATATGCCGAGAAAAAAACCAATGATGCTTCCCCTGCCGATCGGACTTATACTCAGCCTCCAGTCCTTTCGGTTCGGCAAAAGTTCTCGAAGCCTCCTAGGACATCTAACCGTGTCGCGCGACGATCTCGCCTCTTTACTTTCGGCCATGTAAAGGATTTCACCGATTCCGAAAAGTCCCATTGCGACTAGTGGCATGCTAATGCCCTCGACCAACGTCTGGGACCCGAACGTAAATCTTTCAAAACCCGTTAAAGGATCCATCCCTATGCTCGATAACGCCAGGCCGGACGCTCCCATGAGCACGGCCTTTAGCAGCGATCCGCTACCAATGTAAATCACCAGCGTCAACCCCAGCGCCATCAGAGCAGTATATTCAGGAGGGCCGAACATAAGGGCGATGGAGGAAAGAGGCGGGGCGAGAATACTCAACACGATAGTTCCAAACGTGCCGGCAATAAAAGAGCCAAACGCGGCAATTCCTAATGCTTTTCCGGCGTCCCCCTTCAACGCCATTGTATATCCGTCAAAAATGGTTGCAACAGTTGATGATTCTCCGGGTATCTTAAAAAGTACCGAAGTAATCGTGCCACCGTATTGCGCACCGTAGTATATCCCCGATAACATGATGACGGACGACGTTAAGTCAAGCTTGTAAGTCAGGGTTAGAAGCATTGCGATTGTCGCGGAAGGCCCGAGGCCGGGCAATACGCCTATCATCGTTCCCAATGTGCAACCGATGAAGCATAGGATAACGTTCTGTAGTGAAAGGGAGACGCTGAATCCCAGCAGGAGATTTTCTATCATTGGGCCGTCCATAAAGTCATACAGCGCTCCCGGCCATCGGTCTCGACGACCTTATCACCACTTTAGCAGGCCCTTGGGGAGGAGGACGCCAAGGAAATGAACAAAAACGACGTAGCCCCCAACGATAGATACGAACCCAGTGCAAAGGGTCATTTTCCAGCTCTGTCTTTCGACACATTTGAGAGTTGTGATAACGAACAAAGTGGACATGATGAGAAAACCAACCTTTTCCAGAAGCAGACCGTAAGCCATTATCAGGACCACATACGAGCACAGCTTGAACCAGCTCAGCTCCTCCTTACGCTGCGCAGAAACAATTTCTTTTTTTTGTTTAAAATGACGAAGCGAACATCGAACAATGATTGCAATACTCGATCCGATGATTATAACAGCCGCAAAAAGAGGGAAGAAGCCGGGCCCCGGACCTGATTCGCTCCATATCGAAAGCCGGTAAGACTCAAGAACCAGGAAAAGTCCCAGGGCAAGAAAAAAAGGGCGCTCAACAGATCTTTCTTGTTCATGATAGAAATGCCATCCTATATGTCAAGAATTGGCCTCAATCATTCTGCCGGGCTATTTTATCAGCTTGAGGGTTTTTAATATCTTTCTTTGTTCGTCGAGGTTTCGTAATACGAGCTGCCTGAATGAATCACCGTCTCTGTAAGTGGGAACCATACCAAAGGTGTGCAGCATCTGTTTGAACGATGGATCGCCGTAGGCTATTTTGAACGCGTTCTGAAGCTTCTGAATTATCTTAGGGTCAATGCCTTTCGGACCTATAATTCCGAGAAAGTTGGCGGCCGAAACCCCGTCGTAGCCGATTTCCGCAAAGGTCGGAATATTCGGGACCAAATCAGACCTCTTCTCGCAGGTCACACCGAGGCCCCTTAACTTGCCGGACCGAATATAAGGAAGGACAGGTGCACCCAGTCCTCCGTCTACATGACCACCGAGAATCTGCGAAATAAACTCGGGATCCCCCTGAACCGGAAGGTGCGTGATCTTTATATGTTCTTTTAACGCAACCGCCTCCATGAAAATATGCTGAGCCGTTAGGGGTCCGGTAGAGGTAAAGGTCAGCGTGCCCGGTTTCTTACGCGCTTCCTCCACATAGTCCTTGAAAGATTTAAAGCGCGAATCCGCTTTGACCGCAAAAATGTATAGGAATTCGGCGTATTGCATAATAAACGAAAAATCTTTCCCGGGATTGTACGGAACCGGTCTTAGATGGGGAACCATCACGAGAGGGCTGTGCGATATGTGCCCGATAGTATAGCCATCCGGGTCTGCCTTTGCTATGGCGTTTGTTCCGATCACACCTCCGCCCCCGGCCTTATTCTCGATTATGATCGGCTGGCCCAAAACCTTGCCGGCCAACTCAGATATTTTTCTCGTCGATAGATCGCTGGTCCCGCCAGCCGGCCATTCAACTATCATCGTTATGGGCTTGGTCGGGAACCTTGACACATCCTCTGCTTGTGAACGAAGAGGAACGATGAAAAAGGCCAAAACCACACATAAAGCAAGCGCCAAACAGAACCCCGCTTTTTTGCCCAACTTTTCCATACCTTCTCTCCTTTATCCTTTTATCTGTGAATAGATTGTCGAAAATAATTTGAAAAGTGTCGGCAAACGCATCATCTCAACCCGTCTTCCTTTTTTGCCTCTTCTTTTGTCAGCCCCCCAACTCTCGCATGAGGTCTTCCCGAACTCGTCAGTACGATCGCCAGCAGTATCTCGTCCGGAAGGGGCGCGTCATGCACGCTGACAGTCATTGTATCGATATGGGAACGCACGTACATTGCGTCCTTATAATGCACAGGGACGTCAATTTCGCAGCCCGCGCCGCCGATTTTTTTTGTTGCAGGCATTATTGCTTTACCGCCACCTATTATCTCCCGCACGGGCTTACCCAGTTTGGGGTGCATGATCGCTGCGGCATGCTCTATTTCTCCATCCAGCCCGACAATCGCACCTTTCCCGTAGCTCTCGACCTGTACGCCCAGTGCATCGGTCGCCGTTTTAGTCAGTAATGCACCCAACTGCTCACCAGCGCCGGTTAACAGGTCCAAATTCTCCACAAACCGGCCCGCGAAAGGGTTCTTCAAAATGGCTATCGCAGCCACTTTCTTTAAGACAGGCTGCACCTTTTTCCCCGCATCCATTCGGACTTCTTCCGTAATGGTCACCGTTTTTCTTATTTGGATATGCATTTTCGTTCCTCCTTTCGCCGGCTATGTCGATAACCTTATTTTCTCCAGGTGCTCGTCCAGCCTTTTGAGATGGAGGATCATCTGTTTTTCACACCTCTTTCCATCCCTATTCTTTAGGTGTTCCAGAATTACCCTATGATCTCTAACATTTTGCACAGAATACCTGACATCCGGCACCAAAACAGTTGTTTCGCACTCGGCCAAAAAGTCAAAAACATAATCGAGAGTCAAATTCAGTATCGGATTATTCGCGCCCTCGACGATGAGCCGGTGGAACTCATTATTCTTCCGATCCAGATCGAAAAAGTCGCTTTCTTCTATTACGGAGCCGACGCTTGCCACTTTTCTTTCACAGTAGGATACGTTTTCCTCCAGTTTTTCCAGTTGGTCGCCGTCGATCTGCTCGGCGGTCAGTCTTATTGCAGCCGGTTCTATAATCTTTCTTACCTGATAAAGGTGTTTAGAGGATAAGTCCTGGAAGCTCAAGAATTGGCCGAGGTTAGTCTTTACAACCTCCCTATCGATCTCCGATACGAAGAGTCCCCGCCCCGGCCCCTTTCTTTTTTTGACCAGGCCCGATGTTTCCAACGCCCTCAAGGCCTCTCGCAACGTAACCAAGCTTACTTCAAACTGCGACGCCATTTCCTTTTCTGTCGGAAGCTTATCGCCCGGCCTGAGGGTCCCTGACAAAATTGTCTCCTTAATCGTTTTTTCTATATAAGATGGCGCTCTCTCAACGAACAATGGTTTAAACTTTACTATCTCCATAAGCTTCCCTCTTGGCGTCTCATAGGATATTTCTCCCAAAGTTTTTCTTGACATTAATATCAAACTGTTTTCATAATGAACTAATAAACTGGTCATAACTTTTTGTCAAGGTTTTTTTTCGCCGTATGGGGCGCGAGAATTGTAGGGAGGAGAGATTGCTATGCTTATAGGAATCCTTAAAGAGATGAAAGCAGAGGAGAACCGTGTTTCCATGACACCCGCCGGCGTCGAGGTGATGAAACAGAATGGGCACGGTGTGCTGGTGCAGAGAGGCGCAGGAAAGGGCAGCGGCTTCGAGGACGATGCGTATGATGACGTTGGTGCCGAAATTATCGATCGAGCAGAAGATATCTTCAAGAGAGCCGACATGATTATACGCGTTAAAGAGCCGATTGCGCAGGAGTATGATCTTATTCAGGAAGATCAGATAATTTTTACCTATCTTCATCTGGCCGCTGCCCGGGACCTGACCCTCGAGCTTATTAGACGAAGCTCGGTCAACATAGCTTATGAAACTATTCAGAGAGCGGATGGCTCATTACCTCTGTTGATTCCTATGAGCGAGGTGGCCGGCCGAATGGCTATTCAAGAGGCTGCGAAGTACTTGGAAAGGAGTGAGGGCGGAAATGGCGTTCTTTTGGCCGGAGTCCCGGGCGTCGATCCGGGGACGGTGGGGATTATCGGCGGCGGAATAGTAGGGATGAACGCTGCCAAAATGGCATGCGGCATGGGAGCCAAGGTGTATATTCTGGATATGAATCTTGATCGGCTTCGTTACCTGAGTGATGTTATGCCACGCAATTGCTTCCTTTTAGTGTCTACCCCTTCGAACGTTCGTAGTATCATCAGCGAATCTGACGCGGTTATCGGCGCTGTTCTCGTTCCCGGAGCTAAAGCACCGAAGATTATTGGAGAGAGTATGCTGAAGATCATGAAGAAAGGGGCAGTGCTGGTTGATGTAGCAATCGATCAAGGAGGATGCTCCGAGACATCCGTGCCCACAACGCATTCGTCTCCGACATATATTGTTGAGGACGTGATTCATTACTGCGTAGCAAACATGCCGGGCGCCCTTCCCCGAACATCGACAGTCGCTCTCACTAACGCGACGCTTCCCTACGCTCTGGAAATAGCAAATAAGGGGTGGAAGAGGGCCATGAAAGAGAATTCTGAGATCAAATCCGGGGCCAATATAGTGAAGGGCAGAGTTACCTGCAAGCCCGTTGCCGACGCTTTCGGCCTTGACTATACCCCCGTTGATAGCTTGTTAGGAAGTCCTTTCAGAAATACCAGAAAGGACGCGCGATTCACGAAGGCCAATAAAGAAACCGAATATTGCAGTTGACGTACCTACCATGACACAAGAAGGATAAAAGCAGCACCCCCCATGCCACATCCCGTTTTGCGATAGGCGAAAAGATGTGAGCAGGGATAGAGGCAGCCGGATATCTTGTGATATTTTGAGCTGTGAGCTAAGAGCGGTGGGCTATTGGTGGGTAAATTCTGATGGAGTGCCGAACTCTCAAAGCAGACAATCTCTAACTTATTAAAATCAAAAGTGCCGAGGATCGGAATCGAACCAATGACACGCGGATTTTCAGTCCGCTGCTCTACCGACTGAGCTACCTCGGCACAGCCCAATTTTAACCGCTATCATGCCTGTAGTCAAGAGTCCGAGGCCGTCCCGGCCGAATTTTTTGGAGGGACGGCCGCCCTTTTTGCCGCCCGGCCGCCGCCGACCTTTTACCCATCGCTGAAATAGAGCCTCTTATAGGCCCCGGTCCCGGACAAAGCCTTATGCGGCCTTATCCGGGACCGGTTATTTCCGATGCTCGCTTTATACCTTCCCTACTTCTGGTAGAGCAGGTTCGGCAGCCACGTCGCTATCGACGGGAATATGAAGAGCAGCACGCCCATGAACGCCAGTGACAAAAGGAATGGATAGACCCCGCTGTAAATGACGCCGAATGGGGTTTTCGTGATGTTCTTCACTACGAATACGTTGATCGCTACGGGCGGTATCACGACCCCCACCATTACGGTGATCGCTATCATGATGCCGAACCACATGGGGTCGAAGCCCAGCTTGATGATGGCCGGGTAGAAGATCGGCGTCGCGAGGATCATGAAGGCGAGGTCGTCGATGAAGGAGCCGCCCAGGAGGTAGAAGATCGCTATGATGACCATGACGATGTAGCGGTGGAGCGGCAGGCCGGCAATCCAGTCGGCTGCCAGCGACGGGATGTTCGTCACTGCGATGAAGTGGCCGAGGACGGCCGAGCCGGCGATGAGCATGATGACCATGCAGGCAGTGCGGAGCGCCTCATCGACGGCCTTGATGAAATTCTTCCATCCCAGAGACCGCTGGGCGATGGCGAAGACGAGCACCGCTGCGGTGCCTACGCTGCCTGCCTCCGTCGGCGTGAAAAAGCCTTTCAGGAGTCCGCCTATCACGACGAGGAAGATAATAATCGGCCAAATGACGGCAGGCATTGACTTGATGCGCTCGTCCCAGCCGAACTTCGGGCTTCTCGGGGCTATGGCCGGGTTCATCTTCGCCCAGCCGATGATGATGAAGACGAAGAAGAGGGCGATCAGGAGGCCGGGTATGAGGCCCGCCATGAAGAGCCTGCCGATCGACTGCTCCGTTATGACGCCGAAGACGATCAGCGTCACGGAGGGCGGTATGAGGATGCCGAGCGTGCCGACGGTGGCGACGATGCCAGTCGAGAGCTTCCGCGCGTAGCCGAAGCGGTCCATCTCAGGGACGGCCACGGACGCGAACGTGGCGGCAGTCGCGGGCGATGAGCCGCAGATGGCCTTGAAGACGGTCGCCCCGGCCACGGTCGCTATCGCAAGCCCGCCAGGTATATGGCCCATGAATTTATTGGCGGAATCGAAGAGCTTCTTCGCTATGCCCGCGTTGAAGGCGATCTGCCCCATGAAGATGAAAAGGGGGATCACCGTGAACCCGTAGCTCGCAAAGGTGTCGAAGGTGTCCTTGGCGAGCAGGTTGAACGCCGCAGAGGTGGAGACGAGGTAGGCAAAGCCCACGAACCCCATGATGGCCATGGCGAAGCCCAGCTCGATGCCCGTCAGGAATAGGATCAGCAGGAGCGCGAGGTCGATCAGTCCGACGGTTATCTCATTCATATTGGCCTCCCGCGATCTTTATCAGGTCGCCCACAAGCACAAGGCATTGCACGAAGCAGGCGACGCCTATACCGTATGCAACCGGGTAGAAAGGCAGTTGCAGGGTCAGGGAGACCTCGCCGGATTTGACCATGTCGGACGCCAGCACCATAAGGTTCCAGCCGATGAACAGGAAAAGGGTGATTACCATCAGGCGCGTCACCACATTGAATATGTTTTGCCAGAACTTCGGGAACTTCTGGTAGAAGAAATCGACGAAGATCTGGCCCCTGACGAAAGACGTGATCGGCAGGGAGAAGCCTATCACCACCCCACCGGTGAAGGCCACCATCTCATACGTGCCGATAATCGGTCTGCCAAAAATCCGCAGGACGACGTCGCACGTGGTCAGGGTCATCATGAAGACCAGTGCGATCCCCGCTATGACCTGCATAAACCTGCTTAAAGCGTAGATAAAGCTCGTGACAGCTTTCCCCATAACCTACCCCCAATAAGTTTGGCTTACCCCTTCAAGATAGCCGTTGGCGGAAGGGATTGTCAAGGGAATTGTTGGCTTGGTGTATGCATACAGGGTTTTTCAAAGAGCGGCAAGTATGAGGATGCAGATTTGGTGAAGCGCAAGGGTCGATGCGCGGAGGCGTACTTTTTTGTACGTCGGAGCGCTCGGCCCGCAGCGCGACGCCAAAGGTGCGCCTCAGACGCAGCCGCCCCGTCTCATCACGTATGTGTTGATTACGGGGGATATGTATGTTAACTTCTCATCTATAATATGGACGAGTTCAACCGTATATCCCGGCTTCCCCCTTATACGTTCAACATCGTGAGGGACCTCCTAATAGAGGCGCGGCACAGGGGAGAGGACATCATCGACTTAGGGATGGGCAACCCCGACATGCCCACGCCGAAGCACATAGTGGCCAAGCTGATCGAGGCCGCCTCCAACCCCCGAAACCACCGCTACTCGATGACGCGGGGCATACCGAAGCTGCGCAAGGCGATTGCCGACTGGTACCGCCGGAGGTACAAGGTCTCCATCGACCCGGAGACGGAGGCCGTAGTGACGATGGGCGCCAAAGAAGGGATCGGCCACCTCGTGCTGGCGACGGTCAACACGGGGGACGTCGTCTTCGTGCCGGACCCCACGTATCCCATACATACATACTCGGTCGTAATTGCGGGCGGGGACTTGCGGACGATACCCCTTTTGCCCCTCGACGGCTTCATCGACAGGCTGGCGATAGCGGTCAAGACGACCTGGCCCCAGCCGAAGATGCTCATCCTCAGCTTTCCCAACAACCCCACTACCGAGGTGGTTGACCTCGACTTCTTCAAGCGGATCGTCGCCTTCGCTAGGGAGCACAACCTGATGGTGACGCACGACCTCGCTTACGCGGACCTCGTCTTCGACGGCTACACCGCCCCCAGCCTCTTGCAGGTGAAGGGGGCGAAGGACATCGGCGTCGAGTTCTTCAGCCTCTCGAAGAGCTACTCCATGCCCGGCTGGAGGGTGGGCTTCGCGGTCGGCAACCGGCAGATGATCGCCGCCCTCACGAGGCTGAAGAGCTATTTCGACTACGGGGTCTTCCAGCCCATACAGATCGCCTCGATCATCGCCCTCAACGGGGACAGCGCCTGTGTCCAGGAGATCAGCGAGGAATACCGGAAAAGGCGCGACGCCCTCTGCCAGGGCCTCAAGCGGTGCGGGTGGCAGGTGCCGCCCCCCAAAGCCACCATGTTCGTCTGGGCGAAGATACCCCCCCAGTTCGAGTCGATGGGCTCCGTCGAGTTCTCGAAGATGCTCCTCACGGAGGCCAAGGTGGCGACCTCGCCCGGCAGGGGCTTCGGCGAATACGGCGAAGGGTACATAAGGTTCGCGCTCATAGAGAACGAGCACAGGATAAAGCAGGCGGTGAAGGGCATCAGGGGCGCGCTGGCAGCAAGGAAAAGATGATCCGGGTCGGCATCATAGGCCTGGGCACGGTGGGCCTGGGCACATATCGCCTCCTTAAGGAACACCGCCCCCTTATCGCTCAGAGGACGGGCCTCGACATCGTCGTGGCGGGCGCCGCAGAGATCGACCCTGCAAAGCGGGCCGCCGCCTCGGAAGAGCCGCGATTCTTCAGGACCGCCGAAGAGCTGATCGAAGACCCTTCGATAGACATCATCGTAGAGCTGATAGGAGGCACGGAAACGGCCGGCCGCCTCGTCACGTCTGCCTTCGCCGGCGGCAAGTGGGTCGTCACCGCTAACAAGGCCCTCCTTGCCGAGAAAGGCAACGAGATATTCCGCTCCGCGGCCGCAAGCGGCTGCGATATAGGCTTCGAGGCGTCCGTCTGCGGCGGCATACCCGTGATAAGGGCGATACGGGACGGCCTCGTCGGGAACAGGATCGGCTACATCCTCGGCATCCTGAACGGGACGAGCAACTACATACTCACCCGGATGAGCGCCGAAAAGCTGCCTTTTGCGCAAGCCCTCGCCGAGGCGCAGGCTGCAGGCTTCGCCGAGGCGGACCCCACCTTCGACGTGGAGGGCATCGACGCGGCCCACAAGCTCTGCATACTTGCGCGCCTCGCCTTCGGATACCCCCTTTCGATGGCAGACATAGGCATGGGCGGCATCTCCCGGATAGAGCCGATCGACATCGCCTTCGCCGAGGAGCTCGGCTACAGGATAAAGCTCCTTGCAGTGGCGAGCGAAGAGGACGGCGTGATCGAGGCGCGGGCTGCGCCCGCCATGCTCCCTGCCGGCCACCTGATGAGCAGCGTCAGCGACGTCTACAACGCGGTCTATATCGTAGGCGACCGGATCGGCCCCAACCTTTATTACGGCAAGGGCGCCGGCGCGGACCCGACTGCCAGCGCGGTCGTGAGCGACATCGTGGACATGGCCGTCAGGAAGAGCGGACGCTGCGGCAGGCCGGCCGTGCGGCTCGCCGAGGAGGGCAGAAGGGTCAAGAAGAGCAGGGAATCGGTGGCCTCCTTTTACATGAGGTTCAAAGCGGAAGACAGCGCCGGGCGTCCTTTCCCGCGTGTCGGGGATACTGGCCGACCACCGGATAAGCATAGCGGCCGTGACGCAGAAAGGGCCAGGGGGAGAACGAGTACGTGCCTATCGTGATGCTTACCCACGAGGCGGCGGAAGGCGACCTCCTCGACGCGAAGGCCGAGATCGACGGCCTGCCGTTCATCAGCGGCGAAAGCGTCCACGTGCGCATCGAGCCGGGGCGCATATGAGCGGGCCCGCCTCCAAATATATCGTTATTATCGGCGACGGCATGGCCGATTTCGCCCTCGACGAGCTCGGCGGCAGGACGCCCTTGCAGGCGGCCGGGAAGCCGAACATCGACCGCGTCGCGGCCGAGGGCTGGTGCGGGCGGGTGACTACCGTGCCTGCCGGCTTCCTGCCGGGCAGCGACGTAGCCTGCATGTCGCTCTTCGGCTACGACCCCGCGAAATACTACACGGGGCGCGCCCCCATAGAGGCATACGGCATGGGCCGCAGCCTCGACGATGATGACGTGGCGTTCCGCTGCAACCTCGTATACCTCGACGTGAGGCCGCCGAAGGTGCTGATGGGCGACTACAGCGCGGGCCACATCACGACGGAGGAGGCAAGGACGCTGATCGCAGACCTGGACGCGGCAGTCGGCAGCGACACCTTTCGGTTCTTCCCGGGCGTCGGCTACCGCCACCTCATGGTCTGGAAGGGGGGCTACGCGGACATGGAGACTACGCCCCCCCACGACATATCTGGCAAAGAGGTGATAGACCACATACCTTCGGGCCCTGGGGCCAAAACTATCATCAGGCTGATGAGCGACTCCCAGATATTTTTGAAGGACCACCCGGTCAACGCGGGCCGCATCGCCAGGGGCCTTGCCCCTGCGAACAGTATCTGGCTGTGGGGTCAGGGCAAGCGGCCCTCGTTCCCCGCCTTCCGCGACACGTACGGGACGAAAGGGGCGGTCGTGGCTGCCGTCGATCTCATAAAGGGCATCGGGGCGCTCGCGGGCTTCGATACGCCGCGCGTCGCAGGGGCGACGGGGTATCTCGACACCGATTACGGCGCTAAGACGCGCTGCGCGCTGGCGCTCATCGAGGATTACGACATTGTATACGTGCACGTGGAGGCGCCCGACGAGGCGTCGCACGAAGGGAGCCTCCCGGAGAAGATAAAGGCCATAGAGCGGATCGACGCGGAGGTCGTAGGCCCGATTTTAAAGGCGGCGGGGGAGGAGGTCAGGCTGATGGTCGTCACGGACCACGCCACGCCCCTCTCTATGAAGACGCATTACGCGTGTCCGGTCCCGTTCGCCGTTTACCGGAAGGGGCGCAAAGGGCCCGGCGGAACCTACGACGAAGGCAACGGCGGCAGGCTGTTTTCAGGCGAGCAGATGGTTGCATTCTTCATGAAGGGGTTGGAGCCATGAGACAAAAGTTTATCTTCGTCACAGGTGGGGTCGTCTCTTCACTCGGCAAGGGCCTTGCTTCCGCCTCGATAGGCGCCCTTCTCGAATCGAGGGGCCTTTCGGTCACCCTCAAGAAGCTCGACCCCTATATCAACGTGGACCCGGGCACGATGAACCCCTTCCAGCACGGGGAGGTCTTCGTGACGGAGGACGGAGCGGAGACGGACCTCGACCTCGGCCATTACGAGCGCTTCACCCGTGCGCAGATATCGAAGAGGTCGAACTTCACGACGGGCCAGATCTACGACTCGGTCATATCGAAGGAGCGAAGGGGCGAATACCTAGGCGGCACCGTCCAGGTGATACCCCACATCACGGACGAGATAAAGTCGATGATCCTCGACGTTGACGAGAACATCGACATCGTCATTGTCGAGATAGGCGGCACCGTGGGCGACATCGAGAGCCTGCCCTTCCTGGAGGCGATCCGCCAGCTCAGGAACGACCTGGGAAAGGATAACACGCTCTTCGTCCACCTGACCCTCGTGCCCTACATCAAGACTGCCGGGGAGATGAAGACGAAGCCGACGCAGCACAGCGTCAAGGAGCTGCGGGAGATAGGCATCCAGCCGGACATCTTGCTGTGCAGGACGGAGGCCCTCCTCCCGACAGCCCTCAAGGATAAGATCGCCCTCTTCTGCAACGTGGAGAAGGACGCGGTCATAACGGCAAAGGACGTCGAGTCGATCTACGCAGTCCCCCTCATGTTCAACCGCGAGGGCCTCGACGACAAGATCACCCAGCTCCTCAACATCTGGGCCAAGAAGCCCGACCTCGCCGAGTGGCAGAATATCGTCGATGTCGTAACCGCGCCGAAGAAGCAGGTCGAGATCGCGATGGTCGGCAAGTACGTCAAGCTGACCGATTCGTACAAGAGCCTCAACGAGGCGCTGACCCACGGCGGCATCGCCAACAACTGCAAGGTCGTCATCCGGTACGTCGATTCGGAGGACCTGGAGAAGGACGTAGGCAGGCACTTAAGCGGCGTTGACGGCATACTGGTGCCCGGCGGCTTCGGCTCGCGGGGCATCGAGGGGAAGATCAACGCGGTCACTTACGCGCGGGAGAACGCGATACCCTATTTCGGCATCTGCCTCGGGATGCAGCTTGCCGTGATAGAGACCGCGCGGAACCTCGGCAAGATGAAAGGCGCCCACAGCACGGAGTTCAACGAGGAGACGGACTGCCCGGTGATCTACCTTATGGAGGAGTGGGTTGACAGGGACGACCAGGTGCAGACGCGGGACGCCTCCTCCGACAAGGGCGGCACGATGCGGCTCGGCGCCTACCCGTGCAGGCTCAAACCGGGCAGCAGCGCCTACAAGGCTTACAACCAGGACCTGATCTACGAGAGGCACCGCCACCGCTACGAGTTCAACATGCGGTACAGGGGCAAGCTGGAGACCTGCGGCATGGAGGTCACGGGGATCTCGCCCGACGAGACGCTCGTCGAGATCGTCGAGCTGAAGGACCACCCCTGGTTCCTCGGATGCCAGTTCCACCCGGAGTTCAAGTCGAAGCCCTTCAACCCCCATCCGCTTTTCCGGGAGTTCATAAAGGCTGCGATCAAGCGCAGGCAGGAAAAGGCAAGATGCAAGAAGAAATGAAGGCCGGGGGCGAGCAGGCGGGGGGCAGGCCCTTCACCTTCATAGGCGGCCCCTGCGTGATAGAAGACAGGGAGGCGACGTTGGCTGCGGCGGAGCGCCTCGCAGCGATTGCGGGCAGGCTCGGTCTCCCCTTCATCTTCAAGGCGTCCTACGACAAGGCGAACAGGACCTCCATCGACAATTTCAGGGGACCGGGGATCGAGGCGGGCCTCGCCATCCTCAGGGAAGTGAAGGAGCGCCTCGGCGTGGCCGTCCTTACGGACGTACACTCGCCGGCCGAGGCGGCGGCTGCGGCCGAGGTGGTCGATGTCGTCCAGGTGCCCGCGCTGCTCTCCAGGCAGACGGACCTCCTCGTGGCCTGCGGCAAAACGGGCAAGGCGGTCAACATCAAGAAGGGGCAGTTCCTCTCGCCGGAGGACGTGCTTCACGCGATACGCAAGGTGGAATCGACGGGCAACAGGCGCATACTCGTCACGGAGCGGGGGACGAGCTTCGGCTACCATAACCTCGTCGTCGATTTCAGGGGGATCGCGATCATGAAGGGGTTCGGCTACCCCGTTATCTTCGACGCTACGCACAGCGTCCAACTGCCGGGCGGGGCGGGCGCCTCGTCCTCGGGCAGGCCGGAGTTTATCCTGCCGCTCGCGCGGGCGGCCGTGGCGGCCGGGGCGGACGGTATATTCATGGAGGTCCACGAGACGCCGGAAAAGGCCCTGTGCGACGGGGATAACTCCGTCCGCCTGGACGAGGTCGAAGGTATGCTGAAAGCCCTCAAAAGGATAGGTGAGGCCCTGTGAGCAGCCATGTCGCTATAGGAAAAGACGTGCTGGAGAAGGAGGCGCGGGCGATCCTCCAGGTGATGGAGGCGCTCAACGAAGACTTCGACCGTGCGGTGGAGGCCGTTTGCGCGGCCAAAGGCAGGGTCGTCTTCTGCGGGATAGGCAAATCAGGCCTCGTAGCCAAGAAGATCGCGGCAACGTTCTCAAGCGTCGGCGTACCGTCGATATATCTGCATCCTGCGGACTCCCTCCACGGGGACCTGGGCATAGTCCGCAAGGAGGACATATTTTTCATCATCTCCAACAGCGGGGAGACGGACGAGGTAGTCAAGGTCCTGCCCTGGATAAGGCGGATGGGCATGGTGACGATCGTCGTCACGGGCAACAGGGAGTCCACCATCGCGCGCTGCGGGGACATTGTGCTGGACGTGCGGGTCGAGGAGGCGTGCCCGTACAACCTGATACCGACTTCGAGCACGACGACTGCCCTTGCCCTGGGTGACGCCCTGGCCGTGGCCCTGATGAAGGAGAGGAACTTCACGGTGGACGACCTGGCGCTCCTCCATCCGGGAGGCAGCATCGGCAGGAGCCTCATCCTGAAGGCCGAGGACCTGATGCACACGGGGGAGGCCTTCCCCCGCGTCTACGAAGACGTTACGATGAGGCAGGCGATCATGGAGATCACGTCGAAAAGGCTCGGCATGACGGGCGTCTTCAACAGGCAGGACGAGCTGACGGGGGTCATCACGGACGGCGACCTGCGGAGGGCCTTCGAGAAATACGAGGATATGCTCTCCGTCAGGGCCGGGGACGTGATGGCGAGCAATCCCAAGGGCATCGGGAGAGACACCCTTGCGGCCAGGGCACTGAAAGAAATGGAGGAATTTTCCATTACGTCCCTGTTCGTCTTCGAGAAGGACGAGCGGAAGCACCCGATCGGCGTGCTCCACATCCACGACCTCCTCAAGGCGAAGATCGTATAAGTCCCATGCGGCTTATAGGACCCGCCCCATGAACCGCCAGAGAGTCGTCTATATAACAATTGCTTTCATCGTCGGCATTATTCTCCTGTCGGGCTATTTCTTCCTCCAGGAGCCGGAGAGGGCCACGTCGAACGTCAAGGAGGAGGGCAAGAGGGTCATCGTCTTCAAGGACATAAAATACTCCGGGGAGAAGAAGGGAGTCGTTGACTGGGAGATAAAGGCCAAAATCATGAGGAAGTTCATCGACTCGACTGTCGTCGAGATGGAGGGCATCAAGGGCCTTTACAAGCCGAATCCCGGCACCGTTGTTACCTTTACGGGAAGTAAGGGGACGATGGACACGGCCAAAGAGGTCGGCAGCGTCCAGGGCGTCGAGGTCTTCTACAAGGGCGAGTACGTGATAAAAAGCCCGTCGATGGAGTTCAATTTCCAGAAGTCCCTCGCGTACACGAAGGCGCCCGTGGACCTGCAGGGCAAGAAGTTCACGATGAAGGGCATAGGGCTCGACGCGAACACGAAGGACCAGATCATCACCGTCGATAAGGACGTCAGCGGCAATATACAGGAGGAGAAGGGGAAATACGCGTTCACCGCGAATAAGTTCGTCTACCTCCTCAAGGACAACACGTACATCTTCGAGGGCGACGTGGTCGTGAAGGGCGAGAAGATGGACATGTACTGCGACAGGGTGCAGGTGCTTTCCCAGCAGGACGACATCGAAAAGATCGACGCGGTGGGCAACGTGAAGATCGTATCTAAAGGGACTATTGCGAAAAGTCAGCGGGCAGTATATTATCTTAGGGAAGACAGGGTAGTGCTGACGGACCACCCCCGGATCACAAGGGACAAGGTTGACATGACGGGGGACAAGATAGTGTACGACCTGACGAGCGACAAGTTCTCGGTGGATGAGCCGAAGATGAAGATGGAGCCGCGGACCCGATGACAGGAACGGAATGATGACAGGACCGGCAAAGCCGGCGTCGGTGCTCAGGGCGCAGCACCTTTCGAAGACGTACGATTCGCGGAAGGTGGTAGACGATGTGGCCGTTTACGTGGACACGGGGGAGGTCGTAGGTCTCTTCGGCCCGAACGGCGCCGGCAAGACGACCACCTTCTACATGATGATCGGCTTCATACGACCCGATGCGGGGGAGGTCAGGCTCGACGACGACGATCTTACGAACCTTCCGATGTTCCTGCGTGCCCGGAAAGGGATCACCTACCTGCCCCAGGAGCCGTCCGTCTTCAAAAAGATGAGCGTGAGGGACAATCTAAGGTCCATCATGGAGTTCCACGAAGACGACCGGAGCGTTATGGAGCACAAGATACAGGAGGTGATGGAGTCGTTCAGGCTGGCCCACCTGGCGGACAACAGCGCAGACCTGCTTTCGGGCGGTGAGCGCAGGAGGCTTGAGATAGCCAGGGCCATGATGATAGCCCCCAAGTTCATGCTCCTCGACGAGCCGTTCTCCGGCATCGACCCCATATCGATATCCGACCTCAAGAAGATCGTGCTGGGCTTGAAGAAGAGGGGCATAGGCATCCTCATCTCCGACCACAACGTGCGCGATTCGCTGCCCATATGCGACAGGGCTTACATTATTAACGACGGCAAGATACTGATAGAGGGCGACCCGTTCGAGATCGCCAAGAGCAGGCTTGCCCGCGAGGTATATCTGGGCGAGGAGTTTTACATTAATGCTGGAACTTAAGCAGACGCAAAAGCTCGCGCAGCAGTTGGTGCTTACGCCCCAGTTGCAGCAGGCCATCAAGCTGCTCCAGCTTTCGCAGCTCGAGCTTATCGAGGCCATCGAGCAGGAGATCAAGGAGAACCCGGTCCTGGAGGTGCAGGAAGAGCAGGCGGAGGAGAAAGAGAAAGAGACGCAGAAAAAGGAAGAGATGCTCGAATGGCTCGAAAGGTACTCCCCGTCCGAGGAGTTCACCCCGCGCGACGACAGGGACTACCCCGATTACGAGAACATAGTGCGGAAGGTCGCGGGCCTGCGCGACTACCTGCGCTGGCAGGCGGGGGTTTCCGATTTTTCCGCCGACGAGCGAATCTGCGCGGAGTGGATCATCGAGAACATCGACGACAACGGCTACCTTTCCACCACCCTCGAAGAGATCGCGGCGATGTCGGCCATACCCCTCCCGATCCTGGAAGGGACGCTCAAGAAGGTCCAGAAGCTCGACCCGGCGGGGGTCGGGGCGCGGGACCTGCGGGAATGCCTGCTCATCCAGTACGCCGAGACGGGTGGGAAGGACGTCGTCTTCGAGGACATCGTCAACAACCATTTCGACCTGTTTAAGAGGTCGGACCTGAAGGAGATCGCGAAGCGGACGGGCTATTCCGTGGAGGCGATCAGAGCGGTCTTCGAGAAGATCAAGAGCTTCGACCCGAAGCCGGGCCGGAACTACGAAAGCGACCAGCCGATCTACGTCGTCCCCGACGTCCACGTAGTCAAAGGGGAGGACGGCTTCGAGGTCTTCCTGAACGACGAGGACATGCCGGACCTCAAGATGAACAGGTATTACGTCGATCTCTTCGTGCAGGACAAGGTGAACGGCGACGCCAAGGAGTATATCAGGAAGAAGATCAAGCAGGCGGAATGGTTCATGAAGAGCCTCCAGCAGAGGCAGAGGACGCTCTACCTCGTCGCCAAGAGCATCGTCGATTTCCAGAAGGAGTTCTTCGATAAGGGCGTGCGCTGCCTGAAGCCGCTCATTTTGAAGGACGTTGCCAACTACGTCGGCGTCCACGAATCGACCGTCAGCCGGATCACGAGCAACAAGTATATGGGCACGCCGTGCGGTGTTTTCGAGATGAAGTTCTTCTTCACGACCGGCGTAGGCAGCGAGAACGGAGACGCCCAGTCCGCCAACGCGGTGATGGACTGCATCTCGGAGATCGTAGAGAAGGAGGACAGGGGGACGCCGCTGAAGGACGAGGAGATCGTCGCCCTCCTCAAGGAGAGGTTCGGCGTGAGGATAGCCAGGCGGACCGTCGCCAAATACAGGGAAGTCCTGCATATCCAGTCTTCCCGCGAGCGGCGGAGGCTCGACTGACAAAGGGGCGCTTCCGGCCGCGGCCCTCGCCTTATCCCGGACAAGGGGCGCCGGGGCAGATGCTTTTTAACGGGCCGGCTCACATCTTGGCCGGCTCTTAATTGGTAAGCGTTGGGGGTAATATGGATATTACGATCAGCTTCAGGCGGCTCACGCCCGACGACGGACTGAAAAAGTACGTGGAGGAAAAGCTTTCCCGGCTGCAAAAGTTTGTCGAAAGCCCGATAGACCTCCACGTCGTCCTTTCCCTGGAGCGCAAGTACAGGCAGCGGGTGGACGTTATGTTCAACCTCAACGGCGTGGTGATAAACGCCCACGAGGTTATGGACGACATGCACGCGGCGGTTGACGGCATCCTCGACAAGCTGGAGACGCGGCTGTCGCGGTACCGGGACAAGATGAAGCAGTACCGGGAGAACAAGCCGAAATACGTGGAAGGCGTCAGCGAGGAGAAGGACGCCCAGGTTATCATGCAGAAGACGATCGATGCCAAGCCGATGGACCCCGAAGAGGCGAAGATGCAGCTTGCCGCCTCCGGCGACGGCTTCATCATATTCAGGGAGATCGACAACGGCAACGTCTGCGTGATGTACAAGCGGAAAGACGGCAATTTCGGCCTAATCGAAACGAGGGGAAGGGCCCTATGAAGATGGGGGATGCCCTGAGGGAATCCTGCGTAATAGCGGACCTCAAGGGCTCGACGAAAGAAGAGGTCCTAAGAGAGCTGACGACGGCCATGAAGGAGGCGGGCCTCATAGACAACGTGGATGAGGCGGTTGGCGTTATCCTGGAGCGCGAAAGGCTTGGCAGCACGGGCATAGGCGACGGGGTGGCCATACCGCACGGTAAGATGAAAGGCCTGACGCATCTTTTGTGCGCCTTCGGGAGATCGAAGGCGGGCATAAGCTTCGATGCCGTGGACGGGAAGCCCGTCCACATCATATTCCTGCTTCTGGCGCCGGAGGACTCCGCCGGACTTCACATCCAGATGCTGTCCCGGATATCGCGCGTGCTGAGAGACCCGTCTTTCAGGCAGCGCCTGATCGAAGAGGGCGCGGGCGTTAACCTGTACGGCGATATCGTCGAAGAGGACAAGAAGTTCGGTGGATGAAGGGCATAACGGTTCGGCAGATAGTCGAGGATAGGACCTACGGCCTGGAGCTGGAGATCATCGCGGGCGCCGAAGGCGCCTCGAAAAAGATATACAACCCGAGGATCCAGAAGCTGGGCCTCGTGATAGCCGGCTACATGGTCTACCTTCACCCCCACAGGGTGCAGATCCTGGGCTACACCGAGATATCCTACCTCAGGGGCCTTAAAGGGGAAGAAAGCGAGAGGATCGTGCGCGACCTGTGCGGTCGGGACGTGGCGTGCTTCATCGTCACGCGGAACCTCAAGGTGCCGGAGTGCCTGCTCAGCGAGACCGAGGCGAAGCGCATACCCCTGCTCCGCAGCAGGCTCGTCACCTCCGTCTTCATCGAGCGGATGGGGCGCTTCCTCGAAGAGATGCTTGCCCCTTCGGACATCGTCCACGGCGTGCTCATGGAGATCGTGGGCGTCGGCGTGCTGATAGTGGGCAGGAGCGGCATAGGAAAGAGCGAGAACGCCCTCGACCTGGTCATGCGGGGCTTCCGCCTCGTGAGCGACGACGTCGTGGAGGTGAAGAAGATAGGCGGCCTCAACCTGATCGGTGAGTCCCCGGAGATGCTCAGGAACCTCCTTGAGATACGGGGCATCGGCATAGTGGATATCCGCCGGCTCTTCGGGGTGGCGGCGGTCAGGCCGACAAAGAGGATAGAGCTGGTCGTGGAGCTTCTCGACTGGGACAGCACAGCGGACTACGAGAGGGTCGGCCTGGGGGAGGAGAAATACCGCCTTTTGGGCATCGACCTGCCGCTCATTCGCATACCGATAAGCCCCGGCAGGAACGTATCGGCTGTAATAGAGCTTGCGTGCAGGAACTACGTGCTCAAGATGGGCGGGATAGACACGGCGCGCGACCTGGAGGAGCGGGTGCTCCGGTCTGCGCGGAAAGAGGCTGAAGAATGAAAGCCCTTATCCTCAGCGGCATCTCAGGGTCGGGGAAGACGACCTTTCTGAAGGCCCTCGAAGACGCGGGCTATTTCTGCGTCGATAACTTCCCGCTGATGCTGCTGCCGAAGTTCCTGGAGCTTGCGGTAGGCCCGGCGCCGAGGCCGGCCAAATCGGCCTTCGTCATCGATATACGGCAGAGGGAGTTTTTCGAGGAAGGCAAGGATGTGCTGAGGGAGGTCAGGGAAAAGCACGGCGTCGAGGTGATATTCCTGGACTGCTCCGACGAGATGCTCTTCCGGCGCTTCAAGGAGACGAGGAGGGTCCACCCGTTTTACGACGCGTCGAGCATCAGGGAGGCCCTCGGCAGCGAGCGGGAGCAGATGAGCTGGATCAGGGCGATGGCCGACAAGGTGATCGACACGTCCCTCTTCACTACGAACGGGCTGCGGAACTTCGTCATAAGCACGTACGGCGGCGGCGAGAAGAGGATGAAGATACACCTCGTCTCCTTCGGCTACGGCTACGGCATACCGCTGGAGGCCGACATCGTGCAGGACGTCCGCTTCCTGCCGAACCCCTTTTTCGTCGAAGGGCTGAAGACGAAGACCGGCCTTTCGGGCGATGTGGCGGACTACGTGAAGTCGAACGAGACGTACGACAGGTTCTTTCCCATGCTGCTTGATTTCTTCGTGAGCCTCATCCCGCTTTTCGAGCGGGAAGGGAAGAGCTACCTGACGATATGCATAGGGTGCACCGGGGGCAGGCACAGGTCGCCGGCGCTCGTGAACGAGCTGGAGGGGCATCTGCGGATCATGGGCTATAATGTGACGGTGCTGCACAGGGACATCGACAAGGAGGAGCGATGATTGGTATCGTTGTTGTGGCTCATTTCAACCTTGCCCGCGAGATGGTCGCCGCCACCGAGCTGATAGTCGGGAAGCAGGAGCAGTTCCGGTACGTCGATATCTTCCCCGACGAAGACGTAGACAAGATAAAGAAGAAGCTCACCGATGCCCTGAAAAGCGTCGATGCCGGCCAGGGCGCAGTCATTCTTACGGACATGTTCGGAGGGACCCCTTCCAACATCAGCCTCTCCTTCCTTGAGGAAGGCAAGGTGGAAGTCGTGACGGGCACGAACCTTCCGATGCTCATCAAGCTTGTGACGTACCGCCAGGGCAAGGGCCTCTCGGAGCTGGCGAGCTTCATCGCGAGCTACGGCAAGAAGAACATCTACCTGGCGACCGACGTGCTGAACGCGAGGAAGGCAGAATAGCGGGAATGGAAGGGATTTTTACGATAAGGAACAGGCTCGGCCTGCACGCGCGCGCCGCCGCCCAGTTCGTCAAGAAGGCATCGGAATACAAATCGGACGTATGGGTCGAGAAGGACGGGCTTAAGGTGAACGGGAAGAGCATCATGGGGCTTTTGATGCTCGCCTGCCCGCTCGGGACGAAGTTTAGAATAATGATCAACGGCCCCGACGAGCAGGAGGCGTTCGACGACTTACGGCGGCTCATAGAGGACGGTTTTGGTGAGACATGAACCAGGATAAGCCGGCGTCCGCACAACTGAAGGGCACGGCCGTATCGTCCGGCATCGCGATAGGCAAGGTGTACCTCCTGGAGCGGGGCAAGGTGCACGTCGCCAAGCACCAGATCAGGGAGGAGCAGGTCGAGAGGGAGGTGGCCAAGTTCAGGGCCGCCGTGAAGGGCGCGATAGAAGACCTCTCCCGGGTCAAGGATTCGATACCTGACGACGAGGTGCGCAAGCACGCCTTCATCATCGACGCGCACCTGCTCATGCTGCAAGACGCCTATTTCAGCGGCGACGTGATCGATATCATAAAGAAGCGGCACGTCAACGCGGAATGGGCTCTGGAGATGGTCGTCTCAAGGTTCCTCTCAGGCTTCGAGAAGGTGGAGGACCCCTACCTGCGCGAGAGGGGGCAGGACATCGACCATATCTACCAGAGGCTCCTGCTGATGATGGTGAAGGGGAAGGTTTCCAGCGTTGACGCCAAGGGCATCAGGGGGAAGGTGATTATAGTTGCCCCCGACCTCTCCCCGGCCGACACCATCCAGCTCGACCTGCACAAGGTGTCGGGCTTCGTGACCGACGTGGGCGGCCGCACCTCCCACACGTCCATCGTGGCGAGGGCGCTGGAGATTCCCGCCGTAGTCGGCCTCGGCAAGGTAACCGCTCTTGCGAAGAACAACGACACGATCATCATCGACGGCGACCACGGGACCGTCATCATAAATCCCCCGGCAGAGGTCCAGAAGGACTACCTGGCAAGGCAGGTCCACCACAACGCGCAGAGGAAGGAGTTCCTCCGCATCGCCAAGCTGAAATCGGAGACCAAAGACGGGTTCAGGATCAGGATCAGCGCCAATATCGAGCTCCTGGCGGAGATGGACATCGTCGAGCGGTACGGGGCGGAAGGCGTCGGCCTTTACCGGACGGAGTATATTTACCTGTCGCGCAAGACGCTCCCGACCGAGATGGACCACTACCACATATACAGGAAACTCGCGGAGAACAGGCAGGTGAATTACACGACGATCCGCACCCTCGACCTGGGCGGCGACAAGTTTGCCTCGAAGATCGAGGTGCCGAAGGAGATCAACCCCGCTATGGGGCTTCGGGCCATCCGGCTGTGCATCAAGGAGATCGATATATTCAAGACCCAGCTCCGGGGCCTGCTGCGGGCGAGCGCTTACGGCCCCTTGCGCATAATGTTCCCTATGGTCTCCGGCATGGACGAGGTGAAGAAGGCGAAGGCCGTTTTGCGGGAGTGCATGGATGAGCTTAAGGAAGAGAAGGTGCCCTTCGACGAGGGGATCAAGATAGGGATCATGATCGAGGTGCCCTCCGCGACGATGATTACGGACCTCCTCGCCCGCGAGGTCGATTTCTTCAGCATCGGCACGAACGACCTGATCCAGTATACGCTGGCGATAGACAGGATCAACGAGTACGTCTCCTACCTCTACGAGCCGCTCCATCCGGCCGTGCTGCGCATGATAAAGAAGACGGTCGATGACGCGCACGCCGGCAGGATCGAGGTCTGCCTGTGCGGCGAGATGGCGGGCGAGCCGCTCTACGTCCCCATACTCCTCGGGCTCGACATGGACGAGCTTTCGATGAACGCCTACGCGATCCCAAGGGTCAAGAAGATCATCAGGGGGCTGGGACACAGCTACTGCAAGGACCTGGTGAAAGAGATATTTTCGAAAGAATCGGCGAAAGAAAGCGAATACCTTCTGAGAAAGGAGATGTCGAGCCTGTTTCCGGAGGATTTCGCGTAGATACATAATTCACGAGGAGGTAGTCCCATATGAGCATGTCCAGGTTTCTTTTCACGTCAGAGTCGGTTGCCGAGGGGCACCCGGACAAGGTGGCCGACCAGATCTCCGATTCCGTTCTCGACGCCATAATCGCCCAGGACAAGAAGGCGAGGGTGGCCTGCGAGACGCTCGTCACGACGGGGCTTGCCCTTGTCGGCGGCGAGATCACGACGAGCTGCTACGTCCATATCCCCGATATCGTCAGGGAGACGATCAAGGGCATCGGCTACAACAACTCCTCGATGGGGTTCGACTGGGAGACCTGCGCGGTCATCACCGCCATAGACGAGCAGTCGCCCGACATCGCGATGGGCGTCAACGAGACGGGGGACCACGAGCAGGGCGCCGGGGACCAGGGCTTGATGTTCGGCTTCGCCTGCAACGAGACCCCTGAATACATGCCGATGACCATCATGTTCGCCCACATGCTCGTCCAGAGGCTCGCGGAGGCCAGGAAGGACGGCTCGCTGTCTTTCCTGCGGCCGGACGGTAAGAGCCAGGTGACTATAGAGTACGTGGACAAGAGTCCGGTGAGGGTCGATTCGGTCGTCATCGCAGCGCAGCATAACCCCGACGCCTCGCCGGCCACGGTGCGGGAGGGCGTCATCGCCGAGGTCATCAACAAGGTGATTCCCGCCGAGCTTATGGACAGGAACACGAAGATATACGTCAATTCCACCGGAAGGTTCGTAGTCGGGGGGCCGAAGGGGGACTGCGGCATGACGGGCCGGAAGATCATCGTCGATACTTACGGGGGCGTGGGCAGCCACGGCGGCGGCGCCTTCTCAGGCAAGGACCCGTCGAAGGTGGACAGGAGCGCCTCCTACATGGCGCGCTACATAGCCAAGAACGTGGTGGCCGCAGGGCTTGCGGACCGTCTGGAGGTGCAGCTTGCCTATACCATAGGCGTCGCGCAGCCCGTCTCCGTCAACGTCGATTCCCAGGGGACGGCGAAGATAAGCCCGGACAGGATCGCCCAGATCATCACGGAGATCTTCGACTTGAGGCCGAGAAAGATCATCGAGAGGCTCGACCTTCTGAGGCCCATATACAAAAAGACCGCCTGCTGCGGCCACTTCGGCAGGAACGACCCGGATTTCACGTGGGAGAAGCTCGACATGGCGGACGAGATCAGAAAACGGGCCGGCGTTTGAATAGCTTGGGGCTTTAGCGCCCCCTCCGTCAGCAAAGCTGCCCGGGGCACCCGCTTGCGGGTCGTCCCCCGCTCATAACTGCCAAGATTGACAGGAGGAATGATGGAATACGACGTTAAGGATATCAAAGCCGCCGACGCAGGGCGGGATAAGGTCGAATGGGCCGAGCGGCGGATGCCGGTGCTCAGGTTGATACGGGAGAGGTTCAAAAAGGAGCTTCCCCTGAAGGGCGCGCGCATCTCCTGCTGCCTGCACGTCACAACGGAGACGGCCAACCTGGCGGCCACGCTCAAGGCCGGCGGCGCCGAGGTGCTGGTCTGCGCCTCCAACCCGCTCTCCACGCAGGACGACGTGGCGGCGAGCATCGTCAGGCATACGGGCGTCTCCGTCTTCGCAGTCAGGGGGGAGGACGAGGACAGGTACTACACGCACATCGTGAAGGCCCTCGCGTTCGCGCCCAATCTTACGATGGACGACGGCGCAGACCTGGTAGGCGCCCTCCACATGATCGCCCTCGAGCGGTACGAGGCGCTCCATCCGAAGGTGAAGGACTGGGTGATGCGCCTTGCGCCGGCGCGCAAGAAGAAGCTGATCGAGGGCGTGACAGGCAGCTCCGAAGAGACGACCACGGGGGTCATCCGGCTCAAGAGCATGGAACGGGAAGGGGTGCTCAGGTTCCCCGTTGTCGCCGTTAACGACGCGTCCACGAAGCACATGTTCGACAACCGGTACGGGACAGGGCAGAGCACGATGGACGGCATACTGCGCGCGACGAACATGCTCGTCGCGGGCTCGCGCTTCGTCGTCGCAGGCTACGGCTGGTGCGGCAGGGGCGTGGCGATGAGGGCCAAGGGGCTGGGCGCGCACGTCGTAGTGACCGAGGTGGAGCCCCTGCGCGCCCTGGAAGCGGTCATGGACGGGTTCGAGGTCATGGAGATGGGACAGGCGGCCAGGACGGGCGACATCTTCATCACCGTCACGGGCGATATCCGCGTGCTGCGGAAGGAGCATTTCGAGCGGATGAAGGACGGGGCGATCGTCTGCAACTCCGGCCACTTCAACGTCGAGGTCGATATAGCGGCGCTGGAGGCGATGAAGACCTCGAAGAGGCGGCTGCGGCCCTTCCTGGACGAATATGCGCTTAAGGGCGGCAAGAAGATATACCTCCTGGGCGAAGGGCGGCTCGTCAACCTCGCGGCTGCCGAAGGCCATCCGTCGGAAGTGATGGACATGAGCTTTGCGAACCAGTCGCTCGTGGCCGAGTATATGTGGAAGAAGGGCAAAGACCTGGAAAAGAAGGTCTACGGCGTGCCTGCCGAGATAGACAAGCAGGTTGCCCTTTTGAAGCTGGCGACCAGGGGCGTGATGATAGACAAGCTGACGCGCGAGCAGAAGAAGTACCTCTCGTCGTGGGAAATGGGTACGTGATCGACGGCTGTGGGATGATAGTGAAAGGGCGGGGCAAATGCCTCGCCCTTCTTGTTCTTCACAAAGCGTCCTGTCAGCAGATCCTCGGAAATTGGTCGCCTGCGAGCATCTCGACGATGCGCTTTGCCCCGAAGGGGTTCCTGATAGTCACCATGCCGGGGCGGTCGGCCGTCACGCGGCCGATGACGACGGCGTCGCGCCCGTAAGGGTGCGCCTTCATCGCATCGAGGACGCGCGCCGCCCGGTCTTCCGCCACTATGGCGACGAGCTTCCCTTCGTTGGCGAGGTAGAGGTAATCGAGGCCGAGCATCTCGCACGCCGCGCCGACCGCCTCCGACACGGGTATGCGCTCCTCTTCTATCTCTATCCCCACCGACGAGTTTGAGGCGATCTCTTTGAGCGTCGTCGCTATGCCCCCCCTCGTCGGGTCCCTCATGGCGTGCACGGCCGCAGGCGCGGCCTCTAACATCGCCTGAGCGAGGCCGTTCAGCGGGGCGACGTCGCTCTTTACCGGGCTTTTGAAATGGAGTCCCTGCCTCTGGGAGAGGACGGTAACGCCGTGGTCGCCTATCGTGCCGCTCACGATGACCGCATCGCCCGGCCTTGCGTTCTGCACGGAGACGCTGACGCCGGCCGGTATGAGGCCGACCCCCGCCGTATTGATGAATAGACCGTCGGCGGCGCGCCTCTCGACGACCTTTGTGTCCCCGCAGACGATAGAGACGCCCGCCTCGCGCGCCGCCTCGCTCATCGAGACGACGATCCGCTCCAAATCTGCGCGGGGAAAGCCCTCCTCGATGATAAAGCCCGCGCTCAGGTACAACGGCCTGGCCCCCCGCATGGAGAGGTCGTTTACCGTGCCGCAGACTGCCAGCCGGCCGATGTCCCCGCCGGGGAAAAATATCGGCTTGACGACGTAGCTGTCCGTCGTGAAGGCCGTCTTTCCGGGAGGCAGGTCGAATGCGGAGGCGTCCTCAAGCGGCAGCAGCAGGGGGTTGCCGAAATGGCGGACGAAGAGGCCCTCTATCAGATCGTGGCTAAGGCCTCCGCCGCTTCCGTGACCGAGCAGTATCAGCTTATCGTCCATTTCTCATCCATAAAGGTAGTAGGCGGAGCAGCTCCCTTCGGAAGAGACCATGCACGGCCCTATGGGGTGGGTGGGCGTGCAGGCCGTCTTGAAAAGCGGGCACTTGTCCGGCCGCATGACGCCCCTTATGATCTCGCCGCAGCTACAGCCGTCCGGCGTCCGGCTTTCGGGGACCTCCACGTCGAAGAGGCGCCGCGCGTCGTGGGCCGCGTACCCGGCGCGCACGGCGAGGCCGCTCGCCGGGATCGCGCCGAGGCCCCTCCATCTCGCGGGCGCAGGCTCGAAGACCTTGTCCATCATCTCCCGCGCCGGTCTGTTGCCCTCATTCGTTACGGTGCGCGGGTAGGCGTTCGCCACGCGGGGCGCACCCGCCTCGCACTGGCGCACGATCTGCGCGACGGCCAGCATGATATCGACCGGCTCGAAGCCGGCGACCACGGCCGGTATGCGATAGTCTTCCGGCACGAACCGCCAGGCGTCCGCGCCCGTGACCGTGCTGACGTGGCCGGGGCAGAGGATCGCGTCGAGGGCGATCTCCCGCGCGTCGAGGATCGCCCGCATGGCCGGCGGCGTCATTTTGTGCATCGAAAGGACGGAATAGTTGGAAAGGCCCCTTTCGCGGGCCTCGTCGATGGAGGCGGCCACCGCCGGGGCAGTCGTCTCGAACCCGATGCCGAGGAAGACGACGCGGCAGCCGGGGTTGCCGGCTGCAAGCGCGAGGGCGTCGAGGGGCGAATAGACCATGACGACCTCCGCCCCTTCCGCCTTTGCCGTAAGAAGGCTTTCGGCGCTGCCCGGCACCTTCAAAAGGTCGCCGAAGGTGGCGACGATCACGCCCGGGAGCTTCGAGATCGCGATGGCATGGTCTATATCGGTGTTGTCGGTGACGCAGACGGGGCAGCCGGGGCCGGAGAACATCTCGACGGTAGGGGGGAGCATCTGCCTGATGCCGAACCGGTGGATGGCGTGCGTGTGGGTGCCGCAGAACTCCATCACCTTGATGGGCTTCTTCGACGTGGCCCATATGCGGTTTTTCAGCTTCTCGACGACCGCCGGGTCGCGAAAAGGCTTACCCGTCTGCATCGAAGCCCGCCATCTCTTCGAGCAGCCGGAAGGTCTCCTCCGCCTCGCCGCTGTCCATTACGCTTATCGCGTAGCCAGCGTGCATGACGACATACTCCCCGACTTTGACCTCAGGGGTGAAGAGTATGTTGACGCGGGTCATGTTGCCGGCAAGCTCGGCATCGGCCATAGCGCCGTCGATCCTGGTGATTAGTGCGGGGACAGCCAAACACATTGGATACATAGTATACGACAGTTTTGCCCGCCCCACAAGGCCCCGTGCGCGGACCCACGATGCCTTGCGGGGCGGGCATCTGTATGCGGCCGTGATCTTTTCGCGACGCTGCGCGGTAGAACGATCTTTTTCTCTGCGCGTAGCGCAATGTAAAAGATCGCTTTAACGCGAAGCGTGAAAATCTCCCGGCCGCAAAGAAAGCCTCAACCGTCCCCCGTTATGTCTTACGAACCTTGCTTTCCGGTTCTTCGGGCAGGCGGGCGCCGTGCCATACGGCGACGATCCAGACAGTCCGGTCTTTGATTCTGTAGAAGAAGCGGTATGGGCTGATTATTACCTCGCGGAAAGGCAGGTCGGGGAACTCGGGGATGGATCGGCCGGATTCCGGAAAGTCTCGCAGGCGGGAAAGGGTCTTTTTGGCCTTGTTGCGGAACGCTTCGGCAGCCGAGGGGTTATCCTGAAAAATGTAAGCGATTGCTTCAATGAACTGGCGACGGCCTGTGGGAGTAAAGGAAATTCTCAAGGCTTGGCGCCTTCAAGAAAGCGGTCGGCTTCTTTGAGGACGTCTTTGAGGTCATAACCAACGCCTGCCTCTATCTCTTTTTCGCCTCGGGCGAGCAGCCGCAGGATGTCTATTTCGCGCTGGGACTCTTCATAAGAACGCATGCTGACCATGACCGCAGCCGCGCGCCCGCGCTGGGTAATAAAGACAGGTTCTCCCGACGATGAAACGCCTTTGACGACATCGCTGGCGTTTTGCCTCAAATCGGAGATGGGGATGATCTTCGGAGTTCTTGACATTGGTTGTACCTCCTACGATACTTCTTATAGTACAACAAGCATGTTGAGCCGTCAAGGGTTGGTCCATAAAATCCGCGCGGCCGAATACCTGGGTTTCCGTCACCTTTCGCCCCCGCCCACCGGGTATATGAACGGCCGGGGGGAGAATGGGCTTTCGAGGACGGCGACGGACGCGCCGTAAACGTCCCGTATGGTCTCCGGGGTCAGGACCCGCGCCGGCGGTCCTTCGGCGCAGAGGCGCCCTTTGTCGAGGAGCAGCAGCCTGTGGCAGTACCGGCTCGCCAGGTTGAGGTCGTGGAGTATCATGACTACGGTGAGCCCTTTTTCCCTGTTGAGCCTTGCCGTCATCTCAAGGAGGGCGACCTGGTTCCTGATGTCCAGGTGGCTCGTCGGCTCGTCCAGGAAGAGCAGTAGCGGCGCCTGGGCGAGCGCCCTGGCGATGAAGGCAAGCTGGCGCTCACCGCTGCTTAAGGCCGCAACGGGCCGGCCGGCGAGGCCCGATATGCCCGCGATCTCCATAGCCGCTTTCGCCGCCTCCCGGTCCGAGCGGCCGTCCAGGAGCCGGCGGCCGTTCCTGTGAGGGATGCGGCCCAGGAGCACCAATTCCTCCGTGCTCATCACCGGGTCTGCCTCGCCGGCCCCGGAGACCACCGCGACCCGAGCGGCCATCTCCCTGTAGCTCATCGAGGCTATGTCCCTTCCTTCAAGGAGGACCTGCCCGGCCGAGGCTTTCAGCACCTTCGTCGCCGCCCTTATGAAGGTGGTCTTGCCGGAGCCGTTGGGGCCTATCACCCCGGTCATCTCCCCCGCGCATACCCGGACCGTGACCTCTTTAAGGACCGGCCCTTTGCCGTATCCGCAGCTTACACCGCGGAACTCAAGCATCAGGCGCCTCCCGGGTGGCTTTGCTTCCTCACCAGGGCATAGATGAAGAGCACGCCGCCCACGATGCCCGTGACGACGCCAACGGGCAGTTCCAGTGGCGGCGCGGCGGTCCTGGCGACGGTATCGGACAGGATGAGGAAGACGGCCCCCGAAAGAAAGGACGAGACGAGGAGGATGCGGTGGTCCGGACCGACGATGAGGCGGAGGAAGTGGGGGACTACAAGGCCGACGAAGCCGATGACGCCGGCGAGGGAGACGCAGAATCCCGTGAGGAGCGACGTGAGGATGAAAAGCATCCTTTTCGTTCTCTCGACGTTTATGCCCAGGTGGAGCGCTTCTTCCTCCCCCAGGCCCAGGGCGTTCAAGTCGAAGCAGAAGAAATATGAGATAACGAGTCCCGCGACGGACGCGGCAAGGGCCGCCTTCACGAGGGACCAGTCCGTCTCGCCCAGGGAGCCGATGATCCAGAAAAGGATGCCGTGGAGGTCTTCGAGGCGCGAGAAGGACATGATAAGGAGCACCAGCGAAGAGCATATGAAGTTGACCATGACCCCGACCAGAAGGAGACCCTGGACGCTTAATACGCCCTTTTTCGAGCTTAAGGCGTAAAGGAAAAAGATCGCAGCCAGGCCGCCCGCGAAGCCCGCAAAAGGGAGGGTGTAAGGCCCGGACAGACGGCTCAACCCCAGGATGGTGCTGACGGAGACGCCAAGGGCAGCGCCCCCGGAGACCCCAAGCGTGTACGGCTCCACAAGGGGGTTGCGGAATAGCCCCTGGAGGATGACCCCTGACAGGCTTAAGCCCCCGCCGACTGCCAGGCCCAGCAGGACGCGGGGAAGCCGTATGTCGAGGATTACGCTGAGGTAAGCGCCATGCGCCCCCTCGCGCCAGAGCCGGGCCGCCTTTAGCAGGGAGACGCCCGCAGGTCCCACCGAGAGCGAGAAGAGACAGGCAGCGAGCAAAACGACTATCAGAAGCGCAACGGCGAGCGCCCATACAAATGGCTTATTCATTCTTTTACCTCAAACTTGTTGATTCCCTGTAGCTTGCTACAGGGATACTATTACCCTCCCCTTTTGTCCCTCATCCCATCATAAAAACTCTTTTAGTCGCTTTTTCGTCCTCACGCTTTTTGCATCCGACTATCATCCTTGGAGCTTTGGCATACCTTACCACAGGCAATTATTGGGGTTCAGCACCCCCTCCACGAGCTTTGCTCGTGGAGCCTCCCCGCTCACCAAATGACCCTGCTGCAAGCAGCAGGGTCATTCAAGTCCCGGATGGACCGCAGCCGCGATAGCGGCAAGAGTCTCGACGAACGTCTCCGGGGTAGGGCTGCACGTCTTGTACGGGTCGAGGATGAATATCCTGTTGTGCCTCACCGCGCTCATCGTGTAGAATTTCTGCCAGACAGCCCGCTCGTTCTCGGGGGCGATCCCCATGCCTACGATGAAGATCACGTCCGGGTCCCGGCTGACCACCTCTTCCCTATTATAAAAGCCCGTCTTTGCGCCGGCCGCGATATTGGTCCCCCCGGCGTACTCGACCATGCCGTTGACGAGGGTGCCTCCGGCAGCCGTGAATAACGGCTTTGTGCCTATCTGGACAAAGACCCTGGGCTTTGCCAGGCCCCTTACGCGTGCCATGATGCGGGCCGTCTTTGCTTCCGCCCTTCGGACGATGGCCAGCGCCCTCTCTTCCTCACCTGTTATTTTGCCCAGGTCGAGGAATTGGCGGTTCATCTCATCAAAGGACCGTGGCTCTCTGAAGACGATGACGGCAACGCCGAGCCGCCTCAGTCTCTTCACGGCCCTTGCCTCCGTGAGCGACGTGGCGAGGACGAGATCGGGCGCAAGGTCGATCACCTTCTCTATGCTCACCTGGGTGACGCTCCCGATCTTTTCCTTGCCGCGCGCTTCCGGGGGCCTCTCGCAGTAAGTCGTCACCCCGACAAGGCGGTCCTTCGCGCCCAGAAGGTAGAGCTTTTCCGTAATCGTCGGCCCGAGGGAGACGAGTCTCAGGGGATGCCGGTCCTTCGCGGCATCGGCGTTTTCGTCGGCAGCCTGTGCGCCGCAGGGGGCCGCGAGGAGAAAAGACAATAGAAGGGCAAAGGCGGCGGCGCACCGGCGGCCCGCTTTCCCGCGTGTTCCATTATGCCCCGCCGCCTGCCTTGCCATTATTTCCCCAGCTCGTACTGCAAGCGCAGGAAGAACTGTCTGCCCGGCGACGGGTAAAGGGCTATGTCGTTGGCGGAAGAGCTGTACACGCCCATCGCTGCGTACCTTTTGTCCGTCAGGTTCTTCGCCGTGAAGAGGACCGTCACTTTCTTGTATTTGTATCCGATAGAGCCGTCGAAAGTCGTGTAGCCGGGCAACTGTTCACCGACGTTAGCCTGGTCGCTTATCGCGTACCTGGCGCCCGTATACACAGAGGCCAGGCTGAACCGCCAGTCGCTTATCGCGTATGTAAGCTTGGCCGACACCTTGTTCCTGGGCACGAGGGGTATGCGGTTCCCGTCGAGCTGCCCGCCGCTGAAAACGGCCTCAGTATACGAATAGGCCGCGTTGAGCGACAGCTTTTCGGTCAGGCCGACAAAGACCGATGTCTCGACCCCCTGGCGCTTTGTCCTGTCGCAGTTCTCGTTGGCCCAAGTCAGGGGGTTGAGGTATATCTCGTCCCTGTTCCTGCTGCTGAAATAGGTGATCGTCCCGGCGAAGCGCGCCAACGGGTTCCAGCGGACGCCTGCGTCGAACTCTTCAGTAGTCTGCGGTTTCAGGTTAGTGTTGATCTGGGTAGGGATAAAGTAGCCGGGGTAAACGACATAACCGGGCACGACAAACTCGTCGGTCACGGGGAAGCGGAAGCCTTTTGCATACGAAGCGAAGACGTTCGTCTTTTCCAGCACGGTGTAATTGGCCGAAAAACGATAGGCGTCCCTGTCGTAACTGGAGGCGCCGATCTGGTTGAGAACGGGATTCACAAGGTCTGCGTAATTGACGTCGTAAGTCGTCCTCTGTCTTCTATAGCCCGCTTCCAGGGCCAGATCCTTGAACGGGTAGAGCTTCTCGTCGGCGTAGTAGGCGAAATCCCTCCTCTCGATGTTGCTGTTGGAGAGCGAGGGGCCGAAGTAGTTGCCCGAAGAGTCAACGGTCGTCGCATATTTGTAATAGTCCGCCCCGGCGACAAAGACGCTCTTCATACTGCCGATGGGCTTCGAGACGACCACCTTCGGGGTGAAGCCGTAAGTCTGGAGCTGGCTCTTCAGCTCTGAATAGTTGCCGGACCCGAAGTCGTAGTAAGAGCCCGTGTGGCGGTCCCGGTATGAGCCGCCGAGGGAGAGGACCACGTCGTCGGTCAGCGTCAGCTCCGGGACGAAATCGAAGAAGTCGTCCTCTGTGGATGCACTGTCGTTCGGGTGCGTGGAGTCCTTCGGACCCACCGCGCCGGACCGGAGGGCGGACCAGAACAGATACGACGGCAGGCCGTAGTCGTCCCGGTGATGGCCCGTGCTCAGTTTCAAAGTAAGGTTGTTGCTCACGTCGAAGCTGAAATTGCCTAGGGCGTCCTTTGCATGGTACGCGTTGTTGTGGCGATAACCGTCCGTATCGATGTCGGCGCCGATGGCCAGGTACGAGAACTTGCCCTCCCTCCCGGAGACCGTAACCTCCGGCTTCACGTAGTTGTAGCTCCCCACGGTTGTGGCGACCGTCACCTTCGGCGGCCCCTCCCCGGCCTTGAGTATGATGTTCACCACCCCCGCAGCGGCGTTGTCTCCGAAGAGCACGCTCCCCGGGCCGCGATACACCTCTATCCTTTCAATGGCGTCGACGGGTATCAGTGAAAGGTCGGCGCCCGACATGTCGGCGGAGTTGACCCTCCTGCCGTTCACGAGGACGAGGACGTTCTGCGGGGCCGCCTCGCCGTAGCCCCGGATATCGATGTTCGCCGTCTTGGGGTTGCCGAGGTAGTTCTGGGGGAAGACGCCCGGCTCTCTCTCCAGGGCGTCGGCGACTGTCTGGGCGCCCGACTCCCTGATCTGGTCCGCCGTTATGACGCTGACGTTGGCCGGTGCCTCCCTCAGGGGGGATTCCGTGCGGGACGCCGTGACGACTATCTCGTCGAGACTGAGAGGAGTGGTTTGGGGAAAAGCGGCAAAGGGAAAAAGGGTAACTGCGAAAACTGCCAGGAACAGAAATAGCTTCATGGGAGACCTCCTTATACCTCGTAAGGATTGGCCTAAAGTGTCTAACCCAAGGTTTCCTGGCTTAGGGCAACCGGCGCGCCTTCCCATCCGCTTTCGCGGACAGTGGCTTTGGACGGACTTTTTTAGGGTCCGCCCGTGCACCGGCCTTTCATGCCCATCACAGTTGCGGGACAGCGGCAGGTTCTCACTGCGCTTCCCTTGAAGGTTAAACGGCAGGCTGTGTAACTCTTATAACATCGGAAAAAGATGAATGCAAGAGGACGCCCAGGG